>CAWIXB010000001.1:0-3749070 GCA_963839955.1 uncultured Actinomycetota bacterium
GGGTCGGCCACACGTGGTCGTCCTCAGCGGTGTGGTGGTGGTGCAGCAGGTGCATGACGAGGTCGATCTGGTCGTCGAGCAGAGCCGCGTGCGCGTCGTCGCGCACTGCCTGCGCAGCGGCCGCGATACGGCCGAACTCGGCGCGGAAGCCGCGGTGTCCCATCAGGAAGCCCGAGAGGTCTGGCCCTGCGGTGGCGGTCATGTGGTGCTCCTTCGTCGGTGAGTCGGTACGACGAAGGCGCAGCCACCGCCTTGCGGCAGGCTTGCCGCCGACTTGCAGCCGCTGCAACCCGCTGCAACCGGAATCCAACCCCACAAATCAGCCGCCACCCCACAAATCAGCCGCCACCAATCAGCGGTGATCATGCAGTTGTGCAGGTAGTTGCAGGGCGAAGCACCCGCACAACTGCATGATCACCGACGAAGGGGCGGGTGGGCGAGGGGGTGAGGGGCGGGTGGGCGAGGGGGTGAGGGGCGGGTGAGCGAGGTGAGGGGTGATGGGTGATGGGTGAGGGGTGAGGGGTGAAGGGGTGAGGGGTGAGGGGTGAGGGGTGGCAGATCAGGTGGTGGCGATGGCCTGCAGTACGTCGAGCCGGGCGGCTCGACGTGCCGGCAGCAGCGCGGCCAGCACCCCGCAGGCCGCCGCGATCGCGACGATGATCGCGAGCTGCCCGTACGGCACCACGAACTTGGCCGTCTCCACCTCCTGGCTGACGGCGAAGACCATCGCCCAGCCGAGGAAGAGCCCCACCGCGAGGCCGGTCAGCGTGCCGAAGACCGCGATCAGCGCTGCCTCCCACCGCACCATGCCGCGCATGTGACCGCGAGACATGCCCACGGCGCGCAGCAGGCCGAGTTCCTGAGTCCGCTCCACCACCGACAGGGCGACCGTGTTGGCGATGCCCAGAAGGGCGATCACGATGGCCAGCGCGAGCAGTGCGTAGACCACGCTGAGCACCGTGTCGAAGCCGGACTCGACCGCCGCCTTCATCTCGTCCCGGTCCCGGACGTCGGCGTTGGCGTAGCCCGCCGCGGCATCATCGACCGTCGCACGGATGGTGGCGGTGTCGACGCCATCGGCCGCCTTGACGTACACGGTGGTGTCGACGACGTCGGGCAGCAACTCGGTGAACGCTGATCGGTCCACCCAGATGTTCCACGTCCAGTCCGTGTGCTCGAAGAGCGCCTTCACGGTGAAGCTCCGCTTGGCCCCGTTGTCGAAGGTGACCGGCACCTTGTCGCCGAGGGCCAGGCCCTTGTCCTCGGCGTACTTCGTGCCGATTGCGAGCCCGTCGCCCCCGAGCGTTCGACGCTGCCCTCGGTGACCCCGAGGTCGAACAGCTCACCGACCGTCGCGCCCGGCCAGGCCGACAGTCGGTCGAGTCGTCACCGATCTCGGCGAGGGTGAGCGCGTGTCCCGCGACGGCGCCGACCTCGGGGCGCGCAGCGAGGTCGCGCGACAGGTCGGGGCTGACCCCGCCGTGGATCCACGCGCCCGTCTCGACCGCGAGGTCGCCGCGGAACTCCCGGTCGAACGAGTCGCCGATCGACCATTGGCCGAGGTCGCGAACGCCGTGATGAGCCGACCATCGCGACGCCGATCATCAGCGCCGACGCGGTCGCCGCGGTACGCCGCGGGTTGCGCATCGCGTTCTCGCGGGCCAGGAGCCCGCGCATGCCGGCGAAGCGCGGCAGGAGCGCACCGGTCGTACGCACGACCGGCCGGGCCAGCAGCGGCGACAGCGTGGCGACGCCGAAGAACGCGCCGAACGCGCCGACCAGGACCGGGACCACCTGCCCACCGACGATGCCGAGCACCACTGCCGCAGCGGACAGCGCGGTCAGCACCAGCCCGATGACCACTCGCCTTCGGGAGACGCGCGTCCGCTCCACGGCGACCTGCCGCATCGCCGCGACGGGCGCGATCCGGCCGCGCGCCGAGCCGGCAGCAAGGCTGACACGAACGTGACCAGGACGCCGACGACGAAAGCGATCAGCAAGGAACGCGGCGCCATGACGAGCGGGCCGTCGGGCATGGTGATGCCCATCACGTCCCACAGCCGCTCGATGCCGATCGCGACCCCGGCGCCGGCCACCAGACCGAGCGCGGACGCCACCAGGCCGACGACGAGCGCCTCGAGGGCGACCGAGCGACGGATCGGCGGGCACTGGCCCCGATGGCGCGCAGCAGGGCGAGCTCACGGGTGCGCTGGGCCACCAGGATCGTGAACGTGTTGCTGATGATGAAGGCACCCACGAGCAGGGCGACGACGGCGAACACGGTCATGAAGATCGAGAAGAACTGCACGTCCTCGTTCTTGCGGTTGGCGTTCTCGTCGATCAGCGCCTCGCCCGTGATGGTGTCGATCTCGGCCGGCAAGGCAGCGTTGAGGGCCTTCGCCAGCTCGGACTGGGAGACACCGTCGGCGGCCTCGACGGCGATGGCGTCGACGAGCCTCTCGAGCGAGCAGCTTGTCGGCGGCCTCGGGCGTGAACAGCACGGTGCGGTTGCCCGCTCGGTTGTCCTCGCCAGCGAACGTCGCGATGCCCACGACCTCCATCGGGGTCGGTGCCTCGCCGGTCAGCACCGACGTCGTGTCGCCGATCGACAGTTCGCGTTGTCCGCGATCGATCGGTCGACGACGACCTCGTCGGCCGCCTGCGGACCACGGCCGTCCACGAGCTGGAAGGGGTTGAGCCGCTCGTTGTCCGACCACGCGGCACCCATCGGCGTGGCACCCCAGGCGAGGTCGTCGATCGACTCGCCGTTCTTGTCGAGCACCTGGGCGAAGCCTTCGATGCGGGCGGCCGCGCCGGCAACGCCGGGGACGGCTTCGACGTCGTCGATCAGCGATCCGTCGACCGGTGCGTGCTGCACGCCGTAGCCGGTCTCGATGGTCGCGGGTCCGCGGACGAGGGTGTCCGTGTTGCGCTCGGCGTCCTGGTAGACGCCCGACAGGCTCGCGCGCATCGTGTCGGTGAAGATCAGCGACCCGGCCATGAACGCGACGCCGAGCAGCACCGCGAGCATGGTCGAGAACAGTCGTCGTTTGTGCGCGGCGAGGCCACGCAACGTCAGGGTGCGCACCGCTCAGCCCTCCAGCGACTTCATCTGGTCGAGCACCCGCTCGGCGGTGGGGTCGAGCAGCTCGCCGACGACTTGGCCGTCGGCGAGGAAGACAACCCGGTCCGCGTGGCTCGCTGCCCCGGGTCGTGGGTGACCATCACGATGGTCTGCTGCGTCTCGTCGACAGAGCGGCGCAGGAACGAGAGCACCTCGGCCCCGGAATGCCGGTCGAGGTTGCCGGTCGGCTCGTCGGCGAAGACCACCTCCGGGCGACTGGCGAGGGCCCGGGCCACGGCAACGCGCTGTTGCTGACCCCCGGAGAGCTCACTCGGCCGGTGGTGGAGCCGGTCGGCCAGGCCGACGACGTCGACGATCCTGCCGAACCATTCGGGGTCGAGGGTCCGACCGGCCAGTCGGGACGGCAGCGCGATGTTCTCCTCGGCCGACAGCGTCGGGATCAGGTTGAACTGCTGGAAGACGAAGCCGACACGGTCGCGGCGCAGCGCGGTCAGGGCCTTGTCCTTCAGCGACGTCAGGTCGGTGTCGCCGACCAGCACGGTGCCGCTGGAGACGGTGTCGAGGCCTGCTGCGACGTGCATGAGCGTCGACTTGCCGGAGCCGGACGGGCCCATGACGGCGGTGAACTCCCCGGCGGCGAAGTCGACGGACACACCCGCGAGGGCGTGGACGGCCGCCTCGCCGCTGCCGTACGTCTTGTGGACGTCGACGGTGCGGACGGCGGCACGCGCAGTGGTCGTCTCGCTGCTGCGTGCTTCGGGGATGGACGCGTTGTTGGTCTTGCTCAAGTCGTGCATCGAGGGGCTCCCGGTCTGCTGTCCGTCGACGGTCTACGGGCACGATCCCTTGGGAGACGGCCTGATACGGCCAGGTTCGGAAAAGTTGCAGCGATCCTTCAGAGAAAGAAGGGGCGAAAGCCCGCAAGCCGGACGCGTTAGCGGACGGCGCGCATCAGCTGGGTGCGGGTGGTCTCACCGGACGAGCGGGGGATCGGCGGGAGCTGGCGACGGGTCCGCACCCACAGAGGGAGCAGGTCGGCTGCCATCGACATGGCGAAGAAGTGGCCCTGACCGAGCTCGCAGTCGAGCTCGGAGAGCAGCTCGGCGGTCTCCGGCGTCTCGATGCCCTCCGCGACCACCTCGAGGTCGAGGTTGCGCGCCAGGTCGGCTACGGCACCCACGATGGCCCGGTCGCGCGCGGAGTCGTGGATGCGACTGACGAACGAGCGGTCGATCTTCAGCTGCTGGATGGGCAGCTCGGAGAGGTGCGTGAGAGAGGAGTAGCCGGTACCGAAGTCGTCGAGCGAGAGGCGTACGCCGAGGTTGCGCAGGTCGGCGAGCAGCACCAGTGCCCGGTCGGCGTCGCTGAGCACGATGCTCTCGGTGATCTCCAGGGTGAGCGACTTGCTGGGCAGGTTGTACCGCGACAGCGCGGCCGCCACGGCCGCAGGAAGCTCGGTGTCGAGCAACGACCGCGCCGACAGGTTCACCGAGATGGGGATGTCGAGGCCTTCCGCGCGCCAGCGGGCGCAGGCGGCCACGGCTCGGTCGAGCACCAGGATCGTGAGCGGTGCGATCAGCCCGTTGCGCTCGGCCAGAGGGAGGAAGAGACCTGGGCGCAGGGTCCCCCGGACCGGGTGGTGCCAGCGCACCAGTGCCTCGGCGGAGGCGATTTCGTCAGTGCGCAGGTCGACGACCGGCTCGACCTCGATGTCGACGTCGCCAGCCGCGATGGCCTCGCGGAGCTCGCCCATCAGGGAGAGCAGCGACGCGTCGTTCATGTCGATGTCGGCCCGGTAGAGCACGCTCGGCGAGGCGCCGTTCTTGGCAGCGTACATCGCGATGTCCGCGCGCTTGAGCAGGTCGGAGACGGTGCGGCCGTGGTCGGGAGCGAGCGCGATGCCGATGGAACCCGAAAGGTGCAGGCGCTCCTGGCCGACCACGAAAGTCGGCGTGAGCGCATTGAGTAGCCGTCCGGCGATCTCCTCGGCCCGCTCGACGGTGGTCGAGGGCGCCAGCACGGCGAACTCGTCGCCACCCAACCGGGCCACGGTCACCTCGCTGGGACACACCTCGCTGAACCGCGAGGACACCTGACGCAGCAGGTCGTCCCCGACGTGGTGCCCCAGGGTGTCGTTGACCGTCTTGAAGCCGTTGAGGTCGAGGATCATCACCGCCACTTGCTGCTTCAGGGGTCGTGCCTCAGCCAACGCGGTGATCATCTCGGCCGTGAGCTGCGCGCGGTTGGGCAGGCCGGTCAAGGTGTCGTGCAGCGCCTCATGCCGCAGCCGGCCGATGAGCATCTCGTTGTGCAGGGCGACCGACGCGTGACTCGCAATGGTCTGTAGTAGGTGCAGGTCGCTGGTGGAGAAGCCGCGGACCTCGCCGACCCGGTCGTGCACGGCGAGTGCGCCCACCGTCTGTCCGTCGTAGCGCAGAGGGGCGAGCACGGCTTCGTGAGCCGTCCGGGATTGCAGGTACGTCGAACCGGCCCCTTCGTCGGGCCGCACCAGGACTGCCTCCGACCCGTTCAAGAGGTTGCGGACCAGTTCACCGGTGGCGTGTGCCTCGGCATCGGGCAGTGACTCGGTGCGCTCCCCGTCGAGGCGCCACACCGCGACGTCGTAGTCCGCGAAGCGCATGACCTCGGCCGATTCGCCGCGCAACAGCTCACGGGCCTGCGCGAGTACGGCGGGCAGCACGTCATCGGACTCAGGCGCGACACTGAGCTCACGGCTGAACCGGAAGAGGCGTTCGAGGCTGCTGTGCCGGTCGGCCAGCGACGCGTAGCCGCGGTAGCCCAGCATCAGCACCGCACCGCCCGCGAGCAGCGGCACGGCGGCGAGGGCGCCGAGCCGCAGGGTCAGCAGGGGCATCAGACCGAGCAAGGCACTCGAGGCGGCGAGCCCGACGCCGGACGCGAAGCTGCGTGCACCACCGGCTGGCGGCTTGCCGTCGTACCACCGGATGATGATGCGCAGTACGACGAGGTCGACGGCCATCGCGGCTGCGCACGCCAAGACGGCGCCCGTCCACTCGCGCCAACCGTCGGCCGTGCTGCCGCCCCCGACGATGCGGAAGACGGCGAGCGCGACGGCGGTGTCGAGGAAGACGAGGGCGATGTTGACCCCGGACTTGAGCAGGGTCTGGCGGCGGTGGAGAAGCATCACCAGGGCCGGCCCGACCAGCCGGGCGATCAGCAGATCCTCGGGCAGGGCGTAGAAGAGGGCGAGGACCAGGGGCACCTCGCTGATCGAGATGCTCTGCGCCTCGCGGCCGACCTGGATATGGAAGACCCATACCTCGGTGGCGGCGAACATCGCGGCCAGCAGCCACCAGGGGATCCGCAGGTCGAGAGGAGGTTGCGGCGGTGAGGCCTGGATGAACAGCCAGATCACCGAGGCGATGACGGCGAGCATCAGGACCAGCCCGAGCACCCGCCGGGTCGGACGCGTGGTCCGGCGCGACGGGTGCCATGGGGCACGTACCGCGCTCACCCTGGTCCGCATGTTGTCTTCATCGACTGCGGAGCGGGCCAGCCTTAGCGCAGGAACGGCGCCGCGTGAGTGCCGCGGCGCCGAGCCTGACTCAAACCCTTCCTCAGACCCAGGTCGCGCCGGGTGCGAGCGCACCGCCACGCCCTGCCATCGTCGCGTCTGCTTCGCGGCCCAGAGGCACGCTGACCGCTTGTCGTGTCGATGTCATGTCGATCACTCCCAGCCCGCGCTCGACCACAGATCATTGGCCCATTCGGCATCAGCCCAGGAGGCTCCGGCCCAGGTTGCCCCGTTCCACTCGCCGCCGGCCCAGGTGGCGCCGGCCCAGGTGGCGCCGGCCCAGGTGGCGCCGGCCCAGGTGGCTCCGGCCCAGGTGGCTCCGGCCCAGGTGGCGCCGGCCCAGGTGGCGCCGGCCCAGGTGGCTCCGGCCCAGGTGGCTCCGAGCCAGCCCCCGCCGGCCCAGGTGGCGCCGTTGTAGCTGCCACCGCTCCAGGGGGTACCGCTCTCCTGCGCCTGCGCCAGGTCACCGGTGTCCGTGTGGTTGCCGAAGATGTCCTGCTCGCCGGTGAGCGGGACGCCGTTCTTCTTGACCTTGAACTTGCCGCGGGCCTTGTCCAGCGAGCCGCCGCCAGGGTTCACCCTGGGGGCCGTGACTCCGCGCACGGTGGTGCTGAAGGCCGCGGTCAGGTCGAGCGAGCCTGCCCCCTGCGCGTCGTACGACGCCCCGGGGACGTTGCGCGCCGAGCGGCGCAGCACGTCGCGCACCTGCTCCGGTGTCAGCGCCGGCCGGTGGGAAAGCACCAGTGCTGCAGCCCCCGAGACGACCGCAGCCGCCTGGGAGGTGCCGCTGCCCTTGAAGAACCTGTCATCGACCGCGCCGGTGTGGCCGTGCATCTGGTCGATGAACGAGTTGCGGGCCCGCAGGCCGACCAGCGAGACGCCGGGGGCCACCAGGTCGGGTCCGCGTTTGCCTTCGGCCGTCGCGCCTCGCTGGGAGAAGGCGGGCACATAGTCGTCGGCCCGGTCGAAGGTGCCGCGGGTGTTCACGGCGCCGACGGCGATCACGGCCGGGTCGAACGCCGGGTTGGCCAGACCGACCCGGTCGCCGCCCCCGTTGCCCGCTGAGACCACGACCACGAGACCTTGCTCGGCGGCCACCTCGGTGGCGTGAGCCAGCGGGTCGAGGCGGTAGTCCTGCGTCGAGTCGGTGCCGAAGGACAGGTTGATGACCCGGATGTTCAGGCCGTTTTCCTGTGCATGAGTGACGACCCAGTCGATGGCCGCGATCACCTGGGAAACGTCGGTGTTGCCCCGAGCGTCGGCGATCTTCAGGCTGACGATGCGTGCGCCGGGCGCCATTCCGAGGAACGCCGGGGTGCCGGCGAGCACGCTCGCCGAGGTCACGCCGCGGTCGAGCCCGCCGATGATGCCGGCCAGGTGGGTGCCATGGCCGAAGCTGTCCAGGTTGGCCATGGACGGCTGCTGCGACTCGAAGGACAGGTCCGGGCCGATGACCAGCTTGTTAGGGGTCAACAGCCCCTCGACGGGCAACACGCCCGAGTCGAGGAGGGCCACGTCGACGCCGCGGCCGACAAAGCCGTTGCGCCAGTACGTCGTGGCGCCGGTGAATCGGGTGACGTTGACCATGCTCCCGTTGGTCTCAGTGCTCAGACCGGGGCTGAGGCTTTGCAGCCGCACCTGGGTGTCCTCGGTGACGGCGACGACGCCGTCAGCCGACCGCAGGGCGCCGATCGCGCCGGCAGGAAGGTCGACGACCACGGTGTCGAGGGAGGCCTGGGTGGCGACCACGGTGCCGCCGAGCCTGGTGGCAGAGCTGGCGGCCGCCTGGGCCTGACCGGGGTCTGACTCGACGATCACCCGGGTGCTGGGACCGCTGGCCGAGGAGGTCTGCTCCGAGGCGGCTGGAACCGTCTGCTGAGCGGCGACGACCTCTCCGGTCGACGAACCCACGAGCAGTGCGCCCAGAGTCACGGACGCTGCGACGACCACGCGCCACTGCAGCGCTCGGTCGAGGTGGTGCTGCTTCACGGTTCCCCCGGTGTGCTTGGGACAGGTGCGGATAGCTCGTTACTATCCCTTTACCTTCACCCATTGTCATCAGCGGATGACAGAATGCACACGACCGGGGTAAGCCGTTCGGAGGATGGCGCTCAGCCGGGCCCCTCGGCGGCAACCGGTTCGGCCGCCGGCGCCTCCTCGCCGGGCACCGCGACCACGGTGATGTTGCGCCGCACCGAGCGCATCAGCAGCTGCGCGACGTCGACGACCTCGACGTCCTCACGCGCGCTGCCGTCCTGCTTCTTGGCCGTCACGGCGTCTCCCAGCATGACCAGACAGAACGGACATGCGGTCGAGACCACGTCGGGGTCCAGGGCGAGCGCCTCGTCCACCCGCTCGACGTTGACCCGCTTGCCGATCTTCTCCTCCATCCACATCCGCGCCCCACCGGCGCCGCAGCAGAAGCCACGTTCCTTGCAGCGGTGCATCTCCTGGGTCCGCAGGCCGGGTACGCCGTCGAGCACCTCGCGTGGCGGTGTGTAGACCTTGTTGTGGCGCCCGAGGTAGCAGGGGTCGTGGTAGGTCACCAGGCTGTCGACGGGGGTGACCGGCGTGAGCCGCCCGTCGGCGACGAGGCGGGAGAGCAGCTGGGTGTGGTGGATGACCTCGTACCTGCCGCCGACCTGGGGGTACTCCCGGCCGAGCGCGTTGAAGCAGTGCGGGCATGTCGCGACGATCTTGGTGGCCTTGGCCTCGTTCAGCGTCTCGACGTTCTGCCTCGCGAGCATCTCGAAGACGAACTCGTTGCCCAGCCGCCGGGCCGGGTCGCCCGTGCACGCTTCGGCGTCGCCGAGCACGGCGTACGAGACACCCGCGGTGTGCAGCAGCTCGGCGAACGCCCGCGTCGTCTTCTTGGCGCGGTCCTCGAGTGCACCGGCGCAACCGACCCAGTAGAGGTACTCGACCTGGGAAAGATCTGCGAGGTCCTCCGATTCTCCGAGCACCGGGACCTTGAAGTCGAGGCCCTCGGTCCACTCGAGTCGGGCGCGGGCGTTCATGCCCCAGGGGTTGCCCTTGTTCTCGAGGTTCTTGAGCATCGTCCCGGCCTCGCTCGGGAACGACGACTCGACCATCACCTGGAAGCGGCGCATGTCGACGATGTGGTCGACGTGCTCGATGTCGACAGGACACTGCTCGACACAGGCGCCACACGTCGTACACGACCAGAGCACGTCGGGGTCGATGACCCCGCCCTGCTCCGCGGTGCCCACCAGCGGCCGGTCAGCCTCGGAGCCACCGGACTCGCCGTTGGCGCTGAGGATGTCGGGACCCTTGGCGAACAGGTGGTCGCGCAGGTCCATGATCACCAGCTTGGGCGAGAGCGGCTTGCCGGTGTTCCACGCCGGGCACTGCGACTGGCAGCGGCCGCACTCCGTGCAGGTCGCGAAGTCGAGCATCCCCTTCCAGGTGAAGTCCTCGACCTTCCCGCGGCCGAACGCCGTGTCCTCGTCGAGCTCGTCGATGTTCTCGAAGTCGAGCGGCTTCCCGTCGACCATGATCGGCAGCAGCGGGCCCAGCCCGTCGGGCTCGCGCTTGGTCAGCACGTTGAGCGGCGCGATGAAGATGTGCAGGTGCTTGGAGTAGACGACGAGCACCAGGAAGCCCAGGACCACCGCGATCTGGGCGAGGATCCCGAAGGTCTCCAGGAACTCGTTCGCGTCCTGGCCGAGCGGTTCGAGCACCTCGGCGGTGGCCTTCGACGCGAACGTCCACCACCCGGCGTCCTGGAACGGGAACACCCCGGTGTTGATCTGCGCGCCGCGGTAGAGGAACAGCGTCCAGATCACGTTGAAGATCATGAAGAGCACCAGCCACGCTGCCCCGGTGTGCGACCCGTAGAAGCGCGACGCGCGCTCGCGGCGGGCCGGCGCCTGCAGGAGACGCAGCACCGAGAAGGTGGCGAGCGAGAGCAGCACCGCCACCCCGAAGAAGTCCTCGAGGAAGCCGACCAGGGTCCAGTGGCCGATCACCGGGAGGGCGAACTCGGGGTCGAAGAGCGCGCCGTAGGCCTCGAGGATCGTGAGGATGAGGACGATGAAGGCCCAGAACGTGAAGAAGTGCGCGACGCCCGGCACCGACCAGGTCAGCAGTTTGCGCTGGCCGAAGACCTCGACCAGCTGGGCCTTCGCCCGCGCTCCGATGCCGTCGAGACGACCCTGGGCCGGCTGCCCGGATCCGATCAGTCGGTAGAGGTAGTGGCCCCGCCGACCGGCGACGGCCAGGGCGGCCACCGTCATGAGCAGACCGATGGCGAGTCTCACAAGACCTCCTGGGCGCCCGGGCGGCCGACCCGGCCGCGACGGACCGACACCTTACCCATCGGTAACTTGGCCTACTGGAAGAGCCCGGCCACCCAGCGCAGCACGGGGATCAGGACGGGAGCCGCAAGGACGAGCATGCCGAGCGCGACCAGCACGGCGAGCAGCCGCAGCGGCGCCGCGGGCTTGCCTCGGCGGTCGCGCAGGGCGGGGAGCACGCGCTCAGGGTACGACGTGGCCGCCCGGGACGCCGACGACCCGGCCGGCGTGAGCCGACCGGGTCGTCAGTTCTGCTCTGCGTCTTCTCCGCAGCGAACGCTCAGCCGACCTGGACGGGCGGGGCGTCCGTCTCCTCGTCGACCTCCTGCTTGCCGGCGTTGATCGCGAGGACGGTGAGCACCGCGCCGCCGAGCATCATGAAGGCACCGACCAGGAACGCCTGCGTGTAGCCGTAGGTGAGCGCCTCACGGGCCTGGTCGTAGACAGCGATGATCGCCTCGGTGGCCTGGCCGGACTTGATCGCGCCGCCTGCCTTCGCGAAGGCCTCGAACGCGTCGGGCATCCGGCTCTCGCTCGCGTTGGCCGAGACGGTGGCGAGGATCGCCAGCCCGAGCGAGCCGCCGACCTGCTGTGCCGTGTTGAGCAGCGCCGAGGCAATGCCTGCGTCGTCATTGGTGGTGCCCGAGACCGCGGCCAGGGTGTAGGGCACGAAGCCCAGACCCAGACCGACCGCCGCGATGAGCATCGGCGGCAGCAGGTCCGTGGCGTACGACGACGTGGGCTCGAGCTGGGCGAACCAGAACAGACCCACGGTCGCCATGATCAGACCCGGTGTCGCGATGACCCTGGCCGGCAGCTTGGGCGCCAGCTGGCTCGCGATGCCGGCTCCCAGGACGATGCCGACGGTGAACGGCAGGAACGAGAGGCCGGCCTTGACCGGGCTCCAGCCGAGGATGTACTGCACGAACAGCGTCAGGAAGTAGAACATCGCGAACATCGCGGCACCGACGATGAGCATCACGGCGTAGGAGCCCGAGCGGTTGCGGTCGCGGAACAGCCGCAGCGGCATGATCGGGTGCTCGTGGCGGGCCTCGATCAGGAGGAACACCGCCAACGAGAGCACTGCGACGGCGAAGCTGGCCATCGTCAGTCCGTCGGTCCAGCCGTAGTCGGACGTGCGGGTGATGCCGTAGACCAGCGAGGTCAGGCCGAACGTGCCGAGGATGGCGCCCCACCAGTCGATGCGGCCGTGCACGGGCGCGGACTCACCGAGCACGCGGGGGGCCATGAACGCGACGAGCAGGCCGATCGGGACGTTGACGAAGAGCACCCACCGCCACGAGAGGTAGTCGGTGAGCAGGCCGCCGGCGACCAGGCCGACGGCTGCGCCCGCGCCCGACATCGCGGCGTAGACGGCCAACGCCCTGTTGCGGGCCGGGCCTTCGGGGAACGTCGTGGTGATCAGCGACAGGGCAGTGGGCGAGGCGATCGCCGCGCCGGCGCCCTGCAGGATGCGAGCCAGGATCAGCGTGGTCTCGCCGGTGGCCAGGCCGCCGAGCAGCGAGGCGAAGGTGAAGAGCAGGATCCCGAAAATGAACACGCGGCGCCGGCCGAACAGGTCGCCGGCCCGGCCACCGAGCAGCAGCAGCCCGCCGAACGCGAGCGTGTAGCCGTTGATGACCCAGGCGAGGTTCGTCTGGCTGAACCCGAGGGCCTCCTGGATGCTCGGGAGTGCGACGTTCACGATCGAGGCGTCGAGGATGACCATCAGCTGGGCGGTCGCGATGACGAACAACGCGAGCCCGAGGTGGCTGTGGCCGTGGTCGGAGGGCGCGCGCTGCCCGGGCAGCGACGTCGACCCTGCGGTGGCAGCGGTCTCGTTAGTCACGGTGCAGGTGAACCTTTCGTCGTGGACCGCGCCGTGCGGCCCTGGGAGGTCGAGGGCAGGAGGATGTTGTCGATCACCCGCGCGACGAACGTCTCGTCGACCGGGTCGTCGGTGAAGAGGCTGTGGAACAGGGCCATGGACGGGAGGACCGCCACGAGGGAGTCGACGTCGAGGTCGGCGTCGATCTCGCCGCGTGCGGCAGCCCGGGCGAAGCAGGCACGGAGGGTGCCCATCCGCGGCTCGAGCAGCCGCTCTCGCCAGATGGCCCCGAGGGCGGGGTCGGTCCGCAGCGCGGTGGCCATCGCCGCGACCACCCGCACCCGGCGCGGGTCGGAGAGGCCCAACTCGAAGCAGGCGTAGCGCAGCAGGTCTGCGCGCAGCGACCCCGCGTCGGTGTCGACGGTGGCGCGCATCTCGGGTGAGCAGCCCGGCTCGCTTCCGTCGAGGTGCACGAGGGCGTCGACGACGAGCTCGGCCTTGGAGGACCACCGGCGGTAGAGCGTCGCCTTGCCGGCCTGGGCGCGGCCGGCGACTGCTTCCATGGTGAGCCGGTCGTAGCCGACCTCGACCAGGAGGTCGAGCGTGGCGGCCACGATGGCCGCGTCGCGTGTCGCGTCACGTCGGCGACCGGGGTGCTCCCGGACGTCGACGCTGCTTCCCGTCGGGTGGCCCACGCCGTACCTGCCCTTGCTGGTTGTTACCGCAACGAAACGGAACGGACCCGTTCCGGCACGGCAAACAACCTAGCGACGGCCACCGACATTCCGCCCCCGCATTATTTTCGCGGAGGCTGCAGGGTTAGGTGACCTCTTCCATGCCTGGGGGGAGGTGGCCGGTCGACTTGCGGTAGTAGCTCGCGGCCTTGCGGGTGGCGAGCATCCGGGCCAGCCCCATCGCCGCGCCGCTGAGCAGCGCCCAGCTGATCGCCTCGGCCCAGGCCGTGTCCGGTGCCTCCGGGTTCGAGGGCGGCTGCTTGCCCGTCGTCTTGGTGAACGTCGCGACGAGCACCTTGCGGGCGGCGATCCCGGCGGCGGCGGCGGAGATGGTGCCGAGCACCTTCCAGCCGAATGAACTGTTGGCGGCCATGGCAATCCTCTCGGTCCGGCGGGGACGACTGGCCGCTCCCATGCCCGGACCACACGCGGTCAACCGCGCACAAGCCGCCATTGGGGTGAGAGACCCTCCCCCCTTTGGACCAATTACGGAGCGAAACCGTCCATCACCGTACGTCGGCCCATATGCTCGCCCGACCGGGACTTGCCCGGGCCCTCTCAGCAAAGGTCCTACGCATGCGCGTGCGCCGAGTCCTCAGTCTTGCCACCGCCCTGGGCCTCCTGGCCGCCGGCATGTCCGTCACCGCCACCCCGTCACTGTCTGCAACCAAGGCCGCGGTGCGGCCCGTCCCCACCGACGCCCCGAGCGCGGAGCGGGCGCTGCGCGCTGCGAGCGATCGGCCCGTGCGCATCCGCCACGACGCCGCCGGGCTGGCCCGCTCGGTGAGCGCCGCCGTGGGTTCGCCGGTCGAGGCACCGGCCACGCTCGCGGACAAGCCGGCGCCTGCCACAGCGGCCCGGGCCCACCTCGCGCGCTACGGCGCTCTGTTCGGCGTCCGCGACCAGGCGCGTGAGCTGCGCGGGACCGACGTCAGCCCGGTCGGCCGGGACCGGTCAGCCGTGCGCTTCCAGCAGACCGTCGGCGGCATCCCGGTGATCGGCGGCGAGCTGGTGACCGTCGTCGACGACGACGGCGACCTGCTCTCGGTCACCGGCGAGACCGCTCGCGACACGACCGCGACCGCCGTGTTCCACGTGAGCTCGGCCGCTGCGCGGGCCACGGCGATCCGGACCGCGGCGCGGGCCCAGAAGCTGCCGGCGTCGGCGCTGACCGCCGGCGTGGCGCAGCGGTGGATGTACGACCCGTCGCTGCTCACCCCGGGAGCGCCCGCCACCACCCACCCGGTATGGCGCGTCGAGGTCACCGCCGCCGGGCACCCCGACGTCCGTGAGCTTGTACTCGTCGATGCGGCCTCCGGCTGGGTGTCGCTGCACTACAACCAGACCGCCCACGTGCTCAACCAGGTCGTCTGCGACAACGCCAACCGTCCCAACGACGACTACGACTGCCGCAACGGGCGCTACCGGCGCACGCAGACCTCGGCCACTTACTCCGTGCCCGAGGTGAACCAGGCGTTCGACAACACGACGGCCACGTCCAACTGGTACCGGGACATGCTGGGTGTCGACCTGACCAGCCTGATCGGCTCGGACTTCGGTGACGGGAAGAAGCTGCGCTCGACCGTGCGGTTCTGCCCGGTCGACGAGCTGTGCCCCTGGGAGAACGCCTTCTGGGACGGCCAGCAGATGGTCTACGGCACCGGCTTCGCCAAGGCGGACGACGTGGTCGCCCACGAGCTGACCCACGGCGTGACCGAGCACTCGCCGTCCGCCCTCGCCTACTGGTACCAGTCCGGCGCCATCAACGAGTCGATGTCCGACGTGTTCGGCGAGCTGGTGGACCTGGCTCACGTGACGTCATCCGACACGGCCGGCGTGCGCTGGAAGATGGGGGAGGACAGCGACGAGGGTCCCGGGCGCGACATGCAGGACCCGCCCAACGCCGCCTGGCCGCAGCCCGACCGGATGACGAGCGGCCTCTATGACAAGGGGCTCGACTTCGACGATCCCGACTTCGACAACGGCGGGGTGCACCAGAACAGCGGCATCGGCAACAAGGCCGCCTACCTCATCGTCGACGGGACCGCCGGCGAGCCGGGTGGCGCCTTCAACGGGCACTCGTTCACCGGCATCGGAGCGACCAAGGCCGCACATCTCTACTGGGCGGCCCAGCAGCTGCTGACCCCGGGCTCGGACTACCTCGACCTGGCCACGACGCTGAAGCAGGCCTGCACCGCGATGATCGGCACGTTCGGCTTCGCGTCGCCCGACTGCGCGTCGGTGGGCGAGGCGGTCGCCGCGACGGAGATGGAGAGCCTGGTACCGACCGTGCGGGTTCCCGGGCCGCCCACCAACTTCGTCGCTCGCGGCAGTGAGGGCGTCGTCGAGCTCTCCTGGGGCCGTCCCGCCTTCAACCAGAGCTACCGCACCTCCTACCTGCTGACCGTGAAGCCGGCGCTGATCATCGGCGGCGAGTTCTACGTCGACCGCACCGTCATCGGGGGATTCCTCGACGGGGCGCGACCGGGCCAGACCTACGCCTTCACCCTGCGGTCCGTCTCCGCCTCCGGGACCAGCGTCCCCGAGACGAGGACGCTGCGCGGGACGTCGGTCACGCTGGCCACGCCGTCGGCAGTGACCTACGGGTCGGCCGCCCGGATGACCGGCACGCTGACGCAGCGCTCGCCGACTCAGCCGCTCGCCGGTCGGACGGTCCTCCTGCTCCGCCGCTACGTCGGCTCGTCCACGGTCGTCCAGGTCGCCAGCGTCCGGACCGCGTCGAACGGCGCCTTCGCCTTCACCTACTCGCCCGGGCACCAGGCTGTCTTCTTCTCCGCCTTCCCGTCCGAGCTCACCACCCACATGGGCGTGAGCAGTGCCCGGCATACCGTCGACGTCCGGCAGAAGGTCAGCCTGGCGCTCAGCGACCGTGACGTCCGGGTCCGCACGCCCGTCACCTTCCGCGGTGGCGTCACGCCTGCCCGGCCCGGTGGCACCGTCTCGCTCCAGCGCTGGGACGGCGGCTGGCAGACCGTGACGACCGGGCGGCTCTCGTCGACCGGCCGCTACTCGATCACCTACGCGCCGCGCTCGACCCGGGACCAGGACTGGCGGGTCCTCGTACCCGCCTGGTCGGCCAAGCACCTCGCCGCCGGCGGCAGCCTGGCCCGCCGCCTCGTCGTCCGCTAGGGTTGCGTCGAGCCGACTCAGGTTTTTTGACAGACCCGCCTGAACGAGCCATCATGAGGGAAACCACTCAACTTCGGCTCGGAGGAACAGCAACCATGGCACGTGCGGTCGGTATCGACCTGGGGACGACGAACTCCGTCGTCTCCGTCCTCGAGGGCGGCGAGCCCTCGGTCATCGCGAACGCCGAGGGCTCGCGCACCACGCCCTCCGTCGTCGCCTTCGCCAAGAACGGCGAGGTGCTCGTCGGCGAGGTCGCCAAGCGCCAGGCGGTGACCAACGTCGACCGGACCATCCGCTCGGTCAAGCGCCACATGGGCGAGAGCTGGTCGGTCGACATCGACGGCAAGAAGTACACCGCGCAGGAGATCTCCGCGCGGGTGCTGATGAAGCTCAAGCGCGACGCCGAGAGCTACCTCGGCGAGACCATCACCGACGCGGTCATCACCGTCCCGGCCTACTTCGAGGACGCGCAGCGCCAGGCCACCAAGGAGGCCGGCGAGATCGCGGGGCTGAACGTCCTGCGCATCGTCAACGAGCCCACCGCGGCCGCCCTCGCCTACGGGCTCGACAAGGGCGAGTCCGACCAGACCATCCTCGTCTTCGACCTGGGCGGCGGCACCTTCGACGTGTCGCTGCTCGAGATCGGCGAGGGCGTCGTCGAGGTCAAGGCCACCAGCGGTGACAACCACCTCGGCGGCGACGACTGGGACCAGCGCGTCGTCGACCACCTGGTCAAGGAGTTCAAGAACGGCCACGGCGTCGACCTGGCCAAGGACAAGATGGCCCTGCAGCGCCTCCGTGAGGCCGCGGAGAAGGCCAAGATCGAGCTGTCGTCCTCGACCGAGACGACGATCAACCTGCCCTACATCACCGCCTCGAACGAGGGGCCGCTGCACCTCGACGAGAAGCTCACCCGTTCGCAGTTCCAGCAGCTGACGTCCGACCTGCTCGACCGCTGCAAGGAGCCGTTCCGCTCGGTGCTGCGCGACGCGAGCATCGACGTCGGCGGCATCAACCACGTCGTCCTGGTCGGCGGCTCGACCCGCATGCCGGCCGTCATCGAGCTGGTCAAGGAGCTCACCGGCGGGCGCGAGCCCAACAAGGGCGTCAACCCTGACGAGGTCGTCGCCATCGGCGCGAGCCTGCAGGCCGGCGTCCTCAAGGGTGAGGTCAAGGACGTCCTGCTCCTCGACGTCACGCCGCTGTCCCTCGGCATCGAGACCAAGGGCGGCATCCTGACCAAGCTCATCGAGCGAAACACAACGATCCCGACCAAGCGGTCCGAGATCTTCACCACGGCCGACGACAACCAGCCGAGCGTGCAGATCCAGGTCTACCAGGGCGAGCGCGAGATGGCGCAGTACAACAAGAAGCTCGGCATGTTCGAGCTCACCGGACTGCCACCCGCACCCCGCGGCGTACCGCAGATCGAGGTGGCGTTCGACATCGACGCCAACGGCATCGTGCACGTCAACGCCAAGGACCTCGGCACCGGCAAGGAGCAGTCGATGACCATCACCGGCGGCTCGGCGCTGCCGAAGGACGACATCGAGCGCATGATGCGCGACGCCGAGGCGCACGCCGACGAGGACAAGCGCCGCCGCGAGGAGGCCGAGGTCCGCAACACCGGTGACCAGCTCGTCTACCAGACCGAGAAGTTCCTGGCCGACAACGCGGACAAGTTCGCCGAGGGTGACGCGGCGTCCACCCGCGCGGAGGTCGAGGAGTCGCTCGCCGAGCTGAAGAAGGCACTCGAGAACACCGACGAGTCGGCCATCGCCGACATCCGCAGTGCCACGGAGAAGGTCGCCACGGTGAGCCAGAAGCTCGGCGCCGCGATGTACGCCGAGCAGGCCGCCGCCGGTGGTGCCGAGGGCGGTCCCGACGGGGCGTCGGCAGGCACCGGCCAGGGCGAGTCCGCCGACGGCGACGACGACGTGGTGGACGCGGAGATCGTCGAGGAGGACGACAAGAAGTGACGACCGGCCCCCAGGACCAGAACCATCCGGCTGCGGGTCCCGAGCAGGAGGACGAGCCGCGGGGCCCGATCATCCGCGACAAGCGCCGGCTCGACCCGGAGACGGGCGAGCTGCGTCCGCCGGTGCCGGGGTCCCCGCCGTTCGGCCAGCCCCCGCCTGGCGCCCCGGCGCCCGCGGGGGCGGTCGACAGCGACCTGGCGCATGCCCAGGCCCAGCTGGCGGAGCGCACCGCCGACCTGCAGCGGCTGCAGGCGGACTACACCAACTACCGCCGCAGGGTCGACCGCGACCGCGAGGTCATCCGCGACCAGGCGGTGGCCAACGTGCTCACCAACCTGCTCCCGGTGCTCGACGACATCGGCCGGGCGCGCGAGCACGGCGAGTTCGAGGGCGGCTTCCGCTCGGTCGGGGAGGCGCTCGAGGCGGTGGTCGACAAGCTCGGTCTGGTCCGCTTCGGCGAGCCGGGCGACGCATTCGACCCCACCGTGCACGAGGCTTTGACCCACACGCACTCCGCTGAGGTGACCGAGCCGACCTGCACGCAGGTCTTCCAGCCCGGCTACCGCATCGGTGACCGGGTCGTGCGGCCCGCGCGCGTCGGTGTGGCCGACCCCGAGTGACCGATCGAGACGACTGACGAACGACGCGAGGAGAGGGGGCGCATGAGCACCAAGGACTTCCTCGAGAAGGACTACTACAAGACGCTCGGCGTCCCCAAGGACGCCAAGGCCGACGACATCAAGAAGGCCTACCGCAAGCTCGCGCGCAAGCACCACCCGGACGCCAACCAGGGCGACGTCAAGGCCGAGGACCGTTTCAAGGAGGTCTCCGAGGCCTACGACGTGCTCGCCGACCCCGCGCGGCGCAAGGAGTACGACGAGGCCCGCACGCTCTTCGGCGCCGGCGGGTTCCGGCGCGGGCCGAGCGGCGGCTACGGCGGCGGAGGTGTCCCGTTCGACCTCGGAGACCTATTCGGCCAGCGCGGCGGCCAGGCCGACGCCGGCGGTCTCGGCGACATCCTCGGCGGCATCTTCGGCGGTCGGGGCGGTCGCGGATCCGCACCCCGGCGGGGTGCCGACGTCGAGACCGAGGCGACGCTCGCGTTCGACGACGCGCTCTCCGGCGTGACCGTGCCGCTGCGGATGACAAGCGAACGTGCCTGTCCCACCTGCCGGGGCACAGGGGCGCGCGCCGGAACTATGCCCAAGCAGTGCCCCGTCTGCCTCGGCACCGGCCAGACGAGCCGCAACCAGGGTGGGTTCGCCTTCGCCGAGCCGTGCCGCGAGTGCCGCGGCCGGGGCATGGTCGTCGAAGACCCCTGCCCCGACTGCCGCGGCAGCGGTCGCGCCCTCGGCAGCAACACGCTCAACGTCCGCATCCCCGCCGGGGTGCGCGACGGGCAGCGGATCCGGCTCAAGGCCAAGGGCGCACCCGGCGAGCACGGCGGACCCCCCGGTGACCTCTTCGTCCTGGTGCACGTGCGGCCGCACCGGCTGTTCGGGCGCAAGGGCGACAACCTCACCCTGACCGTGCCGGTGAGCTTCGACGAGGCCGCCCTCGGCAGCGCGCTCAGGGTGCCCACCCTCGGCGGTGCGCCGGTGACCCTGAAGCTGCCGCCCGGCACCTCCAACGGCCGCACGCTGCGGGTGCGCGGTCGCGGCGCCACCCGCAAGGACGGCAGCCGGGGCGACCTGCTCGTGGAGATCCAGGTCGTCGTACCCGACCGGCTCTCCGGGAAGGCACGCGAGGCGGTCGAGGCGTTCCGCGACGCCACCACCGACGACGACCCGCGCGCCGGCCTGCTCGACACGCTCGCACCGCGCCGGCCCAGCGGAGCGGGGGGATCGTCGTGACGGTGACCTCGCGCACCGGCGACCACGACGAGACGACTCCCGTCTACGTCATCTCGGTGGCTGCCCAGCTCACCGGCCTGCACGCCCAGACGCTGCGCCAGTACGACCGGCTCGGTCTGGTCTCCCCTGGCCGCACACCGGGCGGCGGGCGTCGCTACTCGCTGCGCGACATCACCGTGCTGCGCGAGATCCAGCGGCTGTCCGGTCTCGGGCTCGGCCTCGAGGGGGTCCGCCGCGTGCTCGAGCTCGAGGACCAGGTGGCCGCGCTGCAGCAGCGGGTGACCGAGCTGCAGACCGAGGTCGAGGGCTTTCGCGCCGCCGAACGCCGTACCGCCCTCGTCGTCTGGCGACCCCAGCCGCGCCGCTGACCCTCCGACGGAAGAGATCGCTTACATGGCTGAGTACAAGCTCACCACCAAGAGCCAGGAGGCTCTCGCCGACGCGGTCCGCCGCGCCGCAGCGGCCGGACACCCTCACGTCGAGTCGGTGCACGTGCTGCTCTCGCTGCTCGACCAGGCGGACGGCAGCGCGACTGCGCTGCTCGAGGCCGCGGGTGTCGACAGCGCCGCGATCCAGGCCCGCGCGAAGGCCTGGTCCGACCGGCTGCCGAGTGCGTCGGGACCCACTGTGGCCGCGCCAGGCCTCGCGCGGCCGGCCCTGCAGGTGCTGCACGCGGCGTCCGAGCGCGCCCGCGAGATGGACGACGACTACGTCGCCACCGAGCATCTGCTCGTCGGCCTCGCCGACAGCGGCGGCATGGTCGGCGACTGGTTGAAGGACGCGGGCGCGACGCCCGAGGTGCTGCTCGAGAACTTCACCAAGGTCCGGGGCCGCGCGCGCGTGACGACGCCGGACCCGGAGGCGACCTACCAGGCGCTGGAGCGCTACGGCGTCGACCTCACGTCCCGCGCCCGCGAGGGCGGGCTCGACCCGGTGGTCGGCCGCGACGGGGAGATCCGACGTGTCATCCAGGTGCTGTCCCGCCGCACCAAGAACAACCCGGTGCTCATCGGGGAGCCCGGCGTCGGCAAGACGGCGGTCGTCGAAGGGCTCGCGCAGCGCATCGTCGCGGGCGACGTGCCGTCGTCGCTGCGCGGCAAGCGGCTCCTGTCACTCGACCTCGCCGCGATGGTCGCGGGCGCGAAGTTCCGCGGCGAGTTCGAGGAGCGGCTGCGCGCGGTGCTCGACGAGATCAAGGCCAGCGACGGCCAGGTCGTCACGTTCATCGACGAGATGCACACCGTGGTCGGTGCGGGCTCGACCGGCGACGGCTCGATGGACGCGTCCAACATGCTCAAGCCGATGCTCGCCCGGGGCGAGCTGCGGATGGTCGGCGCGACGACGCTCGACGAGTTCCGCGAGCACGTCGAGAAGGACCCCGCCCTCGAGCGCCGCTTCCAGCCGGTGCTCGTCGGCGAGCCGAGCGTCGAGGACACCGTCGCGATCCTGCGCGGCCTCAAGGACCGCTACCAGGCCCACCACAAGGTCGAGATCAGTGACGCCGCGCTCGTCGCGGCGGCGACGCTCTCCGACCGCTACATCACCTCGCGGTTCCTGCCCGACAAGGCGATCGACCTGGTCGACGAGGCCGCCTCCCGGCTGCGCATGGAGATCGACTCCCGGCCGGTCGAGATCGACCAGCTCCAGCGCCAGGTCGACCGGCTGATGATGGAGGAGCTCGCGCTGGAGAAGGAGTCCGACGAAGCCTCCCGCGAGCGCCTCGAACGGCTCCGCCTCGACCTGGCCGACAAGCGCGAGCAGCTCGCCGGGCTCAACGCGCGGTGGGAGCGGGAGAAGGCCGGACTCGACCAGGTCGGCGAGCTCAACTCCCGCCTCGACTCGCTGCGCGGCCAGGCGGAGCGGGCCCAGCGCGATGGCGACCTCGACACCGCGAGCCGGCTGCTCTACGCCGAGATCCCGCTGGTCGAGAAGCAGCTGGCGCAGGCCCGCACCGCGAGCGAGGCGCGCGAGGCCATGGTCAAAGAGCAGGTCGGAGCCGACGACGTCGCCGAGGTGGTGGCGTCGTGGACCGGCATCCCGGCCGGTCGGCTGCTCGAGGGCGAGACGGCCAAGCTGCTGCGGATGGAGGCAGAGCTGGGGCGGCGACTGGTCGGGCAGACCGCGGCCGTCCGCACCGTGTCCGACGCCGTACGCCGCGCGCGTGCCGGCATCTCCGACCCCGACCGCCCGACCGGCTCGTTCCTGTTCCTGGGCCCGACCGGGGTCGGGAAGACCGAGCTGGCGAAGGCCCTGGCCGACTTCCTCTTCGACGACGAGCGCGCGATGGTGCGCCTCGACATGAGCGAGTACGGCGAGCGTCACTCGGTGGCTCGCCTGGTCGGTGCCCCGCCCGGATACGTCGGCTACGAGGAGGGTGGCCAGCTGACCGAGGCGGTGCGCCGCCGGCCCTACTCCGTGGTGCTGCTCGACGAGGTCGAGAAGGCCCACCCGGAGGTCTTCGACGTCTTGCTCCAGGTGCTCGACGACGGCCGGCTCACCGACGGGCAGGGCCGGACCGTCGACTTCCGCAACGCGATCCTGGTGCTCACGTCCAACCTCGGCTCGGCGTACATCGTCGACCCGACCATGGCGCCGGACCAGCGGCGCGAGGCCGTGCTGGCCGCCGTCCGCGACACCTTCAAGCCGGAGTTCCTCAACCGGCTCGACGACATCGTGGTGTTCGACTCGCTCTCGACCGAGGACCTGGGGCGCATCGTCGAGCTGCAGCTCGCGGCCCTCGCGCGCCGGCTGAAGACGCGGCGGCTGGCGCTCGAGGTCACCGAGGAGGCCCGTGACTGGCTCGCCCTGACCGGCTACGACCCGGTCTACGGTGCCCGCCCGCTGCGCCGCCTGATCCAGTCGGCGGTGGGCGATCAGCTCGCCAAGTCGCTGCTCGCCGGCGAGATCCGCGACGGCGACCGGGTCCTGGTCACGGTCAGTGACGACGGCACCGGCCTCCGGGTGGCGCCCGAGCGAGCGTGAGCGCGGTGTTTGCATAGATACCACTTTAAGGCTATCTTCTCACTTAACTCACTAGTGAATTGGATGGCCGCATGAAGACGTTCGTCACCTTCGCGCTGGTCGGACTGGGCGCGCAGTTGGTTGACGGGACCCTGGGCATGGCCTACGGCGTCACCTCCACGACCCTGCTGCTCGCGTCCGGCTACGCGCCGGCGGCCGCCTCGGCCGCCGTGCACCTCGCCGAGGTCGGGACCACGCTGGCGTCCGGTGCCGCCCACTGGAAGTTCGGCAACGTCGACTGGCGGGTCGTCACCCGCATCGGCATCCCCGGCGCGGTCGGCGCCTTCGCCGGCGCGACCTTCCTCAGCTCGCTGTCCACCGAGGACGCCGCACCCTGGATGGCCGGCATCCTGCTCGCCCTGGGCGTCTACATCCTGGTGCGCTTCGCGACCAAGCTGCCCACACTTCGCCTCGACAAGCCGCCGAAGAACCGCTTCCTGACGCCGCTCGGCCTGGTCGCCGGATTCATCGACGCGACGGGCGGCGGTGGCTGGGGTCCCGTTGCCACGCCCACGCTCATCAGCAGCGGCCGGATGATCCCCCGCCGGGTCATCGGCACGGTGGACACCAGCGAGTTCCTGGTCGCCGTTGCTGCCAGCGTCGGCTTCTTCATCGGCATCGGCAGCGAGAGCATCGGCTACACCACCGTTCTCGGCCTGCTCGTGGGTGGTCTGATCGCCGCTCCCATCGCGGCGTACCTCGTCCGCCACGTGCCCGGTCGGATGCTCGGCTCGCTGGTCGGCGGCGTCATCATCGTCACCAACTCGCGAACGCTGATGAACTCGTTCGAGATCGGCGGCGGCACCCGCGCGGCGATCTACGCGGCCGAGTTCGCGATCTGGGCGGCGGCACTCGCGGTGTCCTACAACGGGCTCCGCAAGGACCGTCGCGAGGTGCGCGAGCTCCTCGACGGCGAGCGCGAGGTCACCCCGACGCCCGTCTGAACCCCGTCGGCACGACCGCCTGCCCGTGCGACAGCCGGCGGTCGTGCCGACGGCCTGTCCTGACCCACCGCCACTCGTCTCCGCTGGGGTGGGGGCTGGCAATGGTGCGACCAGGAGGTCGGGCCGGACCCCGGCCCGACGACCGGTTATGGGTGGAATGCCAGGCTTGACGCATGACCACCGCCCTCGTCACCGGAGCCACGTCCGGCATCGGCCACGCGTTCGCTCGTCGTCTCGCCGCCGACGGGCAGTCGCTCATCCTCGTCGCCCGCAACGTCGAGCGCCTGGACAAGGTTGCCGACGAGCTCCGCGCGGCATCGGGCGTACCCGTCGAGATCCTGGTCGCCGACCTCGGCGACGACGCCGGCTGCCGGCTCGTCGAGGCGCGCCTGGCCGACCCCGACCGACCGGTGGACCTGCTCGTGAACAACGCCGGCTTTCCGGTGGGCCGCAAGTTCGTCACGGGAGACGTCGAGGACGAGGAGCGGATGCTCCGCGTCCTCGTGCGGGCGGTCATGCGGCTGAGCCGCGCCGCCGTCCCCGGCATGATCGACCGCCGGCACGGCGCGATCATCAATGTCTCGTCCGTCGCCGGATTCGTGCCGCAGAGCACGTACAGCGCGGCCAAGGCGTGGGTCACGACGTTCAGCCAGGGCCTGGCCGGCGACCTGTCCGGCACCGGCGTCCGGGTGCTGGCGCTCTGCCCGGGGTTCACGCACACCGAGTTCCACGACCGGGCCGGCGTGGACATGACGCACACGCCGGACTGGATGTGGCTCGACGCGGACAAGGTCGTCAACGATGCCCTGGCCGATCTCGCCCGCGACGCCGTCATCAGCATCCCCGGCGCGCAGTACAAGGCGATCGTCGCTCTCGCGCGGCACGTGCCGACCAAGGCCCTCGCCTTCGCCGCCCGCAAGGCGCGCGGCACCCGGCGTGGCACCTAGCCCCCGGTAGTCAGCGCAGCTTCTGGAGGCGCTCCAGTGCCTCGTCGAGCACGGCGTCGCGCTTGCAGAAGGCGAAGCGGACGAGCGACCGGCCGGCCTCCGGGTCGTCGTAGAACACCTGGTGGGGGATGGCGACCACACCGCACCGCTTCGGCAGGTCGCGGCAGAACGTGACGCCGTCGTCGTAGCCGAGCGGGCGGACGTCGGTCGTGACGAAGTAGGTGCCCGCCGGCTCGAACACGTCGAAGCCGACCTCGCGCAGCCCGGCGCACAGCCGGTCGCGCCGGGCCTGCAGGTCGGAGCGCAGGTCGGCGAAGAAGTCGTCGCCGAGGCGCAGGCCGGCCGCGATCGCGGGCTGGAAAGGGGCGCCGGAGACGAAGGTGAGGAACTGCTTGGCGGTCAGCACGGCGCGCACCAGGGCCTCGGGCCCCACGGCCCAGCCGATCTTCCAACCGGTGAACGAGAAGGTCTTGCCGCCCGAGCTGATCGTGATGGTGCGGTCGGCCATGCCGGGCAGGGTCGCGATCGGGATGTGCGGGACGCCGTAGGTCATGTGCTCGTAGACCTCGTCGGTGACGACCAGCAGGTCGCGCTCGATGGCGAGGTCGGCGACGGCCTGCAGCTCGCTCGCGGAGAGCACCGCACCCGTCGGGTTGTGCGGGGTGTTCAGCAGGATCAGCCGGGTGCGCTCGGTCACCGCGGCGCGCAGCCGCGGCACGTCGAGAGCGAAGTCGGGTGCGCGGAGCGTGACCGGCACCCGCCGGCCGCCCGCCATCGCGATGCACGCCGCGTAGGAGTCGTAGAACGGCTCCAGCGCCACGACCTCGTCGCCCGGGTCGACGAGCCCCAGCAACGCCGCGGCGACCGCCTCCGTGGCACCGGTGGTGACGACGACCTCGGTTGCCGGGTCGACCTCGAGGCCGTAGAAGCGGTGCTGGTGCTCCGCGATGGCCGCGCGCAGGTCAGGAATGCCGAGGCCGGGCGGGTACTGGTTGACGCCGCCGCGGATCGCGGCGATCGCCGCCTCGGCGACCTCGGACGGGCCGTCGGTGTCCGGAAATCCCTGACCGAGGTTGACCGACCCGGTGGCCAGAGCCAGGGCCGACATCTCCGCGAAGATCGTCGTACCCAGCCCGTGGAGGCGCGTGGCGAGCGGGTCTCTGGACATGTCAGCAGCGTCCCATGCGCGCCTTCGCCGCCGACCACAACCCTGCCCGCGCGAGACCCTTTCGCGCCTGCCCTCGGCGTGGTTGTCTACCCAACACAGTTGCCTCCGGGGAAGGAGTGGTGATGGTCCACATCCAGGTCACCGTTGACGGGCAGCGCCGCGACGACGAGGTCGAGCCTCGCGTCCTGCTGGTGCACTACCTGCGGGACAGCGTCGGGAAGATCGGCACCGTCGTCGGGTGCGACACGAGCAACTGCGGGGCTTGCACGGTGCTGCTCGACGGCCAGAGCGTGAAGTCGTGCAGTGTCCTCGCGGCGCAGGCTGACGGTGCCGACATCACGACCATCGAAGGGCTCGCGGACGGCGAATGGCACCCCGTGCAGAAGGCTTTCAAGGAGTGCCACGCCCTCCAGTGCGGCTACTGCACCCCCGGCATGGTGCTGGCTACCGTCGACCTGCTCGGCGACAACCCGAACCCGACCGAGGACGAGATCCGCCACGGTCTCGAGGGCAACCTCTGTCGTTGCACCGGCTACCAGAACATCGTCAAGGCCGTGCAGATGGCAGCGACGGGCGGTGCGACATGACCGACACCGCAGAGCGGACGGAACAGCAGCACTTCGTCGGCAAGCCCATGCTGCGCAAGGAGGACGGCCGGCTGCTGACCGGCCGCACCAACTGGACCGACAACCTGGTGCTCCCGGGCACCCTGCACATGGCCATCCTGCGCAGCCCGATGGCCCACGCACGGCTCACCAGGGTCGACGTCTCCGCGGCGCTCGAGCGCCCGGGTGTCGTCGCGGCCTTCTCCTCGGCCGAGCTGGGCGACAAGCTCGGCTCGATGCCCTGCGCGTGGCCGGCCACCACCGGCGAGATCAAGATCCCCGACCACCCGCCGCTGGCCAAGGGTGAGGTGCGGTTCGTGGGCGACGCCATCGCGGTGGTCGTCGCGGCCGACCGCTACGCCGCCGCGGACGCGCTGGAGGCCATCGAGGTGGACTACGAGCCCCTTCCGCCGGTGCTCGACATGCAGGCCGCCGTTGCCGACGGCGCTGACCTGGTGCACACCGACCTGGGCAGCAACGCGTCGTACACCTGGAAGCTGGCCGGCGGTGACTACGAGCAGGCCAAGACCAAGGCCGACCGGGTGTTCACCCGCCAGTACGTCAATCAGCGGCTCATCCCGATGCCGATGGAGCCGCGGGCCGTGCTGGCCGCACCGTCGGGAGACGACGGCGGGCTCACGCTCTGGTCCTCGACGCAGATCCCCCACGTCGTGCGGGTGCTGCTGTCGCTGACCGCGGGCATCCCCGAGCAGAAGCTGCGCATCGTCGCCCCGGACGTCGGCGGCGGCTTCGGGTCCAAGCTGCAGTTCTACCGCGAGGAGTGCATCGCATCGGTCGTCGCGCTGCAGCTCGGCCGGCCGGTGAAGTGGGTCGAGACGCGCAGTGAGAACGCGCAGGCCACCCACCACGGGCGCGACCACCTGACGGAGATCGAGGTCGCGATCAAGAACGACGGCACCATCGTCGGCATGCGGGTGAACCTGCTCGCCAACATGGGCGCCTACCTGATGATCCTCGGGCCGGGCATCCCGACCCTGGGCGCCTGGATGTACCACTCCATCTACAAGATGGAGGCCTACGACTTCACCTGTACCGGGGTGTTCACGACCACGACACCCGTCGACGCCTACCGCGGTGCAGGGCGGCCCGAGGCGACCTTCGCGGTCGAGCGGCTGATGGACGACCTGGCTGCCGACCTCGGCATCGAGCCGATGGAGCTACGACGCAAGAACTGGATCCATCACGACGAGTTCCCCTACGACACGATCTCCGGCATGACCTACGACAGCGGCAACTACGAGGCCGCCACGGACAAGGCGATGGCCATGTTCGGCTACGACGACCTGCGCGCCGAGCAGCGAAAGCGCCGCGAGTCCGGCGACCCGGTGCAGCTGGGCATCGGCATCTCCACGTTCACCGAGATGTGCGGCCTCGCGCCGTCGAGGGTGCTCGCTTCGCTCAAGTACGTCGCCGGCGGGTGGGAGCACGCGACCGTGCGGGTGCTCCCGACAGGCGCCGTCGAGGTGGTGACGGGCACCTCGCCCCATGGTCAGGGCCACGTGACCGCGTGGAGCCAGATCGCCGGAGATGCCCTGGGCGTCGACCCGGACGACATCACCGTGATCCACGGCGACACCGCGACCGCGCCGTACGGCATGGACACCTACGGTTCGCGGTCAGTGGTCCTCGGCGGCATCGCGGTGGCGCAGGCTGCCGAGCGCGTCGTGGAGAAGGCCCGCTCGGTCGCTGCGCACATGCTCGAGGCCGACCAGGGTGACATCGAGTTCGCGGAAGGGGCGTTCCGGGTCAAGGGCTCGCCCGGGTCGAGCAAGACGATCCAGGAGGTGGCTTTCCAGGCCTTCACGTCGCACGACCTGCCCGGCGGGATCGAGCCGACGCTACAGGCGAACGCGACCGTGGACCCACAGACCTTCTCGTTCCCGCACGGCACGCACCTGTGCGCGGTCGACGTCGACACCGAGACCGGCATGGCCAAGATCCGCAAGTACGTGTGCGTGGACGACGTCGGCAAGGTGATCAACCCGATGATCGTCGAGGGCCAGGTACACGGCGGGCTCGCGCAGGGCATCGCACAGGCGCTCTTCGAGGAGGCGGTCTACGACACCGAGGGCAACCTCGTCACCGGCACCCTCGTCGACTACCTGGTCCCGGCCGCGCCCGACCTGCCGTCGTTCGAGACAGCCCGCACCGAGACACCGTCGACGACCAACGCCCTCGGCGTGAAGGGAGTGGGTGAGACCGGCACCATCGCCTCCCCGCCCGCCGTGGTCAACGCGGTCGTCGACGCGGTGCGCCATCTCGGCGTCGACGACATCCGGATGGCCTGTACGCCGGAGCGCGTGTGGCGGGCCATTCATGGCGCCGACAAGGGCGGCGAACGTGCTGCCGCTGGAACGGTCGGCTACGCCGGTGCCGACGGCGCGTCCGAGGGAGGTGCGCGATGATCTCCGCGGCGTTCGACTACGTCCGGGCGGGCTCGGTCGACGAGGCCGTGGCGGCATTGGGCCAGCACGGCGACGACGCGAAGGTGATGGCCGGCGGGCAGTCCCTGATCCCGTTGCTGCGACTGCGGATGTCCTACCCCGAGCTCGTCGTCGACGTCGGCCGGGTCGAGGAGATGCGCGGCGTCCGCGAGGACGGCGACCACATCGTGATCGGCGCGATGACGACCCATCACGACGTGATGCGCGACCCGCTCGTCCGTGAGCACTGCGGCCTGGTGGCGGAGGCCACGGCGACCGTTGCCGACCCGGCAGTCCGGCACCGTGGCACGTTCGGTGGATCGCTCGCGCACGCCGATCCGGCGGGTGACCTGCCGGCCGTCGCGCTCGCGCTCGACGCCGAGCTCGTCGTGGCGGGCGCGGGTGGTCGCCGTACGGTCCCCGTCGCCGACTTCTTCGTCGACTACCTGGAGACGGCGATCGCGCCGGGTGAGGTGCTCGTCGAGGTGCGGCTGCCCAAGCTCGCGGGCTGGGGCTACCGCTACGAGAAGTTCCACCGGGTCGCGCAGTCCTGGGCGATCGTCGGCGTCGCCGCGGCGGTACGCCGGTCGAACGGCTCGATCGAGCAGGCGCGGGTCGGCCTCACCAACATGGGGTCGGTGCCCGTGCGGGCCACGTCGGTCGAGCAGGCTCTCCTCGGGGCGTCCCAGGACGCGATCGCAGAGGCCGCCGAGCACGCGCCCGACGGCACGAGTCCGCCCAACGACCTCAACGGGCAGGCGGACTACCGTGAGCACCTGGCGCGCGTGCTGACCCGACGGGCGGTGACGGCTGCAGCGGGTGGCTGACCGGTTGGCCAGTTGACCCCGCGGCCGGACGTTCTGGGAGCATTGGGCCGGAGGTTGACCGACCTGTGCCGGACGTCGGGACGACGGTGAGGAGTGGCGCATGCAGCTCGAGCACGAGTTCGTCGTACCAGTTCCGGTGGACCGGGCCTGGGAGGTGCTGCTCGACGTCGAGCGCATCGCACCGTGCATGCCCGGGGCGACCGTCGAGTCGTTCGACGGCGAGAACGTCTCGGGCAAGGTGAAGGTCAAGGTGGGCCCGATCCAGGTCACCTACGCCGGGCAGGCGCGATTCAAGGAGAAGGACGAGGCCGAGCGCCGCCTCGTGCTCGACGCCAACGGCAAGGAGGCGCGGGGGTCGGGCACCGCGTCCGCCACCATCACCGCCCGGATGGCCGACGAGGGCGGCCGCACGCGGGTCACCGTCCACACCGACCTGGCAATCACCGGCCGGCCCGCGCAGTTCGGTCGCGGCGTCATGGTCGAGGTGGGCAACAAGCTGCTCGGCCGATTCGCCGACTGCCTCGCCGAGCAGATCGGCGGGCCGGCGCCGGCCGCGGCGGAGATCCCCGCACCTGCCGTCGATGCCGGCGCGCCGGCACCCGCGCCGACCGTCGACGCGCCTGCCGTGCCCATCATGCCGACGGCCGCGCCGCCAGGCGTGTCGGCTTCGGTGGCCGCGGTGCCGGCACCACTGCGCAGGAGTTCGGACGACGACGCGATCGACCTGCTCGACACCGCCGGCATCCCCGTGCTCAAGCGCGTCGCACCGGCCGGGGTGGCGTTCGTGCTGTTCGTGCTCTTGGTGATCGTGCTCCGCCGGCGGCGCCGGTGATTGCATGACCGCCGGCGGCGCCGGTGATTGCATGACTGCCGGCGGCGCCGGTGATTGCATGACTGTCGGCGGCGCCGGTGATTGCGTGACTGCCGGTGGCGCCGGTAATTGCATGACGCCCTGAGCGAACGGCGGCGACGCCGGCGCGCCTGACCTGCCAGGGTCGAGTGATGCAACTGCTCGTCATCGGTGGTACGTCGTTCCTCGGTCGCGCCGTCGTCGCTAACGCTCTCGCCCGTGGCTACGACGTCACGACGTTCAACCGGGGCCGCTCCGGCGCGGACGCCGACGGCGTACGCGCGCTTCGCGGCGACCGCGCCGTCGACGCCGACCTGGACCAGCTCGACGGGTTGCGCTTCGACGGTGTGGTGGACACCTGCGGCTTCGTCCCGGCGGTGGTCGGCAAGGGCCTGCGCCGGCTGGCGGGGTCGGGGGCGCACTACGTGTTCGTGTCGAGTCTGTCGGCCAGCGCGCAATGGCCGGCGGCTCGCGCCCTCGATGCCGGGCCGGGGCACGACTGCCCGGCCGATGCCGGCCCGGACGACGGCGACTACGGCGTGCTCAAGGCGGGCTGCGAGCGGGCTGTCACGCAAGCGTTCGGAGCCCGGTCGCTCAACGTCCGCTCCGGCTTGCTGATCGGCCCGCACGAGAACGTCGGCCGACTGCCGTGGTGGCTCGGGCGGATCGCGCGCGGTGGAAAGGTGCTCGCTCCCGGCGATCCCGACGTCCCGATGCAGCTAGTCGATGCGCGCGATCTCGCCGCCTTCCTGCTGGGTGCGATCGAGACGGGCCTCGGTGGCACGCTCAACGCGACGGGCCCGGCCGGCAACGCCACGATGGGCAGCTGGCTCGGCGACTGCGTCGAGGCTGTCCGGTCGCGTCCGGTCGACGGCTCCGACCCGACCGACGCGCGTCTTACCTGGGTGGCCGACGCCGTGCTGCTGGCCGAGGGCGTGGAGCCCTGGACGGAGCTCCCGCTCTGGATGCCGCCCGGCCAGGACGCCGACTACGCGTGGCGCGCCGAGACGGCGGCAGCCGAGGCGGGCGGTCTGCGTGCTCGTCCGGTGCGCGAGACGGTCCGCGACACGTGGGACTGGCTGGCGTCGGGCGGCGCGCCAGGCCCGCGCCGCGCCAGCGGCCTGCCCGATCACGGCATCGACCCCGACAAGGAGAGCCGCATCCTCGAGGCCTGGCACGCCCAGGGCTAGTGCTTCGGCGGTCAGAGCTGGTTGATCAGCTCGACGAGGTCGTCGGCCACGCCGTCGGGGTCCACGGCCGCCTCGAAGTGGCGGGCGTCCCGCGTCACGAGCGGCCACCCGCGGCTTCGCGCGGAACGCGCCGGCACGTCGTACGCCGGTGAGAGCTGGAGGTATCCGCACGGCGCGTCCGGCCAGTCGTCGGGGAACGGCAGCGGCTCGGTGAAGAACTCGCGCCCGCGGGGGCGCAGTGACGCGACGAGAGCTGCTCGCGTCGCGTCGTCGGGCACCAGGTCGCGCAGGCCGGCGTCGGTCCACGTCGGGAACCTCCCGCCGTCGTCGAGCAGCGCAGTCAGCTCGTCGGCGACCGCGCTGTCCTCGGTGCGCAGCAGGTCCAGCCGGGTCGCGGAACGGGGCCGCGGTAGTCCTGCGTCGACGAACAGGTAGCCGCGCACCGAACGCCGGGCCGCCCGCTGCGTGGCACCGAGCTGCGGCAGGAGGTAGCCGGCTCCCGAGTGCCCGGCCAGGAACAGCGGACCGGCCGGAGACGCAGCCGCGACCTGCTGGGCTGCGCCCGCTAGGTAGCGCGTCGCGAAGGGTGGCTCCTCGTCGTCGCGGACGTCGACGACGACCACGTCGTACCCTCGCGCGCGCAGTGTGTCCGGCAGCCCACCCCACGCCGCCGGTCCGGTCAGTGGGCTGTGCGCGAGGACGATGGAGGGGACGGAGGGCATCGCCTTACCCTGCCCTACGCTGCCGAGCATGGCTGACACCGCGACCACCGATCGCAGCGCGCTGCTCGACCAGATCAAGGACAAGGCCGTGGTGCACGGCCGCGTCGTGCTCTCGTCGGGCCGGGAGGCCGACCACTACGTCGACCTGCGCCGCGTGACGCTCGACGCGTCGGCGGCGCCTCTCGTCGGCCGGGCGATGCTGGCTCTCACGCACGACCTCGACTTCGACGCTGTCGGTGGCCTCACCCTCGGGGCCGACCCCGTCGCCACCGCGATGTTGCACGCCGCCGCTGCGGAGGGACGCCGGCTCGACGCGTTCGTGGTGCGCAAGGAGGGCAAGGCACACGGGTTGCAGCGTCGTATCGAAGGTCCGGATGTCGCCGGGCGCCGGGTGCTCGCCGTGGAGGACACCTCGACGACGGGCGGCTCGGTGCTCACTGCCGTCGAGGCGCTGCGCGAGGCCGGCGCCGAGGTCGTGGCTGTCGCGGTCATCGTCGAGCGCGGTGCGCACGACGCCGTGGCCGCGGCCGGCTTGCCCTACCTCAGCGTCTTCACTCTCGCGGACGTCGGCATCGACTAGCGGTGCCGGCGGTCAGTCGCTCTCGGGGTGCATGTCCTCGCGCTCGACCCGCTCCCGCTCGTGGGGCTCGTCATAGCGTGTGTCGCGGCCCGCCTTCTTGCGCAGCACCTCGAAGCCGATCGGCAGCACCGACACCAGGACGATCGCGATGAGGATCACCTCGATGTGGTCAGCGACGAAGTCGACGTTGCCGAGCGAGTGGCCCAAGATCGTCACGCCCGCGCCCCACAGCACGCCGCCGATGACCGAGTAGGTCGTGTAGATGCGGTAGTTCATGCGACCGACACCGGCGGTCACCGTGATGAACGTCCGCACGATGGGGACGAAGCGCGCGAGAACGATGGCGCGCGGGCCGTAGCGGTCGAAGAACTCGTAGGTCTTGTCGACGTACTTCTGCTTGAACAGCCGAGAGTCGCCGCGACGGAAGATGGCCGGTCCGGCCTGCCGGCCGATGAGGTAGCCGACCTGGTTGCCCGCGATCGCGGCGAGGCAGATGAGCACGCACACCAGCCACAGCGGCTGGTCGATGTCACCGCGGGCGACCAGCAGCCCAGCTGTGAAGAGCAGCGAGTCGCCGGGCAGGAAGAAGCCGACCAGCAGCCCGCACTCGGCGAAGATGATGACGAGGATGCCGATGAGACCGTAGGTGTCGATCAGGTTGTCGGGGCTCAGCCACGACGGGCCTAAGGCGATCGAGGGCACATTGGTGGCCAGCAGGCCGGTGACAGGCATCGGGAGCCAGGCTACCGGCGGCGCACCGTGAACCGCTGAACCTGGCCAGGCCGCCCCGGTTTGCGGGCCTCTCCGTTCACCGTGGCCCGAACGGCTGCGGCGTTGCCGATGACGACGCGGAGCAGTGGCTGGTCGTAGCTGAGGCGGTCGCCGCGACGGAACAGGCCCGAGTCCAGCGTGTGGCCCTCCGGGCCGCGGACGGTGATGTAGCTCTGGCCGGTGAGGACCAGCGCGAGCGTCGCTGGCCGGGAGACCGTGGGGCTGGGCGTGAAGGACGGCGAAGCGCTGGTCATCGGCGACGGCGCCGCGGTCGCACTCGTCGCCTCGGCTCCGGACGGTGGTGCCGTGGTGATCGTCGGAGAGATCACCGAGGCGTCCGCCTCCGGGCGCGTCTGGTCGATCCCGTCGCCGCCGAGCACGGTGATCGACGCGATGACGATGGCGACAACGACGACGATCGCGGATCCGGTGAGGACCGCTGTCGACCGGCCGACGAGCGGTCCGGCGCGCTCCGGCGTCGGTGCGCTGTGGCGACCCATGTCTTGAAACTACCGTCCGGCGTTCTCCGGGCTACGACGCCGTCGTAGCCAGACGACTCCAGCGGCGACAACGGAAGCGACGACGAACGTGGTACCGACGGCGTAGGACACGTGACGGAGAACCGGCGCATCGGCGGCAAGGTAACCGAGCACGGTCAGCCCTGCGCCCCACCCGATCGCGCCGACGACGTTCGCGGACAGGAAGCGCGCGTAACGCATGCGTGAGGTGCCCGCGAGGATCGGCGTGAACGTGCGCACCCACGGCACCCAGCGGGCAGCGACCACTGCCCACCATCCGTAGCGTTCGTAGAACCGCTCGGCGCGACGCAGGTGCCGTACGTCGAGCCGACCTCGCGTCGTGCGCCGTTCGAGCCACGGCCGGCCGAGCCGGGCGCCGAACGCATAGCCGACGGAGTCGCCCAAGATGGCCGCGACCAGCACGCCTATCACCAGCACGGGCAGCGACACCCCGGAGCCGTCGGCCGCCGCGACCAGGCCGGAGCCGAACAAGATCGTGTCGCCGGGCAGGAAGAACCCCACCAGGAGCCCTGACTCGACGAAGACGAACCCGAACACGACGACGTAGACCGCTGTCGCGGTCAGGCCGGCGAGATCAGGGTCGAGGGGCACGGCGTCAGCCTAAGGTTGGTCACGTGCGACAACCGGTTCCCCAGGAAGAGGACGACGAGGAGCAGACGCGCGAGACAGGCACCGAAACGGCGGATGCCCTTGCCGTGGGGGTCGGACCATGGGTCGGGCCGTGGCCGGTCGACTCCCGACTCGACCCCGACCTGCTTGCGGCGGGCGACCGGCGCAACGTCGTCGACCGCTATCGCTACTGGCGACGGGACGCGATCGTCGCCGACCTCGACACGCGACGCCACGACTTCCACGTCGCGGTCGAGAACTGGCAGCACGACCTCAACATCGGCTCGGTGGTGCGCACTGCCAACGCGTTCCTCGCCCGGGAGGTGCACATCGTCGGGCTGCGTCGATGGAACCGGCGCGGTGCGATGGTGACCGATCGCTACCAACACGTGCGGCAGCACGCGAGCATCGCGGACCTCGCTGCGTGGGCGGAGCGCGAAGGCATGCCCCTGATCGGCATCGACAACCTGCCCGGCGCGCAGCCGCTCGAGACGATCGAGCTGCCGCGCAGGTGTGTGCTGTTGTTCGGCCAGGAAGGACCGGGACTGTCTGATGCTGCGCGCGAGGCCGCCACGACGGTGTGCTCGATCGCGCAGTTCGGCTCGACCCGCTCGATCAACGCGGGCGCGGCCGCAGCGATCGCGATGCACGCGTGGGTGCGCCGCCACGCACTGCCACAGAACCCACGGGAGTGAGGACGCATGGACCACGAGCGCGCGTTGCGGGCGTACGACGAGCAGATCCGCCGGTCGACCACGCCGCCCTACGCCGGATTCACCATCGAGCAGGCCGGCCCGGTGCTGCGCATGGTCGGGCCGCCGGAGGCGTCGTGGGGGTGCGTCGTGCTGGCTACCGACCTCGACGAGGACAACGCCGACCAGGTCATCACCGCGCAGGTCGACTACTACCGCGGACTCGGCCGGCCGTTCGAGTGGAAGTGGCACGGCTACGACACCCCGGGTGACCTGCCCGCGCGGTTGCGCGCAGCCGGGCTCGAGCCGGACGAGCAGGAGGCGCTGGTCGTCGGTGAGGTCGACGGCATCGTCACGGCGCTCGGTGACGTGCAGGTGCCCGACGATGTGGTGTTGCGGCACCTGAGAGACGGGCCGAACGTCCCAGCGGAGCAGACCGACGCCGACTACGCCGCGATGGTCCGCCAGCACAGCGCGGTCTATGACGGTGCCGACTACAACTGGCTGGCCAGTGACATCCGCGCCGAACGCGACGCCGCGCCCGAGCTGCTCTTCATCCACCTCGCCGAGGTGGCCGGTGAGGTGGTGTCCTCGGCGTGGGTGCGCTTCCACGAGGGCACGGAGTTCGCCTCCCTGTGGGGCGGCGCGACACTCATCCCATGGCGCCGCAAGGGCATCTACCGGGCACTCGTGGCCCGGCGCGCGCGCGAGGCGCAGGAACGCGGCTACCGCTACCTGCAGGTGGACGCGTCCGACGACAGCCTGCCCATCCTCCAGCGGCTCGGGCTGTACAAGCTCACAGACACCACGCCCTACCAGGGCACATAAGGGGCGGCGACGGTGACTCAGCGACTCGTCGTGATCGGGGCCGACGCGGCCGGGATGAGCGCCGCCTCTCAGGCCGTGCGCATGCGCAGCAATGACCTCGATGTCGTCGCCTTCGAGCGCGGCAACTACTCGTCGTACTCAGCGTGTGGCATTCCCTACTGGGTGGCGGGCGATGTGGCGTCCGACGACGACCTGGTGGTCCGCAGTCCTGCCGAGCATCGTGCGCGCGGCATCGATCTGCGGATGCGTCACGAGGTCGTGGGCGTCGACCTGGATCGCCGCGAGGTCGAGGTGCGCTCGCTCGATGACTCGCGCGGCTACCAGATGTCCTTCGACCAGCTCGTGCTGGCCACGGGCGCGCGCCCGCTGCGTCCCGACCTGCCGGGTATCGACGGCGAGGGTGTCTACGGCATCCAGACGCTCGACGACGGTCGACGCGTGCTCGACGGCCTGCGCCGCGACGAGCCGAAGTCGGCGGTGGTCATCGGAGGTGGCTACATCGGTCTCGAGATGGCAGAGGCGTTGCTGCGCAAGGGGTTGCGGGTGACCGTCGTCGACCAGGCGCCGGAGCCGATGGGCAGCCTCGACCCGGACATGGGCAAGCTGGTCCGCGAGGCCATGGAGAAGCTGGGCCTCGACGTGCGCGTCGACACTCCCGTCGAGCGTCTCGAGCTGGACGCCGGCCGGGTCCGCGCGGTCATCGCCGGCGACGCGACGCTGCCTGCCGACGTCGTGGTGCTCGGTCTCGGTGTCGCGCCCGAGACCGCCCTGGCCCGTGCCGCCGGCCTGCCGCTGGGTGACTCGGGCGGCGTCCGTGTCGACCCGCGCATGGCCGTCGCCGGACACGAGGGTGTCTGGGCGGGCGGTGACTGTGTTGAGACGTTCCACCGGGTCTCGCAGAGCTGGACGCACGTGCCGCTGGGCACGCATGCCAACAAGCACGGTCTGGTGATCGGCACGAACATCGGCGGTGGCGACGCCACATTCCCCGGCGTCGTCGGGACGGCGATGACGAAGGTGTGCGACCTCGAGGTCGCACGCACGGGTCTGCATGAAGCGCAGGCGCGGCAGGCCGGCTTCGACGTCGAGACGGTCGTCGTCGAGTCGTCGACGCGCGCCGGATACTTCCCAGGGGCGCGTCAGATGACGGTCAAGATGGTGGTGGAGCGGCGCACCGGGCGGTTGCTCGGTGCGCAGATCGTGGGTGGCGAGGGCTCGGCGAAGCGCATCGATGTCTGCGCGGTCGCCCTCTGGAACGACATGACGGTCGACGAGGTCATCGGGCTCGACCTCGGCTATGCGCCACCGTTCTCTCCCGTGTGGGACCCCGTGCTCGTCGCCGCGCGCAAGGCGGCTGAGGTGGTGCGAGCCGGCGGTTCCTGACCCGCTGGAGGCACCCTGCTCCGCGTCCGAAAAGGTTTGGTGCCGTTGTGCCGCGGTTACCACCAGTCTGTGACAAACCCGTCGAGCCGCGACCAGGACGGACGGTCCGCCGGCACGACCGTGGCGGACGAGAAGGGCCGTGACGAGGCCGTCGATGCACGGGCGCAGGGCCCTGACACCGAACGGCTGCTCTCCGAGCTCGACGAGGAGCTGCCCTCGCGTCGCCTGTCCGGCTGGGTCCTGGCACTCGTCACCGGCGTCGCGTTCGCCGTGTCGCTGTTCGTCATCAACCAGGTCTTCCGGCCGCTGACGCAGGGCAACCAGTACTACCTGATCGTCTTCCTGGCCGGCGTCCTGCCGATCACACTGCTGAGCTACCGGGGCGGGCGCCGCCACCACCGAGGCACGGACCAGGACGGCGCCGACAACCCCGGGTTGCTCGACTGGGTGCTGGCCGTGGTCGCCCTCGTCGTATGCCTGTACCCGATCCTGCCGGTCACCCTGGGCGAAGGAGGGGGCGGCTTCAACGCCTTCCTCGACCGGCAGGGCTCGCTCGCGCCGATCGACGTCGTGATGGGCGGTCTGCTCCTCGTGCTGGTGCTCGAGGGGTGCCGGCGTACGACGGGCTGGGTGCTGCCCGCGGTGTGCATCGCCTTCCTCGCCTACTCCTACTACGGCGGTTTCCTGCCGCAGTCGTGGGACATCGCGCACGCAGGGCTGGACTTCTCGCAGATCATCAACTCGCTCTACAACGACCAGAGCGGCTTCTTCGGCGTACCGCTCGACGTCGCCGCGACCTACATCGTGTTGTTCACGCTCTACGGCGCGGTGCTCGACATGGCCGGGGCGGGAAAGTTCTTCATCGACCTGTCCTTCTCGACGTTCCGCAACTCGCGCAGCGCGCCGGGGCGCACCGTCGCGATGTCCGGCTTCCTGCTCGGCACGGTGTCGGGCTCGGGCACCGCGACGGCCGTCAGCCTCGGCTCGGTCACCTGGCCGATTCTCAAGAAGGCGGGCTATCCGCGCGAGAACGCGGCCGGCATGCTTGCCGCCTCAGGTGTCGGCGCGATCCTCTCGCCGCCGACATTGGGCGCCGCGGCGTTCATCATCGCCGAGTACCTCCAGGTGTCCTATCTCGAGGTCCTGGTGTGGGCGATCGTGCCGACGGCGCTGTACTACCTGGGCATCCTGCTCGCGGTCGAGGCCGACGCCCGGCGCTTCGGCGCGAAAGCCGTCGACGTCCCCCGCCAGAACCCGTTGCGGCTCCTGCTGCGCTACGGCTACCACTTCGTCTCGCTTGCCGTCATCGTCGTGTTCCTCGCACTGGACATCCCCCCGTTCCGCGCAGTGGTCTACGCGATCCTCGTCACGCTGGCCTTCGCGCTCGTCGAGACGCTGGTGTCGAGCCTGCGCGGCGGCGGCACAGCCTCGCTGCCGGGTGCGCTGGGCGGCTTCGGCAAGCAGCTGTACTTCGCGCTGGCGCAAGGCGTTCGTGGGGTCCTCCCGGTCGCGGTGGTCTGCGCGGCGGCCGGCGTCATCACCTCGACCATCACCAAGACCGGCCTGGGCCAGGAGCTCGCCTCCGCACTGGTCTCGCTCGCGAACGCCATCACGAGCAACGAGACCGGCGTGCTGATCCTCACTGCCGCGCTCTCGGCGGTCGCAGTCACCGTGCTGGGCCTGGCCGTGCCGGTGACCGCGTCGTTCATCATCGCCTGGGTCGTCATCGGGCCGGCGCTCATCGACGTCGGCGTCGACCGGCCCGAGGCCGCGATGTTCATCTTCTACTACGCCGTGCTGTCCGAGGTGAGCCCACCGACCGCGCTGGCCGCGGTCGCCTCCGCCGCGATCACCGGCGGCGACGTCATCAAGTCGATGTGGCAGACCTGCAAGTACGCGCTGCCGGCCTTCCTCGTGCCGATGGCGTTCGTGCTGACGTCGAACGGCTCGGGGCTCATCGCGCAGGGCCCGATCTTCCGCACGATCTGGACGACCGTCGTCGCCGCACTCGCGGTGTGTGCGCTGGCCGTCGTCACCGGCGGATGGATGCTGCGCCACGCGGGGCGGCTCGAGCGAGGGCTCTGTGTCCCCGCCGCGCTGCTGCTCCTCTACCTCGAGCCGCTCTCGATCGGCCTCGGCCTGGCCTGCCTCGCCGTTGCCGTCGCCATCCACGTCGTACGCCGCAACCAGCACCCGGGCGAGCCCGCCAGCCAGCCCGCCACCTGATGTCAGGCAGTTGTAGGACCACCCACCGGAAGGACTCGACGTGAGAAGGCAACGGACCGCACGACGCCAGCTGCTGGTGAGCCTGCTCGTCACGAGCCTCGTCTCCCTTGCGCTCGCGGGCTGCGGCGGCAGGCAGGAGAACGCGGGTACCTCCGCGAAGGAAGGCAGCTGCGACGCCGGCAGCGGGCGCATCACCATCGCGACCGGCAACAGCACCGGCGTCTACTACGTCCTCGGTGGCGGCCTGGCCCAGGTGATCAGCAAGAACACCGATCTCAAGGCCTCGGCGGCCGAGACGGGCGCGTCGGTGCAGAACATCCAGCAGCTGGTCGCCGGCGACTACGACGTGGCCTTCAGCCTGGCCGACACGGCTGCCGACGCGGTGGACGGCAAGGCGGACTTCGAGGGCAAGCCGGCCGACGTACGTGCCCTGACGCGGCTCTACCAGAACGCGACCCACGTCGTGGCCACCACCAAGTCGGGCATCAAGTCGATGGAGGACATGAAGGGCAAGGTCGTGTCGACCGGCTCGCCCAAGTCGGGCACCGAGGTCATCGCCAACCGGCTGCTCGAGGCGGCCGGCCTCGACCCGGCGTCCGACATCGACGCGCAGCGGCTCGACCTGGTGAAGACCATCGACGGAATGAAGGACGGGCGCATCGACGCGCTCGTGTGGTCGGGCGGGCTGCCGACGCCGGCAATCACCGACCTGTTCCAGTCGATGAGTGGCAAGGTCGAGTTCATCGACATCATGCCGCTGCTGCCGAAGCTGCAGGAGGTCAACGAGGTCTACGCCGAGGGCTCCATCCCCAAGGACACCTACAAGACGCCGGCCGACATCAAGACCGTCGTCGTCCCGAACGTGCTGCTGGTGAACAGCGACATGCCCGAGAGCCGCGCCTGCGCGCTGACCAAGGTCATCTTCGACCACAAGGCCGACCTCGAGAAGGTGCACCCGTCCGCCGCTGACATCACCGAGGAGCAGGCGGCCGAGACCGACCCGGTCAAGATGCACCCCGGCGCCGAGCAAGCCCTCAAGGAGCTCACCGGCTGACCCCACCCTTCAGCGGTGATCATGCAGTTGTGCAGGAGCGCCGCATCGTCCCTGGTCAGCCACCCCCTCCCACGGCGGTGATCATGCAGTTGTGCGGGTGAGGGAGCGCGGTTCGATTCCGGAACCGCCGTACCTCGGCGGGTGACGGCTCTGGAAGGATGGGACCGTCGACGGCGTCCGCCCGCGGCCGTCGCCCCGAGACGCACAGGAGCTGTCATGCCGATCGCTACCCCCGACGTCTACGCCGACATGCTCGACCGCGCCAAGGCCGGTGCGTTCGCCTACCCGGCGATCAACGTGACGTCGTCGCAGACGCTCAACGCCGCGCTGCGTGGCTTCGCCGACGCCGAGAGCGACGGGATCGTGCAGATCTCGACCGGCGGCGCCGAGTACCTCTCCGGCGCGACCGTGAAGGACATGGTGGTTGGTGCGCAGGCGCTGGCCGAGTTCGCCCACCATGTGGCGAAGCGCTATCCGGTCAACATCGCGCTGCACACCGACCACTGTCCGAAGGACAAGCTCGACGGCTACATGCGCCCGCTGATCGCGATCTCACAGGAACGGGTCGCCGACGGGCGTGAGCCGCTGTTCCAGTCGCACATGTGGGACGGGTCGGCCGTCGAGCTGGAGGAGAACCTCACCATCGCCGCCGAGCTGCTCAAGGAGTGCGCCAAGGCGAAGATCGTGATGGAGATGGAGATCGGCGTCGTCGGCGGCGAGGAGGACGGCGTCGCCAACGAGATCAACGAGAAGCTGTACACGACGCCGGGCGACGCGCTGCGCACGGTCGAGGTGCTGGGGGCGGGCGAGAACGGCCGCTACATTCTGGCCGCGACGTTCGGCAACGTGCATGGCGTCTACAAGCCCGGCAACGTCAAGCTGCGTCCGCCGATCCTCAAGGAGATCCAGGACGAGGTGGGCGCGAAGATCGGTCGCGAAAAGCCGTTCGACCTGGTCTTCCACGGCGGCTCCGGGTCGCTGCTCGAGGAGATCCGGGAAACCCTCGACTACGGCGTGGTGAAGATGAACGTCGACACCGACACGCAGTACGCCTTCACCCGGCCGATCGCCGACGCGATGTTCCGCAACTACGACGGCGTGCTCAAGGTCGACGACGAGGTCGGCAACAAGAAGCAGTACGACCCGCGCACCTACGGCAAGGCCGCCGAGTCCGGCATGGCCGCCCGCGTCGTCAAAGCCTGCGAGGACCTCCGCTCCACCGGCACCACCGCCCACTGACCCTCTTCTGAATGGCGAGCATGACGCCGAACGAGAACCTGCTGGGTGGGCCGGAGCCGACGCTGCTCCCCGAGGAGCCCGGCCCGAGAGACCTGCTGGCCGCCGGCACCGATCCCGCCGCCGTCGCGGCCGCCCACCCTGCGTCGACGCTGGCCTGGGCCAGCCTGGCCGAGCAGGCGCTCGACGGCGGGCGCACCATCGAGGGCTACGCCTACGCCCGCACCGGCTACCACCGGGGGCTCGACGCGCTGCGACGCAACGGCTGGCATGGGCACGGGCCGGTGCCCTGGGAGCACGAGCCCAACCAGGGGTTCCTGCGCGCGCTGGCCTGTCTGGCCAGGGCCGCCGCCGACATCGAGGAGACCGCCGAGGCCGAGCGCTGCCGGGAGTTCCTCGCCGACAGCAGCCCCACGGCCGCCGCCACGCTGCTCCGCTGACGCCAGTCACCTGAGCCGCGTGAGACGCCGGGACGCATCCCGAGACGAGGAGACCTGCCCCTTGGGCGACCAGGAAACGGAGCTGCGCCGCCGCCTCGAAGTGGTGATCGGGACGCCCTTCACCGAAGGCAACGCGCTGACAGTCCTGCGCAACGGCGACCAGATCTTCCCCGCCATGCTCGAGGCGATCCGCGCCGCCGAGGAGACGGTCGACCTGATGACCTTCGTCTACTGGCGTGGCGACATCGCACGCGAGTTCGCGACTCTCATGAGCGAACGGGCGCAGCGAGGGCTGCGGGTGCGGCTGCTCATCGACGCGCTGGGTGGGCGTCTCATCGAGAGCGACCTGGTGAAACAGATGGACGGCGCCGGCGTACAGGTCGAGTGGTTCCGCCGGCCGTTGCTCAAGTCGCCCTTCAAGTCCAATCACCGTTTGCACCGCAAGATTTGCGTCGTCGACGGGCGGATTGCCTTCACCGGCGGCGTAGGAATCGCCGAGGAATGGTGCGGTGACGCACGCAACGAACGTGAGTGGCGTGACACGCACCTGCGGGTCGAGGGGCCGGCCGTCGACGGCCTCCAGTCGGCGTTCATCCAGAACTGGGCCGAGAGCGGGCGGCCGCTGTACGGCGATCGCGACACGTTCCCCGTCCAACGACAAGCGGGGTCCTCGACCGTCCAGATCGTGCGAGGCTCCGCGAGCCTCGGCTGGGACGACATGCAGTCGGCGTTTCACGTGATGCTGAGCTCCGCGACCGAACGGTTGCGCATCGCCACGGCGTACTTCGCTCCCGACGACGACTTCCTCGAGACCCTGTGCGCCGCGCCAGCAAGAGGTGTCGAGGTCGACCTCCTGTTGCCCGGCCCGCACGCCGACAAGCGGGTCTGTCAACTGGCCAGCGAGTCGGTCTTCGCTCGGCTGGTGAGCTGTGGCGTCCGGGTCTGGACGTTCCAGCCGTCGATGATGCACGCCAAGGTGATGACGGTCGACGGCATCGCGGCAGTCGTCGGTTCGTCGAACTTCAATCGGCGTTCGCTCGACCACGACGAAGAGGTGGTCCTCATCGCCCTCGACCCCGAGGTCACCGCCACCCTCGATTCCCACCTCGACGACGACTTCGGCCGCAGCGAGCAGATCGACCTGTCTCGGTGGGAGAACCGCTCCCGCGCACAGCGGATCCTGGAAACCGGTACAAAACCCATACGGCGGTGGCTCTAGGCGGGCGTGACCAGCGTCCACGCGCCGGGCTCGACCGTCCACTCCCGGTCGGTCACCGGCCCGCTCAGCTCGCCGTCCGCGTTGACCGGGAACGGCTGCCCGCTCACCCGCACCCGGCGGGCGCGCACGTGGTGTACGTCGGGCCGGTCGACGTGCAGGCCGCGCCGTAGCCCGGCGCCGTAGCCCACCCGAGCGACCGGTCCGACGGCCTCCGACACGATCAGGTCGACCAACCCGTCGTCGGGCCGCGCGCCCGGCGTCATCTGTGCGCCGCCCCCGATCGAGCTGCCGAGGCCGAGCCCCACCATCAGCACCGGCCGGTCGACGTCGACGATCACCCGGTCGTCGGCCTCCACGCGCAGCCGCCACCCGCGCGTGCGCACTCCGGCGACCACCCCGCCGACGGCGTACGCCGCCTTGCCGATCGTCGGCTTCAGCCGCTCGCCCTGCGCCGCGGCCTCCGCGCCGATCCCCACGTGCACCGCGTTGACGACGATGCCGTCCTGGTCGTCGACCAGCAGCTCCATCGCCCGGGTCTGGTCGCCGAGCACCACCCAGGCCGCCTCGGCGGGCGAGAGCGGTATGCCGACTGCGCGGGCCAGGTCGTTGCCGGTGCCCATGGGCAGCAGCCCCAGGGGGTCGTCGACGCTGAGCTCGCCGCGCTGGCGCAGCACGGCCACCGCGGCATGCACCGACCCGTCGCCGCCCGCGATCACCAGCGAGCGCCCGTCGCGCGCAGCGAGCAGCTCCGAGAGGTCGTCAGGGGACGCAGATGCCTCGACCCGGACGTCGGCGCGACGGCCCAGGACGGCCAGAGCCGCGTCGACCTGGTCCTGCTGGGCCGACCCCGCCGATGCGTTCGTGACCACCAATAGTCGCTTCAAGTAGCCTCTCCTGACAGAGCCCTCGTGCATGCGCGCCCCGCGTCCTGCCGGGGGCCGTCGTACGAGAGAGGTGCATCCGCTATGCCGGCCATCGCGCTCGTCGGCGCCCAATGGGGCGACGAGGGCAAGGGTAAGGCCACCGACGCGATGGGCTCCAGCGTTGATTTCGTGGTGAAGTACAACGGCGGCAACAACGCCGGGCATACCATCGTCGTCGACGGCGAGAAATACGCCCTCCACCTGCTGCCCGCCGGCATCCTCACGGCCACCTGCACACCGGTCATCGGCAACGGCGTCGTCATCGATCCCAACGTGCTCTTCGAGGAGATCGACGCGCTCGAGGCCCGCGGTGTCGACACCTCGCGGCTGCTCGTCAGCGCCGACGCCCACCTGATCGCGTCCTACCACCGCGTCGTCGACCAGGTCACCGAACGCTTCCTTGGCAAGGCCCGCCTGGGCACGACCGGGCGTGGCATCGGTCCGGCCTACGCCGACAAGATGTCGCGCGTCGGCGTGCGCGTGCAGGACCTCTTCGACGAGAAGATCCTGCGACAGAAGGTCGACGCGGCACTGGAGCAGAAGAACCATCTGCTCGTAAAGGTCTTCAACCGGCGCGCCATAACGGTCGACGAGGTGGTCGACGAGTTCCTGCCGTACGCCGAGCGACTGCACCCTCACGTGGTCGACGCCGGACTCGTCCTCGGCCGGGCTCTCGACGAAGGTCGTACGGTTCTGCTCGAGGGCGGACAGGCGACGATGCTCGACGTCGACCACGGCACCTATCCGTTCGTCACGTCGTCGAACCCGACGACCGGCGGCGCGTGCACGGGATCCGGCATCCCCCCGACCCGCATCGACCGGGTGATCGCGGTCGTCAAGGCATACACGACGCGCGTCGGTTCGGGGCCGTTCCCCACCGAGCTGCTCGACGCCGACGGCGAGAGGCTGCGCGCGGACGGAGCGGAGTTCGGCACGACGACAGGACGGCCGCGCCGATGCGGCTGGTACGACGCCGTGATCGCGCGATACGCGGCGCGTGTCAACGGGGTCACCGACTTCGTGCTCACCAAGCTCGACGTGCTCACCGGGTGGGAGCGCATCCCCGTCTGCGTCGGCTACACCGTCGGGGGCACGACGTACGACGAGATGCCGATGACGCAGACCGACTTCCACCATGCGGTCCCCGTCTATGAGCACCTCGAAGGCTGGGCGGACGACATCACCGGCGCCCGCAAGGTCGAAGACCTGCCGAAGACGGCGCAGACCTACGTGAAGGCGCTCGAGGAGATGTCGGGCGCCCCGATCTCGGCCATCGGCGTCGGCCCCGGACGCGACCAGACAGTCGTCGTCCGCGACCTGCTCGGCTGACCAGTGGCCGGGGCTCCTCAAGCGCGGGCACTGGTCGGGCGGGTGGTGCGGCTCGACCCGGTGCAGGTCGAGCACGCGGCGGCGTTGTTCGCGGCGCTGGACGACGAGCGGGTCTGGGCCAAGGGGTACGGCGGTGGGCCGGCGGGTCGGCCGCGTGACCAGGTCGACATGCTCGCGCGGGTGACCGGGATGGTCGAAGCCGCCCGCGAGGGCCGGCAGGCCTACCTCGTCCGGCTCTGCGCCGGGACGGAGCTCGGCCGCGCGGGCACCGTCGTCGGCACCAGCAGCCTGGGCGACTGGGACCTGGCCAACGAGCGGGTGCACCTCGGGTGGACGGCGTACGGCCCGCGGTGGTGGGGGACGGCCGTCAATGCCGAGACCAAGCTGCTGATGCTCGGGCACGCGTTCGACGACTGCGGGTTCGGGCGGGTGAAGATCCAGACCGACGGGGTCAACGATCGGTCGCAGGCGGCGATCGCGCGTCTGGGCGCGACTCGCGAGGGCGTGCTGCGCCGCCACCAGCGCCGGGCCGACGGGACGTTCCGGGACACCGTCGTGTTCTCGGTGCTGCGCGACGAGTGGCCGACGGTGCGCCAGGCCCTGCTCGACCGGCTCGGCTGAGGCGCGCCTCTCGGCGTACGACAACAGGCGCAGCAGTGCCTCAACAGGCGGCCAGACCTGTTGAGGCACTGCTGCGCCTACCTAACGTGGTCGACTCGCGGCGGCGGCAATAGAGTCGGGGGGTGACGAGCCGAGAGGATGGGGAGCGGACCTACCAGCTCGACCGGGCGCATGTGTTCCACTCCTGGTCGGCCCAGTCGCTGATCTCGCCGATGGTGATCAGCCGGGCCGAGAACGTCCACGTCTGGGACCACGAGGGCCGGCGCTACCTCGACTTCGCCTCGCAGCTGGTCAACGTCAACATCGGCCACCAGCACCCGAAGGTGGTCGAGGCCATCCGGGCCCAGGCCGAGCGCCTCTGCACGGTCGCCCCGCAGCACGCGAACGACCAGCGGTCCGAGGCCGCCCGGCTCATCTCCGAGGTGGCGCCCGCAGACCTCGACAAGGTCTTCTTCACCAACGGCGGCGCCGACGCGATCGAGAACGCCGTACGCATGGCTCGACTGCACACCGGTCGCCACAAGGTGCTCACGGCCTACCGCAGCTACCACGGCAACACGACCACGGCGATCCAGATGACCGGCGACCCGCGCCGCTGGCCCAACGACGGCGGGGCCACCGGCGTCGTGCACTTCTTCGGCCCCTATCCCTACCGCTCACCGTTCTGGTCGAGCTCGCCGGAAGAGGAGTGTGCCCGCGCCCTCGAGCACCTCGAGCAGGTCGTCGCGTTCGAAGGTCCGGCGACGATCGCCGCCATCGTCCTCGAGACCATCCCGGGCACCGCGGGCGTCCTCGTCCCTCCCGACGGCTACCTCGCGGGCGTGCGGGAGATCTGCGACCGCCACGGCATCGTCTACGTCGCCGACGAGGTGATGGCCGGCTTCGGGCGGGCGGGCGAGTGGTTCGCCGTCGACCACTGGGACGTCGCCCCCGACCTCATCACCTTCGCCAAGGGCTCGAACTCCGGCTACGTCCCGCTCGGCGGCGTCGTCATATCCGCACCCATCGCGGCGACATTCGCGGAGCGCGTCTTCCCCGGTGGGCTCACCTACTCGGGTCACCCACTCGCGTGCGCCGCCGTGGTCGCGAGCATCAACGCGATGCGCGACGAGGGCATCGTCGAGAACGCCGCGCAGATCGGCGAGACGGTGCTGGGCCCCGGACTGCGCGAGCTGGCCGAGCGCCACCCCAGCGTCGGTGAGGTGCGCGGGCTCGGCGTCTTCTGGGCGCTCGACCTGGTCAAGGACCGCGGGACGCGCGAGATGCTCGTCCCCTACAACGCCGCCGGCGACGCGAACCGCCCGATGGCCGCGCTCGTGATGGCGTGCAAGGAACGCGGGCTGCTGCCGTTCGTCAACCACAACCGGCTGCACGTCGTGCCGCCCTGCACCATCTCGTCGGCCGAGGCCAAGGAGGGCCTCGCGATCCTCGACGAGGCGCTCGGTGTCGCCGACCAGCACACATCGGCTCGTTGAGCGGGCCGCGACAGGCTAGCGTCGCCCTGTGACGTACGACATCTTCTTCGTCCGCCGGGAGCCGGGGCAGTCCTTCGAGGAGGCGCTCGAGGCCGGCGACGACGACGACGTCGCCGAGCCCGGTCCGTTCACCGCGACCGAGCGGGAGCAGTGGGAGCGCATCCTGGTGCGCGCCCGGCAGATTCTCGGCGAGGTGGACGTCATCGCCGACGACTTCACCCGAGAGCTCAGCAACCCTGCGACCGGCATCGAGCTGGCGTTCTCCAGTGGCGAGGCGCAGCTGCGGCTCCCCCACTCCCACGCCGGCGGCAGCGACATGGACGTGATGTCCAAGCTCCACGCGCTCGCCCGCATGGTCGAGACGGTGACCGATCTCGAGGGCTACGACCCGCAGCTCCAGGAGCCGCTGTCCGACCTCCGCCGCACCGGCCCGATCCCCGTGGTTCCACCCGCGCCGAGCGAGCGCGACGAGGACGACGGCCCCGACCGCAGTGCGGCCACGACAACTGCCCGCGAGCCGATGCCACCCGCGGCCACGGGCGACAGCGGCCGGATCGCGCGACGCTGGTGGGAGTTCTGGCGCCGGTGAGGGTCCTCGTCATCGGGAACGGCGCCCGCGAGCACGCCCTGGTCCGTGCGCTGCACGCCGACGCCGACGTCTCCTCGATCGTCTGCGCTCCCGGCAACGCCGGCATCGCCGAGCTCGCCGAGCTCGTCCCGGTGGACGTCGCCGACGCGGACGCCGTGGCCGACCTCGCCGTCGCCCAGCGGGCCGACCTGGTCGTCGTGGGACCGGAGGTGCCGCTCGTCGCCGGCGCCGCCGACGCCGTGCGCGCCCGTGGCATCGACTGCTTCGGCCCGTCGGCCGCGGCCGCCCGGCTGGAGGGGTCGAAGGCGTTCGCGAAGGAGGTCATGGCGGCCGCGGGTGTCCCGACGGCGCGCTCGTCGGTGTGCACCACCAAGGAGGAGGCGCTGGCGGCGCTCGACGCGTTCGGCCCGCCGTACGTCGTGAAGGACGACGGCCTCGCTGCCGGCAAGGGCGTCGTGGTCACCGACGACCGTGACGCCGCGCTGACGCACGCCACTACCTGCGAGCGGGTCGTCATCGAGGAGTTCCTCGACGGCCCCGAGGTGTCGCTCTTCGCCCTTGTCGACGGTGCGACCGTCCTGCCGCTGGAGCCCGCGCAGGACTTCAAGCGCGTCGGCGACGGCGACAGCGGTCCCAACACCGGTGGCATGGGCGCCTACTCCCCGCTGCCGTGGGCGCCGCCCGATCTCGTCGACGACGTACGCCGGTCGGTGCTCGAGCCGACGGTGGCGGAGATGCGCCGCCGAGGCACGCCGTTCGCCGGCCTGCTCTACGCCGGGCTGGCGCTGACCTCGCGCGGCGTGCGTGTCATCGAGTTCAACGTGCGCTTCGGCGACCCGGAGACCCAGGTGGTGCTGGCCCGGCTGCATACGCCGCTGGCCGGCCTGCTGCGCGCCGCGGCCACCGGCCGGCTCGGCGAGGTCGCGGCGCTGCAGTGGTCGGCCGGAGCCGCCGTGACCGTCGTGCTCGCCGCCGAGGGCTACCCGGTGGCAGCCGTCGTGGGCGGCGCGGTCGAGGGTCTGGCCGAGGCCGCCGACGTGGCGGGGGCGGCGGTCCTGCACGCCGGGACCCGGCGCGACGAGGCAGGCCGGGTCATCGCCGCGGGTGGCCGGGTGCTCTCCGTGGTGGGCACCGGACCCGACGTACCCGCGGCCCGCGAGCGGGCGTACGACGCGCTGGCGCGGGTGCGCCTGACCGGCGGCCACCACCGCGGCGACATCGCCGCGGCGATCGGCGTCAGCCGGCAGCGCAGCGGGTAAAGAGCCCCGCGAGGCGGCCCGAGCAGGGCGGCCGCCCCACGTTCGGGCCGGGGTCGAGCCAATCGGGTAGTGCCCGAGATGTTTGACTTGCAACAAATGTCTGTATACAGGATACGTTGCACGTCCCGTCGGCTTGGCATGGAGAGAGAGACCCTCATGACTCACGCGCGGTTCGGCAGGCTGCTCGTCGCGGCCCTCACGGCCCTGGCCCTGGCCCTCACCGGGTGCTCCTCGGTCGGCTCGGACGGATCGGGCGGAGGCGACGGCAAGGACAACGTGGGCGAGGGTGCCAAGAACGTCAAGGAGGGCGGCACGCTGACGCTCGCGCTCTCGGCCGAGCCCGACTTCCTCGACCCGACGCTGGCGACCTCGCTGTACAGCCGCTACGTCTTCCACGCGATGTGCGAGAAGCTCTACGACCTCGACAAGGACGTACGCATCGTGCCGCAGCTCGCCGAGTCGCTGCCTGAGACCTCGTCGGACGGCAAGACGGTCACCATCGCCCTGCGCGACGGCGTCACCTTCGCCGACGGCACGCCGTTGAACGCCGATGCTGTGAAGGCCTCCATCGACCGCAACCTGACGAACCCGCAGAGCGCCCGGGTGAGCGAGCTCGGCCCGATCGAGTCCGTCGAGGCGACCGACGAGAGCACCGTCACCATCAAGCTGAAGAGCCCGTTCGCACCGCTCACCGCTGTGCTGGCCGACCGGGCCGGCATGGTGATGAGTCCCAAGCAGCTCGAGGCGAAGGGCGACGACTTCGGCAACGCGCCGATCTGCGTCGGTCCCTTCAAGTTCGCCAAGCGCGTGCCGCAGAACTCCATCGAGCTCGAGAAGGACCCGAAGTACTACGACGCCGACAAGGTGCACCTCGACCGCCTCGTCTACCGCATCATCACCGACGGCAGCATCAGGGCGGCCAACCTCAAGTCGGGTGACGCGCAGGTCGCCGACACCCTGGGCACCGACGACGTCGACTCGGTCAAGAGCGACTCGAAGCTGTCGGTCCTCGAGTCCCCGTCGCTTGGCTACCAGGGCGTGACGTTCAACGTCGGAAACGTGAAGGGCGTCGGCCAGCCGCTCGGCAAGATCAACAAGCCGCACGCACAGGACCCGCGGGTCCGCCAGGCGTTCGAGCACGCCATTGACCGCAAGGCCCTCGTCGACAACGTCTGGAACGGCTACTTCGAGCCGGCGTGCTCACCCATCTCGCCGAAGACCGAGTACACCAGCGACGCGGCGCAGACGTGCCGCGAGTACGACCCGGCCAAGGCCAAGGCGCTGCTCAAAGAGGCGGGCGTGAAGACGCCGTACCGGATCACCATGCTCGCCTCGAACACGCCGGCCACGCTGCGCTTCGTGCAGGCACTGCAGGCGATGGTGAAGGAGGGCGGCTTCGACCTGAAGATCGACCCGATCGAGTTCACCTCGCTGCTCGAGCTCCAGGACCAGGGCAAGTTCGAGATGCTCCAGCTCGGCTGGTCGGGACGCGTCGACCCCGACGGCAACATCAACAACTTCGTGGGCACCGGGGCCGCGCAGAACGTCGCGGGCTACTCCAACCCCGCGCTCGACGCGCTGATCAAGAAGGGCCGCGAGACCCAGGACACGGCCGAGCGCGCCGAGATCTACGGCCAGGTGCAGCAGGAGCTGCAGAAGGACAACCCGCTCGTCTACATCTACCGGCAGCGCAACCTGACCGGGGTCAGCAAGGAGATCTCCGGCGTGCAGGTCTACGCCGACGGCCTGCTGCGGGTGGCCTTCGCCGGCTACGCCGACTAGGCGCCGGGACGTCAGGATATGGCCAGCTACCTGCTTCGCCGGGTCGGGCAGTCGCTCGTGACGTTGGTGCTCGCCACCATGGTGGTGTTCGCCGGCGTCCGGGCGCTGCCGGGCGACCCGGTACGGGCGCTGGCCGGTGAGGAAAGTGACCCCGCACGACTGGACGTGATCCGGGAGAAGTACGGCCTGGACGACGCGGTGTGGGTGCAGTACTGGCACTACGTCACGAACTTCCTCAGCGGCGACTGGGGCACGTCGGTGCGCACCAGGATCCCGGTCCGCGACATGCTGGCCAGTGCCCTGCCGGTGACCATCGAACTGGCCGTGCTCTCACTCGGCGTTGCGATCGTCATCGGCATCCTCACCGGGCTGCTCGCCGCGGTTCGTCGCGGTCGGCCGGCCGAATGGTTTGCCAACGGCTTCGCGTTGCTGGGACTGTCGGTGCCGAACTTCTGGCTGGGCCTGATGGCGATCCTGTGGCTGTCGGTCGCCATTCCGCTCTTCCCCGCCTCAGGCCATGTGCCGTTCACTGAGGACCCGATCGCCAACCTGCATCACATGGTGCTGCCCGCCCTTGTTCTGGGCACCGGACTGGCGGCGGTCATCATGCGGCAGACCAGGTCGTCGATGCTCGAAGCGCTCGGCACCGACTACACCCGCACCGCCCGCGCCAAGGGGCTGCAGGAACGTTCGGTCGTCGGCGTTCACGCACTGCGCAACAGCCTCATCGTCGTGGTAACGATCGTGGGCCTCCAGCTCGGCGCGCTGATCTCCGGCGCCGTGGTGACCGAACGCATCTTCGGCCTGCCCGGCTTCGGCAAGCTCACCGTCGACTCGGTGTTCCAACGCGACTACCCGGTCATCCAAGGCGTCGTGCTCGTCACCGCAACGGCGTACATCCTCATCAACCTGCTCGTCGACCTTCTCTACTCGCTCATCGATCCGCGCATCCGAGTGTCGGGGGAGGTCTCGTGAGCACCCCACCACGTCACTCGCTGCGCTCGCGACGCCGCAGGGACCCCGCATGACAACCGTTGAAGCTCCGGTCATCGAGAGCACGGTCACCGCTGCTCCGCGGCGCCGCGGTCGCGCCGTACGACGTCTGCGGAAGAGCCCCCTCGCGCTGAGCGGTTTTGCCGTGCTGTGCATCGCGGTCCTCGCTGCGCTGCTCGCACCGCTGATCGCGCCCTACCCGGCGGACGAGGCTCACTTCGACGCTCGGTTCGTGCCGCCCGGGACGGAGGGTTACCTCCTCGGCACCGACGCGCTCGGTCGCGACATCCTCTCCCGCATCCTGTTCGGCCTGCAGGCGTCTCTCCTGGTGGGTGTCCTGTCGGTCCTGCTCGCGCTGGCCGTGGGAGTCCCGTTAGGCCTGATCGCCGGCTATTTCTCCAAGCTGGACGGCACGATCTCGCGGCTGACCGACCTGGTGCTCGCGTTCCCGTTCCTGATCCTCGCCGTCGGCCTCGCCGCCATCCGTGGTGCGTCGTTGTCGAACGCGGCGCTGGCCATCGGTATCGCGCAGGTGCCCGGCATCATCCGGGTGACGCGGTCGGAGACACTGCGGCTCAAGTCACTCGACTACGTCGCCGCGGCGGTGGCCGAGGGCGCCAGCGACCTCTGGGTGCTGGCCCGCCACATTTTGCCCAACGCGACCAGCGTGCTCATCGTGCAGGCGACCGTCGCGATCCCAGCGGCGATCCTCGGCGAGGCGGTGCTCTCGTTCCTGGGACTGGGCATCCAGCCGCCCGCACCGAGTCTCGGGACCATGCTCTCCGAGGCGCAGCAGTCGATCTCCCTGGCGCCCTGGACCGCCGTCATCCCGGGCGTGGCCATCATGGTCGTGACCCTCGCGTTCAACTTGTTCGGTGACGGCCTCCGCGACGCCCTCGACCCGAGAGCGAGCCGCCGATGAGCACCACGCAAGCCCGCGCCGGCACGACCGCCGACCCGATGCCCCCGCCGACCGGCGAACCGCTGCTGCAGGTACGCGACCTGACTGTCGGCTTCACGACGGAGGACGGCCGGGTGTCCGCGGTCGACCGGGTGTCCTTCGATGCCCGCGCCGGCGAGCTGCTCGCCGTCGTCGGTGAGTCGGGCTGCGGCAAGAGCGTCGCCGCGATGGCACTCACCGGCCTGCTGCCCGGCAACGCGAAGATCGACGGCTCGGTGCGCCTCGACGGCAACGAGCTGGTTGGTGCAGAAGACGACCAGCTGCGCGCGGTGCGGGGCAAGGAGATCGCCTACATCTTCCAGGAGCCGATGACTTCGCTGAACCCCGTCTTCACGATCGGGCGGCAGATCGCCGAAGTGCTGCGGCTGCACGAGGGGATGGGCCGGCGGCAGGCGCTCGACCGGGCCGTCGAGCTGCTGGACCTGGTCGGCATCCCGAGCCCGCGTGAGCGGCTCAAGCACTATCCCCACCAGCTCTCCGGCGGTCTTCGGCAGCGCGTGATGATCGCGATGGCGGTGGCCTGCAACCCGCGCGTCCTGGTGGCCGACGAGCCGACGACCGCCCTCGACGTCACGGTGCAGGCGGGCATCCTCGACGTACTGCGTGACCTGCGCGACCGGCTCGGCGCCGCGGTCGTGCTCATCACCCACGACCTCGGCGTGGTCGCCGACGTCGCCGACCGCGTGATGGTGATGTACGCCGGCCGCGTCGTCGAGCGTGGCGGCGTCGAGGAGCTGTTCGCGCGCCCGCGCCACCACTACACGGTCGGTCTGCTCGGTGCCGTTCCGGCCACTCGTACGACGGGAGAACGGCAGCGGCTGCGCGAGATCCCCGGCCTGGTGCCCGTCCTCGACGAGCAACCCGACGCGTGCACGTTCGCCTCTCGCTGCCCAGCCGCGAGCGACACCTGCCGCGACAGCGCACCACCCCTCGAGCGCGCCCCCGCCAGCGATCACGAGGTCGCCTGCTGGCACCCGGCCGGCGTCAAGGACACCAACGAGGTGCCGGCATGAGTGCTCAGACACCTGTCTGCGAGGTCGTCGACCTCGTCAAGCACTTCGGCCCCGTCCGTGCCGTCGACGGCGTCTCGCTGCGCGTCGACCCGGGCAAGGTCGTCGCGCTCGTCGGCGAGAGCGGCTCGGGCAAGTCGACCGTCGGCCGGCTGATCGTCCGGCTGCTGGAACCCACCGCCGGATCCGTGCATCTCGCAGGGTCCGACGTGAGCCACCTCTCGCGCCGGGCGCTGCGCCCGCACCGCCGCAAGGTCTCGATCGTCTTCCAGGACCCGGCCAGCTCGCTCGACCCGCGACTGACTGTCGGGCGCATCGTCACCGAGCCGCTGCGCCTGCATGGCGAGTCCGACAAGACACGCCGCCAGCAGGTCGAGGAGATGCTCGAGAAGGTCGGGTTGCGCAGGTCGGTGGCAGAGCGCTACCCGCACGAGCTCTCCGGCGGGCAGCGCCAACGGGTGAGCATCGCGCGCGCGCTCGTCTCCAACCCGAGCCTGCTCGTCGCCGACGAGCCCACGAGCGCGCTCGACGTCTCGGTGCAGGCGAGCGTGCTCAACCTGCTTGCCGACCTCCAGCGCGACCTCGGCTTCGCGTGCCTGTTCATCACGCACGACCTGTCGGCGGTCGAGTACCTCGCCGACGAGGTGGCCGTGATGTATCTCGGCAAGCTCGCCGAGCGCGGCACCCGGGACGAGGTGTTCGACTCGCCCCGCCACCCCTACACGCAGGCGCTGCTCTCCGCGGCGCCGGTTGCTGACCCGTCGGCGCAGCGCTCGCGCAACCGCGTCGTCCTCACCGGCGACATCCCCAGTCCGATCGCTCCACCGTCCGGCTGCCGCTTCCACACCCGCTGTCCGGTCGCGGAGGACCGCTGCACCACCGAGGTCCCGGACCTGTTGCGGAAAGGCGGGTCCGACGTCGCCTGTCACTTGGTCACCGACGTAGGCAACGGCCCCGACGTGCGCTACGTCGACGATGAGACTGCCTCCGCGGCAGCAGGCAAGGGAACACGGACATGACCGCACCCACCCGGCCGACCCTGCGCGGCACGTTCGGCATGGTCTCCTCGACCCACTGGCTCGCATCGCAGTCGGCGATGGCCGAGCTGGAAAACGGCGGCAACGCGTTCGACGCTGCGGTCGCGGCCGGCTTCGTCCTGCACGTTGTCGAGCCGCACCTCAACGGGCCCGGGGGTGAGGTGCCGGCCGTGTTCGCCACTGCCGCCGACGCCTCGCCCACGGTGCTGTGCGGTCAGGGTCCGGCGCCCGCCGGCGCGACGCGCGAGCACTACCTCTCCCTCGGGCTCGACCTGATTCCCGGCTCGGGCCCGATCGCGGCTGCGGTACCCGGCGCTGTCGACGCGTGGCTGCTGCTGTTGCGCGACCACGGCACGAGGTCGCTGCGCGAGGTGCTCGCCTACGCGATCGGCTACGCCCGCGACGGGCATCCGTTGCTCCCGCGCACCGCCGACCTCGTCGCAACCATGTCGGAGCTGTTCACCGAGCACTGGCCCACGTCGGCGCAGCGCTGGCTGCCGGGGGGCTCGCCGCCGGCCCGCTGGGAGCGGCACGTCAACACGGAGTACGCCGACGTGCTCGAGCGGCTCGTGACCGAAGGCGAGTCGGCGGGCGCGAGTCGCGAGGCGCAGGTCGACGCCGCGCGGCGGGCCTGGGGCCAGGGTTTCGTCGCCGAGCAGGTCGACCGGTTCCAGCGGGTGCCGCACCGGGATGCCAGTGGCAGCGACCATGCCGGCCTGGTCACGGCGCAGGACATGGCCGGGTACGCCGCGACGTACGAGCCGGCGCTCGTCGGCCGGTTCCGCGACGTCGAGGTCGCCAAGACGGGCTCGTGGGGCCAGGGCCCGGTGCTGCTCCAGTCGCTGGCGATGCTCGAGGGACTGCCCGACGAGCAGCTCGACCCGTCGTCCGCCGATGGCGTGCACACCGTCGCCGAGGTGCTCAAGCTGGCCTTTGCCGACCGGGAGGCGTGGTACGGCGACGCGTCGGACCTGCCGGTCGAGATGCTGCTCGACCCGGCATATACGGCAGAACGTCTGGCGCTGGTCGGCACCGAGGCGTCCCGCGAGCTGCGGCCCGGCTCGCCCGGCGGGCGCGAGCCGCGCGTCGCCGAGCATCTGGGCAAGGCGCCGAGCGTCGACGTACCGGCCGGGCTGGGCGAGCCGACCGTGTCGCGGCAGGGGGAGACCCGCGGCGACACGTGCCACGTCGACGTGGTCGACCGCTGGGGCAACATCATCTCGGCCACGCCGAGCGGCGGATGGCTGCAGAGCTCGCCGACCGTGCCGGGCCTCGGGTTCCCGCTCGGCAGCCGGATGCAGATGTTCTGGATCGAGGACGGCCTGGCCGGCACGGTGGGTCCCGGCCGCCGTCCCCGTACGACGTTGTCACCGACGCTGGTGCACCGCGACGGCGAGCCGGTGCTGGCGTGCGGCAGCCCCGGCGGCGACCAGCAGGACCAGTGGCAGCTGCTGTTCCTGCTGCGCCACCTCGTCGGCGCCCAGACGCTGCAGCAGGCCATCGACGCGCCCACCTGGCACACGACGTCGCTGCCCGGGTCCTTCTACCCCCGCGAGATCACGCCGGCCGGTCTCGTCGCCGAGGACCGGCTCGGTGACGGGGTGCTCGACGAGCTCACCCGTCGCGGCCACGACGTGACGCGGTCAGGCCCATGGAGCCTCGGGCGCATGTGTGCCGTGACCCGCGACCCCGCAACCGGCGACCTGGCGGCCGGAGCCAACCCGCGGGGGGATCAGGGCTATGCGTGCGGGCGCTAGGGGTGGGTCGCCCCGGTAGCCGCTCCGGCGGCCTCCGTAGCCGCCGCCGCTGCCTGGTCGATCGCGGCCGCCTCCGCCGCCTCCACGTGCTCGGTCGCAGCCCGCTCCGCGGCGTCGGCGTCGCGCGACTCGAGCGCCTCCACGAGCCGGACGTGCTCCTCCCACGAGTGCGCGGCACGGGCCGCAGCGCCGAGCCGGAACACCCAGTGCACGTGGCGGTACATCGCCACCGAGAACTGGAGCAGCCATCGGTTGCCGGCCAGCTCGAAGACCCGGCTGTGCAGCGCGCTGTTGAGCTCGGCCACCCGGACGAGGTCGCCGTCCTCGGTCGCGGCACGAGCCTCGTCGAGCAGCCCGCGCAGCCCCTTGAGCTGGTCGTCGTCGGCCCGCTCCGCGGCCAGTCGGGCGGCCAGGGGCTCGAGCAGCCGGCGGACGGCGAACATGTCGCGCATGGTGTCCTCGCTCGGCGTCGCCACCACGGCTCCGCGGCGCGGCTGGACCTCGACGAATCCTTCGGCCTCCACGACGCGCAGCGCCTCCCGCACCGGGTTGCGCGAGACACCGAAGTCCTCGGCGAGGCGTTCCTCGGTGAGCCGCTCGCCGGGCCGGTACTGCGCATCCACGATGCGACGGCGCAGCTCGAAGAGCACCTGGTCGCGCAGCGAGACGTGGCGCCCGCCGATGCGGTCGTCGCCGATCTCCGCCTCGGCGACGGCGCCGGACCGGCGCGACCTGCTGACCATGCGAGCGACTGTATACGAAGGACAGCGCCGTGATCGCCGACGCGGTGCGCGGGTCGGCGGCGCTCACCTGGCTGCTTGCGGTCTCGCCCGTGGTGCTGCTGTTCGCGCTCGTGCTCTGGGGCCGGTTGAGCACGACGGTCAACGCACTGGTCACCGTCGGTGTCGCCGCGCTGGTGGCCAGCACGGCGTTCGGTGCCGACGCGCAGGTCGTCGCGGTCGGGGTCGGGAAAGGGGCCTGGGTCGGGTTCTGGATCCTCTGCGTGATCTGGCCCGCGCTGCTCATGCACCACCTCGCGAGTCGGGTGGGGATGACCGAGCTCGGGCGATCGCTCGCCAACGTGCTGCCCCGGCCGGTTGAGAACGTCCTGCTGCTGGCGTGGGTGCTGCCCTCGTTCCTCCAGGGTGTCGCGGGGTTCGGCACGCCGATCGCCATCTGCGCGCCGTTGCTCGTCGCGGTGGGCGTTGATGCGACCCGGGCGGTCGCGCTGCCGCTCATCGGCTACCACTGGGCGGTCGGCTTCGGCTCGATGGGCTCGTCGTTCTACATGGGCGCCCTCACGGCACACCTGTCCGGCGAGCAGACGCACCAGTTCGCCGGGTCGACCTCCCTGCTGCTCGGGGTCAACGTGCTGGTCTCCGGGGTGCTGGTCACCCTGATGTACGGCGGGTGGCGCGCGCTGCGTGACGGCTGGCGGGTGCTCGTCGTGGTCGGCCCGGCCATGGCGCTGGCGCAGGCCGCGGCGGCGCGTGGCGAGCCGGCGATCGGGGCTCTGTGCGGCGGCACCGCGGGCCTGCTCGCGGTGCTGGCCCTGCGCACGGTGACGCGGCGTCGTGCTGTCCGGGTCCCGGCCATGGCGTCGTCGCGGTCGGTGTCCGTGTCGGCCGGGGGCGGAGCGCCCGACGGGGAGAAGGGCGACACGGATCGCGTGGACTCCGGTGCCGACGCGACGCGGGAGGATGCCCGGGCCGCAAACCGAAGAGCGCGGGCCACTGCGCTGCCCTACCTCGTGCTGGGTGTCGTCGCGCTTGCCGTCTTCCTTCCCGCGGCGCTTCGCGGCTGGGTGCGCGGCCACCTGTTGCTCGGGCCCGACTTCCCGTCGACGGCGACCTCGGAAGGGACGACCAACGCGGCGGTGACGACGTACAACCCGATCGCACTGCTCGGCCACCCGGGCACCTTCCTGCTGGTGGCGACGCTGGTCTCGGTCGTCGTGTGGCGCACCCGTGGCGTGTGGCCGCGGGGGACCTGGCGCGAGGTGCGCGGGTCGTGGCTGCGGCAGTCCTGGAAGTCGTCGATCTCGGTGGTGCTGCTCGCCGCCGTGGCCGGCCTGCTCGTCGACAGCGGCATGGTCCGGGCCCTGGCGTCGGGGGCGGCGGATGCGTTCGGGCAGGCCTATCCGGTGGCGACGCCGTTCGTCGGGGCGCTCGGCTCGTTCATCACCGGCTCGACCACCAGCTCCAATGCGTTGTTCGCGGCGCTGCAGCACGACGTCGCGTTGCTGGTCGGCGATCGGCCGGCTGACCTGCTCGCCGCGCAGACCGCTGGCGCCAACGTCGGCAACTCGCTGGCGCCGGTGGTCATCACGATCGGCGTCGTCGCCGTGGGCAGTCAGGCCACGGCGAGCGCCGTGCTGCGCCGCACCCTGGGCCCGGCGCTGGTGCTGCTGGTCTCGGTGCTCGTCGCCACGAACCTGCTGGTGCTCGCGCACCGCTGAGCCTGCGGCGACAGCGGCGAGACAGGGACTGCGGCGACAGCGGCGAGACAGGGACTGCGGCGACAGCGGCGGGACAGGGACTGCGGCGACAGCGGCGGGACAGGGACTGCGGCGACAGCGGCGGGACAGGGACTGCTGCGACAGCGGCGAGACAGGGACTGCTGCGACAATCGAGGGTGTGACCGTGATCCCCGACGTCCTGGCCGCGCGCTACGCCAGCGCTGCCCTCGTCCACCTCTGGTCACCCGAGCACAAGGTCGTGCTCGAACGGCGGCTCTGGCTGGCCGTGCTCACCGCGCAGCGCGACCTGGGCGTCGCGGTCCCCGACGACGCGATCACGGCGTACGAGAAGGTCGTCGAGGTGGTCGACCTCGACTCGATCCGTCGGCGCGAGGCAGTGACCCGGCACGACGTCAAGGCGCGCATCGAGGAGTTCAGCGCGCTGGCCGGTCATGAACACATTCACAAGGGCATGACCAGCCGCGACCTGACCGAGAACGTCGAGCAGCTGCAGGTGCGTGAGTCGCTCGTCCTGCTGCGCGACCACGGCGTCGCGGCGCTCGCCCGGCTCGCCCGGCTCGCGACGGAGCACAGCGACCTGGTGATGGCCGGACGCAGCCACAACGTTGCCGCGCAGGCGACGACGCTCGGCAAGCGGTTCGCCTCGGCGGCCGAGGAGCTGCTGGTCGCCGTCGAGCGACTGGAGTCGCTGCTGGAGGGCTACCCGCTGCGGGGCATCAAGGGACCGGTCGGCACCGCACAGGACCAGCTCGACCTGCTCGGCGGCGACAGCGCGCGGCTGGCCGAGCTCGAGGGCCGGGTCGCCGCCCACCTCGGCTTCACCCGCACCCTCGACAGCGTCGGCCAGGTCTACCCGCGCTCGCTGGACTTCGACGTGCTCTCGTCGCTGGTGCAGCTCGTGGCCGGCCCGTCGAGTCTGGCGACCACGATCCGGTTGATGGCGGGGCAGGAGCTGGTGACCGAGGGCTTCCAGTCGGGCCAGGTCGGGTCGAGCGCGATGCCGCACAAGATGAACACCCGCTCGTGCGAGCGCGTGAACGGACTCGCTGTCGTGCTGCGTGGCTACCTGTCGATGGTCGGCGAGCTGTCGGGGACGCAGTGGAACGAGGGCGACGTGTCGTGCTCGGTGGTGCGGCGCGTCGCGCTGCCTGGTGCGTTCTTCGCGGCCGACGGCCTCTTCGAGACGTTCCTCACCGTGCTCGACGACTTCGGCGCCTACCCCGCGGTCGTGCGCCGCGAGCTCGACCGCTACCTGCCGTTCCTGGCGACCACCAAGGTGCTGATGGCCGCGGTGCGCAAGGGTGTCGGGCGCGAGCAGGCGCACGAGGCCATCAAGGAGCACGCGGTCGCCGTCGGGCTCGCGATGCGCGAGACAGGCGCCGAGGGCAACGACCTCCTCGACCGGCTCGCGGGTGACGCCCGGCTGGGTCTGTCGCGCGCCGAGCTCGCTGCGATCGTGGACGACCCGGCCGGCTTCACCGGCGCGGCCGACGCACAGGTCGGCGCCGTCGTGGCGAGGGTCGCGGCCGTCGTACGCCGGCACCCGCAGGCGGCGGCCTACGACCCGGCGCCGATCCTCTAGTCCGTCCCAGGGCCGCTCGTCAGCCCTGCCGGTAGAGCCCGTCGGCGTAGGCCGGTCCGTAGTACGCCTCGAGATCGGCCAAATCCGCGTCCGGCCGCTCCAACGTCCGGGCGATGACCGCCCGGCTCGGCAGGGCGGCCGCGGCCTCGTTGTCGTCACCGTCCCAGCTCGCCGGGTCCCACAGCCTGGACCGCAGGAACGCCTTCGCGCAGTGGTGGAACACCTGCTCGACGTCGACGACGAGCGCCAGCTTCGGGCGGTGGCCCTTGACGACCATGTCGTCGAGGAACGGGGCTTCGCGCACCAGCCGGGCACGGCCGTTGATGCGCAACGTGTCGGTGCGGCCGGGCACCAGGAAGATCAGCCCGACGTGCGGGTTGGACAGCACGTTGTGCCAGCCGTCGGCCCGCCGGTTGCCGGGCCGCTCGGGGATCGCGACGGTCGTGTCGTTCAGCACCGTTGCAAAGCCGGGCGGGTCCCCCTTGGGTGACACGTCGCAGGTTCCGTCGGTGGCCGAGGTCGCGACCAGGCAGAACGGTGAGGCGGCCAGCCACGCCCGGTCGAGGTCGTGCAACCGGGTCCGGTCCTTGTCGAGGACCCGCTGGCTGGGTTCGCCGAGCAGCTCGCGCAACTCCGCCTCGGTGGTGATCTCGGTCCACGGGCTCGTCATGCGGCCATTGTTCACCTCGGGTGCCCGGCGCCGATCCGGCGACGTCACAGGTCGACGAGGACCGGCGTCCCTGTCCGGTTGACGCGAAACGACACGGCGAGCGCGGCCAGCGCGAGAAGCCCGACGGCGAAAGCGGCTGCGCTGACACCCCGGACACCGCCGACCGAGAACCCGACCGCTCCCGCCACGCTCCCCATGCTGATGCCGAGGTAGATCGTGCTCTGGTGCAGACCCAGCACCAACGGGGCCGACTCGGCCGCAGCCGTGGTGAGCCGCACCTGCTGCGGCACGTTGATCATCCAGTGCAGAACGCCCCATCCGGCCGCGAGCACGAGGGCGGCCCCGAACGTGGTGGACAGCAGGGGGACGGCCGTGGCGGTCACGACGAGCAGCGGGGCCGCGGTGCTGATGGTGCGACCTGCCCCGAGGTGGTCGGTGAGACGGCCGGTGAGCAGGTTGCCGCCGACGGCTCCGACGCCGAAGCTCAGCAGGATCGCAGCGGTGCGGCCCGCGTCGCCGCCGGTGGCTTGGTGCATGACCTGGTCGACGTAGTTGTAGACGGCCCAACTCGTGCTCAAACAGAGCATCGTGGCCAGCAGCGTCACCAGCACCCGGGGATCCGTCAACGGGGCGAGCCGCGCCTTGAGGGTCGCGGCCGGTCGGCCGGGGAGACGGGGGATCGACGCGGCGACGCCGGCTGCGGCGACCGCTGCGAGCCCGACCACCAGCCACAGGGTGAACCGCCAGCCGGCTTCCGCGCCGAGCCAGGAGCCGGCCGGTAGCCCCAGCACGATGGCGGCGGTCAGGCCGCCGATGACGACCGACGAGGCGCGCCCTCGGCGCTCCGGCGGCGCCAGCGCGATGGCCACCGCGAGCGCGTTGGCGGTGTACATGGAGGCACCCAGGCCGGCGACGACCCGGCCGGTCATCGCCAACGCGAAGTCGCCGGCCACGGCGGTGAGGACGTTGCCCATCGAGAAGACGGCGAGCGCGCCGAGCAGCAGTCGTCGCGGTGGAATGTGCCCGGACACGGCTGCGAGAAGCGGACCACCCACGGCGTAGGCCAGCGCGAACGTGGTGATCAGCCAGCCAGCGGTGGTCCTGGTCACGCCGAGGTCCCCGGCGATCGGATCGAGGATCGGCGCGATGACGAACGTGTCCACGCCCAGGGCGAACGTGCCCGTGGCCAGGGCGAGAAGACGCAGACGCATGCTGCGACACTTGCCCGGTGGCGGACTACCGACACCTGCACAGCGGCAAGGTGCGCGATCTCTACGCAGCACCCGATGGTCTGTTGCTGATGGTGGCGAGCGACCGGATCTCGGCGTACGACCATGTGCTGCCGACGCCCATCCCCGACAAGGGGCGCGTGCTGACCCAGCTGTCCGTGTGGTGGTTCGAGCAGCTCGCCGACGTGGTGCCCAACCACGTGGTGTCCTCGGACGTGCCCGAGGAGTACGCCGGGCGGGCGCTGCTGTGTCAACGGCTGGACATGTTGCCGGTGGAGTGTGTGGCGCGCGGCTACCTCGCTGGGTCGGGGCTCGTCGAGTACCGGGAGTCAGGTGCGGTGTGCGGTGTCGCGCTGCCCGACGGGCTGTTGGAGGGGTCGCGGCTGCCCGAGCCGATCTTCACGCCGGCGACCAAGGCCGACCTCGGCGAGCACGACGAGAACGTGTCGTTCGAGCAGGTCGCCGCGACGACCGGCGAGGACGTCGCTGGCGAGCTGCGCCGGCTGACGCTCGCGGTCTACCGGCGCGCTCACGAGATCGGGCTGGGCCGGGGTGTCGTGGTCGCCGACACGAAGTTCGAGTTCGGTCGTGCCGCGGATGGCGGGCTCGTCCTCGCCGACGAGGTGCTCACGCCCGACTCGTCGCGCTTCTGGCCCGCCGAGCAGTGGCGACCGGGAGGTCAGCAGCCGTCGTACGACAAGCAGTTCGTGCGTGACTGGCTCACGTCCCCCGCCTCGGGCTGGGACCGCGGCTCCGACGAGCCACCGCCGCCGTTGCCCGACGAGGTCGTCGAGGCGACCCGCGGGCGGTACGTCGAGGCGTACGAGCGCCTCACCGGCGAGCGCTGGAGCTGATCGCCGCCTCGCTAGGGTGAGCGCCGTGACGTGGTTGCTCACCGGCGGTGCCGGCTACATCGGCGGGCACATCGTGCGCGCGTTCCAGCGGGCCGAGATGCCCCTTGTCGTGCTCGACGACCTGTCGACCGGCCGGCGCGAGGTGCTGCCCGACGACGTGCCCTTCGTCGAGGCGTCGCTGCTCGACGGCGAAGCCGTGCGGGCTGCCTTGAAGGAGCACGAGGTCACGGGTGTCGTGCACCTGGCGGCGAAGAAGGCGGTCGAGGAGTCGGTGTCGCGGCCGCTGTACTACTGGCACGAGAACGTCGGTGGGATGCGCCGTCTGCTCGAGGCGTGCGAGGACACCGGGGTGTCGCGGCTGCTGTTCTCCTCGAGCGCGGCTGTGTATGGCACGCCGCCGACCGAGCACGTCACCGAGGACACCGAGACGAAGCCGGTGAGCCCCTACGGCCAGACCAAGCTCGCCGGCGAGATGCTGCTGCAGGGAGTGGCCGGCGCCCGCGATGTCCGTTGGGCGGCGCTGCGCTACTTCAATGTCGCCGGTGCCGGTGCACCCGAGCTCGGTGACCGCAGCGTCAGCAACCTCGTGCCGATGGTGTTCCGCGCGCTCGCGCAGGGCCAGAACCCCAAGGTCTTCGGCGGCGACTACGACACCCGCGACGGCAGCTGCGTCCGCGACTACATCCATGTCGTCGATCTCGCCGAGGCGCACGTAGCTGCCGCGCGACGCATCGACGAGGGTCCGCTCGGCGCGGTCTACAACGTCGGGCGCGGCGAGGGCGTGACGGTGAAGGAGGTCATGACCGCGGTGCGCGAGGCGACCGGCGTCGACTTCACCTACGACGTGGTCGACCGTCGGCCGGGCGACCCGGCTGCCTACTACGCCGACCCCGCCAAGATCGAGAAGGACGTCGGCTGGCGGGCGCGTCTCGACCTGTTGGACATGGTGCGCAGCGCCTGGGAGGCCCGGCAGGCCTGAGATCTGTCCGGAGCCGAACAGCACGGGGGACAGCGCGGTCGAGAACTCGTCGATCAGACCAGCGTTCACGTACTCCAGGATCGTCGCGCCGCCGCCCGCGATGCGGACGTCGCGGTCGCCGGCGGCCTCGCGGGCCTGGTCGAGCGCGGGCTCGATGCCGTCGTTGACGAAGTTGAAAGTCGTGCCGCCCGGCCGCTCCCAGGGATCACGCTTTTCGTGCGTCACGACGAAGACCGGCGTGTGGAACGGCGCCTCCTCCGGCCAGGTCGCCTCGCCGGCGTCGAACATGCGCTTGCCCATCACGCTCGCGCCGGTGCGCTCGAACGTCTCCCGCACGATGTCGTTGTCGCGCCCCTCCTCGCCGCCCTCGCCAAGCTTCAGGTTCTCCCGGAGGAACCGCTGCGGGAACATCCACTGCTGCAGTTCCATCCACTGCTGCCCCATCAAGTCCTCGAGGGACTCGGGCGCGATGAACCCGTCCAGCGACATCGACACGCTGAAGAACACCTTCCCGGACATCAGCCCTCCGCTCCCAACCGAGCGACCTCGGTGACGTAGGCAGCCAGGTTGCTCAGGGTCTGCTGGGCGCCCTCGATCGCGTGGTACTTCTCGACCGCTTCGTCGCGCAGTTCCTTGGTGGGGAACACCGTGCGCATTTCGATCCGGGTCGCCGCACCGTCGGGCGCGAACGTCAGGACCGACTCGAAGGCGTTCGGGTCGCTGCGGGACTCACCGTGGAGCAGCGCGATTCGCTCGGGCGGGGCGATCTCGGTCCAGGAGATCCACTCCTGGTAGTCCGTCCCGTCCGGTCCGTGCATCACGAAGTCCCACTCGCCGCCGACGCGGAACTCGAACGCGCGCGTGGTGGTGGTGAACCCCTCCGGTCCCCACCACCGCGACAGGTGCCGGACCTCGGTGAACGCCTCGAACACCAGCTCCGCTGGGGCGTCGATGACCCGGGAGATGACGACCTCTCGGTCAGCAGTCGCGGACTGCGTCGGCGCTCTTCGTCCCGTCGCGCTCATCAGCTACTCCTCCTGGCTGCCTTCTTCAGGTCCTGCACGTACGCGTCCAGTCGGTCGAAGCTCTCGCTCCAGAACCACTCGAACCCGCCGGTCCACTCGTGGACCGGCCGCAGCCCACGGGCGTCAACGCCGTACAGGCGCTGCCGGCCTGCCTTTCGGTCCCGCACCAACCCGACCTCCCGGAGCACCCGCAGGTGTTTGGACGCCCCCGGCTGGGTCATCCCCAACTCCCGGGCCAACTCAGTCACCGGCCGCTCACCCGCCCGCAGCAGCACCAAGATCTCCCGGCGCTGCGGCTCGGCGATTGCGTTGAAGACGTCCGACGTCGTCGCTGCTCGTGCCATTGGCTTATCCTATGCCCATATCGGCATACGTCAAGTTGAGACGAATCACGCGATCGAGACGAAGCACGCGGATGTTGTCGACGCCGACGCTGCCAAGGCCGAGAAGGACGTCGGCCGGAAGGCGAGCCTCGACCTGTCGGACGTGATGCGCAGCGCGTGGGAGGCGCGCCAGTCCTGAGGACCGGACCGGGGTCAGTAGGCTGAGATGACCGCCCAACCTCTCCGGCAGGGAGCGCCCCGGATGGCCCGTGTCGTCGTCGATGTCATGCTCAAACCGGAGATCCTCGACCCCCAGGGCAAAGCCGTCAGCGAGGCGCTGCCACGGCTGGGCTTCGACGGCATCTCGGACGTCCGCCAGGGCAAGCGCTTCGAGCTCGAGCTCGACGGCGACGTCACCGAGGAGCGCCTGGCGCAGATCCGCAACGCGGCCGAGACGCTGCTGTCCAACCCGGTGATCGAGGACTACACCGTGCACGTGGAGACGGAGTGAGCTCTGCAGCCGGGATGCGGGTCGGGGTCGTCACGTTCCCGGGATCACTGGACGACGGTGACGCGCGTCGCGCCGTGCGGGCTGCCGGGGCCGAGCCGGTGGCGCTCTGGCACGGCGACCAGGACCTGCAGGCTTGTCGACGCCGTGGTGCTCCCCGGCGGCTTCTCCTACGGCGACTACCTCCGCTGCGGCGCGATCGCGCGGTTCGCGCCGGTGATGACGGAGGTCTTCGCGCAAGGCCGAGCAGGGCCTTCCGGTGCTCGGCATCTGCAACGGCTTCCAGATCCTGTGCGAGTCGCACCTGCTGCCTGGGGCGCTCATCCGCAACGACCACCGCAAGTTCGTCTGCCGCGACCAGAGGTTGCGCGTCGAGAGCACGTCGACCGCGTGGACCTCGGCGTACGACGATGGCCAGGAGATCGTCGTACCGCTGAAGAACGGCGAGGGCGGCTTCGTCGCCGACGAGGCGACGCTCGACCGGTTGGAGGGTGAGGGTCGGGTCGTCGCGCGCTACCTCGGCGACAACCCCAACGGCTCCTACCGCGACATCGCGGGCGTCGCGAACGAGCGCGGCAACGTCGTCGGCCTGATGCCCCACCCAGAGCACGCCGTCGAGTCACTGACCGGCCCCACCACCGACGGGCTCGGCTTCTTCACCTCGGTGCTGCGCGCGGTGGTGTCGGCGTGACTGGCTGGATCGACACGGTCAAGGACGCCGAGGCGACGCCCGAGGACGAGCAGCCGCACCGCGCGCTGGGGTTGCGCGACGACGAGTACGCGCGCATCCGCGACATCCTCGGGCGTCGCCCGACGAGCGCCGAGCTGGCGATGTACTCGGTGATGTGGAGCGAGCACTGCTCCTACAAGTCGTCGAAGGTGCATCTGCGCCAGTTCGGCGACAAAGCCCCGGCGACGGATGCGTTGCTGGTCGGCATCGGCGAGAACGCGGGTGTCGTCGACGTCGGCCAGGGCTGGGCGGTGACGTTCAAGGTCGAGTCGCACAACCACCCGTCCTACGTCGAGCCCCACCAGGGCGCGGCCACCGGCGTCGGCGGCATCGTCCGCGACATCATGTCGATGGGCGCGCGCCCGGTGGCTGTCATGGACCCGTTGCGGTTCGGCTCGGCGGACGCGGAGGACACCCGACGGGTGCTGCCGGGTGTCGTCGCGGGCATCGGTGGCTACGGCAACTGCCTGGGCCTGCCCAATATCGGTGGCGAGGTGGTGTTCGACCCGTCGTACGCCGGCAATCCCCTCGTCAATGCGTTGTGCGTCGGGGTGATGCGCGCCGACGAGATCAAGCTCGCGCACGCGTCGGGCAGCGGGAACCTCGTCGTACTCTTCGGCGCGCGCACCGGCGGCGATGGCATCGGTGGCGTCTCGGTGCTCGCGAGCGAGACCTTCGACGACACGAAGACCAGCAAGCGCCCGAGCGTGCAGGTCGGCGACCCGTTCATGGAGAAGGTCCTCATCGAGTGCTGCCTCGAGGTCTTCGCCGCCGACCTCGTCGTCGGCATCCAGGATCTCGGCGGCGCGGGGCTCTCCTGCGCGACGTCCGAGCTCGCGTCCAACGGTGACGGTGGCATGCACGTCTGGCTCGACCGGGTGCCGCTGCGCGACGCGACGCTGCGCCCCGAAGAGATCCTGATGAGCGAGTCGCAGGAGCGCATGTGCGCGGTGGTCGAGCCGGGCAAGCTCGACGCGTTCCTCGACATCTGCCGTCGCTGGGACGTGACGGCGAACGTCATCGGCGAGGTGAACGACTCGCGGCGACTGACCGTCGAGTGGCACGGCGACACCATCTGCGACGTGCCGCCGCGCACCGTCGCGCACGACGGCCCGGTCTACGAGCGGCCGTACGCGCGCCCCGCCTGGCAGGACGACCTGCAGGCAGCCGGGCCGGATGACCTCGCGCGTCCGTCGACGGCAGGTGAGCTGCGCGACACGGTGCTGCGGCTCGCGGCCTCGCCCAACCTCTCGTCACGGGCCTGGGTCACCGACCAGTACGACCGCTACGTGCTCGGCAACACGGTCCTCGCGCAGCCGTGTGACGCCGGGATGGTGCGCGTCGACGAGGCCAGCGGACTCGGCGTCGCGGTCGCGACCGACGCCAACGGGCGGTACACCAAGCTCGACCCGTACGCCGGCGCACAGCTCGCCCTGTCGGAGGCCTACCGCAACGTCGCCGTGTCCGGTGCCTCACCGCTCGCTGTCACGAACTGCCTGAACTTCGGCTCGCCCGAGGACCCGGACGTGATGTGGCAGTTCGCCGAGGCGACCCGGGGGCTGGCCGACGGGTGCCTCGCACTCGGCGTACCGGTGACCGGCGGCAACGTCAGCTTCTACAACCAGACCGGCGACGCCCCGATCCACCCGACACCCGTCGTGGGCGTCCTCGGCGTGATCGACGACGTGAGCCGGCGTACCCCGCTCGCTCCGGCGGACGGGCAGCAACTGCTGCTGCTCGGCGAGACTCGCGACGAGCTGGGTGGCTCCGAGTGGGCCCACGTCGTACACGGTCATCTCGGCGGTCGCCCGCCTCAGGTCGACCTGGCCGCCGAGGCCGCACTCGCGCGGGTCCTGACCGCCGCGTCGGCCCGCGGCCTGGTGGGCGCGGCGCACGACGTGAGCGACGGCGGCCTGGCGCAGTGCCTGGTCGAGATGGCCCTGGCCGCCGACGTGGGCGTGTCCGCGACGGTCGAGGGTGACCCGTTCGTGGCGCTGTTCAGCGAGTCTGTCGCGCGCGCGGTCGTCGCTGTCGACGTGGTCTCAGGTCGACGACGATGCTGGCGCTCTGCGCCGAGCACGGCGTCCCGGCCGCGCGACTCGGCACCGTCACTGGCGACTCGCTCTTGATCAATACACCCGGGCCGTCGACCCGTACGCCGGGGGCATCGACAGGTGCGCCGGGAGCGTTCGACTCGTCGTTCTCGCTCCCCGTCTCCGAACTCCGCGAGTCGTCCGACGCCACCCTCCCCACCCTCTTCGCCTGACCCCCCAAAAACACACCCGCGGTGTTGTTGCCCCCCAAAACCGGCGGTGATCATGCAGTTGTGCGAATGGACCTCTGTGACCTGCACAAACACCCGCGGTGATCATGCAGTTGTGCGGGTGGACCGCTGCTGGTCGCACAATTGTCGGCCGTGGCATCCGGCTGGGTGCGGCTCGGCGCGTTCCACCCACGGCCCCAGCGCGTCGACGTACGCCGGAGCGTTGCCGTCCCGCTTCTGCACAACTGCATGATCACCACATGGATAGGCGCAGGTCAGAGCGGTGCCCCTGCACAACTGCATGATCACCGCTGAATGGGGGTGGGGTGCTGGAAGCGAGGGGTGGGGGTCAGAGGGTGCGCTGGAGGTCTTTCATGCGGTCGATCTCGGCGCTCTGGCCGGCGGAGACGTCGGCGGCGATCTCGCTGGTGAGGATGTCGCTGCCCTCGGTCATCGCCAGGCCGGCCATCGCGACCGCGCCCCGGTGGTGACGGATCATCCCCTCCAGAAAGAGGTCGTCGAAGAGCGCGCCGCGAGCCGCCTTCAGCTCTCTCATCTCCGCGGCGCTGAGCATGCCCTGCATCGCGACCCCGTCGCCGTGCTGACCGTGGGAGCCACCCAGCGCCCCTGACTCGAGCTCGGCGGCGGTGGGTACGTCGTGCCCGCCCCGGCGGAGCAGCGCAGCCATCGCATGGATCTCCGGGCCCTGGGCGCCGGCGATGCGCCGGGCCAGGGACTTCACGTCCTCGCTCTGAGCGCGCGTGCGGGCGTAGGCGCTCATCTTCAGGGCCTGTGCGTGGTGGGGCATCATCAGCTGGAGGAAGGCGACGTCCGCCTCGTTCTCCTTGGGCTGCGCGACGGTGGCGTCCGGGGGCAGGGTCTCGGCGGTCTCCCCGGGCTTGCCCGGCTGGAGCACGGTGCCCTTCGCCGGCGGCGCGCTGGTCGACCGGCTGGCCGGCGCCGAGGCGCCCTTCTGCTCGGCGCTGTCCCCACTCGCGTCGCCGGAACAGCCGGCCGTGACGAGCACGGCTGCGACCAGCGCAAACGTCCATCTGGCGGGCGCAGGCGCGGCACTCCGCCGCACGGCTGCGCTGGGCACGTCTCACGCTCCATTACCTGATGTTTACCGTTCCATCCCTTATGTCTGCTTAGCACGGTACGACAGGATCGAGCAGATGTGCACGTTCTCAACGGAAGGTCAGTGACCCCATGCGGCGCCTATCCGACACCGTTCCGCGGCTTCCCCACGGCGGCCGGCTCCTCGCGGCCATCACCCTGACTCTGGGTCTGGCCGTCGTCGCCGTACCCGTCGACGCGGAGGAGAAGCAAGACAACGGCTCGGCCATCACCGAGCAGCAAGCTCCCGACTGTGCCCCCGGCCAGCGGGCCCTCGAGCGCGCAGGTGACCGCTTCGCCCAGGGCTGCGTCCCGGGTGAGGAGATTGCTGCCTTGGACGACTCAGGCGCCACGCTCGCGGCCGGCGAGACGGCAAGCAGCCCGAACATGAAGCTTCTCGCCAACATCCCCAAGCAGGGTGCGTTCGCCGCCGAGTCCGCCTTCAACAGCGACCTCGCTTTCAAGGGCGACTACGCGTTTGCCGGCAACTACAACGGCTTCTCGGTCTACGACGTCAGCAAGGCGAAGAAGCCCGAGCATGTGGCCCAGGTCGTCTGCCCCGGCTCGCAGAACGACGTCTCGGTCACCGGCAACCTCCTTGTCCTGAGCACCGACTCGTCGCGCAGCGACAACTCGTGCGCGAGCACCTCGCAGTCGGCATCGGTCAAGACGTCGTGGGAGGGCATCAAGGTCTTCGACATCAGCGACCCGGCCGCCCCCAGGTACGTCGCGGCCGTGGAGACCAACTGCGGCTCGCACACGCACACGCTGGCACCGACGAAGGACGGCAAGACCGTCTACGTCTACGTCTCGTCGTACAGCCCGAACTCGACGTTCCCCGACTGCCAGCCGCCGCACGACAAGATCAGCATCGTCAAGGTGCCGACCGAGGCTCCGCAGAACGCCGCGCTCGTCGCGACGCCGGTGCTCTTCCCTGACGGCGGCAACCCCGGTGGCAACGGCTCGTCGACCACCAGCGGCTGCCACGACATCACGGCCTACCCGAGCCGCGACGTCGCCGCCGGTGCGTGTATGGGTGACGGTGTTCTGTTCGACATCAGGAACCGGGAGGCCCCGAAGGTCATCTCGCAGGTCCGTGACACCACGAACTTCGCGTTCTGGCACTCGGCCACGTTCAACAACGCCGGCACCAAGGTCGTCTTCACCGACGAGCTCGGCGGCGGCGGCGCGCCGACCTGCAACCCGGACACCGGACCGACGCGGGGTGCCAACGGCATCTACGACATCGGCGCTGGCAATCAGCTGCAGTTCCGCAGCTACTACAAGATTTCGCGTACCCAGACCAACAACGAGAACTGCGTTGCCCACAACGGCTCGCTGATCCCGGTCAAGGGCCGCGACATCATGGTGCAGGCGTGGTACCAGGGCGGCATCTCCGTCTACGACTTCACCGACTCGGCGAACCCGAAGGAGATCGGCTGGTTCGACCGTGGTCCGGTCTCCGACGAACGCCTCGTGCTGGGTGGCTCGTGGTCGGCCTACTGGTACAACGGCAAAATCATCTCGAACGACATCCAGAAGGGCCTCGACGTCCTTGACCTGAACGACCCGTTGGTCAACAAGGCGAAGGGCCAGAAGTTCAACGAGTTCAACCCGCAGAGCCAGCCTTCGTTCAACGGCTGACGCACAGCGCACCACCCTCACCGCCCCCGGCGCCCGGTCTCCCACCGCGGCACCGGGGGCGGTGTCCGTGCGGCGGGCTACGGTGACGCCGTGCCGCCGCGCCGACGAACCGATCCCGCCGTAGGACGTGCGGCCGCCGAGCGTGCACTGGCCACGTCGTCGGGGCAGTCACCCGACGACGACGATCTGGCGTCGGCGACCCGCTTCCTGCTCGAGGAGCTCGCGAGCGTGGCGCCGGGCCGTTCCGTGGAGGTGCGGGTCCCGCCGTACGGCGCGGTGCAGTGCGTGGATGGGCCCCGGCACACCCGCGGTACGCCGCCGGGTGTCGTCGAGACCGATCCGGTGACCTGGCTGGCCCTGGCCAGTGGTCGCCTTCAGTGGGCCGAGGCGCTCAGGTCCGGTCGGCTGCGGGCCAGCGGCGAGCGCACCGACCTCTCGGCGATCTTGCCTCTTATCTGAGTCCCCCTGATCTGATGAGATAGGGCGTCAAGATGCCCGCCGGGGGAGCCGACATGAACCAAGTGACCCTTGACGCCCGCCCGACCCGCGCCCGCACGTCCCTCGTCGCCGTCCTCGGCCTGGCGTTGCTGGCGGCGCTGCTGCCCGCGCTCGTCGCCGGCCAGACCAGCTCGGCGGAGGCGGCCACCGCGCCGGTGATGAAGCGCTACGTCATCGGCAAGTCCGTCAAGGGCCGGCCGATCTACGCGTTCCATCGCTACTACCCCGGCGCCAAGAAGACCACTGTCGTCATCGGGTCCATCCACGGTGACGAGAAGGCGGGCATGCGGGTCGTCGCGTTGCTCAAGAAGCGCACCCCCGCGCGCAATCTCAACCTCTGGCTGATCCCGACCGCCAACCCGGACGGGACGGCCGCCTACCGGCGCACCAACGCGCACGGTGTCGACCTCAATCGCAACTTCCCCTACCGGTGGCGCAGCATCAACCACGGCAAGGAGACGTGGTCGGGACCGTCGGCCGCGAGCGAGCCGGAGACGCGCGCGCTGCGCGACTTCATCCGTTGGGTCGACCCGCGCATCACCGTGACGTTCCACCAGCCGCTCTTCGGTGTCGGGCGCAACTCCAAACGTCCAGGCGTCGGGGCTGAGATCGCGAGGATGTCGAGCCTGCCGCTGAAGAGCTTCACGTGCACTGGTGCGTGCTACGGCTCCTTCACCAGCTGGCACAACGTGCGTACGGACGGCGTCGCCGTGACCGTCGAGTTCGGCCACCCGCGGGTGTCCGACTGGCGCATCGGCAAGGTAACGACGGCCGTTCTCTCGGTCGGCTCGCGCTACTAGACGGAGCGCGGCACTCCTGCGACACTACGTGGCGGCCGGTCCCCCCTGGGGACCGGCCGCCAACTGTCGTGGAGGGTGCGACCTAGAAGGTCGCGACGTTGAGCAGGCGTTCCTTGACGTTGTCCGGGTCGTCACTGTCGTTCCAGTTGGTGGTGCCGCTGGACTGCAGTGCCGACTTCACCTGAGCGGGTGTGGCCGAGGGGTTGTTCGCCGCATAGAGCGCCGCGCCGCCGGCCGCGTGCGGGCTCGCCATCGACGTACCGGAGATCGTGTTGTAGCCACCGTTCATCCACGTCGAGTTGATGCAGGTCCCCGGCGCGATCAGGTCGACGTCGGTGCCGTAGTTCGAGTAGTCGGCGAACGTGTCGTCCACGTCGGCACGGCAGGTCGACGGTGCGCCGCCACCCGGCTGGCCGTTGAAGTCCGACAGCGCGCTCACCGTGATGACCTCGTCGTACGACGCGGGCGCCGACTCGGCCGCGTCCGCGGAGTCGTTGCCAGCGGCGACGACATAGGTGACACCGGCGGCAACTGACTCGCAGATCGCCTGGTGCTCGGCGTCGCCGTCGGTACGACCGCAGTTGCCGTCGTCGGAGCCGCCGCCCCCGAGGCTCATGTTGGCGACCTCGATCGACGACGCGTTGGCGGTGACGTAGTCGATGCCGCAGACGATGTCGGAGGTGAAGCCGATGCCGGCCGCGTTGAGCACCTTCACCGGCCAGATGCGCGCACCCGGAGCCATGCCGACGACACCGTTGCCGTTGTCGATGGCGCCGATCGTGCCGGAGACGTGGCTGCCGTGTCCGTTGTCATCGTCCGCACTGAGGGAGAGCGAGCAGTTGCGTGCCCTTGACCGGTTGACATTGAGATCGGGATGGTCGAGGTCGACACCGGTGTCGATAACGGCGACGTCGACGTCGGCGCGTTGGTCGACGCCGTCGATCGCGGCGGTCGGGCTCAGGTCCGCGTCGGCGCGGTTGATACCGGTGGGTGTGGTCTGCGCTGTCGCTGTCACGGGCCGGTCGGCCTGCACGTAGGCGACCCGCGGGTCGGCCTCGACCGCGCCCGCGACGGTGGGCGGCATCTTCGCGGCGTAGCCGTCCACGGCGTGGCTGTAGACGTGCCCTGGGGTCAGCCCGAGCGTGCGGGCATGCTCGGCAGCCACGGACGTGGCGTCGAGACCGTCATCGAGCACCACGATGTAGCGCTCGAGAGCGGCGTCGCTCGCGGCCCCGGCAGGGCCTGCAGCAGCGACCGGGGCGGCCAGGGCGGTCAGGACGGCAGCTGCCGCCATCATCGCTGTACCGGACTTTCGCATCGACGAACCTCTCCTCGAGTCCTCGGAGGCGACCGGTCTGTCGCCCCCACCCACGGCGTGGCGCGGGCTTGTACGGTGTCTAACGCGCAAGGTGCCGAAAGGGTCACGGAGTGTCATAGATCCCCGCAAAAATCAAGGGTTTAAACCCTTCTTTTTTGGGATTCTTCCGGCCTACGGTCTCCCGGGAGCCGTAGCGGCGCATGTGCGCATCCACCCGGGGATTGCCCGGCCGCTGCGCGTGTCAAGGAGGAAATTGTGCGGAGGACGACCGTCGGGCTGCTGAGCCTGACTTTGGCGGCAGGTTTGGGGGCGGGTGCAGCGCCGAGCGCGCTGGGCGCCCCGAGCGCGGACAGGCAGGCCACCGTGCGGGAGGGCACGCCGGTCAAGGCGAACGCCACCCCGTCAGACGAGCTGCCTAACCCGGCTGAGGAGAAGCGTCGCGAGCTGCGCGAGGTCGCCCTCGGGAAGGTGCTGCAGGGCGAGGCCAAGACTGAGCAGCGCGGTGCGAGCACCGTCGTCAACCTGGGCGCGAAGCCCGGGCCGGTCAGCAAGTCGGGTCGCCAGCAGGCCAGCAAGGACGACCAGTTCGTCGAACTCGCGCGCGAGAAGACCGACAAGATCTTCGTCGTCCTCGCTGAGTTCGGCAACGAGCGTCACCCGTCCTACCCCGACGTCGACACCGACCCGGACACCCCGGGCCCGGCGACCTTCGAAGGTCCGCTGCACAATGCGATTCCCGAGCCGGACCGCAGCAAGGACAACTCGACGATCTGGCAGGCCGACTACAACGCCGACTACTTCCGCGACATGTACTTCGGTGAGGGGGCTGGTGTCGAGTCCGTCAAGACGTACTTCGAGCGTCAGTCGTCCGGCCGATACTCCGTAGACGGCCAGGTCAGTGACTGGGTCAAGGTTCGCTACAACGAGGCGCGCTACGGCCGCAGCGACGGCTTCCCCTGCGCGTCCAACGTCTGCAGCAACACCTGGGTGTTGATCCGCGACGCGGTCGACCAGTGGGTCGCACTCCAAAAGGCCGCCGGTCAGACCGACGCGCAGATCGCTGCGGCGTTGAAGTCCTACGACGAGTGGGACCGCAACGACTTCGACAACGACGGCAACTTCAACGAGGCCGACGGTTACATCGACCACTTCCAGATCGTTCACTCCGGCGGTGACCAGGCCGACGGTGACCCGCAGCAGGGTGAGGACGCCATCTGGTCGCACCGTTGGAAGGCCTTCCAGAACACCGGTGAGGGCCCGACCGGCAACAAGGACGGCGGCACCCAGATCGGCACGACCGGCCTGTGGGTCGCCGACTACACCATCCAGCCGGAGAACGGTGGCCTGAGCGTCTTCGCGCACGAGTACGGCCACGACCTCGGTCTGCCCGACCACTACGACACCTCGGGTGGTGGCGACAACGCCGTCAACTGGTGGACGCTGATGGCGCAGAGCCGTGCGAGTGCCAAGGGCGATGTCGGCATCGGCACCCGTCCCGCCGACCTCGGCGCCTGGGACAAGCTGCAGCTCGGCTGGCTCGACTACGAGGTCGCGGTGGCCGGACAGAGGCGCACGTACAAGCTCGGCCCGCACGAGTTCAACAGCAAGAACGCCCAGGGCCTGGTTGTCGTGCTGCCGAAGAAGGAGGTCGTGACCGACCTGCCTGACCCGCCCGAGGGCACGATGCAGTGGTGGAGCGGCGCGGGTGACGACCTGAACAACACGCTCACGCGTCAGGTCACGATCCCGTCCGGTGCTCCGGCGACGCTGTCCTTCCAGGCCAACTGGGACATCGAGGACTGCGGCCCGGACGCGTGTGACTACGCGTACGTCGAGGTCGACGACGGCACCGGCTTCAAGACCGTCCCAGGCTCGATCACCAAGGCGGCTGAGGGCAACGGCATCGACGGCAACAGCGATGGCTGGAAGCCCGCGACCTTCGACCTCTCGTCGTTCGCCGGCAAGACCGTCGGCCTTCGGTTCCGCTACCAGACCGACGGCGCGTTCGTCGCACCGGGCTTCTTCGTCGATGCCATCAAGCTGGCGTCGGGGACGACCACGGTCTTCCAGGACGGTGCGGAGAGCGGTGCAAACGGGTGGACTGCCGACGGCTTCACCATCAAGGGCACGTCGTTCACGACGATGTACGACAACTACTACATCGCCTCGAACCGGCAGTACGTGTCCTACGACAAGTACCTCCAGTCCGGGCCGTACAACTTCGGCTTCACGCCCGATCGACCGGACTGGGTGGAGCACTTCCCCTACCAGGACGGTCTGCTCGTGACCTACTGGGACACCTCGTTCACGGACAACAACGAGAGCCAGCACCCCGGGCAGGGTGAGATCCTGCCGATTGACGCGAACCCACGGCCGATCTACAACCTGAGCGGTGTGCCGTGGAGAGGTCGCATCCAGACCTACGACGCGCCGTTCGGCCTGGAGAAGTCCGACTCGTTCACGCTGCATCTCAACGGTAAGCCCAGCTACATCCGTGGCCAGGCCGCGCAGCCAGTGTTCGACGACGCCAGGAAGTACTGGTACGAGGAGCAGCCCAACATCGGCGTCAAGGTGCCGAACGCGGGCGTTCGCTTGAAGGTCCTCAAGCAGCAGGGCACGTCGATGGACGTGCGCCTGGCGCCCAGCCGCGGGTAAGGCCACGCGTACGACAGCAGGCACATGAAGTAGCCCGGGGCCGGGGAGACACCACGTCTCCCCGGCCCTTCGGGTTGGACAGGACAGCCCGCCTGAACCGAGCGGCCTCCGGGCCCGTGATGTGCGGGTAGTGACCGATCTCGCCCCCATGGGAAGGCCAGCCGCCATGTCACGTTCTCGCCCACTCCGAGCCACGGCAGCCCTGGCCGCCGGCGCGCTCGCCGCGTCCGCATCAGTCCTGCTGGGCCTCGCCGGCCCGGTCGAGGCCGACAAGGGTCACTCCGCTCGGCCCGTGGGCACCTTCACCTACGTCATCGACCCGGTGGGGCCTGCTGCCGACGACGTCTTTCCCGAGGGCATCGCGGTCGCAGGCAGGAAGTTCTTCGTCGGCAGCACCACCGACGGCACCATCTACCGCGGACGACTCGGCGGGCGACGGGCCACGCCGTTCCTCGCGGGTGGGCAGGACGGGCGTACCAGCGCTATCGGGCTGAAGGCCGACGACGGTCTGCTCTTCGTCGCGGGTGGGGCCACCGGTCGATTCTTCATCTATGACATCGACAGCCGCAGTCTGGTCGGCTCCTTTGCGGTCCCGAACACGGGCGCCGGCACGTTCCTCAACGACGCAGTCGTCGCGCGGGACGGCTCGGTCTACATCACCGACTCCCTACGCCCGGCGCTCTACCGCATCGGCCCGCGCGACTACGAGACCAGCGGCGTCGAGACCTTGCCGATCTTCCGGGACTTCACCGGCAGCGAGCTGGTGTACACGGGCGGCTTCAACGTCAACGGCATCGCCGCGACGCGCGACGGCAAGCACCTGATCCTCGCCAAGTCGAACTCCGCGGACTTCTACCGGGTCCGGGTCAGCGACAAGCAGGTCCGCCGCGTTGACCTGGACGGCGAGGAGGTGAGTGGTGACGGGCTGGTGCTGCGCGGCGACACGCTCTACGCCGTCGAGCGCGACGGGGACACCGGGTTCGTCGTGAAGATCCGGGTCAGCGACAACCTCCTGAGCGGCCGGGTGATCAGTCGCACCACCGACCCCACCTTCAACGACCCGACCACCGCCGCCGCGGCGCGCGGCCGGCTGCTGGTCGTCAACAGTCAGTTCGGCGAACGCGCAGCCGGAGTGCCGCCGGGACCCTTCACGGTGTCGAGCATCAAACGCCCCTGACCTGGCCCACCGCTGACCCGCCGTAGGGTCGGTGGCGTGTCCCGTCAGAGCCTGCGCCCGTCGCGCCGGCGCTACCCGCGCTATGGCCGCTTCCTGCTGACCGGTGGGGCCATCGGGCTGGTGGCGGCCGTCTGGCTGTTCCTGGGCCCGGGCGGCGAAGTCGACGACAAGCGTCGTCTCGGGTTCTACCTGGGCGTGGTGCTGGCCGGGGGCGGCGCATTGCTCGGCGGCTTCATCGCCGTACTCGTCGAGGGCCGGCTGGCCCCTCGCCGCGAGAAGGGTGTCGAGGACGACGATGCGCGTCCCGGCGACCGGCCCGGCGATGCGAGCCCTGACTCCGGCCCCCCGTAGACTCGCAGCGTGCCACGCGGAGACGGACGGCTCAGCCACGACCTCCACCCCGGCGAGAAGGGCCCGCAGGACTCCTGCGGGGTCTTCGGCGTCTGGACCGGCGACGGCGCAGGATCAGGCGGCGACGAGGTCGCCAAGCTCACCTACTTCGGGCTCTACGCCCTCCAGCACCGCGGCCAGGAGTCGGCCGGCATCGCGGTGAGCAACGGCAGCCAGATCCTCGTCTACAAGGACATGGGGCTGGTCGCCCAGGTCTTCGACGAGGGCCACCTGAGCTCTCTGCGTGGTCACCTGTCCATCGGCCACACGCGCTACTCGACCACCGGGTCGAGCGTCTGGGAGAACGCCCAGCCGACGTTCCGCTCCACGGCCTCCGGGTCGGTCGCGCTGGCCCACAACGGCAACCTCACCAACACCCGTGCCCTGGTCGAGCTGGTCGAGAAGCGGCGGGCGGAGACGGGCGAGCTGCCCTACGACGACGCGGCTCCCCACGAGGTGGCCGAGGCCGCCCGCCGTGCTCAGCACCTGGCGATGCACAGCACCACCGACACCGAGATCGTGACGGCGCTGCTCGCGTCCTACCCGGATATGCCCCTCGAGCACGCCGCCCTCCAGGTGCTTCCCCGGCTGCGCGGCGCGTTCTCGCTCGTCTTCATGGACGAGTCGACGCTGTACGCCGCGCGTGACCCGCAGGGCATCCGCCCGCTCGTCCTCGGCCGGCTCGAGCGTGGCTGGGTCGTGGCGAGCGAGACAGCGGCGCTGGACATCGTCGGCGCCAGCGTCGTGCGCGAGATCGAGCCGGGCGAGCTGATCGCCGTTGACGAGCACGGACTGCGCAGCAGCCGGTTCGCGGACGCGGAGCCCAAGGGGTGCCTGTTCGAGTACGTCTACCTCGCCCGCCCCGACACCAAGATCGCCGGTCGCAGCGTGCACACAGCGCGCGTCGAGGTGGGCCGCCGTCTCGCCGAGGAGGCGCCCGCCGAGGCCGACCTGGTGATCCCGGTGCCGGAGTCGGGAACGCCCTGCCGCCGTCGGCTACTCCCAGGGCAGCGGCATCCCCTACGGCCTCGGCCTGGTGAAGAACTCCTACGTCGGCCGCACGTTCATCAACCCGTCCCAGACCATCCGCCAGCTCGGCATCCGGCTCAAGCTCAACCCGTTGCGCGACGTCATCGCGGGCCAGCGGCTCGTCGTCGTCGACGACTCGATCGTGCGCGGCAATACCCAGCGGGCGCTGGTGCGGATGCTGCGCGAGGCCGGCGCGGCGGAGGTGCACGTGCGCATCTCGTCGCCGCCGGTGAAGTGGCCCTGCTTCTACGGCATCGACTTCGCCTCGCCGGCCGAGCTGATCGCGAACGGGCTCGCGGTCGAGGAGGTGCGCGCCTCCATCGAGGCCGACTCGCTCGCCTACGTCTCCCTCGAGGGCCTCGTCGCCGCCACCGAGCAGCCGGCCGAGAGCCTCTGCCGGGCCTGCTTCGACGGTGTCTACCCGGTCGAGCTGCCCGACGATGCGCCACTGGGCAAGGGGTTGCTCGAACTCGGTCCAGTGTCCATGCTCGGCGGTGTCGGCGCGGCCGACGCGCTTACCCGTCCCTGACGACGCTCGTCCAGCAACCCACGAGACCGCCGAGGTGGTGTGCCGTGAACATTTCCCGCACCCGACGTACCAGGACCGCCCTCGCGGCGGCTGCGCTCTGCACGGTGCTCGCCGTCCCCTTCGGTGCGGCCGCGCCGGTTGGTGCGGCCCCTGACCATGGTCACGGTCCGGACAGGTCGCTGGACTTCCGCGGCGAGGCGACGCTGCCCGCGGACATGCAGTTCGAGGGCACCACGGTGGGCGGCCTGTCGAGCATCGCCTACGACGCACGCCGCGACCTCTACTACGCGATCTCCGACGACCAGCGGAACGTCCGCTACTACACGCTGACGGTCGACGTCGCCGACGGCGAGCTCTCGCCCGGCGACGTGACAGTGGTCGACGTGACGTTGTTGCGCGGTCCGGACGGCCAGCCGTTCGCGACCGGGAGCCTCGACCCGGAGGGCCTGACCCTCACCCGGCAGGGCACGTTGATCGTCACGAGTGAGGGCTTCGCCGAGTCGCCTGGCCGCGTCGTCATGCCGTTCGTCCGGGAGTTCAGCCTGGCCGGCGCCCAGCTGCGCGACCTCGCGGTGCCCAGCGCCTTTGCACCGGTGCCCGGCGTGCACGGCGTCCGCAACAACCTGGGCTTCGAGAGTGCCGCGGTCACCCCGGACGGCAATGCTCTTTTCGTCGGGGCGGAGAACGCGCTCGTGCAGGACGGGCCGGCCGCGACCCTCACCAACGGCAGCCGCTCCCGGATCCTGCAGTACGACGAGCGCCGCGGCACCGTGGCGAAGCAGTTCACCTACGACAACGGCCCGGTCGCTGAGGCGCCGAACCCGGCCGGCCAGTTCACGGTCAACGGTCTCGTCGAGCTGCTGCCCTTCGACCGCCGCCACCTGCTGGCCATGGAGCGGTCGTTCTCGGTGGGTGCCGGCAACACCGTCCGGCTTTACGACGTCGATCTCTCCCGGGCCACCGACGTCGGCGAGGTGGACGACCTCGACCAGGTGCGGCGGCTGCGCCCGGCCGGCAAGCGCATGGCCTACGACTTCGACGAGACCGGCCTCACCCTCGACAACCTCGAGGGCATGACGCTGGGCCCGCGGCTCGGCGGCCACGGACCTCACGGCAAGGGCGGGCCCGGACACGGGCAGGCGCTGGTCGTCGTCAGCGACAACAACTTCACCCCGGGCCAGGTGAGCCAGTTCATCCTCCTCGCCCACCGCTGAGCCCCGTCAGCACGCCGCTGAGCCTCAGGTCGCCAGCTGCCCGGCCACGGCTCGCCTGCCGCTGAGCGCGGTTCGGGGGCTCCCCACGTCCGGTGATCGCAACCATGCCCCACAAAGGCGCCCGGCTCGTCGTCCGGCGCACCTGTCGCGAGCGTCTGAGCCAGCGGGGTCTCGGGCTTTGTGGGGGCGAGTTGCGATCTTCACGTGTCGGTGGCTCAGTGAGCCGCTGGTCGTCGTCAAGCGACGACAACTTCACCCCGGAGCCAGGTGAGCCAGTTCATCCTCCTCGCCGCCCGCTGAGCCGCATTCGGAGGCCAACTGGGCCTGGATAGGCTGGCGCTGTGACGGAGCCGGGCGCGACCTACGCCGCCTCGGGCGTCGACATCGAGGCCGGCGACCGTGCGGTCGAGCTCATGAAGGAGTGGGTCGCCAAGGCCGGGCGGCCCGAGGTGGTCGGCGGGCTGGGGGGCTTCGCCGGGCTCTTCGACGCCAGCGCGCTGGCCGGCTACCGACGGCCGCTGCTGGCCACGTCGACCGACGGGGTCGGCACCAAGGTGTCGATCGCCTCTCAGATGGACCGCCACGACACGATCGGGCGCGACCTGGTCGCCATGGTGGTCGACGACCTGGTCGTGTGCGGGGCTGAGCCGCTGTTCATGACCGACTACATCGCCTGCGGCAAGGTCGTCCCGGAGCGCATCGCTGCCATCGTCCAGGGCATCGCCGAGGGCTGTGTGCTGGCCGGCGCGGCCCTGCTGGGCGGTGAGACCGCCGAGCACCCGGGCCTGCTCGGCCAGGACGACTACGACCTGGCGGGCGCGGGAACCGGCGTCGTGGAGGCCGACCAGGTGCTCGGTGCCGACCGGGTCCGCGACGGTGACGTTGTCCTCGCCATGGCCTCCAGCGGGCTGCACGCCAACGGCTACTCGCTGGTGCGCCAGGTGCTCCTGAGGCAAGCCGGCTGGACGCTGGAGCGCCACGTCGACGAAGTGGGCCGCACGCTGGGCGAGGAGCTGCTGGAGCCGACCCGCATCTACGCCCGGGACGCCCTCGCGCTGCGCGACGCCGTCGGGGTGCACGCATTCAGCCACGTCACGGGCGGTGGGATCGCTGCCAACCTCGCCCGGGTGCTGCCGGGTCAGCTCTCGGCCACGCTCGACCGCGGGAGCTGGGTGCCGCCGCCGGTGTTCACCCTGGTGGGCGACGTCGGCGGGGTGGAGCCTGCCGAGCTGGAGCGGACGCTCAACATGGGCGTGGGCATGGTCGCGGTCGTGACGCCCGAGAGCACCGACGCGGCGGTGAGGCTGCTCGCCGGCCGAGGGCTGCCGGCCTGGGTGCTGGGGACCGTCGGACCGGGCGAGGGCACCGTCAACCTCGAAGGCTGAGGGCGCCGGCCGGCCGGTGGATCAGCGGCTCTCGGCCGCCCAGTCGCCGTACTCGTCGTAGTCGTCGGCGTCACTGTCAGGTTTTGCCCTGGGACTCGAGCGGTCGAGCTGGTCGCTCGTCCCACCCGACAGCTCGCGCTGGAGCGCGTCGAGGTCGGTGCCGTGCGAGCTGTACTTGAGCTCGCGGGCAACCTTGGTCTGCTTGGCCTTGGCCCGGCCGCGCCCCATGGCTCGACCCCCTCATGCGTCAAACGGGGCGGCCACCAGGTGGCGACCCCGGATCTGATGTCTTCGTCCGTGAGCACAACGGTACAGGGCCGCTCAGTGTTCCGGCATCCCGGATCACCCGTCAGGCCGAGTCGTTATCGTCCGGGCAGGTGCAGGCCGCGCAGCCGCCCCACTTCGGCCATCCGCCGCTCGGCCAGCCGGTCGGCGGCCAGGGCCGGCGCAACGCCCTCCTCATCCGCGATCCGCAGGACGCGCAGGGTCGTGTCGAAGATGCCGGTCGCCTTGAGCCGGGCCCGCTCGAAGGAGAAACCCTCGATCTCGTCGGCGACCTGGATCACGCCGCCCGAGTTCACGCAGTAGTCGGGGGCGTAGAGGATGTCGCGCTCGGCCAGCAGCTTCTCGATGCCCGGGTGGGCCAGCTGGTTGTTGGCCCCGCCGCACACGATCGTGGCGCGCAGGACGTCGACGACGTCGTCGGTGAGGGCGCCCCCGAGGGCGCAGGGGGAGTAGACGTCGATGTCGGCGCGGACCAGAGCGTCGGCGTCGGCGACCACCTCCACGCCGGGGTGCTCCCGGCGTACCCGATCGACCGCCTGCTCCGCGACGTCGGTGACCACCACCGTGGCGCCGTCCTCGACGAGCAGGCGCACCAGGTGGGTGCCGACCTTGCCCACCCCGGCCACTCCGACGGTGCGCCCGGCCAGGGTCGGCGTGCCCCAGCGGTGCTCCGCCGAGGCGCGCATGCCCTGGAAGACGCCGAACGCGGTGAGCACCGAGGAGTCGCCTGCCCCGCCGTGGGCCTCCGACCGGCCGGTCACGAAATCGCACTCCCGGGCGACCACGTCCATGTCGACGACGTAGGTGCCGACGTCGCAGGCCGTGACATAACGGCCGCCCAGCGACTGCACGAAGCGGCCGTACGCGCGCAGCAGCGCCTCGCTCTTGTCCCGGGCCGGATCGCCCAGGATGACCGCCTTGCCGCCACCGTGGTCGAGTCCGGCCAGGGCGTTCTTGTAGGCCATGCTGCGCGAGAGGTTCAGCACGTCCTCGAGCGCCGCCGACTCCGAGGCATAGGGGTAGAAACGCGTCCCGCCCAGCGCCGGGCCCAGTGCGGTCGAGTAGATCCCGATGATGGCGCGCAGGCCGGACGCCTCGTCGGCGCAGAAGACGACCTGCTCGTGCGGGTGCGGGCTGCCCGAGTGGCGGTCGAAGACGCCGGTCCGTACGCCGGCCTCCCCCGAGTGCGTCGAAGAGTCGGACACCTCCGCTGGCCCCCTTCCGCTCGCCGCCGCCGCTGATCGCGACGGAGCTCACCCTACGATGCGGTTCGCGCGCCGCCAGCGGCGTCTCCGGCCCTGGGCCGTTCGGCGGACCGATGCCACCCAGACAGGCGGACCCATATACAAATCGATCGCGTTCGATCACCGAGCGTCGATGAAGTGGTCCGCCCGAGCGCGTTTGGATCACTCTGGGTCACCCTGTCGGGGCCAGGCCTAGTCCTCTCCGCTCACTCCGAAGATGACCCGCATTGACCATTTCGGACATCCCTCGCAACGTGCACTATTGCTGTCAGGAACCGAGATAGGTCGAACGACCACCGAAAGGCACACCATGACCACGCGTATCCCTGACGCTGAACCCCTCCTCACCCCGGCCGAGGTCGCCACGATGTTCCGTGTCGACCCCAAAACGGTGACGCGTTGGGCGAAGGCGGGCAAGCTGACCTCGATCCGCACGCTCGGCGGCCACCGGCGCTACCGCGAGTCGGAGGTGCGGGCACTTCTCGCCGGCATCCCCGCTCAGCGCGCCGAAGGCTGACCGGACCCAACGCTCGACCGCGACGCCGCACCCGGGACCGGGTGCGGCGTCGTCGCGCGTCCGGGCCTAAGTGCCCTTCTGCGGTGATCATGCAGTTGTGCAGGACCCCCCACCGGTTCTGCGGTGATCATGCAGTTGTGCGGCTTGTGCGCCTGCACAACTGCATGATCACCGAGGGGATTGGAGACGTGTGCCCTTGCACAACTGCATGATCACTGGGGACGTTGGTCGTGCGCCTGCACAACTGCATGATCACCGAAGGGGTTGATCGTGGGGGGTCGGCTAGCCCGAGGCCGCCACGACGTCCCGCTCGGGCGCCCGCTGAGCCGGCAGGTGGATCTCCGGCCGGCCCTCGATGTGCAGCTGCGGCAGTCGGCGGTCCAGCCATGCCGGCAGCCACCAGTTCGCCCGCCCCAGCAGGTGCATCACGGCCGGGACCAGCAGCATCCGCACGACGGTCGCGTCGATGAGGATGGCCGAGGCCATGCCGACGCCGATCACCTTGAGGACGACGTCCGGACTGGGCACGAAGGCCGCGAAGACGGCGACCATGATCGCGGCCGCGGCCGTGATGACCCGGCCGGTCGACGCCAGCCCCTCCACGATGGCCCGCTCGTTGTTGCCCGTCCGCAGCCACGCTTCGCGCATCCGGCTGACGAGGAAGACCTCGTAGTCCATGGACAGGCCGAACAGCACCGCGAACATCAGCACGGGCACGAACGCCGGGAGGGGCGTCGGGGTGTCGATCCCGATGAGCTGACCTGCCCACCCGCCTTGGAGGACGAGCGCCACGACGCCGTACGCCGCGGCCACCGACAGCAGGTTCATCACGGCGGCCTTGAGCGCGACCGTGACCGATCGGAACGACAGGAGCAGCAGCAGCATCGACAGGAGGACCACCCCACCGATCAGCAGCGGTATGCGCTTGGCGATGTTGTCCGTGCTGTCGATCGACGTGGCGGTGACCCCGCCGACGTGCACATCGACGCCGGTGCCGGCGGTGGCGTCAGGAAGCGTCGAGTCGCGCAGCGTCTGGACCAGGTCCTCGGTGCGCGGGTCCTGGGGTCCGGCTGTGGGCACCACGGTGATGACCGCCGTGTCGCCCGCGGGGTTGAGTGCCGGCTCGAGGACCGTCGCGACGCCGGGGGTCGAGCGGACCGCCGCGCTGATGCTGTCCAGCGCGGCCTGGTCACCGCTGTTGGGCACCTCGGCGACCAGCAGCAGGGGGCCATTCATGCCCGGGCCGAACCCGTCGGCGAGCCTGTCGTAGGCCTGGCGGGTCTGCGTCTCCTCCTGGTTGTTGCCCGCGTCGGGGAAGCCGTAGCGGACGTCCAGGTACGGCGAGGCCAGCACCAGAAGCACGAGGACACCCAGACCCGCGGCCACGATGCGGTGCCTGTCGATCAGCCTGCTCCACCACAGCCACGCGCCGGACGGCTCGACGTGACCACCGACGGCAACCTGGACAGGGCGGCGCCGGCCGAGCGGGAGCCGCCACCGGTCGACGTGCCGGCCGAAGTAGCCGAGCAGAGCCGGGAAGAGCGTGATGCTGGCGACCATCACGACGAGTACGCCGAGGATCGTGACGAGCGCAGCGCCGCGCATGAACGAGAGGCCCATGGCGAAGAGCCCGAGCAGGCTGATGACCACCGTGCTGCCCGCGACCATGACGGCGCGACCGGCAGTGTCGAGCGTGGCGACCGTCGCCGCCCGCGGCTCGAGTCCGGCGGCCCGCCACTCGCGGAAGCGGGTCACCATCAGCAGCGTGTAGTCCACACCGATGCCGATGCCCATCATGGTGGCCAGCGAGGTTGACCAGTCGGGTGCGTCGACGAGCGCGATGAGCAGTCCGGTCAGCGTCGAGCTGACGGCGAGCCCGGCGATCGCGACGAGCAGAGGCAGGCCGGCGGCAACCACCGAGCCGAAGGTGAGGAGCAGGATCAACGCGGCCGCCGCCAGCCCGATGCCCTCGGACCCGATCTCGGCAGCCTCTCCCTGCGTCACGGTCTGGCCGCCGAGGCTGACGTCGAGCCCCGGCCGGTCGGCCTCCTCCGCGAGCGCGATCATCCGCTCGCTGTCGGCCACGGGCATGTCGACGGGGTTCACCACGTCCAGCCGGAGGTGCGCGACGAGCGTCTCGCCGTCGGCGGAGATGCTGCCGGGAACGGCGTAGGGGTCGTCGATGCTCTCGACGTGGGGGAAGTCCGCGAGCTCGCCCAGGAGCGCTTGCACGTTCGAGCGGACCGCGGCGTCCTCGACACCTGCGCCCGCGTGGACGACGACGTCGACTGTGTCGCCGGCCTGCGACGGGAACCGGCCTTCCAGGAGGTCCTGCGCCTGGCTGGAGTCCGAACCGGGCGCCGAGTAGTCGGCGGTGAAGTCGCCGCCGTACGCCGCGGCGAGCCCGGCTGCCAGGACGAGCGCGCCGATCCAGGCGAGGATCGTGCGGCCACGCTGCCGGTAGGCGAGGTCCGCGATGCGACCCAGCGGGCCCGGTCGCTGCACCGTCGGTGCGGTCGCCGGGGGATGTGTCGTCGTCGTACCAGCCATGGTGGGTGACCTTCGGTAGCAGGCGCGGGGGATCGTTACGCCTCATAACAAACACGAGTCCTCATCACTTGTCAAGAGGCTTTACTTGTGTGATGCTGCGTAACACAAACGCCCTGACTGGAGGGACCCTTGGTCGCCGACCCGACTCCCGCCACGCGTCGTGAGCGCACCCGCGCAGCGACGGTCGAGGAGATCAAGCGCACCGCGCTCGACCTGATGCGCGAACAGGGGACCACCGACATCCGGTTCACCGACATCGCCCGCACGATGGGCATGACGCCGCCGGCGCTCTATCGCTACTTCGCGGACCGGGACGAACTGCTCACCGAGCTGATCACCGACGCGTACGTCGAGCTCGCCCGGCTGGTCGCCGAGGCGCGTGATCGCTGCGGCGAGAAGGACTTCGCCGGCCGGTGGAACGGTGTCGCGACGGCGTACCGCGAGTGGGCCCGGCACGAGCCGGAACAGTTCGCGCTCGTCCTCGGCATGCCGGTGCCTGGTTACGCCGCGCCCGACGAGGGGCCTACGACGGTGGCCGCGAAGGCTGCCATGGGGCAGCTCGCGGACCTGTTCATCAGCGCTGCGCAGGCCGGCCGGCTACGCAAGCCTCTCGTCCGCGAGGCTGCTCCAGCCTTGGCGCACTGCGCGTCCGACAAGCACCCCGAGCTCGACGGCATCGTCGCACCGGAGACGTTCCAGGCGATGTTGCATGCCTGGGCGTCGTTGCACGGCGTCGTGAGCCTCGAGGCGTATGGGCACCTGAACTGGATGGAGCCCGAGGCGCGGGACGCCCTCTTCGACAGCACCGTGCAGATGGCCGCGAAGGCAGCCGGCCTCCCCGGGATCGCTTGACCGCGTTAGCGCCGGAGGAACGTCCTGCCTAACCGCCGTACCAGGCGGGAGAAGGCGAAACGAGGGTCCTCTTCCTCCTCTGTCACGTTTGTCCCGTGGTCGCTCATGTCTGCCCCCTAACTCGCGAAGTGCAGTCCCGCCGCCAAGATAGCCACTTCCAGCACCAAGAGGGCGACCGCAATTCGATAGAGCCACGAGCAGCGGTGAAGTCTCTCGTCATTTTCGTTCCGCGCCTGGATGAGTTCACCCACGACGTAGGTCCTGATCGCGTCAATGTCGTCGCCAGCCGCGATCCGAGTCATGATCTTCTGGCTGCTCGCGCCGAACGCCCACCTCGAGAATGGCCAGTGGATGATCAGCACGACGGTGCCGACCAACATCAGGATGGCGACAAGGGCGACGGCTGCCCACCCCGGAAGTGTCTGACCCTTGGTGGCGTCGGCACTGATGAGCCCTACGCCAGCCGCGAAGGACGTGAGCAAGGCAGCGGTCACCAACAGGTTGGAGGCGCGGGTCCGAAGGTTGCCGAGCGTCGTGTCTTGTTGCTGCAAGCGGGCCACCGCGGCGTCGAACGCGAGGACGAGGCGAGGGTCTTCCGACCGCTCGGCGTGCACTGACACGAGCGTCAGCGTGGCAGATTCAGCCGCCGATGACCACGTTCCACGGGCGCACCGTCCACGCCTGCACCAGCCCGCCGCGGACGTAGGGGTCGCGCTCGGCGAAGTCGCTGACCACCGACCGATCCTCCGTCGCCCACACGAGCATGGCCCGGTCGGCGGGGTCGGTCAGCGCGCCGGCCAGGACCAGGTCACCACGCTCGTGCGCCGCCTTGGCCAGGCCCAGGTGTTCATCGCGCAGCGGCGCCCGGCGCTCGAGGTAGTCGTCGACGAGCGTGTACTCGAGAACGAGGTGTGCCACGGTGACCGTCCCTTCCTGGAGCTTCCGGCGAACCCGTCTAAACCTAGATTGTCGGTACACCCGCCTGACATGAGGTCTAGCGTCGAGAGCGTTCGCCATCGCCGGAACCGCGGGGGATCGCCCATGACCGAATCAACATCGACGCCGCAGGCCGAAGGCGAGCCACAGGCATCCACGCCACCTGCCCCGCCCGCGCTCGGGCAGCAGCCACCTCCTCCACCGCCAGGCTTCCCGGTGCAGCAGGGCGGCTACCCGCCCGCACACCTGGGTGCCCCGCCGATCGGCAAGGTGCGCCGGACCGGCTTCGCCATTTTCATGACGATCATCACCCTGGGCTTCTACAGCCTCTACTGGTACTTCCAGGTCCACGAGGAGATGAAGCGTCACCGGGGCAGCGGCCTCGGCGGTCTCGTCGCGCTGCTTATCGCGTTCTTCGTCGGCATCGTGATGCCCTTCCTCACCTCCGACGAGGTCGGCGGGCTCTACGAGGCACGGGGTCAGGAGAAGCCCGTCAGCGCGCTCACCGGCCTGTGGTACTTCCCCGGCATGTTCATCCTGATCGGCCCGATCGTCTGGTTCGTCAAGACGAACCGCGCCATCAACTCCTACTGGCGCTCACTCGGCGCGGTCTGATCGCCCGACCGGCTGGCTAGGGAGAACGCCGCTCGGGGATGATCCCCGGATGACGAACGATCACGGCCTGACGCTGACTACCGTCAACATCGGTGCACCTGTCCCCGGCGAACTGGCGCGCTTCTATGCACGCCTGCTCGGCTGGCAGATCGCCAGCGAGCAGTCCGACGACGTGATCTTGCGGTCCGCCGACGGCGGTGTCGGCCTCTCCTTTCAGACCGAGGCGTCCTACGTCCGGCCGGTCTGGCCCGCCGGGCCGGGCGACCAGCAGATGATGATGCATCTTGAGATCCGCGTCGACGACCTGGACGCTTCGGTGAACCACGCGCTGGCGTGTGGCGCGACCCTGGCCGACTACCAGCCGCAGGACGACGTCCGCGTCTGCCTCGACCCGGCAGGCCACCCGTTCTGCCTCTGGATCGAGACCTGACCTGATGGACACGGACGCGGTGCTCGCGGCGTACGACGAGCAGATCCGGCAACGCCCCCAGCATGACCCGGAGGCGCTCGTCGAGCGCGCGGACGGCGTCGTACGAAGTGCGTCGACGGCGTGGACCGGGGTGACCTGGTCGGACCTGGACAGTGAGTCCGCGGACGCCGCGATCGCGGCACAGATCAGCCGGTTCGCGCCGTTGTCCCGCGACTGGGAGTGGAAGCACTACTCGTACGACAAGCCTGCGGACCTGCCCGAGCGGCTGCTCGCGGCGGGGTTCACGCCTGACCCTGTCGAGGCGTTGCTCGTCGCCGAGATCGCCGAGCTCGACGTCGACGTGCCAGCGCCGGACGGAGTGCTGCTGCAGCAAGTCGTCGACGAGGAAGGCGTGGCGGCGGTCGTGCGCGTGCACGACCAGGTCTTCGGTGACGACCACTCCGACGTGGGCACGGCCATGCTGCGCGGACTCGCGCAACAGCCGCCGTCACTGGCCGCCGTGATCGCAGTCGCAGGCGGGACGCCGGTCGCCGCCTGCCGCGTGGAGTTCCATGCCGGCACCGACTTCGCGAGCCTGTGGGGCGGCGGCACGCTCGCGGAATGGCGGCGCCGCGGGGTGTTCCGCTCTCTGGTGGCCTATCGCGCGGCGTTGGCCGCGGCGCGCGGCTTCCGGTTCCTCCAGGTCGACGCGTCGCCGGACAGTCGACCGATCCTCAAGCGGCTGGGCTTCGTCGAGCTCGCGACGACCACGCCGTTCGTGCACCCTGCGTGACGCAGCCGCGGGCGCCAACGAGCGGTGCTGAGACTCGTCATGCCAGGGCGTCTTTCCTGCGCCGGAGGAAGTCGCGCTCGCTCGCGTTCTCGGCACGGGCGAGCGCCTCGCCGTACGCCGTTGCCGCCTCGTCGTGGCGATCCAGCCGACGGAGCAGGTCGGCACGGACGGCGTGGAACAGGTGATAGCCGTCGAGGTCGAGGCTGTCGACGAGCGTGAGCGCGGCGTCGGGTCCTTCGACCTCGGCGACCGCGACCGCGCGGTTGAGGGCGACGACGGGGCTCGGCGCGAGCGCCATCAGCTGGTCATAGAGCGCCAGGATCTGTGACCAGTCAGTCGCGTCCGCGGTCGGCGCGTCAGTGTGCACGGCGTTGATCGCTGCCTGGACCTGGTAGGGCCCGGGCTGGTTGCGGCGTAGGCACTCGCGCACGATCGCCTGGCCCTCGGCGATGAGGTCGTGGTTCCAGCGGCGGCGGTCCTGGTCTGCCATCAGCACGAGGCCGCCGTCGGGGGTGGTGCGGGTGCGCCGGCGCGACTCGACGAGCAGCATCAGCGCGAGCAGACCCATGACCTCGGGCTCGTCGGGCATGAGCTCGGCCAGCAGCCGGCCGAGCCGGATCGCCTCGGCGCAGAGGTCCTCGCGCACCAGCCGGTCACCCGAGCTCGCCGTGTATCCCTCGTTGAAGATGAGGTAGACGACGGCAAGCACCGCGCGGAGCCGCTCGGGGAGGTCGGCCTCGTAGGGCACGCGGTAGGGGATGTTCGCGTCCCGGATCTTGCCCTTGGCCCGGACCAGTCGCTGGCCCATCGTCGGCTCCGGCACCAGGAAGGCATGCGCGATCTCGGCGGTGCTGAGACCTCCGAGGAGCCGGAGGGTCAGGCAGATCTGGGCGGTGCTGGCGAGCGCTGGGTGGCAGCAGGTGAAGATCAGGCGCAGCCGGTCGTCGCGCACGGCGCCCTCCTCGGCCGGTTCGTCTCGCGCGTGCAGCAGCGCGGCCTGGGCGTGCTTGTCCTTTCGGGATGCTTCCCGCCGGAGGCGGTCGATCGCCTTGTTGCGGGCGGTCGTGATGATCCAGCCGGCCGGGCTCGGAGGAAGGCCGTCAGACGGCCACCGCCGGATCGCCGTGGTGAACGCGTCTTGGACGGCTTCCTCCGCGACGTCGATGTCACCGAAGACGCGGACCAGCACGGCGACCGCGCGGCCGTACTCCTCGCGGAACACACGGTCGATCTCCGAGGTCGGGACATCGGGCACGCCAGGCACGCTAGGTCTCAGCCGCTGGCCGCGTGGTCGAACGGGCGCACCTCGATCGGCAGGCCGGTGGCCTGCGCCATCCTTCGGCCCCACCCGAGTGCCACATCGAGATCGGGTGCGTCGACGACGGTGAACCCGCCCAGGTGCTCCTTGCCCTCGGCGTACGGGCCGTCGGTGGTGAGCACCTCACCGTCCTTGGGTCGCATCACGGTGGCGGTGCTCGGTGCATGCAGTCCGCCGGCGAAGACCCATCCACCGGCGGCCTTGATCTCCTGATTGAGGACGTCGAGGTCGTGCATGACCGCGTCCATGTCGACCTCGGGCGGCGGCGGCCCGTCGGGCTGATAGACGGCGAGGAGGTACTGCGTCATGTCATGCTCCATTCTCTTGAGGGGCGGGCTGTGAAGCCCTTTGCCCTCTACACGAACGGCGTTCGCCCAGATCGACACCTACGACGACAGCTCGACCGGCAGACGGGAGTCGACGCCTGTGCCGTACTCCGGGTCGCGCCCCCGGATGAGTAGCGAATGGTCGGTGACGGTGGCCCGGTAGAGCCGGATGTTCTCCGGCGGCTGGACGTCGCCGAGGCCGAACTCCGAGAGCCCGGCGATCGAACCGGACCGGTGACGGGCGTTGTAGGCCCCGAGCCCGCTCTCCAGATCGGCTGTGGGCACTTCCCCGGCGCGAGCCGACATGTAGACCGCTTGAGCCCCGCCGATCGGCACCGAGGAGTCGAACACGACGATGCTCACCTCGGGGCGCGCCGCGATGTTGCGTGAGTGCTTGGCGTCGGGCGAGGAGACCCAGTAGAGGTCGGCGTATCCGTCCGGTGAGAAGAAGACCGGTGTGGCCCAGGGTCGCCCGGACTCGTCGGCGGTCGCCAGCGTCATGTACTTGTTCGTGTCGATAACACTTCTCGCCCGTGCATCGAGGTCAGGGTTCGTCAACGTCTCGCTCTCCTTTCGCTGGCGCTGTCAGCTGATCAGCGTGGTCTTCGGTCGGATGACGCAGAACTCGTTGCCCTCGGGGTCCGCGAGCACGGTCCACGACTCCTCGCCGGTCTGGCCGATATCCACCCGGCGTGCGCCGAGTGCGAGAAGCCGTTCGATCTCGGCGTCCCGGTCGTCGGCGCTGGTGGTGAGGTCGACGTGCAGGCGGTTCTTGACGGTCTTCGCGTCCGGCGACGGCATGAAGCACATGCCGACGGGCGCGGTCTCCTCCGGCCCGATGACGACCTCGCGCTCCCGCTCGGACAGGATCCGCCAGCCGAGCGCCTGCGCCCAGAAGGCGGCCAGTTCTGGCAGGTCATGGGCGTCGACGACGACGTGGTGCAGCGACAGGGGCATGACGGCCAGTGTGCTCGATGGCTAGGCGCGGGCGCTCACGGACCAGGCGGAGGCGGTGACCTCGAACGGCGCCGGCGGCAGCAGTTGCGCGCATCGGTCTCGGAGGAGCGCACGCTGCGCGCCGTCGAGCTTGGCGACGTGGTCACCCGCGGGCCCAACCCCCATGGTGTAGGGCTCCCACCAGTCGTCGAACGTCGCGTAGGTGACGCCGACGGTCAGCGACGTCGGCTCGATTACCGTCAGGCCGGCTGCCCTGGCCAGCTCGGCCAGGTGACCCTCCCGCACGCCGGGGAGCCCTGACTCGTCATGGGCCTGCGCATCCATGTCGATCACGGCCCGCCAGAAGGTCGCGAGCGGACCCGCTCCTCCTGCGTGGTCCCACACGCAGGCGGCGACCACCCCGCCGGGTCGGGTGACGCGTGCCATCTCCCGCAGTCCCGCGACGGGGTCGGACATGAAGTGCACGACGAGCTGGGCGAGGGCGCCGTCGAAGGTCTCGTCGGGGAAGGGCAGTCGCTCGGCGACGCCGGACTGCACATCGACCTCGGGGAAGCGCTCGCGGGTTGCCTCGACGAATGAGGCGGAGGGATCGATCGCCGAGACGCCGTCGGCGCCAAGAAGCTCGACGAGCTGCGCGGTCAGCGCTCCTGGTCCGCAGCCGACGTCTAGGAAGCGTTGACCTGCCCGGACCTCGGCCTGCTCGATGAACCGGGCAGCCAACGGCTCGGAGAAGCGCCCCATGAAGCGGGCGTAGGCATCCGCCGTGACCTCGAAGGCCATTACCCGGCCGGCTTCGCTGGCGTCGGCTGCCCGATGGCCGGATGGATCATCCAGACGTTGGGCTCCCAGTAGGACCCCCGGTCGGCGTCGCGGTCGATGTGCACGAGGGCGAGGCCGTCCGGGACTACATAGTCGCCCGACTCGGGGAACGGCAGGCCGGTCCACGACTCCCACTCCGCGACCGTCCCGGTGATGAGCAGCGACTCGGGCAGGGCGGTGCTGACCCGGGCGCCGAGCCGTTCGTGGATCCGCATCCAGGGGTCGAGCAGTTGCCCGTCGTCGCGGCGCCACCCGACGTACGTCTCGATGGGGGTGATCGGGTAGCGGTCCTTCCACGACGGGCGGACCGGCGCCACCAGATGCTCGAGGCCCTGTCGTTCGGCGATGGTGCGCATGGCCTTGAGGAGCTCGACGGCGAGCCCGCGCCGTCGGCCGTCGCGTGGGCTCTCGGCGGCCAGTGCGCACAGCGTGTTCACCGGCTCGCCGGCCCGGCTCTGCCGGAAGATCAACTCGAGCGCCGGGTCGATGCCGGGTGGCAGGCTCTCGTCGCGACCGTCCCAGACCATCGGGCCGGTGTGTCCCTCTGCCACGACGCGGTCTTCGTCCTCGTCGTGGAGGACGAACTGGTAGTCGGCGAGCTCGACGTCGAGCAGGCCCCACCACTCGTTGAGCACGTCGCCGTGCATGTTGTACTCCGGCCAGACCGACGCGGAGTCGATGCCCTGTTTCCAGAGGTCCGGCCGCTCGGCGGCCGTGTGCATCGTGAGCATCGGCTACATCCCTTCGTCGACGATCTCTTGGAAGATCTGCAGCATTCCTAGCTGGGGGCCGGCGTCGCCCGCAGGTAGGTGAGGTCGAAGTCGTGCTCCCATGTCGAGCCGTCGTACGAGATCTCCCACCGTCCGGCGATCGTTGCGAGGTCCTCGCTGAAGGTGCCCACGAACCGCTGCGAGAAGTCGGTGCCGTTGCGCGAGAGCTGCCACACTCCGTCGGCGAAGGTCATCTCGTACACGCGTGCGACGCCGCGCGAGTCGAAGTAGTGCTGGAGGTACGTCGCCTTCTCGGCGTCGTAGCCGATGACCGCGATGCCGTCGGGGGCCTCGGGAAAGTCGACCTGCCACCGCTGGATGAGGAACTGCCCGCCGCTCAGCCACTCGAAGGTGGTCTCCGCCTTGGGTGCATCCTCTGGCGCGAGGGATGCCGTTAGTTGCCACACCCCCACGAAGACGTCGAGATCTGCCATGGGGTTGGGCTGGTTCTCTGTCGGCATCGCGCCTCTCCTCGTTCGCGGTAGGGGCATGGTGCTGCGTTGGCGTCGAGAAGTCTAGGAACGCGCTGCGGTCCGGCGGACAACGCTGAGCAGGTATGCCTTGCGGTCGAGCGGGTTGTGGTCGGTCCGCGGGCGGGCCGGAGCCTTGCCGTCGACGGGGCGGTAGCGGTCGAACCGAGACTCGAGAACACCTTCGCCACGGGTGAGAGCGGGCAGCCGCTGGGTCAGCTGGTGCACCTGTGCTGCCGGAATCTCACCCTCCAGCACGGCCAGCGGGTCTCCGTTCGGGGGTGTGAGCGGGACGGCCCGCAGCGATGCCAACGCAGGCAGCAGCGAACCGAGCGTGTCGGCCGGGAACTCGAGGCGGAAGCGGTGCACTGGCTCGTACACCCTGGTGCCGGCTTGCTTCAGCGCGTTCAACAGCACCAGGGGCACCAGGTTGCGGAAGTCCCCCGCCGTGCTCGACATGCTCTTGTCGAACGTGCCGTGTGAGTGGCTCTGCCGCGCCAAGTAGCCGGAGTGGGTCATCGTCACCGTGCAGTCGGTGACCTGCCATCCGTGGATCCCTTGGCGCAGCGTCTCCGTGACCGTGTCCCCGACCGCCTTGACGAACGCGAACGGCAGGGAGCCGAGCTCGACCTCCAGGCGGAAGTCCACGCCGGAGTCGATCGGCGCCGGGTCGACGCGAAGACCGACTGTGGCGAGGAACGGGTTGGGCTCCTTGCCGATGAACTCGGCCGCGGCGCCGGTGCCGACGGGCCGTTCGATGCAGATGGTCGTCGACTCGCGGAACGTGACGTCGACACCGAAGTCGTCCGCCAGGGTCGCCGCGATGACCTCCTTCTGCACCTCGCCGTAGAGAGACACGGACAGCTCCCGTCGCACGTCGTCGCGCCGGACGTTGATGAGCGGGTCCTGCTCGGCCAGCATCGTCAGCGCACCGTGCAGCGCACCTCGGTCGCCCGCATCGCGAGGGACGACAACGGTCTCGAGTGTCGGCGGGGTGAACGACGGGGCCGACGCCGATCGCGACTGTCCGACCACGTCACCGATCTGGCTGTTCGCCAGACCCCACACCTTCCCGATCTGACCGGCCGTGAGTGACCCGCTCTGGACCAGCGATCCGCGGTCGAACACGCTGATCGCGGTCACCGTGTCCTCGGCCCGCTCGCCCAAGGTCAGCCGGTTGCGGATCGCTGAATCGTTCCCGAGGACAGGCGGACGTAGCCGACCTTCTCCCCAGCACGCCCTCGCTCGATCTTGAATATCTCGCCCGACAAGCGGACCGTCGACATCGCCTTGGCCCACCGGCAGCAGCTCGGTGAGGCCGGCGATCAGGGAGTCCACGCCGGCGCCGGTGATGGCCGATCCGAAGTACACCGGCTGCATCGACACGTTCCGCGTCTGCGTACCCAGCACGTCGCGCGATCGCTCGTACGCAACCGTTGTTCGTCATCGACGTACGCGGCGAGAATCGCGTCGTCGTGCTCCGCGAGAAGAGGCACCAACGTCGAGACGGCCTCGTCGTCGGCGGACGTGTACGGCGAGAACGAAGCCGCGCGCGTGCCCAGCCCGTCGACCGAACCCATCGGCGCGGGGGACAGGGCCAGCTTCTCGGCGAGTTGGTGCAGCACGGCCTCGTCCTGCGCGCCGGCGCGGTCGATCTTGTTCACGAAGACGATCGTGGGGATGCGCAGTCGCTGCAGGGCGCGCATCAGCACCCGCGTCTGCGCCTGCACGCCTTCCACCGCCGACACGACCAGGACAGCGCCGTCGAGCACATTCAGGACGCGCTCCACCTCGGCGATGAAGTCCGGGTGGCCGGGTGTGTCGATCAGGTTGACCGCCACGTCGTCGATGACGAAGGACGCGACAGCGGACTTGATCGTGATGCCGCGCTGCCGCTCGAGGCTCAGGGTGTCGGTCTGGGTGCTGCCTGCGTCGACGCTCCCGACCTCGTCGATCACCCCGGCCGCGAACAGCAGCCGTTCGGTCAGGCTGGTCTTACCGGCGTCGACGTGCGCCAGGACGCCTAGGTTCAGCGAACGCATAAAAGCTCACGTCCTCAAGAGTGATGGATCTCTCCTTCCGGGCTGGACATGAGGTCTCGCGGCATGGCTGATGCTCCTTGGCTGGTCGACTGCGGTCGATCTGTTGGCCCGAGTACTCCACCTGGTCGAGAGCGAGGAGTCAACGGATTTGTCGGCCTGCGTTGCTAGTCGAGAAGCTCGATTTGGCATCGCAAGCCGGGGGCCCGTGCCATGCGGGAGTCTCCGGTGACCAGGACGGCTTCGATTTCCTCAGCGAGCGCTACGTAAGCGGCGTCGTAGACGGTTAGGTTGTCGCGCAGTTCCCAGCACCGGGCCAGCAACGGCAGATGGGCTGCGCGCTGCATGGGAAGGTCTGCCAGGTCGGTGAGCGCCAGCTGCGCACGTCTCGTGTCGAGGGCGCCGGAGGCCAGCTGCTTTCGCAGGGCGGAAACGACCTCGAGGTCGACGAGCTCGGGCGCGGCGAGGTCCTCTGCTCGCAGTCGCTCGCGGGCCCGATCGCCGTCCGCTGCGTCGTCCGCGAGCGCGACCACTAAGACACTGGCGTCAACGACCAGCACGGTCGTCCCGGACAGCCTTGACGGCCGTCTTGAGAGAGACTGACCCACCGGCGCGGCCCCCGGCGCGGTCGAGGACTTCGTCCAGAGTCGGGCGGCTCGCTTCCGCGATCAGCCTGCTGAGCAGGTACTCCTGCAGCGACTGGTGCGCCGCTATCGCGCGACGTCGCAACACCGCGTGGGTCTCGTCCGGGACATCCTTGATCTGCACGCTGGGCATGGCGCCATTATGGCGCTACAAGCGCCAGGATACAAGTCAACCACTGAAACCAGAGGCAAGGACGCCGACCGCTGTCCGCGAGGCGGCCGTCTCCGGTGCGGGTGCGCAGAAATGCCCATGCTGGCCTGACTGAGGTTGGGCGATTCGGCGGAAGTCGCCGCCTCCTGCGACTCCTAGCGTCCTCATCATCGGATTCGCCGCACGAAGGAGGCAGCGATGAGCGGGCGGCAGGAGACGCGCGAGCGAGATGCCCATTCCGCGGAGGTCCGGCAGGTCTACGAACGCGTGCTAGCCGGGGCCTCGGTGCGAGGTAGGTATGTCGAGCTGGGCTCCGGCAACCGCGCCCATCTGCTGGAGAAGGGCGACGGGCCGCCGGTCGTGCTCCTGCACGGGACAGGTAACACGGCGGGGTTCTTCCGTCCGCTGCTTGACGAGCTCGATGGGGTCCACGTGCTGGCGGCTGACCTGCCGGGCCTGGGCTTGAGCGAACGGATCGACGTCTCGCGGAGTGACTTCCGCGAGGCCGCGGTCGCGTGGCTGGACGACCTCCTGGATGCCCTCGGGCTGGACTCCGTCACGTTGCTCGGTCATTCGGGAGGCGGGGTGCGGGCGTTGTGGTACGCGCTGGCCCGCCCTGACCGGGTCGAGCGGCTTGTCCTGCTCGGCGTACCCACGTTGCCGAAGACCCGCTGCCCGCTGCCGCTTCGACTGGCCTCCACGCCCGGATTGGGGGACCTGCTCTCGCGGCTGGTGCCACCCAGCCGGAAGTCAGCGCTCCGGTTGGGGCGTTTCATGGGCGAGGGAGAGACCCTTCCCCGACATCCGGACCTGGTCGACCTGATGGTGGCCGTGGGCAGAGATCCGATCGCCGACCACGCCGCTCGTACCGAGTTCCGCACACTGATCTCACCCTTCGCGTTGCTGACGCCCTCCGGGTGGCGGCGTGGTTCGCGCGTGCGACCCGACGAGCTGCGCCGGGTGGCCATGCCGACGCTCGTGGTCTGGGGCGAGCGCGACCCGATCGGCGGCCCATCGGTCGCCCAGGAAGCGACCGGACTGATACCGAAGGCGCGGCTGGAGATGCTGCCCACCGGTCATGGCGTATGGCTCGGGGAGCCTGCTCGCACCGCGAGGGCGGTCGAAGACTTCGTACGGCACGGCTAGTCGTCGAGGGCGGCCGCCGCTACGAGTGAACGAGGCTGTTCTCGTGGGCACGGTGGCCGGCGCTGTACTCGTCCCACCGGCGGAGCATCACCAGCAGCATCGCCGGAAACATCAGCGTGTGGCCGATCATCATCACGCCGTCGCCGGACAGCAGCCCGGCCCAGAAGGGCGGGTACAGCACCGCGAAGGACACGTACATGGCTGCGCACATCTCGGCCGTACTCGACCAGGAGTGGTGGCGGTAGCGCATCCACACCGCCATCCCGACCGACATCGTGGTGGCCATCCACATCGTTTCCGCCACCGTGCCCTCGGCGACGGGTTCGACGTCCAGCCATCCCAGCAGCGCCTCTGCGCCCATCCCCAGGACGAGCATCCCGACGCCCATCGCCGCCAGCATCTCGACGTAGTGGATCGCGAACCGGCGGACCGACCCGCGGGTCACGGCCTTCCGTCCCAGTCTCACGTCTCCGCTCCGTCCGACTGTCCGTGGCAGCGGCTCTTGTGCCGCTCGAAGGTCACAGTCAATTGCGGACGTACCGGACGGGCGAGAGTTCGTGGCGGAAAGGTCCGAAATACTGGCATACTCGTCCGACGGCCGAGGAGGAACCCATGGACGAGCGTGACGTGGTGGTCGTCGGCTACCCCCTGGCGCAGCTGTTGGACATCGCCTGTGTGACCGACACGCTCGACCTGGCGAACCAGTACCAGGCTCGCCCGGGATACCGGGTCCGGGTCGTCAGCCCGGGTGGCCACCCCATCAGCTGCCAGTCCGGCATGACGCTGCAAGCGCACGCAGCCATCGAGAGCTGCCGGGGCCCGCTGGACACGCTGGTGATCTCCGGTGGCTGGGGACACCAACGAGCGGCCGAAAGCCCTCAGCTCATCGCGCACGTACGACGGCTGGCTCACGTGAGCCGGCGAGTGACCTCGGTCTGCACCGGAACGACGCTGCTGGCCGCGGCCGGCCTGCTGAACGGGAAGCGCGCGACCACCCACTGGCAGTTCGCCGACGGGCTCGCCCACGCGTACCCCGAGGTGACGGTGGACCCTCGCCCGATCTATATCCGCGACGGGGACGTGACTACGGCCGCCGGCGTGACCAGTGCCCTGGACCTGACGCTGGCACTCGTCGCCGAGGACCATGGCAGCGAGCTGGCCCGCAGCGTTGCCCGCTCGCTCGTGACCTACCTGCAGAGGCCGGGCAACCAGGCGCAGATGAGCATGTTCATCGAGGCGCCTCCTCCCGACCTGCCGCTCGTCCGGCAACTGGTTGACCACGTGACCAGCAACTTGGGCGGCGACCTGTCCACGAGCGAACTCGCGAGGCACGCGGGCGTCAGCGAACGGCACCTCAATCGACTGTTCACCGAGCACGTGGGCCAGACACCCGGCCGGTACGTCCGGCACGCCAGGACCGAAGCAGCAGCACACCTGCTCACGTCCACCGGGCTGCCCGCCTCCGGCGTGGCCGCTCGCTGTGGCTTCGCCTCGGCCGAGGCGCTGCGGCAGGCGTTCGTCGCTCGCTATGGCGTCTCGCCCTCCCGGTACCGGACGAGCTTCGCCGAACAGCACGGCTCGCGCGCGACCTGAGCGTGGACAAAAGGGTTCTTTCGGCCCTGCCGCCATCAGGGTGGACCTGTTCAAGCGGGCAACCATCGGTGCCGATGCCGGTCAAATGGTCACGCTGCAGAGAGGGTGACTTCAACGCAGATGACCGAGGGCCGGGATGAGGGCTGTGGCACAACGCATAGCCCAACGGGCGAGCATCGATCTGGCCTCACCGCGGCTGCACGTCGTGTACCAGCCCATTCTTGCGTTGGCCACCGGAGACGTGGCTGGCTACGAGGCCCTCGCGCGCTTTCCTGACAGCGACGATGGTCCGTTTGAGACCTTCGCGGCTGCCTGGGCGGCCGGAACCGGTCCAGCGCTGGAGGCGCGTGCACTGCGCACGGCGCTGAGCATCCCCGTCCCGGCCGGACGGTACCTCTCGCTGAATGTCAGCCCGGGGGCACTCGACGACGAACAGGTCTGGCGGGCGCTGCCCAATGACCTGTCCTCCATCGTCATGGAGATCACCGAGCAGGACGCCGAGTCCGCGCCGAGCCTCGACGCGCACGTCGCCCGGCTGCGCCGGCGCGGTGCCAGCATCGCCGTCGACGACACCGGAGCTGGTTACGCGGGCCTGACCCGCCTCATGCAACTGCGCCCGGAGCTGATCAAGCTTGATCGACTCCTGGTGGCGGGGCTGGATCACGACGACGCGAAGCTGTCTCTGGTCGAGGCCCTGGTCCGCTACGCGCGTCGAGTCGGCAGCACGATCGTTGCTGAGGGCATCGAAACGCTCGCGGAGCTCGAGATCCTCGCCGACCTCGATGTCACGTTCGGTCAGGGCTACGCCCTCGGGCGCCCGGCTCCGCCATGGGCGAAGGCGAACCCCGGCGCTATCAGTCGGTGCCGGTCGACCGCGTTCCAGGCGCTGCAGGGCGCCGGCGGGGGGCTCTCGCCGGACAGCGACGGGCGTCTGGAAGACCTCAGCGCGTGGCTCGCCGCAGTCCCCGATCTGGACCAGCTCGCCAAAGCGACGACCCTGATCGCCGATCTCCTCCATGCCGACGAGGTGCTGTTGTCCGTCTTCGACCCCGACACGAACAGTGTCCGTGGCGTTGACCACGACACCTGGTCACTCGAACCCCGCGTCTTCGCGCTCGCTGACTACCCGCTCACCGCACGAGTGATCGCCGATCGCGTTGCAGCCCAGATCGTGGCTGGCGACCCCACGGCGGACCCTGCCGAAGCTGCCCTCTTGCGCGAGCTCGGCCACGGCTCAGCACTGGTCGTCCCAGTCGTCGCACGCGGCCAGACCATCGGCCTGCTTGAGGGGTACTCCCACGCCCCGCGAACCTGGACGCGCACCGAGATCACCCGAGCACGGACGATCGCGCACATCCTCGGGCTCGCCATGCGCGCGCTCCAAGCTGCCTGACCCACGAGCCAGTCGGGTGCGCCCAGATCGGCGGTCGTGCAGAGGTCAGCGGATGATGAGCGCAAGGCTGATGAGGCCCGGCTCTCCGCGACGTGAGCTGCTCGCGTTCGTCTCGCGAGACCCAGGGCAAGACCGTGCGTCTCGGCGGTCGAACAACCCCTATGTCAGCGCCCCCACTAAGGCCCCGCAGAAGTCGCCCTTCTGGCCGCCGTGATTCACCTCGGAGAGAGTCTCGACGTACTCCCCGCCGGGCTCGCTGTCGCCCAGGGTGTCGAAGACGTCGGTCACCTTGAACACCCCGTTGCCGGAGAAGATCTGCCGACCCGAGGAGTCGAACATCTGGAACCGCCCGGCATCCACCGAGGTGAACGCGTAGAGGTTCGGGTTGTTGACCGGGTCCACCTGCACTGCCTTGGTCTCTCGGAAGTTGCCGTGCGCGCGCGTCGTGACGAACGGCCCGTCCGGGTCACCGACCAACGTGATTGTCTCGGCGAATCGGAAGACGTCATGTGCCAGGAACGCCTGGGTTGACCCCTTCACCGGATGGATCGAGAACCGCCCCGACACGACCGACTCGATGTGCACGTCCAGCCCGCACTCCTCCGTGTCGAAGCCGAACTCCGCCTCGTAGTGCCCCACCTTCTCGAACGGCTTGCCCGCCTGCGCCGGTCCAGCCATCCCTACCAGCAGCAGTCCGGTTGCAGCCAGTGCCGCTGTGATGCTTCTGATTCTCATGCCCCACCCCTGTCGTCGGAGCTAGGACCCTAGTCCGACATTCGACATGACGAAACCCTGCTCAGAAGGTCGGGCCGCGTTTCCAAGCGGTCGTGTCAGCCGTCCGCACAATGCCGGCTACCGCGGGTGAGGCTGCGGCTACCCGAGCCGCAGCACGATCACCCACGACGCACCAGTTTGAGCCTTGTGTCGCCGCCGGAGTCAGTCCCGCATACGCAATGGATCCGTGAGCCTCACCGTGCGAGTTCGGTGCGTACGCCGAGCAGGCGCACCGCCCTGTCGGGGGTGAACCGCTCCAGTGCCTCGAGCGCGGCCCGCTCGATCGTGTCGGCGTCAACGGTCGGCGTAGCCAGCGTGCGCGAGTGCGTCTCGGTGAAGAAGGGCACGTAGCGGACCTTCACCACAACGCGGACCGCCGGAGGTCCGCCGTCCGCGATCTCACCTGCGATGCGGCGCGCGAGGGCGACCACCTCGCGGCGTACCTCGTCCCAGTCGTCGATGTCGACCTGGTAGGTCACCTCGCGGCCGCGGCTCCTCGCCGTGTACGGCGTGTCGTCCACCGTCGCGCTGTCGCGACCCTGACCTAGCCGCAGCAGCCACGGTCCGTTGGTCGGACCGAACCGAGCGGCGAGCACGGCCTCGTCGGCCTCGGCCAGCTGCCGGACCGTGAGGATGCCCAGCTCCTGGAGCTTGCGCGCCGTCTTGCCACCGATGCCCCAGAGCGCGCGGGTCGGCAGGTCGCCCAGCACCTCGAACCAGGTGTCACCGGTGATCCGGAAGACACCGGCCGGCTTGCCGAAGCCGTTCGCCAGCTTGGCCTGCAGCCGGTTCTGACCGATGCCCACGGTGCAGTCCAGCCCGGTCGCCTCACGCACGCGGTCCTGCGCCTGGCGTGCTGCCGACTCAGGGTCGTCGGTGTCGATCGCGAGGAACGCCTCGTCCCAGCCGAGCGGCTCGACGACTGTGCCGTCGCTGCGCAGTGCGGCCATCACCGCTGCGGACGCAGCCTCGTAGTGCTCGAAGTCGACGGGCAGGAACACCGCGTCCGGGATGCGCCGCGCTGCCGTGCGCAACGGCGTACCCGACCTGACACCGAGTGCCCGTGCCTCGTACGACGCTGTGCTGACCACACCGCGCTTGGTCGGGTCCCCGTCGCCGCCCACCACGACCGCCCGGCCGCGCAGCTCGGGGTGCCGCAGCACCTCGACCGCGGCCAGGAACTGGTCGAGGTCGACGTGCAGCACCCACCGGGACACCGCCCCAGTCTGCGGGAAAGGGGAGACCCCGCGGATCATCATCTGCGTTGAAGCACACCGACCGGTGATCGTTCGTGCCACATCGGCCGCGAAAACGGCCGTGGGGTCAGCCGATGGGGCACAAATGATCTTGACGACTACGCCGCGACCTTGGTCCGCGCCCGCCGACTGGTCCGCGACCGCGACACGAGGTGCTTCACGACGTACTCCGCATCCCGGCCCGCGCCGCCGACGAGCATCGACGAGAACGCGAACTGGAACGCCAGCCCGACGAAGTACAGCCCCGGCGCACTCTCCACGATGCCGCGCTGCTCAAGCGGCCAGCCGTGCTCATCCGTGATCGGCAGGTCGATCCACGAGAAGTCCTGGCGGAAGCCCGTGCACCACACGACGTTCGTCACGTCGAGGACGCGGTCGCCGTCCAACACTGGCCGGCCGTCCTGCACGCCCGCGGTGCGCGCCGGCGTCATCTCGACGCCAACCCGGGCCAGGTCGGCCTTCTTCACCCGCAGCAGCGGCCCGCCGTGCATGCGGATCTCCTCGCGGATCTTCGGCCCGATCGGGGTGCGCATGGTGAGGACGTGCTTGGCGAGGAAGAACAGCACCGGGAAGGCGGCCTTCGCCGGCCGCTTGTCGAGATCGAACGGCATCTGCCCGTGGATGTGGCCGCTGAGCACCACCGGGTGCCCGGCCGTCCCTGCCTCGAACGCGATGTCGCCGCCGGAGTGGGACGCGCCCACGACGAGCACGCCGCCGGGCAGGAGCTGGTCCGGGCGCTTGTAGTCGCTCGAGTGCAGCTGGCGGATCTCAGGGCTCAGCTCGCCGGCGAACCCGGGCACGCTCGGCGTACGGCCGAAGGTGCCGGTGCCGACCACGACGTTGTCGCAGACGTACGACGAGCCGTCGGTGCAGGTGACGACGTAACGGTCGTCCTCGCGGTACACCCGCGCCACCCGGACGCCGCCGCGGACCGGCAGGTCGAACCTCGCGCGGTAGGTCTCGAGGAAGTCGGCCATCTGGTCCTTGGTCGCGTACGCCGAGCGCTTGGCCGGGAACCGCATGCCGGGCAGCCCGGCCGCGCGGGCGGGGCTGTAGAGCCGCAGCGAGTCCCAGTGGCAGCGCCAGTTGTCGCCGACCCGCTCGTAGGAGTCGAGGACGATGTGCTCGCGCCCTGCGCGGGACAGGTGGTAGCTCGCCGACAGGCCGGCCTGACCCGCCCCGATGACCACGGTGTCGATGTGGGTGGCGCCGTTGATCGCGTCCATGATGGTGGCCTCCTTGTGACCTCGTCTCGAGGCTAGGAAGCGCCGGACGCCGCGACTTCCGCTGAACCACCCAACTTCGGCCGCGTGGGGCATGGGCATTTTTGCCCAGCGGGCTTCCGGATGTCGAGAATGTGGCGCTGGCTCCGTCCCAGGTCTGACCAGCGACCAACTACGGAGGAGTAGCCGTGCAGCCGAACGAGATCACCGAGATCCTGAACCGACCGCTCAGCCAGGAGCTGCTGGCTCGCGACCTGACGCGCCTGGCCTACGTCGCCAAGGACGGCACGCCCCGCACCGTCCCGATCGGGTTCACCTGGAACGGCTCGGAGATCATCATGTGCACGCCGAAGAACGCCCCGAAGCTCGCGTCCCTGCGCGAGAACCCGGCGGTTGCCCTGACGATCGACACCGAGGTGCACCCGCCCAAGATCCTGCTCATCCGCGGCCGGGCCGAGCTGGACTTCGTCGATGGCATTCCCGACGAGTTCCTCGAGGCGAACAGCACCTACGAGATGACCCCCGAGCAGCGGGTCGTCTGGGAGAAGGAGGTGCGCTCGCTCTACCACGACGGCATGGTCCGGGTCGTCGTGACCCCGACCTGGGCGAAGCTCATCGACTTCGAGTCGACCTTGCCGATCGCGGTCGAGCAGCTGGTCCGACAGCGGGAGGAGCGTCAGCGCGCCTGAGCGGCTGTGCGGTCGCGTGCTGGCAGACCTCAGCCGATCATGTGGTGCTCGTACGCGTACGCCGTGGCAGCCGACCGCGACGACAGTCCGAGCTTGACGAAGATGTTGCTGACGTGGCGGGCGACCGTCCGCTCGCTCAGCACCAGCTCGGCGGCGACGGCCTGGTTGGTCATGCCCGTCGCGACGAGACGAAGCACCTGGAGCTCGCGCGGGCTCAGCCCGGCGCCGGTGTCGAGCGGCGGTGACGGGTCCAGCCGGTCCAGCTCGTCGAGGTCGGGCTTCGCGCCGAGCTCGACGAACACTGCACGGGCGGCATCGACGTCGAGCTCCGCTGTGTCGTCGTCACCGAGGGCCCGGCGGGCCCGGCCGATCAGCACGCGGGTGCGCGCCCCGTCGTACCTAAGTCCGAGGGCGCGCCATCCCGCACTCGCCTCGCGCAGCGCGTCCAGCGCGGCCTGCGCCTCGCCCTCGGCGAGCAGCACCGCGCCCCGCGCATGGCCGGCCATCGCCGCCAGCAGCGGCGCCTCGGCGTCCGCAATGTCGGTCAGCTCGTCGGATGCGGTGCGAGCCGTGGCGACGTCCTCGTTGACGAGCGCGATCTCGACGTACGCCGCGAGGATCCGGGCCCGGATCAGCCGGTCGGTCACCTCGTTGGACGCCCCGCGGATCGCGGCTACGGCTGCGGCGAGGCGGCCTTGAGCGAGGCGCAGCAGCGCCAGTCCCGGCTGCGGGTAGTGCCCGCACTCGCTGGCCTTGCGATAGGCGGCCTCGGCCTCGTCCGTCTCGCCGCGCAGCCGGTGCAGCTCGCCCATCTGGTACATCGCCGCACCGAGCGCGGGCTGAACGGTCGGCGTGGACAGCCAGTGGCAGGCCTGCCGCGCCTCTTGCATGGCTTCGGGCCAGGCGCCCGTCTGCTGCATCACCTGGGAACGATGCACGAGGCACTGCCCGCGGAAGGGCACCAGTTCGGGCTGGCGCGCGCTCCATCGGGTGAGGGCGGCGGTCCACTCGTGCGCCCGGCGCAGGTCGAAGACGTCGTGGCAGGTCTCGATCACGGCGCAGTAGATCAGCCCGGTCACGAGCGGTCCGGCCTCGTCGGCCGCGACCGCTGCCATCACCTCGTCGATCAGAGCGAACCCGCCCGCCCGGTCGCCCGCGCGGATCAGCGACTGGCCCTGGCCGTGGCGGGCGAGCGCGATCAGGTCGCGGTCGGCGAAACGGTCGCCGATGGTGCCGGCCTGTGCGAAGATCTCGTACGCCGCGGCGGGCCCGCCCCCGAACAACGTGGCGAACGCCGTCGGAAGCAGCAGGAGTCCTCGCTCGGCGCAGTCGAGTTTCCCGTCGTCGACCAGCCGCTGTCCCCGCGCGATCCATCCGCCGGCGCGGGCTACTTCGCCGTGATAGTTCAGGCTCATGCCGAGCCAGAACGCGCACCGGGCGGCCCTGACAGGGTCGTTGTTGAGCAGGTGCGCCTGGTGCGCTCGCTCCAGGGTCTCCAAGCTCTGCGCGTCGCGGCCGGAGAGGTAGGCAGCCAGGGAGAGCCGCTCGAGGTCGTCGGCGTCGAGCGGTGACTGCCCGTCGGCCACGGTCAGCTCGTCGGACGCGGTGGCCCACGCCTCCCGCTCGAAGGCCTCCCGTCCCCGGTCCAGCGCAGTGGTCGTCGTGGTCACCTCCTCTGTCAACGCGATGCCGGGGGGCGCCGCGGCAGCCGGACCCGCAGCACCGTCTCGCCCGGTTGTACGTCGATGGTGATCTCACCACCATGTCGATCGACGACGATGCGACGGGAGATGTCCAGACCGAGGCCGGTGCCCTTTCCCACGCCCTTCGTGGTGAAGAAGGGCTCGAACGCGTGACCCTGCACCTCGTGGCTCATCCCGGTGCCGGTGTCACCGATCTCCACCACCACGGCGTCGTTGTCGGTGCGCGTCGACACCCGCAGCGTGCCATTGCCCGCCATCGCGTCGATGGCGTTGTCGATGAGGTTCGTCCACACCTGGTTGAGCTCGCCGGCAGCCGCGTCGATCGGTGGGACGTCGGCGCCGTAGTCGCGCACGACGGTGACCTTCGCCGGGATCCGGTGCGACAGCATCACCAGGGTGCTCTCCAGTCCTTCGGCGACATCGGTCTGCTGCATCGACGCCCGGTCGAGCTGCGAGTAGGACTTCACTGCCGCGACCAGCTCGGAGATGCGCCGGGTCGACTCCTTCACCTCGCCCAGCAGCGTCGTCGCCGACAGGGTGCTCGCCACCCATTCCAGTCCTGGTTCGAGAGCGTGGCTGCCGAGTACCAAGGCTGCCCGGTCACACCACGCGGTGTCGACGCCCGCAGCGGCGAGCGGCTGCGCGATCTGCCAGTCCCTCTCGACGCCGTGGCGGGACAGCCAGGTCGACAGTGCGTCCTCGCGATCGGCCTGTGCCATGGCGCTTTCGGTCGCCGCCGGCGGTTTGATCTCGCGGCGAAGCGCGTCGAGCTCGAGGAACTGGTCGGCGGCGATCGACCCTGCCGCGAGCCGTCCGAGGGAGGACAGCAACACGTCGCACGCGTCACCGAGAGCGTCGACGGCGCGCGTCGCCGCCGCGGCCGGGTTGTTGATCTCGTGCGCGAGTCCGGCCGCCAGGGTGCCCAGGGCGACGAGGGCCTCCCGCTGTCGGGTCACGGCCTCGAAGTTGCGCGCGGTGCGGAACAGTCCCTCGATGAGGTGCGCAGCGAACGGGAACGAGTCGCTCGACCACTTCCGCAACGACTCGGCCGGCACTCGCAGGACCCGGCCGGCCACCGAGGCTCGGCCCGTCGCGAGATAGACGCCGTTGTCGTCCCAGGCGCGGAAACCACCGGCCCAGCGTCCCGGGCACGTCCATCGCCCCGAGCACCGTCTCCTCGCGACCGACATGGCGGACCAGGTCGACCCTGCCCCTCCACGAGGACCCACCAGAACTCGGCGGCACCGCCCTCGCGGAAGAGCTCGTCGCCGGGCCCGAAGCGCACCTCGGTGCCGAGCTCGATCAGCTCGAGCAGGTCGTCGTCGCTCGAGCCCTTCGAAGAGGTTGAGGGGGCGCAGGTCGTCGAGCTGCATCACATCGTCGCCAGGTAGCGGTGCACGAGATAGACCGACATGGCGCCCTCGCCGACGGCCGACGCCACGCGCTTCATCGAGTCGAGTCGTACGTCGCCGGCGGCGAACACTCCGGGCACGCTGGTCTCCAGGGCGAACGGCGCCCGGGTCAACGGCCATGACCGCGGACTGCGACGTAGGCGAGGAGATCCTGCCCGGTGATGACGAAGCCCTTGCTCGTCGCGGACGACCGTGGAGCCCAGCCAGTCGGTGCGCGGCGATGCTCCGATGAAGACGAACAGCCAGCTCGTCGGCAGCTCCTCCTCCGCGCGGGTGTCGCGGTCGACCAGCGTGATTGCCTCCAGATGGCCGTCGCCGCGAGCGCTGCCGACCTCGCTGCGGAGCCGCACCTCGATGTTCTGCCTCGGCCCGGATGCGCGCGACGAGGTAGAGCGACATGGTGTTCTCGAGCGCGTCACCGCGCACGACGAGCACCACGCGTTTCGCGTAGCGGGCCAGGTTCAGGGCCGCCTGACCGGCCGAGTTGGCCGCGCCCGACGACGTACACGTCGTCGCCCTGGCACTGCATCGCTTCGCTCGCCGTCGCGCCGTAGTACACGCCGCGACCCGAGAGCGCCTCGATGCCGGGCGCCTCGAGCCGCCGGTACGACACTCCGGTCGCCACCAGCAACGCGCGCGCCTCCAGCTCTCCGGCGTCGCCGAGGCGCACCGCGCGCACCGGCCCTCTCACCTCGAACGACATGACGTCGCGGGCCAGCACCATCTCGGCCCCGAACCGCACTGCCTGGGCGACAGCGCGGTGGGTGAGGTCGGCGCCGGACAGGCCCTTCGGGAAGCCGAGGTAGTTCTCGATCGAGGCGCTCTGGCCGGCCTGGCCGCCGGGTGCTTCCCGTTCGACCACGACGGTCCGCAGGCCCTCGGACGCGCCGTACACCGCGGCGGCGAGGCCGGCCGGACCGCCGCCGACGATGCACAGGTCGTAGAGCGGTTGCTCGGCGCGGGTGCGCAGGCCGAGCGCGCCGGCGAGGTCGAGGGTCGACGGGGACCGGAGGACGTCGTGGTCGGGCACGAGGACGAGCGGGAGGTCGTCGAGCCCGGCGTTGCGCGAGCTCCTGCAGCTGTTGCGCCTCGTCGTCCCTGTCGATGTCGAGCCACCGGTAGGGCACGTGGTTGCGGGCGAGGAACGTCTTGACGTCGTGGCTGTGCTCCGACCAGCGGTGCCCCACCACCCGCACGTCGCCGGTGTCCTGCGGGTGCGCCTGCTGCCAGTCGCCCAGCAGGTCGTCGATGACGGGGTAGAGCCGCTCGGCCGGCGGGTCCCACGGCTTGAGCAGGTAGTAGTCGAGCCCGATGTCGTTGATCGCCTTGATCGCGACGTCGGTGTCGGCGTACGCCGTGAGCAGCAAGAACTTGGCGTCGGGTGCCTGGCTCCGGGCCTGGCCGAGCATCTCGATGCCCGTCATCTCCGGCATCCGCTGGTCGCTGGCGATCAGCGCCACGGGCCGGTCGCGCAGCACCAGCTCGGCGAGGATCTCGAGCGCCTCCGCGCCCGAGGTCGCCCGCAGGATGCTGTAGTCCGACCCGTACTGGGCCCGGAGGTCGCGGCTGATCGCCTGCGACACCATCGGGTCGTCGTCGACCGTGAGGATTGCCGGTTTCGTCATAGGCAGCGCCTCCGGGCGTCCACGTGGTCGACGAGCCGGGTATGTCGATGTCGCCGCGAGCGTACCGCCGCGGGTGTGCCCGGATGCCCAAACGACGTGGTCAGCCTCGCCGGCCCGCCCGTGCCGAGCCATCTCATCGGTTCCTCTCGTAACCGATGATAAGAACCGGGCTAGTCGTCGGCTCTACGGTGACGTCTGCGAGATCGCCAGGCGCTCCCGAAGGCCGGTCGCGCGAGCGGCGGGGCGCTCGACGGCCGTGGCGAACGCCTCCGCCGAGCCGATCACCCGGACGTGAGACGTCGCCCGGGTCACCGCCGTGTAGAGCGTCTCCCGAGTCCCGAGCGGGGATGCGGCGGGCGGCAGCATGACGGTGACCCGGGCGAACTGGCTGCCCTGGCTGCGGTGCACCGTCATCGCGTGCAGCGAGCGGACCGCGCCGAGCCGCACCAGCGGAACCGGGATCGGGTCGCCGCCGCGCCCGAACACAGCGATCAGCCCGCCCTTGCCGTCGTCCACGACCACGCCCGTGTCGCCGTTGTACAGCCCGATGTCGTGGTCGTTGGTCGTCACCAGCAGCGGCTCGCCGGCGTAGCGGCCGTCGGCTCGCGGGACCACGGGGTGCGCCTCCGCGATCCAGTGCGCGGACATCGCGCTCCAGTGCTGCACGCCGCGCGGTCCGCGGCGATGGGCGCAGAGCAGCCGGTGTTGCTCGAGCGCTGCCAGCGCCGCCACGGCGTCCCCACGTTCGGCGGCCTCGTGCATGGTGACGCCGCTGTGCTCGACATCCGTACGGAGACCGGCGAGCTGTTCCACAGTGAGCCGGGCGTCGTCGTCGACCTCGACGAACTCGACTCCCAGGCTGCCCGAACGAAGCACATCGAGGGCGTCCTGCGCGCGGCCCTCCTGCACGGCGGCCGCGAGCTGGGCGATGCCGCTCTCCGCCGGGAACCGGCGGTTGGTCGTCAGCGCGGCCACCCCGTCGCGCACCAGCGCCGCCGGTGACTCCGGCTGCTCCTCGATGGTGGCTTTGGGAAGTACGGCGTGCAGCGCGGCGGCCATGGGCGGCGTACGCCGGCCCAGCGTCTCCCGGTCGACCAGGTCCCCGAGGACAGCGCCCGCCTCGACGGACGCGAGCTGGTCGGGGTCACCGACGAGGATCGAGTCGCGTGGACGGGCGCAGCGCCTCGAGCAGTCGCGCCATCATCGTCAACGACACCATCGAGCTCTCGTCGACGACGACGACCTCGACCGGCAGCCGGTTGGTGCGGTCGTGGCGGAACCGGCTGCGTGCGTCGCGCCGCCAGCCGAGCAGCCGATGCAGCGTCGTCGCCGGCAGGTCGCCCAGCCGCTCGCGATCTGACGCCGGGAGATCGGCGGTGGACGACCGCACAGCCTCCTCCAACCGCGCCTGCGGCTTTCCCGGTGGGCGCGGCGAGCGCGATGCGCCAGCCGGGGTGCTGCTCGCGCAGCAGCGCCAGCACCCGGCTGACCGTGGTGGTCTTGCCGGTGCCCGGGCCCGCCGGCAAGGACGCTGACCCGCGACAAGGCGCAACAGGCCGCGGCCAGCCGCTGGTCGCCGTCGGCAGCCTTGGGGAACAGCCGGCGCAGACCGGCTTTGAGCACGGCGAGGTCGAGATCGTCCGGGCGCGACGCGCAGCGCTCCGTCAGCTCATGCGCGACCTGCTCCTCCTGGTCCCAGTACCTGCCGAGCCAGAGGCGCGAGCCGACCATCCGCAGCGGTCCACCGAGCAGCGGGCTCGCCGCGCAGCGCGTCACCCAGTCGTCCGGCCAGTGCAGCGGTACGCCGGCTTCCGGTGCCTCGATGTCGTCGTCGACGTCGGGGCTCGTCGTCGACTCGGCCGTCGCGAGGTCGAGCACGACCGACCCGTGCCTCGTCGAGCGCACCACGAGAGCGACCGCGAGCAGCACAGCCTCGTCGTCCTCGCCGCCGATGGCCGCGAGCCGGCGGGCCACGTGCACGTCGGCGGCCGACAGGATGCCGGCGCGGTTGAAGTCGCCGAGCAGCCCTTCCGCCCGCAGCGCCAGTGACGAGTCGAAGACGGCGGTCATGGCGATGCCGCCAGCAGGTCGGACAATCCCGTGACCAGGCCGGTCGGGGGACGCCAGCTGAACACGCCGGGAGGCGAGCCGTCGGCGCCGAGCACATCAGGCCCGGACATGCCGCGCAGGAAGAGGTACAGCACTCCGCCGAGGTGCTCGCCAGGGTCGTAGCCGGGCTGCCGCCACCGCAGATAGCGGTGCAGCGCGACGGCGTACAGCAGCGCCTGCAGCGGGTAGTGCGCGTCGACCATCGCGCTCTCCAGCGCGCTGGGCCGGTAGTGCCACGCGGTCAGCGGCTCGTCGTACCCACCGAGGCGGTTGGTCTTGTAGTCGACGACGAGATAGCGCGGGCTCGCCGGCGTCCCAACGCGCAGGACGGCGTCGATGCTGCCGCTCAGGTAGCCGCGCAGCGGGACGTCCGGCAGCTCGGCGAGCGCGTCAGCGTACGTCGACAGCAGGCCGGTCGGGCAGTGCTCCCGCCACAGCGGCACGAGGTCACCGAGCACCACCCGTGCTGCGCGCGGGCTCGTCACCGCCGCCGAGCGGCAGCTCGAAGTCGAGCTCGGCCAGCTGGTTCGCTGACGGGATGGCACGCAGCGGCGCGCCGCCGGCCTGCTCGCCCAACGGTGTGCCCAACGCTGTCATCAGCCCGGCGGTCAGTTGTGGGACATCGGTCCCGGGCGCCTGCCGCTCGACCTGCGCTGCAACGGTCGCGCTCACGGCGTCCTCGTCGGCCGGGTCGTCGAGCTCCTCGAGCACCGTGTGCACCAGCGTGCCGAACGCCGCCCCACCCGGCAGGTCATCCCACGACGACGTGACCGCGCGCAGGTGTGCGTCGTCGCCGGGCTCAGCTGCGGGGACCTCCTCCAGGTCGACTTCGTCGTCCTTCTGGCCGACCTCCGGCTCGCTGCCGAGTCGCACCGACTGCTCGTGCACGGCGGACGTCAGTGCGCTGTAGGACGTGCGGTGCCAGCCCGTGTCCAGCGACCGAGTGAAGGACGCGAGGTCGAGCTTCGGCGAGGGCGTCCGAACCAGCGACCACACCTCCGGCGGGCGCGCCACGACCACGTCGACGCCGAGGCCGCCTCCGCTTCCCGCGGCCCTGGCGCGGAAGGCGGCCAGGGCGGTTGCGTCGTCAGGGACGTCGATCCCGCGCGGCGCGACATCCGCGGGATTGTCGTGCAGCAACAGCCGGTTCAGCGGTGACGTCGGGGTGTTCCACGTCGGCGCCCACCAGAGCACGAGGTGCGACTGCGCGCGCGTCATGGCGACGTAGGTGAGCCGCAGCTCGTCGTCGGTCTCCTCCTGCTTGTGCTTGCTGGCATGGGCCGCCCAGTCGGGGCCGCCCTTCCCGCCGACGTCGCGGACCCGGTGGTCGTTGTCGTCGTGGAAGACAGCGGTGGCCGGGTCGTTGCGCGCGAACAGGTCCCAGGCGAACGGCACCATGACGACCGGGAACTCCAGGCCCTTGCTGGTGTGCACCGTGATGACCTGCACCGCCGCGGCCTCGGTCTCCAGCCGTCGGCTGCGCTCCTGTCCGCCCTCGTTCCTGGCTTCGTCGCGCCGCCGCCGCAGCCACACGAGCATCGCGCTGAGGCCGAGCTGCCCCTCGAGCACCGCCTCGTGCATGACCTCGGCGATGTGGCGGAGGTCGGTCAGCAGCCGCTCACCGTCGACCTGACCGAGGATGCGGTGCTGCACCTGCTGAGACAACGACACCGCCTCGAACAGCGCTGCCACGCCACGGGTCTCGAGCACGTTGCCCCAGATGCGCAGCCGCAGGGCGAGCTCGTCGGCGACGTCGTCGCCACCGGCGTCGAGCTCGGTGGCGCTGAGACCGACGAACCGGCTGAGCGCCAGCCGGCGTACCCGCGTCGTGCGGTGCGGCTGCTCGAGCGCCTCGAGCAGCACCTGCCACTCGGCGGCGGCCGGTGTCGCGAAGACGCTCGTCTTCCCGGTCAGCACCACCGGTACGCCGGCGGCGCGCAGGCATGACTGCACGAGCTGGGCTTGCCTGTGGTCGCGGACGAGCACGGCGATGTCGCGCGGCAGGACATTGCGTTCGGGACCCGTGTCGCGCGGCCGGAGCTTCGGCCCGCCCGAGAGCAGCGCCACCACCTCGACGGCGAGATCGCGAGCGACCACGTCCTTGGCCTCACCCGTTCTCGCCGTGCCGTTGCTGACCAGGGCCAATCCGTCGCGCTGCACGACCCGTAGCCGCACCGGGGCAGTGGCGTCCACCATCCGGCCGGAGTGCTCGGCGGTGACCGGCAGGACGCGGATACGCGGGTCGCCGAGGGCCGCGTCGTTGAAGACGGCGGCCATGCCGTCGACCAGCAGGGCGTCGCTTCGCCAGTTGGTCGGGAGGGTCCGCACGGCCGTGGCCGACGCCTTCGCCTCGAGGTAGGCGTGCACGTCGGCGCCGCGGAAGCCGTAGATCGCCTGCTTGGGGTCGCCGATCAGCACCAGCGTGCGGTGCCCGTGGAACGCCTCGCGCAGGATGCTCCACTGCACCGGGTCGGTGTCCTGGAACTCGTCGACGAGCACGATCCGGTAGCGCGCGCGCAGACGTTCGCGCGCAACAGGCCCCGAGGTGGGGTCGGTCAGCGTGGTGGCCAGCCGGATCAGCATGTCGTCGTAGTCGACGAGCTGCTGGCGCCGCTTGCGCTTGTCCACCTCGGTGCGAACGGCCGCGGCGATGCGCGCGCGCATGCCGGGCAGGCTGTCGGGGTCCGCATCGTCGGGCACGAGGGCGGTCGCCGGGTCGGTGGCGGCCGCGACCGCGAGCTGGTGGAACTCCTGACGCGACATCGTCGCCTTGTCGGCGTTCGGAGCGCCCCACTTGCGCACGTACAGGTCGTCCGCCACCTCGGACACGAGGTCGCCGATGTTCTCGATCAGCGCCGCGCCGGTGTCGTAGTCACCGGCGGTGCCGAGCGCGAGCAGCACCTGCTGGCAGAAGCCGTGGGTGGTGGTGACCGTCGCCGCGTCGAAGACGGCGAGTGCCTCCTCGAGCCGGCGCCGGCGTACGCCGATCTCAGCCGCGTCGGCGTCCGCGAGATGCACGAGCACTCGATCGTCCGACGGAGCAGACGCCGGGTCGCTCAGCCCGTCGCGCGCGCTCACGAGTCGCTCGCGGACCCGCTCGCGCAGCTCACGCGTCGACTCGCGGCTGAAGCTCACGACGAGCAGCTCGTCCATCGTGGCGACGCCCTCGGCGACGTAGCGCGCGACGAGCCCCGCGATGGTGAACGTCTTGCCGGTGCCCGCGCTGGCCTCCAGGACGGTGGTGCCCTCTGGCAGCGGCCCGAGCAGGTCGAACGGCTCGGGAACGGCGGTGAGCACCGTCATGACGCGCTCTCGGCGTCGAGCAGCCGTGCCCACAGTCGCCGGGCGAGCAGGCCGAAGCGGTCGGTCTCGTCCGCGTGCCAGCCCGATCCGCCTTCGCCGGGCTCGGGTGGCGGCGTGGTGAGAATCGTGAAGGGCGCTTCGTCGCCGTAGACGAGCACGTGCTCGGCGTCGGCCTGCTCGCCGGGGAATTTGCCGCTCACCCACTCGTTCTCGGCGCCGACCCGGGCTGCCGGGGCACCGGTGCCGCGGCCGCGGAGGAAGGCGTACTGGGCGGCCGTCTTGACCGGCAGCGGCAAGAGGGAGCGCAGCCCTGCGCGGTAGAGGGCGACGAGCTCCTCGAGTGCAGCGGCCGCGTCGGCGGGTGGCAGCGGCCCGAACACGCTGCGCATCGGCCCCTTGTTGCCGCGTCCGATGACGACGGCGCGCCAGTCGACGTCCGGGCGGGTGAGGCTCAACGCGACGAGGTCGACCCATGCCCGCAGCTTCTGCTTGGCGGCGAGCTTCGAGTACGTGACGGTCAGCAGCACGTCGCCGCGCACGTCGCCCACGGTGCCGGTGAGTCGGGTGCCGTCGGCGAGCGGGGCGTCGACGTCGTGGGACTCCGACTCGTGCGCGCGCTCCGGGGCCGAGGCGCGCAGGAGCTCGTCAACGAGCGGGCCCACCTTCTCGAGGCACGCGTTGCCGAGCGGGCCTGGCGGCAGGGTGCCGCGGCGCTGCTCCAGCGCGATGCACGCGACTGGATCGAGGCCGGACATGCGCTCGTCGAGCAGGCGATCGCCGACGGCCCAGAGGTCGAGGGCGTCCAGCTCGATGGGCAGTGCGTCGGCCGGCTCGTCCTCGCCGCGCGTCTCGGCCACCTGGAGGCGCTGGCGCAGGAAGCCGCGGGCGGGGTGCGCGAGCAGCCGGTGCAGGGCGGCCAGCTCGACGTCGCCGGGCGGCATCGGGGGGAGCGGGTTGGCGAGGAACGGCGGGAGTGTCGTGCGCGGGCCGGCGGCGGCTACCGCGCCCGCGTGCCCGAGGGGGTCGTAGCTGAACGGCCCGTCGGTCCGCAGTTCGCCGTTCACGAAGTTGCGTGAGTCGAACGGCTGCAGGGGGTGGTGGGTGGTGATGACGTCGCGCACGCGCGCCGTCGGCTGCGGTCGCCGTACGGTCGAGCGCGTCGAGCAGCTCGCCCAGCGGCACCGCAGGAGGCACCGGCGCGCCGGTGCGCTCGTCGGCTCCGGCGTAGGTGATCACCAGGTGGTCGCCGGTGGCGCAGATGGCGTCGAGCAGGAGCTGGTGATCCTCGCTGCGCGGGTCGCGCTCGCCGATCCACGGGTCGCGGGCGAGCACGTCGTCGCCGTCGCGGATGCTCTGCCGGGGGAACACGCCGTCGTCGAGGCCGAGCAGGCAGACGACGCGGTGGGGGACCGAGCGCATCGGCACGAGCGTGCAGACGGTGAGGGTGCCGGTGCGGAAGCTCGCTCGTGTCGGACGGCCCGCGAGGGTGCCGTCGAGGAGGGCACGAACGTCGGCGAGGCCGAGGGGTGCGGCGTTGCCTGCTGCGGCTTCCGCGATGTCGCCGAGCTCCGCGCGCAGCTGCGCTTCCTGCCAGGTCGTGTCGTACGTCGTCGCGGCCAGGCCCAGGACGGCGTCCTCGAGGCCGGCCGTCCACTGCTCCGCGGTGTGGCGTCCGGACATGAGCTCTTGCGCCGCGGCGAGCCGGTCGACCAGCTCTGCGAGGCGTCCGGCCAGGTCGATGTCGGAGCTGTCGACGTCGTCGAGCGGCACGACGTCGCCGTAGGTGTCGAGGGCGCCCTCCATGCTGACGCCGAGCAGCAGCCGGTCGAGCCCGGCGCGCCAGGTGCCCTGGTCGACCGCGCTCAGTTGCCAAGTGCTGCGGTGGTCGCTGTCGAGTCCCCACCGGACGCCGGCGCCGACGATCCAGTCGCGCAGCCGCTCGATCTGGTCGTCGTCGAAGCCGAACCGCTGGCGTACGGCGGGTGTGCCGGCGAGGTCGAGCACCTGGCTGGCCGTGATCGCGCGCGGAGCCGAGCTCGAGCAGCTGGGCCAGCACGGCGAGCAGCGCGTTGGTCTGGCGGAGCGCCCGGTCGGCCAGCCGTACCCGCAGCCTGGCCGCCGGGTGCACGGCGCCTTCCTCCCCGCCGAGGGCGAAGGTGGCGGCGATGATGGGCGCGAAGGTCTCGACGTCGGGGCACATGACGAGCACGTCCCGCGGCTCGAGGGTGGGGTCGTCGGCGAGCAGGCCGAGGATCACCTCGCGCAGCACCTCGACCTGGCGCGTGCGGCCGTGGCAGGCGTGCACCTGGACGCTGCGGTCGCTGTCGTCGAGTGGTGGCGGTTGCGGTTGGACGCGGTCGTGCGGCGAGGTCCTGCTTGAGCCGGCCGAGGAGGGTGTCCGGGGACGGTGTGTCGTCGTCGTGCAGGACCGTGGTCGCGTCGGGGGCGCAGCGGGTGAGGAGTTGCTGGAGCTCGAGGACGTCTCGGGACAGCGACGTCAGCAGGGGATTGTGGAGCTGGCGGCGGGCAATGTCGTCGTGGCGGCGGGTCACATGCTTGGCCTTGCTGACCGTCTCCCAGAGCGCGGGCGAGGAGTGGTGCAGCCACAGGTGCACGTCGCGGTGCTCGGCGAGCGCGGCCAGGACGCGCAGGCGCGCCGGGGACAGGCGGCTGGCGCCGAAGACGGAGAGTCGTTCGGGGAGCCGGCTCAGGTCGGGGTGGGTGCGGAGAGTCGCGCAGGCGTCGTCGAGCAGCTCGGCGGGGGACGGCTGGCCGATCCGGTCGCGCAGCCGGCGCCAAAGCTCCGCCTGCCACCGCAGATCGTCGTCGAGCGGCGTGCCGTCACCGCGCTCGTCCCGGCCATCGGCCCAGGCGCGCAGCATCTCCGGCCGCGACTGCCCATACTCGTCGAACAGGTGCGCCAGCCGTCGGGACACGGCCAGGCGTCGTCCCTTGTCCTTGTCGCCCGTGCCGAGGTGCTGGGCGAGCGACCGGCACCACGGCTCGTCCGGGATGGACTCGTCGATGACCTCGAGGAGCGGCCAGAGGGCTTGCTGCGGAGCCCACTGCTCGACTGCCTCGGCGTGCTCCTGCGACACGGCCTGCAGCGCCTCGTCGAGCATCGTGCTCGGCCAAGGGAACTCCACGTTGGCGCAGACACCGTCACCGTCCGCTGCGCCGAGCACGTGGGAGAGCCGCTGCGCCAGCCACCGCTCGACGCCCTTGGCCGGCACGGCGACGATCTCGCGGGCGAACGGGTCAGCTGGCGGCGTGGCTAGGACACCTGCGAGCCCTCGAGCCAACGCCGCGCCGTCAGCTGACCTATGAACGACGAGCACTGCCGCCTAGCGTCCCTGCTCAACGCCTGTCACGGCAACCCGGTCGTGGACAGCATTGCCAGCCGAGAGGATCAGATCCACCGCGGCGTTTGCCGGGTGCGGGGACGTCAGCGTCATGCGCCTGCACCTCGGAGGGCACTCCCCATCGGGGCCCTTCGGGCTTTCGGACAGGCACATCAGCGAGCCACTGGTCGCCGTCGGGTCCCTGAGTCGATACTGCGGGTCATGCGCAACCGGACCCTCGCCTGCGTCTTCGCGCATCCGGACGACGACGCGTACGGCGCCGCTGGCAGCGTTGCGCTGCACGCGGACGACTCCGACTTCCGGTTCATCCTGGTCCACGCCACCTTCGGCGAGCACGGAGAGATCCGAGAAGGTTTCCCGGCCACGCGACAGACGCTCGGATCCATCCGCAAAGCCGAAGATGAAGCCGCGTGGCGTGCACTCGGTCGCGTCCCGGACCGTCACGAGTGGCTGGGTCTGCCGGACGGCGGCGTCGCCGATGTTCCCTTCGATGAGGTTGTCGCCGCAGTCGCGCGGATCCTCGATGAGGAAGACCCCGCCGTCGTCGTGACGTTCGGCCCGGATGGCGTCTTCGGGCATCCCGACCACATCGCCATCGGTGCGGCCACGGACGAGGCGTTCTCGCGCCTGCGATCCCCGAACAGGTCCGGGTTCCAGCGCCTTGCGCACGGCGCAGTCCCGCAGACAGTGTTCGAACGGTGGAACCTCCAGCGGGCGCAGCTCGGGCTCTACACCTTCGATCCGACGCAGACGTATCACATGCGCGGGATACCGGACGAGCAGATCCGGATCACCGTCGACTGCCGAGAAGTTGCCGGTCGCATCGTCGCCGGCCTTCGCGAGCACGGAAGCCAACTGCACGTGATGTCCGACGATCCCGAGAACACCGATCAATGGGAGCGGCGCGTCAGGCGGGAGTGGTACGCGATCGCGTGGCCTGAACACGAACGCGATGCACCGATGTTCACTGACCTCTTCGACGGCCTCGCCTGACCTCACTGCGCAGCCAGGTGGACGGCGACGCCCAACCTCGGCGTCGCCGTCGACCTGCTTCTCGTTGAGCGGCTCACGAGCGGATCGGCTCGTCCTGGGTCACGACGTAACGGGCTCCCAGTGCACGGGCGGCGACCACGGCGCCGGCAGCGGCCAGGATGATGTCCTTGAACACGTACTGCGCCTCCAGGGTCGGCGTGCCCCCCGGGAACAGGTCGCCGAAGAACAGCACGAGCGGCGACATGATGCCGACGAGCGACCCGGCGAGAACGACCAGCCCGACCCGCAGCCCGATGCCGGTGAGCAACGTCAGCCCGACGAAGCACTCCAGCACAGCGGTGGCGACGACTCCAGTTGTCCCGGACACCAGGCCCAGGGACAAGGCGTCGACGGTCCGCATCACCAGGCCCTCGGCCGGCGAGGCACCCGGTACGAACTTGAGCGCGCCGAAGCACAGGAAGACCACGCCGAGGCTGACGCGCAGGGCGGCGATGCTGTGCGCGGCCAACCAGGAGGCGGCACGGGTCTCGGCGTCCTTCATGGCCTTGACCAGCCGCGGACGCTGTCGCGTTCCGGGCCGCGAAACCGCAGAGGTGGTGACTGTCATGACGATTCTCCCTCAGAGTCCGGGACGCCTCGTTGCGTCCTGATCCGAGACGATTCCTGAATCGCCGGACTATGGAATCCGCCTGCGGGCGGCCATACACCTACGCAAATGGGCGGTCCGTGCGAACCTGGTGTACGACGTCCGACGTATGCGCGGGTACGCCAGCCCCTCACCGGGGCTCGCCCCTGGTCGCTGTGCAGCACGACGGCGCGGGCTATGCCCACGACCAGGGCTGTCCGTGTGCGACGTGTGCATCTAAACCTGGATCGGGCGCCTTGACGCCGACGGCGCTCCAGGGCAGGTTGCAACAGGTGCCGGAATCGCCCGGACGCATGCCTTGGGAGGGACCTCATGACCGGATTCGTCCAGATCATCGAAAGCAAGACGTCCAAGCTCGAGGAGATGATGGCGCTTAGCGAGGAGTGGCGTCAGCGGTTCCCTGACATGGGACCGAGTCGTGTCCTGGTCTGTGCGGACCGCGACAACGAGGGGACCGTCGTCACTGTCGTCGAGTTCCCCTCCTACGAGGCCGCGATGAAGAACAACGAGGATCCGGTCACGGCCGAGTTCGCTGAGCGGATGCAGTCTCTGAGCGACGCGCCGCCGACGTTCCGCGACCTCGACCTCTTGAAGGTTGAGGAGCGATAGCCCCGCGTCCCTTCCGTCGATATCCCAACACGAGTACCCGGGTCGATCGTGCTGGCGATCGGCTGTTCCAGTCGAGCTGCGGCAGTGAGGCGCACCTTCACTACTCCGGGCGGACTCGTGGGCTGGGTCACGGGCTCCGGACCCGCGCTGCTGCTCCTGCACGGCGGCCCGGGCATGACCGACTACATGGACAGCCTGCTGCCGGAGCTGGACGGCTATCGGGTCGCATCGTTCCAGCAACGTGGAGTGGCACCATCGACTCTGGCTGGACCTTTCGACGTCCCCACACTGCGCGACGACGTCATCGCCGTCATCGACACCCTCGGCTGGGGGGCGCCGGCGATGATCGGTCATTCCTGGGGCGGGCACCTGCTACTTCACTTGTTGGCGGTGACGCCCACGCGCGTTGGGGCCGCCCTCGCCGTGGATCCACTGGGGGCGGTCGGCGACGGAGGATTCGCCGCGTTTGAGGTCGAGTTGATGCGCCGGCTCCCGGAGGACGTCGTGGCCAGGTTGAAGGAACTTGACGCAATCGAGGCGACTCGCCCGCTGGCACTGGCCGAGCGCCTCGAGGCCATGGAGCTCGCCTGGCCCGGGTACTTCTCGAGCTTGGAGGTGGCGCAGCCGATCCCCCAGAGCGGCCACGCGCCGAGCGACGAGAGCTGGGGCTCGATCCGCGCAGAGCTGCCGGCCCTCGCCGACCTGCTCCGGGGCTGCACGGTGCCGACCCGGTTCGTGCACGGCGCGCTGGACCCTCTGCCGGTGACTGCGAGCACGGATGTCGCCGAGCTCCTGGGCGCAGCCGTAGACGTGCTTCCGGGCAATGGTCACTTTCCCTGGCTCGAGGACCCCGGCTGCGTGCGCCGCAGCCTCGACCAGCTACTCGCTAACAGCGGGCCATCCTGACGCACACCCGCTGCAAGATCAGGCCGTCGCTTGTTCAGTGCCGGCTCAGGAAGTCGAGGAGTTCTTGGTTGAACCGTTCCGGGACTTGGTAACTCATGAAATGCGTGGCTCCGGAAAGTATGACGAGACGACTTCCGCTGATGGCTCTCGCCGTCCTGTCGAGGATGCTGCGGGAATAGGGCATGCCGAACTCGGCGCCGAGTGCGAGTGTGGGCGTCCTGATGGTTCCCAGTTCCGTGGCCGTCAGTGGCGGGGGTGGAGGGGCGGCCGGCCGAGTCGCGGTGAAGTTGTCGAGCCACATCCGACGCAGGGCTTTGGGTTGTGCCGTGAAGGTTCCCGGACCCCTGTTGTTGACGAGCTCGAACCACAGCTCGGCGCGTCGCACGGCATCGCCGTCGGCCTCACTGAGTACACGTAGGTTCTCCGCACGCCACCAGGCCAGGACGGCTTCGCCCTCCCGATCTCCCTCCAGGAGCCAGGGAACGTTGGGCTCGATGATCGTCAAGCTGCGAACGTGTTCTGCTGCGCGAACAGCAGCGCGGAGGGCGATCGCCGTCGAGAAGCCCACAAGGTGTGCTGGCTCACCCAACCGAGAGATCAAAGCCACCAGGTCGTGCGCGTGGGCTTCTGCCGAGTAATCGCCCTGCGAAGGCAGCGGACCACTCCCGTGGTACCGATGGCTGTAGGCGATGAACCGGCAACGCGACGCAAAGAATTCACGTTGGGGCTCCCAGTAACGGACGTCCGAGCTCCCACCGTGAGAGAACACCACCGGCACCCCCGTGCCCTCGTCGACGTACTCGAGGTCCACTCCGTTCACATGGACGTGCCTCACGGGCCCATGGTGCGCCTGCACGCCTGCGCCGTCACTCCCGCCGCGGGGCCGCGTCTTACCGATCCGTGCGCCGCGCCACGCTGTTCGCCCGCGTCCCACCGAGCGACCGATAGTGCCAGCTACGCCGAAAAGTTCGAGCTCTTGCTGCTCTGAACCCGGCATCATGGTCTGCGTGACTGAGCCCGCCTCGTTCGTGCCCACCGAGTTCGATCCGCCGAGCGCCTTCACCGCTGGGGATTTTCGCCTCGAGCCTCTTGGCCCGGAGCACAATGAGCGCGACTACGCAGCCTGGACGTCGAACATGGAACACATTCGACGCTCACCCGGCTTCCCCGATGGGAGCTGGCCTCGGGAGATGAGTGTGGACGAGAACCGCGCTGATCTGGAGCGGCATGCCCGAGACTTCGTCGATCGGCGAGGCTTTACGTTCACGGTTCTCGATTCGAGCGACGACGTTGTCGGCTGCGTCTACGTGTACCCGGCTCGCGACGGCGTACATGACGCCAGCGTGCAGTCGTGGGTACGGGAGTCCGAGGCCGCCATCGACGATGCCCTCAGACGCGCGATCGCTGATTGGCTCACCAGCGACGCGTGGCCGTTCGAGCGGCCCCTCTATGCCCCCTTGCTGACCTGAGGACGCAACAAGCGCCGTCGACGACGAGCCCATCCTGAGAAGCCCGCCCCAGACCGATCGGTAGTGCCAGTTCTGCTCGGCTGAGCAAAGCAGCTCCGTGTTAGCGACGCCGAGTCACTGGCGCGCTGCGTCAGACGCGTGTACCTCTGCAGCGCGGCCGCGATCAAGACGTGTGCAGATTCGGTCGCTCGGGTGTGCAGCGAGCCAGGCGGCTCTGGCGGCTCTAACTGCAGCCTGCCGGGGCGGTCTTGCTTGGGTCGGCTCTGTGGCCCTGGGGACGTTCGCCTAGCCATCGAGAGCAAGGAACGCCTCACTGGTCACCAGGGATGGTCGCCCCGGTCTGGCTCGCCCTCAGGAGGTGGCCGCGGTGTCGGCCGGCTCGTCCCTTCGCAGGTCGGGCACTCCGCCGGCATGCTGTGCGGCGGTCATAGCCTCGATCATCATCCCGAACTCTTCGGCGCTCGGAGGCGCCTGGTCCTCGGCGTCCGGGACCATCTCGAGGATCTTGATGAAGTCGTCCATCGACGACCCGCCAGCGGCAGGCAGGTGCGACGAGAAGATCCGGCTCGGCTGGATCTTCCGGACACGTTCGAGCACCGCGCCGAACTTCACCTTGTCGGTGACGTGCACCCACGGTGAGTCGCTCAGCGCCCAGCCGACCATGCCGCCGGCGAGCGCCTCGGGCGGCACGTCATCCGCGCTCTGCGTGGCCTCCGGAAGCAGCGCTCCGAACGCGTCGACGGTGAACAGCGCGCCGGTCGACTGGTCGAGGAGCCCAGTGGACATCGGGTTGTCGAACAGCGGAGGCGCGACCGCGGTGAGAGTGCGATCACCCACATGCAGCTCGTCGCCGAACCGCATCGCGTGCACCCGGTGCAGGGGCACCGGCCACCACGTGCTCATGCGAAGCGCGGCCAGCCCGTGGCAGACCAGCGTGGCGTTCGGGGCCATCTCCATGACGCGCTGGATGCTGCCGGTGTGGTCCGCGTCGTCGTGCGTCAGCCACACCCACTTGATCTCGTCGAACGGAACAACGGACGAGACCGCGTCGAGAAAGTCCGGCCCGTCCATGCCGATCCCTGTGTCGACCAGCACCGGCTCCTCCGCCATCAGCAGGAATGCGTTGATCGGGAGTACGCCAACCCCAGGGATGCCCAGGTTGGCGGGGAAGACGTGGACATCTGACGAACCCTGGTACGGCGCATCCATGGCGGATCCCTCCTCGACGGCGCCGCCTACGGGCGGCCGTAGCCTCGGTCCTAGCAGCGCACCCCAGGGCCGTAAAGGAGCGCGCCAAAGTCCGCCGACGCAGGCCCCCCGAGACCGGGACAATTCCCGCACTTTGGGGGCTGGGCATCTAGCTGGCCCGGCGGCGTCAACCGAGGAGAAGGGTCATCCCGACGGTGCCCGTGTAGAGGTGCCCAGAACGGCGGGTTGAACGGCCCACCGAATCGGGTCGCCAGCAGGCCAGCCGCGAAGGCCAGGCCCCACACGACACCAGTCCACCCCGAGCCACGTCGGTCGTGCCAGTTCTACCGCGCTTGCGTCGGCTGCTTCAGCTCAGGTGCTCGGTGCCAGGACGGCGCGCAGGGCCGCCACCTGGTCGGCGACCACGGCGTACCAGATGTTGCTGCCGCGGCGGGTGCCTGTCACGAGCCCGGCGTCTCGCAACACCTTCAGGTGGTGGCTCACAGTGGGCTGGCTTTTGCCGGTCGGCTCGACAAGGTCGCAGGCGCAGACCTGGCCGCCGTCCGCGGTCATCAGGAGGCTGACGAGGCGTAGGCGTACCGGGTCCCCGAGCGCGGCGAACGCCTTGGCGAGCGGGGCGGCCGCCTCGGTGGCCAGCGGGGAGGCGCTCAGCGGGGTGCAGCAGGCGGCGACGTCATTGAGCAGCGGCAGCGTCGTGGGCACGGGAGACATGCTAGCGGAACGTATTGACAACCGTCGATGTTCCAGTCATATTCGTGTACGTCGATATGGAGGACCACCTGATGTCACACCCGAACCTTCACCCGCTGTCCCCGACCCACGCCGCCGCGCTCGTCCGCGTCGCCGAACTGCGCGCGGATGCCGAGCGGCACCGGCTCGTCCGGGCGGTGCAGCGCCGCCGCCGCGTACCGGCCTGGCCGGTGGCTGTCGCCACCGCGCTGCGCGAAAGCCTGTCCAGTTCCGACCGGCCTGCCAGGCAGGCGCGGGGAACCGGCCGGCGCGCCTGCGTCACCTGCTGACCCGTCACCACCTTCGGAGGAATCCAGTGTCCCGAGTCCAGCTCGCCCTCAACGTTGACGACATCGACGCCGCCGTCGCCTTCTACTCACAGTTGTTCGACGCCAAGCCGGCCAAGCGTCGGCCCGGGTATGCCAACTTCGCGCTCGATCAGCCCGCGCTGAAGCTGGTACTCATCGAGAATCCCGGCCAGGGCGGGTCGTTGAACCACCTCGGCGTCGAGGTCGCGTCCAGCGACGAGGTCGTCGCGGCCACCCGCCGGCTGGCCGCCGAGGGGTTGGACACCGAGGTCGAGGACGGCACCACCTGCTGCTACGCGCTGCAGGACAAGGTGTGGGTGACCGGCCCGGGCAAGGAGCGGTGGGAGGTCTACACGGTGCTCGCCGACGCCGCCGCCGATCTCGAGGGGCAGCAGACGGGCCAGAACATGGCCGCGGCTTCCGGCGGCGGCTGTTGCGTCACGGAAGCGGCTGCAGTCGACGACTCCGTGGTCACAGGCGCCGCCTGCTGCGCCAGCTGACTCCGCCTCCAATGACAGGTGGGTCGCCGGCGCCGACCAACCTTGCTCACCCCAGGTCGTCGTAGCCGCTGACGGACCAGCCGAACCGCGCCGCGCCGCCGGGGACACCACCGCTGCCGGGCAGCCAGGCACGGGAGGCGAAGCCGCCGGTGACGTTGACGACGTGCACGGTGCCGGTGACATGGAACGGGTTGCCGATCAGCCAGGCCCGCTCGGAGCCGCCTTCCAGGGCTACGACGGGTGTGCCGTACCGGCTGCTGTCGTGGACAGCCCCGGCCGCCCCCGAGCTGTTCTGGGTGAGGACACTGTCCGCCGCCACGTTGTGGAACTCGAAGCGTTGGGCCATGCCAGCATCCGTCGCGGAGCCGAGGTTCTCGTACGGCGTGCCGACCGCGAGCCGCCACGTCGTACCCGCCATGACTGCGACCGAGGCACCGAAGCCGTCACCGGGCTCCGCGAAGTTGTCGACGCCAGGACTGTCCTGGGTCAGGTAGGTCAGGCCCTCGAGTCCCGAGCTCGCGGCCGTGAAGAGGTTCACCGCACCGGCCGAGTTGTCCGAGCCCACGTCCTCACCGGGCACCCCGACGGCTATCCGGCGGGTCGATGTGGAGCTGTGGACGTTGCGGTTGCCCACGGCAAGGCTGGCGCCGAAGCGGTCGTCCTTCTCCGCGACACCGCCGACCCCCGGGCTGTCCTGGTGGTACCGCACCGCCTGCCAGGTGCCGACCGGCGGGAAGCCCTGGACCTGGGTGACGAGGGTGACGGAGCCGGCCGACGTACGGCTGCCGAAGGACTCGCCGGGAGCTCCGACGAGCAGCTCCCAGCTGTCGTCGTCGCGCAGCATGTCCACGCCGAGGGCGATGGACGCGCCGAACCTGTCGCCGGCCTCGACCCAGTCGGGGACACCCGCGGTGTTCTGAGTGACCTCGCGCGGCTGGGTCGGGATGCTGTCGGAGTAGTTCACGATGCTGACCGAGCCCGCGTCCGCCGCAGCGCCGATGTTCTCGCCGGGCGCTCCGGCCACCACGACCGAGGTGTCCTGTCCGAGGTTCTCCCCGACCGCGACGGTCTGCCCGAAGTGGTCGCCCGCCTCGACCAGGCCGCCCGCGTCGGACTGGGTCACGTGTTCGCTCGTGGTGCCGGCGTTGAGGCCGTCCTTGGATCCATAGACAACGTGGACCGCGCCGGCGTTCACCTCTGGCAGGTCCGCCCCAGGTGCACCGACCACAAGGTCCGTGCAGACGTCCATGTCGACGGCGCCGGTGGCGACCGCGGCTCCGAAGTGGTCCCCGGCTTCGGGCGTCATGCCGAGATCCGCGACGGTGAGCACCGCCCGTGCGCCTTGGCCGATCCGGTGGTCGGCGTCGCCGTACAGCACCACGACCCGGCCTGCGCCGGCCTGACCGCCCACGGTGGCGTAGGGATCGCCCACCACGGCGTCGGTGTGCCCGTCACCGTTGAGGTCGTGGGTGCCAGCGGAGAAGCAAGGCTCCGGAGCCGCCTGAGCGGACGGCGGGGCGAGCGCGAACGTCGACAGGGTCACCCCGAGGGCGCCGACGAGAGTAGCGACGAGGGTGCGGCGGAGCACGGACATGGTGATGCCTCCTGGGATGCGCCTCCAGGAAGGAGTCCCGAGGCGCCAGCCGTGATACGTCGCGTCTCAAGACGGGCCGCCCCCACGCGTCGTCTCAAGGCACGCAGATCCAGGCTACTCGCAGACCACGCCGTTGTTGTCGGCGTCGTGTACCACCCGTACTCAGTGTCGATGCTTCGGTTGTAGGGACGTGGCAACCGCAGGTCCGGAGGGCTCTGGCCTGCGGTTTTGTGGTGGTGGCCAGGGGCGGGGTCGAACCGCCGACCTTCCGATTTTCAGTCGGACGCTCGTACCAACTGAGCTACCTGGCCGGAGGCCGGCCACACGGCCGACCTGGGCGCGGTCCTGACGGGATTTGAACCCGCGACCTCCACCTTGACAGGGTGGCGAGCACTCCAAGCTGCTCCACAGGACCATCTGCTGCCTTGCGTGCCCCCAACGGGATTCGAACCCGTGCTACCGCCTTGAAAGGGCAGCGTCCTGGGCCACTAGACGATGAGGGCTTTGGCCCACGGCGTCTTAGCCGTCGGGGACCCGGAAAGCATAGAGGACGCCCCTCGCCCCGACCAAAGACGTGGACGTCGGCGGCTCGACGAGGCGCCAGCCACAACCAACAGCACCATCCCCCTCACCGCGGCGTCGGCGCCGCCGGGGCGGGCTCCTCCACCGGTTCCACCGGCTCGTCCACCGCATGCCGCTCGATCTGCGCCGACGTCAGCCCGAGCCCGCCCAGCGTGATGTCGTCCCACGCCTGCAGGGTCCGGGTCTGCTTGTCGAAATAGAGCACCGAGGCGCGCGCCGGCGTGGGCTTCTCCTTCTCCAGCCCGCGCAGCCCCGAGGCGCCGGTGGACCCCTGATGGAACAGGAACGTGCCGTTGGGCAGCGTCTCCTGGAACCGGTGGTGCAGGTGCCCGGCGAGCACCAGCGGGGTGAGGCCGTCCAGATTCTTCGCCATCTCCGGGTCGTGGACGAGCGCCAGGTCCGCGTGGGTGCCACCCCCTAAGATCTCCGCCCGAGCGACATCGGCGAGGTCCTCACCCACGGCGTCGACCGAGGGCGGGGCGTCCTTGCCGCGGGTGTCCTTGTCCGGCGTGAACCGCGGGTCGCCGATGCCGATCATGCGCAAGCCGGCGACCGTGGCGGCGTCGCCGTCGAGCACGACCGCGTTGGGCTGGTCCGCGACAGCCCGTTGGGTGATCAGCGAGTCGTGGTTGCCGCGGACGAAGACGTACGGCACCTTGAGCGTCGCGATCGGGGCGACATAACGGTTCTCGGCCGCGCTCCCGTGGTCGCTGATGTCCCCGGTGTCCACGATGACGTCGATGTCGAACTGCTCGGTGATCGACCGGATGATGTCCCACGCCGCCGGATAAAGGTGCAGGTCGGAGACGTGCAGGACGCGGATCGTCGACGTGCTCGGCGCGTAGACGGGCAGCGCCGACGTCACGTCGTACAGCCGCGACACGTTCGTGACGATCTTCGCGAGCTGGTCCTCGTACTTCTCCAGGTCGCTCGCAATTGCCCGCGCGTCGCCCACCACGTTCGGCGCGGCGGCGAGCAGCCCCTCGTACTTCGGCTCGTCGATCGCCTTCGGGTTCCACGTCGCCGCGGCCGCACCGCCCCCAACAAGGATGAGGGTCAACGACACGCCAGCGGCGTACATGCTGAGCCGCCATCGCCGCCGGAAGACGAGCACGCCGAGCAGGAACGACCCCATGACCGCCGCCGCACCGGCCTGCAGCACGACGCGCGTGGCTCCCGACTTCACGTCGGCCACGACCCGCGCCGGCAGGCCCTGCAGCGTCCGTGGGTCCCGGAAGATCTCCCGCGCCTGCGCCTCGTCGATCTGGGTGACCTCGGCGCCGAGCTGCCAGGGGCCGTCATGCGTGTCGAGGGTGAGCTTGCCCAGCGGCGGCAGGGACAGTACTGAGTCGCCGTGCAGCGCCGGCGTGAGCGTCATCCGCGTCTCGAGCGGGCCCAGCCCGGTGTCGATGCGCCCGCCGGCCAGCAGCCCCACCCAGCAGCCGACCACCCCGATGACCACGACCTCGAACGCCACCATTGTGCGCGGCCAGCGCCGCCACGGCACCCACGGAAGCGACCCCAGCGCGGTCAGCCGCGACCGCCAGCTCCGCTGCGGTTGCTCCGTCATCCCTTCCTTCCTACCGGACGCCGGACCTCGCCGTACGACCGTCCTCGGCGGCTGGCGCGTTCCGGGGCCACAATCGAGGGGTGCTGGAGATGCCTCTGCAACGGTTCGAGGAGCTCGTCTCGGAGGCGCTCGACGAGGTGCCGCCTGAGCTCGCCGCGCTCATGGACAACGTCGCCGTGTTCGTGGAGGAGGAGCCGCCGGCCGATGACCCCGACCTGCTCGGTGTCTATGACGGTACGCCGCTGACCGAGCGCGACTGGATGTACGGCGGGGTGCTGCCCGACCGGATCGTCATCTTCCGGGGCCCGATCCTGCGCATGTGCGACACCGCGGATGAGGTCATCGAGGAGGTCCACGTGACCGTGGTGCACGAGATCGCCCACCACTTCGGCATCGACGACGATCGGCTGCACCAGCTCGGCTACGGCTGAGCGAGCGCTCGCGGGAGCAAGGGCGTCGAGCCGCAACAGGCTCAGCAGTGCCTCAACAGGCCGGCCAGCCTGTTGAGGCACTGCTGCGCCTACCTAACGTGGTCGAATCGGGGAGGGGGCTTGAGGGTGTGCGCGGCAGGGGGCTGATGCCCCCCGGCAACCAGCCCTCCTGCCGCGCCCCCCGGCGGCCCGAACCGGCAGGGCAGGGGCCGCTCACGTCCATGGTCCCCGTCACAGAGGGTCATCCGCTGCCGGGGCTGCCGAACGTACCCCATTGCCCGAAAGTCACGGATCGAATACGGCGACCACTCAGCGTGACGGGCGTCCGGGGCCTCCGCCGAAGCCCTACTCGGGGCCAGCGGCACCAAGATCCACCCGCGCTCGGGCGAGCGTGCTGCCCGGAACCCTCAAGCAGATCACCTATCCGGCCGAACCAGACCCTGTGGAACAGCCAACGGTGCAGGCGATGCCGCGCGGCCGCGCGAGCGGCCCGCTGACCGGCCCGGGCGTCCTGTCCCGGCTGCTCCCTTTCCTGGTCGCCGGTGCCGTCACGTGCGTGTCTCTTGCGCTCCCCACGACCAACCGCGACGCCACGTCGGGCGTCATCGCGGGAGGGCTCACCACGCTCATCGTCGCCACCTGCTTGATCGTGCCCTGGCGTCGGATTCAGCCGCGGTTCCAGGCGGCCCCTGTCCTCGCCTTCTTCCCGATCATCGCGCTGCTGCGCCAGGCACAGGGCGCCAGCATCTCCGGCTTCGCTGCCCTGCTCCTGCTCCCGGTCGTCTGGTTCGCGTTGTACGGCTCGCGGCGTCAGGTCTGGATCGGCGTGGCCGGTGTCGCGCTGACCATGACGCTGCCCATCGTGGTGATCGGTGGCGACGATTACCCGTCGTACGCCGCTCGCCCGGCGGTGATCCTGGTCGTCGTGGCGGCCATGGTCGGCCTCGCCGTCTCGCGCCTGGTCACCCACCTCGCCGAGCGCGAACAGACGATGGCGCAGACCGCCGGGCAACTGAACGCGGTCCTCTCCGCCGCGACGGAGTACAGCGTGATCGGCACCGACGCGGCCGGCCGAGTGACTGTCTTCAACCTGGGCGCCCAGCGCATGCTCGGCTACCTGCCGGACGAGGTGCTGGGTCGCTCTCCGCTCATCTTGCACGACGAAGCAGAGATCCTCGGCCGCGCTCGCGAGCTCGGTCTCGCCCCCGGGGTCAAGGTGCTCGCCTCCAAGGCCGCTGAAGGCGGCGCGGAGCGGCGGCGGTGGACATATGTGCGCAAGGACGGGTCGTCCCTGCCCGTCGAACTCACCGTGACCCCGATGCGCGACCCGGACGGGCGGATCACTGGCTTCATCGAGATCGCCGAGGACATCACCAAGCGGATTCTCGCCGAGCAAGCGCTTCGCGACACCGAGGCGAGCCTCGCGGTCACCGCGCGCATCGTGCGAGAGATGCAGTCCGGAGCGGACGCGCGGACCACCATCGTCGCCGCTGTCGGCGAGATCGCCGCGGCCGCCCACGTCTTCCTGTTCGAGCCGGAAGGCGACACCCACCTGGTGCTGACGTCCTCCCTCGGCGGGCCCTCGCCGGCGAACAGGATCGCCCTCGACGGACCCCCATCCGGCGTCGTCACCGCTTATCTGCGGGGCCAGCGCGTCTTCGTCCCCGACGCATTCGAAGACCAGTCCATCCAGAACGCCCTGGCACGTCTGCTGAAGGTACGCAGCATCCTCTTCGAGCCGATCCTGCAGAACGGTCGGGTGACCGGCGTCCTGCTCGCTGCCTGGCAGCAGGCGATCCCAGACCTGAGCTCGCGATTCGTCGCCGCGGTGAGCCTGCTCGCCGACGAGGCTGCGGTCGCGCTGGAGCACGAGTCGATGCTGCGCCAGCTGCGTGAGTCGGCCACCACGGACTCGCTCACCGGCATCCCCAACCGTCGCGCTTGGGACGAGCGAATCGCACACGAGGTGGAGAACGCGCAGCGGCTTGGCCACCCCCTCGTCATCGCGCTGCTCGACCTTGACCTCTTCAAGGCCTACAACGACCGGTTCGGCCACGGCGGCGGCGACGAACTGCTCACCGAGTTCGCCAGCTCTATGGTCTCGACCATCCGCGGGATCGACTTCGTCGCGCGGTGGGGCGGCGAGGAGTTCGCCGTGGCGCTCCCTGGCTGCTCTCTCAAGGACGCGCACGAGGTCGCCGATCGGGTACGCCGGGTCGTGCCCGCCGGACAGACATGCTCGATCGGACTGGCCGTGCTGCAGCCCGGCGAGGGCCCCGAGGCGCTGGTCATGCGCGCGGACGCAGCCCTGTACGCCGCCAAGGAAGGCGGCCGCGACCGTGTCGAAGTAGCCCCCGACGGCGAGCTGGTCCGCCCGAACCTGTCCGTCGCTGCCCCCGCACCCGTCCACTGACCCACCCGGACCCAGCGGTCGTTGCGCTGCCGGCGACTGGTTGTCGGTGCGGGCGAGGACACTGTTCCCGTGCTGCTCGAGGACGTCGCCCATGCCTCGGTCGCGGTGACCGCCACCTCCGGCCGCACCGCGAAGGTCGCGTTGCTCGCCGACTGCCTGGCCGGGGCCAACGGCCCGCGTGAGGTGGTGGTCGCTGTCGCCTACCTCTCCGGCGAGCTGCGCCAGCGGCGTACCGGAGTCGGCTGGGCGTCCCTCCGCGAGGTGCCCGCGCCCGCGTCCACGCCGACTCTCACCGTCGTGGAGACGGACGAGCTGCTCGAACGGGTCGCGGCAGTGTCCGGCCGCGGCGCACACGCAGAACGTGCCGGCCTCGTCGGCGGCCTGTTCGGCCGTGCCACCGAGGTGGAGCAGCGGCTGCTGCGCGGGCTGCTCACCGGCGAGCTGCGCCAGGGCGCGCTCGAGGGCGTGATGCTCGACGCGGTCGCCAAGGCAGCGGCTGTCCCCCCGATCGATCTGCGCCGGGCTGTCATGCTGCGCGGCGCCGTCGGACCCGTCGCGGCGGCGGCTCTCTCCGAAGGACCGTCCGGGCTCGAGGCGTTCCGGCTCGAGGTCGGGCGCCCCGTCCAGCCGATGCTCGCCTCCCCGTCCGACGGCATCGCGGCGGCGCTCGAGAAGGCCGGCCCCGCCGCGGTCGAGTGGAAGCTCGACGGTGTCCGGGTGCAGATCCACCGGTCGGGCCGTGACGTGCGCGTCTTCACCCGCAGCCTCGACGACATCACCGACCGGGTGCCAGAGGTCGTCGACGCCGCGCTCGCGCTGCCCGTCGACACGGTGGTGCTCGACGCCGAGGCCATCGCGCTGCGCCCCGACGGCCGGCCCCGGCCGTTCCAGCAGACGGGCTCGCGCATCGGCTCACGGGTCGACGTGGCGAAGGCGCGCGAGACGGCGCCGCTCTCGACGTACGTCTTCGACGTCCTGCACGCCGACGGCACCGACACGCTCGCGCTGCCGGGCCGCGAGAGGTACGACGTGCTGGCGCGCGTGGTGCCCGACGACCTGCGGGTGCCGCGGCTGGTCACCGACGACGCCGCCGCGGCGGGGGAGTTCCTCGACGACGCCATCGGGCGCGGCCACGAGGGGGTCGTGGTCAAGTCGCTCGACGTGCCGTACGACGCCGGCCGGCGCGGTGCCGGATGGCTCAAGGTCAAGCCGCGCCACACCCTCGACCTCGTGGTGCTGGCGGCCGAATGGGGCCACGGCCGGCGGCGCGGCTGGCTGTCCAACCTGCACCTCGGCGCGGTCGACCCCGCCACCGGCGGGTTCGTGATGCTCGGCAAGACGTTCAAGGGGCTGACCGACGCGATGCTCGCGTGGCAGACCGAGCGACTGCAGGAGCTCGCGGTCGTGCGCAGCGACTGGATGGTCGAGGTGCGCCCCGAGCTCGTCGTCGAAATTGCGTTCGACGGCGTTCAGACGTCCACCCGCTACCCCGGCGGCATGGCGCTGCGGTTTGCGCGGGTGCTGCGTCACCGGCCGGACAAACAGGTGCGCGAGGCCGACACGGTCGAAGCGGTGCGGGCGATCCACGAGCGCACCCGCTGACCCGTCGAGGTGCCGTCCGGTCCGTGATCACCCGGTTCGCGCATGATGCCCGAAATGTGAAACTCTCGGATGCTCGTTGCGCCCAACCGACCGGCGGTGGGCCACCCGAGGAGGACGCAGATGGGACCGAACGGCATGAACTCCGGGCGCGACCTGCACGTGGTGCGTGGGAGCCAGGAGGATCGCGCCGATGACTGGGCTACGCAGGAGACGCCGGCATGGCCGACGCAGGAGACTCCGCGCGACGCGCTCGGCCTGCTCGAGAACGCCGGCCGGGTCGCCGAGGAGGCCGTGCGCGCGGCCCGCGCCGAGGCCGCGCAGATCGTGGCCCAGGCCCGTGGCGAAGCCCATCGACTCCGCGAGGAGGCCCGCGAGCAGATCGTTCAGGAGCGCGAGGCGGCCAACCGTGACACCGAGCATCTCCGCCACGAGCGCCTCGGCCAGGTCGAGAACATGGTGCTCAGGGCCCGCGAGGAAGTTGGCGAGCTCGAGCGGTCCGCCGCCCGGCTGCGTTCGGAACGGGCGGCCGCGACCCAGGCAGCCCGCGACATGGCCAACCGGCTGGCCACTCTCGTCGAGGAGACCGACGGCGTGTCCCGACACGGTGACCATCGCCAGCAGCCCTGACGGCCCGCGTGGTCTGCGAGACTTGCGGGCCGCGGGCCTCTAGCTCAATGGCAGAGCTGCGGACTTTTAATCCGTAGGTTGTGGGTTCGAGTCCCACGGGGCCCACTGTGTGATCTGTTACTTCGCCTGATGCTTGACGGTTTGGCTTCGGCTAATGCTTGACACCGAGTTCGGCTGATCCTTGACACCCCCTGGGTGAGGGAGTTGAGAGTGGCAAAGCAGCGGCATCGGTCGGTGCTCAAGGTGATCGCCGAGTTCTTGCTGACGCCAGGGGCGATCAGTCCTCCGGGAGCAACCGCCGTAACTGTGACCTGGTTACACCGTAGACGTAGGGCCCCGGCAGCTGCGCCGCCGTGTCGATAGCGCGCCACTGGGTCATGAAGACTTCCAGCAGTCCCCATTGATTCAGATCCTCGGCGCTTGTCAGAGCGAACATTCGCGCGCCACTTGCGACCACTGCATTGATCTCGGCGGTTCGGGACAGGATGCGTTTGTCGCGAGTGACGATGGCCATTCCGGCCCGGGTAACTCGGGGGATCCAGATTTCATCCGGAGTGTCGGCGGCCATTACTGGCGAGGGTGCCTGTCGGAGCCGCTCTTTCCCTCGCATGCCGTCGTCGCCAGGCCACGTGACGTCACGTCGCGCCGGGGCGAGCAACTTGCCCAGCCCGATAGTGTCAGCGTCGAAATACCAGCGCGGCTGCAGCAATGGCATGCGCTCAGGCCGCCGCCGTGTCTTCCCACTCCCACGCGAGCGCTGCCCTCACGACCGGAACTGAGAGGCCGAATTCATCGGCGACGTCTTCGACTGCCTCTCCAGCGTTAACGTGCTCTGCGATGATCTCCGTTCGGACGCCATGAACAGTTGCGGCCGCCGACGAGACGCGAGGGTCAAGGACAACCGGGGATCGCTTGCCTTGCGGGCGGATCCGTTCGGCCTCTTGGTCGCCCGACTCGGCGAAGTCGACTCTGCCGAGGAAGTCCTCCTGCAAGAGTGGGTTCAGGATCGTCTGGCCATCTTCGAACTGAAAGACGAGTCGTAAGTCGTTCGGCACAGCGGCGGCCGTCTGCAGGTCGAGGATCAGCCGCCTGTTCTCATCAACCCAGGGCTTGAAGTGCGCAAGTGGATATGGCACCCCGAACTCGTGACGGAGTGCAGCTACGAACGGGCGTAGCCGCTGCATAGAGACGCGCATGCTGTTGCGGTACGCCCTGAGGTAGCGGGCCTCCACCATCTCGCCCCAGGTGATGCTGGAAGAACCGGTCGGCTCCTCACGAAGGATCGGCTGGTACCAGGCTCCTCGGCGCTCGCCGCCTTCTAGCCAGTGCGTGAGGGTGGTCGGCGGAATTCGCAGTTGGCGAGCCGCCTCGCGTGCCACCATCACGTTGGTGTCGAGCAAGATCACTGGTGCCATAGTCTCGCCCTCCTCAGCCGACTGTCACCGCATCCGCAGCGTAGTGCTTAGGCTTGACCTTGACTGTGTACGGCGGGTCGGACAATCGAGAGTGATGGCGACGCGAGTACGTGCCAATCCCGTGCGCGGCCTCCGTCCCTGCACGTGAGGGTTCAATTCATTGACAGGAAGTATCCGGCACCCGACCCATCGTTACGTGACCAGCGCCGCGTCGGCGGCCCGACGACCGCGACCCGCAGCGTCCGGAGCCGTTCCGGCGAGCGCAGTGTCGTCGTGGTACCTGCCCTCGTAGACGCGCTCGGTGAACTTCCAGTCGTCCGACGCGCGCCGGTAGCGGTCGTGGTAGATCGCGTAGTTCAGGCGCGACCTGCCATCACGCAGGCGTCCGAACTCCGAAACATACGTACGGCCGACCGCGGTGTCGCCGTCAAGCCGGATCGCGCCCGGGTGCGTGGTCTGGAGGAAGTACTCCCAGAACCCTGCAGCCGCTCGATGCCCGCACGGATCTCGTCCCGGCTGGCGAACTCGACGTTGACGTCGGGGATCTGCCACACGCCCTCGTCAGTGAACAGCGATGCGAGCCGGTCGTAGTCGTGCACCATCGCCGAGTCGGTGAACTCGCCGCGCAGTGCCTCGATCTCGACGCGATCGGCGACGTCCTGAAGGCTATTGATCGGTCTCTCCTTGTCACATTGAACGAAGGTCGGAGCCGGGTCAGCTGGTGAAGGACTCCGTGCCGAGGCGACCCCACGCCACCACGGCGGCCAGCGCAAGAAAGGCCAGGTTCACCACGATGACCTGTGCCTCGTGACGGCGAAGGTGCGTGATGATCGCACCGCCCATCAGCAGCACCAGACCCACGGCAGAAGCGGCACCAGGACCGGCGCGATGTCGAGCACCGCAGGCAGGACGAGGCCAATGCCAGCCAGGACCTCGAGGGTCCCGATGGCCTTGACGGAACATCTGGGCCGTCCGAAATCCGGAGAAGCTACGCCGGCTGGGTCAGCGTACGACGCGGTCAGCACCGGCAGTGGACGACGGACTGAGGGCGCTCAACGCCGGGCGGACGGTTCGGCATCTCCGGGCAGTGAGTCGGCCTTGACGGCGTCGCGCTGACCCATCCGCCGCTCCTCGCCACGGGTCGTGTCGTGGGCGGACTGCTGCTCGGCGTAGGCGTTCATCTCGGCGCCGAGCAGGATCACCACGTTGGTGATCCAGAGCCACAGCAGCAGCACGACGACGCCGGCCATGCTGCCGTAGGTCTTGCCGTACGACGAGAAGTTGTCGACGTACAGCGAGAACCCGATGGAGGCGATGACCCAAATCACGGTGGCCGTGACGGCACCCACCGAGACCCAGCGCATCTTGGGGGCGTCGCGGTCCGGTCCGACCCGGTAGAGGACCGCGAGGGCGACCATCATCGCCACGACCAGCCCGAGCCAGCGGACTACCTGGACCACGACCTGCAGCCAGGACGGCAGGCCGAGGGACGACAGCACCGCCGGCAGCACGGCCACCAGGGCGACGGCCGCGACGAGGAAGAGGATGGCGCCGATGGTCAGCAGCAGGGAGAGGCCCTTGCGCTTGACGAAGCCGCGCTCGTCGTCCTCGTCGTAGGTGATGTTCACGGCCGTGACGAGGTTGCCCGTGCCGCCCGAGGCGCTCCACAGGGCGAGGAGCAGCGCGATGATCAGCCCGATCCCGAGCGACTGCTGGCTGGTCTCGGTGAGCGACTTCATCTGGTCGCTGAGCAGGCTCTGCGCCGAGGTCGGCAGCGCCTTGCCGATCTGGTCGACCTGGCTGGCGATCTGCGACGGGTCGGCGAGCAGGCCGTAGAGCATGATCGCCGCGATGAGCGCGGGGAAGATCGCAAGGAAGGCGTAGAAGGCGACGCCGGCGGCGAGCAGGGGGACCTGGTCGGCCTTGGACTCTTTCCAGGCGCGCTTGAGCACCTGGAACCAGCCCTTGGCGGGTATGTCGCGAGGTCGCTCGGCGTCGGCGCCCGGGACGCTCTCGGCGCGGGTGCGCCGGTCGCGGTCACGCAGGTCGATGTCGCTCTCGGCGCGCGTGTCATTGGTGCGGCTGCTCATGCCGTGGTGGTGTCCCGCTCCGGGTCCCGCAAACACGTACCGTGAAGTAGCGGGGCAGTTTCGGCGTTAGCGCAGCACGCGATAGGTCACGTGCGTGGCGGAGCTGACTGCCCGCGACTCGACCTGCTCGAGATTCAGCGGCGGGACGCCGTCGAAGAGCCGCGTTCCGGCGCCGAGTGTCATCGTCGCGATGTGCAGCCGCATCTCGTCGATCAGGCCGGCGGCGAGGTACTGGTTGATGGTCGTCGCGCCGCCGTGGATAGACACGTCGCCGTCCCCGGCCGCCTCGCGCGCCTGCTTCAGCGCGGACTCGATGCCCTCGGTGACGAAGTAGAAAGTCGTGCCGCCTTCCATCGGCTGCGGGTCGCGCGGGTGGTGGGTGAGCACGAAGACCGACCCGTGGTACGGCGGGTTGTCGCCCCACCAGCCGTTCCACTCCCGATCCCACTCGCCACGCACCGGACCGAACATGTTGCGCCCCATGACGTATGCCTTGGCGGCGGTCCCCCGTGCGATCTCGGTCACGCTCTCCTGGTGCGGATCGGCGTACCAGGCGTGCAGCTTGTCGCCCCAGCCGTCCCCGCCATCGTCGCCGAACGGGCGCTCCTCGGACTGGTTGTGCCCGGCCGAGAACCCGTCGAGCGAGATCGTGAGGTCGCAGGTCACCTTGGTCATGTCCGCACTCCTTAACGAATGGATGCCTGGGCGACAAAGCATGGTGCGTGGCCAGGCACGACGTCCAACGCCTTTCAGAGGGGAGCGAGAGCTGTAGCGCGGAGGAGATCTTGCCTCAGAGCGGTGTGACGTAGGCGGCGCTGATGCCGCCGTCGACCATGAACGTCGTCGCCGTGACGAAGCTCGACTCGTCGCTGGCCAGGAAGAGCACGGCGTTCGCGATCTCGGTCGCGTCGGCGAAGCGCCCGACCGGGATGTGCACCAGCCGCCGGGCCGCACGCTCCGGGTCCTTCGCGAACAGCTCGCGCAGCAGAGGGGTGTCGACCGGTCCGGGGCACAGGGCGTTGACCCGGATGCCTTCGCGGGCGAACTGGACGCCGAGCTCGCGGCTCATCGCCAGGACACCGCCCTTGCTCGCGGTGTAGGAGATCTGGGAGGTCGCGGCGCCCATCACGGCGACGAACGATGCGGTGTTGATGATCGAGCCCCGCCCCTGCGCGCGCATGTGCGGCAGCACCGCCTTGCAGCAGAGGAAGACGCTGGTGAGGTTGACCTCCTGCACCCGCTGCCAGGCGTCCAGCCCGGTGTCCAGGATCGAGTCGTCGTCGGGCGGTGAGATGCCGGCGTTGTTGAACGCCACGTCGACGCTGCCGTAAGTGTCCTTGGCCTGCTCCACCATCGCGTCGACCTGCTCCGCGTCGGTGACGTCGCAGTGGACGTACAGCCCGTCGACCTCCTCGGCAGCCGCCCGGCCACTCTCGTCGGTCACGTCGGCGACCACGACCTTGGCGCCCTCCTCGGCGAACCGGCGGACCGTGGCGAGCCCGATGCCGCTCCCGCCGCCGGTGACGATCGCGGTGCGGTCCTGCAGCCGGCCAGCAGCCATCTCGTCAGTCCTCCGAGCTGATGAAGACGTTCTTGACGTCGGTGAACGAGTCGAGGGCATCGGGCCCGAGCTCGCGGCCGAGCCCGGACTGCTTGAAGCCGCCGAACGGCGTCGAGTAGCGGACCGACGAGTGCGAGTTGACCGAGAGGTTGCCGGACTCCACCGCCCGCGCGACGCGCAGCGCCCGACCGACGTCGCGCGTCCAGATCGAGCCGGAGAGGCCGTACTCCGTGTCGTTGGCCAGCCGGACCGCGTCGGCCTCGTCGTCGAACGGCATGACGGCGACGACCGGCCCGAACACCTCCTCGCGCCAAATCGGGTCCTGCGCAGTTCGCGGCAGCACGACCGTCGGCGGGTACCAGTAGCCGGGACCGTCGGGCGCCGCACCGCGGAAGGCGACCTGCACCGAGTCGTCGACGTACGCCGACACGCTCGCCCGTTGCCCGGCGCTGACCAGCGGCCCCATCTCGGTGTCGTCGAGTCCGGGTGCGGCAACGCGCACCCTGGCGACGGCGGGCTCGAGCAACTCCAGGAACCGGTCGTGCACGCTGCGCTCGACGAGGATGCGGCTCCGCGCGCAGCAGTCCTGTCCGGCGTTGTCGAACACGCCGTACGGCGCTGTCGCCGCCGCCTTCTCGACGTCCGCGTCGGCGAACACGATGTTCGCGCTCTTGCCGCCGAGCTCGAGCGTCACCCGCTTCACTTGGCTGGCGGCGCGGGCCATGATGCCCGTGCCCACCTCCGTCGAGCCGGTGAACACGATCTTGCGCACCAGCGGGTGCGTGACGAACCGGTCGCCGACGACCGAGCCCTTGCCGGGCAGCACGGTCAGCACGCCGGCCGGCAGTCCGGCCTCCAACGCGAGCTCGCCGATCCGCACCGCCGTCAACGGCGTGATCTCAGCGGGCTTGAGGACGACGGTGTTGCCGGCCGCGAGCGCCGGTGCCAGGCCCCAGCCGGCGATCGGCATCGGGAAGTTCCACGGCACGATCACGGCGACGACGCCGAGCGGCTCCTTGAACGTGATGTCGACCCCACCGGCGACGGGGATCTGCCGACCGAAGAGGCGTTCCGGTGCCGCGGCGTAGTACTCGAGCACGTCGCGGACGTTCCCGGCCTCCCAGCGTGCGTTGGAGATCGTGTGCCCCGAGTTGCGCACCTCCAGATCGGCGAGCTCTTCCCGGGCGCCGTCGACCGCCGCGGCGAACCTTCGGAGCAGCCGGCCACGGTCGGCCGGTGCGACCTGCCGCCACTGCTCGTACGCCGTGTGCGCACGGGAGATCGCCGCGTCGGTCTCTTCGACCGAGGTCAGCGTGACCGTCGTGACGTGCTCCTCGGTGGCGGGATCGATGACGTCGTGCGTGCCCCCGGCTGCGGCTGCGACCACCCCTCACATCCTCTCGAACGAACGGACGCGCTCCCAGTCGGTGACTGTGGCGTCGAACGCCGTCAGCTCGACGTCGGCGTTGTTTACGTAGTGGTCGACGACCGCGTCGCCCAACGTCTCGCGGGCCACCGTCGAGGCCGCGAACAGGTCGCGCGCGGCGCGCAGCGACGTGGGGACCTTGGGATGGTCGGATACGTAGGCGTTGCCGGTGTACGCCGGCTCCAGCGGCAGTTCCCGCTCGATGCCGCGCAGCCCGCTCGCCAGCATGCCCGCCAGCGCCAGGTAGGGGTTCACGTCACCACCAGGAAGCCGGTTCTCCAACCGCAACCCGGCACCGTGGCCGACGACCCGTAGCGAGCAGGTGCGGTTGTCGAAGCCCCAGGCAGTCGACGTCGGAGCGAAGCTGCCGGCCTGGAAGCGCTTGTACGAGTTGATGTTCGGTGCATACAGAAGGGTCAGCTCGCACATCGTGGCCTGGATGCCGGCGACGAAGCTCTGGAACATCGGCGTGGGGCCATCGCCCTCGTCGAACACGGTGCGGCCGTCGTCGCCGCGCAGGCTCATGTGGATGTGGCACGAGTTGCCCTCGCGCTGGTCGAACTTCGCCATGAAGGTGAGCGCCTTGCCGTGCTGGGACGCGATCTCCTTCGCACCGTTCTTGTAGATCGAGTGGTGGTCGGCGGTGCGGACCACCTCGTCGTACTTGAAGGCGATCTCGTGCTGGCCGAGGTTGCACTCGCCCTTCGCCGACTCGACCACGAGCCCCGCGGCGTACATGCCGTTGCGGATGTCGCGCAGCAGTGGCTCCACCCGACTCGTGCCGAGCAGCGAGTAGTCGACGTTGTATTGATTCGCGGGCGTGAGGCCGCGGTAGCCCTTGTCCCAGGCCTGCTCGTAGGTGTCGTTGAAGACGATGAACTCCAGCTCGGTGCCGGCCAGAGCCACCAACCCCTTCTCGGCGGCCCGGGCGGCTTGCGCCCGGAGTATCTGCCGGGGGCTCTCGGCCACCGGGGTGTGCTCGTCATCGAGCCAGGCCAGGTCGCTGACGACCATCGCGGTGCCGGGCAGCCACGGCACCGGGTGCATCGTGTCCAGGTCCAGGACGAACTCCATGTCACCGTACCCGCGCTCCCACGAGCTGATGGCGTAACCGTCGACGGTGTTCATGTCGACATCGACGGCCAGCAGGTAGTTGCACCCCTCGGTGCCGTGCTCGAGAACCGTATCGAGGAAGAACTGCGCGTGGATGCGCTTGCCCTGCAACCTTCCCTGCATGTCCGGAAAAGCGACCACGACGGTGTCGATGTCCCCGTCGGTCACCTTCATGCGAAGCTGCTCGACGGTCAGGGCCGGCCCAGGTTGCGTCATCGCGTTCCCCTGCTGTGTGCGAGGTGTCGATCGGGACACTAGCGAGAGGCGGGACAGCGTGTCTGGCTGCGGGACACCACCGCCGAGGTGTAGACACGACCTGACCCAGACGTGGTCACGGTTCCGCGATGTCCGCGGCGGGGGGACGGGCCTCTTCTGCAGGAGGTTGCAACGGTGGCTGACACAACCCAGATGGGCGAGGACGAACGACGCCTCGCCGAACTCGGCTACAAGCAGGACTTACATCGCAGTTGGTCGGGTTTCTCCAACTTTGCGATCTCGTTCTCCATCATCTCGATCCTCGCCGGGTGCTTCACGAACTTCGGCGCCGGGTTCAACAACGGCGGACCGATCTCGATCTCGTGGACCTGGCCCATCCTCGGTGCGTTCATCCTGCTCATCGGGTTCACCATGTCCGAGCTCGTGTCTGCCTACCCGACGTCAGGCGGCATCTACTGGTGGGCGTCGAAGCTCGGTGGAGCCAAGGCCGGGTTCTTCACCGGCTGGCTCAACCTGATCGGCCTGGTCGCGGTCACCGCCGGTGTGTCCTACGGCTGTGCGACCTTCATCGACCTGACGATCAGCACCTACTCCGACTCGTACGCCGGGAGCTACTCCCTCACCCGGGTGTTCTTCACCTTCCTCGGCGTGCTGGCAGTCGCGTCCGTGCTGAACATCTTCAGCAGCCACCTGATGGCGATCGTCAACAACATCTCTGTGTGGTGGCACGTCGTCGGCGCCAGCGTCATCGTGCTGATCCTGATCTTCGTCCCCGACCAGCACCAGTCGTTCAGCTACGTGTTCACCGAGCGCTTCAACAACTCCGGCTACAGCGACGGCAGCACGAGCAGCCTCGCGTTCTGGTTCGCCGTCGTGCCGTTCGGCTTCCTGCTGGTGCAGTACACGATCACCGGCTTCGACGCCTGCGCCCACCTCTCCGAGGAGACGGCCTCCGCCTCGATGGCGGCGGCGAAGGGCATCTGGCGGTCGATCTTCTACTCCGTCCTCGGCGGGTACATCCTCCTGCTCGCCGTCGTCTTCGCCATCCCCAACGGCGAGGATGGTGCGGCTGACAACGCCGGAGTCGGCGGCGGTGGGGTGGCGTACATCTTCGTCCAGTCACTGGGCAGCAACTGGGCTGCGTTCGTCCTCTTCGTCTCGGCCTCGGCGCAGGTGTTCTGCGCCACGTCGTGCATGACCTCGGCGTCGCGAATGACGTTCGCCTTCAGCCGAGACGGCGCCATCCCCGGCTCGGCGACCTGGGCCAAGCTCACGGCCAAGCGGGTGCCGGCCAACGCAGTGCTGCTGGTCGCCGTCGTCGCCGCCCTCGTGACGGCTCCCGCCTTGATCGAGGTGAACCTGGGCACGGAAGCGGAGCCCTTCATCGTCCCGGTCGCGTTCTACGCGGTGACCTCCATCGCGGTCATCGGGCTGTACCTCGCCTTCGCCGTCCCGATCTGGCTGCGCTGGCGGCACGGCGAGAACTTCGAGCCGGGCAGCTGGAACAACGGCGCCAAGTACAAGTGGATGAACCTCATCGCGGTGGCCGAGATCCTCATCGTCTCGTTCTTCCTGATGATGCCGTTCGTCCCGGGAGCCAACCCGTTCCACGACGACTTCGCCTGGAAGTACGTCAACTACGCACCGATCGTCACCCTAGGGGCCCTGCTCCTGCTGGCGATCTGGTGGCAGGTCTCGGCGAAGAAGTGGTTCACCGGGCCGAAGCACAACATCGACCCGGAGGTCGTCAAGACCTTCAGCGAGTGAGTCCTGCGCGTAAGCCCGCCGCCCCAGGTTCAGTCGGGGCGGCGGGCTTCGTCCAGCAGGTGGTCGAACTCGGGGCCGTCGAACTCCGCCAGCGCCAGCTCGTACTTCTCCATGCCCCACGACCAGAAGTCGAACGCGATCGGGCTCACCGCGGTCTGGATCGACGCCCACAGCGTCCAGCCGTACCTCGCCATCAGCCCGAGCAGCCGGGCCCGTGCGACCTTGTGTCGCAGGTGCTGGCCGTAATAGCTGTCCACGAGGACCTGGAGGTGGTCGAGCGAAAGCGTCGACTCGCTCCAGATGTTGCCGAGCTCGAAGCACGCGTCGTTGTTGCCGCCGTACTCGTAGTCGATGACCCACAAGCGTGCGCCGTCGTCGATGAAGTTGGCCGCGAGCAGGTCGTTGTTGCACGGCACGGTCGGCTCCCGCCGTACGGCGAGCGCCTCCGCGATGCGGTCGACCTGCGGCATCAGGTCGAGGTAGCGCTCCGGCAGTCGGAGGCCGCGCTCCTGGACGATGGTCAGGTAACGCTGCTGGATGGCGAACATGTCGAAGTCGCCTTCGAAGCGCTCCCCGGAGTGCAACCAGCGGCACACGGCGGCGACCCGGCCGAGCATGGCGTCGTCCTGCATGTCGACGGCGGCCAGCGTCCGACCCTCGACCCACTCGACGACGAGGGCCCGGTGCTCGGGCAGGTAGCCGACGACGGCCGGTGCGGCACCGCTCGCGGCGGCTCGCACCGAGTTGGCGTGCTCGGCGTCCCGGTCGATGGCGAGTAGGTCGCCGTCGGAGCTGGACAGCCGCACGACCACAGCGCGGTCCGCAGTTGCGACCTTGAAGTTGAAGTTGGTCAGCCCACCCTCCAGCGGCGTCACCTGCTGCGGCTCGCCGATCAGAGGCGCGAGGTCGGCGAGCGCGGCGTGCAGCCGGTCGGTGACTGCGACGGACGGAGCTGGTGAGATCTCGTCGCCGGAGCCGGTCACGAGGGCGAACCTACTCGGGCGCCGCTAGTCTCCGGACGTGTCCGAGCAGACGACTGGTCGCCCGCTGCCGACGTCGGCGTCCGTTGTCGTCATCGGGGGCGGCGTGGGCGGCGCCAGCGTGGCCTACCACCTGGCCGAGCTCGGGCGCACCGACGTCGTGCTCGTCGACCGCGCCGACCTCACAAGCGGCTCGACCTTCCACTCGGCCGGGCTGGTGGGCCAGCTGCGTGCCGACCCGACGCTGACCCGGATGAACATGTACTCGGTCGAGCTCTACCGCCGGCTGCAGCAGACCGAGCACCCGCCGGGCTGGGCGGAGGCCGGCGGCATCCGGCTCGCATCGTCACCGGAGCGGATGGCGGAGATCCGGCGGCAGATCGGCTGGGCCACGTCGTACGGGCTGCCGCTGCAGGAGATCTCGCCGGCCGAGGCGCAGGAGATGTTCCCGCTCATCGACACCCCGGATGTCGTCGGTGGTGCCTACCTCGCGTCGGACGGCTACCTGGACCCCTCACAGCTCTGCTACGCGCTCGCGAACCTGGCGCGAGAGAAAGGCGTGCAGATCCACCCGCACACCCGCGTCACCGGCATCGACGCGGAGCGCGGACGAGTCGCCCGGGTGCACACCAACCGCGGCACCATCGACTGTGAGACGGTCGTCAACTGCGCCGGGATGTTCGCCGCCGAGATCGGCCGGATGCTCGACGTGCGCATTCCGCTCGTGCCGATGTCGCACCAGTACGTCGTCACCGACGCGTTTCTGGAGCAACGCGACACGCCCTTGCCGACACTGCGTGACCCCGACCTGCTCGTGTACTACCGGCAGGAGGTCGACGGGCTGGTGATGGGCGGGTACGAGCGGTCGGCCGAGCCCTTCGCGACCGACGCGAACTCGTACGACGCGATCCCGGCGGACTTCAACGGCCGGCTGCTGCCCGAGGTCTGGGACCGGTTCGAGGAGATCACGGCCAACTCGCAACGCCGGGTCCCCGCGATGGCGGACGTCGGGCTGCGCAAGATCATCAACGGTCCCGAGGCGTTCACGCCGGACAACGAGTTCCTGCTCGGCGAGACCGACGTCGACGGCTTCTTCGTCGCCGCCGGGTTCTGCGCGCACGGCATCGCTGGAGCGGGCGGCATCGGGCAGGTGATGGCCGAGTGGATCGTGTCCGGCGACCCCGGCATGGACCTGTGGCACATGGACGTCCGGCGGTTCGGTCGGCAGTATCGCTCGCCGTCGTACACGTTGAAACGCACTCTCGAGACCTACGAGACCTACTACGACATCGTTTACCCGGGCCAGGAGCGCCTGGCAGGGCGACCGCTGCGCACCAGCGCGGCGTACGACTGGCACGTCGAGCACGGTGCCTCGTTCGGTGAGAAGTCCGGCTGGGAGCGGGTGAACTTCTACGAGGAGAACGCCCGTGGCGGTGACGAGGCGCTGCGCCCGCACGGGTGGGCCGGCCGGCTCTGGTCGCCTGCGGTCGAGGTCGAGCACGTGGCGACGCGCGACGCAGTGGCGCTCTTCGACGAGTCGTCCTTCGCCAAGCTGATGGTCACCGGCCCCCACGCGGCCGACCTGTTGCAGTGGGTCTGCGACAACGACGTCGCGCGCGACGTCGGCGCCATCACCTACACGCAGGCGCTCAACGCGCGCGGTGGGATCGAGTCGGACTTCACCGTGACGCGCGTGGCCGAGGACGCGTTCCAGGTCGTCACCGGGACGGCGTTCGGATCGCACGACGGTTCGTGGGTGCGCCGGCAGGCACGCCGTCGCGACGCCACGGTCCGCGTCGACGACGTCAGCGGACAGCTCGTGACCTACGCGCTGTGGGGGCCGCGCAGCCGCGACGTGCTCCGAACGGTCACCGGCGCGGACCTGTCCAACGCCGCGTTCCCGTTCATGACGGCCCAGGAGATCAGCGTCGAGGACGTCCCGGTGCGTGCGCTGCGGGTGACCTTCACCGGAGAGCTGGGCTGGGAGCTCTACGCGCCCGCGGAGTACGGGCGGAGGCTGTGGACGCTGCTCTGGGAGGCCGGTCAGGAGCACGGGATCGTGGCCGGTGGCTATCGCGCGATCGAGAGCCTGCGGCTGGAGAAGGGCTACCGGGTCTGGAGCACCGACATCACACCGGAGACCGACCCCTACGAGGCGGGCCTCGGGTTCTGCGTCAAGCTCGCCAAGCCGGGCGGCTTCGAGGGGCGTGACGCGGTGGCGGCCCGCAAGGAGCAGGGACTGTCGCGGAGGCTGTGCTGTCTCACCCTCGACGACCCGCGGATGGTCGTACTCGGCGCCGAGCCGATCCGCGTCGGCGACGAGGTGGTGGGACGCGTGACGACGGGTGGCTACGGCTACACGGTCGGCGCGTCGATCGCCTACGGCTACCTGCCGGTCGAGGTCGCGGCCCCCGGCACCGACGTGACCGTGAACGTGTTCGGCGACTGGGTCCCGGGAGCTGTGGTCAAGCAGCCGTTGTTCGACCCGAAGAGCACGCGGGCGCACGCCGACGGTTGACTCGCTGGATCAAGATCGTAATGCCGCCCCACAATGCCCCGGGCTATGCCGTCTCTGACCGCAACCGCAGCGTGCGAACGAGCTAGGCGGCCGTGGGGACCCTCCTCATGTGGGGCTGGGTAACGATCTTGAGCGGCCTACCCAGGTTGTGTCGCGTGGACGAGACCCTCGAACAGGCGCAGGTCGTCGCTGGCCTCCGGGTGCCAGAGCACACCGAGCGCGAACCGGTGCGACGGGTCCTCGACGACCTCCGGCGAGTCGTCGTCGGCCCAGCCGGTGACGGTCAGCGAGCCGGGCGAGTCCAGTCCCTGGTGGTGGTAGGACGGCACGCTCGCGGTGTTGCCGAGCAACTTGTGACCGAGCGAGCCCGGCTCGAGGCGGACGTCGTGCAGCCCGTAGACGCCGGGGGATGGCCGGTGCCGGTCGTGTCCCACGGTGTCCGGAAGGTGTTGTACGAGTGAGCCGCCGCTGACCACCGCCATCACCTGCATCCCGCGGCAGATGCCGAGGATCGGGAGGTCGCGGTCCAGCGCCGCCCGCATCAGCGGTACCTCGGCCGCGTCCCGCTCGGGGCGCAGCCCCGCCGTCTCGGCGTGCGGCTGGTGGTCGTACAGCGCCGGGTCCAAGTCGGCCCCCCCGGCGAAGACCACGCCGTCCAGCCGGTCGAGTACGGCGGTGTCCGAGGCGGCCGAGGGCGGCAGCAGCACCGCGATCGCGCCGGCGGCCTCGACGCGCTCCACGTAGCGGAACGGCAGCACCGCCGCGGGGACGTCCCAGACACCCCAGCGTGCCTGCTCGACGTACGAGGTGATGCCGACCACCGGGCGCATGTCCCACAGCCTGACAGGCGGGAAGACCTCACGCGGGTGCATCCTCTACCCGCAACTGCTGGGATGTGGGGCTGACGCTCGGTGGAGGTGTTCTTTATGGGGTTCTACGGCGAGCAGGTGCTGCCGAGGTTCATCAATGTCGCGTGCGGGATGAAAACGGCCGTTCCGCTGCGACGCCGGGTCTGCCTGGGCCTCGTCGGGGAGGTCGTCGAGATCGGTTTCGGCTCGGGCCACAACGTGCCCTACTACCCGGCTGCGGTGACCGGGGTCGCCGCCATCGAGCCCGCCGACGTCGGCTGGAAGCTGGCCGCCAAGCGAGTCGCCGCCTCGCCCGTGCCGGTGCGCCGGTCGGGCCTCGACGGTCAGGCACTGCCGTTCCCCGATGACAGCTTCGACGTGGCGCTGTCCACCTGGACGCTCTGCACGATCCCCGACGTCGCCGTCGCCCTTGGCGAAGTACGCCGGGTCCTCAAGCCGGGCGGGACCCTGCACTTCGTCGAGCACGGGCTCGCCCCCGACGAGAACGTGCAGCGCTGGCAGCATCGACTCGAGCCGATGCAGCGACGGCTCGTCGGCGGGTGCCATCTGACCCGGTCGCCCGTCGACATGCTCACATCCGCGGGCTTCACCATCACCGAATTGGACGTGTTCTACGAGGAAGGTGCCCCGAAGTTCCTCGCTGCCGATTCCCTCGGCGTTGCGCGGTCCTCCTAGCGGAGTTCACCCGCGTCATTCGTCGTCGTCGCCCTCGCTCTCCTCGACCGTCGCATCCGTCTCAGGGAAGAGCTCGGCGCGCATGGCGTCGGTCACGGCCTTCTCGTGGTCCCGATGCTTCTTCTCCGCGTTGTCCGGCCACGGCGTTCCCGCCGCCACGTCCCGGACCAGGTGCCGCAGGTACTTGTGGTGCTTTCCCACTGCCTTCCGGACGGGTTTGGTCGCTGACATCCGCACGGACATGCGCACAGTCTCGAGATCGGTCAGCACGTCCTGATCGGCTGCACCGCCGTCCGACTTCGCCAACGACTTCGCATGTCCATAGGTCTTTCCAGCCGTGACGAGGAACCGGGTGTAGGTCGCTTCGCGCTCGGCCCGCAGCGTCTGCCAGTGGGCTTCCTTCTGGTCGGCGACCTGCCACTCACGCTGCCGCTCGCTGTTCTCGCGTTCGTGGCGAGTGTTGAGCACGGTGGTGGCAAACGTCAGGCCGCCCGCCACCATCGCCCCGCCCAGTGCGAACAGCCCGTTCGTCACGCTGGCGTCGAGTGCCACGAGAGCTCACCTCCCCCAAGACGGCCACGGCCCCGATCGGTCATGGTCAGGCTCCGCCTCTCTGCGAGCCACGTCAACGCGCCCGGCTAGGTTGCTCCGATGACGACTGCGGCGCCCGACATCCACCTCGTCCCGCACACCCACTGGGACCGCGAGTGGTACGAGCCGTTCCAGCGGTTCCGGCTGCGGCTCGTCGACCTGCTCGACGAGGTGCTCGAGTGGGCCGAGAACGACGCGCGCTTCCACTTCACCCTCGACGGGCAGATGGCCTGCGTCGACGACTACCTCGAGGTCCGCCCCGAGAACCGCGCACGCGTCGAGGCGCTCGTGCGGTCGGGCCAGCTGGCCGTCGGACCCTGGCAGATCCTGCTCGACGAGTTCCTCTGCTCGGGCGAGAACATCATCCGCAACCTCGAGCTCGGCTGGTCTCGTGCGCAGGCTCTCGGCGCGGCGATGCCGGTGGGCTACCTCCCCGACATGTTCGGCCACTGCGCGCAGATGCCGCAGATCCTCGCCCGCGCAGGGCTCGAGCACGCCTGCGTCTGGCGCGGCGTGCCTGCCTCTGTCTCCGGCCACGCGTTCCGGTGGGTGGCGCCGGACGGCACATCAGTCCGTGTCGAGTACCTCGCCGGCTCCTACGGCAACGCGGCCTACCTCTTCGCCGACGCCGACCGGTTCGCCGAGCGGGCACGTCACCTGAAGGCCGCGACGAGCGAGGTGTACGACGACGCACCCGTGCTCGCGATGTACGGCACCGACCACTCCGCGCCGGTGCGCTCGCTGGTCAAGCTCGTCGAAGGGCTCGAGGCGGCGGAGGAGACGCCGCGGCTCACCATGCGCATCGGCACGCTGGGGGCCTACGTTCTCGCACGTGCCACCGTCGACGACAGCCTGCCCGAGGTGCGTGGCGAGCTGCGCAGTCACGCCGAAGCGAACATCCTCCCGGGTGTCATCTCGGTGCGCACGCACCTCAAGGGCGCGATGGCGCGGGCCGAACGCATGGTCGAGCGGTACGCCGAGCCGATGGCCGCGCTGTGGTCGCCCGACTGGCCGCAACGCTTCCTCGACATGGCGTGGTGGCGGCTCGTCGACGCGTCGGGCCACGACTCGGTGACAGGCTGCGGTGTCGACGAGACCGCCGTGCAGGTGTTCGCCCGCATCAACGAGGCCGAGCACCTCGGCCAGGCGGTGCGCGACCGGGTGGTGTCACGCCTCGCGCTCGACGTGTCGCGCGAGCACGCCATCCTCGTCAACCCGTCACCACAGCAGCGCACCGATCACGTCACGGTCGACCTGCCCGTGCCCGAGCAATGGGCCGCGGTCGACCTGGAGACCCCGGACGGTGCGAGGTTCCGCGCGCAGGAGGACAGCCGCACCCCGTCGACCTTGCACGAGGAGCGCCTCGATGCACCGCGCGTCGTCGCGTTCCTGAAGCGCATTCACGGTGGCGAGCTCTTCGGCCGTCAGGTCGTGCAATGGCACATCGACCGCACGTCACGACGGCTCGTCTTCGACGTGGCTCAGCAAGCCGGCGACGTGCCCCTCGACGAGGATGCCTTGCGGCACGCGGTCGAGACGGCCACCGCAGAGAACAGCGGTGACTGGACGGTCGTCCTCGCCGAGGCCCCCAGGCGGGTCCTGTCCGGGGAGGCGGCGGTGCCAGCACTGGGCTGGACGTCGGTGCGCGCCGTCGAGGCGTCCGGCAGCACCGACAAGCCGTCGAAAGACGTCCGCGGCGGCGAGCGGTGGCTGGACAACGGTCTGGTTCGCGTCGACGTGCACGACGGCGGGACGCTGCGGGTCACGTCGAGCGACGGCACGGTGCTCGACGGCGTCGGCAGAGTGGTCGACGGCGGCGATCGTGGTGACACCTACAACTACGGGCCGCCCGCCGTCGACACGGTCGTCGACGCGCCCACCTCGACCGAGATCGAAGCCGACGAAGCTGGGCCGGTGCGCGGCTCGCTCGTCGTCACACGCACCTACGACTGGCCGGCCGCGGTCGACTGGTCAGGGGACCGGCGTACCGAGGAGACGCGCCCGGCGCGGGTGCGGATGCGCGTCGAGGTCCGCGCGCGCGAGCCCTTCCTGCGCCTGCACGTCGAGGTCGACAACCCCTGCGAGGACCACCGGGTGCGCCTGCACGTGCCGCTGGCCCGCACCGCCGACACGTCGTACGCCGAAGGTCAGTTCGCCGTCGTGGAGCGCGGCCTCACCGCGGAGGGCGGCCGCTCCGGCGAGTACCCGCTGCCCACCTTCCCGGCGCACGGCTTCGTCGACGCCGGAGGCGCCGCGCTGCTGCTCACCCGCGCCAGCGAGTACGAGGTCGTCGACGACGGACGCGAGCTCGCGCTGACCCTGCTGCGCGCGACCGGCCAGCTCAGCCGCAACGTTCACCCGCTCCGCGAGGAGCCGGCGGGCCCGGAACTCGCGACGCCGCAGGCGCAGCTGGTCGGTACGACAACGGTGGACCTGGCGGTCCTGCCGCACGCCGGCGGCTGGGCCGACGACGACGTCGTCGCAGCGGCCGAGCGCTACCGCCATCCGCTGCATGTGGCACCGGGGCGCGGGCCGGTCACGACCCCGCGGACGTCGGGGGAGGGTCTCCGCGTCGAGGGCGACGGCGTGGTGCTGACGAGCCTGCGCCGCCACGACGGGCGGCTGGAGGTGCGCCTGGTCTCGATGACCCCGCGGGCCACGGTCGCCCGTCTCGGGCCCGTGTCGCAGGCCCAGCGAGTGGACCTGCTCGGCCGGGACGGCGAGTCCGTGCCCGTCCGGGACGGCCGGGCGGAGGTGGCTCTCGCGCCCTGGGAGATCGCTACGGTCGCTCTGGACTTCCTCAGTACGTCATGACATGTTGACACATCCTGGACAGGCAAACAGGCCCAAAACAAGGCACCCAGCAGCCTCGCTGGGCCGGTTGGAGGAGGACGCGCATGGCGCCCACACGCACGCACCGGTGGGCGAGGCGCCTGGCGCTCCTCGCCGTCTCCACGCTGGCGCTCACCGCCTGCGCCGACGGCGGCGGCGGCGGTGACCAGGACGCCAACCGCGGAGCGGACGCCGAAGAGGTCACCTTGACCATCTCCGCCAATGCCATCTCGGGTGGCAAGAACACCGAGGAGGCGGACTGGATCGAGAAGTACGTCATCCCCGAGTTCACCAAGAAGATGGAGGCCGACGGGGTCAAGGCCACCGTCAAGTTCGAGTCGTCCGGCGTGGAGGACGAGCAGTACAAGTCCAAGCTCGCGCTCGACCTCCGCAGCCGCAGCGGCGCCGACATCATCAACGTCGACGGCATCTGGGTCGGTGAGTTCGCCGAGGCGGGCTACATCAAGCCGCTCGACGAGGTGGTCGGCGCCAAGGCCGACGAGTGGGACGGCTGGGACCAGATCCAGGACCGCGTGCAAGAGATCTCGATGTTCGACGGGAAGCGCTACGGCATCCCCGCCGGCACCGACGGACGCGTGCTCTTCTACAACAAGCAGCTCTTCGAGCAGGCCGGACTGTCCCCCGACTGGCAGCCGACGAGCTGGCAGGAGATCCTCGACGCCGGCACGGCCCTGAAGAAGATCAACGGCGTCGACCCGATCCAGCTCAACGCCGGTACCGCGATGGGAGAGGCCACCACGATGCAAGGCGTGCTGCCGCTGCTCGTCGGCACCGGTGCCGAGCTCGTCCAGGACGACAAGTGGCTCGGCGACTCCGAGCAGATCCGTCAGGTGCTGGACTTCTACGAGGCGGTCTACGGCGGCGGGCTGGGCGACCCCAAGCTCCAGCAGGAGGCAAAGGGTCGCGACAAGTCGTTCGCCGACTTCGCCGCGGGCAAGATCGGCATCCTGCTCGAGAGCGACTACTTCTGGCGTTCCGTCGTCGAGCCCAACGCCGGCATCGCGCCGATGAAGAACCGCGACGAGGTCGTCGGGTTCGCCAAGATCCCGGCGGCAGAAGCGGGCGGGGGTGTGCGCGGCCAGGACTTCGTCAGCATGTCCGGTGGCGGCGGTCGCATGATCAACCCCAACACGAAGTTCCCCCAGCAGGCGTGGGAGCTCCTCACGTTCATGAACTCCGCCGAAGCGACGAAGAAGTTCGTCGGCAACACGGTAAAGGTCACGGCTCGTGACGACGTGAACGACGAGACGCTCGGCGACGACCCGATGCTGAAGCTCATCACCGACGACGTGCTGCCGATCACGGCGTTCCGTCCCGGCCTGGCGGCCTATCCCCAGGTCTCCGTCGCGCTGCAGGAGGCGACGGCAGACGTCGTGGGTGGCAAGAGCGTCGACGAGGCGGTCAAGGCCTACCAGACCAAGGTGGAGGAAGCGGTCGGTGGCGCAGACAACGTCCGCGCCGACTGACCCGGAGGCGCGGCCCGACGTCCCGGCCCCGAGTCCCGTCGACGCGGCGGGACTCGGCCGGCCGAGAGCCGCCGCCTTCGTCGCGCCCGCGCTGCTGCTGATCGCGGTCTTCCTCGTCTTCCCGGCACTGTGGACGCTCTACCTCGGCCTCACCGACTACCGACTCACCGGCATCGCGGCGGCCCGGCCGCAGTTCGTCGGGCTGGAGAACTACACCAACGCCCTCGGGGACGACCGCTTCCTCAGCTCCCTGGGCGCGACGCTGCTGTTCGTCTTCGGCTCGGCGATCGTCGGCCAGTCGGTGATGGGCTTCACGCTGGCGTGGACGATGCGCACCGCGCACCGCGTCGTGCGTGGTGTGGTGGAGACTCTCGTGCTGCTCGCGTGGATCCTGCCGGCGTCGATCGTCGCGTTCCTCTGGATTGCGTTGCTCGACCGCGACGCGGGCACGCTGAACGTGCTGCTGCGCACGCCCGGCGCCGCGTGGCTCATCGACCACGCAATGCTGAGCATCATCGTCTTCAACACCTGGCGCGGCACTGCCTTCTCGATGCTGTTGTTCGCCGCCGCCCTCGGTGCCGTGCCCCCGTCGCAGATGGAGACGGCTCGCATGGCAGGGGCGACGGGCTGGCAGATGCTGCGCGACGTCGTGTTCCCGCACATCCGGGGTCACGTGCTCACGAATACGCTGCTCATCAGTCTCTGGACGTTCAACGACTTCTCGCCCTACCTCATCACCGCGGGCGGACCCGACGGCGCCACCGAGACGCTGCCGGTCTTCATTTACAAGACCGCCATCTTCGACGGGCGGCTCGGCTTCGGTGCCGCGATCTCGCTCCTCATGCTGCTCATCAACCTCGTCATCGCCGTCTTCTACCTGCGGTTGCTGAGGGAGCGTCGACGGTGACCGCGACCGACGCCACCCCACGCGCTGCCCGAGAGCGACCTCCCTCGATGTCGGGCCTCGACCCCCGCGCAGTCGTCCGGCGCATCCTCTACTACACCCTCATCTCGGCAATCACCGCGTTCTTCGCGCTGCCCGTGCTGTGGCTGGTCTTCGCGCCCTTCGACCAGTCGCCGCAACTGAGCACGTCGCTGCCCACGTGGACGCTCGACAACTTCCGCGAGATCCTCGACAACGACAACGCCGTGCGATCGCTGGGCAACTCGGTCATCCTGGCCGTGGGTTCCATGGTGTTCGTGACGACGCTGGCCGCTGCGGCGTCGTACGCGCTCTCGCGGGTGCACGTGCCGGGCCGCGACATCCTGCTGTACGTCTTGCTGCTGCTGTCGTCGATCGTCACGGGTACGGCGGCGATGGTGCCGATCTTCCTGATGATGTTCGAGCTCAACCTCATCGACTCGCAGCTCGGCGTGATCCTGGTGCTCAGTGGTGGTCTGCTGCCCGCGGCCATCTTCATCCTCAAGGACTTCATGGACTCCACGCCGCGGTCCTACGAGGAGTCGGCCCGGGTGTTCGGCGCCGGCCCGCTGCAGATCCTGCGCGACGTCGTGATCCCGGTCGTGCGGCCCGGCATCGCCACCATCGCGGTGTGGACGATCGTGAACGTGTGGGGCAACTTCCTCATCCCGTTCATCCTGCTGCGCAGCCCGGACAAGTCGCCGGCCGCCGTGGTGATGTACACCTTCTACACCGAGGGCGGCCAGGCCAACCTGCCGCTCATCTCGACGTTCTCGTTGCTCTACTCGATACCCGTCGTCGCGATGTACCTGTTCGTGAACCGTCGCTACGGGTTCCGCTTCCACGGAGGGATCAAGCGCTGATGGCGGGCATCGTGCTGCGCGACCTGGTCAAGGACTACCCGGGAGGGGTCCGGGCCGTCGACAACCTCGACCTCACCGTGGAGGACGGGGAGTTCTTCGCACTGCTCGGGCCGTCCGGCTGTGGCAAGACAACGTTGCTGCGCTCGATCGCCGGGCTCGAGGCCGTCAGCGCCGGCTCGATCGTGATCGGTGACCGCGACGTGACCCGGCTGGCGCCGGGCGACCGCGACATCGCGATGGTGTTCCAGGACTACGCGCTCTTCCCGCACATGACGGTGCAGGACAACATCGCCTATCCGTTGCGCATCAAGAAGGTCGGCAAGGCGGAACGCGCGGAGAAGGCCGCCGACACCGCCCGCGGCCTGAGCCTGGGTGAGCTGCTCGAGCGCCGTCCGGGCCAGCTCTCCGGCGGCCAGCAGCAACGCGCCGCCCTCGCCCGCGCGGTCGCGTGCCACCCGCAGGCGTTCCTCTTCGACGAGCCGCTGTCGAACCTCGACGCGCGCCTGCGGCTGGAGGCGCGGACCTTCCTCAAGAAGCTGCAGCGCGACCTCGGCGTCACCACCATCTTCGTCACCCATGACCAGTCCGAGGCACTCGCGCTCTCCGATCGGATGGCCGTCATGGACGCCGGCCGGGTCCGTCAGCTGGGCACGCCCAGGGAGGTCTTCCAGCGCCCGGCGAGCACGTTCGTGGCCAGCTTCATCGGGTCCACGCCGATGAACCTCCACGACGCGACCGTTCAGAACGGCTCGCTGCACATCGGGTCGTCGTCGATCTCGGTGCCGCCTGCCGTCGCCGACGCGGTGCACGACGGTGACGAGGTCGTGATGGGCGCGCGGCCGGAGTACATGACGCTGCACACCGACGCACGTCCTGACTCGTTCCAGGGCACTGTCGCGATCGTCGAGAACCTCGGGACGGGCTTCCTGGTGACCGTCGACATCGACGAGGGCATCATCCAGGTCACCGTGCCCGAGGAGTCGGAGCCGGCCATCGGCTCGCAGGCCTGGGTCACCGCGAGCCCCGAACGCGTGCTGCTCTACGGCAAGGACGACGGCGAGCTGCTCGGCGCCGAGCCCGACCGCGCGCCCGCGGCGCGGGCCTAGCGCGCCCACTCATGGCACAGCGGCCGGTCCGGCACCGTGGTCGCTGGACCCTCGACGACCGCGCCGGCCAGTTCTACCGCTACCTGCCGGTCGACGTCCCGCCCGGCATCTCGGCGGTCATGGTGCGCCTGATCTACGAATGCGCCGCGGGTGTGCTCGACCTCGGCTGCTTCGGGCCGGCCGGCTTCCGCGGCTGGTCGGGCGGTGCGAGGTCGACGTTCACGGTCGCCGACACGTGGGCGACGCCGGGCTACCTGCCCGGGCCTGTCGAGCCGGGGGAGTGGAACATCGTGCTCGGCCTGCACCGGGTGCCGGTCGAGGGAATCGAGTACGACGTCGAGGTGACGCTGTCGTCGGACGTGCTGCCGCCACTGGACCCGCCGGCGCTGCCCGTCGTGCCGAGTCGCCGACCCACGCGTGACCTCCCGGCCGAGCCCGGACTGCGCTGGCTGGCCGGTGACCTGCACAGCCACTCGGTGCACTCCGACGGGTCACTGACCGTCGACGAGCTCGCCTGCCTGGCCGTCGAGGCCGGACTCGACTTCCTCGCGGTCACCGACCACAACACCGTCAGCCACCACCCGCACCTGGCGGCGGCAGCCGGTCGCAGCGGCGTGCAGCTGCTGCCCGGCCAGGAGGTCACGAGGGACCACGGGCACGCCAACGCGTTCGGCGACATCGGCTGGATCGACTTCCGGCAGCCGGCCGATGAGTGGATGGCCGAGACGGCACGCCGCGGCGGGCTGCTCTCGGTCAACCACCCGCTCGCCGCCGACTGCGCCTGGCGGCACACCGGCACGGCGCGACCGCCGCTCGCCGAGATCTGGCACTGGACCTGGTCCGACCGCACCTGGGGCGGGCCACTCGCCTGGTGGGCGGCGTGGGGGCGCGAGGCCGTGGCCGTCGGGGGCAGCGACTTCCACACGCCGGCGCACGGCCGGCCACTCGGCGTACCGACGACGTGGGTGCAGACCGCGGACGGCGATGTGCTGGCCGCGCTCGCCGCGGGGCGGGTGGCGGTCAATGCCGGCCGGGACGAGCCGCTGCTGCTGCGCGTCGGGGACGAGATGGTGGCGCTCGGCGCCGAAGGGACGCTGCTCGTCGACCCGACGGGCGGACGCCGGGTCGTGCCCGGTCAGCGGTACGCCGTGCCCGCGGCAGCTGGCCCGCACCGGCTGGAGTCCGCGACGAACGCGGTCGTCGCGCTGGCCACCTGACCGGTCGGCCGGAGTCACCGCCGTCTCTCAGCGTTCTCGCAGCGGCCGTACAGGATCGGGCCCCATGCTGGCTCCATGACCGACCACGACCTCCATGACCACGACCGGGGACTGTCGCACGACCTCCCCACCCTGCTCAGCCGGCGGCGCGCGCTGACGCTGTTCGGCGGCGCCGGTGTCGCAGCCGTCCTCGCGGGCTGCTCGGGCGGCGGCGAGCAGCCCTCCGACGCGGCCACGCGGGCCGCGACCACGACGGGCGCGGGTGGCAGCCCGTCGACCGGTGGCAGCCCGTCGACGGACCCGAGCACGGCCGCCGCGTCGTCCGGCACCGAGATCCCCGAGGAGACGGCGGGGCCGTTCCCCGGCGACGGCTCGAACGGCGTCAACGTGCTGACCGAGAGCGGCATCGTGCGCAGCGAGATCACGAACAGCTTCGGGTCGGCCGCCGGTGTGGCCACCGGGGTGGCGCTGACGATCAGGCTCAAGGTCCTCGACGTCGCGTCGGGCGCGAAGGGGCTCCAGGGCGCGGCGGTGTACCTGTGGCACTGCGACCGTGAGGGCAGGTACTCCCTCTACTCCGACGGCGTCACCGACGAGAACTACCTCCGCGGGGTGCAGGAGGCGGACGCCGACGGGTCGGTCACCTTCACCAGCATCTTTCCCGCCGCCTACCAAGGGCGCTGGCCGCACATCCACTTCGAGGTCTATCCCAGCCTCGACGCGGCCACGTCGGCGAGCGGCAAGCTGCGGACGTCACAGCTCGCCCTGCCCGAGGACGCCAGCGCCCGCGTCTACGAGACCGACGGCTACGACTCGAGCCTGCAGAACATGGCCCAGACGTCGCTGGACAGCGACATGGTCTTCAGCGACGGCTACTCGCTCCAGCTCGCCAAGGTCACCGGTGACGTGGAGACGGGTCTGACGGCCACGCTCAACGTTCCGGTCTGAGCCGCTGCGCCCCGGAGCGCTGTGCTCTCATGGCAGCCGCGACGTAGGGACAACCGCAGTCTCGGCGGTGGTCGTTGTCCGGAGCAGTTCCGCCAGCTCGTCTGCGGGCACGGGTCGCGCGAGCAGAAAGCCTTGACCGTAGTTGCACTCGAGCTCGATCAGTGTGGACAGCTGCGAAGCTGTTTCGATGCCCTCGCCGGTGACTCGCAAGCCGAGCGCCTTCGCCAACGCGACGATGGCGTACACGACCGCCCGGGCCTCCGGGTCCTGGTCGAGTCTTGCCACGAAGCTCCGGTCTATCTTCAGGATGTCCAGTGGCATGCTGCTGAGGCGACTCAGCGATGAGTACCCGGTGCCGAAGTCGTCCATCGCCAGCTGCACGGACATCCACCGCAGCTGCTGCAGCGTCGCTGACGCCCCCTCGAAGTTCTCGAGCATGGCGCTCTCAGTGAGCTCCAGTATCAGGGAGCCGGCATCCAACCCGCTTTCGCGCAACGCGGACTCGACGTCTTGGATGAAGCTGGCGTCCTGGAGCTGGCGTGCGGAGACATTGACGCTCATCGACAGCTTGGCCGCTTGGGGCAAGTCGGTCCGCCAGCGGGCGAGTTGTCGGCACGCCTCGTGCAACACCCAGCGACCGATCGGGCGGATGAGCCCGGTCTCGTCGGCGACCGGGATGAACTCGCCCGGGGGGACAAGGGTGCCGTCGGGCCGCCGCCAGCGAACGAGGGCCTCAACGCCCACGATCTGGTCAGCTGCCAACCACTGGATGGGCTGGTAGTGCAGTTCGAACTGCTCGTCGTCGATGGCTCGGCGCAGGTCGTTCTCGATGGTCAGCCGGGTGACGGCTCGGGCATGCATCGAGGGCTCGAACTCTGCGTGCCGGGACCTGCCGCGAGCCTTGGCCACGTACATGGCGGCGTCGGCGTCCCGCAGCAGCGCCTCGGGCCGGTCGTGCATGGCGACGCCGACCGCGATGCCGATGCTGGCGGTCACGAAGACGGACTGCCCGGACAGCTCGAAGGGTGATTCGAGCCGGCTCGCGATCCGCCTGGCCACCGCAACAGGCTCACGGTTCGCACCGTCGGACAGCAGCACAGTGAACTCGTCACCGCCCAGGCGGGCAAGGGTGTCCCCTTCTCGCAGACAGCGGGCCAGCCGTTTGGCGACATCGCAGAGGAGCTGGTCCCCGGCGTCGTGACCAAGGCTGTCGTTGACCACCTTGAAGTGGTCCAGATCGACGAAGAGCAGCCCTACGGTCTGCCCGCGCTGCCGGAGCGCGTGCTCCAGTCGGTCCTGGAACAATGCTCGGTTCGGCAAGCCAGTCAGCGCGTCATGGAACGCCTGCTGGGTCAACTGCTCCTCGAACAGCGCTCTTTCGGTGACGTCGCGGTAGTTGAGCACCAGGCCGCGAACCGTCGGGTCGTCAAGGAGGTCTGTGGCGGTGATCTCGAAGCGTCTGGGCGGTTGCCCTTCCCCGAGCGGCCGCATGAGGACCTCCCCCACGGTGGGCATTCCCAGCCGCAGCTGGGACCGCGCGAACAGCCGTCGGGCGACGTCCTGGTCGCTCGGCTCGACGAGGTCCATGAACGACCGGCCGATGATCTCCTCGCTCGGGTAACCAAGGACCTGCTCGATCGCCGGGCTCTGGTAGCGGATGACGTCGTCGGCACCGATCACGGTGAAGACGTCGGAGGCGTGGTGTACCAGGGCCCGGAAGCGCTGCTCGCTCTCGCGCAGATCGGTTCCGCTCTTCTGGAGGGTCCGCGCCATGGCGTTGAAGGCGTTGCCCAGCTGGGCCATCTCGTCGTGGCCGCTCACCGTGATGCGATGCGACAGGTCGTCCGACCCGAGCCGGACAGCCGCGTCCTTCAGCGACAGCAGAGGACGGGTGATCGAGAGGCTCACCCGTCGGGCCAGGAACAAGGCAATGGTCGAGCCGATGAGGAGCGCGAAGAGGCTGGCCAGCAGCTGGTTCTGCTCCCGCTGCCGCAGGCCCGCGATCTCGTCGGCAACCTGGTTGCCGTTGAGCGACTGCAGGTCGCCCAAGACGGAGGCCGCGTTGTCGATGTGCTCGTGGAAGGGATCGAGCCGGTCGTCGGCATCGTCTCCGCTCGGCTGCACCGTCGCCGTCTCGATGTCGGCCTTGCCCATCTCCCACAGTGCGCCGGCCTCCGTTGCGAGCTGACGCTCCTGTTTCGTGGCCAGGGTCTGAAGGGCTTCGAAACTCCTGTCGATCTCCGAGCTGAGCGCGACGAACTGTCCGGCCGTGGCAGGGTCACCCTGCTCGACGGCATCCTCGCCCAGGTCGTCAGCCTCCACCAGCATGTCCCGGCTCGACTCGATCAGGTGGGACTCGTCGACAGTCTCCTGGCGGAACTCCTCGAGCGCCGAGATCGACAAGCGGAACGTGACAACCCCTGCGCCAGCGACCACCAGGACCGGCAGCAGCATGGTCACGAGCGCCAGCCGCAGCCGGCGGACGATCGATGACCGGGTGGCAGGAAACTCTCCGACGGACCGCACCCGGCCGAGCAAGGTCCGCTTGGTGCGGCTACGCGACGTCTCCTGTGTGATCACCATGCCTGGACCTTCGACCGAGGCAATGACCCCCTTATAGGGACTTAGGTCCCCTTTCGGGAGAGGCTGCGCCTGACGTGTCTCGGCTGACGCCCAATTGGCCTAAGCAACTGGTCGGGCGGCGCGCCACCGTGGGGCCACCGAACGCACTTCGTCCGGATCAGCCTCGAACGCACCGTTTCGCGGGTGGTGTATCTCCGGCCGGGGCTCAAGTCTCCTGCAAGTCGACTGACAGAGCTGCGCGCCAGAGTGCAGCCTAGAAGCCGAAGGAGGCCGCCATGTCGATCTACACGCTCACCTGCCCCGAGTGCTCTGCCCAGATCACCCTGTCCGGCCGCCGCCTCCTCGTGCGTGTCGACTCCGAGGACGCCACCTCGGGCGAGGTGCTGTTCACCTGCCTGATGTGCCACCAGGCCGTCACCGTGCCGGTCGGCGTCGACATGGTCGCGGTGCTCGTCACCAGCGGCGTGACCTTCCTGAGTCTGTCCGAGCAGCCCGTCGAGCACCCCGAGTCCCGGGTCGACGGCCCGGCGTTCACCCCCGACGACCTGCTCGACCTGCACACCGCCCTCGAGGGCGCCGACTGGTTCACCGCCCTCGCGGGCGTCGCCGACGTCGCCGACGCAGCCTGAGGACGGCGGCGCGAGCCGTTCGCAAGGGCCTCAGTCACCCACTCGCGCTTCGGCCGACCGCAGCGGAACGGCTCGTCACCTTGAGCCGCGCGAACACGTTCTCCAGGTGTTTGCGAACCGTGCTCTCGGAGATGTCCATCCGGCGGGCGATCTGCTCGTTGCTGAACCCGGCGGAGACGTAGCGCATGACTTCCTGCTGGCGAGCCGTGAGTGGCTCGACCCCGAGGCGGCGGCGCTCAGCGGTGACGTAGGCCTCGTGCAGATGCGGCCGCAGCAGGGCCAGGATGGCCCGGTCCCGGTCGCCGAAGTCAGGGCCGTGACCCCGACCGAACGTCACCTTCAGGTACCGGGAGGGTCCGGCCGGAAGGCAGAGCAGGATCTCGTGCTCGATATCCCGCCCACGCAGGAAACCGGCGTACATCGGCGTCTGGTGATACTGCCGGTCGGAGTAGAAGTCGCTGATCATCGTCACCGAGCGCAGGTCACCCGTGCGTTGTGGATAAGAACAATGCAGATAGCTCCAGAACTGCTCCCGCCAAAATTCCTCCGAGAACTCGCAGTCCTCCGGCACCGGCAGGTCCTGCGACGCGAACTCGCCCAGCGTCGCCTCGTCCTGCCCTGACACACCGAGCCCGTCGCAGTCGATGAGTCCCTTGAGCTCGTGCAGCAGCGGCCAGGGCAGGACCGGCCCGTCGTCGACGTGGTCCACGCAGTCGATGACGTTGAGCACACCGCGAAGGTCGCGTTCGCCGAGGTTGACCGCCATCGCAGCCTCCCTAGGCCCAGATGAGTCCACCCGAAATCGACGCTACGCCGCGATCAGGGCGCCCGCCATAGGCGGAAGCGCCAATAGCGAGGCACCTGCTTGCGGCTCACCGTGGGATCACCAGTCAGTCCAAGGAGGACGAAGACATGTTTCCCATTCGCAACGCAGTCATCACCGGAGGCTTCTGCCTCGGCATGCTCCTCGCCGGTCCGGTCGCGGCCCACGCCTCGAGCACTGCCGCGCCCGGCAGCTGCAGCGAGGCCGACGTGGCGCTCGCGAGGACGATCTCCCATCTCGTCGACAAGGACGTCGGCTGCCACGAGGCGGCCCGGCTCCGCTACAAGGGCGGCAGCTGACCCCCCGTGAGGTGCTCCCTGCTGCGTCACCCGGGCTGGACCGCAGCCCGGGTGCGCGCGACCTCCGCGAGCAGCGCCCGTTCCTGTTCCGGGAAGTCGTCGCCGGCGTGGCCGCGCTGCGCGCGATGGCGGAGGAAGGCGAGTTCGGTGGCGGCGTGCTGGAAGTCGCTCAGGGCCTGTGAGCTGCCCTCGCCGTACCGCCCACGCACCCACGACAGCGCCTGCTGGCGCTTGGTGAGGGAGGCGAGCATGGGCACGTCCTCGGCGGCGAGCCAGCCCGCGTCGACGTACGCCGGCAACTCGGCCGCCAGCGTGCGGCCCTCGCGCCGCCGCGACCAGGTCGCCACGGCGATGGCGATCGCGAAGGCGGGCACCATCACCGCGACGTAGCCGACCAGGAAGCCGGCCAGTCCGCTCAGCGAGGCGAAGTTCCAGGTGGCGTGCAGGGCCACCGCACCGAGGTAGCCGACCAGCGGCGCGATGACCACGAGCGGGCCGTGGCGGCGGTTGGCGGCGATGCCGAGCCCGATGCCGGTCATGGTGGTGAAGAGGGGGTGGGCGAACGGCGCGAGGACGCCGCGCAGGACGAACGTGACGCCGACGGCGAAGAAGCCGCCCGACACCCCGAGGTCCTCGGAGCCGGCCAGGAAGGCGCGGCCGAAGTAGAGGATGTTCTCGGTGAAGGCGAAGCCGATGCCGACCATGCCGGCGAACACGATGCCGTCGACGATGCCGTCGAACTCGCGGCGGCGGAAGAGGAAGATCGCCACGACCGCGGCTGCCTTGACCGCCTCCTCGACGACCGGCGCAGTGACGACGGCGGTGAACGCCATGCCCTCCTCGGGCCCCGAGGTGCGGGCCACGACGACCGAGCTCACCGTGTTCAGGATCGAGGCGACCAGGGCCCCTACGGTCGCACCCCAGAAGAACGCGAAGGCGAGCAGCGCCTTCGGCTCGGGCTCGTAGCGGTCCAGCCATCGGTAGGCCGCCAGCACGACGGGGAGCGGTAGCAGGGCGAGGCAGGTGCCGATGAGGAAGCCGGTGACCCCCGTCGAGTCGGTGAGGCTGGCGAGCAGCAACAGACCCGACAGCGACATGAGGACGACGAGGAAGCAGGCGAGCAGGAGACGGCCGATGCCACGCTTCCGCCCGGTCGGCGCGGCCGCGTGCCCGGCGTACCGGCCGTCGTGAGCGGACGGCGGGAGAGGCAGTGGGTGGCGCTCCGGCAGGGTCACGTCGGCAGGGTAGCCACCGCCCGGCAATTCAAAACGGTCAGCGGGATTGAAGCGAGGGACGGAGGGAAGCCACCACCCGAATGGGGGCCGGCACGCGGCAGGGGACGCTGGCCCCCATTCGTCTGCCACCCATTCGTCCACCACCCGGACTTGAGACGCCGGGGCTGGTCTTGTTAGGACGGCCCCGGGTGTGGGAAATGACTCCAAGGAGTCATGGCCCGTCGCACGTGGCAATGTCTAGGGTAGGGCCGGTCGAATCGGTTCAAGTCGCGGATCGACAGGTGTCGGTCGGTACAGAGCGAATGAGGTGGCCCCCGGTGCGTGACACCGACGCACGCGTCCAGGACCCACTGGTCCTCGACGAGATCGAGCTGTACGGCGAGCTGGTCATCGCTGCGTCGTCCTCCGAGGAGCCGCTGTCGGTGGACGAGATCGACCGCGTTCTGGGCCTGGCCGACCAGCCGGACCGCTCTTCGCGCAGCTGAGGCCCACTCGGCGTACCGCTGCCGGCTCGGACTCGGGCGGGGTCCCAAGGGGACCCGCTGCTGCGGGCCCACGCTCGGGGCCCCTAGCATCCTCTGCGGACCGCATCGGCACCCGCCGACCCCACCCATCCTGGAGTCCTCGTGCGCCTGATTCCGCGCCAGACGAGCTTCTACGAAATGTTTGCCACCTCGGGCCAGAACCTGGTCACCGGGGCGCGTCTGCTCAAGGAGCTCCTTGGGGCCGACATGTCCCAGCGCAAGGACATCGCGGAGCAGATGCGGGCCGCCGAGCACGCTGGTGACGAGGCAACCCACGCCATCATGCGAGAGCTCAACGAGACGTTCGTGACCCCGTTCGATCGCGAGGACATCTACCGCCTCGCGTCGTCACTCGACGACGTCATGGACTTCATGGAGGCGGCCGTCGACCTCGTCGTCCTCTACAACATCGACGAGCTCCCCGCCGAGGTCGCCGACCAGGTCGACGTGCTCGAGCGCGCGGCCGAGCTGACCGCCGAGGCGATGCCGCGGCTGCGCTCGATGAAGGACCTCAGCGAGTTCTGGATCGAGCTCAACCGGCTCGAGAACCAGGCCGACAAGGTCTACCGCCGGCTGCTGGCGCGGCTGTTCAGTGGCGAGTACGACGCCCTGACCGTGCTCAAGCTCAAGGAGGTCGTCGACCAGCTCGAGGCGGCGGCCGACGCATTCGAGCACGTGGCGAACACCGTCGAGACGATCGCCGTCAAGGAGTCCTGACCGGTGGAGCTCGCCATGATCATCGCGGTCGTGGTGGTCGCGTTGATCTTCGACTACACCAACGGCTTCCACGACGCGGCGAACGCGATCGCGACCTCGGTGTCGACGCGTGCGCTTACCCCTCGTCTGGCGTTGTTGCTGGCGGCGGTGATGAACCTCGTCGGGGCGTTCCTCGGTGTGAAGGTCGCGAAAACCGTGAGCGACATTCTCGAGGCGCCTACGGGTGAGCACGGGCTCGTCGTCGTACTGGCTGCCCTCGTCGGAGCGATCACCTGGAACCTGATCACGTGGTACTTCGGGTTGCCGTCGTCGTCGTCGCACGCCCTGATCGGGGGCCTCGTGGGTGCGGGCCTCGCGTCGTCGACCGTCATCAAGTGGGACGCCATCTGGGAGAAGGTGGTGATCCCGATGGTGCTCTCGCCACTCGTCGGCTTCACGGCCGCGTTCCTGCTGATGCTCGGGCTGCTGTGGCTGTTCCACAGAAGGAGCCCCGGGCCGCTCAACCGCGGTTTCCGGGGGGCGCAGGTCGTGTCGGCGTCGGCCATGGCGCTCGGTCACGGGTTGCAGGACGCGCAGAAGACGATGGGTGTCATCGTGCTGGCGCTCGTGACCGGCGGCTATCTCGAGAACAACGACGAGGTGCCCGTCTGGGTCATCTTCGCCGCTGCCGGTGCGATCTCGGCCGGGACCTACGCGGGTGGCTGGCGCATCATGCGGACCCTCGGCCGGCGCGTCATCGAGCTAGACCCGCCACGGGGCTTCGCCGCCGAGACCACCGCCTCCGCCGTGCTCTACACGGCCGCGTACGTCTTCGCCGCGCCCATCTCGACGACTCACACGATCACGTCGGCGATCATGGGCGTCGGTGCGACCAAGCGGCTCAGCGCCGTCCGCTGGGGAGTCGCGGGCAACATCATGACCGCCTGGGTCCTCACCATTCCCATGGCCGGTCTCGTCGCCGCCGCCTTCTACGGCCTCATCCACCTCATCCTCGAATAGCCCGACCCTTCCCCACCCCACCCCACCCTTCCGCGGTGATCATGCAGTTGTGCAGGTCGCCAGCATCGCCGCAGGTCAGCTACCCCTCCCTTCAGCGGTGATCATGCAGTTGTGCAGGTGCGGCCCTGGGTGGCCGCGCATCCCGCCAGTCGTGCGGACCCATGCCTGTGGATATGGCCGCCGGCGCCTGACCGCGGAGCCGCGAGGCTCGGCGGATGTCTGCCTACGCCACCGATTTCGGGCCTGAGCCGTTCACGTTCGCGGAGGCGCGACGCGTACGCCTGACGCGCGATCGGCTGACCCGGCTGGTGCGCTCGGGCGAGGTCCGGCGCGTCCTGCGCGGCGTGTACGTCGACGCGACCGCCTCCGACACGGTCGAGCTCCGCGCACGGGCAGCAGCGAAGCTCGCCCCTGGCGCGCAGGTGGTCTGCTGTCGTACGGCCGCCTGGCTCTGGGGCGCCGACGTGCTCCCGATCGGCGCTCATCGCTCGTTGCCGCCCCTCGACGTAATGACCTGTGCCGGTGGAGCGGCGCCACGTCGCAACGGGTTGGCGGGACGGACGCAGACCTACGACGACGCCGATGTCGTCCTGCTTCACGGCGTACGCGTCACAACTCCCGCTCGCACCGCCGCTGATCTCGGCAGATTGCTCCGCCGTCCGGACGCCCTGGCGTCGTACGACGCGCTGCGTCGCGAGGTCGGCCTGTCCGTCGAGGACGTGGCCGACGTCCTCGACCGTATGGCCGGCTACCGGGGTGTCGTTCAGGCGCGCGACCTGCTCGTCCTGTCGGACCCGGGTGCCGAGTCGCCGATGGAGAGCCGCACCCGGTTGCGCTGGTTCGACGCCGGCTTCGGCGTCCCGGAGACGCAGATCGAGGTCTCCGACGAGGGCGGCTTCTTCGTGGCTCGGCTCGATCTCGGGCGACGTGAGGCGATGCGCGCGGTCGAGTTCGACGGCGACGAGGCACACGCGAGTGCCGAGCAGCAGGTGCACGACCGGCGACGCCGCAGCTCCGTCGAGCGATGTGGGTGGGGCATCGCGGTGGTGACGACGGCTCATGTCCTAGGACGCGGCTTGGCCTTCGAGCGCGCCTTGGCCGAGTTGCTCGGCGAGGCGCCGCGGTTGAGTCGCCACCACCCGCGGTACGGCGGGTGGGACCGGTCAGTGCCTGGCGGGCTCTGAACCGCATCGGCAGCACAACTGCATGATCACCACAGAAGGGAGGGGTAGCTGACCTGCAGCGATGCGGGCGACCTGCACAACTGCATGATCACCGTTGAAGTTCTTGGGGTTGGGGGTTGGTTGGGGTTAGCCGAAGCGGCCGGTGATGTAGTCCTCGGTGCGGCGGTCGGACGGGTTGCTGAAGATTTTGCTGGTGCTGTCGTACTCGACGAGCCGCCCGTGGCGGACGCTGTCGGCGTCGACGTCGGCGGTGAAGAACGCCGTACGGTCGGACACCCGCGCGGCCTGCTGCATGTTGTGCGTGACGATGACGATCGTGAAGTCCTGGGCCAGGCCGTGCATGAGGTCCTCGATCTTCGCGGTCGCGATCGGGTCGAGGGCCGAACACGGCTCGTCCATCAGGATCACCTCGGGCTTCACCGCGATGGTGCGCGCGATGCACAGCCGCTGCTGCTGTCCGCCGGAAAGCGCGAGCGCGCTCTCCTTGAGCTTGTCCTTCACCTCGTCCCACAGCGCGGCGGACGACAACGCCTGCTCGACGATGTCGTCCATGCCCTTCTTCACGCCGTTGACCCGAGGTCCGTACGCCACGTTGTCGTAGATGGACTTGGGAAACGGGTTCGGCTTCTGGAAGACCATGCCGATGCGCCGGCGCACCTCGATCGGGTCGACGTAGTCGGCGTACAGGTCCTCCTCGTGGAACGTGATCTTCCCGGTGACCCGCGCGCTCGGCACCAGGTCGTTCATCCGGTTGAAGCAGCGCAGGATCGTGCTCTTGCCGCATCCCGACGGGCCGATCAGCGCGGTGATCTCCTTGCGACCCACCTGCATGCTGACCTCACGGACAGCTTGGTAGCCGCCGTAGAACACGCTGACGTCGCTCAGCTCGAAGACCGAATCGATCCCCAGGTTGACGTCGCGCCGTGGCGTGACTGTCTCGATGGACATTGTGTTCACCAACGCTTCTGGAATTTGTTGCGGAGGAAGATGGCGAAGGAGTTCATGACGAGCAACAGCACGAGCAGTACGACGATCGCCGCGGACGCCAGCGACTCGAACTCCTCACGCGACTGCGTGATCCAGCTGTAGATCTGCACCGGCAGCACGGTGTACTGACTGAGTACGCCGTCCGGGTTGAACGCGATGTAGGACACCGCCCCCAGCAGCAGCAGGGGCGCAGCCTCCCCGATCGCCCGGGACAGCGCCAGGATCGAGCCCGTTGCCGTGCCCGGGATGGCCGCCGGCAGCACCTGCTTCCAGATCGTCTGCCACTGCGTCGCGCCCAGTGCGAGCGAGCCATCGCGGATGGAGTTGGGCACCGCCCTGATCGCCTCGCGCGACGAGATGATGACGACCGGCAGCACGAGCAGCGAAAGCGTCAGCGCCGCCGACATCACGTTGATGCCGACGCCCAGGCCTCTGGCGATGACGCCGAGCCCGAGGATGCCGTAGACGATCGAGGGGACGGCCGCGAGGTTCTGGATGTTCACCTCGATGAGGCGGTTCCACACCTTCGCCTGGTCGGCGTACTCCTCGAGGTAGATCGCCGTCATCAACCCGATCGGCACGCAGATCAGAGCCGTGAGAGAGATGACCCACAGCGTGCCCATGATGGCCGACTGGGCGCCCGCGGTCTCGGGCCTCCGGATCGACGGCATGTTCTGCCAGAGTCGCGAGTCGAGCCGGGGCCAGCCCTTGTAGACGACGTAGACCAGCAGCGTCGCGAGGAACGCCACCGCGATCACCAAGGAGAGCTGCAGCGCCAGTCGGAAGACCGTCTCGCGCAGGGGACGTCGACCGCCGGCCAGTGACTTACCGGCCGGGGCAGAGGCGGGTCGCTCCAGGGTCGTGGTCACTCGTACACCTCCCGGAAGCGACGGACCAGGCGGATGCTGAGCAGGTTCAGCAGCAGCGTCATCAGGAACAGCAGCGAGGCGACGGCGAAGATCGTGTTGTAGTCCACCGTGCCGACCGGCACGTCGCCAGAACCCGCCCCGGCGATGAACGCGGTCATGGTCTGCATGCCCTCGAGCGGGTTCCAGCTCAGGTTCGGCTGCGCGCCCGCCGCCAGCACGACGATCATCGTCTCGCCGATGGCCCGCGACAGGCCGAGCACGAACGCGGCGACGATGCCGGAGACGGCGGCGGGTACGACGACCCGCGTCGCGACCAGCATCCGCGAGCTGCCGAGCGCGTAGGCACCGTCGCGCAGGCTCCGCGGGACAGCCGACATCGCGTCCTCGGACAGCGACGCGATGGTCGGGATGATCATGATGCCCATCACGAAGCCGGCGACGAGCGCGTTGAAGATCTGCGGGCCGTCACCGAAGGGCCACCAGTCCTTGAGGAACGGCGTGATGCCCTTCAACGCGAAGAAGCCGTAGACGACGGTGGGGATGCCCGCCAGCACCTCGAGGGTGGGCTTGAGCACCGTGCGGGTCCGCGGCGCGGCGTACTCGCTCAGGTAGATCGCCGCACCGAGCCCGAGTGGGATCGCGACCACGAGTGCGATGGCCGTGATCATCAAGGTCGCCGTCACCAGGGGCAGCACGCCGTACTGCGGGTCGGCGAACAACGGTGTCCACTCGTTCTCGGTGAAGAACTCCTTGATCGAGACGGTCTCGAAGAAGTCGACGGTCGGGAAGACGATCGCGATCAGGATGCCCACCGTGGTCGCGACCGACATCAACGCCGCGAGAAAGAGGACGGCGCGGATCACCGCCTCGCCGTGACGTGGCCGTGACCGCCGCAGGGTGGGGCCTGCGGCGGTCACGTGCGCGGTCGTGCTGGTGGGCTTCATCACCCGGCGAGCGAGTCGTACGCGGACTGCGCGTCAGCCTTCTGCTCGTCGTTCATGGGGATGTACTTCGCGTCCTTGGCGATGTCGGCGTCGTTCTTCAGGTAGAACTCGAGGAAGGCCGCCACCTCGGGCTTCTGCGTCGCTGCCTTCGACGGGTAGATGAACAGCGGGCGGGACAGGGGGGTGTAGGTCCCGTCCTGAGCCGTCTCCGAGCTCGGTGCCACGCACCCGTTGCCGCTGTCGATCTTCACGGCCTTGAGCGAGTCCGCGTTCTCCTCGAAGTACGTGTAGCCGAAGTAGCCGAGGCCGCCCTTGCTACCCGACACGCCCTGGACGATCACGTTGTCGTCCTCGGAGGGTGAGTAGTCGGTGCGGCTCGCGCCCTCCTCACCATTGATCGCGTCGGTGAAGTAGTCGAACGTGCCGGAGTCGGTGCCGGGGCCGAACAGGTCGAGCTTCTCGTCCGGGAAGCTCGGGTCGACGTCCTTCCAGGAGCTGACCTTGGACTTGGGCTCCCAGATGGCCTTGAGCTGGTCGGTGGTCAGGCAGTCGGCCCAGTCGTTGTCCTTGCTGACGACGACGGTCAGTGCGTCGTTGGCGACCGGGATCTCGACGTACTCGATGCCCTTCTCCTTGCAGATCGCCGCCTCTTCTTCCTTGATCGGACGGGAGGCGTCGGAGATGTCGGTCTCGCCGGCGCAGAACTTCTCGAACCCGCCGCCGGTGCCGGCCGTCCCGACCGTGACCCGGACCTTGGTCCCTTCCTCGGCGAAGAACTCGGCCGCCGCCGTGGACAGCGGGGCGACCGTGCTCGAACCGTCGATCTTGACCGAGCCGGACAGCTCCTTCGAATCGCCCGAGCCCGAGCCGGCCGCCTCGGCGTTGTTGTTGTCACCGCCGCATGCAGTCAGTGTGAGCGCGCCGACGGCGAGTGTGGCCGCGACGAGCGAGAAGCGATTGAGCTTCACGTGTGTCCCTCCCAGGACGTTGCGATGTCTTTGTTGTCGCGGCTGACGGTAAGGAGGGGAAGTGACGTGATCCGGGGTCGCAGGTGAACGCCGGATGAACAGCCGACGCAGGCTTAGCCGGGGACGGCGGCGGCTACGTTGCTGAACAGCACGTCGGTCTCCCAGCGGGTGAAGCCCAGCCCGCTGTAGAGCCGGATGGCGGCGGTGTTGTCGGCCTCGACGTAGAGCATCGCCGTGGGCAGGCCCTGCTGGCGCAGGTGGCGCAGGCCGATGAGGGTCAGCGCCTTGCCGAGTCCGGTGCCCTGCTCGGGCGGGTCGACGCCGACGACGTAGACCTCCCCGATGGGGTCGTGCCCGTGGCCCGAGGCGCCGTGCACCTTCGTCCAGTGGAAGCCGACCAGGCGCCCCTCCCGCTCGGCGACGAAGAACCCGTCGGCGTCGAACCAGGGCTCCTGCATACGCCGGTGCAGGGTGCCCGACGTCCAGGTGCCCTGCTCGGGGTGATCCCGGAAGGCGCGCGCGTTGAGCGCCACCCAGGGCTCCTCGTCGCGGCCCGGCGCGAAGGCCCGCACGCTCACCCCCGCGGGCACCTTCGGCTCGGGCAGCGGCGCACCGAGCGAGCGTCGCATCTGCCACAGGGCGCGTGCCGCGCGGAAGCCGAGCGAGTGGGCGAGGGCGGCGGCCGCGGGGTGCTCGCCGTGCGACCAGAGCCGCAGCCGCCCGTCGGTGGTCTCGGCGAGGACGGCCTCGACGAGCCGCCCGCCGATCCCCGCGCGGCGCCTCGCCGGGTGCACGACCACTTCTGCACTGGCGCCCTCGACCGGGTCCGTCACGTCGAGGTGCCCGTACGCCACCAGCTCCTGACCGCCGCCGGGCGACTCGGCGTAGAGCATGATGTTGCGCGCAGGCTCGTCGCCGCCGTAGCGCAGGTGCAGCATGACGTGCTCGGAGAGCGGCCCTACGCCGTCCTCCTCGGTCGCCGCCTCGGCGAGGGCGGAGACGGCGCGGACCTCGTCGGCGTCGAGCCGCCCGACCACCTCCACGCGCGTGGCGGGGGCCTCGTCGGGAGCGCTCACAGCCGAACCCTAGAGGGCAGACCGCCGCGACCGGGCCGGTGACAGACGGCGTTACGCTCCGTGACAGTTTCGGGTGGATGGTCACGACTTCACCATTTGTCGGAACCCATGCCCGGTCGGTAGGTAAGTTGCGCCGGTCCAGAGTCCTCGTTCCTTGCTAGGAGTCTCATGTCCGAAACACTCCGCCGGCGGATGCCACTGGCGCTCGCGTTGGTCGCTACCGCGGCCCTGAGCCTCAGCGCCGCAGGCACGTCGGTGGCCGCCCAAAAGGCAGCCAAGCCGCCGAAGCCGCCCAAGCCGACGACCGTGCCCGTCCAGCTGCTGTCGTTCAACGACTACCACGGTCACATCGAGCCGGATGCGTCGTCCGCGACACAGGCCACGGACGGCAACGTGCGTGACGAGACCGGCGCCTTCGTGGCGGCGGGCGGAGCGGCCTTCCTGTCGACCCACCTGACGAACCTGCGCAAGGGGCACCCGAACAGCCTCACCGTGGCCGCGGGTGACCTGATCGGCGGCTCGACCTTCACCTCCGGCGTCTTCCACGACGAGCCGTCGGTGGAGACCCTGAACATGATGCGTCTGGACGTGTCGTCCGTCGGCAACCACGAGTTCGATGAGGGCGTCACCGAGCTGTTGCGGATGCAGCACGGCGGCTGCCACCCCGTCGAGGGCTGCTTCCAGCAGGACGCCGCGGGCAACGACATCGTCTACCCAGGTGCCAGGTACAAGTACCTCGCCGCGAACGTGGTGAGCGAGACCACCGGGCGTAGCGTGCTGCCCGCGACCTGGGTCAAGAGCGTCGGTGGCCAGAAGATCGGCTTCATCGGCATGACCCTCGAGGGCACCGACTCGCTGGTCGCGCCCTCGGGCGTCGCGGGCTGGGACTTCCAGGACGAGATCGAGGCGGGTAACCGGGCCGCGGCCGCGCTGAAGGCGAAGAAGGTCGAGTCGATCGTCGTGCTGCTGCACGAAGGCGGCGTGCAGACCGGCACCTACAACGCGTGCGACGGCATCTCCGGACCGATCGTCGACATCGCCAAGGGCCTCGACCCGGAGATCGACGCGCTCGTCACGGGCCACACCCACCAGCCGTACAACTGCTCGATCAACGACCCGAGCGGTGCCCCCCGCAAGGTCGTGAGCGCCTTCTCGTTCGGCCGGATCATCACTGAGATGAACCTCCAGATCAGCAAGGCCACCGGCGACGTGGTTCGCGAGACAGTTACGGCGCAGAACCACATCGTGACGCGGGACGCGGCCGACCCGGCCGTGGACGCGATCGTCGCCAAGTGGGTCGCGAAGGCCGACGTCAGTGGCAACGTGCCGGTCGGCACGGTGGCCGAGGACATCAAGCGCGCCTTCCTGCCGCCGCCGAGCACTAGTGACGACCGGGCCAAGGAGTCGTCGCTGTCCAACCTGATCGCCGACGCCCAGCTCGAGTCGACGTCGGAGAACGGCTCGCAGATCGCGTTCATGAACGCCGGCGGTGTCCGCAACGACCTGCTCTTCGCGAGCTCCGATCGGGGCGAGGGTGACGGCGTGGTGACCTACCGCGAGGCGTTCAACGTCCAGCCGTTCAGCAACATCCTGCAGACGTATGACATGACCGGCGCCCAGATCGAGCAGGTGCTGGAGCAGCAGTGGGTCACCGGCCGGCCGGGTGGTCGCCCCATCCTCCGGCTCGGCGTCTCGGACGGCTTCACGTACGAGTGGTCGCAGGCCGGCGCGTTCGGCAACAAGATCGATCCCGCGTCGATCAAGCTGAACGGGGTCACGCTGAGTCCGACCGGCACCTACCGTGTGACGACGAGCAACTTCCTGGCCGACGGCGGTGACTCGTACCTCGCCTTCCGCAACGGCACACCGCGGATCGGCGGCAAGGTCGACCTGGACGCGCTCATCGACTTCCTGGGCGCGAACCCCAACGTCAGTGCGCCGCCTGCGGCGCGCAGCGTCCCGGTGACGTGACCAGGAGCGGACTGACGGAGTAGGAGCGGGTGGGGCGTCACCTCCGGGTGGCGCCCCACCCGTTTGTCAGTCGACGGGCGTCCGCTCGGTTATCGGTGCGACGCCCGGCTGAGCCGGCAGCACGAAGCGGTAGCCGACATTGCGCACCGTGCCGATGAGCATGTCGTGCTCCGTGCCGAGCTTGGCGCGCAGCCGGCGTACGTGCACGTCGACGGTGCGCGTGCCCCCGTAGTAGTCGTAGCCCCAGACCTCTTGCAGCAGCTGCGCGCGGGTGAAGACGCGACCCGGGTGCTGCGCGAGGAACTTCAGCAGCTCGAACTCCTTGAAGGTCAGGTCGAGCACCCGCCCGCGCACCTTGGCGGTGTAGGTCGCCTCGTCGATCGTGACGTCGCCGCGGCGGATCTCGCCCAGGTCGTCGTCGATGCCGGCCGCACCCGCGAGCCGGCCGATGGACAGCCGCAGCCGGGCCTCGACCTCGGCGGGGCCGGCCGTGTCGAGCACGACGTCGTCGAAGCCCCACTCGGCGGTCACGGCGGTGAGCCCGCCCTCGGTGGTGACCAGCAGCAGTGGGCAGTCGATGCCGGTTGTCCGGATGAGCCGGCACAGCGACTTGACATGGGGCAGGTCGCGGCGTCCGTCGATGAGGACGGCGTCCGAGGGCGAGGTGTCGAGCAGCGCCGATGCCTCGGCCGGGGCGACCCGGATCTGGTGGCTGAGCAGACCGAGCGCGGGCAGCACCTCCGCCGAGGGCTGGAGGGCGTTCGTCAGCAGGAGTAGCTGGCTCATGGGCGTCCTCCGGCGGCTCTGTCCTGACCAAGTAAAACAGGGTTCGACCGGATCACGGCCGCCCGTCCGGTGTGCGAGAGGATCGAAACGCGGGCGTAACACGGGCTGAGGAGGTCAGGCGGGCGATGGCGCGAGGCACGGTGCGCTACTGGGCCGCCGCGCGGGCTGCGGCGGGGACGCACGAGGAGCCGTACGACGCCGGCACGCTCGCCGCGGTCATCGATGCGGCGGGTCAGGCGCACGGCGGCGAGCTCGCGAGGGTCCTCTCGCACAGCAGCTTCCTGGTCGACGGGCTGCGCGCCAAGCCGGACGACACGCTCGCGGACGGCGCGGTCATCGAGGTGCTGCCGCCCTTCGCCGGGGGCTGAGCACGAGCGCTCTGGCACGATGCGCCAATGGCCGCCGCGTCCAGCCTCGCCGCCGCCGGGCTCAGCGGGCTGCTGGCCCTTGCAACGCTGGGCGGCCCGTGGGTGCTCGCGATGGCGGTGGCGCTGGTGCAGGGGCTGCTCATCGCCGGCTGGTACCGCGCGTTGCAGGTTCCGGGCTACCTCGGCGGGACGGTGCTCACCGCGGTCGCTGCCGTCACCTGCGACGTGCTGGTGGTGGTGCGCGACGACGAGCGGCTGCTGACCCCGGTCACCGCGGTGCTCGGCCTCACGGTGGTCGGCGGCTTCCTCCACCAGCTCCTGCGTCGCCCCGAGCGGTCGCGGGTGACTGCCTCGCTGTCGGCGACGGTCACGCTGGCGGTCGCCGCGTCGCTGGGGTCGCTGCTGGTCGCGGCGCGGGAGACGGAAGGTGGCGGGCCCCTCGTCGTACTCGTTGCGTGTGCTGCGGGTGCCGCCGCCGCCCTCGACGCGCTCCCGCTGCCGACCTGGGCGCGCGCTGCGATCGGCGTGGTCGTGGCGACGCTGATCGGAGCGGTGGTGGCGACGATCGCCGGTGACCTAGGGGTGGTCGAGGGTGTGGTGCTGGGCGCCGCCGGCGGAGCGGTCGCCGTCCTGGCGGCCGCGCTGGTACGCCGGGCACCGGGCGAGCGGACGCTGGTTGCTGCGGCACTGCCGCTGATCGGCGCCGGCCCGGTCGCCTACGCGCTCGGGCGCATTCTCATCGGGTGATCGCACATCGGCTGATCGGCAGTGGTTGCCCGGCGCCTCCGCGGGGAATCGCCGCAAGGTGTGGGTGGTTGCGACAGATGTGGACGGACTGGTCGTACTGGTTGTCGCCCTGGTGACGGCCGCCCTCGTCGCCCTGTGGCTGCACCGCTCCGGGCGACGGCTCGGTCGGCCCGCGGAGGTACCCACCGACGAGCCGCTGACGCTCACGGCTGGTGACATCGGCGGGCCGCTCGGGGAGCGCGCCACCCTGGTGCAGTTCTCCACCGCGTTCTGCCAGCCCTGCCGGGCCACCCGGCGGGTCCTGGATGACGTGGCTGCCGGTGTCCCCGGGGTCACCCACGTGGAGGTCGACGCGGAGTCGCAGCTCGACCTGGTCCGCCGCCTCGATGTCCGCCGCACCCCCACCGTGCTCGTGCTCGACGCCCAGGGCCGGATAGTTCGCCGCGCCAGCGGACAGCCACGCAAGGCTGACGTGATCGCCGCCCTCGGCGCGGCCGTCGCCGCCTGATGCCCGATGTCTCAGGCCACGCCTGATGCCCGATGTCTCAGGCCACGCCTGATGCCCGATGTCTCAGGCCATGCCTGATGCCCGATGTCTCAGGCGGTGGACGCCGATGAGCCCGTTTGCCACGGGGGCTACTATCCGTCGGGTGAGCACCGAGCTGACCCGCCGACGCGCAGTGGACCTGCTGCGCGTGGCGACCGCGCTCTGTCGCTGTTCCTGACACTCCGCGTCCTGTTGTCCCCGCTCTCTGTCAGGAGCACCCTCATGACTGCTCATACCCCGACTGCCACTCCTCGTGCTGTCGACCCTCGTGGCCTGCGCTTCGCCGCAGCCCTGACGTCGGTCGTGCTCGCGCTCGTGCTGCTCACCGAGAGCCCGTGGCTGCTGCTCGCCCAGGCGGTCGTGTTTGCCATGGGCGCCGTCGGCTACTCGCCGTACGCCGTGGTGTTCCGCCTCCTGGTCCGTCCGCGGCTCGGCCCACCGGCCGGGCTCGAGGACGACCGGCCGCCGCGCTTCGCCCAGGGCGTCGGCCTGGTGTTCGCGCTGCTCGGTCTCGCCGGGTTCCTGGCCGGCAGCCAGCTGCTGGCGCTCGTGGCCACCGGCGCCGCGTTCGTCGCCGCCTTCCTCAATGCGGCCTTCGGCGTCTGCCTGGGCTGCGAGATGTATCTGCTTCTTCGCCGCTCTTCCCCGATTCGCAAGGAGGTCTCCGCATGAGCCGCACCGACACCCTGGTCGACGCCGACTGGGTCGAGTCCCATCTTGACGACGCCAAGGTCGCCTTCGTCGAGGTCGACGAGGACACCACGGCGTACGAGAAGAACCACATCCGTGGCGCGATCCGCATCGACTGGAAGAAGGACCTGCAGGACCAGGTCCGCCGCGACTTCGTGAACAAGGAGCAGTTCGAGGCGCTCCTGTCCGACCGTGGCATCGCCAATGACGACACGGTCGTGCTCTACGGCGGCAACAACAACTGGTTCGCGGCGTACGCGTTCTGGTACTTCAAGCTCTACGGGCACGACGACGTGCGCCTGCTCGACGGCGGTCGCAAGAAGTGGGAGCTCGACTCCCGCGAGCTGGTGGCGGACTCGCCCAAGCGCGAGAAGACGTCGTACCGGGCGAAGGAGCAGGACCGCTCGATCCGCGCGTTCCGCGACGAGGTCGAGGCAGCCATCGGGCAGAAGAACCTCGTCGACGTGCGCTCGCCCGACGAGTACGCCGGCCGGCTGCTCGCCCCGGCGCACCTGCCGCAGGAGTCGTCGCAGCGGCCCGGCCACATCCCGACCGCGGCCAACATCCCGTGGTCGCAGGCCGCGAACGACGACGGCACCTTCAAGAGCGACGACGAGCTCTCGGCGCTGTACGGCGACAAGGGTGTCGACCTGTCGAAGGACACCATCGCCTACTGCCGCATCGGCGAGCGGTCGGCGCACACGTGGTTCGTGCTGCACGAGATCCTCGGCCAGCAGAACGTGAAGAACTACGACGGGTCGTGGACCGAGTGGGGCTCGCTGGTCGGCGTGCCGATCGAGCTGGGCGACCAGAGCTGATGGCGGCTGCCACGACGAAGGGAATCGGCTGATGTGTGGCGCTAAGACCGGGGGCCTCTCGACCGAGGGCCTCGACCTGACCGACCAGGCGGTCGTGCAGGGCGTCGTGACCCGCGGCGGCGAGCCCGTCGCGGGCGCGTACGTCCGGCTGCTCGACCGCAACGGCGAGTTCACCGCCGAGGTGCCGACGTCCGCGTCAGGTGCGTTCCGCTTCTTCGCGGCGCCGGGCACCTGGACGGTGCGCGCTCTGGCACCTCAGGCGGACACCGTCGACCGGCAGGTCATCGCCAACCTCGGCGCCGTCGCCGAGCTCGACGTCGAGCTCACCACCACCGTCACCCCCACCTGACCATCAACTTCCGCAACAACCCCACGTCCCACCAGCAACTTCTCCGGTGATCATGCAGTTGTGCAGGTGATCGGGCTGCACAACTGCATGATCACCGCTGAAAGGTTGCCTGAGGGGGTTGGTCCCGAGGGCGAATAGACTCGGGGGCGTGCTGGAAGCCGTCTCGACCTCGCTGCTCATCGCCGCGTTCCTGCTGATCGCGGCGGGCGGGGGCTTCGTCGTCTACCGGCTCTTCAAGGGTGAGGACTAGTAGGCCGTGCAACTGCGTACCGATCTGCCTGCCGAGCTGGTCCCGGTGAGCTGGCTGCTGGGCACTTGGCGGGGCGTGGGCGTCGGCGGTTACCCCGACGTCGAGGAGTTCCGCTTCGGCCAGGAGATCGTCTTCTCCGAGTTCGGCAAGCCGGTGCTCCACTACATCAGCCGCAGCTGGCTGCTCGACGACGACGGCAACGAGGTACGCCGCCTCGCCCAGGAGACGGGCTACTGGCGGCCCAAGGGGGCCAACGTCGTCGAGGTGATGCTGGCCCACCCCACCGGGTACGCCGAGATCTGGCTCGGCGAGGTCGACGGCGCCAAGATCGAGATGCACACCGACATCGTCGCCCGCACCGAGACCGCCAAGGAGTACACCGCCGGGCACCGCCTCTACGGCCTCGTCGACGGCAAGCTGCTCTGGGCCTACGACATGGCCGCGGTCGGTCAGCCGCTCCAGCCCCACCTGTCCGCGACGTTGCAGAGGGCTGAGCTCACGTGAGCGACACCGATCGGTCACTGACCAGCAGGTTGCGCGCCCGCGGCTACCGCATGACCCCGCAGCGCCAGCTCGTCCTGGACGCCGTCTCCGAGCTTCGCCACGGGACGCCCGAGGAGATCGGGGTGCACGTACGGCGCTCGGCCGGCGCCGTCAACAACTCGACGGTCTACCGCACGCTCGAGCTGCTGGAGGGCCTCGGCCTGGTCACCCACACCCACCTGGGTCACGGAGCGCCGACCTATCACGAGGCCACCGACGACGACCACCTCCACCTGGTCTGCCGCGACTGCGGCAAGGTCACCGAGACGGACTCCGCCGTCGCCGACGCCTTCGTCACGCGGCTCGCCGAGCTGCACGGCTTCGAGACCGACGTCGCCCACTTCGCGATCTACGGCCGCTGCCGCGAGTGCTCGTCGTGACCAGTCCGCTGCTCTCACGACCGGGTGCGGTGCCGGCAGACGCGCCCGACGAGGCCGTGGCCGGGCACTACGGCGACCCGTTCCGCGAGCAGCGCAGGCTCGCAGAAGGGGAGGGCGCCGTCGACCTGTCCCACCGCCCGGTCGTGCGCATCGGCGGTCCCGACCGGCTGACCTGGCTGCACTCGCTGACCTCCCAGCACCTCGAGGCCCTCGTCCCGGGTACGCCGACCGAGGCGCTGGTCCTGAGTCCGCACGGCCATGTCGAGCACGTTCTCTACCTCGTCGACGACGGTGAGGCGGTCTGGGCGCACGTCGAGCCCGGCACCGCCGACACGCTGGTCCACTACCTCGAGATGATGCGGTTCTGGTCGAACGTCGAGGTCGACGACGTGTCCTCGTCCTACGCCGTGGTGCTGCTCCCACCCGGCGCCGACCCGGGCGACGGCCTGGTCACCCGGGCCACGGAGTACGGCGTGGAGGTGTTCGTCCCGCGTGAGCGTCTCGAGGAGATCGTGGACGCGCACGGCGGGCCGGTCGGGCTGTCGGCGCTCGAGGCGTTGCGGGTGGCGGCGGGGCGGCCACGGCTGGGGTTCGAGACCGACCACCGCACGATCCCGCACGAGGTCGGTTGGCTCGCGACGGCAGTCCACCTCGACAAGGGGTGCTACCGCGGCCAGGAGACCGTCGCCCGCGTCCACAACCTCGGCAAGCCACCACGCCGCCTCGTGCTGCTGCACCTCGACGGCAGTGACTCGCAGCTGCCCGCACACGGTGACCCGGTCCAGGCCGACGGCGCGGACGTGGGCTTCGTCACCAGCGCCGCGCGCCACCACGAGCTCGGGCCGATCGCCCTCGCCCTGGTCAAGCGCCGCATCGCGGAGGACGTCCCGCTGGTGGCCGGTGGGGTGGCGGCGGCGCAGGAGACCCTCCCCGCCGCCTGAGGCTCACAGGTCGAGCAGCAGGGTCACCGGTCCGTCGTTCACGAGCGCAACCGCCATGTCGGCTCCGAACCGGCCGGTGTGCACCTGGGCGCCGCGGGCCCGCAGCGTCTCGACGACGTGGTCGACCAGCGGCTCGGCCACCTCACCGGGCGCCGCCGCGTTCCAGGTCGGTCGGCGGCCCTTGCGGGCGTCGCCGTAGAGGGTGAACTGGCTGATGACCAGGATCGGTGCCGACACGTCGGCCGCGGACCGTTCGTCGCGGAGCAGCCGAAGCTCGTGAATCTTGACCGCGAGCCGCGCAGCAACAGCCTCGTCGTCGCCATGGGTCACGCCGACGAAGACGCAGAGACCGGGGTGGTCGAGCCGGGCGACGACCTCACCCGCGACCGTCACGCTGGCCTCGGTCACTCGTTGCACGACAGCTCGCACGGCCGCCCATGCTGCCGTACGGCGGTCAGCCGCGGGTGAAGAGGCCCTTGCGCTTCTTCTTGCCGGCGTCGGGCGTGGCGCTGGTGTGACGGCCAGGGCGGGAGCTTGGCGTAGCGGGCGCCTCGGGCTCGGCGGGGTCGTCCGGCTCGTCGCCGAGATGAGCCAGCTCGCGCAGCAGCATCGCGTTGTCGGCCTGGTCGCGGACGACCATCGGCTCCGGCGACTGCTCGCCGTCGGGCTCGGGTTCGGCCACGGGCAGGCGAATCGGCTCGACGATCTCTTCCTCGTCGACCGGCATGCGCAGCGGCTCGGAGCGGTTCAGGTCGGTCAGCAGGCTGGTGGCGCGTGAGACGCGCAGGCTGGTCTCCCTCGAGTTCTCGGGGTGCGGCTCCGCGACCTTCTCGGCCGAGACGCTCTCCGGAGGGTCGGCGAGAGCCCGTTCCGCGTCCTCGACGGCGCGCTGGATCTGCTCTGCCGCACGACGTTCGGCCTCTTCGCGGACGGCCTGCTCGGCCTCCGCGAGTTCGGCAGCTTCGAGCGCGACGACCGACAGGACGAGCTCGGTGGTCGCGACGGCGGCGTCGTCGACCTCAGGGGCCTCCGTTGCCGTGCCGGCCGGGGTTGCGGCGGCACCCGTTTCGAGCAGGCCGGCCGCGGCGAGCGCCATGACGACCTGGCCGGTCTCGTAGAGGGTGAAGCCGCACTCGCTGGCGAGCTGGGCCACCGAGCGGGTGCCGTCGACCTTGCAGTACAGCGCCCACTCGTTGCCGCCGAGGGCATCGTCGGCGGGGGGAGCGCCCGGCGCGTGCCAGGGCATGGCGTCCGGGCCGCCGGTCGCAGCGACGATGGCCTCCCACGTGACCGCGCGGTCGCGCAGCTCGTCCATCAGCTTCGCCACCGACGTGGGAGGGGCGACGTCCTGGCGGGTCTTACGGCCCTTCTTGAACTTCCATGCGGCCACCGGCCAGCCGAGCAGGTCGGCCAGCGCGTCCTTGAGGTGCTCGACCACGAACTCCTCGACCACGGCCAGGTCGACGTAGTCAAGGTGCACCAGCAGCTCGCCGAGGCGCCAGCCCTGCAGCTCGGTGCGTTGGATCTCGAGCGCTTCGGCCAGGGCCTCGGGAGCCAGGGCGCCGCGCGAGAGCAGGCGTACGCCGAGCATGGTGCGCCGGCCGGGAACGAACACGGAGTAGATCTCGCCGTCGCGCAGGTAGACCTCGGCCTCGTCGCCCTGCTGGTCGCGGACGCGCAGGCACCCGGTCGCGGCTTCGTCGGCCAGCTTGGTCAGCACGGCCTCGAGGGAGTCGGCGAGCACGACGGGCTCTGGCACGGCGGCTCCCTTCGCGAGAAATGGGTCGGCACGGCGTTCGACCGGCGTCTGAGCACATGCCCGGTCCCCTGAGGCATCGGCAGGAGCCGACCGGGTGTTTAGCCCAATTGGGCGTCAGCCTCGTGGGACCATCACCCCCATGAGCGCTCCGCCGCGCACGATGATCACCGTGGCTCCGACGGGGGCCGAGACGGCGAAGGCGGACGCTCCTGGGCTCCCGGTCACGCTGGCCGAGCTGGTCGCGGCTGCGCAGGCCTGCGAGCAGGCCGGGGCCGCCATGGTCCACGTGCACATCCGCGACGACGCGGCGGAGCCCACGCTCGATCTCGGGCGGCTGCGCGAGACGGTCGCCGCGCTGCGGGCGAGCACCACCCTCGTCGTCCAGCTCAGCACCGGCGGGGCGGTGACCGACCCCTTCGAGCACCGGCTGCGCGTCCTCGACGCCGAGCCCGACTCCTGCTCCCTTACCTGCGGCACGGTGAACTTCGGCGACGACGTCTTCTCGAACCCCTGGCCCTTCATGGCCGAGCTCTACCAGCTCGCCCAGGCCCGCGAGGTCGTGCCCGAGTTCGAGCTCTTCGACCTCGGCCAGGTCGCCGCGCTGCACCGCCTTCTCGACACCTACGGCCCGCCGTACGGCGGGCAGGTGCACGCCGACCTCGTGATGGGCGTCCCCGGCGGCATGCCCGGGACGGCGGCCGCGCTGGTCGCCACGGTCCAGGCGCTGCCCACGGGCGCCTCCTGGTCGGCGACCGGCGTCGGCCGTACGTCGCTGCCGGTGTCCCTCGCCGCCCTGTCCGCCGGGGGCCATCTCCGGGTCGGCATGGAGGACACCCTGACCTTCGCCCGGGGCCGCCCTGTCGCGGATAACGCCGAGCTTGTTGCACGCGCGGCTACGCTCTGTGAAGTGGCCCAGAGACCACCCATGACGCCGGACGAGGCCCGCGCCCTGCTCCACGTCAAGGACCGCCACCCGGCTCGCGTCGCCGGCTGACCGAAACGTCACGAGGAAGCACGGAGACGAGATGACCACCCAGCCAATGTCCGGGGGACGCCGGCGCATCGACCGCGTGCTGGCGAACGACTTCCTGGAAAGCCTCGAGTCGCTCGAGCTCGCCGAGGTCCGCTCGCGCCGCCGCGATGCCGAGCAGGAGGAAGCCGACCTGTCCTACGCACGACGGATGCTCCAGGGACGCATGGACATCCTGCGCGCCGAGCAGGCGCGCCGGGCCGGCGGTGAGGCCGTCGCCGACGAGAAGGTCGTCGACAAGCTCTCGCAGATCCTGTCCGACTCCTCGCGCGCCGACCGCGGGCTCGGGCGCTTCCTCACCGTCGAGCCCAGCCGCGTCGACGAGCACCGCCGCGACGTCGAGCAGGTCATCTCCGACGTCGGCATCTCCGACGTCGAGGGTCACACCGACGACGAGCTGCGCGACGCGCTGGCACGTCTCGAGGACACCGAGCACGCCGTCTCCGTGACGCGCTCTGTCGTACAGGACGCGATGGACGCCCTCACGGCGGAGGTCGCCCGCCGCTACAAGTCGGGTGCGGCCAACGTCGAGGACCTGCTCGCCGGGCGGTGAGCACGCCCCTCTAGGGTCGCCGGGTGAGTCAGTCGGAGGTGCTCGTCGAGGTCGTCCGCTCGGACTTCGTCGAAGGGTGGCACCGCGGCTCGGTGGTGGGACTGGCCGCCGACGGCGACGTGGCCTTCGCGCTCGGCGACGTGACCTCGCCGGTCTACCCGCGCTCCTCCAACAAGCCGATGCAAGCCGTCGGCATGCTGCGGGCCGGGCTCGACCTCGACGGCGAGCTGTTGTCGCTGGCCTGCGCCAGCCACTCGGGCGAGCCGTTTCACATCGAGGGCGTACGCCGGATCCTCGCGGCTGCCGGGCTGCCCGAGTCGGCGCTGCGGACGCCGCCGGAGCTGCCGGTCGACGAGGAGGAGCGGCTGGCGTTCGTCGCCGGTGGCGGGCAGCCCGCGCCGATCCTGATGAACTGCTCCGGCAAGCACGCCGCCATGCTCGCCACGTGCGTCGCCAACGGGTGGGACACGGCGAGCTATCCCGACCCGCAGCACCCCCTGCAGGAGGCGCTGCGCGCCACGGTCGAGGACCTGGCCGGCGAGAAGGTGTTGCACGTCGGGGTGGACGGCTGCGGTGCTCCGCTTTTCGCGCTCAGCCTCACCGGGCTAGCCGGCGCGTTCCGCGCGATCTCCACCGCGCCCGTGGGCACCGACGAGCGACGGGTGGCCGACGCGATCCGGGCCCACCCGGAGTGGCTCGGCGGCACCCGGCGCGACGTCACCCAGCTGGTCGCCGGCATCCCCGGCCTGGTGGCCAAAGACGGCGCCGAGGGCGTCTACGCCGCGGCCCTGCCGGACGGCCGGGCGGTCGCCCTCAAGATCGACGATGGCGGCCAGCGGGCCCGGCCGCCAGTGATGTCGGCGGCGCTGCGCCGCCTCGGCGTCGACGAAGCGGTCCTCGATGAGCTCGCGACGGCGCCGTTGCTCGGCGGCGGTCAGCCGGTCGGGACGTTGCGCTTCTGCGGCTGGTGAACCAGCACGTCGGCGAGCAGCGCCGGGTCGACCGAACCGCCTGAGACCACGGCGGCCACCGTTGCGCCCGCCGGGTGCTCGACGACGCCGGAGAGCCAGGCCGCCGTCGCCACCGCACCCGACGGCTCGACGACGAGACGCCCCGCGAGCGCGAGGTGGCGCATCGCATCGCGGATCTGCTCCTCCGAGACCGTGACGATGTCGTCGACGTACCGACGCACGTGCTCCCAGGTGTGCACCCCGAGTGCGGTGGTGCGCAGCCCGTCGGCCACGGTGCGATAGGTCAACGCGGCGTCCCAAGTGACGCGCCGTCCTTCGCGGAGGCTCTCGGCAGCGTCCGCGGCGAGCTCGGGCTCGACGCCGACGATCGTCACGTCCGGACGCAGCGACTTGACCGCCGTGGCGATGCCGGAGATGAGCCCGCCGCCGGACACCGGCACGAGGACGACGTCGACGTCGGGCAGCTGGTCGACGAGCTCGAGTCCGATGGTGCCCTGCCCGGCGATCACGCTCGGATGGTCATAGGGCGGCACGTGCACGAGACCCTGCGCCGCGACGAGCTCCAGCGGTCGTACGTCGCGTTGGTCAGCCGGCACCAGCTCCACCTCGACGCCCAGCTCACGCACTGCCGCCACCTTCGGCGCCGGAGCGGTGGCGGGCATCACGATGACCGCCCGCAGCCCCAGCCGGCGCGCGACCCACGCGACGGCCCGCGCGTGGTTGCCGGACGACTGGGCCACGACGCCGTGCTCGCGTGCCTCGGGAAGCAGCTGGGCGATCGTGTTGTAGGCACCGCGCAGCTTGAACGCCGCCGTCGGCTGCAGTGACTCTGCCTTGCAGTGCAGCAGCCGGTCCTGGTCGTCCGGGTGAGGGAGCGCGACGACAGGGGTGCGCAGCGCCAGGCCGGCGATGCGATGCGCGGCCGCCTCGATGTCGGCGAGGCTGACGAGGGTGTCGGTGTCCATCACGCCATCCTGCACCGACGGTTGTCGGCCCCGATCGCCTGTCGGCATCCATCGCCGGCCCCCTGTGACGGAGGTCACTCCGAAAGACGCTTGCTAAGTGCTTGCCAGAGTTAGCAAGCGGGGTAAGACTAGGGACATGGCCTCGCTCAAGGTCGGCTCGCTCGGCGAGTTCATCCATGACCAGCGACGCAGCGCGCAGTACTCGTTGCGTCAACTGGCCGCAGCGACCGGCGTGTCCAACCCATATCTCAGCCAGATCGAGCGAGGACTGAAGAAGCCCAGTGCCGAGGTCCTGCAACAGATCGCGAAGGCGTTGCAGATCTCGGCAGAGACGCTCTACGTGCGTGCCGGAATCCTCGAGGAGCGCGACGGCGCCAGTGACGTGGTCGCTGCCGTGCTCGGAGACACCGCACTCGGCGAACGGCACAAGCGGGTGCTGATCGACATCTACCAGTCGTTCCGCCGCGAACACGCGGACGGCAGCACGAGTACCACGACCAACCGTCCGACGAAGTCCGCTACCGCTCGCACGACGAGCGCAAGCAAGACAAGCACAGGGAGGAAGAAAGCATGAGCACCATCACCCGAAGCAAGCCGTTCTACGCGGTTGCCGGCGCTGGCGATCTCGCCGTGAAGAAGCTGCGCGAGGTGCCCGGCCGCCTCTCCACGCTCAAGATCGACCGCAAGGACATCGAGTCGACCGTGGCCGCCATCCAGGTCGAGACCAAGGCTCTGCCCAGCAGGGCGCAGGCCCTGCCCGCCAAGGCGCAGGACGTCGCGATCGGTCTCGTCGGCGAGGTCGCCGGCCGCACCGACGCGGTGTACGGCGACCTGGTGGCGCGTGGTCGCAAGATCGCGACGCGCATCCGCCGCCAGAAGTCCACGCAGGACGCCAAGAAGCAGGCAAGCACCACCGTGCGGCGCACCAAGGCCGCCGGTACCACGGCCCGGAAGGCGACGGCGGACACCCGCAGCTCTGCGCGCGGCACCGCCACGACGGCGCGCAAGCGGGCCGCCACCACCAAGAAGGCCACCAAGTCGGCCACCACGTCTGCCCGCAAGACCACGTCGGCGGCCAGCGACGCCGCCCGTGACGGCGCCGACAAGCTCGGTACCTGAGCCAGCACCATCCGGCCAGCCCGTCTGGCCGTGCACGTAAAGCAGGACCGGGCCCGCCTCCCAACCGGAGGCGGGCCCGGTGTTTTCAAGGCGTTAGGCTGACCGCCGTGAACGACCTCGTCGGAAGCGTGCAGGCCGTCGTGCTGCTCGTGCTGGGGCTCGGCGCCCTGGGGCTGACCGGCTTCGCGGCGATCGACGCGACCCGGCACCGCTCCGACCTGTTCCCAGCGGTCGGACGGTTGTCCAAGGGCGCCTGGCTCGGCATCCTCGCCGCCGCCTTCTTGATCAGCATCGTGTCGTTCAGCTCGCAGGCGACGCTCGGCCTGCTCAACGTGATCGGGGTCATCGCGGCCGGTGTCTACCTCGCCGACGTCCGGCCCAAGATCAGGGCGATGAAGGGCGGCGGGCGCGGCTCCGGGTCCTACGGTCCCTACGGCCCCTACTGACGCGCGTGAGCGAAGCACACGGTCGCACCCATCGGCTCGAGCTGTCCGACCAGACGCTGCGTGAGTGGGACGCCACGGTGCTCGACAGCGGGCCCGACGGCGTCGTGCTCGACCGGTCGGCGTTCTATCCCGGCGGAGGCGGCCAGCCGCCCGACCACGGAGTGCTCGTGTGGGGCGGCGTTCAGACCCGAATCGCGGGAGTGCGCAAGACGGACGACCTCGTGTTGCTGCCCGTCGAGGATGACCCGCTGCCCCCTGCCGGCACTGCCGTGCGAGGCGCCGTCGAGGACGCCCGCCGCACGGCCCTGATGCGCACCCACTCGGGTCTGCACCTGCTCTCGGGCGTGGTGTTCCGCGACTTCGGCGCTCTCGTCACCGGCGGGAACATGGAGCCGCTCGAGGCGCGGATGGACTTCAACCTGCCCGAGGTGCCCGAGGGCTTCAAGGATCGGGTGGCCGAGGCCTGTGCCGTCGAGGTCGCCGCCGACCGCGCGATCGAGGTGAGCAACCTCGGCCGCGAGGAGGCGTTCGCGACCCACCCCGATCTCATTCGCACGGCCACCAACCTGTTGCCTCCCGACCTCGAGGTCGTGCGCATCGTCGACATCATCGGTCTCGACACTCAGGCCGACGGGGGCACCCACGTCGCGTCGACGAAAGCGATCGGGCGGCTCGAGGTGGTGAAGGTGGAGAACAAGGGCAAGGGTTTCCGCCGTCTTCGGGTGCGGTTGGTCGACGCGGGCTGATGGACGTCACGCTGGCGCTGGGCGACCTCACCGCCGCGGAGGTCGACGTCGTCGTGAACGCAGCGAACTCGTCGCTGCTCGGCGGTGGCGGCGTCGACGGGGCGATACATCGTCGCGGCGGTCCCGAGATCCTCGCCGAGTGCCGGGCGCTGCGCGACGGCGAGCTGCGCGACGGTCTGCCCGCGGGCCAGGCGGTCGCGACAACTGCCGGGAAACTGCCGGCTCGCTGGGTGGTGCACACGGTCGGCCCGGTCTACTCCGGGTCCGAGGACCGCTCGGCCGTTCTCGCGTCGGCTTACCGGGAGTCGTTGAGGGTCGCCGAGCAGCTTGGTGCGCGAACCGTCGCGTTCCCCGCCATCTCCGCCGGCGCCTACGGCTGGCCGCTCGACTCCGCCGCCCGGATCGCCGTCTCCACCGTGCGCGCACACGACGCGTCCACGGTGACGGAGGTGCGCTTCGTGCTGTTGGGACAGGAGGCGTACGACGCGTTCGCCGCCGCGGCCGCCGCTGCCGACCAGGGGTGACCCGGCGACGGTCAACTGTCGGCGGCCTGGCTCGCGCGCTCCCGCATCCGGTCGAGCACTCTCCTGGTCGTCCGGTCTTCGGCCTCCAGGCACCAGAGCGGAATGAGAGGCAGCGGCTGAGGCCCGTTGGAAGTGTCGATCAGCACCGTTGCGTCAGTGACGACGGGACCGTCGACGATGTGCAGCCGAAGCTCGGCGCGAGGCATGAGCCAGGTCGACGTCGGATCGACCTCTGGATCGAGGAGACAGTCCGGGCGCGCGCTGCCGAGAACGTCGTGCCATGCGAAGAGTCCTTTCAACGCATCCGAGACCTTGTTGAGAACATCCGGGCGACGCGGGACGTGGAAGTCCATCCACGCGACAGGCACGGGGGCGCCCTGAGCCACTGCGGCCAGCGATCCTCCGAGGACCGCACCGGTCCCAGCCAGGCGCATCAGCGGGAGAAACGGCGAGAGGCCTTCCGTGGTCACTGTTCCCAGCCGTTTCGCCGCTGGCAAGCGCAGCAGCGCGTCGATCTCCTGATCCAGCCCCTGAAGCCGGGGCTCGAAAGCGACGGCGGGCTGGAGCCCCATGGGTGCGAGGAGCCGGTCGAGCACCTCGAGCTTCGGCAGCCGCTTGCCTCTCTCGATGTCGCCGATCGTGCTCTGCGGCACCCCCGACATGGCGCTGAGCCGCTCTTGCGTGAGCAGCCGCGCCTCTCGGGTCTCGCGCAGCAGCACGGCGATGTCGTCGAGGTCGTCCATCTTTCGAGGATGATCTGCACGGTCCGCACCGGCGGCCTGGCAAGAAAGCTGTGGACGAGCAGAACCTCCCGCCCGATGTGGACAAGCCGTCGTGCGGAGGGGGTGTCGCTCCAGAAGCCAACCGGTAGGGCCGGTTATAACCGGTCCCACCGGTAGAGGCGCGGAGAGGCTACCCATCCCCCGCCCGAATGCGGCTGCCGATCGCTGTTGGCGAGTCGTCAGGTGCGGTGCACGGGGTGCTGTGCGGCTTGCGCCAGCGGGCGTACGACGATGAGGTCGATGTCGACGTGCGGAGGGCGGGTCACGGACCAGGCGACGCAGTCGGCGATGTCGTCGGCGGTGAGCGGAGCGGCGACGCCTTCGTAGGTCTTGGCCGCCTTGTCCTTGTCGCCGCCGTAGCGGTTCAGCGCGAACTCCTCGGTTGCCACCATTCCCGGAGCGATCTCGCTGACGCGCACAGGCTGCCCGAGCAGCTCGAGGCGCAACGTCTCGGCCAGTGCGGTGGCACCGTGCTTGGCCGCCGTGTACCCACCGCCGCCTTCATAGACGATGCGACCCGCGGTCGAGCTGATCACGACGACGATGCCGGCGCCGCTGGCCACCAGTGACGGCAGCAGAGCCTGAGTGACGCGCAACACACCGAGCACGTTCACGTCGTACATCCGGCGCCAGTCCTCGGGGTCGGCCTCCGCGACGGGAGCCATGTCATAGGCGCCGCCTGCGTTGTTCACCAGTACCCGGCAGTCCGTGACCTCCGCGGCCAGCGCTGCAACCGACTCCTTGGACGTCACATCGAGGGTGATCGGCCGGGCGCCGATCTCCGCGCACAGCGCGTCGAGGCGGTCGCGTCGACGGGCGGCAGCCACGACGTCGTACCCCTCTGTGACGAGACGCCGGGCCGTGGCGGCGCCGATGCCGCTGCTGGCTCCGGTCACGACGGCGGTTCCTCGGGAGGCCATGTCCCCATCTTGCCGGGTTGGCCGGCCGGGGAATCGGGCAGGCTCGTCCGGGGTTTGCAGGAGTGAGGACACGGAGGTGCAAGCAACCCATGACCGTTCTGCCGGTCCGTCGACGCATGCCGCGACGGGTGGCCATGCTCAGCGTGCACACCTCGCCGCTGGACCAGCCGGGCACGGGCGACGCCGGGGGAATGAACGTCTACGTCGTCGAGCTCTCCCGTCGCCTTGCCGCGCTGGGCGTCGAGGTCGACATCATCACCCGCGCCACGAGCGGAGGCCTCGACCCCGTCATCGAGCTCGCGCCCGGGGTGAACGTCCGGCACGTGTCCGCAGGTCCGCTCGAGGGACTCGCCAAGGAAGACCTGCCGGCCCAGCTCTGCGCCTTCACCTCTGGTGTCATGCGCATCGAGGCCATGCGCGAGCCCGGGTGGTACGACCTGGTCCACTCCCACTACTGGCTCTCGGGGCAGGTCGGCTGGCTCGCCGCCGAGCGCTGGGACGTGCCGCTGATCCACTCCATGCACACGATGGCCAAGGTCAAGAACCTCACGCTCGCCGACGGCGACACCCCTGAGCCGCTGGCCCGGGCGATCGGCGAGGCCCAGGTCGTCGAGGTGGCCGATCGACTGGTCGCGAGCACCGACGAAGAGTTCACCCACCTCGTCGACCTCTACGACGCTGACCCCGACCGTGTCGCAGTCGTGCCGCCCGGCGTGGACCTCGACCTCTTCCGCCCCGGCTCGCACGCGGCCGCACGACGGCGTCTCGGCGTACCCGAAGACGCGGCGATGCTGCTCTTCGTCGGCCGGATCCAGCCGCTCAAGGCCCCGGACGTGCTGTTGCGCGCCGTCGCGCGGTTGCTTCGCGAGGCACCGTCGCTGGCGCAGCGACTGGTCGTCGGGATCGTCGGTGGCCCGTCCGGCTCCGGACTCGCCCATCCCGACTCGTTGCAGGCGCTGGCCCGCCAGCTCGGCGTCGAGCACGTCGTGCGTTTCGCGGCACCGGTGGCGCAGACTGATCTGCCCGACTGGTACGCCGCGTCCGACCTGACCGTGGTGCCGTCCTACAGCGAGTCGTTCGGGCTCGTGGCGCTCGAGTCGCAGGCCGCCGGAACACCCGTCGTGGCAGCCCGCGTCGGCGGGCTGAGCACGGCAGTCCGTGACGGTGTCTCCGGGGTGCTGGTGGACGGCCACGACCCGCGGGACTATGCACGGGTGCTCGGCGACCTGCTCACCGATCCTCGCCGGCGCGCCGAGCTGGGCCGCGGCGCGTTGCGCAACGCTGCTCGCTTCGGCTGGTCAGCGACCGCGGCCGGGATGCTCGACGTCTACTCCGACGCCCTCACCGAGCACGCCTTTCCCCGCACGATCGCTGTCGGGCGTTGACCGAACCGGTCACGGTTCTGCGTGCCGCGCTGTCCGCGGCCGACCTCATGTACGAGGAGCCGACGCCCGGCACGTTCGTCGTCGAGATGCCCGGCGAACGCAAGCTCAAGACGACCGCGTCCTTGGTCGTCGGCGCCCACAGCCTGTCGGTCAATGCGTTCGTCGCCCGCCGCCCGGACGAGAACCACGAGGCGGTCTACCGCTGGCTGCTCGAGCGCAACACCCGGATGTACGCCGTGGCCTTCGCCGTAGACCACCTCGGTGACATCTACCTGTCCGGCCACCTGCCCCTGCACGCGGTCACCGAGGCCGAGGTCGACCGGCTGCTCGGCTCGGTGCTGGAGTACGCGGACGCCGCGTTCAACTCCATCCTGGAGCTCGGTTTCGCGACCTCGATCCGCAGGGAGTGGGCCTGGCGGCACCTGCGCGGTGAGTCGACGCGCAACTTGGCGGCCTTCCGCCACCTCGACCCGGGCGCCGACCGGGACGGTTGACCTGGCAGGCTGACGCGCCATGGGTGAGCACACGCTGGTCCTGCTCCGGCACGGGCAGAGCGACTGGAACGAGAAGAACCTCTTCACCGGATGGGTCGACGTGGGCCTCACCGCCCGGGGCGAGGCCGAGGCACGACGCGGCGGCGAGCTGCTGGTTGAGCGCAACCTGCTGCCCGACGTCGTGCACACGTCGGTGCTGCGCCGCGCGATCCGCACCGCCGAGATCACCTTGGACACCGCCGACCGGCTCTGGTTGCCGGTGCGGCGCAGCTGGCGGCTCAACGAACGCCACTACGGCGCGCTGCAGGGCAAGAACAAGAAGCAGACGATGGAGGAGTTCGGCGAGGAGCAGTTCATGCTCTGGCGCCGGTCCTACGACACCCCGCCGCCGCCGATCGCCGACGGCGACGAGTTCTCGCAGGTCGGGCATGCCCAGTACGCCGACCTGCCCGACGAGGCGCAGCCACGAACCGAGTGCCTGGCCGACGTCGTCGTACGGATGCTGCCCTACTGGTACGACGCGATCGTGCCCGACCTGCGGGCCGGCCACGCCGTGCTCGTGGCCGCGCACGGAAACTCGCTGCGCGCCCTGGTCAAGCATCTCGACGGCATCTCCGACGAGGACATCACCGGCCTCAACATCCCGACGGGTATCCCGCTGGTCTACCGCCTCGACGACGACATGCGTCCGCTGGCGAAGGGTGGGGAGTACCTCGACGCGGAGGCGGCAGCCGCCTCGATCGAGGCGGTCAAGAACCAGGGCCGCTGACCTACCACGTGCCGGTCAGCTCCTCGGCCCGTCGGCCAGTGACGAGGAAGACGACCCGGCCGGCGACCGAGACCGCGTGGTCGGCGAAACGCTCGTAGTAGCGCCCGATGGCTGTCACGTCGATGGCCGCCTCGACGCCGTAGGGCGAGGCGGGGTCGAGCAGGGCGGTGAACAGCGCCCGGTGCAGCCGGTCCATCTCGTCGTCGTCCTGCTCGAGCTCGAGCGCGGCCGTCACGTCCTGCGACGCGATGACAAGGCCGGCCTTGGCGACGAGCCGCTCGGCCACGCCGCCCATCTCGATCACCGTCGGGCGGAGGGCGTCGGGGACGGCTGACTCGGGGAGCGCCGGCGCGCCACTCTCGCGACATGGCGGGCGAGGTCGCCCATCCGCTCGAGGTCGGCGCTCATCCGCAGGCTGGTCACGATGGTGCGCAGGTCGCTCGCCACGGGCTGCTGACGGGCCAGCAGGTCGAGCGCCCGCTCGTCGAGCTCGTCGCGGCGCGCATTCACCGCGTCGTCTGCCGCGATCACGCTCTCGGCCAGGGCCAGGTCGGCGTTCAGGAGCGCCGTGGAGGCGCGGCTGATCGCCGAGCCCACCAACTTGGTCATATCGACCAGGTGCTCGGACAGGATGTCGAGCTCCTCGTGGTACGCGTCGCGCATGTGCTACCTCTCGCCGGGAACGGTCGCAGCGTGGCAGAGCCGGCTGAACGGTTGCCCGCTTGAAGATGAACAGTCGGAGAAGCACCACGCTCGGCAGCCCTCGAGCGGCGGCTGCCGCCCGGAGCCCGGCCTACGATCGTCGCGTGGACGAGCAAGTGCTCGCGGCGGTAGCCGGGCTGGTGGGCCTGCTGACCGGCGCTCTGGCCACCCTCGCCTTCCGCGCCAGTGAGCGCGAGCAGGCAGGAGACAGCAAGGGTGAGCCGTCGGGACCGGCACCGGCGCTGCCGCCGGGGGTGGCCGACGTCCTGGCCGTGCTGCGCTCCTCCGCCGTGGTCCTGGACGCCGACGACGAGGTGGTGCGGGCCAGCCCGGCGGCGTACTCCTTCGGCATCGTGCGGGACGACCGGCTGGTCGCCGGCGACCTGCTCGAGCTGGCACGGGCGGTGCGCCGCGACGGCGAGATCCGCGAGGCGGAGCTCGAGGTCGCCCTCGGTCCGCTTGGCCGGGGCACGCGCTCGGTCTACGCCCGGGTGGCCCCACTGGGTTCCGCGCTGGTCCTGGTGCTGGTCGAGGACCACACCGAGGCGCGCCGGGTCGATGCGATCCGCCGCGACTTCGTCGCGAACGTGAGCCACGAGCTCAAGACCCCGGTCGGGGGGCTGCTGCTGCTCTCCGAGGCGCTGGTCGAGGCAGCCGACGACCCGGAGGCGGTACGCCGGTTCGCGGGCCGGATGCAGCACGAGGCAGGGCGACTCTCCCGGTTGGTCCAGGAGGTGGTCGAGCTGTCGAGGCTGCAGTGGGACGACCCCCTGCACGAGCCGGAGGACGTCGAGCTCGACGCCGTGGTGGCCGAGGTCGTCGACCGCAGCCGGCTGACGGCCGAGGCCCGCGCGATCACCGTCGTCGGAGCCGGGCAGCGCGGACTCGTTGCGCGGGGCGACTCCGGCCAGCTGGTCATGGCACTGGGCAACCTGGTCGACAACGCAGTCCGCTACAGCCCCGACGGCACCCGCGTGACGGTCGCCAGCCGTCAGGGAGAGGACGTGCCGGGCCGGCGCGCCGGCATCGTCGAGATCAGCGTGACCGACGAGGGTCCCGGCATCGCCGAGAAGGAGCGCGACCGCATCTTCGAGCGCTTCTACCGCGTCGATGCAGCCCGGTCGCGTCGCACCGGTGGGACCGGTCTCGGTCTGGCCATCGTCAAGCACGTTGCCGCTGTGCACGGCGGCGACGTCACGGTCTGGAGCGTCGAAGGCTCCGGGTCGACCTTCACCATGCGGCTGCCTGCGGCGTCCGCTCCCACCCCTACCGTCAAGGAGACCGCGTGACCCGCATCCTGGTCGTCGAGGACGAAGAGTCGCTGAGCGACCCGCTGTCCTACATGCTGCGCAAGGAAGGCTTCGAGGTCGCGCTCGCCGCGACCGGACCGGAAGGGCTCGAGCAGTTCGACCGGCACGGCGCCGACCTCGTGCTGCTCGACCTCATGCTGCCCGGCCTGTCCGGGACCGAGGTCTGCCGCAGGCTGCGCGCCCGTTCGACCGTCCCGGTGATCATGCTGACGGCCAAAGACAGCGAGGTCGACAAGGTCGTCGGCCTCGAGCTCGGCGCCGACGACTACGTGACGAAGCCCTACGCCGCCCGCGAGCTGGTGGCCCGCATCCGCGCGGTGTTGCGCCGCCACGGTGAGCAGGAGGAGCCCGCCTCGGCGGCGATCGAGGCCGGACCGGTCCGCATGGACATCGACCGCCATGTCGTCAGCGTCGCCGGCCAGACAGTCAACATGCCGCTCAAGGAGTTCGAGCTGCTCGAGCTGCTGCTTCGCAACGCGGGGCGGGTCCTCACCCGAGCCCAGCTCATCGACCGGGTGTGGGGCGCGGACTACGTCGGGGACACCAAGACCCTCGACGTGCATGTGAAGCGCCTCCGCGCCAAGGTCGAGCCCGACCCGGCAGCGCCGAAGTACCTGGTGACCGTGCGGGGGCTGGGCTACAAGTTCGAGGCCTAGCCGGGGGTTGCGTCCTCGCCCGACGGTGTCGGCGAGTTGGTGCCCGTAGCCGTGCCGCTGGGGCTCGGCCCGATGTTCGTCGGTGGCACAGACGGCGGCGGTGACGACGTGTCGGAAGGGCTGGCCTGGGCGCCGGACGTCAGCGTCGCGTAGGGACCTTCCGCGGCCACGACGACCGTGCGCAGGGTGATGGGCTCGACGCTGTCGAAACGCAGCTGGAGCCGGATCGACTGGCCCGGAGTTGCCTCCAGCCCGGTGATCGTCGCCGACAGGTCGGTGCCCGCGCCGAAGGTCACCGCCTCACCGGGCGGCAGCTCGCCGTCGCCGGTCAGCTCGACGGTGCCCGACCCGGCGGTGATGTCGGTCAGCTGCTCCGCTCGGTCTCCCCGGTTGACGATCGTCATGCTGATGACCCCGGTGTCGCCGTCCTCACCGCCGACGACCAGGGCGTTGAGCACGCGGATCGGCCCCGAGTCGGCGAGCAGGCCGTCGGACGGCGCGTACTGCTTGCCGGTGGTCGAGTTGAAGCCGGCCGAGCAGCCGACCGTCACCAGAAGAACGCCGATGACGAGGGCGGCAGACGCGACGTGGCGCGGGCGGCGCAGGCTCAGCATGGCGCACAGCGTAGCGACGAGGGTGGGTGTCGCGAGGCAGGTGTCGCCGGTCGCTCAGGTGAGTTCCGTGCCGCGCGCGACGAGCAGCGCGACGGTCACGACGGCGGTGGCGATCGCGAGCAGGAACGGCGTACGGTCGCCACTCCCGCGTCCCCGTCTGGGGAGAGCGGCCAGCACGGCCAGGACGACGGCGAGCGCCAGTCCGGCGTACGACCAGGCCGGTGGCCGGCCCGGCGGCGCGAAAGTGACGACCGCCGCCGCGCCGGCGAGCAGCAGGGCCCCGAGCCCACGGGCCCGCGCCGCACCCAGGCGGTGGGGGAAGCCGCGCACTCCGGCCGCCAGGTCGTCGTCGAGGTCGGGCAGCACGTTGAGGCAGTGGGCGCCGACCCCGAGCAGGGACCCGGCGGCGACCACCCACCACGCCGGCCAGGGGTGCCCGGGCAGGCCCAGGGCGATGAAGGCAGGGAGCAGGCCGAAGCTCACCGCGTAGGGCTGCCAGGACAGGGCCGTCCGCTTGAGGCCGAGGTTGTAGGCCCACCCGCCGGCCACGGCGACGAGGTGGCAGAGGCCGGCGCGCCAGCCGCTGGCGAACGACAGGGGCACGCAGGCCAGGACCGCGGTCACAGTGGCGGTAGCGACGACGCGCTCGGTGATGCTGCCCGTCGCGAGGGGCTTGTCGCGACGGCCCGCGGCGCGGTCGCGGCGTGCGTCGATCAGGTCGTTCGACCACCCGATCGAGAGCTGCCCGGTGAGCACTGCGGCCCCGACCAGCAGGCACCCCACGGCGTCGCGACCCGACGTCGCCGCGACGGCAGTGGCCAGTGCGGTCACCGCCACGGTGGGCTCCGGATGTGCCGCGCGAACGAGTGCGGCGGCGCGGTGCACGCGGTCAGTATGCCGACGTCACAGCTCTCGCGCAGGACCTCGGAGATGCATGAAATCTGGCTGCTGTCAAGGCCGTGACCTGCACAAACGCTTTCCCCGACGATCCAGAGGAGCCGTCACCGCGTGTTACTCTTGAGGTCGCGAAAGGGGTCTTCTGATATGACGTTCAAGGTCGGCGAGACGGTCGTCTATCCCCACCACGGGGCCGCACTTATCGAGTCCATCGAGACCCGCCAGATCAAGGGTGAGGACAAGCTCTACCTCGTTCTCAAGGTTGCGCAGGGGGACCTGACCGTCCGTGTCCCTGCCGAGAACTGCGACCTCGTCGGCGTCCGTGACGTCGTCGGACAGGAAGGCCTCGACCGCGTCTTCGAGGTGCTGCGCGCGCCGCACACCGAGGAGCCGACCAACTGGTCGCGCCGCTACAAGGCCAACCTCGAGAAGCTCGCCTCCGGTGACGTGATCAAGGTCGCCGAGGTCGTTCGCGACCTCTGGCGCCGGGACAAGGACCGCGGCCTCTCGGCCGGCGAGAAGCGCATGCTCGCCAAGGCCCGCCAGATCCTGGTCAGCGAGCTCGCGCTCGCCGAGCACACCAACGAGGACAAGGCGGAGACGCTCCTCGACGAGGTCCTCGCCTCCTGACCGACCCCCTGAGCGCGTTCGTCCGGCTGCGCCGTCCGACCCCGTAGGGTCGACGGCGCAGACTCGTTTGCGGAGGAGGTCGACGTGCTCCACCTGGTGCGCGTGCGCAGCTCGATTGTCGAGCTGCTCCGGTTCTGCGTCGTCCTCTTCTTCGCCGGGCTCGGCTTCTACGTCGGCGACGCGCTCGACGACGACGGCGAGGCGGTGCTCGGCGCCTTCAGCGGGCTCACGCTGGGCGTCGTCCTCGGCACCGCCATCGGCTACGTGCTCGGCGGTGTGCTTGGCCGGTCCACGGTGAGCGCGGTGCGCCACGTCGAGGCGAACCTCCGGGAGACGCCCGCCGAGAAGATTGTGGCCGGCACGGTCGGTGCGGTGATCGGCGTCCTCGTCGCGGTCGGTGTCACCTGGCCTGTGTTCCTCATCGGCCGCCCGATTCTCAGCGCCCCGATCTTCGGGTTCGTGGTGGTCTCCCTGGGCCTGCTCGGCTTCCGGCTCGGCGCCGCGAAGCGCGACTCGGTCCTGGCGATGTTCGGCGCCCGGGTCGGTCTGGGTGACCGCGCGGTGCCGTGGAGCATGCTGCCTCGCATCGTGGACTCGTCGGTGGCGATCGACGGCCGGGTCCTCGATGTCGTGCGAGCCGGCTTCCTGCACGGCCGGATGCTCGTGACGGCGCCGGTGCTGGCCGAGCTGCAGGGCCTCGCGGACGCGGGGGACGACCAGCGCCGCGCCCGCGGCCGGCGCGGGCTCGAGGTCCTCGAGACGTTGCGCCGCGAGCCCGGCGTCGAGGTGGAGGTGCTCGACGACACGGTGCCGGCGGTGCACGAGGTCGACGCCAAGCTCATCCGGCTCTGCCTCGATCGCGACGCAGCCCTCCTGACGCTGGACACCAACCTCGCGAAGGTCGCCGGGCTGGCCGGTGTCCGGGTGCTGAACCTCCACGCGCTGGCTCTGGCGCTGCGTCCGCCGGTCGTCGCGGGCGACGAGATCTCGGTGCTGCTGCTCAAGGCCGGCAAGGAGCCCGGCCAGGCGGTCGGCTACCTCGACGACGGCACGATGGTCGTGGTCGAGCGCGCCCGCGAGACGGTGGGCCACGACATGAAGGTGCAGGTGACCAGCGTGCTGACCACGGCCAACGGCCGGTTGGTCTTCGCGCGGCCCACGCTGCCGGCCCAGCGGTGAGCACGGGTTGACCAGTTCTGCCGAGCCCTCCACGCCGCTGCCGCGCGTCGGCACCGGCGTCGACGTGCATCCGTTCGAGCCTGGCCGCCCGCTGTACCTGGCCGGCCTGTCCTGGCCAGGCGAGGACGGCCTGTCCGGTCACTCCGACGGCGACGCCGCCGCGCACGCCCTCTGCGACGCGCTGCTGTCAGCCGCCGGGCTGGGCGACCTCGGCGCCCTGGTGGGCACCGGCGACGCGCGCTGGACCGGGTCGAGCGGCGTCGAGCTGCTCGGCGAGGCGGTCCGCGCGGTCCGCGAGGCCGGGTTCGAGATCGGCAACGCGGCGGTCCAGATCATCGGCGACCGACCCAAGGTCGGTCCGCGGCGCACCGAGGCCGAGCGCGTGCTGTCCGACGCCGTCGGCGCCCCTGTCTCGGTGTCGGCCACGACCACCGACGGCCTCGGGTTCACCGGCCGCGGTGAGGGGCTGGCCGCCGTGGCGACCGCCCTGGTGGCACGCCGATAACCTTGGCGACCGTGAGCCTGCGTCTGTACGACACCCTGACCCGCGAGGTGCGTGACTTCGAGCCGGTCACGCCCGGCAAGGTCAGCGTCTACCACTGCGGCCTCACCGTGCAGTCGGCGCCACATGTCGGTCACATCCGCAAGGAGGTCGTCTTCGACGTCCTGCGCCGCTGGCTCGAACGCAGCGGGCTCGAGGTGACGATCATCGCCAACCTGACCGACATCGACGACAAGATCCTGGTGAAGGCGGAGGAGGCGGCGCGGCCGTGGTGGGGGCTCGCCTATGCCAACGAGCGCGAGCTGCACCTGGCGTACGACGTCCTCGGGTGCGCGCCTCCGACCTATGAGCCGCGCGCGACCGGCCACATCACCGAGATGGTCGAGATGATCGCCGCCCTCATCGACCGTGGTCATGCCTACGCTGCCGAGGACGGGTCGGGCGACGTCTACTTCGACGTGCAGTCGTGGCCGTCGTACGGCGAGCTCTCGGGCCAGCGCATCGACGAGATGGAGGCGGCGGCCGACGCCGACCCTCGCGGCAAGCGGGACCCGCGCGACTTCGCGCTGTGGAAGGGGCACAAGCCCGACGAACCCGCGACCGCGTCCTGGCCGACTCCCTGGGGACGCGGCCGGCCGGGTTGGCACCTGGAGTGCTCGGCGATGGCCGGCAAGTATCTCGGCGACGAGTTCGACATCCACGGCGGCGGCATCGACCTGAGGTTCCCGCACCACGAGAACGAGCTGGCGCAGTCACGCGCCGTCGGCCAGCGGTTCGCGCGCATCTGGATGCACAACGCGTGGGTGACGACGTCCGGCGAGAAGATGAGCAAGTCGCTTGGCAACTCACTGCTCGTGAGCGAGGTCGTCAAGCAGGTCCGGCCGATCGAGCTGCGCTACTACCTCGCCTCCGCGCACTACCGCTCGCACGTGGAGTTCTCGTTCGAGGCGCTCGACGAGGCAGCGGCAGGCTTCCGTCGCATCGAGGGCTACGTGTCGCGCGCGCACGAGATGACCGGCGGTCAGGTCACGCCGGGCGACGTGCCGGCGCGATTCGCCGCGACGATGGACGACGACCTGTCGGTGCCTGCCGGCCTCGCGGTGCTCCAGGAGACGCTGCGCGAGGGCAACAAGCTGGTCCCCGACGGCGACTCGCCCGACCTGCGGGCCAATCTGGCCGCCGCTCGCGCGATGCTCGACGTGCTCGGCCTCGACCCACTGGCCGCGCCGTGGAACGCGACCGGCCCGGCTGACTCCGACCTGCGTGACGTCGTGGGGCGGCTCGTCGAGACGGTGCTCGCAGAGCGGGCCGCGGCCCGGGAACGCAAGGACTACGCGGCGGCAGACCGCATCCGCGACCGGCTGACGGAGGCCGGGGTCGCGATCGAGGACACGCCCTCGGGTCCGCGGTGGACCTTGCAGGACGGCTCGTGATGGCGGGCAACAGCGAACGTCGAGGTGCCAAACGCAACCCGGGATCGAAGAAGGGTCAGTCGGTCGGTTCGGGCGGTCAGCGCCGCCGCGGGCTGCGTGGCAAGGGCCCGACACCGCCCGCGCAGGAGCGCGAGGCACATCCCGCGGCGCGTAGTGCCCGGGCCGCCGCCAAGCGTGCGAAGGCGGGGTCGGGCAAGACCGCGTCGGGCAAGGCGGGGTCGGGCAGTCGCCGTGCCCCAGGGCGGGCGGGGGCACCCGCGCGGTCGCGCTCGAAGGCGGCCGGCGAGGGCGCCGAGACCGTCGTGGGACGCAACTCGGTGGTGGAGGCGCTGCGGGCCGGGGTGCCGGCGAAGGCGCTGTTCGTCGCTGAACGCGTCGACTCCGACGACCGGGTTCGCGACGCGCTCAAGATGGCGGTGCAGGCCGGCATCCCGGTGCTCGAGGCGCCGCGCACCGAGCTCGACCGGATGGGCGACGGCGCGCCCCACCAAGGACTCGTGCTGCAGGTGCCTCCCTACGACTACGCGCACCCCGACGACCTGCTCAACCGGTCGATCGACGGTGCGCCCCTGTTGCTCGTTGCCCTCGACGGGGTCACTGACCCGCGCAACCTCGGCGCGGTGCTGCGCAGCGCTGCGGCGTTCGGTGCGCACGGCGCGGTCGTGCCTTCGCGGCGCGCGGCGGGGGTGACGGCGACGGCGTGGAAGGCGTCGGCGGGGGCTGCCTCACGCGTTCCGGTGGCACGGGCGACCAACCTGACCCGGACTCTCGAGGCCTACCGCGCGGCCGGCCTGTTCGTCGTCGGACTCGATGCTGGTGGCTCGCTCGACTTGGAGGCCGTCGAGCTGGCGACCGAGCCGCTCGTCCTGGTCATCGGCTCCGAGGGCAAAGGGCTCTCGCGGCTGGTACGCGAGTCCTGCGACGTCGTCGCCGGTATCCCGATGGCCACGGGCACCGAGTCGCTCAACGCCGGGGTCGCGGCCGGCATCGCGCTCTACGAGGTCGACCGCATCAGGCGTCGGGCGTAGGCGTGCCGCGGCGCGCGTCGAGCACCGCCTCCTCGTCCGGCTTGCTGGTGAGCACGTCCGTGACGTACGCGCGGACCGCGGGGAGCAGGCCGGCGTCGTGGCCGAGCCGCTCGGAGAGGAACCACCGGTGCTCCAGCACCTCGTGGAAGATCTCCGCCGGCTCGAGCTTGCCGCGCAGCTGGCGAGGCACCGCGTAGACGACCGGCTCGAACACCTCGGCGACCCATCGGTGCGCGGCGATCTCCTCGTCGGCGTCGGGGCCGAGTGAGACGCGGAACGAGTCGAGGTCGTTGAGCAGCCGGCGTGCCTGGTTCTCCTGGACGTCGATACCCGTCAGACGCAACAGCCGTCGGCTGTGATGGCCGGCGTCGACGACCTTCGGGGTGAGGACGAGCCTCGGCCCGCTGTCCTCCCCGACGATCTGCAGCTCGGCCACGTCGAAGCCGAGGTCGTTGAGCCGGCGTACCCGCTGTTCGACCCGCCAGCGCTCGCCGGGCCCGAACACGTCGGGCGACTTCAGCTCGACCCAGAGGTTCTCGTAGCGGTAGATGATCTCGTTGGCGGTGAGCACGGGGTCGACGGTGTCGTGCAGCAACGCGCCTGCCTCGAGGTCGAGCAGCTCTCCTGCGATGTTCACCCGCGCCGTCTCGAGGTCCTGCAGTCGCTGCCCCTCGGAGAGCTCGTTGTGCAGCTCGCCGGTCTCGGCGTCGACGAGGTACGCCGCGAACGCCCCGGCGTCGCGGCGGAACAGCGTGTTCGACAGCGAGCAGTCGCCCCAGTAGAAGCCCCGGTTGTGCAGGCGGACGAGCAGCGCCGAGAGGGCATCGAGCAACCGGTTGGCCGTGTCGGTGCGCAACGTGGAGGAGAACAGTGCGCGGTAGGGCAACGAGAACTGCAGGTGACGTGTCAGCAGCGCCGACTCGAGCGGTGCCCCGTCGCGATCCTCGCGGTCCATGATGACCCCGACCGCTTCGACCGAGGGCATCTGCAGACGCTCGAGCTGGCGGAGCAGGCCGTACTCGTGTCGGGCGAGCCGCTCGCCGACCTCCTTGATGGCGTAGACCACTCCGTTGATGCGCACGAACCGCACGACATGGCGGGAGATGCCGCGGGGGAGGGCGACGAGCGACTCGTCGGGCCAGTTCTCGAGGGGCACGTCCCAGGGCAGGTCGAGCAACGCCGAGTCGCCCGGCGCGGCGATGATCTTCAGCGGCACAGGACCGCCCCTGATGAGGTAGGGACGTGGCTCAGGCGGTGTCGGTCATTCTCTCCCCGCTGGTGACGGAGTACAGGTGGACGTGGCCCTGCTTGGGGGCGAAGGCGATGGTGTCGCCCTTCGCCGGCGGCTTGCGACCGTCCACGCGCGCGATGATGTCGTGCGCCTCGCCGTTGACGTCGGCGGTGCCGTAGACGTAGGCGTCGGCGCCGAGCTCCTCGACGAGGTTGACCGTGGTCTTCAGACCCTGGCCCGCGGCCACCAGGTCCATGTCCTCGGGACGCACGCCCACCGTCACCTGACGGTCCTGGCCGGCCACGTCGGCGGCCTCGCGCGGCACCGAGATCTCGGCGTCGCCGAACTTCAGCGCGTTCTCCGTGAGGGGCAAGGTGAGCAGGTTCATCGCCGGTGACCCGATGAAGCCCGCAACGAACACGTTGTTGGGCTTGTCGTACATATGCCGAGGTGTGTCGACTTGCTGGAGCAGACCGTCCTTGAGCACGGCCACGCGGTCACCCATCGTCATGGCCTCGACCTGGTCGTGCGTGACGTAGACCGTGGTGACACCGAGTCGACGCTGCAGGGCGGCGATCTGGCTGCGGGTCTGCACGCGCAGCTTGGCGTCGAGGTTCGACAGCGGCTCGTCCATCAGGAAGACCTGCGGCTGGCGCACGATCGCGCGGCCCATGGCCACCCGCTGGCGCTGGCCGCCGGAGAGTGCCTTCGGCTTGCGCCCGAGAAACTCCTCGAGGTCGAGGATCTTGGCCGCCTCGGCGACGCGCTCCTTGATCTTCGACTTGTCCTCACCGGCGATCTTGAGGGCGAAGCCCATGTTCTCGGCCACCGTCATGTGGGGGTAGAGCGCGTAGTTCTGGAACACCATCGCGATGTCGCGGTCCTTGGGGGCGAGGTTGGTGACGTCGCGCTCGCCGATGCGGATCGACCCGCCGTTGACGTCCTCGAGGCCGGCCAGCATGCGCAGCGATGTCGACTTTCCGCAGCCGGAAGGGCCGACCAGGACGAGGAACTCGCCGTCCCCGATCTCAATGTCTAGTTTGTCGACGGCGGGCTTCTCGGAGCCTGGGTAGACGCGAGTCGCCTTGTCGAAAGTCACGGTGGCCATGGGGTTACTTCCCTTCACCGGCAGGAACGTGCCGGACGATCCGAGTGGAGGGTGCACGGACTGGTGTCCGTGGCGGGGTGAGACTACCTGTGGATGGGCTTGTGGTAAACGGCCACGTACCCCCTCGCCGCGTGATGCAATCGTTACGCGGGTGCTGTTGCCCGCAGGTTGCGTAAACGTTTACATCGAATTTATCGGGACGCGGACCCGGCGTTCCGACGTCCGGACCGACACGTACACGATGGGAGCAGTGCATGAGAACTGCGCGTTCTAAGCGTGGCGCGGCCGCGCTGGCCGGGGCCCTGAGTCTGACCTTCGCCTTGGCGGCGTGCGGCTCCGACGACGACGGTGGAAGCACAAGCGCCGGGGGCGACAGCCCAGGCAAGGGCAAGCCCGGGTGCGAGCAACTGGAGAGCTTCGGCGACCTGACCGGGAAGACCGTGAAGGTCTACACCTCGGTCGTCGCCCCCGAGGACAAGGCCCACAAGGACTCGTACAAGCTCTTCACCGACTGCACGGGCGCCAAGGTCGACTACGAGGGGTCCAAGGAGTTCGAGGCCCAGCTGGTCGTCCGCGTCAAGAGCGGCAACCCGCCGGACATCGCCTACGTGCCGCAGCCGGGTCTGCTCAAGACCCTGGTCTCCGACACCGGAAAGGTCGTCGAAGCGCCTGAGTCCGTGGTGAAGAACATCGACGAGTTCTTCGGCGAGGACTGGAAGGCCTACTCGACCGTCGATGGCAAGACCTACGCGCCGCCGTTGGACGCGAACGTCAAGTCGTTCGTGTGGTACTCCCCGAAGATGTTCAAGGAGAAGGGCTGGGAGATCCCCCAGACCTGGGACGAGATGATGACCCTGACGGACACGATCGCCTCCAGTGGCATCAAGCCTTGGTGCGCGGGCATCGGCTCGGGCGAGGCGACGGGTTGGCCGGCCACTGACTGGCTCGAGGACGTCATGCTCCGCGACACCGACCCCGAGACCTACGACCAGTGGGTCAACCACGAGATCCCGTTCGACGACCCGAAGGTGGTCAGCGCTCTCGACCGGGTGGGCAAGATCCTGAAGGACGAGAAGTACGTCAACGGTGGTTTCGGTGACGTCAAGAGCATCGCGACCACGATCTTCCAGGACGGTGGCCTGCCCATCCTCAAGGGCGAGTGCGCGCTGCACCGCCAGGCAAGCTTCTACGCCGCGAACTGGCCCGAGGGCACGGACGTCTCCGAAGAGGGTGACGCATTCGCCTTCTACCTGCCCCCGACCGACCCGTCCAAGGGCAAGCCGATTCTCGGTGCCGGCAACTTCGTCGCAGCGTTCGACGAGCGGCCGGAGGTACAGGCCTTCCAGACCTACGTGTCCTCGGACGTGTGGGCGAACGAGAAAGGCAAGGCGACCCCCAACGGTGGGTTCGTCAGCGCCAACAAGGGACTCGACGTAGCCAACGTCGCAAGCCCGATCGACAAGCTCTCGGTGGAGATCTTCCAGGACCCCGACGCGGTCTTCCGCTTCGACGGTTCCGACCAGATGCCCGGCGCCGTGGGCGCTGGCTCCTTCTGGAAGGAGATGACGGCCTGGATCGCCAGCGGCAAGAGCACCAAGGACGCTCTCAGCACCATCGAGAAGTCCTGGCCGGCTGAGTAGTACCCGCACAAGGAGAAGCTGAGCAAGGGTTGACTGGAAGCCGAGGGCGCGCAGTTATTGCGCGCCCTCGGTGTCCCCTGGTGCACTGGTCCGACCCACCGAGGAGGTAGGCCGCGATGTCGGCTGGTGAAAAGTTCCTTCAGATGTTCATCGCTATCGCGATCTTTGTGGCGGTGATGGGGCTGATCCTCTTCTTCGCCACCTCGATCAAGTCCAGGCGCGGTGAGGTCGTGCAGACGTCGGCGTTCCTGCTGCCGACCATCCTGGCGGTCTCGATCGGCCTGCTCTATCCCGGCCTGCGCACGATCTGGGAGTCGTTCCGCGACGCCAACAGCCAGAAGTACGTCGGCTTCGACAACTACGAAACCATCTTCACCCAAGCCGATCAGCTGACCGTGTTGCGCAACACCGCGATCTGGGTCATCGCCACCCCGATCCTCGCCACGGTGATCGGCCTCGTCTACGCGGTGCTGATCGACAAGGCCAAGATCGAGGCGATCGCCAAGGCGCTGATCTTCCTGCCGATCGCGATCTCGCTCGTGGGCGCGTCGCTCATCTGGCGGTTCGTCTACGACTACAAGGGCACCGACCAGGTGCAGATCGGCCTGGCCAACCAGATCCTGGTCTCGGTCGGGCTGGACTCCTACAGGTTCCTGCTCACCGAGCCGTGGAACACGCTGTTCCTCATCGTCATCATGATCTGGGTCCAGGCCGGCTTCGCCATGACCGTTCTCTCCGCGTCGATCAAGGCCATCCCCGACGACATCATCGAAGCGGCCCGCCTCGATGGCGTGGGCGGCTTCCGGATGTTCCGCTTCATCACGGTGCCGAGCATCCGTCCGTCGCTCATCGTCGTGCTGACCACCATCAGCATCGCGACGCTGAAGGTCTTCGACATCGTACGGACCGCGACCGGCGGCAACTTCAACACGAGCGTGCTGGCCTACGAGTTCTACACACAGAGTTTCCGCTCGTTCAACGGTGGTCTGGGTGCGGCGCTCGCCGTGCTGCTGTTCGTGCTCGTCATCCCGATCGTCGTCTACAACATCCGCCAGATGCGAAGGCTGGAGTCACAATGAGCGCGTCGACGGCAACCTCGGAGAGCGGCGCGGCGCCTGCGAAGGCTCCCCCCCAGTCCGCCGCCGCCGAGGCCAAGAAGCGGCTGACCTCGCCATGGGCGTCCCTTGCGGCGATCATCATCGCGACCTTGTGGACGATCCCGACGTTCGGCCTCTTCCTGTCCTCGTTCCGGCCGGAGGACGACGTCAAGTCGAGCGGCTGGTGGACCTGGTTCAGCGACCCGACCGTGACGCTCGACAACTATCGAGAGGTGCTCAAGGGCGGCGAGACCGACCTGGGGACCTACTTCGTCAACTCGATCGTCATCACGATTCCGTCGGTGCTGATCCCGATCACCCTGGCGACCCTCGCGGCGTACGCGTTCGCGTGGATGCGGTTCCCCGGTCGGGACCTGCTCTTCGTCGCGGTGTTCGCGCTGCAGATCGTGCCGATCCAGGTCACCATGATCCCGCTGCTCAAGCTCTACGTGGACCCGCCCTTGGGTCTGCCCGAGCTCGCCGGCAAGTTCTGGACGATCTGGATCTCTCACTCGATCTTCGCGCTGCCCCTGGCGATCTACCTGCTGCACAACTTCATGAAGGAAGTGCCGAACGAGCTCGTCGAAGCGGCTCGCGTCGACGGCGCAGGGCACGTGCGCATCTTCACGCGCATCATGCTGCCGCTCATCACGCCGGCGATCGCCGCGTTCGGCATCTTCCAGTTCCTCTGGGTCTGGAACGACCTGCTCGTGGCACTGGTGTTCGGCGGTGGCAACCTCGAGATCTCCCCGCTGACGGTCCGGCTGGCCGAACTATCGGGGACGCGCGACTCCGAGTGGCAACTGCTCTCGGCGGGCGCGTTCGTCTCGCTGGTTGTCCCGCTCATCGTCTTCCTGAGCCTGCAGCGCTACTTCGTGCGAGGCCTTCTCGCCGGAAGCGTGAAGGGCTAGAGGGCCGGCGGGATGTGTCCGGCTCGGGCCACGTCGGCGTACCAGCGGTAGGACGCCTTCGGCACACGACGCAACGTTTCCTGCTCGACCTCCACCAGGCCGAACTTCTTCGTGTACCCCTCGGCCCACTCGAAGTTGTCGATCAGCGTCCACGCGACGTACGCCCGCACGTCCGCGCCGGTCTTCCGGGCGCGCTCGACCGCGTCGATGTGCTCCTGCAGGTAGGCGATGCGCTCGGGGTCGACCACCGCGCCCTCCGGCCCGCGCTCGTCGTCGTCGAAGGCGGCGCCGTTCTCGGTGACCATGAGCGGCAGGTCGGGGGCTCGCCGCGACACGTCGACCAGCAGCTCCTCGAGGCCGCGCGGCTCGATCTCCCAGCCCATCGCCGTACGAGGTTCGCGCGGCGCGAAGGTGAGCGGCGGCGCGCCGGGGTAGGCCGCCGCCGACTGCCCCATGGCGTCATTCGCGCTGTCGTCGTCGGGCAGCGCAATGCGGAAAGGCGTGTAGTAGTTGACGCCGAGCCAGTCGAGCGAGCCCTGCACGGTGGCGAGGTCGCCGTCCTGGACGAGCGACGGGTCGGCCAGGGTCGGAGCAATGGCGAGCAGGTCGTCGGGATAGCTCCCGTCGAGCAGCGGATCGAGCCAGAGGCGGTTCTGCACGGCGTCGACGGCCCTGGCGCTGTCTTCGGCCTGGGGGGTCTCGAGCCAGACCGGCGAGAGGTTGAGCACGACGCCCACCGTGTCGGCGCCGGCGTCGTGCAGCCGTCGCGCGGCGAGACCGTGACCGAGCAGGAGATGGTGCGCGGCGGCGTAGGCCGACTCCGGCTCGCGCCGACCCGGCGCATGGATGCCCGCGGCGTAGCCGAGGAACGCCGAGCACCACGGCTCGTTCATCGTCGCCCAGGGCGTGACGCGATCGCCGTACCGCTCGTGCACGAGGGCGGCGTAGTCGGCGAAGCGCAGCGCCGTGTCACGCTCTGGCCAGCCGCCGGCGTCCTCGAGCGGCTGGGGGAGATCCCAGTGGTAGAGCGTCGGGAGCGGCTGAACGCCCCGCGCAAGCAGGCCGTCGACGAGGCGGTCGTAGTAGTCGAAGCCGCGGCTCTCGACCGGGCCCTGGCCGGTCGGCTGGATGCGCGGCCAGGCAAGGGAGAAGCGGTAGAACGCGACACCGAGGTCTTCGATGAGGGCGAGGTCGTCGTCGAGGTGCTCGTAGGAGCCACACGCCAGCGACCCGTCGCTGCTGTCCTTGATCGTGCCCGGCCGCGCACTGAAAGTGTCCCAGATCGACGGGCCACGTCCGTCGGCCTCCGTCGCTCCCTCCACCTGGTAGGAAGCTGTGGCGACGCCAAAGGCGAGGTTGGTGCCGTCGGGCAGGGGCGTGGTCGTCATGGGCTCAACGTTACGGTGCGGAGCGCCAGAGCGACGCGCCGGCCGTGACCAGCATCAAGGACGTCGCGCGAACCGTGGGGGTCTCGACCGCCACGGTGTCCAGGGCGTTGCGCGGGCTGCCGCGAGTGTCCGACGCGACGCGCCGCCGGGTGCTGCAGGCCGCCGCCGAGCTCGACTATGTCGCCTCGCCCACGGCCGCGAGCCTCGCGAGTGGGCAGACCCGGGCAGTCGGTGTGGTCGTCCCGTTCGTCACGCGGTGGTTCTACGCCAGCGTGGTCCAGGGCGCCGAGGAGCTGTTGCGCGAGGCGGGCTATGACCTCTTGCTCTACAACCTCGGCGGTGATCCGGAGGCGCGGCTGCGGGTGTTCGAGACCCACTTGCTGCGCAAGCGGGTCGATGCGGTGCTGGTGCTGTCGCTGACCCCGACCGAGCGGGAGGTCGAGGTGATCTCCAAGCTGGGCCGCCCCGTCGCCGTGGTGGGTTCCGCACCGCCGGGGTGGGCGAGCGTACGCATCGACGACATCGCCACGGCGAACCTCGCGATGGACCATCTGGTCGGGCTGGGCCACTGTCGGATCGCCTACATCGGTGGCGCGCTCGACGACGGCCTCGACTTCGCCGCGCCGCTCGACCGGCTGTCCGGCTACCGCTCGGCGATGGCCGCTGCCGGACTGCCGGTGCTGAAGGGCTGGGAGACGTTGGGCGGCTTCACGATCCACGGGGGCTACTCCGCGATGCGAGCCCTGCTCAAGCACAAGAGCCCGCCGACAGCTGTCTTTGCCGCTTCGGACGAGATGGCGATGGGCGCGCTGTACGCGGTGCGCGCGGCGAACCTTCGGGTGCCCCAGGACATCTCGGTGATCGGCATCGACGACCACGAGATGGCTGCCTTCCTCGACCTGACGACGGTCGCACAGCCGGTGCACGAACAGGGCCGGTTGGCTGCCGAGCTGTTGCTCGACGAGCTCGCGCTCGGCGGCGAGGGAGCGCCTCCAGCCGCCGTCACGGTGCCGACCAAGCTGATCGTGCGGGGCACCACGGCAGCGCCTGCCGTGACTGGTTGACTGCGGCCATGCCTGTCGAGCTGACGCCGGACGCGTTCCTCAACTGGATGGGTGGCTACGAGCGCGCGTGGCGAACGCCCGGTACGGACGGGCTCGCATTGCTGTTCACCGGGGACGCGTCCTACCTCACGACGCCGTACGCCGAACCGATCTCCGGGCTCGCCGACATCGCACACTTCTGGGAAGAAGACCGTAAAGGCCCCGACGAGGTGTTCACCATGGAGGCGTCGGTCGTGGCATGCTCCGGCGACACCGGAGTCGCGCGGGTGTTGGTGCAGTACGGCAGTCACCGTGAGCAGGAGTATCTGGACCTGTGGGTCGTCCGTTTCGAGGCGGACGGCAGGGTGTCAAGCTTCGAGGAGTGGCCGTTCTGGCCTTCGCAGGGCCGCACGCCGGTGCGCACACCACCGGTCGTGACGTCGTCGGCGGCGCTCTCGGAGTCGCCGTACGACGAGTGGGTGCGCGCCGACACCTTGAGCGCCGGCGTCTACCGCCTCCCGGCCGGAGGGACCGACACGCAGACGCCGCACGAGGAGGACGAGGTGTACGTCGTGACGGCCGGCGCCGCCTCGCTGGACGTCAACGGTGCGGTGACGCCCGTCTCGGCCGGCAGCGTGGCCTACGTGCCGCGCCGGGTGCCCCACCGCTTCGTCGACATCACCGACGACCTGGAGGTATCTGTGGTCTTCGCGCCGCCGGAGACCTGAGATTGGGGGGTCAGGGAGCCGACCACCTACGATGAATGCGCCTCGCCGGCGTGGCGCAATTGGCAGCGCACCCGACTTGTAATCGGGAGGTTAGGGGTTCGATTCCCCTCGCCGGCTCTCACTCGGGATCAGATGGGCATACACGTCGACTGTGATCCGGTACGACGCGTGGGCCTCCGACCCCTCCACCTAGTTGCCGCGCCTGCCGTGGGTGTCGCCGCCAGCCCGACGTTATCTCCCGCTGCACACCTCGGCGGTGAAGTCCTCGGCACTGCGCCCGTCCAGTTCCCGCACGTCCGGGTCGGTGTCGTTGCTGTACACCGTCCCAGGATTCATGGCGGCGAGATCCCCGCTGCGGAATGCCAACTGGCTGAGCACCTCACGGTCCCCCTCACCGACCGCCGTCGCGACGTACCCCCTGTCGACAACCACCTCGACGGACTCGCCCTCCCACGGACCACCGGGCGCGTGCAGGACCAGCTCGCTGGTCCCCGGCACCGCCGCGTCCGCGATCCACTGCGCGACCTGCTCGTTCTCCTCATCGTCGGCAAGACCCTCGCGGTCAAGAAGCAAGTTCACCTCGGTGGCCGCCCCCTCACATGCCTCCACCACGAGGACCGGTCGCTGCTCCTCGTTCACGGTCACGCCCAGCGCTCCGATCACCTCGACGTCGGGCGCGATGCAACTGGCCAGCGAGGCGACCACGACCGTCAGCGCCGCCACCGCTCCTGTCCCGTTGCCAAAAGCCATTCCCAGAGTGTGGCAGCCAGGGAAATACGTGCTTCGGACGGTCCGCCGCCGCGGACAGCGAGCTCGCCGGGGCGACGAAAGCGCCGGGACTAGACACCCCGCGGTTGACCGTGCTCCCCTGTCGCCTCGGAGCAGCGACTGGCACCGGAGGGGCGCTGATGAAAGAAGAAGTGGTCGCATACATCACCCTGAGCGCATCGATGGCTGCTTCCGGGTCGGACGTCGCCACCACACGTCCTGCCTGCGCCCGGACGACCATGGCCGAGACGTGGTGCGCCACAGTGTCATGCAGCTCCCGCGCGAGCTGCTCGCGCTCGCGCAGCTGGCCAGCCTCATGAACAAGCTCGGCGCGAGGAACCGGGTCGAGATCGCCATATGGGCCCATGAAACGAAGCGCATCAAAGCCTGATGCCCATCGAAAGCCCACGGCAGGTCAGCAAGATCATCCCAACACCCCGATTCTGGATCTTGTCATCGGGAGGTTGGGGCTTCGATTCCCCTCGCCGACTCCATACGGTTCGTGGATGCTATGGCACGCAAGCGAGAGGATCGCCTCCGTGACAATTGCCCGACAACAGAGGAGATTCATGCCGACCTCAGCGCTCAAGTCGCGTGCTACCCGAGTCGCGAGGGCCGGCTATCGGCGCCTCTACGGCAAGCGCTACGCCGACGTCCCCGTGTCACATGGGGTCTACGTGCGTCCCTTCGAGGCGCGTGCTGCCGAGTTGCGGTGGCGGGCTACCATCGCGGCACACCGGCCAGTCACCTTGTCGTCGTACGCCGAGCAAGTGTCGCTCGGCGCCAACGAGGAGTTCCTGGCATGCCCTCTGTGCGGATACGACTCCTTCCGCCTGCTGTTCAAGCCGGGCAAAGGCAAGAAGGTCAACGGCTGGTCCTATCGCGTCGTCTTCTGCGATGCGTGCGGCTTCCTGTGGCGGAATCCAAACATTCGGCCGGAGCGACTGGCTGAGCTTTACGCCGGCGACTACAGCACGTTCCTGACCGGACACTATGCAAGTAGGAGGCAGCGCCGATACCGGCTAACTATGGATGCGTTCTCACCCTTCTTCAAAGAGAGTCACGGACGCAGACTTCTTGACTTCGGCTGTGGAACAGGCTCGTTTCTCGCGCTGGCTGAGAAGCTGGGATTCGACGTAGCGGGCACCGACTTGTCCCATGATTCGCTGAACCTCGCGCGGCGTCGCATCAATAGCCGGGCACTGCACTTCGGATCCCCAGGAGACGTGCCGGAGTTGGCCGTCGGCGGCTTCGACGTCGTCACAATGTGGTCGGTGCTCGCGCACCTCCCTCGACCTAGGGATGATCTCGCGATGCTGCGAGGGCTGCTCAACGACACGGGAGCCCTGCTGATTCTGACCGTGAATGCAGAGTCGCTGAAGCTGAAGGCTAAGGGGTCGAGGTGGGGGGGGTTCACCGGGAACCACCTGATGTTCTACTCCCGGCACACCCTGCCCAGGTTGCTTCGAGATGCCGGATTCGCCGCCGTCGCCTTTGCGCCGTTCTACGGCGACACTGTCGAGGCCGGCACCACAGGGATGTCGGCGCGTCACCAGGAGCGGTTCCGGCGCGTCGTCGAGGAGACCAGCGGGGGCAACATGCTCCGCGCCCTCGCGTTCGCTTCACGAGAGGCTGCAGACGCATCTGGGCTGAGTCACAAACCGCTGGCATAGCCTCGGAACAGCGGGTGGTGAATGAGACGACCCTCGCCTGGTCAGCCTGGCCGCGTTGGCGCCATGGTCGGAGTCAAGCCGAACCCTTCGTCTTGTGGTCCTGCACGTTCTCGACCACGTCGGCCGCGATGTCACGCAGCTTTCGGTTCGTGCGCTGGGAGGCCTGGGTCAGCAGCGCGAAAGCCTGATCGGCCGAGCAGTGCCGGGCGGCCATCAGGACGCCCTTCGCCTGCTCGATCACCGCCCGCGAGCGCATGGCGTCGCGCATCTGCGCCGCAAGCTCGGCGGTGTTGTGATACAGCGCCGCGTTCGCCAAAGCTATCGCGGCGTAGCCGGCGAAGGTCTCCGCAAGGCGGACGGCCTCCTCATCGAACGGCTTCTCGTCCAAGCCGTAGATGTTGAGGCCGCCGATGATGCCCTGAGGGATGGGCATCCCCACCGACAGCGTCCGTCGCACGGCGAGCGCATGCGCGTGACGGGAGAACTCCGGGTAGGAGTCGCTGCTGCTGGTGTCCTCGATTTGGATCGTGTTCCCGCTCACGGCCGCGTCAAGGCAGGGCCCGAACCCCTCGTCGTACTGCCGTTCGTCCAAGGCCATTGCGGGCTCGCCGGTGAACGCCGCGCTGTGCGCTCGACCGTCGTCCATCAAGGTGACGGAGACCTCGCCGGCACCGGGAATCGACTGCTTGACGAGCTGCGCGACACGGTCGAGGACCGCCTCGAGCGGCTGCGCGTCGAGCAGGATCTTGCTCAGCTCCGCGAATGAGTCCCGCGGATCCACTAGCACGTCGACGTTGGCATTCCGGGCACGTTGCTCGGCCATGGGAATTCCCTCATGTTGGGCAGGTGAGGTGTCGCGGCTCTCGGCCGGTCGGCAGCCCACGCGCGGGTCGGCCGAAGCGAGCTGGTCGTCGGCCGGCGCTGAGCGAGCGGTAGGGGTCCGCCCGAGGGACTGGCAGTTGAGTTTGCTCGCCGGCCACGTCATCGCCACGGGGCGATGACCACAGTGTTTACACGCTACTCCTCCCCCGGATGGACCCGCCTGCTAGCGCCAGCGGCTGGGCCTCGCGCATCACTGGGCAGCCGACTTTCGAGCATCGGTCGACGGAGGACACCACCTGTCGCATGAGGCTGACGTGGCGGCGCGCACCGGCCTTACCCCGCGACCGCGCCAGCGCATGCGCGAGGGAGGAACGGACGCCTCGAGCACCTCGCGGGAGCACGAGAAGTGGCTGTACCTGCGGAGCGTGTCGTGACAAGCGCCGGGGGTGATCGTCGCCGCTGCAGGTCTTGACGGTACCCCCGCCTCAACATAAGTTTATTCGCCCAACAAATGGTTAGAGGGAAAGTTCACTCGCTCAACAAATGGGCTACAAGGAGTGGCGATGCGGTCGAGATCCGTCGGAGCGGTACGCCTTGAGTCCAGGGAGGGCGCGTGGGGGTGAAGAGCCTGTTGTACTCCCAGCGGTTCGCGCCGTACCTCTTCATCGCACCGTTCGTGATCACCCTGCTTGCCTTCTGGATGGTGCCGCTGGCACGGACCTTCCAGATGAGCACGCAGGAGGTGTTGTTCGGGGAGGCGACATTCATCGGCGCCGACAACTACCAGCGGCTCTGGAACGACCGGATCTTCTGGAAAGCGCTGTTCAACAGCACGCGATACATGGTGCTCACCCTCGCGCTCCTGATCCCGATACCGCTGGTGCTGGCCGCCGTGCTCAACTCCAAGATCGGCAGTCCGCGCGTGAAGGCGGTGTTCAAGGGGTCGATGTTCGTGCCCGCGCTCACCTCGGTCGTGGTCGCCGGCATCATCTTCCGCCTGATGTTCTCCGAGACGGAGACCGGCTTGATCAACCAAGTCCTCGGGTTCTTCGGCGCAGGACCGGTCAGGTGGCTCCGCGGGGACACGGGTGGACTGATCGCACTCCTGATGCTTGCCATGTGGCGCTACATGGGTGTCAACATCCTGTACTTCCTCGCAGGTATGCAGTCGATTCCCACGGATCTCTACGAGGCTGCGTCGATCGACGGGGCAAGTCGGGTGCAACAGTTCTTCAAAATCACCATCCCGAGCCTCAAGCCGACCATCGTCTACGTGACGACCATCAGCATCTACGGCGGCCTGGCGATGTTCCTCGAGAGCTTCATGCTCTACGCCGGCAACAACTCACCGAACAATCAGGGGCTGACCGTCGTCGGCTATCTCTACCGCAGGGGGATCGAGGAGAACGACCTGGGCTTCGCCTCTGCAGTGGGTGTCGTGCTCCTCCTTCTCATCATGGCCATCAACCTCACCTATCTCGCTCTCACCGGAACCTTCAGCAAGGAAGACTCGCGATGAGCGCCGAGCGATCGGTACGCGACAAGTACCCACTCCCGCCTGGGCTCCATGCTGCCGTCCAGACCGTCTTCCTGGTCGTGATCACCCTCATCGTGCTTGTTCCGCTCCTGGCCATCTTCGTCGGGACGTTCCAGGACGGCAACGAGATCATCCGCAAGGGTCTCTCGCTGGACATCGACATCGACTCCCTGTCCCTGGACAACTACGTGATGCTCTTCACCGACTCCGGCCCGTACTTCAGGTGGTTCGCGAACTCGATTGTCCTGACTGCGGTGCAGGTGGTGGGGACGCTCCTGGTGAGCTCGTTCGTGGCGTACGGGTTCGCGATGTACGACTTCAAGGGCAAGAACGCCATGTTCATCTCCGTGCTCCTGCTCATGACCGTGCCGTTCGAGATCATGATGCTCCCGCTGTTCGTGATGGTGAACGACGTCGGCCTTGCCGACTCCTACTCCGTCATCGTGTTCCCGTTCCTCGCCGCCTCGGTCACCATTTTCTACTTCCGGCAGTACTTCCTGGGCATCCCCAAGGACCTGCTCGAGGCCGGTCGGGTGGACGGCGTCTCCGAATTCGGCATCTTCTTCCGAGTGGTTCTCCCCATCTCGAAGCCGGCTTTCGCAGCGATGGCGATCCTCAACGGGATGGTGATCTGGAACAACTTCTTGTGGCCGTTGCTGGTGCTGCGGTCCAGGGAGAAGTTCACGCTGCCGATCGGGCTCAACACGCTGCTCACCCCGCATGCGAACAACTACGAACTGCTCATCATCGGATCCTTCTTCTCGCTCCTCCCCATCTTGGCGCTCTTCCTCCTGTTCCAGCGATTCTTTGTCGCCGGGATGACGGCCGGGGCGCTCAAGGGTTGACCGACACCACAGAGAGATGAGGCACAGAATGGCTAGATCGCGGAGAGTCAACTCGCTCGTGGCCGCGGGCGTCGCTGCCGCAATGCTCATTCTTGGAGCGTGCAACGGCGGCGGCGACGAGGGCGGACCGGACGCGAGCGGCCGGACCAGCCTCGACATGTGGGTGTTCGCCGAGCTGCACGCCACCTACTACGAGCAGATGGCCGAGCAGTGGAACAAGAAGAACCCGGACAAGCGCATCAACCTCGAGGTCACGGTCTACCCGTACGAGGACATGCACAACAAGCTGCAGCTCGCCGTGAACTCCGGGGAGGGGCTGCCGGATGTGGTCGACATCGAGGTCAACCAGTTCTCGAACTTCGTGAAGGGCGACAAGTCGCCCCTGTCCGACCTGAACAAGGCAGCAGAGAAATACCAGGACGACGTCGTGCAGGCGCGGCTCGACCTGTACACCCGCGAGGACGTGATTCGCGGGTTCCCGACACACGTGGGTGCCTTCGTCGCCTTCTACAACGCCCCGCTGTTGAAGAAGGCAGGGATCGACTACAAGACCATCAAGACGTGGCAGGACTTCCAGGACGCCGGCGCCGCCTACAACAAGAAGACAGGGAGCGCTTTCGGGGTCGCCAGCACGGGCGTCAACATGGTGGAGAACCTCATCATCGCGCAGGCCGGGGGGCAACTGTTCGCCGAGGACGGCACCGTCGCGGCGAACAGCCCCGAGGTCGTGGAGGCCCTCCAGCTCGAGCAGGGGATGCAGGAGGCGGGCGCGATCTCTACGATTCCCGGTGGGAGCCCGGACGCCGAAGAGGCCTTCGGCGCCATCAACGACGGCAAATACGCGGCCATCGTCTATCCCGCCTGGTACACGTCGCGGTTCGTCGACTACATGCCTGACCTCGCCGGCGATATCGCGATCGCACCGGCGCCGGTCGTCGAGGGCGCTGAGGTCGCGACGATCGGTGGCGGTGGCACCGGGACGGCCGTGCCCAAGGCTTCCCCAAACAAGGAGATCGCCATGGAGTGGCTGGCGTTCGCGAAGCTGTCACCGGAGGCGAACGTCGCCGTCTGGGAGGTGCTCGGCTTCGACCCGGTGAACATGTCGGTGTGGGATGACAAGGAGGTCACGCACAACAAGGAGAACAAGTTCAACAAGTACTTCCAGACGAACCTCTTCGACGTGCTCAACCAGGTGAAGGGGGACATCGGCCACTTCGAGTCCTTCACCAACCCGAACCTTCCCGCGGTCGACGACATGTTCACGACCACCACCTACAACAAGATCTTCGAGAACAAGGTTCCGGCCAAGGACGCGTTGGACCAGGCGCAGCGCGATCTGGAGAACCAGATCGGCCAGTAGGTCGCGTCCCGGGACGCGCAAGGGAGCCCGATGTCGGGCAGGGGTCGGGCCCGTTCTCGCCAGGTCCACCTTGTGACGACCAGACAACCAGAGCACAGGAGAGCAATGCAGAACGGCAGGCTGTCGATCGATCCGGCGTTCATCGTCGCGCCCGTCAACCACCGGCTCTTCGGCTCGTTCGTAGAGCACATGGGTCGCTGCGTCTACGGCGGCATCTACGAGCCGGGTCACCCCACGTCTGACGACAACGGGTTCCGAGGCGACGTCCTGGAGCTCGTGCGGGAGCTAGGTGTGACTGCTGTCCGTTACCCGGGGGGCAACTTCGTGTCCGGCTACAAGTGGGAAGACGGCGTCGGCCCTGCCGACCGACGTCCTACCCGGCTCGAACCCGCCTGGAAGACCATCGAGACCAACGCGTTCGGCCCCAACGAGTTCATGCAGTGGGTGAGGAAAGCCGACGTCGAGCCCATCATGGCCGTCAACCTCGGCACCCGTGGGATGGCCGAGGCACTCGAGCTGCTGGAGTACGCCAACCATCCGCACGGGACGGAGCTGTCCGACCGGCGCATCGAGCACGGCGCCAAGGAGCCGCACAGCATCCGCATGTGGTGCCTGGGCAACGAGATGGACGGGCCCTGGCAGCTCGGCCACAAGTCGGCCCACGAGTACGGACGGCTCGCCGCGGAGACGGCGCGTGGCATGCGCCAGCTCGACGGCGACCTGGAACTCGTCGCCTGCGGCAGCTCGGGCCGCTCCATGCCGACGTTCGGTGCGTGGGAGGCAACCGTCCTGGAGCACACCTACGAAATCGTCGACTTCGTCTCGGCTCATGCCTACTACCAGTTGGACGGTGACGACGTCGCGAGCTTCCTCGCATCGTCGGTCGACATGGACCGGTATATCCGCGAGGTCATCGCCACCGCAGACCACGTCGGCGCCAAGCTCGCCTCCCCGAAGAAGATCAACATCGCCTTCGACGAGTGGAACGTCTGGTACCTGCGCGAGATGCAGCTGAGCGGGATGCCGGAGGACTGGACCGTCGCCCCACGGATCAGCGAGGACGCCTACACGTTGCTCGACGCCGTCGTGGTCGGGTCCCTGCTCATCACGCTGCTCAAGCACAGCGACCGGGTGACCGCCGCCTGCCAGGCCCAGCTGGTCAACACCATCAGTTCGATCCGGTCCGAGCCGGGTGGGCCGGCGTGGCGGCAGTCGATCTTCCACCCGTTCGCACTGACCGCCCGGCATGCCCTGGGGCAGGTGCTCCAGCCGCAGGTCGCGGTCCCGACCATGGCGACCAAGCACGGCGAGGTCCCCGTCCTCGACTCGGTTGCCACGTACGACGCCGAGGAAGAGCGGGTGGCGGTGTTCGTCGTCAACCGGCACCCGTCGGAGCCAGTGTCCCTCTCCACCGAACTCCGCGCCTTCGGCAGTGCGAAGCTGACCGAGGCGACCATGCTGTGGGACGAGGACCTCTTCGCGGTGAACACCATGGAGGACCCCGACCGGGTGTCGCCGCAGCCGCACAGCTCCGCGCAGGTCGCCGGGACCGCCCTGGAGGCCGAGCTGCCGCCGGCCTCGTGGAGCATGTTCGTCCTGCAGGTGTCCTGATGACCGTGTACCACGTCGCGACCACCGGATCCGACAGTGCCGACCGTGCCGAGGGCTCGGCGAGTGCGCCCCTGCGCACCATCAACGCGGCCGCTTCGCTCGCGCAGCCTGGTGACACCGTTCGCGTTCACGAGGGTGAGTACCGCGAGTGGGTGACGCCCGCCCGTGGCGGCCTCAGCGACCTGCGCCGCATCACCTACGAGGCGGCCGAGGGGGAGCGGGTCGTCATCAAGGGGTCGGAGCGCATCACGGACTGGGCCCCCGAGGACGGCACTGTCTGGCGGGCAGTCGTTCCCAACGTGCTGTTCGGCAGCTTCAACCCGTTCGCCGAGGAGGTCGTCGGGGACTGGCTCGTGCACCCTCCATCGGGAGTGCGCAAGCATCTGGGCGAGGTCTACCTCAACGGGCGGAGCTTCTACGAGGTGCACGACGTCGCGGCAGTGGCCGCAGCGCCGGTTAGGAGCGAAGCGATCGACGGCTGGACGGAGCTCGCCCTGCCCATTCTCGACGTCGACCAGACGCGGTACGTCTGGTACGCCGAGGTGGGAGAAGAGTCGACGACTATCTGGGCCAACTTCCAAGGCGCCGACCCCACCGTCGAGCTTGTCGAGATCAACGTGCGCCGCTCGGTCTTCTATCCCATGGAGCACCATCTCGACTACATCACGGTGCGCGGGTTCGAGATGGCCCACGCCGCCACGCCGTGGACGCCCCCGACCGCGGACCAGCCTGGCCTGATCGGGCCCAACTGGGCCAAGGGCTGGATCATCGAGGACAACCTCATCCACGACTCCAAGTGTTCGGCGATCTCGCTGGGCAAGGAGGCTTCCACGGGGCACAACTACGCGACCCTTCGCGGCGACAAGCCCGGCTACCAGTACCAACTGGAGTCTGTGTTCTCTGCCCGGCAGATCGGCTGGGACCGGGAGCACATCGGCTCGCACGTCGTGCGTCGCAATACGATCTTCGACTGCGGGCAGAACGGCATCGTCGGGCATCTCGGCGCTGTGTTCTCGACCATCGAGGACAACCACATCCACCACATCGCGACCAAGCGCGAGTTCTTCGGGCACGAGATCGCCGGCATCAAGCTCCATGCGGCCATCGACGTGCAGATCCTCCACAACAGGATCCACGACTGCACGCTCGGCACTTGGCTCGACTGGCAGACCCAGGGCACCCGCGTCGCGCGCAACCTGTTGTACGCCAACACGCGGGACCTTTTCGTCGAGGTCAGCCACGGCCCCTACTTGGTCGACCACAACGTGCTCGCCTCCCGCGTCGCGTTGGAGGTCTTCAGCCAAGGAGGGGCTTTCGTCAACAACCTTGTCGCGGGTGCGTTGCGCCTGGAGCCGGTGATCGACCGTGCGACCCCCTATCACCGCCCGCACAGCACGCAGGTCAATGGCTACGCGGTGATCCACGGAGGAGACGACCGCTACATCGGCAACCTGTTCCTCGGGGGTGACGCCGACCTCGCATTCCGACCCGGCAGCGACGGACACAGACTGGTGACCTACGGCACCCAGGGCTACAACGGCTACCCCGCCACGTTCGCCGCCTACCTCGCCGAGGTGAACCGGAGCTCCGGGGACCACAAGCGCTTCCACGGCGTCAAGCAGCCCGCCTACATCCACCACAACGCTTACGCAAACGGTGCGACGCCATACGAAGGGGAGACCGACGCCGTCGTCGTACAGGAGCCTGTCTCGTTCTTGATAGTCGACGAGGGTGCACAGGTGCACATGGAGATCGGGCTGCCCGAGCCACTCATCGCTCCGCTGATCAGCCCGGTCACCAGTGGCGACCTGCCGCGAGCACGCTTCGCCGACGCGGACTTCGAGGAGCCGGACGGAACGCCCGTCGCCCTGCACGCCGATCTGCTCGGCAACCGCAAGGAGAACGGCGCTACGTACCCGGCCGGCCCGCTCGCCAGGGTGTCCGGCGGCAGGGCTCGCATCCGCGTCTGGTGAGGTGGCTGGCATGACGAAGAGACTGCGCAGCCAGGACTGGTTCGACAACCCGGACAACCTCGCGATGACAGCGCTTCACATCGAGCGGTACATGACCTGGGGCCTCACCCGGGAGGAGCTGCAGTCGGGCAGGGCGGTCATCGGCATCGCGCAGACCGGCTCGGACCTGTCGCCCTGCAACCGGCATCACCTCGAGTTGGCGCACCGGGTGCGTGAGGGGATCCGGGAGATGGGCGGGATCGTGTTCGAGTTCCCCGTGCATCCCATCCAGGAAACGGGGAGGCGCCCAACCGCGGCTCTGGACCGCAACCTGGCTTACCTCGGTCTAGTGGAGATCCTCCACGGGTACCCGCTCGACGGGGTGGTCCTGACGACCGGCTGTGACAAGACCACCCCGGCGTGCATCATGGCGGCGGCGACGGTGAACCTCCCGGCCATCGTCCTCTCGGGGGGACCGATGCTCAACGGTTGGTTCAAGGGCCAGCGCACGGGCTCGGGGACGATCGTCTGGAAGGCGCGGGAGATGCTCGCGGCCGGGGAGATCGACGAGGCTCAGTTCGTCGAGCTCGTGGCCTCGTCCGCGCCGTCGCCGGGCCACTGCAACACCATGGGGACGGCCTCGACGATGAACAGCCTGGCCGAGGCGCTCGGCATGAGCCTTCCGGGCTCGGCGGCGATCCCGGCGCCCCACCGCGACCGCGGCATGGTTGCCTACCTGACCGGCAAGCGCATCGTCGAGATGGTGAAGGCGGACGTCAAGCCGTCCGACATCCTGACCCGGGAGGCGTTCGAGAACGCGATCGTGGTCAACTCGGCAATTGGCGGTTCGACCAACGCCCCTATCCACATCAACGCGATCGCGCGTCATATCGGCGTGCCGCTCGGCGTCGAGGACTGGCAGAACGTGGGCCACCGTGTGCCGCTCCTCGTCGACCTGCAGCCTGCCGGGAGGTTCCTGGGCGAGGAGTACCACCGGGCAGGGGGGGTGCCGGCCGTCGTCAACGAACTGATGCGTCATGGGCTGATCCACGTGGACGCGCTCACCGTGAACGGGAAGTCCATCGGCGAGAACTGCCGCGACACCGTGACCGAGGACGCCGAGGTGATCCGCACCTTCGACGACCCGCTGGTGCAGGACGCGGGTTTCGTCGTGCTGTCGGGGAACCTCTTCGACAGCGCGATTATGAAGACGAGCGTGATCTCGGACGACTTCCGGGAGCGTTACCTGTCGGACCCGGAGCACCCGAACGTGTTCGAGGGCCGTGCGATCGTCTTTGAGGGGCCGGAGGACTACCACGACCGCATCGAGGACCCATCGCTCGAGATCGATGAGGGCTGCATTCTGGTCACCCGGGGCAACGGCCCGCTTGGCTACCCGGGCTCTGCCGAGGTCGTGAACATGCAGCCGCCCGCTGCGCTCATCAAGCGCGGCGTGCACTCCCTGCCTTGTATGGGCGATGGCCGCCAGTCCGGGACCTCCGGCTCGCCCTCGATCCTGAACGCCTCCCCGGAGGCCGCTGCCGGAGGCGGGCTCGCCCTGCTGCGGACCGGCGACCGGGTGCGGATCGACCTCAACGCAGGTACGGCGGACATGCTGCTGTCCGACGAACAGCTCGCCGAGCGGCGCGCGGCTCTGCAGGAGAGCCCGTTCCCGGTGCCGGAGTCGCAGACGCCTTGGCAGGAGATGCAGCGTTCCGTGGTGGGTCAGATGTCCGACGGCATGGTTCTCGAGCCGGCGGTGGCCTACCAGCGCGTGGCGCAGACCAGGGGCACGCCCCGACACAGCCACTGAGGGAACTCAGACGCCCGAGCGAGAGGCAGAGCAGCCGATGCACCTTGTCCGTTACGACGGCGGGGACGGCCCCCGGGTCGGGGTCCGCCAGGAGGACTGGATCACGCCGGTCACCGGTGTCCGATCCATGGCCGAGCTTCTCGCGATGCAGACGGACGAGCTCCGGTCGACCGTCGAGTCCGCCGCCGGGCAGCCGGTGCCCGTCGCGTCTGTGCGGCAGCTCGTCCCGCTGGACGGGCGGGCCGAGCTGTGGTGCGCCGGCGTCACCTATGCCCGCTCCCGAGGCGCCCGGATGGAGGAGAGCAGCGAGCAGTCGGTCTACGACAAGGTGTACTCGGCGGAGCGGCCCGAGCTGTTCCCGAAGGCGACGGCCTGGCGGCTGGTGACGGACGGTGAGCCGGTTGGGATCCGGACCGACTCCGGCCACGACGTACCCGAGCCAGAGCTCGCTGTGGTGGTGAACGCGCACGGCAACATCGTCGGCTACACGGTGTGCAACGACATGAGCTCACGGTCCATCGAGGGCGAGAACCCGCTCTACATCCCCCAGGCCAAGGTGTTCGCCGGCGCAGCGGCGCTCGCGACGGGCATCAGGCCGGTCTGGGAAGTGCCGGACGCCACCGAACTAGCCATCTCTGTGGTGGTCCGCCGCGGTGAGACCGAGGTATTCGCAGGAGAGACGTCGACCGCCCAGCTCGCCCGTCCGCTGGAGCAGCTGGTGGACTACCTCTGCAGGGCCAATTTCTTTCCCGACGGCGTCGTGCTGGCCACCGGCACGGGGGTTGTCCCCGAGCTGGACTTCCGTCTGCAACCCGGCGACGTCGTGGAGATCGACATCGGTGAGGTCGGCCGGCTCGTAAACCCGGTGGCGATGGGCAAGGAGTCTTTCGAGTGGCTCAACGACCGCACGGCCCGACTCATGCCAGAGGAGACCCGATGAACAACAACGTTCCGGACACCACCTCCGAGCAGCTGGAGCAGATCCTCGCGGCCGCCGCGGAAGCCGCATCTGTCGTCGGTGCGGCCATTCCCCCAGAGCGCGCGGCCTGGATCCGCGCCACGGCGGACGCGCTCGACGCCGCCGCCGATCGCCTCGTGCCGCTCGCCGTCGAGGAGTCGGCGCTCGCCGAGCCGCGACTGCGGGGAGAGGTCGCCCGCAGCTCCGGGCAGCTTCGGCTCTTCGCCGAGGCCCTCGAGGAGGGGGCCCTGCTCGAGCCGGTCATCGACACCGCCGACGCCGAGGCGAAGCCGGTGCCCCGGCCGGACCTGCGGCGGATGCTCGTCCCGCTGGGCCCGGTGCTGGTTTTCGCCGCCAGCAACTTTCCCTTCGCCTTCAGTGTCTGCGGTGGTGACACCGCCTCCGCCCTCGCGGCCGGCTGCCCCGTGGTCGTGAAGAGCCACCCCGGCCACCCCCGGTTGTCCGAGGCGGTCACTGAGGTGATGGTCACGGCGCTCCGGGCGGCCGGCGCTCCCGACGGCACGCTCGCCGTCGTCCACGGCGACCGGGTCGGCGTGGATGCGCTCGGTGACCCACGGGTCAAGGCGAGTGGCTTCACCGGCTCGGTGGCCGGGGGGCTGGCGCTGCACGAGATCGCCGTCAACAGGCCGGACCCGATCCCGTTCTACGGCGAGCTCGGAAGCCTCAATCCCACGTTCGTCCTGTCCGGCGCTCTCGAGGAGCGGGGCTCGGACATCGCCACCGGGTTCGTCGCCTCCTACACCATGGGCGTGGGACAGTTCTGCACCAAACCAGGCCTACTCTTCCTGCCGGTCGGCCACGGCCTGGAGAAGGAGATCGTGGCAGCCGCTGAGGAGGTCGCGCCCGCCCGGATGCTCAACGAGCGAATCCACCAGGGCTACACCGAAGGTCTGCGGAGGCTCCGTGGGCGAGAGAGCCTGGAGCCGCTGCTCACTGGCGACCAGTCGGACCACGGTTCGTCCGCCTCGTTGTTCAAGACCACCGTGCCGCGTCTGATCGAGGACGCCGAGGAGGTGCTCGAGGAGTGCTTCGGGCCGACGTCCATCATCGTCGAGCACGCCGACGACGACGAGCTGTATGCCGCGGCGTCTGCCTTCGGCGGGACACTCACGGCGACGGTGCACGCCACCGACTCCGACACGGATGTTGCGCGCAGGCTGCTTCCGCTGCTGCAGGACCGGGCCGGCCGGGTGGTGTGGAACGGCTGGCCGACCGGTGTGGCGGTCTCTTGGGCGATGCAGCACGGTGGGCCGTTCCCCGCGACCGTCGGCTCGATCCACACGAGTGTCGGCACCACGTCGGCACGCCGTTTTCAGCGCCCGGTGTGCTTCCAGAACACCCCCGGTGACCTCCTTCCGCAGGTGCTCCGCGATCGGAACTCTCTTCATCTGAGCCGCCGGGTCAACGGGGAGATCACTCGTTCAGACATCACCTCCTGAGCCCGGCCGTCTCGTACGGACGACACGCGCAGCTCCCGCGTCACTTGATCTTGAAATCGGGAGGCTTTGCCAGGTGCCCGGGCGCCAACAGCCCCCACCGCAGACACGGCCACCCTCACCGGATTCGTCCGCGAAGGTTCGTCGCAGCCGACCCGGCTCGGCCGGTGTGGCCGGAGGCAAGGCATAGTCGCGGCGCATCGGATCCCTGGTCTCAATGCCTCAGCCCCGGCCCCGCGACTGGCCGATCGCGATTTGAAAGCCAAGGATTAGGAAGGTCCTTGCCGGGAACAACGCGCCCCATCAGCGCTGAAACAGCTGGCGGTTGATTCCGGCACGGCTACGGCCGGCATGAAAGGATTGACCAGTCATGAGGCTGCGATGGGCGTCCTCACTCGCGAGGCCTGTGGGTACAAGCACTCATGGGTCCGCTCGGAGCCACAGGGTCTGACATGCTGCTGCCGAGCGGGCACGGCCCTCTGAGCCGCGCGGTAGTCCGACTGCTGCTCCGCGGGCGCTGGACGAGGGAGGACTCGGAAGCATTTCGCGCTCACGTCGAGCGCTGCCCGAACCCATTGACAGACTTGGACTTCCAAGTCGCCCTCACGTACGGGTATGAGCTGCACTACCGCGGCTTCGATGACGTCGCGGAGGAGATGGAATGGGATCCGGACCTGCTTGCCGCGCGCAGCCATCTCGAACGGCGCTTCTTGGAGGGGCTTCGGGCCGAGGTGTCCCCGCTCTCCCCGGCGGCGCTGCGGGTGCCCGTCGACCACGGCCTGCGGCAACTCATCGAGCATGAAGAGTCAAGACCGTCCCTGTCGCAGTACCTGCTCAAGTCGGCCACCGTCGCTCAGTTTCGTGAGTTCCTCGTTCAGCGCTCGTTGTACCACCTGAAAGAGGCAGACCCGCACACGTGGGTGATACCTCGCCTTGCCGGTGCGTCAAAGGCAGCCCTGATCTCGATCCAGACGGACGAGTACGGCAACGCCGCCCTCGCCCACATGCACTCGAGCCTGTTCGCCCAGGCCATGCGTGCGCTCGATCTCAATGATCGATACGGAACGTACTGGGCTGACCTGTTGGCGGAGACCCATGCCGCCGTGAACCTCATGAGCCTCTTCGGGCTTCACAGACGCCATCGGGGCGCCGCAGTTGGACACCTCGCCGCCTTGGAGATGACCTCCACCCAACCCAACCGCCGGTATGGCAACGGCCTGCGGCGCCTGGGCTACGGGCCGCGGGCGACCGCCTTCTTCGATGAGCACGTCGAGGCCGACGCCGTACATGAACAGATCGCGGCCGTTGACATGTGCGGGAATCTGGTGAGGTCCGAGCCGGACCTCCATGCAGATGTTCTCTGGGGCGCCATGTGCTGCCTGCGCCTTGACCAGGCAGCTGGGGAGGCATTGCTCGGCCGATGGATCAGCGCCAGTACCTCAGGAATGGCCTCATGAAACGTCCGGAGATTGGCATCGACTATGTCCTTCCGCTCCGCTGGGACGACGACCAGGACCTCGCCGACCTGACGAACTACCTCCGATGGTTGTCCAAGCGCGCACGAATCATCATCGTCGACGGCTCCTGCCAGGAACGGTTCACTCGTCACCACCGCGCATGGCACTCGATTGCCGAGCACGTGAGACCCGCTCCCGCTGCCGGCTTGAACGGCAAGGTCGTGGGCGTCCACACCGGGATGATGCTGGCGGCCGCGGACTGCGTCATCATCGCCGACGATGACGTCCGATACGACCATCTGGCCCTAGAAGCCGTCGTGGCAGCCCTTGACCACGACGATCTGGTGGGACCCCAGAACGTGTTCCGACCGATGCCCTGGCACGCTGCGTGGGACACCTCCAGAATCCTTCTGAACAGGGCGTTGGCCGCTGACTACCCAGGCACTTTTGCGATCCGCCGATCGATGTTCGAGGAGATGGGTGGCTACAGCCCAGATGTGCTCTTTGAGAATCTCGAGTTGATGCGCACCGTGAAAGCCAACGGTGGCTCTATTCGCCGGCCACTGGACGTGTTCGTCACGCGCCGCTCCTCGACGATGAGCAGATTCCTCGATCAGCGGGTGCGTCAGGCATACGACGACCTCTCTCAGCCCTGGCGGCTCCTGGCGTTCCTCCCCATCCTTCCCGCGGCCCTCTCAGGGCGACGCGGTCGGCAGGCTGTCGCAACGTTGCTGGCCGCATCCGTCGCACTAGCGGAGATAGGACGCCGACGGGGCGGGGGGGCGGCGGTCTTTCCCAGGTGGTGCGTCGCATTCGCGCCTGCCTGGCTGGCCGAGCGCGCTGTCTGTATCTGGATCGCGGTCTTCCAGCGGATCCTCTTCGGAGGCGTCCGCTATTCCGGGCAACGGCTCGCCACGGCTGCCCACAGCAGCAGGCGCCTGCGGAGTGAGGCGGCCACGCGCCGGCCTTTCGTCACCCCCGGGCGAGCGGAAGCGGCTCCGGTGGGACCCGTCGCAGAAGGGCTTCAACGCCGAACGGCCGCAGCGACAGAGCGCGACGACCGCGCGCCCGGCATCGATGTCCTGCCCGTCCACATCCGCAAGTCGGAACTGCCCACGCACGATCAACGGCCCGTCGGGATACGGCGTGATACTCGGCATGTCGGCGGCGTCGTCTCGCCGCTCGTCGTCGCACATGACGAGCCAATGCCCGACCTCAACCATCGCTAACACAAGGACGCGCATGACACTCGACAACGGTCAGAGCCAGACCGACTTCGATCCCTCGACATACGGCAAATTCGCGGCTGAAAACTATGACCAGCTTCACGACGACCTCGATCCTGCACCGGCACTGCACCTGCTCACCGAGCTGTCTCGTGGGGGCCGGGTCGTCGAATTCGGCATCGGGACAGGCCGCCTTGCGCTGCCGCTCGCGGCGGCCGGCTTGGAAGTTCACGGCATAGAGGGCTCGGCGGCAATGGTAGGCCGCCTGCGGAGCAAGCCAGGCGGCGAATGCATCCCCGTAGAGATCGGCGACTTCTCCACGGCCTGCGCTGGAGAAGGCTTTGCGCTGGCCTTCCTGGTCATCAACACCATCTACGCCCTGCCCTCCCAGGAGGCGCAGGTGCAATGCTTTCGCAACGCCGCGCACCACCTGCACAAGGGAGGACTGTTCCTCGTGGAGGCATGGGTGCCCGACGTCGGCGCCTTTCGGAACGGGACAGCGACACGACCAGTGCGGGTCAGCGACGGGCACATCGAACTGGAGATCGCCACCATCGACCCCGCCCAGCAGACCATGCAGACGAACAAGCTCCACATCACGGAAACCGGAACGCAACTGATTCCGGCCAACCACCGTTACGCCTGGCCGGCCGAGATGGATCTCATGGCCCAGATCGCCGGCATGCGCCTTGCCCACCGATGGGAGGACTGGGCGAAGACACCCTTTACGCGGCACAGCATGAGTCACATCTCTGTATGGCAGAAGACCTGAACAGTCACCGGCTGATCGGCTGACCGACATCAGACTGCTCCAGCACTTGGCGGGTAGCGTCGAACCGCTCGGGTAGACAGGGCCCTATGACCCACCTGGCCGGCAGAATCGGTCCGACGACCCTGTCTCTCCATGGACTGCAACGGCGCATCAGCCTGAGCTGGGCGATACGGGCTACCGCGACGTCACGGCGGATGTAGCGGTTCTCGGCGGTGGCATCGTTGGCGTCACTGCCGCTCTATTGGAGCCGCGACGGTGCTCGCGTGGTGCTCGTCGAGGCGGGTCGCATCGACCACGGTTTCACGGCGCAGTCCACGGTCAAGGCCACGCTCGGTCCCGGCATGATGCTCGGTCACATCGCGCGGCTGCACGGCGAGGGTGTCGCCTCCTCCTACGTGTCGTTCAACCGCGGGGGGCTCCAAGACTTCGTGGGTTTCGCCCAAGAGCTGGAGGGAGCTCGGCCGACTGTGCTCTGACGGAAGGCCGCACACGTTCTACGCCGTAAATCGGGCCGATGGAGAGCGACTGGCCGAAGAGGCGGAACTGGCCCAACGTTCGGGTGCGCTGCTTCGGCCTGCCGACCCAGCCCTGGTGCCGATGCCTGCCGCGGAAGCGGTCGCCTTCGCCGAGTCCTACACGTTCCATCCGGCGACCTATCTGGCCGGTCTCGCGGAACTGGCGTAGAGGCGGGTGTGGCGATCATCGAGGACACAGTCGCGCTCGGGGTGGATCACGGCTCTCCGTGCACCATCCGGACCAGCGTCGGCGGGCTTGCTGCCGATCAGGTGATCGTGGCGACCCATGTGCCGATCCTTGACCGAGGGCTGCAGTTCGCTCGCTACTCCCAGAAACGGGAGTACGGCGTCGCAGGTGTCCTGCCACCTGCCCTGGGCGGGACCGATCGCCTACGGCCAGTCCCGAATTCTCATGGCCAGCGGCTTTTCTGCATGGGGTATCACCAACGGCACCGCCGCCGCGGCACTTCTCGTCGACCAGCTCGGCGGTCGCAGCAACCAGTTTCCGCCTGCTTGACCCCCGACGACCCGGACTCGCAGCCCTCGGTGAACTGGTCAAGCACAACGCGACGGTCGCTCGGCACTTCGTGGCGGGCCGGTTGCGCAGTGATCCCGCCGGCGCTTCGAGCGGCCTGAAGCCTGGCGACGCCGCCGTTATGAAGATCGGCGGCAAGGCGGAGCCGTGCACCGTGACCAAGAAGGAAAAGTGCCTGCGGTATCAGCCACCTGCACACACCTTGGTTGCACAGTGGAATGGACGCGTCGGAATACTTATGGGACTGCCCTGTCACGGCTCTCGCTTCGGCGTCAGCGGTGATCCCGTGCGCCCGGATGTTGTGATCGCCATGAGCGATCAGCTCGCAGCGGGTGCCCTCGATGCGCTCGGGTCGTCCGCTCGGGTGAGCGGATGGGACGACAGCGAGCTCGCCACCACATCGGCTTTCCGAGCCTTCACCACTCCCTGTTCGACCAGGGCGTCGAGTGCGCGCGCATCGCTGCCGGACTCATCACGACGGTGGACACGGTGCCGTGGCAGCTCGCAGTGCGCTAGACCGAGGTGAGGCTTCTATATCGAGCGGTCCAAGACAGCCTGAACCCTTGACGTCGCGAATGCCGGATACCTAGTGTCATCACTTGAAAGCTCCCGTTAACGTTAAGTTTAACGTTAATTCCATAACGAAGCCACGCCGCTCTCGCCCTACGAGGCGGGCGTTAGCCGGGAAGAGCGTCACGACCCTCACTAGCGACCTGCTGCCGCCGACACGCTCCCCATCCGACCCTGAACGCCATCGGCTACGGCTTCCGGATGCGTCCCGGGCAGCCTCGCCCACGACGGAAGGACAGTTCGATGCGCGTCATCTCAGTGCTCGTGTCCGCCGCGCTTGCATTGACGCTCTCGTCAATGCCGACGAGGGCGTTCGGCCGAAGCAGACATGCAGCCGTGCTGCGACGCCCCGGCCACGCAGGTGATGACTGACGCAGTGTTCAGCAACCCGGCGGCTGGGGATCCGAGCGTGATCGTTCGACAGATCTGTAACCTCGTGCACCAGACGCCGAACAACGCCCGGATAGGATCGCCCATTTCGTGATCTCCGGTGACGTCGGCATGGACTTCGCGACTGAGCTCGTCGATGCCGATCTGCGCGGCGTCGACGTGCAGCTCGTGCTCGACGGCTGGAGGTCGAGAACCCGGCCGTGGACGTGCTGCGCGCGGGGCTCGGAACCGATGAGTTGCAGCGCTCGTGGCTGGACGTCTGCACGGGCCTGTCGCTGGAGGGGAACACGGCGGCATGCATTGGGCCAAGGGGGACACAACAAGCTTGACCTGTTCTCGAACACCGGTGGTGAGTCCGATGTCGTCGTGCAGTCCTCGGCGAACTTCACCGATCTGAACTCGAGGAACTATTGGAAGAACGCGACGACGCTGGTCGGGAAGACGAGGCTCTACCAGGCGAATGACTCGTACTTCGAGGACCTGGCGGCCGAGGCGCGACGAACGACTCCTACCGCACTACGACGACCGGCATGCGGGGCGGCTCGGTGACGTCGTACTTCTTCCCGAGGGCCACCGGTGACCCGATCGTCGAAGACCTGGCCGAAGTCGGCGGCCGGACCTGCACAACGATCCGCATCGGCATGTCCGAATGGGACAACTACCGGATCGCGATCGCTGAGCGGCTGGTGGACCTGGCCGACAGGGTTGCCGGGTCCGTATCGTCTACGGGGTGATGGACGCCGAGGTCGGCGAACTGCTCTCCTGGCACCCCAACATTGCGCTGCGCAGGCTCGACGACGCCAATCAGCTGCCCGGCCGGATCCACTCGAAGTACGGGCTCATCGAGGGTGACTACTTCGGGACCAGGACGCGCGGTGGTACTACGGTAGCCCCAACTTCAACCAGACCTCGCTGCGACGCAACGACGAGGCGATGCTGAAGACCAACATCAAGCCGATCTACGACCAGTTCCGGGCGAACTTCGAGGCGATGTACGCGGCGGCGCTGTAAGCGGACCGGTTCGACGACCGAGGGGCAGTCCTGGGATAGACGGCCGCGACAGAACGCGGCGACCTATTTTCCCTTGGTCGACGCCCGGGGGATGAGTTGTGGGTGACCAGCCGTTTAACGAGTGCTTCGCCGGGCGGGGACGCAATGCGCTCCAGGAGCAGGTCGACGGCTGTTGTCCGACCTCCTGGGCGGGCAGCCGTACGGTGGTGAGCGAAGGCGACAGGAAGTCCGAGAACGGATAGTCACCGAAGCCGATCACCATCAGGTCGTCGGGGACCCGCGCCCCTGCTCGTGCAGCGCCCGGTAGAGGCCGAGCGCGAAGTAGTCGTTGCCCACGACCACCGCGTCGGGCAGGGTGTCGCGACGCAGCAGCTTGCGGGCGACGCGATATGCCTGCTCTGGTTGCCAGGGCAGTGCCGCCTCCTCGTACCGCCGGGTGGGCACGGAGATCACGCTGCCGCGCGGAACCGGCAGGGCCGCCTCGGCCATCGCCCGCCGGAAGCCGGCGATCCGGTCGGCGATCGTGGTGATGGGCAGGTCTTCCTCGAGGACCACGATCGAGCGCGCGCCACGGGCGATCGCGTGCGCGGTGGCCTGGTAGGCGCCGAGCTCGTTGTCGGTGCCGACGAACGGGTAGCCCAACTCGGGCAGGTCGCGGTTGAGCAGCACGGTCGGCACGCCGAGCCCACCGAGCCGGCGCCACGGGTCGGCGGTGCCCTGCACCGGCACGACGATCGCGCCGCTGACCGAGGAGCGCAGCAACGACTCCGCCGCGCGCACCTCGATCTCCTCGGACTCGTCGGTCACGGCCAGCAGGAGGGAATAGCCGTGCGCCCGGGCCCGCACCTCGATGCCGGAGATGAGCTGGGCGTAGAACGGGTTGGACGGGTTGGTGATGACCAGGCCGAAGGTCATCGCCGAGCCGAGGACGAGCGAGCGGGCCAGCGTGTTGGGCACGTAGCCGACCCGCTCGGCCTCGGCGCGCACCAGCGCGCGGGTCCGCTCGCCGATGCCGTCCTTACCGGACAGCGCACGGGAGACAGTGTTGACCGACAGGTTGAGCGTCGCCGCGATGTCGCGCAACGTGTGCCGGCGACCCTGCGCCATCCCGTGCCCTTTCCGTACCAGGCGGTTTGTCAGCTCTTGGCGGTGAGATAGATACGCATTGTGGCCGACGGATCGCCGCCCGCCAACGTGCCACGCAACCGCAGCCACTGCCCGAAGCCGGCGACCGGCCAGGTCACCAGGCCCACGCCGGTGGCCAGATGCTCCTCGCCGTCCAGGTCGCACCAGGTCAGGCCGTCGGGCGAGATCTGGGTGACCAGCCGCACCGACACGTCCGTGCCGGCGGTCGCCAACGTGTGCACGAACCAGCGCGCCTCGCCGGCCCAGGCCACCTCGTATGGCTCGGTGACGAAGTCACCGGTGAACGTCGTGTCCCGTTCGAGGACCGCTGTCTAGACGCCTGCCGCATGTCACCACTCCGTGGAGATGAGGACGGAATCCAGGTACAGGAAGTTGCGGATCGTCGAATGGGTCCGCACCGAGAAGTAGAAGTTGAGCAGGTTCTCCAGCGAGTCGTAGCGTTCCGCGTACGGCGGGACGGGCACCTCCGACATGTCCATCACCCGGTCGTTGATCTGGAGCTCGACGCTGCGCCGGGCCTCGGTGTCGATCTGCCAACGCAGGTAGTGCCAGTTGACCTTGGTGGGCACCTCGTTGTAGCAGAGCTCCTGCGGCTCACCGAAGGGCTGCCAGTCGTCGGGGTTGGGTGCGGTGAAGTCGGCTCCGTAGCCGAGCTTGACCTTCCCCTCGAGGTGCTCGCGCGGGGTCGGTTCGGGCACCACCGGGTAGACCCACTGGCGGAGCGAGCTGGTTGTCGAGCGTGGTGTTCAGGTAGCGCGCGACGGTGTGGTAGCGCAGGCCGCCGTCGCCGCACAGGTCGGTGGCCACGGTGAAGCAGCCGAACTGCGCCTCGGACGGGTGCAGGTTGCCGTCCCAGGTGACGTCGCCGAACTCGTCGCTGCCGGCGGGGTCGACGGTCGCCTCGGACTTGAAGGTGAAGTAGGCCTCGATCTGCAGCAGCCCGCGCCCGCTCATGGTCAGCCGCCGGATCGCCGTCGCGGTGTGGCCCTGGTACGGCCGGGTGGCCAGCTTGAGCGCGTACGTGCCACTCATCGCGCCGTGCGTGCCGATGTCGAAGAACGTGCACGAGGACAGTTGCGGTGGCCGGAAGTCGCGCATGTGGTCATCGACCGTGGACAGGTCGCCGCGGCCGTTGTAGTTGCCCAGCAGCTCGGTCCAGCCATGCGTTCCGGAGTTGAAGTCGTCGTGGGCCAGAATCCGCCGAAGCGGGTTGAACTTTGACAACCGGGGGTCGCGCGACCTGATGGCGGATCGCGATGGCGTGCGCGACGAAGTTCGGCGGCCAAGTCGCTCCTGCGCCGCTCCGATGTGGTCATCCAGCGCTCCTGGAGAAAGGCGGTTGGGCGGGCGCGGACATTAACGTTAATGCGCTTGGGGTGTCAAGGGCTCCTGTTCAACTTGGCGGACGCAAAATCTTCTTTCACGTCGTGCCGCCAGCGAGCGATCTGAGAGTTTCCCCGCGCTCGTCGACCAGCTCATGACCGCCGGGATGGACCTGATCTTGACGCTGGAGACTTGCGCCGCTTATGTACATCAACGATCCAGTTAGCGTTAATGGAGCGGCTCCAGACCAAGCGTTTAATGCTCAGATGACTTGCACGGCCGTGGGTCTGGCACCTAGAGCATCGGCGAGCAGCTCCATTAACGTTAACGGAGCATAGGACGCGATCATGACGGCGTATCTGATCCGGCGCATCGTCTTCGCGCTGTTCGTCCTCTGGGGCGCGGTGACGATTGTCTTCCTGGTATTGCGGCTCGTTCCCGGAGATCCCGCCAGCTCATTCTCGGCTCCGATGCGACCGCGGACGAGATCGTGGCACTGCGCACGCAGATGGGGCTCGACCGAGCCATTGCTCGTGCAATATGGAATGTACCTGGGCGACGTCGCGCGATTCGATTTCGGCGACTCCTACCGCTATCACCGCGACGCGATGACGCTGGTCGTCGACCGGCTGCCCGCGACCCTCCAGCTCGCGGTCGTGGCGATGGTGATCGCGCTGGTGCTCGGCATCGGGCTCGGCGTCGTCGCCGCGCTGCGGGTCAACCGGTTCGCCGACCGCCTGGTGTCGGTCTTCGCCCTGCTCTCCCAGTCGATGCCCTCGTTCTGGATCGGCATCGTGCTTCATCCTGGTCTTCGCCCGCCAGCTCAACCTGCTGGCCAGCGGCGGACGGGGCGGCCTCGACCAGCTCATCCTGCCGGCCTGACGCTCGCGCTGCCGGTCATCGCGATCCTGATCCGGCTGACCCGCAGCGGCCTGCTCGACGTCGTGCACGAGGACTACATCCAGACCGCCCGGGCCAAGGGGCTACGCGAGCGCATCGTGATCTTCCCGCACGCCATCCGCAACGCGCTGATCCCGATCGTCACCGTGGCCGGCATCGAGTTCGGCAAGCTGCTCGGCGGCGCGGTGATCGTCGAGACGGTGTTCGCCTGGCCCGGCGCCGGACGGCTGCTCATCGACTCCATCTCGGCCCGCGACTACAACGTCGTCCAGGCCGCGATCCTGCTGATCGCCGGCGGGTTCGTCGTCATCAACCTCGTGGTCGACGTCCTGTACGGCTACCTCGACCCGCGCATCCGACTGGGACGGTGAGCATGGACCGCACCGAGGCACCGACCCGCGACCCGGCGACCGACCTCGCGACGCTGCCGGACGCCGTGCCGCCCGAGGCCACCGCGCCGACGACCGGCAAGCCGCTCGGCCGGCTCCGGATCATCTGTTCGCTCGCGGTGATCGGGTTCTACGTGCTCGCCGCGATCTTCGGGCCGATATCTGCTGAAGTACGACTCCGTCGCGACCGACCTGGCCGCCCGGCTCAAGCCGCCCGGCACCCGGCTCGCCGACGGCAGCCTCGCCGTCTTCGGCACCGACCAGGTCGGCCAGGACGTGCTGGCCCAGATGCTCCAGGGCGCCCGGGTCTCGATCACGGTCGGCGTGGCGACGCTGCTGTTGGCCGGCGTCATCGGCGTCGCGGCCGGGCTCGCCGCGGGCTACCTCGGGGGCTGGCTCGACGCGGTGCTGATGCGGCTGGCCGACGTGCAGCTCACCTTCCCGTCGATCCTGCTCGCCATCTTCATCGCGTCGATCCTCGGGCCGAGCGTGGTCAACGTCGTGATCGTGCTGGCCATCTCGAACTGGGTCACGTTCGCCCGGGTCACCCGCAGCCAGGTGCTGACCATCAAGGAGCGGGACTTCGTCGACGCGGCCCGAACCCTCGGCGCGCGCGGCTGGCACCTGGTGACCCGGACCATCCTGCCCTCCGTGCGTCGCGCCGATCCTCGTGGTGGCGACCGTCGAGCTCGGACACGTGATCCTCGCCGAGGCGTCGCTGAGCTTCCTCGGCCTGGGCACGCCGGCGAGCACGCCGAGCTGGGGCGTGACCATCGCCAACGGCCGCGACTATCTGTCCAACGCGTGGTGGATCTCCACCATCCCCGGCATCTTCCTGGCCATCTGGTGATCAGCTTCGGCGTGCTCGGCGACGCCCTGCGCGACCGCTTCGATCCCCGGCTGAGGAGCATGTGACGCCCATGGACGTCGAGCCACCACCTCCGCAGGCACCGACCGCTGCTGTCGGTGCGCGACCTGACCGTGCGGTTCCGCACCCGCGCCGGCACGATCACGCCGGTCGACGACATCAGCTTCGACCTCGCCGAGGGCGAGACCCTGGCGGTGCTCGGCGAGACCGGCAGCGGCAAGAGCGTCACCGCGCAGGCGCTGATGGGCCTGGTGCCGAGCCCGGCCGGGCGGATCACCGGCGGCGAGATCCGGTACGCCGGCGCCGACCTGCTCACCCAGCCCGCTGCGGAGCGGCGCCAGCTACAACGGCACCGATCTGGCGATGGTGTTCCAGGATCCGCTCAGCTCGCTCAACCCGGTGTTCCGGGTGGGCACGCAGATCGGTGAGCCGCTTCCGCCGCCGGCGCGGTGCCTCGCGTGCCGAGGCGCGGCGCAGGGCGATCGAGCTGATGGAGCGGGTCGGCATCCCCGACTGCCGCGGCGCCGGGTCGACGACTACCCGCACCAGTTCTCCGGCGGCATGCGACAGCGCGTGATGATCGCGATGGCGCTGGCCCTCCAACCCGAGGTGCTGATCGCCGACGAGCCGACGACCGCCCTCGACGTCACCGTGCAGGCGCAGATCATGGCATCTGCTCGCCGAGCCTCAAGGCCGAGCACCGGATGTCGATGATCCTGATCACCCACGACCTCGGCGTGGTCGCCGGCGTCGCCGACCGGGTGCATGATCATGTACGCCGGCCGCGTGGTCGAGACCGGTCCGCTGCGCGAGGTCTACGAGACCGCCGGGCACCCGTACACCCGTGGGTTGATGGCCTCGATCCCGGAGCTCTCCGGCCGGCGGGACCGGTTGACGCCGATCCCCGGCGCCCCGCCCGACCTGACCCGGCTGCCCGGCGGCTGCGCGTTCCGGCCGCGCTGCTCCTTCGCCACCGAGGTCTGCGCCACGGACCGGCCGGAACTGCGCATCGTGCCCGACCCGGCCGGAGGCGCACCGCGCCGCCTGCCATCACGCACAGGAGGTGGTCACCGATGGGATCGCCGGCTGAGCCGCTGCTGTCGGTGCGGGACCTGCACACCAGCTTCCCGATCCGCTCCGCCCTGCTGCAGCGCAAGATCGGCGCCGTGCGGGCGGTCGCCGGGGTGTCGTTCGACCTGACCGCGGGCCGGACGCTCGGGCCTGGTCGGCGAGTCCGGATCGGGCAAGACCACCCTCGCGCGCACGGTCATCGGGCTGGAACGGCCCGAGTCCGGCACGGTGCTGTTCGCCGGCCGCGACCTGCTGAGCTCTCCGCCGCGGAGCTGCGGCACACGCGCCGGGAGATCCAGATGGTCTTCCAGGACCCGTACGCGTCGCTGAACCCGCGACTGACGGTCGAGCAGATCATCAGCGAGGCGTGGCGGGTGCATCCCGGTGTGGTGCCGCGGGACCGCTGGCCGGCCGAGGTGAAGGACCTGCTCGCCCGGGTCGGGCTCGACCCGGACCACGCCGGACCGCTATCCGCACCAGTTCTCCGGCGGCCAGCGCCAGCGGGTCGGCATCGCCCGGGCGCTGGCGCTCGAGCCCCGGCTGGTGATCTGCGACGAGGCGGTGTCGGCACTGGACGTGTCGGTGCAGGCCCAGGTGCTCAACCTGCTCGTCGACCTGCAGGCCGACCTCGGGCTGACCTACCTGTTCATCGCGCACGACCTGTCGGTGGTGCGGCACCTGTGCGACGAGGTCGCGGTGATGTACCTCGGCAAGGTGGTGGAGACCGGCACCCGCGAGACAGATCTTCACGGCGCCGGTGCACCCGTACACGCAGGCGCTGCTCTCCGCGGTCCCGGTGACGCGGCCGTGGGCGGAGCCGGAGCGGCGGGAGATCCTCCTCGAGGGCGACATCCCGTCGCCGGTGTCACCGCCGAGCGGCTGCCGGTTCCGTACCCGGTGCTGGAAGGCGCAGCCGCGCTGTGCCGACGAGGAGCCGGCCCTGGTCGAGCGGCTGGACGATCATGCCGCCGCGTGTCATTTCCCGGAGTTGATGAGCGAGGTGGCGGTATGACGGTCCGGCTGGTGCTCGTGCGGCACGGCGAGTCCCGGTGGAACGCCGAGGACCGATACCAGGGACAGGCCGACTCGGGCCTGACCACGCTCGGCCTCGAGCAGGCGGAGGTGGCGGCCGCGGTCCTCGCCGACCAGTTCGGCACCGCCGACCTGGTGCTCGCCAGCGATCTGCCGCGGGCCAGGGACACCGCCGGAGCGTACGAGCGCTTGCTCGGCCTGCCGGTCCGCGAGGACGCCCGCCTGCGCGAGGTCGACGTGGGCGACTGGACCGGCCGCACCTTCGCGGACGTCGCGGCCGCCCATCCCGAGCAGCTAGCGGAGTTCAGGCGCGGGGTGGACATCCGGCGCGGCGGTGGCGAGACGTACGCCGAGGTGCGCGAGCGGGTCTGGGCGACGCTCACCGAGGCGGCGACGGAGGTCGGTGCCGGCACGGTGCTGGCGTTCGCGCACGGCGGCCCGATCCGGGTGGCCACCGCGGCCGCGCTGCGCGTCCCCTCGCCCGGTCATACGGCCTTCGCGCCACCGGTCAACTGCTCGATCACCGTCCTCGACCACGGTCCGGACGGGGCGACCGCGCTGGTCGCCTACAACGTCGCGACCGCGCCCGCGGGTGCCGCCCGCACCGACTGACCCCGCGCCGATCGCACAACCTGAAGGAGAGGCATGCTCGCCGGTTCGTTCACGTTCGTCGCCATGACCTACAACCTGTGGGGCGACGCGCACCTGGCCCAACGGGAGTCGGCCATCCGCGACCTGCTGGAGACCCGGCCGCCGGATCTGCTGGCGACACAGGAGCTGCGACCCGGCTCCCGCGCGGTGGTCGACGAGGCGCTGCCCGGGCACGCCCGGGTGCGGGACGAGTTCCCGGGCTGGGCGGTGCAGAGCAACCTGTGGTGGCGCACCGAGCTGTTCGAGTACGTCACCCACGGCGCGCACGACGTCGGAATCCTCGACGAGCACGCCCGGCTGTTCTGGGTCCGGCTGCGCCCGCGCGCCGCCGCGCCCACTCCCGAACTGGTCTTCGCGACCGCACATCTGACCTGGCCCGGCCACCGCGACGAGCGGGCGGACGGGGTCAACCGCCGCAGCGGACAGGCCGAGGCGGTGGTCGCCGCCCTCGACGAGGTCGCCGGCACCGCACCGTGCCTGTTCACCGTGGACATCAACGACATCGGCGAGCCGTTGTGGGTGCTCGGCAACGGTGGCTTCCTCGACTCATTCACCGCGCTGGGCCGGACGTCGCCGGTCACCCACCCGGTCGCGCCGCTCCCCTTCGCCACCGGTCGTGGCACCCGGTTGTCCCCGCTGGGCTCCCCGGCCAAGGCCATCGACTGGATCTTCGCCCGCGGGCCCGTCACCACCCGGGCGAGCGAGGTCGTCGAGTTCTTCTCCGGCGGCATCGCTCCCTCGGACCACAAGCCCGTCGCGGCGACCTACACCCTGCCACCCGGGAGGCTGACCGACCAAGGAGAGGCAATGATCAGATAGATCCCGTGCCGCGCGCGTCCTCGGAAGGGGGGCTCGCGGCCACGGTGCTGCTCGGCCTCGCGGCCTGCGGCGGCTCCGGCTCCGAAGACACCGGCGACCAGGTTGCGGTACGCGCCGCAGCTCTTCCCGGTCTCCCTGGACGTACAGCAGTACCCCGCCGAGGAGCCCGTGCAGACCACGGTCCAGCAGGCCCTCGAGACGCTCACCGTCATCGACAAGGGCCAGCCGGCGCCCAAGCTGGCCACATCGTGGGACACCCCGGACCCGAAGACCTGGGTCTTCCACCTCCGCGAGGGCGTCACCTTCAGCGACGGCACGCCGTTCACCGCCGCCGACGTGAAGGGTCGGTCGAACGGCTGATCGGCCTCAAGGGCTCGCTGGCCCCGCTGCTCTCGGCGGTCACCTCGATCGAGGCCACCGACGACAAGACGGTCACCGTCCACACCTCGGCGCCGCTCGGCACGCTGCCCAGCAGCCTGTCGCTGGTGTTCATCGGCCAGGGTGCGAAGGTCGCCGACGACGCCTACTGGCAGAAGCCGGTCGGCACCGGCCCGTTCACCATCGAGTCGTTCAGCCCGGACGACAAGGTGGTGCTCACCCGCAACGAGAACTACTGGGGCGAGAAGGCCAAGGTGGCCCGGCTCGAGATCCTCGACATGCCGGAGGTCGCCGCCCGGGTGACCGCGCTGTCCAACAACGAGGTCGACGTGCTCGCCTCGATCCCGCCGGACCAGGTTCCCGAGGTGTCCGGTGTGGACGGCGTCAAGTACGGCACCGGCGACAGCTACAACTACTACTTCATCTGGTTCAACCAGAAGCGCAAGCCGTTCGACGACGTGCAGGGTACGGCGGGCGTTGCTGCACGCGCTGGACCTCGGGCACGATCAGCGGCCTGTTCGGCGACTGGGCGCGCGTCGGCAAGTCGCCGGTCACCCAGGCGGTCTTCGGCGCCACGCAGCTGCAGCCGGCGCACGACCCCGCACTGGCCAAGCAGCTGCTCGCCGAGGCCGGCTTCCCCAACGGCATCGAGATCTCCATGCAGTGGCCGCTGGAGGGGGGCCCGAACATCAAGGCCATGGCGCAGGCGTTCATCTCCGACTGGGCCAAGGCCGGCATCAAGGTGACGCCCCAGGAGAAGGAGCGGGCCCTGGCTCAAGGACTTCGCCGCGCTCAACTGGGACATGAACCTGCAGACCAACACCACGGGCACCGGAGACGCCGACTTCACCCTCGACCGGCTCTACACCTGCGCGGCCAAGCGGATGGGCTACTGCAACGAGCAGCTCGACAAGCGATCATGGCCCAGCGCGGGCGTCGCTCGACCCGGGCGAGCGCAAGACGCTGTACGCCCAGGCGGCTCAGATCCTCTGGGAGGACGCGGCCGCGGTCTTCCCGGTGGACCTGAAGAACAACTACGCCGTTCGCGAGAACGTCCAGGGGTTCACGATGCCAATCAACGGGCGGGCGAAGTTCGCGGGGGTCTCGATCGGTTCGGCCGGCTGACCGCCACCCGGCGTGAGGGTTCTTCTTCTCGGCATCGACTCGGGCACGGCCAGCACCAAGGAAGTGCTGGCCGTGCCCGAGGGCCACATCAATGGAGGTCGCAGTGACGGAAACAGGATCAGCCCACACCCAGCTACCAGACACGATGCAGGCGGTCGTGTGCCATGGTCCCGAGGATTACCGCCTCGAGGAGGTGGCTGTCCCGACGCCCGGGCCCGGGGAGGCACTGATCCAGGTGGAGGCCGTCGGGATCTGCGCCAGCGATGTGAAGTGCTTCCAGGGGGCGGCCAAGTTCTGGGGAGACGAGCGGCGCCCGGCCTGGGCCGAGACGGGTGTCATCCCCGGGCACGAGTTCACGGGTACCGTCGTCCAATTCGACGACCATGCTCGCCAGCATTGGGGCGTCGAGGCCGGGGACCGGGTGGTGGCCGAGCAGATCGTGCCTTGCTGGAACTGCCGTTACTGCGACACCGGGAACTACCACATGTGCGCGCCGCATGACATCTTCGGCTTCAAGCGGCGCAGCCCCGGGGGGATGGCGGCTTACATGGTCCTCCCGGTCCAGGCACTGGTGCACAAGGTCCGGAAAGACCTCCCGCCTGCCCATGCCGCCTTCGCCGAACCGCTGTCCTGCGCCCTGCACGCGGTGGAGCGGGCGGCCATCTCTTTCGACGACGTCGTCGTCGTCGCTGGCTGTGGTCCGATCGGGTTGGGCATGATTGCGGGGGCGGCCGCCAAGTTCCCCGCTGAAATCGTGGCTCTCGACCTCGACGAGCGCAGACTCGAACTGGCCCGACGCACTGGGGCGACGACCACAGTCAACATTGGCTATGAGGACCCGGTCGACGTGGTCAAGAGCATGACCGGCGGGTACGGAGCGGATGTCTATCTGGAAGGCACTGGGCACCCGTCGGCCGTTCTCCAAGGACTGCAGATCCTGCGCAAACTCGGCCGGTTCGTCGAGTACAGCGTCTTCAAGGAGGACGTGACCGTGGACTGGAGCATCATCAGTGACGATAAGGAGCTCGACGTCCTCGGAGCCCATCTCGGGCGTGGCTGCTGGCCCGCGGCGATCCGCCTGATCGAGTCCGGTCGGCTTCCGGTGGATGACATCTGCACCCACCAGCTGGCCCTCGACGAGTTCCGGAGCGGGCTTGATCTGGTGGCATCCGGCAAGGAGTCCATCAAGGTCAGCCTGATCCCAGGTGGGGCTCGCTGACATCCATACGCTCCGCCGAGTCAGAATCACCTTGCCGCCTGACCCTGCGTCCGGAGACGCTGTCAGCAAGGCGGGCACCGCAACGTCAAGCAGCGAAGAAGAATCCTGGGTGGCGCAAGGTGTCCCCCGGGTGATCAGGGCAGCGGCCGTCCGCGCGCGCTCGGCCCACATTTGGGTGTCGGGAGCTAGTCAGCGGGGGTCCCGCCACATGCGCCACAGGGTGGGACCGCCCTCGGGCAGGGTGAACTCGCCCTGGCTGACGTAGCCGTGCCGCTCGTACAGTGCCCGGTTCCGAGGCGACGTCGCCTCGTGGTACGCCGGCATCCCCTCGGCGTCGGCCCTGTGCAACGTGTCCCGGAGAAGCGCCGACCCGATGCCCCGACCCTGGAGCGCGGGAACTGTCGCCAGGAACTGGCAGTAGTAGAGCGGCTCGTCGGGGTGGTGCTCGGCGAAGATCTCACCGAGCTGGAAGGCTCGGTCGACGTCGGGCCCTAGGAGATCCGCCACGGCCACGCCGAATATCTGCGCCTGGTCTGGAGTGAACAGTTCGGTGTTCGGCGGAAGCCACACCGCCGCCCCGTTCCCGTCGGAGGCCAGGTAGGTCTCGCCGTGGCGCAGGTAGCCGTCGACGTACAGCTCGAACATCGGCCCGACGACCTCCCGTCGGCGGTCCAGGTCTGGCAAGAGCCACTGGGTCACCGGGTCGTCGAAGAAGCTGGCGGCGACGGTGGCCGCGACCGCTTTCGAGTCTGTGACGGCCGCGCGGCGGATGGTGTGGTCGATGGTCTGGGTGATGGTCATGTCCGTTCTCCCTCTCGTGGGTTCCTTGCGGAGAACGGTGCCCGGATTACGCACCAGGGCGCATCGGTAGACCTACCTATTCGGGCGGACGAGGTCGTGCTGCACGGCGAAAAGGGCCGCGGCCGCGCGTGTAGAGACGCCGATCTTGACGTAAATGTGCTGCGCGTGGTGCTCCGCGGTGCGGCGGGAGATGACGAGGGTCTCGGCCACCTCCGCGTTGCTGCGACCAGCCGCGATGAGTGCGAGGACCTCGACCTCGCGATCGCTCAGGCCGGCGGGCCAGGTTCGCCTCGCCCGCGGAGCATGTTGCCCCGCCTCGGCCAGCACGGCAGTCGTGGCGTCGTGGTCGAGCCGACCCGCCCGCGCGTCTGCGTCCAGGGCCTGAGCGGCATGCTCCGCGGAAAACGGCGGCCGGTATGGACGTGGCTGCAGCATGGCCGAGAAGGCATCGGCTGCCGCAACCAGGCGTGCCGCCATCGGCAATGTCACGGCCGTGGAGGACCTGTGGTAGCCCGAGCCGTCGAGCCGCTCGTGGTGCATGCCGACCGTGGCCGAAAAGGGCTCGAGCGTCGGCGAAGTCGCCAGGATCCGCTCCGAGTAGTAGGCGTGCATCCGCACCTGCTCCCACTCCATCCGGGTGAGCGGTCCGGGCTTCTCCCACACTGCGTTGGAGATGCCGACTCGGCCGACGTCGTGCAGGAGGCCGGCAATTTCGATCCGACCGACTTGATCGGCACCGAGGCGGAGCCTGCGGGCACCTCCTGACGCCAATCGGGCCACCTGCTTGGAATGACCGTGCAGGAACGGCATCTTCACATCGACCAGGTCGCCGAACGCCGCCGCCACGTCGGTCATATCGACGACGCTCCGTTCGAGTACCGGCTCAGGCTCGATAGCGAGCATGCGGACATGCGGGTCGCCGCTGTCCGCGTCCGCCATGATGTCGTGCGCGTCGTCGGCGAACGCCGCGACTACGCCTGGGTCGAGTAGCCCGCCGGACCGCTTCCGCAAGGCTGCGACGGCCGCGTCGACACCGCCGAGTCGCCCGAAGAAGGCGGCATCCATGGCAGCCCGCGCGACTCGCGAGGCAATGGCGATGTCGTCACCCTTCAGCCCATGCGGTACCCAACCGCCCGCCCACGACTCATAGACGTGATAGATCGCCTGCTGGGTCGAGTCCGGCAAGCCCAACCGTCGGGCAGTGTCTCGAGCCACCTCGCAAACGCCGATGTCCGCGCGGCGGGCCCACTCCGCCCCCTGCGTCAGAGCGAACGACGTGGCTTGAGCTGCCACGTCGCTGCGCATACCGCGGGTCAGCTCCGGCAAGAAGGTGACCACTACGTCGTCCGGGTCACCAACATTCGTGCGTGCCACCGCCCGGTTGAGTGCGATGTCGTCGCCGAACGCGACTACGGCTTCATGAGCGACGCCCACGCAGCCCACGTGCATGAGCAGCGCGGTGTAGAAGCTGTCTCGTATGTCGCCGTCGTTCAGGTTCATGTGGCGCGCCAACGCCGCAGCCACCAGACAGGAGCGGACAGCAGTCCCCGGAGGCAGACCAAAGCCGTAGTCGGCGACCATCGACAACCCGCCGAGGAGATCGGCCAGTCTCAGCTTCCCCGACACAGCTCAACAATACGATCACATCAGATTGCGAGAGTGCGCGCAGCGACCAAGTCGCCCGCCAGGTAGCCCTCGATCCGTACCGTCGTGGCACCAGGCACGCCGGGCACGGTAACCGTCAAGGTCCCCGTGCCGACGACCTCCTCACTCGCGCGTGGTCGCCCATCTACGTACACGTCGGCCCGGTCCACTCCCGCTGTGTCGATGTCGACGGTCAGGGTGCCGTCGGCGGCCAATGTCACCGTGGCTGCCAACCGTCGCTTGGGCAGCGCGGCGAGCAGCTCGCCGGCCCGGTCGAGCAGGTCCATGTTGCCTTCGAGCAGGTCGCGCTTGGTGATTCGGTGCCGCTCATTCGGCACCACACCGAGGTCCTCAACCGGCGTACCGGACAAGGCACCGACCCGCAAGGTTCGTCGGATTGCGACCCGCATGTCGGCCTTCTTGGGAAGAGGCTTGTACGGCGAGTCGTCGGCCGCGGTGGGAATCTCGAGCAACGTCTTGAGCAGGCCGTGCGTCCAGACATTGGCGCCACCGGCGCCGGTGTTGTCGTCGACGCCGAGCACCGGCCCGATCTTGTGGTCCTGGAAGCCGGCGGCGAAGATGTCGGTCGCCGAGTAGCACCGCGCGTCCGTGATGAGCACCACCGGTCCGTTGTAGCGCTGTCCGATCGCGTTCGCCTCGTCGTCCGGCGTGATGGGGAAGGCACCCGAGTAGACCGCGCCCGTCTGCACCGACTGCTCGATTGAGGCGAACCATGGCCCGAGGTCAATCTCGCCGGTCGGGTTCGTGGCATGTTGCCGGCAGATGGCGAGGTTGAGTGGGGTGTTCATGAACTGCGCCGGCTCGGGCACGATCCGACGGGGCGTCAGGGTCTGCAGAGAGAACTCGCTGGCGTGGATGTGGCCCCCGCCGTTGCCGCGCACGTCGACGATGAGGCCGTCCTGCGGCAACAGCTCGATGAGGCGGATGAACTCGGCGACGAATGCGTCCGGGTCGTTGACGCTGAAGGTGAAGATTCGGACATGGCCGTAGGTTCCGGAAGCCGTCACGACGCTGCGGGCGCGGAAGACGCCGGGCATCGTCGATGTGACTTCCGCGCCTTCCTCGGCCGGACTCGTCGACAGGGTGGGCGCTCGCTGTGACCCGAGACGGGCCGTTGCGTCGGGTGCGAACAGCATCCTCTTGGCGCGGCTTGTGTCGTCAGCGTCGAGGTCGAGCCCAAGCGACGTGGCTGTCGTCGAGACCTCAGCCAGGTCTGCCATCGGCGGAAGGTTCTCAGCCACCAGCCACGGCACGCGCAGCTCACGCGTCACTGCGTCCATCCCGATGTAGGTGACAGTCACCCATTCCTCGTCGGGGGGCAGGTGCATCCGCAGGGATCTGATGGTGAGCGACTCGACGCCTCGCGCCAGCCGCGCAGGCACGTTGCTTCCGGCGAACCGGTTGGCGTTCGCGGCAACGGCCCGATCGATGGGTGCCCCGTTCCAGTGCGTCACTTCGGCACCCGCGTCGAACTGAGGCGCCGCCAGTGCCAGGGCGCGGCGCGACACGATGTAGCGCACAACACTGCCCTCGTAGAATGGCTCTACTTGGAACGGCAGGTAGGCAATCTTCCCCGCGAACGGCGCGGGCAGGATGTAGTTGGTGTGCAGGTCCCGAACGGAGTGGAAGATCTCCGACATCTCGGCATGGAAGACCCACTCGCTGTCCATGGTTGTCTCGGTCAGCCGCTCGAGCCGCGCGCGAAGCAGGCGAAGCCGCTGTACCGGATTGACCGCGTACATGGCTGCCTTCATCGGCAGGTGAACGTAGTTGTCCTCGAGCAGCACGAGGGCCTGCTCGACGATCAGTTTTCGTTCCGCGAGGGTCAGTGTGCCGGCCGTGGCGATGAAGTCCTTCACCGGGACGGACCCTTGCAACGCCTCCTCGGCGACGCCGACCTGGATAGTCAGATCGGCGGGCAGCGAGTCGCCGCTTGCGGCGCCCTGGGACGGCTGGTGCCTTTCCAGTACCTCGACATAAGGCTCGTGCGGCTTCATGGAGGACCCCCCGTTCCTGAGCGACGCCCTGTTGCGCGGCTACGCCCCGAGAATGCTCCCGCGACCCCGGTCGTTCAACCCTTATCAGGAGAATGCCCGTCAGCTTGCCGGTGCGTCGTAGTAGGCCTCCACTTCCGCGATGCGCACGTAGTCGTGCCGGTTTGAGTCCAGGCCCACGATCTCGACTTTCAGGGCCTCGATCGCGGGGAACGTCGACGTGGCGTGGGCGAGCGTGTTGCCACGCACCTGGGCGACCGTCGTCCACTGGTTGTCGGTTGTCATCACCCGGACGTCCCAGTCGCGCAGACCCGTCACTGCAGCGTTCGTGTAGAGCTCGACCCGGTTCATCAGCTCTGGCTCTGGCAGCGTCACCGTGTAGGTGGCCGGGAACTGGCCCGAGGTGGCAGAGGACCAGGAGGTGGGGTTCGACCACGTCCGATCGCCGTCGACGCCGCCGCAGGGGACGCACACAACGAACGAGCAGTGGCGCGCCGCGCAGGCAGCGACGCTGGACTCAGCCTTCTTCGTCGCGCGAGCCGCGCTGCGACTGATGCAGCGGGGCGGATCCATCGTCGCGGTGACGTCGGTCAACGCCACCCTCGCCGCACCCGGCCTCCCGGGATACGCGTCTGCCAAAGCGGGGGTCGAGGGACTGGTCCGCCAGCTCGCGCTCGAATACGGGCCGGCGGGCATCCGGGTCAATGCGGTGGCACCCGCGATGATCGGGAAGGCTGACCTCCCGGCGGTGACCGAGGGCTACCCCGCCACCGGGCACCACCTGGCGCGGGTGTCGCGGAAGGGCGTCATCACGGATCTCTGCGAGCTCGTCGACGGCGGCCGACCATCCGGCGCTCCGGACGAACGACATGGTGGCCGACTCCATGGGACGGCTCTACGTCGGCCTGCTCGAGGAGGCGCGAAGCAACCCGCGTGCCGCGCTGTTGCGTGTGGACCTGGACGGCTCTGTCTCCGTGGCCGTGGACGGCCTCATAGCGGCGAACGGGCTGGGATTCAGCCCGGACGGATCAACCCTGTACCTCGTCGACAGCATCCCGAAAACGCTGACGGCCTACCCGTTCGACCCTGACTCAGGGCACGTCGGATCGGGCGACATGATGCTCCGCTGGGTCGGCCAAGGCACGCTCGACGGGCTGATGGTCGACGACGCCGGCGACATCTGGGTGGCGGTCTGGGACGCCGGCGTCGTGTGCCGCTACACGTCCGGCGGGGAGCTGGTCGACACGTACGCCAGTCCCGTCGTACGGCCGACGGCGCTGGCCCTCGTCGGGTCCAGCAGGACGACGGTGGTGCTGACAACAGCGAGGGTCGACCTCACCGGCCCTGTCGAGCCGGACGAGCCGACCTCCGAGGGCCAGTTGTTCGCCCTGCGCGTCCCTACCTGAACCTGCCGTGTGACGGCTGGCCTGGATCGGCGCACAGAAAGGGACGAATCGGCCAAACCTACGTAGCGCACCTCAAGATGGAACTCAGGCCCGCCGATCCTCTGGCAGACGACCGGAGGTGTGACCCATGGCAGCGGTGCGCATGTGGTGCCCTCTTCGGCGAGCGCAGACACTGCCGTGACCCCTGGCCTCCGAGCCGTTCCGGACTCGGCAAGCGATGACTACGGCGATCTGCTCGCAGAGCTGCGCTCTGGCCAGATGCTCCTGCGCGAGGCGGAGTTCCGCTTCAAGATGCTGGTGGAGACCATGCCCGGCGTGGCGTACATCGCGGAGCCTGGTGAGAACGGCGCCTGGCTGTACGTCAGTCCGCGACTTCAGCAGGTGCTCGGGTACGCCCCGGAGGAGTGGATTGCGAATCCGTCGCGCTGGTTCGAACTGATTCATCCTGCGGACCGCGACCAGGTCGTCGACGAAGAGGCCGGCTGGATCGAGACCACCGGCGGCGTCCACGTATCGGAGTACCGCCTGCGTGCCAGCGATGGCAGGTATCTCTGGATCCAGGACGCCGCCACCGCCCGTCCGGGGACACAGCCTGGGGAGGAACCCGTCTGGTTCGGCGTCCTGTCCGACATCACTGACTCCCGGGATGCAGCGGACGCCTTGCGGCACAGCGAGCAACTGCTGCGCTCGGTCCTGGAGACGGCGTTGGACGCATTTGTGGCGATCGACGTCAATGGCAGTGTCGTCGAATGGAACCGTCGAGCAGAGACCATGTTCGGCCGGCATCGCGATGACGCCGTAGGCCAGCGGCTCACCGACCTCGTCGTCCCCGAACGCCTGCGCGCGTTGAGTCCGTTCGCGATCCCGGACGTTCAGGGAAGTGAAGCCGCGACCGTCATCGGCACGACACAGGAGATGACCGCGCTACGCGCCGACGGATCCGAGTTCCCCACGGAGCTCACCCTGTGGCCGACAGCAAGCGGCCCATCCAGGCGCTACAACGCCTTCATCCGCGACATCGGCGAACGAAAGCAGTTGCAGGACGAGCTGCACGCCCGGGCCTTCAGCGATGCCCTGACGGGTCTGGGCAATCGCGCGTTCTTCCGCGAACGTCTCGACGAGGCACTGCTCGGGCGCGGCGAACACGCGGGTGACCTCGTCGTGCTGTTCCTTGATCTCGACGACTTCAAGAGCGTCAACGACAGTCTCGGTCATGCAGCGGGGGATGTGCTGTTGTCGACCACGGCCGACCGACTCAGGGCATGTGTGCGTCCCGGTGACACGGTTGCCCGGTTCGCCGGGGATGAGTTCGCACTGCTGCTTCCCGTGGTCAGAAGCCTCGCCGCCGCCGCAGCCCTGGCCGACCGCATCGGACGCTCGCTACGGGAACCCTTCTTGTTGGAGGGGCGGCGCAAGATGGTGATCAGCGCCAGCATCGGGATGGCATCGTCCACCTCGCTCCGAAAGGTGTCCGCCGAGGACTTGCTCCGCGAGGCCGATGCGGCCATGTACCACGCCAAGAGGTCGGGAAAGAACACCTGCCTGGCGTTCGACCCCGGCATGCACGCCACGGCGCTAGCTCGGTTGGCCCTTCAGACGGCTCTGGCGCAGGCGGTGGATCGCGAGGAGCTTGTTCTGGCCTTCCAGCCGTACTTCGACCTCGGCGACGGACACCTCGCTGGCTTCGAAGCCCTGATCCGCTGGAACCATCCCGTGCGCGGCCTCATCTCGCCGAACGAGTTCATCCCGCTGGCCGAGGAGGCAGGTCTCATCCACCCGATCGGCGACTGGGTTCTGCGCGAGGCTTGCCGACAGGCGACGAAGTGGCACTCGGATGCAGCCGAGAACCGCGCTCCCACCATCAACGTCAACGTGTCGGCTCTGCAGATCCAGGAACCTGGCCTCATCCACAGGGTTGACGCTGCGATGCGCAGCACGGGACTCGATCCTGGCCGACTGGTGCTCGAGATCACCGAAGGAGTTCTCGTGCAACGTGTCGACGAGGTGGTGGTGGTGCTGCAAGGGCTGCGGAGACTGGGCGTCCGCATCGCTATCGACGACTTCGGCACCGGCTACTCGTCGTTGAGCTATCTGCAGAACCTGCCCCTTGACATGCTCAAGATCGACAAGTCGTTCGTTGACCGCGTAGGTGTCGATCGCGACGAGTCGTCGATGGCCAGAGTGATCCTGCAGATCGGCCAGACGTTGCAGCTTCAGGTCATCGCCGAAGGCGTCGAGCGCCAGGAGCAGGTCGAGTCGCTTCGGGCGCTCGGGTGTGACACCGCCCAAGGGTTCCACCTCGGCAGGCCGATGAGTGCGAAGAAGGCAATGGAACTGGCGGCGCGACCTATGTTCAACCCTGCCCGGCGCGCCTAACCTCACGGTTAGCCGCGAGGGGCGGCGGAGGGGTGGCTGGAGGCCGGGATGGCGACAATCAAGGTGGCGGCCGTACAGGCGGCCTACGTGCTGATGGATCGCAAGGCGACCCTGGCCAGGGTGGAGGAGCTGCTGGCCGGCCCCGCGGTCCGGGCGGTCGACCTGGTCGTGTTCCCCGAAGCGTTTGTCCCCGGTACGCCGATCTGGATCGACGGGCCGTCGATCTGGGACGGTGACGAGCAATGGTTCGCGATGCTTGCCGACCAGGCCGTCGTCGTGCCGAGCGAGGTCACCGACCAGTTGGGGGCAGCCGCCCGGGAGGCCGGCGTCTATCTGGTGATCGGCGTCAACGAGCGCGAACCGACGGGCAGCACCATCTACAACACGTTGCTCTACTTCGATGCCGACGGCCAACTCCTCGGCAAGCACCGCAAGCTGATGCCCACCGGCTCCGAACGCACCGTGTGGGGAATGGGCGACGGCTCGACGCTCGACACCTACCAGACGCCCTTCGGACGCCTCGGTGGCCTGATCTGCTGGGAGAACTACATGCCGTTGGCTCGGTTCTACCTGTACTCGCAAGGGGTCGACGTGTGGGTGGCGCCGACTCTGGCGACAGGTGACGGCTGGGTCGCGACCATGCGACACATCGCACGGGAGGGCCGCTGTTACGTGGTCGGGGTGAATCCCTGCGTGCACGTTGACCAGATCCCGGCGGACTTCCCCGACCGGGACCGAGTGTGGCGGTCCGATCCGGACAACCCCGAGTGGGTGGAGCCAGGCAACACGGTGATCGTCGGGCCTAACGGGGAGCTCCTCGCCGGACCTGCACGCAACGCCGAGGCCGTCCTGGTCGCCGAGCTGGATCTCACCAAGGTGCGCTCAGCCCGGCGGATGTTCGACCCCGTCGGCCACTACCACCGCCCCGACGTCTTCCGGCTCGCCGTCGACACCGCGCCGCGGCCTGTAGTCACGACACTGCGCAACGGCTTCGCCGACGACTGACCCCGCTCGATCTGGAACGGACGATGACCGCGCCCATTTATCCCCCGGAGCCGGGAGGCACCCCGACGCTCCGGGACAACCCGCCGGCGCTGGCGCTTCGGACGTACCTGGCCATGCGGATCGGTGTGGTTGCGGTGATCGCGCTTCTGGCCTTCTCGCTGTGGAAGGAGTACGACGCAGCCGGCGACTGCCTGCAAGGGTCAATCAGCGCGTACTACTACACGTCCGTGCAGTCGGTGTTCGTCGGCGCCCTCGTCGCACTCGGCCTGGTCTTGATCGTTCTCTGGGGCAAGACACCGATCGAGGACGGCGTCTTGAACCTGGCCGGGCTGCTCGCGCCAGTGGTTGCCTTCGTTCCCACCGCCAGGACCAACAAGTGCGGACTCACCAACGCCGCGGGTAGAGAGGTGAGGACAGAGGGACAGAAGGCCAATGTGATCGAGGCCAGTCATGACGCGATCTACAACAACATGCTGGCCTACCTCGTCGTCATAACAGTCGTCCTCGTACTCCTGCTCGTGGTCGGCATCCTCGCCCACACCGTCGCCGACTGGCCGCTGGTGACTGGTAACCCGCTGGCCTACTGGATTCCCTGGGCGGGCGCGCTGGTCCTTTGGGCGTTGGGTGGCTACACGTTCTGGAAGGACCGCGACTGGTTCCACGAAAACGCCCACGGGTGGTCTGCCACGGTGATGTTCGTCTTCATCGTGGCGGCAGTCATCGACATCGGCTTCCAGAAGTGGCGCGGACCCACCTACGTCGGCGAGACTCGGGGCAGACCCTGGGCGCTCACGTACTGGGGACTCGCGGGTCTCATGACTGTGGGCGCGGCTGCGATCTACTTTCTGGGCGACGAGATCTCCGACGACTTCGCCGGCCATCGAACCTTCTGGCTGGAGGCGTGGATGATCTCGTTGCTTGCGGTCTTCTGGATCCTCCAAACCTGCGACCGGTGGCGCGAAGGCGCGCCTCGGACCGCGGGGGAGAAGGAGCAGATGAAAGACCGGATGAAAGAAGTCACGGCATAGTTCTGCCGAAGCAGCGGCCGACTACCGCCAATCCACCTCGGGGGACCGGTAGTAGTTCACCGACAAGTGGTCCCAGCGCGGCCCTTGCTGGGCGAGCCGCGGTCGGTACTCCGCCCAGGACCTCCCGGCCGACGGTGACCAGCCGATCTCGGCGATGCCGGCCATCCGCGGGAATGCCATGAACTCGACGTCGTGGATGTCCTCGAGAGTCTCGCTCCACAGCGGCGCTTCCGGACCGAGGATCGACTCCTCCGGCATCCCGGAGACGAAGGTGGCAGGGTCCCACTCGTAGGCGTCCTGGACGTTGGTGAACCCAGCCCACGACAGTCCGAGCGGCGTGTTCTCGTCGTACTTCATGTCGAGGTAGGCCTTCTGTGCTGGGGAGAACACGACCTCCATCCCCTTGCTGGCCGCTGCCCTCGCCTCTGCGGGGGTGTCCCAGAACTGGGCCACCGAACGTGGCGAGACGTTCGCACCCGAGATCTCCTCCCAGCCGAGCATCCGCTTGCCGTGGCTGTTGACGATGCCCTCCACCCGGTCGACGAACCGCACGTAGTCCTCATGCTCGGTGCTGTGCGCCTCGTCACCCCCGAGGTGGATGTAGGGACCGGGTGTCATAGCGGCGAGCTCACGCACCACGTCGTCCACGAACCTGTACGTGATCTCCTTGTCGATGCACAGCGAGCTGAAGCCGACGCTCGTCCCGGTGTACAGCGGCGGCGCCACCCCGTCGCAGTTCAGCTCGGCGTACGACGCCAAGGCGGCGTTCGTGTGGCCAGGCATGTCGATCTCGGGCACCACCAGGATGTGCTGGTCCTCGGCGTACTTCACCAACTCGGCGTACTGCTCCTTCGTGAAGTAGCCGCCCGGTCCGCCGCCGACCTCGGTGCTGCCGCCGTAGGTGGTCAGCCGGGGCCAGCTGTCTATCTGGATCCGCCAGCCCTGGTCGTCGGCGAGGTGCAGGTGCAACACGTTGACCTTGTACATGGCGAGCAGGTCGATGTAGCGCTTGACCTCGCCGGGGTCGAAGAAATGCCGCGACACGTCGAGCATCGCTCCGCGCCAGGCGAACCGAGGATGGTCCGTGATGTGCACGCCGGCGATGGTCCACGGACCGGGCTGGACGGTGCTCGCCTCAATACGCGGCGGCAGCAGCTGTCGCAGTGTCTGCACGCCGTGGAAGAGCCCTGCCGCGGTGCGCCCGGTCAGGTTCACCGCACCGGCCGTGACGTCGAGCCGGTACCCCTCCGTACCGAGCGCTTTCGGGCCACCGACCTGGAGCCGCACATCGTGGCGCGCCGGCTTCTTGTCGGCGACGACGGGCAGCGGGTACCCGGTCGAGGGGCGCAGGATCCTCGCCAGCGCCTGCGCGGCGGACTCCGCCGCCGCCGAGTGTTTCGGCACCACGATTCGCGTCGCCTCGGTCAGCGTGAACGCCGGGCCGCGCGCTGGCTTGACCGAGACCGGCTTCGGCACCACGTCCGGCATTGTGGTCGTCGCTGCACCTGCGGTACCGCCGGGGACTGCGGCGACGAGGGGCGCCGCCAGCGCGAGGACGGCGAACGCTGCGGCGACCCGGCCGGACAGCTTGGTGTGGGCAGCTGCTGACTTCACGGCAGACCTCCGGTGTTCGTCCTACGGCGGCCACGTCTGCCAAGGCGCGGCGCCTGCGCATCGAAGCGAAGCACTCCAAACCGGCACATTCCCGCCGTTACCGGGCGCTGTCAAGTGCGGGTGCGCCTCGCCGCCCGGGTTTGGCCGGCGGCGCCTGCGCAGATCGCCGTGGTGACAGACTTCGAGTGGAAATCTTCCCAAGGGGGCGTTGTGAGTCTCGACCCGGCGGTGACCAACCCTGATCTCTACAAGGTTGTGTTCGAAAACAACCGCGTTCGTGTCTTGGAGTACCTAGACAAGCCAGGAGACAAGACGACGCCGCACGAGCATCCCGACAGCGTGATGTACACGCTGAGTACCTTTCGTCGGCGGCTTTACGGAGGCGATGGGGAGACTCGCAACGTGGAAATGCCGGCGGGGCTGACCGGCTGGCTTCCCGCCCAGCAGCACTCCGGTCACAACATCGGCGACACGGATACGCATGTGATCTTCGTCGAGTTGAAGGAGCAAGGAAGCGGTCCGAGGCAGGAACTTGGCCCGACCGGTCCTGCCATCGAGTAGGTGCCGTTACCGCGCAGACGGAAAGCGGCACCGGCGGCCAGCGCATGGGCGGGCGTTCCCCGGTTAGTCGTGCTGTGCTCCATGTACCAGGCCATACCCAGGTACCGCGGGTCTTCTAGTCACCGATCAGTTGCTTGTACGCGGGTTCGTCGCGGATCGGATCCAGGTCGGAGTCGTCCTTTGCAGAATGGCGAGACTCCTCCGACATCTCCACGGCGGGCCTGAGGTGATCGAGCGCGTCTCTTGTCGGACCGGAGAGGCTCTCGCAGCAGGCGAGGTTGAAGAACAACATGGGCTACTGCGGATTGGCTGCGACCAGGGTGGCCAGACCGTCGGCGACCTCGGCGTACTCGCTCGCCCGCGTAGAGGGGGGCAAGCGGAGCCCAGAGTTCCCAGCCGCGAGGCTCGTACCCCTGCCCCGGCGTGCCTTCCATCGCGATGATAATCGTCCCTTCCTCCTTGGCCGAGGCCATCCGCTTCGTTCGGGGAGGGGCGTAGACAAGAGTTCCGGCAGACGCGTCGACCCCGTCACCGTCGAGCTCGAACACCGCGTGGCCGCGCAGCACGAGAAAGAGCTCCTGGTCCGCGGTCGGGTCGCCCTCGTCGTGCTCGTTGATGACGAGGTCTCCTGCGGCACGGGCCGTCCAGGCAGTCACTCCGAACGCGGTGATGCCCAGGTGGTGTCGGATCGGCCGATAGTGACAGCCAGCGTCGGAGAACTCCTCGATCTCGTCCAGGTGCGCAACGCGTAACCAGCCATCGGCCTGCCCTTTCCGTTCGCTGCTGCCCGGCGGGCCAACAGTCGCCAGGCCTCCCGCTCGGTCGAGGGATGCAGTCTGACAGACAGACGGAAGACGGCTCACTGGGCTGGGCCAGTGTTCTCGATGATCGGCCATCACGAGAGTTTGGAGGAGTCGTGTCCTTTCCTATCCGGGCCGGTAGCTGTGAACCACCGGGCGATATCGAACCGAAGCCCTGCTTATCGACATGAGCGGGTGTTGTCACATGGATGTCGTCGAGCATGCGTCCGCACTCAGCGCAGCGTGATGACCGTGGCCTTCTCGCGGGTGTAGCTGAGCAGCTCCGACAGGCTGCCTTCCTTGCCGAGCCCGCTGTGCTTGTAGCCGCCGAACGGCACGCCGGCCGGCTTCGTGCCGTCGCCGTTCACCCAGACCAGCCCGGCGTGCAGCCGGCGGGCGGTGCGATGGGCAGTGCTCAGGTCGCGGGTCCAGACGTTGGCGGTCAGGCCATAGCGGACATTGTTCGCGGTCGCGAGCATGTCGTCGTAGTCGTGCCAGCGGATGACGGAGATGACGGGACCGAAGATCTCCTCCTGCGCGATCCGCATCTCGGGATGTACGTCGGTGAAGACGGTGGGCGCGACGAAGTAGCCGCGGTCCAGGTCCGCGGGGCGTCGGCCTCCGGTGACCAGGGTCGCGCCGTCCTCCCGGCCCTTCTCGACGTAGCCGAGCACCCGCTGCCAGTGGGCCTGGTACGCCAGCGGTCCCATGTCGGTGTCGTCGCGCCGGGGGTCGCCGACAGTCAGTGTCTCCACCTCCGCGACGAGCTGCTCGATGAAGCGGTCAGCGATGTCGGCGTGCACCAGCAGCCGCGAGCTCGACTGGCACGACTGGCCCATGGAGCGCCGCAGGTTCATGGCCGAGACGGCGGCGCTCGCGGCCTGCTCGACGTCGACGTCCGGGAACACGATCATCGGGTTCTTGCCGCCCAGCTCGAGGCTCACGTGCTTGAGGTGCGGCACACCAGCGGCGAGCACGGCCTGTCCCGCAGTCACGCCACCCGTGAAGGCGACCCGGGGAACGTCGGCGTGGGCAGCCAGGGCCGCGCCCGTCTCGGCGCCTGTTCCCGTGACGACATTGAGGACCCCGGGCGGCAGGAGGTCCTCCGCCATCGCGCCCAGTTCGAGGGACGAGAGCGACGTGTGCTCCGAAGGCTTGAGCACGACCGCGTTGCCGGCCATCAACGGCGCCGCCGACTTGCCGACCCCGAACATGAACGGGTGGTTGAACGCGGTGATGCGGCCCACCACGCCGTAGGGCTCGCGGGTCGACTGGGCGAACTGGTCCGCGGTCCACGGGATCGTGTCGCCCTTGAGCTCGCCACCGAGGCCTGCGAAGTAGTCAACCTCCTCCGCCGCCTTCCGAACGTCGCCGCGCATGCCGGTGATCGGGTTGCCCGAGTCGGTCGTGTCCAGCATGGCGAGGTGCTCGGCCCGGTCGCGGATGCGCCCCGCGAGCTCGCGAAGTGCGGCGGCCCGTCGGGTCCACGGCAACGCGGCCCAGCCCGCACCGGCATGGCGCGCGCTCTGCACCGCGCGGTCGACGTCGTCCGCGTCTGCCTGCGGCACGCGTGCGAGGACCTGCTCGGACGTCGGGTCGACGACGTCCACAAGGCGGCCCTGTCCGGCCTCGACCCACGAGCCGCCGACAAGCATCTGGCGCACGGGCACATCGGTCGTCGTTCTCGTTGTGCTGGTCAATTCGACTCCTCTGTCGTCGGGCCTGAGGACACGTCCCTCACGCGGGCGAGGTGCGGACGTCGACCAGGGCTACCCCGCCTTCGGCCACCCGATCGACCGCCTCCGAGAGCACGGGACCCAGCTCGGCCGGGTCCTCGACGGGGCCGGCACCCCACACGCCGTACGAACGGGCGAGCGCGGCCAGGTCGACGGACGGTTGATCGAGGCGCATGCCGATCCACGAGTTGGCGCTCGGCCGGCCCCGGTTGTTGGCGACCGTGGTCTGGTGCTGCTCGTCGTTGTAGAACGAGCGGTTGTTGTTGACCACTACGAGCAGCGGGATGCCGTAGTGCACCGCGGTCCAGAGCGCACCGACGCCCATGTGGAGGTCGCCGTCGCCGATGATCGCGACCGGAAGCTGACCGCGGTCTCGTCCGGCGAGTGCACCGCCGAGCATCGCGCCCGGCCCGTACCCGACACCGCCCCCGCCGCTGTGCCCCAGCCATTGGCCGGCGTGAGTGAAGTCCCACGCGCCCTCAGGCCACGACCTCGTGTTGCGCAACGTCAGCAGCCAATCGTGCTCGCGCACCGCCTGCCAGACCTCCGTGACCATGCGGGACGGCGAGATCGGCGTCCGGTTCCACGCGGCCTCGACCTTCTCGCGCTGCTGACGGCGCACTTCCTCGTGCCGGCGGCTCACGTCGGCGCGGCGGCGCTCGCGCCGGTCGGCCTCGTCGCGCGCGGCGTGCTTCAGTCGCTCGGTGACCGCGGCGAGCAGCTGGTCGAGGCCGTGGCGCGGCTCGGCGGCCAGGTAGACGTCGGTGTCGACGACGCCGAACTCGGCGTTCGCCCAGCCGCGGGCCCGGAGGTGGCGCAGCGACACGTCGATGACCGTCGTGCCCGGTGCGCATTGACGGAGGACGCTCGCAGGGTCGTTGACGTCGACGAGCACGACGAGGTCGGCGCGCTCGCCAGTCAGCAGCTCCGCGTCGCCGGACAGGTTCTGCGGATGGGCGGTCGGGAACGACACCGCGTTGTGGTCGTCGCGGTAGGCGGCGCCGGTCGACTCGACGAGGGCGACGAGCGGGCCGGTGGCTGCCCGGTCGAACGCGAGGTTGCCGGCGACCACGGCAGGCGAGCTGGCCGCGAGCAGCAGGTCGGCGGCGTGGTCGACCGCGTCAGCCGGCGCCGCGATGGCGTGGGCGCCCGGGCGTCTCGCCACCTCGGGCAGTGCGACCGGTGCATCGAGCTCCTTCTCCTGAAGCTCCATGTCGAGGGTGACGTAGACGGGGCCGCGGGGCGCCGACCCGGCAAGGGCGTGACCGCGCACCAGACTGTCGACGAGGCTGCCGGCACTGAGCGGCTCGTCGTCCCACTTGACGTAGTCGCGCACGAGTGAGGCCTGGGTCGAGGCGGAGTGCAGCCAGTCGATGCCCCGGCGTGAGGCGGCGTCGACCGGGCCGCCGCCACCGAGAAGGAGCAGCGGCGCCTGGTCGCACCACGCGTTGTACACCGCCATCGACGCGTGCATGAGTCCCACCAGGTCGTGCACCGCAGCCACGCCCACGGTGCCGGTCGCCTTCGCGTAGGCGTGCGCCATCGACACCGCGATCTCCTCGTGGATGCAGAGGATCAGCTGGGGGTCGGCGTTGCCGCTGTGGTTCACCACCGAGTCGTGCAGCCCGCGGAAGCTGGAGCCGGGGTTGATCGGTACGTAGCGCACCCCGAGGTCACGCAGCACGTCGGCCGCGAGGTCAGAGACGTAGGCCGGTGCGCGGCGTTCGCGGGGCAGGGCGGTGGGCCGTTCCACGGCTTCCCGTAGGTGATGACTCGTCATTCGCTGCCTACCTCGACTCTCCTGGACGGTGCGGGTGTGGTCGCGCCGAGCGCGGCGCTGATGGTCTTGACGGTCTCGGCGAGGTCGGCACCGAGCGTGCGCAATGTCGTGATCGGTACGAGCTTCGGCGGACGCAACGCAACGGCGGCGAGGACCGAGCCGTCGACGTCGCAGATCGGCGCGGCGACGGAGCAGTTGCCGAGGCGCAGTTCCTGCTGGTTGCATGCAGTACCGTGCCGTCGCACCGATGCGAGCTCGGCGCTCAGTGCCTCCTCGGTGGTGATGGTGTACGGCGTGTAGCGGGCGAGTCCGGCATCGACCAGCCTGGCGAGGTCGTCCTCGGGTGCGTGAGCCAGCAGCACCTTGCCGACACTGGTGGCGTGCAACGGCCCGCGCCGCCCGATGCGCACCGGGCCGGGCTCGTCACGGCAGTAGATGCGTTCCACCCAGAGCACCTCGTCGGTGTCGCGCACCGCGAGGTAGGCCGACGCGCCGGCCCTGGACACCAGCGCCTCGAGCGGCTCCCGGGCGCATTCGACGAGGCGGCGACGCACCGGCGCCTCGGTGCCGAGCTCGAAGAGCCGCAGACCGAGCCGGTAGCGACCGCCTTCCTGGGTCTCGATGACACCAGCGGCGTGCAGGCTCACCAGCAGGCGATGGGCGCTCGCGCGTGGGATGCCCAGCATCCGTGCGCAGTCAGCCGGGCCGAGACCGGACTGCCCGGCGAACAGGTCGAGCACCCGGAACGCCTTGAGGACAGTGCTCGAGGGTGCTGTCCCCGTGCTTACCGGGCCCACGGCACCAGCCGCCGCTCGAGCAGGTCGAGAAGCACCTGGGAGACCAGCCCGAGCACGGCCAGCACGATCAGCCCGGTGTACATGACGTCGACCTGGAACAGCTGCCACGAGTTGAAGATCAGGAAGCCGAGCCCGCTCTTCGCACCGATGATCTCGGCCACCGCGATGAGCAGCAGACCCATCCCCACGCCGAGGCGCAGACCGGTCATGATCATGGGGAGCGATCCGGGCAGTGCCACGGTCCGCAGGAACTGGAGGCGGCTCGCGCCGTAGTTGCGCGCCACCTCTTGGTAGATGACGTCGAGGTTCATGACACCGGCCATGGTGTTGAAAAACACGGGGAAAAAGACGCCGAGCGCGACGAGCACCCACTTCGACGGCTCGCCGAGGCCGAAGATGAGCAGCAGCAGCGGCGCCAGGGCGGTCTTGGGCACGGGGTAGATGGCGCGGACCAGGGGCAGCAGCGCAGCCCGGCCGATGCGCGAGAAGCCGAGCACCAGGCCCAGCGCAAGTGCGGGCACCGCCCCGACGACGAACCCGATGCCGACACGACGAAGACTCGCGAAGGTGTGCTCGATGAGGCTGCCGTCCCGGATGCCGTCCCAGGTCGCGCCGGCGATGGTGCTGGGCGCAGGGAAGAAGCGGCTGTCGAGCAGGTCGGTGCGTGACGCCAGCTCCCACAGCAGCAGCAGTGCCGCTGGAGCGGCCAGGCGGACGACCGCCTCCATCCGCCGGGCCCGAGCGAGCGATGCTCCCTGCACCGGGTCGACCACGGTCTCGACCACTGCAGATCGATCGCGGGAAGCAGCCTGTTGATCGGTCCGGCGGATGCTCTCCTGCTGGGTCGCCATCAGTGCTCCTCCGTCCCCTCGGCGGACATTGCTCGACCGACCTCGTCGCGCAGCTGGTCCCAGAGGTCTACGACCAGGGCGCCGTACTCAGGTCGCTGGCGGAGGGCCATCACGTCGCGGGGCCGGTCGAACGGCACCACGACCTCCGACTTGATGCGGCCCGGGTGCGCGGTCATCACGAGGATGCGGTCGGAGAGGGTGACGGCTTCGTCGAGGCTGTGCGTGATGTAGACAACCGTCTTCCCGGTCTCGTCCCAGATGCGCAACAACTCGGCCTGCAGCACCGCCTTGGTCTGCTCGTCGAGCGCCGCGAACGGCTCGTCCATGTAGAGCACGTCGGGGTCGTGAGCGAACGCCCGGGCGATCGCGACCCGCTGCTTCATGCCACCACTGAGCTGGTGCGGGTAGGCATCGCGGAAGTCGGTGAGCCCGGTCTTGCGCAGCCACTCGTCGGTGCGGGCAGCGATCTCGGCGCGAGGTGCCTTGCGCATGCGCAGCCCGTAGCTCACGTTCTGGGCCACGGTCAGCCAAGGGAACGCGCTCTGCTGCTGGAAGATCACCGCGTTGTCGGGCCGCTTATCGTCGCTCTCGCGACGCAGCACGACCCGCCCCTCGGTCTGCCGGTCGAGGCCGCTGAGCACCCGCAGGAGTGTCGTCTTCCCGCACCCCGACGGCCCCACCAGCGTGAGGAACTCACCGTCGCGCACGTCGAGCGACACGTCGTCAAGCGCGGTCACCGTGCGGCCGCCCTGCCCGGGGAAGGTCTTGGACAGATGCGACACCGCGATCTTGGCGTCGTCGACGAGTACGTCGGGAGGCTGCCCCGACGTTGTCTGTGCTGTCGTGGATCCGGACGTCATCGGCGTCATCCCTTAGTGAGGTCGGAGCAGGCGTCCTGGCGCTTGTCCAGCCACTCGGTCTTGACGAGGTCGTCGGCCTTCACGGAGTCCTTCACCAGGCCGGCCTCCTCGAAGTACGAGAGCGTGTCGTTCAGGTCGTCGGTGTTGACGGCCGCGTCGGGGTGGATCCGCGGCAGCGTCACCTTCTTGAGGCTCGCCGCCTCCTCGCCGGTGAACTCGGCGATCTCCTTCACGACCTCGTCGCGACCCTGTCCACTCTCGACGGTCTTCGCGTAGTCGGCGACACCGCACGCATAGGCGTCCATGAACCGCTGGGCAACCTCCGGGTTCTCCTCGGCCCATCGGCCGCCGAAGACAGTCACGGCGACCTGCTGGTCCGGGATGATCTTGCCGCCGTCGACGAGCACCTTGCCGAAGCCCTGCTCCACGGCCTGAGTGACGTACGGCTCGAAGAGGAACGCCACCTGCGCCGCGCCCTTCTCGAGGGCGACGAGGCGCTCGGACTGGCCGAGGTTGGTGATGTTCACATCCTTGGCGGTGAGCCCCCCCTGCTCGAGGTAGGCCTCCAGGGAACGGTCGACGCTCGAGCCCTTCGAGCCGAGGGCGATCGTCTTGCCCTTCAGGTCCTCGGGCCCCTTGATCTGGCCGGCCAGGTCGGACTTGACGACCAGCGCGCCGTAACTCGGCTCACTGCCGTTGCTGAACGAACCCTTGTCGGCCACCACCTGAAGCTCGTTGCCGCCGGCGTGGGCGTTGACCATTCCCGCGTCGATCGAGAGGCCGGCCACGTCGACCCGGCCGGACGCCAGCAGCGGGATGATGTCCGAGCCGGCCTTGAAGCCGGAGTACTTCATCTTGATCCCGACGTCGGCGAAGTAGCCCTTCTGCTGGGCGAGTACCAGGCCCGCGTCACTGGCCGACGTGGGCGACCCCACCGTCACCGTGGTCGTTCCGTCCGAGTCGGTGGCCTCACCGCCACCGCATGCGGACAGCAGAACGAGACACCCTGCTGCAGCAGCTGCTCCGAGACGAGTTCTCATGCGTTGGATCCCTTGGCACCTGGAGGACAGATTGGGATAACGGTATGACCAATATGCCACGAAAACAACGCGAACGTCCCACTATGTGGGCGCATGCTGCGAAAGCGTGTCCGGCGGGAGTGCCGTCTGCGCCGGCGAGGGAGCGGCTACCTTCGACGCATGTTCGCGGCCCAGAGGCGCAACGGGATCCTGGAGCTCGTGAGGACGAACGGCGCGGTGTCCTTGCGGGAGCTGGCGCAGATCTTCGGTACGTCCGAGGTCACGATCCGCAGGGACCTGCGATTCCTCGAGTCCGAGGGACTGCTCGACCGCCGGCACGGGGGCGCGGTCGCGAGCGGGGCACTGGCGCACGAGCCGACGTACTACGAGAAGACGAGAACCGCGTCGCGCGAGAAGGTGGCCATCGCCGAGCTCGCGGCCACGCTCGTCGACGAGGGTGACGCGGTGGTCATCGGGGCGGGCACCACGACACAGGCGCTGGCCCGGCGGCTTGCGCGCTACAAGGACCTCACCGTGGTGACGAACTCCCTGCTGGTGGCCGAGGCCCTCGCCCGCGCGCGCGGTGTCGATGTGGCGATGACCGGAGGCACCCTGCGAGGGTCGATCTTCGCGCTGGTCGGCGGGGTGACCGAGCAGACCCTGGCCGGCATCCGGACGCGGCGCGCGTTCCTCTCCGGCAACGGACTGACCGCGGAACGCGGGCTCTCCACCCCCAACATGCTCGTCGCCAGCGTCGACCGGGCCATCGCAGTCTCGGCCGAGGAGGTCGTGGTGCTGGCCGACCACACCAAGGTGGGCATCGACACGATGGTCCAGACGATCCCCCCGGGCCGCATCAGCCACCTGGTCACCGACGACGCGACGCCCGCTGACGTCCTCGGGCGGCTCCGCGACCAGGGCGTGACCGTGCACGTGGCCGACGCCGGCGAGGCCGAGCAGGTGCACTCGGCCTGACGGCCGCCACGGCCTGCGTCCGCGGCCTCGGATCGCCGTCGCGGGCATCCGCAACAGACCGCCAGGCGTCATATGGCGATCGTTTGCTGATCGATATTGCACGAAAGTAAGCAACTATTGACAGGGTCCTCCGCAGCCTGCCACGGTGACGCGCGTCACAAAAGTACGCAAGCCGGACTGTGGATCATGGTTCGGTGCGCAGATCGATCAGGGGACCCTGCCGGCGATGACACAGCGACCATGACGCTCCAGCAACCGCGCCCGGTGCTGGGCGCGCACGGCGAGCTCGTCGAGGTCACTCGCGGGCAGCTGACGGACGGTCGTGAGGTGGCGTTCTACGACGACGCCCCCTGCGGACGCGAGCTGCCGCTGCCGGCCCGCGGCCGGGTGATCGAGCGGGTGCCCTCCGAGCTGCGGCTGGACCGGATGCTCGACGAGTGGGTCGTGATCGCTGCGCACCGCCAGGCCCGGACCCACCTGCCCTCCGCCGACGACTGCCCGCTGTGCCCGACGCAGCGCGGCGGGCCGGCGACCGAGGTGCCCGCCGCGGACTACGACGTCGTCGTGTTCGAGAACCGGTTCCCCGCACTGGCCGGCGAGCAGCTGGCGCCCGCGGTCGACCGCCTCACCATCCGGCCGGGCGTGGGGCGCTGCGAGGTGGTCTGCTTCACCAGCGAGCACACCGGCTCCTACGGCTCGCTGCCGGAGCAGCGCCTGATCACGCTCGGCACAGCGTGGGCAGACCGGGTCCGCGTGCTGTCCCGGCTCCCGGCGGTGGAGCACGTGCTGGTCTTCGAGAACCGCGGCCAGGACATCGGCGTCACCCTGGACCACCCGCACGGTCAGATCTACGGCTATCCGTTCGTGCCGCCGTACACCCGGCGGCACATGGAGGTTGCTCGCGCGCACCGGGGCCGGACCGGCCGCTGCCTCGTGTGCGACCTGGTGCAGGAGGCCGAGGTCAGCCCGCGGCTGGTCGCGGCCACGGACCGGTCGGTGGCGTACGTGCCGATGGCTGCGCGATGGCCGTACGAGGTGCATGTCGTGCCTCGCACGCACGTCCCGGACCTCGCGGCTCTCGACCCGTTCGAGCGCGACGACCTCGTCCTGCTCTCTGCCCGCGTCGCGCGTGCGTACGACCGACTCTTCGACCGGCCCGCGCCCTACGTCGCCGCCTGGCAGGGCGCGCCGGTGCGTAGCGGTCGCGACGACGTCCACCTGCACCAGCAGATGTTCACGGTGCGGCGAGCAGCGGACAGGCTCAAGTTTCTCGCCGGCAGCGAGTCGGCTGCCGGTGCCTTCGTCAACGACATCGTTCCCGAGACGGCTGCCAGCCGGTTGGTCGCGGCGATGCACTGACCGACCATCCCTCTCGTCCCTGCGGGCGAGGTCCCCACTAGCAAGGGAGAGTTACGTGAGACGACCAGCACGCACGCGCAGCCGATGGCGGACGCGCGGCCTGACGGCTGCGGTGACCGCGAGCCTGGTGGCTCTCCCGTTGGCCGCGATGACCGCGCCATCGGTGGCCGACACGACGTGGGAGCCCAAGGAACCGCCCATCAGCACGCCCTGGACCGACCAAGTAACACCCGACAACGCGCTGCGGGAGTACCCCCGCCCGCAGCTCACCCGCGACCGTTGGCAGAACCTCAACGGGGTGTGGCAGTTTGCCGGTGCGGAAGCGGGTGAGTCCCCGACGTTCGGCCAGGACCTCGACGAGCGGATCCTGGTCCCGTATCCCGTGGAGTCGGCGCTGTCCGGCATCATGCGCTCCGAGCAGCGGATGTTCTACCGCCGTACCTTCACCGTGCCGAGGACGTGGCGGATCGCCCGCGGCGAGCAGCTCGTGCTGCATTTCGGCGCCGTCGACTACGACGCCAAGGTGTGGGTCAACGGCCAGCAGGTGGCCACCCATCGCGGCGGCTACGACGGGTTCGACGTCGACGTCACGAACGCCATCTCGGGCCGCGGCCCGCAGGAGCTCGTGGTGTGGGCCGAGGACCTCACCGACGCGACGAACCAACCGATCGGCAAGCAGCGCCGCGTCAGCGACCGCGGCATCTTCTACCAGGGCAGCTCCGGCATCTGGCAGACGGTGTGGATGGAGCCGGTCCGGCCGGTGCACGTCTCGACACTCGACATGACACCCGACCTGGCGACCTCGTCGTTGCGGCTGACCGCCAACGTGCCGGGCGCCACGGCCCGCCAGCGGGTCGAGGCCACGGCGTACGACGGGAAACGCAAGGTCGGGACGGTGACCGGCCCGGCGAACGCACCGCTCACCCTGAAGGTGCCCAACGCCAAGCTGTGGTCCCCGGACTCGCCGTTCCTCTACGACCTTCGGGTGCGGGTGCTCGAAGGCGACGAGCGGCTGGACTCGGTCGAGTCGTACTTCGGGATGCGCGAGATCAGCCTGAAGAACGGCGCCGACGGTAAGCCGCGGATGGCGCTGAACGGCAAGATCCTGTTCAACCTGTCGACCCTCGACCAGGGCTTCTGGCCGGACGGGCTCAACACTGCGCCGACCGACGAGGCATTGCGCTTCGACCTTGCCCAGCACAAGGTGCTCGGCTTCAACACGGTGCGCAAGCACATCAAGGTCGAGCCGGACCGGTGGTACTACTGGGCCGACAAGCTCGGTCTGATGGTGTGGCAAGACATGCCCGCGACCAAGACCTCCGCGATCCCGCCTGGACCCTGGCGCGCCCAGTTCGAGGCCGAGTTGCACGAGATGGTGCGCGAGCACAAGAGCTGGACGTCCATCGTGGCGTGGGTTCCCTTCAACGAGGGTTGGGGTGAGTGGGACCGCGCTGAGACCGGACGGATCGCCAACGACGTCAAGGCACAGGATCCGTCCCGTCTGATGAACGCGCACAGCGGCGTGAACTGCTGCAACTCGAAGGGCGACTCGGGTCAGGGCGACATCCTCGACTACCACCAGTACGTCGGACCGGCGACGCCCGTCTCCGATGGAAAGCGGGTGGCGGTCGACGGCGAGCATGGTGGCTTCGGTCTCGAGGTGCCCGGTCACATGTGGTTCGCAGACGGCCACGCCTACGAGATGACCGACTCCAAGGAGGAGCTCACCCGCCGATACGTCGAGAACCAGCAGGACGTGCTCAAGGCTGCCAATACGTGTGGCATCGGAGCGTCCATCTACACGCAGGTCACCGACGTCGAGCACGAGGTCAACGGATTCTTCACCTACGACCGGCAGGTCGAGAAGATGGACTTCGCGCAGGTGCGGGCCATCAACGAAGAGATCGTGGCGAAGGCCGACGGCCAGAGCGACGTCCCGACGTACCCGCCCGGTACCCCTGGCCTGACCGGCTCGTCGTACTGGCCGCTGGACGAAAACAGCGGCACCACTGCAGCCGACCAGGTCGGCGACGACGACCTGACCCTGCGTGCCGATGCCACCTGGACGCCGGGGAAGTCAGGCTCCGCGCTGCAGTTCGACGGCTCGGGCGACCACGCCGAGACCGAGGGCCCGGTGGTCGACACGTCCGGCAACTTCTCGGTGTCCGCGTGGGTGAAGCTGGACCGGACAAACGGCTGGCTGACCGCAGTCGGTCAGGACGGTCCCGTGCAGTCGACGTTCTTCCTGCAGAAGACCGGCGACTCGAACCGCTTCTCGTTCAGCACCGCTGGTGGCCGTGCGCTTTCGACGTTCACTCCGGTGGTCGGCCAGTGGTACCACCTGGTCGGCGTGCGCGACGCTGCAACGCAGACGCACTCGCTGTACGTGGACGGTGTCCAGCAGAGCTCGTTCACCCAGTGCCTCAACCCCGTCTCGGACGGTCCGTTCACCGTGGGCCGTGCCCGCTTCAACGGCGGTGACGTGGACTTCTGGCCGGGTGCTGTCGACCAGGTGCATGTCTGGGACCGGGCCTTGTCCGCCTCCGAGGTGGCGCAGCTGCACGCCTCCGGCAACTAGGAGCGCGCTCGTTCGCGGTGGGGTCACTGCACGTGGCCCCACCGCAGACGGCTCTCGGTCAAGTCCGTAGCCGTGAGATCGAAGGTGATGAGCGTGGTCATCGACCCTGACCACCGACGGCCACGTTGACGCCGCCCTGCTTGCGGGCGGTCATCGTGAACGGACGACTCACCTCGTGGCACGAGACCGCAGACGGCTGGCAGCGGATCAACAGCGCACCGGTGGGCGACGCCGTACCGTCGCAGACCCTCGCGGACTGGTCACCGACGGTTGGCCTCCGGCTCGACAGGGGAACCATCTCGGCGGACAGAATGACCGTCCTCCAGTGATGCGTGGAACACCTCGCAACAGGTCCGGAAGGGTATCCCGATGGCTGAAACGCTCGCCGCCGACATCGCACAGGCCACTGAAGCTCTCGCGGAGGACGGTGTCACCGCCCTCAGCGGTGCGTTCGCCCGTGACTGGGTCGCCACCATGCGGGAGGACATCGAGGCTGCGTTCGAGGACGCCATCGGCCGCGAGGGCGGCGCGGTCGGCCGTGGTCCGGCGCGCTACTACGTCGAGATCCACCCGGAGCAGATGCGGGGCTTCGTCGACCTGGTGACCCACCCGTGGGTGACCGGTATCTGCCGCGGGGTGCTCGGCCGCGACTACGAGATCGTCGAGATCGGCTTCGACATCCCGTTTGCGGGCGCCCACAACCAGCCGTGGCACCGTGACTTCCCGTCGCCGCGCGAGACCTACCATGACCGCCGGCTCACGTCGCTCGCCTTCAACCTGACGGCGGTCGACACGACGCCCGACATGGGTCCTTTCGAGATCGCCGTCGGCACGCAGTGGGAGCAGGGCGCCGAGTTCGAGCACGGGATGTTCCCCGACAAGTCACAGTGGCCGCGCTACGAGGCACGCGCGCAACGGAAGCTGCCGCAGATGGGTGACATCTCAGCACGGTCGGCCCTCACTATCCACCGGGGCACAGCCAACCACTCGGACGAGTCTCGGCCCGTCCTTGTCCTCGGCGTCGACGCGCCTGGCGCGGGCCACGCCGAACTGCACGACATGGCGGTTACCCGTGCCTATCACGCCGCGCTTCCCGAGTGGGTTCGCGCGCACCTACGCTGTCCCGTCGTCGACGACCTCGCGCCGATCGTGCAGAAGCACAACATCGAGGGTCTGGTGATGGGCGTGCCGTGACTGCTCCCCTCCGTTGCGACCCGTCGCCCGCTGTCAACCTCGACGGCATGCGAACGATCCGCTGGGGCATCATCGGGTGCGGCGCTGTCACCGAGGTGAAGAGCGGCCCGGGTTTCCAGCAGGCCGAGAACTCGCAGCTGGTGGCAGTGATGCGCCGTACCGCGTCGTTGGCCGAGGACTATGCCCGCCGGCACGGCGTGCCACGCTGGCACGACGACGCCGACGAGATCATTGCGGCCGACGACATCGACTCTGTCTATGTGGCAACCCCTCCCGACACCCACCGCGACTACGTGCTGCGATGCGCCGCGGCAGGGAAGCCCGTCTACGTCGAGAAGCCGATGGCTGCCGACCACGCGGAATGCCTCGAGATGATCGAGGCGTGCCGGTCAGCCGGCGTGCCCCTGTGGGTCGGCTACTACCGCCGCGCGTTGCCGCGGTTCCTCGCCGTCCAGCAACTGATCATGGACGGCGCGATCGGCGACGTCCGTGCAGTGAGGCTGGAGCGGTATGAGCCTCTCGCCGACGCGACCGACCCCGCCAACCTGTGGCGGCTCGACCCTTCGGTGTCTCGCGGCGGGCTGTTCTTTGACGGAGACTGCCACGCGCTCGACGTCCTCGACCTGCTCTTCGGACCAGTTGCCGAGGTCAACGCGGTGGTTGGCAACCGCGGCGGGACGTACGACGCCGTGGACACGGTCTGCGCCGACTTGCGATTCGAGTCGGGAGTGCTGGGCAGCGGCTTCTGGTGCTACGCCGCGGACGAGGGCTCCGACACGACGGTGATCTACGGCTCGAAGGGCCGACTCTCGTTCTCGACGTCGCGGCCGAAGCCCATTCGGCTCGCGGGCGTGGGTCTCGACCGGGAGCTGTCGGTCGACGACCCGGCGCATGTGCATCAGCCGCTGATCCAGACGATCGTGGACGAGCTGTCCGGCCAGGGCCGGTGCCCGAGCACGGGGGAGAGCGCTGCCCGAACCGCGTGGGCCATGGACCAGATCCTGGCTCAGCGAGGGTCACTGCGGCCGGAGGCTCGGTAGACCACGGTGATGGCGCCGAAGAGGAAGGCGGAGCTCACCAGGGCGATCAGGACAACTGCCCACTCGGGCAAGGTGCCGGCGGGCATGACCACCTGTCGCAGGGAGTTCACGCCCAGGATGACGACGAGATAGACCCACCATGGCGCCCATCTGTTCGTCTCCTTGGCATCGTTCACTTGGTGCTCGGTCATGATGTCTCCTTGAGTGTTGGGTTTTGGGCGACGCGGGCGGCGGCCACGGTGGCCGGCAGGGGCCCGCTGACGAACCAGATCGTCAGGACAACGGTGAGCATCCCGGCGTAGCTCAACAGCGGCTGCGCACCCCTGAGGTCGCCGTTCAGCACCGCCATGACGAGCAGGAGCACCGACGTGACGGCCCACGCCAGCGCCGCCTTGCGGAACTCGCGCCACTCGTGCTCGGCGCGCTGGCCTCGGGTGCGGCGCGGCTTGGTCACCGGCGGGCCGCCAGCGAAGCGGTGCGCGAACCAGCGGTCCGCGCGGCGGACCACGTCGTGGCCGAAGGCGACGGAGAAGCCCAGATATGTCGCCGCCAGCGCATGGGCCTGACCGGGGGCGGCGCCACGGTGGAGGTCGGCCGCGGACAGAACCAGCAGCGCGACGTCCGCCGCCGGGCTGCCCAGCAGCAACACCAGGCCCAGAACGGGCCGGTGGAGCAGGTACCGGGCGGCCAGGCCGCCGGCGAGGAACACCCAGAAGGCGACCTCGGTGGCCACGATCGCACTGGCGATCATCACAGACCTCCTCTCTCAGACTCTGCCCGTTGCTAACACAAGTGTGCTAGAACCTATTCCGTGCCGGTCTCCGTCAACCGCGACGAGCGGCGCGCGCAGCTTGCCCGGGCCGTCTGGCGGATCGTCGTCCGGGAAGGCGCGCGCGGCGCCTCGGTGCGCGGCGTCGCCCGCGAGGCCGGCCTCTCGATGGGCTCGGTCCGGCACTTCTTCAGCACCCAGGAGGAGCTGCTCGGCTTCGCCGTTGAAGAGGTGGTCAGGCAGGCGACTCGGCGGATCGAGGCCGGCGCGCAGTCCCGGACTTCGGCCGTGGCTGCTGGCCGTCCGGTCGAGGCAGCCCTGGCGCTGCTCGAGCAGGTGCTCCCCCTCGACGAAGAGCGGCTCACCGAAGCCAGAGTGTGGGCGGCGTTCACCGCCCCCCCGGTCACCGACGCCGGGATGGCCGCGATCCGGCGCCAGGTCGACGACGAGCTACGGGGTCTGTGCCGCGACGCCCTGACAGGGCTGCGCGAACTCGGTTCCTTCCATCCGGCGCGGGAGCTCGACGTCGAGACCGAGAGACTCCACGCCCTGCTGGACGGGTTCACGTTGCATCTGATGCTCGACCCGGCCAGCGCTCCGCCGGATCGCGTGCGGGCGGCCCTGCGCGTCCACCTCGGCGAGGTGTCCGCGCCACCGAGCTCCGATCGAACCTGACGCCTTGCCGCGTGTTCTCGTCGGGTGGTGGACTGTTCCGGACCAACGGGAGGGTGACCGATGAACAACGCGTCGGAGAGTGGCACGAATGAGCCGATGTCGGAGGGTGAGCTCCTTCGCCGTTCGGTCGACCTCGCCCTGCAGAACGCCGACCGCGGCCAACTCCCGTTCGCGGCGTTGGTCGTGCGCGAGGGTCGGATCGTGGCCGAGGGTGTTAACACCGCCTTGCGGGACTGGGATCCGGTCGCACACGCCGAGGTAGCCGCCGTACGCTGGGCATGCGCTGATCAGCAGACGCTGGACCTGACCGGCGCACTGGTCATCTCCAGCTGTGAGCCGTGTGCGATCTGTCAGTCGGTCGCGGCGGCTACGGGCATCACCGAGATCGTCTACGCGGCTTCGAAAGACCTGGTCCCCGACCTCGGGGACCACGGTCCACGCGAGGACCGCAAGTCCGTTCTCTTCCAAGCCGTCATTCGCGAGGCCAACCAGGACGCAGTCCGGCACGTGCCTACGGAGCAGGCGCGCGCGCCGTTCGATCGCTGGCTCGCCTTGGTGGATGCGAAGTGAAGCTCGGGATCAACGTCCCCAACTTCGGGCCGGAGGCCAGTCCCGAGGCCTTGCTGGACTGGGCGCATTTCGCCGAGGAGCACGGTTTCGCCATCGCGATGATGTCCGATCACGTCGCACCCACCCCGGAAGTCGAGGCGCTCTACCGGGCGCCGTTCTTCGACACGTTCACCACGCTGGCCTGGCTTGCCGGGCAGACGAGGCACCTGCTGGTTGGCACGACGATTGTCGTGTTGCCCTACCGCCACCCGCTGCAGACCGCGCGGATGAGCGCCACGTTGGACCGGCTCAGCGCGGGCCGGTTCGTCCTCGGCGTAGGGGTGGGTTGGGCGGAGTCCGAGTTCAGCACCCTGGGGGTCCCGTTCCGGAAGAGAGGGCAGATCACCAGCGAGTACCTCGACGTCCTCACGAACTTCTGGCGCGCGGGAGTGGCCACCTACGTGGGCGACTCGGTCTCCTTCCGTGACATCAGCACAGGGCCCGCTCCGGTCCGCGGGACGTTGCCGATCTGGGTCGGTGGGATGGGCAGAGCCGGGATCGACCGTGCGGCGCGCTACGGCGACGCCTGGCACCCCAACAATCCCGACCCCGACTGGCTGGAGTCCTTCGCGATCCCCTCGTTGGCGCAGGTCGCGGCTGCCGTGGGCCGTGCCGCGCCGGATGTCGCGCCGCGCATCAAGTTCCGCCCGACGGACAGCAATGCCGACCCCGAGCGGCCACTGGGGGTGGGGTCGCCGGCCCAGATCCTCGCCGACCTGCGCCGGCTCGAGGGACTCGGTTGTTCGTACGTCATCCTCGACCCCAATCCTGATCATCCGGTCGCCCGTGACTACGCGCGAGAGCGCGACGAGCTTGCGCACGTCATCGACGCTTTCACCGAGCGCGCCTGACGGCTGCGCGTTTCCAGTCGGTCAGCGAAGCAACCAGCGTTCCACGGCCTGCATGAGCAACAGCAAGGCCAGCCCCGCCAGAGGGCCGGCGACGATGAGCGCAATCACCGCCCCGTCACCGATCCCGATCCCCCGTCGTGGCGGCTACCTTGCGGAGCAGCTCTGTAACCGTCGGTGGCAGGTCGGCCGACGGTGGCAGGTCGGCCGACCGGATCGGCTTGGGCTTGGGCCAGTCCGCGGGCAGACAGGCGCTGTTGCGCACGTCGATGACCATCTCGGCCATGGTGACCAGGAAGCCGTGCACGTTGACGTCCACCGGACCCACCAGGAGGAGGGTCCCCGTCTCCGAAGCGGCGAGGCGGACGGCGGCCGTGTGTCGCCGACTCGCGTAGGCGACCCGCCGTCCGTCGGCGTCGGTCAGCTCGCCCGTGAAGACGCCCGCTGCTGCTGGATAGTCGTACTCGGAGAGGAGCCGCTCCAGTCGATAGGACCCGCTGAACCCGGCCACCCGCCCCGTCGCCGACTGGTACAGGCCCTGAGCGCGGACAGCGGTGCCCGGCGGCGGGGTCGTGCCCTTCCTCCGGGACTCGGGTGCGACGAACGGAAGGACAGTCACGGTCTGCTCCTTTGTGGGGCTCTCGCTGAGCCATCGTTTCGGGGGATTTGTTCGTCCTCTGCATATGAAGACACCTCCGACCCAGGCGTATGACGAGGGAACGGGGGTACTTCCTGGCCGTGTGCGCCGCCGAGTCCCTCGACGTCCCGGATCCCCCGGGGGAGCACGTGGACGTCGCCTCCCTGATCCCGATGGTCCGGCGCATCATCGCGGCGCGAGTGTCGGACCACGCCGCGGCTGACGACCTGGTCCAGGAGACGCTCGCCCGAGTGCTCGCGGCTGAGGGGCGGATCGAGCCGGGCATGCTCGAGCCCTACGCCATCGTCACCGCGCGCAACCTCGTGGCCTCGATGTGGCGGGACCAGGACCGCCACCGGCGCCACCAGCACCGGGTCGTCGACCTACGGCCTGCCCAGGCGCCGGACGAGGATCTGCTTGCCGAGGAGGAGCGCAGCGCCGTCACCGCCGCCCTGTCCCGTCTCTCCGAGCGGGAGCGCAACACCCTGGTGGCCCACGAGGTGTCCGGTCAGGACACCAAGTCGTTGGCCGACGAGCTGGGCTCGACCCCGGGCGCGGTCGCCGCACAGCTGAACCGGAGCCGAGCCCGGTTGCGCGTGGAGTACCTGCTCGCGCTCGAGAGTGCCGAGCCACCTTCCGAGCGTTGCCGGCCGGTCCTGTTGGCCCTCTCGGGCGGCGATCGCCGCCGACAGCGTGAGGTCGACGCCGCCCGACACCTGCTGGAGTGCGAGCTATGTGCGCGACTGAGCCAGCCGCTGATGGAACGGGCGCCGGAGCGTAATGACGAGGTACGGATCCACGTCAACGCGGACGCCGACATCGTGAAGGCCCGGCAGAACGCCCGCGAGCTCGCGTCCCGCCTTGGTTTCTCGGGCACCGAGCTGACTGTCATCGCGACGGCCGTCTCCGAGGTTGCCCGCAATATCGTTCGTTTCGCGGCACCAGGGGAGATCGTCGTCGATCTTGTGCAGGAACCTCGCCGTGGTGTGCGGATCGTCGCTCGGGACACTGGCCCTGGCATCTCCAACGTCGACAAGGCGCTGACGGATGGGTACAGCACCTACCACGGGCTCGGGCTCGGGCTGCCCGGTGCGCGACGGCTCATGGACGACTTCGCAGTCGTCTCGGAGGAAGGGCGAGGAACCACAGTGACCATGACGAAATGGCGACAGGAAGGATGACCATGGAAAAGGACTCTTCCGTGTCGACGGAGGTCACAGCTGATTTCCCGACCATCGACCACGAGGACGAAGACCAGTTGCTGCCGCAGTTGGTGGCGCACTTGCGCGAGCATCGTTCCAAGCTCCGCCAGGAGTGGGTGGGTCGTATCGACGATGCCCGCTTGCTGCACGCTATGACCCCACAGGAGATGGCGGCCGAGACCACCTCGGTCTACGACAACTACGTCGAGGTTCTGGAGACGGGCAGCGTCGAGGCGCTCCAGCACTACGCCCGTGACCTGTCCGAGCGCATCATTCCGCGAGGTGTGGAGACCCACGAGGTCGTCGGCATCGTGCTGTTGCTTCGCGATGTCCTTGCCCGGTCGCTGTTCGAGAAGTACCAACGGGACTTCGCATTGCTGAATCGGGTGCTGGACGCCTACGAGCCGGCGGCGAACCGCATCGCGAACACCGTTGCCGTGAGCTTCGTCGACGAGCGCGAGCGGGTGATCCGCCAGCAGCAGGACTCGATCAAGGAGTTGTCCACGCCGGTCCTGCCGGTCCGCGAACGGCTGCTCATCCTGCCCATCATCGGCGTGCTGGACACCAACCGGGCAAACCAGCTGACCGAGCAGCTTCTCCGTGGCATCCGCACCCACCGGGCCAAGGTCGTCGTCATCGACATCACCGGTGCGCCGGCGGTTGACGAGGAGGTCGCCAACAACCTGGTGCGAACGGTCGACGCGTCACGCCTCATGGGCGCAAGCGTCATCATCACCGGTCTCTCACCGGAGATCGCCCAGACGCTGGTCACCATCGGCGTCGACCTGAGCAAGATGAACACGATCGGCGACCTGCAGGGTGGTCTCGAGGAGGCTGAGCGACTGTTGGGCTTCACGGTGACGCACGAGGACGACGGGCCGGGATAGTGACCGCTGGACCGGCGCTGGTCTCGATCCTGCGACAGGGCACCTACCTGATCGCGTCGATCCACACTGCCCTGGACGATTCGCAGATGGTCCGGTTCCAGGAGGACCTGATCGACCAGATCGGCCAGTACCGGTCCCGCGGGGTCATCATCGACGTCGCCGCTCTCGACGTACTCGACTCGTTCGGGTCGCGCACCTTGCGCACCATCGCCGAGATGGCCCGTATGCGGGGGGCTGTCACGGTCATCGTGGGCATCCAGCCAGAGGTCGCATTCGCCATGGTCTCGCTGGGGATGGACACCGGGTCGGTGGAGACGGCCCTCGACCTGGAGGAGGGGCTCGCCCACCTGAACAGCCTCGGGCTCGCGCGCGCAGGCACCGCTCGTCGCGACGCCCACCTGCGGTGACCACGGCCCTGGAGCGGCTGGCTCTCGACTATCGCGCCGCGTTCCTCCGCTACCTCCCGCGTCGCGAGGAGGTGGCCCTGCACAGCGGCTACGAGCTCGGTCGCACGGCGGTGGCCACCGGCGTCAGCATCCTCGAACTGGCCCGCTTGCACCACGAGGTCCTGATCGGGGTGCTCGCCGACACCAGGTCCGAGGACGTCCACGACGTTGCCAGCGCGGCGTGCGAGTTCTTCCTGGAAGTGCTCGCCACGTTCGACATGGCCCAGCGCGGGTTCCTCGAGGGCGGCTGACCCTCCGGTACAGCCCGGATGCGGCGTATGACGCGCCTCTCGGCAAGAACGTCTTCTTGATTGCGGTGCACCGTGCCGGGCGCCTTTCGTCATGGATCCCCGGTGAAGGGGTCTTCATCGATGCAGAGCAGCACCGGGGCCGGGCTCGACTCGACCCGAGCCCGCCCCGGACTGGCTTTAGCCCTCGCGGCGACCAACGAGAGGAGATCGCGGCTCACCTGAACAGGGTCCTCGGATCTCTCTGACGGTCAGGAGCTGAGGATCTAGACGGCGTGGACCGGACTGTGGCAGGCAGCCGGTCCACGTCGTCGTCCAGGTCAGTGATGTGGTGGCGCGCGTTACCAAGGTGCGGCCGCGCCGGCCTCTAACTGGATCATGGGCCGGTGACTTCGACCCGACTGATGACGCTGGATGACGCACCTCTCGTCGCCGAGCTACTCCGCACGAACCGCGATTTCCTCGCGCCGTACGAGCCGGCCCGTGCGGAGGACTACTACACGGACGACGGCCAGCTCATTGTTGTCCGGGACGCCCTGGACAGGTACGAGCAGGGTTCGCTCCTCCCGCACGTCATCGTCGCCGACACAGGTCATGTCGTGGGCCGCATCACGCTCAACGAGATAGTGCGAGGCCCGTTGCAGTCATGCAGCCTCGGCTACTGGGTGAGCCAGTCGGACAACGGCCGTGGCGTCGCCAGCGCAGCCGTCCGCGAGATCATGCGCGTCGCGTTCGAGGCGCTGGGGCTGCACCGGATCGAGGCGGGGACCCTGGTGGACAACGTCAGGTCGCAGCGCGTCCTGGAGCGCAACGGGTTCGTCCGCTACGGCGTGGCACCGGCGTACCTCAAGATCGCCGGTGCGTGGCGGGACCATGCGTTGTACCAGGTGGTGAATGACGAGCCCGGCTAACTCAGGTGGGCGGTTGGTTGCGGCTATCGGCCCGCATCCGGCGGTTGTCCGCGCGGAGCCGGGTGTTGTCCCTCTCGAGGTCCAGCACGGCTGAGACACCGGCCAGATTGAGCCCTGCCGCCAGAAGCTGTCCGATGCGGTGCAGCCGGTCGAGGTCGTTCTCGCTGTAGCGGCGGGTCCCTCCGTCGGTGCGGTCGGGCTCGAGCAGCCCCCGCTGCTCGTACAGCCGAAGAGTTTGCGGGGCCATTCCGACCAGATCCGCCGCGACCGAGATCCCGTAGACGCCCCGGTCCGCGTCCGTCGCACGCCGCTCCACCACGGTGGCCCCAATCTCTGCCGCAGGACTTGCATAATACCATGAGTGAGTGGTATATCAAATCTACATCGCCAGCCACAGATCCTCCATAGGATCGGTGGACGAGGAGCATCAGGATCCTGTCGACTGGGAGGTGGTAACGATGCTGATGCGTACCGACCCGTTCCGAGAGCTCGACCGGCTCACCCAGCAGGTCTTGGGCACCACGGCACGGCCGGCCCTGATGACGATGGACGCCTGGCGCGAGGGGGACGAGTTCGTGGTCGAGTTCGACCTGCCGGGGGTTTCGCCGGACTCGGTCGACCTCGATGTCGAACGCAACGTCCTCACCGTCAAGGCCGAGCGTCCCGCACTGAACGGCAACCGAGAGTTGATCGCGGCAGAGCGCCCTCGGGGCGTGTTCAGCCGGCAGCTCATCCTCGGCGACAACCTCGACACCGAGAACGTCGGCGCCAGCTACAACGGGGGTGTGTTGACCGTGCGGATCCCGGTCGCCGAGCAGGCGAAGCCTCGCAAGATCATGATCAGCAGCGAGGACGGCGACCGGCAGGCGATCAACGCCTGAGCAAGCATCGCGGAGCAGCATGATGGTCACGGCAGAAGACCAAAGTCCGAGCGACGCGTCGCGAATGCAGACCGCGTTCGTTGACCTGATCTGCCAGGACGAGGAGTGGGTCCGGGCGGAGTTCGACGCGATCGTCGCAGCGATGTCGTCGTCGACTCCACCGCGAGCCGCGGTGCTGGGGAGCGCCCAGGGTCCGCGGCACGCACCGGCCTTCCGCGCGAATGCCTGTGCCCACGCAGAGGGTGGAACCGATCACCGTCCGCGCGTCCGCGAGTGGAGACGGCAACGCTCGCCTCCGTAACCAGCGCAAGAGAACGTCACAACCTAGCCGGCGCCCGGCCGTGACCGCGGCCGGGCGACGGCTCGCTCTGGGAGGCCCCCGCGAGGAGACGTGCAATGTGGTCGCCGACCGACCCATACGCCGAACTCGGTGTGTCGCGCGACGCGACCGAGGCGGAGATCGCACATGCCTTTCGCCAACTGTTGCGTCGGCACCACCCGGATACCCGTGACTCGGCTGGCTCGGTTCCCACCGAAGACTCCGATGCGGCGCTCCAACGGGTTATCGCCGCGTACACGTCGTTGCGCGAACTTCGCGCAAGATCTTTCCGACCAGCTGAAACCGTGGCTTCACCATCTGCCGCCACCCACGCAGCTCGGGCGCGCCGCGCTGCCGATGATGTGCCCATCCGAGCCGGGCCGATCCGCTGGACTACTCGATAGTGCGGTATCCGCCTGCTGGGGCGGGTCTATCCAATCAACGATCCGGCGACACGCGTCGCCAGACTGCGGCCGGCTCGGGCGGCTCCTGCGTGGCGGGGGAACCCTCGACGATGTGCCCGTCGTCCTCCAGGAAGAGGATCCGCTCAGCACGCTGCTGCCCCGGTCCCTCCAGCACCGCGCGGACGGTGAGCTGGTGACGACTCCAGCCGCGGACCTCGATCGAGGCTTCCTGCCCCGGGTGGATCGCGACGAGACGAGGTGGTCTCCGCGTTCCCCCGAGGAGCCGGGGTCGGAACGAGAGCTCGATTCTGCGCGCGTCTCCTTCGCGCTCGTAGACGCCAGCAAGGGAGCGATCCACCGGATCGACGTCGCCGCGCATCCTCGGACGCGACCGTGTCCCCACGTCGCGCGTCAGGCTCGTCCTCAAGCGGCTTCCATAGACGCGTACTTGCTCGCGGGTAGCCGCGGACAGCCTTCCGTCAGTGTCTTCCGTGCCGTCCGTCTCCCAGCCCCAACCGTTGTCGATGAGCTTGAGCAAGTCCTGCATCGCGAAGTAGTCCGACCGTGCATCGGTCGACAGGAAGAGCCCGCCCACCTCGAAATACCAGGTCCGCAACTCCTCGGCGAGGGTCTCGACGTCGTCCTTCGACAGTTCGCTCAGCTGGCCGTACCGCGCGAGGGGCCGCAGGCGTGCCCAGAGATTCCGGTAGGTGTTGATCCGCCGCTTGCGAAGATCGGCGTCGTAGTCCAGGACGAGCTTGTGTCTCGTTGCCAGGTAGGTGGCCACGCCGGAGAAAAGCCCGCCGACGATCAGCGTGACCAACGAGACCCAGAGGGTGTCCATCGCGCCACCTCGCCCCGCGCCGTTCGACCGTCAGTCCCGCGCAGGGTATCGCCGGGGACGTGTCTCCGACGTGGCTACGTCGCTATGCGGTCCGGAGCGCGTCCTTGGTGATCTCGTTGATGGTGCGGAGCCCGCTGAGCCCCATCGTGAGGTCGAGTTCGGCAACAATGTTGGCCACGGCGTCTTGAGCGCCTCGCGCGCCGTCGAGTGCCAACCCGAACAGGTAGGGCCGGCCGATGGCGACCGCGTCGGCGCCGATGGCGAGCGCCTTGAAGACGTCCGAGCCGCTGCGGACGCCGCTGTCGAAGACGATGGCGGCCTTTCCGTCGACGGCCGGAGCGATCTCGGCCAGAGCGTCCAACGAGCCGATGGCGCCGTCGACCTGGCGGCCGCCGTGGTTGGAGACGTAGACCCCGTCGACACCGTGGTCGAGTGCGCGCCGGGCATCGTCGGGATGCTGAATCCCCTTGAGCAGCACCGGAAGGCTGGTGCGCTGACGAAGGGTCGCGATGTCCGACCAGGTCAGCGAGGGGCGAGAGAACACGTCCAGGAAGGTCTGCACCGCCGCGAGCGGCTCCGGAGAGCGGACGTTGGCCAGGGTTCTGCCGGGATGGTTGCGACTGATCGAGAGCAGCGTCTTGAGAGCACCGAGGGAGACCTGCTGTTGCCGCTTCGTGCCGGCAGTGGCCCGCACACGTTCCCGGACCAGAGCGAGGAACCTCGGGTCGGAGGTGTACTGCGCGATGCCCTCACCCCGCGCGAACGGGAGGTTCGAGAGGTTGAGGTCGCGCGGACGCCAGCCGAGCATCGTGGTGTCGAGGGTGACGACGAGCGCTTCGGCTCCGGCGTTCTCGGCGCGCCCGATGAAGCTGTCGACGAGCTCGTCGTCCTTGCTCCAGTAGAGCTGGAACCAGCGGGGGGAGTCGCCCATGGCTGCCGCGCACACCTCGATCGGCGTACCGGCCTGGTTGGTGAAGATGTACGGCAGCCGCATGGCGGCGGCGGCTTCGGCGACGGCCAGGTCCGCACGCGGATGGACCAGATCGGAAGCGCCGACCGGCGCGAACAGGACAGGCGCGGGGATCGTGCGGCCGAGGAGTTGGGTGCTCAGGTCGCGCTCGGAGACGTCGCGCAGCATCCGCGGCACGATCTGCCAGCGGCGGAACGCGTCGCGGTTGGCCTGCATCGTGTTCCGCTCGCCGGCACCTGCCGACACATAGGCCCAGCCGACCTCCGAGAGCTTCTGCTCGGCAGCGGCCTCCAGGGTTCGTGCATCGGTGGGCACCGAAGGGCGCCGGCCGTGAATCCCGAGCTGGTAGAGCGTGCGCTGGCGGTCCGGGCCCGACAGGGAGGACGCGGGGCTGTCGGTCATCGATGTGGCATTCCCGCTGAGGACTCCGCCACGCCTCCCCGGCGCGGCATCATCAGGGGATGAGGTCCGCGGGGCACGCGCAGGACCGCCCCGAGCCGGGGCGCGGCGTACGCCTGTTCGTCCTCGGTCAGTTCGCGGTGGAGATCGAAGGGGAGCCCGCGACTGCGCCGCGCGAGGCGAGCCGCAAGGCGCGCACCCTGCTCAAGCTGCTCGCAGTCGAGCACGGCCACCTCGTGCCGACCGACCGGATCGTCGAGGTGCTCTGGTCGCAGAGCCCGGCCCGGCCGGCCGAGAACGTGGCGCCGCTGGTCAGCAGACTGCGATCGTGGCTCGGGTCCGGCGTCCTCGACGGCGGCCGTGAGGGCTACCGGCTGGCGCCCCACGTCGAGGTCGATCTCGCGACGGCGCAGGCGCTGACCGAGCGGGCCGAGCGGGCGCTGCACGCCGGGCAGCCCGGTGTGGCGCTGGTGCCCGCCGAACAGGCGGTGGCCTTGCTCGGTCGTGGACGAGCCCTCGAGGACGAGCCGTATGCGGCGTGGGCGGAGCCCGCGCGCCTGACTCAGGGCGCCCTGCTGCGCAGATCCCGCCTTGCGCTTGTCGACGCAGCACTCGCCACCGACGAGCCGATGCAGGCGGTCACTGTCGCGGCAACGGGGGTGAGTGACGATCAGCTCGACGAGATGATGGCCCGCCGGCTGATGACGGCTCACCACGCTGCCGGTGAGCCGGCTCGCGCGCTGGCGGTGTACGCCCGCCTCCGCGAGGTGCTCGCGGAGGAGCTCGGTGCCGACCCCGCGCCGGAGACGGAGGCCTTGCACGCTGCGCTGCTACGCGACGAGCCAATCCCCGTCGTGGCGCCGGAGAACGCCGCGAGCGTGGCCGCGGGACCGGACGAGATCGGACTGCTGGAACGGGAACGGGAGCTCGCCGAGCTCCGTAGTGCCTGGACGGCCGCCGCCACCGGTCGGCCATCGGTCCGGCTGGTCGTCGGTGAGGCGGGGATCGGCAAGACGATCCTTGTCGAGGCACTGGCGAGCGAGGTCATGTCCCTCGGCGGCCGGGTGTTGCGGGCCCGGTGCTACGAGGCGGAGCGTTCGCTGTTCCTGCAGCCGTTGGTCGACGCGGTGACGCCCGCAGTGGTGGCCATGTCGCCGCACCGGTTGCGCGAGATGGCGGGGCACCATGTCGAAGCCCTCACGGCGTTGGTGCCGGCTGCCGCCACCGCATTGGGTCCGCCGGTGGAGACCCCCTCGCGTGCCGACGAGGCGCGCCGTCGAGCCTTCGAGGCGCTGCTGCACCTGCTGCGCAGGCTCGGTGAGGACGCGCCGGTGCTCTTGCTGCTCGACGACCTGCACAACGCGGGTACGACGACGAGTGAGGCGGTCCGTTACCTCGGTCGTCGGAGTCTCGACGCGCGCCTGCTCGTCGTCGCCACAGTGCGCCGCGAGGAGGGTGCAACGGCGTTCGCCACTCTCGGCGACGTCGGCGCCGTGGTCGAGCCGGCCGTGCTCTCCGCAGATGCGGTGGCCAAGCTGGCCGCAGCGGCCGGCATGGGCGAGCAAGCGGCGGCCATCGCAGCGCGGACTCGCGGACATCCGCTGTTCGTGGTCGAGGTTTTGCGGGGTCTGGCTGCCGGCCAGGAGTCCGTCCCCGAGTCGTTGCAGGCGGCGGTGCTCGGCCGCGTCGCACGTGCCGGACCGAACGTCGAGCGCCTGTTGCGGGTTGCCTCCGTGCTTTCCTCCGAGGTCGATCCGGCAGCCGTCAGCGCGCTACTCGGGCTCTCCGACGAGGAGGCGAGCGAACGGTGTGAAGCGGCGCTGACGGCGCGACTGCTGACCGTGTCCGGCCGTGCCTACGAGTTCGCCAACGACCTCGTCAAAGAAGTCCTCTACGCGTCGACACCGGCTCCGACGCGACTCGGTTGGCACCGCCGAGCAGCAGACCTTGCGGGCGACAACTACGAGGCGTTGGCCCACCACGCCGACGCGGCCGGCGAGAGCGTGCGTGCAGCCAGGGCGTGGCTGCTCGCCGCAGAGTCGGCGTTAACCCGGTTCGCCGCCAGCGACGCCGAGGCGTTCGCGTCGCGCTCCGCGGACTCCGGCGTGACGGAGGTGCTCGGGCGAGCGCGGCTCGTGCGGGCTCGGGCGCTCGAGGTCAGGGAGGCGTACGCCGAGGCGCTGGCCGACTTGCAGGGTGCTGCCGAGGTCGCGCGCGAGGCCGGTGACCAACGGCTGGAGATGATCGTGCAGCGCGAGCTTGCCGGCGACGTACCCGTTGCTCTCGGACTCGGTACGAGCTACAACCTTCCGCACGTCGACCGAGGTCTCCTACTTGCCCGATCGCTCGGCGACCGCGCCATGGAGTCGAACCTGCTCGCCCGCGCGGCGGTGATCCTGAGCAACCGTCTTCAGCTGGACGAGGCGGTGATCGCCGCAGAAGCAGCCGTTGCCGCCGGCCGGTCGTCGAACGACCCGGTCGCGCTCGTCGCCGCGCTCGACGGACTCAAGACGGCGTTGTCGTTCGTCGGCGACGTGCGCGCGATGCGTGTCGTGGTCGACGAGCTGGAGCCGCTGCTTCGTCGCCAGGGTGACCTGTGGCGGCTGCAGTGGTGCGTGTTCGAGTCGGCGTACCCGGCAGTCGCGGACGCAGACTGGCCGCGTGCCGAGGACCGCGTGCGGGCAGCGCTCGAGATCAACCGACGCAGCGGGTACCTGGCCTACCGCACCTGGTTCGAGGCGCATCTGGGCTGGCTGTTCCGGATCTCGGAGCGCGAGGAGGAAGCCCTGGAGGTCGGGCGGCGCGCGGTGGCTGCGCCGGTGGGCCGGCAGCATCCGTGGTGGCAGTCAGCCGCGGAACTGTTGCTCGCGGGGACACTTCTCGAGGTCGGCGCGCGGGCCGAGGCTGCGGACCTGCTCGCAGAGGCGCTCGCCACCGCGGAGCAGGACGACGCCCTCGCCTACGTGTTGGGCGCCCGCGCGCTGCTCGCCGACGTCACCGGCGACCCCGCGATGCTCGCGGCGGCCGACACGATGCTGCGCGACGTACGGGCGCCGGACGGTCAGGTCTGGCTGCTCGGCGCCGACTCCTACCTCGCCGTCTCGCGGGCCTGGCTCGCCGCGGGTGACGCTCACCGCTCCCGCGAAGTCCTCGACCCGCTCGTCGCCGCGTCCCGCTGGCAGGGCTGGCGGCCGGTGCTGGCGCAGGCGCTCCTGCAGCAGGCCGTCGCCGCCCGGACCGCGGGCGACCCTGCCGCTGCCGCACTTGCCGGGGAGGCCCTGTCCCTGGCCGAGTCCATGGGCCTGCGCCGCCTGGGTGCTCGCGCGGCCGAGCTTGCGCGTGGTTGACCAGACTCAGATCAGCTCGGCGATGCGCTGCGCCGCCTTGGCGGCACCATCGGTCGCGACGGGTCGGTAGGCGACCGGCTTCCCGACCTGGGCCGCGATGGCCGCGGACAGCGACTCGGGTGTCGTGTCGTCGTAGTCGAGCCGGGTGCCGGCGCCGTAGCGGGCCAGCCGGTGCGAGACGTGGAAGGTCTGCTCGAAGTGGTGCCGCAGAGGGACGTAGAGGAACGGACGCCGGTTGGCGACGAGCTCCATGGTGGTGGTCAGGCCGCCTTGCACGACAGCGAGGTCGCTCGCCGCGAGCAGCCGGTAGAGGTCCGGCACGTAGCCACGGACCTCGACGCCGTCCGGCGCGTTCAGTGACGCGGGGTCGATGCGCGGCCCGGCGACGACGACCATCCGTAGCCCTGGCACGGCGGCTGCCACGAGGGGATGTGCCGCGACCGCTCTGCGAAGCAGCGGAGCCCCGACGGCGGTGCCTCCCACAGCCACCACGACCACGTTCTCGTCGTCCGTCCAGCCAAGCCCGGCGCGCACCGCGAGCCGGTCGTCGTCGGTCAACGGCTGGTAGCCGGTGATGTAGCCGGTGAAGTCGAAGTGGTTCTCGGTCCATTGCCGGACCGACGGCAGCCCCTCGCCGAGCCCGTCCGGCACGCAGTCGTCCGGATCCCCGACGAACAACGAGTGGTCACGCAACCGGGGGAACCTCGCCACGTGCTCGATCATCTCGGCGTTGTAGTCGGACGTGAGCCGTCGCTCCGGCTCGCCGCCGTCCGGCATCGGCAGCCAACCGACGAAGTCGGTCAGCCAGGCGTACGCCGAGGACTTCAGCTCGGGGTTCTCGTGCAGGAAGTAGTCGACGTCCCAGCCCTCGTCGGCGATCCACGCGTCGTACTGCTCCTCACGGACCAGCTCCTCGAACACCATGAAGTTCGTCAGCAGGATCTCATCCATCCGTCGGATGGCGGTGAACGCGTGCAGGTCGTGCTCGGCCGACTCCGACTCCAGGTGGTCGACCTCGCTGGCGAGGAACGCGGATGCCGGGTGGACCCGCTCGCCGCGCGAGGTGACGACATCGCTGACGGGCGACTGTGCGAGCCAGTCGATCTGCACCTCAGGGCGGAGGGTGCGCAGCTCCTGTGCGATTGCGACGTCGCGACGGGTGTGACCGAGCCCGATCGGCGACGACACCATGAGCACCTTGTGGGGACGGTTCAGCGACCGCGTCCACCGCACCGGCGTGCGATCGGGCGTCAGGCCTTCGACGAACTCGCGCAACAGGCGGTTGACGACGACCGGCTCGCGTGCCTGGGGCAGGTGTCCGGCGCCCTCAAGCTTGACAAGCCTGCCTCCGGTCAGCTCCACGAACCGCTCCGAGCGGCTCGCCGGCTGGCACGAGTCGGCTGTTCCGTGCACGGCGAACACGGGGCACGTGATGCGGGCCAGCATCGCTTCGGTACCGGTCCGATCCGACACGGCAAGCGGCGCGTCCTCCGTGGCGATCATCGACTCGAGGTCGACCTCCATCGCCCAGCTGACACAGTCCTCCCACTGCTTGGTCGAGTGCGGTTCGGGAAGCAGCTCGCCGAAGAAGAACTCCACAAAACCGCGCCAATCCTTCCGCCAGTAGTTGACGCACCGCATCTGCCACCCAACGGCGGGGCCCATCGACTCGTCCCAGCTTTCCCTGGCGAGACGATGCGGGTGGGGTGGGGTGAGGAAGGGCATCCACGTCGCCATGGTGAAGAGCCCGGTGACGCGCGCGGGGTGCTCGGCAGCCAGCACGGCCGCCACCCAGGCGCTCGAGCACAGTCCGACGACGACGGCGCGGTCGACGCCCACCTCGTCCATCACTGCGAGCGTGTCGGACACCAGTTGGCGGTCGGTGAGCAGCGCCGGGTCGTGCGGGCGATCCGAGCGGCCGTTGCCGCGCGCGTCGATCACCACCACCCGGTAGAACCGGGACAGGTAGGGGATCTGCGCCTTCCAGGCGCGCGAGTGGACGATGAGGTCGATCGGAGTGAACACCACCGTCGTCGGGCCGGAGCCGAAGACCTCGTAGCCCACCTTGACCCCGTCGCGCTCGACGTACCCCTCTACGTCCGGATACCTGGCTCGCACGGCTCCACCCTCCCCGGTTCTCGCCTCCCCGATGGAACCACTTTCCCCGCGGCCATTGCAGCCCTGTTGCAACGGGGCTGCAACCACTCTGGCGACGGTGGCCGCAGGTGGCCGGACCGACCGGTCCCTGGACCAGGAGGCTTCGATGGCACTCGACATGGACAAGGTCAACGACTTCGTCAACCAGTTCGCCGTGGACCTCGGCGCGACGGTCGCGGCAGGAGGGGTCGTGACGGGCCATCGCCTCGGCCTGTTCGTCGCCTTGGCCGAGGGCCCGGCGACGCCGGACGAGCTCGCGGCCCGCACCGGCACCGACGCCCGTTACGTCACCGAGTGGCTGCGCGGCCAGGCGGCCGGCGGCTATGTCACCCGCGCCGACGACGGCGACGTCTACTCGCTGACCGAGGAGCAGGAATTCCTGCTGACCAACCCCGACGGCCCGGCGTACCTGCCCGGGGCCTTCGTGCTGGCCCTCGGCGCGCTCAAGGCCGAGCCGCAGATCACCGAGGCCTTCCGCACCGGCGCCGGCTTCGGCTGGCACGAGCACGACAAGGACGTGTTCGTCGGCTGCGAGCAGTTCTTCCGGCCTGGTTACGCCGCCAACTTGGTCCCCAGCTGGATCCCGGCACTCGAGGGGGTCGAGGCCAAGCTGCGCGCCGGCGCGAAGGTCGCGGACATCGGCTGTGGCCTCGGTGCGTCGAGCGTGCTGATGGCGAACGAGTACGAGCGCACCCGGGTCGTCGGCTCCGACTACCACCAGGGCTCGGTCGAGCTCGCCCGCAAGCGCGCCGCCGAGGCAGGCGTGTCGGAGCGGGTGTCCTTCGAGGTTGCATCGGCACAGACCTTCTCGGGCGAGGGGTACGACCTGGTCGCCACCTTCGACTGCCTGCACGACATGGGTGATCCGTTGTCGGCGGCCCGGCACATCCGTGAGTCCCTCGACCGCGACGGCACCTGGCTCATCGTCGAGCCGTACGCCGGCGACGAGATCGCCGACAACCTCAACCCGGTCGGACGGATCTACTACAACTTCTCCATCTTCCTTTGCGTCCCGAACGCGCTGTCGCAGCGCGGCGGCTACGCCCTCGGCGCACAGGCCGGCGAAGCCGCGATCCGCCAGGTTGCGACCGACGCGGGGTTCACCCGGTTCCGCCGGGCGGCCGAGACACCGTTCAACATCGTCCTCGAGGCACGCCCCTAGCATCGACGGGTGACCTGGCTCGCCGCGCCGGTTGATCCGGCCGCCACACCCGCCGATCGGACGCCGCTGTGCGGCTGACGGTTCTCGGCGGGTGTGGCGCCTGGCCCGACGCGGGCCAGGCGTGCAGTGGCTACCTGGTCGAGCATGACGGCTACCGGCTGCTGGTCGACCTGGGCTATGCGACCCTGCCGCGACTGCTGCATTACATCGCCGCGGACCAGGTCGACGCCGTGTACGTCACTCATGGTCATCCCGATCACTGCGCCGACGTGAACCCCCTCTTGCGGGCGCGGGTTCTGACCGAAACACCAGCGTCGCCGCTTCCGCTGTACGCGCCGCACCACGCACTTGATGCCGTGCTCGCGCTCGACCGGCCCGGCTGGCTGGACCCGGCGTACGTCTTGCACGACTTCACGCCCGGCGATCACCTGGACATCGGGCCGTTCAGTGCGCAGACCCGGTCGCTGCCGCACTCGAAGCCCAACGCCGGCCTGCGCTTGAGCGCTGACGGTCAGGTGCTCGCCTACACCGGTGACACCGGCCCCAGTCCTGAGCTCGCGATGCTCGCACGCGACGCGGATGTCTTCCTGGCCGAGGCAAGCTTCGTCGACCAGGTGCCCGACGACTCCCAGCTCACCCTGTCCAGCGCGAGCCAGGCCGGTCAGGTGGCGGCAGCGGCCGGCGTCGGCCACCTCCTGCTCACGCACCTGCTGCCGGGCACGGACCCGGATGCCGCGCTCGCCTCGGCAGGTGGCCCGTACGACGGCGCGATCGGCGTCGCCACCAGCGACGTCGTGGTCGACGTCGGTACGGGGTTACCCGGCTAGCGCCGCGTGCTGTAGGAGTGAGCGCCGGCCCCGGCGAGCGCGCCGCAGCACGCAGAGGATCTTCGCCATCGTGGCCTCCCTGTGGGCCTCGCGTCCACTGAGCCGGGACGGGTGCTCCACCGTGGCGAGCAGGCGGCAAGCCGTCAAGAGGCGCACCGGGTGCCACCTGTTGCCGTGCAAAACGGACACCGGCAGTTACTTGGCCCGCATGGGCACCGTGGTTGGCTGGACCATGCACAATCACGGAGTGGAGCGCATTTGGAAGATTGGCGACGAGCCGGACGCAGTCCCCTCGGCTCGCCGCTGCGTGCGCCTAGCGCTCCGTGAGGCCGCGGTCCCCGACGACCTCGTCAGCGACGCCGAGATCGTCGTGACCGAGCTGGCCAGCAACGCGCTGATGTACGGCGGCGCGCCGGCGGAGATGCGCCTCGCACTGACCGAAGCCGGCATCCGGATCGAGGTCGAGGACAGCTCGCCAGTGGCTCCGGTCAGGCTTTTGGCGAGCGTTGACTCGATGACCGGACGAGGGCTGGCCCTGGTGTCGGGTGTCGCGAGCGCCTGGGGCGTGCACCCGGTCACGGGGGGCAAGGTGGTCTGGGCGCAGCTGTTCATGAAGGGCACCCCCGGGTCTCCGGAGGGCGATGGGGTTGACGTGGACCAGCTCCTCGCCGCGTGGCCGGACCTCGACCATGTGGACGAGGGCCCGCCCCGGGTCAAGGTCACCCTCGGCGACGTACCCACCGAGCTCCTGTTGGCGGCCAAGGGCCACGTCGACAACGTGCTGCGCGAGTTCGCCCTCGCCGAGGCCGGGGCACAGTCCGGTAGCACGGCCCAGGTCACGCCCGACCTGGCACGGCTGATCCGAACCGTCTCGACCCGCTTCGCCGACGCCCGTCGAGCCATCAAGGCACAGGCCCTCAAGGCCGTCGCCGCGGGCCGCGAGCGGACAAGTCTGGTCCTGACGCTGCCGGTGACGGCCGCCGACGCGGGCAGGGAGTACCTCGCGGCCCTCGACGAGGTGGACGCCTACGCCCGGGCGGCGCGCCTGCTGACTCTCGAGAGCGCACCGGAGCACCGTGCCTTCCGCCGGTGGTACGTCACCGCCCTGGTCGACCAGCTGGGCGCCGTCGGCCGAGGCGAGTCTCCCCCCGCCCCGCCGAGCTTCGAGAAGTTCCTGCTCGACGAGCTCGGCACTGTCGCCTCTTCGCAGCAGTCGGCACAACGGGCGGCACGCCTGCAGGCCGTGACGGCGTCGCTTGCAGGCACGGTGAGCCTTGACGAGGTCGCCAACATTGTGGTCTCTCAAGGCGTTTCCGTCCTCGGTGCCTCGGGAGGTGGCCTTCTGCTGCCCGGCGAGGGCGACCTGCTCCGGGTGCCCGGCACCGTCGGCTACAAGGACGAACTGGTTCAGGAGCTGCGCTCAGAGCGCCGGGACGCCCGATTGCCTGCAGCCGTGGCGCTGTCGACCGGCGAGGCGGTGTGGCTCGAGTCGCGGGAGGAGCGCGATGCCCAGTTCCCCGACCTGACCGGCCTGGAGCCGTCCACCGCCTCCATGTGCGCCGTGCCCCTGCGAGGGAGGGACCAGGTGCTCGGGGCGCTGCGGTTCAGCTTCGACAGTCCTCGGTTGTTCGACGGCGACGAGCGCAACTTCGTGGAGGCGCTGGCCGCCCAGACCGCGGTGGCGGTCGATCGAAGCCTGCTACGCGAGGCCGAGCAGGACGCCCGGCACACCGCTGAGACCGTGGCCGCGCGGCTGGCCAGGCTCTACCGGGTCACCGCGGCGCTGGCCGGGGCGAGCACCTATGACGAGGTCGGACACGCCGTCGTCACCGAGGCGTCGGAGGCCCTCGGTGCGGTGGTCAGTGCGTTGAGCGTCCTCGAGGGCGACACCCTTCGGCTGGTCGACCTAGGAGGCAAGGACAGCGAGGTCCGTCAGCGCTGGGTCACCTTTCCCCTCGCCGCCGATCTTCCGGCGAGCGAGGCGGTGCGCACCAATGCGCCCGTCGTCGTCGATGGCAAGGCGGCCTTGGAGGCCCGCTATCCGAGCCTGCGTGGCGATGTCGGAGGCGACGGGGTCAGTGTCAACATGCCGGTGACTGCCGGTGGCCGCCCGCTGGGCGCGCTCTCTCTGAGGTTTCCGGTCGGGCACCCCGTCGATGATGCCGAGCTGGAGTTGCTCGCAACGATCGCCTGGCAGTGTGGCGTCGCATTGGAGAGAGCTCGGCTGTTCACCGGCGAGCGCGCGGCACGCGAGCGCTCCACCTTCCTGGCGGAGGCGGCAGGACTGCTCGGTTCGACGCTGGACCCGGTGCAGACCCTGCACAACCTGACCGACGTCCTGATCCCGCGGTTCGGCGACTGGGCCGTGGTCTACCTCAAGAACGGGCAGGACAAGGTCGAGCTCGCCGCCGCGGCGCACCGCGATCCGGCCCTGACGCCCGTCATGATCGAGCTGCAACGCGCACATCCGCTGGATCTCACGTCATCCAGTGGAATGGCCGAGGTGCTCCGGTCCGGCAAGAGCCTGCTCTACGGCTCGGTCCCTGACGACGTGAGGCAGCGGGCGCGCGACCGCATCGAGGATGCTGAACTCGCGGCACAGTTCACCCCGAACACCGCCGTCGGCGTGGCCCTGACCCTCCGCGGCACCGTGGTGGGGATGGTCGCAGTCGTCCGTACGGCAGGCGCTGCCTACACCGCCGACGACCTGACGCTGATCGAGGACCTGGCTGCGCGCGCCGCAGTCGCCGTCGACAACGCGGAGAACTACAGGCGCGAACGCGATGCAGCCCTCACCCTGCAACGCAGTCTGCTACCCCAGCGACTGCCTCGCATCGCCGGCGTGTCGTTCGCCTGGCGCTACCTGCCGGGAACTGCGGGGACTCACATCGGCGGTGACTGGTACGACGTGATCCCGCTCGAGCACGGCAGGGTGGGCCTCGTCATCGGCGACGTGATGGGTCGCGGCCTGCAGGCAGCAGCGCTGATGGGTCAGCTCCGTGCCACCGCGCGTGCGCACGCCTCGACCGAGGTCGCTCCCGCCGAAGTGCTGCGACGGCTGGACACGGCGCTGGCCCGCCTCGAACAGGACCAGATCACGACGGCACTGTTCGCCCTGCTCGATCCGCAGACCCGCACGCTCACCGTGGCCGCCGCCGGACACCTGCCGCCGCTGCTGGCAGTCGGCGGCGCCGCACGCTATCTCGACGTGACACCCGGCCCGCCCCTCGGCGCGGGTGCCGCCGACTACCCCGAGCTGCAGGTCACGCTGCCTCCGGGCGCCATGCTGCTGCTCTACACCGATGGCCTCGTGGAGGACCGCCAACTGCCGGTCGACCACGGACTCGAGACGCTGCGGTCGGCGGTTGCGTCGACGCGTGACCCCGAGCAGATGTGCGACCAGGCTCTGATCGCACTCGGCCGGGACGCTCAGCACGATGACGACACGGCGATGCTGGCGGTGGCCCTGGAAGGCTGATGTCTGCCTTGTTGCTCCATCCACTTCCATGTGACGCATGCACGCTTATGGCGATGAGTGGTGGCGACGCGCTGGCCGGCGTCGTCCTTATGGGAGCCGAGGTGTGCCTAATCGTTCTCAGCATCGGTGAGCATTCATCGCCTGGGACTCGTTTCCCCTACTCTCGGCACAGTCGGACAAGTTCGTCCCATACCGGGGGGTCATGGTGACCAGATCTGGGCGCGGGAAAGACAACGACGGTCGAGTCCGGAAAGGGCCCTCCGACGGCCGCTGGGATTTCCGCGATCATGTGTGGCCATACCGCCACGGCAAATGGTGGAACTGGGATGCGCAATCGAAGCAGACGAGCTCCGTCGATCAGCTGATGACCATGATGCGCCTTGACAGGCCAGAAGAGGCTAAGGAGAGCCTGGAGTTCGCAGAGGCCGTCGCCCAGACGGCGCTCGACCGGGCCGAGGCGGCGGATCGCCGAGCTACCACGATCGCGGGCAGTGTCGCCATATCCGCCAGCTTCACCCTCAGTGGTGCAGGTCTTGTCCTCGATGGAGGAAAGTGGGTAGACGACTCCACGCTCAGAGAATACTTCGCAGTCGGCCTGTTCATCGCCACAGCCTTCTTCGTGCTTGCCGCCGTCTACTCGCTGCGGGCCCTGGTCTCGAAGAGGACAAGGACCTGGAACTGGCTCAGTCCAATCGACATGTGGCGATGCGCAAAAGAGCCCAACGCGGAGCTGCGTCTAGGGCGCAAGGCCGCGCAAATACTGGACAACTTCGCAGCCAATTGGGAGATCGCGGACCTCAAGAACCGCAATATCGACAACTCACTGCGATGCTTGATCGTTGCATTGCTGAGCCTTACGTCACTGGCCGTCATCGCGGCCCGTGTCGCCATCTAGTCCAGATGCGCACGGCTATGCACTCGCTCATGCCGCCTTCCGATTGTGCGGTAGCGGGCACCCATGCGCTGGGCCTCGGATGAAGAGTCACCTCGACCCTCTTGGCGGTCAACTCGAGCCGCAACGTGTAGGTCTGGAGGTCAAAGCTGTCGAATTCCTCGTAGTAGTCGAAGTTGCTGACCTGACCGATGGCCTCGGCAGGCTCGCCGATGACGTGCGTGTCTTGGTCCAACGCCGTGATGTGAACATCGTCGAACCGAATCGCAATTAGTGGAGTGGCGCGAGCTTCAACTGGCGTCCACTTCGGGTCGTTGTAGAGGAATCTGGTCACCAGCCAGGGCCGTGGACCAGGGCGGAAGTCGAAGCCCAGGAAGGCTGCGTCATGCAGACGGACGGGTACGCCGCTTTCTGTCTTGAACTCGTAGAGTCCCGAGGAAGCGCCGCCGGAATCGCCGATACCCCAACCTGGCTCACTACTCACGCCTCGAAACGTCGCCACCCGCGCATAACACCGGGGCTGAGCGCCTCCGGGAACGCCCGCTCATGCCGCTTTCCGACTGCGCGGTAACGGCACTTATCCGTGACCCAAGTCAGCTGGAAGGGCATCCAGAACGACGTTTGGGCCAGGTGCTGCGAGTCAGGTCCCGTGGCGCCGCGTGGACGCGTCCTTCGTCCAGGCGGCTGGAATACGAACCGGTAGACCATCCGTACTGGGGCCGGCAGGCGGCTCTTCATGTTGGCGCGGTCGGCTTCGTTGAGCGGCTCGACGATCATCGCCGAAGGCGACGGCTCTCATGCCGCGAGGAACGCCACGGCAGCTCGCCCGATGCTTGCCGCGACTCCGTCGTCCGGACGGTTGTTTGTATCACGGCGGGCTCGCGCCTGCTCTTGCTTATGGGGCCGACCTCCAAGCCGGGGTGCCGTTCCGGAGCAGCCATGCAGGTGTTGGTTGGCCCCTTGTCTTTCGTACGTCCATCCACCATTCGGGCAGCTTCCGCTGCAGCATCCAGGAGACGACCATGACGCGCACTGTTCACGTGGCCACCGCAGCGGCTGGCCTCGCCCTATTTGCCTCCCCGTTGTTCCTCCCCGTCGCGGCCGCAGACACGAGTCCGTTGAGGACGAAGGTCCAGATCGAGCATGCGGAGCGCGCGGCCATCGGCGCCACTGCCCCAACGAAGGCTCAGATCGAGCATGCGGAGCGGTCGGCTACCAGCGCCACTGCTGCCCGGACGAAAGCTCGGATCGAGCGTGCGGAGCGCGCGGCTAGCAGCGCCACTGCGCTGACGAAGGCTCAGATCGAGCGTGCGGAGCGCGCGGAGCGCGCGGCTACCGGCCCCATTGCGCTGACGAAGGCTCAGATCGAGCAGCGCGAACGCCAGCAGAGCTTGTCCGGCGAGGGGCAGGGCACGGCGGCTTCGACGCCTCTCAGTTCGGGCACCGGCGACGCGGCCGCGTGGCAGCTCGCCCTGAGCGCTGCACTGGGAGCCACGTTCGTGGGCGGCATCGTGCTGGTCTCACGTCAGGTGAGCCAGCAACGGCACCCGGTCGCGCAGTAGCCGCCGCTGACCGCCGGCTTAGAACCGCCAGACGTTTCCGCGGAGACGTGCCTTTCCGGCATGCGGAAGAACACGTTTCCGCGGAAACGTCTACCGCTCTGAATTGCCGCGGTTCGCGGACAGGCCGGAGAAGCGGACCCTGCCATGACGCGCGGCGCCTCCGGGCGGATCAGCCGATGCGTCGGGCGATCTGGACCACGTTCAGATAGTGCTTGCGCACCGTCGCAGACGGGCGGGCGACGATCATGTCCTGGATTCCCGTGAACAGCGTCTCCCGCTGCCAGGGCGAGGCGGCGATGTGCCCGGCCGGAGTAGGTGGACAGCAGCGCCAGGTACTCCTCGGCGGTGTAGTCCTGGCTCCAGACGTGGCGATGCACGATCGGTTGCGCGAAGAACCCGCTGTCGACGATCGCTTCCACTTCCGGGGCCCGCGATCGCCTCAGGAGGCTTCGGGCTGCCTTGCCCGTCGCCCATGCCGACCTCGTCGTAGTCCCGTTCGACCTGCCGGAAGAAGTCGTCGGTACCGGCCAACCACGTGGCGTCAGCCGATTCGCTCGAACAGGTTCACAATGATCCCTTCGGGCCCACGCACGTAGGCCATCCGCACGCTGTTCTCGTACTCGCCGATGCCGCCGACGAGTCCGTACCCGTCCGCAGCCACCGCATCGACGGCCGCATCGAGGTCACCGACCTCGAACGACACGTTTCGCAGGCCAAGCTCGTTGGCCATCGGTGTGGGCGATCCGGGCACGTGGTCAGGCGTGATGAAGCGCGCGAGCTCCAGGCGGGACCCTCCGTCGGGCGGCCGCAGCATCGCGATCTCACAGTGCGCGCCCGGGATGCCGCAGACGGTCTCCACGAACTCGCCCTCCACGGATCCGGTGCCCTCGACCTCGAGACCCAGTCGGACGAAGAACGCCGTAACCGAGTCGAGGTCCGCAACGGTGATGCCGATGTGGTCGAAACGTTGTACGTGTGCCATGGGACCCCATTCTCCAGTGGTTGTCTGATGATTCGATGCTGGGACGGAGCCGGGGCTGAGATCTCGACATGTAAAGCCGGGCCGAAGTAGTGCGCCAGCGGCCGGTTACAGCGTGGCGTGGCGCCCGGATCAGTGCGCTGTCGCGTCAATCGCGGCGATATGACCCGCATGCCGGCCGGACCGGGGCCCCGACGCAGCATCAGTCCGGGCAGGTGCCACCCGTGCGTTCGTAGATTGCCTTGGCGCCGGTCGACAGCCGCTCGACACGCGGCCCCTCCACCTCGAGGCCGATGAGCAGCATGCAGCGGCCCTGGGTCCAGTAGACGTGGCCGATGGCGTTGCCGTGCAGGTCGGGTCCGGTCCATCCGTTGGCGCCCGGGACTTCGGGAACCTGGAAACGCTTGATCTTCGCGCCGGGGATCTGGTGCTGGATCGCCGCGTCGCTCGTCTCATAGGCCAGCCAGTCGCGCGCCCCTGCCTCCGTTTCGAACAGCAGGACGCTGCTGACGCCGGCGCTGGTGTCGCCTTCGGCGGGCTGGTAGATCGTCGAGACGTAGCCACTGCGCCGAAGCCGATCGGCGCCGTCCTTGGGCAGAGGGAACGGTTCCCCCGAGTCGGTCTGCGGCGACGACACCGGCTCCAGTCCCGGGACCTCGTCGGCTTGCAGGAGATACTGCTCAAGGTTGGGCGTCGCCGCGGTCGTCGCGGTCGTCGCGGTCGTAGCGGTCGTGGCGGTCGCTGCCGCCTCCGTCGTGCTCGGCGCCCGATCGGACTCACCTCCGCAGCCGACGATGAGCATGCCGAGGAGACCTGCGAGTGCAAGGCGGGACGTACACGGTGCCATGCCTCACCGTCCACCTGGGTGGCCACAGCCGCAAGCGTCGGTACGTCGAGAGGTCTCCGCGGATGTACTCGAATGCCGCAAAATGGCGTGCGCTGCGGCCATCCGGTCATGCCGCTCAGCGGTGCTCAGGGTTCTCGTAGTCGAACCTGGCTCCGGCGTCCCATGCGGCCCGTTGGTTGCCAAAGGCGGGGATGCCGCCGGCATTCCTGAGCAGTTGCGCGACGTGCATGAGGTTCCATGTCATGAATGCTGTGTTGCGGTTGGTGAAGTCGTTCTCCGGTCCACCGGAGCCTGGGTCGAGGTAGGAGGGCCCGGGCCCGGCCTCCCCGATCCAGCCAGCGTCTGCCTGCGGCGGGATCGTGTAGCCGAGATGCTGCAGGCTATAGAGGATGTTCATCGCGCAGTGCTTGATGCCGTCCTCGTTACCCGTGATGAGGCAGCCGCCGACGCGTCCGTAGTAGGCGTACTGTCCCGCGTCGTTCAGATCGCTGGAACATGCGTAGAGCCGTTCGATGACTCGCTTGGTCACCGAGCTGTTGTCGCCTAACCAGATCGGCCCGGCCAGTACCAGGATGTCCGCCGTGAGCACTCTAGGAAGTATCTCTGGCCACTCGTCGGTCACGGCGCCGTGCTCGGTCATGTCCGGCCACACGCCGGTCGCTATGTCATGGTCGACCGCCCGTAGGACGTCGACCGCAACGCCGTGCCGCCGCATGACCTCGGCGCTCGCGTCGACCAAGCCCTGAGTATGGGATCTCTCCGGCGACGGCTTGAGCGTGCAATTGATGAACACCGCCCGCAGACCCTCGAACCGCCACGCGTTTGCGTTCTCAGCCATGCCCGCCTCCCCTACTCCTGTGGGAGACGCCAGCGAAGCACCCACGAACGGCATCGACAAGATCTAGACCAACGATGGGGCGTGCCTTCCGAGGCGATACGGGGGCCACCGGGCGGGCTGCCTCATCGGCGGAGCGATCTTCGATAGCGTTCAGGCTGTGTTCGCCGCTCTCGGAAAGCTCGTCGTCCGCGCTCGCTGGTGGGTCATCGCCGCCTGGATCGTGGCCGCCGTGGTCATCGCCTTGACAGCTCCTGTCCTGCAGTCCACGCAGGACCAGTCGGAGTTCCTGCCCGCGCACTACGAGTCCGTCAAAGCACTCACCGTGCAGCAAGAAGCCTTTCCCCAGCGCGGTGAGATCGGCGCGATCGTGGTGTTCGACCGCGAGGACGGCAGTCGGCTGACCGAGGCCGACCAGGCCAAGGTGACCTCCATCGCCCAGGAGCTGAATACCGAGAGCTATGACAACCTGGGCAACGCAGTCGCAGCCCCGGCGTCGGAGAACGGCCTGGTGCAGGCGATCTTCGTGCAGGTCAAGCCGGGCAAGAACGCTTTCGACCCGGCCGCCATCGAGGACGCCCGCGCACTGCGCGCCGCCCTTGAGCCCCTGGTCGAGGGAACTGATCTCCGCTCCGGCGTGACCGGTTCGGCGGCCCAGTCGCTGGATTCACAGGAGTCGTCCGAGAAGGCGCTCGCCGTCGTCAGCATCGTGACCCTGCTGCTCATCGTGGTCCTGCTCGCGCTGATCTTCCGTAGCGTCATCGCGTGCGCCCTGCCCATCCTGACCGTCGCCTTGGTCGGGACGACCGCCAACGGGCTCATCGCGATGGCGAACGAGGCCTTCGACCTCAAGGCGGACAGCTCCATCTCGGTGATCCTGTTCATCGTGTTGTTCGGCATCGGGACCGACTACATCCTGTTCTTCCTGTTCCGCTACCGGGAGGCCCTGCGGCTGGGCTTCGACGGTCAAGGAGGGGTGTCCCACGCTGTCGAACGGGCCGGTGAGGCGATCGCCTCGGCCGGTGGCGCCGTGATCGTCGCCTTCATGGCGATGGTGCTGTCGTCCCTGAGCATCTTCCGCTCGATCGGGCCGGCGCTGGCAATAGCGGTCGCGCTGGCCGTACTGGCGGCGTTGACGCTTGTCCCCGCCGTCGTCGCCGCCTTGGGTCCACGGGCGATCTCCTGGCCGTCGAAGCGGTGGATGGTCGAGCCCAACGCCAGTCGGTTCCGCGCCATCGGACGCTCGGTGGCTGCGTACCCGGTCCGCTACGCAGTCGTCTCGGCGGGGTCACTCGCCGTACTGTCGCTGTTCGCGCTGGGGTTCAACCCGACGTTCAACTTCTCCGACAGCAGCACCGAACAGACCGAGTCTGGGCAGGCGCTGGTCACGTTCCAGAAGGGCCAGCCGAGTGGTGCCGCCGACCCCACGTCGGTACTGCTGCGCTCGACAGATGGCCAACTGCCCGACGACGCCGCGCTCAAGACCTACGCCACCGACCTCGGCTCCGCGAAGGGGGTTGCGTCGGCGGTGCTGGCCGACCGCACCGACAGTGTCGCGGTGTTCACCGTCGTGCTCTCCGATGACCCCGCGTCCGACGAGGCGTTGGCCAACGTCGGGGGCCCGGTGCGCGACACCGCTCACTCGGCTGAGCCCGAGGGGACCGAGTCCTTCGTCGGAGGCACGACGTCGATCTTCGTCGACCTGAACGATGCGATGGCGCGTGACTACTCGGTCGTGTTCCCGGTCGCCGCAGTGCTGATCATGATCATCCTGGCATTGCTCCTGCGCAGCCTGGTCGCGCCCTGGTACCTCATGCTCTCGGTGGGCCTCGGGTTTACCGCCAGCCTGGGCACGACCGTGCTGGTCTTCCAGGGCCTGCTGGGAGAGCAGGGGCTGATCTTCATCCTGCCGATCTACATCTACCTCTTCGTCGTGGCACTAGGCACCGACTACAACATCTTGATGGTGGCCCGCCTGCGGGAAGAGGCACGCGAAGGGCTCGAGTCGCGACCCGGGGCCGCCAAGGCGATCGAGCACGCCGGTCCGACAGTTGCGGCTGCGGGCCTGATCCTGGCCGGCACGTTCGCCTCGCTGATGCTCGCCGAAGGCACCTTCTTCAAGTCGATGGGCTTCTCGTTCTCCGTCGGCATCGCCCTGGCCGCCTTCGTCATGGCGCTCTTCCTGACGCCGGCGCTCACCGCACTCATCGGACCCGCTGCGTGGTGGCCCGGCCACGGAGACCGGGTCCGCGACGCACTCGAGAGTCCACCGAAGGAACGTGTCCTGGAGAGCTGACCCTCCGGCTCGGCATCGGCGACAGCCGAACATCGACGGCGGCACCGACGATCCAATGAGAAGGCCGATCTGGGTTTTTCGCCCGGTCGTCGGCCTGTTGTCAGTGGCTCTCTGCGTAGTGTGCCGCGAGCAGGTCGGCGCCCCAGTCGTTACGCACGTCACGCCATACCGAGTGAATGTGATTGGCGTTGTCCTGCGTGTTGTCGTACTCGATCAGGAACGTCGGTCCGCTCACCCGGTAGTAGTGGCCCTCGCCGCGTCGGTCTGGCCCCGCCCACGCGAATCGCACGGCGTCCGGGTCAGCAGCGATGACCCCGCCCCAGCACGAGTCGGCTAGCTCCGCCGGCGCCCGATCGAAGTAGCGACGGACGAGACGTCGAAGGACGTCCTGCTGACCCCGCGACATGTCAGCGTGCAAGAGTCCGCCGGTCAGATGATCGGCAGCCACCATTGGGTCTGTTCGCGTCAGGATGTCGGCGGGTGCCTCGTCGGCGATGACTGCCGACTCGCGCTGGCGCGGGTCGAGGTCGGCGAGCAGAGTCCGGGCCAGCTCTTCCTCGTCGACCAGCGTTCGGCGACCAACATGTCGTCCCTCCAGCACCCTCGCCGGTTCCGCGCCGAAGAAGCTCGGTGTGACGCTGAACGCGTCACCGACGACGGTGACGTGGACGGCAAGGTGATGGCCGTTGACCCGCCATGCCCACGGTTCGTCACCGCCGGGGTGGCCGAGGATGCGAAACCAGTACCGGTCTCCATCCACCGCTTCGGCACCGGTCGCCATCTGGCGGCGGATCCGCTCCGTCGCGATCACCCGGCGAGCCGTCTTGGCGCCTTCTGCGCTGAAGCCCGCGTCCATGAGCTCGAGGCCGAGCGATCTCTGCTCCGGAGTCATGTCCACCAGGGACAGGCCGGGTCGAGATCCCGGCAGGTAGGTCCACTCCCGGTGATCGGCGATGCCGAACTCCGCCGTGGTCGCCGTGCCCTGCTCGGACCCCAGCGACGACAGGAGCGCTTCAGCCGCCAGCGTCATGTTCTTCACAGTGGTCAAGGTCATTCCTCCAGCTGGGGTTCGCGTCCCGAATGCGGCCATGGTGCCAGGCGTCCTTGGCACGATGCGATGACGTTTCGGAGGGCCCACAGCGGGGCTAGCGGGCGCTCAGAGTTCGGCCCGGACGTCGTGCGCGGCTGCGACCAGGTTGGCCAGGCTCGCGCGGACCTCGGCGTACCCGCGCGTCTTGAGCCCGCAGTCGGGGTTGACCCAGATCCGGTCTGCCGGGAACTGCTCGGCCGCCACTCGTATCCGTGCCGCGATCTCCGTCGTGGGTGGCACGCGGGGCGAGTGGATGTCCCAGACCCCCGGACCGACCTCGTTGGGGTAGCCGCTGCTCGCGAGGTCGGCGACGATCGCCATCTCCGAACGCGCCGCCTCGAGGCTGATGACGTCGGCATCCATGTCGACGATCGCCGACAGCACGTCACCGAACTCCGCGTAGCACATGTGCGTGTGGATCTGCGTCTCGTCAGGGACGCCCGACGTTGTCAGCCGGAACGCATCGACGGCCCATCGCAGGTAGTCCCCGCGCGCCTTCTCGCGGAGCGGAAGCGTCTCGCGCAGGGCGGGCTCGTCGACCTGGATCACCGCGATGCCCGCTTCGACGAGATCGACGACCTCGTCGCGCAACGCGAGCGCGACCTGCCGGGCGGTGTCCGCCAGCGGTTGGTCGTCGCGGACGAACGACCAGGCCAGCATCGTCACCGGCCCGGTCAGCATGCCCTTGAGCGACCGGTCGGTGAGGCCCTGGGCATACTCCGCCCAGCGCACGGTCATGGGCTCGGGCCGGTGCACGTCGCCGACGATGATCGGCGGTCGCACGTAGCGGGTGCCGTAGGACTGCACCCAGCCCTGCTTGGTGGTCAGGAAGCCGTTCAGCTGCTCGGCGAAGTACTGCACCATGTCGTTGCGCTCGGGCTCACCATGGACGAGTACGTCGAGCCCGATCTCGGTCTGCAGCTCGACGACCGAGCGGATCTCCGCGCGCATCGCCTCGTCGTAGGCGTCCTGGTCGAGCCGTCCCGCGCGGACGGCGGCACGTGCCCGCCGTACATCGCTCGTCTGCGGGAACGAGCCGATCGTGGTCGTCGGAAGCGCGGGCAGCCCGAGTCGCTTGTGTTGCGCGGCCTGCCGGCTTGCGTAGTCACTGTGACGGTGCAGGTCGGCGTCCTCGACGGCGGCCGCCCGGGACCGCACGGCGTCGACGTTCACCATCGGGGACTTCGTCCGGGAGGCAAGCCGGGTCGCATTGACGCGCAGCTCGCCTGCGATGGCATCACGGCCGGCATCCAGACCGCGAGCCAGCAGCGCGAGCTCGTCGAGCTTCTGCCGCGCGAACGCCATCCAGCCCGCGAACTGCGGCTCGAGGTCGCGTTCGAGCGACACATCGAGGGGCACGTGCAGCAGCGAACAGGACGCTGAGACGTCGACGTGGTCGGCGAGGCCGAGCAGCGTGCCGAGGGTGGCGAGCGCGCCGCTGAGGTCGGTGCGCCACACGTTCCGGCCGTCGACGACGCCGGCCACGAGTCGCTTCCCGGGCAAGCCCCCGATTGCGGCGAGCGCCTCGAGGTTGGCCGCGGCCGGGCCGGTGAAGTCCAGCGCGAGACCTTCGACCCGGGAGCCGGCCAGCACGGGCAGCGCCGAACCCAGCTGATCGAAGTACGACGCGACCAGGATCTTCGGACGATCTGCCGTGGCGGTCAGGGTCCGGTACGCCCGGTCGAGGTGGCTCAGTGCCGCCTGAGGGACGTCGGTCACCAGGGCCGGCTCGTCGATCTGCACCCATTGCGCCCCGGCATCGGCCAGCTTGGACAACAGCTCGGCGTAGAGGGGGAGGACCCGGTCGAGCAGAGCCAGCGGCTCGAAACCGGTCGTGCGGCCGGCCTCGGCCTTGGCCAGCAACAGGAAGCTCACCGGCCCGAGGATCACCGGCCGGGTCACCATCCCGGTTTCGAGCGCCTCGGTGAACTCGCCCAGCGGCTTGCTCGCGTCGAGACTGAACTCCGCGTCCGGGCCAAGCTCCGGGACCAGGTAGTGGTAGTTCGTGTCGAACCACTTGGTCATCTCCAGCGGCGCCACATCGGCGGCACCTCGGGCCATCGCGAAGTAGCGATCGAGGCGATCGCCCGGGGTACCCGCATCCGGTACGGCGGCGCGGTGGCGGGCGGGGATCGCGCCGAGCATCCACGCGGTGTCCAGCACGTGGTCGTACAACGAAAAGTGATTGGTCGGGATCTCACCGAGGCCGGCCGAAGCCAGCTCGCTCACGTGCTGGAGCCGCAGCTCACGTGCGGTCGCGAGCAGGTCATCGGCCGAGCTGCCTTCGGCCCAGTAGGTCTCGATTGCCTTCTTCAACTGCCGGTCGGCACCCTGTCGTGGATAGCCGTAGACGGTCGCCACGGGGCGACGTCGAGAGGGATCAGTCACGGAACTCTCCTTCGCGAGCTCACCATGCATTGCGAACACCCCGCGGTCGCGGGACGCCCGGCTGGCAGGTCTTCGGACTCGTGAGCGCGGACGACGCGAACGCCGTCCTCCTATTGGCTGTCGCTTCCCAGACGTGTGCGTCCAGTGCGTCTGACAGCTGTCGTTCCCACTTACCGCTGCGGGGCAGTCCCGGATTTGCACCAGGTTCCCTCTTACCTCGACGCCCACGCGAAACGCGCGCGGCCGTCGAACCAACCGAGACATCACGATATCGGTACGGGCGGATACGCTTGCGCCGTGTCGAGCATCCGGCTGGAGCCCTTCGCCGAAGGGCATCTCGTCGGCTTCCGCGACATGCTGAAGGATCGCGATGTGCTGCGTTTCACCCGCATGCCGGAGCCGGTCCCGGCCGGCTTCGACCGCAGCTGGGCCGCCCTCTACGACCAGGGCGAGGCGAACGGGACCCGGAAGAACTTCGCCATCGTGGACGGCTACGAGGGCACGTTCCTCGGTGTCGCGGTCGTGCCGTCCATCGACGCAGAGGCCGCGACCGCCGAACTCGGCTACGTGGTCGCGCCGTGGGCACGGGGCCGTGGCGTCGCGACGGACGCGCTGGGACAGCTGACGACGTGGGCGTTCTCCGAGCTGGGCATGGTGCGCCTCGAGCTGTTGATCAGCATCGACAACTTCGCGTCGAAGCGCGTTGCCGAGCACTGTGGGTACCGCTTCGAGGGGGTGCTGCGATCCCTGCACTTCAAGCAGGGCCGCCGCTCGGACACCGAGTCATGGTCGCGCCTCGCGAGCGACTGAACCGGGCGACTGGACGCTGGACGGGCGGGCGGTATGGCTACCGGGGAGAGGGGATGCCCGGTGCCGGCTTGATGTTGTGGTTGAGGTGGAACACGTTGTCGGGGTCGTGCTCGGCCTTCACCCGAGCCAGACGCTGGTAGTGCTCCCCGAAGCCTGCGGCGACGCGTTCCTCGCCCTCGTCGCCGATGAAGTTGAGGTAGACGTCGCCGGTGGCCCACGGCGCCACGTCCTCGCGGACCGCACGCGCCCATCGACGTGCCCGTTCGTCGTCCGCGGGGTCCTCCCACAGGCCGAAGGGGTGCACGACCCAAGGCGCGGACCGGAACGGCGTCGGCCACTCGTGGCCCTGCCGGGCCGACAGTCCGCCCTGCGGGAACATCACGTGCTGGGACGGTGACGGCACGACCATGTCGGTGGACCGCGCACAGAAGGCGTCCACGGCTGGGTCCGGCAGCTGCGCGAGGTGCTCCGCGGACCAGTAGTTGCGGTAGCCGGGCGGGTCGTCGAGCATGCACTGCAACTCGGCGTAAGGAAGCTCCACGACCATCCGCCCGGCAGGCGCCAACTCGAGCATCGGCGCGAGGTACGGCCGTGACTCCTCCTCGGACCCGACGTACGTCAGCAGCGTCGCGCAGGTCAGGTTGTTCACCAGTTCCGGAGGGACGAAGTCCTCAGGCGGCCCAGTCAGGTAGATGAAGCCACCGCCCAGCTCGTCGGGTGCCGTCTCGACGAGGTCGCGGTAGCGCCGCAGGACGTCGGGTCCTGATGCGGCGGGCCAGAGCAGGAGCGCAGCCGTGACACCCGGCACGGCGTCGAGCCGGAAGGTGAACGACGTCGCCACTCCGAAGTTGCCACCACCACCGTGCAGCGCCCAGAACAGTTCGGGGTTCTCGTTCTCGCTGGCCCGCACCTGCTGCCCGTCGGCGCGCACCAGGTCCGCCGAGATGAGGCGGTCGCACGCGAGGCCGAGCTTGCGGTCCAGCCAGCCGGTTCCGCCGCCGAGGGTGAAGCCGCCGACCCCGGTGGTCGAGACCCGTCCGCCGGTGGTCGCGAGCCCAAAGGGCTCGGTCGCCCGGTCGAGGTGGCTCATCGTCGCCCCTCCCGCGACGGTCGCAGTGCGCGCGTCGGCATCGACGTTGACGGAGTTCATCCGCCGGAGGTCGATCACCAGACCACCGTCGACGAGACCGGTGCCCGCAACGCTGTGGCCCCCACCACGGACCGCTATCTCGAGCTCTGTCTCGCGCGCGAAACGCAGCGCCGCGATGACGTCCTGGGTGTCCACGCACTGCACGATGACCGCCGGTCGCTTGTCGATCATCGAGTTGAAGAGCGCGCGGGCTTCGTCGTACGGCTGCTGGCCGGCGACGATGACATCCCCGTAGACGTCGCCACGCAACTGCTCCAGCCGGTGGCTATCAACAGCTGCACTGCTCATGGTGGTCTCCTCCGCGAGCTCCCGTGTTGCTCCATCTGCCGGACTCGCCTTCACCATGCGACCGACCGATGGGGCCGTCAAGGGCGGCCCCATCGGTCTATGTCACGCAATCGGCGGGATCAAGCAGCGACGGGGACGCTGTCCTCCGCCTCGGCGGTGGGCTCGTCCTCGGGCACGCCGTCGACCGCGGCCGTGTCCTGCGCCTCGGGGGAGCGGAACATCACCAGCGCCACGGCGGCGATCGCGAGGGCGATGACGGCCGCGATCCCCGAGGTGAGGTGCATGCCGTGCACGAACGCTTCCCGCGCGGCGGTCAGCAGCGGCGCTCCGACCGCGTCCGGAAGCTGCCCGGCGACTGAAACCGCACCGCCCAGCGTGTCGCGCGCTGCCATCGCCGCTTCGGGCGTGACGCCGGACGGCAGGGCGTCGCCGACCTCGCTCCGGTAGATGGCGACACCGACCGTGCCGAGGATGGCGATGCCCAGTGCGCCACCGAGCTCCGCTCCGGTCTCCGAGATGCCCGATGCCGCGCCGGCCCGCTCAGGGGGAGCGGATCCCACGATCAGCTCGGTGGTCAGGCCGAACACCGGCGCCAGACCGAGGGAGATGATCACGGACGAGACGACGAGCGGGGTCAACCCGTCGGTGGTGGCCGGCACCTGGGTGAGCACGACGAGTCCGGCAGCTGCGACGGCCAGGCCACCGCCGATCAGGTACGCCGTGCGCACCAGGTGGGTGACGCGAGGTGCGAGCTGCGAACCGATGATGAAGCCGATCGCGGAGGGCAGCGACCAGAGGCCGGCCTCGAGGGGTGAAAGCCCGACGACCAGCTGGAGGTACTGCGCGATGAAGAGGAAGTAGCCGACCGCCACGAAGATCGCCAGGAAGTTGATGCTCAGCGCTGCATTGAAGGCTCCGATTCGGAAAAGCGCGACGTCGATCATCGGGTCGGCCAGCTGCCGCTGGCGGCGCACCCAGAGCGCGCCGACGACGACGCCGACGACGATGCTCAGTGCGGGCACCTGCCCGAAGCCATCCTGCGCGATCTCCTTGAGGCCCCAGATCACGGCGAGCACAGCCACGGCTGACATCGCAGCACTGACCACGTCGAGCCGCCCCGCATTGGGGTCGCGGAACTCAGGCAGGACGCGCGGGCCGAGCACCAGCAGGGCTGCCATGACCGGCAGGCCGATCAGGAACACCGAACCCCACCAGAAGAACTCCAGCATCAGCCCGCCGACCACTGGTCCGACGGCGCTGCCGGCCGAGAAGGCCCCGATCCACACGCCGATCGCGAGCGATCGCTGCTTCGGGTCCTGGAACATGTGGAAGATCAGGGACAGAGTCGAGGGCGCCAGCGTCGCGCCGGCAATGCCGAGCAGCGCCCGGCTCACGATGAGCATCTCGGCGTTGACCGAGAAGGCGGCGAGCACGGACAACACACCGAATGCCGCCGCTCCGATCATCAAGAGCCGCCGGCGGCCGATCCGGTCGCCGAGCGTTCCCATGGTGACCAGCGAGGCGGCAACGAGAAAGCCGTAGATGTCGATGATCCACAGCAGCTGTGTGCTACTGGGCTCGAGGTCGGCGCTGATGGCCGGCACTGCGAGGTGCAGGACCGTGAGGTCCATCACGTAGAGCAAGCAGGCGAGCGAGAGTACGGCGAGGCCGATCCACTCGCGGCGTCCGGCCCGGGTGGGTGCGGCTGAGGCTGTGGTAGTCACGGCGGTCGGTCTCCTTCGTGTCAGGACTTCTGACAACTAGGACCGCCGGGTGGCGCAGAACTAATCGGCCGGGCTCAGCTAGAGAACGGCGCCATTCCGCGAGGGGCGGATGTTGTGGTTGAGGTGGAACACGTTGTCGGGGTCGTAGGTGTCCTTGACCGCCGTGAGCCGGGCACGTTTGTGCGCGGGGAACGCCCGATCCACGCCGGCGGAGCCCTCGTCGGTGAGGGTGTTGACGTAGACGCCGCTCGCGAACGTGTTCAAGGACGCGGCGTAGGTCCGTGCGCTGTCCATGCGGACCTGGTCTTCGGCGGGGTCGGACCACCGGCTTGCGGCGACGAACTCGAACGCCGTGTCGCGGTGGCTGAAAGCCGTGTCGGCGTCGGGTACGTCGGCGATCGCGCCGCCGTGTGCCTGGAGACTGACATTCGGCGCGGAGTCCGGGTCCCCTCGGTCCAGCAGGGCGTCGACGGCGACGTCGGTCAGCTCACGGAAGTAGTGGCCCTTCCAGTAGCGACGCAAGGCCGGGCTCGCAATCGTGTCGTCGTCGCGAGTCTGCAGGTCGACATAGGACAGGGCGACGACCCGTTCCTCGGTTGAGCGGCCGAGAGCCTGGATGGACGGAACCAGTTGCCGACCACTGTCGGCGTCGCCGATCCACACGTAGCCGACGGTGACGCCGTCGTTGCCGATGAACGCCGTGAATGTGGCCCGTCGGGGCGCCGACGCGTTCAGGTCGCGCCAGCCGCGAAGCACGGCTGCGGCCTGGTCGGGCGGGAAGTCGAGCTCGACGGACAGTGCTTCGGTGCCGACCTGGTGGAGCTGGAACTCGAACTCGGTCACGACGCCGAAGTTGCCGCCGCCGCCGCGCAGTCCCCAGTAGAGCTCCGGGTGCTCGGACTCGCTGGCGCGGACCACGTCGCCGTCTGCCGTGACCACCTCGAACGAGACGACGTTGTCGCAGGACAGCCCGTGTTGCCTTGCCAGCCAACCCATCCCGCCGCCGAGGGTGAGTCCGCCGACGCCGGTGTGCGAGACGTTGCCCGCGGTGGTCGCCAGACCTGTCTCTTGCGACGCTCGGTCGAGTGCTCCGAGCAGCGCGCCACCCTGGACCACTGCCCGTCGACGTTGCGCGTCGACAGTGACGCCACCCAGGGGAGTCAGGTCGATCATCAGGCCGTCTTCGGGAACTGCCTGCCCGGACACACTGTGGCCGCCACAACGGATCCCGATCTCCAGGCCGAGCTCACGCGCCTGTCGTACCGCCGCCACCACGTCGCGCACGCTCGCGCAGCGCACGATCTGGCGCGGACGCTTGTCGACCATCACGTTCCACACCGTGCGGGCCCGGTCGTACTCCGCATCGCCAGGCACCAGCACGCTGCCGTCGAACTGGCGCGTCTCGGATTCGGTTCCCATCGTCGTACCACCCCTTGTCCCATGACTGCGCGGGTGAGCGTTGTAGCACGCCGCACGGTTCAGGCTGAACGGAATTGTTTGCCCTAATCGTCCTGTTTTGGGCGTCTATGGGTGGGTAGCGGTTCCACATCGTGAATGACAAACCCACGAAGTGGACCTTCCGGTGATCGGCGAAGCCGTCGCCGAGGTCGGCACGCCGGCTCCGCGTGGCGGCAAACCGGTTCTGGTGTTGCGCAAGGCGCGCCAGGTCATCGACAGCTTCACCCCGGCCCAACCCGAGCTCACGGCTCGCGAGGTGCAACATCGGACCGGACTTCCCTCCACCACGTGCCAGCGTCTGTTGCAGTCGCTGGTGGAGGAAGGGTTCCTCGACCGCCGAGATGGTCGTTACCGCCCCGGCCTGGCGTTGCTCCGGTGGGCGGGCGCCGCGAGTGCGGGCCGCGATCTCATCTCGACCGCCATGCCCGTGCTGGTCCGGCTGCGCGATGCGACGGGTGAGACCGCCTGCCTCTACCTGCGCGACGGTCGTCAGCACGTCTGTGTCGCGGTGGTGCAGACGGCGCACGCGGTGGCGCACATCCTGCGGGTGGGTCAGGCGCTGCCCCTGCATGCGGGATCAGCCGGTCGGGTGTTCCTCGCCTACGACGAGGGCGCCGCTGCGCAGATCGAGCAGCAACCCTTGGAGGCCTACACCCAGCACACTCTGACGAATTGGTCCGCGTTGTCAGCGGCCGTCGACGACACGCGTCGCACCGGCCACGCGGTCTCCTTCGAGGAGCGCGCGATCGGAGCCGGTTCGATCAGCGCGCCCGTGTTCGACCACACCGGATCGATCGTCGCGGCGATCGGGATCGTCAGCCCGATCCAGCGCTTCAACCCAGAGCGCAAGCCGGTCTTCGTGCCGCACGTCATCCTCGCCGGAGCCGAGCTCTCGCATTGCCTGGGACAAGCCGTGAAAGGGGAAGACCTTGGCTGACGAACCGTACGCCGTGCAGCTACGAGGCATGACCAAGCAGTTCACGACGACGTCCGGAGACATCTACACCGCGGTCCGTGACATCGACCTCGATGTCCCGCGCGGCCGCTTCGTATCGGTGGTCGGGCCGACCGGCTGCGGGAAGTCCACGTTGCTCAACGTCGCGGCCGGCCTGATGACCCCGAGCGAGGGCACGGTGTCCATCGAAGGGCAGCCGCTCGTGGGCCTCAACGAGCGCGCCGCGTACATGTTCCAGCAGGATGCGTTGTTGCCGTGGCGATCGGTGCTGGACAACGTGACGCTTGGGCTGCGGATACGCGGCGTGCCCCAGGAGCGTCGTGAGGAGCAGGGCCGCGCCTGGCTGGAACGGGTCGGCCTGGCCGAGTTCGCCGCAGCGTACCCGCACCAGCTCAGCGGTGGCATGCGCAAGCGAGCCGCGGTGGCGCAGAGCTGGATCGTCGACCCCGACCTGATGCTGATGGACGAGCCGTTCAGCGCACTCGACGTGCAGACACGCCAGCTCATGGAGAACGAGCTGCTCGCCCTGTGGACGGGCTCGAACAAGACCGTGCTCTTCGTCACGCACGACCTCGACGAGGCAGTCAGCCTGTCCGACGAGGTCGTCCTGCTCTCGGCGGGACCGGCCAGCCGCATCGTCGGCACGTACAAGATCGACCTCCCCCGCCCCCGCGACCTCATGGACATACGCACCCGCCCCGAGTTCACCGACATCTACCGGCGCATCTGGTCCGACCTGCGCAGTGAGGTGATGAAGAGCTATGAGCGACGCTCACTCGTCCAGGCAAGCTAGCTCGACCGGTACGGCGGTCGAGGAAGGGCAGCGCCCACCGACCGGACGCGAAGACGCTTCCGCCGCTGAACCGGGCAAACGTTCGGGGCGCCGTCGTCACTTCTCACCCCTCGTGCTCGGCCTGCAGGTGGCGTGCGCAGTCGTCTTCATCGGTGGGTGGCAGCTGCTCACGTCGGCCGGTGTGCTCGACACGTTCTTCTTCAGCCAACCTTCCAAGATCGCGTCCCGCGTGTGGGAGTGGCTCTCGACCGGCACCATCTACGACGACCTGTGGGTGACGCTGCAGGAGGCGTTCCTGGCGCTCGTCATCGGGACGGCTCTCGGCCTCGTGATCGGCTTCGCGCTCGCCCGCATGCGACTTCTCGCCGCGGTGCTCGACCCGTTCATCAAGATCCTCAACGCGATCCCGCGAGTCGTGCTCGCACCGATCTTCCTGCTGTGGTTCGGCCTCGGCATCTGGTCGAAGGTTGCCTTCGGCGTGACCCTCGTCTTCTTCATCGTCTTCTTCAACACCTACCAGGGCGTGCGTGAGGTGAACCGCGTCCTCGTCGACAACACTCGGATGCTCGGCGCCGGCGAGAGAGACCTGATCCGCCATGTCTTCCTGCCCAGCGCCCTGTCCTGGATCTTCTCGAGCCTGCACGTGGCTGTCGGGTTCGCCATCGTCGGCGCCGTCGTCGGTGAGTACCTCGGTGCCTCCAAGGGCGTCGGGTTCGTCATCGCGCAAGCCGAGGGCACCTTCGACACCACAGGTGTCTTCGCCGGAATTGTGGTGCTGTCCTTCTTCGTCGTCCTCGTCGACATCCTGGTCAACCGGGTAGAACGCCGGCTGCTCCGGTGGCGCCCCGAAACGAGCCCGACCGAAGCCGTATGACCCTTCACCCCCAAGGAGAATGGAGTACTGCCATGCGCCCCCGATCCAGGGTTGGTCGCACCCGCCGGCTCACGCTCATGCACGCGGGAGTGGCGCTGCTGGTCGCCGCCCTCCTGTCCTCGTGCAACTCGGCCAGGCCCGGCGGTGACTCGGAGGGGGGCGGCTCGAGCACCGTGCGCATCGGCGTCGGCGGTCAGCCCCTGTTGGTCTACCTGCCGACGACGTTGGCCCAGCAGCTCGGCTACTACGAGGACGAGGGCGTCAAGGTCAAGCTCGAGGATCTGCAGGCCGGGTCCAAGGCACTGGAGGCCATGCTCGGCGGCAGCACCGACGTCACGTCCGGCTACTACGACCACACCATTCAGATGGCGGCCAAGGACCAGCCCGTCGTCGCGTTCGTGAACATGCTGCGCTACCCAGCGCTGGTGCTCGCCGTCTCACCGAAGACGGACAAGAAGATTGACAGCATCGAGGATCTCGACGGGGCGAACGTCGGTGTCACCTCACCCGGGTCGTCCACCGACTTCGCCCTCAAGCACCTGCTCACTCAAGCCGGCATGGAGCCGGACGCGGCTGCGGCGCAGGCGATCGGTGCGGACGCCACCGCCGTCGCGGCGATGGAGCAGGGCCAGGTCGACGCAGCGGTCATGATCGAGCCGGCGTACTCCCAGTTGGAGAAGCGTGCGGGCGAGGTCAAGGTGCTCAGCGACACGCGCACCGTGGAAGGTGTCGAGGAGGCATACGGCACGGAGACGTACCCCGCGGCGGTGCTATACGCGCAGGAGGCCTGGCTCGAGAAGAACGACAAGACGGCCGGAAAGCTGGCCCGGGCCATCAAGCGCACTCTGGAGTGGATCGACTCGCACAGCGCGGAGGAGATCGCCGCGAAGATGCCGCCGCAGTTCGTCGGTGAGGACAAGGATGTCTACATCGCCGCGCTCGAGAAGGTGAAGCCGAGCTACAACCCGTCCGGTGCTCTGGACAAGGCCGGGACCGAGGCGGTGCGCGAAGTGCTGGGCCAGAGCCAACCGGAGGTCAAGTCCGCGGACGTCGATGTGACCAAGACGTTCACCAACGAGTACGTCGAGAAGTGAGCGAGGAGTCGACCTCTGACCTCGGCAATCTTCCGCTAGCCGGCTACCGGGTACTCGAGCTCGGCAACTTCATCGCGGCGCCGTTCGCGGCTCGCCTGTTCGCCGAGTTCGGTGCCGAGGTCATCAAGGTCGAGCGACCGGGCGTCGGCGACGAGCTCCGGCAGTGGCGGCTAATCCGCGGCGAGACGTCGTTGCTCTTCCACACGCAGGCGCGCAACAAGAAGTCGGTCACGCTGGACCTGCGCACCGAGCGGGGTCGCGAGCTCGCCCTGGAGCTGGTGAGGCGCTGCGATGTCGTCGTCGAGAACTTCCGGCCCGGCACGCTGGAGCGCTGGGGGCTCGGGTTCGAGGCGCTCGAGGAGGTGAATCCGGACATCATCCTGGTGCGCATCTCCGGCTACGGCCAGACCGGGCCCTACCGCGACCGGCCCGGCTTCGGCGGCGTCGCCGAGGCTCTCGGTGGGCTGCGGAACCTCACCGGTCACCCCGACATGCCGCCGACGAGAGTCGGCGTGAGTCTCGGCGACACCGTGGGTGGCATGTTCGGGATGATCGGCGCGCTGACTGCGCTGTTGCATCGCGAGCGTGCCAAGGGCGCTGACGCAGAAGGTGGAAAGGGTGATGGGCGCGGCCAGGTCATCGACGTGGCGCTGTACGAGGCCGTGTTCGCGCTGATGGAGTCGCTCGTCCCGGAGTTCGAGGGTTACGGGATTCGTCGCGAACGCACCGGCAATGCGCTGCCGGGTGTCGCTCCGTCCAACACCTATCTCTGTCGCGACGACAAGTGGGTTGTCATCGGCGCGAACGCGGACGCGATCTTCAAGCGGCTGATGCGCGCCATCGACCGATCGGACCTGGCCGAGGACCCCACCCTGCAGTCCAATCGAGGTCGGGCGGCACGGCAGGAGGAGCTCGACCAGGTCATCTCGAACTGGACGGCGTCGCGCACCATCGACGAGGTGATGACTGTGATGGTCGACACCGCGATCCCCGCCGGACCGATCCACGATGCGGAGGCCATCACGTCCGACCCGCAGTTCCTGGCACGGGACATGTTGGAGAAGCGCGAGGTTGAGGTCGAGCCCGGCCAGCCCCAGCTCATCAGCTTCCCCGGCGTCGTCCCGAAGCTGAGCCGCACGCCGGGTCAGGTGCACTCGCGCGCTCCGGAGCTCGGGGAGCACAACGACGAGATCTACTGCGGTCTGCTCGGCATCGAGCCCGATCGGCTCGAGGAAGCCCGGCGCGAGGGGACCGTCTAGAGCAGAGCCCATGGCTACGGGAAGGACCCCGCGCGCGGCAGGAGGGCGGGCACCTCGTGGCCAAGCTCCTCGCTCAAGAACGCTGCGGTCGGCAGCAGGGCGGGGAGGTCGATGCCGGTCTGCAGGCCCATCCGCTCCAGCATGTAGACGAGGTCGTCGGTGGCGATGTTTCCGGTCGCAGCCGGCGCGAACGGGCAACCGCCGATGCCACCGGCACTCGCGTCGAGCACGGTCACGCCGGCTTGCAGCGCCGCGGCCGCATTGGCGAAGCCGGTGTTGCGCGTGTTGTGGAAGTGGAACCGCAAAGCAGGCTGGTCACCCACTTCGGCAGCCACCGACGACGCCATCTCGCGCACCTGAGACGGCACACCGACGCCGACGGTGTCGGCGAGGCAGATCTCGTCAACGCCGGCCTGCGCGCCTTTTCGCGCGAGCTCGACGACCCGGTCGATGGGCACCTCGCCCTCGAACGGGCAGCCGAATGCGGTCGCCAGCGAGAGGGTGGTGACGAGACCGTGCGACCGCCCCGCCTGGATGACGTCTGCCGCTGCCTGCATGCTCTCGTCGGTGGATGCGTTCTGGTTGCGCCGGTTGAAGGTGTCGCTGACGCACACCACGACGTTCACCTCGTCGACGCCTGCCGCAAGCGCCCGGTCGAGGCCGCGGCGGTTGAGGACCAGCCCGCTGTAGGACACCCCCTCGACGCGCGGCACCCGCTCCATGACGGCTTCGGCGTCAGCCATGGCGGGGACGAGCCGCGGATGCGCGAACGACACCGCCTCGATGCGGCTCAGACCTGCCTGAACCAGACGGGTGACGAGCGAGACCTTCGCGTCGGTCGACAGGACGACGTCCTCGTTCTGCAGACCGTCTCGTGGGCTGACCTCGACGACTGTGACGTCCACGAGCCTGATCCTATTTCTCGGCCCCACCGTTCCCGCCGGGGAGGGCCGACGAGGCCAGCCAGGCGGAGGGCGATAATGCGCTTCGTGCCGGACACCCTCACGCACAAGGTGCTGCAGCAGCACGTGACCGACGGCGAACTTGTCGCGGGCGACGAGATCACCCTGGCCGTCGACCAGGTCCTCATCGAGGATGCAACGGGCACGATGACGGGGATGCAGTTCGAGATGCTCGACATCGACGAGGTGGCAGTGCCCCTTGCGGTTCTCTACGTCGATCACAACGTCCTGCAGATCGACGACAAGAACATGCAGGACCATCGATACCTCCGGTCCTTCGCCGAGCGCTACGGACTGCGCTTCTCCCCGCCGGGTCATGGCATCTCGCACTACATCCATCTGGAGCGCTTCGGCCGGCCGGGTCAGGTGCTGGTCGGCGCCGACTCCCACAGCACGATGGCCGGTGCGCTCGGCATGTTTGCCACCGGAGCAGGCGGGCTCGAGGTCGCCGTGGCCATGGCGGGGTACGGCATCGAGCTGCCGTGCCCGCGCCTCGTCGGCGTGGAGCTCTCCGGTCACTTGCCGCAGGCTGTCGAGGCCAAGGACGTCGTGCTGGAACTGCTGCGCCGGTACGGCGTCCGCGGTGGACGCGGGACTCTGTTCGAGTTCTTCGGCGACGGCGTTGAGGCAATCTCGGTCTCGGGTCGGGCCACGATCTGCAACATGGTCATGGAGACCGGCGCGACCGGTGGCATCTTCCCCTCGGACGAGGCGACTCGGACGTGGCTCACGGCTCAGGGTCGTGGGGGCGAGTTCGTGGCGCTCGCCGCGGACGATGGAGCGCAGTACGACGCGGTCGAGCGGATCGACCTCAGTCGGCTCGAGCCGCTCGTCGCGCTGCCGCACTCACCGGGCAACGTCGTACCGGTCCAGGAGATCGCCGGGACCGAGGTCGTGCAGGTTTGTGTCGGGTCGTCGGTGAACAGCTCGTACGAGGATCTCGCGACGCTCGCGGCAGCGTTGCGCGGGAGGTCGGTGCACCCCGGCATCCAGGTGACGGTCACACCTGGCTCGCGGCAGATCCTCGACACCATCGCGCGCTCGGGCGTGTATCAGGATCTGTTGGCCGCCGGCGCCCGCGTGCTGGAGCCGATCTGCGGGCCGTGCATCGGCATCGGCCAGGCACCGATCAAGGGCAAGGCGTCCCTTCGAACGTTCAACCGCAACTTCCCGGGTCGCAGCGGGACCGCGGAGGACTCGGTCTACCTCTGTTCGCCGTCGACGGCGGCGGCTACGGCGCTCAGCGGCTCGGTCACTGACCCGCGATCGGTGCAGTGGCCAGGGCTGCGGCCCTCGGTGGAGATAGATCCCGACGTGCACGGGAGGCAGATCACTGACGTCCTCCCGGCCACGGCGCGCCGCGCGGTCGTCGTCGAGCGGGGGGAGAACCTCGTCGCACCGCCCGAGTCCGGTCCGCCGCCGGCCGACCTGGACGGACGCGTCGCCATCGTGGTGGGTGACGACATCTCCACGGGCGACATGGCCCCGGACGGCGCGATCGGCATGGCCGTCTGGTCCAACATCCCGGCGCTCGCACGGTTCATGTTCCTGCGGCTCGACCCGGATTTCCACGACCGCATCTCGGCGTGGGGTGGTGGGTTCATCGTGGGCGGCCACAACTACGGACAGGGCTCGTCGCGCGAGCAGGCTGCGCTGGCTCCGGTTCATCTGGGCGTACGCGCCGTCGTGGCGGCCAGTTACGCACGCATTCACCGGCGCAACCTCATCGCGGTAGGCGTGGTGCCGCTGCTCTTCGCCGACGAAGCGCAGCACGCGCTTGCCCAGGTCGGCCAGCACTGGCGGATTGCGGGACTGCGTGCGGCACTCGACGCGGGCGAGTCGACCCTCATGGCCCACACCGACGACCTGGGTGACCTGGAGCTTGAGCTGCCGCTTTCGACGAGTGAACGCCAGATGCTCCTTGCCGGTGGCTTGCTTGCACACGTCCGTGCCGGTGGCCGCCGGCAAGTCGGCAGCCCCGCATCGGGGAGACTGGTTCGGTGACTGACACTCGGAAGAGGGCGCCGGCCCGCAGCTACCTCTACGTCCCCGGTGACCGAAAGGACCTGCTGGCCAAGGCCGATGCGGGTGATGCAGACGCGCTGATCGTCGACCTGGAGGATGCGGTCGCGGTCGAGGCGAAGGCGGCAGCTCGGGAGACGGTTTCCGAGTGGCTGTCGGCGCGAGGGGGCGGCGCAGACGTCGTCGAGTTGTGGGTCCGGGTCAACGCCCTCAGTGTCGAGGAAGATCTCGAGGCAGTGACCGGGCCGAACCTCTCCGGCGTCGTGATCCCGAAGGCAGAGCCCGCCCTGCTCAGCACGGTCGACGACTGTCTCACTCGGCTGGAGCCCGAGCGGGGCGTTGCGCAGCCGCTCGGCGTTATCGGCCTGGTGGAGACGGCACGAGGGCTGCTCGCCGTGTCGGAGGTTGCGGCTGGGCACCGCGTGCGCCACCTCGGGATCGGCGAGGCCGATCTGCTCGCCGAGTTGCGCATCCATCCGAGTGCGGAGCGCGACGAGCTGACCAGCCTGCGGCTGCGAGTGGTGGTTGCATCCGCCGCGGCCGAGATCGGCGCACCTATCGCACCCACGTCCACCGACTTCCGCGACCTCGACGCGCTCCGGCGCAGCACCACAAGGCTGCTCGCCTTGGGCTTCCGGGCCCGCACCGCCATCCACCCTGCTCAGTTGCCGATCATCAACGACGTCTTCACGCCGTCTGCGGAGCAGACACAGCGCGCCCGCGGAGTCGTGACCGCCTTCGAGGCGGCGGAGCGCGACGGTACCGGTGTGGTCACGGACAAAGACGGTCGGATGGTCGACATCGCCGTCGTGCGCTCCGCCCGAGAGGTGCTCGAGCGGAGCAGTCGGGTGTCGGACTAGCGGCGAAGCTCAGCCGAGCGTGGTCGGCCGCTTCAGAAAGCGGCCACGCGGTTCGCCCACGACCTTGCCGCTCTCGAGGACCCGATGGCCTCGCACGAACGTGTCGGTGACCTGCGCCGTGAGCTCGAACCCCTCGAAGGGGGAGTACTCCTGCGTCGACTCCGACTCGCTGGCGTGAACCGTCCAGGTGTGGTCCGGGTCGACGAGGCAGAAGTCGGCGTCGAAACCCTCGGCGATCGTGCCCTTGTCATGCAAGCCGAATCGTTGCGCGGGGTTCCACGACAGAAGCTGCGCCATCTGCTGGTAGGACAGCCCGCGCTTCGACCCCTCGGTCACCAGGCCGGGGAGCAGGTACTCCGTGCCTCCGAAGCCGGACTTGGCGAGGAACACGTCGTCCTTCGGGTCTCCGAACTTGGCCTCTTCCCGGCAGCAGGCGTGGTCGCTGGTCACCCACGAGAGGTCACCGGCGAGCAGGTGCTCCCACAGTGCCTCGACGTCCTCGCGCGGCCGGATCGGCGGGTTGACCTTGGCGCCGAGCCCGCTCGCGGTGTGTACGTCGGCGAGCAGATGGCCGATCGTCACCTCGCGGCGGAAGTCGACGTGCGGGAAGGTGCGAGCCATCATCATCGCCGCCTCAACTGCCTTGCGAGACGACAGGTGGAGCAGGTTGATGTTCGGGAGACCGGTCTCGTGCGCCAGGTAGGACGCGATGGTGACGGCGAGCCCTTCAGAGTGCGGCGGGCGGGACGCGGAGTAGGCCTCCAGGCCATCGAGCGTCCCCGCCTCTTCGACGATCTTGGTGTAGGCGCGCATAATCTCGGCGGTCTCGCAGTGCAGCGAGAGGGAGATGTCGTCGGCAATGTCTGGAAACCGCTCTCGCGCCGCCTGGACACCGCGCATCACGAACTCAAAGTGCGCGTAGTCGTAGGACTGCTCCGGCGGGAGCATGAGGAACGACTCCTGCTCGGAGGAGCGGCCGTGCAGTCCGTGTGTCCCGTAGAACATGAAGATCTTGAACGAGGGGACACCGAATCGCTCGATGAGCGTGGGGATCTCGTCGATGTGCTCCGCCAGGATCGGGGCGACATGAAAGCCGTAGTCGACGTACGCATTGCCCTCGGCCGCGGACAGGACGTCGGGTAAGACCTCCTCATACGGTCCGGACCGGTTGAGGTAGTAGGCACCCGTGCGGATATAGGTGAGACCGGACGTCACGCCGCCCTGCGCGGCGGCCCGGCTCTCGGACCGGGCGTCCTCCTCAAGCGGGTTGTAGATGCCCCAGTGCTGGTGCACGTCGACGACGCCCGGGAACGCAAGCCGGTTGGCGCCGTCGACGACGACGTCGGCCTGGTCAGCAGGAACATCAGGCGCCAGGCGAGCAACACGTCCGTCCACCACGCCGATGTCCAGCGGCTCCGGCTCGGCGATGTCCGGCCTGACGACGCGGACGTTCTTGACGAGCAGGTCGAGTTCGGGCACAGCTCCTCCAGGATTTCGTGATCAGAGCGGGTCGGCGTCGCGCAGTGGCTCGAGCAGCGCGCTCACGTCGTCGAGCTCGTCGAGGCGGGCGACGTCGTGACGCAGCCGCTCGACGGTCTCTGCGGGAAGCAGCCGCGCGGCGTTGTCGGTGAACTTGGTGCCGAGCTCGTCGTAGGTCAGCGGCCGGTCCGGACCACCGCGATTGACCAGCACCTCCTCGACGAGCTCAGCCCCGTCGTGGGTGCGCGCAGTCAGCACAGCGGGAAACTGGTAGGGAAAGATCTTCGTACAGCGTTCGTCGGCGACGACGTCGACCAAAGCCATCAGCTCGCGACGTCGTGGATCACGCGCCAGGACGTCGGTGAAGTCGTCGAGCCCCAATCCGAGTCCGCCTCCGCCGAGCAGGCTGGCGACCACGGTGTACGGCCCGCTGAACTGTGCCATGTAGCCGGTCTCCGGCATGCGTTTGACTTCGATCGGGTCCCCGATCGTGCGAACCGTCGATTCAGCGACCCCGAGCTGCAGCGAAGACACATCTTCCGGCGAGACCCCTCGCTCGCGTAGGGCGCTGGCCGCGTCGATGCCCGCGTGCGTGAAGTGATTGGCGGGATAGGGCTTGAAGAAGATGCCCGGTACTGCCCATTGCTCGCCGAGCCCGTCGATCACCACGTCAGCGTCGAAGCGCCCGTGCAGCCAAGCCTGATAGAAGCCGAAGCGACCCTCGAGAACTGTCGGTGGCCCGGTGAACCCTTGCCGCACCAGCTGCGCTGCTGACACGGCAGAGCTCGCCGCCCAGCCACAGTGCATGCGCTTTACGGTTCCGCCGGTTCGGTTGGCCTCGATGATGCCGGACGCCATCGACGCTGCCACTCCAAGCGTGTGCGTCACGCCCTCCGCGTCGAGACCATAGAGGAGAGCCGCAGACACGGCGCCGCCGAGAGTCCCGCAGATGGATGTGGCGTGCTGCCCGTTCTCGAAGAACAGCGAGTTTCCCGCAGCGTCGTCGAAGCCGGCCATGCCGGTGCGCACGCACACCTCGAGCCCGCAGGCAATCGCCGCGATGGTGGCCTCGCCGCTTGCGTCCGTCGCCTGTGCAACAGCCAACGCGGCCGGGACGACGGCAGCGCTCGGGTGCAGCACCGAGGGCAAGTGGGTGTCGTCGTAGTCGAGCGAGTGGGCGAGCACGCCGTTGACGAAGGCGGCGAGAGGAGCCGGCAACCGTTGCGGCAGCCCGACGGCTGTTGCTACGGCGCGGCCGCCCTGGTCGAGCGCAAAGCGCCGCGCACCCCGGCTGGTGTCGAGCGGAGCCGCGGCCACGCAGATGCCGAGTACGTCGAGAACACGCTTGCGAACACTGTCCACGACCTCAGCGGGCAGCGTGTCGTACGTGCTTGCCGTACTGAACTCCCCGATGCGGGTGGCGAGCGTTGGCGTCATGGCGCCACCAAGGCCAGGGGGCGTACGGGTGAGCCGGTGGCCCCGAGGATGTTCATCGGGACAAGGACGAGGGTGAACTCGTGCACGGCTGCGGCCGCCAGTTCCTCGAGCGCGAGCGCCTCGACGATGTAGATCCCGGCGTCGACAAGGAGCACGCGGTGGGCTGGCAGCACGCTGTGGCCCCCACCAGGCGCGAGCCGCTCGAAGGCGATGGTATCGGCGCCGGCGGCGTGGAGGTCGTGCCCGGCCAACCATCGTGCGCCGGCCTCACCTACTCCGGGAACGCCCGACTCACTGCCGAGGTAGGCCGTGGCGCCGTCGTCGAACCGCCGCCCCCAACCGCTGCGCAGAAGCACGACGTCACCCGCGCCGACGGTCACGTCCTGGCGCTTGACGGCCGAGTCGAGGTCGTGGGGCGTGATCTCGTAGGCCGGGTCGCAGCTCTCGACGCCGAGGGCAGCGGGTACGTCGAGCAGCACGCCGCGCCTGACCATCGGGTCGATCGTGTGGACCCCGTGCTCCAAGAAGCGGCCGCCCGTGCCGGCCTGCCCGGCGTCTGCACCGCCGTGCAGTCGGCCGTCCTGCGACACGTGCGCGAGTGCGTCGATGTGGGTGCCTACATGTGTGCCTGTCGCGATCAGGTCGTTGGCCGCTGAGCCGCCGTCCTCGCGCACCATGTCGCCATGGCGCCGCGGCAGCGTGTGCGAGAAGGCCGGGTGGTTAGGCGACTGCGGCATCCCCACGAACATCGGCCTGCTCAGGTCGAAGGTGCGCACGCCGCTGCTGACGATGTCCAGTAGTGCGTCACTCACGCGATCACTCCGTCCTTGCGGAGGCCGGCGAGCTCGCCGGCGTCGTAACCCATCTCGCCGAGCACGGCGTCGGTGTCCGCGCCCAGCGGGCGCCCGGTGAACCGGATCTGCCCCGGCGTCTCTGCCATCCGCCACATCACGTTGTGCAGGAGCAGCGGCCCGAGGTCCTCGTCCTCGACCTCGGTGAGCATCTGGGTCCCGCGCACGTGCGGGTCCTCCACGAGGTCCCTGGCGTCCATCACCGGCGCGACCGCTGCTCCGGCGGCATCGAAAGTCTCCAGCACCTCGGTCCTGGTGCGCTCGGCGACCCACGAGCCGAGGTATCCGTCGAGGAGGTCGGCGTGCTGGGCGCGCCCCCGTCCTGACTGGAACCAGTCTGCCTCGATCACTTCGGGGTGACCGACGAGACGCATGACGCGCTCGGCGATCCTCTGGGCGCTCGTGGACACCGCGACCCAGGACCCGTCCTTGGTCCGGTAGGTGTTGCGCGGCGCATTGTTGGTCGAGCGGTTGCCGTGGCGGCCCTCCACCACGCCCAGCTGTTGGTAGGCGCTCGGGCCGGGCCCGACAGCCGTCATGATCGGTTCAAGGATGCTCAGGTCGACCACTTGACCCTGTCCGGTGCGATCCCGGTGCCGGAGCGCCATCAGGGCGGCCGAGGACGCCGCAATGCCGCAGATGCTGTCGGCAAGTCCGAACGACGGCAACGTGGGCGGGCCGTCCTCCTCACCGGTCAGGGCGGCGAAGCCGCTCATCGCCTCAGCAAGGGTGCCGAACCCCGGCCGTTGGGCGTACGGCCCGCCCTGGCCGAAGCCGGTGAGCCGGACGAGGACGAGACCGGGATTGTCGGCGTGCAACACGTCCGGCCCGAGCGACCAGCGCTCCAACGTTCCCGGCCGGAAGTTCTCAACGACGATGTCTGCTCTCGCCGCGAGCCGGCGGAACGCCTCGGCGCCTTCTGGCACCTTGAGGTCGAGGCCCACGGTGCGCTTGTTCCGGCTGATCTCCTTCCACCAGAGCGGGACGCCGTCCTTGGACGGGCCGTGGCCGCGCATGCTGTCGCCCGAGCGCGGATGCTCGATCTTCACCACGTCGGCGCCGAAGTCGCCGAGGATCTGGCAACACAGAGGGCCCGCCAGGATCGTCGAGACGTCGAGGACCCGCACTCCCTCCAGCGGCATCGTGCTCACGGGTCACCGTCCTGTTCCGCTCGGTGAAACGAGTTCGTTGTCGACTCTAACCGCCAGCCCACCTCCCAGCCAAGGGGTGTCCGGCAGGCAATGAGGAGTCTGACGATTCGCGGGCTCTGCAACGAGAAAGACACCACACAGAACCGACCGAGCCGGGTTTCACCGGCATACTCTCGTCGTACCGCCAGGCGGAACACACAAGCGAGACTCTTGTCCGCGTCGTCCGCGCGGCCTAATCTCGCGGCCTCAAAGCCGAGGGCGGGTGAGCCAGGTGACGACACGAGACAGCAGTGACGCACTGCACGAGGTGGGCGTGTTCGCCGCCGACCTGGCCTGGGCCGACCTGCCCGCCGACGTGCGGGACCGCACCCAGCTTGTCCTCACCGACGTTCTCGGCGTCACCGTGGCCGGTGCCCGCACTGCGGAGCTGCGGGCCCTCACCCAGGTATGGGATCCACCGAAAGGGCCATGCCGGCTGGTGGGAACGAATCGCGGATGCGGACCGGACGACGCAGCGTGGATCAACGGCACTGCGACGTGCGTCCTGGAGCTCGACGAGGGTCACAAGCAGGCTCAGGGTCACCCCGCCGCGCACGTCGTGCCGGCCGTGCTCGCCGCCGCCCAGGCGAGCCGCGATCCGGTGCCAGGTCATGTGGTGCTCGAGGCGGTTCTCGTCGGCTACGAGGTCGCGGCGCGGTTCGGCAGGGCCACCCGGCGTCGCGCCGACCTGCACACGCACGGGCACTGGGGTGCTGCGGGCGCGGGAGCCGCGGTGGCGAAGGTCCGCGGGCTGTTGCCGGAGCGGATCGCCGCTGCGGTCGACGCGTCGACCGGGCTGATGCACGTGACTCCCTGGAAGGTCGTGCTCGCCGGCAGCTTCGTCCGCAACCTGTGGGCCGCCGGGGCGAACGTGGCCGGTCTGATCGGCGCCCGGCTTTCCGCCGCGCAGCTGGCCGACGCCGAGGGAACGGCCGACCACACGTTGGGCGACATCGTCGGCGGCCTTGACGCGGCCGAGCTGGCCGCTGGTCTCGATCATCGATTCGGTCTTGACGCGGCCGAGTTGGCCGCGGGTCTCGGTCACCGCTGGGACGTGACCGGCGGCTACTTCAAACGCCATGCGTCCTGCTCCTACACGCACCCCGCGGCCGATGCCGTCCTCGACCTGATGGCGCAAGGCATCCGGGCCGACGATGTCGCCGGCATCGTGGTCGAGACCCACCGCCTGGCCGCACCCCTCTCTGGCCTCGACGTTCACACGCGCCTCGCCGCCATGTTCTCGTTGCCGTATGTCGTCGCGGTCGCCGTACGCCGCGGCAAGGTCGACCCGGCTGCGTTCTCGTCGGAGGCCCGTGGCGACGAACGGTTGCTCGACCTTGCTCGGCGGATCGAGGTCCGTCATGCTCCCGACCTGGACGACCGATTGCCGAACGAGAGGGCCAACCGGGTCACCGTCAGTCTGGCTGACGGCCGGTCACTCGAAGCCGAGGTGCCGAACCCGGTCGGTGACGCCGACTTCCACCCGATGGGCCCGGCAGACGTGCGACGAAAGCTCGTCGCGCTGGTGGGAGAGATGGATGCCCAGGCGATGGTCGACGTGGTGGGCGACCTGGCCGGGGCTGCCGACGCTCGCGATGTGCTGGCGCGGTTGCCGTGACTCGTCGCAGGGGACAGGTGTGATGTGCAGCTCGCGTCGGGGTCAGCGACCGCTGACGGCGCTCGATCGGCCGCCCCAGCCGAGGGCATGCGAGATCTCGGCGGCGGCGGCCGTGACGAGCGGCACGTAGCGCTCCACCGCGGTCCGGTCGAAACGCGACACGGGCCCGCACACGCTGATCGCGCCCACCACCTCGCCGTCCATGGCGAAGATCGGGCCAGCAACCGAGCCCGCGCCCGGCTGGCGCTCTCCCCGAGAGGTCGCATAACCACGCTTGCGTACCTCGCCCAGTCGCCGCCGCAACGTGTGCGGCTCCTCGATCGTCTCGGGTGTCATGCGGGGCAGCCCTGTCCCGATGACGGCCTCCCAGGCTTCCTCGGGCAGGAACGCGAGCATCACCCGGCTCGACGCCCCTGCGTGCAGCGGGTGTGGCCGCCCGAGCGCGACGGTCATCTTGATCTCCTGCGGGCTCTCGTACTGGTCGAGGTAGATGCGCGAACCTTGCAGCAGCGCCGACAGGGTTGTGGTCTCCCGCGTCTCGTCACGAAGGCGGCGCAGCACCGGACGCGCGACGTTGCGCAAGTCGTAGTCGCGCATGGCTCGTGCTCCGACAGCGAGTGCGGCCGGCCCGAGGCGGTATCCGCGGGTCCGCGTATCGGCAGCGACGAAGGACCGCGAGGCGAGCGACTGAAGGATTCGGTGCACGACCGCCTTGCTCAGTCCGAGCTCTCGGGCGATCTCGCTCACGCCGAGCAAGGCAGGCCCGGTCGTGAACAGCGCCAGCACGTCGGCCACCCGGTCGGCGGCCTCAGTCCCTGTCGCAGCGGTGGTCGCGGCCATCGGCGTTCCTCCCAGCGGAATACATCGCGCATTGTCAGCATCGGCGCGTACTCGGTGACTGTCAACCCGTTGACCCCGCTTTGTCGACGTGTTAGACAACGGCACTTAACCATTCGTTCCGTGGGTAGGAACACAAGCCAGCTGGTCGTAAACGGTCCCGAAGACCGAGAGGTGACGAGATGAGCAGGACGCGGAGCTCCCTGGTGGCCGTCACGGCGCTCGCCCTGGCCTTGGCCGGATGCGGGGGTGGCTCGAGTGACGACGGCGGCGGAGGAGACTCCGTCGAGAGTGTCACCCTCGGGTCCATCCACCCGTTGTCCGGGCCGCTGGCCGGCGTCGGGACCCTGATGGACAAGGCGACGAAGATGGCCGTCGACGACATCAACGCGAAGGGCGGCATCAAGGCACTCGACGGGGCGAAGCTGAAGGTGGAGTCCGGCGACAGCAAGGGCACTCCCGAGGCCGGCCAGAGCGAGGCGCAACGCCTCACCCGCTCGGAGGCCGTGGCCCTGGTCGGCACCTACCAGAGCGATGTCACCCAGAACGTCGCGTCCGTCGCAGAGCGGGCGAAGGTGCCGCTTGTCATCGACGTCGCGGTCGACGACGCCATCCTGCAGCAGGGCTACAAGTACACGTTCCGACCGCAGCCCGACGCCACCGGCATGGGAATCGCGGGTGCGGACGCGCTGGCTGCGCTGAGCGAACAGGGCGGCTCACCGATCAAGTCGGTGTCTTACATCCATATCGAGGGCGCGTTCGGCGACAGCGTCTTCGCAGCGTTCAAGAAGCAGGCCGAGTCCAAGGGGATGACCGTCGCGAAGGAGGTCACCTACCCGGCCATGAACTTCACCGACGCATCGACGCAGGTCAGTGAGGCTGCCGCGGCGAAGCCGGACGCCATCGCCGTGACGGGTTACTACCCGGACAGCCTGCTCGTCGCGAAGTCGATCGCTGCGCTGAAGCCGGACGTCAAGGCCGTGTACGGCATCGCCAACGGCGGATTCGACGACGATGCGTTTCCCAAGGATGCCGGCGCGGCGGGCGAGGGTCTGCTGAGTGCCAACTACCACTACGACGCGACGAGTGACACGGTGAAGGACATCCGGAGCCGCTTCGAGCAGAAGTACAAGGCGCCGATGCAGACCGCGGCAGTGCTGTCCTACCAAGCCGTCCAGGTGATCGCGCAGGCCCTCGAGGATGCGGGCTCCGACGACCCGGAAAAGGTGCGCGACGCCATCGCGAAGGTCAACGTGGACGATCCCCTGCTGGCCTTCGACGGGCCGATCGCCTTCGACGACAAGGGTCAGAACGAGAACGCCACCGCCATCGTCATGCAGATCCAGGGCGACAAGGTCCAGCAGGTCTACCCGAAGGACTTCGAGACCGCCAAGCTTGTCTTCCCGGCCGCCCCGGGCCAGTCCTGAGCGAGGAATCCGGGCGGACGCGGTGAGCGCAGAGGTGGCAGAGGACCCGGCGACTAGCACGGAGACGACGAGCTCCGGGCATCGCATGGCTTCCGCCTTGCCGACGCTCGCCGCACTCGGGCTCGTGCTGGTCGGCCTCGTCCTCGTCTACACGGTGGGCGGCAAGAGCTCCGAGCTCGTGACGCAGGCGGTGGTCACCGGGACGCTGTTGGGAGGCGTGTACGCCCTCGTCTCGATCGGCCTGACCCTGATTTTCGGCGTCCTGGGCATCGTGAACTTCGCACACGGCTCGATGCTGACACTGGCCATGTACGCCGCCTACGTCCTGACCACCGAGCTCGGGATGAACGTCTACCTCGCCACGATCATCACGACTCCGGCGCTCTTCGTCGTCGGCTATGCCGTGCAGGCGACGATGCTCAACCGCCTGATGCGTCACGGCGAGACCGAGGGTCAATTGCTCGTCACGCTGGGGCTGTCGCTGCTCATCGTCAACCTGCTGCTCCTGGGCTTCGGTGGGCTCGAGAAGACGATCGAGCCGCCCCTCGACGGCAACATCCGAATCTTCGGCGCGGTCGCGCCGGTCTCTCGGGTCGTCGCCTTCCTCGGCGCGATCGTGCTCGCCGTGCTCCTGACCGTGCTCCTGCAGCGGACCCGGCTGGGTCTGACCATCCGCTCGGTCGCCGCGAACGCGCAGGGTGCCCAGCTGGTCGGCGTCGACACCCACCGCGTCTTCGCGCTGACGTTCGGGCTCGGCACGGCCACGGTGGGTGCTGCCGGCGGCCTGATCCTGCCGTTTCTCGCCCTGACACCGACGACAGGGGAGCAGTTCACCATCCTCGCCTTCGTCATCGTCGTACTGGGCGGCCTCGGCAGCGTGCGCGGTGCCATCGTCGGCGGCCTGCTGGTCGGGCTGGTTCAGACGGTGAGCGGCCTCTACCTACCCGGCACCGGCTCGCTCCTGCTCGTCTTCGCGCTGTTCGTGCTCGTTCTCTTCTTCAGGCCGCAAGGTCTGTTCGGGAGCGCGCCATGACCGCGCTGAAGTCGCCCGCGACGAGGCATCTCGCGATTCTCGTGGTGGGAGTCGCGCTGCTGGCATTCCTGCCATTCGTGCTGCCCGAGGCCAGGCAAGCGGTGGCGGTGCGTACCTTGACGTTCGCGATCATGGGTGTGTCCTGGAACATCATGAGCGGGTACGGCGGTCTGTTCAGCTTCGGACACGCGGCCTACTTCGGCATCGGTGCCTACCTGGATGCCTACCTCCTGGTGACCCACGGCATCTCGCCGTGGATCGCCATGGTGCTCGGCGGCGGGCTGGCTGCAGCGTTCGGCGTCCTCACGGCCTTCGCCTCGTTGCGCTACCGCCTGGCCGGGGCCTACTTCGCGCTGGCCACCTTCGCGTTCGCCCAAATGCTGCTGTTGCTCGTGTCCAACCTCGACGTGTTGCGGAAGACCAAGGGCTACAACATCCCGATCGAGGCGGACGAGTCCTGGGTGAAGCTGCAGTTCGCCGAGGACAGTCACAACTACTACTGGATCCCCCTGGGCATGCTCGCGTTCGCGCTGCTGCTGAACATCGCTCTGGTGCACTCGCGGACCGGGCAGTACGTCATGGCCACCCGTGACGACGAGACGGCTGCGGAGGCTCTCGGCGTTCCGGTCATGCGCTACCGGCTGGTGGCCGTCGCGATCAGCGCGGCGCTGATGGCCATGGCGGGTGTGTTCTACGCGCAGTACTACCTGTTCGTGAACCCGGAAAACGCGTTCGGTGGCACTGTGTCGGTTCAGGCGATCTTGCCGGCTGTCATCGGCGGTATCGGCACGATCTGGGGACCGGTCATCGGCGCCGCCGTCATCGGCCCACTGTCCGAGATCACCGCCGCCTTGCTGCGCGATCCGCCGCCCGGGCTGGACTTCCTCGCAGACAAGAGCGGGCTGGACGTCGCGACCTACGCCGTCTTGTTGATCGTCATCGTGCTCTTCCTGCCGCGAGGCGTCTACGGCAGCCTGCGGGCGAGGTGGTCGCGATGAGCCTGCTCGAGGTGCGAGACGTGACCAAGTCATTCGCCGGGCTGCATGCGCTCCGAGGCGTGTCGCTGACCCTCGACGAGGGCGAGTTCCTCGGCATCATCGGGCCCAACGGCGCGGGGAAAACGACGCTGTTCTCGACGATAGCCGGGCAGATCGCGCCGACCAGCGGCTCCATCGTGTTCGAGGGCGAGGACGTCACGGGTCGTCGCTCCGACCGGTTGGCCAGGGCGGGCCTGGTGCGCACCTTCCAGCTGATGCGGCCGTTCGAGAGCATGACCGTGCTGGACAACGTCGCGGTCGCCACTCATTCGCACCACCGCCGGCGCGCCGAGGCCCGGGCTGTGGCGGGCGATGTCCTGGTCCGCGTAGGGCTCGACAAATGGAGCGGCAGCCCCGCGGGCGAGCTGCCGACGGCCGGCCTCAAACGGCTCGAGCTGGCCCGTGCCCTGGCACTGCGGCCTCGGCTCCTACTGCTCGACGAGGTGCTGGCCGGCCTTGCGCCGACAGAGCGCAAACCTTTGATGGACCTGCTGCGCTCGCTGCGCGACGAGGGCATCACCGTTGTCTTCATCGAACACATCATGGCCGCCGTCATGGCCCTCTCCGATCGGGTTCTGGTGCTTCACCAGGGGCAGGTACTCGCTGTCGGGTCCCCTGCCGAGGTGACGGCGGACAAGCGGGTCGTGGACGCCTACCTCGGTGAGGAGTTCCTCATTGCTGACGCTTGAGAAGCTCAGCGCCGGTTACCGGCGGCTTCAGATCCTGCACGAGATCTCGTTGGAGGTTCGTGAGGGGGAGATAGTCGCGCTGATCGGGGCCAACGGCGCCGGCAAGACGACCACGCTGCGGGCGGTCTCCGGTCTGCTACAGCCGTCGAGTGGCTCCATCGTGTTCAACGGGGAGCCGATCGGCGGCTTGCGTCCGGAACGGATCGTTCACAAGGGCCTCGTCCATGTGCCGCAGGACCGTGGCCTGTTCGGGCGGCTCACGGTAATGGACAACCTCGAGATGGGTGCCTACGCCCGCGGCCGGAGTGAGATGGCGTCCACGCTCGACGAGGTGTTCGCACTGTTCCCGGTGCTCGCGGAGCGGCGGTTGCAGCGGGCCGACACCATGTCGGGCGGCGAGCAGCAGATGCTTGCAATCGGGCGCGCGCTGATGGCGCGGCCGCGGTTGCTCAGCCTGGACGAGCCCTCGATCGGGCTGGCGCCCAAGCTCGTCGCCCAGGTGCTCGAAGCCGTGACCCGCATCCGCGACACCGGTGTCACCGTCCTCATCGTCGAGCAGAACGCCGCACACACCCTCGCCATCTCCGACCGCGCGTACGTCATCGAGAGCGGAGACATCGTCGTCGAGGGGACCGGCCGTGAGCTCGTCGACGATGAACGGGTCCGAACCGCCTACCTCGGCATGTAGGAGGACCATCGATGCGCATCCGCGCCATCACCCCCATCCACATCGACGGCGACGAACTCGAACGCCGCCAGGCGCGCTACACCCGGCTGGCGCCGGAGGGAGTCTCGGTGCACCTGGACGACCTGGGTGAGGATCCGCAGGTGCCGCGCGCCCTGGACACGGCTGACGACGTCCGGCGCAGCGAGTTGCTGGTCCTTGCAGAAGCCAGGCGCACCGACTTTGACAGGTACGACGCGGTGCTGCCGGACTGCGTCCTCGACCCCGGTGTCGGCGAGGCCGACGACGTGCCGATGCTGGGGATCCTGCAGCTGTGCATCCACCTGTTGGCCGCCAACGGGCAGCGGATCGCGGCCGTCACCCGCAACGACCCGATCGCCGCTGAACTCCATCGGAAGGCAGTGCGCTACGGCCTCGCCGGGCAGCTCAGCGGTGTACGCGTCCTCGGGCTCGACGTGAGCGACATCGCCGACGACGCGGCCTGGGGGGCAGCCCTGGCCCGTGGCACTGCCGGGCTCGACGCATCCGTGGTCATCAACGGCTGTTCGGCCGTCGAGGTGCTCGACGACTCCGGAGAGGGGCCGCGGGTGGTCGACCCGACGGCGGTCGCCTTGCGGGTTCTGGGGCTGCTCGGCGAGCTCGGACTCGTTGGCCACGTGCTTGCGCCAGGTGCGGCCCGATGAGCGATGGCCCGGATCTCGTCGTCGCGGGCGCGGGCGGCGGGCTTGTTGCGGCCCTGCGGGCTGCGCAACTCGGCCTGGGCGTCCTAGTTGTCGAGCGCAGCGAGCACTTCGCGCACGGCAACAACACCGCAATGTCAACGGCGATGGTGCCCGGAGCAGGAACTCGGTGGCAGGCGGACGCTGGCATCGACGACTCACCTGACTTGTTTGTCGCCGACATCATGGCCAAGACCAAGGAGCAGGCGGACGAGACGCTGGCCCGGTCACTGGCGCAGGTCAGTGCCCGCCTCGTGACGTGGCTGGCCGACGACCTGGCGCTTCCGATGAGCCTGGTCACCGACTTCCCCTACCCGGGCCATTCGCGGCTGCGCTGCCACACCGTGCCCGGCCGGTCCGGTCGCAACTTGCTTGCCGGCCTCATCCAAGCCACCCGGGCGTCGGACGCGGTCGTACTGCACAGCCCGGCCCGGTTGACCGACGTGGGCGTCGCCGACGATGGTGTGGAAGCTGTCACGGTGACCAGTCCGGACGGGCGCGAGGAGACGGTGCCGACCGACGCCGTGCTCTTCGCCACCAACGGGTTCGGCGCTGACCCAGACCTGGTCTCGAAGCACATCCGCGAGATCGCCGGCGCCGTCTACCACGGAAGTGCCGAGTCGACGGGGGACGCACTGCGCATCGGCACCGACCTTGGGGCCGACAGCGCATTCCTCGACGCCTACCAGGGCCACGCGGGGCTGGCGACGCCGTCGGCGACGCTGGCCGGCTGGGCGAGCGTGATGCACGGAGGCTTCCTCGTAGGCGACGACGGCAACCGCTTCGGTGACGAGACGATGGGCTACTCGGAGTACGCCCGCGAAGTGCTCGCCCACGCCGGCGACCACGCGGTGCTGGTGCTGGACAAGCGGATCCACGACGCGTGTCTGGTCTTCGACGACTTCCGTGACACCGTGGAGTCGGGGGCCGTGCGGTGGGCCGATACAGCGGACGAACTGGCCGCCGCATTCGGCGTCGATGGCGCCGGGCTCGCCGCGACGATCGAAACAACCGCACGTCTCGCGAGTGGCTCGGGCGCCGACGAGTTCGGCCGGACCGTATGGGAAGCGGCGCTGGAGCCGCCGTACGCCGGTATCCGGGTCTCACCGGCGCTGTTCCACACGCAGGGCGGCCTGCGGGTGGACGGCTCCGCACGGGTACTGCGATCCGACGGGTCCCCCATCAGGGGGATGTACGCCTCCGGTGGCGCCGCCATGGGGATCTCCGGTCACGGTGCCGGTGGCTACCTCGCCGGCAACGGCCTCCTGCCCGCGCTAGGGCTGGCTTTGCTGGCGGCCGAGCACGTCGCGGCGCGGCGAGGCGACCATGCCGTCTGACCTTGATTTCGAGACCGGCATGGCGATCCGCGCGAAGGTGCGGCGGTTCCTGCGCGAGGAGGCCGGGTTCGCCCAGCTGTGCACCGTGAGCCGCGACGGCTTCCCCGTGGCCCGGACGGTGGGCGTGCCGGTCAACGACGACTGGTCGGTCGACCTCGTTCAGCGACGGATCCACCGGCGACTCGGACAACTCGAACGCAACCCCCGCGTCGAGATCGTCTGGGTCGGCACGCCTGCCCCCGGCTCGCGCAACGACCATCCCGCGGTATTCGACTTCGGCTGGCTGGTGCCGAGGGCCGTGTTTTTGCGCGGCACGGTCGTGCCGCTGTCAGCGGAGCAGACGTTGGCGGCGTACGAGAGGCTGCGAGCGCCGCTATTGGCTCGCGGGCTCGACAAGGCCCCGGATCGCCCGGCCGCGAACGTGCGGGACGAGCTGGTGGGTCTGCACGTCGTCCCGGTCCGCCTACGCGTCGAGGGCTTCGGCGATGGTGCGCAGTCGTTCAGTTGGAACGCGGAGGAGCTCACGTGATCAAGACGATCCTCGGGTACGACATCGAGCCCGGCGTCAGCGAGGAGGAGTACGAGCGCTGGCTCTTCGAGGTCCACGCGCCTGACCTGATGGCGAACCCGCACCTCGACCGGATCGTGTTCAACAAGGTGCTTCGCACCGTGACGACCACGAGCGGAGGGGCGGCAGGGGTCGGGACCGCGCAGACGTTCTACCGGGTCGCCGAGATGCATTTCGCCGATGAGAACGCGTACGGACGCTACCTCCGGTGGTTCGACGCGCACCCGATCCCGGTGGAGCGCGGGCCGGCCGGGCGCACCGCGTTCCGCTTCTACGTCCTTGCCGAGCCCACTGTCGTGGAGCGCTGACGTCAGAACAGGGTGCGGATCGCGTCGACGACGGCGCCGTCGCGATCGACGACCGGCAGCAGCGGCCACTTGTCGAACGTCGTGCACGGGTGGGACAGGCCCAGCTCAACGGCATCGCCCACCTGCACCTCGACGTTTCCGGTCTGCAGGAACGCGTGCTGGTCGTTGAGCTTGGCGATGGTGACGTCCGCCGAGCCGGCACCGTTCGCGACGTCCTGACCGTCGCGACGAACGGCGAGCACGACGGGCATGTCCAGGTCGAACGCGACGTCGCGCTTCCCAACGCCGGCGAGGGCAAGCCCGGGCTCGGGCACTGACAGCACCCTGGCGTGCGCAGTCATGGCGGGCCGCAGCGGGTCGTCGTCGTTGCCGGATCGCCACGGGGAGCCGCGCTCATAGGACACGTGGTCGTGGGTCAGGTAGCAACCGGATCGCAGAACGGGCCGGATCGGTGCGCTGAGATCGGGCATCTCGTCGATGGCCTCGGCGACGAGATCGAAGTAGGAGCTGCCGCCGCCGGTGACGATGCGTTCGTCGCCCTCGAGTGAGCCCTCCTTGTCGCATGCGACAGCGGCGTTCGCGAGGTCCGCGCAGAAGGCGCGCACCGCCGCGACCTGGTCGGGTTCGCGGCCCTGGGACAGCACACCCTCGAAACCCTCGACCCCGACCACCTGCAACCGCCCGGACCGCGCTGCCCGCGCTGCGACGGCGGCGACGTCCTCGACGCTGCGGCAACCCGTGCGCCCGTTCGGCAGGCCGAGCTCGACGAGGACGGGCTGCGGCCGCGGAGCGTCGGCTGCGGCCACGGCTGCCTCGATACGTTCCACCCCGGCCACACTGTCGACCAGGCAGAACACCTCGGCGTCCGTCTGGTGCAGCAGGCCGGCGAGCCAGGCGAGTCCGGCCGGGTCGATGACCTCGTTGGCGATCACCACCCGGCGTACGCCGAACCGATGCATCACCCGTGCCTGGGCCGCGTTGGCCGCGGTGATGCCCCACGCACCGCGGGCGAGCTGCGCATTCCAGAGCTGCGGCGCCATCGTGGTCTTGCCGTGCGGCGCGAGACTCATGCCACGTTGTGCGCACCAGTCGCTCATCCGATCGAGGTTGTGCACGAGGGCGTCCCGGTCGAGCACGACGACGGGCGGCCAGAGATCGTCACGGTGCCACTCGTGGCCACACACCTCGTTCGGAGCGAGTGGAGACGCCGGCATCGAGCGAGCCTCCACCGGCGTCTGACGCAGTTCCTCGAGTGGCTCCGACGGCAGCCGACTCGGGCCTGGTGGCATCGCGTACCTGGTGGACATCGCGCACCTCACCGCTCGGGCCGTGGGAACAGCTGGTCGAACTGGTCGGCGGAGTGCAACCGGGGGGCGCCCGCCTCGCGAACGGCGTCCACTCGCTGGCGCTCGGCACCCTGCTGAGCAGCCGACAACGGCACCCAGGGAGCGGGCGGCTCGGCGGCGGCGGGGGGCAACAGTCCACCGGCGACGAACGTCGCGGTGTTGGTGAGTCGCAATGGTGACGTCCGGGTCTCACCGTGCACGTCGAACACGTCGAAGTCGCCGGTCTCCACGGTGAAGACGGCGACGTCGGCGGGCGCGCCCGGCCGCAGCGTTCCAACGCCGTCAGGAAGATGAAGCACCTCGGCCGGCCGATGTGTCGCGCCGGCCACCACGTCGGAGAGCGACATCCCCGCGGCGACGAGCTTTGCCATGGTCGTCGGAAGGTCGAAGGTAGGTCCGTGGACGGCACGTGCATGCAGGTCTGAGGACACCGTCGGCGTGATGCCCGCAGCGACCTGCGCCTCACCCACGTCGAAGGCGAAACCGCCGACGCCGTGGCCGATGTCGAAGACGACACCCGACTCGGCCGCTTGCCGGGCCGCGTCGGTGACCTTCCCGTCGGCGTCCACCATGCCGGTGGTCACGCCGGACGCGCAGTGGGTGATGACGTCTCCTGGGGAGAGCCGGGCGACGATCTCGTCGATGGTCGGGGGAGCGTAGCCGACGTGCACCATCACGGGGCGTCCGACCAGTCGCCCCAGCGCGACAGCGCGGTCGAGCGGCTCGTTCCCGTGCTGCCCGATGGTCCGGGCGTCCATGCGCACCTTGATGCCGGCCACGACATCGCCGTGCTCGGCGATAACAGCGGCGGCGAGATCGACGTCGTCGTGCTCCAGTACGTGGTGCTCGAAGCTCTCACCGACCAGGCCGATCGCCGAGATGTTGAGCAGGACGGGGATGCGCACCCTCGCCGGGTCGAGCACCAGTCTGCGCATGCCCGCCAAGGTGTACGCCCCAGCAGAGCCTGCGTCCACCCATGTCGTCACGCCGGTGCGCCAGGCAAGGGTGTGCGGATCGATGCCCCAGTAGGTGCCGCCGTGCCAGACATGCGTGTGCAGGTCGACGAGTCCCGCGGTCACCAGCTGGCCAGCAGCGTCGTGCACGCGCAGCGCCGGTTCGTGTCGAAGGTCCGGTGCCACCGCGACAACACGGCCACTGCTCACGGCGACGTCGGCGACGCCGTCGACCCCGGTGGCCGGGTCGAGGACCCGGCCACCGGTGATCAACAGGTCGTACGGCATTCGGTTACCGGCCCCTGGAGGCGCCGGCGAACTGGCGTTCGGGAGCGCGCGTCTCCGGAGCCGGCTCGACCGGCCGGGTCTCCGGCGTGAACAGTGCAGTCACGAACGTCACCAGACACAGCACCATCCAGTACCCCGCGACCAGCCACGGCTGGCCGCCGCCGGCCGCGAGCAGCGCGGTGGCGATGAACGGGGCCAGGCCGCCCGCGAAGATCGCGGAGAACTGGTAGCCGAGCGAGATGCCCGAGTAGCGCACCGCTGTCCCGAACAGCTCCGAGAACAGCGACGGCTGCGTCGCGAACAGGGCGCCGTTGGCCACGGCGTACCCGATCACGAAGGCAACCACCACCGCGGCAGCACTGCCCGTCTGCACGAGCATGAAGAACGGCACGATGAACAGTACGTGCAACCCGGCGCCGAACAAGTAGACCGGGCGTCGCCCGATCCGGTCGGACAGAGCGCCGTACATCGGTGTCAGGACGAACTGCACCGCGGCCGCTGCCATGTTGGCCAGCAGGCCGAGCGAGGCGGCCATGCCGAGGTTGTCGGTGACGTAGCTCAGCGCGAACACCGAGATGATGTAGCCGGAGGCGTTCTCCGCCACCCGCAGGCCGATGACCAGTCCGATGGCCTTGCGCTGGGAGGACAGTGCCTCGACGACCGGGCGCTCGACGCGCTTGTCCGTGTCGCGGATCTTTGCGAACTGCGGGGACTCCGGGATGCGGAGCCGGATGAACAGCCCGACGACGACGAGAACCGCGCTCAGCAGGAACGGGATACGCCAGCCCCAGCTCTTGAACGCCTCGTCGCCCATCAGCAGCGCGAGGCCACCCATGAGCCCGTTGGCGAGCAGCAGCGCGGCAGACGACGCCGTCTGCGGCCAGCTACCGAAGAAGCCGCGCCGCTTCGGCGGTGCGTGCTCGACCATCATGAGGACAGCGCCACCCCATTCGCCACCGACGGCGATGCCCTGCACGACGCGCAGGATGACCAGCATCACGCCGGCCCAGAGGCCGATGGAACCGGCGGTCGGCAGCAGACCGATCAGTGTGGTCGCGCCACCCATCAGCAGCAGCGTCGCCACCAACGCGCTCTTGCGGCCCACCCGGTCTCCGATGTGGCCGAAGATCACCCCACCAACCGGGCGGGCGAAGAAGCCGACAGCGAAGGTGGCGAACGCGCTCAGCGTGGAGACCAGCGAGCTGTCACCGGGAAAGAACAGCGGGCCGAAGATGAGCGCGGCCGCGAGGCCGTAGAGGAAGAAGTCGTACCACTCGACCAAGGCGCCGATGAAGCTTGCGATGCCTACTTTGCGGATCGTGGCCGGATCGGACCAGGTGACTTCGGGACTCTGTGGGTCTACTGGGTCTGCTGTCTGGTGTGCCATGTGGCAACCCCTCGACGAGACTGCTGCGTACGACGCAGGTGGGCGCTCACTCGCCCACTAGTTACGTCAAGCCCCTGCCCTGCAACTCGCGTCACAAACGGGTCTATTTCCGACACGCCGTTGCATTCGCTCAGCGCAAACGTCGGTCGCCCTCGTGTGTCACCCGCAGCCACCGGAAGCCATAGCCCTCGAGCACCAGCTCGGCGTCGCCGTTCCCTGTCACCGGAACCTCACCGTCACAGAGCAGGTCGGCGAGCACGGCGCCCACGGCCAAATCTGGCAGCCGCATCGGCACCGTCACCGGCTCCGCGGCGAGATTGTGCACCGCGACCAGCTCGGCCCCGTCCCACGCGCAGCGATGTGCGAGTACCGCGGCATGCGGCTGGTCGACCACCTCGAACGTTCCCCAGCCGAGCTCCGGACACTCGCGGTAGCGCTGGACGAGCAGTGTGATGAACGACAGCAACGACTCCGGGTCGCGTCGCTGCGCTTCGACGTTGACGTGCTCCGGCGCGAAGCCGCCCTCGACCACGGGTCCGGGAAGGCGCGAGGGCCGAGCGGTGGAGAAGCCGCCGTTCTTCCCCCTGGTCCACTGCATCGGGGTACGTACGGCGAGTCGGCCACCCGCCGCGAGATTCTCGCCCATCCCGATCTCCTCGCCGTAGAAGAGAACCGGGGTGCCGGGCAGCGAGAACAGCAGGCTGTAGACCATCCGGATCCGGCGCGGGTCGCCGTCGAGCATCGGCGGCAGGCGACGGGTCAGGCCGCGGCCGTAGACCTGCATCTCCGGCTCCGGCCCGAATGCGGCGAACACCTCCTGCCGCTCCTCGTCCGAGAGCTTGTCGAGCGTGAGCTCGTCGTGGTTGCGGACGAAGGTTGCCCACTGGCAGTCGGGTGACGTCGTCGGTCGCTCGAGCAACGCTTCGGCCAGCGGCCCCGCGTCCTGACGGGCCAGCGAGAGATAGAGCTTCTGCATCCCGATGAAGTCGAACTGCATGGTGAGCTCGTCGCCGGCGTCGCCGCCGAAGAAGTCACGCTGCTGGTCGTGCGGCAGGTTGACCTCGCCGAGCAGTACGCCGTCGCCCACCCGCCGTCCCAGGAACTCGCGAAGCGCGCGCAGGTAGTCATGGGGTTCGGGAAGCTCCGACTCGCCGTCCTCCACGCCGAGAGTCTCGAGAAGGAACGGCACCGCGTCGACGCGGAACCCGGACAGCCCCAGCTCGAGCCAGAAGCCCATGATCTTGGCGATCTCGTCGCGGACCACGGGGTTGGCCACGTTGAGGTCGGGCTGGTGCTTGTAGAAGCGATGCAGGTAGTACTGCCCGGTCTTCTCGTCGAGCTGCCAGACGCTGTCCTCCTGGTCCGGGAAGACTGTCGCGACCTTCTCCTTGGGCGGCTCGTCGCGCCACACGTAGTAGTCGCGGTACGGCGAGGTCCGGCTCGACCGCGCCGCGCGGAACCAAGGGTGCTTGTCGGAGGTGTGGTTGACGACCAGGTCGGCGATGACGCGCATGCCCCGGTCCCTGGCGGTGCGGATCAGCTCGACGAGGTCGCCGTGCGTCCCGAGTCGCGAGTCGACCCCGTAGAAGTCGGTGATGTCGTAGCCGTCGTCGCGGTCGGGGGTCGGATAGAACGGCATCAGCCACAGGCAGGTGACGCCCAGCTCGGCGAGGTAGTCGATCCGTTGCGCCAGACCGGCGAGGTCGCCGGTGCCGTCGCCGTCCCAGTCCATGAACGTCTCGACGTCGAGGCAGTAGATGACCGCCGTCTTCCACCACAGGTCACTGGTGTCGCTGATCTTCACCGCGTCACCTTCGCGGTGACGTCGAGCTGTGGCAGCACCTTGGCGCCGAACACCTCGAGGAACTCCCGCTGCTCCTTCCCCACATGGTGCAGGTAGACCTCGTCGAAACCGATCTCGATCAGCTCCTGCAGCCAGGCCGCGTGCTGGGCCGGGTCGGCGGACACGAGCACCGTGTCGCGCATGGATTCCGGCGTCACGTGCTTGGCCGCCTCGTCGAACGTCTGCGCCGAGTCGATGTCCCAGCACACCGGTGGGGCGAAGACGTTGGTCCGCCACTGGTCGTGTGCGATGGCAAGGGCTTCGTCCTCGTCGGGCGCATAGGACAGATGGACCTGGAGGACGAGCGGTCCGTGGCCGCCGGCCGACCGGAACGCGTCGACCATCTGGCGCAGGTGGTCGTGCGGCTGGGCGACGGTGGCGAGCCCGTCGGCCCAGCCGGCCACCCACCGTGCCGTCTCGACGCTGACCGCCGCGCCGATGAACGGTGGCGGCGTCTCCGGCCGCGTCCACAGCCGGGCCCGGTCGACGGTGACCAGACCCTCGTGGCTGACCTCCTCGCCGGCGAATAGTGCGCGCATGACCTCGACGCACTCGAGCAGGCGCGCGCTGCGCAGCGACTTGCGGGGCCACCCGCCGCCGGTGATGTGCTCGTTGGATGCCTCGCCGGTGCCCAGCGCCACCCAGAACCGGCCGGGGTACATCGCCTCGAGCGTGCTCACGGCTTGGGCGATCACGGCCGGGTGGTAGCGCTGACCGGGCGCGTTGACGACACCGAAGGGCAGGCTGGTCGCCTGGAGCGCGGCGCCGAGCCAGGACCAGGCGAAGCCCGAGTGGCCCTGGCGTTGGCTCCACGGGGAGAAGTGGTCGGAGGACATCCCCGCGGTGAAGCCGACGTCCTGCGCAAGCTGCACTGCCTCCAGCAGCGCCGAGGGATGGACCTGCTCGTGGGAGGCGTGGACGCCGACGACCGTCATGGCCTCGTGCTTCCCCCGTGCGGCGCGGCCCCACACCGCATTGGATCAGCTCTGTTCGGCCGCCTCGCCGTGCCAGACGTAGCCGTTCTCGGGGCGACCGGCCGTTCCGTAGCGTGGCCGGACGTCCGCCAGACCCATCGCGGCGAGCTGCTCGAGGTAGCGACGCGAGCTGACGCGGGACAGGCCGCAACGAGCGGCCGCTTCGCCGGCGGAGAGATCGCCCGAGGCGTCGCGCAGGACCTCGGCGACGAGGGACAGGGTGTGCCGGGACAGGCCTTTGGGCAGCTCCTCAGACGACCTGGCCAGGCGCGGCGCCGAGAGCAGCCGGTCCACCTCACTTTGGTCGCGCACCGTGCCGTGCCGAGCGGCTCGGCGGCGCAGCTCGCGTCGCTGCACCGCGTAGCCCTGCAACCGCTCGCGGAACACCTCCAGCGTGAACGGCTTGATCAGGTAGTGCGCGACGCCACCGGCCATCGCGTTGCCCACGGTCTCGACCTCGCGCGCCGCGGTGATGGCGATGACATCGATCTCCTGCCCGCCCGGACGTGCCCGCAGCCGTTGCAGCACCTCCAGCCCCGACATGTCCGGCAGGTGGATGTCGAGCAGCACGAGATCAGGCCTGAGTTCCTCGATGGCCCGCAGCGCCTGGCGTGCGCTGTGCGCCTCCGCGACGACGGTGAACTCCGTCATCGACTCGAGGTAGGCGCGGTGGACGCTTGCCACGGCGAAGTCGTCGTCGACGACGAGCACCCGGATCGGGGGCTCCGGCTTGGTCACGGCACGACCGACGGAGGACGGGCGCTCTCGTGCGGCGTCGTCGACGAAGGCAGCAGCACCGTGAACACCGCGCCCCCACCCGGTCGGTCGACGATGCTGATGCGGCCGTCGCGACGAGCCACGATGCGCGAGACCAGCGCCAGGCCGATGCCGCGGCCGTGATGGTCGAGCGTCGGCGCCTTGGTCGTGACGCCCGTCTCGAAGATGTGTGCGCGCAGTTCGGCGGGCACGCCAGGCCCGTCGTCGGAAACGCGGATCTCGACACCGTCCTCCGTCGTCTGGTGCACCAGCAGGTCGACGGTGCCCCCGGTCCCCGTCGAGTCGATGGCGTTGTCGACGAGGTTCCCGATGATGGTGATGACGTCGTTGCCCGCCCCATCGGCGACCTCGGAGTCGGGGTCGAGCCGGAACGTCACGCCGCGTTCGCGAGCGGTGGCGGACTTGGTGACGATCGCCGCGGCGACGGCCGCATCCTCGATCTCGCGCAGCGAAGCGCCGTACGTGGTCCCGCTGCCCCCGCCCACTCGCTCGATGAACTGGACCGCCTCGGCGTGCCTGCCGAGGTCAATGAGTCCGGACACGACATGCAGGTTGTTGGAGAACTCATGCGCCTGGGCGCGCAGCGCCTCGGTGATGTCGCGCTGCCCGTCGAGGGCGCGCAGCGCGTCGAATAGCTCGGTGCGGTCGCGCAGGGTCAGCACCCGGCCTACATGGCGGTCACCGACCCGCGCGGTGGTGCTGTTGATCACGAGCAGCCGCTCACCCGAGAGAACTAGCCGGTCGGTGAGGTCGTCCGGGCTCAGCGCGAAGGGCAGCAGGTCATGGGCCTCTAACACCTCGGTCGCCGGCTGGCCGGTGGGGTCCTCCGCCAGGTCCAGCAGGCGCATCGCCTCGTCGTTCACCAACGCCAGCCTGCCGTTGGAGTCCAGGGCGACGACGCCCTCGCGCACACCGTGCAGCATCGCGTCCCTTGTCTGCAACAGCTCGGCGATCTCCTCCGGCTCGAGGCCGAAGATCCGGCGCCGCACCAGGCGGGTCACCACAACGGCACCGAGGACACCGATGAAGGCAGCGGCAGTCAGCCAGGCGACAAGTCGGGGCACCGCATCGGCCTGGTCCGCCGAGAGCCTGCTCTCGAGGACGCCGACCGACACGACACCGACCACCTGGCCGGCGGCGCCCCGCACCGGCACCTTGGCCCGCAGCGACGAACCCAGCGTGCCGGTCTCGGTGCCGACGAACTCGCCGCCGGCCAGCGCGATGCTCGGGTCGGTGGAGACCTGCTGCCCGATCTCGTCTGGGTCGGGGTGGGAGTAACGGATGCCGTTGCGGTCGGTGAACACCACGAACTCCGCGCCGGCTGAGGCCCGCACCTGCTCGGCGAGCGGCTGGAGCTGTTCCGTCGGGTTGTCGCTCCGGTAGGCCTCTTGCACCGCCGGCAGGTCCGCGAGGCTGCGGGCGATGGTCAGCACCCGTCCCTCGTAGGTCTGGCGGATCTGCTCGCTCTGCAGGTGTGCTGCGAGGAAGCCGGCAGCGACGAGAGTCGCCAGGACGATGGCCACCTGCATCACCAGTAGTTGCACGGCCAGCGGGAACGCCCGTCTCATCGGGCCATCGTGCCGCACGGAGCGGTGACCCGCACCACGACCAAAACGACCATTACGACCGCTATGACCACAGGCTTTGTCCGCATGGCGCCGCCGCCTAGCGTCCGGCGAACTCGCAACACGAAACGTCCGTACGAAAGGACCGCCATGGCCTCGCTAGCCACCCACGTTCCCCCGCCCGTTCCCAGGCGCCGGCTACGGACGGGCCTTGCCTGCGTGCTCATCGCCGGCCTCGCCCTGACCGGGTGCGGGGGCACCGTCGACAAGTCCGGCGGAGACAAGGCCGGCGGGGACGGCGCCGAGCCGGTGAGTCGGGTGCAGATCATGGCCCCGGCCGACGCTGGCGGCGGATGGGACAGTACGGCCCGCGCCATGAGCACCGCGCTGAAGGACGCCGGACTCGCGAAGGCGACGACGGTCACGAACGTCCCCGGTGCCGGCGGCACCATCGGCCTCGCTCAGCTGGCGAACGAGAAGAGCGAGGACTACCTCATGGTGATGGGGCTGGTCATGGTCGGCGCCATCGAGACGAGTGGCTCGCCGACGACGCTCGACGACGTCACGCCGATCGCGCGCCTGACTGCCGAGGACGAGGTCATCGTGGTCCCGGCCAAGAGCCCGTACAAGACCATCAAGGACCTCGGCGACGACATCAAGGCGAACGGCCGAAAGGTTTCCATCGCCGGTGGCTCCGCAGGCGGCACCGACCACATCGTCGCCGGGCTGCTGACCGAGGCGGCGGGTGCTTCACCGAAGGACCTCAACTACGTCGCGTTCTCCGGCGGCGGCGAGTCGCTCGCCTCGCTGCTCGGCAACAAGGTGTCCGCCGGGATCTCGGGCGTCAGCGAGTACGCCGAGCAGATCAAGGCCGGCAAGCTGCGTGCCCTGGCTGTCGCCGGCCCCGAGCGGGTCGACGGCGTCGACGCCCCCACGCTCACGGAGGGTGGCTACGACGTCGAGCTCATCAACTGGCGCGGCGTCGTGGCTCCCAAGGGACTGTCCAAAGAGGCAACGGAGCGCCTGGTCACCCTGGTGACCGACATGAACGACTCGGCCGAGTGGAAGAAGGTCGTCGAGACGGAGGGGTGGACCAACACCTTCCAGACCGGTGACGAGTTCGCCGCCTTCATCAAGGACGAGCAGGAGACAACCGCGACGGTGCTCAAGGACCTCGGACTGGTCAAGTAGCGATGGCCGTCGGCACGGACGAGACCTCCGCTACGGAGGCCCGCCCCTCCCTGCCGGAGATCCTCGTCGCGCTGGCGGTGGTCGGCCTTGGCCTGTTCACGATCATCGACGCCAACCGGATCAACGTCCCGCTCAGCTCCAACGTCGTAGGCCCGCGCGTCTTTCCGTACGCCGTCGGGGCGGCGCTCGTCGTCGCCGGCGTCGCCGTGCTCGTCGGCATCCTGCGCGGCCAGCACGCCGAGCCGGAGGCCGGCGAGGACGTCGACGTCAACGCGCCGACCGACTGGGTGACCCTCGCCAAGGTCGTCGCGGGGTTCGCGGCGCACGTCGTGCTCGTCGACCGGCTCGGCTGGGCGCTTGCGGGCGCGCTGTTGTTCGCCGTGGTCGCCTGGGCGCTAGGAGGTCGCGTCGTCAAAGCTGCGGGCGTCGGGATCGTGCTCGGCTTCACCGTGCAGGCGCTTTTTGTCTCCGGACTCGGTGTCTCGCTGCCCGCTGGCATCTTCGAGGGGGTGAGCCTGCTCAGTGGGTGACATCGGCTCGCTGATGGACGGCTTCGGGGTCGCGCTGCAACCGGCGTACCTTCTCTATGCCGTCATCGGGGTCACGCTCGGCACCGCCGTCGGCGTGCTGCCGGGCATCGGCCCGGCGATGACCGTGGCGCTGCTGCTGCCGCTCACCTACAAGGTGGAGCCCACGGCGGCATTCATCATGTTCGCCGGGATCTACTACGGCGGCATGTACGGCGGGTCGACCACCTCGATCCTGCTCAACACGCCCGGTGAGTCGGCCTCGATCATCACCGCGCTCGAGGGCAACCGGATGGCCAGATCCGGCCGAGGCGCGGCAGCTCTGGCGACTGCCGCGATCGGGTCGTTCGTCGCCGGCACGATTGCGACCATCGGCCTGACACTGATCGCGCCGACACTGGCCGAGCTCGCGGTCCAGCTCGGCCCAGCCGACTACGTCGCGCTGACCGTGGTGGCATTGCTCACCGTGTCGGCCCTGCTCGGGTCCTCGGTGGCGCGCGGTCTTGCCTCGTTGAGCATCGGGCTCCTGCTCGGTCTTGTCGGCACGGACAGCCTCACCGGGCAACGCCGGTTCACCTTTGGCGCTCCGGTGCTGGCCGACGGCATCGACGTCGTCACGTTCGCGGTCGGTGTCTTCGCCGTCGGCGAGGTGCTGTGGGTGGCCTCCCGGCTCCGGCACGACCCGCTCGAGATCACTCCTGCCGGGGGCAACTGGATGACGCGGAAGGACTTCAGCCGATCGTGGCGGCCCTGGCTGCGCGGCACCGCACTGGGGTTCCCGATCGGTGCGATGCCTGCCGGCGGCGCCGAGATCCCGACCTTCCTGTCCTACGCCACGGAGAAGAAGCTGTCCCGGCACAAGGACGAGTTCGGCACGACGGGTGCGATCGAGGGTGTCGCCGGCCCGGAGGCGGCCAACAATGCCGCAGCCGCCGGGGTACTCGTGCCGCTGCTCACCCTGGGCCTGCCGACGTCGGCGACCGCCGCCGTACTGATCGCGGCGTTCCAGAGCTACGGCATCCAGCCAGGCCCGCTGCTGTTCGAGAACGAACCCGACCTCGTCTGGGCGCTGATCGCGAGTCTCTATGTCGGCAACGTGCTGTTGCTCGTGCTCAACCTTCCCCTCGTCGGACTGTGGGTCAAACTCCTGCGGATCCCGCGGCCCTATCTCTACGCCGGCATCCTGATGTTCGCGGCCCTCGGCGGCTACGCGCTCAACGGCGTGCGCACCGACCTGTGGGTGCTGCTCGCCATCGGCGTCCTCGGGTACGTCATGCGCCGGTTCGGCTATCCGATCGCACCGGCCGTCATCGGCCTCATCCTCGGCCCCATCGCCGAAGAGCAGCTCAGGCGCACGCTCGCCATCAGCCAAGGCGACGCGACGGCCCTCGTCTCGAGCCCGTTCGCCGCCACCGTCTATGTGCTGCTGGCCATCGCCACGGTTCTCACCCTGCTCGCCCGGCGACGTGTCAAAGCCGTCGTCGACGACGTCGTCACGCCGGCGAACTGATCCCTCTCGAGGGAAGTCCTGGCGCGAGCGCACTGCGTGCTGTCACCCTGTCGGCGGGCACCATCCCTTTCGTGGTGCCGCGACCTCCTGGAGGTGTCGCAGGTGCAGAGCGAGTCGTTGCGCGAATGGTTCGGCCGATGGCTCGTCGGCCGCCCACCCTCCGTGCAGCTGCTCCCGGGCAGGCCTCCCGCGACGCCGGACGCCGGGCCCGCACCCGACGAGGCCGATCCGACACGTGCTGCTCGACAGGTCAGAGCGGTCTGTTGCTCCGGTGGCGGCATCCGGTCGGCGGCCTACTCTCTCGGTGGGCTCCAGCGGCTCAGCCGCCCCGAGGCGGACAAGCCGTCGTGGTACGCGGATGCCGACTTCGTGACAGCAGTGTCCGGTGGCTCCTACATCGCGTCGTCGTTCGCCATGCTCAACCACGACCTCACCAGCGACGACGCCACCGGCGACCTGCCGCCGTACGCCCCCGGCTCGCCCGAGGAACGACGATTGCGGGCCCACACGCGCTACCTCATCGAGGACTCGCGGGTTGCCGCCGTCGGCATCATCAGCATTCTCTACGGCCTGCTGCTCAACCTTGTGCCGATGCTCGCGATCCTCTACGTCGTGGGCAAGCTGCTCGGCTGGGCTCTGCACGCGTGGGGTCTGCTCACTCCGTCCCGGGAAGACCCGGAGCTGTGGGAGCTGGGGCACGTCGGGGTCGTCGTGGCGACCGTCGTGGTGATCCTGATCGTCGGCATCACGCTGTTCTCGATCGAACGGCTGCACGACGTCTACCGTCCGCCCCGCGACTCACTCACCCGGTTCCTCGACGCGTGGACCCTGCGGGTGTTCGCACTGGCCGTCGTGGTGGCGGCGCTGCTTCTCGGCGTCCCCCTCCTGCTGCGCGCGGTGAGCACCACGACCATCGACCCGGGCGCGGTGCCGTTCGGTGAGCAGGCCGCCGGGTTCGTGGCGACCTCCCTCGCGATCGTCGGACTCGTGAAGGGCAGCCTCGGGCGGGTCACCGCCAAGCTGTCGACCTCGACCGAGTCGGCGAAGGGCGGGGTGGCGAAGGTCGTCGCACGCGTGATGCGCGCGCTGGCGCCGTGGATCGGATCCGCTGTCGCGGTGGGCTTGTTGCTCGTGGCGCTGCTCGCCTGGACCTCGAGCGCGGCCTTCTACGGGTTCCGTTGGCGAGAGGCGCTGTACGCCGTCGGGGCGCTGCTGATCGTCGCGCTGTGGCAGGTCGTCACCGACGTCAACCGCAACTCGATCCACTCCTTCTACCGGGCCCGGCTCGCGTCGGCGTTCGCGGTCAAGCGGAACGCGACGGCCACCGAGGCTGCGCCGCGCCCTTACAGCGAGCCGGTGCCGCTCGAAGGCCTGACCGGTCGCCCGGCACTGGTCATCTGCGCGGCGGTCAACACCGACGAGGCCGGCCGGGTGCCGTCGGGGCGCGGGTGTGCGCCGTGGACGTTCAGCAGGTCGTACACCGGCATCACCAGCGGCACCATGTTCAAGGGGGAGCCGGGTCTCGCCGACGAGGCGTCAGCCCCCGGCAAGCCGGGAGGCACGGCCGCGCCGCCCGGGATGGTCGGGACCGCGGTGTACGCCAGGCGGGCCGGCACGCGGCTCGTGACCGTCCCTGGTGCGGTGGCGGTGAGCGGCGCCGCTGTGTCGCCGGCGATGGGTCGCGAGACGCGCGCACCGATCCGCATCCTGCTCGGCCTGGCCAACGTGCGCCTCGGGCTGTGGCTGCCCAACCCGCTGCAGGACACCCCGCAGCACCCCGGCAGCGGCGTCTGGGCGCAGATGAAGTGGCAAGCCCGGCAACCAGGTCCGCTGGCTCTGCTCCGGGAGATGGGCGGCAAGACCAGCCTGACCCGCAGGTGGGTCTACGTGACCGATGGCGGCCACTACGAGAACCTCGGCCTGGTAGAGGCGCTGCGTCGCGGTGCAACCGAGATCGTCGTCTTCGACGCAAGCGGCGACTCGCCGCAGAGCTGGTCGGCATTCGGGCTCGCGATGCAGACGGCCCGTGCCGACCTCGGTGTCGAGATCGACCTCGACCCCACGAAGATGCGTCCGCGGTCCGGCGCCAAGGGAGCGTCCACCCTGGTCGTCCAGGGCACCTGCACCTACCCCAACGGGGTCCGCGCCGACCTATGGCTGTGCAAGCTCGCCCTCCCGGAGCACGCGTCGTGGGACGTCCTGGCCTGGGCCAAGGGACACCCGAACTTCCCCCACGACTCGACTGCCCAGCAGCTCTACGGCGACCGCGAGTTCGAGGCCTACCGCTCCCTCGGTGAGCTGGCGGCGGCGGCCGCCCTACGGATGTACGACGAGCGGTCGACGGCCACGATCGCGTCGAGACCGGTCGAGGTCTTCCTCGACTAGCTCAGCCCTCACGGGTGGCGATGACGGCCAGCGCGGTGTTCAGCCCCGAGATCGCGGTGGTCATGACGGCTGCGCGACGAGGTAGGCAGCCCTGCACGCCTGCTGACACGGCAGAGGCCGTGTCGCACGCGTGGATGACCACGGCGACCTGGGCCGCTCGACGGCGGTCGTCGCCCGTGAGCAGGAGCAGGTCGGCACCGATCAGGATCGTGCGGATGCCGAACATACGGAACGGGTAGACGCCGGACCGGTCGACGTCGGGGTCGGTGCCAAGGCGGCGCAGCAGCACCTTCGGTGCGACGAGCCCGAGGGTTCCGTTGAGCAGCCGGATGCCCGCCAACACCTTGCGCGCCGTTGCAGGGTCGATCGCCATGGCCACCCCTCCGGCTCGTTCGTCCCGACTTGTCACGCTGCCAGCCACCGCCGACCCGGTCAACCTTGCGACGATCGACACCGGGTTGTGGAAGCGAAAAGGAACTTTGGCCGTCGGCGCCTTTACAGTGCGTCGCCACGCGCCGACACTGAGGCTCTGGGGGCGGCCTCCGAAGTCGGGAGTTTCGGGCGCACGTCCCTCTTTGGGGAGGAGTTGGACATGAGTGTGCGCACCCGCCTCGCCGCGGACCCTGCGACGCGGACGCTGGACGAGGGCGAGCTGACGAGAACGAGCAACGCCGGGCTGGACACCATCTTCCGCACCAGCCCGCCCGGCCAGCTGCCACCCGGCGAGGTGCTGCGCGGCACGGTGCTGCTGTTCCCGGGGTCGAAGCTGTGTCGCGTGCTCGCCCGCATCGCCTACTGGGTCGGCTGGCAGGGCAAGGTCGTCGGACCGGCCGGTGACGAGCTGGTGAACCGCATCACGCCGTTGCGGCTGCGCCTGATCCGGGCCGCCGTCTCGCCGGGCCGGAGCTGGGTCGATGACGAGCCGTGCGTGGTCATCGACTACTCCCACACCTCATGGGTCGCCCGGATGGTCCGTGACGAGACCCGCGAGGTCGCCTCGGGCCTGCACCTGGGCGTGGTCTGGCTGCGGCGGCGGCGGGTGGCGTGGTTCGCCCTGCGTGCGGGTCAGCGGGACTAGCAGGACATCGGTCAGGGGGAGGACGTCGCGCGATGCCCCATCAGGTGGCTGTCACCGTACGAGCGCCGATCCGGGCCGGCCGCCGCGCCGACGTCGCGCGGCTGCTCGAGCACATGCACGACCAGGGCGCGGGAGACAACGACACCTTGGCGCTGGCCGAGCTCCCGGGCGTGCACTTCGCCCGCATCTTCGTGCTGGAGGAGGCCACCGACCTCGACGGCGCCCCGCTGCCTGCCTGCCTCTACTACATGGCCGACGTGGACGGGCCGGCTGGCCGCCACGTGCTCGACCTCGCGACGCCGTTCGGCGACGGCACCGATGCCGTCTTCGGCCACTGCGAGGACTATCCGGACCCCGCGTCGCCGCGGGCGCGGATCGCCTGGCTCCGCGACCATCTCGTCGCGCCGGCCGCCACCTACGTGCACGCCGTTGGCCGCACGGTCGACCAGGTCCACCAGGAAGCGCGGCTTCGAGAGTGCATCGACGACTTCGTCGACCGGCCGGGGACGATCCCGGCCGATCTGAGCGCCACCGAGGCGCACAGCAGGATCCGGTCCCTGCTGACCCTTCGTGACGACCTGACCTGGGCGGCGTGGCCACCACGGCCGCCGGGGCTGCTGTTCCGGCTGCGCGAGAAGCTGCACTTCCTCGTCCTGCCGCTCGTCGTCCTGGTGACCCTGCCGCTGCTGGTGCTCTTCGCCCTCGTCGGGCTGGTCCTGATCCGGCTGGCCGAACGCCGAGACGTCGCGGAGTCGGGACCGGCGCCCGTCGAGCACACGCGTGAGCTCGAGCGGCTGGAGGACTTCGTCACGCAGAACCCCTTCACGGCCGTGGGTTTCGTCAAACCCGGTGCGTTGCGTCGGCTCACCATGCGCACGGTCCTCGTGGGCCTCGACTACGCCGCACGCCATGTCTACAACCGCGACAACCTCGCCGGCGTCCGCACCATCCACTTTGCCCGCTGGGTTCCCGTCGAGGACGGCCGGCGGCTGATCTTCGCCAGCAGCTACGACGGGTCTCTCGAGAGCTACATGGACGACTTCATCGACCGGCTCTCGTGGGGACTCAACGCGGTGTTCAGCAACGGCGTCGGCTACCCGTCCACGCGCTGGCTGTTCTTCGGGGGGGCCAAGGACGAGCTTGCCTTCAAGAACTACCTGCGCCGGCACCAGGTGCCGACCACGGTCTGGTACTCGGCGTACGACAGCGCGCCGGCGCGCAACATCGACAGCAATGCGGTCCTGCGCGTGGACCTCCCCCGGGTGTCCGACGAGGAGGAGGCGGAGGCATGGCTCGCGAAGGTGTGAGGGAGCGATGAACGTCCGCCTCGACCTCGACGACATCCAGGGTCTCGTCGTGCGTGGCTACGGCTCCCTGAAGTTCGCCACGTTCCTGCTGCTCAGCATCGACGACCCGGCGGCGGCGCGCCAGGCGTTGTCCCGCTGGTGCGGCCAGGTCACCACCGCGGCGCAGCACGCCAGGGACGTGGCTCTCAACGTCGCGCTCACATCGGCGGGGCTCGCGGCGCTGGCGCCCGGCCGCCCGTTGGCGCCGGGGTTCTCCGAGCAGTTCGTGTCGGGCATGGCCACGACGTACCGGAGCCGCCTACTCGGCGACGAGGACGACGACGATCCGCGTGGATGGCAATGGGGTGGTCCGGGGTCCGAGCCGGTGCACGTGGTGATGCTCGTCTACGCGCGTACCCGTGACCTGCTCGCCGAGCGGTGCAACGAGGTCGTCGACGACGCCCGGGCCAACGGGCTGCGGGTCGTGGCGCGCCTGGAGACCTCCGAGCTGACGCCTACCGAGGCGTTCGGCTTCCACGACGGCATCTCCCAACCGCTGATCGAAGGGCTCGGCCGCGGTGGCGAGGCCGGCGCGGTCCGCGCGGGGGAGTTCGTGCTCGGCTACCGCAACGAGCACGACCAGCTGAGCGAGCGACCCCTGCTCCCTCCCGTGGAGGACCCGCGATCCTTGCTGCCGCGGGACGAGGACTCGGGCCTGGCCGACCTGGGCCGCAACGGGTCCTACCTCGTCCTGCGCCAGCTTCGTCAGGACGTCGACGCGTTCTGGTCCTTCGTCGACGCGGCGACACGGCACGAGGACGGCCGCACCGATGAGGAAGCTCGCGAGCTGCTCGCAGCCAAGATGGTCGGTCGCTGGCCAAGCGGCGCGCCGCTGGTGCTCGCTGCCGAGCGCGACGACCCCGCACTCGCTCACGAGAACGCGTTCGGCTATCACGACACCGACCCGCGCGGACTCGCATGTCCCATCGGGTCGCACGTACGCCGCGTCAACCCGCGCGACTCGCTCGAGCCGCGACCGGGCTCCGAGCAGTCCCTTGCGATCAACAACCGACACCGGTTGCTGCGGCGCGGTCGCGGCTACGGCACACCCAGCGGTGAAGGGGAGAGCGGGCTCTACTTCATGTGCCTGAACACGAATCTGGCAAGACAGTACGAGTTCGTGCAGCACTCGTGGGTGAACAACCCGACCTTCAACGGGCTGCGCGACGAGCCCGACCCGCTGGTCGGGGCACGGCACGCCAAGGGCGCCTCGTTCACGACGCCCGCACGACCGGTGCGTCGCCGCTACTCGGACGTGCCGGCCTTCGTTCGAGTGCGGGGCGGTGCCTACTTCTTCCTTCCCGGCGTCCGCGCGCTGCGCTACCTCGCCCAGGATCAACCGTCACGAGGAAAGGGCTAGCCCGACATGGTGCACAGCAACGAAAAGGCAGGCTCTGGCAGCTATGAAGGTGGCCCGCTGTGGCGGGCCGTCGAGCTGGTGGCCGGAAAGATCGACCGAAGCATGGGCTGGGAGCGGCTGCCGAAACCGCTGGCCCTCGCCGTGCTCGCCGGCGTGCGGCAGACGCTGCGCCGCCTGAACCTGCACGACACGCGCACCATCGCCTCCGAGAACCTGCCGCCGGTAGCACCCAGGCGCCAGGAGGACCTCACCAACCGCACGCTGGACGGCACCTACAACGACGAGACGGACCCGGCGATGGGCATGGCCGGCTCGCGGTTCGGCCGCAACATCCCGCTCGCCACGATCCCCGACGAGTCGCACCAGGCCAAGCTCACGCCGAGCCCGCGCGAGGTCAGCCGTGCGCTGATGACGCGCGAGGGCGGCAGGATGATCGAGGCGACGTCGGTCAACGCGCTGGTGGCTCCGTGGCTGCAGTTCATGATCCGCGACTGGTTCAGCCACGGGAAGAGCCCCCACGACAACCCGTGGGAGATCGAGCTCGCCGAGGACGACGAGTGGCCCGACAGGCCGATGCGCATCATGCGGGTGCCCGACGACCCGACGCGGCCTGCGTCCGGACCGGCCCATCCGCCGACGTTCATCAACAGCAGCTCGCACTGGTGGGATGCGTCACAGGTCTACGGCCAGTCCCGTGAGTACCAGATGTTCGTGCGGACCGGGAAGGACGGCAAGCTGCGCATCGAGCAGGACGGTTCGCTTCCGCTGCCGCCCGGAAAGACGGACGGCAACCCGACGGAGGAACCGGGCTTCTGGATCGGCCTGGCCATGCTGCAGGCGCTCTTCACGCTCGAGCACAACTCGGTCTGCGACATGCTGCGCGCCCACTACCCGCACTGGAACGACGAGCAGCTCTTCCAGAGGGGCCGGCTCATCATCGCCGCGCTGATCGCGAAGATCCACACGGTCGAGTGGACCCCCGCGGTCATCAGCCACCCGACCACCGTGACCGCGCTGCGGGCCAACTGGTTCGGACTGGCGGGGGAGCGCCTGAAGCGCAACTTCGGCCGGATCAGCTCGAGCGAGCTGATCAGCGGCATCCCGGGGGCCGAAACCGCGCACTACGGCGTGCCCTACGCGTTGACCGAGGAGTTCACCGCCGTCTACCGCATGCACCCGCTGGTGCCCGACGACTGGAGCATTCGGGGCCTCGCCGACGACAGGTTGCTCGGCGACTTCACCTTGCGCGACTTCTCGGGGCCGGGCGGCATGGAGGTGCTGGAGAAGGTGCCGCTGCAGGACCTCTTCTACTCCTTCGGCACCCTGCACCCCGGGCTCGTCAGCCTGCACAACTTCCCGCGGTTCCTGCAGGAGTTCGTGCGACCCGACGGCCAGCTGATGGACCTCGCGGCGACCGACATCCTCCGCCACCGGGAGATGGCCATCCCGCGCTACTGCGACTTCCGTCGCCAGCTGCACCTCGTGCCGCCGAAGACGTTCGACGAACTGGCCGAGGACTCGGCGACGGCGCGGAAGATGTCCGAGCTCTACCAGGGCGACATCGAGCAGGTCGACCTCATGGTCGGTCTGTACGCCGAGCGCAAGCCGGCCGGGTTCGCGTTCAGCGACACGGCGTTCCGCATCTTCGTGCTGATGGCGTCGCGCCGTCTCAACAGCGACCGCTTCTTCACCAAGGACTACACCCCGGCGGTCTACACCCGGCAAGGGCTGGACTGGATCGCCGACAACACGATGGCCACGGTGCTGCTGCGCCACTGGCCGGACCTGCGCCCGAGCATGCGCGGGGCAGAGAACGCGTTCGTTCCCTGGGCCCGCACGAAGGAATGAGTGCCCGAAAGAGGAGGACTGCGATGAGGCCGGAGGGCAGGTTCACCTTCTTCGTGATGCGCCCGTTGAGCGACATCGTCCTCTGGCTGTGGCGGCTCGAGCGGCGCATCGAGTTCCTCTACCGGCCGCACTTCGACCGGTGGCTGCGGCCGCCGCTGTTCGACTTCGCGCAACGGTTGCAGAACAAGCGTCGCGCCGACGAGCACCTGCGGCTCGCCGAAGAGAAGATGCTCGACGACGAGGAGGAGTACACCCAGCAGATCATCGACGAGATCTCGAAGTTCACCAAGGAGAACTGGCTGCCTGGCGGGGCGCAGCGCTTCGGAAACACCAAGACCTTCGGAGTGCTCCGCGGGGAGTTCACGGTCCTGTCCGACCTGCCGGTCCACGTGCGCCGCGGGCTGTTCGCGCAGCCGGGCAGCTACCCGGCGTACGTGCGCTTCTCGGGCCCGGGTCCCTACGCGCCACCGGACCTAGAGGACTTCGGCCAGTGCTCGGTCGGCATCAAGGTCATGGGCGTGCCGGGGCAGAAGCTTATGGAGGACGAGAAGGAGACGCAGGACCTCATCCTGGTCTCACCGGCGAGCTTCGTGACGCCGAACATCCGCGAGAACGCGAAGCTGCAGCGGTGGGTGCGGGCCAAGGCGCCGGTGGGCTATGCCATCGCGCCGGGTGACACACATCTGCTGCACCTGTTCATGCAGCTGCTCTACTCGCCGATGCACAGCAACCCGCTGGAGGTGCAGTACTACAGCAACGTGCCGTTCCTGCTGGGCGAGGGCCAGGCGGTGCAGTACTCGCTGAAGCCGCATCTCCGCGGGCGCACGAAGATCCCGGTGCATCCCGGCGAGAACTACCTGCGCGATGCGATGGTGCAGACGCTTCAGCGCGACCAATGGTCGTTCGACTTCATGGTTCAGGTGCAGACCGATCCCCACCTGATGCCGATCGAGGACGCGACGGTGAAGTGGCCCGAGGACATGTCGCCGTACGTCCCGGTCGCGCACCTTCGCCTGCCGCGCCAGCGTTTCGACTCCTACAGCCAGCTGAGGTTCGCGGACGTGCTTCGCTACAACCCGTGGCACAGCCTCCCGGAGCACAAACCGCTGGGGAACTCGAACCGGGCACGGCGGCGGATGTACTGGGAGCTGGCCAAGCTGCGCCAGTCGATGAACAAGGTCGACCACGTGGAGCCGACGGGAGCAGAGACCTTCGACGACTCGCCGCCGTTACGGGTCGTCCACGACCGCCATTCGTAGCTGCGGCTCAGGCTGCCGACACGGATGCGCTGAGCTTGTCGACAGCCTCCACCCATGGCTGGGCGCCGAGCGAGACGAAGATCGCCCGCGCCTCGTCCAGGAGCGGGGTCACGGGTTTGTCGCTGTGCTGCCGGAGCTCGGCGAGCGAAAGGAGCGTGCGCGCCAGGTAGAACGGAGCGCCGAACGCCCGAAGCTCCTCCACCGCCTGCGAGAGGTCCTCGTCCGCGTTCTCGGCCTCATCCCTCGCGATGGCCGTCATCGCGCGCAGCCGGAGAAGCTGCGCATGGACGAGTGGTGTCACGAGACCGGAAGGCGCCTCTGCCACCCGGGTCAGGAGATCCTCCGCGCGGTCGAACCGACATGCCGCAAGCGCGTACTCGACCGCGAAGGGCCAGTACAGGACGAAGTCGTCATCGATGCCTGAGGCGTCGAGCGAAGCCTCGATCGCCGCCAGCGCCAGGTCGGCCGCCTCGGCGTGCTGACCCCCCCAGGCCAGTTCGAGGGCTCGGACGATGGCGATCGAAGCGCGAACGTAGGGATCGTCGGTCGGCGTGTCGGTGACTGCGAGGGCAGAGCTGTCATCGAGTTCTCCGCGGGCATTGAGGACCATCGCCAGGATCACTTCCACGAGCAGGGCTGACTGAACGTCGCCCGAGTAGTGGGAGAGGTCGCTCCCCGAGACGACTTCGTCCCAGCCGCCCGAAAACCACAGCCCGATGTTCAGGTTGCCCAGCACTGCGCCGTGGCGGTCGCTCGAACCCATCGACTCGATGATCGTCAAGGCCTCGCGGGAGGCCGCTTCGGCAGCGACCAGGTTGCGCGAGTTGTTGAAGGACGCGAGGTTCCCGAGCGGACGCAGCATCGCGTAGGGCAGGTGGTGCTCGCGCGCCAGGTCGACCGCCTTCTCGATCAGCGCCATGCCTCCGGTGGGCATGTCCTGCGTCATCCACAGCGTGGCGTAGCGCGTCATCTGCTCGACGATCTGCGCCCAGTCCGACCGAGCCTCGGCGAGCCGGAGGGCCACCGTGGCGAATTGTTCAGCCTGGCTGCTGTGGCCGAGGTAGTTGTGTGTTCTGGCCAGCTCACTGGCCAGAGAGGCGATGGCCGTGGACGCCTTGGGGTCAGCATGCAGCCGGTCGAAGTGTGGGGTCATCACGTCGACGGCCTCTTGCAACCGACCGGCGTCGACCAGGACCTGGCCGGTGATAGCGGCCACGCGACCGGCGTCGATGGGCCGGCCCAGGTTCTCGTAGAGCTCCTGCGCCCGTTCGGCGTGGGTAAGGGCTTCGTCGCGCAACGGGACAATGCTGGCGCTGCGTGCCGCCCCCTCCCGCAACCGAGCCACGATGTCCGTCCCGGGCCCGCGGTCCAGCGCCACGAGGTAGTGGCGCAGTGCCTCGCGCGGTGAGCCGAGCGCGTTGGCCCGCTGAGCCGCACGTTCCAGAAGCTCCAGCGCGGTGTTGCGCAGCTCATCCGCGTCGTCGTCGGTGGGCCCCGCATCCAGGGCATCGAGATAGTGGCGGGCCAGCACACCGGTCAGCTCGTCACCTTGGTCGTCGGCGGCGATCAAGGCCGCGACGGCGAGGTGTCGAGCCTTGCGATCACGTCGCGACAAGGTGTCGTAGGCGACGGTCCGCACGAGCGCCTGTACGAAGCGGTACTGGCCGCGTTCCGGCGAGAACGCGTCGGTGTGCAAGGCGAAGATCTCCTTGCGCACCAGCGAGGTCAGCACGGGGTCCACGTCGTCGACCGGCGCCGTCGCCCGCAGCGCTTCCCGCGAGAACGTCATACCGTGAACGCTCGCCTCCCCGACCACCCGGCGCTCGTCGGGTGTGAGCGCGTCGAGCCGGGCAGCGATCAGCGCCTGGAGGCTGCTCGGTGCGCCGATGCCGGCCAGATCGCCTTTGCGCGCTGCGTCGTCAGCCAGGACGTAGCGGCCGTCCCGGGGAATGACGGCGTCGCTGTCGATGAGTGCCCGTACGGTCTCGACGGCGTAGAGGGGGATGCCCTCCGCACGGGCAGTGAGGGCGTCGCGAGCCTCGACCGGCAGACCATCGACCAGTCCGTCGACGAGGCGGCCCATGGCGGCATCCTCGAGGGGCTCCAGATAGATTGAGGTGGCCCGCCGACCGGTGCCGAACGCAGGCCGCGTCTCGGCAAGCTCGGGCCGAGCGAAGGTGAGTACGAAGAGGGGGAAGCGCGCCGACTCCATCACGTGGTCGATGAAGTCGAGCAGCCCACTGTCGGCGTGCTGCATGTCCTCGAAGAGCAGCGCCACTCCTCGTCTCCCCAGCGCTACCTTCTCGAAGAGAGAGGTCCACGCAGCGAAGAGGTCCTCGCGGGGGAACGACCCACCGTCCGAGCCACCGGGCTCGAGCCCGAGCAGCACGGCCAACCGCGCAGACAAACGCTCTCGCTCGCCGATCTCGGGGACGAGCTCTTGGAGCGCGGTGCTCAGCCGCTGCTGTTGTACGGACGGAGGGTCCTTGTCCGTGATGCCCAGCCGTGAACGGACCATCTCGGCCAGCGCCCAGAAGGCGACGCCGTCGCCGTAGGACAGGGCGCGACCCCGGTGCCACCCGATGCGGGCGTCGATGCCGTCGACGTACTTCTCGACCTCCCAGCCCAGCCGGGACTTGCCGATGCCCGCACTGCCCCAGATCGCAACCAGCCGCGGCCGACCGTCCTCGGTCACGGCGTGGAAGATCTCCTTGACGAGTCGCAGCTCCCGGTCACGCCCGGTGAACGGAGCCTCGAGCCCGTCCACCCGCTGGCTGCCCCCCACAGCGGCGATGATCGCCCGCACCGGGAAGAGCCGCACCGGCTCGCTCTTGCCCTTGAGCAGATGCTCACCGGCGTCCGCGTAGGAGACCGCAGCAGATGTCAGCGACCTGGTCGCGTCGTCGACCCACACCTGCCCGGGCGCTGCGGCAGCCTGCACGCGCGCTGCGGTGTTCACGGCGTCACCCGCGACCATGCCTTCGCCGATCGCTCCCACCGTGACTGCGACTTCGCCGGTGACGATGCCGACCCGCGTGGCCAGGTCGGGCACGCCGACGCGTTCCCCCATCGCCTCGACCGAAGCAACCAAGTCGAGACCGGCACGCACCGCCCGCTCCGCGTCGTCCTCGTGCGCGACCGGGACCCCCCAAACCGCCATCACGGCGTCACCGATGAACTTCTCCACGGTGCCGCCGTAGCGCTCGACGACAGTGCGAGCCTCGGCGAAGTAGCGCGACAGGATCTCGCGAACGTCCTCGGGATCGCGCTCCTCGCTGATGGGGGTGAAGCCAACGAGATCGCCGAACAGCACCGACGTCACCCGGCGCTCGGAGACGGCAACCGCAGACGCCATCGCGCCACCGGCCGCGGCTGGACGAGGGACGGCAGCGCCACACTCCATGCAGAACTTGGCAGCCGGCACCAGGGCACGACCACAGTTGGCGCAAGAGGCCTGCGCCGGTGTTCCGCATTCCACGCAGAACTTGGCGCCGGCCGGGAGCACAGCACCGCACGCTCCGCAGCTCACCAAGTCATCCTAGGGACGGGCAGGGCCGCAAAGGGGAGTCTTGGCTGTTTCCTCCGGGCTCGCGCGTTTAGCCACGAGCGGGCGACCGGCTGCCCCAGCCGTCGGCGTGACTCGGACAGGGACCGCTGCCGGGGCCGATCGGCAGGCTCGAGGAGGGGGATGGGCGCGCACAAGCCAACCAAAGGGGGTCGGGACGGCGCCGCGCTGCGCCGACCCGACCTGCGACTGCTGGTGTGGTCGTTCGTCGTCGACGGGCCCCGCCGTCGCGTTCATCCTCAATGCGTTCACGTTCGTCGTGGCCGCACTGATCGTCTCCCGGGTCAAGGCGCGAAGCCACGGCAGCGCAGGCGAGAAGGGCGAAGGTGTCTGGCGAGAGATGGCCGAGGGGGGCGCCTGCCCGGCCAGGAGTTCCTCGACGCGCTGCAGGCCTCGGGTGCCAGCACCTCCCTGATGCAGACGTCGGCGACGCGACTGGCCCGGACCCACCCGCGACTCGCGGAGCAGAACAGCGTCCGCTAGGGCACGTGCGCGTACCGCGTGACCCAGAGTCCGTCGACCACTTCCTGGTCGTCGACGCGGCCGAAACCCAGTCGCTCGTACAAGGTTCTGGCCGGGGCGTTGCCGCGCCCGGTCGACACGATGGTGCGGCGAGCGCCGGCGCGGCGGAGGATCTCGAGCACCAGCGTCCGGCCAACCCCACGGCGGTACACGTCCGGAGCGACCACGAGCCGGTCGATGTCGACCTCGTCGGCTGTCTCGCTCCACGCGATCGCGCCGACCAGGCGGTCGTCGAGGAAGGCACCGCACCAGAGCAGGGGGGCCCGAATCAGGTCGTCGACCCCTTCGCGCAAGGCGGGTATCCGGTCGTCCTGGATGAGCGCCGCCTCCACGGCATACGCACTGTGCTGCACCAACAGGAGGGCGTTGGCCAGGTCTGCGTCGGCGGCCGGCTGCAGATCGCGGATCAGCACCACTCAACCATGGCAGAGCGTCACGCCTGCACGGCCGCGAGCACGCGTTGGCTGACCTGGTCCGGGTCCCCCTCACCGTTCACCCGTAGCAGCACACCTAGGTGCTCGTAGTGCGCGACAAGGGGAGCCGTCTCCGCCTCGTACACGTCCATGCGGTGCGTGCGGGTCTGCGGGTTGTCGTCGTCCCTCGACTCCGCCTCGGCGCGGCGCGCGAGCCGGTCGAGCAGGACACTGCGCGGTACCTCCAGCAGCACAGCGGCGTCGAGGGCTTGACCGCGATCACGCAACCAGGCCTCCAACGCGCCTGCTTGCGCTGTGTTGCGGGGGAACCCGTCGAGGACGAATCCGTCCTGAGCGTCGGGCTGTGCGAGCCGCCGCTCGATGACGTCGATCACGGCGTCGTCATCGACCAGGCTGCCGCCCGCCATCCGCGCCTGCGAGTCGCTCGCACCACCAGCCTGCTCGGCATCGCGCAGCAGTTCGCTGCTGACGAGATGCGGCACGCGAAGCGCCCGGGCGAGCCGCTCGCCCTGGGTCCCCTTGCCGGAGCCCGGTGGACCGAGCAACGTCACGCGCATTTGCGACACCCTCTCTTACGACGGTCAGTCCTGCCACGGCGGGCCTTCGGGCAGTAGAGCAAGGGCGCGCAGCGACATGAGCACGTCCGGCCGGACGAGGTCCGCGGCATGAGAGCACTCCATCAACTCGACCACTCGCCGCATCCGGTAGGCGACGGTGTTCTCGTGCACCGAGAGCTGGTCAGCGGTCAGTCGCACGGACAGGCCAGTCGCGAGATAGACGGACAGCGTCTGCACCAGCCTGGGGTGCGGCAGGAGCGCTCCGAGGGTGGCGTCGACGAGCTTGCGGCTGGCCAACGGGTTCTCCTCGAGCAGCACCTCGGGGATGACCGACCGGTAGGCCACCAGTGACCGTCGCACAGCGAGGCGCACCCCCACCCGCAGCGCAGCCAGCGCCTCCCGGCACGAAGCGGCTGCCTCGCCCAGTCGTGGACGTGGGTCGCCGAGCCCGACGACGAGCCGCTCCGGCAGCTCGCTGCGGTGCATGACCCCCTCGAGTCGCGCCGGCGCGTCCGGGAAGTCGGGGACGACGACGAGCAGCGCGCCCTGATGGGTTCCGGACAGCACCCGGCCGTCGACGTGCGGGCGAAGGTGGTCGACCAGGGTCCGGTGGGCCCGGCCGAGCAGGGCCGGGTCGCCGTCGCCGGTCAGTGCCGCGGCGATGCACCGGTGGGGTCGCTGCGGCTCGACGCCGATCAACCGCGCGCGCTCCTCGACCTCGGCGGGGTCCAGCGGCTCGCCCGCAGCCAGTCGCGACACGAGGTCGGACTCGACGTGCTCGAGGTGTGACCCCATCTCGGCGCGGGTCCGGCGGTGCGCGACGGTCGACGCCTCCACCATCGTGTCGATCACCGCGGCGAGGCGCCCTGAGACGTTGAGCAGGACCTCTGGTGCCACCGCGGCCTCGCCGACGAGCAGGCGCAGGAGCAGCACCCGCTCGGCCGCGTGCCAGGACGCCACGACGGCCTCGACGGGCACGCCCTGCGCGGCCCGGCGTTCGCCGAGCGCCTCCGCCGCGCGCAGCTCCCGGCCACCGGGCCGGCGGTCCTCCGCCAGCGCGGTGAGCATGGTGCGAAGGTTCGGCCCGACCACCGCAGCCAGCTCCTCGCGGTCCAGCCGCGTCGGCTCGTAGCCGGGCACGTGCTCCCAGACGGTGTCGACCAGTGAGTCGGCCAGCTCGTCGCTGTCACGCAGCAGGGCAGCCGCTCGTTGTGTCAGATCCACAAGTGCTGCCCTCCCAGGTTCGGGTATGACCACGTAGCGGTGGAGAGCACCCTGCCGCAGATTGTGTCTCGGCACTATCGCGGGGTGCCAACACGGGACAGGAGTTGATCTTCATGGCAACGGAACAGCGGGTCGGCACGGCCGACACCTGGGCCGAGAACCTCGACGACCACGCCCTGCAGGCGGTGCCGCCCGACCGTCGCAAGTCGCTGCTGCAGATGGTGATCGTGCAGATCGGCTGGAACATCAGCGTGAGCAGCTTCCTGGTCGGTGGCGTCGTCGGAGGCGGGACCACGTTCGGCGAAGGGCTCGCGGCGATCCTGGTCGGCAACCTCGTGTTGGTCGCCGTCTCGACGCTCGTGGGTCTGATCGGCTTCCGAACCGGGCTCACCAGCTACCTGCTCTCCCGCGCCGTGTTCGGCCGGGTCGGCTCGGTGCTCGCGTCGCTGCTGCTCGGCATCCTCGCGATGGGCTTCATCGGTGTCCTGATGGACACCTGGGGACTCGCCGTACACGGGCTGTTCCCGGAGGTTCCCTCCTGGGCCTTCGTGCTGGCCTTCGCCGTGGCGATCACCACCACCGCGATCTTCGGTTTCAAGGGTCTGGCTCGCTACTCGGCCATCGCCGTGCCGATCGAGATCGCCATCGCGCTGTTCGCGCTGTGGCGCATCGGCGCCGGTGAGGACGGCTTCTCCACGGTGCTCGACCACGCGCCCGCCGCCCCGATCGGCTTCGCCGCAGCGGTTGGTGCGGTGATCGCCACCTGGGTGACCGGTGCGGCGCTGGTGAGCGACGTCACCCGCTACGCCCAGCGGCCACGGGACGTGCTGATCTCCTGCTTCACCGGCTTCGTCATCGGTGCGGGCATCTTCGAGACGATCGCGACCGTGTCCGCGATGAGCGTGGGCAACAGCAACTTCGTCCTGGTCATGCAAGGTCTCGGCCTGCTGGCACCCGCCGCGGTGATGCTGGTGCTGGCGCTCTGGAACACCGCCGACAACAACCTCTACTCGGCGTCGCTGGCCTTCACCAACGCGTCGAACATGGTGGGCCTGCGACTGTCCAAGCCGGTGTGGACGCTGGTCTCGATCGCCATCGCCGTCGTGGTGGCGTTCGCCGGCCTGGCCGCTCGCTTCCTGAGCTTCCTGGAGGTCATCGCAGTGGTCGCGCCGCCGTTCGCCGCGGTGCTCATCACCCACTACTGGCTGCGCAACCGGGGCCGCGCCATCGAGTCGGCCATCGATGCCGTGCCGATGCTGCGCTGGGAAGCCTTCGCGGCGTGGGTTCTTGCCGCCGTCGGCGCTCGCTACACCGACCTGCTGCTCACCGACGCCATCGAGGGTCTCGTGTACGGCGCGGTGCTCTACTGGCTGCTCGGCACGGTCGTCGACGCCGTCACCCCGGGTCGCCCGGCCGGTCGAGCGGAGGACGACACGTCGTTGCGCTCGCGCAGCATGTCGAGGAGCGACGCCTGATGCGGTTCGGACTCGGCGTTCCCACTGGCACCGAGGGGCTGATGTATCCGGTGCCCTACGCCGGCATCGAAGACGCGGTGCGGCTCGCTGTCGTCGCCGAGGACCTCGGCTTCGAGTCGGTGTGGGGCAACGACCACCTCACCACCCAGGCGTACGTGCGCGACGAGTTCACCACCCCGCCGAACTTCTTCGATCCGTTCGCCTACCTGTCCTACGTCGCCGCGGTGACCCAGCGGATCCGGTTGGCAACGGCGGTCATGGTGCTGCCGTTCCGGCACCCGGTCGTGGCAGCCAAACAGGCCGCGACCCTCGACCGACTCTCGGCGGGCCGGGCGGTGCTCGGGGTGGGCATCGGCGCCTACCGCGAGGAGTTCGAGGCGATGTGGCCGGGTCGGCGCCTTAACCGGGGTGAGTACGCCGCCGAGGCCATCCAGGCGCTTCGCGCGCTGTTCACGCAACGCCGCGCCAGCTTCGACGGCACGTGGGTCTCCTTCGACGACGTGGAGAGCTATCCCAAGCCGGTCCAGAGCCCACTGCCGATCCTGTCCGGCGGCAACGCTGCGGGCTCCCGGCACCGCGCCGCCCGGTACGGCGACGGGTGGCTGCCCGCCTGCCTGACTCCCGCAGAGATCGCGGACGGGCTGGCCGACATCGGGCAGGTCGCCGAGGCTTCTGGCCGGGAACTCCCGGGCGAGTTCGAGGTCGCACTGCAGGTCGCGGTCAGCGTCGCACCCACACACGAGGAGGCGGAGCGGCGTTTCCGCGAGTCGCAGCTCCACACCCACCTCGCCTCGCTGTCGGCCTCGACCCTCAAGGGCCGGAGCCTCGACAGCCTCGCCGAGCGCAATCTCATCGGAACCCCCGACGAGGTCGCCGAGCAGGTGTCGCGCTACGCCGACGCCGGCGTCACCACCATGGCCGGTCTGCTGTTCGCAGCGAACACCGTGCCGGAGACCATCGATGTGATGGCCGAGTTCAGCGAGACAGTCATCGTTCCCCACAGTGCGAACACGTCGGAGCAACGCGTCGCCGTCGCACAGGGGGCGAGCGCTGGTGGCTGAGCTGGCCGGCGTACTCACGCTCCCGCATCCGCCCGAGGTCGACCTGACGGATCTTGCCACCGCACGGCTCGCGCGACTGCGGCGTGCGCTGGAGGCAGCGCCGTTCGACGCGTTGGTGCTGACCAGCCCGGAGAGCGTCACGTATGCGACCGGCTACCGCAGCGTCGGCGGCAGCATCTTCCGTGGTCACCGGATGGCCGCCGTCGTCACGCCCGACGAGTGCTGGCTGGTCGCCCCGGCCGCGGACTCCGCGCCGGCAGCGGAGAGCGGCGTACTCGTCGATCGCATCGTTCCCTTCGGCCGGTTCTTCTTCGAGTCGGCCGACGCATCGCAACCGGACCAGAGTGCTGACCGGCACGCCGACTTGTCCGCGGCTCTCGACCAGGCGTTGCGAGAGGTCGCCGTGCCTGCAGGCACCCGATGGGGGGTGGACGCCGCTGCGGAGCCGCAGGTCCTGGCCGCGGTCACCGCCGCGTATCCCGGCGCGGTGGAAGCGTCCGACTGGGCCGCCGCGGTACGTGCGTGCAAGCTGCCGGACGAGGTTGCCTTGCTCGCGTACGCGGCGCAGCTCGCCGAGACAGGCATCGCCACTGCGTTGGCCGACGCCGCACCCGGAGCGACCGAGGCCGAGCTGGCCTCGCGGATCGCAACCACCATGGTGGCCGGCGGAGCCGATCCGCGGTTCGTGGTCGCGACGGTGGGTGATCGGACCGCCCTTGCCGACGCCTACCCCACGCAGCGCGCCTGGCGGCCCGGTGAGCTGGCTCGCTTCGACGTCGGCTGCGTGTACGCCGGCTACTGGTCGGACATGGCACGCACCGCGGTGCTCGGTGAGCCGGACACCCATCAAGCCGATCGCTATGCGGCTCTGCTCGCGGGGCAAGAGGAGCAGCTGACGACTGCGCGGGCCGGCGTGAGCGCCGGCGACATGTTCGACGCCGCGGTGCGCGTCGTCGAAGCCCACGGCCTGCGCCCCTACCGGCGCCACCACTGCGGCCACGGCATCGGCCTTGCTGTCTACGAGCCGCCGATCATCTCGCCGGGTGTGGAGACGCTGCTCCAGTCCGGCATGACGTTCAGCTTCGAGACGCCGTACTACGAGATCGGCTGGGGCGGGATGATGGTCGAGGACACCGTCGTCGTCACCGACACAGGGGTCGACATGCTGACCCAGAGCCCACGCGACCTGCTGGTGGTGGGCGGATGAGTCACTACACCGCAGCGCTGGAGTGTCTGCGTTGTGCTCGTCGAGTCCCCGACCCAGCAGTGGAGACCCTGGGCCGCGGCTGTCCCGACTGCGCTGCTGCTGGAGTTCCGGTCACCATGCTGCCCACCTACGACCTGGGCAGCGCGCACGGATTGCCCTCCGATCCGAGCCAACCCGGCCTGTTCCGCTACCGCGATCTGCTCCCGATCGACCCCCGGACCGAGCCGGTCAGCCTGCACGAGGGCGGCACGCCGTTGATACCAGCTCCGGCGCTCGCCGAGCGGATCGGTGCGGCGCGCCTGCTCGTCAAGGACGAGACCCGCAACCCGACGTGGTCCTACAAGGACCGGCTCGCGGCCGTGGCGGTCACCAAGGCGGTCGAAGTCGGCTCCGACACCGTCGTGGTCGCAAGCACCGGCAACCACGGAGCGGCGGTCGCGGCGTACGCCGCACGTGCGGGTCTGCGCTGTGTCGTCCTCACCTTGGCCTCGGTGCCGCCCACGATGAAGACACTCATGCAGGTCTACGGCGCCCACGTGGTCGCCCTGCGCACCGGCCCGCAACGCTGGGAGCTGATGGCCCAGCTCGTTGCGGAGCGCGGCTGGCTGCCGATGTCGGGGCATGCCGATCCGCCGGTCGGATCCAACCCGTACGGCGTCGACGGCTACAAGACGATCGCCTACGAGATCGCCGAGCAGCTCCCCGACGTTCCCGACGTGGTCGTCGTACCCGTCGCGTACGCAGACGGACTGGCCGGCATCGGCCGCGGCTTTGCCGACCTGCATGCCCTCGGGGTCATCAACCGGCGACCTCGACTGGTCGCCGCGGAAGCGTTCGGGGCGCACGCTGACGCGCTCGCGAACGACGCCGAGCGCGCCGGTCCGGTGCCGGCCGGACCTTCGGTCGCGTTCTCGATCGCGTCGCCGGTGGGCACCTACCAAGGGCTCGCGGCGCTGCGGGCCAGCGGCGGCCGCGCAATCGCCGTCCCCGACGACGACACCGTGCTCGCGGCGCAGGCCGAGATCGGTCGTGCCACCGGGCTGTACCTCGAGGCCTCGGCGGCGATCGGCCTGCCCGCGCTCGACCGGCTCGCCGCGTCCGGCGAACTGCGACCGGAGGAGACAGTCGTCATGGTCGCCACGTCATCCGGGCTGAAGGACCCGGCCGCCACCGCCGCTCGACTGCCGGAGGTTCCGGTCATCGACCCGACTCCTCGAGCCCTCGACCAGACCATGGCAGGCGCGGGGTCCGGGTGAGGCTCGCGTTCTCCTTGTCGGGCAAGCGCGACGCGGCCGACGCCGTACGAGTTGGCCAGCTCGCCGAACAGCTCGGGTACGACGACGTCTGGGTCACCGAGGACTACTGCGAGCGCGGCGCCTTTGCGCTCGCGGGCGCCATCGGCGCCGTCACGAGTCGGGTGCGGGTAGGTATCGGCGTGGTCAACCCGTGGACCCGTCACCCGATGCTGCTCGCGATGGAGTTCGCGGCGCTCGACGAGCTGTCCGGCGGTCGCGGCGTGCTCGGCCTGGGGGCGAGCAACCCCCGGTGGATGACCGACCAGCTCGGCATCGCGTTCGATCGGCCGATCGGCCGGCTACGTGACAGCGTGGCGATCGTCCGGTCGGCGCTGTCCGGCGAGACCGTCAGCCACGAAGGGTCGAGCTTCCAGGTGCAGGCCCGGCTCGGCTTTGCGCCGATGCGCGAGCAGCCGCCCATCGTGCTCGGTGTGAAGGGCCGGCAGGCGCTCGGCCTGGCGGCGGAGTGCGCGGACGGCGTGCTGCTCTCGGTGCTGTCCTCGCCGGACTACGTGGCGTGGGTCCGCGAACAGGTCGGCGGGGGGATGGAGCTGTCGGCGTACGTGTCGATCGCCGTCGATGACGACCCCGTGCGTGCGCGCGACCGCCTTCGGCCCGTCGTAGCCACCTATCTGGGCGTTCACGGTGACCACGACATCACTCGGGTCGCCGGGCTCGACCGGGAGAGAGCGCAGGTGTTCCGGGCCGGCTGGCTCGCCGGCACCCCCCGCACCGACCTGGTCGACGACGGCCTCCTGGCCACCTTCGCGATCGCCGGCACGCCCGACGAGGCGGCGAAGGGACTGGCCGCGTATGCGCGAGCCGGGCTCGACGTCGCCGTGGTCCGCGACGATGCGGCCGCCGACCCGGAGCAACTGCTGCGCGCCGCGCGGGACGCCCATCTCCTGCTCGCGGTTCCCGACGCGCTCAGGCAGCAGCAGGGGAGCCGCGCGGGGTGACGACGAGCCAGAGGCCACCGAACTCGGTGATGTTGTGGCAGAGCACCTGGTTCTTGCCTTCGTGGGCGTAGAAGTAGAGCGGGTGGCCCGCGTAGGTGACCTGCGTGGAGCCGTCACGGCGCTCGGTGGTGCCCAGCAGCTTCGCGCGGACCTGTCCCCGCCCGGATGGGAGTCCCCTCGGTGAGCACGGGCGGCCACGCCTTCGCGCAGTCGCCGTAGCAGTCGGGGCGGTTGGTGTTCTCCTTGTCGAACAGGTAGATCGCCTGCCCGCCTTGGTCGAACAGCATCGGGCCGAACTCGCTGTCCGCCGTCTTCAGGATGGCTCCTCCACCGGCCGACTGCGTCGGACTGCTCGCGGCGGTGGTGGCGGGAGGCTGGGACGCAGCAGTCGCCGTGGTAGTCGCGGTAGTCGGTCTTGCGGTGTCCTGCCCAGCTGTCTCCGTGTCGCCGCAGCCTGCGAGAGCGGGAGACGAGCACGTCATGACCACGGCGACCACGATGTGGACGGGGCGCATGAGTACCTCCGCGGTCGGTCAAGCAGGACCGATCAGTCGATGACCTTGACGCGATCGGCGGTGCGTTGCAGGTGGACCGTCATGACCTCGCGCGCCGCCTCGACATCGCGGTCGCGAATCGCTTCGACGTAGCGTCGGTGCTCCCGGCTGCCCTTGCGGCCCATCAGGGGCGCGACGTTCTGCGCCTCGCGCAGCGACATGAGCAGTGGGCCGTGGAACGAGTGCACGATCATCTCGATGGCGGGGTTGTGCGTGCACGCCGCCACCCGGACGTGGAACGCCGCGGACATCGCCATGCTGTAGGTCCCGGACTTGAGCGCGACGTCGGACGTGTCGCAGAGCAGCTCGAGCTCCTTGATGTCCTCCTCGGTGGCGCGCTCGATCACCAGAGGCAGGATGCCGAGCTCGAAGATCATGCGGGCTTCGGTGACGCCGGCCGCGTCCAGCGGCGAGAGCGTCAACAGGTCGGCGAGGCCGGCTCCCACCCGTTCGCTCGTCGGCGAGGTGACGAACGCCCCGCCGTGCGCACCCACGTGGATCTCGACCAGGCCGCTGGCCTCCAGGACGCGCAGCGCCTCGCGGACGGTCACCCGGCTGACGCCGAACCGTTCGCAAAGGTCGCGCTCGCTCGGCAACCGGTCACCGCGCTTGAGCCGGCCGCTGCGCACCAGCTCGCGGATCTGCTCCACGATGATCTGGGAGACCCGACCGGCGCTGACCGGATTGAACAGATCCCCGTCGGCCGAGACGCGCCCGGCGGCTGTCTTGGCAGGGGGTCGGGAAGCCATGCCTCGGATCCTCTCACGCTGAGGTTGCCTTACGTTGACGCAACGCGACCGGTAGTTTATGGTCTGACCATTCTACCGCCAAGAGCATGCGGTGGCCGTCAGGTCGCCGTTCCCGACGTGTCGGTCCCGCTGCCCCCCGGTGCGGCGTGACGGCGTCCCTCGGGTTGCGGCGAACCGTTGCACTGGGCTGCCGGGTGCTCGCGCGCGCCGGCCTGGTCGAGAACGTCCTCGGTCACGTCAGCGTGCGCACCGGCGAGGACCGCATGCTCATCCGCTGCCGCGGGCCGGAGGAGCGCGGTCTGCTCTTCACCACGCCGGAGGACATCCACGAGGTGTCGCTCGCCGGCACCGGTGACCTGCCCGGCGGGTACGCCGTCCCCAACGAGCTGGCGATCCACGGCGAGACCCTGCGCGCCCGCGCCGACGTCGAGTCGGTGGTCCACGCGCACCCGCCGTCGGTGCTCGTCGCGGCGCTTGCCGACGTGGGTCTGGATCCGGTCTTCGGCGCCTACAACATCCCGGCGATGCGGCTGGCGCTGGACGGCGTCCCCGTCTACCGCCGCGCAGTACTCATCCGCAGGCCCGAGCTGGCTCGCGAGCTGCTCGACGTGATGGCCGGCAAGTCGGTGTGCGTGATGCTGGGCCACGGCGTGACGAGCGTCGGCGAGCGCGTCGAGCAGGCAGTGGTGCGCGCGCTGGACCTGGACGCGCTGGCGCGGGTGGCCCTGCGACTGGCGGCCGCCGGAGGTACGTCGTGGCAGGTGCCTGACGACGACATCGCCGAGCTGCCCGACCTCGGCGGCGGCCTCAACGATCTGGCGGTGTGGCGGTTCCACGTCGCACGCCTCGAGCACGAAGGCCTTGGCCTGCCTGAGTGACCGTCCGGCGCGCGACACGGGGCGCATCCGGCGTCCCGAAACGCCCGACGAACGGCAGAGCGGCTAGCAGTGCGGTGCCTCCCGCCACGACGAATCCGGCGCGAGCTCCCCACTCCTCGCAGACCCACCCCAGCAGCGGACCACCGAAGGGCGTGCTCCCTAGGAAGACCATGCCGTGCAACGCGATGACCCGGCCCTGCATCGAGGGGTCGGCGCGCAGCTGCAGCAGGGTGCGGCCGAGCGTGTTGAACGTGATGTTGGCTATGCCGACCGCGACCATGGCGACGAGGGCGGCGCCGAGATTCGGCACGATGGCGGCGAGCAGGTTGACGGCCGCGAAGACGAAGGTCCAGGAGAGCAACGAGCGTGGCGTCGACACCTGCCGAGTGGCGGCGGCCAATGCCCCGAGCACGGCGCCCACGCCGAGTGCGGAGGTCAGCCATCCGTAGGCCTGAGCGCCCTGGTCGAACGTGTCCCGCGCCAGCACCGGGAGAACGACGCGGAAGTTCTGCCCGAACAGCGCCACGACGGCGATCAGGAACATGCACGCGCGCAGGTCGGGGTGCGACCACACGTAGCGGAAGCCCTCGCGGACCTGGCCCTTGGCGCGTTCGGCTCGGGCCGACCGTCGCAGGCGGCTGGCATCGATGCGCAGGAGGGCGATGATCACGGCGACGAAGGACACTGCGTTGATCAGGAACGTGACGCCGGTGCCGATGGTGGCGATGAGCAGGCCGGCGATGGCGGGGCCGACCAGGCGTCCGGTGTTGTGCACGGTGGAGTTCAGCGCCTGCGCGTTGACGTAGTCCTCGGGCGGGACCATGTCGGTGAGGAACGCCTGCCGGCCCGGCACGTCGAACACGGTGACCATGCCCAGGCCCAGCGCGAGCCCGTAGATCATCCACAGCTCGACCGCGCCGGTGAGCGTCAGCGTCGCGAGCAGGCCGGCCAGCAGGGCACTGACGGCCTGGGTCGTGATCAGCAGTCGCCGTCGGTCGACGCGGTCGACGACCACCCCGCCCAGCATCCCGAGGAAGAGCATGGGCAGGAACTGCAGGGCCGTGGCGATGCCGACCGCGACGGCGTTGTCGGTGAGCTCCAGCACCAGCCAGTCCTGGCCGACCCGCTGCATCCAGGTGCCGGTCACGCTGACCGCGTGACCGGTGAAGAACAGCCGGAAGTTGCGTTCGTGCAGCGACCGGAACACCCGCGCCCATCCGGCGCGTAGCGCTGCACGCACAGTCAGTTCCTCCCCGGCGGTCGGCTCGCGTCCTGCCCGACGGTAGCGGCGGCCCGGGGCCCTTGACGGCACCGAACCAGGCAACTACCGTAATGGTTTGACCATTAGGCCAACAAGAGGTAAGGCGCCGCCACTCGCGTGGTGAGCCGCCAGCACAGCCCCCTGCGTCCACTCCACAGGAGGTCGACCCGGTGCCGCCAGGCGAGCGCTCGGATCCGACGTCGTACTCGTCCTTCGGGGTCATCGGCCTCGGCGCGATGGGCGGTCCCATCGCCGGACACGTCCTCGCCGCCGGCTACCCGGTCGTCATCCACGACCTCGACGCGGCGCTGGTCACGAGGTACGCCGATCAGGGGGCCCGACCCGCCGGTACGCCGGCCGAGCTCGCCCGGTCGGTCGACGTGGTCAGCATCTTCGTCCCGAGCGACGAGGACGTCATGGCGGTCTGTACCGGCCCGGACGGTGTTCTGGCCGGCGCACGTCCCCGCTCGCTCGTACTGCTCTGCAGCTCGGTGCGGCCCGAGACCTGCCAGGCCGTCGCCGCGGCCGCCCCGGACGGCGTCGACGTCGTGGACGCCGCGCTCACGGGCGGAGTCCGAGGCGCCGAGAACGGCGCCATCAACCTGTTGACCGGCGGTGACGAGTCGGCGCTGCTGCCGGCCCGTGAGCTGCTGGCCACCTGGACGGCGAGCATGCACCACCTCGGCCCGCTCGGCGCGGGCCAGGTCGCCAAGACCGTCAACAACCTCATCCACTGGGCGCAGATCAGCGCGATCACCGAGGCACTGGAGCTCGGCCGGCGCCACGGCCTGGACGTGCCAGCCCTGCGCCGGGCGCTGACCGACGGGCCGACGGACAGCCGCACGCTGCGTGAGCTCGAGCAGATGCGCCTCACCTGGCACGCGAAGGACCTGGCCAACGCCGCGCGGCTGGCCGATCAGGTCGACATGACGCTGCCGGTGGCCGACACCAGTCGCGCGGTGATGACCCGGCACTCGGTCAGCGCCGTCGCAGCCCTGCTGAGCGCCCCGGGTGACGGCGAGGCACCGATCCACGCAGGCCTTGCTAATCGGGTTAAAAGCGGGTAAAAAGGCGGTTTAATGGTTAGACCTTTGACGGTCTGTTGTCGCATAGCCGAACGTCCTGACGGAAGGAATCACCTTGCGAGACGAATACCAGTCCGGAGTCATCGCGAGCGAGAAGCGCAACAGGGACTCGTCCGAGATCGCCGCGCGCGACGCTTTCAACAAGGAGCACCCGCCGATCAAGGGTCTCGTCGTCCCGCACGACCTGCGCAAGATGGAGCTGCCCGAGCGGCCCTGGCGCAACAACCGCGGTCACTGGTTCGACCTGGCCGACTACGAGGTTCTCTCCGCGCACCTGGCCGAGCTCAAGCCCGGCAGCGCGTCGGTCCGTCACCGGCACACGACCGAGGCCTATCTCTACATCGTCAAGGGGCACGGCTACTCCCTCATCAACTACGACGACGAGCCGATCGAGGCGGTCGAGTGGTCGGAGGGCACGCTCTTCGCACCGCCGCGCTGGGCGTGGCACCAGCACTTCAACCTCGACCCGAACGACACGTCGCGCTACCTGGCGATCCAGGACACCGGGCTGCTGCGCACGATGCGCCTGCACAACATCGAGCGTCACTCGGTGCAGCTCAGCCCCGAGGAGGGCAGCGAGCTGATCGCCGCCGCTGCCGCGCAGGGTGCCGTGCACGGCGCGCACGCCGGTGCCGGCGTTCATCTGGAGCCGCATGAGGCCACGGTCGAGCCGCCCCTTGACCCCGAGGGCGACTGAGCTCGCCCACGTCAGCTGACGAACCCTTCGACATCGGAGAGAGCATGCGAAACCGACGGTGGACGCGGCCGATCATCGTGGCCGTCTGCGCGCTCAGCCTTGCGGCCTGTGGTGGCTCGCCCACCGGCGGGGGCGGCTCGTCCGGGGGGAAGGACGGCGAGTCCAAGCAGGCGAGCGCCGCCAAGAAGGTCTACGACCAGATCAACGGCCTCACCGGCAAGGAGCGGACGGACAAGCTGGTCGAGCTCGCCGAGAAGGAGGGCGAGCTCTCGATCTACACGTCCAACACCGACATCGAGGACATGATCTCGGCGTACGAGGACACGTATGACATCGAGGTGAGCGTCTACCGCGGCAACTCCGAGTCGGTGCTGCAGCGTGTGCTCCAGGAGCAGAAGGCCGGCTTCTTCGCCAACGACATCCTCGAGACCAACGCGCTGGAGCTCGGCGTCTCGAACAAGGAGGGCTTGCTCTACGAGTACAAGTCCGAGTTGCGCGACAAGGCACGCAAGGAGGCCCAGGGACCGAACTGGACCGGCAGCCGTTTCAACGTCTTCGTCATCGGTTGGAACACCAAGCTGGTGAAGAAGGGGGAGGAGCCGAAGAGCCTCGAGGACCTCGCCGACCCGAAGTGGCGGGGCAAGGTCTCGATGGAGCTCAGTGACGTGGACTGGTTCACCGCGATGTACGACTACTACCTGTCGCAGGGCAAGTCCGAGGCCGAGGTCAAGGACCTCTTCACGAAGCTCGCGGCCAACTCGAAGATCGTCAAGGGTCACACGGTGCAGGGCGAGCTGCTCTCCGCCGGACAGTTCGCCGTCACGGTCTCGAGCTACAGCCACACGATCGACAAGGCAGCCCGGGACGGTGCGCCCGTCAAGTGGCGGCCCGCCGGCACCGAGCCCGTGCAGCCGCTCGTCGTCCGTCCCAACGGCATCGCGGCGATGAAGAACGCCAAGAACCCGGCGGCCGCGATGCTGTTCATCGACTTCGAGCTCACCGAGGGCCAGAAGATCTTCGAGGACGACTTCCGGATCGGGTCGATTCCGACCGCCAAGGACCCGCTCGAGGGGCTCGAGGTCGTCGCGGTCCCGGAGCAGAAGCTGCTCGACGACCCGAAGACCTGGGACGAGCTGTACGCCGAAACCGTCAAGGCCGGCCAAGAGGTCGACGGCTGACCTGTCCGCACCAACCCACGACCACGACCTGCTCTCAACAGAAGGAAGCCCCAGGATGAACAGGCGCCATCTCGCCACCCGCTGCGCTGCCATGGCTCTCGGCGCGGCTCTCGTGGTCACCGGTTGTGGGGGCTCGCCCACCTCCTCTCAGGGCGGCGGCAGCGAGGGTAAAGCGGCAGGTCCGACGAAGGCGGAGAAGGTCTACAAGGAGGTCGCCGGGCTGTCCGGCTCGGAGCGGCGGGAGAAGCTGGTCGCCCTCGCTCAGGAGGAGGGTCAGTTCAACCTCTACACCTCGATGACCAGCGAGGTGGCCGACACGGTCACGGAGGCATTCACCGACGAGTTCGACGTCGACGTCAACCTCTACCGCGCCGGCTCCGAGACGGTGCTCCAGCGCATCTTGCAGGAGCAGAAGGCCAACTACGCCGGCAACGACGCCGTCGAGTCCAACGCCAACGAGATGTTCGCCCTGAACCAGGAGAAGCTCCTGGCCGAGTACGCCGGCGAGCGCCGCGACCTGGTGTCCGACGCGGGCCGTTTCGACGGATGGACCGCGACCCGGTTCAACCTGTTCGCGCCGAGCTGGAACACCAAGCTCGTCAAGAAGGGGCAGCAGCCGACGAAGTGGGAGGACCTGGCGGACCCGAAGTGGGACGGCAAGCTCTCGATGGAGCTGGGTGACTACGACTGGTATCTCACGTTGACGGGGTACTGGAAGGAACAGGGCAAGAGCCAGGCCGAGATCGACAAGCTGTTCGCTGACATGGCCGACGGAGCGAAGATCGTGAAGGGCCACACGGTTCAGGGCGAGCTCATGTCGGCGGGTCAGTTCGCCGTCACGGCCTCCAACTACAGCTACCTCGTCGAGCAGGCCAAACGTTCGGGCGCACCGCTCGAGTACCAGCCGTACGTGGAGCCGATCATCGCGCGCCCGAACGGCATCGGGCTGATGAAGACTGCCAAGAACCCGGCTGCCGCCATGCTGTTCGCCGACTGGCTGCTCGAGGAGGGCCAGAAGAACCTGGTCGACGAGGGTCTGACTCCGGCCATCAACGAGAGCGGCAGCGACCCCCTCGCGGACTTCGAAGTGATCCCCGTCGACGTCAAGACCCTGGTCGAGGACGGCGACACCTGGTCGAAGAAGTACGACAAGGTCGTGTCCGGCGGCGAGGTGCTCGAGAAGTAGCGGAGCACCAAGGCCGCCGAGACGGTGGCCAGTCGGACGAGTCTGACCGGACGCCAGGAGACGAGAGATGAGCACGACGACAGAACAGGACCCGGCGACTGCGGCGCCGGTGATCCCCGAGGAGCGGGCTCTGCTCCCGGACGACCGTCGGCGCTTCCGGTTTCTCACTCCCAAGCTGTTCATCACCGCGATCGTCGCCGTCACCATCGGCTATCTCGCCCTGGTTCCGCTGTACTACCTGCTCTGGGGGACGTTCTTCGACGACGCGGGCTTCACTCTCGATGGTTTCCAGCGTGCGTACGGCGACAGCCGGATCTTCGAGTTGGTCCGGAACTCGCTGCTCTTCGCGGTGGGTGCGGCGGTCCTTTCCCTGGTGGTGGGGACCGCCCTGGCGTACCTGAACGTACGCACCGATGTCCCGTTCAAGGCGCTGTTCTTCGCGGCCTCGATCATCCCTCTCATCATCCCGGGCATCCTGTACACGATCTCCTGGATCTTCCTTGCCAGCCCCGACATCGGATTGCTGAACAAGGCGCTGGAACCGGTGTTCGGGCCGGGTGTGCTCGACGTCTTCACGTTGTGGGGCATGGTGTGGGTCGAAGGGTTGCACCTGTCACCGATCGTCTTCCTCCTCATGGTGGCGGCCTTCCGGTCGATGGACCCCTCCCTGGAGGAGTCGGCGCTGATGTCCGGGGCGTCGCGCTGGCAGGTCTTCCGGAAGATCACGGTGCCCCTGACCCGCCCGGCGATCGTGGCAGCAGTCCTGATCATGGCCGTCCGGAGCCTGGAGAGCTTCGAAGTCCCCGCGCTGCTGGGGCTCCAGAACGGCATCTACGTCTTCACCAGCCGCATCTACTTCGTGCTGCGCACCTATCCGCCCGACCTCGCGTCCGCCGGCTCGCTCGCCGTCGGCCTACTCGTCCTGGCGATGCTGGGCGTGGCCATCTCCAACCTCGTCGGCCGCTCCGGCAAGAACTTCCAGACCGTGACCGGCAAGGGGTTCCGCCCCCGCCCGATGGAGCTGGGCAAGTGGCGCCCGGTCATGGGCGGCGCCATCATCTTCTACTTCTGCCTGACGGTCATCGCGCCACTGCTCGTGCTGCTCTACACGTCGCTGCTGCCCTACTACCGAGCCCCGTCCATCGAGGCGTTCAAGAGCCTCACCCTCGAGAACTACCACGAGCTCATGGGCCTGTCGCAGGCGACGACGGCGTTGAAGAACTCCCTCATACTCGGACTCGGGTCCGCGACGCTCGTGATGGCGTTCATGTCGGTGGCCGCGTGGATCGTCGTCCGGTCGAGGGTCCCGGGCCGCTCCCTCATCGACCAGCTCGCGTTCATCCCGCTGGTCATTCCCGGCCTGGTGCTCGGCCTGGCCCTCTCGTTCGTCTACCTGCGCAGCCCGATCCCGATCTACGGCACGATCTTCATCCTGCTGATCGCCTACTGCACGAGGTACATGCCCTACGGCATGCGGTACTCCGTCACCTCGATGTACCAGATCTCCTCGGAGCTCGAGGAGTCGGCACAGGTCAGCGGCGCCAGCTGGTGGCAGACGTTCCGGCGGGTGCTGCTCCCGCTGCTCTCACCGGGGCTGCTGGCCGGCTGGATCTACATCCTCGTGGTGTCGTTCCGTGAGCTGTCCAGCTCGATCCTGCTGTACAGCCCGGGCACCGAGGTCCTGTCGATCCTCATCTTCGAGCAGTTCGAGAACGGTCAGTTCACCGTGCTCGCCGCGCTCGGCGTCGTGATGGTCCTGACCCTCGTCGTGCTGGTCTCGCTGGCCTACAAGCTCGGCGCCAAGGTAGGGCTCAAGCATGAGTGACCATTCGTCCCGACCGGTTGACCCTGCCCGTCCGTCCGCTACCCAGGAGAAGTCATGCTGAGGATCGAGAACCTCGTCAAGAGCTTCGACGGCGAGCGCCGAAAGCGTGGCTCGAAGGCTGTCGGCGGGGACGCCGACGGTGCGCGGGTCTTCGCCGTGAACGACGTCTCGTTCGAGGTGGCCGACGGCGAGCTGTTCACGCTGTTGGGTCCGTCGGGTTGCGGCAAGACGACAACGCTGCGCTCCATCGCCGGCCTCGAGCGGCCCGACGCCGGGACGATCGAGCTCTCCGACCGCACCCTCTTCTCGACGCACAAGGGCGAGCGGACGGTGAACGTCCCGGCGAACGAGCGCGGCCTGGGCATGGTGTTCCAGTCCTACGCGATCTGGCCGCACATGACGGTGTTCGACAACGTCGCTTTCCCCTTGCAGGTGAAGAAGCGCGGGGAACGCCCCGGCAAGCAGGAGATCTCCGAGCGGGTCATGAAGGTCCTGGAGACGATGGAGCTGGGCAAGTACGCCGACCGCCAGGCGACCAAGCTCTCCGGTGGCCAGCAGCAGCGGCTCGCGCTTGCTCGCGCCATCGTCATCGAGCCACCCCTGCTGCTGCTCGACGAGCCGCTGTCCAACCTCGACGCCAAGCTGCGCGAGTCGCTGCGCTACGAGCTCAAGCGGCTGCAGCGCGAGCTCGGTATCACGTCGGTCTACGTGACCCACGACCAGATCGAGGCCCTGGCCCTGTCGACGGTCATCGCGGTGATGCAGGACGGCAACGTCATGCAGGTGGGCCGGCCCCGCGACGTCTACGAGAACCCGAACTGCAAGTTCGTCGCGGAGTTCATCGGCACGTCGAACTTCATCGCCGGGTCGGTCACGTCTCGTGACGGCGACCGCTACACGGTCGACACGATCGATGGTGCCTTGGAGCTGCACTCCCAGGTGGAGCTGCCGCCGGGCCGGGAGGTCGTCGTGTCCATCCGCCCCGAAGCCGTCGAGCTCAGCACCCAACCGCGTGGTGGCACGGTGGCCAACGAGTGGACCGGCACGGTGCTGACGAGGGCCTTCCTCGGCGACGCGGTCGACCACGTCGTCGGTGTCGGAAAGCATGAGCTGCGCGCGCGGGGGAACCCGTCGGTCTCCATCGAGTCCGGTACCGAGGTCTACCTGCAGATGGACCCGGCCAAGCTGGCCCTCGTTCCGGTCGACTGACGGAGGATGCCTGTGGCGCCGCCACCCGTCCTCCGTAACCGCAACTTCAACCTCTTCTGGTCCGGTGTCGTCCTCTCGCAGATCGGCACGCGGGGCACGGTCGCGGCCAACCTCTACCAGGTCTATGACCTGACCGGCTCGGTCGTCCAGACCGGCCTTGTGGGGGCGGCGCAGGCCGTCGCACTGCTCGTCCTGAGCCCGCTGGGTGGTGTCTACGCCGACCGGCTGGACCGTCGGCGGCTGCTCCAGGTGGCTCAGCTGCTGTCGATGGTCGTCGCCCTTGTCCTCGCCCTGCTCACGTTCGCGGACAAGGCCGAGGCGTGGCACGTCGTCGCCAGCGTGCTGTTCACGACAGCCGCCGCGACGTTCGACCAGCCGGCCCGGCAGGCGCTGATCCCTGCTCTCGTACCGCGCGAACAGCTGCCCCAGGCGATCGCGTTGCTCAACCCGTCGCGTGAGCTGGCCGTCCTGATCGGGCCGGCGCTCGCCGGTGTGCTCATCGCGGTGGGCGGTCCGGGGCTGATGTACGCCCTCGACGCGGCCACCTACGCGGTGCTGGTCGTCGTTCTCGCCGTGATCCATCTCGATCGAGTGATGGGCGGTGGTGAGCGACGGTCCGTGCTGGCCTCGATCGTCGAAGGTGCCGGCTACGTCAAGCGCCGGCCCCTCATCTACACGTTGATGGGGCTCGACCTGGTGGCGACCGTGTTCAGCGCCTACCGCGTCCTGCTCCCCGCGCTGGCTCTCGACGTCCTCGACGTGGGGCCGACCGGCTACGGCCTGCTCTCCTCAGCGCCGTCGGCCGGCGCGTTGCTGGCGACCTACACGATCTTCCGTGTCGTCGGCAGGAGCCGGCAGCTGGGCCGGGTGCTGCTGATCTCGCTGGCGCTCTACGGCGTGAGCGCGATCCTGCTCGCCCAGTCGCCATGGTTCGGCATCGCCCTGCTGGCCGCAATGCTTCTCGGCGCCTTCGATGCGATGGCCACGACCATCCGCCACGCGGCCGTGCAGATCGAGACGCCCGACGAGCTGCGCGGACGAGTGTCGGCGTTCTACCAGATGTCGTCGCGGGGTGGCCCGGCCATCGGTGACGTGGTCGTCGGCGCTGCAGCCGGTCTGCTCGGACCGGTGACCGCGCTGACTCTCGGCGGGATCGCGCCTGCGCTGGTCGCGGCGGGCTTCCTGAGCCGGCCCAACGTGGTGCGTGAGTACGCCGGCGTGGCCGACGAGGAGGACGCCGACGCCGACGTCGACGGGGACTCAGACCATCAGCAGGGAGCGGCTACTTCGGAGCGCAGACCACGTCGATGAGCGCCGGCCGTCCGGTGGCTGCCACGTGGTCGGCACCCCGGCGTACCGCCGCCTGCACGTCGGCGGGGTCGGTGACCGGCCCTTCCGCCCACCAGGAGAACGACCGCGCCAGCGTCGCGAAGTCCGGTGCCGGGTCGTTGATCTCCATGCCGATGCCAGCGCGATCCATCGGCGTCCCGCGCTGCCGCGCCAGCCGTTCCTGGTGCTCCCAGTCGTTGTAGTAGGCGCGGTTGTTGAACATCACGACCAGTAGTGGCAGCTCGTACCTGGCGGCCACCCAGAGTGCTCCGGCGTCGAACATCAGGTCGCCGTCGGGTTGGAGGTCCACGACGAGCCGGCCGCTGCCCTTGTGCGCCAGCGCGACGCCCAGCGAGATGCCGATCTGCGTGGCGGTGCCGAGCTGGCGGCCCGGGTGGCGGTGCGGCTCGTCGAAGTCCCACGTGCGCTTGGCCCACTCGGCGGCGGTGCCGGCGGTCAGCACCCAGTCGTGGTCCTTGACCACCTCCCACACCTGCGCGGCCAGCTGTGCAGTGGAGACGGGAGTGGCCTTCGCGGTGGACGCGACCTTGTCCGCCCAGGCCGTCCACGTGGCCTCGTGCGAGCGACCCAGCGCGTCGCGGTAGCGATCGCGTGCCGCGGCGCGGGCATCGTCCTCACCGCCGACGATCTGCCTGCACTCCTCGAGCAGCAGCGGCAGGGCTACCGACGTGTCGGCGGTGACCTGCACGTCGGTGGCGAGCAGCTCGGCGTAGTCCTCGCTCCACGACGACAGCGACAGGTCGTTGAAGCCGATGTCGAGCACGGTGGCGTCTGCGGACAGTCGCGACACGACGGTGCGGGTGACGGAGTCCAGCTTCTGGGTCGGCTTGCCCATGTCCTTGACGTCGACGAAGAGCACGCAGTCGGCGCCCTCCAGAGCGTCGGACCCCGTCATGCACAGCGGATGCCTGTTGGGGAAGTTGAGCCTGATCCCGGTGTCGATCGCACCGACACCGACCAGCTCGGCCAGCTCGGTCAGCTGGCCGAAGGCGTCCGGGTCGCGGCCCGGGTAGCCGAGCACCATCACCGGCCGTTCGGCCGCGCACAGCGCCTCGGCCAGCCGGCGCAGCGCTGCAGGATCGGGACCGACGCCCGAGGGCAGGCTCGCCAGCTGCGGCAGCGCGTCGACCTCCACGGGGCTGTCCAACCGCTGCTCCTGGAGCCCGGCGTCGAGCGCGACGTACACCGGCCCCTGTGGCTGCGTCATGGCCACCCGGTAGGCGCGGGCCATGATGGTTGTCAGCGACTCCACCGTGCGCGGCTCGTGGTCCCACTTGGTGTAGGCACGCACCGACTCGCCCTGCACGTTGGCGGAATGGATCCAGTCGATGTTCGGGCGTCGCTTGTCGTGCGCGGCGGGACCGGAGCCGCCCATCACAAAGACCGGCACACGGTCTAGGTAGGCGTAGTAGACGCCCATCGTGCCGTGCAGCAGCCCGACGAGGTCGTGCAGGATCACCGCCATCGGTTCGCCGCTGGCCTTGGCGAAGCCGTGCGCGATGCCCATCGCGATCTTCTCGTGCGGGCTCTCGATCATCGTGACCTCGTCGCCGGCGTAGTTGACGAGGGAGTCGTGCAGGCCACGGAACGAGGAGCCTGGGTTGAGGCTGACGTAGCGGAAGCCGAGCCCGCGCACGATCTCGGCCATGACGTCGGAGCCCCACTCGGGCTTGTCGTACGGCGCGTGGTTGGCCATCAGGCGCCGGCCTCGGAGACCGCGGCGACCAGGTCGTCGGCGCTGAGCTGCTCGGGGTCACGCGCGACGTCACGGCGCTGCGCGAGAGCGGCCAGCACGACCTTGCGCACCCGGCGTCCGTCCCAGCCGTCGCACTCGCCGGCCAGCTTGTCGTGCAGCGCCTCGTCGGTGGCGAGCGGCCGCAGACCCGGCCAGAGCGCCGCGAGCTCGACGAGCGAGTGGCGCAGGATCGCGGCGATGGTGCTCTGGTCGGGCAGGTCGAGCCTGACGACGAGGTCGGCCCGGGAGAGGAACGCCTCGTCCACGGCCTGCGGGAAGTTCGTGGTCGTGACGAACAGCACCTTCGGGTGCTCGGTCGCGACGGCGTCGATGCCGGCGAGCAGCGCGTCCGTCGCGCGGTGCACGTCGACCGGGTTCGTCGCGAAGGAGGCGGTGGACCGGCGTACGGCAAGACTTTCCAGCTCGTCCACGAGCACGATGGTGTGCGGACGGCGGGCTGCGAGCTCCGGCAGCGTGTCGGTCATCAGCCGGGTGATGTTGCGCTGGCTCTCGCCGAGCATCTCGCTGGGGAACGCGTGCGGGTCGATCTCGATGTACGTCGTCGCACCGTGGGTCGCGAGTCCGAGCGCCGCCTGCTGCGCCAGACCGCGGGCCAGCGTGGTCTTGCCGGTCCCGGGTGGGCCGGACAGCACCAGCAGGCCGTGGGGGAGCCCGGCCAGCGTGGCCAGCTTGCGACCGTGCAGCAGCGTCAGCAACGCCTGGTTCAGCAGCCGGTTTTTGAGCTGCGGCGGCACGATGATGTGGTCCCACGGACCTTGGTGGTGGTCGGCGGGCAGGGCGTGCACCGAGAGCACGCCGGGGGGAAGTGCTGGTGCGGGTGCGCCCACGTCACGGCCAGGTGGGTCGGTCGAGCTCCGGCCACTCCACCGTGCTCGGGTCGCCGGCCTGTGCGTCGCGGATGTGCTCGGGCGGCTCCTCGAAGAGCACCATCGGGTCCATCAGCACCTTCATGGTGTCGAGCAGGCTGTCGAACATGTGGATGCGAACGACCTTGGCCGTCTTGTCCGGCTGGTCGTTGACGTGCTGGTGCCAGAGGAAGTGGTCGACGACGATGATGTCGCCCTTGGTCCACGGGTGCCATTCGCCGCCCTCGGGCTCGGTCCCGAGGTAGCTGCGGCCACTGCCCTCGACGACGTAGAGCCAGGCCTCACCGGGGTGGCGGTGCATCGACTGCCCGCGCCCGGGGCCGATCTCGAACATCGCCATGGTGATGCCGGAGGCCTGGTAGCCGATGGCACGGTCCAGCAGGAACGACGTGCGGGTTCCGCGCGGGGTCGGCAGCAGCTCCAGGTCGTCCCAGCTCGTGTGCAGGCGACCGCTGCGCCGGGCTTCCTGGTCGCGCGCGAGGCGACGTACCCGGCGGGCGTAGGGGTCGTCGCCCTCGATCGGTGCGGTGTACGCCGGTCGGCCCGGCAGCTCGGCGGGCGGCGTCGAACCGGCGTCCTCCTGCACGGCCATGCCCATCGTCTCGAGCAGGGGCCCGGAGGCGAAGCTGAGGAAGCGCGCGGTCTCGCTTCCCTCGTTGCCGTGCCGGTGCCACGCCCATGACGGCAGGTGCATCGAGTCGCCGGGACCCCACTCGATGCGCTCACCGTCGATCTCGGTCCATCCCCACCCGGTGACGACGAAGAGCATGGCGTCCCACGAGTGGCGGTGCGTCGTGGAGGTGACGCCAGGGTCGATCTCGTGGGCGACCGCGTCCATCGTGCGGGTGGGCCGGTCGCCGTCGAGCCCGACGTAGACCCCGCGCCGCATCCCTCGCGCGGTGTCGTGCATCTGCACGTCGCCGAGCCCGACGATCGTCTTCTGGTACTGGCGCCACTCCTCGATGAAGTCCGCTCGACGCTTCTTCTGCACGTGGTAGTGCGTCACCTGGGTCGTGGTCTGGGTGGCCATGCGACAGCGCCTCCATGGACTAATGGTCAGTCCATCTATCTAACAACATGGTGCTCGGGCGACGCAAGGCCGCCGGGTCACAGGCCGGCGAGCACCTCGTCCACGGTGCGGACCCGCGCCATCCGGGGGAAGACATGGTCGGCGAAGAACTCACGCTGGGTGACGAACCCGGTCAGCGCGTCGCGGACGACGACCACGTTCAGGTCCAGGTCACGGGCGGCGAACGCGGTCGAGGCGATGCCGACGTGGGTCGACCCGCCGATCAGCAGGACGGTGTCGATCTGGCGCGAGCGCAGCGACAGCTCGAGGTGGGTGCCGTGGAACGCCGACCACCGGTGTTTGGGGACGTCGTAGTCGTCGGATTGCTGGCCGAGCTCGGCGAGGCTCGCGAGCTGCGGTGAGCCGGAGCCGTGCGGAGGACGGACCGGAGGCGGCCGGTCCGCCGTCCACGGCCGGAACGCGGAGTCGGTGTCGGTCGACGCCGACGCGAAATCGGCACCGTCCTCGCGATGGTCGGCCCGCGCCCAGAAGACCGGCACCTGCGCGGCACGGCAGCCGCGGATGAGCCGTTGCGCCGGCTCGACTGCGCCCGCCGCCTCGATGGCCTCGCGGTAGCACTCCAGCATGTCGAAGACAACCAGCCCGGTACGTCGCCGGTCGAGCTCGATCGTGGTCACGGTGCGGCTCCGTCGGGTGGCTGCGGTCGCGTGCCCGGCACCCATCGAGGCACGCGACGGCAGTAGTCCTCGAAGTCCGCACCGAACCGTTCGGTGAGCCGTCGTTCGTCCGCGCGGGCACGCGCCCGGAACCACGGCACCAGCGCCGTCGCCGACGCGAGTGCCAGCGTCGACCGGGTCGCCAGGGTCAGGCCGCCGACGAACACGAGGTGACCGAGGTACATCGGGTTGCGGGTCAGTCCGTAGGGGCCGTCGGTCACCAGGCGCTCGGGCATGCCCTGCGACATCCCGGGCGGGCCGCCGGCGCGCGGCAGCCGGTAGGAGCCGGTCAGCCGGTACTGCAGGTAGCCGGCCGCCGCGACCGGAAGCCACGCGAGTCTCACCGGACGCCGGCGGACGAGCTGCTCCGCGGCGACCGCCAACGGGATCAGCACGAACGTCCGCGTCGACGTGGAACGCAGTGTCGGTCTCAACGCAGTGCCGGTCTCAACGCGGTGTCGGTCTCAAGGCGGCGTCGGTCTCATTGCCGGTCTCCAGCGGGGACCGGGGAGGCGTGCTGTGCGGCTGGCCGACGGCGTACGGCGAGCACCGGCAGAGTGATGAGTGCGCCTGCCAGCGTCATGGCCGCCGTGAGCGGGATCACGACGATGAGGCCTGCCACGCCGAGGGGTGCGACGAAGAGCGCACCGGCGCGCCACGTCCCGGTGACCGCGATCGCCTCACCGCGCTCCTCGGGGTGCACTGCCTCGGTCGCGACCGCCGGTCCGACGGTCTGCAGTGCCCCGGCGCCCAGACCGGACAGCGCGAGCGCGACGGCGGCGAGCGGCGCGGACCCCGCGACCGCGGCGACCGCCGCCGTACCCAGACCGGTGGCGAGTGTTCCGGCGGCGAAGGCCCGCCATGCGCCTTCCCGGGTCACCCGTCCGACCACGCCGGCTCCGACCACCGAGGCCGCGTTGGCCACAGACACCAGGGCGCCGATGCTGGTGGACGACTGGCCGGCATGTTGCAGGGCGACCGGGACGTAGGAGCCGACCAGGCCGCGCCAGGCGCCGGCCGTGACGCCCGCCCAGCAACCGGCAGCGACGCCCGGCCGTCGCCAGAACCGGCCGGGCGGTCGGTCGGTTGGCCGCGTGAAGGGCGGCAGCCGGTCGAGCAGGAAGCTGATCGGCACAGTGAGGGCGGCGGCGGCCGTGGCCACGAGCAGCGTGAGGGCGTTGCCGCTCTCCAGCAGGAATCCGGCTACCACCGGCCCGGCGAGCAAACCGATCGACGAGACGAAGTTGACCATCGCGAGGGCGGAGACGGACGACCCCGAACCGCGCACCACATGGGTCTGGCTGCCGGTCCAGAAGAGGCCGCGGGCTGCACCCTGGACCAGCTCGGCAACCACGAACACAGCAAGCGCCGTGCTGAAGACGAGGACGCCGCTGGAGATCGCCAGCAGCACGGCGGCGACGGTGACGAGGGTGCGGTCCGGCACGTGGCGCATCACCAGCGCGAGCACCGAGCGGGTGGACATCTGCGAGATCGCGCTGACCGCGGTCAGCACGCCGACCTGCACACCGGAGTAACCGGCGTCGAGCGCGATGAGAGGGAACGCCACCGTCGCCACACCGAGGGCGAAGGAGTAGGACATGGCGCCCGTCGCGACGGCCGGGAGGTCGAACCGGCCGCGATGAGCGGGCGCCGCCGCGGGGACCGGAGTCACCGCGGCAGCGGCCGTCGTACGAACATTGCCACCAGGTGTCAGCGCCCGCTCGTTGCCAGCGCCTCCACGTCCACCGCGGAGGTCTCGGGTGCTGCCTCGAAATAGTGCACGTTGTCGTAGCCGAGGTGCTTGAAGATGCGGTTCTGTGCGGACAGCAGGCGCAGCGGGGACCCGTCGGCCGCGAAGTGCTGCACCACGGTGTTCTGCGGCACGTAGAGCGTGTCGCCCTTCTTGACCTCGTGGCGGGTCGGCTCCTTGGCGATGCGCGCGTAGTACTTCTCCGCGATCTCCTCCTGCACCTCCCAGTGCAGCGAGTAGCCCTCGCCCTCGAGCACGTAGAGGACCTCGTCGGCCATCTTCCAGTGCTTGCCGGAACGGCTGCCCTCCGGAATGGCCAGCTCGAACACGTCGACGGCGAACTGGCGCAGATCGGTGCGCTCCGGCCCGTTGAGCACGCGGACCCGCCCGAGCGGCGTGTCGGTCCACACGGTGTCCTCGGGCGTCACGACCTTCTTCCGGTCGAGTACGCCGGGGGTCCAGATGCTCGACCAGTCCTCGCGCGGGCCGAACTCGTCCTCGCGCTCGATCGGGCCGCTGCGGCCCTGCTGGATCAGGCCCATGAACATCCAGGTGCACTTGGCCTTGATGACGAGCGCGACGGCCTTCTCGTCGTAGGGGTTGAAGTGGCGGTGCACGGAGTCGGTGTGCACGAAGGCCAGGTCGCCGGCCTTCCAGTCGTAGCGCTTGTCGTCGTGGATCTCGTAGCCCGCGCCCTCGAGGATGTAGAAGGCCGCCTCGTTCTGGTGACCGTGGCCGTGGTTGGAGCTGTTCGGGGGCAGCTCGACGAAGTGCACCTGCAGCGTCTGCGTGAGGAAGTCCTCGTCGCCGGGGCCGATGCGCCACCAGGTGCGCGACTTCTCGCTGTCGCCCGAGTGGCCGACCTTGGCGTCGTCGACGACGACCGAGTCATCGCGCACTCGCGGAGTGGCGAGCTGGGCGGCGCGGAACTGCCCGAGGCCGTAGGACTCCGACGTCAGTCCGCGGACGAACACGCGACCCTTCTTGCCCATGAGCTTCCTCTCTGTCGTGACGATCTCGGTCGGTCATGGGGGTCCTTCGGCCCGCCCTGGAGGCGGCTCGTAGGTGGAAGCGGGGCACAATGTCCTCTTCCCCAGTCCGTCCCGTGTCCATATTTCTCAGTATGGTTATACCATTGGACCATCTCCCTGTCACGGAGCCGCCACGTGCCAAGCGAAGTGTTCGTCCTCGACGCCGTACGCACGCCGATCGGGCGGCACGGGGGCGCCCTCGCGCACGTCCGGCCCGACGACCTCGCCGCTCGCGTGGTCGGGGAGGTGGTGCGCCGCTCGCCTCGGCTCGACCCGGCCACCATCGACGACGTCTTCCTCGGTGACGCCAACGGAGCCGGCGAGGACAACCGTGACGTCGCCCGGATGGCCGTGCTCCTCGCCGGCCTGCCGCGGTCGGTGCCGGGGGTGACGGTCAACCGGCTGTGCGGATCTGGGCTCGAGGCGGTCATCGCCGGCAGCCGGGCGGTGCAGACGGGCGACGCCTCGCTGGTGGTCGCCGGTGGTGTCGAGTCGATGTCCCGCGCGCCGTGGGTGCTGCCGAAGCCCGACCGGCCGTTTCCTCGCGCGCACGAGACGCTGCACTCGACGACGCTGGGCTGGCGACTGGTCAACCCACGGATGCCGCAGGAGGTGACGGCCTCGCTGGGGGAGGGCGCGGAGGTCCTCGCCGACCGCTACGCCATCAGTCGTGAGGAGCAGGACGAGTTCGCCCTTCGCAGCCACCGACAAGCGGCCGCGGCGTGGGCGGCCGGGACCTACGCCGACGAGGTCGTCCACGTCGAGGACGCCGACCTGGCCATCGACGAGTCGATCCGTGCAGACGCGAGCCTGGCCGGCCTGGCCCGCCTCTCGCCGGTGTTCCGCACCGACGGCACCGTCACCGCCGGCAACTCCTCACCGCTGAACGACGGTGCCGCGGCGCTGCTCGTCGGTGACTCCGAGGCCGCGAAGCGTGCCGGGCAGGAGCCGCTGGCGCGCATCGCTGGTCGCGCCGTGACGGCGGTGGAGCCCGCGCTGTTCGGCATCGGCCCGGTGGAGGCGGCCCGGCTCGCGCTGAAGCGCGCGGGAATCGGCTGGGCAGACCTGAGTGTCGTCGAGCTGAACGAGGCGTTCGCGGCGCAGTCGCTCGCGTGCCTGCGCGAGTGGCCCGACCTCGACCCCGACATCGTCAACCCCCACGGAGGAGCCATCGCCATCGGACACCCGTTGGGCTGCTCGGGTGCGCGCATCCTGGGCAGCCTGGCCCACGAGCTGCGCCGCCGGGGCGGAGGCTGGGGGATGGCCGCGATCTGCATCGGTGTCGGGCAGGGCCTGGCCGTCGTGCTCGAAGCCTGAGGAGTGACGAGTTGCCGACTTATCGACCTGACCCCGAGGGCACCCACCCTCCGTACGACCACTCGTCGTACCACTCGACGACGTGGCGCGCCCCGACCCAGAAGCTCACCGCTCTGCCGCAGACGCTGACCGAGATCACCGGGCCGTTGCTCGGCGAGGGTCGCGTCGGTGAGCTCGACCACGACCTGACCCGTCAGCACGCCGGTGAGCCGCTGGGCGAGCGCATCGTGGTGACCGGCCGGGTGCTCGACGGTGACGGACGCCCGGTGCCCGACAGCCTCGTCGAGCTGTGGCAGGCCAACGCCGGGGGTCGCTATGCACACGACGGCGACCGTCACCCGGCCCCGCACGACCCCAACTTCACCGGCGTCGGGCGCGCGCTGACCGATGCCGACGGCACCTACCGGTTCGTCACCGTCAAGCCGGGCGCCTACCCCTGGCGCAACCACGACAACGCCTGGCGCCCCGCGCACCTGCACTTCTCCTTGTTCGGCCGCTCGTTCACGCAGCGGCTCATCACCCAGATGTACTTTCCCGGCGACCCTCTCTTCGACCAGGACCCGATCTTCAACTCGGTGCCCGACCCGCGCGCCCGCGAGCGACTCATCTCCACGTTCGACCTGGGGACGACGGTGCCGGAGTGGGCGCTCGGCTACCGGTTCGACATCGTGCTCCGCGGGCGGGACGAGACGCCGATGGAGTCCGAGGAGGATGACGACTGATGCCGGCATCGACGCCCTCGCAGACCGTCGGCCCGTTCTTCTCGCACGCGTTGCCGTGGCCCGACGGGCCGTTGGTGTGTGCGCCCGGCACGCCCGACGAGGTGCGGGTGTGGGTGCGCGTGTACGACGGGCAGGGTGAGCCCGTCACCGACGGCCTGCTCGAGACATGGCAGGCCGACGCCGACGGGCACTTCGCACATCCCGCCGACGACGCCGGCAGCTCCTTTCGCGGGTTCGGTCGCAGCACCGCCGGCGACGACGGCCGACACGAGATCTGCACGGTGAAACCCGGGCGGGTTTCGGGGCCCAGTGGCGATCTCCAGGCCCCGCACCTGGACGTCTCGCTGTTCGCGCGGGGTCTCCTGCAGCGCGTGGTCACCCGGATGTACTTCGCCGACGAGGCCGCAGCCAACGCCGAGGACCCGGTGCTGCAGTCGCTGGACGAGTCCCGCCGCGAGACACTGCTCGCGCGTCCGGTCGAGGGCGGCTACGAGTTCGACATCTACCTGCAAGGGCCCGATGAGACAGTCTTCTTCGCCGTCTGAGGGCCTCTTCGACGGCATCTTCGGCCGCGGCCCGGCCTCCGCCGAGGCGACCGATGTCGCGTGGCTGCAGGCGATGCTTGACGTCGAGTCGGCCCTGGCGCGGGCGCTCGCTCTGGCCGGGCTGCTTCCCGGGGCGAGTGCCGAGGCCATCGCCGCGTGCGGCACGGCAGACCGTTACGACATCGCGGAGATCGGTCGCGCAGCCGCCAGCTCGGGCAACCCGGTGATCCCGGTCGTCGCGGCGCTGACCGCAGCCGTTCGCGGCGAGGCCGGTGACGAGGTCGCTGGCCAGGTGCACCGGGGTGCGACCAGTCAGGACGTGCTCGACACCGCGACGATGCTGATGGCGAAGCGTGTTTTGGAGCCATTGCTCGCCGACCTCGCCGTTGCCGCTGATCGGTGCGCGGCGCTCGCCGTCGAGCACACCGACGTACTCCTGCAGGGCCGCACGCTCATGCAGCCCGCGTTGCCGACGACGTTCGGTCTCAAGGCGGCGGGCTGGCTGACGTCGATCGACCGCGCGCGCGTGCAACTCGCCTGGTTGCGCGAGCAGATACTGGCGGTGCAGCTCGGCGGTGCGGCCGGCACCCTTGCCTCGCTGGCCGGTGACGGTCCTGCTGTCGTCGGCCACTTCGCGACACTTCTCGGTCTCGCCGAGCCGGTGCTGCCCTGGCACTCCGACCGCACTCGTGTCGTCGACCTGTGCGGGGCACTGGCCGTCTCAGCCGGTGTGCTCGCGAAGGTCGGCCGGGACGTGGTGCTGATGTCCCAGGCCGAGGTCGCCGAGGTGCGGGAGGGCGGTAGCCCGGGACGTGGCGGGTCGTCGACGATGCCGCACAAGCGCAACCCCGTCGCGTCCGTCACCCTCGTCGCCTGCGGGCAGCGGGCACCGGGGCTCCTCGCCACCGTCGTGGGAGCGATGGCGCAGGAGCACGAGCGCGCCGCCGGGGGATGGCAGGCCGAGTGGGAGGCGGTGCGCGACCTGCTCCGGCTCGCGGGCGCGAGTGCTGCGTGGGGGCGGGACCTGCTCGAAGGACTCGAGATCGACGCCGAGCGGATGCGCGCCAACCTCGACCGGGCGGGCGGTTTTCCGATGGCTGAGAACGTCACCACCGCACTCACGGCGACGCTTGGCCGGGCCGAGGCGCACCAGCTCGTCGAGGACACCTGCCGCGCCGCGATTGCCGACGGCCGGTCGCTGCGTGACGCACTGCTGGCCGAGCCGCGGGTCGCGTCGACGCTAGGGGCTGACGGCATCGACCGCGCTCTGGATCCCGCTGGCTCGGTGGCGGCGGTGCCCGAGCTGGTGCGGCGCGCGCTCGATGCACATGAGTCGGTCACCGTGATCCTCGCCCGGGCCGCGCGCTGATGACTGTCGCGCTCGCGTACCGCGTCGACGGGCCCGACTCCGGGCCGCCGGTTGTGCTGTCGAACTCTTTGGGCACCACGTGGGCCATGTGGGATGCACAGGTTCCTGCTCTCGTGCGCGCGAACCGGGTGGTGCGCTACGACCACCGCGGGCACGGCGCGTCGCCGGTCCCACCCGGTCCTTACGACATTGCTGACTTTGGCGCCGACGTCGTCGCACTCCTCGACCGGCTCGACATCGAGCGCACGTCGTTCGTGGGTCTCTCGCTCGGCGGCATGGTGGGCATGTGGGTGGCCGCGCACCACCCAGACCGCATCGAGCGGCTGGTGCTGATCTGCACGTCGGCGAGACCCGGCGCACCCGATGCGTGGGCGCAACGCGCCGCGCTCGTCGACGACGGCGGCACGGCAGCCGTCGCCGAGTCCGTGGTCGCGCGGTGGTTCACCCCGGCGTTCGCGCAGCAGCAACCCGATGTCGTGACGGAGATGACCGCGATGCTCTTGGCAACGCCGACGGAGGGGTATGCCGCGAGCTGCCGGGCTATCGAGGGGCTGGACTTGCGGGCGGAGTGCGAGCGGATCGCCGTACCTACCCTGGTCGCGGCGGGTGCGGAGGATCCGGCCATGCCGCCGGCTGAGCACGGGCGCCTCGTCGCAGACCTCGTTCCCGGTGCCCGCTACGTCGAGCTGTCCCCCGCGGCGCATCTCGCCAGCGTGGAGCAGGCGTCGGTGGTCACCGAACTCGTGCTGGAACACTTGCGGCCGGCCGAGTCACGAAGCGACGAACGGATGGTGCGATGACGGACGGTTCGTACGACGAGGGGATGCGCACCCGGCGGGAGGTGCTCGGTGACGCCCATGTCGATCGGGCGATCGCGGGGACCACGGAGTTCGGCAAGCCGTTCCAGGACCTGATCACCAGCTACGCGTGGGGCGATGTGTGGAGCCGGCCCGGCCTGGACCGGCGTACCCGCAGCTGTCTCACGCTCGCCCTGCTCTCCGCGCTGCACTGCCACGGCGAGATCCCCATGCACGTGCGGGGTGCGTTGCGCAACGGTGTGACCCCGGACGAGATCTCCGAGGTGCTCCTGCACACCGCGGTCTACGCGGGTGTGCCTGCGGCGAACGCAGCCTTCGCCATCGCCCAGCAGGTCCTCGACGAGGAGCCTGACCCTTCCTGAGCTCGCAAGCGCCAGCGCTGCCTACGTTGCCACGTGCAGGCCACGGTTTCCATGTGACTAACCGCTCATGCCGATGAGCGGATGAACCCGAACACGGCCAGCTCGAGAAGCCGCTGGAGAACTGAACTCAATCGCCCGGCGGCACCTGGAAGGCCCGGACCTCGATCCGGCCGCCGAGAGCTTTCGACGCGCGGGCGGCCCAGCCAAGGGCGGCGTCCTCGTCAGCGACGTCGATCACCCAGAAACCTCCGAGGTACTCGGGAGCCTCAACGAAGGGGCCGTTGACGGTGCTCAGCGACTCCCCGGTGTTGTCGACTGTGATCGCGCTCGAGGGCGGCATGAGCCCGCCCGCGAAGACGAAGGCGCCGGTCGACGTGAGCTCCTCGATGATCGCACCGGCGGCAGCCATGGCCGCCTCGAGCTCGGCCGGGTCCATGGTCTCCATGGTTGGTTCCTCGTCGGAGTTGTGCGGAACGGACAGTAGGTATTGGCTCATGCCTGGTACGACCGTCTTCGACCCGAGAACTCATCGGCCGCGACTGTCCGCTCCCCGCATCCGCGATCCCTCACCACCCGTTGTCGCGGCTTTCCGCCGCGAATGCCTACCCCGTGAACGTCCGGATCTGCCGCGCTCAGGTGCTCGGTACGGCGCAGACACCCGAACCCGGACATGCATGCCACTCGAGCCTTCACCCAGGCACTGGCTGGTCTCTCGCACGTCGATCCACCACCCCCCGGGGTAAACCAGCACCCCCCGTCTCGAGCTCTCCGGACCCTGATGCGTTGCCTTGCCCCGGCGGCAGGTCGAGCGCATAGTCGAGCCGAGGGGCCTGCGCCCACGGCCCTCGAGAGGTCGCCATGTGGTGGTTCCTTGCCGTTCTTGTGCTGCTGGCCGTTGCAGGAATTGTCCTTCGTCTGCGCGTGATGAACCGCCGATACGGAGATGACCCGGCCACGCGTGCCTCTCGGCGTGCGCCGAACCAATCAAGCCGCGAGCAGCTCCGCATGGACGACCGCCATGGAGATGCGACCTACGGAGGCTGGTGAAGCGATCAAGTCGCGAGGTTCACTCTCCGCGACGCGGATGCCGCGATCAGGTGCTCGAAGCCGCAGTTCGAGGCTCAGGCCATCATTTCTCTTTCGGCAGGCGACCCAAGTACGTGCTTCTCTCCCTACGTCGATCCCTACTACGGCACGGGCGACGGCCAGCCGGTGCTCGAGGACTACACCCGCGGGTCAAGCACGTGACACACACGCGCACGGCTAGAGGCGGCGGAGTTCCTCGAGGATCTCGGTGACGACCTTCTCGGGGGCGATCTCCTGCAAGTCGTGCGGCCCCTCGATCACGACCTGCCGGGAGTGCGGGGAGAGCCGCAGCCAGTAGCGTTGGTTCTTCTCGCCCCCGGGGTCGGCTTCGGTGGCGCTGATCACGAGAACGTGGAAGTCGCCGATCGGCATGGTCAGCGTGTCCAGTTCCTGGGAGTAGTCGACGTAGTCCACGAACTCCGGGTTGTCGGTCCACACGAACCCTTCAGCCCGCAGATCCTCGGGGGCGTCGTGGTAGCTGTCGATGGTCACCAGGCCGGCTACACGCTCCGGGTGCCGGGCCGCGCATCCGATGTTGAGGTTGCCGCCACCCGACTGACCGACAAGCACGTACGGCGTGCTCAGGGGCAGCTTGGCCACCACCTGGTCCTGGACGGAGCACAGGTCGCGCATGGTGCGACGCCTGTGGGGCGGTGGGTCGCTCGTCCCGGTGCCTGGGCGGTCGTAGGTGCAGACGGTCGTCTCCGCGACCAGCGGATCGACGAACGCTGCGGGGTAGGCATCCGTTCCCCCGGAGTCGGTGCCGGCCTCCAGCAGCACGCCCGGGCTGCCCTCGCCTGCGCACGAGTAGGAGACGGACTCGCCTGAGGCGAGCGAAATAGCGCCGCTGCGTGGTTCACCCGGTGACGGCGAGGGTGACGCCGAGGTGCTGGCAGCCGGTGTCGCGCTCTGCACCCCGTCGGAGGGGGCTTCGTCGCAGGCGGCAAGGAGCATCAGTGCTGCGGCCAAGGCGAAGCCGGTCCGGCGCATGTCCTGGACCTCCTGAGGTGACAAGCCCGGAACGGCCACGGTCACGTCGATCGCGGGACCCGCCATCCCCGACCCATCGGGACAGGAGTCATGATCCCGTTGCCGGAGGCCGGGCGCCAGGCATCCAGACAACATCAGCGTTTCCGCGGAAACGTCCCTTTCCGGCATGCGGAAGAACGCGTTTCCGCGGAAACGTCTACCGCTGATGCCGCCATCAGCGGTCGCCCACCTGTGGGCGTGGACGTTCCCGGGCATGTCTTTCGACAGGAAGGCATCGCAGCCACGACAGTGCACGCCGGATTCACGTCGCGTTCCGACCTCCGGAATGAGCCATGCCGTCCACGACGACGCGCCAACGGCGCACGGCGTTGGCGTCAACCGGCGACGTCCAGGTGCGCGCCGTACGTGCTCCCCGGCCAACGTGGAACTGGGTGATCCCGGCCTGGCCAAGCGTCATCGCGTGCTGCTCACGGAGCCCACCGCCGGCGAGGAACCTCAGGTGCTCACGCTGCCAGGGCGCGCGGGCGCAGACGACATCGACACCGGAGTCCAGGTCCCGTGTCGAACCAGCTGTAAGAACGAGATCCACCCCTGTCATCGAGCGCAGCTCCTGCCAGGCACGGATCGGGTCGCGGACCGCGTCGAAGGCATGGTGGAACGTCCACGGCGCAGGTGCGACGGCGTCGGCAAGTGCACCGGTCGAGGCAGTGTCGATCTGTCCGTCGGGCGTGATGAAGCCGAACACGAACGCGCTTGCGCCGACGTCTCGCAGCTCTTGGGCTCGCTGGATCAGCTCCTCCAGCTCGGCGGGCGTGGCATGGAACGACCCGCTGCTGCGCAGCATGATCCGCAGCGGCACGTCCGGAAGAGCCTCCTGGATCGCCGCGACGGTCCGGGACAGTGGGGTCAGCCCATCGCTGTCCATCCCCGACGCGACCTCGAGACGGTCGGCGCCGCCGCGCACGGCCGCGCTGGCGTCCTGCAACGAGGTGGCGATCACCTCGAGGACGGCTTTCGGCATGAGCGGGACTCTACGAAACCGAAACTGGTCTCAGTGGTTGGCGCACAGCCCCAGAACCGGCCAGGTTCGTGCACTGGCAGCGCGATGGTGCCATCCTTCGGGCTCTGTCACTGACCGCTGACATCTCCGTGCCAGGGCCGCGGGTCGGTCCGCAACAGCGAGTAGAGCAACACGTCCTGGTTGCGGCCGTCGTTGAAGAACGCGCCTCGAACCGTTCCTTCCAGCACGAATCCGCACTTTTCTGCGATGCGTCGCGAGGCACCGTTCTCAACGACGATGACCAGGTGGATTCGGTGCTCCTTCTTCGCGGCGAAGAGATAGTCGACCAGCAGCTGGACCGCCTCAGTCACGAACCCACGCCCGGCGTACTTGTCGGCGTAGAGCTGGTAGGACAGCTCAAATGCATCCCAGTAGGAGACCGGGCGAAAGAATTCGATGTGGCCGGCGATCTCGCCCTCTCGGGACTCGACGACGAGCATCCCCTCGGTCTTCTGCCAGAAGCCGTGCTCAGCGAATTCACCGCGGAAGCCCGTCTGCGACATGACCCCGAGGGGAAAGTACGCACCACGGTTACGCACGTTCGTGTGTGCGTCGTACAGCACGTCCAGGTCAGCCTCGCGGACCTGGCGCAGAGTCACTGAGACACCCGTCAGCACGGGCTCAGCGTATAGCCGGCGTTCACCGGCGAGGTTCTAGCTGAGATGACCCGGCTGAGCGACGCAGGGCTCGTCCGGCTGGTCGACCTGCTCCTGGTCACTCGCACCGCCGACGGGACCTTCGACACCGTGGAGGTCGCCGAGGATGAAGCGGAGGGGCGACCCGTCCTGCCGCAGGGCAGCGGGGCTCGCCGCGACCCTGCTCGGCCACTCCGAGGAGGCGGGGGACGACCGGAAGGAGGCGGGCAGCGACGCGCTGGACGGGCCGGTCTGGTCGTTGGCGGACTCGGTACCGGCGGGCACGACGGCCGCCGTGGCGCTGATCGAGCACCTGTGGGCCGCACCCTTGCGTGAGGCCATCAAGCGCACCGGCGGCGTGCCGCTCGACGAGATCTGGTTGGCCGAGGACGACCTGCAGCGGCTGGCATCCTCGTCCGCCTGACTCGTGCCTCGGACTCGGGGCCCAGCACCACCACCGCACCAAAAGCCCGGCACTCGCCACAGCCGGACGAAGGGCGATGTTCGAGGCCTTCGCCAACGACCGAGGCACCGACTAACCACGGCCGAACTCGGTGGCGGCATCTCCGGGGCGGTGACAGGCTCGCCGAGTGCCGGCGGACGCGGACCGAATGGAGGCGCTCGCCCACGCGCTGAGCTCGTGGGGCGAGACCCGCGACTTGTCCGGTGCCATGCTGCTGACCCGGGACGCTGAGCGGGTCCTCGAGACCTGCGTCGGGTACGCCGACCGTGCGACCCGGACCCCGGTCACACCGGCAACCAGATTCGGAACTGCCTCGGTGACCAAGATGTTCACCGCCTGCACGGTGGTCAGCCTCGTCCGTGACGGGCTGGTGGCATTCGAGACGCCCGTCGTGGACGTGCTGCCTGCGGACCGCAGGCCAGGGACCCTGCTTCCCGCGGTGACGGTGCACCACCTGCTCTGCCACACCTCGGGCATCGCCGATTACTGCGAGGAGGATGAGGACTCCTCGGCCTACCTCGCTGACTACGCCGAGCTATGGCGTGACCTGCCCTCATACTCGATCACCCGGCCGGCAGACTTCCTGCCGCTCTTCGGCGAGTTGCCCCCCTATCGTCCGCCCGGAGAGTGCTTCCAGTACTCCAACGCCGGCTACATCGTCCTCGGCCTGGTGATCGAGGAACTGACCGGTCAGGCCTACGCCGACGTCGTGCAGCAGCGCGTCTTCGCACCGGCCGGCATGACGGAAAGCGGCTTCTTCCGGCTCGACGAACCGGTCCCTGACGTGGCGGTCGGGTACGTGCGGGGGCAGGTCGGCTCGCCGTGGCGCACCAACGTCTACTCGATCCCGGTGATCGGTGGCGCGGATGGTGGCGCGATGTGCACCGCGCGCGACCTGGACCGGTTCCTGAGGACTTACGCGGACGGGACGCTGCTGGGACCGTTGCGCGATGTCGTCCTGACCCGGCACGCCGACGCCTGGGACGGTTTCGGGGAGGGCTACGGCGTGCACCTCTATCCTGACGGCCGTTACGGGCACGACGGCGGCGATCCCGGCGTCGAGGCACTGGTCCAAAGCTGGCCCGAGGAGGACGTGCACCTCGTCGTGCTGATCAACGCCGAGGTCGGGCTGGCCGGCGAGGTCCGTGACGCGATGGTCGCCGCCTGGCGCGGCTAGCTCGGGCGACCGCTTGTCGTGCCGGGCACTTCGGAGGCCATCTGCCTGGGGGCCGCGGCTGTCGACAACTGGTGCTGGTTTGGCGTGGTGCTGACGATCACCGGCGCTCGCGGCTGAGCACAGGCGTCACCGACCTGTTGCCCGGCTACGGGGGCACTTTGTCGCGGCCTCTTGCGCCACCCCGGCTCGTTGAGTGCCCGACAAACGATCTAGGAAGATCACAAACAGCCGTCAAGGCTAAGCAAACGCGGAGAGGTTCTCGGGTTTGTCGTCCTGCCGAGGGAATGGCGGTTTGCAGCCGTGCGGGAACCGCAGGAAGTAGTCCTGATCTTCAGGTCCCATCTCCCAGAACACAACGGTCTCGCTGATGCGGGTCACAGTCTTACCGGGCCAATGGCGCGACGCATCAACGTCGCGGATCATCTCCTCGGCCACTCTCCGCTGCTCCAGGCTGGTGTAGAAGATTTCGGAGCGATACTGCGAACCAACCATGCCTTCATCAAGGTCGGGTCGATGCACCTGGAAGAACACCTCCAGTAGTCCTCGATACGAGAGCCGCACGGGATCGAAGGTGACTTCAACGACCTCGGCATGACCGATGTTGTTTTCCTCGGTCGGGTTGTCGTTCTCGCCACCCATGAACCCAGTCCGAGTGGAGACGACTCCTTCGGGGTGGCGCAGTAGTTGCTGCATGACCCAGGCGCAGCCTCCAGCGAGAACTGCCGTCTCGGCGTTGTCGCCCATCTCCATCTCCCTTCCGTGGCAGAACATAGCGGCTACTGGGCGTATAGGACTCGGGGTCGGGCGGGCTGCACGAGGCGACGAAGATCGGCAAGAATCGCGCGACTCAGAGCGATATAGCCGCTTCCACGCATGCTCAGGTCGGGATCCCCGTCCCGGTAGTCGAGTACGAGGCACCCGTCATCATTGATCGCCATGTGAGGATGCCTGCATGATCGAAGTCGACTTGCCCGAGGACGAGTCGGTTCCCGCAGTCACTCGGTCCTTCGCCGCATGTGTGGCGTCGGTCACCGAGACGCCCATCGCCGAGGTACCTCAGCCACACGCCGAGTTGCCGGGGGCGATCAGTTACTGGCGTAGTTGGCTCGCGGGCAGGGGCGCTGGGTTGGTGAGGCTCGCGAAGCCCGCCACCTTCAACTGGCCCGGGTACTGGCTGGCCGTCCTGGGGCAGCCAGGCCCCAGCGCGGACGCTCATGACGTCACGGCGGTGCTGATGTTCGGCACCCCGTCGGGCGTCGTGCTCAGTCCCCAGGACCCGAGTTTGCTGGGTCGTTCTGCGACCGACCTCCCGATCCGAGAGGGCTACGTCCTCTGCGGCCTTGACCCGGCCTTCATCGCACCCACATCCCCGCTTCCGCAGCTGAGCGGCACGGTCGCGGCGATCGCGCTGGCAGAGCGGGCAACCGGCGCCATGCACACCGTGGATCACGCGAAGGCGCTCGCGAACCGTGGCTTGGACGGTGACCGCTACGCCGCCAAGGCTGGCACCTTCACCCCGGCCAACGACACCGCCCGCGGTTACGACCTGACCCTGATCGAGGCCGAAGTGCTCGACAGCCTCACGTTGCCCGATAGCCGCACCCTCGGCTATGCAGAGGCTCGACGCAACGTCGTCACCCGGGGGATCGACCTCAATGCCCTGGTCGGGCGACGCTTCCGGCTCGGCAACGTCGAGTGCCTAGGCCAGCGCCTCTGCGAGCCGTGCTCACACCTGGAACGACTCACCAGCAGGGGCGCGCTTCGGAAACTGATCCACCGCGGCGGCCTACGCGCCGACGTTCTCAGCGACGGAGAAGTCACCACCGGTGACCTCATCGAGACCGTCGACTAAGGCACCGACGTCCGTAGGGCGAACAACCGTTCACGCCTCTGTTCGAGACTCCGCCGATGAGCGCAATGAATTGAGTTCCCGGATACCGGTGGCTCGGCGGCCGTGCGGATTGCAGGCACGTGCTCGCCCCCTGATCCTGACCGGGCGAAGGCGCTCACCCAGGAGCAGAGCTCGGATTCCGCTCGAAGGATGCCTTGAGCGCGTCGACCGTGATGGTGCGTTCCTTGACGGCGAACCGCCGCTAGATCGGTTTGCCCAGGCGCCACACGCCGTACGACACCAGCTTGCCGCGATGGCGGACCAGTGTCTCGCTGTCGCTGAAGGGCCGAAGGTGGTAGCTCGGCCAGCCCTCGAACTTGAGGTTCACCCACGCTTTCCCTTACCTCAAGCGGGAACTGTGCGGAGCCCGGAGTTCTTCCTTGGTCCTGCCCGACAGGAGCCGGTCCCTCAGCATGGCCTGGATCGCTATGTCCCTGTCCCTCGGAGGGCCGAACACTCCCGACAGGATGAATGCCGCCCGGAGGTGGAACAACGCGAGCGGTGAATCGGTGCGAACCGACATGCCTTCGATCTCGTCGTAGACGCCGACCTCCACCGGCATCCCGTCTCGTTCAGCCCCGAGCACGAGCGGCTAATCTGGCACGACTTCGAGGTAGACCCGCAGAGCGGGGTATCCGATCGCCTCGAACGACTCGATGTGTGTTCGGAGAGCTTTCCGATCGACCAGGACATCAATGTCACCGTGGTCTCGGCTGACCGATCCTTCAAGCAGCGCCTCTTCTGCGATGCCTCCGAACACCCACACGGGCGGGTCAAACTCGCAGAGCTCCGCGACGGCGGGTAACCAACCCACCGGACTCATGGGCGAGAGCCTAGCCGCCCCCGACCCATCGAGGGCTTGATGAACGGCACCTACCGAGCGCTCTGATCGCGGCAGTTTCGGATGGCCGCAGCGCACGCTGTCTGCAGCATGGCCGTGCATCCACGGCGTCGTACCACGGGCGACGCGGCTACACTCCGGCATGCGCGTCAAGGCGTGGTTCTCCCGGCGAGTGGTTCAAGCCGACCTGCGCCCAACCGAGATCGTGATCGCGTGGGGACCGGGCGCTCTTCGCCTTGAGGAGTACCTCCGCAATAGCCCCGGCGGTCGGTTGTACTGGCGAGCAGCCAGCGTCGCTGTGACCTTGGTGGTCACTGGGTGCGCGGTTCTGATGGTGACCCTGCCGTGGCACCATCCGGACGCGCAGCCAGGTGCGCCCGCGTGGTGGACGTGGAGCCTCGGACTGCCGGCAGGGGTCGGCCTGGCCTTGCTCGGTGCTCTCCTCTTGGCGGGCCTTCGGGCCATGCACCGGCACCGCGCCGACCCCGTGGCGGATCAAACACAATGACAGGCTCCGGCGGTTCAGGAAGCCAGTCGACGGTGGCGGGCGTCCCCGGCTCGGCGTCAGGTGTCGAACGCTGTGCCAGACATTCCCCCGCCCGAGAACCGCTGGCAGGATGCTGGTGTGGACAGTTCGGTCCTCGCCGGTGGCGTCCTCGTCGCCGGGCTACTGATCTTCCTGATGGGTGCCGCCGCATGGCGCCTGGACTACCAGCGCCCGTTGCAGGAGTCGTTGCCCGTCATCCACGCGGACCGGCGTCGCTGGGTCTGGATCCACACGTGGATGATCGCGGGGCTGGTCGTGACTCCCGCCGGTCTCGCGGGGCTGGCCGTGACCCTCGACGAGGAGACCGCCGCGGTCCTTACGGCGATTGCGACTACGGTCTACTTGTCCGGCGGAGTGTGCTGGATCGCAGCTTTGGCCTTCCGCCTCACGGTGGTGCCGTGGGCAGCTGCGCGCACGGTCGCTCACGGGCACGTGCCGGTTGGCTTCGACGCCTATGACCGGTGGGCGGGCACGTTGTACGTCGTGCACATGCTCACCGCGTACGTCGGCTCCGCCGTGCTCGGGGCCGCCGTGCTGGCCTCGGACGCGCTGCCGACATGGCTCGGGTGGACCGGTGTCGCGTGGAGCCTGGGCTTCGCGGCTGGGCTAGTGGCGACCCGATTCGCCGGGCCGTTCAACCCGCCGTTCTGGGCGCACCTCTACACGGGGACCGTCGGGGTAACCCTTCTCCTCGGCTGATGCCGCCGAGCACCGTGCGCCCGCCCTGCTCAGTCGCAGGAGCAGCGAGCTATCCCCGTAACAGGTACGGCAGCTCGAACTCCTGATAGCTCAGCGGCGGCCCACCCTGGATGCCCAGTTGCTGCAGCGCCGGCACCATCCGCTCGGTGAAGAACCGCTCGGAGTCCTCCTTGCTCTCCCACACATCGAGGCTGTGCACGCCGCGTTCGCTCGGGCCGCCCGCATGCAGGATCAGTCCCTTCGCGGGCGCATCCCCGACGGCCTCACCGATCTTGATGTGGGTGTCGAGATCGACGTCGAACTCCATCAGCACTGCGTATGCCATGGTCGTAGCCTTTCATTGGTGTACAACTCTATTCATTAGACTGCTACACTAACCACGTGTCTGTCAAGAGGTCGTACTCGTCCGCCAAACGCGAAGCCCACGCCCGGGAGACCCGCCGCTCGATCCTCGACGCGGCCCACGAGCTCTTCGTCGCCACCGGGTACGCCGCCACCACGATCCAGGCGATCGCCGAGCACGCCGGCGTCGCCGTCCAGACGGTGTACGCCGTGTTCAGCACCAAGCGCCAACTTCTGCGGCAGCTGATCGAGAGCACGATCACCGGGGACGACGATTCCCTACCGATCACGGAGCGGAGCGAGGCGCAGGCGGTCGCCGCCGAACCCGACGCCCGTCGGCGGGCCGAGCTCGACGCCGCCTTAAGCCTGTCGATCACCGAACGCGTGGCGCCCATCGTGCGGGTCGCGGAAGAGGCTGCGGCCTCCGATCCCGAGCTCGCCGCCATGATGGTGGCGGTCAAGGCAGCGCGCCGGAAGGAGATGATCGCCTCGGCGAGGATGCTCGCCGGCCCCGACGGGCTGCGCGTGAGCCACCAGGAAGCCGCCGCGACCCTCTACGTCCTCTACAGCCCCCAGGTCGCCGGCATGCTCATGGGCGACTACGGCTGGTCCCCGCAGCGCTACGAGAGGTGGCTGGCGCGGATGCTCCTGGACGCCGTCATCCGGTGACCGACGAAAGCGCTCCCAGGCCGGTGCACGCGATGGCAGCAGAGAGCTCACCGGGCGAACGCACTCATCTACCGCTGGCCGCCGGCGGAAACCGCCAGGCGTCTCCGCGGAAACGCGTTTTTCCGGCATGCGGAGGAACACGTTTCCGCGGAAACGTCTACCGCTCATGGCTGGCAGTGGCGGTGTGGGGTTGTCGGCCGGCCAAGGTCCCGGTTCGTCTTGACCGGCGCCGTGCACCCAGTGACGCTGGCGCCCTCGAGCCAGTTCGAGGAAGGGTGCCCAGATGACATCACAACTGCTCGATCTCAGCCATCGCATCGAGCCCGGGATGTTCACCCACCCCGGCCTGCCTGGCCCGACCTGGGAGCCGTTCCGGACCCGGGAACAGTATCGGCAGAGCAGCGGCACCGACTTCCAGATCGACAAGGTCACCATGGTCGGTAACACCGGTACGTACCTCGACAGCCCGTTCCACCGGTTTGCTGACGGCGGTGACCTGGCCAGCATCCCGCTGACAGCCGTCGCGGACCTGTCGGCATTCGTCGTCGACGCTCGGCAGACCGGTCGTGCGGTCGGCGCTGACGTGCTCGCTGACGCTCTGGCCGACGCAACCGCGCCGGACGCCTTGGAGGGTGCGGCGGTGCTGCTGCTCACGGGCGGTGACCTGGCGTGGGGCGGCGAGGCGTACGCACAGGACGCGCCGTTCCTCACCGCCGAGGGCACGGCGTGGCTCGTGGCGCATCGGCCGTCCCTGGTCGGCATCGACTCGGTCAACATCGACGACCTGGAGGATCAGACCCGCCCAGCGCACAGCCAGCTGCTCGAAGCTGGGGTGCTCATTCTGGAACACCTGACCGGGCTCGCTGCCCTGCCCGCTCGCGGTGCCCGGCTGCACGCCGCACCGCCGCCGTGGATCGGAGTCGGCACGTGGCCCGTCCGGGCCTACGCTCTGGTTCCGGCCGACGCGTAGCGCTCCCCGCCTTCCGATCGGATCGCAGTCTCGCTCGAACTGACGCTGGCGATGAGTCCGTCGCGCGCCCCGGGTTGAAGGGCTGGACGGGTCTCGGTGGTTTGATGAGGTCGTGCGGGTCTTCTTCACTGGGGGCAGCGGAAAGGCCGGCAGGCATGTCGTGACGCACCTAGCCGAGCAGGGTCACCAGGTCACCAACGCCGACCTCGTCCCGCTGAGGCACCCGGCCGTAGCTGATCTGAGGATCGACCTCACCGACATCGGGGAGACATACTCGGCGCTGGCAGGGCTGGCGAAGATGGAGGAGCTTGAGCTGGCGGAGAAGCCCGCCTACGACGCTGTCGTGCACTTTGCTGCTGTGCCGGCCATCCTTCTCACGTCCGATGCTAGGACATACGCGACGAACGTGCTCAGTACATACAACGTGCTCGAGGCCGCGACACGACTGGGCGTCGGCAAGATTGTGTTCGCGTCCTCGGAGACGACCTACGGGCTCTGCTTCGCGCAGGGCGAGCGGCGACCGCAGTACTTGCCCGTGGACGAGAACCACCCGACGGTCCCAGAGGACTCTTATGCGATGTCGAAGGTCGCGGGTGAGGTGACGGCGCGCTCCTTCCAGGCCCGCACCGGCGCTGACGTCTACGGCTTGCGGATCAACCACGTCATCGAGCCGCACGAGTACGCCGAGATGTTCCCGGCCTTCCTCGCCGACCCGTCGCTGCGTCGGCGCAACGTCTTCGCCTACATCGACACCCGTGACCTCGCCCAGATGGTGCAACGCTGCCTGGAAATCGACGGGCTGGGCTATGAGGTCTTCAACGTCGCCAACTCGGACATGTCCGTCGCTGCGACGACCCAGGAGGTTCGGGACCTCTTCTACGGCGGCGTTGAGCTGCGTCGGGAGATGGGGCGCGACGAAACCTTCTACTCCATTGACAAGGCCCGCGAGCTCCTCGGCTACGCGCCGCAGCACTCGTGGCGTGACGTCGTCCCGGATCCTGGAGCGGGACCGGTTCACTGACCACCGATCGAGGGGTCAGCGGGCGAGGCGCGCCACGCGCCCGCGGCCGCCGGCGGCCCAGCAGGAGCCGTCGCGCGTGCAGTCGAGAGCGTGGTAGCCCGCCTCGCTGACCTGGGTCCACGTGCGACCGCCGTCGGCGCTGAGGCTGGTACCCATCACGGCACCGGACTCGCCGGTGACGATCAGCAGGTGCCCGTGACCCGGCAGGTAGGCGACGTCCTCGCCCAGATGTGACAGATCGCCCGCGTTGCGCCAGGTGGCGCCGTGGCGGGTCGTCGCGACGGCGTCGACACCGTCGGCCGGGTCCGCGAAGTCACCGCCGACGGCGACGCCCTGCCCGGGCGTTCGGAACGCCAGGGCGAAGACGCCCGCTGACTCGCCTGCCGGGATCGTGGAGTCGCTGGCGGTCCAGGTCAGGCCGTGGTCGTCGGAACGGAAGACGCGCGCGGCGCCGCCGCCGGAGCCGAAGTACGCCGTGTGCCCAGCCGTGACGAGGCAGTCGCCGCTGGCTGCGAAGCCGAACTCCGTCGGGGCCTCCGGCATCCCGTCGTCCGGGAGGACGGTCCACGAGCGGCCAGAGTCGCGAGTGGCGAGGATCCGGAACTTCCCGTCGACCGGGTCTCCCATCACCAGCCCTCGCCGGCCGCCGGGGTAGAACGCCATGCAGTCGTAGAACGCCGCGGGGTCGTCGTTGACGAACGCCGCGTCCCAGGTCGCCCCACCATCGGTGGTGCGGTAGATCCGCGACGCGTCGCCCAGCCCGATGGCAAGGATGACGGCCGTCTTCGCGTTGCGCGCCTCGACGTCACGGAACGAAAGGCCCTCCGTGCCAGGGGGACTGACGTCCTTCCAGGTCCGGCCGCCATCGGCCGTACGGAACACGCGGCCCGGGCCACCCGCGGTCAAGCTGCCGCCGGTCACCCAGGCTGTCCGCCGGTCGACGGCGTCCAAGCCGCGGAAGCTCTGGTCGGCGCCGACCACGGTCTCGCTCCACGACAGCGCTTCGCCGTGGCCGTGGCCCTGGTGACCGTGTTGGCCAGGGCCCGCGGCAGCCGTGCTCCCGGCGTACCTCGCGCCACCCAGCAAGAGGCCGGCGAGCAGGACTGTGGTCAGGAAGAGTGTTCCGATTCGTCGCATTTGAGCACCCTGCCCCTGTCGGGACGGACCTGTCCAGTGCCTGCGACGTCGCGTGGTCCTGCTGTCAGGCGAAGGCAGGCATGACCTTGTCGTGGACGAGCTGCAGCTGAGTGTTGACGTCGGGGACTCCCTCGATCTCGCGTCCCATCAGCGCGTTCACCAGCGCCTTGTCCGTGATGGCGAGGATCAGGTGGTTGACACCGGCAGCCGCGATCTCGTTCTGCATCTTCTCGACGCACTCCTGCGGGGTGCCCGCCACGGACAGGCGCTCCGCGAGGTCGGGGGTGGTCAGCTCGATGCCCTTGGCCATGTCGCCGGCCCCGATGGCCTCGATGATCGGCGCCACCTCCGCGGGGTCGACGCCGTTGCGTTTGAGCTGCTCGTGCGGCATCGAGGAGGCGTAGAGACCGACCATGCTGCGCGCGGCGTCCTTGGCCACGGCACCGTCCTCGGCAACCGAGAAGACGATCCAGGCGCCGAGATCGAGATCTTGCACGTTCTTGCCGGCGCGCTCGGCGCCGATCGTGCAGTGCTTGATCATGTAGTCATAGGCCTCGCGGGTGTAGCTGAGCGCATGGTGGCAACCGTCGGAGAACTCCGCGGACGCTTCGAACGACTTCGGTCCGCGCATCGCGCCCATCTTGACCGGCAGCCGCTCCTGCACCGGCCGGGCGAACGTGAACAGGCCGCTGTACTTGAAGAACTCGCCGTCGTGCGTGATGGCGCCCTCGTCGAGCAGGGTCCGGATCACGTGGACGGCTTCCTTGACCCGCGAGAGCGGCTTCGTCTTGGCCCAGTCGATGTTGTACTCCGCGAGCAGGCCGAAGTTGCCGCTCGACACCGCGACCTCCGCCCGACCGCCGGTCAGCTCGTCCAGCGTGGCGACTGCCTGCGCGATCAGGGTCGGCTCGCGCAGCACGACGCCGGACACGCTCGGCCCCATCCGGATCTGGCTGGTCTGCGCGGCCGCGGCGGCGAACAGGAGCCAGAGGTCCTTGTGCCAGGTCTCGTCCGCGGCGTAAACGGCGTAGAAGCCGAGCTCGTCTGCCTTCTTGATCGAGGACAGGGACTCGACCAGCGGGTAGTCCGCCAGCATCGCGTAGCTGAATCTCAACGTGACTCCTTCTCGAGTGACTCGGTCAGTTCAGGGCTCGTTCTCCGGGGGGCACTGCGGTCACGCTCCACCGTCCTCGGCCTCGACCTCGGCCAGCAGGTTCGAGCCCGCCATGACTTTGGAGGCAAAGTGCCGGTGCATCCACTCGAGGTGGTCGCCCCGGCTGTTCATGATCCTCAGGCTGTCCCAGTTGGGGAACTCCTGCTGTAGCACCCAGCGCTCCATCAACCGCGGGTCGACCTCGAAGACGTGTGGAAGGGTGGTGAGGGCAACGTCCGAGACGCGTTCGGGACGCGGCGGCGTGTACTGCTCGCCGTAGCGGAAGCCGATCGGCGTACCCGCGGCGTCCTCGCTCATGGTCGGCTTCCTGTCTCGTAGGCCCGGTCGAGCAGGTACTTCCCGGGGTTCATGATGTTGTTCGGGTCGAGCGTGCGCTTGATGTCGAGCATCACGTCGAAGCCGCGGCCGAGCTCGTCGGGCACCAGGTCGACCTCGCCCTCGCGACACGAGCCGTGGCACGCGCTGATCGAGCCGTTGTGCGCCAGCGACACAGCAGCGATGTCACGCTTGGCCTTGACCCACATCTCCCATGCCCGGTCGTCGAGCTGCTGCTCCCAGATGCCCACGTCGATCTCGGTGAGGTAGTCCACGCCGGTGCTGCCCTGGGTGTAGGCGAACATGCCCCAGTCGTCGAACACGTCGGTTCGACGGCGCAGGTCCGCGACGATCTCGTGCCAGGCCTTCGTCACCGACGGGAGGTCGGTGTAGTTGATCGCCGCGTCCTCGCAGTGCCAGCTCATCGGCACGACCTGACCGGCCTTGGTGCGACCGTGCAGGGGTGTGGCATAGCGGTCGTGCCGCGCAGCCCAGTCGCCCTCGGAGATCTCGTCGCCGAGGTAGCGGGCGCGGTGCTCCTTCGCGATCCGGAACAGCCGCTTGCCGGCCGGCCTCACCTCGTCCTCGTAGCCGTACATCACCGCGCACACCAGCGCCCGCACGTCACCGGGCTGAGGGATGTAGGCCTCGTCGTCGCGGCGGAGGTAGGCGACCTTCCACTCGTCGAAGAGCACCGCCCCCGCGAAGGTCGCGACCCCGGCGCGGGCTAGCGCACCGACGCAGGCGTAGGCGTCGTCGTAGTTGTCGAACGCCCAGAACGGAGAGAGCTCCGCCTCCGGCTTGGGGAAGAGTTTGAGGGTGGCCTCGGTGGCGATGCCGAGCGTGCCCTGGTGTCCCATGAACAGGTGCTTGAGCTGGTAGCCGCTCGAGGACTTGCTGACCTTGTGCCCGATGCCGTCGCCGACGTGCATCACCTCCCCGGTGGGCAGCACATGGTCGAAGCTCAGCACGAGGTCGCGCGTGTGGCCGTAGCGCGCGCCGATCAGGGACCACCCGCTGGTACCGATGCGGCCGCCCACCAGCGAGCACGGGTAGGACGCCGGGTTGTCCGGATAGAAAAGATCGTGCTCGGCCAGCTGCTCGTTGAGCTTGAGCATGTTGATGCCGGTGCCGACGGTGACCGTGCGGTTCTCGAGGTCGAGCTCCTTGACCTGATTCATCCGCTTGACGTCGATGACGATCCCGCCGCGCAGCGGGACCGCGCCGTCCGTGAGGCCGGTGCCGCCGTCGCGCGGCACCACGGGCACGCGCAGCTCGTTGGCGAGCCGGACGACCGCGGCCACCTCCTCCGTGCTGGTCGGCAGGACGGCGAGGTCGGGAAGTCGCTCGGCCCACCGGTGCACCGGGAACGGCGCCGGGACTCGGGCCCGGTTGTAGCGGTCCGGCTTGGAGGTCAGGATCTGCTCGTCCCGGAGCACGGTGCGCAGCGCGGTGACCACCTCGTCGAGACGCTCCACCGCGATCGTCATGCCGGGCTGCCTTCCGAGCCTCCGTTGCGAGAACCACCGACCGCGATCCCGAGGGACTCGGCCAGCAACTCGTGGAGGTCGACGACGTCGATGCTCGCTGCCTTGCCCGCCTCGCCGAGCGGCCGCTCGGACCAGGGGCACGCGCTCACCAGGGTGTCCACCTCGAGCGCGGCCGCCTTCTCGAGCCGGCCGGCCGAGATCGCGGCGGTGAGCTCGGGCTTCTCGACCGGGAGCCCGCCACCGCCGCCGGAGCAGTACGACCACTGCGTCACCCGGTCCACGTCGGTGAAGTCGAGTCCCGGGATCGAGCGCAGGATCTCGCGGGGCTCCTTCCAGATGCCCTTGCGCTTGTTGAGCCGACAAGGGTCGTGGTAGGTGATCGTCCGCTCGATGGGCACCGACGGGGTCAGCTTCCCCTCCCGGATCAGCTGGGCGAACAGCTCCACGACGAGGACGACCTCGATGTCGAAGTCGGCGCCGAAGTACTTCGGGTAGTCCTCGGTGAACGAGATGTAGTCGTGCGGGTCGAGCACCAGCACCCGTCTGGTGCCGGTGGAGCGCCAGTTGTCGAGGTTGTGCTGGGCGAAGCGCTTTGCCTGGTCGACGTACCCCATCTCCGCGGCAGGGCCTCCGCAGCACCACTGCTCGCCCATCAGCCCGAACTCGTAGCCCGCCAGCTGCAGGACCTGGGCGACTGCGCGGGGGACTGAGGTGCGGTAGAACGCCGCCTCGCAGTCGACGAACAACACTGTCTCGCCGCCGATCGGGAGGTCGAGCCCGTCGGACCAGTCGCGTACGTGCTCCTGGCTCACCGAAGTCTCGCCCAGCACGGGCTCGTGGGTGCGTTCGTCGGTGCGCTCGTTCCACGACCGCCACTCCGGCTGGTGCACTCCGCTCTCGACGGCGAACGCGCGCACCGCCTTGACCACGTCGACGGTGCGAGTCCGAAATCGGTAGAAATCGCCCGTGAAGAGCGTGTTGGGGCAGCGGAGCTCACAGGCACCGCACTGGGTGCAGTTGACGTAGTCGGAGGCAATCTCCTCGATCGTCATCTCGCCCCTGTCCATCGCCACGACGTTGGCGTGGAAGGCAGTCGGCGTCCACGACTCGTTGCGGGTCACCTGCATCACCGGGCAGACCTCGCGGCAGAACTTGTGGCCGGAGGAGAAGCAGTTGTACGACGCGTTGCGCCACTGCTCGGTGAACTCCTCGGTCGGAGTCGGCTCGGCCGGCAGCTCGTGCGCGCGGGCGATCTCGTCGGGGATGGCGGCCAGCTCTTCCGGATTGTCACGCATGCCGGGAGTGAACGGCACCGACACCGGGTCCGATGCACCCTGCCGGTCCAGCTGGGTCATGCGAAGCCTCCCGCCAGACGACCGTGACGCAGGTCAGAGTCTCTGCAAGATATGGCTCCCGACTTCGTGCCACAAGAGATCGGGGCTGCTCACAGCCAGCGACGAACCCGCCGCCTGTAGTCGTCGTACGGCGCACCGAACCGCTCGTGCAGGAACCGCTCCTCGGGGTGGATCGCGCCCCAGAGGACGAGCAGCACCGCGGCCGGGAACAGCACGAGCCCCCAGAACGTGGGAGCCAGCAACGCCAGCCCGAGGTAGAGCGCGAGCAGGCCGACGTACAACGGGTTGCGGGAGAGGCGGTACGGCCCCTGCTCGATGATCGCGTGCGTCACCTGCCCCGGCAGCAGCCCGGTCTCGTGCCGGCGGAACAGCCACAGCGACCAGCCGTTCCACCCGACGAAGGACAGCACCAGCGTCCAGCCGGGCGGAACCCGCCACCCGCCGAGGTCTACCGGGTCACCCCAGCGCAGCGTGACCAGCCAGCCGACCAGTAGGGGCGCGCCGATCGCGACCGGCGGCCAGAGCCGGAACGCGACGGTTTCCTCGGAACCGCGCACCATGCCCGCATTGTCGCGGGTGGCGGCAATTCGCCAGAAGAATTTCAGAGCTTCTCGGCCAACCTCTCCAGCATCGTCGTGTTCCGTGCCGTTGTCGGATTGTCGGGCAGCGCCTGGCTCCACCGCCTCGGCCCGAGACTTGTCTCGGTTGACTTCGAGCGAATAAGCCAGTGCACGTCACGGCCGCGAACCACCACCACGTCGTGCTCGTTGGTAAGCGACTCAACGGCCCTCTTCCCCGCGGCGGTAAGCCGGGTCAGGGGAAGCAGCGCGAAATGCGTGTGCCCAGCCGCGATGACACCGAACGGCTTCTCGGTGGCGAGAGCCTTCACCTGCCGCGCGGTGCGTACGAACGTCGTGAGCTCGAACCCGAACGTGTCCTCCAGCGCCGAGCGGATTGCGGCTTCGTGGTCTGCTGCGCTTCCGCCGGCGCTGAACAGCAGATTCCCGCTGTTCACGTAACTGCTGACCTCGTCGTAGCCGAGCTCTTCCAAGACCGTCCGGGCGGTGGCCATCGGCACCCTGCGCTTGCCCAGGTTCACTGCACGGAGAAATGCTACGAAGCGCGCCACTGCCCGATGCCACCACGGATCGCGCTCGGCGACAACCTGGCGAGCCACCAGTTAGCGTGGCTCCGTGAGCATCGCGGTCAAGCCCGCCACCTTGGCAAGATTCGACGACGTCGCCACGATGCTTGGGCCCAAGAACCCCGAGTCGTCTGTGTGCTGGTGCCTGAGCCATCGCGTCGATTCGAAGACCAACCAGGAGCTCGTGGGACCTGCTCGGGGCGGGTACGTCCGGAAGCTCTGCGGCCGTAAGGTCGCGCCGGGCGTCCTGGCCTACGAGGGGGCCGAGGTTGTCGGGTGGGCTGCGGTCGCGCCTCGATCGGAGCTGCCCTTCGCACGGTCCAGGAAGATCCCCCACATCGATCAGTTGCCCGTCTGGTCGGTGTGGTGCATCCGAGTTCGTCCCGGCCACCGCGGCAAGGGGATCTCGCACGCTTTGCTCGACGGTGCCGTCGCCTACGCGCGGTCACGCGGTGCGCCGACGGTCGAGGGGTATCCCGTGGACAACAAGGGCAAGAAGGTGGACCCCACCATGGCCTACGTGGGCACGCGCAGGCTCTTTGAACGAGCAGGCTTCACCAAGGCCTCTGACACGGACGCGGTCTCCGGTGGATTCCCACGCGTCGTCATGCGGCTTGACCTGCACTGACAGGGTTGCTTCGAACCGCCAGGCGACTACAGGAACCGCTTGAGGAACGCCTGGGTTCGCGGGCTCTTGGGGCGCTCCAGTACCTCGGACGGCGGCCCGGTCTCGACGACGACGCCGTCGTCCATGAACACCACCCGGTCGGCCGCCTGCCTGGCGAAGCCGACCTCGTGCGTGACGACGACCATGGTGAGCCCGGCCGCCGCCAGGGCGGCCATCGTCGAGAGCACCTCGCCGACGAGCTCGGGGTCGAGCGCCGACGTCGGCTCGTCGAAGAGCATGAGCTTCGGCCGCATCGCCAGGGCGCGGGCGATCGCGACCCGTTGCTGCTGACCACCGGAGAGGTGGCGCGGGTAGGAGTCGGCCTTGTCGGCGACCCCGACCTCGGCGAGCAGTTCCCGGGCCCTTGCGTTGGCCGATGACCGCGACTCACCGAGCACCCCGACTGGCGCCTCGCTGACGTTCTGCAGCGCGGTGAGATGCGGGAAGAGATTGAACTGCTGGAACACCATGCCGACGGCACGACGCTGACGGGCGATGCCGCGGTCCTGCAGGTGATGGAGCCGACCGCCCCGCTCCTCATATCCGATGTAGCTGCCGTCGACCTCGATGGACCCGCTGTCGAGGCGCTCCAGATGGTTGATGCAGCGCAGGAAGGTCGACTTGCCCGAACCCGAAGGGCCCATCAGCACGACGACCTCACCGGGCCACACGTCGAGGTCGATGCCCTTGAGCACCTCGAGGTGACCGAAATGCTTGCGGACTCCCCGGGCGCGCAGGAGCGGCTCGTCGGAGCGTGCACCACCCTGCTGCTCGGTTGCCGTGGTCGTGGACGTCTGAGGACTCATGCGTGCGTCTCCACGGTCGGGCCTCCCGGTGGGGGCGTGCGACGGATGCGCAACGAGTCGAGGAACGACGTCGGTGCGTTGCGGGTGGCACCTCGGGCGTAGTGGCGCTCGATGAACGACTGCCCGACGTACAGGATGGACGTCACGACGAGGTACCAGATGCACGCGACGATGAGCAACGGGATCGTCTCGAACGTCCGGTTGTAGATCGCCTGGACGGTGTAGAGCATGTCGGCGAGTGCGATGACGCTCACCAGCGACGTCGCCTTCACCATGCTGATGACCTGGCTGCCCGTCGGCGGCACGATGAAGCGCATGGCCTGCGGCAGCACGATGCGCCGCAGCGTGCGGGTGCGTGCCATGCCGACGGCCTGGGCGGCTTCGGTCTGGCCGGGGTCGACGGAGAGCAATCCGCCCCTGATGATCTCGGCCATGTAGGCGGCCTCGTTCAGACCCAGCCCGAGGATGGCCGCGAGCATCGGGGTGATGAGCGAGTTGGTGTCCCAGCTGACGAACTCCGGCCCGAACGGGATGCCTATCGACACGTGAGGCAGGAGGGCCGAGAGGTTGAACCAGAAGATGAGCTGTACCAGTGCGGGCGTCCCGCGGAAGAACCACACGTAGAGGCCGCAGAGGCTCTTCACGAGAGGGTTCTGCGAGAGCCGGCCGACGGCGACGACGACGCCCAGCGCGACGCCGATGGTCATCGCGACCACCGTGAGCAGGAGTGTGGTGCCGAGCCCCCTCATGATCGACCGGGCGTTGATGTAGCTGAGCACGACGTCCCACTCGAAGTTGGGGTTCGTCGCGAGCAGGTGCACCAGCTGGGCTGCCACCACCAGGACGGCTGCGCTGGCGAGCCACCGACCCGGGTGCCGGTCCGGCACCGCCCGGGCGACGTCGACCGCGACCGGCCTCTCGGTGGTGGTCGTGGTCGTCACGAGTTCTTCCCGAGGTTGATGTCAGGCGCCTCGATCATGTTCTTCTCGAGGTCCCACTTCTTCATGATCCCCTCGTAGGTGCCGTTCTCGAACAGCTTCTGGAAAGCCTTCAGGAGCACGTCACGAAGGGGCGAGTCCTTGGGCACGACGGCGCCCTGGAAAAGATCCTCGAAGCCGTTTTTCGACTCTGTGCCCGCGAGCTCCAGCTTGCCGTTCGAGTGCTCGGCGAAGTAGTTCAGGGGCGCCCGCGAGGAGAAGAACGCGTCCGACCGTCCGGACGAGACGGCCAGGATCGACGTCGGCTGGTCCTTGAACGACTGGACCTTGACGGCCGGCTTGCCGGACTTCGTGCACTTCGCAGACTGGCCCTTGATGACCTCCTCGGCGGATCCGCCCGCCTGGACGGCGATGCGCAGTCCGCAGGTCGTCTCGACCGACTCGATGTTCTTGGGGTTGCCCTTCGGCACGGCGAAGACGACGAACTCCTGCACCCAGTCGACGAAGTCGTGGTCGACCTCGCGGTCGGCGAAGTCGCCGATCGGACCCAGCGCCAGGTCGTAGCGGCCGGCCTGGATGCCGGTCAGTACACCGGGGAGGCCCTCAACCGGGACCTCGCGCACCTTGATGCCGAGCAGGTTGCCGATGGCCTGTCCCATGTCGACCGTGGCGCCCTCGATCTTCCGAGCGTCGCCCGCGCTGCTGATCGTGTACGGCGGGAACGACCCGCCGTCGACCGAGACGAGCGCGCCCTTGTCGCGGATGCTGGCCGGCAACGCCGAGCGGAGTTCCTTGTCGACCTTCAGCGCTTGCACAGACGAATCGTCAGTGGCCTGCTGCGCCTGCTTGGGGTCGTCGGCGCACGAAGTGGCCAGCAGGCAGGTGGCCAGCAGGGCGGTCGTGATCTTCCAGGTGGTGCGCATCGGTGCTCCCATCAGCGGGTCCCAGAGAGGGCGGGGGTCGAGGTCGGGGTCACGGTGGAAGGGGCCGCCGGTGGCGGAAGGGTCTCGGGATCGACCCGGAACCGTCGGTTGGCGAGGACGGGCAGTCGGTCACGGGCGAACGCGACACGGTCGGTGTCGAGCTCGGTGACGAGCAGAGCCGGTTCCTCACCGGCCCCGGCAACGGTGACGCCCAGCGGGTCGACCACCATGCTGCGGCCGATGTTGCGAGCGCCGCACTCGCCGGCTGCGGCGACGTACACGGTGTTCTCGACCGCGCGCGCCGACACGAGCAGTTGCCAGTGCCATTCCTTGAGCGGGCCCTTGACCCAGGCCGCCGGCAGCAGGAGCAGGTCGGCGCCGGCGACGGCGAGCAGCCGCGCCAGTTCCGGAAAGCGGACGTCGTAGCACGTCATGAGCCCCACTCGCAGCCCCGCGCAGTCAAACAGTGGCGGCACGTCGTCGGCGGCTTTGACGTTGTCGGACTCCCGCGACTCGAACGCGTCGTACAGGTGCAGCTTGCGGTAATGCGTCACAAGCTCACCGTTCTTGACGACGACGAGCGTGTTGTACGCGCGGCCGTCCGGCGCCGGCTCGTGTACGCCGAGCACCACCGTGACGTGCCGCCCCTCGGTCGCCTCTCGGATGCCGTTGACGAACGGTCCGTCGAGCGGTTGCGCGGCCGCGCGCAATCGGGAGAAGTCATCGGTGAACCGCGCCAGCACGCCCTCGGGCAGGACGAGCAGGTCGGCACCCGCGTTCTCGGCGCGCGCGACGAGGTCGGTGCAGGCGGCGAGGTTCTCGGTCCACTCGGGGCTGGCGGCCAGCTGTCCGACCGCGAGTCGCATGGTCGCTCCCATCAGGCCACTCCTCGTGGGGCGTCGAAGTCGGCGAACAGCTCACTCGGTTCGGGTCGTCGCGTCGCGATGCCCTGCTCGGCGAGCTCGGTGCAGAACGCGGAGACCATCGGCATAGCGCATTCGGAGTCGTAGGGGCTCCACGCACGCCCGGTCGTCTTTTCGACGAGGTCGATCTCCTTCAACAGCCAAGGCGTCGTGTCGGCGAGCTTGGTGCGTGCGGACCACCAGTGCGATCGCGACCGCTCGAGCACGTCGACGAGCTCGGCTGCCACGAACGGGTGGTGCTCGAGCACTGTCCGACGAACGGTCATGAGATGGATGCCGGGCAGGAAGCCCGTCTGCGCGAAGTAGTCGATCTCGGCCGCCCGGTAGTCGTCGAGAAGGTGGCGCAGCGGGGCGCCGGGCTCGTGGAAGCCGGGCGGCATGAACGGCGTCATGATCGCGTCGAGGTCGCCGGAGAGCACCATCTCCACCAGCGCGCGGTCATCGGGCGTGCGGCCCACGTTCTGCGGCACCGCTACCGGTCCGATGCGGTCGCCGACCGGGTGATCGTCGAGGAGAGGGCCGACGTACCAGTCGATCTCGTCGATCCCGACACCGGCGGCGCGAACCAGAGCCCGCGTCCACGTGTTGCCCGAGTCAGGCCAGCCGGTGACTCCGACGCGCCGACCGCGCAGGTCGGCGAAGGCGTGCAAGGGGCTGTCGGCGCGGGTGAGCACACAGCGGTGCCGGAAGCCGCTCATCACGAACGCCGGGAGGCCGACCGTCGCCGTCTCACCCGCTAGGCGTGAGAGGGCATACCGCGCGAACGAGGTCTCCGCGACGTCGAAGCGATCGTCGGACTCGAGGTTCGGCGTCTGGTCGAGCCGGGTGACTTCGAGGTCGAAGGACCGCGCGCGCACGTCGCCGAGGACGAGGGGCGTCAGGTGGTCCCACGGACGAGCGCCGACGCGGATCACGGGACGGTTCACGGGGAGGGAGCCTCTCCGGGTGGGGAGCCGTACCAGACAAACCGTATGTCCAGTAGATGTATCGGGCAAATCCGCTTTTGTTACTGTTCGAACGTGGACACAACACCTGTGATCGACGCGCGCTGGCTCGCCGGCGAGGTCGACGACCGGAGTGCGCGCGGCATCGCCGCTGGCGTTGCCGGGCTGATCCGGCGTGGTTCCTTGGCCGCCGGCACCCAGTTGCCCACCGTGCGCGCGCTCGCCCATGAGCTCTCGGTCAGCCCGGCGACGGTGTCCGAGGCGTGGTCGCTGCTGCGGAGCAGACGGGCATTGGTCGGTCGGGGTCGAACCGGCACGCGGGTCGTCGGGGTGCCTTCGACGCCGCACCCGTCACGGTTCGAGCGCATCGGAAACTTCGGCGAACGGCTCGCGGTCGACCTGACGCTCGCCGGTCCCGACGCTGCGCTGTTGCCTCCGCTGGAGCCCGCCCTGCTTCAGGCGACAGGGGTAGGCGACCTCAACGGCTACCGGCGGGATGCGATCACCCCCGAGCTCTCGGCGGCGGTGAGCACGCAGTGGCCGTTCCGGGCCGACGAACTGATGGCGGTCGACGGTGGCTTCCAGGGACTGATGGTGGTGTTGCAGACGACTCTTGTCCCCGGTGACCACGTGGCGGTAGAAGACCCGACGACACCGCGGCTGCTCGACATCCTCGACCTGCTCGGGGCGAACGTCGTCCCGGTCGCGTGCGACGAAAGCGGACCGTTGCCCGATGCCCTAACGGCGGCGCTTTTGCGACGGCCTGCCGCCTTCGTGTTCCAGCCCCGGGCGCAATCACCCGTCGGATCGGTGGTGGACGAACAGCGCGCGGGTGAGCTCGCGGCCGTGCTCGGTGGCACCGAGACGCTGGTGGTCGAGAACGACGGTACGGGCGATGCGTCGGTGTCCTCAGTGGCCTCGGTTGGCCGGCTGCTCCCGGAGCAGACAGTGATGGTGCGGTCGTTCTCGAAGTCGCACGGTCCCGACCTGCGGATCGCCGTTGTCGGCGGTCCGTCCGCGGTGGTCGAGCGCGCGCGGGTTCGTCGTTCCTACGGCTCCGGTTGGACGAGCCGGTTGCTGCAGATGGCCCTTGCCTGGATGCTCACCGACGACGGGTCGATGCGGGCCGTCACGGCGGCTCGCTCGGCATACGCCGCTCGACGGCAGAATCTCGCTGATGCTCTGCACGAGCGAGGTGTGGAGGTCGCGAACCGAGACGGCCTCAGCGTGTGGATCCCGGTTGCCGACGAGAGGGCGGCGCTGGTGACGCTGGCGGCGCGGGGGATCGCGGTCACCCCAGGCGACCGATTCTGGATCGGTCGCGGCCGACCGCACGTGCGGGCCGCGACGAGCCGGGTCGTCGACGGCGTCGAGGAACTGGCCGACGCGCTCGCGCTGGCCGCCGAGAACCGCTTCTGACGTGCCGAGCGCGGAAGGGTCCCGCCGGAGCGGGACCCCTTCGCGCCAAGGGCTCCGGCTACCGCGAGCCGGCGCCCTGCACGGTCTGCTTCGCGTCCTTCGCCTGCCCGGTCACGTCGTCCGTGGCAGACATCGCTGTCTCTTGCACGGTGCCGGCCGCCTCCGTCGCCGTCGACTTGACCGATTGGGCCGCCTGCTGCGCCGGCTCCTGCAGGTTCTCCTTCAGCTCTTGCGCCATCTCCTTCGCCGGCGCGGTCAGGGTGTCGGAGTGCTCCGATGCCCTGTCCTTTGAAGGACGCACGGTTAGTGAAACCGGGGCATTCCTCGCATCCCGTCCGGGGCGTTCTCACCAGACGGACATCAACGGCTGGCGGCGGCCTCGGCAGTCTCCGAAAGACGGTCGCGGCAGACCACCCCGTCGGCCATCACGAACCGGACATGACGCGCAGGGTCCGCCAGCACGTCGATGTGAGCCAGCGGGTCGTGGTCGACCAGCAGCAGATCGGCGCGCGCACCCGCCGCCACCACACCGATCTCTCCGCCGAGCCCGAGTAGGTCCGCCGCGGTTGTCGTCGCCGAGCGCAACAGGGCTGCTGGGTCCTGCACCTGCGCGCGCAGCGAGAACTCCTCGCTCTGGCGCCCGTGCATCCCGCCGAGCAGGTCCGTGCCGAAGGCGATCCGGACTCCGGCCCGGTCCGCGGCCGCCAGGGCCGACAGGCCGGCGTCCAGGACGGCGGACACCTTGCCGTGCGAGTCCGCAGGCAGCCCATGGCGCGGGCCCTCGTCCTGTAGCGCTGCGTACGTGACCAAGGTCGGCACGAGGAACGCGTCATGTTGCAGGAAGAGCTCCAGGCTCGACTCGTCCACCAGGTTTCCGTGCTCGATGCACCGGACTCCCGCCGTGAGGGCACGGTTGACCGCTCGAGCCGTGTACGCGTGCCCGGTCACGTACCGATTCGCGGCCCCGGCCTCGTCGACGGCCGCGCGGATCTCGTCGGTGCTGAACTGGGTCGAGCCGATCCGGTCGGTGGGCGACGCGACGCCCCCGGACAGCATGAGCTTCAGGTGACCGGCGCCGGTGCGCAACTGCTCCCGCGCGGCCCGGCGTACCTCGTCCACGCCGTCGACGACGATGCCCAGACCCGGGCAGCACGGGCCACCTGCGTGCAGGTGACGACCGGGAGCACGCATGTCGGCGTGCCCGCCGGTCTGCGAGAGCGCCTTGCCGCCGTGGATGATCCGTGGCCCTTCGAGCAGCCTCTCCTCCACGGCCCGTGCCAGGCCGTAGTCGGCGCCTCCGACGTCGCGCACCGTGGTGAACCCGCGGTCCAGCATGCCGCGCAGGATCGTCGCCGCATGCGCAGTGACGTACGCCGGCGACCACTCCGTGAGCGCGGCCAGGTCGGCAGTCGCCGCGGTGACGTGGACGTGTGCGTCCACCAGGCCGGGGAGCAGGAACAGGCCGGTGCCCTCGATCGTGCGGTCCGCGACGACCTGCCCGGCGGCGTCCGCGGGGCTGACCTCCACGATGCGGTCACCGCGGACCAGGACGCGCTGCCCGGGGGTGGTCCGCCCACCCACCGGGTCAACGACGGCGACGCCCTCGAAGGCGACCGCCACCGGTTCGGCGGCGTCGGCCGTCACCGGTCGGTCACGCGGCCACGGCGGTGTCCGCGTTTGCCAGCATGAAGCCGTAGTCACCCGGCTCGACGTTGGTGTACGCCACGCGGCTGAGCACCACGATCGAGTTGAACGGCGCGCGCAGCACTTCCTGCTCGGCGAACGTGTGCGGGTTGACGATCCTGCCGAGCACGCTGCCCTTCGGGATCTCCTCACCGAGCATCTCCGGGCCGACCTCGGAGAGCAGGATCCCGCCGGTGTGCGGCCTCAGGATCACGAGCTCGTCGACGATGCGCTGGCCCTCGGTCTTCTGCGCGTCGCCGTCGATCATGTCCAGGTGCCGCATCAGGTTCAGCGTGCCGGCCACGCCCTGGTCGAGGTAGTGCTCGATCCGCTGGCTGCCGCCGCCGAGCTCGCTGACGACCGATGGGATGCCGGCTTCCCGCGTCACCGCGGTCAGCGAGCCGGGGTAGCCCGGACCGGCGTAGAGGAGCTTGGTGCCGTAGGCCTTGGACAGGTCGGCACCGTCCTCGTGGATGTAGGCGTAGTCGACGCAGGCGAGGTTTCCGCCGGAGTGGAAGTCGACCAGGTAGTCGACCTGTCCGACGAGCAGCTCGGTCAGCGTGTGTGCGACCTGCTCGGTGAGGCTGCCGTCCGCGACGCCGGGAAAGATCCGGTTGAGGTTGACGCCGTCGACGGGTGTGTTGCGGGTCAACGCCATGTGCGCGTACGCGTTCGCGACCGGCACGGCCGTCACCTGACCGCGCAGCGACTCGTCGCCGGCCACTGCGTCCAGCACCCGCCGTACGGTCTCTACGGCGAGGGGCTCGTCGCCGTGGACGCCGGAGGTCAGGGCGAGGCGCGGTCCGGGGCGGTCCCCGGCGATCGTGTGCACGAACAGCTCCACGTTGTGGCCGTTGGCCAGGGTGGTGACGGGCACGGTGCGCAGATCACGCTGAGGCATAGGTGTCGGTCCCTTCACTTCGTTTGGATGGGTTGGGTTGCGGGACTACGAGTCATCACGGCGCGTCAGCCCGGAGCGGGCGAGGATCAGTCCGGCCACGACGGCCAGCGCAAGGGAGATGACGATCAGGAGGGCAGACAGGGCTGCCAGTGTCGGGTCCTGGTACTTGAGCAGGTACTGGTACATCCAGACCGGAAGCGTCTGGCGGCCCGTGGGCAACAGGAACACGGTCGCGTCAACCTCGTCGAAGCTGAGGATGAACACGAACAGGGCTCCCGCTACCAGCGCCGGGCGGATCTGCGGCACGGTCGCGGCGAGGAAGGCGCGCGTTGGCCGGGCGCCGAGATCGACGGCCGCCTCCTCGACCTCCCGATCTGCACGAACCAGGGCAGCGGTGAACAGTGTCGACACGAACGGAAGCATGATCACGCAGTGCGCGAGGCTCAGCCCCACAACACCGACCTCGACGATGCCGATCCGGTTGAAGTAGATGAACAGCGCGAAGCCGAGGGCCGCCTTCGGCACGACGATGGGGGCGAAGGACATGCCCTCCACCAGCCGCCGGCCGACGAAGGTGTACCTCGTGAGTGCGGTCGCGCTGGCGAGCGCGACGAGCGTCGTGATGACGGTGGTCAGCGCCGCGACCGACAGGGACAGGACTGTCGCGCTCCAGAGCCCGGGCTGCTCGAGGAGGTTGCTGTACCAGTGCATGGTCCAGCCCGGCGGAGGCCACGTCCCGTAGGCGACGGACGAGAACGACGTGATCACGATGATGACCAGCGGGGTCAGGGCGAACACGGCAGCGGCGCAGAGCCAGACGCCCCGCAGCGTTGCCCCGAGGTGTGCGCGGGTCGTTGTGCCGGCCGCATCCTCCGCTTTCGCCGCAGCATCGGCGAGCACGGGAGGGTCCTGCAGCTTGGTGCTCACGTGTCCCTCCGCACGGGCAGCACCCGGCGCTGCAACAGCCCCAGCGCGAGAAAGGCCAGTAGTGCCACGGCCAGCAGTACGTATGCGGAGACGGCAGCACGTGGCCAGTTGAGGTTCTGCACGTCCTCGTACATCGAGGTGGCAAGCACCTGCACCCGGCCGCCACCGAGAAGGCTCGGCGTGGCGAACGACGAGACCGCCAGACCGAAGCACAGCTGGGCGGCACCGATCACGCCAGGCAGGGACAGGGGGAGCGTCACGCGCAGGAAGCTGCGACCGGGCCGCGCACCCAGGTCAGCGGCCGCGGCGCCGAGCTCGTCGTCGATCTGCCGCAGTGAGGACAGGATCGGGAAGACCGCGAACGGCAACAGGATGTGCGTGCTGGCGATCACGACGGCCCGCATGTTGTACAGCAGGTTCCACGGGCCGACCCCGACCGCGGACAGGACCGAGTTGAGCATGCCTCCATCACCCAGGACGAGCGTCCAGCCGTAGGCCCGTGCCACGACGGAGGTCAGCAAAGGCGCGAACAACACGAAGTACGCCGCCGCGCGCACCCATCCGGTGCGGGTGCGGTGGATCGCGAGTGCGGTCAGGTAGCCGAGCACGAGGCAGAAACCGGTGACGACGGCGCCGAGCTGCACACTTGCCTTGACGAGCTTCCACTGGAACGAGTCGGTCAGGAATGTGGACCACTCGCTAAGCGTCCGGCCGGGAGAGCTCACGCCGTCGGTGAAGCGGTGCAGGCTGAACTCCCCGAGCGTCGCCATCGCCACCACGAACACCGACACGAGCAGCACCACCGTGGGGGCGGCGAGCAGGTAGGGCGTTGCGCGTGTTCGCGTCGTGGCCATCAGATGCGGCTCACGATGTCTCGGTTCCACCGGTCGGTCCACGCGCTCTGGTTCTTCCCGACGATCGCGTAGTCCACCGGCAGGAGCTGGTCGATGGTCGTGTCCTTGAAGGCCGGCAACGAGGCAAGATCGTCCGGCAGGGTGGCCTTGGTGTTGGCGGGCACCTCGACGCTGGTCTCCGCCCAGCGCGCGCACCACTTGGGCGAGATCATGGCATCGACGATCTCCTGACACGCCTCGAGCTGGGCGTCGCTCTGCCCCGAGGCAACCTGCAGGTTCACCGGCACGGGCACTGCGCCTTCGGCAGGCGGGACGTAGCGCAGCGGCGCGCCACTGGCGATCCACTGCTTCCCGGTCCCGTTGAAGTAGCCGGTCAACGGTGCAGATCCCGAAGACAGAACATTGAGGTACTGCGGGTTGGAGGTCACGAGAGTGCGGATGTTCTTCGCGTTCTCCTCCCACGCGCGCCAGCCAGGCTCCATGTCGTCGAGGCCGCCGCCGTTGAGGTGGGCCGCGGCGAAGACGGCGTACCACGGGAAACCGAACATGGTGACCTTGCCGCGGTTCGAGCTGTCCCACAGCTCCTGCCAGCTCGACGGCTTGCCGCCAAACTTCTCGGTGTTGTAGAGCAGCCCGATCTGGTCGGTGCCGATGCCGATGCCGAACTGGTCGTCGCGCTTGGCGATGTCGCGGATGTCGGCGGCGTTCTTCAGGGCTGCGTAGTCGAGCGGGTGCCACATCTCGTCGAGCACGCCCTGCTCGGTGGTCTGTGCGTTGAAGAAGCCGAGATGTACGAGCGGCCGCTTCGCGTTGGTCTTCTTGGCCGAGACCATCTTCGGGTACCCGACCTGGTTGGACTCCTCGTAGATCTTCAGCCGCACGTTGGGGTGGCTCGACTGCCACTCCTGCGCGAACTCCTTCGGCATCTTGCCCAGGTCACCGCCGAGGAAGACGAACATGGTCAGTTCCAGCTTGCCGCCGGAACCACCCTTCGGCCCGCTGCCGGGTGTCGAGACGTCGCCGCACGCTGCGGCGCCGACGGCGAGGGCGCCGATGCTGCCCAGGCCGAGCAGCATCTGTCGCCGCGACAGCCCTGCCGTGCCGTCTCCGGCCGTGGTTTTGTCAGCGGACGGGTTGTTCGGTGTGCTGTGGTCAGTCACGGTCATACCTCCACAGAGGGCGGATGTGTGGGTGTCGGGGAGGAGAAGGAAGCGGCGTCCGGGATCGCCGCGACCGATGACGCATCGACGCCGACCTGGAGCCTGTCCCCCGGGGTCACCTCGGGTCGCGCAGCGTCGTTCGGATGATCGACGACCAGTCGCTGACCGCCGTCGAGCAGTACGTGGTAGCGGATCGTCGGGCCGTGCAGGACGGCCTCGGTGAGCGTGGCGTCCCATGCGACGTCACTCGTGCCGTCGGCGTCGACGGCGAGGCGCAGCCGTTCCGGCCGAACGCTTGCCGCCTGCGCCGGTTCGGGGAGCGGAAGGTGCACGCCGCCGGGACACTGCAGCCTGCCGTTGGCGTACGTGCCCTCGAACAGGTTGGTGTCGCCGATGAACGTCGCGGCGAAGCGCGTGCTCGGCCTGGCATACACGTCGTCGGGCGTGCCGATCTGCTCGATCCGCCCGCGGTTCATCACCGCGATGCGGTCGGACATCGTCATCGCCTCGGTCTGGTCGTGCGTGACGTAGACGAACGTCGTACCGGACGTGCGCTGGATCTCCTTGAGCGCCTGCTGCATCGCGACGCGAAGCCGAAGGTCGAGGGCTCCGAGCGGCTCGTCGAGCAACAGGACCGCCGGCTCGTTGGCCAGTGCCCGTGCGATCGCGACTCGCTGTTGCTGCCCACCGGAGAGCTGGTGCGGATAGCGGTGCGCGTACCCGGGCAGGTCGACGAGGTTCAGCATCCGCTCGACCGTGTCGGAGACCTGTTGGCGACCCTGCTTCTTCGTGCGCGGCCCGAAGGCGATGTTGTCCGCGACCCGCAGGTGCGGAAACAGCGCCAGTCGCTGGAACACCATGTTGGTCGGCCTGCGGTGCGCCGGCCGGCCGCGCATCGCCTCTCCGCGGATGAAGACCTCCCCGGAGGTGAGGTCGGTGAGCCCGGCGATGAGCCGCAGCGTGGTGGACTTCCCGCAGCCGCTCGGTCCCAGCAGCGAGAAGAACTCGCCCCGGGCGATGGTCACGCTGACGTCGTCGACCGCCTTGGTGCCGTCGGGGTAGGCCTTGGTGGCAGCCCGCAACTCGGCGTCGGGAACGCCTGTGGTGGCCGCGTGGGAAGCGTCGCCGTTCATCCGACCTCCTCCAACTCGCGTAGGGCGTCCTCGGTGCAGGCGAGCACTTCGTCGACGTGTTCGGTGGTGTGCGCGGCCGACAGGGCGCAGTGCAGCAGCGGCTTGTCGGCCACCAGGACGGACCGCTGCGACGCGGCATCGACGAACCGCCGGTAGGCGCCGGGGTCGCTGGCGAGTGCGCTGCGGTAGTCCGTCGGAGGCGTGTCAGTGAAGTACGGCTGGAAGTGCCCGCCGGCTCCTGCCACGACGAGCGGCCGGCCGTACCGCTGGGCAAGCTCGCGGGCGCCGGTCTGCAGGCGATCGGTCAGCCGGTCGAGGTGGCGAAGCGGCTCACCGGACGCGAGGACGCTCAAGGTGGCGCGGGTGGCGGCCATGGCGAGCGCGTGACCGTTGTAGGTGCCCACCCAGCCGACGGGACCTCCGCGGGTGGGATCGGTGTGCGCGAGCAGGTCGGCGTCACCCTCGACCGCCGCGACCGGGTACCCGTTCGCGATCGCCTTGCCGTACGTCGTCAGGTCCGGCCGCACGCCGTACAGCTCCCTGGCTCCACCGGGGGCGACACGAAAGCCGGTGAGCAGCTCGTCGAAGAGGAGCACGATGCCGTGCCGTCGGGTGGCTTCCCGCAGACCCTCCAGGTAGTCGCGGGTCGCGGGCACGAAGCCGATGTCGATGAGGATCGGCTCGAGCACGATGGCCGCGAGCTCGTCCTTGTGCTCGTCGATGAGTGCGACGCTTGCCTCGGTGTCGTTGAACGGCAGGACGAGGCAGCGACCGGCGTCCTCGCTGAGCCCGGCTGATCCGGCCACCGTGTTCGGTGCGTTCCGCGGCCCGAACGCCTCCGGCGACGGCCAGTTGGAGACCCACACCGGGTCGGACCAGCCGTGATAGGACGCCTCGACCTTCGCCACGCGCGGCCGGCCGGTGGCATGCCGGGCGATGTGCAACGCGTGCGTCACAGCCTCCGAGCCGGTGCTGGCAAACCGCACCTGGTCGGCGTCGGGGACCAGGTGGATGAGTAGCTCCGCCGCCTCGACCGCGTCGGCGGTCTCCGTCCCCGTGCCGATCCCCGCACGCACCGCAGCGGTCACCGCGTCCTGCACAACGGGATGCGCATGACCGAGAATCACCGAGCCGTTCCCCATCTGGCAGTCCAGCCAGCGGTGCCCGTCGGCGTCGACCAGGTGTGCCCCGTCCGCGCGATCGGCGTAAATCGGGTGCGGTTGGCGGATCCGCGAGTTGGAGTGGGTGCCAGCCGGGACGACCTTGCGGGCCCTCTCGAAGAGGGCCTGCGAGCTCTGCGCGTGACGAAGGTGTTGCTGGTGCAGGGAGGTCATCCGGCGGGCTTCTCCTTCGGCTGGTTACTGCGGCTGGTTACGGGGCCCTGGTCTCGAGCCGGGCAAGGGACAGGCTTTGCGCGGCCTCCACCAGGAGCGGCACGGCTGCGTCGGCGGTATCGACGTCGAAGCGGGCGGCGGGACCGGCCACTGACAGAGCACCGACGGCGGACCCGCGGTGGTCGACGATCGCGACAGCCCGGCACCGCTGGCCGACGGCGTAGGACTGCTCGTCGTTGGCATGACCGACGTGGCGGACGTCGCGCAGCTCCGCGTCGAGGGTGGCGAGGACCTCATCGGCGGCCGGGCCGAGTGCGGCGTCGAGCACCTGCTGGCGCCTCGTCGGTGAGAGGTGGGCAAGCAGCGCCTTGCCCATCGCGGTCGTGTGAGGGACGACGACGTCGCCGACCCTGGCGACGACGCGGAGCGCGTGCGTGGACTCCTGACGAGCGACCAGCACGATCTGCGTTCCGACGAGGAGCCCGACACTGACGCTCTCCTGGAGCTGATCGGCCAGGTCGTGCGCAACACGTTCCAGTCGCTCAGGGTCGTGCAGCGCGCGGACGGTGCGCAGCCCGAGCCGGGCGATCTGGAAGCCGGGCTGGTAGCCGTTGGTCTGCGGCTCGCGATGCAGGTAGCCACGTTCGGACAACAGCGCGACCAGGCGCGAGGCGGTGGACACCGGAACATCGCACGACACGGCTAGGTCGCTCAGGGTCATGGGCTGGTCGGCGTCGACCGCCGTCTCCAGGACGTTCAGCAGGCGTCCGAGATAGCTGACCCTCGGGGTTCCACTGAGTGGAACAGCCGTACCGCTCATTGCGTGACGGTAGACAAACCCGGGCACATCGGTCAAACCGCACGGCGAAGACCGGAGTGCAGGCACGACGCACCGCCGATCGGCGTCGGCATGATCCGTCGCTGACGCGCGGAGTCCGGCGGGAGGTCAGCCGGGTGTCGCGACGCGCAGGACCGCCGCCTCGCCCGGGGCGAGCTCGACGGTGGCGCGACCACCCTTCAACGCGCCCGTCGTGGCGTTGAAGCCAGGCCACGTGCCGTCGGCCGACACCTGGCGCCCGTCGATGCGCACCGCGGGTGCGTCGAGGGTGCGCCCGGCACTGGTCGGGTCGTAGGGCGTGAGGCGGTTGAGCAGGTACGACGGGCCGGGTGCCTGCACCTGGATGGTCCTCGCCTCGTCGGTCTTGTTGAGGAGGAACAGCCGGCGCTGTGCGCTCTTGCCCTCAACGCGCCAGGCCTTGACACCGTCGGCCCGCGCGCCGGTGACCGGCACCCTCCGCAGACCCTTTGTGCCCTGCGCGAACTGCGAGAACAGCAGCAGTCCGTAGTACTCCGGTGCGGCGCTCGGTGCACCCATGGCGGGCGAGGGGTCGTAGTTGACGGCGTTGTAGTAGCCGTTGCCTTCCTCGGGCCGGAAGAACGCATTGACCTCGGCGTTGTGGAAATTGACGCCGACGGCACCTGTGTCGCAGCCGGCATTGGCGCTTCGGTTGTCCGGCGGCTCGGGGCACGCCGCGTTGAACATCGTGTCGAGCGCCCACAATGCACTGGCAGCGACGTTGCTCACGCCGTCGGCGCCGCGGCCGGCCGCGGTGTTCAGCTCCTGCAACCGGTAACCGAGGCCACGTGAGCCGGCTTCGCGCGCATGCGTGTAGACGCCGTAGTTGAAGTTGTCGAGCCGCTCGTCGCTGAGCAGCCTCGAGATGGTCGGGCAGCGGTACTCGTCGCTGGCGCAGCCGCGGGCGAGCGGGTAGAAGTGGTCGCCCGCCCACGCCCCGAGCGATCCAGCGCTGGCGCGCATCGGTGCAGCCGTCGTGTCGAGGACTTCGGGCCAGTCCCAGAAGAAGCGGGTCGCCACCGATCGGTCGGCAATGCTCTGCCACGGCGCGATGGGCTCGCTCGTGGCAGGAGCGCCGATGGGGAACGGGCCGACCGCGTTCGCATCGACGTAGCTCCGGAAGTCCGCGAGGTAGGGGGCGACCTCGGAACGGTAGGTCAGGTCGGGCTCGTTGCCGAGCTCGATGCCCGCGACGTCGTCCTCCGCGCCGGCGAAGGCAGGAGCGACACCCTGGTCGACGAAGAGCCGGGTGTGGTCGGGGCCGACCCACGGGCGCGCCGCGGTGCGCGGTGCCATCGCCGTACCGAGCACGGTTCGCCAGTCGGCGCGGCCGGTGCGGCGTACGCGGTCGAGGGTCGACCGGACCGCGGCGACGTCCTCGGGCGTGATGACGCGGTTGGTGTTGGCGACGGTCGGGTCGAACTGCATGAGGTCCTGCGACGACCCGCCGATCCGCAGCACGCCTTGGCCGAGGTTCCCCAGGAGCGCGGCGAAGGCCGGCTGTGCCGTTGGCCCCATGTAGCGCTCGATGAGCGACCACTCGATGCTGAAGCCGACAAAGTGCGAGGCGATCTCGCCCGCCCTCTGGTGGCTCGGGTCCAGGCGCACGGAGCCGTCGGGCCCGGGCGGCGGCTCCATGGCGGCCGTCGACGCTGGTGCGACGAACAACCCGGCGAGGACAGCGACGGCCGCGGCTGTCGCCGTGATCAGCCGTGGCGGGTGAACGCTCGTTCGCGACAGCATGGGAGTCTCCCCGTGGCGAGTGCAATCGTTTTCACGTACCGAAACAGTCCGGCACATAACGGGTCAAGAGGTGCCCTGGATGAAACTCGTTTCATCGAGTGCGCGACGTCGCGGCTGGACACCGACGGGAGAGCTCGACCTCTTGCCGTGCCGACGATCTGGTGATCTACTAAGGGACGAATCTATGCAAACGTTTGCATAACGGGCGCAAACGCACTGTCCTCAGGGACCACGGCGGAGGGGTTGCCAGATGACTGACCGGTCAACGACGGCACGGCGCGGAAACGGCCGCCTGACGCTGCGAGCGCTGCTGGTCGGCGCGGTCGCGATGGGACTGGCGACGGTGCCAGCCGCGGCGACGACCGCGGCCACCGACGCCGCGGTCTCCGGGTCGACCGCGATCACCCTGACCGCGACCCCCGACCGGACCAACGCCTCGTTGGCGGGCGACAGCCAGGGCTTCTCGGTCGAGTCGGCCGACTTCGCGCACGGGTTCCTCACCAAGGACCGGATGTCCAGGCGACTCAAGACGCTCGGTCCGCACGGCGTCATCCGGATCGGTGGCTACTCGATGGACCTGGTCTGGCCGGCCCTCGGTGACTGGCGCAACGTGCCGGCGCCGGAGCAGGCGATCGGCGGCACCGTCGACCAGGGCGACTTCGACGCCCTCAAGAAGCTGCTGGACGACTCGGGCTGGCAGGTGACCCTGGGCGCTCCGCTCAAGGCGGTCATCGACCCGGCGTACGTGAAGGACCCGACCAAGGACCCCTCGCCGGACGTGTCGCTCGAGCAGGTCGTCGCCGAGGTCAAGGCCGCGCAGAAGACGCTCGGTGACGACCTACTGGCGGTCGAGCTCGGCAACGAGTACGACAACGTCACCACACTGACCGGCGCGCAGTACTACGACACGATGAAGCAGTACCACGCAGCCATCGCAACGGCGGTTCCGCACGCGAAGATCAGGATGACCGGTCCCTCGGCCAACACTGCCAAGACGAACCTCCGGCTGGACGAGTTCGTGACCGCTGTACAGGCAGACGAGTCGAGCGACCCGCGCGAGCTGATGTCCGAGCTCGCCTCGCACTGGTACCCCGGCAGTCACTGCGGCTCCTCGAACATGTCGATCGCCGCGCTCATGTCGCCCACCACTGTCCTCAACACCCGGAGCAAGCTGGCGGGCATCATGGACAACGGCGCACGGTTGGGCCACCGCGTCCCGTCGGTCATCAACGAGTCCAACAGCGCGTCCTGCAGCGGACAGCCCGAGGTGAGCAACAGCTACGCCACGTCCCTCTGGTCACTGGACTACCTCATGCAGACCGCTCAGAGCGGCGTGAGCCGATTGCAGTTCCACACCAACACTGCGGCGATCTGCGGTGACTTCAAGGCGAGGACCTCACCCGACTACCCGATCTCCTACCGCTACTACGGCGCGTTCTGCGCCGCCGACCAGCGCGCGTTCGACAAGGGCGAGCTCTCCGCGACACCGCTCTACTACGGTCTCTGGGCGTTCCGGCAGGTCCCCGACGGCCGCTTCGTCGACCTCGACCTCGCCGACAGCGACTTGGGCAAGCTCCGGGCGTACGGCGTCGAAGGGCCGCACGGCACGCTGACAATGGTGCTGGTCAACGTGCAGGACCCGGCGTCGGCGGAGAGCACCGAGGACGTCGTCACCGTGCGGCTGCCCTCGAGGTTCGCGAAGGGTCGCCAGGTCACATTGGCCAGCACGGCTCCTGGCGGACTGAGCTCGACCGACGCAAGCGCGGTCACCCTCGGCGGCCGGTCGGTGTCGCCGGCCGGGGTCGCGTCCGGTCCACCGCACGCAACACCGGTTCCGGTCTCCGGCACGTCGTCGACGGTCACCGTTGCCCCCGGCACTGCAGCGATCGTCACCCTCACGCGCTAGTCGCGGCATAGGCTGGGCGCCCCCGGTGACGCGAGGAGACATCCGATGGCGGTGCAGCTCAACCACACGATCATCAAGTCGCGCGACAAGTCGGTGTCCGCAGCGTTCCTGGTCGAGATGCTCGATCTCGAGCCGCCGACGACGTACGGCCCCTTCCTGGTCGTGCAGGTCGCCAACGACGTGTCGCTCGACTTCATGGACATCGATGGAGACGTCTACCCCGAGCACTACGCCTTCCTGGTCACCGAGGCAGAGTTCGACGAGATCTTCGGACGCATCCGCGATCGCGGCCTCGATCACTGGGCCGACCCGGGGCGGCGCAGACCGGGGGAGTACAACACCGAGGACGGCGGCCGCGGCGTCTACTGGGAGGACCCGAGCGGTCACTTCCTCGAGATCATCACTCGCCCCTACGGGAGCGGTGGCTAAGCATTCGTTCCGCGACCCGCTGCGTGCGCGCCGCCAGGTGAACGGACGATGAACGACAGATGGCTATCTCTCGGTCACGCCGACTTCCGTGGTCAACCCGTTCACCGGGTGCGCAAGAGATGCAATCGTCGCCCCATGAGCGAAACGTTGACCGACCGACCCACGCCGATCACGATTCAGCGTGACGACGAGGCCTTCGACGATCTTGTCGCATCGGTGCGGCCCCGCCTCGAGAAGATCGACGAGCGGGAAGTGAGCGAGCTCGTGCAGCTCGCGTTGACCGAGCTGGGTCCGGTCCGGGTGACAGCGTTCCTGCCGGTGCTCGTGGAGCGGAGCATCCTCGAGCGCGTCGAGCACTCAGGTCGCCGGCGGCGGAGGCGCTGAGTCGGACGAGCGCTCGCCGGCTCTGGGGCGGATGACACGCGCGGCCCTCCTGGATCGCATGACCTGCTCGCAGCGCCGGCAGTCGGCCGGCGCGGCACCGGTGAAGGCCTCGGCCAGGAAGACGAACCAGCCGGTCAGCGGCGCGCCGCACAGTGCCTGCCGCGTGGTCACCTCCGGGTCGTGGGTCGAGAGGACCCCGTGACGGACCCCGACGGGTAGCCACGAGCCGCCGGCCCGTCGGCCGCTGGCGGGCTGGGGCCGCCGCTCACGGGCGGCGACGACGACATCGGACGCCAAGACACCTCTCGGGCTCGATTCGTTGGGGGGCTCGGTAGCGGGCAGGAAAGTGGTCATACAAGGACAACGCCTCCAGCTGCCTGCCATGACGCACGGTTTCGGCCGGATTCCGCCGCCGGGAGGTATGACCGCTGTGAATCGGGGGCATGTCGGGTGCCGGGCAGTGTGGCCAGGTCCGACGTGCGAACGACAGATCGCGGGTGGGGACAGCGACATGACCGACGTGCAGAGCAACGAGCAGGACGTCAGGGCGGCAACGGGCGCCGGGCTGGTGGCCATGCTCCGGCCGTTGCGGGCCTTCGTGGCCGGGCGCCTCGACGACCCCCACGAGGTCGACGACGTCGTGCAGGAGACGATCGCCCGGGTGCTGGCGCGCCAGCTCGATCTCGACGAGGACGCTCTGACGGCGTACGCGTTCGTCGTGGCGCGCAACCTCATCGCCTCGCATCACCGCTCACGGACCAGGACGCGCCGCCATGCCCATCTGCTGGTGGACCTGCGCGAGCCGGACCGGCCCGAGGAGCTCGCGCTCGCTACGGAGGAGCGCGGCGCGCTGGTGTCAGCCTTGTCGGAGCTGCCCGAACCGCAGCGGGAGCGCCTCCTTGTCCAGGCGGGCCTCGGCGACGAGGTGGAGGCGCAGCGGGCGACGCACTCGTCCGGGGCGGCGGCGGCTCAGCTGGCGCGCGCGCGGGCTCGCGTCCGGGTCGACTACCTGATCGCGCTCTCCCGCGCGGACCTCCCGACGAGTCGGTGCCGTCCGGTGCTGCTCTCGCTGTCCGCGGCGGACCGGCGCCGTCAGTCCGCGTTGCGCGCCGGCCGCCACCTCGTCCATTGCGACGTGTGCGCGAGGCTGGCCCCCGCGCTGCTGCACCGCGACCGGAGCAGGGCTGGGCTGATGGCTTGGCTCCCGTTCGTCGGTCTGCTCGGCTGGCTCAAGGTCACGTCGTGGAGTCGCCCGGCCCAGCTGGCGGCGGCGACCGGTACGGCAACGGCGGTCGGGGTCGGTGCGTTCATGTACGCCGACCAGCCCGCGCCGCCGCCCCCACCTCGCGCGGCCAGCACTCTGGAGACCGCGCGCGGGCCACTGCTCCCGATGCGCGAGGACATGTCGGCGGTCGCCGGTGAGGCTGTCGTCGCCGACCACGCCCTCGTGCTGACGGTCCCGGCAGACGAAGGGTTCTGGGTCGGCCGACGCGGTGCGCGCGTCTGGGTGCAGATGTCGCAGCGCGGCGAGTCGTCGCCCACGCTGCGATCCGGGAAACGTGTCTCCTTCCGCGGGACCGTGGTGCGCCACGACCCTGGCTTCGCCCGTCGCGTCGGTGTGACGGCTGGCGAAGGCGCCGCCGAGCTTACGGCGCAGCGCTTCCACATCACGGTGCCCGCGCGGCGGGTCGAGCTCACCCCGCGCTAACGGACTGCGCGGTCGGTGTCCTCGACGCGGATGCGCACCGCGCGGAACTGCTGCGGGGTCGCCTCGAGGATGCGCAACCGTGGGTCGGGCACCTGGAGGTGCGGCTCGACCACCAACGGAACGAGAGCACGCAACCGTGCGTCGGACAGCACCTGCTCGACGGCGCCGCGGTCCCCGCCGGTGACGACGGCGTCGAGGTTGCTCGCTGCGGGCACCAAGATGCGTACGGCGACGTCGACCGCGGCCGACATGGCAACGCGCGCCTGACCTTCGCGCCGCCGCGCGAAACGCTGCTGCGACCAGCCGCCGGCCGCACTGCGCCCCTGCACCTGACGCGAGCCGACCTTCGACGACACGAGCCGCGTCCCGTCGAACACGCCCGCCGCGTGGCCGCCAAGGCGAACGAGCAGCACGCCGACCCGTCGTTCGGCGACTGCATGTGCGACCAGCCCGCCGTACGCCGCCTCCGGTGCGGGTGGCAACGGCGGAAACGGAACGTGGCACTCGGCGGCGGAGCCGTCCGGTGCGCGCAGCACGATGAGGTGCAGATCGACCTCGCAGGTCACGCCACCGTGGTTGTCGGCGAAGCCCGCCAGCCAGCGCTCGAGACGCTCCGGCGCGACGGTGAGCCATCGCCCGCCGCCGCGCGCGGGCCGCGAGGTCATGACCGCGACGCTACCGGCCGCGACACGGGCGGTGCGGCTCCTCCGCCCCGGCGCATTACTGTCTCGTCATGGGCAACAGACCCGAGAGCGCGCAGGCGGGTGTCCAGTCGGTCGACCGGGCGCTGCGGATCCTCGGCATGCTGGCGCAGCACGAGGCTCTCGGGGTGACCGAGGTCGCCAGCTCGCTCGGCGTGCACAAGTCGACGGCGTTCCGGCTGATGGCGACGCTCGAGAGCCACGACCTCGTCGAGCAGCGGTCCGACCGCGGCAAGTACCGCCTCTCCGGGGGCGTACGTCGACTTGCCGGAGCCACCGCGGTGCGGCTCGACCTCGTGGAGGAGAGCCGGCCGGTGACGCGCGCCCTCGCCGCGAAGGTCGGCGAGACCGTGACTGTCATGGTGCGTGCCGGTCACGAGGCGCTCTACGTCGACCAGGTGTCGGGCCAGGCCGGCAAGCAGCGACGCAGCTGGGTGGGTCAGCGCATCCCGCTGCACGCAACCTCTAACGGCAAGGTGTTGCTCGCCCATGCGCCGGGACCCTTCGTCGACGAGGTCCTCGCGCGGGGGCTCGCACCGATCACGCCTGCCACCGTGACCGAGGCCCACAAGCTGCGTGCCGAGCTGGAGCGGGTCCGCGACCAGGGCTACGCCGTGGCGGTCGACGAGCTCGAGAGGGGACTGACGGCGATCGCCGCCCCGGTGCGCGTCGTGGACGGATCGGTGGCCGCGTCGGTGAGCGTGTCGGGTCCCTCGCGCCGGGTGCCGGCGAGCGGGCTCGGTGAGGTGGGCGATCGAGTGCGCACAGCGGCTGCCGACATCTCGGCGCGCCTGGGGTGGCACGGCGTCGTACTCGCCACGACCCCTGGTCTGGGCGAAGCCTGACGGCTACTGCGAGAGTGTGCGCATGCGCATCTCCGCCCGGGTCGACTACGCCGTCAGGGCGCTCGTGCAGCTCGCCGACGACGGGTCGGCGGCGCCCGTCAAGGCCGAGGCGCTGGCGACGGCGCAGGACATCCCGCTGAAGTTCCTGCTCGAGATCCTGCGCCAGCTCAAGCAGAAGAGGCTGCTGGTGAGCCGTCGCGGTCCCGACGGCGGCTACGTCCTGGCGCGGCCGGCGAGCGAGATCAACATCGCTGACGTGATCCGGGCGGTGGAGGGACCGCTCGCCACCGTGCGCGATGTGAGCCCCGCCGACCTCGCCTACGAGGGACCCGCCGAGAGCCTGCGCACGGTGTGGGTGGCGGTTCGCGGCAGCCTGCGGCAGATCCTCGAGACGGTCACCCTAGAGGACGTACGTCGCGACCGGTTGCCGCGCCACGTGTCGGCGATGGCCTCCCGCCACGGCGTGGAGGAACGGCCGTGACGCGCGATGCGCCAGGAGCGCTAGGCGCCGTGCTTGCCGCTGTCCGGGGTGGCGATCCCGCCGGCCAAGAACTTGTGCATGATCGAGTGCATGGACGACGGGATGAGCCGCAACAAGGAGGCCGTGCGCCGGTGGGTTGCTGAGGTCATCAACGGAGGCGACCTCGACCTGGCTGACGATCTGTTCTCCTCCGAGATGGCCGAGGACGCGAAGCGATGGGTGGCCCCGTTTCGTGTGTCTTTTCCCGACGTTGACATGCGCGTCGTTGATCTCGTCGCCGAGGGTGAGACGGTTGTTGGCCGGTTCCTCTGCTCCGGAACGCACACCGGATCCTGGTTGGGGCAAGCGCCCACCGGCAGGCGGTTCGAGGACGTCGACGAGGTGTACGTCTTCAAGTTCCGCGACGGCAAGATCGTCGAACAGTGGGGCCTTGAAGACACGAAGAAACGACTGGAGCAACTCGGTCTCGACTAGCCGTGCCTCGGGGCGAACACGTGATCACCGCGACGCCGACCAGCAGATCGGTGCACCCGTTGCGTCCTACCTCTCCGGCCTGAACCGTGCTACAGCTCGACGGTGTTGATGCCCGGGGTCTGGTCGGCTCGGGTGAACTCGACGAACTCCGTGTCGTCGTCGATGCGGGCGTTGTGGCCGGGCCTGATGTAGTAGGCCTGGCCGCCCGTGAGGACCTCTGTCTCGCCGTCGGTGTAGCGCATGGTCACTTTGCCCTGGAGGCAGTAGCCCCAGTGCGGCTCCTGGCAGGCGCCGTCGGGGAGGTCGGCGAACCATTCGGTCGTGTCGAGCCCGGCGTTCCACCGCTCGAGGGCGATCGTCATCCCGCCGGCCTCGGCTCGATGCTGCTGGCCGGCCCCGTCGATGTCGACGGCGAGCTCGGTGTTGTCGCGGGTGAAGGTTCCCATGGCGTCCCTCCCGGGTCTGGAGACCGGCGTTTTCCGGTCGTGACTAGGAAGGTAGAAGTTGAACTCGGGTGCAATGTCAAGACCCTTGACCTTGCACGCGGGTTCAAGGTCTACCGTGTGTGGGTGCGGATCTCTCAGCTCGCCGAAACCGCGGGGGTCCCGACCTCGACGGTGCGGTACTACGAGCGGGTCGGGCTCATGGCCGTTCCGGCTCGAACGGCATCTGGCTACCGCGACTATGCCGACGAAGCGGCCGCCCGGCTGCGGTTCATCACTCGAGCCCGCCGAATGGGGCTGAGCTGCGAGCAGATCACGGCGCTGATCCCGGTCTGGGCCGGCACGAACTGCGGCGCCGCGCACGAGCGGGTCGGCCGGCTGGTGGATCAGAAGCAGGCGGAGATCGCCGAACGGATCGCCGAGCTCGAGCAGTTCTCGGCCCAGCTGGACGCGGTCCGCACGTCGCTTGACGCCGAGCCCCCGTTGGCGACGTGCCGCAACGACCTCACTTGCTGCGTCCCGGAGTCACCGGGGAGGCCGGTTGCCATCGAGCTCGTGCCCCGACGCTGACAAAGAGACCTGATCAGGTCGCTCGCTGTTTCGCCTGCTGTTGGGGGCGCGCGTCCACTCATCCACGCGGACTGACGTCGTGGCCTGAGTAGACGTTTCCGCGGAAACGCGTTCTTCCGCATGCCGGAAAACTTGAGGATGCGGCCAGTTACCACGAGGTGGACCCCCTCGCCGAGGCTTCCTTCTACTCCGACAAGGGAACAGTGATCAGGGCCCGCGTTGACGGGCTCCGACGCCTCGCTGCGCGGCTGTCTCACGAACAGCTAGGCATCGCACCATCGAGTGAAGGAGCCTGACCATGGCCCAGTCGACCCGCGGCCCCGGCATGCCGCCGTCCGGCGTCGCCACCGAGATCCGAAGCCAACACCTACCGGGGGTGCAGTACGCGGACCTGCCGGAGCCGTTGCCGCTGAAGCGGGTGCTGGGACCCAGCGTCCTACTGCTCGCGGGCGCCATCGGATCCGGCGAGTACGTGCTGTGGCCCTACATCACCTCCCAGGTCGGCCTGTCCCTTGTCTGGTTGGTTCTGCTGGGAGTAGGGACGCAGTACTTCCTCAACATGGAGATCGAGCGCTACACGCTCGCCACCGGGGAGACCGCGGTGACCGGCTTCACCCGGCTGTGGAAGCCGTGGGGCTGGCTGTTCGTCATCATGACGATCGTGCCGTGGGCCTGGCCCGGCTGGGCGACCGGCGGTACGACGACGCTCAGCTTCGTGTTGGGGTTCTCGGAGGACGCGATCCCCTACGTCACCATCGGGGTCCTGGTTCTGATCGGCATGGTTCTCACCGTCTCCCCCGTCGTCTACCGGACGGTGGAGAAGATCCAGTTCTTCATGGTGGGGCTGATCGTGCTCTTCCTCGTGTACGCCGCGGTGGCCCTGCTCGGCTTCGACGGCTACACGGCGCTGGCCAAGGGCTTCGTGGAGGTCGACCAGATCCCGGACGACATCTCCTCCATCGGCACCGCCACACTCCTCGGGGCGATCGCGTTCGCCGGCGCCGGTGGCGCGCTCAACCTGGTGCAGTCGAACTGGGTCCGCGACAAGGGCCTGGGCATGGGTGCTCGCCTGCCCAAGGTGGTCTCGCCGTTCACCGGCGAGGAGACAGCGGCGCCCACCACGGGCTACTTCTTCCACCGCGACGAGGAGAACATGCGCCGCTGGCGTGGTTGGTGGAGGGTCGCCGACCGCGAGCAGTTCACGACGTTCTTCGTCATCGGCGCCTTTGCCCTGCTCGTGCTCATGACCCTGACGTACGTCACCGTCGGCACAGGCGTCGCGGAGGAGAGCTTCGACTTCATCCAGGTGGAGGGCGAGGCCCTCAAGACTGAGCACGGCGACTGGCTCGGCACGGTGTTCTGGCTCATCGGCACCGTCGTCCTCTTCTCCACCAACCTCGCCGTCCTCGACATGGTCGGCCGAGTCACCGCGGATGTGCTGAAGACCGGACCCCTCGCCAACAATTCGACGTGGTCCGAGAGCCGGCTGTACTTCACCGTCGTGTGGCTCGAGATCGCGTTCGGCTCGGCCATCCTGCTCTCCGGGGTGGACCAGCCGCTGCTGCTGCTCGTCATCGCGTCCTCGCTCAACGGCCTGGTGATGTTCGTTTACTCGGTTCTCCTGATCCAGCTCAACCGCGGGATGCTGCCGCGGGCGATCGGGCTGGGTGGCGGCAGGCTCGTGGTGGTGTGTTGGGCAGTTCTGTTCTACGGCGGGTTCTCGGTGGTCCTGCTGTACGACCAGATAGTCAACAAGCTGCTCGGATAGGGGTCTGGCCGTTCGGCCCTGGCCGATGGGCATCGTCCCCAGCCAGGGCCGAGCGGTACCAACCCAGCACTGATGCGGGCGCCGTCAGGTCGGGCGTTCGAGCAGGCGACCGCGCGGCTGGTCGTCGACGTCCGTGCCGCGCAGCCACGTCCGGCGAACGACGCCGGTGAGCTCGTGCCCGGCGTACGGCGTCACGGGGTTGCGGTGGTGCAGCAACTCGGGCTCGACCCGCAGGCGCTCGTCGGGCGCGAACACGCACAGGTCGGCGTCGGCGCCAACGATGATCCGGCCCTTACGCGAGAGACCCGCCAGATCGGCCGGTCCGCTCGCCATCCAGCCGACGACGTCGGTCAGGGCCACGCCACGGGCGCGCGCCGCTGACCACATCACCGGCAGTCCGACCTGTACCGAGGCGATGCCGCCCCAGGCCCGGCCGAAGTCGCCGTCGGCCGCGAGCTTGAGGTCGGCGGTGCACGGCGAGTGGTCGGAGACGACGCAGGTGACCGTGCCGTCGGCGAGGCCGGCCCACAGCAGGTCCTGGTTGGCCGTGTCGCGGATCGGCGGGCAGCACTTGAACTGCGTGGCACCGTCGGTCACGTCGTCGGCGGACAGGGCGAGGTAGTGCGGACAGGTCTCGGCGCTGATGCGGGTGCCGGCCCGCTGTGCCCGGCGCACGACGGGCAGTGCCGCAGCGCTGGACACGTGCAGCACGTGGACGCGTGCGCCGGCGCGTCCTGCGAGGCCGGTGAGCGACTCGACCGCGGTGGTCTCGGCGGCGTCGGGACGGGAGCCGAGGAAGCGCGGGTAGCTGCGACCGTCGGGAGGCGGCGCGGCGGCGATGACGCCGGCGTCCTCGGCATGAACGACGGTGAGCGCGTCGACGGTGCGCAGTCGTTCGAGTGCGGCCGCGAGCTGGGCGGCGTCGACCGGCGCGAACTCCTCGACGCCGGAGTCGACCAGGAAGCACTTGAAGCCGAAGACGCCCGCGGCGTGCAGGTCGAGCAGGTCGTCGAGGTTGTCGGGCACGGCACCGCCCCAGAAGCCGGTGTCGACGTGAACCTGGCCGCGTGCCGCTTCCTGCTTGACCGCGAGGGCGTCCACGCTGGTCGTCGGCGGGATGCTGTTGAGCGGCATGTCGATGATGGTCGTGACACCGCCCGCGGCCGCGGCGCGGGTCGCGCTGGCGAAGCCCTCCCACTCGGTGCGGCCGGGTTCGTTGACGTGTACGTGCGTGTCGACGAGGCCGGGCAGCAGCACCTCGTCGTGGCCGAGGTCGACGACGCTGCGCGCCGTCGTACGCGTGTCGATGCCTTCAACGGCGACGATGCGACCGTCGCGTACGCCCACCGACAGGGGGACCTCGGCATTGCCGTCGATGCCCGCGATCGCGCGGGGCGCGCGCACCAGCAGGTCCAGCTCGCTCACCCACCCACCCTCTCAGCAGGGTCAGGGCTGGGTGGGGACGGTGCCGAGGCGGCCGGCCTGAAAGTCCTCGAAGGCGGTGACGATCTCGGCCTTGGTGTTCATGACGAACGGGCCGTACCACGCGACCGGCTCACGGATGGGGCGGCCGCCGAGCACCAGCACGTCGAGCGCAGGGGTGTTGCTGTCCTGCGACTCGTCCGCGCGCAGCGTCACCGTGTCGCCCTGGGTGCCGAAGGCGGCGAGCTGGCCCGAGGAAACCGGGCGAGCGTGCGGGCCGGCGGTGCCCTTCCCGCTCAGCACGTAGGCGAGCGCGTTGAAGTCCGGGCGCCACGGGAGGGCGAGCTCGGCGCCGGGGGAGAGCGTCGCATGGATGAGGGTGATCGGTGTGTGCGTCGAGCCGGGGCCGGCGTGCCCGTCGACGTCGCCGGCGATGATGCGCACCAGCGCGCCACCGTCGTGGGAGGAGAGGAGGGCGACGCGCGAGGCGCGGATGTCCTGGTAGCGCGGGGCGGCCAGCTTGTCGCTGCGCGGCAGGTTGACCCAGAGCTGGAAGCCGTGGAAGAGGCCGCCGCTGACGACGAGGTGCTCCGGCGGGGTCTCGATGTGCAGCAGGCCGGAGCCGGCCGTCATCCACTGGGTGTCGCCGTTGGTGATCAGGCCGCCGCCGCCCTGCGAGTCCTGGTGGGCCATCTCGCCGTCGATCATGTAGGTGACGGTCTCGAAGCCGCGGTGCGGGTGCCACGACGTGCCCTTGGGCTCGCCGGGCGCGTAGTCGACCTCGCCCATCTGGTCGAGGTGGACGAACGGGTCGAGGGCCGCCAGGTCGACACCGGCGAAGGCGCGGCGTACCGGGAACCCTTCGCCCTCGAAGCCCTTGGGCGCGGTCGTCACGGTGACGACCGGGCGCTCGTGGGTGGACGCGGCGTCCGGGCGCGGGAGGCGGGGGAGGGCGAGAACGTCATCGACAGTGACAGCAGGCATGTCGACGGAACACTCCTCCCGGGCGAGTTATTTCGCGGCGCAACTATCTCGTACGCCGACTCCTCGGCTCAGCCCACCTCCACCGGGCGCACCGGCCGGCCACCGTCGGGCACCCTCGCCCGGTCGTGGTCGACGAGGTGGCGTGCCAGCGCCGCGGCGACCGGCTGGAGCGTCTCCTGCTCGACGAACAGCCACTGCCCTGCCGGGTTGATCTCGAGGAAGACGTAGCTGCCGTCGGGCCGCAACCGCATGTCGATCGCGCCGTAGACCAGACCGAGCCGGTCCATCAGCGCCAGCAGCCGGTCGGTGACGGCTGCCGGCAGGCTCACCGCCTCGATCCGGGCGCTGGCGATGTCCATCCGGAAGTCGACCGGGTACGACGTCTGCTGCGAGTGGATCGCGGCCGCGAACGCCTCGCGCCCGACAACGGTGATGCGCAGGTCGTAGACCGCCTCGACGTACTCCTGGAAGATCACCGGCGCGTACTGCACCGAGTCGAGGAGCGCCACCTCCTCCTCCTTGAGCAGCCGGGTCTCCCGCCAGTGCGCCTCGGTCGCGGAGAACGACTTGTAGATGACATTGCGGTAGCCGCGTGCGTCGGCGAAGCGGCGGGCCTCGGCCGGGTCGTTCGTCACCACCGTGACGGGGATGGTCAGGCCGACCGACTGCGCCACCCGCAGCTGGTAGGCCTTGCGGTGCGCGACGACGTCGCGGTCGGGCTGGTTGACCCAGTCGGCGTCGAGGAGGTTCCACAGTCCGGCAACCGCCTCGTGCGCCTCGCTCGCCGCGAACTGCCGGTGACCCTCCGAGCGGATGTCCTCGCTGACCTGGGGGAGCTGCGGCCGACGCCACCACACGGCACCGACCTGCGAGAGCTCGAGCTCGCCGTTGACGGGGTCGGTCCACGTCGAGCGCTGCCCCCCGCAGCAGTCGTAGCGCATGGCCAGCTGGGCCTGCGCAGGGAACAACGAGAGATCGAGCACCGCGACGTCACCGCCGAGGCGCTCGATCTCGCGAACGACCGCCTCGGCGTGCTCGTCACGCTGGTGGGAGACGACGAGGACGCTCACCTGCGCTCAGCCACCTGGCTGCACCTGCGATGCCAGCGCGACGTACTCCTGGTAGACGCGGTTGGCCTCGGCGGTCTCCGCGTCACTGAGCGTCCCGGCCGTCGCTGCCTCCTCGTAGTGCGAGAGGAGCGTCTCGTAGTCGCTGAGCTGCTGGTCGGCCTCCGCGGCGGCGGCCTCGGGGAACGACTGGCGCCACGCGTTCGAGTGGTGACCCGTCGCCAGGACGAACGGCGTCGGGTCGCTCGGGTCGAACGGCGGCATCGGCATGTCGGCGACCGGCGGCTTCATCGGCTGGTCGGCGAACGGGGGCTTGTCGAGTGCAGGCTGCTTGATGACGTCGATCCGTGGCGAGGTGTTGGGACCGCCGTCGTCGCGGAACTTCAAGGTGACGGGGTCGTCGCGGAACTTCAGCGTGATGGGGTCGTCGCGGAACTTCATCGAGCCGCCGTCGTCACGGAACTTCAACGTGATGTTGTCGTCGCGGAACTTCAGAGTCGCCGGTGGGCCGGGCTTGGTGTAGCCGAGCGTGCTGCGGACGCCGTCGAGGGTCGCCTGCATGCGGGTGACCTGCCCACCGGTGAACATGAACATGGCCGTGTCGTCGGTGTAGTCCATGTAGTTCATGAACATGTCCCCGTTGGGGCCGTTCGAGCAGGTGATCACGGGGAACGTGGGCTCGCCGTAGTTGGGTCCGGCGCAGTTGGGGGTGTCGTCGACGAAGTCGCTGCCGTTGCAGCCGGCGCTGTCGTCGCCCCAGATGTGGCGAAGGTCCAGCCAGTGACCGACCTCGTGGGTAGCCGTGCGGCCCTTGTTGAACGGTGCGGTCGCAGTCCCGGTGTTGCCGAAAGCCGAGTGCAGGCACACGACGCCGTCGGTCGCCGCCGCGCCGCCGGGGAACTGCGCGTAGCCCAGCAGGCCACCGCCGAGCTGGCACACCCAGATGTTCAGGTACTTGTCGGCCGGCCAGGCATCGGTGCCGCCCTGTGCTGCGGACTTCACCTTGTCGTCGTGCGTGAACCCGCTCACTGTGGTGCGGCGGCGGGTGATCCCGTTGGTGGCGCCGCCGCTGGGGTCGGTCGTCGCGAGCTCGAACTCGATGCGGGAGTCCGCGGCGAGAGGGGCGAACACGGCCGGGACGCCGGCGACGTCGGCGTTGGTCTTGCGGAAGTCAGCGTTGAGGATGTCGATCTGGCTCTGGATCTGCGCGTCGGAGATGTTCTCGGTGTCGTTGCCGTGCACGACGTGGACGACGGTCGGGATGACGGTGACCCCGCTGCGACCGGTGAAGCCTCGCGAGCTCATGACCGAGAACATGTGGTTCTCGATCTGCACGCGGGCGTCGGCGTAGCGGGTGTCGGAGATCAGGAGGCGGTAGTGGACCTCCATGGCTCCGCAACCGCGCCGCGGCGGAACCTCCGCGGCCTTCGATGTGGTGGACTTCCTCGCTCGGCTCGGCATGACGTCCCCTCTTGTTGTCGCGTGCCAGTCGTTGTTTGTCGCCTGCTAGTTGCCGGGTCGCACCACGAGCTTGTCGGGTTCGACGCTGACCACCTCGAGCTGCTCGGCCGATCGGCCCTCGACGTTCAGCACCAGCCGGTTGCCCTCGACGCGCCAGTTACCGCCGAGGTCGCGCTGCCGGTCGTCGGGACCGGACATCGTCTCGACCACGTCACCGGAGCCGCTCAGGTCGAGTCGGCGCCGGCCGCGGGACGGTGGGAAGGGGCGATCGTCTGGGCGGAACACCTGACCTTCCGCGGTGTCCTCCTCGTGCGAGTGCACCCAGCGGCGGGTCAGTGCCTTGACATCGATCTCGTCGGCCACGGGCATCCCGTCGTCACACCGGCCGCCCTGGCCGGGTCACTCGACGTTGCTCCCGGTGATCGCCTGTGTCAAGACGAACTGAACGGAACCACCGTCGGCCGCAACGCATCCGGCATGCCAGAGTCTGAGCCCGTGGACATGGATGTCGACAACAGGACTGTCGTCGGGGTCGTTCTCGCAGCCGGTGCGGGCACCCGACTTCGTCCGTTGACGGCGTTGCGCGCCAAGGCGCTCTGCCCGGTCGGCAACCGTGCTCTCGTCGACGTGGCACTCGATCGCGTCCAGCCGTTCGCCGATCGTGTCGCGGTCAACGTGCATCACCACCGTGACCAGATGACTGCCCATCTGGCGGGCCGGGGCGTGCACGTGGAGGTCGAGGCGGAGCGCGCGCTCGGCACCGCGGGGGCGCTCGGGAACCTGCGCGATTGGGTCGACGGCGCGCCGGTGCTGCTGACCAATGCCGACGCCTTTCAGCAGGCCGACCGGGCGCGCGCGCTGATCACGCCACTGCTCACCGGTTGGGACGGCGAGCGGCCGCGGCTGCTCTGCGCGCGCACCGAGGGACCGGCCGACTTCGGCGATCTCCGGTACGTCGGGTCGGCCCTGTTGCCGTGGTGGTCCGTGCGCGACCTGCGACCGGAGCCGTCCGGGCTCTACGAGGTGTCCTGGGCCCCGTTGCACGAGGAGGGCCGCCTCGACCTGGTGGTGACCGGCGAGCAGACCATCGACTGCGGTACACCGGCTGACTACCTGCGGGCCAACATGGTGGCCTCGGGGGGCCAGCCGGTGGTCGGCGAGGGAGCCGTCGTGGCGGGTGACCTGGTCCGCTCGGTGGTCTGGCCGGGCGCACGGGTCGAGGCGGGGGAGCGCCTGATCGACGCGGTCCGCGCGGACGGCCTTACCCTCACGCCGTACGCCGCCGAGGCCACGTCTTGAATGACACGGCTGTCATTCCCCCGTAGCATGGGCCACCGACAACCGCCGACGCCGACCACAGCGAGGAGCCTGATGGACGCCGCGAACGCCTTCCGGCCGACCAGCCCGGGCGCCGAGGGCCAGCTGGGCGAGCGTGAGCAGCAGATCCTGGCCTTCGAACGGCAGTGGTGGAAGTACGCGGGCGCGAAGGAGCAGGCGATCCGCGAACTGTTCGACATGTCGGCCACGCGTTACTACCAGACGCTGAACACGCTGATCGACCGTCCGGAGGCGCTGGCGGTCGACCCGATGCTCGTCAAACGGCTGCGTCGCCTTCGGTCGGCGCGCCAGCGAGCCCGCTCGGCCCGCCGTCTCGGCATCGAGGTGTGACCCCCGGTAGCGTCTGAGCCGCCATGTACCAGCACTCGCCCCGGCAACGACACGGCGCCCACCGGACTCGGCGTGACGTCACCGGCCCGCTGATCGCCTCGTTGCTGGCGGTGGCCGCGGTGGCCGCACTGATCACCGCGCTCTACGTCTGGCGCGGGGAGGACGACGAGGTCGTGGGTGCGGCCGCACGTTCGGACACCTCGACCATCTCGCCGCCGGCCGACTCGCCGGCACCGACACCGCCGAGCTCGTCGTCCGCTCCGGCATCCTCACCCGCCGCAGCGCGCCCCGTGCACGCTGACATCCCCGAGGTCGTCGTGCTCAACCAGACGGAGCGTGCGGGGCTTGCCGGTGCCGTCGCGGCGCGGCTGCGGGAACAGGGCTTCGACGTGGTCGGCACCGGCAGCTTCCGCGGCACCGTGCCGGCCACCACGGTCTACTTCCCCGAAGCCGCCGACCGCGAGGCGTTGGTCGTCGCGAAGGCGTTGCCGGGGGAGCCTCGCACCCGTCCGCGCTTCGGCAACCTCTCGTCCGAACTCCTCACGGTCGTCGTCACCGACTCCTACCCGAGCTGACATGACGTTGCCCCAGCCGACGACGCCCGCCGGCCAGGCCGGTCTCGCCGCGCTGCTCGCCGAGCCGTCGCGCGCCCTGCTCGCCTTTGACTTCGACGGCACGCTGTCGCCGATCGTCGCGAACCCGGACGACGCACGGGCGCACCCCGAAGTCCCCGAACTGCTGCGCCGGGTCGCTGGTGGGTTCGGTCGCGTCGCCGTGGTGACCGGCCGGCCCGCCCGGGTCGCCGCGGAGCACACCGGTCTGGCCGACGTGCCCGGCGCCGTCGTGCTCGGGCACTACGGGCTCGAGCGGTGGAGCGAGGGAGCGCTGCACGCGCCGACGGCCGCCGACGCGGTGGCGAAAGCCCGCGAGCGCCTGCCCCGGGTGCTCGCCGACGCGGGCGCGCCCGAGGGAACCTGGGTCGAGGACAAGGGACTCGCGGTCGCGGTGCACGTCCGGCGTACGACCGACCCGGCCGGCGCCCTGTCCCTCCTGACCGGACCGTTGGCCGACCTCGCCCGCGAGACCGGCCTCGCCCTCGAGCTGGGGCGGATGGTCGTCGAGCTGCGCCCGCCGGGTGCCGACAAGGGTGCGGCCCTGCGCGGGCTGGTGGACGAGATGGGTCCCGACGGCCCGTCCGCGGTCGGGTTCATGGGCGACGACCTCGGCGACCTGCCCGCGTTCGACGCGGTCGACGAGCTGCGTGCCGCTGGACTGCCGGGACTGCTCGTCTGCAGTGGTTCTGCGGAGGTCACCGCCGTGTCCGAGCGCGCCGATCTGGTCGTCGACGGGCCAGACGGCGTCGTGGGGCTGCTGGCCTCGCTGGCCACGCACGTCGGCGTCTAGCGCGGGCTCAGCCCAGTGCCCATCAAGCCAGTGCCCGCACCTGGTCGGCGAGCCAGCGGGCCGGCGGCTGGCCGGCGGCGATGGTGGCCATCCGCTCGGTACGTGCGCGCCGCTCGTCGTCGGGCATGCTCAGCGCCTCGTCCAGCGCGTCCGCCGTACCGGAGATGTCGAACGGGTTCACCAGCAGGCAGTCCTCGGCGTACTCGTCAGCGGCTCCGGCCTCGCTCGACAGCACCACCGCGCACCCCTGCTCCGAGAGCACCGGCACCTCCTTGGCCACCAGGTTCATCCCGTCGCGCACCGGGTTGACCAGCAGCACGTCGCCCACGCGGTAGAGGGCGAGCGAGCGCGCGTAGTCGTCGGTGACGTGCAGCACGATCGGGCTCCAGTCGTCCGTGCCGAACTCGTCCTCGATCTCGCGGGCGAGCCGCTGCACGTGGGCGGTGTACTCGCGGTACTCCGGCAGGTCGTGGCGGCTGGGGTACGCCGAGGCGAGGTGCACGACCTTGCCCTGCCACTGGGGATAGCGGCGCAACAGCTCGCGGTAGGCCAGCAGTCCGCGGGCGATGTTCTTCGACAGCTCGGTGCGGTCCACCCGCACGATCGACTTGCGACCGGCCAGCGAGTCCACGATGCCGTTGCGCCGGGTCTCGACGTCGTCCTGCTCGGCCCGCTCACGCAGGCTCTCCGCATCGACCCCGAGCGGATGCACCGCGAGGACCGTCGTCCGACCGTCATAGGTCACCGACAACCCGTCCTCGCCGCACTCGGCGCCCAGGAACTCGGCGCAGCACTCGGCGAACGCGCGCGCCCACCGCTTCGAGTGGAAGCCGGCGTGGTCGGCGCCGAGCACGCCCAGCAAGGTCTCCTTGGCGATGGCGTCGGGCAGCAGGCGGAAGTAGTCGGTCGGCGCCCACGGCGTATGGGAGAAGTGGGCGATCCGCACGTCGGGGCGCAGCGCGCGCAACAGCTGCGGCGCGAGGGTGAGGTGGTAGTCCTGGATCAGCACCTTGGCGCCCGGCGCGGCATCCTCGGCGAGGGCATCGGCGAACGCCTGGTTGTAGGAGCGGTACGACGCCCACGCGCGGCTGAACGTGGCGTCGAAGGCCGGCGCCGTCGGTGTGGCGTAGAGCAGGTGGTGGACGAACCACAGCGTGGAGTTCGCGACCGCGTTGTAGGCACGGTGGAACGTCCCGGCGTCGATGTCGAGCATGCGGACCGCCGTGCCGCCCGTGTCGTGCCCGTCGAGGTCCAGGCGGCCACCCTTCGCGCGCCGCGCGGCGGCCCGGTCGCCGTCGTTGAGAGCGGCGCAGACCCAGACCGTCTCGGCGCCGTCGCTCTCACCCATGCTCGACAGACCCGACACGAGCCCGCCGCCGCCCCGGCTCGCCTGGAGCGAGCCGTCATCGGCCTCGGTGAAGGAGAGGGGGCCGCGGTTGGACGCGACGAGCAGCTCGGCACCAGCTGGATCCATGGGGGGAACCTTCCCGCGCGGGGCGCGGCCAAGCAAACCGGGCACAGGCGTGAGACGGGTTGGCGGGCTGCGGGCGCCGCCCCGTAGAGTGGTCGACCACAACTGAACATCGCTCATCCAGAGGGGCAGAGGGAACGGCCCGACGAAGCCCCGGCAACCCGACACGAGCACTCCGTCCGCAGTCAGACCTGCGAGGCCGCTCGGTCACGGTGCCAATTCCGACCCCGGGCGGCAGGTCGCCGGCCCCGGGAAAGATGAGGAGAGAGGCCTCGCATGACTGTTCTGCCCGACGCACGGACCACCGCCGACTCGTCGTCGTCCGACGTCCCGACCGATCTCGACCTCGGCCCGGCCACCGCGCTCACCTGCCGCGAGTGCGGTGCTACCTACCCGCTCGGTCCCCACTATGCGTGCGCCGAGTGCTTCGGGCCGCTCGAGGTGGCTTACGACTTCGGCGACATCACCCGCGCCTCCATCGAGGCCGGCCCGCAGAACATCTGGCGCTACCAGTCGATGCTGCCGGTGCCGTCGACGGTGCGTGACGTCCCGAACCTCGAGCCCGGCTGCACCCCGCTCGTGCCGGCGCACAACCTGGCGCGTCAGCTGGGCGTGCGAGCCCTGTGGGTCAAGGACGACAGCGCCAACCCGACCCATTCGTTCAAGGACCGCGTCGTCGCGTGCGCACTGGCCGCCGCTCGCGAGCTCGGCTTCAAGACGCTCGCCTGCCCGTCGACCGGCAACCTCGCCAACGCAGTCGCAGCGGCCGCGGCCCGCGCCGGCATCCGCTCGGTGGTGCTCATCCCGGCCGACCTCGAGCAGCAGAAGATCGTCACGACGGCCGTGTACGGCGGGACGCTGGTCGCCGTCGAGGGCAACTACGACGACGTCAACCGCGTCGCGTCGGAGCTCGCCGGCGAGCACGAGGACTGGGCCTTCGTCAACGTGAACGTCCGCCCCTACTACGCCGAGGGCTCGAAGACGCTGGGCTTCGAGGTGGCCGAGGCGCTGGGCTGGCGGTTGCCGCAGCAGGTCGTCATCCCGGTGGCGTCGGGGTCGCAGTTCACCAAGGTGGACAAGGCGTTCCGCGAGCTCGGGGAGCTGGGCCTGGTCGAGCCCACGCCGTACCGGCTCTTCGGCGCGCAGGCGACCGGGTGCTCACCGGTGTCGGCCGCCTTCCGCGCCGGCCACGACATCGTCTCGCCGGTCCGGCCGTCGACGATCGCCAAGTCCCTCGCGATCGGCAACCCGGCAGACGGGCCCTACGTGCTCGACACCGCGCGCCGCACGGGCGGCCTGGTCGAGGACGTCAGCGACGAGGAGATCGTCGACGGCATCCGGCTGCTGGCCCAGACAGAGGGGATCTTCGCCGAGACAGCGGGCGGTGTGACGGTGGCTACGCTCCGAAAACTGCTGGCCGCGGGTGAGATCGACCCGGACGCCGACACCGTCGTCTTCAACACCGGGGACGGCCTGAAGACGCTCGACGCGGTGTCGCCGTACGTCGGCCCGGCGGCCACGATTGCCGCCTCCGCGGACGCCTTTAGTGCGGCCGGACTGGCCTGAGGCACCTCCCTCGTTCCCCTGTGCAGAAAACGTTTGGGGCGTTACGCTCCCCTGCGGTCGCGGTTCAGAACAGCAACGGGGAGAAGGCAATGGCACAGGGCACCGTCAAATGGTTCAACGGCGAGAAGGGCTACGGCTTCATCGCGGTTGACGGTGGAGCGGACGTCTTCGTCCACTACAGCTCCATCGAGATGGACGGTTACCGGTCTCTCGAAGAGGGACAGCGCGTCGAGTTCGAGATCTCGGAGGGGCAGAAGGGTCCGCAGGCGGACGCTGTCCGCGCCGTCTGACCGGCCAGCTCCGCCCGGCCCGGCCCGCGATCGGGGGCCGGGTCGTCGCGTGTTCCGGGTCCTCCGCCACCTAGGCTGGCAGCACCCGTGGACGCCTTCCTGCTGAGCACCGCCGTCATCTTCATCGCCGAGCTCGGCGACAAGAGCCAGCTCATGGCGATGACCTTCGCCACCCGCTTCCGGGCGCGCGACGTACTCATCGGCATCACCGCCGCGACCCTCGTGGTCCACCTCGGCTCCGTCGCCCTGGGCGCGGCCGTGGGCACCGCGCTGCCGACCGACCTCCTCGCGGTGCTCGCGGGGGTCGCCTTCCTGGGCTTCGCCGCGTGGACGCTGCGCGGCGACAGCCTCGACGAGGGGGAGCGCAGCAGAGCGGAGCGGTCCACCCGGAACGCGGTGCTGGCCGTGGGGGTGGCCTTCTTCCTGGCCGAGCTCGGCGACAAGACAATGCTCGCCACCGTCGCCCTGGCCACCCGCGAGGGCTGGCTCGGCACCTGGCTGGGCAGCACGCTCGGCATGGTGGCGGCCGATGCGCTCGCCATCGGCGTGGGCGTGCTCCTGGGCCGGCACCTGCCCGAGAAGGCCGTCCGGTACGGAGCTGCCGCGGCCTTCGCCGGCTTCGGGCTGCTGCTCATCGCCGAGGGTCTGCGGTGACCACCGCTTGCACTCGAGGGGGGAGAGTGCTAATCATGGGTGCTGGCACTCTCGACACGAGAGTGACAGGACTCGGATCGGGCCGGTGAGGCCGGTGCCGTGCGGCGGGAGGGCCCGCCGGGCGTGCCGGCCGTCCGTCGCGGGCACCGCCGATCCGCCATCCACCCCGATCCGGGAGGACCGACAAACGTATGGCAAAGATCATTGCGTTCAACGAAGAGGCTCGGCGTGGCCTCGAGCGGGGCATGAACCAGCTCGCCGACGCCGTCAAGGTGACGCTCGGCCCCAAGGGCCGCAACGTCGTCCTTGAGAAGAAGTGGGGCGCTCCCACGATCACCAACGACGGTGTCTCCATCGCCAAGGAGATCGAGCTCGAGGACCCCTACGAGAAGATCGGCGCCGAGCTCGTCAAGGAGGTCGCGAAGAAGACCGACGACGTCGCCGGTGACGGCACGACGACAGCGACCGTCCTGGCTCAGGCCATGGTGCGCGAGGGCCTGCGCAACGTCGCCGCCGGTGCGAACCCGATGGCGCTCAAGCGCGGCATCGAGACGGCCGTCGAGCGGGTGAGCGAGGAGCTCTCCAAGATGGCCAAGGACGTCGAGACCAAGGAGCAGATCGCCTCCACGGCCTCGATCTCGGCCGCTGACCCCGCCATCGGCGAGATGATCGCCGAGGCGATGGACAAGGTCGGCAAGGAAGGCGTCATCACCGTCGAGGAGAGCAACACCTTCGGGCTCGAGCTCGAGCTCACCGAGGGCATGCGCTTCGACAAGGGCTACATCTCGCCGTACTTCGTGACCGACCCGGAGCGCATGGAGACGGTCCTCGACGACCCCTACGTGCTCATCCTCAACTCGAAGATCTCTGCGGTGAAGGACCTGCTGCCGCTGCTCGAGAAGGTCATGCAGTCCGGCAAGCCGCTGGCCATCATCGCCGAGGACGTCGAGGGCGAGGCTCTCGCGACCCTGGTCGTGAACAAGATCCGCGGCACGTTCAAGTCCGTCGCCGTCAAGGCGCCCGGCTTCGGCGACCGCCGCAAGGCCATGCTGCAGGACATCGCGATCCTCGCCGGTGGCCAGGTCATCAGCGAGGAGGTCGGCCTCAAGCTCGAGAACGCCGGTCTCGACCTGCTGGGCCGCGCGCGCAAGGTCGTCGTCACCAAGGACGAGACGACCATCGTCGAGGGCTCCGGTGACGCCGACCAGATCCACGGTCGCGTCAACCAGATCCGCGCCGAGATCGACAAGTCGGACTCCGACTACGACCGCGAGAAGCTCCAGGAGCGCCTCGCCAAGCTGGCCGGCGGCGTCGCCGTCATCAAGGCCGGCGCGGCCACCGAGGTCGAGCTCAAGGAGCGCAAGCACCGCATCGAGGACGCGGTGCGCAACGCCAAGGCCGCCGTCGAGGAGGGCATCGTCGCCGGTGGCGGCGTCGCGCTCCTGCAGGCGTCGACCACCGCGTTCGACAAGCTCGACCTGGACGCCGACGAGCTGACCGGCGCCACCATCGTGAAGATCGCGTTGGAGGCCCCGCTCAAGCAGATCGCGATCAACGCCGGCCTCGAGGGCGGCGTCGTGGTCGAGAAGGTGCGCAACCTCGAGGTCGGTCACGGCCTCGACGCGTCCAACGGTGAGTACAAGGACATGATCAAGGCCGGCATCATCGACCCGGCCAAGGTCACCCGCTCGGCGCTGCAGAACGCCGCGTCGATCGCCGGCCTCTTCCTCACCACCGAGGCCGTCATCGCCGACAAGCCCGAGAAGGCCCCCGCCGGTGGCGGCGGCATGCCGGGCGGCGACGGCGGCATGGGCGGCATGGACTTCTAGTCCCGGCTTCCCGCGTACGACCCGAGAAGGGGCGGCTCTCCACCAGGAGAGCCGCCCCTTCCGCTTTTCCGTCTACGTTGCCGCCAGACGATCACGACCGAGACGTACGGCCCGGGTCACGTCGAGGTCACTTGGCTGCCTTGCAGGGCTTGCCGGCCTTGATCTGGGTGAGCAGGCCGAGCCGGTAGGGCAGCTGTGAGTATTCCTCGCCGTCGGAGGCGGGGTCCCGGCCCTGGTAGAGGAACTGCAGACAATTCGGGTTGAGCGGCATGGTCTGGTCGATGCCTGAGCGGACGAGCTCGCCGTGACTGATCTCCTCGGTCCACTGGCCGTCGGGGAAGGTGACGTTGGCTGCTCCGGCGAACGGCTCCTCCTCGCTGTCGGCGAGCGGGGTCCACGTGCCGTCAATCCGGTCGGAGGTGAAGGAGCGGAAGTAGCGGCCCTCGTCGCCGATGGCCTCGATCACGAGCAGGTACTTGTTGGAGCCCTGGATCTTGTAGACGCTGCCGCCCTCGAACAGCCGGTAGCGGTTCGGATCAGACAACGCGATCTGGGTGTTGCCGAACCCGTTCGGGAAGTCCTTCACGGTCGTCTCGGCGCGGTAGAGGTGACCGTTGTCGTCGGAGGAGAACAGGTAGCACATCTTCTTGTCGCAGATCACCCAGTAGTCCAGCCAGTAGCCGTTGCCGATGTTGTCGCGAACGATGTCGGGCATGCTGCTCTGGAAGTTCCGCGGCTTCGACCAGGACGTCGGGTCGGTCGGGTCCTTCGTGGTGGAGTACGACGGCAGCCCCGTCTGGTAGACGAGGTACCACAGTTTCTGCGGAGCGAAGTAGAACAGGTGCGGCGCAGCGCGGTAGCCGGTGCCGACCCCCGACTCCTCCTCGAGGTGGTACTGGCGCGCCGACTGCGCCTGCGACCAGTCTTTGAACACGGTGCCGAACAGGCTCCAGTCCCCGGTGGTGTCCGCGGTGGTGCCGTAGACCAGCCAGTCACGCTTGTAGCGCAGCACCGTCGGGTCCTTCACCGAGACAGCGTTCTCGATGGCGTCCGGCTTGGGGCTCAGCAACACCCCGCTCGACGACCACTGGTAACTCGACGGCATGGCTGCGGGGCCACCGGGCGGCGCGGGGCCATCGGCCGGCGCGGCGGCTGCGGTGCCGCCGGTAGCCGTGCCCAACAACGCAAGAGTCGCGGCAGCGGCAATCAAACGACGTCTCAGCATGGGCCACTCCAATTGTTAACGTTAACAGGGGCGAAATAATGGTACATCGGTGGGTTTGTTCAGGCAATACACAAAACGCTAAAGACCTGTGCTTCCCCGGACTTCCGCGGACCGGAGACGACGCATCCGCCCATTGCATCTGGCCCGCCGAAAATCGTTCGCACTCGAGCGCTACCGTGCGCGCATGGACTGGAAGATCGAGCTCGTCCCCATCCCCGTCAGCGACGTCGACCGCGCCAAGGCGTTCTACGTCGACCAGGTCGGGTTCAACGCCGACCACGACCACCAGGTCAACGAGAACCTTCGCTTCGTCCAGCTGACGCCACCAGGGTCGGCCTGCTCCATCGTGCTGGGCACGGGCATGTCTCAGATGGAGCCCGGCTCGCAGCAGGGCGTGCAGGTGGTCGTCGAGGACGTGGCGGCCGCTCGCGAGGAGCTGGTCGCCCGAGGCGTCAAGGCCAGTGACGTCGACGTGATGCCCTGGGGCTCCTTCGTGTACTTCAGCGACCCCGACGGCAACAGCTGGGCGCTGCAGGAGCTGCCGCCGCGCGACTGACCCGACGCCGCTGCACCGAGCGGCCCACGGCTAGTGCGCGAAGCTGCCGGCGATGCGCGCCTCGGCGTCGTCGTAGCTCTGACCGGCGTGACCGAGCAGCTGGCTGATGCCGCCGAGCGCCTGCTGCAGCGATTGCGCGCTGCGGGCCCACTCGTCGTAGAGGACCTGGAAGCGCTCGTGCGCCTGCCCGTTCCAGGAGCCGCCGATCGGCGCGACCCGGCTGCGCAACCCGGACAGCTCGGACTCGATGGACCCCGCGCTGCCCTGCACCTGACGGGACAGCTCGAGCAGCTCGGCGGGGGTGACACGGAACGCGGTCATGACGGTGGCCTCCACGGGCAATCAGTCGGTCGGACCCCGACGACGTTAGGGACTTCGCGCGGGTCGGCCGCCGAGTTGTGCACAGGCCAGGAGCGGAGCCGCAGTCAGAGGGCGCCGACGGGGGCGATGACGGTGCCGTCGTGCTCGCAGACCCAGTGCGGGTCGGCGCCGAGGTCGGGGGTGACGCGCAGCTCGTGCGGTTCGTCGCCATGGTGGGCGCCGTCCTGGCGGGCACACAGCGGCCAGCGACCGACCTTCTCGAGCAGCGCCTCCTGCACGTCCTGCGCCACCAGGCAGGCGACGTACGCCGACCCCTCCGGCCACTGCTCGGTCCACCAGCGCCGCTGCGTCAGCACATCGTCGACGATCGACACGGTGCGCGCGCTGTCCATCGCCCGGGCGGCCAGATCGTGCAGCACCAGGGCTCGCGCGGCGAGGAGACAGTCGGTCACGGCACCATTGTGGTCATGGCCGTCCTCGTCGACGAACCGATCTGGCCGTTTAGGGACCGTTTGTGGTGCCATCTGGTCAGCGATTCGTCCTACGACGAGCTGCATGCGCTCGCGGCCGGGCTCGGCATCCCACGCCGGGGCTTCCAGGGCGACCACTACGACCTGCCGGCCGAGATGCGCGACGACGCCATCGCGCTCGGGGCGCAGCCAGTGACCGGCCGCGAGCTCATCACCAGGCTGCGCGACTCGGGGCTGCGCCGCTCTCACCGGCACTGAGCCGCCCTCACCGGCATGACCCGCCCACCCTGCTGGATCCGGCCGGGCTGGCTTCGCCGTCGGCGAAAGCCCTGGCGGACGCCAACGGCCGCGCCGCACACTCGCCCCGGAGCATCCGAGCCCGACGACGAGGAGACCGTATGACGATCGGCGGCCGGGTTCGGGTGGAGTCGACCGACGAGGCGCACCGCGTCACGACCATCGAGCTCTTCTTCGACCTGGTCTTCGTGTTCGCCCTGACCCAGGTCACTGCGCTGATGGCCGACGACGCGACGGGCCGCGGACTCTTCCGCGGGCTCGTGCTGCTTGCCCTGCTGTGGTGGGCCTGGTGCTCGTACGCCTGGCTCGGCAACCAGGCGCGCGCCGACGAGGGGCTGATCCGCGCAGCGATGGTCGTCGCACTGGCGACCGTGTTCGTGTTCGCCCTCGTGATCCCCGAGTCGTTCCACGACGGCGAGGGCGGGCTGTTCGCGCCGTTCGTGCTCGCGGCGTGCTACGCCGTCGTTCGGCTCGCCCACCTCGCCGTCTACCTCGTCGCGGCCGGGGACGACGCCGGCCTGCGTCGCCAGCTGTACCTCACGGCGGCGCCGGTCGGTGCGGCCTGCGTGCTGCTGGTGGTCGGCGGTGTCGTCGGCCCGCCGCTGCAGACCCTGCTGTGGGCGCTCGCGCTGCTCGTCGACTACTCGGGGGTGTGGCTTGCGGGCACGTCGGGATGGCGGCTGCCCAGCGCTGTGCACTTCGCGGAGCGCCACGGGCTGATCGTGATCGTGGCCATCGGCGAGTCCATCGTCGCCATCGGGGTGGGTGTCGCCGGCGAGCCGCTGACCTGGCCCATCCTGGCCGCCTCGCTCTTGGGGCTCGCAGTGTCGGTGAGCCTCTGGTGGCTCTACTTCGACGTCGTGGCGCCGGTGGCAGAGCGCGTCCTCGCCGGGCTACAGGGCCAGGATCGCAGCCGCCTCGCCCGCGACTCCTACACCTACCTGCACTTTCCGATGATCGCCGGGATCGTCTACCTCGCGCTCGGCTTGAAGAAGGTGCTCACCTACGTCAGCGACAGCGACCACCACGATCTCGGTGACCCACTCTCGACGGTGCCAGTCATCGCGATGTGTGGCGGAGTCGTGCTCTTTCTCGTGGCGCTGAGCGCGTTCCGCCGCCGCAACGTCGGCACCTGGAACCTGCAACGGCTCGTCGTCGCCGCCGCACTCGTGGTCCTGGTTCCCGTGGGCACGATGCTGCCTGCGCTGGCGACTTTGGCAGTGGTGGCCGCGCTCTGCGTCGCATTGGTCGCGTACGAGGCTGTCCACCATGCCGAGGCCCGCCATGCCATCCGGCATGCACAGCACTGACCTGTTGCGGCGTCAGCCCTCCGTCGACGCCCGGAGACGCTCCAGCTCGGCGGCGACATTGGCGCGCGCCGACTCCTCCCAACGCGCATGGGCGTACGACGTGCGGTAGAGCGACGGCCGGTCGAGCAGCGACCGCAGCACCTTCGCGCGTCCGCTGGCGAACGCGGGGTCGACAACGTCGGCGTACTCCTCCCGCACCGCCTCGGCGTACGACGAGTAGCCGGCCGGGTCGGCTGCCAGGATCGCCAGATCGGCATCACAGAGGACCGCTCCGTCGGCGTCACTGTCGGACGGGTCGTGCGTCGCGGTGAGCCGCACGAGTCGCTCGACCTCGGCCACGACAGCGTCACCCACGCGCAGCTCGCGCAACACCGTCCGCGCCAGGTCGGCACTGCGTTGCTCGTTGTCCTCGGCGCCGATGTCGTAGACGGCGTCGTGGAACCAGGCGGCAAGGCGAACGGCGTCGATGTCGCTCGCGTGAGCGGCGAGCTCGTCGACCCGGCGCAGCACCTGGTCGAGGTGCGCCAGGTCGTGGTAGCGCCGGTGGGGCTCGGCGTAGCGCACCAGCACGGCGACACCCGCACCGGCGACATCGCCGCGGGCTTCGACCTGCCCGGCGGTCTTGATCCAGGCCTCAGCGAGGTGTCTCACGCGCCAGAGTGTGGCAAAGGGCGGCTGTCTCGCGCGCGCCTGACCTTGACCTGGTCTGATCCACGTGGACACACTCGGGACAGTTTTCGCCCCTTTTGTCCTGATTGGAGACGCAGATGAGACGACCTCTCCTTCTGATAGTCACCGCGGTGGCTCTGCTGTTCACCTCGCCCGGCCCGATCAGCACGGCCGCGCCCAAGCCGCCACCACCGCCGCCCAACCTGCAGACCGGATTCGAACAACGCGGTGGTGCGAGCTGGACGACCCTCGAGGAGGAGGCCACCTTCCTCCAGAGCCTCGACCAGTCGAGCGAGCGCGTCACGGTCGCGGAGATCGGGCGCACCGCCCTCGGTCGTCCCTTGCGACTGACCACGATCGGAGACCCCGCACCCAAGAGCAAGGCTGCCATCGCCAGTGGCTCGTCGATCTTCCTCATCTGCAGCCAGCACGGCGACGAGCCGTCCGGCCGTGAGTCCTGCCTGCAGACCGCGCGCAACCTGGCCTTCTCGAACAGCGGAGCGACGCGCGCGCTGCTTCGCAACACGACGGTGCTCCTGCTGACGTCCGCCAACCCCGAAGGCACCGCAGCGGACACCCGAGAGAACTCCAATGACGTCGACATCAACCGCGACCACCTGGAGCTTGCCACGAAGGAAGGCCAGGCGATGGCGACGGTCATCCGCGACTACCGTCCGGACCTGGTCCACGACCTGCACGAGTACGGGTCGACGCCGGACGTCTACGACCGACAGCTCATCCACCTGTGGCCGCGCAACCGCAACGTCGACAAGCAGGTCTACGACAACTCCGTCGAGCTCAACACCGACTTTGTCGCCCCGAAGGTCGAGCGCGCCGGCTACTCCACCGGGATCTACGGCATCTGGAACGGCCCCGACGGCGAGCAGATCGCGCAGATCGCCGGCGACGGGCAAGAGCGCATCCTGCGAAACATGGCGGGGCTGCGACACTCCGTCGGCATCCTCGTGGAAGCCAACAACGACCCCACCACCCCCCAGGAGGAAGCTGACGAGTCCGCACTCAACAAGCGGCGCGTGGTGACGCACAGCATCGCCGTGGGTGCGTCGTTCGACATGTTCCGCAAGCAGCACCGCCAGATCGAGGCAGCCACCGAGTCGTCACCCGCTCGCGCGACAGCCGAGGGCGCGGCCGGCGACAAGCCGTTCTACTTCGGCGGCGGCGACAACGAGCTGCCCCCGTCGAACCAGGTGACGGTCGATCCGCCGTGCGGCTACCGGTTGACTGCCGCGCAGTACGGGCAGATCCAGACGGCCCTCGACCTGCACGGCATCGCCGTCCAGCAGTCGGGCGCGACGTACACCGTATCGATGGCGCAGCCCGCACAGGGCGTGATCCCGCTGCTGATGGACGCGCGCGGCCAGTTCGAGGTGGTGCAGGCACAACCGCTCTCGACCTGCTAAGCGAGTCGCTGCGACCCTGGCGGCGAGCGGCCCGGTCACCGGGTCGCTCGCCGTCGGGCTAGCGGCGGGCGTACGCCGTGAGCGGCAGGCGGTAGGCGAGGTCCGTGGCGGTCTCGACGGCCTCGTCCTCGCCGAGGCGGTGCTCGGCGACGAGCCGCGCGAGGTAGCCGGCGTCGATGCGGCGGGCGAGGTCGTGTCGCGCCGGGATCGAGAGGAAGGCACGCGTGTCGTCGACGAATCCCGAGGTGTTGTAGAACCCAGCGGTCTCGGTAACGAGGTCACGGAACCGGCGCATGCCGTCGGGGCTGTCGAGGAACCACCACGGCGCACCCAGCCACACCGACGGGTAGGCGCCGGCGATGGGAGCGAGCTCGCGGGAGTAGGTCGTCTCGTCGACCGTGAACAGCACGAGCCGGAACCGCGGGTCGTGACCGAAGTCCTCGAGCATAGGCCTGAGCGCCCGGGTGAACTCGCTGGCGACCGGGATGTCGAAGCCCATGTTCGCGCCGAACGTCGAGTGGACGTTGTCGTCGTAGTTGCGCAGCACCCCCGTGTGCAGCTGCATGACGAGTCCGTCCTCGCAGGACATGGCCGCCATCTCGTGGAGCATGTGTCCCGCGAAGGCCGTCGCGTCGCGCTCGTCGACACGGCCGTGACGCGCGCCGTCGAACACGCGAGCCGCGTCCTGCGGCGACAGCGGTGTGCTGTCGGCGGTCGTGTGACCGTGATCGGTGGAAAGACCGCCGGCGGCGACGAAGGCCTGTCGGCGTGCGCGAAGTGCGTCGAGGTACCCGTCGTACGTCGAGGTGTCGCACCCGCTGAGCTCGCCGAGCCTGGTTAGCTGCGCGAGCCAGCCGTCGTGCCCCACCTGCACGAGAGCGTCAGGCCGGAAGGTCGGGATGACACGCTTGCCGAGACCCTCGTCCCGCAGCCGTGCGTGAGCCGCGAGGTCGGCGATCGCCGAGTCGGTGGTCGAGATGAGCTCGATGTTGAACCGGTCGAGCAGCGCCCGGGGGAGGAACTCGGGGCGAGCCAGCCGGTCACTGATCTCGTCGTAGATCGCATCGGCGGTGTCTGCCCCCGGCACCAGGTCGATGTCGAGCACCTCGACCAGCTCGTGCTCGAGCCAGTAACGGCTCGGCGTGCCGCGGAACAGGTGCCAGTTCTCGCAGAACCGCCGCCAGATCGCGCGGGAGTCCGTCTCGCTCGCCCCGCCGTCCCTCCTCGCCACGCCGAGCTCCTCGAGGCGGATGCCCTGGGACGCGAGCATGCGGGTGACGTAGTGGTCCGGCACGACGAGGAGCTGGGCTGGGTCATCGAACGGCTTGTCGTCGGCGAAGACCTCGACGTCGGTGTGGCCGTGCATGCACACCAAGGGCAGGTCGTGCACCTCTCGGTAGATCCGGCGGGCTACCTCGCGGGTGCCGGGCTCGGCCGGGAGCGCTCGGTCCGGATGCAGTTGGCGGCGCCGCATCGGCACGTCCTTTCGACTGGCGGCCATGACTGAGGCTGAAAAGGATTGCATTTTGCGTCGCCTTCCGGCAAGCCGCGGTGAAACGCAGAGAGTAACCAGATGGTCACCACTGCGCGACCGCCTCTTGACAACTGTCTGCAATCGATTTCAGACTCACCTCTTCGGGTACGACTTACCCGAAATGCACCGACTCCCAGGAGAGGGCGAGGGCAGGTGGCAGCGACGATCCGGGACGTGGCGCGCGCCGCTGGCGTGTCGCCGTCCACGGTGTCGCGCGCGCTGACCATGCCCGAGATGGTCAGCCCGACCACGCGGGAACGCGTACGCCGGGCGGCCGACCGCCTCGACTACGCGCCCAACCGCGCGGCCCGCGGGCTCATCACCGGGCGCACCGGAAACCTCGGCCTGATCGTCCCTGACCTCGCCAACCCGTTCTTCCCCAGCATCGTCAAGGCGGTGCAGTCCCGCGCCCGCGAGTCCGACTACGCCGTGTTCGTCGCCGACACGGACGAGGATGCGGATGCGGAGCTCGGCATGGTGCGGGCTCTCGCGAAGCAGGTGGACGGCCTGTTGCTCTGCTCGCCCCGCATGAGCGAGAACGACATGCAGGCCGTGGCAGCCGAGACGACCATCGTGCTGCTCAACCGTCGGGTCGGCCGCATCCCGGCCATCACCTTCGACAACGCCGACGGCATGCGTCAGGCCGTGGCCCACCTGCAGGCGCTCGGTCACCACAAGATCGCGTGGGTCGCCGGTCCGCGGGCGTCGTGGTCGAGTCGCGAACGAGCCCGCGGACTGCGCGCCGCAACGGCGCTAGCCGACATGGAGCTGATGCCCGTCGGGCACTTCCCGCCGTACTACGACGGTGGCGTCGCCGCCGCGGACCTGGTCGTCGCGACCGGGGCCACCGCCGTCATCACCTACAACGACCTCATGGCGCTCGGCCTGCTCAACCGGCTGCGGTCGCGCCAGATCACCGTCCCCGACGACATCAGCGTCGTCGGCATCGACGACATCCCGATGTCGGGCATGTCGATCCCCAGTCTCAGCACCGTCAGCCTGATGAAGGATCGGGCCGGCCGTGTGGCGGTCGAGATGCTCGTCGACCTGCTCGAGCGACCCGACGAAGCCCGCTCACCCCGGCGGGACCTGCCAGCCCAGCTGCTCGTCCGCGACTCCACCGGAGTGGCGAGCGAACGGTGACATATGTCCACCGGCCGAGGGACCACCTGCGGCCAACCGACCTCGAGCCCGGGGTTGCGACGAAGGGATTGCTGACATGAGTTTCGGCAGGCGAAGTCTTGTGCTCACCGCGGGCGCCTCCGCACTTGCCTTGCTGGCGGCCGGCTGCGGTGCGCCGGACGACAACTCCGGCGGCGGCGGGGGGTCGGGTGACGCGCCGGACAAGCCGTCGAAGGCCGTGGCCCTGAACATCCTCGACGTCGCAGGCAACCTGCAGCTGACCCAGGGCATGATCGACGAGTTCGTCAAGGAGAACGACGACGTCGTCTCGCGGGTCACCTACCAGCAGGCGCCCGCGCCCGAGCTCGCCGGCAAGATCAAGGCCCAGCAGAAGGCGAACCGGGTCGACATCGACATCGTCCTGACCGGTGTCGACGGGCTCTCCGCGGGTATCGACCAGAGCCTCTGGATGGACCTGCTGCCCAAGTACGCCGACCGCCTCAAGGGCATGGACAACTACCTCGAGCCTGCCGCCAACATGCAGAAGCTCGCCGGCAACGCCGGGATCACGGTGACCTACTACCCGTCGGGCCCGCTGCTGGAGTACATGCCCGACAAGGTCGCCGACCCGCCCACGAGCGCCGAGTCGCTGCTCGCGTACGCGAAGGCGAACCCCGGAAAGGTGCAGTACGCACGCCCGTCCAACTCCGGCCCGGGCCGCACGTTCCTCATGGGCCTGCCCTACATCCTCGGTGACAAGGACCCCAAGGACCCGACGAACGGCTGGGACAAGACGTGGGCATACCTCGCCGAGCTGGGTAAGTACATCGACGTCTACCCGTCCGGCACCACCGACACGATGAAGAACCTCGCCAACGGCTCGGCCAACATCATCGCGTCGACCACCGGGTGGGACATCAACCCGCGCGTGCTGGGCACCGTGCCGAAGGAGGCCGAGATCAGCAGCCTCGACGGCTTCCACTGGGTCACCGACGCGCACTACGCCGCCGTACCCAAGGGCGTGCCGGCCGACAAGGTGTCGGCGATCCTCCTCCTCCTCGAGTCGATGCTGACGCCCGAGCAGCAGGCGAAGGCCTACGACGACGGCTACTTCTACCCGGGTCCGGCGATCGAGGGTGTCGAGCTCGACCAGGCGCCGCAGAAGAGCCAGGACGCGATCAAGGAGTACGGCCGCGCCGAATACGAGGCCCTGATCACCGACAACCCCAAGGAGACGCCGCTCGACGCCAAGTCCCTCGTGGCCGCGTTCAGCCGCTGGGACCGGGAGATCGGCGGCGGAAAGGTGCAGGAGCCCAAGTCATGACCGCAACGAACTTCACCGAGCTGAGTCTCAAGGGGGTGAGCCGCCGCTTCGGCGGTCAGGATGCGCTCGCCGACCTGGACCTGACGATCAAGTCGGGGGAGTTCATTGCGCTGCTCGGGCCGTCCGGGTGCGGGAAGTCGACCGCGCTCAACTGTCTCGCCGGGTTGCTGCCGCTGACCGGCGGCAGCATCTGGGCGGACGACAAACGCATCGACTCGATGCCGCCGGAGAAGCGTGGCTTCGGGATGGTCTTCCAGAGCTACGCGCTCTTCCCGCACATGAGTGTGCGCGGCAACATCGCATTCGGGCTCAAGATGCGGGGACTGTCGAGGCAGGAGGTCCGCGACCGCACCGCCAAGGCTGTACGGCTCGTGCGGCTCGAGGAGCACGTCGACAAGCTGCCCGGCCAGCTCTCGGGCGGGCAGCAGCAACGTGTCGCCATCGCGCGTGCCGTGGTGCTCGAGCCTTCGCTCGTGCTCATGGACGAGCCGCTCAGCAACCTCGACGCCAAGCTGCGCCTCGAGATGCGCACCGAGATCCGGCGGCTGCACCAGTCGCTCGGGCTGACGACGGTCTACGTGACGCACGACCAGGAGGAGGCACTCAGCCTCGCCGACCGCCTGGTCGTGCTCCGCGAGGGCCGGGTGCAGCAGGTGGGCTCGCCGGAGGAGCTGCACACCACGCCGAAGACGTGGCACGTCGCCGACTTCATGGGCTACCGGAACCTCATCCCGGTCACCGTGTCGGAGGCGACCGGCTCCGGCAACATTTCTGGGGTCACCGTCGAGCTGGCTGGTCGGTCCCTACGCGGAACAGCGGTCGGCGACCTGCGTTCCGGCCAGGAAGCGGTCATGGCGGTGCGGCCGGACGATCTCCGGTGCGAGCAGACGGACGCGGCCGGCGACGACATCCCGGCCGAGGTCGAGGTCGTCGAGTACCAGGGCCGCGAGTTCGCGGTGGAGGTGCGTACGGCGGAAGGTGTCCGGCTGCACCTGCGCACCGACCGACGGCTCTCGCCCGGAGACTCGGTGAAGCTCACCATCGACCCGGCGCGACTGCTCGTCTTCCCGGGCGAGGACTTCACCCGGGAAGCATCGAGTCTTGGTGAGCCCGAGGAGACCTCGCCGTCCGAGGCGAAGGCGGAGATGGTCGGATGACCACCTCGACCGCGCCGGCAGAGCCGCGGGTCGGGCCCGGCTGGCGCCACCGGCTCGCTGAACGAGGCATCGACCGGCAGCTCTGGCTGTTGCTGCCGGCCGCGGTGTTCGTGGTGCTGCTGTTCCTCTACCCGTTCTTCTACGGGCTCGGGCTCTCGTTCCAGCCCGAGCAGGGCGGCGCGCTCGCCGACTACGACCGGTTCTTCTCCGACGCCTATCAGCGCGACACCATCTGGAAGACGCTGCGGCTTGCGCTTCCCGCTGCGCTGCTGAACGTGCTCGCGTCGGTGCCGATCGCCTACCGTATGCGCGGACGCTTCCGTGGCAAGCGGCTCGTCACCACCGTCCTCGTCGTCCCGATCACCTTGGGCACGGTGCTCACGGCGCAGGGTCTGCTCAACTTCCTGGGCCCGACCGGCTGGTTCAACCGGGCGATCACCGGCATCGGCCTGGTCGACGACTCGGTGCGGCTGACGAACAACTACTGGGGCGTCTTCTTCTCGCTGGTCATCACCGGGTTCCCGTTCGCCTTCCTGTTGGTGCTGTCCTACCTGAGCGGCATCGACCCGACGCTGGAACGTGCCGCCGCGACACTCGGCGCGCCGAAGTGGCAGCGTTTTCGCTGGGTGACCCTGCCGTTGCTCGCGCCCGGGCTCGCCACCACGTTCTGTCTCACCTTCGTCCTGGCGTTCAGTGTGTTCCCGTCCGCCGTGCTGGTCGGTAACCCGGCCGGCGAGACCCGGGTGATCTCCATCGCCGCCTACCAGGCCGCGTACGAGCAGTTCGACTATCCGCTGGCCTCGGCCATCGCCATGATCATGGGCGCGATCGAGCTCATCGTCGTCGCCGTCGTGCTGGTCTGGCGCACCCGATTGTTCACCGGGGCAACGGGAGGTAAGGGCTGATGACGACCGCCACCGAAGCACGGAGCAGCGGCTCGGTCGCACCTCCGCAGGACAGCCCTCCGAAGACACGGCGCCGCATCGTCGCAAGCCCTGCCGCGTGGGCGGTGTGGGCCGTCGTCATCTTCTTCTTCCTCAACCTGGCCGGCGTCGTCGGCTCGGTGCTGGTCAACTCGTTCGGCGAGCGCTGGTTCGGCACCTGGCTACCCGAGGCCTGGACGACCAAGTGGTACAGCCAGGCGTGGGACGCGTTCAACCTCTTCCACGTCATCCTGGTGACCGTCGAGATAGCTGCGCTCGTCGTAGGTCTGTCCCTGGTGGTCGGCGTACCTGCCGCGTACGCACTGGCGCGGCGCAACTTCCCCGGCAAGCGCGTCGTCTACGTGTTGTTCCTGCTGCCGATCCTGATGCCGCCGATCACCTACGGCATCCCGCTCGCCACCGTGCTGTACAAGTTCGGGCTCGCCGGTCACATGTCGGGTGTGGTGCTTGCCAACCTCGTGCCGTCCGTGCCCTTCGTCATCCTGACCATGACGCCGTTCATCGAGCAGGTCGACCCGCGCATCGAGAACGCCGCCCGGATGTGCGGCGCGACCACCCGCGCGATCTTCATGCGCGTGCTCACACCGTTGCTGCTGCCAGGCATCCTGGCCTCGGCCATCCTGGTGCTGGTGCGCACCGTGGGCATGTTCGAGCTGACGTTCCTCACCGCCGGTGCCGACTCGCAGACCCTGGTGGTCGCGCTCTACTACACGATGTCCGCTGCCGGGATCCGTGCACAGCAGTCCGTCGACGCGATGGCGGTCATCTACACCTCGATGATGCTGGTGCTGCTGGTGACGGCCCTGCGCTTCGTCAACCCGACCCAGCTCGTCGCGCGGGTGAAGGAGGAGCCGGACTCGTGACCGACCTCCGTGCGGCGCTGCGTGACCAGCGGGTGCTGCCGGTGCTGCGCCTGCCCTCCGCCGAACAGGCGAGCGCAGCGGCCGCGTCCATGCTCGACCTCGGGCTGCGCGTCGTGGAGCTGACTGCCACTACACCGGGATGGGATGGCGCGCTCGCCGACGCGCGAGCGGCGGCGCCGGCCGGTACCTGGGTCGGCATGGGCACCGTGCGTACGGCCGAGGACGCCGAGCGCGCGGTCGGCGCTGGAGCACAGTTCCTCGTCAGCCCGTGGCCGGCGGCCGACGTTCGCCGGGTCGCTGATGACGCGGGCGTGGTCTTCCTCGAGGGCGGGTTCAGCCCGGGTGAGGTGGCCGCAGCGGCGCGGCTCGGTCCGGCGAAGGTCTTCCCGGCGCACGTCTGCGGACCTGTCTACCTGCGCAGCATCCGTGCCGTGCTGCCAGACGACGCGTTCCTGGTGCCGACGGGAGGCATCGCCCTCGACGACGTCCCGGACTGGCTCGCGGCGGGTGCGGCGGCGGTCGGCGTCGGCAGCGACCTGCTGGCACCGGGTGCCGACGAGCGACTCCGCGCCGTGCTGGCGCAGACCGCGACGAACGGGGAGAGCGCAGCATGAAGATCACCGACGCGCGCGTCGTGGTGACCAGCCCCGGTCGCAACTTCGTGACGCTCAAGGTCGTGACCGGCGAGGGTGTGACCGGCGTCGGCGACGCCACCCTCAACGGACGCGAGCTCGCGGTCGAGGCCTACCTGCGCGAGCATGTCGTCCCGCTGCTCATCGGCCGCGATCCGGCGCGCATCGAGGACACCTGGCAGTACCTCTACCAGGGTGCCTACTGGCGACGCGGCCCGGTGACGATGAGCGCCATCGCCGCCGTCGACACGGCGCTCTGGGACATCAAGGGCAAGGTGGCGGGCCTGCCCGTCTACCAGCTGCTGGGCGGACGTTCTCGCGACGGCGTCACCGTTTACGGCCACGCCAACGGCGAGACCGTCGACGCCGTGCTCGGCGAGGTCGCCCGCTTCGTGGGCCTGGGCTACCGCGCGGTGCGAGTGCAGACCGGCGTCCCGGGTCTGACCAAGACCTACGGCGTGAGCAGCGACAAGATGTTCTACGAGCCGGCCGACGCGGCTCGCCCTACCGAGACCGTGTGGTCGACGCCGCGCTACCTCGCGCACGTCCCGGGTGTGTTCGCCCGGGTGCGCGAGGAGTTCGGGCCGGAGCTGCGCCTGCTCCACGACGTGCACCATCGGCTCACCCCCATCGAGGCGGCGCGTCTGGGCAAGAGCCTCGAGCCCCACGACCTGACGTGGATGGAAGACCCGGTGCGCGCTGAGCTGCAGGAGGGCTTCCGGCTCATCCGCGCACACACGACCACGCCGATCGCGGTGGGTGAGGTCTTCAACAGCATCTGGGACTGCGCCACGCTTATCCGGGAACAGCTCATCGACTACATCCGCGCGAGTGTCGTGCACGCCGGCGGCATCACGCACCTGCGGCGCATCTTCGATCTCGCGGCTCTGCACCACGTGCGCAGCGGCTCGCACGGTGCCACCGACCTCTCGCCCGTGTGCATGGCGGCGGCGCTGCACCTCGACGTCGCGATCCCGAACTTCGGTCTGCAGGAGTACATGCGCCACACGCCCGAGACCCAGGACGTGTTCCCGCACGGCTACCAGTTCGACGACGGCTACCTGCACCCGGCCGAGACGCCTGGGCTCGGGGTCGACATCGACGAGGAGGCGGCGGCGCGCTATCCCTACAACCCGGCGTACCTGCCGGTGAACCGGCTCGAGGACGGGACGCTGCAACCGTGGTGAGTACCTCCGACGTCCTCGTGCTGGGCGAGGTGCTCGTCGAGCTCACGTCGCGGGAGCCGTTGCGCAACGGCGCCACACTGCGACTCTCCTTCTCCGGCGACGCGCTCAACGCCGCTGCCGCCTCCGCCGCCGCGGGCGCAGCGACGGCGCTCGTCGCGCGGGTGCCCGACGACGACCTCGGCGACGACCTGGTGGCTCGGGCCGAGGCGCTCGGCGTCGACACGTCGCTCGTACGCCGGGTGCCGGGCCAGCACGGGCTCTACCTGCAGCACGCCGATCCGTCCGGAGCGCGCGAGTTCGTGTACGCGCGGTCCGGCAGCGCAGGTTCGGGCCTGCACCCCGACGACGTGCCCGAGTCGGCGCTGACTTCCGCGCGCGCGGTGCTCGCCAGCGGCATCGCGTGTGCAGTGTCGGCGACGGCGCGCGCGGCCGTCGAGCGCGCCGCCTTGCTTGCCGACCTCTTCGTCTACGACCCGAACTGGCGTCCGCGGCTCGTAACTGCAGAGACGGCGGCCGAGCACCTGCGTGCCCTGGCGCCGCACGCGCGCCTGGTCACGCCGGCGTGGCCGCAGGAGGCAAAGGCACTGCTCGGCGCGGCGGACGCCGTGCCCGAGGACGCGGCGTCCGCAGCGAAGATCCTGCGCCACTGGGGCGCGGGCGCCGTGGCGGTCACGCTCGGCAGTGAGGGCGTGCTCGTCGACGACGCGGGCAGACTCACCCATGTGCCTGCTTTCGCGCCGGAGCGCCTGGTGGACCAGACAGGTGCCGGCGACGTGCTCGCGGGCACGGTGACTGCACGGCTTGCGCTCGGTGACCCACTGCTCGCGGCGGTGCGGCTCGGCGCCGCAGCCGCGTCGCTGTCGTTGCAGGGTGAGGGTGGCACCGGCCACCTTCCCACCCTCGCGGAGACGAGAAGGCTGACCGAGAGCAGAACCGAGGAGGCGACAAGATGAGTCTGGTACGGCTGCACGACGGCGACGACGTGGCGATCGCGACCGTCGCCATGCCGGCGGGCTCCTCGGACCGCCCGCTCGGTGGCGACGAGGTGCGACTGGGTGCCGGCGTGCCCGCCGGTCACAAGGTGGCACTGCGCGCCCTTCGGGAGGGCGACCTGGTGCGCAAGTACGGCCAGGTCATCGGCCGAGCGCTCACCGACATCGCGGTCGGCGACCACGTCCACTCGCACAACCTCGGCATGCCCGAGGACGCCGCGGCGCGCACGCCCAACCCGGCTGGGGAGGTCGTCCTTCCTGACCTGCCGGCCGACCTACGTCGCACCTTCCAGGGCATCCGCCGCCCAGACGGCCGGGTGGCCACCCGCAACTTCATCGGCGTGCTCACCACAGTCAACTGCTCGGCCACCGTCGCGCGCAAGGTCGCGCGCATGACCGAGGACGAGGCCGCGGAGGTCGACGGTGTCGACGGTGTCGTCGCACTCACGCACGGCACCGGCTGTGGCATGGCGGCCGAGGGTGAGGGCTGGGACCTGTTGCGGCGCACGCTCGCCGGCTACGCGCGTCATCCCAACATCGGCGGACTCGTCGTCGTCGGTCTCGGTTGCGAGGTCAACGCGGTCGCCGGGTTCATGGGCGACCTCGGTGTGGCCGACCACGTGCCGGTCGCGTCGTACACGATCCAGGACCTCGGCGGCACGCGCACCGCGGTCGACAACGGCGTCGAGCTCGTGCGGGGCATGGTCGACCAGCTCGCCGGCACGGCGCGCACCGAGGTCGGCGTCGAGGAGATGGTGCTCGGCCTGCAGTGCGGAGGCTCGGACGGCTGGTCAGGTCTGACCGCCAACCCCGCACTCGGTGTCGCGTCCGACCTGCTCGTCGCCGCCGGTGCGACGTCGGTGCTGGGGGAGACCCCCGAGGTCTACGGCGCGGAGCACCTGCTCGCCGCGCGCGCCGACGACCCCAAGGTCGCGGACGCGTTGATGGACCGCATCAGGTGGTGGGAGGAGTACACCCACGGCCAGGGCACGACCATCGACGGCAACCCGTCGCCGGGCAACAAGGAAGGCGGCATCACCACCATCCTCGAGAAGTCGCTGGGCGCGGTGGCGAAGGCCGGGCACGGTCCGCTCTCGGCCGTGTGCAGCTACGCCGAGGACGTGCCGCGTCCGGGACTGGTGTTCATGGACACGCCCGGCTACGACCCCGTTTCCGTCACCGGCATGGTCGCCGGCGGCGCCACGATGATCTGCTTCACGACCGGGCGCGGCTCGGTCTTCGGCAGCCGTCCCGTGCCCACGGTCAAGCTGGCCAGCAACGCCGAGATGGCGCGCCGCATGGTCGGCGACATCGATCTCGACTGCTCGCCGGTGATCGAGAACGACCTGCCGATGCACGAGATGGGCCGACAGGTCTACGACCTCCTGCTCGACGTCGCCTCCGGGCAGCTCAGCGCCAGCGAGGAGATGGGACTCGGCGGCGAGGAGATCGTGCCCTGGCAGCTCGGCGCGGTGCTGTGACGGCGGAGGCAACCCCCGTCTCGACCGGCACGCAACGACTGGGGCTCGGCGCGCTCGACCAGCTGCGGCGCGACGGCTCGTGGACACCACCGGCCGTCGACCCGCGTGCGGTCCGCGTGGGCGTCGTTCATCTCGGCCTCGGCGCCTTCGCCCGCGCGCACCAGGCGGTGCACACCGAGCTCGCGGCAGCCGCGACCGGCGACGAGTCGTGGGGCATCGCCGGCGTCACTCAGCGCTCGGCGTCGGTGCGCGACCAGCTCGTCCCGCAGGACGGGCTCTACACCGTTCTCGAGCGCGGACCGGGTGCGACCCCGCTGCGCGTGGTTGGCAGCGTGCGCGACGTCGTCGACGGGTCCGGTTCGCCCGAGACCGTCGTCGCGCGGCTGGCCGACTCCGAGGTACGCCTGGTGACCCTCACGGTCACCGAGAAGGGCTACCGTCGCCGGGCCGACGGCGCGCTCGACCTGGCCGACACCGACGTCGCGGCCGACATCGCGGGCCGTCTGCCGGTCACCGTCGTCGGGCGCCTGGTGCGCGGGCTGCGGCGCAGGTACGACGAGTCACGGGCGCCCGTCACGGTGCTGTCCTGCGACAACCTCGTCGCGAACGGCACGGTGTTGCGTGACCTCGTCTCCGACTTCTGCGACGCCCTCCCGGCCGCGCGGTCCGCCGGTCTGCAGGAGTGGCTGGCCGAGTCGGTGCGGTTCCCGTCGTGCATGGTCGACCGCATCGTGCCGCGCACCACCGATGCCGATCGCGCGACCGTCCGTGACCTCCTGGGACTCGACGACCACGGCCTCGTGGTCACCGAGCCGTTCTCCCAGTGGGTGGTGGAGGACGACTTCGCGACGAGCCGGCCCGCGTGGGAGCGCGCGGGTGTGGTGCTCACCGACGACGTCGCTCCCTGGGAGACCGTCAAGCTGCGCACACTCAACTCGACTCACTCGTTGCTCGCCTACCTCGGCGCGCTGCGCGGCTACCGGACCATCGCCGAGGCCATGCACGACGACGACCTGGTCGCCGCGGCGCAGGCCTTGATGGTCGACGACGTCGCGCCCACCCTGCAGGTGCCGGCCGGGCTCGACCTCGCCGACTACCAGCGTTCGGTCCTCGAGCGCTTCGCCAACCCGGCGCTGGCGCACACCACGACACAGGTGGCGATGGACGGATCGCAGAAGCTCCCGGTGCGCCTGCTCGGCACCGTGCGCGACCGGCTGGCCGAGGGCGCCGTGCCGCAGTGGGCCTCGCTGGCGGTGGCCGGCTGGATGGCGTACGTCGTCCGCTGCTGTGCCGACGGCGGGCCCGGTGGACTCGACGACCCGCTGGCCGTGCGTCTCTGCGCGGCGGTGGACAGCGCGACCGCAGCGGCCGACATCGTCGACCGCCTCCTCGGGATTCCCGAGGTCTTCGGTACGGACCTGGCCGACGAGGGTGGCCTGCGGGCAGTCCTGGTAGACCACGTTCAGCGACTGACCGGCTGAGCCGGCAATAGCCGGCTCAGCCGGTAGACATCAAGCGCTGCGACGCTGCGCGGTGCACCGCAGGTCAGGGGGTCGGCACGATGAAACGAGTTTCATCGGGCGCTGGTTGTCCACCGCCGACGTCTCCGCGGAAACGTCCTCACCTACGGCGGCCTAGCGGACGTCGTGCGCCATCAGGTTTTCAGGACCAGAGTTCGAGAGACAGTCAGCTGGCGTCGAGGGACGGGAGGTCGTCGGCGTCGACGATCCGGTAGGCGTAGCCCTGCTCGGCGAGGAAGCGCTGCCGGTGGGCGGCGTACTCCTGGTCGAGCGTGTCGCGCGCGGTCACGGCGTAGAAGCGCGCGGACCGGCCGTCGGCCTTCGGGCGCAGCACCCGGCCCAGCCGTTGCGCCTCTTCCTGGCGTGACCCGAAGGTCCCCGACACCTGGATGGCCACCGTGGCCTCGGGCAGGTCGATGGAGAAGTTCGCGACCTTCGAGACGACGAGCAACGAGATCTCGCCGGAGCGGAAGGCGTCGTAGAGCCGCTCGCGTTCCTTCACGGTCGTCTCGCCCTTGATGACCGGCGCGTCGAGCCGAACGCCTAGGTCGTCGAGCTGGTCGAGGTACTGCCCGATGACGAGCATCTGCTCGCTACGGTGTCGCTCGACGAGCCCCAGCACGACGCGGGTCTTCGTCGGCGACGACGACGCGAAGCGGTAGCGGTCCTCCGGCTCGGCGGTGGCGTAGGCCAGCCGCTCGGAGTCGGTGAGGGTCACCCGCACCTCGACGCAGTCGGCGGGCGCGATGTAGCCCTGCGTCTCGATGTCCTTCCACGGAGCGTCATAGCGCTTCGGTCCGATCAGCGAGAAGACGTCGCCCTCACGGCCGTCCTCACGCACCAGCGTCGCGGTGAGCCCGAGCCGGCGGCGGGCCTGGAGATCGGCGGTCATCCGGAAGATCGGCGCAGGCAGCAAGTGCACCTCGTCGTAGATGACGAGCCCCCAGTCGCGCGCGTCGAGCAGCTCGAGGTGGCGGTAGACGCCCTTCCGTCGCGTCGTCATCACCTGGTACGTCGCGATGGTGACCGGCCGGATCTCCTTGCGCGCGCCGGAGTACTCACCTATCTCGTCCTCGGTGAGCGAGGTCCGCTTCAGCAGCTCGTGACGCCACTGCCGCGCGGCGACGGTGTTGGTCACCAGGATGAGGGTGGTGGCCTGTGCGCGCGCCATCGCCGCCGTGCCGACGATCGTCTTTCCCGCGCCGCAGGGCAGCACCACGACGCCGGAGCCGCCGTGCCAGAAACCCTCGACCGCCTCCGACTGGTAGGGCCGCATCATCCAGTCGTCCTGGACCAGCGTGATCGCGTGGGCCTCGCCGTCGACGTAGCCCGCCAGGTCCTCCGCGGGCCACCCGAGCTTGAGCAGGATCTGCTTGAGGTGGCCGCGCTCGGACGGGTGGACGACGAGGGTGTCAGGGTCGACGCGCGCGCCGACGAGGGGCTGCACCTTCTTGGCCCGCACGACCTCTTCGAGGACAGCACGGTCGCTGGTGACCAGGACGAGGCCGTGGACGGGGTGCTTCTCCAGCCGGAGCCGGCCGTAGCGCGCCATCGTCTCCGCCACGTCGACCAGCAGGGTGTGCGGCACGGCGTAGCGGCTGTACTTGAGCAGCACGTCGACGACCTGCTCGGCGTCGTGGCCCGCCGCACGCGCGTTCCACAGGCCCAGCGGGGTCAGCCGGTAGGTGTGGACGTGCTCTGGTGAGCGCTCGAGCTCGGCGAACGGGGCGATCTCGCGCCGGCACTCCGTGGCCTGCTCGTGGTCGACCTCGAGGAGAAGGGTCTTGTCGGACTGGACGATGAGAGGGCCGTCGGTCACAGTCCAGTGTCCCTCATCTGGATACCCTGGCGCGAACGGGGCTTTGCGGCGGAACGGAGCAAGCGTGGCGTCTGATCGGCCCGTGTTCGTGATGGGCTGCCCGAGGTCTGGCACCACCCTGGTGACGCTCATGCTGCACGCGCACTCGCGGATCGCGATGCCTCCCGAGACGCGTTTCCTGCTCGACGTCTACCGCCGTAGGGGGGAGTTCGGCGACCTGACAGTGCGCGCCAACCGGCGACGGCTCGCCAAGGCCATCGTCCGCAACAGGGGCAACAGGTTCCTGCACCTCGGCCTCGAGCGGCTTCCGGTACGCAAGGCGATCGTGCGAGGGGCGCCTACCGTGGGGTCGGCGCTGGGCACCGTCTTCCGGTCCTACGCCGCGAGGTTCGGCAAGCCGCGGTGGGGCGACAAGCTGCCGACTTACTTCCGCAACGTCGAGGCTATCCGGGCCATGTTCCCCGACGCGCAGTTCGTTCACGTCGTCCGCGACGGACGTGACTGCGTCGCCTCCCTCAAGACGATGACGTGGTGGCAGCGGCGGGCCGACTCCGTCGACGCGATGGCCCTGTGGGTGCACTCCGTCGACTGTGTACGGCGGGCGGCCAAATCCCTGCCGTCGGACGCCTTGTGGGAGCTGCGCTACGAGGACCTGGTGGTCGATCCGGAGCGCGAGCTTCGCGCGTTGTGCGACTTCCTCGGCGAGGAGTTCGAGGAGGACATGCTCACCCCGCGTCGCGTCGTCGAGCAGTCGCTGCCGACCCGTGAGCGGGAGGGCTGGCACGCCAACACGCTCAACGACGTCAGTGCGTCCCGGGTGGGCGGGCATCGCGAGGTGCTCGATCCCTGGGAGCTGCGGCTGATGGAGCGGGTGGCCGGGTCCAGGATGCGCCGCCTCGGCTACGACGTCGTGCCGGCGCAGGGGCGGCCCCCGTTCTGGCAATGGCTGCGCTATGCCGTCAAGCTCACCTCGCTGCGCATTCGTACGAGGGTGCTGGCTCACAAGGACCGCAAGGTGGCCCGGCCGCCTGGGTCGATGGCCGACCGCGGGCGGCGGGTCCGGGCTGCCAAGAAGGCGCAAGCACCCAGGGCCACTTAGAACCAGGGCCCACCTAGGACACCGGCTCGTCCACCTCCGAGACGCCCGTGATGCGATGCACGGCGAACGTGCGCACCTCGTCGCGCAGATGGTCGAACGCGCTCACGTAACCGCCGTCGACGCTGATCGGCTCGATGACGCGGTTGCTGGCGTGGCCTTCGGCGCTCACGTAGCCGATGTAGAGCGGGGTGCGCCCGACCGCGGCCTGGCTCAGCATCGCCAGGATGTCGACCGTCGGTCGCCGCAACGGCCGGCCACTGCGGCCGGCGTCGCCCCCACCGGACCGGGCGCCTGCCAGGGCGCGGTCGCCGACACGCAACGCGCGCACGGCCGCCGCGAGCATGGCGGGCCTCGGGCTCGTCTGCTCCGCCACCAGGCGTGGCGGACGGCGAAGAGTGGTGGCCCGCCGCGCGTCGGGCCGGCGCACGACGACGTCGCCTGCCGGTCCTTCCGCCGCGGGAGCGAAACCCATCTCCCGCAGGCGGGCGAGCACCGTCTCCGCTGTCGCGTCGGCCGCCAGGACGGTGTCGGTCAGTCGCCGCAGCCGCAGACTGGCGGCGCGCTTGTCGGCCACGATCTCGCTCAGGGTCGCTCCGTCGTCGCAGCGCACGTAGGACGAGGCGGCGCCGACCCGGATGCGCCCGTGGCGGCGCGCGACGTCCTCGACGAGGTAGGTCAGCGGCTGGGGGACGGGAGTGCTCGAGTGCCGGCCCAGCAGGTCGAGCAGCTCGGCAGCCGTCCAGCCGGCGTCGAGCGCCCGGCGTACAGAGTGCGGGCTGAACCGGTAGACGGTGGCGCCGCCGGTTGACTCCACATCGGCGAGCAGGCGCAGGAGGCGAGCCAGCTCGGCCGCCAGCGGACCGGGGGCGACGGCGGTGAGGTCGGCCTGCAGGAGGACCTGGTCGAGCGGCGCGGGGAGCAGCGTGGCCATGAGGCGTGTGGCACCTGACGCGTCACCGGCGAGGAGGAGCCGTCCGGGTGCAGGCATCGCCCCGCGGCCGGTGACCCCGAGAGCCTCGGCCTCGCGCAGGGTCCAGCCGACCAGGTCGTCGCGCAGGTGGGGGGAGCGGCGCGGCGCGTGCCACCTCAGCCGCGCCACGAGCGACTCCGCGGTCGGCGCGGCATCGGCGACGGCGGCCACGGCATCGAGGACCGTCTTCCTGACCTGGGGCGCGGCGATGCGGTCCAGCCCTGGCCCGAGGGGCGCAAGCACCCGGTCACGGTCGTCACGCCGGCCCGCCAGGCCCGCGACGCGGGTGGTCGGCAGCCAGGCGTCGACGAGGTCGAGCCACCGATCGGCCGGTGCCTTGCCCAGCCACCGGTCATAGGCCGTGGTCGGCAGCCACACCTCGTCCGGTTCCTCGGCCGCCGACACCAGGCCGCCGGCGTGCGCGGTCTCCACCAGCAGGGCGAGCAGGTGTTCGTCGACCTCGAGGGCGGACGCCGTCCGCGTCCGGTCGCGGACCCCGAGCCCGCCGGCCCGCAGGATCCGCGGCGGATCGTTGCCCCAGAGCTCGAGGAGGTCCTCGACCAGGCGTACGGCGTCCAGGGCGGCCGCTGCGGCGGTGCGGTCGACGTCACCTGCGGCTCGGCGCACGAGCTCGAGGGCGGGCGGCTCCGGGATCGGGCGTTCGTGCACGCGGCCGCCGCGCAGGTGCAGGCCAACCTCGCGGGGCAGGACCACGGTGTCCCCGTCGGCGGCCACCAGCAGGCCGCGCGCCAGCAACCACTCGACCGGTGTCCGGGCGGTGTCGGTGTCCACCTCGCGGTGGGCGCGTCCGAGCCGGCCCACCGCGGGGCCCCAGGTCATGGTCGCCAGTGCGTCTCGCGCCTCGGCCGGCGCGTCGGCAAGCAGCCCGTCGACCCACGAGCGGTCGGCGAGCCGGGCGGCGACCTCCGCCGCCGCGGCCACAGGGTCGCCGGTCGGGCCGAGCCCCAGGTCGGTCAGCAACCGCTCGAGACGGGCCGGGCCGTAGCTGCGCAGTGCCTCCTCGGCCGGGGGACCCAGCCCAGCCGGTGCGCCGACGATCTCGCGGACCGCGCGGACGACGAACAGTTGGTCGCCGTCGTCGTCGGCGCCGAAGACCAGACCCGCGGCGTGCAGGGTTGCGAGCGGCCGGTCGGGATCGGCGCCGAGCAGCCGGCGTACGTCCTCGCGACGCAGCGGGTCCGACAGGGCGCAGATCACCTCGACGACCTGCACCGTGAACTGGTCGAGCTGATCGAGCGCGCGCTGCACCGAGGACCGCGTCGTTGCGCGGGCCGCCAATGACACGAGATCAGCCGGCACCGGGTTGAGCAGGTCGGGCCGGGCGAGCAGCATCGACGCCAACGCGTCGTCGTCGCGTGCGCGCAGGTCCTCGGTGAGGCTGCGGGGTCGGTCGCCAGGCATCTGACCAATCATCCTCCGTCCTCGCCCTGGGCCGGACCTGGCGCCAGGAGCCGCTGGTCGATTCTGCCGGTATGTGACCGCTCCGCTACGATGCTTCGCTTGCGCCAGCGGCTCAGCGCTGAGCGTGACAGCCGTCGAGGAGGTGTCGAACTGGTGTCGCCAGGCGGACCGATCTTCATCGTCGGCGCCATGGGGTCGGGAACGACCTTGATGCGCCTCATGCTCGACAGCCACGACGACATCGCGGTCCCCCAGGAGACCGGCATCATGCGGGCGGTCCAGGCGCAGAAGTGGATCCCTTACTGGAACTTCGGCGACAAGTGGTATCCCCGGCTCGGGGTCGATGAGAAGCAGCTCGACGTCATGCTGGGCGAGTTCTACGGGCAGATGTTCGAGCGCTACGCCGCCGAGCGAGGCAAGGTGCGATGGGGTGAGAAGACCCCGTGGCACGTCTGGCACATGCAGCAGATCACCCAGCTCTGGCCGGACGCGGTCTTCGTCGCCATGGTGCGCCACCCCGGTGGCAACGTCGGCTCACTGATGACGCGCTTCACCTACGAGACCGACCCGGCCGTCTACCACTGGGCTCGCTACAACCGTGAGCTGCTGCGTCAGGCAGGAGCGCTGGGCAAGCGGTTCGCCCTCTGCCGCTACGAGGACCTCGTGCTCGACCCGCAGCGGACGATGCGCGAGCTGCTGGACTGGCTGGGCGAGCCATGGTCTCCGAAGGTGCTCGAGCACCACAATGTCCAGAAGGACCAGGGCGGGCCGAGCAAGGTGGAGGGCCGCACCCGTTCCGATGACCCCATCGACGTGGACCGCGTGCTCAAGTGGACCTCGGTGCTCGACGGCGACAGTCGCCGGTCGGTCTCCGACAAGGCCGGGCCGCTGATGCGGTTCTTCGGCTACTCGATGGACGACCCCGAGCGACTCACCCCGCTGGCAGAGTCCGGGTCCGGTCCGCAGGCCGTGGTGGACGGGCCGGCGCTGACGTCCCGGCTCCGTGACTTCTCCGACGTGGACCTCAGCGACCCGGCGGAGACGCCGCTCGCCGACGGGCCCCTGAACCCACGCAAGGTGACGCTGCGCCGCAAGCCTCCCGCGGCCCCGAAGAGCTAGCTCTTCTTCGCTGCCTTCTGCCGAGCGATCCGCCTCTTGCGCTTCTTCCGGGGTGCGAGCTTCTTCCGCGGGACGTTGTCGGCGTTGTGCGGCACGTCATTCCAGTCCAGCCGACCTGGGTCGTCGCGTCGTCGCTCGCCGCGGGGCATTTCGTCGATCTCGGCGAGCAGCTCCTCCCAGCGCGCGCTGACGGCCTCGGCGCTGTACTGCTGCGACTTGCGCAACGCCGCCTCGCCCATCTTGCGGCGCCGCTCGGGGTCGACGATCAGGCTCTCGATCGCAGCCGCGAGACCGTCGATGTCGTGGTTGGTCACCAGCAGCCCGTCGACGTCGTGCTCGATGATGTCTGCCGGCCCGTGCTTGCAGTCGAAGCTCACCACCGGAAGCCCGCAGCCCATCGCCTCGATCAGCACGAGACCGAAGCCCTCGAAGCGGGAGCTGAGCGCGAAGATCGACCCCTCGGAGAGCTTCTGCGGCAGCTGGTCGGTGAAGCCCATCAGGTGCATGTTGTCGGGCGCTGCCGACCGGGTGATGCGACCGCGGAGGCGCTTGCGCAGCTCTCCCTGGCCGTAGATGCGCAGGTGCCAGTCGGGGTGCTTCTGCGCCACCTTCTCGAACGCGTCGATCAACCGGTCGTAGCCCTTCTGGCGGACCAGCCGTCCGCCGGCGACCACGACCTTGTCCTCCGTCGTCGACCTCGCACCCCCGAGGTCGGTCACGGCGTTCGGCATCCAGCGGATCGGCACCGAGTGACCCATGACCCGTTCCCAGTTGGCGGTGTCGGTCGGCGTCAGCGCGGTGACCATGTCGAGTCGCGGGAAGTAGTCCTCGATCGACTTGCGGAGGTTGGGGCCGTAGAGGTCGAGATGCAGGTGCTCCTGGCCGATGGCGAACACAGACGGCCGGGCGAGCCGGGCGACCGCAAGGTTGAGGCCCGACCGGGTGCCGATCAGCACGCCGTCGTGCACCGATCGGATGTACTTCTGGATGGCGATGTCGGTGAGCCGGGAGAAGTGACGCCACCTGTTGTCATAGGGGTGGATCAGCTTGCTGCCCGTGTGGAAGCGGTACTGCTCGGTGCCGGGGATCCAACGGGTGCCCCGCGTCGGCCACTTCAACGACCGGTCGCGCACCGCGGGTGTGTCGATGAGAAGCCGCACCTTCACCCGCGGGTCGTGGGGGAAGACCGGCTCGGCATGGTTGCTGCCGACGCTGATGATCTCGACGTCGTGGTGGTCAGCCAACCGCGCGGTGGTGTCGACCGTGGTGCGAATGGTCCCGCCGGAGCCGAATGCGTTCATCATCAGAAATCGAATCTTCAACGCGAGGGGCCTCCCAGCTCCGAGTGGCCACCAAGCCTACCGGCGGCCACCCCCCGCAGGGACGAGGCCCAGATGGGCCGGCGGCTATCCTTCCCCGAGCCATCGAGGAGGGTGTGTGGACGTCGCGAAGGATGCCGGGTCGAACTCGGGACCCGTCTTCATCGTCGGATCGATGGGGTCGGGGACCACGTTGATGCGGCTGGTGATCGACAGCCACGAGAACATCGCCATCGCCCAGGAGACGGGGTTCGCCCGAGCGCTGCTGGCGCAGAAGTGGATCCCCTACTGGAAGCACGGCGGCGAGTGGTACGGCCGCATCGGCTACTCAGAGGCGCAGCTCGAGGAAGAGATGCGCGACTACTTCGACCACATGTTCCGCCGGTTCGCCGAGTCCCAGGGCAAGCCGCGCTGGGGCGACAAGACGCCGTGGCACCTGTGGCACATGGAGATGCTCGCGTCGGTGTTTCCCGACGCGGCGTTCATCGGCACGTTGCGCCACCCCGGTGCCGTCGCGTCCTCACAGCGCAACAGGTTCGGCTGGGACTGGCACCGTTCGGTGCGCCACTGGGTGCGCTCCAACATCGAGCTCGCCTACACCGGCGCACGGCTCGGCAATCGCTTCAGCCTCTGTCGCTACGAGGACCTCGTCCTCGAGCCCGAGCGCACCATGCGTCCGGTGTTCGAGTGGCTCGGCGAGCCGTGGTCACCGCGCGTTCTCGAGCACCACGTCGTCCAGGGTCAGCGTGGCACTCGTCTCGAGGTCGAGGGCAACACTCGCGTCGACGACCCGATCGATCCCTCGCGCGTCGCCAAGTGGACGCAGTCGATGGACGAGGAGGGCTGGTCCGAGCTGCGCAACCAGACGACGCACCTCTCCGATCTGTTCGGCTACCACGCGAACGACCCGATGGCGCTGGAGCCGTTGCTGCCCGGCGCTGGTGACGCGCTGGTCACCGGCGGGCCGCTGCAGGCACGCCTCGACGAGTTCGCCGACCGGGTCGACTGGGTGCACCGTCCGAAGCCCATCCCCGAGGACCGGCTGCTGAAGAAGATGCGACCGACGGTCGTGCAGGCCGCGCCTGACGGGTCGGTCGCCGCACTCGGGAGGCGAGCCGCCCGACGGCTGCCCGCACCGGTGCGCGACCGGTTGCGTCGGCTGCGCGGCACCGTCCGTGCCCGCGGCTGACCTGCAGTTCCCGACCGTGGACACGCGTGCCGGGCCCCTCGTCGTGGGGTTCGACCTCGACATGACACTGATCGACACGCGCCCCGGCATCGCCGCGGTATGGGACGCGCTGTCGGCGGAGACGGGCGTGGCCATCGACAGCGCCGCGGCCGTGAGCCGGCTCGGCCCGCCGCTGGACACCGAGCTCGCGCACTGGTTCCCGGCGGACGCCCTGCCCGCCATGGGCGATCGCTTCCGCGCGCTCTACCCGGGCCTGGCCGTCGAGCCGACGCCGCTGCTGCCCGGCGCGCGCGAGGCCGTCGACGCCGTGCACCATCACGACGGGCGGGTCGTGGTGGTCACCGGGAAGTACGCGCCCAACGCCCTGCTGCACCTCGAGCACCTCGGGCTGGACATCGACGAGGTCGTCGGCTGGTTGTGGGGGCCGGAGAAGGGCGAGGCGCTGCGCGAGCACGGCGCGTCGATCTACGTCGGTGATCATGTCGGTGACGTCGCCGGCGCCCACGCCGCCGGGTCGCTCAGCGTGGCTGTCGCCACCGGCCCGGTCTCGGCCGAGGCCCTCCGCGAGGCCGGCGCCGATGTCGTGCTCGACGACCTGCGCGGCTTCCCGACCTGGCTGGACGGCCACCTGCAGCCCTGAGGACCGCCACGACGGGACGTTGCGGCGGCGAAACCGGCGCGAGGCTGCCCGGATCGGGCGTTATCCTGTACGGCCGCAACCACCCCGGCTGCGGGACACCATGATCGACTCGACGAGCAAGAGGTCCACCGTGCCTACCGGCAAGGTCAAGTGGTACGACACCGACAAGGGTTTCGGGTTCCTGACCCGCGATGACGGCGGTGACGTCTTCGTGCACTCCTCGGCCCTGCCCGAGGGCGTGCCCGCCCTCAAGCCCGGCTCCCGGGTGGAGTTCGGCATCGTCGACGGCCGGCGCGGCGAACAGGCCCTGACCGTGAACCTGCTCGACCCGCTGCCCTCCATGGCCGCGAGCTCGCGCAAGTCGGCCGACGAGATGTCGATCATCGTCGAGGACGTGATCAAGCTCCTCGACGGCGTGGGCAACACCCTTCGCCGGGGCCGCTACCCGGACAAGACCGTGGCCAAGAAGACGGCGACGGTATTGCGCGCCGTCGCGAGCGACCTGGAGGCCTGAGCCTCAGGCCGGGCGCGGGTCGCGGCCGTGCGCGACCATCGCGCGGATGGTGATCACCAGCATCACGACGAGGCCGATCGCCGCGAGCCCCAGCCCGAAGTGGCCGTTGAGGGGCAGCACGATGCCGATGGCCCCGCCGATGACCCAGGAGAGCTGGAGCACGGTCTCGGACCGCGCGAACGCCGACGTGCGGATCGCCTCGGGCACCTCCCGCTGGATCACCGCGTCGAGCGAGAGCTTGCCGAGCGACTGGGCCAGTCCGGCTGCAGCAGCGACGCCGAGCACGCTCCACAGGCCGTAGAGCAGCGCCCCGGCCACGGCGGCCACGGTGAGGATGGCGAGCACGATCACGATCACCGTCTCCGGGGCCCGGGTGCGCAGCCGTGACCCGATGGTGGTCCCCACGGTGCTGCCCAGCCCCGCGGCGCCGACCACGATCGCGATCGCCGTCGTGTCGTCGAGCCCGCCGATGGGCTGCTCGCGGAGCAGGAAGGCCAGGAACATCGTCAGGAAGCCGGAGAACGCGCGGAGGGCGCCGTTGGCCCGCAGGGCAGCGACGACCTCCGCGCCGACGCTGGCGCTGCGCGGGATCGGCCCGGTGTTGTCGAGGGAGAGGGTGGTCCGCTCCTCACCGACGGAGGAGTCGACGCGCGCGGGCAGGCGCAGCGCCAGCACCATGCCGGTGCCGAAGACGAGGAAGGCCGCCCGCAGGGGCCACGACGGTCCGATGGTCGACAGCGCGGCCGCGAGGCCGGCGCCGAGGGCGCCCGCGATGATGCCGGACAGCGAGATGCGCGAGTTGACTGCCACCAGCGTGACCCCGGCGGGCAGCAGGCGCGGCACCGTCGCCGACCTGGTGACGCCATAGGCCTTGGACGAGACCAGGCAGCCGAACGCAGCGGGGTAGAGCGAGAGATCGCCGCCGTCGATCGACCCGGCCATGACCCAGACCAGGAAGCAGCGCGTCAGCATCGTGGCCGCGATCGCGTAGCGGCGGCCGTGACGGACGCGGTCGAGGAGCGGGCCGATGACCGGCGCCATGAGGGCGAACGGCGCCATCGTGATCAGCAGATAGAGGGCCACCCGGCCGCGTGCCTCACCGGTGGGCACGGAGAAGAACAGCGTGTTGGCCAGCGCAACCGCGACCATCGCGTCGCCGGCGGTGTTGACGGCGTGCAGCTCGATGAGGCGGCCGAGGCCGGACTCGCCGGCGCCGTGAGCGTGGGTGACCCGGCGTACCCGCTTGCCGGCGCCCACCGCCGTCGCACGCGAGCGACGGGCCGCGCTGCGGGTACGACGTGCGGCAGAGCGGGAGAAATCACCCAGCCGCTCCCTCCGCGTGTCACCCACGACGACCATCCTGCCGGTTCGCACGGACGGCCCTTCATGGGGGAGAATGTCGGCTCGTGACGACGACGACCTCCCGATCACCCGCCAAGGACGCCGTCTGCGCCGCCGCGGTCGACCTCGCCAGAGCGGTGGCCGAGGACGTCGGAGCGCCCGACGAGGTCGGCGAGCACCTCGGGAGCAAGCCCGACGGCGAGCGCATCGTCACCCACTACTTCACCTGTCTCGCGCCCGGCTACCAGGGCTGGCAGTGGGCCGTCACCGTGACCCGCGCCCCCCGCAGCAAGACCGTCACGGTCACCGAGTCGGTGCTGCTGCCGGGGGAGGGCGCACTGCTCTCGCCCACGTGGGTGCCGTGGAGCGAGCGGCTCGAACCCGGTGACCTCGGCGTCGGCGACCTGCTGCCGACCCATGTGGACGACGAGCGCCTGGAGCCCGGCTACACCCAGACCGACGACGAGGACGCCGACAAGGTGGCGGTCCCGGAGCTCGGCCTCGGCCGGGCGCGGGTGCTCTCCCAGATCGGTCGCGACGACGCTGCCGACCGGTGGTACTCCGGCGACCACGGACCACACGCGCCGATCGCCGCAGCAGCGCCCGCGACCTGCGCGTCCTGCGGGTTCCTCATGCTGATGGCCGGGTCGCTGCGCCGGGCCTTCGGCGTCTGCGCCAACGAGTACTCCCCGAGCGACGGCCGGGTCGTGTCCGTCGACCACGGCTGCGGCGCGCACTCGGAGGCCGCGGTCATGCCGGGCTCGGGCCAGGCAACTGGCCCGCTCGTCGACGAGCTCGGCTACGACATGGTCGCGCTGCGTCCGACGGAGCACTCGCCCGGATCCGTCGCCGACGCGGACCCGGCCGAGGACCTCGGTCACTCCTGAGGCCGGTGCGACCGGCGTGGACCCCTTCGGCACCGCCGACCTGCGCGCCCGGGTGCTCGACGCGTGGGCTGCCTCGCCCGCGCGCTTCCGGGAGGACGCCAACGCCGAGGAGGACCTGGCCCTCGGCGGCTACCGCGACCGCCTCGTCGTCGAGCTCGCGCAGAACGCCGCCGACGCGGCGCTGCGCGCCGATGTTCCGGGCCGGCTGCATGCTCCGGCTTGCTGACGGCGTGCTGCGCGCGTCGAACACCGGCGCGGTGCTCGACGCGGGAGGCGTGGCGTCGCTCTCGTCGCTTCGCGCTTCGGCCAAGCGCGACGACGCCGCGTCGATCGGGCGCTTCGGCGTCGGCTTCGCGGCCGTGCTCGCGGTCACCGACGAGCCGGCGATCGCCTCGAGCACCGGAGCCGTCCGGTGGTCGGACGAGTCAGCACGGGACGCGGTCGAGGCACGCAGCGCGGTCGACGGGGCCGGGCTGGCCGACGAGCTGGCCCGTCGACGCGGGCACCTCCCGGCGCTGCGGCTGCCCTTCCCGGCCGACGACCAGCCCGACGAGGGATTCGCGACGACGGTGATCCTGCCGCTGCGGGACGCCGCCGCCGAGTCGCTGGTGCGGAGCCTGCTCGACGACGTCGACGACGCGCTGCTGCTGGCCATGCCCGCGCTCACCGAGATCGTCGTCGAGGCGGACGGCGCCCGCCGGGTCGTCGAGGGCGTCGAGCGCTGGCACGCCGTACGCCGGGAGGGTCGGCTGGACCCCGCGCTCCTCGCCGGACGCCCCACGGAGGAGCGGGACCGGCCATGGTGGTCGCTGTGCTGGGCACTGCCGAACGCCGGCCAGCCGGTGCCGGCCACCGTGCACGCGCCCACGCCGACGGACGAGCCGCTCGACCTCCCGGCCCTGCTCGTCTGCTCGTTCCCGCTCGACCCGACCCGGCGCCATGTCGCGCCGGGGCCGCTCACCGACTTCCTCGTCGGCAGGGCAGCCGAGGCCTACGTCGAGCTCGCCACGGGGGCCGCCGACCCGGTCGCGCTGGTGCCGGGCCCGGTGCCCGCAGGAGCGCTCGACGCCGCGCTGCGATCGGCCGTCGTCGCGGCGCTGGCCGACGCGCCGCTGCTGGAGGCCCGCGACGGCCGGCGGGTGCGTCCGCGGGACGCCGTGTCCGTGATCGGGGCGGACGGACGGCTGCGCACCGTGCTGGCACCGGTGCTCGACCCGCTCGTGCCCGATGCGCGCGCGCTCGACCGGCTCGGCACCCGGCGGCTCACGCTCGCCGACGTCGTCGATCGCCTCGTCGAGCTCGACCGTGAACCGTCGTGGTGGCACGGTCTCTACGACGCACTGGCCGGGCTGCCCGAGAGCGGCGACGTCCTGGCGGCGCTGCCCGTCCCGCTCGCCGACGGCCGGCTGGTGCGAGGGCCGCGTGGACTGCTGCAGCCCGTGATCCCGCTGCCGCCGGGTCTCGAGCCGCTCGGGCTGCGCGTCGTGCATCCCCAGGCTGCGCACCCCTTGCTGGTTCGGGCCGGCGCGCTCGAGGCCGACGCCCGCACCGTCCTGGAGGACCCGGCGGTCCGGGCGGTCGTCGAGGCCGACGGCGATGATGGCGAGGCCGGCGAGGTGGCGGAGGCGGTGCTCGGGCTGGTGGCGGCCGCCCACCTGCGCGTCGGCGAGCTGCCGTGGCTCGGTGACCTGCTGCTGGAGGACGAGGAGGGTGAGCCCGCCCCGGCCCGCGACCTCGTGCTGCCCGGCTCGCCGGTCGAGCAGGTCGCTGAGACCGACGCGCTCGCCCGGCCGGCACCTGCGTTGCTGGATCGGTGGGACGACGACGTGCTCGCGGCGGTGGGCGTCGTGACGACGTTCAGCACGCTCGTCGACACCGACGTCTCGCTCGACGACTGCGACCACGACCTCGATGACGAGGACGGCTGGGTGCGTGACGCGTTCGACGGCCTTCCCGGTGAGGACATGCCGCCAGTGCTGCCCGAGCTGGTCGCGGTGCGCGACCTCGACGTCGTCCGCGACGACGCCTGGCCCCAGGTGCTGGGCTGGCTTGCGGCCGACCCCGCACTGCGCGCCGCAGTGATCGAGCCGGCCCGGCTGCTGCTCGGTGGCGGGCGATCGGCCGAGACCACGTCGTACACCGCCTGGTGGCTGCGGCGGCACGCGCGCATCGACGGCAAGCCGCCCACGGACCTGTCCACCCCGGCTGACCCGTTGCTCGCCGGGCTCTTCGACGTGGTTCGCACCGACGTCGACGACGCATTCCTGCGAGCTCTCGGGGTGCGCACCTCGCTCCCGGCGCTGCTGGCCGAGCGCGGCGGCGCCGAGGACCTGCTGGCGCGCCTCGCCGACGAGAGCCGCCCGGTGACCGCCGCCGCACTGAGCGAGCTCTACGACGCCCTCGCCCGGGTGGATCCCGACGACGTCGAGCCTCCCTCGCGGGTGCGCGTCGCGCCCGACCATGTCGTGGCGGCCGACGACGCGCTCGTTGTCGACGTGCCGTCGCACCTGCAGCTGCGCTGGCCTACGCCGCCGTTGGTCGTCGGGCTCTCGGGGGCGAGCGCGCTGGCCGAGGTGCTCGACCTCGCACTCACCAGCTCGCGCGTGCCGGCGACCGCCGTCCCGGGCGGAACGGCGCAGCCGGTGCCCGCATCGGCCCATGAGCTGGTCGACGGGCTGCCGGAGCAGTGGTGGGAGCACGACGACCTCGTCGTAGCGGGTACGCCGGTCGAATGGTGGACCGGCCCGGACGGCGCGGTGCACGCGTGCACCCGGGACGGCCTGGCGCGTGGCCTCGCGTGGTCGTCGGGCCGGTGGGAGCTGCGACTCCTGCTGGCGGCGGCGCTGGCCGACCCCGGACGGGTCGCGGAGCTCGACGCGGAGCGCAGGCTGGAGGACCCGCGACGGTCGTCCTAGTCGTCCGCGCGGGCGAGGCCACCCACCGGGGTCATACCTCCGCGCTCGTCCGGACGTTCTTGTCCTGGGTGAGGCCCACGCCCAGCAGCAGCAGCGCGCTCGCGAGGTGCAGGACGTTGTCCGCCCCGTTGAGCGCCAGGATGTTGGCGTCGCTGTCGAGCAGGAACAACCCCACGACGCCGACCAGCAGGTAGACGCCACCGACCAGGGTGTTCGCACCCTTGGCCGTCGTCACGGTGCGGCTCGCGAAGAGCAGCAGGGCGCCGATGAGCAGGTGGACGATGTTGTGCAGGGGGTTGACGTCGAAGATGATCAGCGACTCGCCGTCGGTGCCGGCGAAGTCGACGCCGCTCGTCACGGCGAAGCCGGCGACACCGACCAGGAGATAGACGACTCCGAACACCGTGCCGAGCAGGCGGTTCGGTGAGCTGGACATGCGTGATTCCTTCCCGGGCCGCCGACCTGGCGCCCTCGTCACTGCTTGGTTCGGAGCGGCGCGGGGAGCGGATGGGTCAGTCGGGAGCGTGGCCGTCCCGCCGCACCGCGTTGCGGCGACGACGTACGTAACGGATGCCGGGCAGGCCGAGAAACGAGCCCGCCAGCAGCACGCCGATCCAGCTCTCGTTGCCGCCGTCGGCGAGCCGGTCACGGAAGAGGAGAGCGAGCCCGAGACAGACGAACCACACCACGGTCCCGGCCGTGACGACCCCGACGCCGTCGGTGGAGTGTGGTGGCGGGTCGGTCCGGCGCGGCGGGGGCATGTCAGCAGGCTACTTCTGGCACCCTGGCCGACGAGCGTCCGACGCTCGTCCCTGTCCCCTGTCGCGACGTGTGCGACCCGGACCTGCGAGGGCCGATGCCTGATTCCCCAGCCCCGACGACCAAGGCCGACCGCACCCCGACGTCGGGGTCGTCGCCGCTCGACCGCTTCTTCGACATCTCCGCGCGGGGGTCGACCGTCGCGCGGGAGGTGCGCGGTGGGCTCGCGACGTTCTTCACGATGGCCTACATCATCGTGCTCAACCCGCTCATCATCGGCACCGCGAAGGACGCCGACGGACAGTACCTCGGTGGCGGGACCGAGGTGCCCAACCTTGCGCTGATCGCTGCCGCGACGGCCCTCGTTGCCGGTGTGGTGACGATCCTGATGGGAGTCTTCGCGAACTTCCCCCTCGCCCTCGCGACCGGTTTGGGACTCAACGCGTTCGTCGCGTTCTCGGTGGCGTCGCAGATGAGCTGGGCCGACGCGATGGGCCTGGTCGTCATCGAGGGCCTCATCATCCTCGTCCTGGTGCTCACCGGGCTGCGGCGCGCGGTGTTCCATGCCGTCCCATCCGCGCTCAAAACGGCGATCAGTGTCGGCATCGGCCTGTTCATCGCTCTCATCGGGCTGGTCGACGCCGGCATCGTCCGTCGCAACCCCGACGCCGCGAACACTCCCGTGCCGGTTGGCTTCGGGGTCGGCGGAGAGCTCGAAGGTTGGCCGACCTTCGTCTTCGTCGTCGGCCTGTTCGCCATCATCATCATGATGGTGCGCCGCGTGAAGGGCGCCATCCTGATCGGCATCATCGGCACGACGGCGCTCGCAGTCGTCGTCGAGGCGATGGCCGACATCGGCCCCTCGTTCACCCCTGAGGGCGTCAACCCGCACGGCTGGGGCCTCAACGTCCCGGCCCTGCCGGACGACTGGGTGGACACGCCCGACTTCGGCCTGCTCGGCTCGTTCAGCCTGCTCGGCTCGTGGGAGCGGGTGGGCTTCGTCGCGGCCGCGCTGTTCGTCTTCACCCTGCTGCTCGCCGACTTCTTCGACACGATGGGCACGATGACGGCCATCGGCGCCGAGGCCGGCCTCCTGGACGAGAAGGGCGCGCCGCCGCACGCGCAGCGCATCCTCGTCGTCGACTCGGTCGCCGCGGCCGCGGGCGGAGCCGCCGCGGTGTCGAGCAACACGTCGTACATCGAGTCCGCTGCCGGGGTCGGCGAGGGCGCGCGTACCGGGCTGGCCAGCGTCGTCACGGGCGTGCTGTTCCTGGCCGCGACCTTCCTCGCCCCCGTCGTGAGCATCGTGCCGTACGAGGCGGCGACACCCGCTCTGGTCGTCGTGGGCTACCTGATGATGGTGCAGGTCAAGTCGATCGCCTGGGACGACATCGAACTCGCGCTGCCGGCATTCCTGACGATCGTGCTGATGCCGTTCACCTACTCGATCGCCGTCGGCATCGGTGCCGGCTTCGTGACCTACGTTCTCATCAAGGCGGTGGTCGGCAAGTCCAAGCAGGTGCACCCGCTGCTCTGGATCGTGGCCGCTCTGTTCGTCATCTACTTCGCCATCGACCCGCTCCGCCAGCTCCTCGGCGTCGACTGACCTCCAACCCCCGCGAGTCGACCAACGTTAGGTAGGCGCAGCAGTGCCTCAACAGGCGGGCAGACCTGTTGAGGCACTGCTGCGCCTGTTGCCGTGATTCCGATGTACGGCGGGGAATAGCCCGCATCTGACTATCGTTAGCAACGTTAATGAGTTATGCTAATGATATGGCGACGATGACCCGGACCGCCGAACTGGCAAGCGTCCTGCGGGTCTCGGTCATGCGGCTGGCGCGTCGACTGCGCGCCGAGCGGCCCGACTACGGGCTCAGCCTCACCCAGGTGGCGACACTGAGCACGATCAGCCGCCACGGCCCGCTAACCCCGGGTGAGCTGGCGGCGCACGAGAAGGTCCGGCCGCCGTCCATGACCCGCGTGCTCGCCAGCCTCGAGGACCGCGGCCTCATCGTCCGCACCCCGCACGCGAGCGACGGCCGTCAGCATCTCGTCTCCCTCACTGGGGAGGCCGCCGCGCTGCTGCGCGAGGACAGCCGCCTGCGCGAGGCCTGGCTCTCGCAGCGACTGGCCGAGCTGACCCGCGAGGAGCGCGACATCCTTCGCGCCGCCGCACCCATCATCGATCGCATCACGAGGACATGAGCCCGACCTTCCGCTCACTGCGTAACCGCAACTACCGCCTGTACGCCGCCGGTGGCGTCATCTCCAACACCGGCACCTGGATGCAGCGCGTAGCACAGGACTGGCTCGTGCTCCGGCTCTCCGGCAACGACGGTGTCGCCCTCGGCATCACGACGGGCCTGCAGTTCCTGCCCATGCTGCTGTTCGGCCCCTGGGGCGGGACACTCGCCGACCGCTACTCCAAGCGGAAGCTGCTCATGCTCAGCCAGGGCTTCATGGCCTTCGTCGGTGCGGTGCTCGGCATGCTCGACCTTCTCGACGTCGTGCAGGTGTGGCACGTGTTCGTGCTGGCCTTTCTCCTCGGCGTCGGCACAGCCGTCGACAACCCCACCCGTCAGTCGTTCGTGATCGAGATGGTGGGCCGCGACGACGTGCCCAACGCCGTCGGGCTCAACAGCGCGTCGTTCAACCTCGGTCGCGTCACCGGCCCGGCGCTGGCCGGCCTGCTCATCGTGCTCATCGGCACCGGGCCCGTCTTCCTCATCAACGCCGTGTCGTTCGGCGCCGTCATCTTCGCGCTGAGCCGGATGCGGGTCGCCGACCTGAGCCCTGCGCCACGGGCGGCGCGAGGCCGCGGGCAGATCCTCGAAGGCATCCGCTACGTCCGGGGCCGGCCCGACCTGCTCGTGATCCTCGCCGTCGTGTTCTTCGTCGGCACCTTCGGGCTGAACTTCCAGATGACGACCGCCCTCATGGCGACCGAGGTCTTCGACAAGGGCGCCGGCCAGTACGGCCTGCTCGGTTCGATCATGGCCATCGGCTCGCTGTCGGGAGCCCTGCTCGCGGCCCGGCGCGGCCGGCCCCGCTTGCACCTGCTCATCTTCGCCGCCGTGGCGTTCGGTTTGCTCGAGGTGATCGCCGGCTTGATGCCGACCTACCCGCTGTTCGCGATCGCGCTGATCCCGGTGGGCGTCACCTCGCTGACGTTCATCACCTCGGCCAACGCGATGATGCAGCTCGCGGTCGACCCGGTGATGCGGGGGCGGGTGATGGCGCTCTACATGGCGGTCTTCTTCGGCGGTACGCCGATCGGTGCACCCGCCGTGGGCGCCGTCGCGGAGGCCTTCGGCGCACGGTGGGCCCTCATCATCGGGGGCCTGGTGTCCGCGGTCGCCGCCGCCGTCGGCGGTGCGTTGCTCGCTCGCAACGGCGGACACACGGTTCGTCACCACCTGCGTGAGCTGTCCCGCGACCGCGTGCGCGAGGAGGCCGAGCTGGCCCAGGTCTCGCAGGGCACCTGATCGGCCCGGGACGGGAAATCAAGGGACTGCCCGCGCAAACAAGGGACTGGCAGGACGCAGGGCCGGGCGTCAGGATGGCGCCATGACGCCGACCGACCGCACCACCGCTGCCGCACCGACCACCCTGACCCCCGACGCCTACCTCGCCCACCTGCGCAACGACGCCGCCCGAATGGCCGAGCTCTCCCTGCAGGGCCTGGACCGGCCGGTGCCGCCGTGCCCCGGCTGGGACGTGCGCGAGGCGCTCGTGCACACGGGCGAGGTCTTTTCGCACAAGGTCGCCTGCATGCGGCTCGGGCGGAGGCCGAAGGACGACGAGTACCTGCACGGTCCGGGTGAGAACGAGACACCCGTCGACTGGTTCCGCGCGCGACGCGACGAGCTGATCGACGAGCTCACGACCCGGGGTGCCGGCGCCCCGGCGTACAGCTGGCACGACGACCATCAGGATGTCGCGTTCTGGTACCGCCGCATGGCGCAGGAGACGGCGGTGCACCGCGTCGACGTCGAGAGCGCGTTCGACGCGATCTCCCCGGTGGCCGACGACCTCGCAGTCGACGGCGTCGACGAGGTCCTCGACTGGTTCCTGTCCTTCCAGGCGGAGGACGTCGGTCCTGACGGTCCGGGTCGTGGCACCGTCGCCGTTCGCACCGGCGCACACATCTGGCGCTCGACGCTGGTGCCGGACGAGGTCGAGCTCTCCCGCGAGCCCGGGCCGAGCGACGCAGTCGTGAGCGGTGAGCCCTCCGAGCTGCTGCTGTGGCTGTGGGGCCGTCGCCCCGAGTCGGCCGTGCGCATCGAGGGTGACACCGACCTGGTCAACGCCTTCCGCGAGCGGCTGCGCGTCGTCACGCAGTGAGCGGCGCGGGCAGATGACGACGTACGACGTCGTGGTGGTGGGCCTGGGCGGTTTCGGCAGCGCCACCGCCTACCACCTGGCCGCGCGCGGCCGGCGCGTCCTCGGCCTCGACCGACACCTGCCGTGCCACGCCCACGGCGCGAGCCACGGCGAGACCCGCATCGTGCGGCAGGTCTACTTCGAGGGTGAGGCCTACGTCCCGCTTCTCCGCGGCGCCCACGAGCGCTGGGAGCGGCTCGGTCGCGACGCCGGCGAGGCGCTGTTCACCCGCACCGGCGGGCTCTTCCTCGGTCGGCCCGACGGCCCGGTGTTCCGCGGCAGCGTGGCGACGGCACGTGCGGGCGGCATCGCCCACGAGGTCCTCGACGCGGCCGAGGTGACGAGGCGGTTCCCCGCCGTGCGACCACCCGAGGAGACGAACGCCGTGTTCGAGCCGGATGCCGGCGTGGTGTCGCCCGAACGCGTCGTGGGTGCCCACCTGACGCTCGCGGCCCGCGCAGGTGCCGAGCTCCGGCACGAGTCGCCGGTGCAGTCGTGGACGGCGACGTCGTCGGGGGTGCGGGTGCACGCCGCGGGCGAGACACACGATGCCGGTGCCCTGGTGCTCGCGCCGGGACGCTGGACGAGCGACCTCGCGGACGACCTCGGCGTTCCCCTGACCGTCGAGCGGCGGACGATGCACTGGTTCGAGCCGCCGGGTGGGGTCGATCAGCACGCGGTGGGACGGTTGCCGCTGTGGATCTGGGAGCGGGACGACGGTACAACCGCCTACGGAGTGCCGGCCGTGGCGGGCGAGGGTGGCGGGGTGAAGACGTCGGTGCACCACAGCATCGTGCGCCCCGCTGACTCGTGGGAGGCCGAGGACGTGGCGGAGCTGTTGGCCGGGCTGCTGCCCGGACTCGGCCGGTCGGTCCTGCGGTCGGTCGACTGCACCTACACGTTGACGCCCGACGGCCACTTCGTCGTCGGTCGACATCCCGCGCACGAGCGGGTCTTGGTGGCGTGCGGCTTCTCGGGGCACGGCTTCAAGTTCACGCCGGTGCTGGGGGAGGCCCTGGCCGAGCTCGTCGTCGACGGTGTCTCGTCTTTCCCGCTCGCGACCTTCGACCCGCGCCGCTTCGCCGCGTGAGGCTCTTCCTGGCGTTGTCACCACCGTCGGCCGTGACCGCTCACCTCGACGCCGCTGTCGAGGCGGCGCGGGCGGCCTACCCGTCGGCGGACGTGCGGTGGGTGCCCGCCGAGCGCTGGCACCTCACACTCGCCTTCTACGGCGAGGTCGCCGATCGCGACGTCGCGCGGCTGCGTCGGCGGGTCGCGCGTCTGGTGTCGGGCCAGGTCGCGCTCGACCTCTCGTTCACCGGTGCGGGGCGGTTCGGCCACCGCGTGCTGTGGATCGGCATGGGCGGTGACGTCGACGGGCTCCGTGCGCTCGGGCAGCGCGCGAGCGTCGAGGACCGCTCGTACCGGCCGCACCTGACAGTCGCGCGCGGGCGCGGCGGGGTCGATCTCACGCCCGCTGTCGACGCACTCGCGGCGTACGCTGGCCCGCCGTGGCGAGCCGGGTCGGTGCACCTGGTGGAGTCGCACCTCGGACCCCAGCCGCGCTACGACGACGTCGAGGCCTGGCCGCTGCTTGAACCAGCCTAGGCTCGCGTCGTGGATCCCCGGACCCGGCGGTGGGTGGTGCTGGGTGCGCTCGCGTTGATGGTGCTCGTCGTCGTCCTCGGCGCGGTCGTCTAGCCGGTCTCGGGCGCCTACCAGGCGTAGGCCTCGGGCGACGGGCCACCCGGGCCGGGAAAGATCTCGTCGAGACGGGTCAGCGACTTCTCGTCGAGAGTGACGTCCAGCGCACGGAGCGAGCCGTCGAGCTGTTCCATGGTTCGCGGCCCGATGATCGGAGCGGTCACGCCGGGCTGCGCGATCAGCCAGGCGATCGCGACGTCGGCGGGCTCTTCGCCGAGGTCCTCGCAGAACGCCTCGTAGGCCTCGATCGCGTCGTGGTTGGCCTCGAGTGCATCCTTGGCGCGGCCCTTCAGGCGCCGCGCGCCGGAGCGCTCCTTGCGCAGCACGCCACCGAGCAGTCCTCCGTGCAAGGGCGACCAGGGGATGACGCCGACTCCGTAGTCGCGACAGGCCGGCAGGACCTCGAGCTCGATGTCGCGCGTGAGCAAGTTGTAGATCGACTGCTCGCTCACCAGACCGGTCGAGTGTCTGCGTCGTGCGGCCTCCATGCCCTTGGCGATGTGCCACCCGGCATGGTTGGACGAGCCGACATACAGGACCTTGCCCTGCGCGCGTAGAATGTCGAAGGCTTCCCAGATTTCGTCCCACGGCGTCGAGAGGTCGACGTGGTGCATCTGGTAGAGGTCGATCCGGTCGGTCTGCAGGCGCTCTAGCGAAGCGTCGCATGCCGCCCGGATGTTTCTTGCCGACAGGAACGTGTCGTTGGGCCAGTCGCTCATCGAGCCGTAGAGCTTGGTGGCGATGACCGTCTTCTCGCGGCGGTCGCCACCCTGGGCGAACCACCGGCCGACGATCTGCTCGGTGACGCCCTGGCCCTTCTTCCACCCGTAGACGTTCGCGGTGTCGAAGAAGTTGATGCCGTGGTCGAGGGCGCGATCCATGATCGCGTGGGAGTCGACCTCGTTCGTCTCCGGGCCGAAGTTCATGGTGCCGAGGCAGAGAGGGCTGACTGCGAGGCCGCTGCGGCCGAGGTGGATGTAGTCCATGCCGTTCCCCTGCCCCCGGACGGGGTGGCACCAACCCTGATCGCGGCACCTAGGCTCGAAACGATGACGGAACTGTCGACTCGTGCTCCGGTGGCTCGCGAGGTGTGGGCCACCCGCGTGGTTTTCGCCGGGAACGGTGCCCTGTTCGCCACGTGGGTGTCCCGGCTCCCGGCGGTGCGCGACCGGCTCGAGGCCGACGAGCGAGGCCTGGGTTTCGCGCTCCTGTGCATCGCCGTCGGCTCGCTGATCGCGATGCCGCTGTCGAGCCGCCTCATCACCCGGTTCGGTGTCCGGGCCGTCATAGCCGCGTGTGTCCTCGCATGCATGGCCGCCTATCCCGCCTTGGCGGTGATGCCCGGGCTGGTCTCGCTCGGCGGGGTGCTCCTGGTGGTCGGCGCAGGCGTCGGTGTGTGGGACGTGGCGATGAACGTCGCCGGCCATGAGGTCGAGGTGCACGCCGGGCGTCCGCTGATGTCCGGCTTCCACGCGTGCTGGAGCATCGGGACGGTGAGCGGTGCCGGCGCGGGTGCGCTCGCTGCGGTTGCCGGTCTGGAGCCGCTCGCGCACTTCGCCTTGGCGAGCGCGCTCGTCGGCGGCGCTTCACTTGTCGCGACACGCCGACTGCCCGAAAGCAGTGCGAGTGGTGCGGGCGCCTCGGCCGCCGACTGCGAGGGCGAGCACCACGTGCCGATGGTGTCGCCGCGACCGCTGGTCGCCGACCCACGCCTCATCGGCCTCGGCGTCATGACGTTCTGCGCCGCATGGGCGGAGGGAGCAGCCAACGACTGGCTTGCGTTGCTGCTCACCGACGAGCGCGATGCCTCGGGCGCGCTCGCCGCGCTCGGCTTCGCTGTCTTCGCGACGGCCATGACGATCGGACGCTTCGCGGGCAACCGGGCCGTCGAGGTGCTCGGCCGGGTCCGCGCGCTTCGCTGGAGCGCGCTGCTTGCCGCGTGCGGGGTCACGCTGCTGCTGACCGTGCCGGTGCTCGCCGCCGGCTACGCGGGCAGTCTGCTCTGGGGGCTCGGCGTCGCCGTCGGCTTCCCGCTGGCGATGAGCGCGGCCGGCGAGACGCCGGGACGCGGGCCTGCGGCGATCGCGATGGTGGCGACGATCGCCTACTCCGGCTTCCTGATCGGACCACCCCTGATCGGCTCGCTCGCCCACGAGGTCGGGCTGGACAGCGCCCTGTGGGTCGTCGTCGTCCTCGCCGCCGGGATGTTCGCCCTCGCCGGCACCGCGCGAACCGTCGAGCAGACGCCCACCGTGCGAGGCTAGGAAGGTGCCCCAGCCCCTCGATGACGCGCTGGCCGAGCTGCGTCCGTTGTTGCTCGACCACGAGCGGCTCGTGCGCGCGGTCGCGGCCGGCCGCCGCCGTGGCGAGACACCACGCTGGACCCGGGTCGAGCTGCGACCGGTGGACCTCAAGCCCGGCCGCTGCCTGCAGGTCGTCACGCACGACGGGGGCGCTCCGCTGACCCGTAACCTCGGGTACGACGAGGGGGCGCCCGCCACCGTCGACGAGCTGCTCGCGGCGCCGTTCGGCAACTGGCACGTCGAGACCACCGACGAGACCGTGCAGCTGCGCGTGACCAAGAAGGGCGCCGCACAGGTGCATCGCAGCGTGGGCGGCGCGACGCAGAACACCGAGCACGACCGGCCACCTCGCCACCTGGTCGACCCCGGCGACCCGATGTTCGACCTGCTCGCCGCGGGCGCCGACAAGCGTCGCCAGGTGGATGCCTTCGTGCGGGTGCTCGACGGAGTGGTCGTCGCCGCCGATCTCCCGACGGACCGCCCGCTGCGCGTCGTCGATCTCGGCTGCGGCAACGCCTATCTCACGTTCGCGGCCTTCCGCTACCTCGCCGTGAACCGCGCGGTCGAGATGGTCGGGGTCGACCTCCGTGACGAGGCCCGGGAGCGCAACACGCGCATCGCGGACGAGCTCGGCTGGTCACCGCGGCTGAGCTTCGTTGCGGGCTCGATCGTCGACGCGCCGGTGACCGGCGCCGACGTGGTGCTCGCACTGCACGCCTGCGACACCGCCACCGACGATGCGCTCGCCGTCGCCGTGCGGTGGCGTGCCTCGCTCGTGCTGGCCGCGCCTTGCTGCCACCACGACGTGCAGCGACAGCTCAAGGCGGCGCCCACGCCTGCTCCGTACGCCTTGCTCCTACGGCATCCGATCCTGCGCGAGCATTTCGGCGACGTGCTCACCGACGGCCTGCGCGCCGCACTCCTGCGGCGGCTGGGCTACCGCGTCGAGGTCCTGCAGTTCGTCGCGAGCCAGCACACCCCACGCAACACGATGATCAAGGCGGTGCGCACCGACGCGCCGGTCGATCCGGTCCTGGCTCGGCAGTACGAGGAGCTGGTCGGCGCCTGGGGTGTCACGCCGTACCTGCAGTCCGCGCTCGATGATGTCCTTCGCTAGCGCGGGTGCGTCCGTCCTGCTCGCGGGGCTGGTCGCGTCCGGCGACCCGTCGATCGTGCTCCGGCTGCAGGACCCGGCCCTGACCGAGTCGAGTGGGCTCACCGTGTCGCAGCGACACCCCGGTGTGCTGTGGACGCACGCCGACGGCGGTGACGCGGCCACGGTGGTCGCCGTCAACCGACGAGGGCGCAGTGTGGCGACCGTTCGCCTGCGCGGCATCGATCCTTACGATCCTGAAGCCCTCGCCCCCGGCCGCGACGGCAAGGGCAGACCAGCGTTGTTCCTCGGTGATCTCGGTGACAACCGGGTGCGCCGTCCTGATGTCTCGGTGTTCCGCTTCACTGAGCCGGCGCGGTTGCGCGACCAGACGGTCGACGCCACCTGGTGGCAGTTCACCTACCCCGACGGGCCGCGGGACGCCGAGGCGTTGCTCGTCGACCCGCGCGACGACCGGATCTACATCGCCACCAAGGACGTCTTCGGCGGCCGGCTCTACCGCGCGCCGCTTCACCCCAGGACCGACCGCACCAACCGACTCACCCGCATCGGCAAGGTGCCGCCGTTGATCACCGACGGGGCCTTCCTCCGTGACGGGCGGATGGTGCTGCGCTCCTACAGCACCGCCTACCTCTACGACCGCAACCGTGAGCTGGTCGCGCGCGAGCTCCTGCCCGAGCAACCACAGGGCGAGTCGCTGGCCGTCGACGGCGACCGGCTGCTGGTGGGCAGCGAGGGCCGGCGCAGTGCGGTGTACGCCGTGCGGCTGCCCGTCTCCGACGAGTCACCCTCGTCGTCGCCCTCGCCCGAGTCCTCCGAGAGTCGCGCCGCGCCGCCCAGCAACAACAACGAAAACGCGCCGGAGCGGGACCGCCCGGCCGCGTCACGACTCGCGCTCTTCGTCGGCGTCCCCGTGTTGTTGGCCGTCTGCGCGCTGGTTCTCAGACGGAGTCGCTCACGCCCGTGACGCGGCGCGCTGCGACCGGCCGCCGATGCGGATGCCGACCGCGGCCATCGCAAGTAGCACCGGCACGACCAGGAAGGCATTGTGAATGCCGAACCGGTCGGCGAGTGCCCCGAGCAACAGCGGACCGCCGCCCGAGGCGAGTGCGGCCGCGAGCCCCGACCGGGCGCTGGCCAGGTCGGGCCGGCCCTCGGAGACGTCGATGGCGAGCGCCAGCCCGAGCGGGTAGAAGAGCGCGATGCCGAGCCCGCACACGAGAAGGGCGGCCAGCGCCAATGACGGGACCGTCGTCACCCAGAACCCCGCGAACCCGATCGCGCAGACCACGATCGCCGCGTAGAGCAGGAGCTCGACGTCGAACCGCAACGCGAGCCGGCCGCCGGCAAGCCGGCCGAGGAACATGCCGAACAGCAGCGTCGTGATGCCCGCCGACGCGGCGCCGTCGCCCATCTCGAAGCGGTTGCGCAGGATGTCAGCCGTCCAGAGCGTCATGCAGAACTCCACCGCGATGCCGCAGACGAGGACACCCCAGACGATCCAGTAGCGCGAAGGCAGACGACGCGAACCGACGTGATGTGCGGGCTCCTCTGTGGGCGCCGGCATCCCGAGGCGTCCGCCGAACGCGTAGAGGACGGCCACGGCCGGCACCACCAGCAGGAGCGCCGCTCGCCATCCGAGGCCGATGCCGACCGCGGCACCGACCACCAGCGGTGCCACGGTTCCGACGCCAGCTGCGACTGCGTTGGCCTCGGTGATGGCCGCCGGGCCGCCGCGGCCGTGGTGGTCGCTCAGCGCGGCGGCCGTGGTGGTGATCACGAACGAGCCGCCGAACGACGCGAGCAGTGCGCCGGTCAGCGTGACTGCCAGGACCGTGGTGGCGACGTACAGCCCCGCACCGAGACAGAGGCACAACAGCCCACCCCACATGACGACCGCACGGCCGTAGCGGCGGACCAGCGGGGCGAAGATGAGGGCCGACAGCAGTGCGCCGATGGCGAGTGCGCTGCCGTGTAGACCGGAGAGGGTGCGGCTGATCTCCTGCTCGTCGCGCAGCAGCGGAACGGTCGGCCCGAAGCCGTAGAGGAAGTAGCCGTAGGTGCCGAGCTGGGCGTAGATGAGCCAGGTGAGGCGATCCCGAGCGAGCGCGGTCAACCCAGCTCGGGTACGACGTGGTCGATGCAGGTGGTCAGGGCTTCGACGTCCGAGGGCTCGACGGCCGGGAACATCGCGATGCGCAGCTGGTTGCGGCCGAGCTTGCGGTAAGGGTCGGTGTCGACGATGCCGTTGGCGCGCAGCACCTTGGCGATGGCAGCGGCGTCGACCGAGTCGTCGAAGTCGATCGTGCCGACGACGTTCGAGCGTTGCGCGGGGTCGGCGACGAACGGCGACGCGAACGTCGACTTCTCCGCCCACGTGTAGAGCCGCGACGCCGAGTCCGCCGTACGCTCCGTCGCCCACTGCAGGCCGCCACGCGAGTTGAACCAGTCGACCTGCTCCGCCAGGAGGTAGAGGGTCGCGAGCGCCGGGGTGTTGTACGTCTGATCGAGCCGGCTGTTGTCGATCGCGATCTGCAGGTCACTGAAGGCCGGCACCCAGCGACCAGAGGCGTGCACCTGGGCCACCCGCTCGATGGCGGCCGGCGACATCAGCGCGAGCCACAGACCGCCGTCGGAGGCGAAGGACTTCTGCGGCGCGAAGTAGTAGACGTCGGTCTCAGCCACGTCGACCGGGAGACCACCGGCGCCCGACGTGGCGTCGACGAGCACCAGCGCATCGTCATCGGCGTCCGCGACTCGCCGCAGCGGCATAGCCACACCCGTCGAGGTCTCGTTGTGGGTGAAGGCGTAGACGTCGGCACCTGGCTCGGCGCGCGGCTGCGGGTGAGTGCCCGGTTCGCTGGTGATGATCGTCGGGTCGGCCAGGAACGGCGCGGCCCTGACGGCGGACGCGAACTTCGCGGAGAACTCGCCGAACGACAGGTGCTGCGAGTGCTCCCCCACCAGGTTGAAGGCGGCGATGTCCCAGAAGGCGGTCGTCCCGCCGTTGCCCAGCACCACCTCGTAGCCGTCAGGGAGCTCGAACAGCTCGCCGAGGCCCTGCCGGATCCGGCGGACGACGTCCTTGACCGTGCTCTGACGGTGGGACGTCCCGAGGTAGGACGTGCCGGTTGCTGCAAGCGTTGCCACGGCCTCCGGCCGCACCTTCGACGGTCCCGAGCCGAAGCGGCCGTCGGCGGGTTTGATGCTGTCCGGGATGACGATGTCGCTCACCCGGCCAAGGCTAGGTCACTGCCAGCCTGCGACCTCCGACGGCTGGCGAGGACCATGGCCGATGTAGCGCGCCGCCGGCCGGATGAGCCGCCCGGTGCGCTTCTGCTCGAGGATGTGCGCCGCCCAGCCCGCCGTGCGCGCGCAGGTGAACATGGGGGTGAACATGTGCGGCGGCACCTCGGCGAAGTCGAGCACCACAGCCGCCCAGAACTCGACGTTCGTCGCGAGCACTCGGTCTGGCCGGCGGGCGCCGAGCTCGTCGAGCGCGGCCTTCTCCAGCGCGGCGGCCGCTTCCCACCGCGGCGCGCCCAGCTCCTCCGCCGTACGTCGGAGCACCCGCGCGCGCGGGTCCTCCGCCCGGTAGACGCGGTGGCCGAAGCCCATCAGCCGCTCGCCGCGGTCGAGCACGCCCTTGACGTACGCCGACGCGTCACCGGTCTCCTCGATCGCGTCGAGCATGTGCAGCACACGCGACGGAGCGCCGCCGTGCAGCGGACCTGACATCGCGCCCACCGCTCCCGACAGGCACGCCGCGACGTCGGCGCCGGTGGAGGCGATGACCCTGGCCGTGAACGTCGACGCATTCATGCCGTGCTCCGCTGCCGACGTCCAGTAGGCGTCGACGGCCTGCACGTGCCGGGGGTCGGGCTCGCCGCGCCACCGGATCATGAAGCGCTCGACGACGGTGCGCGCCTTGTCGATCTCGGCCTGCGGCACCATCGGCAGTCCGATGCCGCGGGCCGACTGGGCGACGAACGACAAGGCCATGACCGACGCCCGGGCCAGGTTGTCGCGCGCCTCCTCCTCGTCGATGTCGAGCAGCTGCCGGAAGCCCCACGCCGGCGCGAGCATCGCGAGGGCGCTCTGCACGTCGACGCGCACGTCGCCGGAGTGCACGGGCAACGGGAAAGGCTCGGCCGGCGGCAGCCCGGGATTGAATCGGTCGTCGACGAGCAGTCCCCACACGTTGCCGAACGACACCTGCCCCACCAGGTCCTCGATGTCGACGCCGCGATAGCGAAGCGCGCCACCCTCGCGGTCGGGCTCCGCGATCTCGCTCTCGAAGGCAACGACTCCCTCGAGGCCGGGCTTGAAGTCGGGGTCACTCACGCTGGCTCCCTCGTCGGGCGGCACGGCGTCATGCCGTCGTGCGCATTCTCACCCTTGCCGGCGCACCCTGTCGCCCCGGGCTCCTGTCGCGCGTGCCAGAGTGAGACGTGCCCGAGTCCGAGCCGCAGCCCTCTCATGACGTGGCCGCGATGCGCCGTGCCTACAGCGCGCGCGGTCTCGACGTACGCGACTTGGCCGGCGACCCGCTCACGCAGTTCGGCCGATGGTTCTCCGACGTGGTCACGGCCGACCTGGCCGAGCCGAACGCCATGGTCCTGGCCACCGCCTCCGCCGACGGCCCGAGCGCGCGGATCGTGCTGCTCAAGGGCTACGACGCGAACGGCTTCGTCTTCTACACCAACCTCGGATCGGCCAAGGCGCGCGACCTCGCTGCCGACTCCCGGGCCGCCCTGCTGTTCCCCTGGCACGCGCTGGCCCGCCAGGTGCGGGTGAGCGGACCCGTCGAGGCCGTCGACCGCGACGCGGTGACGCGCTACTTCGGGTCGCGGCCGCGCGAGTCGCAGTTCGGGGCCTGGGCGAGTCCGCAGTCGGAGATGGTCGCCGACCGGGAGGCTCTCGACGCCCGCTACCAGGCGGTCGAGGCTCGCTTCGCGACCGCCGACGTGGTGCCGGCGCCGGACTTCTGGGGCGGCTACCGGGTCCGTCCCGAGACCGTGGAGTTCTGGCAGGGCCGGGAGAGGCGGATGCACGACCGGCTGCGCTACCGCCGCGCGGGCGAGGACTGGGTCGTGGAGCGGCTGGCTCCCTGATCGCGGAGCGATCCAAAGGGGGACTGATCGCGGAGCGATCCAAAGGGGGACTGATCGCGGAGCGATCCAAAGGGGGACTGATCGCGGAGCGATCCAAAGGGGGACTGATCGCGGAGCGATCCAAAGGGGGACTGATCGCGGAGCGATCCAAAGGGGGACTGATCGCGGAGCGATCCAAAGGGGGACTGATCGCGGAGCGATCCAAAGGGGGACTGATCGCGGAGCGATCCAAAGGGGGGCTGATCCAAAGGAGGGGCTGCGCCCGGCCTCGGGCAGCAGACGACCCGCGGGCATCGAACGTGCGAGGGGACGTTTCCTCGCGGCCCGCGGGTCGGGTGACTGCCTGGGACTTGCCGGCCGCCTTGGGCCGGTTCGCTCCGGGGTCCGGCGGCTAGCTGGCAGCCACCTCACGCGTCCTAGAAGTACTCAAATTCTCGGACCACCTCCCTTCCGTGTACCGCAAACCGTACGTCGCGGATCACGGCTGGCACAACGTCTATTCGACACCGAGGGCTAGACGGAGACCGAGATCCAGGTTGCCTCGGCGCGGCCGACCACGCGGCCGTCACCGTCGTACACCGTGCTCGTGGTGAACGTCTTGCGGCCCTGCTCGCCGAGCCAGCGCCCCAGTACGACGCAGCGGTCACCGACCATGAGACCGGCGGCCACCTCGGCCGTCATCCGACCGAGCACCATCGGCCGGCCGGTGAGGTCGGCCGACCAGCCGCCGGGGCAGTCGAGGGCCGCCCACACCATCTCGGGAGGCACGAACCCGTGGGTGCCGGCCACCGAGTCGTCGGGCACCCACGTGGTGGCCACGGTGTTCATCCGGTCGGCGAGCCGCCCCGGCCGCAACCCCAGTCCGTCGGGGGCGGGACGTTCCGGGCCGCACACGAAACACCGTGGGAACGGGTGGTCGACGAGTCCGGGGTAGACGTGCATCCTCTCCGCGGCGGTGTCGAAGGGCACCGGCTCGATGGGCTCGCAGGCCAGGGTGCCGGTGTGCGCCTCGGCGATCACCGCGCCGCCGAAGGTGAGCGAGACCGTGTCGTCTGTCGGCCGTACGACGAGCAGTCGGGAGTCCAGCGGCGGCGGCTGCCGGAGGGTCACCTCGACCGGCATGGGCCTTCCGTCGAGGTTTGCGGCGAGACGCCCTGCCACGTAGCCGCCGTTGCCACTGCCCGACGGCCCGCAGAAGCGGCCGGCGATGGTGAGGGAGGGCTGTGGTCCGGACATGGCGACCGGCCTAGCGCGCCGACGTCCGCTCGAGTGCGCCAGCCGCGACCCGAAGGTCCGCCACCAGCCCGACGTACGCCACGTCGCGGTTGTCGGCGCGCAGCACCGCTGACGGGTGGATCGTCGCCATGATCCACCGGGCGTGCTCGCCGGCCTCGGCGTCGGGGGCGCGGCCCGGGGGGTTCGGGAACAGTTCGCCGCGCTGGCGGGTGACGCGGAAGGACGGGCCGAGCAGGGCCTTGGCCGCCGTCGCCCCGAGGCAGACCAGGACGTCGGGGGACAGCAGGGCCAGCTCGGCGGTCAGCCATGGGCGGCAGGCTTCCACGTGCGCGAGGTCCGGCGTCTGGTGGATGCGCCGCTTGCCCGGCCCGGACTGGCTGAAGCGGAAGTGCTTGACGACGTTGGTGCGGTAGACGGTGTCGCGCGGGATGCCGGCCTCGTCCAGGGCCTGGACGAGCAGTCGGCCGGCCGGGCCGACGAACGGCTTGCCTTGCAGGTCCTCCTGGTCGCCCGGCTGCTCACCGACCAGGACCACCTTCGAGTCGGGGGAACCCGCGGAGAAGACGGTCTGGGTGGTGCCCCGGTGCAGCTCGCAGGCCTGACAGTCCTTGGCAGCCGCACGCAGCTGGTCGAGGTCGGCGCCGACGGGGACTGGAGCGGTCATGGCAGGTGCCTCCCGGGTGACCTGAGGGGCAAGACGGGGCAGCCTTGCATCGTTGCGCGACAATGGCATCGTGAGCGAGCTCATCGACACCACCGAGATGTACCTCCGCACGGTATTCGAGTTGGAGGAAGAGGGTGTGGTGCCCCTCAGAGCGCGCATCGCGGAGCGCCTCGGCCAGTCCGGCCCGACGGTCTCACAGACGGTCGCCCGCATGGAGCGCGACCGGCTACTCACCGTCGAAGGTGATCGCCACCTCGAGCTCACCGATCACGGCCGCTCGCTGGCGACCCGGGTGATGCGCAAGCACCGGCTCGCCGAGTGCCTGCTGGTCGACGTGATCGGCCTGGAGTGGGAGCTCGTCCATCCGGAAGCGTGCCGGTGGGAGCACGTCATGTCCGAGACGGTGGAGCGCCGGCTGCTCGAGGTGCTGGGGCACCCGACCGTCTCGCCGTACGGCAACCCGATCCCGGGCCTGGCCGAGCTCGGTGAGACGGCCGACGACAGCGTCTCCGACGGCAAGCTCGAGACCCTCGACCACCTGTCGCTCGACGGGGCGGCCCGGGTGGTGGTGCGACGGCTGGCCGAGCCTGCGCAGTCCGACACGGCCCTGATGTCGCGGCTCCGCCGGGCGGGCGTCCAGCCGGGTGCGTCGATCACCGTCGTCGCGACGGCCGACGGACTGCTCGTCGGCTCGGGCGGCGAGTCCACCGAGATCACCTCCGCGGTGGCGGCGCACGTGTTCGTGACCGCTGGTTGAGCCGCGCCTTGCCGCCCTGACGCGACACGGTTGGCTGAGTCGCGGCTTCCTCCGGCGCGACAACAGGCGGGGCACTGCCTCAACAGGCCTCCCCGCCTCTTGAGGCAGTGCTGCGCCTACCTAACGTGGTCGACTCGCCCGGGTGGTGGTGGGTGGGGGGTTGAGCGTGCGGACACGCGGAGTTGCGCCCCCAGTTGAAATTCGTCCAGATCGTCCCGTAGTGTGCACGGCGCCCCACAGGAACTGTGGGGCGCTCGCGTGGCCGCCTAGTCCTGCCCCGCGCGTGCAGCCGGTCGAGATCTCCGCACGGCAGGAGCGGGGGACCCACTTATGTGGGCCCCTTGGGGTCCTAGGGGTGAAGCCGCCCACCAGCGGCCGGGCATCTCCCGCCCGAACCCGACAGCTCACCCCGTAGGCGTGGGAGAGGACTCCTGTGTCCAAGCACCGTCGTCCGCGCCGTCTCGCGCGCGCCCGTCGTCCTGCCCACATCAGCATTGCCGCCGGCGTTGCCGGCACCGTCGCCATCACCGGCACCGTTGTCGCCTCTGCCTCGTCCACAGTCGACGCCGCTCCCGTCGCGCACGCGGCCAAGAAGCTCAGCCCCGAGACTCTGCAGGCCATGGACATCGCGGCCCAGAGCGAGCAGGCCAACAACGACAAGAGGCTCGCCGCACTGCGCGAGGCCAAGGAGCTCGCCGCGCAGCGTCGGGCCGAGGCCCGCCGTGAGGCCGCCGAGCGCCGCAAGGCACGCCGCGAGGCCGCCGAGCGACGCGAAGCTCTCCGCAAGGCCGCCGAGGCACGGGCCGCCGCCGAGGCAGCCGAAGAGGCTCGCGAGAAGAAGGCCGCGTCGAGGGCGGCACGGTCCGACGGGCCGATGTCCGCGTCCGCGGCCAGCGTGCTTCAGATCGCCGCGGCACAGGAGGGCGACTCCTACGTCTACGGCGCCTCCGGTCCCGACTCGTTCGACTGCTCCGGCTTCACGCAGTACGTCTTCGGCAAGGTCGGCATCTCGCTGCCCCACTCGTCCTCCGCGCAGTCCGCGCAGGTGACCCGGGTGTCCGACCCGCGTCCGGGCGACCTCGTGTTCGTCCACAACGGCGGCGGCGGAAGCGTCGGCCACGTGGCCATCTACGCCGGCAACGGCTACTGGTACGAGGCGTCCAACCCCAGCACGGGCGTCGGCAAGCACGCCGCCTGGTCGTCCAACGTCCACTACGGCCGGGTGCTCTGACCTGGTCGGCCACCTCAGGTCTGTGGGCTGATACCCCCCCGTCAGCCCACACCGGGACCCCGGAGCCATCCCCCCCGGCTCCGGGGTCCCCCCATGTCCGGGGCCCGGTCAGTGCCTTCGGTCCCGGCGTTTGCGTTCGATCACCTCGCGGATCGGCGGGACCACGATGCCCTGTGCCGCCATCCGCTGACGCGCCAGGCGGCGCGTGCGCACGACGCCGGTCACCCCCACCGCCCACATCAGGAACTGCACGGAGAGCGCGACGCGGAAGTCGTCCAGGCGGTAGCCCTCTCCGTCTCCTGATCGCAGGTCGAGCAGCACCCCGACGAGCAGCATGGTGACGAGCGAGGCCACGAAGCCGCCGACGTTGACGATCCCGGTGGCCGTGCCGAGCCGGTTCGGCGGGTTGAAGGTGCGCGCGAAGTCGAAGCCGATCATCGACCCGGGTCCGCTCAGCGCCAGGGTCATCACCAGCAGCGTGAGCAGCCAGAGCGGCGCGCGACCCGGCCAGCTCAGGACGACTACCCACGCGAGCACCGTCACGGCGACCACGCCGAGCACGAGCCACGACCTGCGCAGCGGGTGACGTGAGACGAGCACCCCGATCACCGGACCACTGATCACCCCGACGACGACCATCAGCGTCAGCAGCGAGCTCGCGGTGCCGCGCGAGAGGCCCTCTCCGGAGACGAGGAACGGGTAGCCCCACAGCAGCACGAAGACTGTCCCGGAGTACTGCGTCACGAAGTGGGTCCACATGCCGAGGCGCGTGCCCGGGTGTCGCCAGGCCGAGGCCAGGTCGTGGCCCACCTGTCGCAGCGTGGGTGGCGCGCCCGCCGCACCGGCACCGCGCGGCGAGTCGCGGACGCCGATCAGCGCCGCCACCGCCACGACCGCACCGAGCGTCGCCGCCGAGATGAACGTCGTGGTCCAGCCGCTGGCGTGCAGCAGCGCGGTCAGTGGCACGGCACTGATCACCTGACCGAGCTGACCGGTCAGCCCCGTCACCTGGGTGATCACCGGGATCCGCGCCGCTGGGAACCACGCCGGCACGAGACGCAGCACGCTGATGAACGTCATGGCGTCGCCGGCACCGACGAGGATCCTCGCAAGCAGCGCTCCGGGAACGGAGGTCGTGACGGCGAGGAGCAGCTGTCCGGCCGCCATGACGACGGCGCCGAGGGCGATCAGGCGACGTGAGCCCCAGCGGTCGAGAAGCACGCCGACCGGCACCTGCAGCGCGGCGTACACGAACAGCTGGACGACCGCGAACGACGCGAGAACGCTCGCCGAGGCGCCGAACCGGTCGGCGGTCTCCAGCCCGGTGACACCGAGGGACGTGCGGTGCACGACCGCCACGACGTACGCCGCGACGCCGGTGCCCCAGACGAGGTATGCGCGGCGCGAGGTGCCCACGTGCACCCATCGTGCCCTGCCGCCGCGCCACGCAGGCGTGGGGGGATGACGAAGGGGGCCGGCTCTCGGCCGACCCCCTCCGGACAACCGCGTCCTACGTGGACGCGGCGTCGACTGCCAGGGAGCTGAAGACGTTGATCGCCGACTGCGTCCTGTTGTGGGACGTGCTGAAGATGCCTCCGTCCTGCTTCGCGGTCGCTCCGGGAAGCGTCACCGATGGGCCGAACGTCACGTAGTTCACGCCGTCGTAGGAGTACGACGCCGCGTACCGGTCACCCGTTCTGGTCAGGGCGACCCACAGCGGCCGGAACGTGTTGACGTTCGCGCCGGCACTCCTGTCGACGTGTCCGTCGCCGTCGCCGTCCCACTGGAACACGACGCCGTTGCGGCCGGTCACGGCGACGATCCCGTAGCCGGGCGAGGCACCGGGTTTGGTCATGTCGTTGCGGACCATCACCCCGCTCTTGGCCCAGCCGTCCGAGTCGTTCAGCGAGTTCACCTGCGCCGAGACCTTGGTGCCCGGCCGCACCGCCCCGCGGCGATAGATCGCACCGAACTCGTCATCGCGCTGGCCGCCAGCGCCCCACACGTCACTGCCCGCGGCGGCGATCCCGAGATCCTCATGGGACTGCCCGAAGTACGAGCTCGCGGCCGACGCTGCCGTGACCTTCAAGTGTGGTGCGACACGCGAGTCCCGTGGGCAGGCGGTGAAGCCGAACAGGTTCGCGTTGAGCCTCGTCCGGTACTCGGGTGCAACACCGGAGCTGCAGATGACCTCCCGGGCGCCGTCCGGCCAAGCCGTCCCGTTGACGCGTACGTTGTCGATCAGCCGGTTCCGGTGCGCCTCCGCATTGGGGGTCTGCGTCGCGCCGGAGTTGTACCAGTTGCCTTGCAGCAGGTTGTCGCTGGTGTTGTTCCTCATGCTGTAGGCGTTGGTGAAGGTCCACACCCCTGCGCCCTGGAGCACGTTCTGCCGGTACGTCGTGTACCGGGTGCCCTCGTCGAGGTAGAGGGCGACGCCGGAAATGTTGTACAGGTAGTTGCGCTCCACCACGGTGCCCGGGCTGGCGGACAGGTTGTAGACCGAGCCACCGTCGGCGAATTGCGCCTTGGTGTGGTGGACCAGGTTGCCGGACACCAGGTTGTCCTTGAGCGTGGTGGGCGTCGTGTACCGCGGGTGCCAGTTGTAGTAGCCGCGGTCGAGGTAGTCGTCCGAGCCGCCCGCGTCGTTGGTGCCCCACCCGTAGCCGGTGTCGATGCCGTCGTACGGCACGTTGGCCACCTCGTTGTGCACGATCTGCACGTTGGTCGCGTAGGTGCTCAGGATCCCGCCGTTGTCCTTGTAGTCCACGGAGACCCGGTTGACGGTGTTGTCCCTGATGAAGATGTCCTTGTTGGTCATCCGTACGTCGCTCGGGTGATGAGCGTCCTCAAGCACGCCGCCCACCGCGACGCCGTGACCGGCGTCCTCGGTGAACACGTTGCCGACGACCTTGATGTCCGAGGCACCGAGACCCACACCGGTGAGCGTCGCGTTGACGTCGTTGCCGATGCCGAGAGCGGTCGACCCGAGGTTGCGGAAGGTGTTGCGGCTGAACGAGATGTCGCTTGCAGCCGAGACCTGCACGGCAGCCGGTTCCTGGTACCACGTGTCGTACCTGGCCCGCTCGAACATCTCACAGCCGCGGGAGCAGCTGGTGAACGCGTCGTCGGGCCGGTAGGCGAGGTCGCCTTTGATGTAGAAGCCGTTCTGCTGGTTGGCGTACCCGGAGGTCGAGGGCTCCAGCCACGATGTCCCGGTGAACTCGATCCCGCTGAAGGACAGCCCCGACACCGGCTTGTCGTAAGTTCCACCGACGCTCACGAGGGTCTCGAGCCGAGGCAGCTCGACATCGAGGCGGTTCGGGTCAACCCCGTCGGCGGGCTTGTAGTAGACCTTGCCGGCCGTCGGGTCGAGGTACCACTCTCCGGCGTCGTCCAGGAAGCTGCGCGAGTTCTCCAGGTACCACGTCGGTCCGGCGAGGAACGAGCGCTGGACGGTGTCCCAGCCCCAGGTGTTGTTGTCCCAGGCCGGCTGGGCCATGGTGATCAGCGTCGGGCTGATGCTCTCGACCGGGGAATAACGGTCGGTGAAGTCGCCGAGCGACCGGAACTCGATCCGCTGCTGGTCGGGCAGGTCCGCGAGGGAGGCCAGGTCAGGGTTCTCGATCTCGAGGCCGGTCGGTGTCACCGTGACGTCGTCGTTCGGCAGCCGCATCGCCGCCCGGGGCGCGATGACCCCGTTGACGTACAGCTGTCTCGAGTCCACACCGGTGGGCGTGTCGGCCATGTAGACGTTGGCGTCGGCGTCGTGGATGGTCCAGCCCGTGACCGGGCTGGCGCCCGAGATGACCGGCTCGGCCCGCGGGGCGGCCCGCCACGACACTGTGTGGCCGTCGCGGCCGCCGTCCTGCGCGCGGAACTCGAGCGGGTCGGAGACGCGGTAGACGCCGTCGGCCAGCTCGACGGTGACGTCGCCCTTGCCCTTGGCGTTCTCGGCACGGACCACCTTCTGGGCCCGGTCGAGGCTGCACGGCCGGCGCACGTCACAGCTGCCGGCGTCGCGGCCCTGCGGCGCTACGTGAAAGATCCGGGCCTTGTCCGGCGGCGGCGCCGCGGAGGCGGGGACCGGGACGAGCATCGACGCGAGCAGTGTCACCGCGCCCACGGAGGCCAGCCCCAGAACCGTCTCACCCCGCTTTCCGGGTGAGTACTCCCGTGTGCGTGACGTCATGTCTGATCGCTTTCGTGAGAGCCGAAGGGGGCGCAGCCCCGCTGACGCGACTCAGATAAGCATACGTATGACGTTCTAACAAGAGGTGGTTCCGCCCGGAATGGGCCTTTCGCACGCGTGGGACGTCAGCGGTCGCGCTTCGTGCCGCGGTGGTCCGCGGGGCGGCGACGCTTCCAGGCGTCGGTGATGTGCGTGCGCATCGCTTCCTCGGCCGCATCCGGGTCGCCGGCGTCGATTGCGCCGAAGATCCGCTCATGCTCCACCAGCGTCACTTCATGGAGCGACTGCGGAACCACTACGCCGTGGTACCGCGAGCTCTGCCGTGCCTTCTCGAACAGCACTCGGGTGATGCTCTCGGCGAGCCGGTTTCCCGAGACCGCCATGACGGTCTCGTGGAACGCCACGTCGGCGGCGTTGAACTCGGGGGTGTCGTGGACCGAGGAGCGCATCCTGTCGAGCGCGGCCCGGAGCACGTCGTTTTCGACGGGCGTGCGCACGCGTGCCGTCTCACCCGCCATCGCGGCTTCCAGCCTGGCCCTGACGACGGTCAGCTCGTCGAGCACGCCCAGGGTCTCGTCGTGCGCGATGAGAGCACTCAGGACGACGCGGTCCATCATGTTCCAGGCGCGGGTCGGCTGCACGACCGTTCCGCGGCCCTGTCCGACCGTCACCAGGCCCTTCTCCTCGAGGCGCTTGACGGACTCCCGGAGCACCGTGCGGCTGACGCCGAACTGCTGACTTAGGGGGAGCTCCGGAGGCAGGGAGTCGCCGGGGGGGATCTCGCCCGACACGATGACGTTGACCAACGCCTCGACGACCGCGACGCCCAGTCGCTGCGCCGGCACGCGGTCGGGGATGGACAGGATCCGGGGCATCCCTCTGCCCGGGCTGGCCCCGCTCGTCATGGGCAGCAGTATAGGCATCGGTCATCGAACCTAGGAGGTGTGATGTATGTTGTTTCCAGACGTCATCATCGACCGTGCCGGACGTCGTCAACGACCGCGACTGCGTCGGGCGAGCGGCCGAAGGACTAGGGACACCTATGAAGATCAGCGGACTGCGCACCCTGACCAGCCTCCAGGACTGGGGGAGGCCGGTGGGCGACGTCAACGGAGTCATCCGGGACGGCGTCACCGAGGTGCCCCTCCTGGTCGTCGAGACGGACGGAGGCCTCGAGGGGGTAGGGATCGGCTCGCACGCCGACGTGGAGCGGCTCTTCCCGGCGATCGAGGGGCAGGACCCCCGTGCCACCGGCGCGCTGTACGACAGGATGCTCGCGCACGTGTTCAAGAGCGGGCACAGCGGTGCGACGTTCGGCGGCGTCGGCGCTCTGGACATGGCCCTGTGGGACCTCAAGGCCAAGATGGCGGAGGAGCCCCTGTGGCGGACTCTCGGCGCTGCGGACCGCTTCGTGCCCGGCTACGCGTCGGCGCTGGAGATCGCGATCGAGGACGACCGCCTCGAGGATCTCTACGCCGGGTGGGTCGCCCGTGGCTTCACCAGCGTCAAGCTCAAGGGTGGACGTGACCTCGCGCGGGACCTGGCGCGGCTCACCATTGCCCGGGACATCTTCAGCGCGAACACGCCCCGGCCGGCCCTGATGCTGGACGCCAACGAGTCGTGGAACCGCAAGCAGGCCATCCGGCACATCGCCGCGCTCGAAGAGGAGATCGACCTCGTCTGGGTCGAGGAGCCGCTGCGCCGTTGGGACGCCGAGGGCATGGCGATGATCAGTCGGTCGGTGCGCGCGGCCGTGGCCACGGGGGAGAACCTCACGGGTCTCGAGCAGTTCAAGCCGCTTCTCGACGCCGGGGCGGTCGACATCGTCCAGACGGGCAGCATGTGGGGCATCACCAACTTCCTCCGCGTCGCCACCGTGGCCCACAGCCGCGACCTGCCGGTCAGCCCCGTCGGTTCCGCGGCGAGCCCCGTCTGGCACGCCGCAGCGGCGGTCCCGAACCACCTCGCCCTCGAGCTGCAGGATCTCGGGTCGCCGATCGGCGTGAGCACGGCCCACGAGATCGTCGACGGCGGCGTCGTCCTGAGCGAGGATCCCGGGCACGGCCTGTCGCTCGACGAGGCGCTGATAGCGCAAACCCACGTGGACCAGGGCTGGGCGTCGTCCGCGGGTCCCCACGTGCGGCCCCCTCGGGCCGGGCTGAGCCTCGTGTCCGACGAGCCGGTACGCGGACGCCTTACCGAGGCGGGTCCATGAGCGCTGCGGCACCCCCGCACGGGCACCGTCAGCGCCCCAGCCAGCCTCCGTCGACGGGCAGAACGACCCCGTGCACATAGTCCGAAGCCGGCGACGCGAGGAAGACCGCCGCCCCTCCGATGTCTGACCCGTGGCCCCAACGGCCGGCGGGAATGCGTCCGAGGATCGCGCTCGAGCGCGCCGGGTCGGCACGCAGGGCGGCGGTGTTGTCGGTGTCGATGTAGCCCGGCGCGATGGCGTTGACGTTGACCTCTCGCGCGGCCCACTCGTTCGCCAGGGCCTTGGTCAGCCCCGCGACACCTGACTTCGACGTCGTGTAGGCCGCGACGTTGATGCCTCCCTGGAAGCTGAGCAGGCTGGCGGTGAAGATCACCTTCCCGCTGCCGCGCTCGAGCATCGGACGGGCGACGAGCCGGGTGAGCACGAACTGGCTCGACAGGTTCACTTCGAGCACCCGGTCCCAGCTGTGCAGCGGGTGATCCGCTGCCGGAGAACGCTCGATGGTCCCCGCGTTGTTGACCAGGATGTCCGGTGCGCGTGAGGCCAGCTCCTCGCCGAGCCCCTGAACGGCTCCCCGGTCGGCGAAGTCGACCGCGCGTGCCTCGAAGCTGCGACCGTGCTGCCTCACCGTCTGCTCGACGGCACTGCCGCTGGACGGCAGGGTCGCACTGACACCGAGGATGTCTGCGCCGGCCCGCGCCAGCGACTCGGCTATCGCGAAGCCGATCCCGCGGCTGGCCCCGGTGACGACGGCCAGGCGTCCGGTGAGGTCGAACGGGTTGCTCATGCCGGGACCTCGTCCACCCGACCCGCCTGCACGTCGACCAGGATCTTCATCGCGCGCCCGCCCTGCAGCTCGTCGAGGGCCGCGCCGACCTGCCCGAGGGGGGCCACGCGAGTGATGAGGGCATCGGCCGGGACCGCACCGCTCGCCACCAGGTCCACCGCGGTCTCGAAGTCATGGCGCTCGTACACGCGGGCGCCCACGACCGTGAGCTCCCGCCAGAAGACCCGATGCAGGTTCACCGGCCGTGGTTGCGCATGGATGGCCACGACCACGACCGTGCCGCGCACCTTCGCCAGGGATGTGGACAGGGCCACCGCCGCTGCCGCGCCGGACACCTCGAACACCACGTCGGCACCGGCGGCCCGGGTCCACTCCTCGACCCACGCCACCAGGTCGGTCGCGGCCGGGTCCGGAGCCAGGACCCCGAGCCTCTCAACCATGGCGCGGCGTCTGTCGTCGGGCTCGACCACGGCGACCTCGGCTCCGTGTCGGCTCGCCACCCCGGCGATGAGCGTGCCGATCGGTCCGCCGCCAAGCACGACCACCCTGTCCCCGGCGCAGACGCCACCGCGCCGGACGTCGTGCACGGCGACCGCCACCGGCTCGATGAGCGCGCGTGCCGGAGGTCGATGCCTGAGGGGAGCCGGACCAGCGTCGAGGCCGGCACGTTCCACAGCGCCTGCAGGGCGCCGGGTGAGTCGATGCCGACGAAGATGAGGTTCTGGCAGACGTGGGTGTTGCCGGCGAGGCAGGCCGGGCATGTCTCGTCCCACTGCAGCGGCATCACCGTGACGCCTTCGCCCGGCGACCACCCGGTCACGCCCTCTCCCACCGCCGCGACCGTCCCGCTCATCTCGTGGCCGAACACCAGGGGTGTGGTCACCCGGGTGTCCATGTCGCCGTGCGCCAAGTGCAGGTCGGTGCCGCAGAGCCCCACGTAGGCCACGCGCACCTGGACCTCGCCGGGCGAGGGGGCCGCGGCTGGCGCCGTCTCGACCAGGTCCACTCTTCGGTTGCCTAGGTACGCAGCACTGAGCACGGCTTCTCCATCGACGGGGTCGGGTCGGGGATCGGTGACGATCTGGGCGGCAGAGTACCCCGCCATTGATCAAACGTCACATGTATGATCTACTGCCGTCGCCACGTTCCGCCTGAGACGTGCTTCGCATGTTCTCCGAGGAAGAAGGACACGACAGATGACCAGACTGCGCCGTCGTGCCGGGCTGACCAGGTCCCGGCGGCTCACAGTGGTGACGGCGGTCGCGGCGACGCTCGTCACCCTCACCGCCTGCTCCGCCGGCGTCCCGGACAAGAGCGGCGACGAGAGCTCGGACTCGCCGTTCGGCTTCGACACGGAGAAGCAGGACCCCAAGGCTCCCATCACCGTCTGGGTCGACGCCTCCCGCGAGCCGGCGGCACAGGCGTTCGTCAAGGCGCACCCTGACGTGAAGATCAAGATCGAGACCTACGACGGTGGCGCGGACGGCTCCGGTTCGTTCCAGACGAAGGTCGAAGCCTTCAACCAGGCAGGCCGTGGCTGGCCCGACGTGGTCTTCTCCACCCAGAACAACGACGCCGCGTGGGCGAGCCAGGGCAGCGAGCCGTTCGCCGCACCGCTCGACAAGGGCTACCTGGACACATCGTTCCTCGACGGGTTCACTCCGGGCGCTCTCGCGCCAGTGACCGTCGATGAGACCCTTTACGGCCTGCGCAACGACCTCGCGCCCACGGTCACCTGGTACGACCAGAGCCTCATGGAGAAGTTCGGGTACACGGTGCCGACCACATGGGAGGAGTACGAAGCCCTCGGGAAAAAGGTCGCCAGCGAGCACCCTGGCTACATCGTCGGTGACATCGGCGACAGCTTCGCCGAGGAGGTCTACTTCTGGGGAGCCAAGGCGCCCATCAACACGGTGCAGGGAACCGACACCTTCAGCTCCGACACGTCCGACCCGAGGTCGGTGAAGATGGCGAAGATGCTCGACAACCTCCTCGAGGCGGGGGTTCTGGCTCAGGACAGCGTGTTCAGCCCGGACTTCGTGCAGAAGTACACCGGCAAGGTGCTCATGATGCCCGGTCCGGTTTGGTACTCGGGGGCGCTGTTCGCCAACAAGGACTCTCTCAACGCCAAGCCGGGGACGATCGCCGCGGGTCCGCCACTCGGCTGGAAGGGCGAGGAGGCCGTGGCCGGCAACGTCGGCGGCGGCACCTGGTTCGTCTCGCGCCACTCCGCCAATCTCGAAGCTGCGAAAGCGGTCGTCGAGTTCGTGACGAGCGACGACCGGTACCAGGTCGACCTGGCGCCAGGGCTGCCCGCCTACGCGTCCGCGGCCGACAAGTGGCTGGCCAACCAGGAGAAGCAGGGCTTCTTCACCGGTGACTTCGCCCAGGCTGTCTCGGCCGCGGCCTCCCAGATCTGGGATGGCTGGGGCTACCCCCGGTTCAGCCAGGAGGCTGTCTGGGCGAAGACCGTGACGCCGAAGCTCGCCGCGGGCAAGAGCCTCACATCGCTCCTGCCCACCTGGGAGAAGGCGATCAAGAACGAGGCTGAGGTAAACGGCTACACGGTCGAGTGATGCTCTCGACTGCCGAAAAGAGCCCCGCCGTCGCCGACCCCGTCCAGCGGGGTCGGCAGCGGCGGAATGGCACGGTGGCCGGCCGGTCGGCCAAGGCCTCCTACGTCTTCGTCTCCGGCTACGTGCTGCTCGCCCTCGCATTCGGCGTGCTGCCCACCTTGTACGCGCTCAACATGTCGGTGCTCGACACCGAGGGCAACTTCACCGGGCTCGGGAACTTCACAAAGGTCGTGCAGGACTTCCGGTTCGTCCCTGCCGCGCTGCACGTCAGTGCCTTCCTCGCAGTCTGGTTGGTGTCCCTGCTGGTGCTCGTGACCCTTCTCGCCCTGATCGTGCACGGCATGAGCCGGCGGTGGCTGAGCTCGGGAGTCCGGTTCATCTACTACATCCCCGGCGCGCTTGCCGGCGCCTCGTCGGTGGTCCTGTGGCTCTTCGTCCTCAATCCCACCGTCAGCCCCGTGTCGGCCGTGCTGCACGCGTTCGGACTGCAGACGTTCATCCAGACCGTCTCGCCCGGCAACCTTCCGGTGGTCTTCGCGATCATCGCGTTCTGGACGGGCGCCGGCGGCTGGATCGTGGTCATGTACGGCGCGCTCAACAGCATCCCGCACGAGGTCCTGGAGGCGGCGCGGATGGACGGCGCGGGGGTCGTGCGCACGGCCGTGCACATCCAGCTGCCGATGCTGCGCAAGTGGATCGCGTACATGGCGATCATCTCGCTCGCAGCAGGCACCCAGCTCTTTGTTGAGCCGAAGGTGCTCTCGCAGGCCAGCCATGCCGTCGTCCCCGTCGACTACTCCCTCAACCAGCTGGCGTATTTGTACGCGTTCAAGCAGCAGGACCTCGGAGGTTCCGCCGCAATCGCCGTCATGCTGCTCGTCGTGTCCCTGGGGCTCAGCGCGTTCTTCGTCGTCCACGGGGGACTCTTTGACCGCGACTGACACCGGAGCCAAGTACCAGCTGACTCCCGGGGCCTGGCTGGGACGGGCGACGATCGTGGTCGTTGCCGTCTTCTTCGTCGCGTTCTTCGCGCTGCCGATCATCTGGCTGCTCATCGCGAGCGGGAAGTCCCCGCACGCACTCGTCACGACCGGACCCTTCGAGCTGGGAACCTTCAGCGACCTCGGTGCGAACTGGTCTGCCCTCGTCGACTTCCAGGATGGCGTCATCTTCCGCTGGCTCGGCAACTCCGCCTACTACTCGCTCGCCGCGCTCGTCATCACCCTGGTGACCACGATCCCCGCGGGCTACGCCCTCGCCCTCGGGGAGTTCCGCGGTCGGAAGATCCTGTTGACGACGACCTTGGTCGTCATGCTCATCCCCAACACCGCGCTGGTGCTGCCCATCTTCCTCGAGCTGTCCGCCGTCGACCTGACCGGCAAGCCGCTCGCGGCGATCCTGCCCTTCTCGTTCCACCCGTTCGGCGTGTACCTGACCTACATCTACTTCTCGACGGCCGTGTCCCGCGATCTGCTGGCCGCCGCTCGGATCGACGGCTGCGGTGAGGTCGCCGTCTTCCTGAGGATCGCGATGCCGCTCGCCCGTCCGGTGATCGCCCTGGTGGCCTTCTTCAGCTTCGTCGCGAACTGGAACAACTTCTTCCTGCCGTTCCTCACCGTCCCGGGGCCGGGCGCGCCTGTGCAGGTGGGACTGACCGAGCTGTTGTCGAATGTTCCCGCATTCAACCCGACCGCGGCAGGTGTCACGTCGATCCAGCTGCCCACGCTCGCGCTGGCGACGCTCCTTGCGATCACTCCGGTGCTCCTGGTCTTCCTGTTCTCCCAGCGCTACCTGGTCGCGGGGCTGACGGCAGGGGGGACCAAGGAGTGACCGCGCCCTCCCGTCGGCCCAGGGGTTGACGTCGGGGGAGGATGGCGCGATGACATCGTTCAGCACCCTGACCCATCTCGAATGCCCGCGCTGTGCGGAGGTCCACGACTCCGCCGTCCTGCAGGGTCTGTGCCGGTCGTGCTCCTCGCCGCTGCTCGCGCGCTACGACCTCGACGCTGTCTCGGTGAAGCCTGCGGACCTGGCGGACCGTGCACCCGACCTGTGGCGCTACCACGAGCTGCTGCCGGTCTCCGGACCGGACCAGGTGGTGACGCTGGGGGAGGGCATGACGCCGTTGCTCGACGCACCGCGGCTCGGCGCCGAGCTCGACATCGAGCGGCTGCTCGTCAAGGACGAGGGACTGCTGCCTACGGCGTCGTTCAAGGCGCGTGGTGCCGCGGTCGGCGTCTCCCGTGCACGCGAGCTGGGCGCCAAGGCGCTCGCCATGCCGACCAACGGGAACGCGGGCGCGGCATGGGCGACGTACGCGGCGCGCGCGGGCATGCCGATGCTCGTGGCGATGCCGGTCGACGCGCCCACCATCACGCGTGTCGAGTGCGTGGCCGCCGGCGCGGACCTGCGGCTGGTCGACGGGCTGATCTCCGACGCCGGCCGGCTGGTGGCTGCCGCGATCGAAGGGACGTCGTACGTCGACGTGGCGACGTTGAAGGAGCCCTACCGCATTGAGGGCAAGAAGACGATGGGCCTCGAGATCGCCGAGCAGCTCGGCTGGCGGCTGCCCGACGTCGTCGTCTACCCGACGGGCGGCGGGGTCGGCCTGATCGGGATCTACAAGGCGTTCCGAGAGCTGATCGAGCTCGGCTGGGTCTCGGGACCGTTACCTCGGCTGGTGGCCGTGCAGGCGTCCGGGTGCGCGCCGATCGTGCGCGCCTTCGAGGACGGCGCCACCGAGTCGGAGGCCTGGGTCGACGCACGGACGGTGGCGTTCGGCATCACGGTCCCCAAGGCGCTCGGCGACTTCATCGTGCTCCACGCCCTGCGCGACACCGGCGGGACGGCCGTCGCCGTCGACGACGACGAGCTGCTCAGCGACGTCGCACTCACCGGTCGGCTGGAGGGGATGTTCATCTGCCCCGAGGGCGCAGCGACGGTGTCCGCCGTACGCCGGCTACGGTGCTCCGGCTGGATCGGGGCGGACGACGAGGTGGTGCTGCTGAACACCGGCGCCGGCGTCATCTACCCCGACACCGTCGAGGTAAGGGCGCCGGTCGTCGCACGCGACGGTGAGCTCGTGCTGCAGTAACGGCCCGCGGGCCCGAGCATCTTCGCGACGTCGTCGAATCGTGCCCTCGTCGCGGGGCTTGACCTCGACGCTCAGCAGCCACGCTACGGGTTACCGGCGTCACTTGCGGCTACCTCGCGGCAGACGCATGATGTGCGTATGAGTCCGGGCCGAGACCACTGCCCTGACCTCGTGGCCTTCGTGGCCGCTTCCGGCCCTCGGGGTCGGCCCGTGTGGAGGTCGCCATGTCCTTCGCCCCTGAACCCTTGCAGATCCTCACCGAGGTCACGGTCGCGTCCAGCACCATGATCGTTCGTGGCGAGGTCGACTACGCCACCGCGCCGCAGTTGCGCCACGCCCTGACCGACCGCCTCTCCCACGGGCCCTCGACAACTCTGCATCTGAATTTGGCCGGTGTGTCGTTCATGGACAGCGCCGGCCTGCAGGCTCTGCTGGTGGGGCAGCGCACAGCCAGAATCCTCGGCGGCGACTTGGTGTTGACCGGTACGTCACCCCAGGTTGCTCGACTCCTCTACATCACCGGGATCGCGTTCACGGTTGAAATTCGGGCAGGTACGGCGGCCGCCGCTTCGGGCTGACGACAGCGATGCCGTCCACCCTGACCGCGGCATGATGCGGACTCGTTCTCTGCGCGTCACACTCCACACGGGCCCTGGGTGGCGAAGGGCAGACTCGGGTAGCGGGACACGTCGTACGAGGTGAGGGAGCCGTCCGCGGCTGCGGTGAGCAGCGCCATCGTCGGGATGCGGAACATGTTCTCGAGCTGGCCGTTGCTCTTCTGGCCCACGGAGCGCACCTCGTAGAAGATGGCACCCTGGGTCGGGGTCTGGGCCTGCGACACGGGCGTCTCGCCCACGGGCGCCGATCCGCCCATGAGCATCCGGCTCAGTACGGCGTTGGTGATGTCGATCAGCGGGTAGTGCGCAATATTGGCCGGCCCGTACTCCTCGAGGGCGTCGACGCTGACCATGGCCATCTGCCGATTGGTCTGCCACTGCTGCGCGGTCATCCGGGACGGGTCGATGGACCGCGCGCCGATCTGGAACTGGTTCAAGTCGTCGGTGCCGTCGATCACCGGCGCCTCGCCCATGTGGTGCAGATCCAGCGCCAGCTCCGGCGCGACCGTACGCCACAGTCTCCAGAAGTCGACTGACTCGGGCTGGGCGAAGTTCTCCCAGTCGCGGTTGAGGTCGATCCGGGTCGGTGTCGTGCTCTGGCGGATGTTCGCCTCGGCGCCGTCCGGGTTGTACATGGGGATCACGACGACGGTGAGCCTGTCGCGGATCAGCTTGGCAGCCGGCTTGCCCGAGGCGAGCAGCTTGAGGACCTGCAGCGCCGCTTCGGTGCTGTGCAGCTCGTTGCCGTGGATGCGCGCCTGCAGCCAGAAGACCGTCGGGCCGGTGCCTACGGTCGCGTAGAGCAGATCACGGCCCTCCCCCGACTTGCCGGCAGACGCGACGTCGACCAACCCTTTGCTGGTCTGCTCGATGCGGTCGAGAGCCTTCACGACGTCGGCGTATCCCGCGACGCTTGACAGGCTGACGTTCTGGCCGTCTTGAATGCACGGGCCCCCCGGGTTGTGCGGCGGGTCGGCGAGCGCGACATTGGTGGTGCCGAGACCGGCGACAAGAAGGCCGGCGGCGGTGACGGCGACGAGTGTTCTGCGCATCGGTGCTCCCTGGCAGTTGGCTGACGGAACCGACTGGAGCGCCCGCTCGCGCAGCCCTGGCGGAGCGGACATATACCACCAATCGGGACCTGGGGTCTTCCTAGCGCAGAGAGTCGCCATTGGGCAAGGGCAGCCAAGGCCGGTCGTCGTCGGTGACTGTGTGGAGTGTCGTGGTGCGCTCGGGCGTCGCACGCCGCCACGAAACGCAGTTGGTGCCCCCGGCAGGAATCGAACCTGCGACACCCGCTTTAGGAGAGCGGTGCTCTATCCCCTGAGCTACGAGGGCATGCTCGGCGGTGCCGAGGCTATCGGACCAGGGACTGCCGTCCGCTGGCTACGCTCGCGGCCATGAGCGATACAGCCGCCCCCAGCAGTGATCCGGCAGAGGAACCCGCGCCGGACGCGGCGGTGCCGGAGCGGTCTGCCGACGACACCGACCTCGGCTGGGGCGACGAGGACGAGGACGACAGTGACGAGCGCCTGACGCGGGAGAAGCCGCCGCACTGGTGACGGCGAAGGCAGCGTGGAGCTCAGAGGTCGGTGCGGCGCACCTTGAGCAGGTCGCGGATCTCCTGGAGCAGCAGCACGTCCTCGGCCGGCGCCTCCGGCTCCGGCTCCTCGCCGGACTTTCGCATCCCGCGCAGCTTGTTCATCGGCACGACCACGACGAAGTAGATCACGGCCGCCGTCGCCACGAACGTGATGACGGCGTTGATGAAGAGCGTGAAGTTGAACGTCTGGCCGTTGACCTCGACAGTCCCGGCTTCGACCCCGCCACCGAGGACCAGGCCCACGAGTGGGTAGATGAAGGCCTCGGTGAACGCCGTGATCAGTGCCACGAACGCGAGGCCGATGACCAGGGCGATGGCCAGGTCGATGATGTTGCCGCGGAGCACGAACTCCTTGAAGCCCTTGAGCATCCCGGTCTCCTTCCAGAGGTGTCCGGGGGTCAGCCTCTCAGGTTCACTGGACCAGCGTCACGGTGAGCCGCGACGTCACAGCCGCCGCCGCCAGTCGCGAGGCCGTGGCCGTCGGCGTGGCCAGCACCACGAGGCCACCGTCGCCAACCTCGCCACCGAAGCCGCCGCTGTCGGCGAGCGGCACCGTCACTACGCGGACGCTGTCGGCGACGACCGAGGCTTCCGCCGTTGATGCTCCCGGCTCCGGCGCAGCGGCGGCCAGGACGTCGACGATGTCGCCGGGGCGCAGCAGTCGTGCGGCATGCGCGTCAGCGAGTCGCACTGGTGCGGCGACGACGCCGCCGTCGAGGGTGTCGAGGTAGGACGGCCCGAGCAGCCGCACATCGGTCACGACCTCGCCGGCATTCACCGGCCCCACGAGGGTGCGGCCGTGTGCCTCGCCGACCGAGCGCAGCGCGGTCTCCGGAACCGCGTCGGTCGGCAGGCCGACGACCTCGACGTCGTCGCTGCCGACCGTGATCCCGCCGGCCAGGTCCTCGCGTGCCACCAGCACCTGCGTGGTGTCCGGCGGCGGAGGTGCCAGCGCGTGCAGGCCGACGGCAACGGCCGCGGCGAGCAGACCCGCGGAGAGCAGCCGACGGTGCCATGACGCCGCCCGTCGCAGCTCGCGCCACCACCCGGGTGCGGCACTGCGACGGTCGGGTGTGCTCACGGAAGGTCGAACGGCAGGGTGAGGCCGTCGAGCGCGTGTCGGCAGGTGCAGTCGACGTCGGTGGGAGGCAGGCCGGCGATGACGTCGACGAGGAGGTCACGCACCTTCGCGATGTTGGCCGCGAAGACGCGCAGCACCTCGTCGTGGGTGACCCCCTCGCCGTGCTCCAGACCGGCGTCGAGGTCGGTGACGAGGGCCAGCGAGGTGTAGCAGAGAGCGAGCTCGCGCGCGAGCGCAGCTTCCGGTGCGCCCGTCATGCCGACGACCGTCCAGCCCTGGCTCTGGTGCCAGAGCGACTCGGCGCGGGAGGAGAAGCGCGGGCCATTCACGACGACCAGCGTGCCGCCGTCGACGGGCGCCAGGCCACGGCGCTGCCCCGCGGTCACCGCGACGCGGCGCCCGGTCGGGCAGTAGGGGTCGGCGAAGGCCACGTGGACGACCGGCCCCGACTCGTCGTAGAAGGTGGTCTGCCGGCCCGAGGTGCGGTCGACGAGCTGGTCGGGGACGACGACCGACCCCGCGTCGTGCTCGGCGCGCAGCGAGCCGACCGCGCACGGGCCGAGCACCTGGCGCACTCCGACGTGCCGCAGGGCCCAGAGGTTCGCCCGGTAGTTGACGCGGTGCGGCGGGAACCGGTGGTCGCGGCCGTGCCGCGGCAGGAACGCGACCGCGCGGCCTGCCACGTCGCCGACCGTCAGGGGGTCACTGGGCGGGCCGAACGGCGTGTCGACCTCGACGGTCTCCGCCGCGTCAAGGAAGGCGTAGAGCCCCGACCCACCGATGACACCGATGTCGGCGCGCGGACCGTCGTACGTCGTGCTCGGCATGGCAGGACCCTACTGACCGCACGGCCGATCGCCGGACGTGTCCACAGCCCGGCCCTCGCGTCAGGCAGCGCTGCCGGCTGTGGAGGACGAACCGGCCGATGCGGCCTTGCCGTTGGACTTGTCCTGGCCCGCCGAGGACCCCGTCGACGATGTCGAAGAGGTGTCTCCGGCTTTGTCCTTGCCGCCGCCGTCCTCGGCAGTGCCGGCGGACCCGCTGTCCTTGCCCGGGCCCTCCCTGCCCTGTCCGCCCTTGCCCTCGTCGTCCCGCTTGGCCCCCGCGCCGACCTTCTCGCGGCTGTCGTTGCGGTAGAACCCGGAGCCCTTGAAGACGATGCCCACCGAGTTGAAGACCTTGCGCAACGCGCCCTCGCAGACGGGGCAGACGCTCAGCGCGTCGTCGCTGAACGACTGGACGGCCTCGAACGCGTGGCCGCACTCGCGGCACGCGTACTGGTACGTCGGCACGGACGTCCTCCTCGGTCTCAAAAGTGTTCCTGGCACTCTACGTCACCGAGTGCCAGGAGCGCGGTCAAAGGGACGCCGTTGCCTAGGTCCTACGGGCGTCCGGTCAGGCAGTGGCGTCGGCGTAGCGGGGCCAAGGGGTCGGCGCCTCACCCGCGGTCTGCCGGCCGAACTCGCCGAGGAACCAGCGGCGGAACCTGACCAGCGTGGGCGGCGTCGCGAGGGTCAGCAGGTGCTGGCCGTCACGGCAGTACTCGTCCGCCTCGTCGAGCAGTCCACTGAGCAGCTCCGCACCTGGGGCAAGCGAGGCGGGCACTCGGTAGCTGATCTCGTCGATGACGTCGACACCATGCTCCACCGCATCCGCGAGCCTGGCCTCCTGCTCCGCGGTGAAGCCGCCATAGGTCGCGCCCAGCGACTCGACGAGCTGGAGCAGCCGCGCCGGGACCGGCCGCGACATGGCGGGACGCGACTCACCGTCCTGCGGATGCGCGCGGTCGGCGAGCAGCGCGAACTCGCGCATCAACTCATCACCGTGCTGCTGGGCGCGGGCGAAGACCGGGACAGGTAGCTCGAGCAACCGCACCGTGACGATCGGCCCCGACGCGTCGGCGCCTTCGGGCGTCTCGTCGGCCGGGTGGTCGTTCACGCCGCGCACGCGGTGGCCGGGCCCGCGCCCAGGTCGTGCCTTGCCGCAGTGTCGTCCGACGTGGGCCCGGGTCCGCCGGGAGACGTCGGCAGCTCGGCCAGCTGGCGGGTGCCGGTCGCCGCACCGGTCAGCTGGTCGCTGTCGACGTCGGAGCCCGCGCCGGACGAGCCGTCGGCGCGCAGCTGACACCACACCGTCTTCGTGGTGCCGGTGGCATCTACCCCGTCGGCCTCGGCGAGTGCACGGATCAGACTCAGGCCTCGCCCGGTGGTGGCGTCCGGCCCGTAGGCGCGTCGTTGGGGCATCCGGGGCGACGCGTCGGAGACCGCGATGCGCAGCAACTCGTCGCTCAGGTGCAGGCTCACGGAGTAGGGGGTTCGGGCATGTAGCACCGCATTTGTCGCCATCTCGCTGACCACGGTGGTGGCGACCCAGTCGAACCCCTCGGCATCCCACTCCGTCAGGACAGCCGAGACGAACCGGCGCGCGGCAGCGACGCTGCGGTGCTCGTCGGAGAACTCTCGCTGCATCTCGAGCACCACGCGAGCATAAGCCTGGCGGCGGGCGGCGTCACTCTTGTCGGGATCAGGCGTGGGTCGGGTGCTCGTGGTCGATGTGACCGGCGGCCTCGAACTGGAACGTCGAGTGCTCGACCGACACCTCGAAGTGACCGATCAGGCATGCCTGGAGCTCGTCGAGCAACTGGGGGAGGTGCCCGTTGGTGAAGCAGTCGTCGTCGACGACGACATGGGCGCTGAGCACCGGCAGGTTGCTCGCCACCTGCGACGCGTGCAGGTCGTGCACGGCGTGCACGTGCGCTACGCCGAGGAGGTGGCCCCGGACCTCGGCCAGGTCGAGACCGCGAGGCGTCGACTCCATCAGCACGTCGACCGTCTGTCGAAGCAGCCGCCAGGTACGCGGCAGGATGAACGCCCCGATGAGCAGGGAGGCGACGGCGTCGGCACGTTGCCAGTCGAAGAGCGCGATCGAGGCCGCCGCGACAATCACCGCGACGGAGCCGACTGCGTCGGTGAGCACCTCGAGGAACGCGGCGCGCACGTTCATGTTGTAGTCACGGTGTCCGTGGAGCAGCCCGAGGCCGACGAGGTTCGCAGCGAGCCCGACCGCACCGAACACGAGCATGGGTGTCGACTCGACATCGTGCGGGTCGATCAGCCGCCCCACGCCTTCCACGAGGATCCACACGCCGACCGCGAGCAGCACCGCCGCCTGGGCCGCGGCGCCGAGCACCTCCGCCCGGTGGTATCCCCACGTGCGCTCGGGCGTCGCGGGCCGACGTGCCAACAGCGCGGCGGCCACGGCGAGAGTCAGGCCGGCGGCGTCGGTGAGCATGTGACCTGCGTCGGCGAGCAGCGCCAGGCTGCCCGAGATGGCCGCGCCGACGAGCTCGACGACAAGGACTCCGACAGTGAGCAGCAGCACCAGCACCAGGCGCCCGAGCGAGCCGTCGGCGGCGGGTTGGTGGTGTCCGTGCGTCGCTGCGCCGGTGTCCTGCCTGCCCAACGGTCTCTCCCTTCGGGCGATTCGCCACGCTACGGCACGCGCGCCGTTCAGCGCCGTACGTCGAGCTCGAACCACACGCGCTTGCCGGCCTGCTGCGACTCGACGCCCCACCGGTCGGCGATGGCCTCGACCAGCACGAGGCCGCGTCCGCCCTCCGCGAGCTCGATCGCCGCCTGGGCACGCTCCTGGTCGGGGTCGCGCCGCGGCTGCGGAAGCGCGGCGCTGCCGTCGCCGACCGACACCTTGACCGCCGCCGGCCCGCTCATGATCTGGACGACGAGGCTCGACCTGGCATGCAGGAGGGCGTTGGTGACCAGCTCGCTGACAAGCAGCGCCGCCATGTCGGCGAGGCCGTCGAGCTCCCAGTCCTGCAGGGTGCTGGTGACGAAGCCGCGTGCCTCGGCCGCGGAGCGCGGCGAGCGCGACAGCTCACGCGAGGTCGTGCGGTGCGCGCCGCCCGGTGCGGACTCCGGTGCGGCGCACACAGCGAGCAGGGCGGTGTCGTCGTCGTGGGCGACGTCGCGGCCCATCGCGCGCAGCGCCCGGTCGCAGGCGTCGTCGGCGGAGGCCGGCGGCTCGGCCATCGCAGCAGCGAGCATCTCGAGTCCGCGTCCCACGTCCAGCTCGCGGTCCTCCACCAGACCGTCGGTGAACATCAGCAGGGTGCTGCCGGGCGGCATGCGTACCGACATCGAGGTGTAGCGGTGCACACCAGGGTCGCCGACTCCGAGCGGCAGCCCCGGGTCGAGGTCGAGCAACCGGCTCGTGCCCTCGGCCGTGGACAGCAGCGGTGGCAGATGTCCCGCCGTCGCGATGCGCAAGGTCGCGTCGGCCGGGTCGAACACGGCGTAGGCACAGGTCGTCAGCTGGGCCTCGTCGATGCTGCGGACGACGCTGTCGAGGCGGGTCAGCACATGCGCCGGGTCGAGACCTTCGAGTGCGTATCCGCGCAGCGAGGCTCGCAGCTGTCCCATCACGGCCGCGGCGTGCAGGCCACGCCCCATGACGTCACCGATCACCAGACCGGTCTTCGAACCGGGCAGCTCGATCACGTCGTACCAGTCGCCGCCGACCTGCGTTCCGGCGGCACCGGGCAGATAGCGCGCGGCAACCATCAGCCCGGTCACCGACGACGGCACCTGGGGCAGCAGGCTGCGCTGCAGCTCGACCGCGACAGCGCGCTCCCGTTCGTAGGCCTGCGCGGCCTCGAGCCGGACGGCGGCCATCTGCGCCAGCTGTACCAGCACCGACTCGTCCTCCGCGGTGAAGTCGCCCTCTTCGCGGTCGACGAGCTGGACCAGCCCGAGGTTCGAGCCGTCGCGCGCCACCATGGGCACGGCGAGCCAACCGGTGCGCGGGAGTCGGTCCGCATCGCTTCCGTCCGGGTCGCGCCACCCGGGATGCGCCTCGAGCGCCGTGCGGGTCAGCCGGAGGGGCCGGTTGGTGTGCTCGACCTCGGCGCGCAGCGCTTCACCCGCGACGCTCGCATCGATGTCGGCGAGCACGTGGTAGCCGTCGGACGCGGCGTGTCCGGACCGGGGCGGACCGGTCTGCGCGCCGGGTTCGGTGACCGAGCGCTCGTCCTCCTTGGCGAGACTCGTGACCGCGAGGTGCGCGGGGATCAAGGCCCGCGCCTGCTCGGTCAGTGTGGCCAGGATGTCGTCGACGCTCTGGGCGCTGGTGGTGAGCAGCGCGGCGCGTGCCAGGTCGTCGAGCCGTCGCGCGTGCCGGGTCGCCTCGTCGGCCGCCGATTCGCGCAACTTGTTGAGCTGGAGGTTCGCGCGCACCCGTGCGAGCAGCTCGCGCGCGGAGAACGGCTTGACGAGGTAGTCGTCGGCCCCGCGAAGCAGTCCCTGCACGGCGGACTCCTCGCCCGCGCGGGCCGAGAGCATCACCACCGGAACGCGGGAGGTCCCCGGGAACGCCCGCAGCCGGCTCAGCAGCTCGAAGCCATCCATGCCGGGCAGGATCACGTCGGTCAGGACCAGGTCCGGCGCGTCGCGACGGGCCGCCTCCAGTGCGTCCTCGGCCGTGGCCATGACGGTGACGTCGTACGTCGGCTCGAGCAGGCGGCGCAGGTATCCCCGCATGTCGGCGTTGTCGTCGACGACGAGCACGCGGGTCCGGTCGGTCGAGGCGGCCGCAACGCTGTCCGGCACCGCCGCGCCCGGGCTGGGTGGTACGTCGAGCCAGGTCAGTGCATCGGGGAGCGTCGACGTGGTGGCCGTGGATGCGGCCCATGGACCGGTCTCCGGCATCGGCGAGCCGGCTGGCAGTGGCAGGCGCACGGTGAACGTGGTGCCGGCGCCCACGACCGTGTCGACGACGACGGTGCCGCCGTGCAGGTCGACGATCTCGCGCACCATCGCGAGGCCGATGCCGCTGCCGGCCCGGCTACGGGTGGTCGTCTCGCGCACCCGGTGGAAGCGTTCGAACAAGTGGGAGAGGTCACCCTCGGGAATGCCTGCTCCTGTGTCACTGACCCGCAGCACGACGGTGCCCGCGTTGCCGGAGACCATTCTGTTGGTGCGCTCGTCACCGTCGTCGACCGAGAGCGACACGGTGATGTCACCGGACAGAGTGAACTTGAAGGCGTTGGACAGGAGGTTGACGACGAGCCTCTCCCACATCTCGCGGTCGACGAGTGCTGGGCGCGGCAGCGGCGCGCAGTCGACGTGGAAGCCCATCCCGGCGCCCTCGACCGCGGAACGGAAGAGGCTCGCGACGTCGGCGGTCAGCGCGCTCACGTCGGTGGGCACGAACTGCGGGTCGGCGTTGCCGGTCTCGAGACTCGTGAAGTCGAGCAACGTGTTCACGAGGTGGAGCAGCCGATGGGCGTTTCGGGTGATCAGCTCGAGACGTTCCCGGCGGCGCGGGTCCTCCTCCTCGCCGAGAGCCTCCATGGCTGGGCCGAGGAGCAGCGTCAGCGGGGTTCGGAGCTCGTGGCTCACGTCGGACATGAACAGCGTCTTGGCCCGGTCGAGCTGGGCGAGCGACTCGGCCCGGGCCGACGCGGCGGCGAACGCGCGCGCGTCGGTCAGCGAGGTCCCGATGTGGCGCGCGAGCAGAGTCAGGAAGCTGCGGTAGTCGTCGTCCAGGCGCAGCCGAGGGCTGACGCCCGCGACGAGCACCCCTCCGGCTGCCGCCGTCCCCGCACCGAGGTCGACGTCCCGCACGGGGCCGCGGGTGTCCGTCGCCTGTCCGACGGGGAGCACCAGCGCCTCGGTGGTCACCTCCGGCCCGGTGCCGCTCGGCCATCCGCCCGTCGTGATGTCGAGTCCGCGGAGGTGGCGCACCTCGCGGTCATCGAGCGTGGTCCACAGCGCCTTGTCATCCGATCCCCTTGCCGGGTCCGGCAGGGGGATCGTCTCGCGTCGTGCCGGGTGCCCGGGGTCGAGCCCGGTGGCTGCCGTGAGGCGCAGCACGCCGCGTTCGTCGTCAGGCAGGTAGAGCAACGCGAACGGCAGGTCGAAGACATCGGTGGCCATCACCTCGGCGACCGCCGTTGCGACCTCGTCGTCGTTGCGCGCGTGCGAGGTGCGCTCGCCGAGCTCGCGCAGCGTGCGCAGCCGGCGCTCACCGAGCACGTAGCCGGTCGTCTCGGTGACCGCGATGAAGACGCCGCCAACGACGCCCGCGTCATCGCGCACCGGACCGTAGGAGAACGTGAAGTAGCACTCCTCGGTGTAGCCGCGACGGTGCAGCAGCAGCAGCTGGTTCTCGCTCCAGGTGGCGGCTCCGCCGTCGATCACCTGCTGGAGCATCGGCCCGATGGTGTCCCACACCTCGGGCCAGATCTCGCGCGTCGGCCGGCCCAGCGCATCGGGGTGCTTGTCCCCGAGGATCGGCACGAACGCGTCGTTGTAGAAGGTGACGAAGTCGGGCCCCCAGCGCACGCACATGGGGAAGCGGGAGGCCATGCAGATGCTCAGGGCGTTGTGCAGGCTGCGCGGCCACGTCTCGGGAGGGCCGATCGGCGTGCGGCCCCAGTCGAGTTCGACGATCCGCGCTCCCGTCTCGCCGCCGGCAGCGAGGACGTCCGCGAGACCACCCCAGCTCTCGACCGGAGAAGGGCCGGGCCGGCTCACCGGCCGCCTCGTGACGCTGCGAGTCGGGACACCTCGTCACGGTAACCGGCTGCGCCCCGTCGGTTGCCGACCATGGGTCAACCGCCCTGTTCGCGGTACCAGCCGGCGAGCCTGCCGGAGCGGGACACGGCGCGGAGCCGGCGCTCCACCTGGACGCTGAGCGACTCGAGAGTCACGATGATGAGGTCGTCACCGGCGCGCAGCGGGGTCGACGGAGAAGGCACGAAGGCGCGGCCCTCGCGGACGATCAGCGTGACCGCGGCGCCGGTCGGCAGCCGGAGCTCGAACACCTCGACGCCGGCGAGGCGCGACTCGTCGTCGACGTGCACCTGGAGCAGGTCGGCATCGAGGCGCAACAACGGCGACGACTCGATCTCGAGAGGCTGTGCGGCGCCGGCCTCGATCACGCCGAGCCGCTCGGCGACCCAGCCCAAGGTCGGCCCCTGGACGAGTGTATAGACGACGACGAGGACGAAGACGATGTTGAAGATCTGCTCGCTGCCCGTCACGGTGGCGAAGACGATGGGCACCGCGCCGCGAAGCCCGGCCCACGACAGGAACGCCTGCTCCCGCAGCGGTGTGCGGAACGGCAGCGCAGAGGCGAGCACCGAGAGCGGGCGGGCGACCAGCAGGAGCACCAGGCCGACGCCGAGAGCGGGCAGCACGGCGCCGCCGAGCTCCCGCGGTGTCGCGAGCAGGCCGAGCATCACGAACAGCCCGATCTGGGCGAGCCACGCGAACCCCTCCGCGAAGCTGCGGGTGGCCGCACGGTGGGGCAGCCTGGCGTTACCGAGCACCAGCGCGGCCAGGTAGACCGCGAGAAAGCCACTGGCATGCGCGACGGCCGCGGCGCCGTACGCGGTGATGCACAAGGCGACGACGGCCAGCGGGTAGAGGCCCGAGGCCGGCAGGGCGATGCGGCGTACGCCCCAGGCCCCGACCCAGCCGAGCGCCACCCCGATGACCCCGCCCAGCGCCAGCTCGTAGGCGATGAGGGCCAGCAGAGCCCACCAGGTCGGTGCCTCGCTCTCGGCCAGCGCAACGACGACGATGACGACCGGCGCGTCGTTGAAGCCGGACTCTGCCTCCAGGGTGCCGGCCAGCCGCGGTGGCAGCGGCACACGGCGCAGCAAGGAGAAGACGGCCGCCGAGTCGGTCGGGGCGAGGACGGCGCCGATGAGCACCGCCTCCCGCCAGTCGAGGTCGAGCAGAACCTTGGCGGCAGCCCCGGTGACGACGAGGGACACAGCCGAGCCGAGCGTCGCGAGCACCGCCGCCCGCCCGACGACCGGCCGGATCGTCTTCCAGGGGGTCGTGAGCCCGCCCTCGGCGAGAATGACGACCAGCGCGGCGTAGCCCAGCGCCCGCGCGAGCTCGTCGTCATCGAAGTCCAGCCCGATCGCGTCCTCGCCGATGACCAGGCCGACGCCGAGATAGAGCAGCAGCGTGGGCAGGCCGGTGCCCACCGACAGGCGGACGGCGGCGATGCTCACGAGCAGCACGACGGCGCCCGCGAGGAGGAGGAGGTTCAGCTGGTCGACCGACACGCCTCAGCTCCCGCCACAGCGATGGACCCCGCCGGGGGTCACCACCGCGGTCACGGGACGGTCGTGCCCTTCGGTGGGCACGCTGGGCAGCACCTCTCCGTCGTAGAGCAACGCGACCACCGGCTTGTCGCCGACGCGGGCCAGCGCCCGGTCGTACGATCCGCCGCCTCGGCCGAGCCGACGCCCGCCTTCGTCGACGGCCAGCGCCGGGACGACGACCACGTCCGCGGCCTTGACTGCGTCCACACCGAGGCGGGGTCCCCCGGGAGTCCACACGCCTTTGCCGTCCTGGGCAATGGGGGTCGAGCCGTCGTAGTCTGCCCAGTCGAGGTCAAGATCGTCTCGCAGCACCGGCAACAGGATGCGCGTCCCCCTGGCGGTGAGAGCGTCCAGGAGGTCGGTGGTAGATGGTTCCGTGCCGAGGGAGAGGTAGGCGGCCACAGACCGTGCAGCCCGGACCTCGGGGACGCCGAGCAGGGCGCGACAGATCGCCGTCGCGGCGGTCGCCCGCGCGGCCGCAGTCATCGCACGTCGCCCGGCGAGCACCCGAGTACGCAGTTCCGCCTTGGGCGGCGGCGTGAGGGATGACACCGTGGAAGCATCGCAGCGAGCGGGGGACGCCCGCGAGTCCGAGCACGAGAGGGCGGTGACCCAGTGAGCCTGCGCAGGCGGCTGTGGCTCGTCCTGGGTGGTCTCTTTCTGCTGCCCCTCGTGATCGGGACGCTGGTCTACGCCTTCGTCGTGCCGGGGATCGAGGACGAGCAGGTTGACGCGGAGCTGCGCGCGGCGAGCACCGTGGTGACCTCCGAGCTGGTCGACATCTGCCACCTGCTCGGGGTTGCTGGCCGTGGAGTCGCGCTCGAATCAGCCCTAGCGACCCCCGGGGATGCAGTGCGGACGGCGGTGGCCGGCCGCGACGCGACGTACGCCGTGGTGCGCGGGCCGTCGGGCAACGTCGTGGCCGAGGCAGGCAACCGTCCGGCCGGTTCGGTGGCCGGCCTGCCCGACTGCATCGACGAGGACGCGAACTCACCGGTTCTCGCACAGCAGATCCCCGTCACAGGGGTTCCCGGTGCCTCCTCCGTCGTCCTCGCTCGTGCCGTTGACGACCGCTTGCTCACTGACCTGAGCCGACGCAGCCGGCTCGACGGTGCGATCGTCGTGCTGACCGGGACGGGCGCCGACACCGCCCTCGTGGCCACCTCCGCCGAGCCCGGGCCGACCGAGAGCATCGTCAGCGCGGTGCGCTCCGCCGGCACCGCGGCCGCCGTCGATGGGTGGCGGACGGAGGTCGCGCGCCCTGCGTCGGGCGCGCCGTACACCGTCGTCGTCGCGGCTGCCGATCCAGTGACCGGATCGTCGGTCAGCCTGCTCGCGATCGCGCTTCTCGGGGGCTGTGCCGTCGTCGCGGGCCTCCTCGTGCTCATCGTGGCGCGCGGGCTCAGCCAACCGTTCGCCGACCTGACCGAGGCGGCCGAGCAGATCTCGAAGGGCAACTTCGACACCACACTCTCGGGGTCGACGAAGGGGGAGGCGCGCCGGCTCTCGGAGGCCTTCAACCGCATGACTGTGGCACTTCGTGCCGACCGCACCGCCCTCGAACAGAGCCGCCAGGAACTGCGCAGGAGCTTCGACCGGATCGGCGACACCCTCGAGACCACCCACGACCTCGAGGGCCTGCTCGGGGTGGTCCTCGACACGGCGGCCGTCACCCTGCAGGCGCGCGCGGGCGTCGTGCTGTGGGGCGCCCCCGACCAGATCACGGTCGTCGCTCAACGCGGCTTCGACGAGGGCGGCGGGCCGAGAGCCGTCGCACCCGGTGAAGGGGTTCTCGGGCGGGTCATCGCCTCGGGCGAGGCGGTGCGCGGCCGGCTCGGTTCCGGCCCCGCCGAGTTGAACCCGTCAGCCACCGAGCCACAAGAGGGCGACGTCCTCGCGGTTGCGCTGCGCAGCATGGGCTCCGTCCTCGGGGTGATCGCGCTCTACGACCGCAACGACGGCCGCCCCTTCGACAGCGACAGCGAGCATGCGTTGAGCACACTGGCGGGCCAGGGCGGCGTGGCGGCCGACAACGTCCAGCTGCACCAGGAGGCAGAGCGGCTGTCGACGACGGACGGGCTCACCGGCCTCTGGAACTTCCGCTACCTGTCGATGAGCCTGGCGCGAGAGATCGAGCGCGCCACTCGGTTCGAGCGACCGCTCGCGGTCCTCATGCTCGACCTCGACAACTTCAAGGCGGTCAACGACGAGCACGGGCACGCGGCCGGCGACTCGGTGCTGCGCGAGCTGGCCAGGCGGGTGCAGGAGCAGATCCGCGAGGTCGACACCTTCGCCCGCTACGGCGGCGAGGAGTTCGTCGTCGTACTGCCTGAGACGACGATCGAAGGGGCCTCCCAGCTCGCCGAGCGGGTCTGCAACGCGGTGCGCCGCAAGCCGTTCAACGCCAACGGTGAGGGCACGCTGCGGATCACCGTGTCCGTCGGGGGCGCGGCGTTCCCCAACCACGGAGCCAGCGCCGCGACGCTCATGCGGGCGGCCGACCGGGCGCTCTACGTCGCGAAGGACGCGGGCCGAGACCGCTGGCACGTGCCGGACGCCTAGACCGGCTACTAGGGTTTCGGGCATGCCAGACGCATCTCCTCAGGCCGTGACCAAGGCGGTCGTTCCGGCGGCCGGGCTCGGGACCCGCTTCCTCCCGGCCACCAAGGCCATCCCCAAGGAGATGCTGCCCGTCGTCGACAAGCCCGCGATCCAGTACGTCGTGGAGGAGGCGGTCGCGGCCGGCCTCACCGACATCCTGCTGGTGACGGGACGAAACAAGAACACCCTCGAGAACCACTTCGACCGCAACTGGGAGCTGGAGACGGCGCTCGAGGCCAAGGGTGACCTGGACCGCCTCGACCGGGTCCGTGAGGCGGGCGTCAGCGCCGACATGCACTACACGCGTCAGGGTGACCCGCGAGGTCTCGGGCACGCCGTGCTCTGCGGTGCGCGACACGTCGGCCACGAACCCTTCGCCGTCCTGCTCGGTGACGACCTCATCGACCCCCGTGACCCACTGCTCGCCGACATGCTCGCTGTCCGCGAGCGTCACGGCGGCAGCGTCGTCGCTCTCATGCGGGTGCCCCTCGACCACATCAGCCTCTACGGCTGCGCGGCCGTCACCGCCACGAACGCCGAGGGTGTGGTGCGCATCGACGACCTCATCGAGAAGCCGCCAGCGGCAGAGGCGCCGAGCGACCTCGCCATCATCGGGCGATACGTGCTCGACCCCGGCGTCTTCGAGGTGCTGAACCGCACGCCACCCGGCCGGGGCGACGAGATCCAGCTCACCGATGCGTTGCGCGAGATGGCAAGCAGCGGCGAGGCCGGGCCGGTGCACGGTGTGGTCTTCGAAGGCCGTCGCTATGACACCGGCGACCGGCTCGACTACCTCAAGACGGTCGTGCGCCTGGCCGCCGAGAGAGACGACCTCGGTCCGGACTTCCGCAGCTGGCTGCACGAGTTCGTCGCGTCCGGTGAGCTCGAGGCGACATGAGCGGCCACCGATGAAGTCCGTCGACCAGCACCTCGACGACCTTCTGGCCGACGTCGGCCCGATCGCGTCACTGGACCTGCAGCTGCTCGACGCGCACGGCTGCATCCTCGCGGAGCCGGTCGTGTCGGCGGTCGAACCTGCCGCGCTTCGACAACTCCTCGATGGACGGCTACGCGCTGCGCGTCGACGACGTCGCCGGAGCCAGCGAGGACTCGCCGGTCCCGTTGCCCGTCGTCGGTGACGTCGCCGCCGGCTCACGGTCGGTCTACCGCGTCCAGCCCGGCATGTCGGTGCGCATCATGACGGGCGCGCCCATCCCGGCCGGAGCCGAAGCCGTCGTACCCGTCGAGTGGACGGACGCTGGCCTGGCCACCGTGCAGGTCCGCCGCCCGCCCGAGCCCGGGTCCTACATCCGGCGACAGGGCGAGGACGTCCAGACCGGCGACCTGGTGCTCGAGGCAGGCACCCGGCTCGGCCCGGGGCAGATCGGGCTGCTCGCCGCCGTGGGGCGCGACCGCGTGCTGGTGCGCCCGCGCCCGCGGGTCGTGGTGCTGTCGACGGGCAGCGAGCTGGTCGAGCCTGGACAACCGATCGCCGCCGGCCAGATCCACGAGGCGAACTCCTACATCCTGACGGCCGCGGCCAAGGAGGCCGGCGGACTTGCGATCCGGGTCGGCATCGTGCCCGACGAGCCGAAGATCCTGATGGACGCCATCGAGGACCAGCTCATCCGCGCGGACCTGGTGCTGACGAGCGGCGGTGTCAGTGTCGGCGCCTACGACGTCGTCAAGGAGGTGCTCTCCCGCACCGGCACGGTGACCTTCGACGAGGTCGCGATGCAGCCGGGAAAGCCGCAGGGGTTCGGGACCGTCGGCCCCGACAAGACGCCGATCATCACGTTGCCGGGCAACCCGGTGAGCTCTTTCGTGTCCTTCGAGGTCTTCGTGCGCCCGGTGATCCGGCGAATGCTGGGCGTCGAGCCCCTGCTGCGCCCCGTGGTCCGTGCGTCGTGCCAGGAGCCGCTGACCTCACCGGCGGACAGGCGCCAGTTCGCCAGGGGATGGCTCGATGTCGAGGAGGGCCGCTACGTCGTGCGGCCGGTCGGCGGGCCGGGCTCGCACCTCGTCGGTGACCTCGCCCACGCCAACTCGCTCATCGTGGTCCCCGAGGCGGTGACGGAGGTCCCCGAGGGTGGGACGGTCGACGTGATGGTGCTCGAACGGCGGCTCACGTGAGGCCGCTCCCGTGACTGGGTTCAGCCACGTCGACAACCAAGGTGCGGCGCGGATGGTCGACGTGTCCGGCAAGGACGTCACCGTCCGGACCGCCACCGCCACCGGGCGGGTGCTCGTCTCCGAGGACGTCGTCCGGCTCCTGCGCGCGGGCGAGGTGCCCAAGGGCGACGCGCTGGCCGTGGCGCGCATCGCGGGCATCCAGGCGGCGAAGCGCACACCTGACCTCGTGCCGCTCTGCCACCCCATCGCGATCCACGCCGTGAACGTCGACCTCGGCGTCGACGACGACGCCGTCGCCATCACCGCCACCGTGCGCACCGCCGACCGCACCGGGGTCGAGATGGAGGCGCTCACCTGCGTGGCGGTCGCCGGGCTCGCGCTCATCGACATGGTCAAGGCCGTCGATCCGGCCGCCACCATCACCGACGTGCGGGTGGAGGAGAAGACAGGTGGCAAGACCGGGCCGTGGCGGCGGGACGCGTCGTGACCAGGGCGCTCGTCCTGAGCATCTCCAACCGCGCGTCGGCGGGGGTCTACGAGGACAAGACGGGCCCGGTCCTCGTCGACGGGCTCGCCAAGCTCGGCTTCGAGGTCGACGGACCGGAGGTGGTGGCTGACGGCGAGCCGGTCGAGGCGGCGCTGCGGACGGCGGTCGGGTCGGCGTACGACGTGGTGATCACCAGCGGGGGCACCGGCATCTCGCCCACGGACCGCACCCCGGAGATGACGCGGCGGGTCCTCGACCGCGACCTTCCGGGCGTCGCCGAGGCGCTGCGGGCCTACGGCGTGTCCCACGGTGTGCCCACTGCCTCGCTGTCCAGGGGGGTGGCCGGGCTGGCGGGGTCGACGCTGGTGGTGAACCTGCCGGGCTCGCCGGGCGGGGTCCGCGACGGGCTCGCGGTGCTGGGACCGGTGCTCGGTCACGCTGTGGACCAGGTCCGCGGGGGTGACCATTGAAGCCCGGCTGGCCGGCGACGCTGGAGGAGGGCCGGGTCGGGCTGCGCCCGCTCCGGCAGCGCGACCGGACGGCATGGCTCGAGGCGCGCACGCACAACCGTGACTGGCTGCTGCCGTGGGAGCCCACGCCGCCCCGCGAGGTCGGTGGCCCGGTGAGCTTCTCGACGATGGTGCGACGGCTGAGCGCGCAGGCGCGTCGCGGTCAGACACTGCCGTTCGTGGTGACCTACGACGGCCACCTCGTCGGCCAGCTCACCGTCGGCGGCATCACGTGGGGGTCGATGTGCTCCGCGCACGTCGGCTACTGGGTCGACCGGCGCTTCGCCGGCCGCGGCGTGATGCCGACGGCGGTCGCGCTGGCGGTCGACCACTGCTTCGACACGCTCGGGCTGCACCGCGTCGAGGTCAACATCCGCCCGGAGAACACGGCGTCGTTGCGCGTCGTCGAGAAGCTGGGGTTCCGCGACGAAGGGGTGCGCGAGTCGCTGCTGCACATCGCCGGCGACTGGCGCGACCACCGGTCCTTCGCGCTCACCGTCACGGAGGTGCCGGGCGGGCTGGTCGCCCGCTGGCGGGCCGTGCAACGCCAGCTCGGGGAGCCGCGCTGACGTCGGTGCGGCGCGACCCCCGTCCCACCAGTCACAGAAGTGAACTCGCGACACACCGCACGGGGTCCGTGTCCGGCGGCGCATCCGCGCCTACCGTTCGGTGGCGTGGGCAGTGGGGTCATTTTCGTCTTCATCATCGCGATGTGGGCTGTCTACTTCGTCCCACGCTGGCTGCGCCGTTATGAGGAGCTCTCGGAGGCGCGGTCGGTCGAGCGGTTCAGCCGGGCGATGCGCATCCTGTCCCGCAAGGACCCGACACCGGACCAGCGCTACGTCGTGATGCCGCGGCGCCCGGACGAGGAGTCCGAGCGCGAGCCGCGGCGTGGCCGGCTCCGGCGCCTGTCACCGCTGCGACCCGTCCGGGCGCTCCGGCGCGGCCTCGCCGCGCGACGCGACCGGCTCGCCAGGCGGCCGGCCAGCCGGCCGGTGCGGACGGCGACGATCGTGGCCCGTCGCCGACGTGTGGTGTCCGCCCTCGTCCTGCTGCTCGTCGTGACGGTGGTGCTCTCGCTGTCGCCGGTCGCGGCCCTGCCATGGTGGTCCCCGCTCGTCGTCGTGGGCCTGCTGCTCCTCGACGTCGTGCACCTGCGCATGCAGGCCCGTCGCCGCGCCGAGCTGACCCGCAGCCGTGCCGCGGTGCGCCAGCGCACCAGGAAGCGGCTGCGGCGCTTCGACTCCGCCGAGCGCATCGTCGAGTCGCGCCGCGCCATCGCGGCGGAGCGAGCGGCCGCGCACGAGGCGGAGGAGGCCGCGGGCCGAGCCGACGCCGAACGCCGCGAGGCGGCGGCTGCCGGGTGGCAGCCCGTCCCGGTGCCACTGCCGACCTACGTCAGCAAGCCGGTGGCCGGCCGGCCGGCGGCGCGAACCATCGACCTCACCGTGCCGGGCGCGTGGACCGAGAGCGCCTACTCGCCGGCGTCCGGCCCCCTGGTCGAGGAGGAGCCGTTCGACCAGCAGGCGTACGCCGGCCCGCCGCCGCCCTCGCGCCTCGAGGAGCCGGGCGACGAGCTGGAGGCGATCATCGACCGCCGTCCGGCAGTAGGCGACTGAGCGCTCCGCCCGGGGCTCGGTCGGCCCGCTGGCGGGGGCCGCCGGTTTGGTAACCTCGTGCGTTCCACCAGGGGCTGTAGCGCAGCTGGTAGCGCACCTCGTTCGCAACGAGGGGGTCAGGGGTTCGAGTCCCCTCAGCTCCACCCAGGTCAGAGGCACATTCGCTGTCGAGATGACCTTCGAATCGGCCGAGTACAGCAGCAAAGTACAGCAGCAGATCCTGTGGGCTACCCGCCTTGGAGCTGCTCGCCGAGGCGCCTCAGCGCGCTCCGGGTGTCCGCCGAGCTGACCTCGCTGCCTCCACGCCGTCTACGGCGAGATCGACGTGGCCTCCGGCAGCGTGGCCTGAGGCTCCGCGCCGGGTCTGAGCCCCGAACCCGCGGAGAGCCGCCGAGGCGCTACCGTCGCGATCCGTGTGGCTCTACTTCGGACTGCTGACCACGTGCGTGGTCGTGACGCTGCCGCTCGAGCTGGTGCTGGGCGCGCGGGTCTACCGGCGACCGCGCCGGCTGGTCCTGACGCTGGTGCCGGTCGTCGTCGTGTTCTGCGCGTGGGACGTCCTGGCGATCCGCGCAGGGCATTGGACGTGGGACCCGCGGCAGACGGTCGGCGTGCTCCTGCCGTGGCGGCTGCCACTCGAGGAGCTGCTGTTCTTCCTCGTCGTGCCGGTGTGCGCACTGCTCACGTTCGAGGCGGTCCGCCGGCTCAGCGGCTGGCTGGCGGGGGACGAGTGACGTACACACAGGCGGCCCTGCTCGGTCTCGTCGGATCCGTGCTCGTCGACGTCGCGCTGCTGCGCACCCGGCTGCTCGGCCGTCGGGTCTTCTGGGTCAGCTACGCCATCATCGTCGGCTTCCAGCTGGTGGTGAACGGCGTGCTGACCGGCCGCGAGGTAGTGCGCTACGACGAGGGCGCGATCCTCGGGACGCGGCTCGCCTGGGCGCCGGTCGAGGACCTGCTTTTCGGCTTCGCGCTGGTGCTGCTCACGCTCTCGGTCTGGGTGTGGCTCGGCCGCCGCGAGCGCCGGTGACCGCGGAGCGCGCCCTGGCTCGCGACGATGATGCCGGCGGACCGCGGCAGCGCGACGGTCGCCCGGGTCCGCCTGGGCATGACCACCCGCTCGCCAAGCACCCGGTAGCCGGCCCGCTCGACGTCGTCGAGGATGCCCGGCCGTAGAGACGCAGCGCGACCCAGATTCAGTCGCGCGAGGTCGGGTCGAGCAGCCGGACCCGAGCGCCGCCCGACGGTAGATCTTTCCCGGGTGCGGGCGATCTCGTACGCCTTCAGCTGCCGGAACGCCGCGTCAACCGACCGTGCCGAGCAGCATCTCGAGCCTGATGACGGCCGCCGAGCCGTGCATGGCGCCAGGCGAAGTCGACGAAGCGCCGGTAGCCCGCGGCGTCGTCCGGCCTGCACACGCGGTCGATCTCCGCGACCACGGCCTCGACGTCGCTCTGCGCGTCCAGGGTCGAGCCGTCGGTGAAGCGCGCGCGGTAGGCCGGGTGGAGCGGCACCAGGTCGAGCCAGTCGGTCAGGCGCACGCCCACCGCGCCGAGGGCGAGCCCGACCCAGGTCGGGCATCGTCAACACGGTCGGGCCAGTGTCGAAGGTGAAGCCCCGAGTCCTCGAGCCGCCCGGCGCGGCCGCGCGGCCGGCGGTGCGCTCGACGACGGTGACCTCGAGCACGGCGCCGCCAAGGTGCAGCGCCGCCGCCTGGCCGCCGCCGACCACGACAGCGCTGCGTCGGGGGCCGGTCACGGTGCGCGTCAGAGGTCTGAGTCTGCGGCACGCTACGGTCCTCGCCGTGGACCAGGGCAGCTCGACGCGCGGCGGGTCGGTCCTGCTTAAGGGCTTCGACCAGCTCGTCTCGCGGGGGCTGCGTGGGGTCTGGGCTCGCGGCGCGCTGCCGCCCGGCGGCTTCGTGTGGGCCGCCCCGCACCAGAGCTGGTGGGACCCGTTCGTGGCGGCCGCGGTACTGACCGGCGCCGGTCGTACCCCCTCGCTCGTCATGGACCAAGAGAACCTCGGCGACTTCGCGTTCCTGCGCCGGGTCGGGGTCTTTGGCACGGGGGAGCTGCGCCAGGGGCTCGATCACCTCGCGGCCGGGCACGCGCTCATCGTCTTCCCGGAGCGCGACCTGCTACCGGTCGGGCCGCTGCGCCCGCTCGAGGACGGTGCCGCGTGGCTCGCCCAGCACGGCCGGGTCCCGCTGCTGGCCGCGGCGGTCCGCGTCGCCGCGCGCGGGCACCAGGCCAGCGAGGCCTACGTCGACGTCGCGCCGGTGCCGCTGCCGGACGGCTCGTCCCGCGCCGACGTGTCGGTGGCGACCGCCGATCTGGCCCGGGTCCTCGGCGCCGCGCTCGCTGCGGTCGACGCCGCGCTCGCGACCGCCGACCCGCGCGAGCCGCTGCCCGGATTCGCCGAGGTCGTGCACGGGCGGCGCAGCATGGATGAGAGGCTGCAGCGGTGGGCCGCGCGCTTCGGGCGTTGAGAGCCGGCGTCTTGGTCTTCCACGGGGTAAAGACCGCGGGCCTGCTCGCTAACGCCGTCGTTTTCCCGCGCCTGGCGCCTGCACCGGCCGATGACCTGCCGGCCATGTCCCTGCTCGTCCCGGCTCGCGACGAGGCCGGCAACCTCGTTCGTACGCTCCCCACCTGGCTGGACCAGCCGGTGCACGAGGTGCTCGTGCTCGACGACGGCTCGACCGACGGCACTCCCGCCCTGGCTTACGAGCTGGCCGCGGGCGACCCTAGGGTGCGCGTCCTCGAGGGCCGGCCGCTGCCCGCGGGCTGGTTGGGCAAGCCCTGGGCGTGCCACCAGCTCGCCGAGGCCGCCCGCGGTGAGCTGCTCGTCTTCTGCGACGCCGACGTTGAGCTGCACCCCGGAGCCGTCTCGGCCGTCGTCGCTGAGGCGCGGCGGCAGTCGGCCGACGTCTTCTCGGTCTTCCCGCGCCAGCGGGCCCGGGGCTTTGGCGAGCGCCTGCTCGTGCCGCTCATCGACGAGGTGCTGCTGGCTTTCCTGCCCTACCGGCTGCTCGCGATGCCGGTGCCCGAGGCGGCCACCGCCAACGGACAGCTGCTCGCGTTCTGGCGCGAGGCCTACGACGCGATCGGCGGGCACGTCTCGGTGCGCAGCGCCGTCGTCGAGGACGTGCGGCTGGCCTACACGTCCCGCAAGGCTGGGCTGCGGCTCGGGCTCGCCCTCGGGGGCCCGTACGTCGAGGCGCGGATGTACGACGGCTACGCCGCGGCGGTACGTGGGTTCGGCAAGTCCGTCCGAGCGGCGCACGGGGGGTCCCGGCTGCTGCTGGCCGCCGACGTCGCCTGGCACGGCGCGGCCTACACGCTGCCGTGGCTGCTCGGGCGCAGCGACCGGGGCTGGGCGGTGGCGGCGGCCGCCGGGCCGGCGCAGCGGCTCCTCGTCAACGCCGTCACCGGTCGCGGGGCGCCGTGGGAGGCCGCGCTGGTGCCGGTCACGCCGCTCGCGACGCTGCCCGTCTTCGCAGTCGCGCTGCGCCGGCGGGCGGTGTGGAAGGGCCGCGTGATCGGGTGAGCCGGGCACCCCGGGGGCGCTTCCCCGCGCCGCGCGCACAGCCGCTCGTCGGGCACCTCGGCCGGTTCGGGATCGACCCGCTCGCGCTGATTGAGGAGGGGGCCCGGCTGGGCAAGGTCTTCGAGCTGAGGTTGTGGCGGCGAGCGGTCGTGGGCTACAGCCCCGCGTGGAACCGCCTGGTCCTCAAGGACCTCAAGACCTTCCGGAGCCGCGGCAGCCTGAGCCAGCGGACGCCGTACCTCGCCGGCGGTGCCGTGCTCAGTGACGCGCCGGAGCACCGTCCGCGACGCGCTGCGCTCAACCCGGCCTTTCACGCCCGCGCGCTCGACGGGCTTCGCGACGACTTGCGTGCGGTCGTCGCCGAGCGGGTGCCTACTGGCGACTTCGAGGCGTCCGCGTGGGCGTCGTCGACGGTTCAGGCGATGCTGCAGCGCGCGTTCTTCGGCGCCGGGCCGAAAGTCGACCCGTTGCTGCTGGCGCGCTTCGTGCACCCGCTCGACCGGCCGATGCCGGCGCCGCTGCTCCCGCGGCCGGTGCTCTTCCGCGGGATGACCGCCGCGGTGGCCCGGGCGACGGCGACGGCTCCCCAAGGCAGCCTCGCCGCGCACGTCCGCGACTCCGTCGACCGCGCGGTCGAGGAGGTACGGGTGTCCTTCGCCGCGGGCTACGACACGACGACGCACACGCTGGCGTGGGCGCTCTGGCACCTCGCGGACGACCCGGCGCTGGCCGACCCGGCGCTGCTGCCGGCGGTCCTCGACGAGTCACTACGCTGCTACCCGGTCGGCTGGCTCGGATCGCGCGAGACGTCTCAGGCGGTGACGTTCGGCGGGGTCGAGATCCCGGCCAAGACCCTCGTCTTCTACGCACCCTGGCTGACCCACCACGACCCTGACCTGTGGCCGGACCCGGACCGCTTCGACCCGCACCGCTTCGTCGGCGCGCCCCGGCCGGCCTGGGGCTACATCCCTTTCGCCGCCGGCGAGCGGACCTGCCTCGGCGCGCACCTCGCCCGGCTCATGCTGACGACGGCGCTGGAGCCGTTCTGCGACGGGCGGCTGCGGGTGGTCGGCGGCGAGCCGGAGGTCCGGACGGGCCTGACTCTGATCCCGCACGGCCCGATGTACCTGAGCCACTCCTGAGTCAGACCCCGGCAGGCGATTCGCGCATGGAAGTGCGTAGCTGTGTCAATGGCGCGTCGCGACCTGGATGAGCCGACGGACCGGGCAGTCTAGGTCGAAGAAGATGACCAAGGTGAGGGTCCGAAGCGAGGGAATGTCTTCGATCCTGCGCCGCGAGAGCGCGCAAGACATGCGTCCCTTCAGACGGGCGATCGGTCCGCCCGTTCGGACGATCGCGAGCGGTCAACCGGGCCTGGCCGGCGGGTACCGAGGAGGTGTCGTTGGCGAAGAGCGACAACATCGGGTCTCCGTTGGCGTCCAGGTGTGCCACCACCGTGGCGTTGGCACCGGCCGGTACCTCCACGGCGTTCGCCTCGATCGCCGGGTCCCCACCCGGCCCCTCACCGGCCGGGAAGACGGTCAGGTCGTAGGTGCCGGCCGGCAGCTTCAGCGGGTCGGTCAGCGTGCCCGGCTCGAAGTCGGGGATGAGTTCCTCGCCGTTGGCGTAGACGTCGACCGTCAGGCCAGGCACGGCGTGCAGCACCGAAACGGTGGCTTCTCGGCGGACTGTGCAGGAGAGGCGGCCAGCGCCAGCGGCAGAAGGGCTGCAGCGGCACCGATCATTGTCAGCCGGAAACCTGGCCGCCCGGGGCACCGTCGGCGGCCGAGTCGAGGTAGGCAACGACCCGGTTGAGCAGCGAGGTCGCGTTCAGCAGCTCGACCGGCGGCGCGGGGGGGTTCTCGGCGAGCTCGTAGAGCACCGGTGCCGCTTCGGAGTGACCGAGCTGCAGTGCCACCAGCGCACAGGCCCGGGCAGCCACGCGTACGGCCGCCGGCTCGACCGTCCAGATCGCCTCGAACAGGCGCTTGCGATCTGGCACGGTGGACTGGCCGGGCAGCTCCCAGGCGGTCAGCATGGCGGGGTAGTCCGGCGCGTCACACACGACCACCCACTCCCGGCGCATCGGCGCGTCGTCTGGCAGGTGCACGAGGGAGGTCCCGGCCACCGGCACCGGCGATTCACCGAAGTCGGCGAACGCCATCGTCGACCGAGCGATCCGAGCGAGCTCCGTCCAGCGCTCCTGGGCAGCGCGGAAGTACCGCTCCTCCTGAAAGCTGCCGAAGATCATCGGGCCCTCTGCCCGCGAGCAGCACTCGTCCTCGATCGCCCACGACAGAGCGATCAGGCTGGACTTCTTCAGCCGCTGAGGCTGCAAGGCGGGATACGTGCGGCGGATCGCCGCGTACACGGACGGAGCGCCGGGCGGACTCTGGACACTGGCCTGGGCCAGGGCCACCTCAGCGATAGCAACCTCGAGACGTACGCCGGCCTCTCGTCGACGGATCACCTGCTTGACGAGGCCCACGTCACTTTCGGGATACCGCCGGTGACCGCTGTCCCGGCGCTGGGGTCGTGGGAACCCGTGCCGGGACTCCCACATCCTCAGGGTGGCGGGCAGCAGCCCGGTTCGTTCGGCGAGGTCACCGATCGTCAGGGTCCCCTGGGTGGTGGGAGAGGTGGGGCTCGGGGCTTGCGGTTTAGCGATCACGATGTCATGGTAAACCTTAACAAGGTGTTGAGAAAAGCGTTGAACTCTAGACGCGCCAAGATCGAGGAGAACTGACATGACTGAGAGCACGACGTACCCCAGCGCCACCTCAGACGAGGTCGTCGACTGGACCGACATGGGCCGTGAGATGTGGTCGTTCCTCACCGGTCGGGAGGCAGCGATCAACTACCGCTTCATCGACATGGCCGTCGAGGTCCCACGGGACACCGGTGCCGGAGCGCCTCGCGCGACCTGGAAGCTCAACGGCACGCTGCAGATCACCACGAGGGACAACGCGAGCTCGACCGAAAACGCCGTACGGCCCCATGCCCACTGATCTGACGGTCGATGCCGACCTGCAGTTCTCGATCGACATCCCCGGTTCGGGCACCGTGACGGGGTCGCTGACCGGGTCGGGCAAGACGTTGGAACTACGGGTCAGCGACCCGTCCCTGTTCGCGGGGCGCGCTGACTCAGGCACCATCAGAGGACTGGCCCAGGCCCTGGCGGCCACGGGGTTGTCGGTCAGCGTGGTGTCGTCGTCAGGCCCACTGGTCACGTTGGGCGCGCCGCGTACGAACTGGCTGCAGCGACGGCTGACGGGCTCGCGGCACGTCCGCATCGAACGAGGGCGTGGGCTCTGGACCCTGGCCCGCGGCCGCACCCGGTCCCCTCGCGGCGGCGCTCTTCCGGCGACCGCTCTCGTTCCGCCGCCTACCCTGAGCCCGATCGCGCCCACCATGGGCGGGCGACCTCCCTTCCGGGTGACCACCACGCATGATCCAGACCGGGGCGGGAATCCGCAACTCATCCTGCCGCTGGGCGCCCACCCAAGGGCGGGCGATCGCCTCACGGTGTTCCCGCTGCGCGACGACGTCACCACCATCGGCTCAGGAGCCGACTGCGACATCCGGTTGGCTGGACTCGAGCCGTTGCACGCCGAGATCCGGCACGACGACCAGGACGAGTTCGTGCTTACCCGGATCGGCAGCACCGCAGAGACCCGTGTCCACGGCGCTGCGGTGCAGAGCGCCATCCTGCGAACGGGCTCGGGGATAGATCTCGGTGGGAGGCACCTGACGTTCTTCCGCGAGGAGTACGCCGACCACGGCCGCCCGTACGGTGGCCGGGTCGGTGGCGAGTTCGCCCTGCAACGAGCCCAGCCCAGCCGCGAATCTGTCCAGCGCAACGTCGAGGGACCCCGATGACCCCGCGCGGACCTGTCCTGGTCGCCGGAGCATCCGGCTTCGTCGGACGCCGTCTCTGTCCGGCGCTGACGGCGGCCGGCCATCAGGTGCGGGCCATGACCCGGCATCCGGACAGCTACACCGGCGGCGGCGTCGCCGTGTACGGGGACGTGCACGAGGCCAGCACGCTCACCGGCGCCCTCGAGGGTTGTCGAGCGGCGTACTACCTGGTGCACTCGCTGGACTCCAAGGACTTCGAACGGCTGGACGCAGAGGCCGCCACCGCGTTCGGCAACGCCGCAGCCGAGACCGGCGTCGAGCAGATCATCTATCTCGGCGGGCTCGGCAGCGAGACCGACACCTTGTCCTCACACCTGCGCAGCCGACGCGAGGTCGAAGGCCTGCTCGGCAGCGGCGGAGTGCCGGTCACGGTGCTGAGAGCCGGCATCATCGTGGGCAGCGGCGGCATCTCGTGGGAGATGACCCGTCAGCTGGTCGATCACCTTCCCGCGATGGTCACGCCGCGTTGGGTGCGCACCAAGACTCAGCCCATCGCCGTGGCGGACGTCGTCCGCTACCTGGTCGGGGTGCTGGACGAGCCTCGGTCGATAGGGCAGGTCTTCGAGATCGGCGGCCCGGACACGATGGAGTACGTCACGATGCTGCGCCGGGTGGCCGAGATCAAGAACCGACCGCTGGTCATCGTGCCGGTCCCGCTGCTCAGCCCCGGCCTGTCGTCACGCTGGCTCGCCCTGGTCACCGACGTCGACACCCAGACCGGGCGGTCCCTCGTCGACTCCATGGCCAACGAGGTCGTGGTCACCGACGACAGCATCCGCGCCATCGTCGACTTCGAGCCGATGACGTACGACGATGCCGTGCGCACCGCGCTGCGTGAGCACGAGCAGCAGAAGCAGACCGGATGACCCGGGCCGGCGCAACAACCGGGTGGTCGCGGGCGCGTGACCAGTTCACGTCTCGGCTGCCGATGTCGATCAGGCACATCGCGTCGGTCGTGCCGGTCGAGCCCGCCGCCGTCGTGCGTCGTCGGCGACGCGTCGTCGCTGGCGTCTCGCTGCTGGGCACCGGCCTGCTCGGCGTGTCCTTTGCGACTCAGCCCGACTCCAAGAAGTTTTACGGGTTCACCGCCGCAGTCGCCGCCACCTGGACACTGGGCGGCGTCCTGTCCGGGCCGCTGCACCTGGGCTGGATCCAGAGCCGCGACCAGCGCCTCCGGCGGCCGATCATCACACCGGTCGCGACCGGAGTGGCAGCGTTCGGCTGCTTCTACGGATGTGCTCTCGTCGCGCGGCACATCCCCGTCCTCGACCGGGCCGTCGGAAACGTCCTGGTGTTCGCCGACGAGGGCCGCACCCCCCTGGTGGTGGCCACGACCTTGGCTAACGGGCTGGGTGAGGAGATCTTCTTCCGCGGTGCCCTCTATGCGACGTTGGGCGACGACCAGGCCGCCGCCGTCTCGACCGCCGTCTACACCCTGGTGACCGCAACGACCCGCAACCCCGCCCTGATGCTGGCGGCCGGGGCGATGGGCACGCTGTTCAGCCTGCAACGTCGTGCAACCGGAGGTCTACAGGCTCCGGTTCTGACGCACCTCACCTGGTCGACCCTGATGGTGTACTGCCTTCCGCCATTGTTCCGCCGCGCACACCGGCCACGCCCCGACCTCGTCTCCCCTGCCCACGGCTAGGGGCCGCGGTGCTGGTCTTCGTCTGCGTCAAGATGCTGCTCCTCGACGTCCACAAGATCCCCATCACGCTGTCGCCAGCGTGATCGGCGCCGTCGTCGTCGGGTGTCATGGGGTCGCACGAGTGTGGCCGAACCCGGGAATTGCGGTCGGACAGTCGCCGGTAGGTTCGTGAGATGACCGACATCGTGGAGGAGACCTCGGGACCGGCGCCGACCGACGTCGTACCAGAGGGGCGGTTTATCCGGCTGCGGCGCTACAACCTCGTGATGGGTGTCCTGCATGGCGTACAGGCGGTGGCCGTCGTCGCTCTCGCGACGTCGTTCGCCCTTCCGGTGACAGCCGCGTTCATGACCGGGCCGCCCGGCTCGAAGCCCGCCGCGCCCGCAGCGCTGTTCGACGTCAGCATCGCTTGGGGGTGCGCGCTGTTCCTGCTGCTCTCTGCGGCGGCGCACTTCATCATCGCCTCGCCACCAGTCTTCCCCTGGTATCGCGGCAATCTGCTCCTGAGCCGCAACTACGCGCGCTGGATCGAGTACTCACTGAGCTCCTCCGTCATGATCGTGCTCATCGCGCTGATCACCGGGATCAGCGACATCGCCGCACTGGTGGCACTTTTCGGTGTCAACGTCTCGATGATCTTGTTCGGGCTGCTGCAGGAGAAGTACGAGGAGCCCGGCGGCGGTATGCTCCCGTTCTGGCTGGGGTGCATCGCCGGTGCGACGCCGTGGATCGCGATTGGCATCTACCTGGTGAGCCCGGGCAATGCAGCCAGCCCGCCCGGCTTCGTCTATGGGATCTTCATCTCGCTGTTCGTCTGCTTCAACTGCTTCGCGGTCAACCAGTGGCTGCAGTACCGCCGGATCGGGAAGTGGAGGGACTACCTCCACGGCGAGTCGGTCTACATCACCCTGAGTCTCGTCGCCAAGTCCCTGCTCGCCTGGCAGGTGTTTGCCGGGACCCTCGCCCCGCCCAGCTGACCTGGAGGCGGGCGCCCTGGCCCAGCGGTCGGCGAAGGCCGGACTGCTCACGGGTCCCCGGTCGGCCGCGTTCCGATCCGCCCGGATCGCCCGCCCTGGTGGCAGGTCGGTCCTGGCTCCGCCTGCCGTTATGGCGGGCGAACCGGCATTCCCGCTCACTGCCGCGGCTTATCTCTCACCGGCCGCCAGAGTGCTCCAGACTCCGGCGAGCGTGGGGCGAGCTGGGCATGCGGCATCTCGGTCGACGGGTCGCGCGTCTGTCCGTGGACGTCGAGGGACAGGCCCGTTGCCGACGCGGCTGGCTTCCGGGGCGCCTGCCCGGTCGGCTGCGAGGCATCGCACGTAGTCGGCTGCAGGCAGGGGGGCGATGCCCGCCGGGGGAGAAACGCGGAGCAGGCACGAAGTACCACAAAACATAACGTTCCAGACCTCTTGACCGCGGCGGATGTGATCGTTAACACTGGCGCCGCCAGCAGGTGTCCGCAGCCCGACACCGTGCCGACAGCGGATCAGGGAGGCGAGATGCACCACGAAGCCAGGACGATCCGTCGGAGGAGCGGGGTCGCGATCTTCCTCGCGGCGCTGCTCGCATCCACGTCCGTCACGGTTGCCTCGGCCCCGGCGGCCGCCTTGGACGTTGCCCGCGGGCTGGTCGCGCACTACGCCCTCGACGAGACGTCGGGGACCACGGTGACCGACTCGTCCGGCAACGGACGCCACGCCACCCTCAGTGGCGGGGCCGCGTTCGTGCAGGGCGAGGGATTGACCTTCAACGGCACGGACGGGTATGCCGACCTGCCCGACAACCTGATGCGCGACCTGGACTCGATCACGGTCGCCCTCGACGTACGGGTCGACCCCGGTCAGGGCTCGCCGTACTTCATCTACGGGCTGGGCAACAGCGCCTCGGGTGCGGGCGACGGCTACCTGTTCACGACCGGGAACGGCTACCGGACCTCGATCGCGACGGGGAACTGGTCGACCGAGCAGACCGTCAGCGGGCAGGGGAACCTCGAACGTGACGTGTGGCGGCACCTGGCGTACACGCTCACCGGCGAGACGGCCGTGCTGTACCTCGACGGTGAGGAGGTCTCGCGCAGGACGGGTGTCACCATCAAGCCCGGCGACATCGGCGGCGGCACGACGACCGCCAACTACCTCGGGCGGTCGCTCTACAGCGGCGACAAGTACTTCAAGGGGTCGATGCGCGACGTGCGCATCTACGACCGGGCGCTGTCCGCCGACGAGGTGCACGAGATCGGCTCGGTGCCCGACGCCGAGCGGGTACAGATCGACGCCGCCGCGCTCGACCTCGGCGACACCTCGGCGGTCAGGGACGACCTGACCCTGCCGACCAAGGGCGCGAACGACACCACCATCTCCTGGGTGAGCTCCGCGCCGGATGTCGTCTCGACCAACGGCGAGGTCACCCGGCCGCGCCCCGGCGCCGGCGACGCGTCACTCACCCTCACCGCGACCGTGAGCCGGGGCGCCGAGAGCGCCACGCGCGAGTTCGCCGTCACCGTCCTCGAGGACGAGACCGACGCAGAGAAGGTGAAGGAGGCTGCCGACGCGCTGATCCTGGCTGACGAGCGCGAGGTCCGCGGCAACCTGACGCTGCCCACCACCGGGCTGCGTGGTGCGACGATCACCTGGCGCTCGTCGAAGCCGTCGGTGATCACGACGACGGGCGAGGTGACCCGCCCGGCACACGGGCCGGCGCAGCGAGTCACCCTGATTGCGACGCTCACCGTGGGCTCGGCGAGGCGCACCAAGGTCTTCCACCCGGTGGTCCTGCCGCGGCCCAAGCTCGCGCCGATGAAGGGCTACACGTTTGCCTACTTCACCGGCGAGGGCACCTCCAACGGTGAGCAGGTCTACTTCGCCGCCAGCCGTGGCAACGACCCGCTGCACTGGGACGAACTCAACAACGGCGAGCCGAAGCTGACCTCCAGCCTGGGCGACAAGGGTGTCCGCGACCCCTTCATCATCCGGTCTCCGGAAGGTGACAAGTTCTACCTGATCGCCACCGACCTGAAGATCTACGGCAACGGCAACTGGGACGCCGCACAGCGCTCGGGCAGCAAGTCCATCATGGTGTGGGAGTCCACCGACCTGGTGAACTGGTCGGACCAGCGCATGGTCAAGGTCTCGCCTGACACCGCCGGCAACACCTGGGCGCCGGAGGCGTTCTACGACAAGACGATCGGTGCGTACGTCGTCTTCTGGGCCTCCAAGCTGTACGACGAGTCCGACACCGACCACAGCGGCAACACGTACAACCGCATGATGTACAGCACGACGCGTGATTTCCGCACCTTTACGCCCGCGAAGGTGTGGGTCGATCCCGGCTACTCGGTGATCGACTCGACCGTCATCGAGAACAAGGGCACCTTCTACCGCTTCACCAAGGACGAGCGGAACAACTCGTCCTCCTCGCCGTGCAGCAAGTTCATCTTCGAGGAGAAGTCGACGAGCCTGCGCGATCTTCACTGGGACTACGTCGCGGAGTGCATCGGCAAGGGCAGCGAAGGAAACCCCGGCATCTCCCGTGGCGAAGGTCCCACGATCTTCAAGTCCAACACTGAAGAGAAGTGGTACCTGTTCATCGACGAGTTCGGCGGGCGTGGCTACGTCCCCTTCGAGTCCACCGACCTGGACAGCGGCACGTGGCGGATCCCGAGCGACTACCAGTTGCCCAGCCGGCCACGTCACGGCACTGTCCTGCCGGTCACACAGGCGGAGCTCGGCCGGCTCAAGCCACCACAGTGACGAAGCGCGGCTGGTGATCCCTTGACACCCACCCATACTCAAGCCGATCTCCAGAGGAGTCCCCTTATGGTCGCCACGCTCTTCCGCTCAGTGCTCGCTGTCTTCCTCGCCCTCGCCGGACTCACGACGCTCGCCGGCGTGCCGAGCGGCGCGGCTACTACGGACGCGACGCGTGTGGCAGCAGAGCCGAGGCCACCGGACTACGAGGCCTACGCGTTCGCCTACTTCGCCGGGGAGAGCACCGCCGACGGGGAGAAGATCTACTTCGCCGCCAGCCAGGGCAACGACCCTCTTAAGTGGGACACTCTCAACGACGGCAAGCCGTTGCTCACCTCGACCCTCGGCGAGAAGGGACTGCGCGATCCGTTCCTCATCCGGTCCCACGATGGCAAGAGGTTCTGGCTCCTGGCGACCGACCTGCGCATCTACGGCGGCAACAACTTCTCCGAGGCGCAGGAGTCCGGCAGCAAGCACCTGATGATCTGGGAGTCCACCGACCTGGTGCACTGGTCGAAGCAGCGCATGGTGAAGGTGTCGTCCGACTTCGCAGGCAACACGTGGGCACCGGAGGCGTTCTATGACGAGGAGAGCGGCGAGTACGTCGTCTACTGGGCCTCCAACCTCTACCCGACCACCGACGAGTCCTCGCGCGACTTCCGCACGTCGTACAACCGGATGATGTACGCGACGACCCGCGACTTCCGCAACTTTGATGAGGCCAAGCCGTGGGTTGACGTCAAGCGAGGCATCGGCCGAGGCATGATCGACGCCACTGTCGTCCGCGACGGTGACACCTTCTACCGGTTCATCAAGGACGAGCAGTCATTCACGGTGCGCCAGGAGAAGTCCACCGACCTCAAGGCAGTTGTCACGGGCAGCGTGCCGGACGCGACGTCCTCACCGTGGTCGCTGGTCCGGGAGCGCATCGGTGCAGGCGAGCCGAACCCGTGGGGCGGCACATTCAGCGGCCAGGGCGAGGGACCGACGGTCTTCCGTGACAACGAGGTCGCAGACCGCTGGTACATGCTCATCGACCAGCCGAGCTACCACGGCGGCGAGGGGTACATGGCGTTCGTCACCGACGACATCGCCTCGGGAGACTGGAACTCGATCCCCGAGGCCGACCTGCCGTCCAGCCCGAGGCATGGCACCGTCATCCCGATCACGCAGAAGGAGCTCGACCACCTGCGGCGGCACCTCTAGCCGATAGCGCGGACACTGCCGCTATCGGACGTTGCCGGCGCGGCGCTTGTTGTAGATGTCGAATGCGACCGCGAGCAGCAGGACCAGGCCCTTGACCACGGACTGGATGGACTGGTCGATGCCCATCAGCTGCATGCCGTTGCTCATCACGGCCATGATCAGGCCCCCGACCATGGCTCCGACCACGGTGCCGACGCCTCCGGTGACGGCCGCACCGCCGATGAACACGGCGGCGATGGCGTCGAGCTCGAACATGTTGCCTGCTGCGGGCTGGGCACCGTTGGACCGTGAGGAGTAGATGATGCCGGCCAGTGCGGAGAGGAAGCCCATGTTGACGAAGATCCAGAAGTTGATCTTCTTGACCTTGACGCCGGAGAGCTGGGCGGCGGACAGGTTGCCGCCGATCGCGTAAACCTGCCGGCCGAAGACCGTGCGCTTGGTGAGAAGGGTGTAGCCGAGGATGAGCACGGCCAGGGTGATCAGCACGATGGGAAGTCCACGCGCGTGGGCCAGCTGCCACGCGAAGTACATGATGACCGCCCCGACCGCGACGATGCGCGCGACGAAGAGGGGGAACGACTCGACCGGCTGCTGGTACCGCACCCTGGCCAGCCGGGTGCGGAACTGGCTGACGGCGTAGCCGACGACGGCGAACGCAGCGATGAACAGGGTGAACGCGTCGTAGCCCTGCCCGCCGAACAGGCCGTTGAGGAAGCCGCCGGCGATGTTCTGGTACTCGCTGGGGAAGGGCGACAGGGAGATGTTGTCCAGCACCTGCAACGTCAGCCCGCGGAACAGCAGCATGCCGGCGAGGGTGACGATGAAGGCCGGGATTCCGACGTAGGCGACCCAGAAGCCCTGCCATACGCCGACCGCCAACCCGACAGCGATGGCGGCGATAACGCCCATCCACCACGGGTGGTCCTGCTGGATGACGACGACGGCCGAGACGGCGCCGGTGAGGGCGACGACGGAGCCGACGGAGAGGTCGATGTGGCCGCCGACGATGACGATGACCATGCCGATGGCCAGGACGAGGATGTAGGAGTACTGCAGGACGATGTTGGTGATGTTGCCGGGGCTGAGCAGCACGCCGTCGGTGAGGATCGCGAACAGGCCGATGATCGCCACGAAGGCGATGTAGATGCCGCTCTGGCGCAGGTTGCGCGTGAACAGCTCTCGGAGGTCGCTCGTGCCGGTGTGCAGCGCGCCTGCCGCGGCGTCCGTCGACTCGGCCTTGGTCTCGGTTTGTGTGGCGCTGTCGGTCATTGCGCGAGCTCTCTCTCCATCGTCATCAGTTGCATGAGGCTCTCCTGCGTCGCCTCGCGCACGGACATCTCGCCGGTGATCCTGCCGGCGGAAAGGGCATAGATACGGTCGCAGATCCCGAGCAGCTCCGGCAGCTCGGACGAGATGACGATCACGGCCTTGCCCTCGCTCACCAACCTGTTGATGATCGTGTAGATCTCGTACTTGGCGCCGACGTCGATGCCTCGGGTCGGCTCGTCCAGGATGAGCACTTCCGGATCCGAGAAGATCCACTTGGCGAGTACGACCTTCTGCTGGTTGCCCCCGGAGAGCTTGCCGACGACCGACATGACCGACGGCGCCTTGATGTTCAGGCTGCGGCGGCTCTCCTCGGCGACCTTGGTCTCCTCGTTGGAGTTGACCCAGCCGCGGTGGGAGATCTTTCCCAGGCTCGCGGCGGACACGTTGCGACGGACGTCGTCGATCAGACAGAGTCCGTACTTCTTGCGGTCCTCCGTCGCGTAGGCGATGCCGTGCCCGATGGCCTCGGCGACGTCGCGGGCCTTGATCTCGTGGCCACGCTTGTAGAGGCGACCGCGGATCTCTCGACCGTACGAGCGACCGAAGACGCTCATGGCCAGCTCGGTTCGCCCGGCTCCCATCAGGCCGGCGAGGCCGACCACCTCGCCCGCACGCACGGACAGGGACGCATCCTGGACGACCGCCCTGTCCTGAGTCGGATGCTGGACCGTCCAGTCCTCGATGCGCAGGACCTCCTCGCCGGGCTGGGAAACCCGTTCGGGGAAGCGGTTCTCGAGGTCACGCCCGACCATCCCCCGGATGATGCGGTTCTGCGTCACCTCGCCCGAGCGCATGTCGAGCGTCTCCACTGTCTTGCCGTCGCGGATCACCGTGGTCGAGTCGGCGATGTTCTCGATCTCGTTCAGCTTGTGGGAGATCATGATGCAGGTGATCCCCCGCTTGTGGAGCTGACGCAGCAGGTCGAGGAGGTGGGCGCTGTCCCGGTCGTTGAGGGCGGCCGTCGGCTCGTCCAGGATCAGCAGCCGGACGTCCTTGGACATCGCCTTGGCGATCTCGACAAGTTGCTGCTTCCCGACGCCCAGCTGACCTACCCGTGTCACCGCGTTCTCCCGGAGGCCTACCGAGCGCAGCAGCTCGTCGGCTTCGGCGTTGGCACGGTTCCAGTCGATCAGGCCGCCCCTGCCCTTGCGCTCGTTGCCGAGGTAGATGTTCTCGGCGATCGAGAGGTAGGGAACCAGGGCGAGCTCCTGATGGATGATCACGATGCCGACCTGCTCGCTGTCACGGATGTTGGCGAAGTGGATCGGCTGGCCGTCGTACACGATCTCGCCGTCGTAGGTGCCGGAGGGATGGAGGCCGGAGAGCACCTTCATCAGCGTCGACTTTCCGGCCCCGTTCTCGCCGCAGATCGCGTGGACCTCGCCCCGTCGCACCGAGAGCGAGACGTTCTGCAGCGCCTTGACACCCGGAAACGTCTTGGTGATGTCCCGCATCTCCAAGATGTGGTCGTCCGCCATGTCCGCCGTCCTTGCCGTGGTGGTCGCGTCGCGCGGGAAAAGGGTGCAGGGCCGGGCACCACTTGATCAGCCGGTGCCCGGCCCGGGCGTGCAGCGAGTCCGAATCAGCCCTTCGCCTGGCCCGACGCCACCTCTTCCTCGGTCCAGTACCCGGAGTCGATCAGCGACTTCTGGATGTTGTCCTTGTAGACGGTCTCGACCGGGAGCAGGAAGGACGGCACGACCTTGACGCCGTTGTCGTAGGACTTCGTGTCGTTCGCCTCCGGCTCCTTGTCACCGAGGAATGCTTCCGCAGCGATGACGGCCTGCTCGGCGAGCAACCGGGTGTCCTTGAAGATCGTGGAGCTCTGGACCCCGTCGGCGATCAGCTTGACGGATGCGATCTCGGCGTCCTGACCCGTGACGACGGGCATCTTCTTGGCACCCTTGCCGTAGCCGTCGTTCTGCAGGGCGGTGATGATCCCACGGGAGAGGCCGTCGTACGGCGACAGCACACCGCTGACCTCCGCGTTGTTGTACTCCTTGGTGAGCAGGTCCTCCATCCGCTTCTGTGCGGTCTCCTGCAGCCAGCGCAACGTCGCCGCCTGCTCGATCTTGGTCTGCCCGGACTTGACGACCAGCGTGCCGTCGTCGATGTACTTCTTCAGGGTGTCCATGGCGCCGTCGAAGAAGAAGAAGGCGTTGTTGTCGTCCAGCGAGCCGGCGAACAGCTCGATGTTCATCGGACCCTTGGCGTCTCCCGGCGAGCCGTCCTCCTTCAGGAGCCCGAGCCCCGTCAGCAGTGCGGTGGCCTGGGCGACGCCCACCTTGTAGTTGTCGAACGTGACGTAGAAGTCGACGTTCTCACTGTCGCGGATCAGCCGGTCGTAGGCGATCACCGGGATGTTCTTGTCCGCCGCGGCCTGGAGCTGACCGCTCAGCGCGGTGCCGTCGATCGCAGCGATGATCAGCACGTCAGCACCCTGGGTGATCATCTGGTCGACCTGCTGGGACTGCGTCGGGATGTCGTCGTTGCCGTACTGGAGGTCGACCTTGTAGCCCTTCTTCTCCAGTTGCTCCTTGACGCTGTTGCCGTCGGCGATCCACCGTTCCGAGGTCTGCGTCGGCATCGACACACCGATCGTCAGGTCCTTCGCTTCCTTCTTCCCACCGCCGGAACCGCTGTCGTCACCCGCTCCGCTTCCACCGCAGGCGGCCAGAAGCAGTGCCAGAGCCGATCCCAGCGCGGCCACGCCAAGCTTTGTTCTCACGAGTCCTCCTCCTCGGGGACGTCTGCCGCCGTGGTCGGCGTCCAGGCCCGTCACGCGGTCATCAATGTGAACGCTCACATGGTGCTGAGTCAACCTTTTCAGCCAACTCGGCCCGCGCAAAAGCCATCAAGCCGTCCATTCATGGGCACGTTAACAACGCGTGTAAACACACCGTGGAACATAGGGCCTCGGGCCAGCAACGGCCACCAGGCGCACCGGCCTCGACTAGCGCTGGTCGAGGAACAGGGCCTTCCGCGGGCAACCGGCGACGGCCTGCTTTGCCGGACGCTGCTCTCCGGGGGCGAGGTAACGGTCGGGGAGGATCGGGAAGCCCCACGAGTCGAGGCGCACCACCTCGGGGGCCAGGTGGGCGCACATCCCGACCCCGTCGCACGCGACGGGATCGACACGGAGCCGCGCCGGATGGACGTCCCGCCTCATGACGTTTCCGAGGGAACAGGTAACAGTCCGGGCGCACCGGCTCCGTCGCAGGGCCGCCGTCTGCGGTGCGCCTCGACGTCGTCGGCGAAGGTGACAAGGGCGGAGAGCACCATGCGTACGACGCCGTCGGGGTGATTGCACGCACCGCGACCGGCGACCTCGCTCGCCCACCGCTGCAGCCTGCGGATCTCGTTGCGCCGTGCGGTACCGCGCCAGAGGTCGGTGACCGATCCCGAGATCGCGGACAGGCCGAACAGGCACGGGCCGCACTGGCGGGCGCTGCTGTCCGTCATGTAGTTCGCGATCCGCGCGGTCTCGGCCAGGCCGCACGTGCCCTGGGGCAACAGAGCGAGGATGCCGGCGCCCAGCGACACTCCCGCTGCGCGGAACGCCGGCTGGTGCAGGGGTAGGTCAGCGGCCTGGTCCCAGGGCAGCCACGACCCGCCGTAGCCGCCGACCAGGACCGCCTGCGGCTCCGTGTCAACAGGCCACCCACCGAGGCGTGCGGCGTCGCGGACGCGACAGGAGGGGTCGAGCTCCAGGACGGTTCGCTGACCACCGGCGAGCACGGTGACGAGGCTCGTCGGCCGGTGGTCCGCGACGCCGGTGCTAGACAGGAGAGCAACGCGCGCAAGCGTCTCCACGTTGTGCAGCAGTGTCGGCCGGCCGTGCACCCCGCTCACGGCAGCAAGCTCGCGGGTGAACTCGGGCAGCGTCGGGCCCCCGGACAGGGCACGGATGACCGCGCTGGACTCGCCGCTGAGATAGCGGCCCGGACCGCTCGCCAGTCGCATCGACGGCTCCACCGTTCCCGCGGATCGGCGCTCGTGCAGTGCATGGGTGAGCACCCGGTGCAGCTTGTGCGCGTCGCCGTGCAGCCACAGGACTGCCTCGGTTGCGCCGACGCACTCCGCCGCGGCAGCGACACCGTCCAGGACCAGGTGCGGTCGCTGGGACAGCAGCGCGGCGTCCTTGGCGCTTGCGGGCTCTCCCTCTGCCGCGTTCGCGACGAGGACGGGCAGCACACCGGTACGTCGCGTCGCGTCGCGCACCGCCTGCCACTTGGTGGCCGCCGGGAAGTGGCCACCGCCCCGACCGGTGAGACCGATCTCGGCGAGCAGGTCGATGAGCACATCGGGATCGCTCGGATATCTGGGAGCACGGGGCCCGTACATCGCGAGGTGCTCGTCGAGTGTCGGACGCGTATTCAGCTCGCCGAGCTCGTCGGCGGGGAACCGGACCGGCCCGTCGAGCAGGGTCCGCCGCGCAAACTCCTGCCTCGCGCGGGGGAGGCCGAGGGGGGCAAGCCGCAGGGTCGCCGTGTTCGTGGTCGTCATCGCGGGTTCCTTGTCGTTGCGTGCATCCCGTGCCGGAGCGCGGTCTGCGGCGAGCTGGCGAGTTCCTCGACGAGGTCGGCGGGCGTCCGGGCCGTGTACCGCCACACCGCGAGCGCGAGGACGCCGCCACCGGTGAGGAGGTAGAGCGAGAGCAGCAGCGGTGTGTCGACTCCGGCGAAGACGCCGTGCAGCCAGACCAGCACCAGCGACACCGACGCCACCTTGTGCACCGGCCACCAGACACGCGCGACGAGGCGGCGGCCGGACAGCGCTGCGGTCAGCCCGGCCAGCAGCCCGGCGTACAGGCCGATGACGCCGAGGGTCACCGGCACCGGTCGATACGACGAGCCCATCGGGACGAACGTGCCGCGCCAGCCGACGCCGGCGTACTCGTCCGTGGCCAGCACGACGATGTGCAGCACGGTGAACGCGAGGGTGAAGACGGCGAGGCTCATGTGCAGCCGGATCCGGGTGAGCGAGCTCGGCCGGCGAAGCCGGGCCCGCATTGGGTGCGCGAGGACGAGCCCGGTCGCGACGAGCGTCACGAGCAGCAGGTACGCCGAGATGCCGGCCGCCCGGCCGATGATCCATGGTGCGTTCTTGTCGCCCCCCACTGAGTCGACGCTGAACCCGAGCAGCCATCCGGTGAGCCCGGCGCTGATGGCGAAGCTGACCACGAGGGCAAGCGCTCCTGCGGCGCGCGCCGCACTTGAGCGCGGGCGGTTGAGGTCACCGATCACGGCCGGCCTCCCAAGCGACGTAGGGACGCATCGCCCGGCTCATGCCGACGATGCCGTCGGTGTCGACGAGCAGGGCGGCGACACCGCGTTCATCCGCGAGCCGGCGCACCCGGCCTCGTCCGGCGACGAAGAGGGCCTTGCTCCAGACCTCCGCACGCGCGGCGTCCGGCCCGACGACCGTCACCGACAGCAGGCCGCTCCCGGCCGGGGCGCCGGTGCGCGGGTCGATGAGGTGGTGCACCGCACGACCGTCGATCGTCCAGTTGCGCAACCGGACCGACGAGGTGGCGCAAGCGAGGTTCTCGAGCTTCAGGGCGGCGACCGGTTCGCGTCCGCCGCGCGGGTCCTCGACAGCGACCAGCCAACCCTGACCACCAGGCCCGTGACCGGACGCGTGCAGATCACCGCCCGCCTCGACGAGTGCGGCCGTGCCGACACCCGCGAGCTGCTGTGACGCCCAGCGGACGGCCAGCCCTTTGCCGATGCCGCCGAGGTCGACGGGCACCGGGCCGAGGCGCACGGTGCGAGAGCTCTCGTCGAAACGCGGTCGCCACCGACGCCGGCCGGGCACCCGCACCGCCCGCCGGTTCGTGTTCTCGGATGCGACAGCCACGTCACCGGCGAGGAACGGCAGTGTCTTGTCGTAGCCCCACGCCTCCAGCGTCTGGAGCACCCGCGGGTCGAAGAGCCCGCCGGTGTCGTCGTAGGCCTCCGCCGCCTCACGGAGGGCGTCGAACAGCTCGTCGGGCACGTCATGCCAACGTCGCGGTGTCACGTTGGCCCGCATCAGTGGACTCGCCGTGTCGAAACGCGTGCAGCTCCACGCGACCTGGTGGAAGACCCGCTCGGCGCGGTCCAGCGCAGCGACGGCAGCGGGGCGCGGCCGGACGACGCGCATCGTCACGTCGGTCGCCATCGACCGAAGGGTCCGGACCAGCTCGGGGCCACGGGTCGGCGACGCGGTGGTCGTGGCCGGGATCACGGTGGCGGTCATGACGCACCCGTCGACGTGTCCGCCGCCGGAGCCGGAGCCGGCGCGGGCGCGCTCGGTGGCTCGGGGACCGCCGCTGCTGCGTTGTCGGGAGACCGGCTCACGGAGCCCCTGCTCGTCGCGGAGGCAGTGCTCTCCTTGACGGAGGCATGGCGCTCCTCCAGACGAGCGAGCGTCGCCTTCAACCGCGCGACCCTTTCCTGCGCGGCCGCCGCCCGCCGGCGCAGGGCCTGGTCGGCCTTGGGGTCCGCAGCGGGCTTCTCGCCGGCCGGGGCAGCCTGCGTGCTCGTGTCTGTGGCGGCCGAGCTCTCCGGCGGATGCTCCATCGCCCAGCCGGTGGCGAAGGCGAAGGCGGCTGCCGCCGCGGGTGCCACGACGGCGGCGGTGCGCCAGCCGGACACGCCGTGTCGGGGGTCAGTCGTCATCGTGATCGTCCTCGTCGTGGTCGTCGTCGCTGTCGCCGTCCCTGTCCTCGTCGTCGCTGTCGTCCTCGTCGTCGCTGTCGTCGTCCCTGTCCTCGTCGTCGTGGTCGTCGCCGTGGTCGTCGCTGTCGTCGTGGCGGTCGTCCGCGACCTCCGAGTGGTCGTCCGCGTCGTCCGAGTCGTCGACGGCGAAACCGCGTTGTGGTGCCTGCGCGCGGACGGCCGCCACGCGTGCCGACCGGAGTGCCCTTGCTCGTTCCAGCCGGTCCCGCGCGGCGGCGACGCGCCGCTCGAGCGAGTCCCCGCGGGCCGACATCGTCGACACGTAGTCCCGCAGCGCGGTCGACGGATCGGCGGTCGCGGTCGATGCGGGTGCCGACTGGGCAGGAGCCGGTGCGGACTCAGGCGACGAAGCACCGACGGAGTCGACGGCGGCGACCGTCGCTCCTACGCCGGCGAGAACTCCGGTTGCTGTCGCGATGGTGAGCGCGATGCGGCGTGACCTGTGCACGAAACCTCCAGTGATGGGGACCGGACGAGCTCGGTCCCTTTCACCGTCGGATCCGTAGGAGAGCGCGGCAAGGCTGTTAGCGCTCGTTTAACGGTGACCGGTGCTGCTCTTGAGAGAAGCCCTCAGATCCAGGACTTCCACCACATGCGGTTCGCCCAGTCGGCGTACGGGATCACCTCTGCGGAGAGCACGGGCAGCAGCCAGGCGAAGTTCGCCACCGCGAGCAGGACATAGGTCCCTGCGGCGATCGCCCCGTAGCGCCGTCGGGCGCGGGACGCGTCCGGCCCTCCGATGACCAACCCCAGGCACATCGTGACCGCCAGCACGGCGAAGGGCGCGAACGCGATGGCGTAGAAGGAGAAGATCGTGCGGTCCTGGTAGAAGAACCAGGGCAGCCAGCCCGCGACCACGCCGGCCAGGATCGCGCCGGCGCGCCAGTCGCGTCGTCCCAACCACAGGAACACCAGCACGGGAAAAGCCAGCGTGGCCGCCCACCAGATCGCCGGTGTGCCCAGCGCCGTCACTGCCTGCGAGCACGTCACGGCGTCGCAGCCGCCGACGCCTTCCTTGGAGCCGTTGTAGAAGTACGAGACCGGGCGGGACAGCACGGTCCAGCCCCATGGGCTCGACCGGTAGGGGTGGTAGGACGAGAGTCCGGTGTGGAAGCGCCACGCGTCTGCGTGGTAGTGCCACAGGCTGCGCAGCGCGTCGGGGACGAGAGCCGTGCCCGGGTGGTCGCGCGCCCAGTAGCGGTTGTAGGCGTCGTCGCCGCCGACGAACCAGCCGGTCCACGAGAGCAGGTAGACGCCGATGGCGACGACGACGATCGACCCGAAGGCCGGCAGGGCGTCGCGCACCAGCGCGCCGGCGAACGGCCGTCGCGCACCGGCCGACTTGCGCGCACCCCAGTCCCACAGCACCGTCATCAGCCCGAAGACGGCGACGAACCAGATGCCGCTCCACTTCGTCGCACACGCCATGCCGAGGCAGAGGCCGGCGACCAACCGCCACGGTCGCCCACTGAGGACAGGGCCGAACCGCGAGGACGCGTCGGCGAGCTCGTTGGCCAGTCGTTCTCGCACCCTGTCCCGGTCGACCAGCAACGCGCCGAACGCCGCCAGCGCCCAGAACATCAACAGTGGGTCGAGCAACGCCGTCCGGCTGTGCACGTAGGCCAGCGCGTCGACGGCCAGCAGCAGCCCGGCGGTGCAGCCGAGCAGCGTCGAACGGAAGAGGCGCCGCCCGATCCGCGCCACCATCAACACGGCGAGCGTGCCGGTCAGCGCGACGATGAAGCGCCAGCCGAACGGCGTCACGCCGAAGAGCCATTCGCCGACGGCGATCATCCACTTGCCGCCGGGCGGGTGCACGACGTAGGACGGGGAGTCCTGGAACACGTCGCGCAGGTCGCCGGCCAGGATCTTCGCGTTCGCGGGGTCCGGGTCCCCGTCCTTGGCTGCCGCGACGAACTGGCGCTCGACGCCGAAGCGCAGCAGCGAGTAGGCGTCCTTCGCGTAGTAGGTCTCGTCGAAGACGAACGCCTTCGGTGTGCCGAGCCGCCAGAACCGCAGCACTCCGGCGAATGCCGCGACCAGCAACGGGGCGATCCAGCCCCACTTGCCGTCGTCGGGTATCGGCCGCACGAGCCGCTCGCGCGCGGAACGGCCCGCGGTCATCAGCACCGCGCCATCGTAGGCGGGGCGCCCGATGCGACCGTGAAAGGTCCAGGATGCTCTTTGGCGGGATCCCACGACCGACGGGAGCTGGACAGGTGGCCGAGACTGCGCCCGTCGGAGTGCTCGTGCTGGCGGGTACGCCGATCGGCGACCCCGCCGACGCGTCGCCGCGGCTGGGCCGTGAGCTCGCCGGCGCCGACGTGGTCGCCGCCGAGGACACCCGACGGCTCCGCCGGCTCGCCGCCGCGCTCGGGGTTGAGGTCCGCGCGCGTGTCGTCTCCTACTACGACGCGAACGAGGCGAGCCGCACGGACGAGCTCGTCCAGGCGCTGCGCGACGGCCTGCGGGTCGTGCTCGTGACCGACGCGGGGATGCCCTCCGTCTCCGACCCCGGCTACCGCCTGGTGGCGGCTGCCGTCGCGGCCGGCATCCCGGTGACCGCAGTGCCCGGCCCGTCGGCGGTCCTCACCTCCCTCGCTCTGTCCGGGCTGCCGGTCGACCGCTTCTGCTTCGAGGGGTTCCTGCCCCGCAAAGCCGGTGAGCGCGCGGGCCGGCTACGGCGCCTCGCCGACGAGCCCCGCACCCTCGTGTTCTTCGAGTCACCCCGGAGGCTGGCGGCTAGTCTCTCCGCGATGGCGGACGCGTTCGGGGCGCAGCGGCCGGCGGCTGTCTGCCGCGAGCTGACCAAGACCTACGAGGAGGTACGCCGGGGCGGGCTGACCGAGCTCGCGCAGTGGGCGGCCGACGGCGTACTCGGTGAGGTGACCGTCGTCGTTGCCGGCGCTGGCGACCCGCCGGTGACCGCGACCGCGGACCTCGTGACGCAGGTCCGCGAGCGGGTCGACGCGGGCGAGCGGATGAAGGATGCGGTCGCCGTGGTGGCCACCGACGCCGGTGTCGGGAGGCGCGATCTCTACCAGGCGGCTCTCGCGGCGCGCGGCCAGCCAGAGGCGGAGGACAGCGAGCAGGGGCGAGAGGTCTAACCTCGCAAACGTGGAATTTCGACGGATCCCAGGGCTGCCGCCGTACGTCTTCACCATCATCGATGGCCTGAAGAAGGAGGCGCGCCGAGCCGGGCGCGACGTCGTCGACCTCGGGTTCGGCAACCCCGACCTCCCCTCGCCCCCGATCGCGGTCGAGAAGCTCGCGGAGGCAGCGCACAACAGCCGCAACCACCGCTACTCCGCCAGCCGTGGCATCCCCAAGCTGCGCGAGGCCCTCGCCGACCTCTACCTGCGCAAGTTCGACGTGCGGCTCGACCCCGAGACCGAGGTGCTGTCGACGATCGGCGCCAAGGAGGGGTTCAGCCACCTCATGTGGGTGCTGCTGCAGGCCGGTGACGTGGCGCTGGTGCCGTCGCCGTCCTACCCCATCCACATCTGGGGGCCCTACCTCGCCGGCGCCGACGCCCGCCAGGTCGCCGTGGGTGTGGGTGAGGACTTCGTCGACAACGTGATGACCGCCTACGACCTCGGCTGGCCGAAGCCGCGCGTCGTGGTGCTGTCCTTCCCGCACAACCCGACGACCGCGACCGTCGAGCTCACCGACATGCAGCGACTGGTCGACTGGGCCCGCGAGCGGGAGGTCGTGCTGGTGCACGACTTCGCCTACGCGGACGTGGCGTTCGACGGGTGGATGCCGCCGTCGATCCTGCAGTGCGAGGGCGCCAAGGACTGCGCGGTCGAGCTCTACTCGATGACCAAGTCGTTCTCCATGGCCGGCTGGCGGGTGGCGTTCCTGACCGGCAACGCGGAGGTGGTGGGTGCGCTCACCAAGCTCAAGAGCTACCTCGACTACGGCACCTTCCAGCCGATCCAGATCGCGGCGACCGTCACGATGAACGAGGCGGCCGACTATCCCAAGGAGGTCAACGCCGTCTACGAGTCGCGGCGCAACGCCCTCATCGACGGGCTCGGGCGCATCGGCTGGGAGGTCGAGCGGCCGCGGGGCACGATGTTCGCGTGGGCGCCGATCCCCGAGCCGTACGCCGAGCTCGGCTCGATCGAGTTCGCCAAGCTGCTCATGAACGAGTGCGACGTCGCCGTCTCGCCGGGGGTCGGTTTCGGCCAAGGCGGTGACTCCCACGTGCGCTTCGCCCTCATCGAGAACGAGCAGCGGATCGTGCAGGCCGTCCGCCAGCTCAAGCGCGGCCTGCCCAAGCTCGGCTGACCGGCGACTCCGCCGGCAATCGGCGGCAATCGCTACCCGCTAACGAGGTTGTCCGGCCCCTCTAGGCTTGACCCATGGCCGCGCAGCAGGACGAGGCGTTCTACGTCACGACGCCGATCTACTACGTCAACGACGCCCCCCACATCGGCCACGCCTACACCACCGTCGCCGGCGACGTGCTGACCCGCTGGCACCGCCAGCGCGGCGAGCGGGTGTGGTACCTCACGGGCACCGACGAGCACGGTCAGAAGGTCATGCGGGCCGCTGAGGCCGGCGGCGTCTCGCCCCAGGAATGGACCGACCGGCTCGTCGAGACCGAGTGGCAGCCGGTGCTCGAGACGATCGACGCCGCCAACGACGACTTCATCCGGACGACCGAGGTCCGCCACAGCGAGCGGGTGCGGGAGTTCTGGCAGACCCTGTACGACGCGGGGGAGGTCTACGAGGGGGCGTACGAGGGCCCCTACTGCGTCTCGTGCGAGGAGTTCAAGCTGCCCTCCGAGCTGCTCAACGGCGACGACGGCGTCAAGCTGTGCCCCATCCACGGCCGCCCGGTCGAGATCATCTCGGAGAAGAACTACTTCTTCCGGCTCTCGGCCTACGCCGACCGGCTGCTCGAGTTCTACGCCGCCAACCCTGGCGCGGTGCAGCCCGAGAGCGCGCGCAACGAGGTCATCTCGTTCGTCCGCAACGGACTGCAGGACCTGTCCATCACCCGGTCCACGTTCGACTGGGGCATCCCGGTGCCGTGGGACGACTCGCACGTGCTCTACGTGTGGATCGACGCGTTGCTCAACTACGCGACCGCGGCGGGCTACGGCACCGATCCCGAGCGTTTCGCGAAACTGTGGCCGGCCGACGTACACCTCGTCGGCAAGGACATCCTGCGATTCCACGCCGTCATCTGGCCGGCGATGCTGATGGCGGCGGGGCTCGAGCCTGCGCGCAAGGTCTTCGCGAACGGCTGGCTGCTCGTCGGCGGCGAGAAGATGAGCAAGACCAAGCTCACCGGCATCCATCCGCGGGCGATCATCGACGTCTTCGGCTCCGATGCGTTCCGCTACTACTTCCTGCGGGCGATCCCGTTCGGACAGGACGGCTCGTTCTCGTGGGAGGACATGGCGGCGCGCTACAAGGCAGAGCTGGCCGACCAGTTCGGCAACCTCGCGTCGCGACTGACGTCGATGGTGGGCCGCTACCGCTCGGGCGCGCTGCCCGCGGTGGTCGACGAGCCTGCGCTTGCCGACCCGTTGCAGCGGGCGGTGCGTGAGGCCGAGGCGGCGATCGACCGCATCGACCTGCAGGGCGCGATCCTCGCGACGATGGGCTTCGTCCGCGAGGTGAACAACTACCTGAGCGAACGCGCGCCGTGGCAGCTCGCCAAGGACGAGAGCAAGGCCGCCGAGCTCGACCAGGTGCTCTACGCCACCGCCGAGTCGTTGCGTGCCATCGCGGTGCTGCTCAACCCGGTGATCCCGAAGGCGGCGGCGGTCCTCTGGTCGGCCCTCGGCGCCGAGGCGACCCTCGGCCCGCTCCGCGACCAGCTCGTGCAGGAGGCCGCGCGGTGGGGGCAGCTCCCGGGTGGGGCGACGATCACCAAGAGCGCGCCGTTGTTCCCGCAGATCGAGGACGCCGACGCTTCGTGAGTGCGTGATGGCGCGCACCGCGCGCGAACGGCCACCGGCACCCGAGCCACTTCGGGTGCCGGTCGCCGACTCGCACTGCCATCTCGACATCTCCGCCGCGCCCGGAGAGGGGATCGAGATCGAGGAGGCGCTGCGTCGCAGCACCGCGGTCGGCGTGCCGCGCATCGTGCAGATCGGGTGCGACCTGCCCGGCGCTCGCTGGGCGGTCGACGCGGCGCGCGACAACGACGCGATCGTCGCCGGCGTTGCGCTGCACCCCAACGAGGCACCACGTCTCGCCGCGGCCGGTGCCCTGGACGACGCCCTGGCCGAGATCGACGGCCTGGCTGCCGACCCCGCCGTACGCGCCGTGGGGGAGACCGGCCTCGACTACTACCGCACCGGCGAGGACGGCCGCGCCGCCCAGCACGCGTCGTTCCGCGCCCACATCGAGATGGCGAAACGGCACGGGAAGGCATTGGTCGTGCACGACCGCGACGCCCACGACGACGTACTGCGTCTGCTCGAGGAGGAGGTCTCCCCCGAACGGGTGATCTTCCACTGCTTCTCCGGGGATGCGGCGATGGCCGCCCACTGCGTCGAGCGTGGCTGGTGGCTCTCCTTCGCCGGCACGGTGACGTTCAAGAACGCCCAGGGGCTGCGCGATGCCCTGGCGGTCGCGCCCCTCGACCGGCTGCTGGTCGAGACCGACGCGCCGTTCCTCACGCCCATGCCGCACCGTGGCCAGCCCAACGCGTCCTACCTCGTCCCGCTCACCGTGCGGGCCATGGCCGCGGTCAAGGAGGTCACCGAGGACGAGCTCTGCGCCGCCCTCGATGCCAACACCGACGCCGCCCTCGACCCCTGGTGACCCAAGATCAACTGAGCGGGGGGTTTGGGGGGTGGGGGTTTTGCGGGATGGATGACGGTTTGACGGGCAGCAGGCGGGATAGTTAGCGTCCCGTGACTGTCGGTCGAGGCAGGGCTTCCAAGCCCCCCGGCCACACCACCCAGCCGGGATCGGACCCCGGTGGCGTCGGACGCCTCTTCCGCCAGCCACCAGCCCGCGCCCGGGACGACGAGGACGGGAGCGCCGTGCGACGGAGCTGGGTCGCCCTGGTCGTCCAGGCCCTCGTCGTGTCGTTCGTGATCGCGGGGACCACAGCCTTCGTCGCCACCGACAAGACGGTCACCGTCTCCGTCGACGGTCAGCGCCACCAGGTCCGCAGCTTCGCCAAGACGGTCGGCGCCGTTCTCGAGCGCGAGGGCATCCGCGTCGGCAGCCACGACCTGGTCACGCCCACCCGAAACGTTGGCTTCTCCGACGGCGAGACGATCGTGGTCCGCTATGCCCGGCCGATTGTGCTGACCGTCGACGACCAGACGCGCACCGTCTGGACGACAGCCCGCAACGTCGACGAGGCGCTGATGATGTTCGGCGTCCGCGCCGACGGTGCCTACGTCAGCGCCTCGCGTTCCACGCGCATCGCCCGCGGCGGCATGAAGCTCGACGTTCGTCTACCGCACCGGCTGACTTTCCTCGCCGACGGCAAGCGGCGCGAGCTCACCACGAATGCCTTCACGGTGCGCAGTGCCATGCGCGAAGCCGGCATCGAGCTGCGCCGGCAGGACCGGGTCACCGCCGATCTCGGGGCGCGTCCGACCGAGGAGATGGTCGTCGCCGTCACCCGCGTCGACGGCAAACGCGTCGTCGAGCAGCGGCCCATCCCGTTCAAGACGGTGCGGCGTCAGACCGACGAGCTCTACGAGGGCGAGACCGAGGTGGCGACCACGGGCAAGGTCGGCCTCCGCGTGCGCACCTTCCGCGAGACCTTCCTCAACGGCCGCCGCGCGTCGCGCAAGCTGGTCGACGAGCGGGTCGCGGCCAAGCCCGTCACCGAGGTCGTGCTGGTGGGAACCAAGAAGCGCCCTACGCCGGAGGAGAACAACCCGGCCGCCGACGGGCTCAACTGGGCGGCGCTCGCCGACTGCGAGTCCGGCGGCAACCCCGACGCCTACAACCCGGCCGGGCCCTACTACGGCCTCTACCAGTTCAGCGCGAGCACCTGGCACTCCGTCGGTGGGTCCGGCCTGCCGACCGACTACGGCTCCGGCGAGCAGACCTATCGCGCCCAGATCCTCTACAACCGCTCCGGCGCGGGCCAGTGGCCGGTCTGCGGGAAGTACCTCTGACGGCGACCGGTCGTCGTTGACCCAGCCGACCGGCCCCTCGCCGCTGCTCGGGCCCGCCGAGATCCGTGACCTCGCCAACCGCGTCGGCATGCGCCCGGTCAAGTCGCTGGGCCAGAACTTCGTCATCGATCCCAACACCGTGCGGCGGATCGTGCGCGTCGCTGGGGTGGACGCAGATGACGTCGTGGTCGAGGTGGGCCCCGGCCTCGGGTCACTCACCCTCGGGCTGCTGCCGGTCGTCGAGCAGGTCGTCGCCGTCGAGATCGACCCGGTGCTCGCGGGGGCGTTGCCCGGCACCGTCGCCGAGCACGCACCGGCGTACGCCGACCGGCTCGCGGTCGTCACCGCCGACGCGATGCAGGTGAACGAGCTGCCGGCCGAAGCGCCGACCGCACTCGTCGCCAACCTGCCCTACAACGTCGCGGTGCCGGTGCTGCTTCACCTGCTCGAGCGCTTCCCGACGATCCGTCACGGTCTGGTGATGGTGCAGGCGGAGGTTGCCGCGCGCCTCTGCGCACCGCCCGGCTCCCGGGTCTACGGCGTGCCCTCGGTCAAGACAGCGTGGTACGCCGAGGCAACCCGGGCCGGCGCTGTCGGCCGCACGGTGTTCTGGCCGGCGCCCAACGTCGACTCGGGACTCGTGGCGCTGCACCGGCGCGAGCCCCCGGTCACCCGCGCGCGTCGCGACGAGGTCTTCGCGGTCGTCGACGCCGCCTTCGCCCAGCGGCGCAAGACCCTGCGCGCCGCGCTGGCCGGCTGGGCCGGGTCCCCGGCAGCCGCCGAGGAGGCCATCCGGGCGGCCGGCGTCGACCCCGGCGCGAGGGGCGAGGCGTTGGGGGTGGCTGAGTTCACCCGCCTGGCGGAAAGGCGCCCTAGCCCGCGCCTAGGGTGACCGGATGGCCTCGGTCACCGTTCGGGCACCTGCGAAGGTCAACCTCCAGCTGTCCGTCGGCGCGCGGCGTGAGGACGGCTACCACGAGCTGACCACGGTCTTCCACGCGCTCTCGCTCTACGACGACATCACGGCCACCGACCATCAGGGGCTGCGCGTCACCGTCGCCGGTGACCGTGACGTCGAGCTCGAGGACGTGCCCCGGGACGACAGGAACCTCGCCGCTCGCGCGGCCCGGCTGCTCGCCGAGCACGTCGGCGCCGAGCCCGACGTGCACCTGCACGTGCGCAAGGGCATCCCCGTCTCCGGGGGGATGGCCGGAGGCAGCGCGGACGCCGCCGCCGCACTGGTCGCCTGCGACGCGCTCTGGGGCTGCGGTCTCGCTCGCGACGAGCTTGCGGCGCTGGCCGCCCGACTCGGGAGCGACGCGCCCTTCGCGCTGGTGGGGGGCACAGCGGTCGGTCTCGGACGTGGTGAGCGGCTGACGCCGGCGCTCGGCCGCGGGCGCTTCGAGTGGGTGCTCGCCCTTGCCGAGGGAGGGCTGTCCACGCCGGAGGTCTACCGCGAGTGCGACCGGCTGCGGGCCGGCCGGATCCTGCCCGAGCCACGGGTGTCGGAGCGGCTGATGACCGCGCTGCGCTCCGGCGAGTCCCGTTCCCTGGGCCGTGCCCTGCGCAACGACCTGCAGCCGGCTGCGTGCAGCCTGCGTCCGGAGCTGCGCGAGACCCTCGGCGTCGGCGAGGACGCCGGCGCACTCGGCGGCGTGGTGTCGGGCAGCGGCCCGACTGTCGCGTTCCTGGCGCGCGACGGCGAGCACGCGCTGGAGATCGCGGTGGCACTGGGCGCCAGCGCCGCCTGCCGCGCGGTCAAGCGGGCGCACGGCCCGGTCGCCGGCGCCCGAGTGACCGACGGACCGTCGAGGCCGCGCTGAGGTGGCACGCAACCTCGTCAACCTCGAGTCCGTCTCGAAGTCCTTCGGCACCAGAACGCTCTTCGACGCCATCTCGCTGGGCGTCGCGGAGGGTGACCGGGTCGGCGTCGTCGGGCGCAACGGCGGCGGCAAGTCCACGCTGCTGCGCCTGCTCGCCGGCGACGAGACGGCCGACGAGGGAAGGGTCACCCGCACCTCTGGCCTGCGAGTCGGCCGCGTTGCCCAGCGAGAGCACCTTCCCCCCGGTACGACGGTGCGCGACCTCGTCGTCGGGGGCGGGCCCGCCCACACCTGGGCGTCGAACGCGGAGGTCCGTGACGTGCTCGCGGGGCTCTTCGGCAGCTCGGGCAGCAGCGGGTCGCTGGACGTGGACGCCGTCCTCGACCGCACAGTCGACGGGCTCTCCGGCGGCGAGCGACGCCGCGTCGCACTCGCGCAAGCACTGGTGGAGGTGGCCGATCTCCTCGTCCTCGACGAACCGACGAACCATCTCGACGTCGAGGGCATCGACTGGCTGGCGCACCACCTGACCGGTCGCCGCGAGGCGCTCGTCGTCGTCACGCACGACCGGTGGTTCCTCGACGCGGTGTGCACGGCCACCTGGGAGGTGCAGGGCGGCGCGGTGCATGCCTACGACGGCGGCTACTCGGCGTACGTGCTGGCCCGTGCGGAGCGCGCGCGCATGCAAGCGGCGACCGACGCGCGGCGAGACAACCTGGTGCGCAAGGAGCTCGCGTGGCTGCGCCGCGGTCCGCCTGCCCGCACCTCGAAGCCGCGCTTCCGCATCGACGCGGCGAACGCACTCATCGCCGAGGAGCCCCCGCCGCGCGACGACGTCGAGCTGATGCGCTTCGCCAGTGCCCGGCTCGGCCGGACGGTGTACGACGTGCGGGACGTGACGTTGCAGGTCGGCGACCGGGCCCTGCTCGACCACCTCACATGGCAGGTCGGCCCGGGAGACCGGCTCGGCCTTGCCGGCGTGAACGGGTCGGGCAAGACCTCGCTGCTGCGGCTGCTGCTCGGGCAGCTGGCGCCCGCCGCCGGACGGGTCGTCACCGGCGTCACGGTGCGCGCGGGCCACCTCTCCCAGGACGTCGCCGAGCTCGACCCGACGCTGCGGGTGCTCGAGGCGGTCGAGGAGGTACGCCGGGTCGTCGAGCTCGGCAAGGGCCGGACGGTCACGGCGACCCAGCTCTGCGAACGCTTCGGCTTCACCGGCAACGCGCAGTGGACCCCGGTGGCCGAGCTCTCCGGTGGCGAGCGACGCCGGCTGCAGCTGCTGCGCCTGCTGATGGACGAGCCCAACGTGCTCGTCCTCGACGAGCCGACGAACGACCTCGACGTCGACACCCTGACGGCACTCGAGGACCTTCTCGACGGGTGGGCGGGCACCCTGCTCGTCGTCTCGCACGACCGCTACTTCCTCGAGCGCACGTGCGACCGGTTCGTGGCCCTCCTCGCGGGCGGGCAGCTGCGCGACCTGCCCGGCGGCGTCGAGCAGTACCTCGCGCTGCGCCGGGCCGAGGTCACCGCGTCACAGGAGCAGGGCAGCCAGCCGCGCGCGGCCGTCTCGGATGCGGCAACGTCGCGTGCAGCGCGCAAGGAGCTGGCCCGGCTGGACCGGGCCCTGCAGCGCCTGGCCGACCGCGAGGACCGGCTGCACATCGACCTGGCCGACGCGGCCACCGACCACGAGCGGGTGCTCGCCCTCGACACCACACTGCGGGAGCTGGCGGACGAACGTGCCCGGCTCGAGGAGCGCTGGCTCGAGCTGGCCGAGTCGGTGGAGTGACACCGCGCCCCCCGGCTGACGGCGCGCCCGCTCGGGGCTACGCTCGCGCGCATGCTGGTCGCGCTCGAGTGGGGACCAATCGGCGCCAGGGTCCTCGCCGAGTCGAGCGATGTGATCGTGGTGGTCGACGTCCTGTCGTTCTCCACCTCGGTGACCGTCGCCTTGGAGCGCGGAGCCAAGGTGTGGCCGCACACCGGTGGGGAGAACGCCGGCGAGCTGGCCCGCCAGATCGGCGCCGTCCTGGCCGGGAGCCGCGCCTCGCACGAGGGACCGACGCTCTCGCCGGCCAGCCTCGTCGACCTCGACGGCGACTCCCGGCTGATCCTGCCCTCGCCCAACGGGTCGTCTATTGCTCACGCCGCGATCGGCGGGGGCGTGCCCCTGGTGGCCGGTGGCCTGCGCAACGCGACCGCGGTGGCCGCGTACCTCGCCTCCTCCTTCGACCGGATCGGGCTGGTGTCTGCCGGCGAGCAGTGGGGCGACGGGTCGCTGCGTCCGGCGTACGAGGACCTGGTCGGGGCCGGAGCCGTCGCCGACCGGCTGATGGGTCACGACCCCGGCGCCGAGCTCTCGCCGGACGCAGAGGCCGCCGTCGCCGCGTTCCGCTCGCTGCGTCCGCTCCAGGACTGCCCGTCGGGCCGCGAGCTCGTGGACAAGGGCTTCGCGGAGGACGTCCGCATCGCCAGCGAGGTCGACGTGTCGTCGGTGGTGCCGTTGCTGGTCGAGGGCCGCTTCGTCCCTGCCTGACGTCGGTCTACGAGCGGGCCTGGTCAGCGGTCGTCGTCGAAGGGCGCGATGAGGGCGCGCAGCAGGCCGGAGAGCATGTCCTGCTGTCGCCCCGGGAGAGTGGCCAGGATGTCGCGCTCGTGGGCGAGCAGGTCGGCCAGCGCGGCGTCGACCCGCTCCACGCCGCCGGGGGTGAGCCGGACATGGACGCCGCGGCGGTCGGCCGGGTCGGGCATCCGTTGCACGAGCCCGCGCGACTCCAACCGATCGATGCGGTTGGTCATGGTGCCCGAGGTGACCATCGTCTGACCCAGCAGCCGGCCGGGGGAGAGCACGTAGGGCTTGCCGGCCCGGCGCAGCGCGGCGAGCACGTCGAACTCCCACAGCTCGAGGTTGTGCGCCGCGAACGCGGCTCGCCGCGCCCGGTCGAGGTGGCGGGCCAGGCGGGTGACCCGGCTGAGCACCTCGAGCGGTCGTACGTCGAGGTCGGGCCGTTCGCGGCCCCAGGCCGCCACCAGCCGGTCGACCTCGTCCTGCATGCCCGCTACCTCCTCGCGTGATCAAACCCTAACGACAACAAGCCTCTTGACATCAAGATATCTGGCCGGAGAGAGTGCTTCGGTGCGATGGGACCCGAGTGAGTACCTCACCTTCGAAGACTTCCGGGGGAGGCCGTTCCGCGACCTCATGGCACGCGTCCGCGCGAGCGGAGCCGGCCTACGTCGCCGACCTGGGCTGCGGCCCGGGCAACCTCACCCGCGAGCTGGCCGCCCGCTGGCCCGGCGCCGAGGTGCGCGGGGTTGACAGCTCGACGGAGATGGTCGCCCGCGCCGAGGAGGGGCAGTCGCCTCCGGGGCTCGCTTTCGAGGTCGCCGACCTGCGCACCTGGGCGGCCCCGCGGCCGGTGGACGTGCTGACGTCCAACGCCACGCTGCAATGGGTGCCCGGTCACCTCGACCTGCTCGAGCGGCTGGTGGGCATGGTCACGCCGGAGGGATGGCTCGCGTTCCAGGTCCCGGGCAACTTCGGGGAGCCGTGTCACACCGAGCTGGTGGACCTCGCCGCGTCACCGCGGTGGCGCGACATGCTCGAGCCCCACGATCTCGCGTGGCCGGCGTCGGAGGAGCCCTCGACGTACCTCGATCGCCTTGCGTCCCTCGGCTGCACGGTCGACGTCTGGGAGACGACCTACCTGCAGGTCCTGCAGGGAGAGGACGCCGTGCTCCGGTGGATGCGCGGCACCGCGCTCCGGCCGGCGCTCTCGGCCCTGGAAGGCGAGGCCCGCGACGACTTCGTCGCGGAGTACGCCGAGCGGCTGCGGCTGGCATACCCGCGTGAGTCGTTCGGCACCGTGCTGCCCTACCGGCGCGTCTTCGCGGTCGCCCACCGGTAGGCGTCGTTCAGCCCCAATCAGTCGCTCAGTGACGTGAGCCCGGGCCTGGCCTCGAGCCCGGACAGGCCGTTCCACGCAAGGTTGACGAGATGAGCGGCGACCTCGGCCTTCGCCGGCTTGCGCGCGTCGAGCCACCACTGACCGGTGAGCGCGACCATGCCCACGAGCATCTGCGCATACATCGGGGCGTGCTTGGTGTTGTAGCCGCGTTCCTTGAACTGGTTGCCCATGATGTGCTCGACCTGCGACGCGGCGTCGCTGATGAGAGAGGCGAAGGTGCCGGTCGACTGAGCGACCGGTGAGTCGCGCACCAGGATGCGGAAGCCGTCGGTCGAGGTCTCCACGTAGTCGAGCAGCGCGAGCGCGGCCCGCTCGAGCAGCTCGCGCGGACGCCCGCTGCTGGACAGTGCGCCCGTGATCGCGTCGAGCAGCGTGCTCATCTCGCGGTCGACGACAACGGCGTAGAGGCCTTCCTTCCCGCCGAAGTGCTCGTAGACGACCGGCTTGGAGACGCCTGCCCGCTGCGCGATCTCCTCGACGGACGTGGCGTCGAACCCGCGCGCGGCGAACAGCGACCGGCCGATGTCGAGAAGCTGTTCGCGGCGTTCCTTGCCGGTCATCCGTGCGCGGCCGTCGCGCCGGCCACCGTTGCGTTCGGCGTCGGGGGTGGCAGGGTTCATCCCGCCATCATGCCTCGTGCCGTCTTTGGCCCCCTTTGCACGCGAGGTGTCCGTCAGGCGGCCCTCTTGGCGGCGATCCGCTCCTGCTTCGGCCAGCGGACGTCAGTAGCCCACCCGAACGCCTCGAAGAACTGGATGAACCGTGCGGTCGAGTCGATCTGGCCGCGCTCGACGCCGTGGCGCGCACAGGTCGGGTCGGCGTGGTGCAGGTTGTGCCACGACTCGCCCATCGACAGCGCCGCCAGCCACCAGACGTTGCCCGACCGGTCACGGCTGTCGTAGGGATGCTGGCCGACTGCGTGGCAGATGGAGTTGATCGACCAGGTCACGTGGTGCAGCAGGCCGATGCGCACGAGGCTCGCCCAGAAGAACGCGGTGAAAGCCCCGTGCCACGACATGGTGATCAGGCCGCCCAGCACGGGGGGCGCCATCAGCGAGATGAAAACCCACAGCGGGAAGAGCCGGCTGACCCGCACGATGTCGCGGTCGCGCAACAGGTCGGGGGCGAACTTGCGCTCGGGCGTCTGCTCGAAGTCGAACAGCCAGCCCATGTGCGAGTACCAGAGACCCTTCATCAGCGCGGGAATGCTCTCGCCGTAGCGCCACGGCGAGTGCGGGTCGCCCTCCTTGTCGGAGAACTTGTGGTGCTTGCGATGGTCGGCGACCCAGCGGATCACCGGGCCCTCGACGGCCATGCTTCCGGCGATCGCCAGTCCGACGCGGAGCGGCCGCTTCGCCTTGAAGCTGCCGTGGGTGAAGTAGCGGTGGAACCCCGCGGTGACTCCGTGCCCGCTGATCGCGTACATCACGACGGCGATCGCGACGTCCGTCCAGCCGAGCCAGCCCCCCCAGGCGACCGGTATCGACACGAGGATGGCGAGGAACGGAATGCCGACGAAGAGGAACAGGGCGACCTGCTCCCAGTTCTTCTTCCGCGTGGCACCGAGGGTGCCCCTCGTTGGCGCCTCAGGCTCGGTGATCGTCGCTGTGGGTGGAGTCATGGGGGGGTACCTCGAAGTCCATCGGGGGAGGGGAGCGCGTCCTTACGCCACCGTAACCTACGCACCCGTAGGTTTGGCAAAGAGAGCGTCTCTATTCCCGGCCGGTTGCTGCGCGCGCGGGGCAGCGGAACGGTCAGCGGACCGGCGTCGCCCGCTCGCGCAGCGGCTCCCACCACTCCCGATGGGTCGCGAACCACGCGACCGTCTCCACCAGCCCTGTGTCGAAGGGCACACGCGGTGCCCAGCCGAGCTCGGCCTGCGTGCGGGTCGTGTCCAGCAGGTAGCGCCGGTCGTGTCCCGGGCGGTCGGCCACCCGCTCCACCGCGTCCGGCTCGGCGCCGCACGCCTCGAGCAACCTGGCCGTGAGCGCCTCGTTGGTCAGCTCGGTTCCGCCGCCCACGTGGTAGATCGCCCCCGGCCGGCCCAGCTCGACCACCCGGTGGAGGGCGCGGGCGTGGTCGTCGACGTGCAGCCAGTCGCGCACGTGCTGCCCATCGCCGTACAGCGGGACGCGCTCGCCCCGCAGCAGGTTCGTCACGAACAACGGGATGATCTTGTCCGGGTACTGGTACGGGCCGTACGTGTTGGCTGAGCGCGTCACCGACACCGGCAGGCCGTAAGTGTTCGCGTAGGCGAGGGCGAGCAGGTCGCTGCCCGCCTTCGTCGCGGCGTACGGCGAGCTCGGCCGCAGTGGGTCGCTCTCCGTCGAGGCCCCGGACTCGCGCGAGCCGTAGACCTCGTCGGTCGACACGTGGACGAAGCGGTCGACGCGGTGGCGGCGGGCTGTGTCCAGCAACGTCTGGGTGCCGACGACGTTGGTCATGACGAAGTCGGCCGGGCGCATCAGTGACCGGTCGACGTGGGTCTCCGCGGCGAGGTGCACCACGGTGTCGACGTCGGCGACCACGCGCGCGACCAGACCTGGATCGGCGATGTCGCCCTCGACGAACTCGAGGCGCCCGTCGTCGCGCACCGGATCGAGGTTCGCGAGGTTGCCGGCGTAGGTCAGCTTGTCGAGCACGATGACGCGTTGCGGTGCCGTTGCACCGGTCTCGTCGTGCGTGCCGTCCAGCAGGCTGCGGACGTAGTGGGAGCCGATGAACCCGGCGCCACCTGTTACGAGGACCCGCACGTCCCGCAGAGTATCGAGCGCCGGTCATCGGCCGCCGAAAACTGTCGGTGCCGAAGGGTATTCATGCTCCATGAGACCCAAGACCGAAGCGCGCGCACGGGCTCGAGAGCTGCGCCAGGAGGGCAGGTCCTACGTCGAGATCGCGACCGAGCTCAACGTGTCCAAGAGCTCTGTCTCTCTGTGGGTCCGGGACCTGCCCCGGCCACCGATCTCTCCTGCCGGAGAGAAGGCGCGTCGCGAGGGTCTCCAGCGATACTTCGCACAGCGACGGCGGCGCACCGCCATCGAGCGGCAGGGCGAAAGGCTGCGCTGGGCCAACGCGCTAGGCCCGCTGAGCGACCGCGAGCTGCTGATCGCTGGTGCGGTCGCCTACTGGGCCGAGGGAACCAAATCCAAGCCGTGGCGGCCGGAGGAGCGGCTGGTGTTCGTCAACAGTGACCCTGGCCTGATCACGCTGTTCCTCGACTGGCTCGACCTCGTCGGCGTCGACCCCGATCGTCTTCGACTCTCTGTGTACGTCCACGAGTCGACAGATGTCGCCGCCGCCGAGCGGTTCTGGTCCGAGGTCGTGCAGGTGCCGTTCGAGAAGTTCCAGGCCACCGTTCTCAAACGTCATTTCGTCCGGACCAACAGAAAGAATGTGGGCGAGGGTTATCACGGCTGTCTCCGGGTGAGTGTCTGCGACTCAGCCGCGCTCTACCGCCGGGTCGAGGGCATCTGGTGGGCGGTCGCCGAAGCGCGAGGCGACCGAGTCGCCCGTCGCCGCCGGGTCACCGACCAGCGAGGGACGAGGGTGCCGGCCGCGCAGACCCTCTAGCCTTGGTGAGTCAATCCCGGGTCGTCTAAGGGCAGGACTATCGGTTTTGGTCCGATGAATGGGGGTTCGAATCCTCCCCCGGGAGCTGGCCGGACGCAGCTGATCGACGGGTATCCTGCGAACGAGCCCACTGCCCGTCCCGCCGAGGAGCGCCCGCCGCGTGACCGACCGACCGGCTGCCGTGGTTGTTCTTGCCGCAGGCGAGGGCACCCGCATGAGGTCGGCGATCCCCAAAGTCCTGCACGCGCTCGGCGGCCGCAGCCTGATGCACCATGCGGTGGCGGCGGCCGGGGGCCTGGACCCCGACCACCTCGTCGTCGTCGTCGGTCACGGTCGCGACCAGATCACCGACCACCTCGCCGAGGTGGCTCCCAAGGCACGGCCCGTGGTGCAGGAGCGCCAGCTGGGCACCGGCCACGCGGTGGCCGTCGCCCTCGACGAGCTGCCCGAGGTGAGCGGCACCATCGTGGTGACCTACGCCGACGTGCCCCTGCTCACGACCGAGACGATGCACCTGCTGCTCGCCGCGCACGCCGAGCAGGGCAACGCTGTGACGCTGCTCACGGCCCACCTGGCCGACCCGAGCGGCTACGGCCGGGTCCAGCGTGAGGCGGCTGACACCGAGGTCGTCACCGGCATCGTCGAGCAGAAGGACGCGTCCGACGAGCAGCGCGCGATCCAGGAGATCAACTCCGGGATCTATGCCTTCGACGCCGCGACGTTGCGCGACGGGCTCGCCCGGCTCGGCACCGACAACGCGCAGGGGGAGCTCTACCTCACCGACGTGATCGCCATCGCGGGCAGCAACGGCAAGCGGGTCGGCGCCCTCGCGGTCCTCGACACCTGGCAGGTCGAGGGCGTCAACGACCGCGTGCAGCTCGCCAGCCTCGGTCGCGAGCTGAACACCCGCACGCTCGAGGGCCTGATGCGCGCCGGCGTCACCGTCGTCGACCCTGCCACGACCTGGGTCGATGTCGACGTCGAGGTCGAGGCCGACGCGGTGCTGCTGCCGGGCACGATGCTGCAGGGCTCGACGCGCATCGCCCGCGACGCACAGGTCGGCCCGCACAGCCGGCTCGTCGACACCGAGGTGGGTGAGGCTGCGCAGGTCACCAACACCACGGCGTACGGCGCGGTGATCGGCCCGCTGGCCACCGTGGGGCCCTATGCCTACCTGCGGCCGGGCACCAACCTGGGCAGGAACGGCAAGATCGGCGCGTACGTCGAGACGAAGAACGCCCGCATCGGGGCGGACAGCAAGGTGCCCCACCTGTCCTACGTCGGCGACGCCGAGATCGGCGTGGGAACCAACATCGGCGCGGCCACGATCTTCGTCAACTACGACGGCGTCGAGAAGCATCGGACCGTCGTCGGCGACCACGCCAAGGTCGGCAGCGACACCATGCTGGTGGCTCCCGTCGAGGTGGGCGACGGCGCCTACACCGCGGCCGGCTCGGTCATCACCCAGGACGTGCCGCCCGGAGCCATGGCCGTGTCGCGCGGGAAGCAGCGCAACGTCGAGGGCTGGGTGGCCCGCCGGCGGCCGGGTTCGCCGGCGGCCGACGCGGCCGCCCGCGCCCTCGACTCGCCGGAGGCTCCGAAGGCCGAGGACAAGCCACGGGGCAGGCACAAGAGGAAGACTGTGCAGGAGACGGACGAGGAAGGGTCGCACCGATGAGCTTCATCAAGACCACGGGGGAGAAGAAGCTCATGCTCTTCTCGGGGCGCGCCCACCCCGAGCTCGCGGAGGCGGTGGCCGACGAGCTCGGCATCGAGCTCACGCCGACGGCGGCCTACGACTTCGCCAACGGCGAGATCTTCGTCCGCTACCGCGAGTCGGTGCGTGGCTGCGACGCCTTTGTCATCCAGAGCCACGCAAGCTCGATCAACAAGTGGATGATGGAGCACTTCATCATGGTCGACGCACTCAAGCGCGCGTCGGCCAAGCGCATCACCGTCGTCGCGCCGTTCTACGGCTACGCCCGCCAGGACAAGAAGCACCGCGGGCGCGAGCCGATCTCGGCACGGCTGATGGCCGACATCTTCGAGCGGGCCGGTGCCGACCGGCTCATGTCGGTCGACCTGCACACCGCACAGATCCAGGGCTTCTTCGACGGTCCCGTCGACCACCTCTTCGCCCTGCCGTTGCTCGCCTCTCACGTCGGCCGCCGCGTCGACCGCAAGAAGGTCACGATCGTGTCGCCGGACGCGGGCCGGGTCCGGATGGCCGAGCGCTGGTCGGAGAACATGGGCGGCGCGCCACTGGCGTTCATCCACAAGACGCGCGATCCCGACCGGCCGAACGAGGCGAGCGCCAACCGCGTCGTCGGTGACGTGGCCGGCCGGGTCTGCGTGCTGATCGACGACATGATCGACACGGGCGGCACCATCAACAAGGCGGCCGAGGCGCTCTTCGACGCGGGGGCCGCTGACGTGATCATCGCCGTCACGCACGCGATCTTCTCCGGGCCTGCCGTCGATCGGCTGAAGAACTCACGGGTGAGCGAGGTCATCGTCACCGACACGTTGCCGATCAACGACGAGCAGCGCTTCGACAAGCTCACTGTGCTCTCCATCGCGCCGCTGCTCGCGCGCGGCATCCGCGAGGTCTTCGACGACGGCTCGGTCACGAGCCTGTTCGACGGCCACAGCTGAGACGGGCTGACGCCGATGGCAGTCATCACACTCCTGCACCCCGGCGCGATGGGCGCCCGCGTCGGCGGTGAGCTCGCGGCTGCCGGCCACGAAGTGCGCTGGCTGCCCACGGGGCGCAGCGAGGCCACCGCCGCGCGGGCCGCGGCCGAGGGACTGCAAGCCGCCAAAGACGTCGCCGCCCTGCTCGACGGCGCCGACGTGGTGGTCAGCGTGTGCCCCCCGCAGGGCGCCCTCGACGTGGCGCGGCTGGTGGCCGGTGCCGGCTTCCGTGGGACGTACGTCGACGCCAACCCGGTCTCCGTCGCCACCGTGGCTGAGCTGGCCAGTGTCGTCGAGAAGTCGGGAGCGGTGCTGGTCGACGCCGGGATCGTCGGGCCGCCGCCGCGTGACGAGCACCTCACGCACCTCTATCTCTCCGGCCCGCCCGAGGCCCGGGCGAGGGTCGCCGCACTAGTCGCCGGCACCCGGCTCGTCGCGCTCGAGGTGGGCGACCGGATCGGCGTCGCCTCTGCCGCCAAGCAGGCTTACGCGTTCTTCAACAAGGGCCGGTTGGTGCTGGCCGCCGCAGCCGTGCGGCTGGCGGAGCGTCACGGTGTCGTCGACGTCCTCGCCGGCGAGAGCCACCGGGCCGCGGCCGGCGTGCTCGGCGACCCGACCGGTCTGCGCGACCGGCTCGCCGAGGTGGGCTGGCGCTGGGCACCCGAGCTCGCCGAGGTGGCGGCCACGATCGAGGCCGACGACGACGACCCCGACGCCGCCGTCGCCCACGTCGCGCGCGGCCTCGAGCAGGTCCTGCGCTCGTTGGACGGCGACCGCAGTTTGGGCCAGGCCTGACGCCCCGGCTAGACTGGCTCGGTTGCCCGGCGAGGGACGCCCGCACGAGTTTGTGTCCGGCTCCGTGATCGACGCGGTGGTCGAGTGTCCTGCTCGCCGGCACACCGTCCATCGCAGCACGTCACGAGGAGCACGCCACCAGTGTCCGAGGTCCGTATCGCCGCAGAGCCGCGCACCGAGTTCGGCAAGGGCGCCGCTCGCCGCATCCGTCGGTCCGCCAAGGTCCCCGCCGTGCTCTACGGCCACGGCTCCGACCCGCGGCACATCTCGCTGCCGGGCCACGAGCTGATGCTCGCCCTCAAGACGGCGAACGTGCTCATCCACCTCGACATAGACGGCGGCACCGAGCTCGCCCTTCCCAAGGACGTACAGCGCGACCCGATCAAGGGGTTCCTCGAGCACGTCGACCTCGTCCTCGTCCGGCGTGGCGAGAAGGTCACGGTCGAGATCGGCGTCCACATCACCGGCGAGGCCCAGCCCGAGACGTTCGTCACCCTCGAGCACCAGACGCTCTCGATCGAGGCCGAGGCCACCAACATCCCGACCGGCATCGAGGTGTCCGTCGAAGGACTCGGCGTGGGCTCGCAGATCCACGCGCGTGACCTGACCCTGCCCGACGGCGCGGTTCTCATCACCGACGCCGACGCGCTCGTCGTCAACGTCTCGGCCGCGACCACGGCCGAGGAGCTCGAGGCCGAGCTCGCCGAGGCCGAGGCCGAGGCCGGCATCGTCCACGAGGCTCCCGAGGAGGAGAAGGCCGAGGGCGAGGCCGCCGAGGGCGAGCAGGCCGAGGCGCCTCGCGAGGGCGAGCAGGGCGAGTCCTCCGGCGAGCAGGGCGAGAGCTGAGACTGCGGAAGACCGGCGGCCGGCTGCTGCGGCGATCCGGCCCGGAGTCCGACGTGGCAGACCCCGACGCGGGGCGAACCGACCTGTGGCTCGTTGTCGGGCTCGGCAACCCGGGTCCCGCCTACGCGGGCAACCGGCACAACGTGGGCTTCCTGGTCGCTGACCTGCTGGCCTCGCGGATGGGCGGGAAGTTCAAGCGCCACAAGACGAACGCCGAGACGGTCGAGGGCCGGCTTGCCGGGCAGCGGGTGGTGCTGGCCAAGCCGCGCACGTACGTGAACGAGTCAGGCGGGCCGGTCGCCGGCCTGCGCGACTTCTTCAAGGTGCCCGACGAGCGGCTGGTCATCGTCCACGACGAGCTCGACCTGCCCTACGGCGCACTGCGGCTCAAGGTCGGCGGGGGCGACAACGGCCACAACGGCCTCCGGTCGGTCCGCCGCTCGACCGGGTCGGGCGAGTTCGTGCGCGTCCGCTTCGGGATCGGCCGCCCGCCCGGACGCATGGACCCGTCCGCGTTCGTGCTGCGCGACTTCGGCGCCGCGGAGCGCAAGCAGCTCGACCTCGACGTCGACCGCACTGCGGACGCCGTCGAGGCGCTGGTCTCCGAAGGGCTCGAGCGGGCCCAGAACATGTTCAACTCCTGAACGCCGATTGAACGTTGCCACCATCCGCCGATGCACGTGAGACCTTGAAGCCGCTGCCGGCTCCGGAATGGTCGTAATCCTCGTCGCCGACTTCGGTGATGGGCGTGTCCCCGTTGAGTACCAACCGTGGAGTGGCCCGACGTCGTCGTGCTCGTCGGCGATGAAGCCGTCCACCGACACCACGTTGTGCATGATCACTGTGCCCACAGGGTCTCCGGCGGCATGGGTCAGCGCACGGACCGGGACCGCGCCGTGGGAAGTCTCCAAACGACCGCCGGTGTGCTGGACCAGGTCGAGACCGCGCGACGGGTTCAGGCCGCGCTAGGGGTGAGCGCGGCAACTCCCCACGGCCGTTACCCGGAAAGACTTCAACAGCTGACCGCGCCACTGCCCGCCTAACCGGTGTTGCGAAGCCCGGCCGCGACACCGTTGACGGTGAGCAGCAGAGCCTGACGCAGCTGCTCGTCGCGCTCTCCGCTCTCACCCGCCCGCCAGCGGCGGAGCAGGGTGACCTGGAGGTAGCTGATCGGGTCGAGGTAGGCCGCCCGCACCTGCAGTGTCTGCGCCAGCAGCGGGTTGTGCCCGAGCAGTGAGGTCTCGCGCGTCACGGCCAGCACCTCGCGCACGGTCGCGTCGTGCTCGGTCTCGACGACGTCGACGAGGTGACGCAGCCGTGGCTCGACGAGAGTGTCGACGTAGTGCCGCGCGATCCGCAGGTCGGTCTTCACCAGGGTCTGCGACACGTTGGAGAGGAACGTCCGGAAGAAGTGCCAGCCGTCGTACATCTCGTCGAGGACGTCGCCGAGCCCGGCGTCGCGCACGGCGGCAAGCCCGGCGCCTACGCCGTACCAGCCGGGCACGACCTGGCGTGACTGCGTCCATCCGAACACCCAGGGGATCGCGCGCAGACCGGTGAGGCCCGCGCCGCTGTCGGGTCGCCGCGCCGGGCGCGAGCCGATGTTCAGGTCGGTGAGCAGCTCGACCGGCGTCGACTGCACGAAGTAGGCGGGCAGGTCGGGGTCCTCGACCAGGCTCCGGTACGACGTGTGCGCCGCCGCGGAGAACACGTCCATGACCTCGTCCCAGCGCGCCATCGTGTCGCCGGCAATGCGTGACTCACGGTGCAGTACCGTCGCCTCGAGTGTCGCGGCGAGCGTGAGCTCGAGATTCTCGCGGGCCAGCTCGGGCAGCGAGTACTTGTCGGAGATGACCTCGCCCTGCTCGGTCAGCTTGATCTCGCCGTCGAGCGTTCCCCACGGCTGGGCCAGGATCGCGTCGTGGGTCGGGCCCCCGCCTCGCCCCACCGTGCCGCCGCGCCCGTGGAAGAGCCGCAGCCGCACGCCGCGCGCCGCGGCCACGTCGCGCAGCTGGCGCTGCGCCCGGTGGATCTCCCACTGGGAGGTCGTGATGCCCGCCTCCTTGTTGGAGTCGGAGTAGCCGAGCATCACCTCCTGAACCCCGCCACGGAGCTCGACCAGCCGCCGGTACGACGGGTCGGCGATCAGGTCGTCGAGCACCTGCCCGGCGTCGCGCAGCTCGTCGATGGTCTCCAGCAACGGCACGAAGCCGATCCGCGCGACGCCTCTGTCGAGGTCGACGAGGCCGGCCTCGCGGGCCAGCAGCACCGCGGCCAGCACGTCGTCCGGGCCGCGCGTCATCGACACGATGTAGCTCTCGCAGACATCGGGGCCGAAGCGGTCCAGCGCCGAACGGATGGTCGCGAACACCTCCAGCGTGCGGGTGCCCTCGTCGTCGAGGTCCGGCGGGCTCGGCGAGAGCGGCCGCCGTCCGGCGAGCTCACGCTGCAGGACGGTGAGCCGGTGGGCGCGCGGCAGGTCGGCGTAGCGCCACGACAACTCGCCGAGCCGGTCGAAGAGCTGGGCGAGCGCGTGGTGGTGCGCGTCGGCGTGCTCACGCACGTCGAGGGTTGCGAGGTGCAGCCCGAACGCGCCGACGGTTCGGATGATCCGCTCCATCCGACCGCGGGCGACGAGCCCGCCGCGGTTGGCGGCCAGCGAGTCGCGCATCAGGTGCAGGTCCGCGAGCAGGCCGTCGGTGCCGAGGTAGTCGTGGTCCGGCGTGTGCGGCCGGCCGGCCGCGATGCGCGCGCGGGTGTTCTGCAGCCGCACCTGGATGCACCGGCCCTTGAGGCGATAGACCTCGCCCGCGTTGACGCGCAGGACGCGCGCATCGAGCTCGGGCAGCGCGGCGATGTCGCGCTCGACGCTTGCGACGAGCTCGTCCGAGGCAGGCACCAGCCGCGTCGACGGCGAGAGGTCGTCGAGCAGGTCGTCGAGGAGCACCTCGAGGTCGCGGATCGCGTGCCCGTGCTGCAGCACGAGAACGTCGCTGGTCACCTGCGGCGTGACGTTCGGGTTGCCGTCGCGGTCACCGCCGATCCACGACCCGAAGCGCAACGGGCGCGCGTCGAGGGGCAGGGACACATCGAGGCGCGCGAGCTCGTCGACGAGATCCTGGAGCACGTCGGCGACGGTGTCGCGCATCAGGTCGTCGAGGTAGTAGGCCGCGTTGCGTGCCTCGTCGAGCGGCTCCGGTCGGTCGAGGCGCAGCTCGTCGGTCTGCCACAGCAGGTCGATGACCTCGGCGATACGGCGGTCGGCGCGCGGGTCTGCCGCCGCGTCGACGTCGAGGAGCTCGGCGACCCGGCGGCGCTTGGACAGGATCGAGCGGCGGGCGGCCTCCGTCGGGTGGGCGGTGAAGATGGGGCGGACGGCGACGCGCAGTGCTAGCCGATCGATGTCGTCGCCGGCAACCCCCGACACCTTGATCCGGTCGACGGCCTGCGCGAGCCAGCCGCCCTTGTCGACCCGCTCGCGATGCATCGCCCGCGCCCGGTGCACCTGCTCGGTGACGTTGGCGAGGTGGAAGTAGGTGCTGAACGCGCGCACCAGATCGGCGGCGGTGCGCAGGTCGACATCGCCGAGCAGCCCGGCCAGCGCGTCGGGGTCGTTGCGGCTGAGGTGGCGGACCTTCTCGACGAGGGCCAGCAGCGCGGCGCCTTCCTGGCGCACCAGCGACTCGCCCAGCAGGTTGCCCAGCCGCCGGATGTCGGCGCGCAGTGCGGCCTGCTCAGCATCGCCGGCGGTGGCTCCGGGGGTCTCGGTCACGGGGTCCACCCTTCCTCGTTCGCTCGCCGACCGCCTGTTCCGGCCGGGCGCGTGCCGCAATGCGAGACGGGAGGACTGTCGGCCCCGGCGCGTAGGCTGGTTGTCGTACCCGGTCCGACTTGATCCTGTTCGAGCCTTGATCCTGTTCGAGCCTTGATCCTGTTCGAATTGTCGTGGCCGGGCTTCCGTGCTGTGCCCGACCTGCCTGACTTCCCTCCCGGAGCCTTCGTGAGCCTCACTGGCGTCCTCGACGTGCTGCTCGGCACCCCGGCCGGCGGTGGTCCGGGCGACCCCGCGCTGGTGGGTGCCCTGGACGCCGCCCGGTCCGGGGGTCGCACCGCACTCGACCTCACCGCGCCCGGCGGCGTACGCCCGTTCGTCCTGGCCGCGCTGGCGGGCCGCGCGGGGCGGCCGGTGCTCGCCGTCACAGCTACCGGCCGGGAGTCCGAGGACCTCGCGACCGCGCTGTCGAGCCTGCTGCCGGCAGACGCCGTCGCCGAGTTCCCGGCTTGGGAGACCCTTCCCCACGAGCGGCTGAGCCCGCGCAGCGACACGGTGGGCCGCCGGCTCGCGGTGTTGCGTCGGCTCGCCCACCCCCGCGCCGACGACGCGGCACACGGACCGCTTCAGGTGGTCGTCGCGCCGGTGCGCAGCCTGCTTCAGCCGATGGTCGCGGGGCTCGGCGACCTCGAACCGGTGTCGGTGGCCGCGGGCGACGAGATCGACCTCGACGACGTCGTACGCCGGCTCGCCGACGCGGCCTACAACCGGGTCGACCTCGTCGAGAAGCGCGGCGACTTCGCGGTGCGCGGCGGCATCCTCGACGTGTTCCCGCCGACCGAGGAGCACCCGCTGCGCCTCGAGCTCTGGGGCGACACCGTCGAGGAGATCCGCTACTTCAAGGTCGCCGACCAACGGTCCCTGCCCGCCGGCGCCGAGCTCTCCAAGCTGTGGGCGCCGCCCTGCCGCGAGCTGTTGCTGTCCGACGACGTGCGGGCCCGCGCCAAGTCGCTCGCCGTCGAGCACCCGGGTCTCGCCGACGTCTTCGACATGATGGGCGACGGCATCGCGGTCGAGGGCATGGAGTCGCTGGCGCCCGTGCTCGTCGACGACATGGTGCTGCTGGTCGACCAGATGCCTGCCGGCACCCATCTGGTGCTCACCGACCCCGAGCGGGTGCGCACCCGGGCGCACGACCTGTTCGCCACCAGCCAGGAGTTCCTCGAGGCGTCGTGGGCCAATGCCGCGGCCGGCGCGCAGACGCCGCTCGACCTCGGCGCCGCCGCCTACCGCAGCCTCGGCGACCTGCGCACCCACGCGATCGGGCGGGGCATCCCGTGGTGGACGCTGACGCCGTTCGCCAGCGAGCCCGACGTCGACGACGACGAGGAGACCGGGCCGTCGGAGACGGTGGCCGCGAAGGCCCCCGAGGGCTACCGCGGCGACACCGCCCGCGCCCTCGCCGACGTCAAGGGCTGGCTGGGTGACGGCTGGCGCGTCGTCCTGGTGACCGAGGGACACGGCTCGGCGGAGCGCCTCGTCGAGGTGCTCGCCGGCGAGGACATCCCGGCCCGGCTCGACCCGACCCTCGACGAGGTGCCCGACCCGTCGCTCGTCCATGTGACGTGCGGGAGCCTCGGCAACGGCTTCGTGAGCGACCGGCTGCGTCTCGCCGTACTCACCGAGACCGACCTGCTCGGCCAGGCCGGCCCGTCGACCCGCGACGCGCGCCGGATGCCCAGCCGCCGTCGCAACACCGTCGACCCGCTCCAGCTCAAGGCCGGCGACTACGTCGTCCACGAGCAGCACGGTGTCGGTCGCTACGTCGAGATGCTCCAGCGCACCGTGCAGGGCGCCACCCGCGAGTACCTCCTCATCGAGTACGCCCCGTCCAAGCGCGGCCAGCCGGGCGACCGCCTCTTTGTCCCCACCGACCAGCTCGACCAGGTCACGCGCTACGTCGGCGGCGAGCAGCCGAGCCTGCACCGGCTCGGCGGCGCCGACTGGCAGAAGACCAAGGGCCGCGCTCGCAAGGCCGTCCGGCAGATCGCGGCCGAGCTCATCCGCCTGTACGCCGCGCGGACCAGCGCGCCCGGGCACGCCTTCGCGCCCGACACGCCGTGGCAGCGCGAGCTCGAGGACGCGTTCCCCTACACCGAGACACCCGACCAGCTCGAGGCCATCGAGGAGGTCAAGCGCGATATGGAGCAGACGATGCCCATGGACCGCCTGATCTGTGGCGACGTCGGCTACGGCAAGACCGAGATCGCGGTGCGCGCGGCGTTCAAGGCGGTGCAGGAGGGCAAGCAGGTCGCGATCCTGGTGCCGACCACGCTGCTGGTCAACCAGCACCTGTCGACGTTCACCGAGCGTTACGCCAGCTTCCCCGTCAACGTCGGTGCACTCTCGCGGTTCCAGACCGACAAGGAAGCCACCGAGGTGCGGAAGGCGCTCGCTGACGGCACGATGGACGTCGTCATCGGCACACACCGCATCCTCTCCGCGGACGTGCAGTTCAAGGACCTCGGCCTGGTGATCGTCGACGAGGAGCAGCGCTTCGGGGTCGAGCACAAGGAGCAGCTCAAGCACCTGCGGACCAACGTCGACGTCCTCACGATGTCGGCGACGCCGATCCCGCGCACGCTCGAGATGGCCGTCACCGGCATCCGGGAGATGTCGACGATCCTCACGCCGCCCGAGGAGCGCCATCCGGTGCTGACGTTCGTCGGTGGCTACGACGAGAAGCAGATCGGTGCCGCCTTGCGCCGAGAGCTGCTCCGCGACGGCCAGATCTTCTTCATCCACAACAGGGTCGAGTCGATCGACCGGGCCGCCGCACGGTTGCGCGCGCTGGTGCCCGAGGCGCGCATCGCGATCGCGCACGGGCAGATGAACGAGCACAGCCTCGAGCAGGTCGTGCTCGACTTCTGGGAGAAGCGCTACGACGTGCTCGTCTGCACGACGATCGTCGAGAGCGGACTCGACATCTCCAACGCCAACACGCTCATCGTCGAGCGCTCCGACGTCATGGGCCTCGCCCAGCTGCACCAGCTGCGCGGGCGCGTCGGCCGCGGTCGCGAGCGCGCCTACGCCTACTTCCTCTACCCGCCCGAGAAGCCGATGACCGAGACCGCCCACGACCGGCTGGCCACGATCGCGGCGCACAGCGACCTGGGCGCCGGCATGTACGTCGCCATGAAGGACCTCGAGATCCGCGGCGCCGGCAACCTGCTGGGCGGTGAGCAGTCGGGCCACATCGCGGCGGTCGGCTTCGACCTCTACGTGCGCCTGGTCGGTGAAGCCGTCGCCGAGTACAAGGGTGAGGGGCAGGAGACGCTGCGCGAGGTCAAGGTCGAGCTGCCCGTCGACGCCCACCTGCCCCACGACTACATCCCCGGCGAGCGCCTGCGTCTCGAGGCCTACCGCAAGATCGCCGCCGTGGCGGGCGACGAGGAGCTCGACGCCGTACGCGCAGAGCTGCACGACCGCTACGGCGAGGCCCCCCAGCCCGTCGAGAACCTCTTCGCCGTGGCCCGGTTCCGCAACCTGGCCCGCCGGGCCGAGCTCGGCGAGGTCGCCGTTGCGGGCAACCACGTGCGCTTCGCGGCGGCAGACCTGCGTGAGAGCCAGCAGCTGCGGCTGCAGCGGCTCTACCCGGGCTCGCTCGTGAAGGCGGCGGTCCGTACGATCCTGGTGCCGAGGCCGTCGACCTCCCGGGTCGGCGGACGACCGCTCACCGACGTCGAGCTTCTGGACTGGTGCCGAGAGCTCGTCCAGGCCGTGCTCCTCGACGGCACGGTGAGCAAGCCGACGTGAGAAACCAGAGGACACCGACAGCGATGACCCGCCGACTGCCCACCGTCGCCCGTGCTCTCGCCGGCGTCGTCGCCGTGACCGTGGTGAGCGCTGGTCTCACGGGCTGCGCCTCCGAGCGGCTCGGCACCGCGGCGCAGGTGGGCGACGAGCGCATCAGCGTCGAGGACCTCCAGCAGGAGACCCGCGACTTCCTCGCGGCCGCGCCCGGCACGGAGCCGGGCGTCGCGCAGCGCAACATCCTGCAGAGCCGCATCGTGTCGCAGGTCATCGAGGAGGCTGCGGAGGAGGTCGGAGCCACCGTGAGCGACGGCGAGGTCGCCTCGCAGCGTGACCAGCTGCTCGGACCGTTGCGGGCGCAGGCCCGCCAGCAGAACGTGGCCCCTCGCGTCATCGTGGTGCGCGAGCTGGCCAAGCAGCAGAACATCGTCGCCCCGAGCGGGCTGGACCGCTTCGTGCGCGACCAGCTGCTCTTCCAGGCCATCGCCGAAAGAGCCGCACCGGGTGCATCGGAGGAGGAGTCGGCGCAGGCAACGACCGAAGCGCTGGTCGCGGCGTCGCGCGAGCTGGACGTCGAGGTGAACCCGCGCTACGGCCGGTGGAACGCCGAGCGCGGGCTGGAGGCGCAGGTCGGGGGCGGGCTGTCGAAATCAGTCGAGGAACTGACCAGCCCCTCGCCCGAGCAGCCACCGCAGCAGTGACGTGACGGACGGCCGGCTGGTCCTGCTCGCCGCCTCCCCCCGGGTGGCGCCCGGCCTGCTGACCTGGGACGCGTGGTCTGCGCTGCATGCCGCCGACGTCGTCTTCGTCGCGAGCGAGGACCACCCTCTGCTGCCCTACACCGGCGCCGCCGGGATCGTGGCGCAGGTGCTGCCGGCGGCGACGGCCCGGGAGCGGGCCGACGACCTGCTGCGCCGGGCCCGCGGCGCGAACGTGGTGTGGCTGGTCTCGCCCGACGACGACCCGGGCCTCGGCGAGGCGCTCGGCGAGGTGCTGATCGGGCCGGCAGGCGAGTCGCCGGTGGAGCTGGAGATGCTGCCCGGCTCCTACGACCTGCCCGGTGCACGGCTGCTCGACCTCGTCGCCGTGATGGACCGGCTGCGTTCGCCGGCCGGCTGCCCCTGGGACGCGGAGCAGACGCACGCGTCGCTGGCGACGTACCTGGTCGAGGAGACCTACGAGACCCTCGAGGCGATCGAGTCCGGCGACCGTGACCACCTGCGCGAGGAGCTCGGTGACCTCGCGCTCCAGGTCGTCTTCCATGCGCGTGTCGCGCAGGAGCACCCGGACGAGCCGTGGTCGGTCGACGATGTAGCGGCCGGCATCGTCGACAAGCTGGTGCGCCGGCACCCCCACGTCTTCGGCGACGTGCAGGCCACGACCGCCCAGCACGTCGAGGAGAACTGGGAGACGCTCAAGGCCGCCGAGAAGGGCCGCACCTCGGCGGTCGAGGGCGTGCCCGTCGGGCTTCCCGCGCTGGCGCGCGCGGCCAAGCTGATGGCGCGCGCGGAGCGGGCCGGTGTCGGTGTGCCTCTCGACCCCGACGACGAGTCGATCGGCGCTCGCCTGCTCGCGCTGGTCGCGCAGGCGCGCGCGACCGGCGTCGATCCTGAGGCAGAGCTGCGCGCGACGGCCAGCCGCTACGCCGACGCGGTCCGTGCAGCCGAAGCCGGCGGCGCAGGTACTGTCGGCCCGTGACCGACGACCCACGCTTCGCTGACCTGGCCCGCGACACTCTCGACGAGCTGCTCGAGTTCCATCCCGAGTCGGCCACCATCCTCGGCGACCACCGCTTCGACGACCGCCTCGCAGACAGCGGCTCAGCTGCTCTCGACGAGGAGCGCCGCTGGCTGGCGCGCCGGCTCGCGGACGTCGACGCCCTCGACCTCGAGACTCCCGACGACCGGGTCGACACTGCCATCCTGCGCAACCAGCTGGAGATGCGTCAGTTCGAGCTCGACGAGCTGCGCGACCACGAGTGGGACCCGCTGGTCGCCAACCCCGGCACCGCGATCTACACGCTGCTGGCGCGCGACTTCGCCCCGCTCGCCGATCGGCTGCGTTCCGCGAAGGGCCGGCTCACCGCCGTACCGTCGGCGCTGGACACCGCGCGGCAGACCCTCGGCGACATGCCGCGGGTGCACGTCGAGACGGCGATCGGGCAGTTCACCGGCACCCGGACACTGATCGCCACCGAGCTCGAACGGGCGCTGGTCGAGGAGCCGTCCATGCGCGGCGAGGTCGAGCCCGCGGCCGAGCGTGCCGTCGCCGCCGTCGACGAGCACATCGACTGGCTGCGCTCCCGGCTCGACGAGTCCGATCGCGACCCTCGGCTGGGTGCCGAGCGGTTCGCCCGCAAGCTCTCGCTCTCTCTCGACACCGAGAGCGCGGCGGACGCGGTGCTGGCGCGCGCCGAGGAGGACCTGGTGCGCGTCGAGGAGGCGATCGCAACCGTCGCGGCACGCATCGACCCGGGCGGGGCAGCCGAGGGTCAGGTCCGCCGCGTGCTCGACCGGCTTGCCGCCGAGGGCCAGGTCGACAACGACACCATCGTCGGGCTGTGCGAGGAGGCGATGGTGACCACCGCCGACTTCGTGCGTGAGCACGATCTCGTCACCGTCCACGACGACCCGGTGAAGGTCATCGTGATGCCGGAGATCCACCGCGGTGTCGCCGTCGCCTACTGCGACCCGCCTGGTCCGCTCGAGAGCTCGTCGCTGCCGACCTACGTCGCGGTCTCGCCGACGCCGGAGGACTGGTCCGAGGAGCGGAAGGCGTCGTTCTTCCGGGAGTACAACGCCCACCTGCTGCACAACCTGATCGTGCACGAGGCGATGCCAGGTCATGTGCTCCAGCTCGCGCACAACAACCGCTACAAGGCGGCCGTGCCGGTGCGCAAGGCGCTGTGGAGCGGTCCGTTCGTCGAGGGCTGGGCCGTCTACGCCGAGGCGATGATGGTCGACGAGGGCTACCGCAGCGACTCGGGCGGCAACGACGCGCTGCAGATGCAACAGCTCAAGATGCAGCTGCGCATGATCATGAACGCGATCCTCGATGCGCGGGTCCACGCGCACGGCATGACCGAGGACGAGGCGATGCGCATGATGATGCAGCGCGGTCACCAGGAGGACGGTGAGGCCGCCGGCAAGTGGCGGCGCGCCCAGCTCACCAGCGGTCAGCTCTCGACCTACTACGTCGGTCACGTGGAGGTCACCGACCTCGCCCGCGACGTCCGTGCGGCTCACCCCGACTGGTCGAAGCGCCTGCTCAACGACACCCTGCTCGCCCACGGGTCGCCCGCGCCGCGCCACCTCCGGAGCCTCGTCGCCGTTTGAGGTGCCCGCCTGCGAGGCGGAGCGAGGTGGCGCGGCATCGCGCCGGTAGCCTGGCGACCACCATCGAGCACCAGCCCGCACCAGCCAAGAGGAGCACCACCGTGGCGAGCATCGACGCCGTCGGGGCCCGAGAGATCCTCGACTCGCGCGGCAACCCCACTGTCGAGGTCGAGGTCGCCCTCGACGACGGGACGATGTCGCGCGCGGCCGTGCCCAGCGGTGCGAGCACCGGCCAGTTCGAGGCCGTCGAGCTGCGCGACGGCGACAAGAAGCGCTACGGCGGCAAGGGCGTCGAGAAGGCCGTGCTGGCGGTGCTCGACCAGATCGGCCCGTCCCTCGTCGGGCACGAGGCCAGCGAGCAGCGCCTGGTCGACCAGGTGCTCCTCGACCTCGACGGCACGCCCACCAAGGAGCGGCTGGGGGCCAACGCGGTCCTCGGCGTCTCGCTGGCCGTCGCGAAGGCGGCCGCCGAGTCGGCCCAGCTGCCCCTGTTCCGCTACGTCGGCGGCCCCAACGCCCACCTGCTCCCGGTGCCGATGCTGAACATCCTCAACGGCGGCGCCCACGCCGACACCGCCGTCGACGTCCAGGAGTTCATGATCGCGCCCATCGGGGCGACGACGTTCCGTGAGGCGCTCCAGTGGGGCGCGGAGGTCTACCACGCCCTCAAGAGCGTGCTCAAGGCGCGCGGGCTCTCCACCGGGCTCGGCGACGAAGGCGGCTTCGCGCCCGACCTCCCGAGCAACCGGGACGCACTCGACCTCATCGCCGAGGCGGTCGGCACGACCGGCTTCGCGCTCGGCGACGACATCGCGCTCGCGCTCGACGTCGCCGCGAGCGAGTTCCACACCGACGGCGCCTACGCGTTCGAGGGCGCCAAGAAGTCGGCCGAGGAGATGACCGCCTACTACGCCGAGCTGGTCTCGGCGTACCCGCTCGTGTCCATCGAGGACCCGCTCGACGAGGACGACTGGGAGGGTTGGGCAGCGCTCACGGCCCAGCTCGGCGACCGCGTGCAGCTCGTGGGCGACGACCTGTTCGTCACCAACCCCGAGCGGCTGCAGCGCGGCATCGACGCCTCCGCCGCGAACGCGCTGCTGGTCAAGGTCAACCAGATCGGCACCCTCACCGAGACGCTGGACGCCGTTGCACTCGCGCACCGCAGTGGCTACCGCACGATGATGAGCCACCGCTCGGGCGAGACCGAGGACACCACGATCGCCGACCTTGCCGTCGCGGCCGACTGCGGCCAGATCAAGTCCGGCGCACCAGCCCGATCCGAGCGGGTCGCGAAGTACAACCAGCTGCTGCGCATCGAGGAGGAGCTCGACGACGCGGCACGTTACGCCGGCCGCGGTGCCTTCCCGCGACGCGCGCACTGACGCCGGAGCCGCCCGCTCATGAGCCTCGAGGACGACACACCGAACGCCCGGCGCACCAGCCTGACCGGCCGCGCCGCCGTGCTCGCCATGGTCGTGTGCCTGCTCGCCATCGCGCTCGCCTACCCGCTGCGCCAGTACCTCGGCCAGCGCGGTGACATCGGCGAGCTCGAGGCGCGGGTGCGCGCGCAGGAGCAGCAGGTGAGCGAGCTCGAGCGGGCGCGCGAGAGGTGGCAGGACCCGTCCTACGTGCGGGCGCAGGCGCGCGAGCGGCTGCACTTCGTGATGCCGGGGGAGACGTCCTACGTCGTCCTCGAGCCCGACGAGGCACCTGCGCCCAACGCGCCGACTGCCACGCGGCCGGAGAAGCCGCAGGGCCGACCCTGGTTCAGCGACCTCTGGAACTCCGTCCAGGAGGCGGGCACGAGCTGATGGCGCCGCTCGACGACGCCGACGTGGCCGCGGTCCACGAGCAGCTGGGGCGCCCACCCCGGGGCCTGCGTGCCGTGGCGCACCGCTGCCCGTGCGGACTGCCCGACGTGGTGGAGACCGATCCACGGCTGCCCGACGGCACGCCGTTCCCGACCCTCTACTACCTCACGTGCCCGCGGGTGGCGAGCGCGATCGGGACGCTGGAGGCCAACGGCACGATGCGCGAGATGACCGAACGGCTGCGCGACGACGAGGACCTGCGCGCCCGCTACCGCGCCGCCCACGACGCCTACGTCGCGCGTCGCGAGGAGATCGCGGACGTGCCCGAGATCAACGGCGTCTCCGCCGGAGGCATGCCCGACCGCGTCAAGTGCCTGCACGTACTCGTGGGGCACTCGCTCGCCGCCGGCCCCGGAGTGAACCCGCTCGGTGACGAGGCGCTCGCCCTGCTGCCGTCGTGGTGGAGCGCCGGCAGGTGTGTGGCCACGTGACGCGCGTCGCCGCCATCGACTGCGGCACCAACTCGATCCGCCTGCTCATCGCCGACGTCGACCCGGCGTCCGCCACGTTGGGCGACGTCGACCGGCGGATGGAGGTGGTGCGACTCGGCGAGGGTGTCGACCGCACCCGCCGTTTTGCCGATGCCGCCCTGCGACGGACGTTCGATGCGTGCGAGAGGTACGCCGAGGCGATCCGTGCCGCGGGGGCAGAGAGGGTGCGGTTCGTCGCGACGTCGGCGTCGCGCGACGTGGTCAACCGTGACGCCTTCGTCGCGGGCGTCGTCGCCGCGATCGGTGCCGAGCCCGAGGTGATCAGCGGTGACGAAGAAGCTGCGCTCTCGTTCGCGGGCGCCACGCTGGAGCTGCTGGCGACCGACCACGAGCGGCCGTTCCTCGTCGTCGACATCGGGGGAGGGTCGACCGAGTTCGTCCTGGGTGACGGTGCGGAGCCTGCACAACTGCATGATCACCTGAGACAAGGGGTGAAACACGGGGGGAAGCAGGGGATGGGGATGGAGGCGTGCTCGGTCGACGTCGGGTGCGTGCGGCTGACCGAGCGCCACCTGCACTCCGACCCGCCGACCGCCACCGAGGTGGCCGCAGCGCGGGAGGAGGTGGCGGCCGGCGTCGCGCTGGCGGGCGGGACCGTGCACCTCGACCGGACCCGCACGCTGGTCGGCCTCGCGGGCTCGGTCACCACGGTCGCCGCGACGGCGCTCGACCTGCCGGCGTACGACGCGGAGCGCCTGCACCACGCGCAGCTGACCGCCGCGGACGTCCGCGCGGCCGTCGACCGCCTGGTCGGCATGTCCCGGGCCGAGCGCGCCGCCCTGCCGTTCATGCATCCCGGCCGCGTCGACGTCATCGGCGCCGGGGCACTCGTGCTCGAGGGCGTGCTCGACGCGGTGCCGGTCGACGAGCTGGTCGTCAGCGAGCACGACATCCTCGACGGCATCGCCTGGAGGCTCGTCGGCAGCTGACCGGACCCCGGTGTCGGGCCTGCTCAGGCGTGGAAGAGACTGACCCGCAGCCGATCGTCAGTCGGCCAGGCACGTCGAGGAGGCCCGCCCGTGGGAGAGATGGTCAGCTTCGCGAGCAACGGCGACTCGTGCGAGGGCTACCTCGCGCGGCCCGAGTCGGGCGACGGACCGGGCGTGATCGTCATCCAGGAGTACTGGGGGCTCGTCGACCACATCAAGACCGTCGCCGATCGAGTGGCGAAGGAGGGCTTCGTCGCCCTCGCACCGGACTTCTTCCACGGCGCGACGGCGGGCGAGCCCGACGAGGCGATGCGGCTGCTGATGGGTCTCGCGATGGACCGCGCGGCCAAGGACATCGACGGCGCGGCGCAGTACCTCTCCGCCATGGACGGTGTCGACGACCACGGGGTGGGCGTCGTCGGCTTCTGCATGGGTGGGTCGCTCGCGCTGTGGAGCGGAACCCTCTCCGACCGGGTCAAGGTGGCGGTCGGCTTCTACCCCGCCATGCCCTGGGAGAAGATGTCGCCGTCCTGGGGCAACTACGCGAACAAGGTCGCGATGATCCACGCGTCCGAGGAGGACGGCACTTCGCGCGCCGAGGGCACGCAGACCGCTATCAAGAGCATCGAGCGGGCCGGCGGAGACGTCGAGGTCTACGACTACCCCGGTTCGCACCACGCGTTCTTCAACGACGAGCGCCCCGAGGTCCACTCCAAGGAGCACGCCGACAAGGCCTGGCGACGGACCATCAACCTCTTCAAGTCCCGGCTGTAGGTGTCCGCCGGCGTCGTGGGCCCGGTGCCGCCGGGCACCGGCTGGCCGGGCGACCCGGCCACGGCGTCGACCCCGGTGGCGCGCAGCGCCGACGACGTACGCCGTGCGGCCGCCACGTCCACCGGGCTCGGCGACCTCGGGGCGCGGGTGTCGGTCTGCCGGGCGTGCCCGCGCCTTGTGGCATGGCGGGAGCAGGTCGCGGTCGAGAAGCGCCGGTCGTTCGCGGCCGAGCCGTACTGGGGCCGGCCCATCCCCGGCTGGGGCGACCCGTCACCGCGGATCCTGATCGTCGGGCTCGCACCCGCGGCCCATGGCGGCAACCGCACGGGCCGGATCTTCACCGGTGACCGCAGCGGCGACTGGCTGTTCGCGTCGATGCACCGGGTCGGGTTGGCGACGCAGGCGACGAGCACGCACGCGGCCGACGGCCAGCGGCTGGTGCGCGCCAGGCTGGTCGCCGCGGTCCGGTGCGCGCCACCGGCCAACGCACCGACACCGGACGAGCGCGACACCTGTGCGCCGTGGCTCGACGCCGAGATGGCAACGGTCCTGCCCGACCTGGTGGCGATCGTGGCTCTCGGCGCCTTCGCGTGGCAGGCCGCGCTCGCCTCGCTCGGCCGGCTCGGCCACGTACTGCCGAGGCCGTTGCCGCGCTTCGGTCATGGCGCGGAGGCGGTTGTCACAGGGCTGCACCTGCTCGGCTCGTTCCACCCCAGCCAGCAGAACACCTTCACCGGGCGACTCACGGAGGACATGCTCGATGCGGTGCTTGCCCGGGCGGTCTCTCTCGCCGACTCCGGCGCCCATACGCTGGAGCCATGAGCGCCGAGCGGACCCGCATTCTCGTCGTCGGGGGTGGTTACGTCGGGATGTACGCCGCTCTGCGGATGCAGCGTCGACTGCGCCGCGAGCTGCGTGAGAAGAAGGTCGAGATCATCGTCATCGACCCGCGCTCCTACATGACCTACCAGCCGTTCCTGCCCGAGGCGGCCGCCGGCAGTGTCGAGCCGCGCCACGTCGTGGTGCCGCTGCGCCGGGTGCTCGACAAGTGCGAGATCCTCACCGGCCACGTCATCGGCGCCGACCCCGACCGACGGACGGTGCGCGTGCAGCCGACCCGTGGCGAGGCCTACGACCTCACCTACGAGGTGCTCGTCATGTCGCCCGGCTCCATCGCGCGCACCCTGCCGATCCCCGGCCTCGCCGAGACGGGCATCGGCTTCAAGCAGGTCGAGGAAGCCATCGCGCTGCGCAACCAGGTGCTGGAGAAGCTCGACATCGCCACGTCCGTCACCGACCACGCGGCCCGTCGCGCGCTGCTCACCTTCGTCTTCGTCGGCGGCGGCTACGCCGGCATCGAGGCGCTCGCCGAGCTCGAGGACATGGCGCGCTACGCGACCCGCTACTACCCCGACCTGTCCAAGGGTGACATGCGGTTCGTGCTGGTCGAGGCGACCGGTCGCATCCTGCCCGAGGTGGGGGAGGACCTCGGCCGCTACACCGTCGACGTGCTGCGCAAGCGCGGGATCGAGGTGCGGCTCGACACGCGCCTCGAGTCGTGCGTCGGTGGTCACGTCGTGCTCTCCGACGGGGAGGAGTTCGACGCCGAGACCCTCGTCTGGACCGCCGGCGTCAAGGCGAACCCGGTGCTCGCGCGCACCGGCCTGCCCCTGGACGACAAGGGCCGGGTCCGGTGCCGGACCGACCTGCGCGTCGAGGGGTGCGAGGGCGTGTGGTCCGCCGGTGACGGCGCCGCCGTGCCCGACGTCACCCACCCGGGGGAGATGACGAGCCCGAGCGCCCAGCACGCCGTCCGGCAGGCCAAGGTGCTCGGTGACAACGTCGCTCGGGTGCTGCGCGGCCGATCGTCGCGGGCCTACGTGCACAAGCACGTCGGCTCGGTGGCCTCGCTCGGTCTGCACAAGGGCGTGGCGCAGGTCTACGGCGTGAAGCTGCGCGGCTGGCCGGCGTGGTTCATGCACCGCACCTACCACCTGAGCCGGGTGCCGACCTTCAACCGCAAGGTGCGGGTGGCCCTGGACTGGACCCTGGCGCTGTTCTTCCGTCGTGAGGTCGTCTCCCTCGGGTCGCTCCAGCACCCCCGCGACGAGTTCAGCGTCGCCAGCAAGTGATGACGCACCTGGGGGGAGCGCGCGGCACTAGTCTCGGGGGCGTCGGTCAGGCCCGGATCCTCGGCTGGCCCGGATGGCGGAACAGGCAGACGCAGGGGGCTTAAACCCCCCGGCCGAGAGGCGTGCGGGTTCGAACCCCGCTCCGGGCACGGCGCCCCGTGCTTTCGTGGCCGGCCCTGGGCTTTCCTGCCGGCCATCGGAGCGTCACCCGTACGGGCGGGAACCGTGCCAGCCCCGCTCGCGTTACCCTGGCGAACACACCCGTAACGCGCGGGTGCCCATGCGGAGGGACGTCATGCAGAGCCGGAACCCTGTCTTCAGCAACAGCGACGCGTTCTCGCAGCGCGGTGGGGGCTACGCCACGTTCAACGAGGCGCCGCCCGCCCAGCAGCTCGAGGAGATGTACAGCGCCCCGTCGGCCACCGGAGTCAACACCGGCCGGATGACGATGGACGACGTCGTCATCAAGACCGGTCTGATGTTCGCCGTGCTGCTTCCGCTGGCCGTGGTGAACTTCATGGTCGGCAGCCCGCTGCTGACCTTCGGCGGCATGATCGTCGGCCTCGTGCTCGGACTCGTCGTCGCCTTCAAGGGGTCGACCAACCCCGCCCTGATCCTGTCCTACGCCGCGGCAGAGGGCCTGTTCGTCGGCGGCATCAGCAAGGTCTTCGAGGATGCGTGGGACGGCGTCGTCGCACAGGCCGTGCTCGGCACGCTCGCGGTCTTCGCGGTGGCACTGTTCGCCTACAAGAGCGGCCGCGTGCGCGCCACGCCCAAGTTCCGTCGCACCGTGCTCATCGCGATGGGTGGCTACCTGGTCTTCTGCCTGGTGAACCTCGGCGCCGTGCTGATCACCGGCAACGACTTCCGTTCGGGGTGGCTGGGCGCGCTGATCGGGCTGTTCGCGGTGGGTCTCGCCGCAGCCATGTTGATCCTCGACTTCGACTTTGCCGAGCAGGGCGTGAAGAACGGACTGCCGCAGCGATTCGCCTGGCTCGCGGCGTTCGGTCTCGTCGTCACCCTGGTCTGGCTCTACATCGAGATGCTCCGGCTGATCGCGATCTTTCGGGAGTGACTGACCGGGCGACGCCTCAGCCCTCGAAGTTCGGCCCGGCCCGCTCGATGACGAACCGGACCAGGACACGATGCTGCGCGCGCATGGCCGTGCGGTAGTCGTCCCAGTCGGGGTGCTCTCCCGAGACACGCCGGTAGTAGTCCTCCAGCAGGTCCATGGCCCCGGGCATGGACACGATCTCGGCGCTGCCCTCGACCTGGCCCCACTGGCCGAAGAAGCCTTCGCCGAGCAGGCACAGGCCGATCCGCGGGTCACGGCGGAGGTTGCGCACCTTCGCCGCCGTCTCGCGGGTCGAGATGATCACCCGGCCCTCCCCGTCGACGCCGGCGAGCACCGGCGAGAGCTGCGGGCGACCGTCGGCGCGGAACGTCGCGACGACGGCGTGGTGGTGCTCGGCGAGAAAGGCCTGCGCGTCGGTCGTGGCAAAGGTAGTCATGACGTCATCACGCCTGCACATCGGTTCGTGGTGAAGGTAGTCATGGCGTCATCACGCCTGCACATCGGTTCGTGGTGAAGGTAGTCATGGCGTCATCAGGCCGGCGTGGACCGACTCCTTCGTCGCTCCGAGGATCTCCGACACAGCCCACGCAGCGTCGCGCACTCGAGGGCCCAGCGTCCAGAGCCGCTCGTCGGACAGACGCACCTCCGGCCCGCTGATGCTCAGCGCACCGGCGACGCCGCCGCTCTGGTCGAAGATCGGGCCGCTCACGCTACGCACGCCGGGAATCCGCTCGGCGTAGGACACCGCGAACCGGCGGGACCTGATCTCGTCGAGCTGCCGGCGCAGCGCCGCGGGATCGGTGAGCGTCGTCGGCGTACCGGCGACGATCGGGCGGGCCAGCACGGCGTCGCGTCGCGACGCGGGGAGCAGGGCCAGCATGAGCTTGCCGGGCGCGCCGTACGGCAGCGCGATCGGCTCACCCAGCTCGGTGTACGTGCGTCGCAGTGGGTGGTGGCTCTCGACCTGGTCGACCACGACCCGCTCGTTGCTCGGCAGCAGCTCGTGCAAGCCGACAGTCTCGTCGACCTCGTTGCGCAGGACGGTCATGACCGGCAGGGCAGCGTCGCGCAGGGTCGTCGGTGCCGCGCCCGCGCGCACCAGCTGGACGGGCAGTGACCCGAGGGTGTACCGGCGGTCGGCCAGCTGCCGCACCAGCCGGTTGGCGTGCATGGACGACAGCAACCGGTGCGTGGTGCTGGTGGACAGGCCGGTCGCCCGGGAGAGGTCGCTGAGACTGAGCACCTGCGACTGGTGGCTGAAGCAGCGCAGGATCGACACGGCGCGATCGATCGACTGCACCCCGTGGGCACTCACCTCTGATCGCCCCCTTTCGGCTGGCCGGCACCCGGTGCCCCCTTGACGGGTGCCCGATATGCCCCTTACGGTCTTGGAACTTTTCTACATCGTGACACATCTTCCCACGATACGGAAACGAGGTCGATGGGATGCTTCCCCTGGATGGCTTTCGGGTGCTCGACCTGACCCGCTACCTCTCCGGGCCCTACGCCACGATGGTGCTCGCCGAGCTCGGTGCCGACGTCGTCAAGGTTGAGCGCTTCCCGGACGGGGACGACTCACGACGACTCAGCCCGAAGATCAACGGCGAGAGCTACCCGTTCGCGATGCCCAACCGCAGCAAGCGCAGCCTGGCCATCGACCTCAAGAGCGACGCCGGCCGCGAGCTCTTCCTGACCCTTGCCAAGGATGCAGATCTCGTCATCGAGAACTTCCGGCCGGGTGTGGTCAAGCGACTGGGCATCGACTACGAGGCGGTGCGTGGCGTGCGGCCGGACATCCTCTACTGCTCGATCAGTGGCTACGGCCAGACCGGCCCGTACCGTGACCGGCCGGGCTTCGACATCATGGCGCAGGGCGTCGTCGGCTTCCTGCGGATGACCGGCCAGCCCGACGGCAAGCCCGCCAAGGTCGGCATCGCGATCAACGACATCGCTGCGGGCGCGACGGCGATCTACTCGGTGATGGCCGCCGAGATGATGCGGCGTCAGACCGGCGAGGGGCAGTACATCGACATCTCCCTCGTCGACGCAGGGCTCGCCTGGACGATCTGGGAGTCGGGTGCGTTCTTCGCCGACGGCGAGCTGCCGCAGCCCACCGGCACCCGCCACCGCCGGTCCACGCCCTACCAGGCCTTCCGCACGTCCGACGGCTACGTGACGATCGGCGCCAACAACGAGCGTCTCTGGCAGCGACTCGTGCACGACGTGGTACGCCGTCCCGAGTGGGCGACAGATCCGCGGTTCGCGACGCTCGCGGACCGGATGGCGAACATCGACGAGCTCGAGCGGGTCATCGAGTCGGTCACCACCACAGCGACCACGGACGAGTGGGTCGACATACTCGACAAGGCCGGCGTACCCGGCGGTCCCGTGCTGACCTATGACCAAGCGCTCGAGAACCCGCACGTGCTGGCTCGCGACATGGTGGTCGACCTCGACCACCCGATCATCGGGCCGATGCGCACGATCGGCACCGGCGCACGCTTCAACCAGATGGACTTCGCCGTCCGCGGACCCGCGCCGTGGCTCGGCCAGCACACCAGCGACGTCCTGCGCGAGGCCGGTCTCGACGAGGCATCGGTCCGCGGCCTGTTCGATGCGGGCGTCGTCTTCGATCAGCATCCTGACGTCGTCGTGGACAGGTGAGTGATGACCGACAACGAAGACCTGCTGGTGCGTCGTCAAGGCGCCGTCGCCACCCTCGTGCTCAACCGGCCGGACAGCCACAATGCGATCCGGCTCGGGATGTACGAGGCGCTGCCCGACGTGGTGCGCGGCATCGACAATGACCCCGCGGTCAAGGTTCTTGTCGTCCGCGGGGCGGGTCAGAAGGCGTTCGCCTCAGGCGCGGACATCAGTGAGTTCCGCGAGGTGCGCGCCAATACCGACAGCGCCCGGTCGTACAACGCCCGTGTCGCCGACGCGGAGCGTGCACTGGAAAGCATGACCAAGCCCACCGTCGCGATGGTTCACGGCTACTGCATCGGAGGCGGGGCCGGGCTGGCGCTTGCCTGCGACCTTCGCTTCGCCGACGAGCGTGCTCGCTTCGCGATAACACCGGCCAAGCTCGGGCTGGTCTACAGCCTCGAGTCGACGAAGCGGCTGGTGGACCTCGTCGGACCGGCCCAGGCCAAGTGGGTGCTGATGTCCGGCCAGCAGGTGATGGCCGCGCGTGCGCACACACTCGGCCTCTTCGACGAGGTCGTGCCTGTCGACGACCTCGAGAAGCTCACCTACGAGTTCGCCGAGCTGCTCACGACGCGAGCACAATTCACCGTGCGGGCCGTCAAGTCCATCGTCAACCGGATCGTTTCGGGCCAGACCGCGGACGACGAAGAGACGCGCGACCTGCGGAACTCGTCGTTCGACACCGAGGACTATGCCGAGGGCGTGCGGGCGTTCCTCGAGAAGCGCTCGCCCAGGTTCACCTGGTCATGAACGAAGACAGCGTCGACGGCGTGAGCCCCGAACTCGTCCGGGGCCGGGTCGAGGACGCGATCGCAACGTCGCGGCCGGCGTTCGGGGCGTTCTTCCTGGCACGCTTGCTCGACCTGCGCATCGACTACGACGACGACGTGCAGGGCGTGGAGGTGCGCCTGCCCTACGCAGACTTCCTGTGCAACCCCCAGGGCTCGGTGCACGGCGGCATTCTCACCACCGTCATGGACATCTCGATGGGTCACCTCTGTCATCGCTATCTCTCGACGGCGGTGACAGTGGAGATGCAGGTGCGGTTCTTCCGTGCCGTGCTCGGCGACTGCCGCGCCGTGGGCAGGCTGCTCCGCCCGGGACGGCGAATCGTCCATCTCGAGTCACGGCTCTACGACGACTCCGACCGCCTGGTGGCCTTCGGCACAGCCACCTGGCATCGGCTCGACAAGGTTTCTGCCAGCCAGACATAGCTCCCAGCAGCGAGCCCGCGTCCCGCGGGGCATAGGAGGTCAGCACATGCGATTCCGAGCAACGGTCGCCGCCGCCTTGACGGTCGTGACCCTGGCGGCCTGTGGTTCCCCGACGGAGTCCACGTCGGAGTCCGGTGGGGGGAGCTACCCGAACAAGAACCTCGACTGGACCATCGCCTTCGGCCCGGGCGGCGGCAACGACATCATGGCCCGGAAGATGATCGACATCCTCAAGAAGGAGGACCTCTACCCGCGCGACATCACGGCGACCAACCTGGAAGGCGGTAGTGGCGCCAAGGGCTGGGGCAAGGTCTTCGGCGCTACGGGTGACCCCTACTCCATCTCGACGACATCGGGATCGTTCCTGACGACGCCGTTGCAGGCCGACACCGGCTGGAAGCCGGAGGACTTCACCCACGTCGGCCTGTTCGCCACCGACGATGCGCTGTTCGTCGTCACCCCGAAGACGAAGATCACCACGTGGGAGCAGTGGGTCGACTACGCCAAGAAGAAGGGCACCGTCGCGGTCGGCGGCATCGGCACTGTCAACGTCGACTACATCCTGCACGCGGCGCTCGCCGAGGCTGCGGGCTACAAGATCGACTACGTGCCGTTCAACGAGGAGGGGCAGCTCCAGACCTCCCTGCTGTCCGGCGCCCTTGACGGCATGGTGTCCAACACCGGCTCGATCCTCGGCCAGATCGAGGCGAAGAAGGTCACGCCACTCCTGTTCACCGGCAAGGAACCGCTCGCGGCGCTCCCGGACATCCCGACGGCCGAGTCCAAGGGCATCACCGACCTCGTCTCTCAGCCACGCGGGCTGATCCTGCCCCCCGACGTGCCCAAGGAGTCGCGTGAGTGGTGGATCTCGACGATGAAGAAGGTGGTCGAGACCCCGGCGTGGAAGAAGTACCTCGACGAGAACTACCTGATCGAGGACATCCGCTGGGGTGACGACTTCACCGCGTACCTCGAGGAGACCTCGGCCGAGTTCGAGCAGCGACTCAAGGACGCCGGGGCGCTGTGATGGCCAGCGACGCGAGCGGGGGTGTCGCCAACGAGGACACGGCCCGGAGCGTCCCGCGCCCCGACGGGCTGCTCTGCTTCCTCGGCGGCATCGCCATCGTCGCGGTCGGCTACACCGCCATGGCCATGGACATGGAGTGGCGCACGGAGGCCGGGCGCATCGGCCCGGGCTTCTTCCCGCGGATCGTGGGGCTGCTCGTGATCGTCCTGTGTTGCTGCGCTGCCGCGGTCCGCATCCGTGTCCTGCGGAGGACCGCAGCAGGCGAACCGTCGTCGCGGCCCGCCACGACCGACGATGACGAGGCCGGGCACCACACCGGTCTGCTGCTCGCGGTGATCGCGGCGACGGTCGGGTTCGTCGTCATGCTCGAGCAGCTCGGCGCCGTGCTGACCTCGACGCTGCTGCTGCTGGGCCTCCTCTTCCTGCTCAACCGGCCCCGGCCGCGGACCAACGTCGCTGTGAGCATCTTGATTCCGGTCGGTCTGTACGTGCTGTTCGACGTCCTGCTCAACGCCGGACTTCCGCAAGGGCCATTCCCACTGCCCTAGCGCCGCGGAAACGCCATCACCACAAGCGTGGAGGACTGCAGTGGACGTGTTCAACGACCTGCTCGGAGGCATCACCGGGGTCTTCACGCCGCAGAACCTCCTGCTCCTCGGCGCCGGCGTGCTGATGGGCATGGTCATCGGGGTGATGCCCGGGCTGGGGCCGTCGGCGGGGTTGGCCATCCTCCTGCCGGTGACCTTCAGCCTCGACCCGACGGGCGCCATCGTCATGCTCGCAGCCGTCTACTACGGCGCGATGTACGGCGGGACGATCACCTCGGTGCTGATCAACACACCCGGAGAGTCGGCGACCGTGGCCAGCACGTTCGACGGCTACCCGCTCGCAAAACAGGGCCGCGCCGCCCCGGCACTCGTGATGGCGGCCATCGCGTCCTTCGTGGCCGGCACGATCGGCGCAATCCTCATCTCGGTGGCAGCCCCTCTCATGGCCGACTTCGCGTCGAGCTTCGGGCCGCCGGAGCTGTTCCTGGTGGTCGTCGCCGGGCTGCTCACCCTCATCGTCATCGTCGGCAAGAACCGGTTGCTGGGCGCCATCTCCGCGCTCATCGGATTCGCGCTCGCCACTGTCGGGATCGACATCGGCGGTGGCGGTCAGCGATACACCTTCGGTTCCACTGAGCTCATCAACGGTATCGACTTCATCCCCGTCGCGATCGGGCTCTTCGGCGTCGGCGAGATCCTCATCACGCTCTACCGCGGCGGGCACGAGGAGGAGCTGAAGTACTTCAAGTTCAGGCGACGCGGTGGCACGTTCTGGCCGACGAGCAAGGACTGGCTCGACTCGCGTTGGGCGATGCTGCGCGGCTCGTTCCTGGGCTTCTTCGTCGGAACGACGCCGGGCGCGGGAGCCACTGTGGCGTCGCTCATGTCCTACAGCGTCGAGAAGTCCGTCTCCAAGGAGCCGCAGAAGTTCGGCAAGGGAGCGATGGCCGGGCTGGTCGGACCCGAGGCGGCGAACAACGCGGCCACCGCCGGCGCCATGGTGCCGTTGCTGACCCTCGGCATCCCGGGGTCGGCCTCGACAGCAGTGTTGCTGGCCGGGTTCCTGATGTGGGGGCTGCAGCCGGGCCCGTTGCTGATGGAGCAGAACCCGGACTTCGCATGGGCCCTGATCGGCAGCATGTACCTGGGCAACGCCATGCTGCTCGCCCTCAACATCTTCTGCATCCCGGTGTTCGCGAGCATCGCTCGCGTGCCGTTCCGGATCCTGGGCCCGATTGTCATCGTCGTCTGCGCGCTGGGGACGTACACCGTCAACGGCAGCATCGTCGAGGTCGGCATCATGCTCGCTTGTGGCGTGCTCGGATTCCTCATGCGCCTGTTCGGGTTCTCCCCGGCGGCGACGGTCATCGCGCTCGTGCTCGGACCGCTCGCGGAGGAGACATTGCGCCAGTCCCTGATCATCTCGCAGGGCAGCTTCGACATCTTCCTCGAGCGTGGCGCGTCGCGGGCGCTCCTCGCGTTCGTCGTGTTCCTCAGCCTGCTCCCGTTCGTGGTGTCCCGGCTACGGCGCCGGTTCGCGCCTCGGCTACCGGACGAGAGCCGGCCGAGCCCCGACCGCGACGAGGTGGAAGTCTGAGCGGGTGCAGACGCAACGGATCGGCGTAGTCGGTGGCGGCATCCTCGGAGCGGCGGTAGCTCGCCGGGTGCTACAGGTCGACCCGGGTGCCCGGGTGACGCTCTACGAGAAGGAGCCCGAGCTCGCCCGCCACCAGACCGGTCACAACAGCGGTGTCGTGCACGCGGGTCTCTACTACCAGCCCGGCTCGTTGAAGGCGACGCTCTGCCGCCGCGGTGTGACGTTGCTACGCGACTTCTGCGAGCGGCGTGGCCTGGTCTACGACGAGTGCGGCAAGCTTCTCGTCGCGCTCGACGACGTCGAGCGCGAGCGGATGGCCGAAATCCACCGGCGGGCGGTCGCCAACGGCGTACCCGGAATGCGGCTGGTGTCCCGCGCGGAGATGGCCGAGATCGAGCCGCACGTGCGCGGTGTCGCGGGGCTGCACTCGCCGAGCACCGCGATCGTGGACTTCGCCGCGGTGACTCGCGAGATCGCGGCCGAGGCGGTCGAGGCGGGTGCCGACGTGCGCACCGGCGTCGAGGTGACGGCCGTGCGCCCAGCCGGTGCTGCCGTGTCCGTGTGCGCAGGTGGCAGCGAGAGCGGCCACGACCTCGTCATCGTCTGCGCGGGGCTGCAGTCCGACCAACTCGCCCACCGGTCGGGGCAGGACAGCGACCCGCGCATCGTGCCGTTCCGTGGCGAGTACGCGCTGCTCCGGCCGGAGCGCCGTGGCCTGGTGAACGGGCTGATCTACCCGGTGCCCGACCCGCGCTACCCGTTCCTCGGTGTGCACCTCACCAAGCGAGTCGACGGCGAGGTGCTGGTCGGCCCCAACGCCGTGCTGGCGTTGTCGCGCGAGGGATACCGGCGGCGCGACGTCTCGTGGCGCGACCTGCGCGACACCCTTGCCTCGCCCGGGTTCCGCAGCTTCGCGCGTGCCCACTGGCGCACCGGCGTCGCGGAGATGCGCGGGTCGCTCAGCCGTCGCGCGTTCGTGGCCGCGGCGCGGCGCTACGTGCCGGAGCTGAGGGTCGCCGACGTGCTGCCGGGGCCGAGCGGTGTCCGTGCGCAGGCGCTCGCGCGCGACGGTTCGCTCGTCGACGACTTCCGCATCGGTCGGGCCGGCAACGTCGTGTGGGTGCGCAACGCACCGTCGCCGGCGGCCACGTCGTCGCTGGCCATCGCGGAGCACATCGTCGGCCTCGCGCTCGCCGACGCCTAGCCGGGGTCGGACGCGCGCGTCGACGACCTAGAACTGCCTCGTTGTGCCGGCCTAGTTGTGCCGGCGCTTCCCGCGCCGCTTGTCGTGCTCGTGCACGATGGCCGTCGCGTGGCCGTGCGAGATGTTGTGCTCGTCGCGCAGCCAGTTGACCCGCTCGTCGAAGCGCAGCAGACCGGGTCCGTCTTCGAGAGCGCTGAACCACTCGGGCAGCTCGCGACCGGTTGCCGAAGGCACCCGGGCGATCAGTTGCTGGTGTGTGTCCTCGGAGTGGTGCAGGGACATCGAGCGCCTCCAGCGTGTCTCGGGGTCTCCCCCGTCAGCGGTCCATGTGTCGAGCCTGCCCGACGGTCCGGCGCGGCACAACCCCCGTCACCGACTCGGCGGATAGGGTCACCCGGCGATGGTCGATGGGACGGTGCCCGAGCACTGGGCCGAGATCCGCGAGGAGCTCGCGGCCGACGTACGCCGCGTGTCCGACCGGCTCCGCCACGTGTCCGAGGCGCAGCTCGCCACGCCGGCCGGGCCCTATGCCACCCGCGCCGACGCCGGGCGGCACGCGGCCCAGGCGCTGGCGACCGCGGCGCAGGCCCTCGAGGAGGGCGCGGGCCCCGCCTCACCCGCGTGGCGGACCGTGCCCAGGCTCGCGGACTTCGCGGTGGGTGACCAGGTGGCGGTGACCGGTCAGGACCTGCTGGCCGCCGCGGCTGCGACGCAGGCGGGGGACGAGGTCGCGACGCCCGACGGCCGCCGCCCCGCCGCGGAGGTGGTGCGGGGCGCTGCCGACCTGCTGGCTACCGTCCGTCGCCTGCTCTGAGGTCGGTGTGCTCTGACGTGATGGGCCGCTGAGGCGGTGCAGCGGTGCCGCTCAGCTCAGGCGCTGGACGATCATGGCCATGCCCTGGCCGCCGCCCACGCACATCGTCTCGAGGCCCCACTCCTTGTCGCGGCTCTGCAGGCCGTTGAGCAGCGTCGTGGTGATGCGTGCCCCGGTGGACCCGAACGGGTGGCCGAGCGCGATCGCGCCACCGTGCACGTTGAGGCGATCGAGGTCGATGCCCAGGTCCTGGTAGGACGGGATGACCTGTGCGGCGAACGCCTCATTGATCTCGACCAGGTCCATGTCGCCGATCGTCATTCCGGTGTGGGCCAGTGCGCGGCGGGTCGCCTCGACCGGGCCGAGACCCATGATTTCGGGGGACAGGCCGGACACTCCGGTGGCGACGATCCGCGCGAGCGGGGTGAGGCCGAGCTCGGCGGCCTTGGTGTCGCTCATGATGACGACGGCAGCGGCTCCGTCGTTGAGCGGGCAGCAGTTGCCCGCAGTCACGGTGCCCTGCTCGCGGAAGACCGGCGCCAGCCCGGCGACGCCCTCCATCGTGACGCCCGCTCGCGGACCGTCGTCCTTGGCGACGAGGGTGCCGTCGGGGGTGGTGACGGGCGTGATCTCCCGCTCGAAGAAGCCGTCGGCGATCGCCTTCTCCGCGTTGTTCTGCGACCGCACGCCGAACTCGTCCTGCTCCGCCCGGCTGATCCCGCGCGAGGTCGCGAGGTTCTCCGCGGTCTGCCCCATGGCGATGTAGACGTCGGGGAGCTTGCCGTCTTCGCGCGGGTCGCGCCACGTCTCGTTGGACTTCGCGGTCGCCTCGGTGCGGGCCTGCGCGTCGGCGAAGTCGGGGTGGATGAACTCCTCACGACCTCCGCCTGCCCCGGTGAACGCGGCGTAGTGCGAGACGCACTCGACGCCCGCTGACACGAACGCGTGGCCCTCGCCCGCCTTGATCGCGTGCATCGCCATCCGGGAGGTCTGCACCGACGACGCGCAGAACCGGTTGACCGTCGCGCCAGGCAGCAGGTCGTAGCCGAGCTGCACGGCCACCCGGCGGGCCATGTTCACGCCCTGCTTGCCCTCGGGCTCGGCGCAGCCGAGCATCAGGTCGTCGAGCTCGATCGGGTCGAGGCCGGGGACCTTGTCCAGCGCGGCCCGCACCACCGCGGTGGCGAGGTCGTCAGGCCGGACCTCCTTGAGGGAACCCTTGAAGGCGCGCCCGATGGGCGTGCGGGCCGTCGCGACGATGACTGCCTCGGGCATGCCGGGTCCTCCAGGGGTACGACGAGCGGCGGGGTGCCGCCCCATTGAACCTCGCGGTGGGCCGGACCGCCGCCACGGGGCCGTCGGCCCGGGTCAGTCGCCGGTCGAGATCGGGTCGTCCTCGGCGGCGGCTTGGACGTCCGCCCCGGTCCGGCCGCGCCTGTGCCGCAGCAGCGCCCACCGTCCCCGCGGGCCGCGGTCGTGGCCGGCCACCTGTACCCCGGCGACCTCGGTGCCCGGCTCCTCGGCGGCCTCGGCCGCGGCCAGCGCGATGGGGCGCACACCCTCGCCGCGGGCCAGGTCCGGAGACTCCTCGCGCTCGGCGCCGAACCACACGCCGAGGGCCGCGCACATCGAGGGCAGCAGGGCGGCCGCGGCGCTCGCGTAGCCGGCGATCGAGGGGTGGAAGCGGTCCGGCCCGAACATCTCGGCCGGTGAGGACTCGAACTCCGGCCCGAGGATGTCGCCCAGAGACACCGTCCGCCCGCCGGCCTCGACGACGACGATCGTCTGGGCAGCCGCGAGCTGGCGGCTCGACCTACGCGCGATCCATCGCAGCGGCTGGGCGAGCGGCTCGACCGTGCCCAGGTCGGGACAGGTGCCGACGACGACCTCCGCGCCGAGGCCGTGCAGCCGGCGTACGGCGTGGTCGAGGTGGCGGACGGCGGTCGCGGGGGCGACCCGGTGGGTGACGTCGTTGGCGCCGATCATGATCACGGCCAGGTCGGGCCGTGTGTCGGCCACCTGGTCCACCTGGCCGTCGAGGTCGGCGCTCTGCGCACCGACCTTCGCGACGCGGATCAGCTGCACCGGCCGGTCGGCGCACTCGCTCAGGCCCGCGGCCATCATCGCGCCCGGCGTCTGGTGGGCCAGGTCGACGCCGAAGCCACAGGCGCTCGAGTCGCCGAGCAGCGCCAGCGTGATCGGCTTGGCGTCGTGCAGATGGCCGTAGACGCCGTCGACGTTCGGCGGCAGTCCGGTCGGCTCACCGATGGCCCGGCGGGCGAGGAACGCCTCCGCGCGGAGGAGGCCGAACGCCCCGGCGGTGATCAGGCCGAGGCCGCCGCCACCGTAGGCCGCAGCGGTGGCGATCCGACGGGCCGTGCGGGCGCGACTCACGCCGCGTGCACCCTGGACTGCCTCACCAGCCGGGCGATCTCGATCACCTGCGGAATCTACCGGACCCCTAGTCTGGCGCCCATGCAGTATTACGAGTCGCTCGTCGACCTGGTGGGCAACACGCCCCTGGTGAAGCTGAACCGGGTCGCGGCGGACGTGCCTGCCACCGTGCTGGCCAAGGTTGAGTACTTCAACCCCGGCGGGTCGGTGAAGGACCGCATCGCGCTGCGGATGATCGAGGCCGCCGAGAAGTCCGGCGAGCTGCGACCCGGCGGCACCATCGTCGAGCCCACGTCCGGCAACACCGGCATCGGGCTCGCCATCGTGGCCCAGCAGAAGGGCTACCAGTGCGTCTTCGTGCTGCCGGACAAGGTCTCCCAGGACAAGGTCAGCGTGCTGGAGGCCTTCGGCGCGCGCACCGAGGTGTGTCCCACCGCGGTCGCGCCGGAGGATCCCCGCTCCTACTACTCGGTCAGCGACCGGCTCGTCCGTGAGATCCCGGACGCCTGGAAGCCCGACCAGTACGCCAACGAGAACAACCCGCTCTCGCACTACGAGACCACCGGACCCGAGGTGTGGGGCCAGACCGAGGGCCGGGTGACCCACTTCGTCGCCGGCGTCGGCACCGGAGGCACCATCAGCGGTGTCGGCCGCTACCTCAAGGAGGCCAGCGACGGGCGGGTGCAGATCGTCGGTGCCGACCCCGAGGGGTCGGTCTACTCCGGCGGCACCGGGCGGCCCTACCTCGTCGAGGGCGTCGGCGAGGACTTCTGGCCGGCTGCCTACGACGCCGGCATCCCCGACGAGATCGTCCCGGTGTCCGACCGCGACTCCTTCGTGATGACCCGTCGGCTGGCGCGCGAGGAGGGCATGCTCGTCGGGGGCTCCTGCGGCATGGCCGTGGTGGCGGCCCTTCAGGTAGCCGCGCGGCTCACGCCCGAGGACGTCGTCGTCGTCCTGCTGCCCGACGGCGGGCGCGGCTACCTGGCAAAGATCTTCAGTGACCGGTGGATGGCCGACTACGGCTTCCTCGCGCGCGGCGACGGCGTGACGGTCGGCGACGTGCTCGCGCGCAAGGGGCCCGAGGTGCCCGTGCTGGTGCACGTCCACCCGAACGAGACGGTGCGTGAGGCGGTCGACATCCTGCGGGAGTACGCCGTGTCGCAGATGCCCGTCGTCAAGGCCGAGCCGCCGGTCACCGCAGGGGAGGTCGTCGGGTCGGTGGTCGAGAAGGAGCTGCTGGACCTGCTCTTCAGCGGCCGCGCGAAGCTCGCCGACCCGTTGGAGAGGCACATGTCGGCGCCGCTGCCGATCGTCGGCTCGGGCGAGCCGGTCTCGGCCGCGACCGCGGCGCTGGAGAACGCGGACGCCGTCCTCGTGCACGCCGAGGGGAAGCCCGCCGGCGTGCTCACCCGCCAGGATCTGCTGAGCTTCCTCGTCTCCGACTGAGCGCGCCCGGTCGCGTTGACTCGCGCTCTGTGACACGCTGTCTACGTTGGGTTAGGGCCAACGACCCGCGGAGGACAGCGGAATGACCGACGAGCACAGCGAGGCCGAGGGCGGCCCCACCGACGACACGGGCCCTGAACGGCCCCGCCCGGCAGACCGGCGGGCCGGGACTGACCGGGTGGTCGTCATCCCGAGCGTCGGTTCCGCGGTGACGCTCATCGACCCGCGCCACGACGTCTCGCACGTCGGCGTGGTGCGAAGCTGGGGCAGCGGGCCGCCCGGGGCGGACGCGCAGGCCACCGTGATGGCGTCCCCCGACACGGTGATCGCGCTGGCCGACCGCAGGATCCTGATGAGCACCCGGGCGCCGGGGGACAGCGAGGACATCGGCGTCACCGTGTTCGCGGCCATCGCCACGGTCATCGACGCCGACGAGCTCGAGCTCAACGCGGTGGCCGCCCGGTTCCAGGAGGCCCGGCGGGGCTCCTTGCGTGCCCGGGTCCCCGGCGAGGTCATCGTCGCGACCCGCGGTGCCGCGCCCCGTCCCCTGCGCATCGAGGACCTCTCGCGCAGCGGCGTGCGGGTGACGCTGTCCGCTCCGCTCGCGGCGCGCCCGGGCGCCAACGTGGAGGTCGACGTGCGGCTGGAGGAGGGGCTCTCGATCCACACCCGCGGCAAGGTGGTGCGGGTCGACCGCGACGCGGGCCAGGCGGTGGTGCAGTTCGTCGGCCTGACGCCCTCGGGAGGGGAGCGCCTGGACCGCTACGTGCTGCTCGAGCTGGAGCACGCCAGCCGCTGACGTGGCTAACATTACGTTCTTAACGTATTGTTAGGTCCGTGGCACGCCTCAGCGGCCGCCCGCTGCTCGACACGCGGGCCGACGCCGCCCTCTACGTCGACCGCGCGGCTGAGCTCGCGCGGCTGTCCTGGTCGGTCGACGAGGGCCTGAACGCGCTCGTGGCCGGCGATCCGGGCTCCGGCAAGACGTCGCTGCTGCGCCGGCTGCAGGCCGACCTGCGGACCTCGCTCGGCACCGGGGGCCGGGTCGTGTTCCTCGACCTCGCGGGCGTCGAGGGCGCCGTCGACGCGCTGGGCCGCCTGCTCGAGGCCGTCGCGCCGCCACGGCCGGACGGCGCGCCGGACCCGGCGTACGACACGTCCTCGGTGGCCGAGGTGCTCGCGCGGCTCGAGGCCGTCGCCCCGCCCGGCCGCCTCGTCGTACTCGCCGACGGGCTCCCCATCGACCTGGCCCATCCGCTCTTCGGTCAGCTCCGCGACGAGCTGTGGCGGCTGCCTGCCTGCTGGGTGGTCACCTGCCCGGCGGCCGCCGAGTCCACGTTCCGGCGCCCGCCGGCGGATGCGTTCTTCGAGGCGGTGCTGCGCCTCGAGCCGCTCTCCGAGGACGTGCTCATGAAGCTGCTGCGCGCCCGGGTCGGTGTCGACGAGCTCGACGACGATCACCTGCGTGCGGCTGCCCAGCTGGCCGCGGGCAACCCGCGTCGCGCGGTCGAGCTGGTCCGGCACCTGCTGGCGGCGCCGGACGGCGAAGCGTCCACCGTGGTGCCGGAGCTGCGCCGGCAGATCGTCGACCGTGGCGAGGCGTTGTACCGCCTCGGGCGGCCGGCGACGATGCTGATGGCCGAGCTCGAGGCGCTCGGGTCGGCCAGTGCGTCCGACGAGCGACTTCTCGACCGGCTGGGCTGGACCCGCGGCCGGGCGGCTCAGGTGTTCGCGCTGCTCGAGACCGCCGGCCTCGTCGAGGCGAGTGCCCAGCGCAACGGTGCCGGGCGCCCGCGCAAGGTGTTCCGGCCGACCGGCACAATGCCGGGATGATCCCTTCTGCCACGCGCGTCGAGGCCGCCTGGTGAGTGTCGAGCTGCTCGCGACGCTTCGCGACGCCCACGTCTTCGACCCGGCTCCGCGCCACGACGACCTCTTCCGCCTGCACGTCCCCTTCGACCAGCTCACCGGCACCGAGGCGTGCGAGCACGCGCTCGGTGCGGCCTTGCGCCGCGGCGAGCGGGTGGCACTGGTGGGCGGCAGCGGGGCGGGCAAGTCGAGCGTGATCTCCCACGTGCTCGGTCCGCTGGTGGAGGACCTGGCCCCGCTGCCGGTGCCGGTCGCCATCGAGGAGCCCGACGTGGCCACCTCGCCGGTCGCGTTCGCCGGCCACCTGGTCCGCACAGTCGCGCACTACGTCGAGCACGCCCATCCCGCGGACGCCGAGGAGGCACGCGAGCGGGCCCGGCGTACCGGCCGGCACGTCCGGGAGCCCTTCCGGCGCCGCAGCGGACGTCTCTCGGTCGCCCCGAGCTGGATGGGCATGAAGGTCGAGCTCGCGGCCGAGCTGCGCAGCGCGAGCGAGCGGGCCAGCCTCGAGCGGCCGGGTCAGGAGATCATCGAGGAGGCGCAGGGCATCCTCGACACGGTGGCCGCACACGGGCTGCGCCCCGTCGTGGTGCTCGACGACACCGACAAGTGGCTGCAGTGGCCCGGGCTCACCGACCCCAAGGCGCACCTCGCGGCGTTCTTCGCCCAGGTACCGAGGCTGCTGGCCGAGCAGCTCTCCGTCGCCGCGGTGCTCGCCGTCCACCATCGGTACCTCACCGAGCCCGGCTACCGCGCGAGCCACGGCTTCCTCGAAGGCACGCTGGTCGTGCCGGGGCTGCCGGACCGCGCCGCGCTGGTGGCGGTGCTCGAGCACCGCGTGAACAGCATCGTGGACGCGTCGTTCGCCGAGCTCGTCACCGAGCCCGCGTTGGATGCCCTGATGACGCACTACTCCCGCGGTCCGGCCCGCGACCTGCGACGCCGGGTGCTCTACGTCGCGCACACCGCGTTGGCCCGCGCCTGCGACGAGGGCGCCGACCTCGTCGCCTACCGCCACGTCGAACTCGCCATCAGCGAGTGTGCCCCCGAGGAGCGCTGACCCACGGTTGAGGCGTAGGTTCGGGCCACCCTGACCGCACCGTCTCGACCCCGCACCATTTCGATCCCGCACCATTTCGATCCCGCACCATTTCGATCCCGCACCATTTCAACTTGGGAGGACCACATGACGTTTGACGACGACGACATGACCACGACCCCGGAGGAGCCTCGCCCCGGTGACGGTGGCGCGGACAGCGGCGGCGACGGCGGTGCCGATGGTGGCGCGGACGGCGGTGCCGACGGTGGAGCGGACGGCGGTGCCGATGGTGGCGCGGACGGCGGTGCCGATGGTGGCGCAGACGGCGGTGCCGACGGTGGAGCATCCAGCTAGGGCGCAGGTGTCGATCTGAATCAGCCCTTCGACGCGCAGGGCCGGGCAGCGGGCACATCTGCGCACCCGGCCCTGCGTCGCACTCTGTCCATCGACCCCGGCGAGTTCGCTCGCGACCACTGGGGCGTGCGGCCGCTGCTGTCCACGGCCGGCGAGCTGACGCGGTCGTACGACGGCTTGTCTCACGGCAGCGTCGACGGGTTCGGTGACCTGTTCTCGCTCGACGCGGTCGACGAGCTGCTGTCGCGCCGCGGCCTGCGGACGCCGTTCATCCGCATCGCCAAGGGCGGCGCGATCGTCCCTGCCTCGCGCTACACGCGTCCCGGAGGCGTCGGTGCGCAGATCGGCGATCAGGTCGCCGACGACCGAGTGCTCGACCTGTTCGCCGACGGGCACACCGTGGTGCTGCAGGGCTTGCACCGGCTGTGGCCGCCGATCATCGACTTCGCCGGAGACCTGCGCACCGAGCTCGGTCATCCCGTGCAGGTCAACGCGTATGTCACCCCGCGGTCGAGCAAGGGCTTCGCCGCCCACTACGACGTGCACGACGTGTTCGTGCTGCAGATCGCGGGGGAGAAGCGGTGGCTCGTCCACGAGCCGGTGCTCGCGGCTCCGCTGCGCGACCAGCCGTGGGAGGACCACCCCGACGCGGTCGCCGCGCGGGCGGCCGAAGCACCGCTCATCGACACCGTGCTGCGTCCCGGTGACGCGCTCTACCTGCCACGCGGCTTCCTGCACGCGGCCGAGGCCCTCGGGGACGTGTCGGTGCACCTGACCGTCGGCGTCCATCCGGTGACCCGCCACGCGGTGCTCGAGGAGATCACCGCGCTCGTCCTCGACGACCCTGAGCTGCGCCGCTCTCTTCCTCTCGGCGTCGACGTGGGCGACCCGGGTGACATCGCGGCCGATGTGGAGGCGACGGTCGAGGCGCTCGTCGCCCGGCTGGGCACCGTGACCGTCGACGACGTCGCCCGCCGGCTGGCCGCGCGCACGGCGACGTCGGGGCGGGGCGCACCGGTGGGCCCGCTCGCGCAGGCGGCCGCGCTGGAACGGCTCGACCCCGACACCGTGGTGGCGGCGCGACGCCACCTCGCTCACACCATTCGCGACGACGACACGGGCCTCGCGTTGGTGCTCGCGGACCGCACGGTGCGGCTTCCCGCTGCGGCAGGCAAGGCCGTGGCCGCGCTGTTCGACGGCGCGGTGCTGCCGGTGCGCGAACTGCCCGGGCTCGACGCCGGCGAAGCGCTCGGGCTGGCCCGCACGCTGCTGCGGGAGGCGGTCGTCGTGCCGGTCGAGTCGCCGCGCGAACCCGGCCCGGCAGCGACTCGCCGGTGACGGCGTCCGCACCCGGCGAGCAGAACGCGACGCGCTGCTCGTTCACCGCGCGCGACCGGGGCGACCCCATGGTCGGGTCGGCCGCTCCCGGCCTCGGTGTCCTGCTCGTGGAACAGCCGGGTCCGTGGGGTCGGCTGGCCCTGGTCTCCTCGCAGCTCGACCGACAGGTCGGCGCCGAGCTGAGCCGGCGTGCGGTACACCGCGGGCTGCGCGTCCTGTTGGTGCGCCGGCCAGGCAGGGCCCGCCCCCGGTCCCGCCGACGCTGGGCGCTGGCCGACTGCCGGCCCGGACACGAGACGACCTGGTGGGGTGACTTCGGCGACGACGCCGACTTGCTCCAGCTGCCGCTCGACGGGAGTGCGGGCGAGCAGTCGGCCGCGTCGACGTACCTCGTCTGCACGCACGGTCGCCACGACGCGTGCTGCGCGATCCGCGGACGTCCGGTGGCGGCCGCGCTTGCCGCGGCCCGCCCCGACCAGGTGTGGGAGTGCTCACACGTCGGTGGTGACCGGTTCGCGACGAACCTCGTCGCCCTGCCGCACGGCCTCTACTACGGCCGCGTCGAAGACACGGATACGGCCGCTGTGGCTGCTGCCCAAGAAAGCGGGAAGGTGCACCTGCCGTTGCTGCGCGGACGGATGAGCTCGTCGCCCGTCGCGCAGGCGGCCGAGCACCATGCGCGGAACGAACTCGGGATCGACGACATCGACGCGCTGCACCCGCTGAGCACGAAGGTGGTGTCGACGGGGCTCTACGAGGTGGTGCTGGGACACCGGCCTCGCGACCTGCTCGTGTCGGTCGAGCCCAGCGCTACCCCCGAGCCGGCGCTGCTCACGTGTCACGCGCACGGCGAAGCGCACCCGCCGTACCTGCGGGTGACCGGGATGAGCGAGGTCTAGTCGGTCCGGGTCCTAATCGGCCCTGGCGACGCCGATCGGGCAGGAGACGCCGGTGCCGCCGATGCCGCAGTAGCCACCGGGCACCTTGTGCAGGTACTGCTGGTGGTAGTCCTCGGCGAAGTAGAACGGGCCGGCCGGCAGCACCTCGGTGGTGATGTCGCCGTAGCGGTTCTCCTTGAGCTTCGGTGCGAACGCCGCGCGAGTCTCCTCGGCGGCGGCCTTCTGCTCGTCGTTGGTCGAGTAGATCGCCGAGCGGTACTGCGTGCCGACGTCGTTGCCCTGGCGGAAGCCCTGGGTCGGGTCGTGACCCTCCCAGAAGACCTTCAGCAGCTCGCGGTAGGAGATCTGCTTGGGGTCGAAGACGACCTGCACGGCTTCGGTGTGGCCGGTGTGACCGGAGCACACCTCGTCGTACGTCGGGTTCGGCGACAACCCGCCGGCGTAGCCCGCGGCGGTGCTGTAGACGCCGGGCAGCGTCCAGAACATCCGCTCGGCGCCCCAGAAGCAGCCGAGGCCGAAGTAGGCGATCTCGAGACCCTCGGGATAGGGGCCCTCGATCGGGGCGTCGAGGACGGCGTGGCGCGCCGGGACGGAGTAGGGACGCTCGCTGCGGCCGGGCAGGGCGTCGTCGGGGCTGGGCAGCTCGCGCTTGAAGCGGCTGAAGAGCATGGGTGGCACCTCCACCCCGCCGAACGTGCCACACCCCCGCCAGATTCCCCACCCCACCCCCCACCCCTTCCGCGGTGATCATGCAGTTGTGCAGGTCGCCCGCATCACCGCAGGTCAGCCCACCCTCCCTCCTGCGGTGATCATGCAGTTGTGCTGAGGGCAGGTCCGATCCGCCCCGGCCCGCACTCACCCGTCCCGCCAGAGCGGGCGGGTCAGGCAGGTCGGGCCGCCGTCGCCACGGTTGACCTGTGCCGCGGTGTAGGTGTGCACCTCGCAGCCCGCCTGTTCGAGGGCCCGCCGGGTCCGTGGGTTGTCGTCGGTCATCACCAGGACGCCCGGGCGGACGGCGAGCACGTTGCAGCCCTGGGAGTCGAGCTCGTCCGGGTCGGCACGCGACGACCCGGTAGCCGCGTTCGGCGAGCAGCTCGAGCAGGGGCACCGGCGCCAGCGGCTCGAAGACGACGGCGAGGTCGTCGGCCAGCGGCGACACCACGCTCATCAGGTGCATGACGTGGGCGGCACCGAGGTGGTGAGGCAGGTCGGCGCGCGCCACGGTCACGCCTTGCGGGGCGAGGACGTCGGCGAGCTGGCGGTGGGCTTCGGCGTTGGTGCGGTAGCTCCGGCCGGCGGCGAGCGTCGTGGGGTCGAGCCAACACAGGTCGCCGCCGTCCGCCGTGGCGCCGCCGTCGAGCCGCGCGACGACCGGAACCCCGGCCCGCTCGACCTCGGCGGCGAGGAACGCCGGCTCGCCCTGACGCGCCGGCTTGACCATCTGCAGCGCGACCGCGCCCCCGCCGACGACGAACACCGGGTCGTAGGCAAAGCAGGCGTCCACCATCCCCGCCGGTGCGTCGACCACCTCGATCTCGACGCCGAGGCCCGCCAGCAGCTCGGCGAACTGGTCGTGCTCGCGCAGCAGAGCGTCGGTGTCCGGCTCCCTCCAGCCAGCGGCCGCGAAGTCGCCGACGGTCGCGGGCGCACCAGCAGCGCCCGCCGCAGCGGGGCGACCATCGAGGTGACGCCGAAGCGTGGCGGGCCGTCTGGGCCTGCGGCGGGGTGGTGTCGTTCACGCCGCGATCCTGGCAGGCAGCAGGTGGCCGGGTCGACCGGCCGTAGGCTGCGGCCCATGCAGTTCGAGACGCTGGCCATCCACGCCGGCCAGGAGCCCGACCCGACCACCGGCGCGGTCGTCCCGCCGATCTACCAGACCTCGACGTACAAGCAGGACGGCGTCGGCGGGCTGCGCGGCGGCTACGAGTACAGCCGCAGCGCGAACCCGACGCGGACGGCGCTCGAGGAGTGCCTCGCCGCGCTCGAGGGCGGACGGCGCGGGCTCGCCTTCGCGTCCGGGCTGGCCGCGGAGGACGCCCTGCTGCGCGCGGTGTGCGCGCCGGGGGACCACGTGGTGGTCCCGGGCGACGCGTACGGCGGCACGTACCGGCTGTTCGCGAAGGTGCGCGACCGTGGGGGCTCGAGTTCACCGCCGGCCGACGAGCACGACGTCGACGCGGTCCGCGCCGCGATCCGGCCGGGCGCGACGAAGGTCGTCTGGGTCGAGACGCCGACCAACCCGCTGCTCGGCATCGCCGACATCGCGGCGGTCGCCGAGCGTGGCCCATGACGCCGGCGCGCTGCTCGTCGTCGACAACACGTTCGCCTCGCCGTACCTCCAGCAGCCGCTCGCGCTCGGCGCCGACGTCGTCGTGCACTCGACGACGAAGTACATCGGCGGTCACTCCGACGTGGTCGGCGGAGCGCTGGTGCTGGCCGACGACGAGCTCGGCGAGAAGATGGCCTTCCACCAGAACGCGATGGGCGCCGGTCGCCGGGCCGTTCGACTCCTGGCTGGTGCTGCGCGGCGTGAAGACTCTCGGCGTGCGGATGGACCGCCACTGCTCCAACGCCGAACGGATCGTGGAGATGCTGCGTGCGCACCCGAGGGTGACCGAGGTGCTCTACCCGGGTCTGCGCGTCCACCCCGGCCACGAGATCGCGGCCAAGCAGATGAAGGCGTTCGGCGGCATGGTGTCCTTCCGGGTCGCCGGGGGTGAGGACGAGGCAGTCGCGCTCTGCGGGCGGACCAGCGTGTTCACGCTCGGCGGAGTCGCTGGGCGGCGTCGAGTCGCTCATCGAGCACCCGGGCCGGATGACGCACGCATCGGTCGCCGGCTCGCCGCTCGAGGTGCCCGGCGACCTGGTGCGCCTCTCCGTCGGCATCGAGGCGGTCGAAGACCTGGTCGAGGACCTCAGCCAGGCGCTTGGGTGAGTTCGCAGGTCCTCTGCGTCGACTTCGGGTCGACGTTCACCAAGGCGGCGCTCGTCGACGTCGCCGACGGCGCGTTGGTCGCCACGGCATCGCACGCAACGACGCTGGCCACGGACGTGATGGACGGGTACGACGCGTGCCGCTCGTCGCTCGGCGTGGGTGCCGACGTGCCGGCCATGGCGTGCTCGAGCGCCGGTGGCGGCCTTCGGCTGGCAGTCGTCGGGTACGAGCGAGCGATTACCGCTGAAGCCGGTCGGCGGGTGGGCCTCTCGGCGGGCGCCCGAGTGGTGCACGTCACCGAAGGATCACTCGACCGGGCAACGCTCGACTCGCTGCTGGATGCCCGGCCCGACGTGGTGCTTTTGGTAGGCGGCACCGACGGCGGCAACACCGAGGTGCTGGTGCACAACGCGTCGGAGATCGCGAAGTCGCAGCTGCGCGCACCGATCGTCGTGGCAGGCAACGCGGAGGTGCGTGACGAGGTCTGTGCGCTGCTGACGACTGCAGGCAAGTCTGCGACCGGGACGGCGAACGTGCTGCCGGCCGTCGGCACTCTCGAACCGACGCCGGCGCGTGCCGCGATCCGCGGTGTCTTCATCGAACACGTGATCGGCGGCAAGGGCCTCTCGTCGCGCGCCGCCTTCGTGGGACTGGTCAGGGCGGCCACGCCGGACGCCGTGTTGGCCGGTGTCGAGACGCTTGCCGACGGGTTCGGACCCGTGTCCGGAGCCGGCGACGTGCTCGTGGTCGATGTCGGCGGTGCGACGACCGACGTCTACTCGGTGGTGACGCCGGTGGGGGAGGCCGCCGAGCTGCGTCGCGAGGTGGTCGAGGTGATGTGGCGCGGGCGGACCGTCGAGGGCGACCTCGGTGTCCGCTGGAACGCACTCGGGGTCGTCGAGGCAGCGGTCTCCGAGCGCCTCGTCGACGCCGAGGAGGCCGATCGGTTGCGCCCCGCGGCGCGACGACGTGCCGACGACCCTGCCTTCGTTCCGGCCGACGACGAGGCCCGCGCGGTCGACGTACGCCTCGGCGGGCTCGCTGCAACCGTGGCACTGCGTCGGCACGGGCGGGGAGCCGGCAAGGACCTGCGCGAGGTGCGGCTGGTGGTGGGCTCGGGCGGCGTGCTCCGCCATGCCGACGAGGCTGGCCGGGCTGCAGTGCTGGCTGGTGCCACGCGCGACTTCGGCGGTGGCTGGCCGGTGCCCGAACGCGCGCGCACGGCGGTGGACGCCGACTACGTACTCGCAGCCGCGGGCTTGCTGGCGTCGGAGCATCCCGAGGCGGCTGCCCGGCTGATCGCACGCCTCTGACGCCGTACGCCGCTGGCTGGGGCATCATCGGCGGATGGACACAGAAACCGACCACGTCCTCCACCCGGGCGTGTGGCGGCGGCCGATGCAGGCGCGTCGTTCCGACGAGGTGCACCGCACGGCGACGACGCTCGAGCTGTTCTTCGACCTATGCTTCGTGGTGGCGGTCGCGCAGGCAGCCTCGGGACTGCACCACGAGATCGCGGCCGGCCATGTGACGCAGGGCCTGATCGGCTACCTCGCGATGTTCTTCGCGATCTGGTGGGCGTGGATGAACTTCACCTGGTTCGCGTCGGCGTACGACACCGATGACGTGCCCTACCGGCTCACCACGCTCGTGCAGATCGCCGGTGCCCTCGTGCTCGCCGCCGGTGTCCCGCGGGCCATTGCCGATGGGGACTTTGCCGTTGCGGTGTCGGGCTACGTGCTGATGCGGCTGGCGATGGTCGCCCAGTGGCTGCGCGCCGCGCGGTCGGATCCTGAGCATCGGAGGTGCTGCCTGACCTACGCGGCCGGGATCGCGATCGTGCAGGTCGCGTGGGTCGCTCGGCTTGCGGTACCGGAGTCGTGGGGCGTCGCGACGTTCGTCGTGTTGGCGCTCGCCGAGCTCGCCGTTCCCGTGGTCGCGGAGCGGCGAGCGATGACGACGTGGCACCCCGAGCACATTGCTGAGCGGTACGGGCTGTTCACCATCATCGTCCTGGGCGAGTCGGTGCTGGCGTTCGTCGTCGCGGTGCAGACGGCGATCGACGAGACGACTGCCTTCAAGGATCTGGCGTCACTGTCGGTGGGTGGGCTGCTGACGGTGTTCGGGATGTGGTGGATCTACTTCGCCAAGGACGGGAGCCGGATGCTCACGTCCCTGCCCACGGCCATCGCGTGGGGCTACGGCCACTTCGTGGTGTTCGCGTCGGCTGCCGCGTCCGGTGCTGGGCTCGTGCTCAACGTCGATGTGGTGACGCATCACGCGGAGGTCGAGGAGCGTACGGCGGCGCTGGCCTACACGGTTCCGGTGGCGGTGTTCCTCTTGTCGCTGTGGGCGCTGCACCTGAAGTCGCACGACCGCGACACGATGTTGTCGTCGGTGCTGGTCGGGGTCGTGGGGCTCGTGCTGTTGTCGGCGTTCACGCCGGAGCCGGTGCTCGTGACCGGGCTGCTGGTGTCTGCGTTGGTCACCGCGATTGTGCTGCGGTATCACGTGGACGGGCGGCGGGTGGAGACAGTGCCCTCGTCGAGGTGACCCGGCAGAACTTCGCCGGTGATCATGCAGTTGTGCAGGCGGAGGCTCCCCACCTGAGCAGACTTCGTCGGTGATCATGCAGTTGTGCGGGTCGCCTTGGCGGTGTTGGGTCGCGGGTTTGGGTCGCCGGTTGTGGACGAATTTTCTTTTGTCCACAACGGTTTCTGTGTGGGTGCGCGCGGACGTTTCTGTCGGTGGTGGCTTCTAGGGTCGGGGTATGACAGAGGTTCTCGACCCGCCGGGGGTGGCGGCGCATCCGGCGGTGGCCGCGGCCGGTGCGGTGGGGGAGGCGATCGACGCGCTGGGCGAGGCGAATCTGTGGTCGTTGCCGGAGCGGGACCTGCTGGCGCACCGGCTGGTGCTGGAAGGGCTGGCGGCGAGGTTGGCGTCGGTGACGTTGGTGGCGACCCGGGAGATCGACGGCCGGGGTGCTGCCGAGACGCAGGGGGCGCCGTCCACGGCGGCGTGGCTGCGCGCGGGGGCGCGGGTGCATCCGGCGGCGGCGAAGGCCGAGGTGGCGCTGGCCCGGGCCCTGGACGGGGACCTGGCCGAGACTGGTGCGGCGCTGGCCCGCGGGGAGCTGTCGCGGGCGCATGCCACCGAGGTCGCGGCGGCGGTCGCCGCGCTGCCGGCGGCCGTGCCGGCGCAGACCCGGCGCGAGGCGGAGGGCTGGTTGCTGGAGCAGGCCGGGCAGTTCAACCCGGCCGAGCTCGGCCGGCTCGGCCGGCACCTCCTCGCGGTGGTTGACCCCGACCTCGGCGAGGCGCTGGAGCGGGGCGAGATCGCCGACGCGGAGCGGGTCGGGTTCACCCTCGCGAGTGAGCGCGGTGGCGGCGCCCGGGCCAGCGGGTTCTTCGACCCCGAAGGCGCCGCCTTGCTCCGCACCGCCCTGGACGCCGTCGCCGGCCCCCGCCCCGCCATCGACGGGGTCCGTGACCAGCGCAGCCCGGCGCAACGCCGCGGCGAGGGCCTGCTCGACCTGATCCGCCTCGCACTCTCGTCACCGGACATGCCCGACGACGGCGGCGAACCAGTCACCCTCACGGTCACCACCACCACCGACACCCTCACCGCCCACCCCTCCGACACCGCGGCCGCCGGGTTGGCCGGGTTAGCCGGGTTGGCGCCGGGTGGGCAGTACGCCGGGCAGTACGCCGGGGTGCCGGCCGGGCAGTACGCCGACGGCACGGCCCTCTCCCCCGAAACCGTGCGCCGGCTCGGCTGCGACGCCTGGCTGGTCGCCGCCACCCTCTCCGGCACCGGCGCCGTCCTCGACATCGGCCGCGCCACCCGCATCGTCCCCCGCTCCATCCGCCGCGCCCTCGCGCTACGCGACAAAGGCTGCGCGTTCCCCGGCTGCGACCGGCCCGCCGCGTGGACCCAGGCCCACCACATCCTGCACTGGGCCCGAGGTGGCGTGACCGCGCTGCACAACCTGGTGCTGCTCTGCCACCACCACCACCAAGTCGTTCACCACCACGGCTGGCGCGTGCACATCGGCGACGACGGACTTCCCGTCTTCACCCCACCCCGATGGGTGGACCCCGACCAACAACCCCGAACCAGACACTGGCGCCACACCCTCGACCACCTCCCCCAGCTCACCTGAGGCACGACGGGGCGTCAGGATCACCTGCAGGTTCGGTCGCGCCGACGGTCGTCTGGATCACCGGCAAGGTCGGTCGCCGCCCCTCGGGTGTGGCTGCCCGGTCGCGAGGACATCCACAGACGGGCTCAACGCGCCGGTCAGTGGACCTGTGCGCCGGTCACTAGACCAAAGCACTCTGCAGTGCTCTTCTGACTCACGTGGACTGGGAGCAGGCCTGGGCGACTGGAGACGTTCTGGCCGCGCTCTCGGCGCTATCCGCGGGAGCCGCGGTTCTCCTGTTGCCCAAGGGCACACACACCCACCGAGTGGTCGGGACTGTCTATGTCCTTGCACTTGTCGTCGTGAATGTGGCGGCGCTGTCGTTGCATCGTGAAGACGCGTTTGGCGTCTTCCACGCGCTGGCGGTCATCAGCCTGCTCACGATCGCTGTCGGGCTCGCACCGGTAGTCCTCGGCAAGCGATCGTCGACGGTCATCGCGACGCACGCCTATTGCATGACCTGGTGGTCCTACGCCGGGTTGTTCGCCGCAGGATGCGGGCAGCTTGCCGTGGCGGTGGGCACGGACCTTGCGGCCTGGGTTGTGCCGACGGTGATAGCCACTGTGCTGTCCCTCTGCGGCGTGTTCATCTTCACGAGAGTGCCGACCATCCTTGACCGCTTGCTGGCTGAGCCATGATCGTTTGCGTCAGGTTTCGACCAGACGCAGCACCGTCGTCACCACCTCGTCGAGGGGAACTGTCGTCCGTACCTCGTGATCTGCCACTTGACGCAGCAGCGGTTCGACCGCGCCGACGTCGTCACGGAAGCGACGGAGCTGCTCTGGCGACTTGCCGTAGTTGTTGTTGGTCCTGGTAGCCAGCCGTTCGAGCATGGTCTCCATCGGCGCGCTCAGCAGGACGATGACGTCGAACTGCGACCGGAACTTGCCTTGGTTCTCCTCGCAACCGGCGACGAACAGAATGTCGGCGTCCTCGCGGGACAAGAGGGCATGGATGGCGTCCTCACGCCACTGCTGCCGGCCGTCCGGCAGGGGCTCGCACCATCCGTCGTCCGTGTCGATCGCCTTGTATCCACGGGAGACCAACTCCTGGATGACGCATGACTTCCCGGTCCCCGACATGCCGGTCAGGAGGACTCGCTTCATCCGGGTTCGACCACCATGGTGCCGGACGTCGCGGTGAGGTCGGCGTACGCCGAGCTGAGCCTCTCGAACACGGGGCCTGCCTTGCCCCTGCCGATCTGTCGGCCATCGAGCGCGATGACCGGCGTCAGGCCGCCCATGGTTCCGGTGACGAAGACCTCGTCGGCGTTGTAGACGTGCGTGAGCGTCCAGTCGCCCTCGCGGAGCCCGATCCCTTGCGCCGCGCAGAGCTCGACGACCGTCGCACGCGTGATGCCCTCCGGGCAGCCGCGCGTCGTAGGCGTGAGCACGTCGCCGTCCTGCACGAGAAAAACATTGGTGGCGTTGGTCTCGGCCACGAAGCCGAGGTGGTCGAGCATCAGCGCGTCGTCGGCGCCCGCGAGGTTGGCTTCGACCTTGGCGAGGATCGACGTCAGCAGGTTGTTGTGGTGGATCTTGGGGTCGAGCGAGTCGGGCGCCGTACGACGAACGCTCGACGTGACCAGCGTGATGCCGCCGGCGTCGTAGACCGGTGACTTGTGCTCGGCAAGCACGATGAGCGTCGGACCAGCCTCGTTGAGGCGCGGGTCCATGCCGCTGGTGATCTTGACGCCACGAGTGAGCGTCAGCCTGATGTGCACGTCGTCGTACATCTCGTTCGCGGCAAGCGTCCGGCTCACCTCCTCGATGATCGCCTCGTCGGACGGGATCGTCTCGAAGGCGAGCGCATGTGCCGATCGGCGCAGCCGGGCCAGGTGCTCGGTCAACCCGAAGATGCGCCCGTTGTGCAGGCGCAAGCCTTCCCACACGGCGTCGCCGCCCTGCACGACGGAGTCGAACGGGCTGACGCCCGCCTTGTCGCGGTGGGTCAGCCGGCCGTTGACGTTCACGACGATGTCACGGTTGCGCTCGTCGAAGGTCTGCCGCATCCGTGTCTCCTCAGGAGGCTTCTTGGGGTCGCAGCCGGTAGGGGGCGAGGGCGTCGTAGTAGGGCTGACAGCGATCGAGCAGGGGCTCCAAGCGAGTGGGCAGCGGCTCGGCCGGCGGCACGTACGCCGTGAAGCCGGTCGAGTCCCAGACGCGGCCGTACCAGTGGGGCGCCCACACGCCGTCCGTCTCCTGCCGGCCTTGCGGCCACGACAGCATCGCCGGGTCGTAGCCGACACCCACCGCAGCGCACAGCGCCTGGAGCACCGGCTCGGTGTGCTCAAGAACGTCGCGCGCGTCGACGACCGGGCCGCCGAAGCGCTCGTACAGCTCGACCTGCTGGGGAAACCCGAGGTCCTCGAGCGTCGGCTCGCCGCGCACCTTCGCGTAGGACCGCAGCACCTCGGCCGGGTCCCGGACGAGGAACGCATGGCGCAGGGTGTCGAGACGCGACCGGTCGACCTCGGGGAGCAGGTGGTGGGTCATGTGCTTCTGGTAGAACACGGTCGCGCCAGCGGGCAGGGGGTCTGTGGTGAGCGCCCGCGCGACTTCCGCCCAGTCGGTCGGCTGGCTGCGCACCACGTCGTCGCGGCCGGGATGGTCGAGCCCGGTCGCAGCCAGGTAGTAGGCGTAGAAGGGCTCGTCGACCACGCCACAGTCGGGCCGGGCACCCCACGAGCGCATCATCGCTGTCGAGATGTTGCGCGGCCCCGACCACATCGCAACCCGCACGTCCGCCGTCGAGCTCACCCGAGCACCGTAGACGACGCCCATGACCACCTCGAGTTGGATGGGCGTCATGACGACGCTCGACGACCTGCTGCGCGAGGCCGGGATGGGCGACGCCGACGGCGACCCACTCGTCGTGTGGCGCGAGCTGCGACGGCGCCTCGGAGACCGCGTGGCGGTGATCGAGCTCTACGGGCTCGCGGGCCGGGCCCGCGGGCTGTCGCCACACGAAGTCCCGCGGAACGAGCGGCTGGCACTGTCGGAGGCGATCCTTCCGGTCCTCTACCCCGGCCACGAGAGCACGCCGGGCAGCCGCAGGGACGACGGGATCGAGATCGTGGCCTACGACGAGTCGTGGCCCGCTCGCTTCGAGCGGTGGAGAGACCGCGTCGTCGAGGCGCTCGGTCCAGTGGCCCGGCGAGTCGAGCACGTCGGGTCGACAGCCGTTCCCGGGCTGCCGGCGAAGCCGGTCATCGACGTGCAGATCAGCGTCACGGATGAGAGCGACGAGGGCCTCTACGTACCTGCGCTCGAGTCGATCGGCCTGCAGCTGCGCAGCCGCGACGACCGCCATCACTACTTCCGGCCGTTCGCCAGCCGCCCGCGCGACGTCCATGTCCACGTCTGCTCCGTGGGCGGCAGCTGGGAGCGCGACCACCTGCTCTTTCGCGACTTCCTGCGTGCCGACACCGCCGCGCGCCACGACTACGCCCGCGCCAAGGACGAGGCCGCGCGGTGGTGGTCAGACGACCGCATCGCCTACACCGAGGCGAAGGGGACGGTCATCCGCCGGTTGCTCCGCGAGGGCGGGGACTGGTCGGTCAACTCGGGGGAGGGGCAGTGACCGCCGCCTCGTCGGGCTCCTGCCGATGGCGGGTCTCCCGGGACACCAGCGTCACAAAGAACCCGAGAGCAAGAACGCCCGCGGTCGCGGCGAACGCGGCGTTGAACGAGTACTGGTCGGCCAGCCAGCCGGCCAGCAGCGGACCGGTGACCGCCCCGAGGTCGGCCGCCATGCCGAACGCTGCGACGACCGTGCCGCCGCGACCCTTCACCACGTCGCCGACGGCCGCGCTCGGCGCGACGCTGAGGAACGCCGACCCGAGCCCGAACAGCGCCATCGCCACCAGGTAGACCGGCAGGTTCTCGACGATCGCGATGAGCGCCATGCTGGCCGAGGCGACGACGCCGCCGATGAGCATCGCCGGCCGGCGCCCGGTCGTGTCGGTGAAGCGCCCGGCCGGCAGCAGCAACAGACCCTGGAAAGCGGCCGAGACGAAGAAGCCGATGCCCGTCCAGGTGTCCGATCGAAGGAGCCCCTCGGTGACGAAGAGCGGGATCAACGAGGCCCGCACCCCGAACAGGCCCCAGCCCACCCCGAAGTTCGAGACCAGCGCCGCGCGGTACCCCGACACCCGCAGCGCCTGCGGCAGCGTCGTACGCGTGGACGCACCCGGGCCGCCCGCGTCATCCAGCTTCTCGTGCAGCCGCGCCTTGGTGAGGAACAGCATGCCGATGGCGCCGGCCACGGCGAGCGTCCCGGCGTAGACGAAGAACGGTGCGCGCACCGATGCCTCGGTCAGCGGCCCGCCGAACGCCGGCCCGCAGATCGTGCCGAGCAGGAATCCCGACTGCCACATGCCGGTCGCGCGGCCGCGCTGGTCGGCGTCGACGACGCGCAGCAGCAGCGAGACGGCCGACACGGTGAACATCGCCGACCCGACGCCGCCGATACCGCGCAGCACGAGCAGCTGGTTGTACGACTGCGCCAGTCCGGCCAGTGCGCTGCTCACCGCGACGATGCCGATGCCGGTCGCGAGCACGATCCGTTCGCCGATGCGGTCGACCAGCCGTCCGCTGCCCAGTGCAGACACGAGTCGCATGAACGCGAAGGCCGAGATCACCCCGCCGGCCGCGGTGCGCCCCACACCGAACTCGCGGGCGAACACCGGGATCGCGGGTGCGACGACGCCGAAGCCGACCGCGACCGCGAAGGCCACCGCGGTGAGCACCGCCACCTCGCGCGGCAGCCCCGCGAACAGTCGCGCTCTCACTGGACGGAGATTAGCCCGCGCGCCCGCGTGCCCGGCGCCCGGCCCGGCTGCGCAGGTAGTCGCTGACGACGTACTGCCCGAGGCGACGAGGGTCGGGCATGAACACCCGCCCCCCGTTGCGGCGCGCGAGATCCTGCACGAACGTCGTCAGCCTGGGGTCGTCGTCGAGCTGGAAGACGTTGATGGTGGCGCCACGGCGGGTCATCCGGTCGACCTCGGCCACCGTGAGCGCAATCGTCTCGGGCTCCGGAGGCCAGGCGAACCACGGCGCGCCGCCGGGGAGCAGGTGTGCGGTCGGCTCGCCGTCGGTGACGACAAGCACGAGCGGCTCCGACTCGGGATGCTTGTCGAGGAAGCGCCCGGCGAGCATCAGGGCGTGCTGCAGGTTGGTGCCCTGCACGTAGTCGGACTCGAGCGCGGCCAGCTCGCCCGCATGCAGTTCGCGCGCGTACGCCGAGAAACCGACGATCTGCAACGCGTCCTGGGGAAACTGTCCGCTGACCAACGAGTGCAACGCCAGTGCCGTCGCCTTCGCCACACCCCATGTGTCGCGCAACACCATCGAGTACGAGAGATCGACGAGCAGGCTCACCGCCGCCGACGTACGCCGTTCGGTCTCGGCGACCTCGAAGTCGCCGGCCTCCAGCCGCACCCGCCCCGACGACGGCACGACGCGCCCTCGGCGTACGGCGTTGGTCAGCGTCCGCACCACGTCGAGCGGCTGCTCGTCGCCGAAGTGCCACGGCCGGCTCGACCCGGTCAGCTCGCCGGCCTGGCCCGCGTCGTGTATGTCATGGTCACCGGACCGCGTCGCCTCGAGATCGGCGAACACCCGCCGCAGCGCGGTCTGACCGAGCCGTCGGATCGCACGCGGCGTGAGGTCGAGCCGGTCGCCCTGCCGAGTCACGAAGCCCTGGGCCTCCAGCTCACGCTCGAGTCGACGCAGGTCGCGCAGCTCGTCGCCGGCACTGCGCCCCAGCGCGCGGCGGACGGCCTCCTCGTCGATGTCCTCGAGGCTCGCGCCGGGATAGTTCTGCCCGAGCGCCGACTCGAGCTCCTCCAGCTCGGCGATCTCCTGCAGCGCGCTCGTGGCGTCACCGGCACCGAGCGGCTCGTCACCGGTCATCCGCTCGCGGGAGCGCCAGTCGAGGTCGGGGCGGCGCGAGCGCAGCGCGTCGGAGAGCTGTTGCATCTCGCGTGCCAGGTCCATGTCCTCCAGCGCGCCGGCCATCAACGCCGCCAGCTCGTCGCGCTGCTGGGGCGAGAGCGAGCGCATCATCCGCTCCGCGGCCGCAGCGCGACGGGCGAGCGAGTCGACGAGCTCTTCGAGGTTGCGCGGGTTGTCGGGGAACATCGCGCCGTGGCGCGACATGAACCGATTGAACTGCTCCTGCGTGTGCTCGCCGCGCTTGTCGGCGTCGAGCATCGCGTTGAGATCGGCGAGCATGTCCTTGACCCGTTGCATCGCCTCCGGGTCGGGGTCCTCCAGCGCCTGCTTCATGCCGCGGAACTGCGTGTCGAGCACCTCGCGCTTGAGCAGCTCGCGGATCTGCTCGTAGGTCGCGCGTGCCTCTGCCGACCGCCAGTCGTAGTCGGCCAGGTCGCGCACCGCGCGGGCGGTGTCCCTGGGCAGCGCGTCCAGCGACGTCTCGCGGAAGCGCGCGTCGTCGGACGGGTCAGGGAAGAGAGCGGCGCGCTCCTGCCCCACCGCGGTGTCGAGCAGGCGGCGGACCTCGTCGAGCGTGCCGTCCATCCGACCGCTCTCGCGGAGGTTGCGTCGCTGCTCGCGGATGCGCCGCATCATGTCGTCGAGCCCGCGCGCGCGGTCGACCCCCTTGCGCAGCAGGCGGCGCAGCGCGTCCTGCGGTGTCGACCCGGCGAGGACGTCGTCGCCGAGCTCGTCGAGAGCGCGGCGCACGTCGTACGGCGGTGCAAGGGGGTCGGGCCCGTCGTGCCAGGCGCCGTACCGGTAGCGACCTGGCCCGTCGTCGCGTCGGGCCATCACCCACCGCCGTAGAGCACGGCACCGTCCGCGTCGCTGTCCTTGCTGATGCGGCGGTTGAGGAACAGCCCTTCCAGCGCGAACTCCAACGCTGCCGCGGCCAGCTCGGGCGTCTCGGCGCCCTCGTCGACACCGAGCAGCTCCATCACGTGGGCGAGCCCGGGTAGCGGGCCGACCTGCTCGAGCAGCCGGCGACCGGGCACCAGATCACCGCTCACGACCACAAGTCCTTCGTCGAAGCGCTCGATGAGCGGACGCAGGTCGGACGCGCCGAGGTGGTGGCGGAACGTGTCGACCATCGCGCGACGCAGCAGATGCGCCAGCACCTCGGTCTCGCGCCCCTCCTCGTCGACCTCGAACTCGACCTTGCCCTGCAGGGTCGGCACGGTGGACGGCAGGTCGCAGACGCGGGCCACGGCAGGGTCTTCGCCGGTGAGGGCCGCGCGGCGCAGCGCGGAGCCCGCCGCGGTCTCGGCCGCCGCGACGCCGAAGCGCGCGGAGACGCCCGAGCGAGGGTCGACCGACGTCGACTCGCGCACGTGCCGGGTGAAGCGAGCGATCGTCTCCAGCAGGAAGTCCGGTACTACGACGGGCAGCCGCGCCTCCTGGCGGATGAGCCGGGTCTCGTCCTCGAGCCGGAGCGGGTAGTGGGTGCGGATCTCGGCACCGAACCGGTCCTTCAACGGCGTGATGATGCGCCCGCGGTTGGTGTAGTCCTCGGGGTTGGCGCTGGCCACGAGCAACACGTCGAGCGGCAGCCGCAGGACGTAGCCACGCACCTGGATGTCGCGCTCCTCCAGGACATTGAGCAGAGAGACCTGGATGCGCTCGGCAAGGTCCGGCAGCTCGTTGATCGCGAAGATGCCGCGGTTGGTGCGCGGCACGAGGCCGTAGTGCACGGTGTCGGGGTCACCGAGCGTGCGCCCTTCGGCGACCTTGATCGGGTCGATGTCACCGATCAGGTCGCCGACGCTGGTGTCGGGCGTCGCGAGCTTCTCGCTGTAGCGCTCACTACGGTGCCGCCATGCCACCGGCAGCTGCTCGCCGGCCTCCGAGGCGAGGCGACGGCAGCGGCCGCACACCGGCGCGGCCGGATGGTCGTTGATCTCGCAGCCCCCGACGACCGGCGTCCATTCGTCGAGCAGGGCGACCAGCGAGCGGATCACCCGGGTCTTGCCCTGGCCGCGCTCGCCGAGCATGACGATGTCGTGCCCGGCGAGCAGCGACCGCTCCAGCGCGGGCAGCACGGTCTCGTCGAAACCCACGATGCCGTCGAAGCGTCGCTCGCCCGCGCGCATCGCGGCCAGCAGGTTCGTGCGGATCTCGTCCTTGACCGGGCGCGGGGTGGCCTGGGTGCCGTCGGTGGCTCGCAGCTCGGCGAGGGTCGTGGCCCGGGAATCCCTGGAGTCGACATCGCTCATGCGACGACCGTACGTCGAGACCGCCGTGCCCGCTCGGGTGTTTGCCCCCTGTCGACGCGCCGATCCCGGTGGGAGAGGATGGGGCGATGCCGCGCCGCCTTCCCGTCCTCGCCCTCGACATCGGCGGGACCAAGATGGCCGCCGCGATCGTCGATGCAGGCGGGCGCGTGCAGGGAGCCGAGCGCGTCCCCACGCCGCCCAGTGCTCCCGGCGACGACGAAGTGCTGTGGCGCACCCTCGAGACGCTCGCCGACCAGGTCGTGGGCGACCTCGGCGCCGCCGGTCTGGGCGGTGTGGGCGTCGGCTGTGGCGGGCCGATGACCTGGCCCGACGGTGAGGTCTCGCCCCTGAACATCGGCGGCTGGGACAAGTTCCCGCTGCGCGCCCGGCTGTCGGAGAAGTACGCCGGCCTGCCGGTCCGCATGCACAACGACGCGGTGGCCATGGCGGTCGGTGAGCACTGGCGAGGTGCCGGCAAGGGTGCCGCCAACGTGCTCGGCATGGTCGTGTCCACCGGCGTCGGCGGCGGGCTCGTGCTCGGCGGCCGGCTGGTCGACGGCATCAGCGGCAACGCCGGGCACGTGGGCCACATCGTGGTCGACCCCGACGGGCCTGAGTGCGCCTGCGGTGGCCGCGGGTGCCTGGAGGCGATCGCCAGCGGGCCACGCCTCGTCGCCTGGGCCCGCGAGCAGGGCTGGACCAGCGCGACCGGCGACACCGCGCGCGAGCTCGCCTCCGACGCTGCCCGCGGTCACGAGATCGCCGCCCGGGCCCTCAACCGTGGGGGAACCGCGCTCGGCGTGGCCATCGCCTCGGCGACCCACCTCTGCGACCTCGAGGTCGTCGCGATCGGCGGCGGCCTGTCCCAGGCGGGTCCCCTGCTGTTCGACCCGCTGGAGGTCGCGCTGCGCCGCCACGCCCAGATGGACTTCGCGCGCGCCCTGCGCGTCGTGCCGGCGGCGCTGGGTCAGGACGCCGGTCTGGTCGGCGCGGCCGCGCTCTGCCTGGCCGGTCGCCGCTACTGGTCCGTCGACTGAGCGCCTGAGCGCAACTGACAGACTGGCCGCCATGTCGGTGGACCACGTGCAGGCGGTCACCCTCGACGACGTCCGCGCGGCGCAGGCGCTGCTCGCCGGCGTCATCCGCGACACACCCGTGCAGGGCTCGCGACCGCTCAGCGAGGCGGTGGGCGGCCCGGTGTGGCTCAAGTGCGAGAACCTCCAGCGCGCCGGATCGTTCAAGATCCGCGGCGCGTACACCCGCATCTCGCGGCTCACCGACGCGGAGCGGGCCCGCGGTGTCGTCGCCGCCAGCGCCGGCAACCACGCACAGGGCGTCGCGCTCGCCGCGAGCCTGCACGGCATCAAGTCGACGGTGTTCATGCCCGAGGGGGCGCCCATTCCCAAGGTGGAGGCCACCAGGGCCTACGGCGCCGAGGTCCGCTTCCAGGGGCACGCAGTCGACGAGGCACTGCTCGCGGCCATCGCGTTCGCCGAGGAGTCGGGTGCCGTGCTGGTGCACCCCTTCGACCATCCGGACATCGTCGCCGGGCAGGGGACCGTCGGACTCGAGATCCTCGAGCAGATCCCTGACGTGCGCACGATCGTGGTGTGCACCGGCGGCGGCGGTCTGGTCGCGGGCATCGCCGTCGCCGTCAAGGGCCAGCGGCCCGACGTACGCGTCGTCGGCGTGCAGGCCGAGAGCGCGGCGGCCTATCCCGCGTCGCTGACCGCCGGCCGGCCGGTCGCTCTCGACGGCATGGCCACCATGGCCGACGGCATCGCGGTGGGCTGCCCCGGTGACGTGCCCTTCGCCCTCATCCGTGCGCTCGTCGACGACGTGGTGACCGTCTCGGAGGAGTCCCTCTCCAACGCGCTGCTGCTCTCGCTCGAGCGGGCCAAGCTGGTGGTGGAGCCGGCCGGTGCCGCGGGGGTCGCGGCTGTGCTCGACGATCCCGGCGCCTTCGAGCCGCCGGTGGTGGTCGTGCTCTCGGGCGGCAACATCGACCCGCTTCTGCTCATGCGGGTCCTGCGACACGGGCTCGCGGTCGCCGGCCGCTTCCTGTCGTTCCGGGCGCGCATCACGGACAGCCCGGGTGCGCTGGTCAGGCTGCTCGCCGAGGTTGCCGCCGCCGACGCGAGCGTGCTCGAGGTGGCCCACGTCCGCACCGACCCGCGCCTGCGCATCGAGGAGGTCGAGGTCGCCCTCCAGCTGGAGACCCGGGGCGCGGAGCACTGTGAGCAGGTGCTGGTCCGGCTTCGCGAGGCGGGCTACACGATCGTCTTCGGCTGAACAATCCGCTGACAGAACAATCCGCTGGGGACTGTCGGACGCCCGTGCCACTATGCCTCGGGACGATCGAGGCAAAAGGGGCAACTCTCATGACGAACGCGATCAGCGCCGAAGGCCTGGTCAAGCACTACGGCGAGGTGCACGCCCTCGACGGCGTCGACCTCGAGGTGCCGGAGAGCAGCGTGCTGGCGCTGCTCGGGCCCAACGGCGCGGGCAAGACGACCACCGTGCGCATCCTGACGACACTGCTCGACCCCGACGGCGGCCACGCGACGGTGGCCGGCTTCGACGTGGTCCGCGACGCGGCGAAGCTGCGGGAGGTGATCGGCCTGTCCGGGCAGTACGCCGCGGTCGACGAGCACCTCACCGGCTTCGAGAACCTCGACATGGTCGGCCGTCTCTACCACCTGGGCCGGGTCCGTAGCCGCGAGCGGGCCCGCGAGCTGCTCGAGCGCTTCGAGCTCAGCGAGGCCGCTGACCGGCCGGTCAAGACCTACTCCGGGGGCATGCGCCGGCGCCTCGACCTCGCCGGGTCGCTGGTGGCGCAGCCGCCCGTGCTCTTCCTGGACGAACCAACCACTGGCCTCGACCCGCGCGGCCGGGTCGGCATGTGGGACGTCATCGGCGAGCTCGTCCGCGGCGGCACGACGTTGCTGCTGACGACGCAGTACCTCGAAGAGGCAGACCGCCTCGCCGACACGATCGCGGTCATCGACCACGGTCTGGTCATCGCTCGCGGCACGTCCGACGAGCTGAAGAAGCAGGTGGGCGGAGAGCGCCTCGAGCTGGTGGTGTCCGAGCACGCCGAGCTGGCGGAGGCGCGCTCGGCGCTGGAGGCGCTCGCGGTCGGCGACGTGCAGGTCGAGGACCACGCCCGCCGGCTCGTCGTCCCGGTGAGCGGCGGCGCGGAAGTGCTCCGCGACGCGCTGCGCCGCCTCGACGGCGTCAGCGTCCACGTCCTCGATGTCAGCCTGCGCCGGCCCACCCTCGACGACGTGTTCCTCTCGCTCACCGGCCATGCCGCCGAGGAGAGGGCAGCCGAGGCGGAGGAGGAGAAGGCGTCAGCAAAGAAAAGGGCGTCAGCGAAGGAGAAGGCGTCAGCGAAGGAGACCATCCGATGAGCACGCTCGCCCAGGCCGTCGGCGACGGCGCGGTAGTCGCCAAGCGCAACATCATCCGCATCAAGCGGGTGCCCGACCTGCTCGTCTTCACCACGCTGTCGCCGATCATGTTCGTGCTGCTCTTCGCCTACGTCTTCGGCAGCGCGATCGAGGTGCCCGGCGTCTCCTACCGCGAGTTCCTGATGGCCGGCATCTTCGTGCAGACCGTCATCTTCGGCTCGACCATCACCGGCGCCGGTCTCGCCGAGGACATGCAGAAAGGCATCATCGACCGCTTCCGGTCGCTGCCGATCGCTCGCTCCGCGGTCCTCGTCGGGCGCACCACGAGCGACCTCGTCAACAACATCATCGTGGTCCTGGTGATGTCGGCGACCGGGCTGGTGGTCGGCTGGCGCATCAGGTCCTCGGTGCTCGAGGCGCTGGCCGCGTTCGCCCTGCTGCTGCTCTTCGCCTATGCCGTCTCGTGGATGATGGCACTGGTCGGACTCAGCGTGAGCAGCCCGGAGATCGTCAACAACGCGAGCTTCATCCTGATCTTCCCGTTGACCTTCATCGCCAACACGTTCGTGCCGTTGGACAACTTCCCGCCCGTGCTGAAGGTCTTCGCTGAGTGGAATCCGGTCTCGTCCGTCACGCTCGCGACCCGCGACCTGTTCGGCAACACCAGCGCGGCAGTGCCGCCTCCGGACGTGTGGCCGCTCCAGCACCCGGTGCTCTACTCGTTCATGTGGATCGCGCTGATCCTCGCGGTGTTCGTGCCGCTGTCGACGCGCAAGTACCGGTCAGCCAGCTCGCACTGAGGGGATCCGCGCCCCAGAGTCAGGCTCCCGCTGCGAGAGTCGCTCAGCCGGTGAAGGGCTCGGTGTCGACGACCTCGACGGGCACGTCGTTGCCGTTGGGCGCGCGGTAGGACGTGGTGTCGCCCTTGCTCAGGCCGAGGATCGCCTCGCCGAGCGGGGACTTCTCCGAGTAGACCTCGACGCCGTCGCCCGCGACCTCGCGCGAGCCGAGCAGGAAGCGCATCTGCTCGCCGGCGACCTTGGCGGTGACGATGGTGCCGGGTGCGACGACACCGGCTGCGGCCGCGGGGGGCTCGCCGACCTGCGCCGACTCGAGCAGCTGCTGGAGCTGGCGAATGCGGGCCTCGCGCTTGCCCTGCTCCTCCTTGGCCGCGTGGTAGCCACCGTTCTCGCGCAGGTCACCTTCCTCGCGCGCCTGCTCGATGCGCCGGGAGATCTCGGTGCGGCCTTCCCCCGAGAGGAAGTCCAGCTCTCCCTTGAGCCGGTCGTGTGCCTCTTCGGTCAACCAAGTGACGCTCGAGGTCTCGGTCACGGCTACTCCCGGTTGGTTCGTCGCTTCTCGGCGGTGGTTCGTGCTCGTCATGTGCTGGCGGAGCGTCACGGTGCTGGGGCACCGGCTCCGAGGGGACGGCGTTGGTGGACCTGCAAGGCTAACAAGCGCCGCCCGCCGACTCTAGTCGTCAGTGAGCCGGCAGCCGACCAGGGAGGCGCCGCTGGCCCGGGACCGGGTGTCGATCGCCACCGTGGCCGTGCGCCGGTCGTCGGCACCGGGCGGCACCGTGGCCCGGGCCAGCCCGACGGTCTCCTGGAAGCGGTCCCGGGCCCGGACGGTGCAGGTGACCGCCTCGTGACGGTCGGCTATCACCTCGAGGCGGACCCGGACCTCCACCGGGTCGACGATCCGGAAGGACACGAGCGTGGAGCGCACGTCGGGGTTCGCCGCGCTCAGCGCGGCCCAGAGCAGCCAGGCCCCGAAGGCCACGGCCAGCACGACGACGGCGGCCACGATCCCCCGCCGGCGCGCCCGCCCGGGGTCGCCGTAGCGGCCAGGCGGCGGGGCTCGGCGGTCGTCCACAGGGACCTCTCGGACAGGGCAGTGGGTGGCGTCGGGGATGATGGTCGCGTGAGCGAGGAAGAAGACATGGTCGCGTGAGCGAGGAAGAAGACATGGTCGCGTGAGCGAGGAAGAGGACATTGTCGCGTGAGTGAGGATTCTCGCGTGAGCGACCAACTCAGGCTGATGGCGGTCCACGCCCACCCGGACGACGAGTCGAGCAAGGGCGCCGCCACCATGGCGCGTTACGTCGCCGAGGGCGTGGACGTCCATGTGGTCACCTGCACCGGCGGTGAGCGCGGCTCGGTGCTCAACCCGCGCCTGGCCCACGACGAGAACGTGCTCGCCAACCTCGCCGAGATCCGCCGCCGCGAGATGGAGACGGCCCGCGAGATCCTCGGCGTCCGCCAGGACTGGCTCGGCTGGGTCGACTCCGGCCTGCCGGAGGGCGACCCGCTGCCGCCGCTGCCCGAGGGCTGCTTCGCCCTTATGGACGTGGCGGTCGCGGCCGAGCCTCTGGTCCGGCTGATCCGGTCCTTCCGGCCGCACGTCGTCACGACCTACGACGAGCTCGGCGGCTACCCGCACCCCGACCACATCATGTGCCACAACATCTCGGTGCACGCGTTCGACGCGGCGGCCGACCCGGAGCAGTACCCCGACTCGGGGGCGCCGTGGCAGCCGGCCAAGCTCTACTACAACCAGACCTTCACCAAACCGCGCACCATCGCGCTGCACGAGGCGATGCTGGGCGCCGGGCTGGACTCTCCGTACGGCGAGTGGCTGAAGCGCTGGGAAGACAGCGACGAGCGCACCATCCACACGCGGGTGCCCTGCGCCGACTACTTCTCGGTCCGCGACCGGGCCCTGCTGGCCCACGCGACGCAGGTCGACCCGGACGGCTCCTGGTTCGCGTGCCCTCTCGAGCTGCAGAAGGAGGTGTGGCCGACGGAGGACTTCGAGCTCGCCCGGTCGGTCCTGCCGTGGCCGGCCGACGGCGAGGTCGACGACGACCTCTTCGCCGGTGTCCGCGACGACGCCCGCCGCGACGAACGGGCGCGGGCAGGCTCGGTCAGGTGAGCTCGCCAGTGCTTTTCGTCTCGGCCGCCGTCGACATCCCGCTCGTCGTCACAGCTCTCGACCGCACCAAGGTCACCCCTGGGCTGCTGGGGTTCCTGGTCGTCGCCGCGCTGGCGGTGGCCACCTGGTTGCTCGTCCGCTCGATGCGCCGCCACCTGGGCCGCATTGACTTTGAGGAGGGCGGGGACTTCGAAGAGGCGGGGGACTTCGAGGAGCCCGAGCCGACGCGGACGCGAAAGGACGGGAGGGTGCCCGACGAACCCGGCGACCAGCGGTCAGGCGGGACCGGGGCCTAGCAGGGCCGTCGGTCGAAGTGGGCTGTCACGAGCTGGCTGTCACGAGCTGGCTGGCTAGGTGGTGTGATCCGCGGCGGTGCGGTCATCGAGCAGCGCGGCTGCCTTCGCCGCTACCAGCGCCTCTTCCTGCGACCGCTCCCACTCGCCATCGCACGGGAACGATGTGCCGGCGAGGTAGCCGGTGATCTTCTCGGCAGGCATCGGCAGCGCCAGGTGGAAGCCCTGACCCACCTCGTAGCCGAGCGAGACCAGCGAAGCGCGTTGCTCGGGACGCTCGATGCCCTCGGCCACCACCGAGGCGAGTCCGAGGGTGTCGGCAAGGTCGCGGATGGTGCGGACCAGGCCCGACTCGGTGTCGGTGCCCGGCAGTGACTCGACGAACTCCTGGGCCAGCTTCAGCCCGTCGACGGGCAGCATCTGCAGGTAGCTGAGCGAGGAGTATCCGGTGCCGAAGTCGTCGATATAGAGGTGAACGCCGAGGCCGGCCAGCTCGTTGAGGCGCGCAAGCACGGTGCCGTCGCCTGGGAGCAGGACGCTCTCGGTGATCTCGAGGATGAGCGTGTCGGGGTCGATGCCGGTTTCCCTGATCACCGCGCGGACGTCGTCGACGATGCCGCCGTCCTGCAGCTGGCGGCCGCTGACGTTGACAGCGATGTGCAGGGCGGTGTGGCCCTCGAGGCTGGTCTGCCACGCCACCGCGGCCTTCACCGCGGTGCGCAGCACCCAGCGGCCCAGGGGGACGATCAGGCCGGTCTCCTCGGCCAGCGTGATGAACTGGCCCGGCTGGAGCAGGCCGTGCTCCGGGTGCTGCCAGCGGACGAGCGCCTCCAGGCCGGTGATCGTGCCCTGGTCGAGGTTGACGAGTGGCTGGTAGTAGACGACGAGCTCGCCGCGGTCGATCGCGTGACGCAGGTCGCTGGTGAGAGAGAGCCGTGCCAGGGCGACCTCGTGCATCTGGGGTGCGAAGACGGCGTACCGGTTCTTACCGGCGTTCTTCGCCTCGTACAGCGCGAGGTCGGCGTTGCGCATCAGGTCCTCGGGCGTGCTCGGTCCGCTCTGGCCCAGTGCGATGCCGATGCTGGCGCCGGTGCTGATGTCGGTGCCGTCGACGTCGACGGGGGTCCGCAGCGCGAGGAGCATCCGACCGGCGATGACTTCCGCGTGCTGGTCGTCCTCGACGTCCTCGAGCAGGATCGCGAACTCGTCGCCACCGAGGCGGGCGGCTGTGTCGCCGTCGCGAAGACAGCTGCGCAGGCGGGTCGTCATCTCCCGCAGCAGCGAGTCACCCGCGGCGTGGCCGAGGCTGTCGTTCACGGTCTTGAAGTCGTCGAGGTCGACGAAGAGCACGGCGTAGCCGCCTGCACCGCGCGACCGGGCCATGGCGTGACCGAGGCGGTCGCGGAACAGCGCACGGTTCGCCAGCCCGGTGAGGGCGTCATGGAAGGCCTGGTGGGTGAGCTGTTGCTCGAGCTCGTGTCGTTCGGTGATGTCGTGGCAGGTGACGACGAAGCCCATGAGGTCCTCGTCGACCACCTTCGTGACGACGGCGTCGACGTGGCGCGCGTTGCCCGACATGGTCATCAGGCCGATCTCGCCGCGGGCGGGTCGGCCACCTTGCGCCAGGCTCATCAGGTCGCGCGCCGCTTCGCGGTCGCCGTGCGCGACGACGTCGAGCCAGTTCATCCCGAGCAGCTCGGGAGCCGGCATGCCGACGATGGGCTCGACGGCGGGAGTCACGTACACGACGGTGAGGTCGAGGTCGAGGATGCAGATGACGTCGGAGGCGTACTGCAGCATCAGCCGGAGGCGTCGCTCGCTGCGGCGTTCCATCTGGATCTCGTCGACACCGAGGCGCTCGAGCGCCAGGGTCATGGTGGCGGCCAGCGAGAGCAGCGCGGCGAGAGTGCGCGGTGAGGGCGCAGTGTTGCACGCGATCACCGCGGCCTCGCGGCCCAGTCCGCGCACAGGCAGTGCGACGAGCACCAACGTTTGGGTCGAAGGTACGCCGAGGGTCCCGTGGAGCAGCGACGGTCCGCTCAGGACGGCGATGCCGTCGTCGCCCTGGGGGAACAAGGCGAGCTCGGCTGCGTCGAGGAACGTGGCGCCGTCGACGTCGTCCGCGGCTTGCGCGACGGTGCCGCCCGGGTCGCCGTCGATCCGCCACGAGTGCACGGACGGCTGGTCGAGCAGCTCCAGGGCGGCAGCAAGCGCGGCGTCGCGGACCCCGGCGCGGTCCGAGGCGCTGATGAGGATCTCCGTCGAGTCGCGAAGGACATGCTCGCGACGCAGGGCACGGCGAAGCTTCGCCAGCAGGCTGACGATGCGCAGCAACGCCAGGGTGAAGAGCGCCACCGCACTGCCGAGCACCACAGCGGTCTTGGTGGCCTCCTCGGTGACCGGATAGGTCAGCACGAGCAGGGGCGAGACGAGGCAGGCAAGGCCGAGCATGACGACGAAGCGCCACGCCGCAGCGAGGCGCGCCTCGCCGACCTTGGCAGGTGGCGCCGCCATGTGCGGATGCCAGGTGGCGAGGACGATGAGGCCGGCCGCCGGCATCCAGCCGACGGTGAGCCCCGGGTGATCGGTCACGGCAGCGGCGATCTCGGAGCCGAGCCCGATGCCGAGGCCGAGGGTGAGCAGTCGTGCGCTGGCGTCGCGGCTGCCGATCATTGAGAAGACGAGCCGGGTCAGCAGCGCGAGCACGAGCAGGTAGCCGAGTGGGTAGCCACCGGCGACGGCCATCTCGTCGAGGCCGGCGTCGCTGTCACTGAGCACGGGATCGATGAGCGCGAGCCAGCCGGCCTGCGCTGCGGCGACGGTGATGACGAGGGCGTCGAGGATGCTGGCGCGGTCGTGGTGGATGCGCTCGCGCTGGTACGTGACCAGCGCCATGGCCAGCACGGGGAAGGCGAGCAGGCGTGGGGCGTCGGCCCACGACGGCGACGTGCCGCTGATGAGCGTGAGGGCCTGGCCGAGAGCCAGCAGTCCAACGGCGGCAGCGAGCAGCAAGCCCGGGACGGAGTCGGCCGGGCGCGCCCGGCGGGTGGCGACGACGATGGCGAGCATCCCGAACAGGCCGGTAGCCAGCCAGGTCATGGCGCGGGGGAAGTCCTCGGGCATGGCGGCGTAGGCAGTGAGCAGACCGCCGGCCACCACGGCAACCGTCAGCGCGACGTTTCGACCGCTGCGCATCCGCTCACCTCCGTCTCATTCCGGACGCCACGAATCCCGGCGGTCCTTGAATGAGCCCGCCGGCGTCCTGTGTGCCTATCGGGCGGAGTGGGGGCGGACTTGATCCCAACCACCCGTAGAGGCTTACGCTCCGGCTTCAGCCCCGGACGAGCGGAGGACACCCGGTGCCTAACCGGCTGGCAGGCTCGACGTCGCCCTACCTGCTCCAGCACAAGGACAACCCGGTCGACTGGTGGGAGTGGTCGGACGAGGCGTTCGCCGAGGCACGGCGGCGCGAGGTCCCGGTGCTCCTCTCGGTCGGCTACTCGGCCTGTCACTGGTGCCATGTGATGGCCCACGAGTCGTTCGAGGACCCAGCCATCGCTGCGGCGATAAATGCCGACTTCGTCCCCATCAAGGTTGACCGCGAGGAACGGCCGGACGTCGACGCCGTCTACATGGAGGCGACCCAGGCCATGACCGGTCACGGCGGCTGGCCGATGACGGTGTTCGCAACGCCGGCGGGTGAGCCGTTCTTCTGCGGCACCTACTTCCCCCCGGCACCCCGGCACGGCATGCCGTCGTTCCCGCAGCTGCTCGCGTCGGTCGCGCAGACCTGGCGCGAGCGTCGCGACGACGTCCTTGCCGCCGGCCAGCGCATCGTCGGCGCCCTCACCGAACGCGGCGCTCCCGCGGTGGGTGAGGCCCCGCCCACCGCCGACCAGCTCGCCGCCGCGGTGAGCACTCTCGCGGCCGAGTACGACGAGGCGCGCGGCGGCTTCGGAGCCGCTCCCAAGTTCCCCCCTTCGATGGTGCTGGAGATGCTGCTCCGCCATCACGCCCGCACCGGCGACGCGGCGGCGCTTCGCCTCGTCGAGGGCACCTGCGAGGCGATGGCTCGCGGTGGCATCTATGACCAGCTGGCCGGCGGATTCGCGCGCTACTCCGTCGACGCGGGCTGGGTCGTGCCGCACTTCGAGAAGATGCTCTACGACAACGCGCTGCTGCTGCGCGTCTACACGCACCTGTGGCGGTCGACCGGCTCCGACCTCGCTCGCCGCGTCGCCCTGGAGACCGCCGACTGGATGCTGCGCGACCTACGCACGCCCGAGGGCGGGCTGGCGTCCGCGCTCGACGCCGACAGCGAGGGGGTCGAGGGCAAGTTCTACGTCTGGACTCCCGAAGAGGTCGGCCCCGAGGCCGCGCGGCTGTTCGCCGTCACGGAGGCCGGCACGTTCGAGCACGGCCGGTCGGTGCTCCAGCTCCTCGACGACCCGCCCGATGAGGGTCAATGGCGCGCTGAGCGGGCCCGGCTGCTCGGCGTACGGGAGCAGCGGGTGCCGCCCGCCCGTGATGACAAGGTGGTTGCCGCGTGGAACGGGCTGGCCGTCGCGGGACTCGCCGAGACCGGCGCGCTGCTGGAGCGTCCCGACCTCGTCGACGCCGCACGGGAGGTCGCGACGCTGATCGTCGACGTGCACCTCGTCGGCGGCCGCCTGCGCCGGGTCTCCCGCGACGGTGCCGCGGGAGCGCCGGTCGGGGTGCTCGAGGACTACGCCGACGTGGCGGAGGGCTTCCTCGCTCTCTACGCCGTCACGGGAGAGGCACTGTGGCTGCAGCGTGCTGGCGGTCTGCTCGACGTCGTGCTCGAGCAGTTCGGCGACGGTGCGGGTGGCAGCTACGACACCGCGGCGGACGCCGAGGCACTGGTACGCCGGCCGCAGGACCCGACCGACAACGCGACGCCGGCCGGCCAGTCCGCCGCCGCCGGTGCCTTGCTCACCTACGCCGCCTACACCGGCTCGGCCCGCCATCGCCAGGCCGCCGAGGCGATGCTGCGGGTCTACGGCCTGCTGGCCGAGCAGCACGCCCGCTTCGCCGGATGGGGGCTCGCGGTCGCGGAGGCGCTGCTCGACGGGCCGCGGGAGGTCGCGGTGGTCGGCGACCGGGAGGGCGAGGCCACCCGCGTCCTGCACCGCACCGCCCTGCTCGGCACCGCACCCGGCGCGGCCGTGGCCGTCGGCGCCCCGGGCGATGACCGGGTGGCACTGCTGCGCGGCCGGCCGCTCGTGGACGGCGCACCCGCGGCGTACGTCTGCCGGCACTTCGTGTGCGACCGGCCCACCACCGACCCCGCCGAGCTGGCTGTCGCGCTGGGCGTCCGCCCAGGGTGAACAGACCTTTCCCACGGCTTGTAATCGCGTAATCATGCTTGCATGACGACGAGAGACGAGCGTGACGAGCAGGTGCGGGGCTGGTTCACCGGGCGGCTGACGAAGTCGTGGTTCGAGGGACCGCCGGAGGTGGACGTCGACCGCGAGGAGATCACCGTCGTGGGTCGCATCCCGGCGCCGGACGTGGCCGGAGACGCGTCGCCCGCCGAGCGGGCCGCGGCAGCCGACGGGCGCATCAAGGCGTTTCGCGAGGACACCCGCGAGGACCGGATCCGGGTCGCGCGCGAGGCGGAGCACCGCTTCGGCCGCAAGGTTGCCTGGGGCGTCGAGTGCGACGGTCGCCGGGCGCTGTTCACCCATCTGTCGGTGCCGGTGATGACGCGGCTGCGTCAGCCCGAGCGCCAGGTGCTGGACACCCTGGTCGACGCCGGCGTGGCCCGGTCGCGCTCGGAGGCGCTGGCCTGGTCGGTGCGCCTCGTCGGCAAGCACGCCGAGGAGTGGCTGGGCGAGCTGCGCACCGCGATGGAGCAGGTCGAGCGGGTGCGCGCCGAGGGCCCCGACGCCGCGAGCACCGAGGGGCCTGCCTAGGCCCCGTAGGTGTAGGTCGCGATCGACACCGCGATGTAGTGCACGGTGTACGCCGCCAGCGTGAGCGCGTGGAAGACCTCGTGGAAGCCGAACCACCGCGGTGACGGGTCGGGCTTCTTGGCGGCGTAGACGAGGCCGCCAAGGCTGTAGAGACCTCCGCCGATCGCGAGCAGCGTGACGACGGCTGCGCCGGCGCCGTCGAGAATGTCCGACAGGTAGAACACGGCGACCCAGCCCATCGCGATGTAGACGGGCGTGTAGAGCCACCGCGGTGCGCCGAACCAGAAGACACGGAACGCGATCCCCGCCAGCGCGGACAGCCAGATGAACCACAGCAGCATGGTGCCGCGGTCCGTGTCCATCACGAGCAGGCCGAACGGCGTGTAGGTGCCGGCGATGATGAGGAAGATGTTCGAGTGGTCGAGCCGCTTGAGCACGCCGAACGCACGCGGTGACCAGGTACCCCGGTGGTAGAGCGCACTGACGCCGAACAGCAGCGCCGCGCTGGTCGCGTAGATCGCGGTGGCTGCCGTTGCGCGCGTCCCATCGGCGAGGACCACGAGCACGATGCCGGCAACCACGGAGAGCGGGAATGTGCCCGCGTGCAACCAGCCACGCAGTCGCGGCTTCACGGCACTGACGAGGTCGTCGACGGCTTTCTCCGTCATTGCCTCACCCTACCGACGCCCGCGTCGGTCGAGGTGGCCGGGACCTTCACGGCTTCTTCACTGGACACCGATCGGTAGGTGACACGGGCGGCGGTATCGTGCGAGATCGGACGGGAGGAGACGGCGTGGGGTTGCGCAAGCTGGTCTACGGCGCCTACGAACGGCGGTTGACCGCCGGCTTCCCGCGCGAGCTCGGCCCGCGACACGTCGGCGTCATCCTCGACGGTAACCGTCGGTGGGCGAAGGCCTCCGGTGAGGAAGCGGCGACGGGCCACCAAGCGGGTGCGGACAAGATCCAGGACCTGCTCACCTGGTGCGAGGAGCTCGACGTCGAGATGGTCACGTTGTGGCTGCTCTCGAACGACAACCTCAGCCGCTCGCCCGACGAGATCGAGGCGCTGCTCGCGATCATCGAGCAAGCGGTGACGACTCTCGACGAGGCAGGCCGGTGGCGCGTGCATCCGATGGGTGCACTCGACCTGTTGCCCGACCGCACGGCCCGGCTGCTCAAGCAGGTGGACGAGCGCAGCGCCGACCGTGACGGCATCCACGTGAACGTCGCGATCGGCTACGGCGGTCGACGCGAGATCGCCGACGCCGTTCGCTCGCTGCTGAACGAGCACGCCTCGCTCGGCACGTCGATCGAGGATCTCGCCGCCGTGCTCGACGTCGAGCACATCGCGGAGCATCTCTACACGCGGGGCCAGCCCGACCCCGACCTGGTCATCCGCACCTCGGGTGAGCAGCGGCTGTCCGGATTCCTGCTCTGGCAGAGCGCCCACTCGGAGTTCTACTTCTGCGAGGCCTACTGGCCTGATTTCCGCAAGGTCGACTTCCTGCGCGCCATCCGTGCCTACGCCGCGCGGCACCGCCGATACGGCGGCTGACCGTTCGACCGAACGTGCTCTGCCGGTCGGGTGAACCTCCGCGTGTCTGACCCGGCGGACGGGTGTTCCCGCGTACCGTCCGACCCAGCGGACGGCACCCGCGCCGACCGCCTGGGCCTCAGGGGAGTTCGCACCGTGGCTGCTACTTCGACTCGTCGCACCTACGTCCTCGACACCAGCGTGCTGTTGTCCGACCCGCTTGCGATCCTGCGTTTCGACGAGCACGAGGTCGTGCTCCCCGTGGTCGTGATCAGCGAGCTCGAGGCCAAGCGGGCTCACCCGGAGCTCGGCTACTTCGCCCGGCAGGCACTGCGGCTGCTCGACGACCTGAGGCTGGAGCACGGCCGGCTCGACCAGCCGCTGCCGGTCGGTGACGACGGCGGCACCGTGCGGGTCGAGCTCAACCACGTCGACACCAGCGTGCTCCCGCCCGGGTTCCGCCCGGTCGGCCAGGCCTGGGACAACGACAGCCGCATCCTGGCGGTCGCGAGCAACCTGATGGCCGAGGGGGGCGACGTCACGCTGGTCAGCAAGGACCTGCCGATGCGGGTCAAGGCCTCGGCGGTCGGGCTGCGCGCCGCGGAGTACCGCGGCAAGGGCGCCGTCGAGTCCGGCTGGACCGGCATGGCCGAGCTGACCGTGGGCGCCGACGAGCTCGACACGTTGTACGAGGTGGAGCGGGTCGACCTCGAGGAGGCGCGCGAGCTGCCCTGTCACACCGGTCTGCGGCTGCTCTCCGACCGCGGGAGCGCCCTGGGCCGGGTCACGCCCGACAAGCACGTGCGGCTGGTGCGCGGCGATCGCGACGCGTTCGGGCTGCACGGGCGCAGCGCCGAGCAGCGCATCGCGCTCGACCTGCTGCTCGACCCCGATGTCGGCATCATCTCGCTCGGCGGGCGTGCGGGCACCGGCAAGTCCGCACTGGCGCTGTGCGCCGGCCTCGAGGCCGTGATGGAGCGTCGCCAGCACCGCAAGGTCGTGGTCTTCCGGCCGCTGTACGCCGTGGGCGGCCAGGAGCTCGGCTACCTGCCCGGCTCCGAGGCCGAGAAGATGAATCCCTGGGCTCAGGCGGTCTTCGACACGCTCGGTGCACTCGTCACCAGCGACGTCGTCGACGAGATCATGGACCGCGGGATGCTCGAGGTGCTGCCGCTGACGCACATCCGCGGCCGGTCCCTGCACGATGCGTTCGTCATCGTCGACGAGGCGCAGTCGCTCGAGCGCAACGTGCTGCTGACCGTGCTCTCCCGGATCGGCCAGGGCTCGCGCGTGGTGCTCACCCACGACGTGGCCCAGCGCGACAACCTGCGGGTCGGCCGCCATGACGGGGTCGGGTCGGTGATCGAGGCGCTCAAGGGCCACCCGCTCTTCGCCCACGTGACCCTCTCGCGCTCCGAACGGTCGCCGATCGCGGCTCTCGTCACCGAGATGCTCGAGGACCTGCCGGCCTGAGCCGGCGTCGTACTCCTTTCCCTCGATCGGCGCGATTCGTCACTCTGAGTGACCTCGTCCTGGCCGGCTGCTCATCGTCCTGTCGACTGTGACGTAACGCACGCCCGCACGATTTGGTGATCCGGGTGAGGACCATGCACTCTCGACGAGTAAGACCCCTGCGCCGCAGTAGCAGCTGATGATCACCTAGCGTGACATCGATGCGCGTCACACCTCGGCGGCGCCGCCTCGCATCCAGGCACCAGCGTGACCCCAACGCTGCCTGGCGAGGCCCGAGCCTCCACCCCTCGGGGACCAGCACCGGAGGCCCGTGACCGGGGTGCCGATCGCGCGACGCCAGACCGGCGTCGTGCCCTCGACGTGCTGGAAGGAAATTCACCGTGCAAAGCAACCGGATCTCGATCCGGGCGATGGCTGCAGCCTCCGGGCTTGCGGTCGCGACCTTGGCGGCGACCTACGGCTTCACCACCCTGGCCGCCGAGCCCACCGCCTCCACCTCCGACACCACCCACCGCGCCACCGCCGCGGAGCTGTCCTCGTCCTCTGACCGTGTCAGGGAGATCGGCAGCCTGGCCGCCGACAAGGTCCAGGCTCGCAACGAGGCCAAGCGCGAGGCCGCCCTCAAGGCGCGCGCCGAGCGCAAGGCGCGGGCCGAGCGCCGTGAGCGGCTGCGCGAAATCGCCGCCGAGCGCCGGGCCGCGGCCGAGCGCCGGGCCGAGGCCGCCCGCCAGGCCGAGGAAGCCCGTGACGCTGAGGAGCGGGCCAGCCGGTCGACGACCAGCGTGTCAGCGAGCGGCGTCCGCGGCATCGCGGCCGACATGGCCGCGTCGCAGTACGGCTGGGGCGCCGACCAGTTCAGCTGCCTCGACTCCCTCTGGGAGAAGGAGTCCGGCTGGAACTACCAGGCGTCGAACCCGTCGTCCGGCGCCTACGGCATCCCGCAGGCCCTCCCGGGCTCGAAGATGTCCTCGCACGGCTCCGACTGGCAGACCAACCCCGCGACGCAGATCGCGTGGGGCCTGTCCTACATCGAGGGCCGCTACGGGTCGCCGTGCTCCGCGTGGTCGACCTCGCAGTCGCAGGGCTGGTACTGAGCAGCACCTGAGCCACATCGACGAGGGCCCCCGACGATCTCAGGACGTCGGGGGCCTCGTCATGCTCAGGACGTCGAGCGCGTCGTCGAGCTGCTCGGCGGTGAGGGTGCCGTTGTCGACGTACCCGTTCTCGAGCACGACCTCCTTGATGGTCTTCCGCTCGGCCAGCGACTGCTTGGCGACCTTGGCGGCATTCTCGTAACCGAGGTACCTGTTCAGCGCCGTCACGATCGATGGTGACGACTCGGCGAACTCCCGGCAGCGGTCCTCGTCGGCCGTGATGCCGTCGACGCACTTGTCGGCGAACAGGCGCGACACGTTGGCGAGCAGCCGGATGGACTCGAGCAGGTTGCGCGCGAGCATCGGGAGCATGATGTTGAGCTCGAAATTGCCGGCCGCGCCGCCGAAGGCCACGGCGGCGTCGTTGCCGACGACCTGCGCGCAGACCATGCACAGCGCCTCGGGGATGACCGGGTTCACCTTGCCCGGCATGATCGAGGACCCGGGCTGCAGGTCGGGCAGGTGGATCTCGCCGAGGCCTGCGCGGGGACCGGAGCCCATCCAGCGGATGTCGTTGGAGACCTTGTACAGCGAGACCGCGATGGTGCGCAGCTGGCCGGAGAGCTCGACCAGGGCGTCGCGCGCCCCCTGGGCCTCGAAGTGGTCGCGGGCCTCGGTGAGCGGCAGGCCGGTTGCCCTCGCCACCTCCTCGATGACCCGCGCCGAGAAACCGGGGGGCGTGTTGATGCCGGTGCCCACCGCCGTACCGCCGAGGGGCAGCTCGGCGACGCGGGGCAATGTGGCCTCGAGCCGCTCGATGCCAAGGCGCACCTGCGCCGCGTAACCGCCGAACTCCTGCCCCAGGGTGACCGGCGTCGCGTCCATCAGGTGGGTGCGACCCGACTTCACCACGTGGGCGAACTCCTGCGCCTTGCGGCTCAACGCGGCGTCGAGGTGGGCCAGGGCGGGCACGAGGTCGCGTACGACGGCCGAGGTGGCCGCAATGTGGATCGACGCCGGGAAGACGTCGTTGGAGGACTGCGACGCGTTGACGTGGTCGTTGGGATGGACGTCGCGCCCGAGCCCAACGGTTGCGAGCGTCGCGATGACCTCGTTGGCGTTCATGTTGCTCGACGTCCCCGACCCGGTCTGGAACACGTCGATGGGGAAGTGGTCGTCCCACTCGCCGCGGGACACCGCGTCCGCGGCCGCGACCACCGCGTCGGCGAGCTCCTTCTCCAGAACACCGAGCTCCGCGTTGACGCCCGCCGCGGCCGACTTGATGCGGGCCAGCGCCTCGATGTGGGCGCGCTCGAGCGTGACGCCGCTGATGGGGAAGTTCTCCACGGCCCGCTGGGTCTGCGCGCGCCAGCGGGCGTCCTTGGGCACCTTCACCTCGCCCATGGAGTCGTGCTCGATGCGGTAGTCCTGCTCGCTGCTCTCGCTCATGCGAGTACTACATCACCGGCGAGTCGGCCTGGTTCGGCTGGGTGCCGGACAGAACAGACGGACGGTGTCAGCTCGCGTGGTCGAAGTCGATGGAGGAGTAGGCGCGCAGCTTGTCGAGCCGGTGCTCGCTCTCGACCAGCCGGATCGTGCCACTGCGCGAGCGCATCACGATCGAGTGCGTGCGGATCGTGCCGCCGCGGTAGCGGACCCCCTTGAGCAGCTCGCCGTCGGTGATGCCGGTCGCGACGAAGAACACGTCCTCACCGCGCACCAGCTCGTCGGTGACCAGAACCCGGTCGAGGTCGTGGCCCGCGTCGATCGCCTTGGCCCGCTCGTCGTCGTCCTTGGGCCACAGCCGTCCCTGGATCACGCCGCCCAACGTCTTAAGGGCGCAGGCCGCGATGATCCCCTCGGGTGTGCCGCCGACGCCGACCATCAGGTCGATGCCGGTGCCTTCGCGGGTGGCCATGATCGCGCCGGCCACGTCGCCGTCGGTGATGAACTTGATGCGTGCGCCCGTGCCGCGCACGTCCTCGACCATCTGCTGGTGGCGCGGCCGGTCGAGGATCACGACGGTGACGTCGGACGGCGACTCGTGCTTGGCCCGAGCCACTCGGCGTACGTTCTCGGCGACCGGCAGGCGGATGTCGACGTGGTCGGCCGCTTCGGGGCCGGTGACGAGCTTCTCCATGTAGAACACGGCCGACGGGTCGAACATCGTGCCGCGCGGCGCCACGGCGAGCACCGACAGTGCGTTGCCCATCCCGAGCGCGGTGAGCCGGGTGCCGTCGATGGGGTCGACGGCGACGTCACACTCGGGACCGAGCCCGTCGCCGACGTGCTCGCCGTTGAAGAGCATGGGCGCTTCGTCCTTCTCGCCCTCGCCGATGACGACGACCCCGTTCATGCTCACCGTGTGGATGAGCTGGCGCATCGCGTTGACCGCGGCACCGTCGGCGCCGTTCTTGTCACCGCGGCCGACCCAGCGGCCGCCGGCCATGGCGGCCGCCTCGGTGACGCGGACCAGCTCGAGGGCGAGGTTGCGGTCGGGCGCCCGGCTGCCAGGGGTCAGTGGCGGCGGTAGGTCCGGACTGTCAGTCATGGTGGGCTGCTCCCTCGGCTGACGGCGCGTCTCGTCGCTGCGCCACGTCTCGTCGCGTTCTGCCGATCGTAGTCGGACGGGCACCCGAGGTCAGCATCGTCGGTGCTCGGTCCGTGCTCAGTCGGTGCTCAGTCAGGTGGATGTCTCGTGGGTGGGATCACATAGACCTTGCCCAGCGGGCTGGTCCACTGGCGGCTGCCGTCAGGCAGTCGGACCACCCGCCAGTGGCCGTGGGGCTTGGCGTTGTGGTGGCACCGGCACTTGGCGTCCACGTTGGTCGGGTCTGTCGGGCCGCCATGCTCGAAGTCGATGTCGTGGTCGAGATCTGCGCGCTGTGCGTCGACCCGGCAGTGCGGAAAGCTGCAGTGGACGTCGCGGGCGACGACGAACTGGGCGAGCGCGGGGGACGGGCGGTAACGATGGCGACCGAGGTCGAGGAGCTCGCCGGTGAGTGGATCGGGCCGTCGCAGTGCGGTAGATCGTCTCGATCGCTTCGGCCGGGCCCAGCAGCATCAGCTCAGCCATACCGTGGTCGAGGACGAACGGTCGCGAGATGGAGCGCTGCGACCTTGCCTCCTCCGCCGCCTTGTCTGCCGCGGCCGGGTCGGCAGAGATGATGGCGCGCCGGATCGCTCGTTTGGTCTCGGCAAGAGAGGCGTCGCGGGCGCGGGGCAGCGTGAGCGCCTGCACCGCCTCGGCCACGTCGTCGGAATGGTCGTCAAGGAGATCGACCATGGCGAAGGCCTGCAGATCGGTGATCCCACCGCGCTCGAGCTCGGCCAGTGTGGGCGACAGGCGGCCAGTCAGCTGGCGCGCCCGGTGGGTGCGCGACCAGGCCGTCTGTGACGAGAGACGCAGCGCGGCACCCACCTCGAACTGAGCCACGTCACCGTCGAGGCCGATGGCCGCCGTCGCATCGGCCACCGAGGCCAGCGCGCGCTGCTGCTGCGCCGAGACCCACGACTGGATGCGTGGCCCCGGCCTGAATCAGGTCGACCCGCGTCTCGCCGTCAAGGCTCTCGGGAGAGACACGCGAGAGGGCATCGACGAGCAGCGTGGTGGGAGGGGAGTCGAGGGCCGCCTGGACGACGTCGGTCGCGAGGGTCCTGCTCAACGGCGGCCACTGGTCTGGCTGCCGGTGATCCTCAGACGCCGGGCGCGTCGCCTGCTCTTCCATGAACCGAACTTAGCGGCGACCAGTGACAATTTCTCGCTGTGTCAGCCACACGCCAGAAACCCAATGTGGACAACGAATTTCAGCTGGTGCGGTCAGGTCCGTCCGCGTCGTTCTGCGCGGCTGCGCGGTCGAGCCGTGCTCGAGCGCCGTCGAGCCACTCCTGGCAGATCAGTGCGAGCGCCTCGCCGCGTTCCCACAGCGCGAGTGACTCCTCGAGCGTCACGCCTCCTGTCTCGAGACGTCGCACGACGTCGGCGAGTTCCTCCCGCGCCTGCTCGTAGTCGGGGCGGTCGGACGCGGGCTTCGCGGAGTCCTTCGGCACGCCTGCCAGCGTAGGGTCCTCGCCCTTCTGGGTACCGACCGAGACCTCCGCCCGTCCGCGCTGACGCGCTGTCCGCGCTGACGCGCTGTCCGCGCTGACGCGCTGTCCGCCCTGACGCGCTATCCGCCCTGCCCCCGGGGGTCGGGTGTCGGACGGACCTCGACGGCGAGCTCGCCCTCGGCCACCCGGGCCCGGAGGACGTCGCCGGGGGACACGTCGGCGGCTCGGCGTACGACGTGGTCGTCGGCGTCCTGCAGCACGGCGTAGCCACGTTCCAGCGTCGCCGCAGGTGAGAGGGCACGCACCCGTGCCCGGGTGTGCGCGAGGTTGTCGCCGGCGCGGTCGACGGCGGCGGAGAAGGAGCGCCGGGCCCGGCTGCGCAGACCGTCGACGTCCGTCCACCGGCTGTCCACGAGGACGTGCGGCTCGGCCAGGCACGGCCGGCTGCGCAGGGCGGCGAGTCCGGCGCGCTCGCGGTCGAGCCAGGTCGTCACGGCGGCGTGGCCCCGCTGGCGCAGCTGGCGGACACGCGTGAGCTCCTCGCCGACGTCGGGGACGACACGCTTCGCGGCATCGGTGGGGGTCGACGCCCGCACGTCGGCGACGAGGTCGAGCAGAGGCGTGTCGACCTCGTGGCCGATCGCGCTCACCACCGGCGTGCGACAGGACGAGACGGCGCGGACCAGCGTCTCGTTGGAGAACGGCAGCAGGTCCTCGAGTGAGCCGCCTCCGCGCGTCACGACGATGACGTCGACCTCAGCGTCGCGGTCGAGTCGGGTCAGCGCGTCGGTGACCTCGGTGACCGCTGATGGTCCCTGCACCGCGACCTCCTCGATGCGGAAACGTACGGCGGGCCATCGCCGTCGTGCGTTCTCGACGACGTCCTTCTCCGCGGCCGAGGCGCGGCCACAGACCAGACCGACGACGCCGGGCAGGAAGGGGAGCGGCTGCTTGCGGTCTGCAGCGAAGAGGCCCTCGGCGGTGAGGACCCGACGAAGGTGCTCGAGCCGGGCGAGCAGCTCGCCGACACCGACCGGCCGTATCTCGTCGGCGTACAGCGAGATCGAACCGCGCGCGGGGTAGAAGCTGGGCTTGGCGTGCACGACGACTCGTGCGCCGTCCATGAGGCTCGGCCCGAGCGCCTCGACCACGACAACCGAGACCGTCACCGGCAGGGACATGTCGGCGGCGGTGTCGCGCAGCGTGAGGAACACGGTGCGTTGCCCCGGCCGGCGAGTGATCTGCGTCACTTGTCCCTCGACCCAGACCGCGCCCAGGCGGTCGATCCAGCCGGACATGAGCTGCGAGACGCGGCGTACGGGCAGGGGGCTCTCGGCGGTTGTCTGCAGGGGCACGGCCAGCACGCTAGCGGCCACTTACGATGGAGGCATGACCCCGACGCCTGGACGTGTCCTGCTCGCGGCCCCGCGCGGCTACTGCGCCGGCGTCGACCGAGCCGTGATCACGGTCGAGAAGGCGCTCGAGACGTACGGCGCGCCGGTCTACGTGCGCAAGCAGATCGTGCACAACAAGCACGTCGTCGAGACGCTCGAGGGCCTCGGTGCCATCTTCGTCGAGGAGACCGATGAGGTGCCCGAGGGCGCCACCGTCGTCCTGTCGGCGCACGGCGTCGCGCCGGTCGTGCACCAGGAAGCCGCGCGCCTGTCGCTCAAGACGATCGACGCCACCTGCCCGCTGGTGACCAAGGTCCACGCCGAGGCTCGCCGCTTCGCCGCCGACGACTACGACATCCTGCTCATCGGCCACGAGGGGCACGAGGAGGTCGTGGGCACCGCGGGGGAGGCGCCCGAGCACATCCATCTCATCGACGGGCCGGGCGACGTCGCCAACGTGACCGTGCGCGACCCGGAGAAGGTGGCGTGGCTGTCGCAGACCACGCTGTCGGTCGACGAGACGCTCGAGACGGTGCGGCTGCTCCGCGAGCGCTTCCCGGCGCTGCTCGACCCGCCGAGTGACGACATCTGCTACGCCACGCAGAACCGCCAGGTCGCGGTGAAGGACATCGCGCGCGAGTCGGACCTGGTCATCGTCGTCGGCTCGACGAACTCGTCCAACTCGGTGCGGCTGGTCGAGGTGGCGCTCGAGTCGGGCGCGGGTGCGAGCCGCCTGGTCGACAGGGCATCCCAGCTCGAGGACGCGTGGCTCGACGGCGTCGGCACCGTCGGCGTCACCAGTGGTGCGTCAGTGCCGGACCTGCTGGTGCGTGGCGTGCTCGACTGGCTCGCGGAGCGCGGCTACACCGATGTGTCTGAGGTGACGTCCGCGGAGGAGAGCCTGCTCTTTGCGCTACCGCCCGAGCTGCGCCGCGACATGCGCGCCGCCGAGGCCGCGGCCACGGCCTGACCGACTGCTCGCATGAGCGTGATCGCGACAGCCAGGGCGGTGCCGACGAACAGCAGGGGCGCGGAAAGCGCCAGGTTGCTTGCCACGTCGAGGCCGAGCTCGCGCATCCCGTCGACGTGTCCACTTCGCTGGGCGGCCAGCGCCGAGTAGCCGACGAAGACCAGCGGCGGCAGCACTGCCGCCGTGAGCAGGGAACGCGGCCGCACGACCAGCGGTGCCAGCGCGCACGCGAGCAGGAACGTCAGTCCGAACGTCAAGCCCAGGGAATCGCCCACGAGCAGGTCGAGAGCGGCGCCGATCCCGGAGACGAGCACCGCCAGCACCACCACGCCCGGGCCCGTCAGGCCTGGGGTGCGCACGACCGGCACCTGCCACAGCGGCTCGGTTTCCTCGGTCGCCGAGTCTCGGATGGCGCTGCTCACCCGCACCACGGTAAGTCGGCAGGTATGACGGGCCGCCCAGCGACACGCGGGCACCGACGTGCGGGCAGCGACGTGCGGGCGACGACACTCGGGCGCGACATACGTGCCGGCGCAGCAGTGGGCTGGATTGCGGTGCCGGCTCAGGCGCCTGGCCGGCGCATCAGCCGTACGTCGCGGTCGTCCTCGGCGCTGGTGACGAGCTCCGGAGCGCCGAGCGGCCGCGGCGCGTCCTCGACGGGGGTGGGTGTGGGCAGGTCGAGGTCGGTGACGTTCAGCTCGGCCATCTTGCGGGCCTGGCTGAGCACGCTGCGCTCCAGCGACCCGACGGTCGCGTTGTAGTCGCCCACGGCACGGCTGAGTGATCGACCGAGCTTGTCGACGTGACCGCCCAGCTTGCCGAGGCGGCGGTAGAGCTCCTGGCCCAGCTCGAACACGGCCCGGGCGTGCTCGGTCAGTGCCTCCTGCTGCCAGGCGTAGGCAACGGTGCGCAGCATGGCGATGAGCGTGGTCGGGGTGGCGATGAGCACCCGCGCGCGCATCGCGTCCTCGAGCAGCTCGGGGTCGCGTTCCAGGGCGGGGGCGAGGAACGCGTCACCCGGCACGAACAGCACGACGAACTCCGGCGTCGGCTGGAACGCGCGCCAGTACTCCTTCGCGGACAAGCCGGCGACGTGGGCGCGCAAATGGCGGGCATGCGCTCGCAGGCGCTCGGCGGCGACATCGTCGTCGTCGGTCTCGGCGGCCTGGAGGTAGGCCGACAGTGACACCTTCGCGTCGACGATGACCTGCTTGCCGCCGGCGAGCCGGACCACCAGGTCGGGTCGCAACGTGCCGATCTCACCTGGCGCGCTCGCCTGCTCGGTGAAGTCGCAGTGCTCCACCATCCCGGCCAGCTCGACGACCCGCCGCAGCTGCATCTCGCCCCACCGGCCCCTGGCCTGGGGCGCTCGCAACGCGGTGACCAACGACGAAGTCTGCGCTCGCAGTGCCTCGGAGGTCTCACGCGCATAGCCGACCTGCTCGGTGAGCGAGGCATAGGCAGCGACGCGGGCCCGTTCGAGCGTGTGGAGCTGACCCTCGACCCGGTCGAGGGTGTCGCGAAGCGGCTCGACGAGGTGCTCGACGGCGAGCCGGCGCTGGTCGAGGTCACCGGAGGCCCGCACGCTCGCCTCGCGGAAGCGGCTGTCGGCCAGGTCGAGCAGCCGCCGGTCGCGAGCCTCGAGATCGCGGGAGGTCAGGCCGAAGGACTGCGCCACGAGCAGGCCGACCGCGAAGCCGGCGGCCACACCCAGCAGGATCAGAACGATCTCCATGCCCCCGAGGGTGGCGCAGGGGTGTGACAGAACGGCGGGATGACTCGCCGTACGCTTGGATCCCGTGTCCCTCACCATTGGCATCGTCGGCCTGCCCAACGTCGGCAAGTCGACGTTGTTCAACGCCCTGACCAAGAACGACGTGCTCGCGGCGAACTACCCGTTCGCCACCATCGAGCCGAACGTCGGGGTCGTGGGCGTTCCTGACCCGCGCCTCGCCACCCTGGCCTCGATCTTCGGCTCGGCGAAGCAGCTGCCCGCCGCGGTGGCCTTTGTCGACATCGCCGGCATCGTGCGGGGGGCGTCGGAGGGCGAGGGCCTGGGCAACAAGTTCCTCGCCAACATCCGCGAGTCCGACGCGATCTGTCAGGTGATCCGTGCCTTCCGCGATCCCGACGTGGTGCACGTCGTCGGCGAGGTGTCTCCCAAGAGCGACATCGAGACCATCAACACCGAGCTGATCCTCGCCGACCTGCAGACCATCGAGCGGGCGCTGCCGAGGCTGGAGAAGGAGTCGCGGCTCGGCAAGGACAAGCAGAAGGAGCAGCTCGCCGTCGTCGCCTCGATCCGTCAGGCGCAGGACCTGTTGCAGCGAGGTACGACGCTGTCGACCGGCGCGGCCGCTGCCGGCATCGACATGGACCACCTGCGCGACCTTTCGCTGCTCACGGCCAAGCCGTTCCTCTATGTCTTCAACGTCGACGAGGACGAGATGAACGACGAGGCGTTCAAGGACGAGATGCGCGGTCTCGTCGCGCCCGCGGAGGCGATCTTCCTCGACGCCAAGGTCGAGTCGGAGCTCGTCGAGCTGCCCGACCACGAGGCGCTCGAGCTGTTGCAGTCGATGGGGCAGCAGGAGTCGGGCCTCGACCAGCTGGCCCACGTCGGCTTCCGCACACTGGGGCTGCAGACCTACCTCACCGCCGGCCCGAAGGAGTCGCGGGCCTGGACGATCCCGGTCGGTGCGACGGCGCCGCAGGCCGCCGGCGTCATCCACACGGACTTCCAGAAGGGCTTCATCAAAGCCGAGGTGGTGTCCTTCGACGAGCTGGTCGACGCCGGCTCGATGGCCGAGGCCAAGGCGCGCGGCAAGGTGCGCATCGAGGGCAAGGACTACGTGATGGCTGACGGCGACGTGGTGGAGTTCCGCTTCAACGTGTAGTCACGCCTGTCGCCGCGGGTCACTTCAGCTCGCTGGCTCGAGATTGAACACGAAGTCCTTCACGACCGGCCCGAAGAACGTCCGCGTGCGGACCTCCACGACGGCCTTGCCCGGCACATCGGAGGCCTGCTGAAGGATGCGGGACGAGGCGGCGCGGTCGGCGGGGATCACGCGGGTGATCCTCGGCGAGGCGTCGGCGGGAAGGGACAGTGTGTAGGAGTCCGCGGACAGGTCGAAGCCGGAGTACCGCTTGCCGTCGATGACGACCGAGATCGAGGTGGGGCCTCGGTCCGTGGGCATCGCGCGACCGCTGAACTGCTGCCAGTACCGGACGCAGGTGTCACGCCAGTCCTTCGCATCCACCTCGTGCTGCGCGAGCTTCGCCTGCACCTCATGGAACCGCCGGGCGTCGAGCGACGGCTCGAGCGAGTCCCAGGTCTTGCGCATCCACGTGACGTACTGGACGCCCGTCTGGTAGCGGTAGACGAGCTCGTCCCAGAAGGGCAGACCGTCCTTCATCCGGTGGCCCCACGGCACGTGGTGGAACCACATGAGGAGGTTCTCCGGGGTGGTCGCGATGTTGTTGTAGCGGTCCGCGAGCTTCGGGAAGTACTGGTCCACGAAGTCGCTCCCGGTTCGTGAGCGGTCATACCCGAGGCCGACACTGTCTGCCTTGTTGTAGTACGTCGGGCTCCAGTCGGGCCGCGCGAGGGTCTCGCTCGGCCCGGGCGCGTAGTGCGAGCCCTCGTGCATCTGATGCCCGATGCCGAGCGGCGTCTGGTAGCTGACGAGGGCCTCCCAGGAGCCCATCATCATCTGCAGGATCGTGTCGACGACGTGCCGGTCGTTGCTCCACGTCATCCGGGTCCAGTCGTCGGCGATGCTGCGCGATTCCGCCTTCCAGTCCCACGCGAGGCGGCCGAAGGCGAAGAGGTTCGCCTGGGAGAACTGGTGACCGGTGAGGTCGTCGGCGTTGCCCAGGTTCCCGACCCCGACGATGGCGGTCTGCTGCTGCCCCTGCGCAGTGCCGTCGACGACGTCGCCCACGAGACGGTGGCGCAGCGGCTTGCCGTGCGTATCGGTGACGTGGGTGTCGGTCTTCAGCACCTCCTCCCACATCGGGCCGAGGTAGGCGAGCATGGTGCTCTGCCCGGTGTACTCCTGGGTGACCTGCAACTCGAGCGCCTGGTTGGTGTTCTCCATCCGGCCGAACATCGGGTTGACCGGCTCGCGCGCCTGGAAGTCGAGCGGGCCGTTCTTCGTCTGCAGCAACACGTTGTCGGCGAAGCGGCCCTTGGTGCCGTCGGGTTGCGTCTCGTCGTCGATGGGGCCGAACTCCATGTACGCGCGCTTCAGCCGGTCGGGGTCGACGTCGGCGTTGTAGACGAACGTGCGCCAGAAGATCCTCATGCCCAGCGGGGCGACCGCGGCGGCCAGGCCGTTGGCGCCGTCGCCGTGGTCGTAGCCGAAGTCCTGCGGCCCTGGCTGGCCCTCTGAGTTGGCCTTCACGGTGAATCCGGCGAAGTCAGGGATCGCGGACTTGATCTCGGTGGCCTTGCGGTTCCACCAGCCGCGGAAGGCGTCACCATGCGGGTCGAGCTGGTCCGCGGTCAGGGTGTCGGGTGCGAACCGCTGGTCGGTGGGTGCGTCGTACCGGACGGAAAGGGCCAGGCGGATGCCGTAGGGCCGCAGCGCGTCGGCCAGCGCCGCCTCCTGCTCGATGGTCGCCGGCGTGAGGTAGATGTTCTTGGCGTTGACGTTGTTGATGTTGAAGCCGTTGATGCCCACCGAGGCCAGCGAGCGGGCGACCACGAGGTAGCGATCCAGGATCTCCGGCAGGTTCTTGTCGGCGCTGGCGCCGGACGCGGTGAAGTTGAAGATCGAGCCGTCCTCGCCGTTCAGCCCGCCGGTGCCAGTGGCATTGTTGCCGGCGTAGAGGCGCTCGGTGTCCCAGTTGTCGAGCCAGCGGCTCTTCACCTTGGGCACGGACACGACATCGAGGCCGGTGATCGGCTTGGCGGTCTGCATCAACCGTAGGAAGCCGTAGGTGCCGTAGAGCGCGGCGACCTCGGTGTTGGCGGCGATGACGGTGTGGCGGTGGGCGCCGTGGCCGACCGAGCGGATCAGGTAGCCGTCGTCGCCGAGGTTGCGGAGGGCACTCGCCGGCACGTCGCGGCGTACGGCGGCCGAGGTGTCGGGAGTGCCCACGACCACCGCCCCGTCCGGCACGCCGTGGGCGCTGGTCGTGGCCGGGACGTGCTTGTCCAGCAGCCCACCGAGCCCACGCACGAGCTCGTCCCGGGCCGCCTGGAGGGAGGTGGTGACCAGGCGTTCGCGCGAGCCGGGGTGCATGTGCAGGTCGTCGGTGTGACGGTGGACCGGGTTCGCATTCACGTTGTCGACCACGATGGCGGTGGCGTGCTTCCGGTACTGGGCGAGCCGGTGGTGATCGCTCACCTTCACGTAGCGCAGCCACATCTGCGATCCGTCGTAGTCGTCAGGTGACCCGCTCGGGGCGGGCTTCGCTGCGGCCTGGACAGGCGCGGGCTGGACGCCGAGCAGGCTCGACAGCGCCGTGACGGTCGCGAGAACCGTGGCCAGTATCAGCGAGCGGTGAAGGTGGGTGGTCATGTGCTGTCCCGAGTGGTTGGTGGACGGATCGTCGAGTCGTGCGGTCGGTGGCGGTAGCGGTCTAAGGCCGGTCGAACAGCTGGAGCGGAACGGCGTCGCCGAGGGCGCGATAGCCGTTGGGGTTCAGGTGGAGATGGTCGCCGTCGTCGTAGGAGGGGTCGAGTCGCGCCGGCTGCGCCGTGTCGCGGGCCACGCGGTCGAGGTCGACCACGGCGTCGAACCGATCACTGGTGCGGATCCACCGGTTCACGGCCTGGCGGGCGGCTTCCCGGTGGCCGTCCGGGTCGTCGTAGAAGCTGCCGCCGAAGGGCAGCAGCGTGGCTCCGTACACCTTGATGCCCGCTGCGTGGGCCCGCGTGATGATCTGGTCGTAGGCGGCGAGCAGCTGATCGGTGACCGCGGCCTGTGCTGTCGTCGTCGCATCGGCGGTTCCGATGTCGTTGATGCCCTCGAGCACGATGAGCCAGGAGACCCCGCTCTGCGCAAGCACGTCGCGGTCGAGCCGGGCGAGCGCGTTCGGACCGAGGCCGTCATTGAGCACCCGGTTGCCACCCGCGGCCTGGTTGAGCACGGCCACCTCGGCGGTGGGCCTGAACTCGCCCAGCCTGGCCGCCAATCGGTCCGGCCAGCGGTTGTTGGCGTTGGTTGTCGAGCCGCGCCCGTCCGTGAGCGAGTCGCCCAGGACCGCCACGGCGTTCGCCCTTGGCCGGGCCGAGACCTCCGCGCCACTCAGGAAGTACCAGTGGTCGACCGAACTGGCGCCGCTGAGCCGCACGTCCTCGGTGTGGTCACCCCGGACGAGGTACGACGTGGTGCGCGACCCAGGGTGGGAGGTGATGCTCTGTGAGGCCTGTCCGTCGGCCAGGTAGACGGTCACGGTGAGGTTCGACTCCCGCGACACGTCGAGGGCGACCGGGTCGGAGACGACCTGCGCGCCGGTCGGGATGACGGTGGACGGTCGTCCGCTGAAGGTGACCGGCCGTGAGGTGCCGGGCTGGATCGCCGAGACGCCGGCATGCCCGCGCCCTGGCCGCGAGACCGCCGCACGGGTGATGGGCAGTGCAGCACCGCCGAAGGCATTCGAGAACCGGAGCCGAAGGCGCTCACCGCCGATGGAGACGTGGATGGTCTGCCTCAGCGTGCTGTCATCAAGCACTTTCCCGTCCTTGGTGAACGGAGCCGGCGGCATGTTGTGCGGTTCGGTGAGCTGCGGCATCGCCGTCCAGGTGTTCACCCACTCGGGAGCGGCGGCGGCCGGGGCAGCGGGCCCATGGGTGGCGGCCTGCGTGTCGGGCCTCTCCGGCCCGGGTCCGGTGACCAACGAGACGGCGACCAGCGCGGCAATCGCCCCACGACCGAGCACCCGCAGGCGGGTCTTCGTCACTCCCGACACGGCACAACCTCCTGCTAGAGGGCGCGAAATGTCAGCATTCAGGATGAAAAGAGCGGCTGTCAATCGTTATCGAAAACGATTTCGACTGCGCAGTCACCCTGTTACCGATCATGCGGAGTCGGACAGACGAGACGGCGCTGGAGGTGGGAGGGTGCTCCGCCGCAGGTGACGCCGGCAGCGAGCTCGCCTCGTGAAGGCGACAAGGACTCGTGAAGACCACAAGGACTCGTGAAACCACAAGGACTCGTGAAACCACAAAGGAGCGGCACCAGCCGCTCCTCGCATCTCCAAGGTAACCCGGGGTGGGGGGCTTGCCGCAAGGCCCCCCTCGCGCCGCAGAATCGCCGACTCGGAGAGAGAGCGTCGGAGGGGCTGGACCGTGACGGAGCACGCCGTACTGATCGTTGGGGGTGGGCCCACGGGCCTGATGCTGGCCGGCGAGCTGGCGCTGGCGGGGGTCGACGCTGCCATCGTCGAACGGCGCGCCAGCCAGCACCTCCCCGGCTCGCGCGCGGGCGGTCTGCACGCCCGAACCATCGAGGTCCTCGATCAGCGTGGAATCGCCGATCGATTCCTCGTCGAGGGACAGGTGGCCCAGGTCGCGGGGTTCGCCCGGGTCCCTTTCGACATCAGCGACTTCCCTACGCGGCATCCCTATGGGCTCGGGCTGTGGCAGAACCACATCGAGCGCATCCTGGCCGGCTGGGTCGACGAGCTGGCCGTACCGATCTACCGCGAACGTGAGGTGACGGGGTTCGCGCAGGACGACACGGGCGTCGACGTCGAGCTGTCCGACGGCCAGTCGCTGCGGGCGGAGTACCTGGTCGGCTGCGACGGAGGTCGCAGCGTCGTCCGCAAGGGCGCCGGCATCGAGTTTCCCGGATGGGATCCCACGACCAGTGCCCTGATCGCCGAGGTCGAGATGGCCGAGGAGCCGGAGCTGGGCACCCGCCAGGACGCCCGCGGCCTCCACGGCCTCGGCAGGGTCGAGTACGAGATCCGCGACGGCGAGATCGTCTGGGCCGACCACGGACCGGTCAGGGTCATGGTGACCGATCAGGACGTCGGAGCCACCAGCGCACCCACCCTGCGCGATCTCAGCGAGGCAGTCACCTCCGTCTTCGGGACCGACTACGGCATGCACAGTCCCATCTGGATCTCCAGGTTCACCGACATGACCCGTCAAGCCGCGGCCTACCGCGAGAGACGTGTCCTGCTTGCCGGCGACGCCGCACACGTGCACTCCCCGGTGGGCGGGCAGGGGCTCAACACCGGCGTGCAGGATGCGGTGAACCTGGGTTGGAAGCTGGCCCAGGTGGTCAAGGGCGTGTCGCCGCAAAGTCTTCTGGACACCTATCACGACGAGCGCCACCCGGTCGCTGCCCGCGTGCTGCGCAACACGATGGCTCAGGTCGCGCTCACCCGCCCCGGCGACGCGCGCCTTGATGCCGTGCGCGACACCGTCTCCGACCTGTTGAGCATGGACGAGCCGCGCAAGCGGTACGCCGCGATGATGTCCGGTCTGGACATTCACTACCACCTCGGTGAGGGCCACCCGATGCTCGGTCGTCGCATGCCCGATCTCGACCTGGTCACTGCCGAGGGCCCCTGTCGGGTCTTCACCCTGCTGCACGAGGCCAAGCCGGTCCTGCTCAACCTCGGCGAACCGGGTGGACTCGACATCACGCCGTGGGCGGACCGAGTCCAGCTGGCCGATGCCGGCTTCGGCGGCACCTGGGAGCTGCCGGCGCTCGGCGACGTCCCTGCTCCCGCTGCGGTGTTGGTCCGGCCCGACGGATACGTCGCGTGGGTGGGCGATGGGACCGACGATGGCCTCGAGGACGCGCTGACTCGCTGGTTCGGACCACCCGCATAGCCGCCGCGCTTGTGTTCAGGCGGTCAGTTGGGGGGAGAGTCTCGAGCCTGCATCGAGCGTTGCCAGCAGGGCATCTCCAGGCATCGGCGGCTGGAGCAGGAAGCCCTGGCCCTCGTCACACCCGAGTTGGCGGAGCACGGCAAGCGTTGGTTCGTTCTCGATGCCTTCGGCGACACAGCGGATCTTGAGCGTGTGGGCCATCTCGATGGTCCACCTCGCGAGGGCGAGGTCGGTGTCGCTCTCTGTCACGCCTCGGACGAGCGAGCGGTCCAGTTTGAGCAGCGTGATGGGGTATCGGCGGAGATAGATCAGGCTGGCGTAGCCGCTGCCGAAGTCGTCGATGGCGATGCTGACACCGGCGTCGGCCAGGGTCCGGAGGACCGACTGCGCGGCCTCGGTGTCGGTCAGCAGCGCGGTCTCGGTGAGCTCGATCATCAGGGCTCTGCCGGCGAGGGATCTTGTCGCTAGCGCGTCGAGGACCTCTTCGGCGAACGAGGGGTCGACAAGGTCGTGGGCCGAGACGTTGACCGAGACCGGAAGGTTGTGCCCGGCGGAGGCCCATCGTTCGTGTTGGTCGAGGGCAAGTCCGAGGACGGCGTTGGTGAGCTGACGGATCGTCCCGGTCGCCTCGGCCATGGGAATGAAATGACCGGGCATGAGCAGGCCGCGCGAAGGATGGCGCCACCGGACGAGAGCCTCAGCCCGGGTCATGTCGCCGGTGACCAGGTCGAAGGTGGGTTGCAGATGAACGTCGAACTCGCCCGCGGTGACGGCGTGGCGTAGCTCCGCTTTCGCTGCGATCTCGGCCCTGCTGTCCGGGGCGATCCTTGGGCTGTAGACCTGCCATCCGGCGCGTCGGACCTTGGCGTGGTACATCGCAACGTCGGCACAGCGCAGCAGGGTGCCGTAGTCGCTGCCGTGGTCGGGGGAGAACGCCACCCCGATGCTGACGCCTACCGCGACTTCGACGCCGTCCAAGGTCACCGGAGCGCTCACAGCCACTGCGATGCGACGGCAGAGAATCTCGACGGCTTCCTCATCGAGGCGGCTGGCGAGCAGGACGAACTCGTCACCACCGAGGCGGCCCACGACGTCGTCGGCCTCGCGGAGAAGGTCCTGCAACCGTTGCGCCGTGATGGCAAGCAGCTCGTCGCCGGCGGCGTGACCGAGTGTGTCGTTGATCGGCTTGAAGCGATCGAGATCCAGCAGCAACACGGTGACGGGTTGCTTGCTGTGCACCCGGGCTTCCGCGCGCTCCCGCACCGCCTGCCTGTTCGCAAGCCCGGTGAGCTCGTCGCGTCGGGCCGCTCGGTGCATCGTCCGCCCGTGTGCCAGATAACCGAGGACCGACAGCGCGAGCAGAAGCAGCCCGGCCACGAGGCAGGCCAGTGGACCGATGGACCAAGGGCTCGCCCATGCGCCGTCAGTCGCCGGTGTGGAAACCACGATCGCCCAGTCGTTGGCGTTGTTGGGCGTCACTGGCACGAGCTGGACGACGTGCACCAGGCCCTTCGCGGTTACCACCGCCGAGTCGTCGTGGGACCGCACCCATGCAAGGTTCCGATCGGCGATACGGTTCGGAGCCATGCCGGGCTGCTGCGGCACCGTGCTGTCGATGACGACGCGACCGCTGGTCACGTCCACGATCCGCAGTCGATGGGCGCTCTCGGCGTCGTACAAGGCCAGGCGCAGGCTCTCCAAGGTGAGCTCGAAGTAGACCACCGCTGGGGCAGGACCCGTGCCGAGATCTACCTTCGTGGCGTGAGCAACCACCCACTCCCTCGTGTTTGGCGAGATGTAGGGCTGGGACAGGTAGACCTTTCCGAAGGGGAGCCGGAGCGTCGGCCGGAAGAACGGCGCGGTTGCCCGGTTTCGATCCAGGTCTTTGCTCGCTACGACGTCGCCGTGGGTGACCCGCGCGTTCTCCGCCCCGAACTGATCGACCAGCCCAGCCTCGGCCAGGCTGTCCGGATACACGTCGCTGAGGTAGGCCAGGGACTCGTTGATGCTCTTGAGCGCATCGGCTGCGCCCCCGCCACGTCCTTCAGCCGCGCTGAGGCGGTAGTAGCGAGCAAAGTTGGAGGAGCGGGCGGTCAACAGGGTGACGGCGCGTGCTTGGGCAAACCGGTCGTGCAGGGCGCCGGACCGGTTGGAGGCGATCAGGCCTGCATCGTGGGCGACCCGCTCGTTCGCTCGCTCGGCAAGTACGCCGGCACCTAGGCCCGACATCACCAGGACCACGCCTAGCGCGAGCAAGACGGCGCGCAACCGCTGCATGGTCCATCCTCCCTATTCAGACCGATGTCGACACGTGAGCGCCCTCGGTTGAGCAGAAAGCCCGTCTATTCGCCCCAGAGACGGCAAGGAGAGCGAACCCGGCTGCCTCCACCTGCGTCCTTGGTGACGTCGACCGGCGGGGGCCGGTCAATCAAGGGGGAATCATGCAGCGCAGAAAAATGCTGGTTGGAATGGTCGTGGGTGCAGCGACGGTAGTGATGTTGCAGTCATGGTCAGGACAGGTGAGTGCCGCCGTACCGACGTGTTTCGGCGAGCCCGCGACAATCGTGGGGATGGACGCCGACGAGCCTCTGGAAGGTACGCCGGATGACGATGTCATCGTCGGCACGGCAGAGGCCGACGTCATCGAGTCGGGAGCGGGGGACGACCTCGTGTGTGGCGGCGCTGGGCCGGATCAGATCAGGGCCGGAGCCGGGGACGACGCGGTCTGGGGTGGCGCGGGTGACGACTACCTCACTGGTGACCACGCGTTCTGCAACGCCGACGCCGGCCATGACGACGTGTGGGGCGCCAGCGGAGCGGACTTCCTGGTGACGCGTGGCGGTGAAGATTACGGCTACGGCGGAGATGGGAACGACGTATGGCGGTCCTGCAGCGCGGCCAACCCGGTGTTCTTCGGTCAGGACGGCAACGACACCGCGTACGGGGCCAGCCTTCGGCCCAACGTCATCTCCGGCGGTCCGGGGAACGACTGGCTCAGGGGTGGCGACGCCACTGACCAGCTCCGGGGCAACGCGGGCGACGACACGTTGGTCGGCCGCGCCGGTGCTGACACGCTCGGCGGCGGCTATGGCAATGACCGACTCAACGGTGGAGACGGGCCAGACGTGCTGAACGGACGTTCCGGGAACGACGCTCTGTTCGGCGAGCAGGGCATCGACCACAACGACGGCTGGTCCGGTAACGACCTGTGCCGTAGTCCGGCAGCCCCTCCGCGCGCGTTGTCCTGCGAGCGGTGACGTTTGCACGGCATCTCGTGAGGCAGTAAAGCAGTCGACCTCCGCACCAGTGGTGCGGAGGTCGTCTCGCGTGTCGGCGTCTACGACGTCGCCGCGATCATCCCCGATCCTCACGGGCGTCGTGCTCCTGCGAACGAGCCGACCGGGCGACCTCGTCGTCAACAGAGGGGTGGCGGGGCCACCGGCCCGCCACCCCTTCGTTCCACCCGTCGGACCACCGGCCCCCCGGGGCCCCCCGCCATACCGGTGGTCACGTCCCAAGGACGCAGATGGCGGTCGACGAGGTTCGCCGTGTCTGGGCAGAAGTTCCGTGGCGCCGGACGACCGGTCAGCCCGTGAGGCTCGCGACACCGGCGAGCAGCCGGTTGACGTCGTCCTCGGAGGTGTACGGCGCGAGGCCGGCGCGTACGGCACCTGTGTCCCCGAGACCGATCCAGCGTGATGCTTCGATCGCGTAGAAGCTGCCGCCGGGAGCGTTGACGCCGCGCGTCGCAAGCTCTTCGTAGACCTCCCGCGGCGTACGGGAGCCCACCGAGAAAAGAGCTGTCGGCGTACGGCGTGCAGGGGAGCCGTGCAGCCGCACGCCAGCGATGTCACTGAGCCCGTCAGTCAGCCGGCGGAACAGCGACGCCTCGTAGTCCTCCACGGCTGCCATAGACGCGAGCAGCCTCTCGCGCCGTGTCCCCTCAGCCGACGGGTCGAGCCCGGCGAGGAACTCGACCGTTGCCGTCGTGCCGGCAAGCAGCTCATAGGGCAGGGTGCCGAACTCGAACCGCTCCGGCACCGCGTTCGACGAGGGCAACAGCTTGTCCGGCTCGATCGTCTCGAGCAGCGACGGCGACGCCGACAGGACGCCCAGGTGAGGGCCGAAGAACTTGTACGGCGAGCACGCGAAGAAGTCGGCTCCGAGCAACACGACATCGACCGGGGCGTGCGGTGTCAGGTGGACGCCGTCGACGTAGACCAGGCTGCCCCCTCGGTGCGCCGCGTCGGCGATCGCGCGGACATCAGGCCGGGTGCCCAACAGGTTGGACGCGCCCGTCACCGCGACGACACGAGTGCGCGGGCCGAGCAGGTCGGTGACCGCCTCGACCGGAAGCTCACAGGTGTCGCGATCGAAGCCCGCCCACCGCACGGTCACACCGGTGGCCTCGGCGGCCTGCACCCATGGACGGACGTTCCCGTCGTGGTCGAGGCGCGTGAGCACGATCTCGTCGTCCGGGTTCCACCGCTTGCTGAGCGCGCGCGACATCTCGTACGTCAGCGCTGTCATCGACCGGCCGAACACGGTGCCGCGTGGGTCGCCGCCGAGCAGGTCCGCGACCGCGTCGCGGGCCTCCACCACGACCGACTCCGCACGCTGCTCCGCGGCGGTCACCACGCCGCGATTTGCAATCGCACTCGTCAGCGTGGCGGCGACGGCACGGGCGACGCTTTCCGGCACCTGGGACCCGCCCGGACCGTCGAAATGGGCAGCCCCCTCATCCATTGCCGGGAACTGCTTGCGCACCGCGCTCACGTCGTATGTCATGGGACTACCTTCCTTCCCCGGCCAACCCGCGTTCAGGTCGCGTTGGCCGCCTCCGGATAGACAGCAACCATGACCGTTCTCGCAGTGGTCTTTATCGTGCTCGCCCTCTGGCTCTGCACCGAGGTCCTGGCCGAGCGCGTCAACCGCTCTGAACCGAACGACGTCCCGCCGGTCGGATCAGACGACGACGCCCGGCCCTCAGCCTTCTTGTGACGCTGGCCTCTTGTGACCTGGGCCGTCAGCCCGCTTGACCCGGCCCTGACAGCGTCTGGTCGATGCGTCCCGCCAGGTCGACGTCCTTGCTGGTGACGCCGCCCGCGCTGTGGGTCCACAGCGTGAACGTCATCTCGCCTGCTGTCCGCGCGATGTCAGGGTGGTGGTTCAGCTGGTCGGCCACCTGCATGACAGCCTTCTCGAGGCTGTCCTGGCTCGCGTCCTCCGCGGGGACTGCCTTGACGAGCTTTCCGTCCTCGCTACGCCATCCGGGCAGTGCCTTCAGCGCCTCGTCGATGTCGCTCTGGTCCAACACGTCTGCCATGTCCGCAGTCCCTCCTCGGATGTGACTCGACTGTTCCACAGGTCCCTACCCGCGTTCCCTGGTCTCGCACCTGACATGGTGGGCTCTCGTGAGGGTGATCGTTGTGGGAGCGGCCATCCTCGACGGCGCCCGTCTGCTGGGCGCGCGGCGGATCGAACCACCCGAGCTCGCCGGCGGCTGGGAGCTGCCCGGTGGCAAGGTCGAGCCGGGGGAGAGCGACGAGCAAGCGCTGGTCAGGGAGTGTCGCGAGGAGCTCGGCGTCGAGCTGCGACTCCTGGATCGCGTGGGCGGCGACTGGCCGATGGGCACCACCGCGATCCTGCGGGTGTGGACCGCGGAAGTCGCCGAAGGTGTCGCACAGGCCCTGGCGGACCATTCCGAGGTGCGCTGGCTCGAGCCGGGTGAGTGGTACGACGTGGCGTGGCTGCACGCGGACCTGCCGGTCGTCAGAGCGGTCGAGGCGATCGTGCTCCCCGGGCGTCGCTGAGGGTCAGCTCGCGGTCGTCGTCGCGACGCCCATGTCACGCAGGTTCGAGCCGACCGCCGACAGGCGCGGGTTCTCGCCCCACAGTGAGAGCGCTTCACGCATGGCCGACGCGGCCTCCTCCTGCTCGCCGAGCCCGGTCAGCGCCTCGGCGAGGGTGATCAGGTCGTCAGCGCGGGTCTGGCGGGACCGGTCCCACTGGAGCGCCTCGCGGGCATGCGCGACGGCCTCGGCGAGGCGGCCCTGCACGAGGTGGTGCAGGGCGTGCGCGCCGGCGAGCGTCGTGCCGGTGCTGGCCAGCCGCTGAGCCTGCTGGAGCGTCGCGGCGAGGTCGTCCTCGTGGCGGGCGAGGTCGAGCTGGCCCGACTCGATCGCGCACAGCATCGCCCACGCGCGGTCGGCCAGGGCCTCCTGTCGCGGTCCCCGGCCACGGCCTGCGTGCGCGACGCGGGTCTCGTCGACATCGGCGGCTTCGGCGAAGCGTCCCTGCGCCATCAAGGCGTCGGCGAGTGACTCGAGAGCCGCGCGGTCACTCGGCTTCTCGCGCAGGCGCCGCCGTGCGTGCGTCTCGGCGCTCGTGGCGTCACCGGCGTCGAGGGCGCGGTTGGCGGCGAGTGCCGACCGGCGCGGGATCTTGTCGCCCAGCCACACCAGCGGGTCGTACATCGTGTCGACGACGCGCTCCTTCATCGGGATGATCGCGTTGTCGGTGATCTTGATGTGCTCGGGGCAGACCTCGGTGCAGCACTTGGTGATGTTGCACATGCCGAGCCCGTGCTCGTCCTGCGCCTGCCGCTTGCGGTCGATCGTGTCCAGGGGATGCATGTCGAGCTCGGCCAGCCGGATGAAGAAGCGCGGGCCCGCGAATGACGGCTTGTTGTCCTCGTGGTCACGGATGACGTGGCAGGTGTCCTGGCAGAGGAAGCACTCGATGCACTTGCGGAACTCCTGACTGCGCTCCACGTCGGCCTGGTCCATGCGGTACTCGCCCAGCCCCAGCTCGGTCGGGGGAGCGAAAGCGGGGACCTCGCGGGCCTTCTGGTAGTTGAAGGACACGTCGGTCACGAGGTCCTTGATGACGGGAAAGGCGCGCAGCGGCGTGACGGTCACCAGGTCCTGTTCGCCGAAGATGCTCATCCGGGTCATGCACAGCAGTCGGGGACGGCCGTTGATCTCGGCGCTGCAGGAGCCGCACTTGCCGGCCTTGCAGTTCCAGCGGACGGCGAGGTCCGGCGCCTCGGTCGCCTGGAGCCGATGGATGATGTCCAGGACGACCTCGCCCTCGTTCACCTCGACGGTGTAGTCCTCCAGAGCGCCGTCCGCGTCGTTCCCCCGCCACACGCGGAACCGTGCCTTGTAGCTCATCAGGCGTTCCCCTCCGGCAGGATCGCGAGTTCCTCGTCGGTCATGTACTTGTTGAGCTCGTCTCGATCGAAGAGCGAGAGCAGCTCGGGCGGCATCACCGGAAGAGGCTGCTTCTCGACCTGGATGCCGTCGCCGTCCGGGCGGCACACGAGATTGACCTTGCGCCACTCGTCGCTCATCGCGGGGAAGTCGTCGCGCGTGTGCCCACCGCGGGACTCCTCGCGGATGAGTGCGGCCCGGGCGACGCACTCCGAGACCACCAGCATGTTGGCCAGGTCGAGAGCGAGGTGCCAGCCCGGGTTGAAGATCTTGTCGCCCTGCACGCTGATGCGCTTGGCCCGTGCCTTGAGCTTCTCGAGGCGATCGAGCGCCTCCTCCATCTCCTCGCGCTTGCGGATGATGCCCACCAGGTCGTTCATCGTCTGCTGGAGCTCGGCATGGATCGTGTAGGGGTTCTCGCCGCCGTCCCCGTCGAACGGGGCCTCGGCATGGCGCTGGGCGGCCTCCACGTCACGGTCGCTGACCGTGGGCCGCGACGTGCCCAGGGCGTCGACGTAATGGCTCGCGCCGAGCCCGGCACGACGACCGAACACCAGCAGGTCGGACAGTGAGTTGCCGCCCAGACGGTTCGAGCCGTGCATGCCACCCGCGACCTCACCGGCGGCGAACAGGCCGGGTACGACGGCCGCCGCCGTGTCCGGCTCGACCTCCACCCCGCCCATGACGTAGTGGCAGGTGGGCCCGACCTCCATCGGCTCCGCAGTGATGTCGACGTCGGCCAGCTCCTTGAACTGGTGGTACATCGACGGAAGCTTCTTGCGGATGGCGTCGGCGGGCAGCCGGGACGCGATGTCGAGGAAGACGCCTCCGGACGGGGACCCGCGCTCGGCCTTGACCTCGGAGTTGATGGCGCGGGCGACCTCGTCGCGGGGGAGCAGCTCAGGTGGGCGGCGGTTGTTGGCCGGGTCCTCGTACCAGCCGTCCGCCTCCTCCTCCGTCTCGGCGTACTGCTTGCGGAACACCGGAGGCACGTACTCGAACATGAAGCGCTTGCCCTCGGAGTTCTTCAGCACGCCGCCGTCGCCACGCACGGACTCGGTGACGAGAATGCCCTTGACGCTGGGCGGCCAGACCATGCCCGTGGGGTGGAACTGCACGAACTCCATATTGAGCAGGGTCGCGCCGGCCTGCATCGCGAGTGCGTGACCGTCGCCGGTGTACTCCCAGGAGTTGGACGTCACCTTGAACGACTTGCCGATGCCGCCGGTGGCGAGCACGATCGCCGGCGCCTCGAAGATGACGAACGTGCCGTTCTCCCGCGTGTAGCCGACCGCTCCCGAGATGCGGTCGCCGTCCTTGAGCAGCGAGGTGATCGTCGTCTCCGCGAACACCCGGACCATCGCCTCCGAGTCGCGGTGCTCTCGCCGGTCCTCCTGTTGCAGCGACACGATCTTCTGCTGGAGGGTGCGGATCATCTCCAGCCCGGTGCGGTCGCCGACATGGGCGAGCCGGGGGTACTCGTGCCCGCCGAAGTTGCGCTGGCTGATCTTGCCGTCTTTCGTACGGTCGAAGAGCGCGCCGTAGGTCTCCAGCTCCCAGACCCGGTCCGGGGCCTCTTTGGCGTGCAGCTCGGCCATTCGCCAGTGGTTGAGGAACTTGCCGCCGCGCATCGTGTCGCGGAAGTGCACCTGCCAGTTGTCGCTGGAGTTCACGTTGCCCATCGCGGCCGCTGCGCCGCCCTCGGCCATCACGGTGTGGGCCTTGCCGAACAACGACTTGCAGACGATCGCGGTCCGCTTTCCTTGCAGACGCGCCTCGATGGCAGCCCGCAGCCCGGCGCCGCCGGCGCCGATCACGACCACGTCGTAGTTGTGGCGCTCGATCTCCGTCATCGTCTGGTCGTCCTCGCCGTCAGTTGTAGATGCGCAGGTCGTCGATGGTCCCGCTCGCGACCAGCCAGACATAGGCGTCGGCGATCACGATGGAGTACATCGACGCGAACGCGAAGAGGCCGTGGCGGGCGTTGAGCCTGGAGACCTGGCTCCAGAGCCAGTAGCGCACCGGATGCCGGGAGAAGTGGGTGAGGCGGCCACCCGTGATGCTCCGGCAGGAGTGGCAGCCGAGCGTGTAGGCCCAGATGAGCACCACGTTGAACACCAGGATCAGCGTGCCGAGGCCGATGCCGAATCCCCCGTCCTCGCCATGGAACGCGAGCACCGCGTCGTAGGTGAGGACCCCGCCGATGAACACCGCGGCGTAGAAGAAGTAGCGGTGCGAGTTCTGGATGATCAGCGGGAAGCGGGTCTCTCCGGTGTAGATCTTGTGCGGCTCGCTGACCGCGCACGCGGGCGGCGAGAACCAGAACGCCCGGTAGTAGGCCTTCCGGTAGTAGTAGCAGCTCGCCCGGAAGCCGCCGGGCAGCAACAAGATGATCATGGCCGGCGACAGCCAGGCAGGCATCGGCCCGACGGGCGTGCCGAACGGCGTCGTCCCCGGTGGGCAGTCCTCGGACAGGCACGGGGAGTAGAACGGCGCGATGTAGTGGAACTCCTCGACGAAGTAGGACTTGTCCCAGAACATCCGCACGGTCGCGTAGCCCAGGAAGATGCCGAGGGCCACCGCATTCATCAGGGGCGGCCACCACCAGCGGTCGACCCGCAGGGTCCGGACCGAGATCTTGGCCCTGCCTGGCGCTGCCGTGCCCGTGCTCATGTCGCCCCGCTCGCCTGCTCCCGACCCAGTGCGCCGTACGCCCGGGTGTCCGTTGTCAGGGCGCCCAGTTTGTCACCCCTGCGCGCACGCCCTGCAGCCCCCTCGGGTCGACGTAGGATGGCTGTGACGCCCTCGCGTCCCCCCAACCCCCCCGAGATGAGCCCACCGGCATGCCCACCGCCACGCGCGACGACTTGCGCAACGTCGCGATCATCGCCCACGTCGACCACGGGAAGACGACGCTCGTCGACGCCATGCTGTGGCAGTCGGGTGCCTTCTCCGAGCACCAGGCCGAGAGCGACTCGGTGCGCGAACGAGTCATGGACTCCATGGACCTCGAGCGCGAGAAGGGCATCACGATCCTCGCCAAGAACACCGCGGTGCGCCACGGCGGAGTGACCATCAACATCATCGACACCCCGGGCCACGCCGACTTCGGCGGCGAGGTCGAACGAGGGCTCGAGATGGTCGACGGCGTGCTGCTCCTCGTCGACGCGTCAGAGGGCCCGTTGCCCCAGACCCGGTTCGTGCTGCGCAAGGCCCTGCAGAAGCGGTTGCCCGTCGTGCTGGTCGTGAACAAGGTGGACCGGTCGGACTCCCGAATCGCTGAGGTGGTCGACGAGGCCTACGAGCTGTTCCTCGACCTGGACGCCGACGATCACCAGATCGAGTTCCCCATCGTCTATGCCTCGGCCAAGGCGGGGCGCGCGTCGCTGCTGCGTCCCGAGGACGCCGGCATGCCGGACAGTCCCGACCTGGAGCCGCTGTTCGAGACGATCATGTCAACGGTGCCGGCCCCGTCGTACGACGTGGACGCGCCACTGCAGGCCCATGTCACCAATCTCGACGCCTCTCCCTACCTCGGCCGGCTGGCCCTGTGCCGGGTGCACGCCGGTGTGATGAAGCGGGGCCAGCTGGTGGCGTGGTGCCGGGCCGACGGCAGCGTGGAGCGGGTCAAGCTGACCGAGATGCTCGGCACGGTCGCCCTCGATCGGGTGGCGATCGACCAGGCGGGGCCCGGCGACATCGTGGCCATCGCGGGCATCCCCGAGATCACCATCGGCGAGACCATCGCCGACCCCGACGATCCGAGGCCGCTGCCTGTCATCACCATCGACGAGCCCAACCTGTCGATGACCGTCGGCATCAACACCGCGCCGACCTCGGGGGAGAGCGGGAAGAAGCTGACCGCCCGGCTGGTCAAGAACCGCCTGGAGGCGGAGCTGGTGGGCAACGTGTCGATCCGCCTGCTGCCTACCGAGCGCCCCGACACCTGGGAGGTCCAGGGCCGCGGCGAGCTGCAGCTGGCGATCCTCGTGGAGCTGATGCGACGCGAGAGCTTCGAGCTCACCGTCGGGAAGCCGCAGGTCGTCACACGTGAGGTCGACGGCAAGGTGCAGGAGCCGATGGAGCGCCTGACCATCGACGCACCGTCGGACTACCAGGGCGTGCTCATCCAGCTGCTCGCCCTTCGCAAGGGCCGGCTCGAGCAGATGGTCGACCACGGCACCGGCTGGGTGCGCATGGAGTACGTCGTGCCCGCGCGCGGACTGATCGGCTTCCGGACCGAGTTCCTGACGGAGACCCGAGGCACCGGCCTCCTCCACCACGTGCACGAGAGGTACGAGCCCTGGCACGGCGAGCTGCGGACCCGCCCGACCGGCTCGCTGGTGGCCGACCGCCGAGGGCCCACGACGGCCTTCGCCCTCGCCAACCTCCAGGAGCGGGGCACGATGTTCGTCGGCCCGGGCACCGACGTCTACGAGGGCATGGTCGTCGGCGAGAACTCCCGGTCGGACGACATGGACGTCAACCCGACCAAGGAGAAGAAGCTGACGAACATGCGCCAGTCCTCCGGCGACATCCTCGTGCCGCTCATCCCGCACCGCCAGCTGTCCCTCGAGCAGGCCCTGGAGTTCTGCCGCGAGGACGAGTGCGTGGAGGTGACACCGGGCACCGTCCGGATCCGGAAGGTGGAGCTTTCGGCCCAGATCCGCAACTCCAGACGCGGGCGCGCGGCGGCTCGATGAGAGCCGGTTTGCCAAGGTCAACTGTTGCCAAAATGTGACCGCGCTGCCGCTGGTGTGTCACATAGGTGCCCCTAGGGTTAGCGCGACCCAGAGGCCGTGTCGACACGCGGCCCCTTAAGAGTCCTGCCCGGGCATCGTCTGGGCGGACCAGCATCCATCAGGAGTTTGCGTATGCGTATGCGACGCGCGGCTTGGATCGGCTTGCCGATGTCGATTGCCCTGTTTGTAGCCGGTTGTGGCGGGGGCGATGACGACGGAGGAGACGGCGGCAGCGGCAACAAGGCCGCGGCCACCGGCGGAACGTTCTCGATCCAGATCAGCAACCCACAGTTCCTCGTTCCGACCAACACGAACGAGACCAGCGGTTCGGAGGTGCTCGACGCGATCTTCACGGGACTCGTGAACTACGACCCGAAGACCAACGAGCCCGAGCCCAGTGAGCTGGCAGAGTCGATCGAGACGACCGACCAGAAGACCTACACGATCAAGATCAAGCCGGGCTGGACGTTCCACAACGGCGAGCCAGTCACCGCGCAGTCGTTCGTTGACTCCTGGAACTACGGTGCGCTGAACAAGAACGGCCAGAACAACAACTACTTCTTCGGCACCATCGAGGGCTATGCCGCCCTGAACCCCGAGGACCCGAACCCCGAGGACGACAAGGTCCCGCCGGCCACGGCTGACACGCTGTCCGGCCTCAAGGTCGTCAGCGACACGGAGTTCACCGTCACGCTGACCGAGCCGGACAACACGTTCTACGCGGCGCTCGGCTACACGGCGTTCTACCCGATGACCAAGGAAGCGCTCGCCGACACCGCCGCCTTCGAGAAGGCGCCGATCGGCAACGGGCCGTTCCAGTTGGAGGGCCAGGTCGAGCCGAACAAGCAGATCGTGGTCAAGAAGTTCGCCGACTACAAGGGCACCCAGCCCAAGGCGGACGGGATCACGTTCAAGATCTACGCCTCGGCGGAGACCGCGTACAACGACCTGCGCGCGAACAACCTCGACATCATGGACCAGCTGCCCCCGAGCGCCCTGGCGAACGCGCCAACAGAGCTCGGTGACCGCTACAAGGAGTTCCCGTCGTCGTACTACCAGTTCCTTGGTTTCCCGACGTTCGACCCGAACTTCACCGACGTCAACGTCCGCAAGGCCATCTCCATGGCCATCGACCGCGCGACCATCGGCAAGACCGTCTTCCAGGGCACGCGTGTCCCGGCTGACGGTTTCGTGAGCCCGGTCGTGGCGGGTTACCGCAAGGGTGTCTGTGGCGAGGCCTGCTCGTTCGACCCGGCTGCCGCCAAGGCGGCACTCGAGCAGGGCGGCGGCCTCGACTCCATGTCGATCACCTACAACGCTGACGGTGGCCACAAGGAGTGGACCGAGGCAGCCTGCAACCAGATCAAGCAGAACCTCGGCGTTGCCTGCAAGGCCGTGCCGAAGTCGGCGTTCGACGTCCTGCTCGACGACCTCGACAAGGCCAAGGCGAAGAAGATCGGCTTCGGTCCGTTCCGCCTCGGCTGGATCATGGACTACCCGTCGATGCAGAACTACCTCGGCCCGCTCTACGGATCCACGGGGTCGTCGAACTACTACGGCTACAGCAACAAGACCTTCGACGGTCTGGTCGCAGACGGCCAGCAGGCCGCCACACCGGACGAGGCCATCGCCAAGTGGCAGGAGGCCGAGGACATCCTCGTCGAGGAGTTCCCGATTGCCCCGCTGTGGTTCGGCGTCAGCAACTCCGGTCGCTCCGAGAACGTCGACAACGTCCGGGTGGACGTCTTCGACCGGATCGACAAGGTCAACGTCACGGTCAACAAGTAGAGGTTCCCTCTAGGTAGAGATCCGTCGGCGTACCCTGGCCGGGCAATGCTCGGCTAGGGTGCGCTCGCGGACCGGATGACGGTACGGGGGCAGCCGGCGCGAGGGCGTCGGCTGCCCCCTTCCTACGGCGGAGGCAGGACACGATGGGGCGTTACGTCGCTCGGCGGCTTCTCCAGTTGATCCCCGTCCTGATCGGGACGACGTTCTTGATCTTCACCATGGTCTTCGCCATGCCGGGCGACAAGGTCCAGCGCCTCTGCGGCGAACGGATGTGCGACCCGGCAAGGGCAGCCTTCCTGCGCGCCGAGTACAACCTGGACGACCCCCTGCCGGTCCAGTACGCGAAGTACATGGCCGGCGTCGTCCAAGGGGACTTCGGCAAGAACTTCACCGGCCGCCCTGTCTCCGAGATCTTCGCCGACGCCTGGCCCGTCACCATGAAGCTCGCCCTCACGGCGTTCGTGATCGAGATCGTCGTCGGCCTGGGCATCGGTCTGCTCGCCGGGCTGAGACGCGGTGGCTTCGCCGATCGAACCGTGCTCTTGGGCACGCTGGTCGTGATCGCCATCCCGGTCTTCGTGCTCGGCTTCTCGCTCCAGCTGCTGATCGGCGTCAAGTGGAAGGACTTCTTCCACTTACCGGTCGCCGGGGTTCAAGACGGCTGGCCGACGTCCTACATCGTGCCGGCCATCGTGCTGGCCGGCCTGTCGCTGGCCTACATCGCCCGGCTCACCCGGACCAGCCTGGTCGAGAACCTGCGGGCCGACTACGTCCGGACCGCGGTCTCCAAGGGACTCAAGCGACGGCGGGTGGTCGGCGTACACACGCTGCGCAACTCGCTCATCCCGGTGGTGACCTTCCTCGGGGTCGACCTGGGCGCCCTCATGGGCGGCGCCATCGTGACGGAGTTCATCTTCAACCTGCCGGGCGTCGGCTCGGCGCTTGCCTTCTCAGTGCGCGCGGGTGAGGCCACCGTCGTGGTAGGCCTGGTTACTGTCCTGGTGCTCATCTACCTGCTCGCCAACCTGGCCGTGGACGTGCTCTACGGCGTGCTGGACCCGAGGATCCGCTATGACTAGTACGTCCGACGACGCCCAAACCAGCGGCACCGCCGGCGCCAGCACCCTTGGCGGCGGCGGTGGCGCGCCGGGCGAGGCTCCGGAGCGCCACGGCAGCCTGGCGGCCGACGCCTGGCGCGACCTGAAGAGCAGCCCGCTCTTCTGGGTCTCCGGCTCGCTGATCACCCTGCTGGTGCTCATCGCCGCCTTTCCCGGGTGGTTCACCACCAAGGACCCCAGCTTCTGCGACCTCGCACACTCCCTGGAGAAGCCGAGCAGCGAGGCGTGGTTCGGCTACGACTTCCAGGGCTGCGACCTCTACGCGCGCACGATCTTCGGTGCCCGCGCGTCGATCCTGGTCGGCACGCTGGTGACCCTGGGCACGTCGGTGTTCGGCGGGTTCGTCGGAGCGATGGCCGGCTACTACGGCGGCTGGCTCGACTCGCTGCTCTCCCGCCTGGTGGACATCTTCTTCGCCGTGCCGCTGATCCTCGCCGGTCTGGTGTTCCTGTCGGTGTTCCCCGACCTCGGCATCTGGGGCGTGGTGTTCGCCCTGACGGCCTTCGGCTGGACGACGGCGGCCCGCATCATGCGCTCGTCCGTCATCTCGACGAAGAACGTCGACTACGTCACCGCGGCGCGGGCGCTCGGCGCCGGGACGAACCGCATCATCAGCCGGCACGTGCTGCCGAACGCGATCGCGCCGGTCGTGGTCGTGGCGATGATCTCGCTCGGCATCTACATCTCCGTCGAGGCGACGCTCTCGTTCCTCGGCATCGGGCTGCAGCCGCCGACCATCTCCTGGGGCATCCAGATCAGTGACGGCCAGCGCTACTTCCTCGGCGCGCCGCATATCCTGCTGTTCCCGGCCGGCTTCCTGATGGTCACCGTCCTCAGTTTCATCCTGCTCGGCGACGCGGTCCGCGACGCCCTCGACCCCAAGCTGCGCTAGGAGAGGCCTTGACGCCCTCAGACCCGGGAGCCCCGGACACGGTCACAGCGCCCCGCTCCGGCGACGCGGGCAGCGACCTGCCACCGCTGCTCGAGGTCGACGACCTCCACGTCGAGTTCCGCACCCGCGACGGTGTCGCGAAGGCGGTCAACGGCGTGAGCTACACGCTGCACGCCGGCGAGACGCTCGCGGTGTTGGGCGAGTCCGGATCGGGCAAGTCGGTCACCGCCCAGGCCATCATGGGCATTCTCGACACCCCGCCCGGCTACGTCACCCACGGCACGGTGCGGTTCATGGGCGAGGACCTGCTCGCCATGCCCGAGGACCAGCGGCGCACCTACCGCGGCGAGCACACCGCGATGATCTTCCAGGACGCTCTGTCGGCGCTGAACCCGGTCTTCTCGGTCGGCTACCAGATCTCCGAGATGTACCGCGTCCACCGCGGGATGTCGCGCAGCGACGGCATGAAGAAGGCCGTCGACCTGATGGAGATGGTGCGCATCCCCGCCGCCCGCCAGCGGGTCCGCGACTTCCCCCACCACTTCTCCGGCGGCATGCGCCAGCGCATCATGATCGCGATGGCCCTCGCGCTCGACCCCGAGGTGCTCATCGCCGACGAGCCGACGACCGCGCTCGACGTCACCGTGCAGGCCCAGATCATGGCGCTGCTCAAGGACCTCCAGCGCGAGCGCGACATGGGCCTGATGCTCATCACCCACGACCTCGGTGTGGTGGCCGACGTCGCCGACAAGATCGCGGTCATGTACGCCGGCGAGATCGTCGAGCGCGCGCCCGTCCACGAGATCTACGCCAACCCGGCCCACCCCTACACCAAGGGACTGCTGGCATCCATCCCGCGCGTGGACATGAAGGGGCAGGAGCTCTACGCCATCAAGGGGCTGCCACCCAACCTGCTGCGCATCCCGCCGGGCTGCCCTTTCAACCCGCGGTGCGTGTACGCCCAGGACATCTGCCGCGAGCAGAACCCGCCGAGTTTCCCGGTCAGCGAGGGTCGCGACAGCGCCTGCCACTTCTGGATGGAGGTCATCGATGGCTCCGTCCGGTGAGGTTGTCCTCGAGGTCCGAGACCTCGTCAAGCACTTCCCTCTGACGCAGGGCATCGTCTTCAAGCGGCAGATCGGCGCCGTGCGTGCGGTCGACGGCGTGTCGTTCGACCTGCACAAGGGCGAGACGCTCGGCGTCGTCGGGGAATCCGGCTGCGGAAAGTCCACGATGGCCCGGCTCCTGATGGCCCTCGAGACGCCGACGGCGGGCGAGGTCAAGTTCAAGGGCGAGGACATTTTCTCGCGACGCGGCGCCAGCTTCAAGGCGATGCGCCGCGACATCCAGATCGTCTTCCAGGACCCCTACTCGTCACTGAACCCGCGCATGACGGTCGGCGACATCATCGGCGAGCCCTTCGAGATCCACAAAGAGGTCGCGCCCAAGGGCAGCCGACGCAAGCGAGTCCAGGAACTGCTCGACGTGGTGGGCCTCAACCCCGAGTACATCAACCGCTATCCCCACCAGTTCTCAGGCGGACAGCGCCAGCGCATCGGCATCGCCCGCGGCCTTGCGCTGCGCCCCGAGATCATCATTTGCGACGAGCCGGTGTCGGCGCTCGACGTGTCCGTGCAGGCCCAGGTCATCAACCTGCTGGAGAGACTTCAGGACGAGTTCCAGCTGTCCTACATCTTCATCGCCCACGACCTGTCCGTCGTACGCCACATCTCCGACCGCGTCGCCGTGATGTATCTCGGCAAGGTTGTGGAGCTCGGCGACGACATGCAGATCTACGCGGCACCGACGCATCCCTACACGCAGGCGTTGCTCTCCGCGGTCCCATTGCCCGACCCGGCTGCCCGCGAGACGAAGGAGCAGATCGTCCTCGAGGGCGACGTCCCGAGCCCCGCGTCGCCGCCCTCCGGCTGTCGCTTCCGCACCCGGTGCTGGAAGGCCCAGGACATCTGTGCCGAGAAGGAACCCGAGCTGACCAAGCGCGAGGGGTCCGACCACCCGAGTGCCTGCCACTTCGCCGAGGGGCTCGAGGTGCTGGAGCAGCACGAAGCCAGCTGATCGGCGGCTCGGTAGGGTCGCGCCATGACCACCACCCCGAAGGCGGGCCGCATCGACGCGGCGCGGCGCATGCTCCTCGTGCACGCCCATCCGGACGACGAGACCATCGGCAACGGCGTGACGATGGCCAAGTACGCCGCGCAGGGCGTGCACGTCACGCTGGTCACCTGCACCCTCGGCGAAGAGGGGGAGGTGCTGGTTCCCGGCCTCGCGCACCTCGCCGCCGACCGCGACGACGCGCTCGGCGAGCATCGCATCGGCGAGCTGGACGCCGCCATGAAGGAGCTCGGCGTCGTCGATCATCGCTTCCTCGGCGGGCCCGGTCGCTACCGCGACTCGGGGATGATGGGTCTGCCGACCAACGATCGCGAAGGCGCCTTCTGGCAGGCCGACCTCGACGAGGCCGCCGCATTCCTGGTTGACGTGATCCGCGAGGTGCGACCCCAGGTCGTCGTGACCTACGACGAGAACGGTGGCTACGGGCACCCGGACCACATCCAGGCGCATCGCGTCGCGATGCGCGGCGTCGAGCTCGCGGGCCGCCGGGCCGTTGGGTACGACAGATGGGAGGTGAGCAAGGTCTACTGGAACGCGGTGCCGGAGTCGTGGCTGCGCGACAGCCTGCGGCAGCTGCGCGACGCCGGCGACGTCACGACGTTCGAGGGCATGGACCCGGACGCCGACGAGCTGCCGATGGTGGTGCCCGACGACACGGTCACCACTGCCGTCGACGGGAACGACTACGTCGAGGCCAAGCTCGCCGCGATGCGCGCACACGCCACCCAGATCACCGTCGACGGGCCGTTCTTCGCACTCTCCAACAACCTGGGCAACCAGGTCTGGGGCACGGAGGCCTACCTGCTTGCGCGCGGCGAGCTCGGGCCGGCCGGCGAGCGTGACGAGAACGGTCGCGAGACGGACCTCTTCTCCGGCGTGGAGTGACTCCATCGGGCTAGGCCGAACGGGTGACGCGGGGCTGCATCCGGGTGAATGCCGGCCCGGGCCGGATGGGCGCGGCCGCGCTGCGGACAGACTCCGACGTGTTCGCCGAAGTTGCCGGGCACACCCGGGTCCTGAGGACGTGATCGGCAGGTTCGGCCTGGACGTTGATGCTCCGAACGGGTGAACCCGTCGGAGTCGGGGGTCATTGCGGGAGGGGGTCCTGGTGGACGAGCAACAGGTCAAGGACGACCTAGGGACTCAAGAGGCACCCGATCTCCCCGTGGAGAGGTCCGGGGCCGACGTCGGGGTCAGCCGCGAGAGCCTGCGCCGCCACCGGCTACTGCGTTTCGCCACCATTGTCGGACTGCCCACGGCGTTCCTCTGGTGGCGGATCCTCTCCGGAGACGCGGTCAACTTCTTCCAGTTCCCCAGCATGGACCCCCTGCTCGTCGTACCGATCCTGTTCTTCGTCCTGCTTGCCGTTGTGCTGCTCGGCAGCACCGTCGTCGCGGGACGTTCGCCGCACATCATCTACCGCCCCGAGCAGATCGACGTGAAACTGAGCGATGTCAAAGGCATCGACGCAGTCAAAGAGGACGTCGTCCGGTCGCTGAACCTCTTCCTGGCGCACAAGACCTTCAAGGCGGAGATGGGCGGCTCGCCACGGCGTGGCCTCCTCTTCGAAGGCAACCCGGGAACCGGCAAGACGTTCCTCGCCAAGGCGATGGCGCGCGAGGCGGGAGTGCCGTTCCTGTTCGTCTCCGCGACGTCGTTCCAGTCGATGTACTACGGCGCGACCGCGCGCAAGATTCGCTCGTACTTCAAGGCGCTCCGTAAGGCCGCTCGCCTCGAGGGCGGGGCGATCGGCTTCATCGAGGAGATCGACGCGATCGCCATGTCACGCGGGGGTGTGAGTGCCACCGAGATGCCCGGTGTGGCACGCGTGACCGGGGCGCCGGACTGCGGGGGGCTCAGCGGCCTGCCGTCGTCCTACGCCGTGGTGGCGGGCAGCGGGCGTGTGGTCAACCAATCGATTCACTCCGAGGGTGTCGGCGGTGTCGTCAACGAGCTGCTCGTCCAGATGCAGTCCTTCGACGAGCCCACCGGCTGGCAGAAGCTGCAGAGCAAGATGGTCGACCGCGTCAACCTCTACCTGCCGGCGCACCGGATGCTGAGCCGGCCGCAGCCACCCTCGACCAACCTGCTGCTGATCGCGGCGACCAATCGCGCCGACAACCTCGACCCCGCCCTGCTGCGGCCGGGCCGTTTCGACCGCCGGCTCACCTTCGAGCTGCCGACCAAGGGCGGCCGGCGCATCCTCATCGACCACTTCCTGACGACCAAGGCGCACACGGCGGAGCTGGACAACGAGGACCGGCGCGACGCGCTGGCCGGCGTGACGCAGAGCTACAGCCCGGTGATGATCGAGCACCTCTTCGACGAGGCACTGGTCAACGCCGTACGGCGCGGCGCCAAGGCGATGACCTGGGCGGACGTGGAGAAGGCGCGTCTGGTGGAGGAGGTCGGCATGGGTCAGCCGGTCACCTACACCGATCACGAGAAGCGCCTCATCGCCACCCACGAGGCGGGCCACGCGACGGTCGCCTGGCTGCAGGCGCCGCACCGTCGGCTCGAGGTGCTCACCATCGTCAAGCGCAAAGACGCGCTCGGGATGCTCGCGCACGGCGACCGCGAAGACGTGTACACCAGGTCGCGGGCGGAGATGACCGCTCTCATCCAGATCGCCATGGGCGGACAGTGCGCCGAGGAGCTCTTCTTCGGCGACGTCTCGACCGGGCCGGGCGGCGACCTCCTCTACGCCACGAACGTGGCAGCCGAGATGGTGGGCTCGTGCGGCATGGGAGACACGCTGCTGTCCTACGCCGCGATCCAGAACAGCGCCTTCTCCGACACCAACATCGTCGGACGCGTTCTCGCCGACCGCGACGGACGCGAGCACGTCGAGGATCTGTTGCAACGACAGAAGGCGGTCGTGCGCGAGCTCCTCGACGTGAATCGCCACTTGGTGGCCGCGCTGCGCGACGCGCTGATCGAGCGCCACGAGCTCATCGGCCCGGAGATCACCGATGTGCTCGAGGCCGCCGCCGCCACGCGGCCGACCGAGGACCGCTCGGGCGTCAGCGTGATCGACCTGCGTGACGAGACCACCGGCCTGATCGCCTCACCGAGCACCGAGTCTGACTGAGGCCCGGGAGCCGGGTCGCCGGTGCGTAGCCTGGGCGGTGTGCCCCTCGCCCTCCGCGTGCCGCTGCTTGTGCTGGCGGCGCTGGGGGGAGCGGCGTGCGGGGTCGCCGGCTCGTTCGTCCACGCGCTGACGATGGGCGGCATCCCGGTCGGCGAGCTGACCGCCCTGAGCCTGTCGGTCGCCTTCTTCGTCCTCGCCGGACTCGCGCTCTCCAGCCGCTCCGGCGTGCTGGCCGCAGGAGCCGGCTGGCTGGCGGTCACCGTGGTGATGACGCGACCCCGGCCCGAGGGCGATCTGGTGGTGCCCAACACCGTTCTCGGCAACGGCTGGCTGATCGGCGGCACGCTGCTCGCGTTCGTCGCCCTCGCCGGGCCCTACGCCCGCCACCTTCAGACCTGACGGGCACGGGTCGATGACCCAGGCGTGGAGGGCCTGAGGGAGGACGTCGCCGTGACACCGGCCGGCGGCATCGTGCTGCGCCTGGGCACCTCCCGCTACGCCGTGCCCATGTCCGACGTCGCCGAGGTCGTGCCGGTGCCGCTGGTCACCCGCATCCCGGGCACCCCGGGCTGGCTCTGGGGCGTGGCCAACTGGCGCGGCCGCATCCTGCCTGTCGTCGACGTACGGCCGCTTCTGCGCACCCCCACCACCCCCCTGGGGTCCAGCGCGCGCCTGGTCGTCCTCGAGGAGCCGGGCGGCGGGCTCACCGCCGGACTGGTCGCCGAGTCGGTCCACGGGGTGTACGACGGGTCGCTGGCCGACCTGACGCCGCCGCCCTCGACCCTGCCGGCGGAGGCCTCCGCCCTGGTGGTCGGGCAGGTCGGCGACGGCACCGGTCCGGTCGCCGTCCTCGACGCTGGCGCCGTGCTCGCCCTGCGGGGCGCCGTAGACCGCGCGCGAATCAATTCCTGACCGCCTACAGCCAGGGCCACGCCGTCCCGATGCCACCAGGGTGAGCGCTTTCGCGCGCACCCGCCTGGGAGGCCCTTCCGTGGAGTTCTCGATCAAGCTCAACCGCGCATCGACGCTGACCCTCCTGGTCAGCGTGGTCGCCGGTGCCGTGGCGGTCAGTCTCGGTCAGGTCGGCGGCGCCGCGGATGCGGTAGACGACTACGAGGCCGTCGCCGCGACGATGTGGCTGCTGGTGGGCGTCTGCAATGCCGCCGGCCTCGGCCTGCTGAGCATGGTCGGTCGCCATGCCCCGATCGAGGGCGGCCAGTTCGAGCGCTACCGCGCCGGGTTCATCATCGCCAACGTCGTGTGGGTGTCGGGCCTGGTCACCGTCACGGGCGGTCTCGACCGGCCCTTCTGGATCCTCTTCGTCGCACCGCTGCTCATCGCCGCCGTCGTCATGCCGCGGTGGCAGAGCATGACCATCGGCGTCCTCGCCGCGGTCGGTGCGTCGGTGGCCTTCGCACTCTCGGGCCAGCTCACCCCGGAAAACATCGAGTCTCTCGTGCTCGTCCTGCCGTTCGGGCCCGGAATCGCATGGTTCGTCGGAATGCTCTGCGCCTCGGTATGGGCCGAGCGTCGCACCGCCGCCGACCAGCGCGACGCACTGAACCGACGGGTGGAGGAGCTCTCTGCCGTCCTGGCGCTGGCCGCCGAGGGCGACCTGGCGGTGCGGGTCGAGTCCCACGGCGCGCACGACTCGGTCGTCGCGCTCACCGACTCGTTCAACAACACGCTGTCGAACCTGCGCGAGCTCGTCGAGCAGATCCGCTCGGGCGGCCAGCAGATCACCGCCAGCGCCGGCGACCTGCTCGCGACCGCCGAAGAGCACGCGGCCAGTGCCTCGCAGCAGTCCTCGGCCGTTGCCGAGACAACCTCCACGATCGAAGAGCTCGCAGCGACCGCCGCGCAGATCGCCGACACCGCCGCGTCGGTCGCCCGCTTCGCGGCCGAGACGCTGCGCCACGCCGAGGATGGTCGCACCGCGGTCGCCACGTCGGTGACCGCCATGGACGCCATCGCCGACAAGGTCAACTCGATCGCCACCCGCGCCCTCTCGCTCGGCGAGAAGGGCCAGGAGATCGGCCGCATCCTGCGCGTGATCGACGACCTCGCCGACCAGACCAACATGCTGGCGCTCAACGCCGCGATCGAGGCGGCCCGCGCCGGCGAGCACGGCCGCGGCTTCGCGGTCGTCGCCTCCGAGGTACGCAAGCTCGCCGAGCGCTCCCAGGAGTCGGCGGGCCAGATCCAGACGATCGTGGCGCAGATCCAGGCCGAGACCAACGCCACGATCCTGGCCAGCGAGGAAGGCGCCCGCGAGGCCGCCGGTGGCGCTGCCCTGGCCCGTGGTGTCGTGGACGCCCTCGAGCGCATCTCCGGCATGGTCGACGAGACGACGACGGCAGCCAAAGAGATCTCCATCGCCACCCAGCAGCAGCGCTCGGCGTCCGACCAGGTCGTCTCCGCCATGACCCAGGTGTCCGACGTGTCGCGTCAGTACGCCGTCGGCTCCAAGCAGGCTGCCGCGGCCGCTGCGCAGCTCAACGTGCTGGCGGCGGAGCTGCGCTCGTCGATCGAGCAGTTCCGCGTCCACTAGGACGGGGGACGAGCGATGACGGGCTGGGCCGATGACATCGAGCTGGTCGCAATCTTCCGCGCGGAGGTCGACGATCGACTCGAGTCCCTGTGCGAGGGCCTGCTCCAGCTCGAGGCACACCCGTCGCCGCGACAGCTCATCGGGAACCTCTTCCGCGACGCGCACACCGTCAAGGGATCGGCCCGCATGCTCGGCCTCGACGCCGTCGTCGACGTGGCCCATCGCACCGAAGACCTCCTCGGCGCGTTGCGCGACGGCCGGCTGGTGCCGCGGGCCGACCTCGTCGACGTGCTGCTGGTTGCCGCCGACAGCATCTCGCGCTCGCTGCCGGGTGCCGAACGCCCGATCGGTCCCGGCGACCTGGTGGCGGTGACCGCCGCTCTCGACTCTGCACTGTTCGGCGACAACCCGGTCGTGGTGCCTCTGCTCGTCGACCCCCCCGACATCGAGACCGACGGCGACGACCCCGGCGACCGGAATGCCCGCGGCGACTCGATCCGGGTGCCGACCCGGCGGGTGCACGACCTCCTCGACGTGGTCGGCGAGGCAGAGCTCGACGTACGCCGGCTCGCCCGGCACGGCCGGGAGCTCGGCGTCCTCGCCCGCGACCAGCAGCGCACCGCACACAGCCTGCGCGACGCGGCGACCGTGGCTGCGGCCGACGGCGTGGCGCTGCCCGAGGCCGCAGTCGAGGCGATGCGCGCCATGGTCGCTCTCGGCGACAAGCTCGTCGTCGCCAGCCGTGAGCTGCAGGCCGAGGGCGAGGCGGGACTCGGCCGGCTCGGTCAGGTCCGCGACGGCGCGATGGGCCTGGCGATGGTGCCGGTGCGGCGCGTCGCCGTCGGCTTCGCACAGCTGGTCCGGGAGCTCTCCTCGGCATCCGGCAAGGACGTCGTCCTGCATCTGCACGGCGAGGACGTCGAGCTCGACACCCGCGTCCTCGACGCGGTCGCCGACTCCCTCGGCCACCTCGTCACCAACGCCCTCGACCACGGCTGCGAGACCCCCGCGGAGCGCATCGTCGCCGGCAAGGCCGCCCAGGCGACCGTGACGGTCTCCGCGCGCGCCGCAGGCTCCACCGTGGTCATCGAGGTTGCCGACGACGGTCGCGGCATCGACGACGACGTGGTGCGGGCCGTCGCGGTCGAGCGTGGCCTGCTGCCCGAAGGCGCCACCCTCTCGGGGCGGGCTCTGCGGCGGCTGATGTTCGCACCCGGGTTCTCCACCCGGGCAGAGGTGACCCAGACCTCAGGCCGCGGTGTCGGTCTCGACGTCGTCCGAACCGTGGTCGAGGAGCTCAGTGGTGCGATCGAGGTCGACTCGACCCTCGGCAGCGGGACTCGCTTCACCATCACGTTGCCGGTCACCCTCGGCGTGCTGCGCTGCCTGGTCGCGCGCGTCGGCGACGAGCGGTACGCCGTGCCGGTCGCCGGCGTCGTCGAGACGCTGGGCCTGGCCTCCGCCAGTCGTCACGAGGTCGCGGGAGTGCCCGTCATCAGCCGGGGAGAGCGCACCGTCCCGCTCGTCGACCTCGGGCTGATGCTCGGCGTCGGGGGCGAGCGCAACCCGCGCGCGGCGATCGTCGTCCACCGCGCCGGTGCCAACGACCTGCTTGCCCTGGCCGTCGACGATCTCGAAGGCGAGCGCGAGCTCGTCGTCAAGGAGCTGGGCGGTTTTCTCGGCCGGCTCCCGCACGTCGCGGGGGCGACGATCGACGGAGACGGCAGCGTGCTGCTCCTCCTCGACATCCGCGAGCTCGCGGTGCGCCAGCTCGCTGCCGGCGTGTCGCCGGCACCCGTGCCGGTGCCGGTGGCCACCCGCCTACCGGCCGTTGGGGTCGAGGCCGGTGTCCCCACCCAGCGGACGCGTTCGCGGCCGCGAGTGCTCGTCGTCGAGGACTCCGTCGGTCTCCGCGAGCTCCAGCGGGTGATCCTCGAGGGGGCCGGCTACGAGGTGACGACCGCCGTCGACGGCTCGGACGGCGCGTCACGGCTGACCGGGCCGCCGGCTGACCTGGTGCTCTCGGACGTCGAGATGCCGGGAATGGACGGTTTCACCCTCGTGCGGACAATCCGGGCGACGCCGGGCTGGGAGAACGTCCCGGTCGTGATCATGACGTCGCGGGGAAGCGTGGCCGACCAGCGGGCCGGCCTGGACGCAGGAGCGAGCGCCTACCTGCTCAAGAGTGAGTTCGATCAGGCCGAACTCATCGATACGGTCCGGCGTCTCGTCGGCCGTTGACGGAAGAGGACAGATGGCCACCGTGCTGATCGCGGACGACAGCCCCACCCTGCGCCGCATCGTGACCACGGTGCTCGCGCGCGAGGGCTTCGACGTGGTCGCCGCCGAGGACGGCGTCGAGGCCGTGCAGGCCACCTTCCGCGTGCAGCCCGACGCCGTGATCCTCGACGTACAGATGCCTCGCCTGTCCGGCTACGTCGCCGCCAGGCTGCTCAAGGACGACTGGCAGACCGCGGATATCCCGGTCGTGATGCTCACCTCGCTCGACGCCGCCTCCGACCGCTACTGGGGTGCCCAGAACGGCGCCGACCGCTTCCTGACCAAGGACTTCGAGGCTCCCGAGCTGGTGGCGGCGATCCGTGACGTCATCGCCGCTGCCGACCTGGCGCGGGGTGGCCGGCCCCCGTTGCGCCCGGACGCCGTCGACATCGGCGACGACGAAGTGATGGCTCGGGTGTCCGAGCTGCTCGACCGCAAGCTCTTCGAGGCGTCGGTCTCGGCCGAGGTCACGAACATCGCCGCTGACGTCCACGGGTTCGAGGACAGCGTCGCCGGCGTGCTCAGTGTCCTTGCCCGCGTCGTCGACTACGACCTCGCTGCGGTCTGCATGCTCGACGACAGGTCCACCTACCTCACGGTGGCGCGCGAGGCTTCGCGCCAGCAGTACACCGAGTTCCTCGCCGCCATCGCGGACGCCGCCACCCAGGTCGGCGGCACGCCGCTGACCGTGCATGACCTGGTGCCCCAGGTGTCCGACGCCGGGGGCCTGCTCGAGGCAGACGACGAGGGTCGCATGGAGACGTTCCTGTCGATGCCGCTGCGCGCGGCCGGCCGCGTCGTCGGGTGCCTGGCGCTGTCCAGCGCCACCAAGAACGCCTTCGGTGAGTCGTCGCTGAACACCCTGCGGCTGGTGGAGCAGCCCGCGGCTGTGGTCATCAGCAACGCGAGGTATGCCGTCGTCCTGCCCCAGGCCTGACCCTCCCAGCCCCAGAGCCTTCCCAACCCCGGAGGTAGTGTCGGCGGCGATGTCGCTCCCGGCCGCCGAGGCACCCCAACCCGACGTAGACGCGTTCCGTCGCGTCGCGGGTCAGTTCGCCTCCGGTGTCACCGTCGCGACCACGGTCGTCGACGGCTTCGACCACGCCATGACGGCCAGCGCGTTCACCTCGGTCTCGCTCGACCCGCTGATCGTGCTCGTCTGCGTCGAGAAGGACGCCCGCTTCCACGACGCGGTGATCGATGCGGGGTCCTGGGCCCTTTCGGTGCTCTCCGAGAAGCAGCGACGGGCGGCCGACTGGTTCGCGTCACGCGGCCGGCCGCTGGTGGGCCAGCTCGACCGTTTCCCCCATCACCGCGGCCCGGCCACCGGGGCGGCCCTGCTGGACGGCTCGCTGAGCTGGCTCGAGTGCCGCACCCGCGCGGTCCAGGACGGCGGTGACCACGACGTGGTGCTCGGGGACGTCGTACGCGTCGCGCTCGGTGACCGCGAGGAGCGCCCGCTGATCTACTTCCGCAGCCGGTACGTCGGCCTGCCCTAGCGCGCCGGCGGGGCCTCGCGGTGCCTCGCCCGGGGGCGCCAGGGTGGCGGGTTGCACGTGCGGGCTCCCGTACGATAGGGACCAGCCGGTGCGGGCGCTCGCCTGCACCTTCCTCTACCACCCCGGGTGCTGTGCTACCAGGAAACGTCGCTCCGACGCTTGCCCGCCGTCGCACACTCATCTGGGTGTCCGCTGCGCTGGGCGTGCTCGTGGTGCTCTGGCTCGGCGCCTTCCTCGCCGCCGGCTCGGGCATCGCCCGCGGTACGACGGTGCTCGGGGTCGACATCGGCGGCATGAGCCGTGCCGAGGCCGAGTCCACCCTCGACCGTGAGCTCGCCGATGAGGCGCGCGCTCCGATCCCCGTGCAGGTCGGCGACGACACCATGCGCATCGCGCCGCGCCGGGTGGGCCTCACCCTCGACGTGGCTGCCACGGTCGACTCGGCGGGCGAGCGCAGCTGGAACCCGGTGGCGCTCATCGACCGAATCGCCGGTGGCGAGAAGACCGAGCCCGTCGTCGCCGTCGACGAGGACCGTTTGGTGTCCGGAGTCGAGGCGTTCGCGGACAAGATCGAGGGCAAGCCGCGCGACGGTGGCATCCGCTTCAAGGGAGCGGAGGTCGTCAAGGTCGACGCGGTCCAGGGGCGCTACCTCGACAAGTCGGCCGTCGTCGAGAAGCTGCGCACGTCCTACCTCCGAGCCGAGGGTCCGATCGAGCTGCCCGCCGAGGTGACCGAGCCCGACGTCGACGACAAGGAGGTCGCCCGCGCCGCTCGTGAGTTCGCCGAGCCGGCTGTGTCCGGCCCGGTCGTGCTCCTGGTGAACGGGCGCCGGACGAGCGTGCCGCCGCGGCTGATCACGCCCTCCTTGTCGATGGCTCCCGACGACGAAGGCCGGCTCCAGCCCAAGGTGAACGCCAAGGTCCTCAAGAAGCGCATCGCCGAGGTGACCGGTCCCCTCGAGCAGGAACCCCGCGACGCCTCGTTCCGGATCGCTCGCGGCGGACCCCGGGTGGTGCCCGCCAAGGAGGGACTCAGCATCAAGCCCGAGGAGGTCGCCGCCGCGGTGCTGCCGGTGCTCTCCAAGACCGGCGCGGGCCGCGAGACCAGTGTGCGGCTCCGCGTGAGCCAGCCCGACCTCACGACTCGTGAGGCGCGCGGGCTGGGCGTCAAGGAGCTGGTCTCGGAGTTCACCACGTTCTACCCCTCCGACTTCCCGCCACGGCTGACGAACATCCACCGGGCCGCGGACCTCATGGATGAGACGCTGCTGATGCCCGGGGACACCTTCAGCCTCAACGGCGTCGTCGGGGAGCGCACCAAGGAGCGGGGCTTCGCGGCCGGCTACGTCATCGACCGGGGCAAGCTCCAGGTCGACTTCGGCGGGGGCGTCTCCCAGCTGGCCACGACGACGTTCAACGCGGCGTTCTTCGCCGGACTCGAGGACGTCGAGCACCACCCGCACAGCTTCTACATCAGCCGCTACCCCGAGGGCCGCGAGGCGACGGTCGCCTGGGGCGTCAAGGACCTGAAGTTCCGCAACGACTCGGGCCACGGCATCCTCGTCGACACCGCCTACACCGACGGCTCGGTGACGGTGCGCATCTGGGGCACCAAGCGCTACGAGATCGCGGCGAGCAAGTCGAACCGCTACGCAGTCCGCAGCTTCGAGACCGTGCACGACCCTCGTCCCCAGGGCAGCGACCCGGGCGACTGCGTGCTCCAGGAGGGTGTCAGCGGCTTCCAGGTCGACGTGACGCGCGTCTTCCGCGACGGCGGGAGGCAGGTGAAGACTGAGCGGCTGCACACGGTCTACCAGCCGGAGGACAGGGTCGTCTGCGGGTCCAACGGGCCGAAGAAGAAGGCCGACCCACCACCGGACGACGACTGACCCACCTAGCCCGCCGCGAGGTACTGGTAGGGGTGATGGGTCCGGTAGCCGAGCGCGGCATAGAGGCGCAGTGCGGCGTCGTTGCCGGCCCGCACCTGCAGGTACGTCGCCGTCGCGCCCCGGCTCGCCGCCCACTCGACCAGGACGCGCATGACGGCGGTGCCGATGCCGAGCCGACGCGCCGACGGGTCGACGTCCACCGACGTGATGCCCGCCCAGGTCCCCTCGACCGAGACACGGCCGATGCCCACGGGCGCTCCGGCGCGGTGCACGGTGACGAAGCCCACCACCGGTGGCCCGGTCAGGATCGCGACGTGACCGTCGGGGTCCTGCTCGGAAAGGTCGTGCATCAGCGCACGCCACTCGGCGTCGGGCGTGTCCGCCACGGTCGCTTTCAGATCGGGCAGGGACGACAGGGGCGGCAGGGAGGACAGCAGCGCGTCGACCGGCGCCACCTGGACGATCGTCACGTGCTGCCGCGCCCAGCCGAGCTCGGCCAGCTCACGGCCCGCGGGATCGGCGAGCGGGAGCTGGACCAGGGGCGGCAGCCCGCGCTCGGCGTACCACGCATGCACCCGCTGCGACGCTTCAGCCAACGCGACCCCGGGGTCACCTACGGCCATCGCCGAGTTGGCGCGCCCGGTGAGGCCGGCGTGCGCGCGCAGCTGCCACGAGCCCAGGGCGGCCGTCTCCCTTGCCGGCCACCCGGCGGAGCAGATGCGCTGCATGTCCTCCGGCGAGATCGCCGGCACCTGCCAACCGGGACGCACCGGCTCGGCGGGCACCGTCTTGGCCGCCACCACGTCAGCCAGTGAGATCTCGGTCACCCTGCCGTCCTTGCGCAGCACCGCCAGCGCCGTCCCGGACAGCGAGATCAGGTGCCCGACCGCGTCGGTCAGGCCACCGGGCACGCGGCGCCGCACCGCCACCCGGTGCCCCATGTCTCGGTCTCCGAGCAACTCCTGGCCCCCCTTGGTGTCGTCGGCGCGTGCCGCACGCGATACTAGGGAGCGGGCCCGACGCCCCGCTGGTTCGACCACATCCCGGGAGGGACCGACCGTGACTTACGTCATCGCACAGCCGTGCGTCGATCTCCTCGACAAGGCGTGCATCGAGGAATGCCCCGTCGACTGCATCTACGAGGGCAACCGGATGCTCTACATCCACCCGGATGAGTGCGTCGACTGTGGCGCGTGCGAGCCGGTCTGCCCGGTCGAGGCGATCTTCTACGAGGACGACACCCCCGAGCAGTGGAAGGACTACTACAAGGCGAACGTCGAGTTCTTCGACGACCTCGGCTCGCCCGGTGGCGCGTCCAAGCTCGGCAAGATCGACAAGGACCACCCGCTCATCGCGGAGCTGCCCCCGCAGGCCCAGGAGACCTGACGGTCGACCCGCCGCCGGGCAGCGCAGCCCCATCCCTAGAAGCGCTGTCGGCGCGGCTGCCTGACTTTCCCTGGGACGCGCTCGCGCCCTACTCGGAGCGCGCCCAGGCCCACCCAGACGGCGCCGTCGACCTGTCGATCGGCACGCCGGTCGACCCGACACCGGACGTCGTCCAGGCGGCCCTCCGCGACGCGGCTGACGCCCCCGGCTACCCACAGACCTACGGCACCCCGGCCCTGCGCGAAGCAGTCGCCGCCTGGTTCGCCCGCCGCCGCGGTGTGCCGGACGTGGACCCCGCGGGAGTGCTGCCGACGATCGGGTCCAAGGAGTTCGTCGCGTGGCTGCCGACGCTGCTCGGGCTCGGGCCGGGTGACCTCGTCGTGCATCCGGAGGTCGCCTACCCGACGTACGACGCCGGCGCGCGTCTCGCGGGTGCGACTCCCGTCCCGGCCGACGGCCTGACCGCGATCGGGCCGCGACGGGTGCGGCTCGTCTGGCTGAACTCACCCGCCAACCCCACCGGCCGCGTGCTGCCGGTCGAGCACCTGCGCAAGGTCGTCGCCTGGGCGCGCGAGCGCGGGGCGGTCGTCGCGTCGGACGAGTGCTACGCGGAGCTGGGCTGGGAGGCCGAGCCTGTCTCGCTGCTCCACCCCGACGTCTGCGACGGCTCGCACGACGGGCTGCTCGCGGTCTACTCGCTGTCGAAGCAGTCGAACCTCGCCGGCTACCGCGCCGGTCTGGTCGCCGGCGACGTGCGGCTGGTGCGGGAGCTGCTCGAGGTGCGCAAGCACGCGGGAATGATGATGCCCGCGCCGGTGCAGGCGGCGATGGTGGCCGCGCTCGGCGACGACAGGCATGTTGCCGAGCAGCGCGAGCGCTACGCCGGGCGGCGTCGGGTGCTGCGCGAAGCGCTGGAGCACGCCGGGTGGCAGATCGACGACTCGCAGGCTGGGCTCTATCTCTGGGTCACCCGCGGCGAGGACTGCTGGGCGTCCGTCGAGTCGCTGGCGAGCCTCGGCGTACTCGTCGCGCCTGGTGCGTTCTACGGCGCCGCCGGCCGCCAGCACGTGCGACTGGCCCTCACCGCGACCGACGACGGCGTCAAGTCCGCTGCTGACCGGATCCGCGCCGACACCAGGTGACGGCTGCAGTGGTCAGCGGCCCTGCCCGCGATGGCCGCTCTCGACGGCGACGTGCACATGGTCGAGGTGGCGCAGCGTCGGGTTGTCCGTGTCGCCGCTCGGGTGCTCATAGGACCGCCACCCGGATGTGGACGCCCACGACGTCCACAGGTGGTCGGAGTAGATGACCGACAGCACGTGGTACTGCGGGGCGCGCACGACGAGCCACTGTGCGAACACCCAGCCGCGGCGACGTTGGTCAGGGCTCTTCGCAGGCCGGAAGAAGACATCGATTGCTCTGCCCTGATAGTGCGCCGAGTTGTCGACGTGCCCGGTCTTGAGATTGCGGCCGAACCCGCCGGCCGTCATCGGCCCGAAGACCTTCGTCCAGGCCTGACGCAGCCGTGCCGCTCGAGGGGTCAGCCCGTCGGGCCCGGGCTTCTCCGGGTCCACATCCGTTCTGACGTGGGCGCAGCTGAGCGGCAGCGGGTTGAGCCCGGCGATCATCGCGGTCGTGACCGCGCGGGCCGTGTGGCGGGACACGGTGAGCACGCGTACGACGGTGTCGGCGAACACGGCACGGCGGTTGGGCATGTCGAGGACCCGAACGGCCTCGGTGGTCAGTTTCTCCGCCTGTTCGACGGTGATCTGCAAGGTCTCGGCGCCGGCACCGCCCACGATGCAGGTCTTGGGTGGTGTTGTCGGCCCGGTCGTCGTGGGGGAGGGGCTCGACGTCCGTCCGGCTACAGGTGGCGAGTCGCCGTCACCGCCGGTGACCATCACTAACGCCGTGGTGACGGCCAGTGCCACGGCAACGGCGACTGTCACCAGCAGCGGGCTCAGGCGACCCTCTACCACGTCCGCCTCGCTTCTCCCGTCAACGACGCGCGATGTCAACGTCGCATTGTGACGTACGCACGTTGCGGTAGCGCAGGTGGGTGGCGCCGTCCGACCAGGTCGCCGACGGTTCCGCTCAGCGGCGTGGTCCGCCGCGCGGCGGGGGAGTGCGCAACCATTCGCCCGGTGCCGGTACGGTCGTGCCCGTCCGGCCTGCGGGGCAACCGGCGAGAGGGTCCGATGATCCGGCGATTCAGGACCGTTGCGGCGCGTCCACTGCGCCGTGCCGTGATCCACCGTCGCTCGCGTTCCGCCCGCGCTCGCGAACAGCGTGTCGTCCACATGCTGCACGTGGGTAAGACAGGGGGCACCGCGATCAAGCACGCACTGCGCCACGCCATGCCCCCGCCCGGCACGGTCGTCGTCATGCACGGGCACGAGGTCAGGCTGGCCGACATCCCGGCTGACGACGAGGTCTTCTTCGTCCTGCGCGACCCGTTGTCGCGCTACGTCTCAGGCTTCAACAGCCGGCTGCGTGAAGGCCGACCGCGTTACAGCTATCCGTGGACGGCCGCCGAGCGTCGGGCGTTCGCGCAGTTCAGCACTCCCGACGAACTGGCCACGGCGCTGTCCGCCGACGACGACGCACGGCGCCGACAGGCCCGCCGAGCCATGCGTGAGATCGGGCACGTGCGGTGGCACTATGACCACTGGCTGGGCGACCCAGGGGTTCTGCGTGCCCGGGCTGGGCGCGTGGTCGTCGTGGGGATGCAGGAGACGCTCGCAACCGACTTCGAGCGTCTCAAAGGACGCTTGGGCCTGTCGGCCGACGTGCGACTGCCGCGCAAGGACAAGGCCGCGCACCGCTCGCCCGCCGACGTCGACACGTACTTGAGCCCGGTCGCCGTCGCGAACCTGCGCGAGTGGTACGCCGACGACTACGTGCTCCTGGCGGCGGCGGTCGGCGTCGACGCCGGCCGAGGTGACCGCACCCTTCAAGGGCGTTAGTCCGGGTCAGTCGCCTTCGCCGACGTCGACATGGACGTGGTCCTCGTGCAGGAGCACCGGGTTGTCGGTAGGTCCGCCCGGATAGCGGTAGTCCCGCCACCCGTTGACCGAGCGCCGCGCGGACCAGATGCGCCGGTCGAAGATGACCGTCGCCGTCCGGTACGCCGCGGCGTGCGCGACCGCCCACTGGGCCTGTGCCCAGCCGCGACGCTGGTTCGCCTCGGTTACCGGGCGGAAGAAGACGTCGATCGCACGGCCCTCGTAGTGCGCCGATCCGTCGATGTGGCCCTGCGCGACGCCCTGCGGCTCGAAGCCGCCGAGCAGCTGCGCGCCGAAGACGTCGCGCATCGCCAGCCGTAGCGCATCGGCTCGCGGCGTCAGCCCGAGCGGCCCGGGATCCTCCCGCGCCAGGTCGGCGCTGCGCAAAGGCATGGTGCAGCTGAGCGCGCCGTCGTCATGGCCGAGCAGCACGCGCGCGAGCGCCACGGACTCGGGTCGGGGCCTCGCCCGGTCGGGCAGCTCGCGGTAGATCTGGCGCGCGCGTGCGGCGTCCAGTGCGGTGTCGCGCTCGGTGCGCAGGCTGCGCGCGACCGCGGCCGCGACACCGTTCTCGCTCGCCCCGATCCGCAGCCCCACGCCGGTCACGGTCGTCGCCGTCCCTGCCTGCGCCCACGTCCACTCGCGGGTCTCGCCGGCCACCTGGATCGTGCACGGCGGCCGGCTCCGAACGCCCAGCGCCGTCCCCGCGGGCGTCCGGAAGAGCAGGTACGCCGTGGCGCCGACAACCACGGCGAGCACCGCGGCAGTGATGGCCAACCGGCCGCGACGGGTCAGCCGGATGCCCTGCGCCGGCTGGCCGGTCCCTTCCATCGTTCACCTGGCCCGCCGCCACCGGCGGCGCTAGTCGTTCGCGTGCAGAGCGGCGTTGAGCTCGCCCCAGGACCCTTCCCGCGGGACCGCCTCGACGGTCCCGGTGACGCTGTTGCGCCGGTAGAGCACCTTGTCCTGGCCGGACAGCTCCGCTGCCTTGACGATCGACCCGTCGGGAAGCGTGACCTTCGTGCCGGCCGTGACGTAGCACCCTGCCTCGACAACGCACCCGTCGCCCAGAGAGATCCCGATGCCGGCGTTCGCACCGATCAGGCAGCCCTCGCCCACGGAGATGACCGCGGTGCCGCCACCGGAGAGCGTCCCCATGATCGATGAGCCGCCACCGACGTCGGAGCCGTCACCGACGACGACACCGGCGCTGATGCGACCCTCCACCATCGACGCGCCGAGGGTGCCCGCGTTGTAGTTGACGAAGCCCTCGTGCATGACCGTCGTACCGCTGGCGAGGTGGGCTCCGAGGCGCACGCGGTCGCCGTCGGCGATCCGGACGCCGGTGGGCAGCACGTAGTCGACCATGCGCGGGAACTTGTCCACCCCGTAGACCGTGACCGGCGAGCCGCCTTCGCGCAGCCGCGCGCGCACCGTCTCGAAGCCGTCGGGGTGGCAGGGGCCGTGGTTCGTCCAGACCGCGTTGACGAGCACGCCGAAGATGCCGGACAGGTCGCACCCATGGGGTGGCACCAGCCGGTGCGAGAGCAGGTGCAGGCGCAGGTAGGCGTCGGGCGCGTCGGCCGGCGGCGCGTCCAGGTCGATCTCGACGCGCACCACCTCGGTTCGTACGCCGCGACGCGGGTCGGCGCGCTCCAGTGCGGTCAGCGACGGCGGCACCGCGGCGTCGCCGGGGACCGAGCCGAGCGCAGGAGAGGGAAACCACGCGTCGAGAACCTGGCCCGACTCGTGCCGACTCGCAAGGCCGAAGCCCCAGGCGGAACGCATGTGACCACCCTGCCAGAGCCGGGTAGCGTCGCCCGTGATGACCCTCGCGCGTTGGAAAGACCTCTGCCTTGACGCGTCGGACGCCGGGCGCGCGGCCGCGTTCTGGTCACGGGTGCTCGGCCTCGCCGCCGAGCGGCAGGAGAGTGGTGACGCGGTGCTGCGTGGCGACGCGGACACGCGCACGGTGTGGGTGAACCAGGTGCCCGAGCCCAAGGTGGCGAAGAACCGGGTGCACCTCGACCTCGTCCAGCCGTCGGCCGATCCGTTGCTCGCGGCCGGTGCCCGGGTGCTCGCCGAGGTCGACGACGGTGCCAACTGGAGGGTCCTCGCCGACCCGGAGGGCAACGAGCTGTGCGTCTTCGACTGCGCACAGGAGGAGCCGAGTGGCCTCGTGGTCGACAGTCTCGACGCCGTGTCGCTCGCGGGCTGGTGGGCGCAGGTGCTCGGGGCGCAGGTCGTGCCCGGCCCCGACGGGACACCGCGGTGGCTCACCGATGTCGACGGCCTGCCCTTCGACCGGTGGAAGTTCGTGCCCGTCGCGGAGCCGAAGACGGTCAAGAACCGGATCCACTGGGACGTCGTCTGCGAGGACGTCGAGGAACTCGTCGTACGCGGCGCCAGCCTCCTCCGCGAGCCCGACGACGTGGTGAACTGGCACGTGCTCGCCGACCCGGAGGGCAACGAGTTCTGCGCGTTCGCGCCCTAGGGTCGCCGCCGATGTCCATCCTCAGCCGGGAGGTCCACCCATGACCCGCATGACCCCACCGTTCCGCGCCGACCACGTGGGCAGTCTCCTGCGCCCGCAGGCCCTCCGCGACGCCCGTGGCCGGCATGCTGCCGGTCAGATCGACGACGCGGCGCTGCGCGAGGTCGAGGACGCGAGCATCCGCGACGTCGTCCGCGTGCAGGAGGACGCGGGGCTGCAGACGGTGACCGACGGCGAGTTCCGCCGTACGTCGTGGCACATGGACTTCATCTACTCGCTCGGCGGCGTGGAGAGCACCGACGAGAAGCTGATGGTGCACTTCCGCAACGAGCAGGGCGAGCTCGACTTCGAGTCGGCGGCGCTCAAGGTGAGTGAGAGGGTCATGCTCACCGACACGATCTTCGGTGACGCCTTCTCCTTCCTGCGCGACACGGCGTCGCCGGCTCAAACGCCCAAGCTCACGATTCCGTCGCCGAACATGGTCCACTACCGCGGCGGTCGCGCGGCGATCGACAAGGACGTCTACCCCGACCTCGACGCGTTCTGGACCGATCTCACGGCCGCCTACGCCGAACAGGTCCGCCGGATCAGCGCGCTCGGCTGCACGTACCTGCAGCTCGACGACACCAGCCTGGCCTACCTCAACGACCCTGCGCAGCGCGCCATGGTCGCTAGGCAGGGCGCGGACGCCGAGCACCAGCACGAGGCCTACATCCGCAACATCAACACCGCGCTGAAAGGCCGGCCGGACGGCTTGCGCGTGACGACCCACATGTGCCGCGGTAACTTCCGTTCCTCGTGGGCGGCCGAGGGCGGCTACGACTTCGTTGCCGAGGCGTTGTTCTCCGAGCTGGACGTCGACGGGTTCTTCCTCGAGTACGACGACGAGCGGTCAGGCACGTTCGAGCCGCTGCGGTTCGTGCCGCCGGGCAAGCAGGTGGTGCTCGGTCTGGTGACGACCAAGCGTGGCGCGCTGGAGGACAAGGACACCCTCAAACGACGCATCGACGAGGCCGCCAAACACGTTCCGATGGACCAGATCTGCTTGTCACCGCAGTGCGGGTTCTCCTCGACCGTGGAGGGCAACGTGCTCACCTTCGACGAGGAGGTCGCCAAGCTGCGGCTGGTCGTCGAGACCGCGCAGGAGGTCTGGGGCTGACAGCGGGTCGGCTACATCGGGTATTGGGCGAGCGACCCTCTGACCGTGACCCACTGCGTGTCGGTGAACGCGTCCAGGTTCGCCGTGACGCCGCCCAGCCGGGCTCCGGTGCCCGAGTCCAGTACGCCGCCGAACGGGATGTTGGCCTCGTCGTTGACCGTCTGGTCGTTGATGTGCACCAGACCGCTGGGGATGCGTTCGGCGATCTCGAGACCGCGCATCACGTCGCGGGTCAGGATGCCCAGCGACAGGCCGTAGGGGGTGGCTGCCGCCAGCCGGACGACGTCGTCGACGGTGTCGAAGCGCACGACCGGCGCGACCGGGCCGAACACCTCATCGGTGTAGGCGGCCGCGGTCGTCGGGACGTCGGCCAGCACCGTCGGCCGGTAGTACAGGTCCTCGTACGTGCCTCCCGCGGCGAGCCGCGCCCCTGCGTCGACCGCGGAAGTCACCATGCCGTGGATGCGGTCCCGCTGCCCGGCGTCGATCACCGGCCCGAGAGCCACCTGGCCGGACGTCGGGTCGCCGACCGGCAGGTGGTCAGCTCGGGCGGACAGCGCGGTGACGTAGTCGTCGGCGACCCCCGACTGCACGAGGTGGCGGCCGGCGGCCATGCAGACCTGTCCCTGGTGGGCGAACGAGCCCCACGCCCCGACGGACGACGCGCCGTCCACGTCGACGTCGTCGAGGACGAGCAGCGCCGAGTTGCCGCCGAGCTCGAGGTGCACCCGCTTGAGGTGCTGGGCGGCGAGGGTGCCCACCGCGCGGCCCACCTGGCTCGAGCCGGTGAACGCGATGACGCGCACCGCGGGCTCGGTGACCAGGGCCTCGCCCACCTCGGCGCCGCCGGGGAGGACGTGCAAGAGGCCGTCGGGCAGGCCGGCCTGGGCGAAGATCTCGGCCAGCACCGCGCCGCCGCTCACCGCCGTGCGCGGGTCGGGCTTGAGCAGCACGGCGTTGCCCAGGGCGAGGGCAGGCGCGACCGCGCGGATCGACAGGATGGTCGGCACGTTGAAGGGCGCGATCACGCCGACGACACCGACCGGCGCCCGCCGGGCCATGCTCAGCCGCGGCATGGCCGAGCGCAGCAGCTCGCCGTACGGCGCGGAAGCCAGTGCCGCCGCCTCGTAGCACTCCTCGGCCGACGTCATGATCTGGAAGCCCGCGAAGGGCCCGATCGCCCCCGTCTCGCGCATCAGCCAGCCGGTGATCTCGTCGGCGCCGGCGTGCCAGAGGTCGCCGGCACGGCGCAGCACCGCAGACCGCTCGGTATAGGGCAGCGCGGCCCACTCCCGTTGGGCGTCGCCCGCCGCGGCCGCGGCCTTGTGCACGTCGGCCTGGGTCGCCAGGCCCGAGGTCGCGAGCTGCTCGCCGGTCGAGGGCGAGACGACGGGGAAGGTCTCACCGGACCCGTCGACCCAGCCGGTCGAGTAGATCTTGCCGTGCCATGCGGTGCCGTCGAGAAGGGGCATGAGGGACCTTCGGTGGGAGGGGCGGCGGTGCCGAGGTGGTTCGCCAGTCAACATTCCAATGAGCCGTACGTCCAGAGGCGGCCCCCCGGCACCTAGCCTGGCCGGATGCGTATCCAGGTCGCTGTGGTGGGCGCGGGGCCGGCCGGCCTGATGCTGGCCCACCTGCTTCACCTGCAGGGCATCGACTCGGTCGTCGTCGAGATCCGCAGCCGCGAGCACGTCGAGGAGCGGGTGCGCGCCGGCGTGCTCGAGCAGCCCACGGTCGACCTGCTACACGAGGTGGGCCTCGGTGAGCGGCTGGGCCGTGAAGGGCTGGCGCACCACGGCACGACCTTGCGGTTTCGCCACCGTTCGCACCGCATCGACTTCACCGGCCTGACCGGCTCGGCGATCACGGTCTACGGCCAGCAGGAGGTGGTGAAGGACCTCATCGCGGCGCGGCTCGGAGCCGAGTTGCCGCTGCTGTTCGAGGTGTCCGACGTGGCCATCGAGGACGTGGACAGCGATCGCCCTCGCGTGCGCTTCGTCCACGACGGCGCCGAGCAGGTGCTCGAGGCAGACGTGGTCGCCGGGTGCGACGGCTTCCACGGTGTGTCCAGGTCGACGGTCCCGCCCGGCGTGCTCACGGCGTACGAGCGGGTCTATCCCTTCGCCTGGCTGGGCATTCTGGCCCGCACGCACCCCTCCTCGCACGAGCTCGTCTACGCCAACCACGAGAACGGCTTCGCCCTGCACAGCATGCGCTCGCCGACGGTGACCCGGCAGTACCTGCAGGTCGAGCCGGACGAAGACCTCGGTGCGTGGCCGGACGACCGCATCTGGGCCGAGCTGCGCCGCCGGCTGCACGACGACGACGGGTTCGACCTCGAGGAGGGTGAGATCACCGAGAAGGGCGTCACGCCCATGCGCAGCTTCGTGGTCGAGCCGATGCAGGCTGGCCGCCTGTTCCTGGTCGGCGACTCGGCGCACATCGTTCCGCCGACCGGCGCCAAAGGAATGAACCTCGCGATCGCCGACGCCGCCGTGCTCAGCCACGCGCTGGGTGCGTTCTACGCCGGCGCCGGCGACAAGCACCTCGCGGCGTACACGGCGACCTGCCTGCGCCGGGTGTGGCGGGCCGAGCACTTCTCGTGGTTCATGACCTCGATGCTGCACCGCGCGCCGGACCAGGACGAGTTCGACCGGCAGCTGCAGCTCTCGCAGCTCGATTACGTGACGTCGTCAGAGGCGGCGGCGACATCTCTGGCCGAGAACTATGTCGGGCTGCCGCACGCCCGGCCGTGGTCGTACGGTCTCTTGCCATGACCGAACTCGACCTCAGTGCCGACGCGGGTGTGCTGACCCAGGTGCTCTGCGACTTCGAGTCGGTGAGCGGCGACGAGGGTCCACTCGCCGATGCGATCGAGTCGGCCCTGCGGCCGTTCGGCCACCTCGATGTCGACCGTGACGGCGACACGGTGACAGCCCGCACGATGCTGGGGCGTGCCGAGCGTGTCGTGGTTGCCGGGCACATCGACACGGTGCCCGTCGCCGGCAACCTGCCGTGCCGTCTCGACGGCGACCGCCTCTACGGCTGCGGCACCACCGACATGAAGAGCGGGGTTGCGGTCGCGCTGCGGTTGGCCGCGTCGATGCCTGAGCCAGCCCGCGACGTGACGTGGTTGTTCTACGACTGCGAGGAGGTCGAGGCGGTGCGCAACGGGCTCGGCCGGGTCGCGCGCAACCATCCGGACTGGCTGGCCGGTGACTTCGCCGTCCTCATGGAGCCGTCGGGCGCGACGGTCGAGGGCGGGTGTCGGGGTCCATGCGGGTGGACGTGACGATGCGGGGGAAGCGCGCGCACTCGGCCAGGGCATGGATGGGGGAGAACGCCGTACACGCCGTCGGAGCGGTGCTCGACCGGCTGCGCGCCTACGAGCCGGCGGAGGTCGAGATCGACGGGCTGGTCTACCGGGAGGGTGTCAACGCGGTCGGGATCCGCGGCGGCGTCGCCGGCAACGTCATCCCCGACGAGTGCACGGTCAGTGTCAACTACCGCTTCGCGCCCAGCCGGTCGGAGGCCGAGGCGGAGAGCGCGATGCGGGCGTTCTTCGACGGGTTCGAGACGGTGGTGTCGGACTCGGCGCCCGGAGCGCTGCCGGGTCTCTCGCACCCAGCAGCTGCTGCGTTCGTCGCCGCGATCGGCAAGGAGCCGCAGCCGAAGTTCGGCTGGACGGACGTCGCGCGCTTCTCGGCCCTCGGCGTACCCGCGGTGAACTACGGCCCCGGCAACCCGACGGTCGCGCACACCAAGGACGAGTACGTCGACCTGCCGCTTATACACGAGTGCGAGGACCGGATGCGCACCTGGCTGACATCGTCATGAGCCCCCGGTGGCTCGACGCCGACGAGCAGGCCGCCTGGCGCGCCTTCCTGGCGGCGAGCCGGCTGCTCGACGACGCGCTCGACCGACAGCTGCAACGCGACGCGGGCATGCCGCACGGCTACTACATGATCCTGGCCATGCTCTCCGAGGCGCCCGGCCGCGCCCTGCGTATGAGCGACCTCGCGCAGATCACCAACTCCTCGCCGAGCCGGCTCTCGCACGCGGTCGCGCGCCTGGAGGAGGCCGGCTGGGTGCGGCGTGAGAAGCACGAGACTGACCGGCGGGGCAGCATCGCGGTGCTCACCGACGAGGGCATGAGCACGGTCGAGTCCGTCGCGCCGGGCCACGTCACCGCGGTGCGAGAGAGCCTCTTCGACGCCCTCTCTCCGGAGGAGGTGATGGCCTTGCGCTCGATCTGCGGGAAGGTCGTCGACCGGCTCGACCCCGGCCACCGGCATCCGGTCCCCGGCTGGACCCCCCAGCAATGAGCGCCGCCCCGCCTGGCGGGTCGCCCTCTTGCTGGCGTCGCCCGGGTCCTTCAGCCTTGGGCCCTCTAGCCTTGCGGCATGACCGACCATCTGGCGGACGCCGCGAACGGTGAGGACGGCGTCCTCCGTGCTGCCGAGACGCCCCAGGACGACGTACCGCACGAGAAGCACAAAGGCCCGCTGACGCTGCGCCGCCGCCAGGTGGAGACCAGCACGACCGACCAGCACCTGCTGGACTCGCGAGGCCCGAGCGACTGGGTGCACACCGACCCCTGGCGTGTGCTGCGCATCCAGTCGGAGTTCGTGGAGGGCTTCGGCGCGCTCGCCGAGCTCGGCCGGGCGGTCAGCGTGTTCGGCTCGGCGCGGATACTGCGTGACGCACCGGAGTACGCCCTCGGCGTCGAGGTGGGCCGGCGACTGGCCGAGGCGGGGTACGCCGTGATCACCGGCGGCGGCCCGGGCGCCATGGAGGCCGCGAACCGCGGCGCGTGTGAGGCCGGTGGCGTCTCGGTCGGGCTCGGGATCGAGCTGCCGTTCGAGCAGGGCATGAACGAGTGGGTCGACATCGGTGTCGACTTCCGCTACTTCTTCGCCCGCAAGACGATGTTCGTCAAGTACGCCCAAGGCTTCGTCGTGCTGCCCGGCGGGTTCGGCACCATGGACGAGCTCTTCGAGGCGATGACGCTGGTGCAGACCCGCAAGGTCACGTCGTTCCCCGTCGTCCTGATGGGCACGGCCTACTGGTCGGGGTTGATCGAGTGGATTCGCTCCACGATGCTCGCGGAGGGGAAAGTGGCCGAGCGCGACCTCGACCTGCTCCACCTCACCGACGATCCCGCTGAGGCAGTCCGCGTAGTGACCGGCGGCGACGCCGACTACCGCCGCCAGGCCGAGCAGGAGGCGGCGCAGTCCGCCGCCGCGGATCACCTCGAGGCCGACGCGAGCGGCGGACCCGCTGCCCGCCACCGCACCCGCTGAGGCGACGCTCCAGGCGTCTGCGACGTCATGCACCATCACGATTGGCGCATCCACACCCACGACGGCGCCCCCTCCTGCACAACTGCATGATCACCGGCGGTGTTTGTGCAGGTCAGACGGCTGTATCTGCACAACTGCATGATCACCGACGGACGTTGGGGGGGCGGGGTGGGTGTGGCAGGCGCTTGCCAAGGGGTGTTTGCAAATAAATGCTTGCAAAGAAGCCTTGGGATGACCTAGGTTGGGTCCGTGGCCAAGAGATCTCCGTCCAAGTCGCCTGCCGGCAAGTCAGCGGCCGCGAAGTCGCCTGCTGGCAAGTCGGCCGCCGACAAGGCCGCCGCGGGCAAGTCAGCTGCCGGCAAGTCGGCTGCGGGCACGTCAGGCGCCGGCAAGTCAGCTGCCGCGGGCGTCGACGAGCAGGTCCGTCTCGATGCCCACAACCTGCGCGGGCTGGCCCACCCGGTGCGCGTGCGCATGCTGGGCCTCCTGCGCCTCGAAGGGCCCTCCACGGCCACCCGCCTCGGCGAGCGGCTCGGGCTCTCCAGTGCCGCGACGAGCTACCACCTTCGCCAGCTGGCCGACTACGGCTTCATCGTCGACGACCCCGAGGCCGAGCGCTCACACGGCCGTGAGCGGTGGTGGCGTTCCAAGGCACGCAGCACCATCCTCGACCACACGCCGACCGACCCGGACGCGGCGCTGGCCGCGCAGGAGTACATGCGCGCGATCGCCGCACACGCCGCCGAGTCCGTCGCGGCGTGGCTGGACGAGGTCGAGACCGCGCCGGAGGAGTGGCGCAACGCGTCGAACCTCAGTGACACGCTGCTGCGACTCACCCCGGACGAGGCCAAGGAACTGGCCCGGCGCCTCGACGAGGTCGTGTCCTCCATGCGGCGCCACGAGCCGGGCAAGCGGGGCCCGCGCGGCTCGGAGCTGGTGCGGATGCAGTTCCAGGTCGTGCCACGGCTGAGCAAGGGAGGCAGCCGATGACCGCCATACCGCCCGGCACGTCGTCGACGGCGCCGGTTGCGTCACCCGGGCGCACGCGTCGGGGCAGCGCGTTCGTGTGGCTGCTCGTTGCGCAGACCGTCTCGATCTGCGGCACCCGCATGTCGATGGTGGCGTTGCCGTGGTTCGTCCTCGTGACGACCGGCAGTGCACTGCGCACCGGCGTCGTGGCGTTCGCGGAGATGCTGCCGTACGTCGTCGTGTCGGTTGCGGCGTCCCCGCTGACCGACCGGTTCGGGCCGCGGCGCACCAGCATCGTCTGTGACATCGGGAGCGCGCTAGCTGTCGGCGCGATCCCGTTGCTGCACATGGCCGGCGCGCTCAACTTCGGCGGACTGCTCGGCCTGGTCGTCGTCGCAGGTGCCCTGCGCGGCCCCGGCGACAACGCCAAGCACGTGCTGCTGCCGTCGGTCGCCGAGTCCGCGGGCGTGCCGCTGGAGCGGGCGACAGCGTTGTACGACGGGGTCAATCGCGTCGCCGGACTCGTAGGGGCGCCGCTCGCAGGCGTGCTCATCGGTGTGTTCGGTGCGGCCGACGTACTGCTCATCGACGCGGCCACCTTCCTCGTGGCGGCCGCACTTATCGCGGCGGGCGTGACCGGTCTGACGGTGGTCGCGGACAACGAGGAGGAGGACGGCGCGAGCTACCGCGAGCGGATCGCCAACGGGATGCGCTTCCTGCGCAACGACCGGCTGCTGTTCGCGATCGGCTGGATGCTGATGTTCACCAACCTGCTCGACGCGGCCTTCTCCGGTGTGCTGCTGCCGGTGTGGTCGCGCGACAATGGCCACGGGGCCATGGGAGTCGGGCTGGTGCAGGGTGCGTTCGGCGTCGGCGCCACGGTCGGCGCGCTGACCATGGTGGTGATCGCGCTGCGTCTCCCGCGACGGGCGACGTTCCTGGTGTGCTTCCTGGTCGCCGGCGCGCCGCGTTTCATCGCCATGGCCATGGACTCGTCACTGCCTGCCCTGATGGTGCTCAGCGTCGTCGGCGGCCTCGCCGCGGGTACGCTCAACCCGATCCTGAGCGCCGTCGAGATGGAGCGCATCCCGGAAGGGAAGCGCGCCCGGGTGCTGTCTGCGATGACCGCGCTCGCCTGGGGTGGCATCCCGCTCGGTGGCCTCGTCGCAGGCTGGCTGGTGCCTGCCCTCGGCATCACCGGCGCGCTCTACGTGTGCGGTGGCGCCTACCTCGTCGCGACGCTGGTGCCCCTTGGCCGCACCTGGAAGGCCATGGACCGCCAGCGCGGCCCCCCTGTCTAGGCGAGCGCCCGGCGCGAGACGGCCGGCGGCTTGGTGCCGCGCACGGCCGCGACGGTGTCGAGAACCCGGCACGTCGCGGCCACCTCGTGGGCGCGGAACACCCGCGCGCCCTGCCAGGCGCACAGCGCAGTCGCGGCAAGCGTTGCCTCCAGGCGACCGGTCTTGTCGACGTCGAAGAGCTCACCGAGGAACTTCTTGTTCGACACCGCCAGCAAGACCGGCCAGCCGGTCGCGACGAGCTCGTCGAGGCGGCGAGTGATCTCGAACGAGTGGTAGGTGTTCTTGCCGAAGTCGTGGGCGGGGTCGACGAGCACGGCGTCACGACGTACGCCGGCGGCGATCGCGCGGTCCGCGAGCGTGGTCACCGTCGCCACGACGTCGGCCACCACGTCGTCGTACGACGCGCGGTGCGGGTCGGTGCGCGGCGGCAGACCGCCTGCGTGGCTGCAGACGAGGCCGGCGCCGAACTCCGCGGCCACGTCGGCGAGGCCCGGATCGTGACCCTGCCACGGGTCGTTGAGCAGGTCGGCACCGGCTGCGCACACCGCGCGCCCGACCTCGGCCCGCCAGGTGTCGACGCTGATGACCAGGTCCGGGTGGCGGGCGCGCACGGCGGCGACGAAGCCGGCGGTGCGATCGATCTCCTCGCCGACGCTGACGACTTCGCCCGGTCCCGCCTTGACGCCGCCGATGTCGACGATCGCCGCGCCCTCCTCGACCGCACGGTCGACAGCCGCCATCGCGGCGCCGTCCTCGACGTAGGCACCGGTGTCGTAGAACGAGTCGGGCGTGCGGTTCACGATGCCCATCACGACCAGCTCGTCCGGGCCGAACTCGCGGGTACCGAGGCGGAGCGTGCTCGGCGCGGTCTCGCTGGTCACGGGGTCCTCCTGTCGTGCGCGGCGGCGGGCGCGTGGCACGATCCTCTCGTGTCGATCCTCATCCTTCTCGTGGCGCTCGCCGTCGTCGGAGTGACCGCGGTCGTCGCGGTCGGGCGCGGCGACGGCCTGTCGGACCCCGAGCCCGACCGGGCGCCCTACGGCACGCTGCCGCCCGGCGACGTCGACCGGGCCGCGCTCGACCGGCTGCGCTTCTCGCTGGGGTTCCGGGGCTACCGCATGGACGAGGTCGACGCCGTGCTCGACCGGGTCGCCGCCGAGCTGGACGCCAAGAACGAACGCATCGCCGAGCTCGAGGCCCACGCGCGCCAGAAGCCCGGCGCCGGCCAGAGCGGCTGACGGTGGCCGAGCTCGTCGTCACCGTGGACATCGATGCCCCGGCCACTGCGGTGTGGGATGCGTTGACCGACTGGGACGCGCACGACCGCTGGATGCTGTTCACCCGGGCGCGCGGCGGACACGCCGTCGGTGAGTCGATCGAGGCGTTCACCGGTCTCGGCCGGGTCGGCTTCACCGACACCATGCGGATCACCGTCTGGGAGCCGCCCCAGCGCGCCGTCGTCCGCCACACCGGCCGTCTCGTGCGCGGCTCCGGCGCGTTCGAGGTGGTGTCGCTGCCCGGCGACCGGGCGCGCGTCGTCTGGTCCGAGTGGATCCAGCTGCCCCTTGGTGCCCTCGGCCGGCTCGGTTGGCCGTTCGTCCGTCCGCTGGCCCGGCTCGCGCTCGCCTTCTCGTTGCGCCGGCTGGGCACCTACCTGCGCGCAACCCGGGCGTGACCGGGGTCGTCGTCGGCGCCGACGGTGTCGCGCGCTGCCCGTGGGCGGTCTCGTCCGGCGACCCGCTCTACACGAGCTACCACGACGAGGAGTGGGGCCGCGAGCTGCACGGCGAGACCGCGATGTACGAGCGGGTCTGCCTCGAGGCCTTCCAGTCGGGGTTGTCGTGGCTGACCATCCTGCGCAAGAGGGAAGCCTTCCGAGCTGCGTTCGCCGGCTTCGATCCTGCGAAGGTGGCGGCCTTCGACGACGCGGACGTGGCGCGGCTGCTCGCCGACGCGGGCATCGTGCGCAACCGCGCGAAGATCGAGGCGACCATCGCCAACGCGGCGGCGGTCGTGCGCCTGGACGGCTCCTTCGACGCGCTGCTGTGGAGCTTCCGTCCGGCCGGGCGCCGTCGTGCACCGCGCAGCACTGCCGACGTGCCGGCGACGACACCCGAGTCGGTGGCGATGGCGAAAGCGCTCAAGGGCCTCGGCTTCCGGTTCGTCGGTCCGACCACGGCGTACGCGCTGATGCAGGCGACCGGCATCGTCGACGATCACCTCGCCGGTTGCGCCTTTCGCGGCCGACAGACCACCTGACGTAGGCCGGCGGTCAGTGACCCTCGAAGGTGGGTTTCTCCTTGGCTAGAAAGGCGTTCACGGCACCGCGATGGTCATCGGACGCACCGGTCAGCGCCATCATCTCCGCCTCGCGCTCGAGCGACTCGGCGAGGTCGTGGCCCGCCGAGAACGCAACCGACCGCCGGATCGCGCCGTAGGCAACCGTGGGGCCGGCGGCGAGCCGGGCAGCCAGCGCGCCCACGACCTTGGCCAGCTCGTCGCCCGGCACCACCTGCGTCGCGAGCCCCAGCTCGAGCGCCTGCGTCGGCGGTGATCGTCGACGGCGTCAGCAGGAGCTCTTTGGCCTTCGCGACGCCGACGAGACGCGGCAGCGACCAGGTCGAGCCCGAGTCGGCCGACAACCCGACCGCGGCGAACGCCATGTTGAAGCCGGCGGTGTCGGCGACGATGCGGAAGTCGCACGCGAACGCGAACGCGGCTCCTGCACCCGCGGCGACGCCGTTGACCGCCGCCACGACGGGCTTCGGCATGGTCGCGAGCAGGGTCGCGATCGGCGTGTAGTGCTCGGGCACCGTCGTCCACACGGCGTCGACGTCGCCGCCCGACAGGTTGCGTGCGTGCTCGGCGAGATCCTGCCCGACACAGAACGCCTTGCCGCTTCCCGTGAGCACCACGACCCGCACGCCCGGGTCCTCGGCCGCGGCCGCGAGGGTGTCCCGCAGGGCCACCTTGAGCTCGGTGTCGAGCGCGTTCATCGCGTCGGGCCGGTGCAGCGTCACGGTGGCGACGCCGTCGCGGAGGTCGTAGCGGATCGTGGGGGACGAGGCGGGCATCGGGTCGGACTCCTCGGTCGCTGGACGGATCAGTCGCTGGACAGGCAGGTGTCGACGAAGCGCACCGACATCGGCAGCAGGCGCTGGCTCTCGGCGTCGAAGAAAGCCGCGGCCTTCTCGCCCGCCCAACCATCGGGTAGCAGGGAGTGGGGCAGGCCCGGGTCGAGGAAGAGGAACTTGCGCCACTCGTGGACCAGCCGTGACCGCGCCGCGAACGCCTGCTCGTCACCCGCGGACGGACCCGCCTGGCCCGCGATCTGCTCCGCATCGGCCAGCCAGCGCGAGTAGGCGCGGGCGAGCCCTTCCAGGTCCCAGGCCCGCCGGACCAGCCCGAACGTGTCGCCGTCGTGCGTCGCGGTGAATCGCTCGGCCCGCACCGCCTCTGCCTCGAGCAGCGCATCGACCTCCACCGACCAGCGCGGTCCGATCCAGGTGCCGTCGTCGAGCTGGCCGTAGCCGAGGAAGGTGAGCCCGGCGCGCAGCCGGTCGCGCCGGCTGCGCTCGGCGGCGGGCGTCGTCACGACGAGGTGCCACTGGCCGTCCCAGGCGGACTCGCGGGTGCGATAGATGCGGGCGGCAGCGTCGTCCAGGCGTCGTACGGCGCGCGGCGTCAGCGCGTAGCCGGGTCCCTGGGGGAGCCGCACCGAGTCGAGCCAGCCCTGACGGACCATCCGGGACACCGCTGTCCGGACCGCTGGAGGAGCCACCCCGAGGGGGGCCAGGAGGCGTACCAGCGCGGCGACCGGAGCCTGCCCGCCGCGCTCGCGCAGGTGGTCCCCGTAGAGGTCGAACAGCGCTGAGCGGGCGTTCACGGCACGCAGTCTGCCGTGTCCGGATGACGGCCCGTTTCGCAGGGCGGCGGTCTCGCGGGATAATGCCTGCGACATACACGCCGTGGCGAGCTTGCAGCCCGGTTGCGTCCGCGACGCACGGGCCGCAGCGGGCCGCGGCGTGCCAGGAGGAAGGGAGCGAGCATGGCGGCCATGAAGCCGCGTACAGGCGACGGTCCGCTCGAGGTCACCAAGGAGGGGCGGGGCATCGTCATGCGCGTCCCGCTCGAGGGTGGCGGGCGCCTCGTCGTCGAGTTGTCGGCCGACGAGGCCAACGCGCTCGGAGATGCACTGAAGGGCGTCGCCGGCTGACCGGCCGGGCGACGTCTCGCCAGCTGACCGGCCCCGGTTGCCCGCCCGAGGGGGCGGGCGGCCGGGGCCGACGTCCCAGGCGCGCCGAGGTGCCCATCCACGACTTGCCCATCGACGACTGACCGTTCTCGACTGACATCGAGTCGACCTCGAGGAGACCTGACGTGCCGCTGCCCCGCGTGGAGCTCACCCCCGCCGCACTCGTCGACGCTGTCCATGCCGACGGCGTGGGCGCGGTCGCCGTGGCCGTCCGGCCGGGCGAGGGATCAGCCGACCGCGCGCTCGACCCTGTGGGCGCGCAGCTCGGGGCTGCGCTCCACCTCGACCTGGAGCTCGCGCTCGAGCAAGCCAAGGCGAGCGGCGAGGCCGGCGAGGTCGTCAAGGTCCCGGTGCTGGACGCGTCGCAGTCGCTGCACCGGGTGCTGCTCGTCGGCGTCGGCGCGGGCGATGTCACGGGGTTGCGCCGCGCCGGTGCCGCGCTGGCCCGGCGCCGGGGTGACGCGACCAGGCTGGTGGACGCGACGCTGACCGGCGGGGCCGGGCCGGACGCCGCGAGGGCCCACGTCGAGGGCCTGCTCCTCGGTGGCTACCGCTTCACCCGCAAGAGCGCCCCGCCCTCCGGTACCGACCTCGCGCGGGTCGACCTGGTGGTCGACGGGACGCCCGCCGTACGTCGCCTCACCAAGGCTGTCGAACTGGCGGCCGCCGGCGCCGCCGCCACCAACCTGGCCCGTGATCTCGCGAGCACCCCGTCCAACGAGAAGGACCCGGCCTGGCTCGCCGCGCAGGCCAGGAAGGTCGGCAAGCGGGCCGGACTCGACGTGCGGGTGCGTGACGAGAAGCAGCTGGCGGCGGAGGGCTTCGGCGGCCTGCTCGCGGTCGGTGGCGGCTCCTCGCGCCCGCCCCGGCTGATCGAGGTGGCCTACCAGCCCGGCCGCTCCGGCCGTCGCCGCACCCACGTCGTGCTGGTGGGCAAGGGCATCACCTTCGACTCGGGCGGGCTCTCGCTCAAGCCCCGTGACGCCATGGTGCCGATGAAGACCGACATGGCCGCGGGCGGCGCCGTCCTGGCGGTCATGGGGGCGCTGCACGACATGGGCGTGCGGGTGCGCGTCACCGGCCTGGTGGCCGCCGCCGAGAACATGCCGGGCGCGGCCGCCGCAAGGCCGGGCGACGTGATCAGCCACTACGGCGGTCGCACCGTCGAGGTCTTCAACACCGACGCCGAGGGCCGGCTGGTGCTGGCCGACGCGCTGGCGTACGCCGACGCCGAGCTCGACCCCGACATCGTCGTGGACCTCGCGACGCTGACCGGGGCTGCCTCGATGGGCCTGGGCCGCCGGCACGCCGCGCTCTACTCGGGCGACGACGACCTGGTCGCGGAGCTCTTGGCGGCCGGGGAGGCCAGCGGTGAGCGGCTCTGGCGGATGCCGCTGGTCGAGGACTACCGGGCGGCGATGGACTCGAGCCTGGCCGACCTGTCCAACGTCTCGCGCGACCCGACGATCTCCGGCGGCTCGATCACCGCGGCGCTGTTCCTCCGGGAGTTCGCCGGAGACCGCCGCTGGGCACATCTCGACATCGCCGGCCCCGCCCGCGCCGACCGGGACGAGTACGAGGTGAACAAGGGCGCCACCGGCTTCGGCGCGCGGGTGCTGCTGCGCTGGCTCGAAGGGTTGCGCTAGTACCTCGAGGGGCTTCGCCGGGTCCTCGAGGGGCTTCGCCGGGCCTCAGTCGGCTCGCTTGACGGCGCAGAGCAGCCCGTCGCCGCAGGGCAGCAGGGCCGAGACCAGCCGGTCGTCGTCGCGGACCGCCTTGCCCAGCTCCCGGATCGCGGTGGTCGACTCGTCGCGCTGCGCCGGGTCGGCGACCCGGTCGTGCCACAGGGCGTTGTCGAACGCGACCAGACCGCCGGGGCGCAGCAGCCGGAACGCCTGGTCGAGGTAGCCGGCGTACTCGGTCTTCTCCGCGTCGCAGAAGACCAGGTCGTAGGCGCCGTCGGTGAGGCGGGGCAGCACCTCCAGGGCCCGCCCGGAGATCAGCCGGACCCGGTTGCCGGCGAAGCCGGCAGCGGCGAAGGTCTCGCGCGCCGCCCGATGGTGCTCAGGCTCGACGTCGATGGTGGTGAGGACCCCGTCGGGCCGCATCCCCCGCAGCAGCCAGACAGACCCGACGCCCGCCCCGGTGCCCAGCTCGACGACGGAGCGGGCCCCGATGGTGGCCGCGAGCAGCCGCAGGGCGGCGCCCGCCCCGGGCTTCACCGGGACGCAGCCGAGCTCGTCGGCTTTCGCCCGGGCGGTGGCGAGCACCTCGTCCTCGGGGACGAAGTCCTCGGTGTAGGTCCAGCTGGCCTGCAGGTTGGCGGTCATAGCGGCCTCCCGGGAGCGGTCCCGGCGTCATCGGGGCGGTGGTGGCTGACGGATGCGGTCCCGTGCTCGTCGTGCGTGTGGACGCGCACGATTCGTCCGGGCGAGCCTATCGGCTCGGCGGAACTCCGGGGTGGAGGACATCGTTGGCGTCGTAACGGGAACACGACGATTCCCGCTCAGGTTGGGCAGGAGAGGGGCTGACAAGGCACCATGAGTGCGGCTGCCGTTCTTGACCGGGGAGGTGCCGCCGTGACCGATGCGGCGAGCGGCTTGCCTGAGGGCGGTCCGCAACCTGACTGGACGCCGCCCACCTGGGACGAGGTCGTCCGCACCCACTCGGCGCGGGTCTACCGCCTCGCCTACCGGCTGACCGGCAACCCCCACGACGCGGAGGACCTGACCCAGGACGTCTTCGTCCGCGTCTTCCGCTCCCTCTCGAGCTACACCCCCGGCACCTTCGAGGGCTGGCTGCACCGGATCACCACTAACCTCTTCTTCGACCGGGTACGCCGCAAGCAGCGCATCCGCTTCGACGCGCTCCCCGACGACGCAGGCGACCGGCTGGCCGGGAACGAGCCGACACCCGCCCAGATCTACGACGACCAGAACTTCGACGCCGACGTGCAGCACGCTCTGGACGCGCTCTCGCCCGACTTCCGCGCGGCGGTCGTGCTGTGCGACATCGAGGGGCTCTCCTACGAGGAGATCGCCGCGACCCTCGGCATCAAGCTCGGCACCGTGCGCAGCCGCATCCACCGAGGACGCGCGCAGCTGCGCGTCGCGCTGGAGCACCGCGCGCCGCGACCCGCCCGGTCCAAGGAGAGCGCTCAGTCACCCGAGGTCGGCCCGTGAGGCATCTCGGCGATCGCGTCTCCGCCCTGGTCGACGGCGAGCTGGGTCACGAGGCGCGCGACCGGGCGCTCGCCCACGTCGCCCACTGCGCGGCGTGCCGGCAGCAACTCGACGACGAGCGGGCCATCAAGGAGCGGCTCTCCGCGGCTCCCACACCCGATCCTTCGAACGCCATGGTCGCCGGTCTGCTCGCGCTCGGTGAGCCGGGCGACCCCGTCCCACCCCGCACCCGGCGGATGCCGCTGGCCCCTCTCGTACCAACCCTGCCCGCACCCGGCCGGCGGGCGCGCACCGGCGCGCCTCGGGGACGGGCCGAAGCGAGCAACCGGCCGCCGACGACCGTGCGCACGCGCCGCGCACGTCGGGCCTCGGTCGGCGCCCTGACCTTCGTCGTGCTGGTGCTCGGGACGGCGTTCGCGGCTGGCGGCGCCGACCAGCGCGGCCGGCCCGTCGTCCCACCGGCGGCCGAGTTCTCCACCGAGCACGCGGCCACGTCGTCCGGCATGCCGTTGCGTGACACCGCCTTCGACGCGGTGACCGCGTCCTTCGGCGGCTTCACCGTCCCGGCCGCAGCCGGCCGGTGAGCCGGTTCGCCCCGGTCCCCGGGGTCGCCGGCCTGGCGGGCCCCCTCGCTGTCATGGTGCTGCTGCTCTGCCCCGGGTCGGCCCCGACGGGCGATGTCGCGCAGGCTCCCGTGGCGGAGACCGGCACTCCTGCCGCCGACCCCGCCGCGCTGCGGCTGCTCGAGGGGGCCGCGACGGCGCCGCTGCACGCCCACTACGTCGGCGTTCAGTTCGTGTCCGCCTGGACGAGCCGCGGCGCCACGAGTCTCGTCCTGCACGTCGAGCACGAGCCGGGCGTCGGCACCCAGGTGCGCAGCGCGCGCACGGCGAGTGGGGACGGTGTCGACACGTTCGTGGCTGCCGGTGGCGCGCAGCCCTCGCTGATGGGTGACAACGCGACGTTGCAGCTGCTCAGCCGCAACTACGCGGTGGCGGTGTCCGGCAGCGGCGACGTCGCCGGCCGGCTCAGCGACATCGTCGAGGTCCGCTACGCGCCCTCGGGCCGAGTCGCCGCGCGCTTCTGGCTCGACCGGGCCACCGGGCTGGTGCTGCGTCGCGAGGTCTATGACGAGCGCGGCCGCACCACCCGGGCCAGCGCCTTCATCCAGATCGAGACGAGCAAGTGGAGCCCGATGCTGTCCACCGCCGGTCTGCGGCCCCCCGCCTACGACGCGGTCGCACGGACCGAGGCGTGGCCCGAGGCAATCGGCACTGCGGGGCTGTCCACGATGCGGGCGCGCGGATGGAACTGCCCCGCGAAGCTCCCCGGATCCCTCCGGCTGGTCGACGCCCGGCGTGGCCAGACCGCGTCGGGCGGAGTGGTGCATCTGAGCTACTCCGACGGCCTGGCCAGCCTGTCTGTCTTCGAGCAGGCCGGGCGCCTCGACGTCGATCGACTGGGGGGATACCGCCGGGTCCAGGTCGACGGCCGCGACGTCTACCGGCAGGAAGGCGTCCCGGTGCGCTACGTCTGGTCAGCGCACGGACGGGTCTTCACTGTCGTGGCCGATGCGCCGCCGCGTACGGTGGAGTCTGCGGTCGCCGCGCTGCCTCACGGCGGCGACGACGGTGCATGGAACCGGCTCGGTCGTGGCATGGACCGGGTCGGGTCCTGGTTCAACCCGTTCGGGTAGAGCGAACGGGACGGACAGGCCGCCCGCAGGACAAGACGGCAGGAGCCAGCGACGATGGACGACGAACGGGACCGCGAGGTCGACCCGGGGGCCGCAACCCCGACGACCCCGGGCCCCGCGACGCCGTGGTGGGCGCGATCCTCCGGCGAAGCCTGGGACGCGCCCTCCTACGCCGACACGTCGTACGCCGACACGACCGAGATCCCGAGCGGCCCCGACCCGCGCCAACCCCCGCCGCCGGGCCCACCTGGTCCGTACCCCGGACCTCCTCCCTCCGGCGTTCCCTTCGGCGGCCCCGCACCCGAGCCCGCTTCTCCCTGGCGGCTGCCCGCCGACAGCGACGTCATCGACACTTTGGGGCGTCGTGACACGCAGCAGCGGCGGCCGCGCACCGGTCTGCTGGTGACCCTCGCCCTGGTCATCGCCCTTGTGGCCGGCGTCACCGGTGGTGCCGCCGGGTTCCTGCTGGCCGACCGCCAGGATCAGGCGACGGTCGACGGAGCCGACCTCGGCACCGCCCCGGCCCGCTCGGTGCAGCGTCCCGCCGGCACGATCCCGTCGGTCGCGGAAGGCGTCCTGCCCAGCGTCGTGCAGATCAAGGTCGAGACGAGCAGCGGCCGCGGCACCGGCTCGGGCTTCGTGATCGACGACGAGGGCCTGATCCTCACGAACAACCACGTCGTCGCCGGCCGGTCCGCCGACGTCCGCGTCACCTTCATCGACGGGACCACCCGCAAGGCCCGCGTCGTCGGCACGTCCGGCAGCTACGACCTCGCCGTGCTCAAGGTCCCCGCCCGCAACCTCAAGCCGCTCCCGCTCGGCAACTCCGACGACGTCGTGGTCGGCGACCCCGTCATCGCGATCGGTTCGCCCCTCGGCCTCTCGGGCACCGTGACCAGCGGCATCGTGAGCGCGCTGAACCGCCCGGTGACCGCCGGCGAGCGGGGCGGCGACGACAGCGCCTACATCAACGCGATCCAGACCGACGCCGCCATCAACCCCGGCAACTCGGGTGGCCCGCTGGTCGACCTCGATGGTCGCGTCGTCGGCATCAACTCGGCCATCGCGACCGTGGGCGGCTCGGCCACCGGCGAGGGCGGCAACATCGGCGTCGGCTTCGCCATCCCCATCAACCAGGCGAGGCGCACCGCCGAGCAGCTCATCGAGACGGGTGAGGCGCAGTTCCCGATCATCGGCGCCAGCCTGGACGGCACCTACGAGGGCAGCGGTGCCCGCATCGCCGAGCGGGCCGCACCCGACGGGACGCCACCGCTGGTCAGCGGCGGGCCGGCGGACAAGGCCGGGCTCGAGCCCGGCGACGTGATCGTCGCGATCGACGGCTCGCCGGTGGAGGACAGCTCACAGCTCATCGTCGCGATCCGCAGCAAGAGCCCGGGCGACACGGTCACGCTCGATGTCCGCCGGGGTGAGTCCGAGACCAAGATCCGCGTCGAGCTTGCGGCGTCGAAGGACTAGGGAGGCAAGGGGTTGTTCGGCATCGGCACCGGGGAGTTCCTGGCCCTGGGGGTGGTGGCGCTGCTGGTCCTCGGACCGGACAAGCTGCCGGGCTTCGCCGCCGACGCCGCGCGTTTCCTGCGCCAGATGCGCCGGATGGCCACCGACGCCCGTGCCGACGTACGCCGTGAGCTGGGGCCCGAGCTGGCCGACATCGACCTGGCCGACCTCAACCCGCGCAACCTGGTCCGCAAGCACGTGCTGGACCCGATCGACGAGCTGGAAATCACCCGCGACCTCGACCCGGACGACCGGTCGAACGGACACCAGATCGAGGGCCGGCGCAGCCCTGCGACCGGTGCGGCGAACAACGACGCGAAGACCAGCGAGAGCGCCGGGGGCAAGGCGGAGCAGACTGCGCCGCCCTACGACGCAGACGCCACCTGACGCGTCCTCATCGCCCGGCGGGCGAGAGACCTAGCGAGCGGCCGGCGAGGCCGCGGGTCCGGCTGCCCAGCAGGGTCGCGATGCGGATCAGCTCGCGAGCGGCAGGGGCGTCGGGGTCGTCGAGGACCAGCGGCCGGCCCTGGTCACCGCCCTCGCGCAGGCGCAGGTCGAGCGGCACGGCGCCGAGCAGCGGGACGTCGGTGCCCATCGCCCGGCTGAGCCCGGCGGCCACCTTCTCGCCGCCGCCGCTGCCGAACACCTCGACCCGCTCGTCGCAGTGCGGGCAGGGCAGCCACGACATGTTCTCGATCACGCCGGCGATGCGCTGGTGGGTCTGCAGCGCGACCGTCCCGGCCCGCTCGGCGACCTCGGCGGCGGCCTGCTGCGGGGTGGTCACCACCAGGATCTCGGCGGGGGGCACGAGCTGGGCGACCGAGATCGCGATGTCGCCGGTGCCGGGAGGAAGGTCCATGAGCAGGACGTCGAGGTCGCCCCAGTAGACGTCGGCGAGGAACTGCTGAAGGGCCCGGTGCAGCATCGGGCCGCGCCAGACGACGGGCTGGTTGTCGGCCACGAACATGCCGATCGAGATGACCTTCACGTCGCTGGCCACGGGCGGCATGATCATCTGCTCGACCTGGGTCGGGCGCCCGGTGACGCCGAGCATCCGGGGCACCGAGTGGCCGTAGATGTCGGCGTCGACGACGCCGACGGACAGGCCGGAGCGGGCCATGGCGGCGGCCAGGTTGACGGTGACCGACGACTTGCCGACCCCGCCCTTGCCCGACGCCACCGCGTAGACCTGGGTCAGCGAGCTCGGCTTGGCGAAGGGGATCTCCCGCTCGGCCGCGCCCGACTCGGAGCGCAGGCGGGTCTGCAGCCCCTGGCGCTGTTCCTCCGACATCACGTCCAGCTCGACGTGGACGCCGGTCACCCCGCCCACCGCCGAGACGGCCTTCGTCACGTCCCGCGTGATGGTCTCGCGCATGGGGCAACCCGCGACCGTGAGGTAGATCTCGACGCGGACGGCGCCGTCCGCGGCCACGTCGACCGACTTCACCATGCCCAGGTCGGTGATGGGGCGGCGGATCTCGGGGTCGTTGACCGTGGCCAGGGCCGCGCGCACGGCGTCGGGGATGGCCTGCGCGGTGTCGGCAGTGGTTGCGGGCATGTGTCGATGCTACGTCGCGTGGGTGAGTGGGCCTCCGGCCACCGTCGTGCGCCCTGCCGCCCGGTGGCGTGGCTTAGGCTGGGCCCTATGGGGACGGGCGGCGGTCTCACGCCGAAGCAGATGGCTGCCTGGCGCCGCTTCCTGCGTGCGCACGCCCTGGTCGTACGGCGGCTGGAGGCCGACCTGCTCGCCGAGCACCAGCTGCCGCTGGCGTCCTACGACGTCCTCGTGCAGCTCGTCGAGGCGCCCCAGCGCCGGCTGCGGATGACCCGGCTCGCCGAGCGGGTGCTCCTCTCACGCAGCGGCCTGACCCGTCTCGTCGACCGGCTCGAGCGCGAAGGGCTGGTACGCCGTGAGGCGTGCGACAGCGACGGACGCGGCTTCTACGCCGTGCTCACCGACGCGGGCGTCGAGCGCCTGCGCGATGCGACACCCACCCACTTGCGCGGTGTCGCGGACTACGCCGTCGGCCGCCTCGCCGACGACGAGGCGGCCCGACTCGACGCGATCCTCTCGCTCATCGTCGACGACGACGACCCCTCCGCCGACGCGGACGAGGATGCCGACCGGTCGGCCAGGGTGGGCTCGCGCTCCTGACCCGACCGCGTCGCCGCTAGCCGCGCCTGGACTGGTCGGAGTCGGCGTTGTCCCGCTCGTCGAGATCCTCTACTAGTTGGCGCAGCTCGGAGCGGAGGAAGTCGCGGGTGGCCACGTCTCCGACGGCGATGCGCAGCGAGGCGAGCTCGCGGGTGAGGTAGTCGGTGTCGGCGATGTTGCGCTCGGCGCGGGCGCGGTCCTGCTCGTACTGGACGCGGTCGCGGTCGGTCTGCCGGTTCTGCGCCAAGCAGGATGAGCGGCGCGGCGTACGACGCCTGAAGCGAGAGGATCAGCGTCAGGAACACGAACGGGTAGTCGTCGAAGATCAGCGTCTCGGCGAGGACGTTCCAGATCAGCCACAGCGTCACGAAGACCGTCATGTAGACGAGGAACCGGCCGGTGCCGATGAAGCGTGCGATGCGCTCGCTCAGCCTCCCGAACGCGTCGGCGTCGTAGCTCGGCGTCGGGACCAGCACCCGTCGTACCTCGCGCGGCTGGTCGAGACGTGCCTCGCGGTTGATGCGCGCGCTGCGCCGCCGCTCGCGGCGTTCAAGCATCATCGCGACCGCCCTCCATCGCGGCCCGGCTGTCCATCGCGGCCCGGTCGTCCATGACAGAGATGTTCTGCACGTTGCCCGAGTCGCGTTCGCGCCAGTCGTCGGGCAGCAGGTGGTCGAGGACGTCGTCGACGGTGACCGCGCCCAGCAGGTGGTCGCTGTCGTCTACGACGGGCACGGCGACCAGGTTGTAGGTCGCGAGGTAGTGGGTGACGGCCGCCAGGGTCACGTCGACGTGGAGCGGCTCGATGTCGGTGTCGACGACGCCGCTCACCAGCGTCGACGGCGGCTCGCGGAGCAGGCGCTGCACGTGGGCGATGCCGATGAACTTCCCGGTGGGCGTCTCCATCGGCGGCCGGCACACGTAGATCTGAGCGGCCAACGCAGGGGAGAGCTCGGGCTGGCGGACGCGTGCGAGCGCCTCGGCGACCGTCGCGTCGGGCGGCAGGATGATCGGCTCGCTCGTCATCATGCCGCCGGCGGTGTCGTCGCCGTACTCCAGCAGTCGCCGCAGCGGCCCGGCCTCGTCGGGCGCCATCAGCTTCAGCAGCTTCTCGGCCTCCTGCTGCGGCAGCTCGGAGAGCAGATCGGCCGCGTCGTCGGGCTGCATGGCCTCGAGCACGTCGGCGGCGCGCTCCTCCTCGAGCTTGCCGAGAATCTCGACCTGGTCGTCCTCGGGCAGCTCCTCGAGCACGTCGGCGAGCTTCTCGTCGTCGAGAGCGGCGGCGACCTCGACCCGGCGCTTCGGGGAGAGCTGGTGCAGCACGGTCGCCAGGTCGGCGGCGTTGAGCTTCTCGAAGGTCGCCAGCAGGTTGGCGGCGCCCTGTCCCTCCTCGGTCAGGGCGAAGCCCGACACCTCGGTCCAGTGCACGGTCAGTGCCTCGCCACGCCGGCGCAGACCCTTGGTGGGCCGCCGCACGAAGACGCGCGTCAGGACCCAGTCGCGGGTGCGCAGCTGCTCCATCGCGACGTCGCCGACCGTGACCCGCGTGTCGTCCTCCAGCAGGGTCACCGTGCGGTCGAGCATCTCGCCCAGCACCAGCGTCTCGGTGGGTCGCTGCTCGAAGCGGCGCATGTTGAGCAACCCGGTGGTGATCACCTGTCCGGCGTCGATCGAGGTGACGCGGGTCATCGGCAGGAAGATGCGCCGCCGGCCGGGCACCTCGACCACCAGCCCGAGGATCCGCGGCGCCTCGCGGCCGATGCGCAGGATCGCCACGACGTCGCGGACCCGGCCGACCTGGTCGCCGATGGGGTCGAACACGGCGGTCCCGGCCAGCCGCGCGATGAAGACCCTCGTCGGCGCGCCGCTCACGAGAGGTCAGGCTACCGGCGGCGGCGCGCCCGGCGGCCGAGGACGAACGGCAAGGGCCCGCGCGTCGTGGCGGGCGTTCGGGCAGGTTCGGCGGCGTGCGAGCGCGAGGGCATGTTGCTCGGCGACGCGGACAGCTCCCCGGTCGGCTGCAGCCGGATGACGTCCGACTCGCGCTCCCAGCGAGCCGGCTGCGCCTCGCCGTCCGGTGGGTTGAGCCGTTTGGCGTGCAGCTCGGTGACCGCCGCTTCGTAGGCAGGGTCGCCTGGCGCCACCCGGTCGGCGACGGCCGTCCACGTCACCAGCCGGCCGCCCTTGTCCTTGCTGCGCACCGTGACGTCGACCCGGCTGCCGTCCGGCATCTCGGGCAACGTCTGCTCGAGCCCTCCGCCCACGACGTACGCGGCGCCGTCGACCCAGACGTGCCAGGCCGCGATGGCGCGGGCCGCGTCGACCGGCTGCAGCCACACCATCGCGGACTTGCGGCACGCTTCCTCGACCAGTGCGCGTATCCGAGCCGCCTGTTGGTCCTCACTCACGCGTCGGAGCCTGCCACATGGAGCTTGCCATGTGGGAGCCCGCGGAATCGGGCACGGGAGGCAGCACGCGAGAATGGGTCGATGCAGCATCGAGGCGACCCGACGCCCTCGCGCGCGCCGGTGAGCCCGAGCCCCCGGCCCGGCGCGGTGTCCCGGCCACCTCGCGGCGACATGCTGTTGATGCCCGTCGGTGTTCTCGCCGTGTCGATGTCCGGCCCGCTGATGGCTGCCACGGCGGCGCCGGCACTGGCGATCGCGTTCTGGCGCACCGCCCTCGCCGTGGGTGTCATCGGCCCGTACGCCGCCGCCCGCCATCGCGCGGAGCTGCGCGGCCTGTCGCGCCGGGAGTGGCGGTGGGCGCTTGCGGCCGGTGTACTGCTCGCCGCGCACTTCGCCACCTGGGTGCCGAGCCTCACCTACACCTCGGTCGCGTCGGCCACCGCGATCGTGTGCTCGCAGCCCGTCTGGGTCGCGCTGATCGCCCGGGCAACCGGCCACGCGATCCCTGGCCGCGTCTGGGTCGGCATCGGTGTGTCGCTGGTGGCCATCGTCGTCCTCACCGGCGTGGACTTCTCGCTCGAACCGCGGGCGCTGATCGGTGACCTGCTCGCGCTGCTCGGTGGCATCTTCGCCGCCTTCTACACGGTCGCCGGCGCCGAGGTGCGTCGCACGGTGTCGACCACCGTGTACACGTTGCTGTGCTACTCGACCTCCGCGCTCGTGCTGCTCGTCGTGTGTCTGCTCGCGCAGCGGGACCTCGGCGGCTACGACGCCAAGACCTGGGCACAGCTCGCCGCCGTCACGCTGGTCGCGCAGCTGCTCGGGCACTCGCTCTTCAACAAGGTGCTGCGCACGACGAGCGCGACCGTGGTGTCCCTCACGCTGCTCTTCGAGGTGCCCGGCGCCGCGGTCATCGCCGCCGTGTTCCTCGGCCAGACCCCGCCACTGGCGGCCCTGCCGGCGGCGTTGCTGCTGCTGATGGGCCTCGGTCTGGTGCTCTCGGCCGGGGAGCGGGCCGGAGAGGCGTCGGTGCCGGTGGAATGACCGTCGATACGCTCGCGCGATGACGGAGACCCCGCAGCTGCGCCCACGCCGGTCCTGCCTCGCGGTGCCGGGCAGCAGCGTCAAGATGCTCGGCAAGGCCCAGGGCCTGCCGGCCGACCAGGTGTTCCTCGACCTCGAGGACTCGGTGGCGCCGCTCGCCAAGGAGGACGCGCGCGCCAACATCGTGTCAGCGCTCAACGACGGAGACTGGGGAGACAAGACACGGGCGGTGCGGGTCAACGACCTCACCACGAAGTGGACCTACCGCGACGTCATTACCGTCGTCGAGGGCGCCGGCGCGAACCTCGACGCCATCATGCTGCCGAAGGTCCAGTCGGCCGAGCAGGTCGTCTGGCTCGACCTGCTGCTCCGTCAGATCGAGGACACGGTCGGGCTCGAGGTCGGGCGCATCGGCATCGAGGCACAGATCGAGAACGCGCGCGGACTCGTCGAGGTCGATGCGATCGCGGCCGCGTCACCGCGGCTGGAGACCATCATCTTCGGGCCGGCGGACTTCATGGCGTCGATCAACATGCGCTCGCTCGTCGTCGGCGAGCAGCCGCTCGGCTACGACGTCGGTGACGCCTACCACTACATACTCATGCGCATCCTGATGGCGGCGCGCACCCACGACCTGCAGGCGATCGACGGGCCCTACCTGCAGATCAAGGACGTCGAGGGCTACCGACGGGTGGCCGGTCGGTCGGCTGCGCTGGGCTTCGACGGCAAGTGGGTGCTGCACCCCGGACAGATCGACGCGGCCAACGAGATCTACGCACCGAGCCAGGACGACTACGACCACGCCGAGCTGATCCTCGACGCCTACGAGCACTACACGTCCGAGGTGGGTGGCATGCGCGGAGCGGTGATGCTCGGCGACGAGATGATCGACGAGGCGTCGCGCAAGATGGCGCTCGTCGTCGCCGCGAAGGGTCGCGCGGCTGGCCTCTCGCGCACCTCCAGCTTCGAGCCACCTCAGGACTGAGCGCAGAGCCGATCTTCGCTATGAGGTGGGCCGCTCTTGAGTCAGCCGTCCTGCTCGCCTGAGTCGTCAGGGGCCTCGCTGTCGCTCTCGATGACGACGACCGCGTAGCCCTCGTCGAGCCGGACGTCGACCGTGGCGCCGTCCGGCTTGGTCACCTCGACCTCCCAGGTCGCCCCGTTCTCGGAGTCGCGCTCCACGGAGTTGGCGGTGCCACCTCCGGTCGCCACGAGTGCGGCGGCTGTCGCCGCGTCTGCCTGCGGCCCGGTGACGGTGCCCTCGTCGCCGCCAGCGACGCCTGCTGCCGCGGCGACACTGCCGCCGACGGCTCCGGCCGCCAGTACGGCGGCGGCTGCCACGATCATCGTTCGCTTGCGCATGGCTGCATCCTCTCGTGTGTTCGCTCGTTCGTCACGGCCCGGTGACCGAGACGAGGCGCAGCTGGCTGCGGCCGCCTTTCACCTGGACCTCCAGCACCGAACCGACGCCCGGTGCGTAGTACTTGTTCTCGACGGTGTCGGGCTCGAGCGGGGTGAAGTCCTTGGTCCGCACGACGTCGGTGAACGAGCCGAAGGGCACCGTGACGCGCTCGTCGACGGCGAGCACCTGAGCCTTGTCCTCGGCCTCGCCGCGGTAGAACTCCTGCCGGTAGCGGTCGCCGACCTTCGGGTGCGCCTTCATCACGATGCCGGCGCGGGCGCCGTCGACACCGGCTTCCCACGAGCCGGCCGTGCTCACGACGCGTCCGTTCTCGTACTCCTTGGTGTCCTCGCCGAAGTACCAGACGTTGCCGTGCCGGTCCTGCGCGTACCAGTCGTACGTGTCCTCGACCACGGCACCTTCGCGTGAGGCGATGTCGCGGACGACGATCGTCTCCACACCGCGGACGCGCTTGGTCCGATGGGTCACGGTGACGACGACCTCCTCCCGACCCTCGTCGCCATCACCTTGGTAGGTCATCCGGGTGCCGGGCACGAGCGGGAGGTAGGGGTTGTCGATGGTCGTCGTGAACTCCGCCTTGCGCGCTTGCGCCGGGGTTGCGCCCTTCCCTTCGCCGCATCCGGAGAGGGCAACGGCGGCGAGGAGGAGCATTGGCAACCACCGGTGGGCCTGGTTCTGCTTCATGTCGGCTCCTCGCTGGTGGTGACTCGTGCTTCGATGCTGCGCTCCGGTCGCTGAAGCGGCGCTGAACAGCCGGGTGCGCTCTTCAGGTCGACTTCAGCCGGCGCTCAGGTCAGCTGTGGCACGGTGACACCGTGCGCGTCCTGGTGGTGGATGACGACAAGCACCTCGCCCGGGCCATCAAGCGGGGCCTGGAGGGCGAGGGTTTCGCCGTCGACGTCGCGTTCGACGGGCCCGACGGGCTCTGGCGTGCGCAGGAGAGCCCCTACGACGCACTCGTGCTCGACGTCATGCTGCCGGGCCTGAGCGGCTACGACCTCTGCGCGCGGCTGCGCGCCGACGGCGAGTGGGCGCCGATCCTGATGCTGACAGCCAAGGACGGCGAGCACGACGAGGCACGGGCTCTGGACACCGGCGCCGACGACTTCCTGTCCAAGCCCTTCTCCTACGTCGTGCTGGTGGCCCGGATTCGCGCGCTGCTGCGCCGTGGCGGACACGAGAGGCCGAGCACCCTGACGGTGGGCGACCTGCGACTCGACCCGGCCGCCCACCGGGTCTGGCGCGACACGACACCGGTCGAGCTCACGCCGCGGCAGTTCTCGCTGCTCGAGTTCTTGATGCGCCGCGCCGGCGAGGTGCTGTCCAAGGTCGAGATCCTCGAGCACGTGTGGGACTTCGCGTTCGACGGTGACCCCAACATCGTGGAGGTCTACGTCAGCCAGTTGCGCCGCCGCATCGACGAGCCCTTCGGCCGCGCCGGCCTGCAGACCGTGCGAGGCGTCGGCTACCGGCTCGACCCCGACGGAGGCTGAGCATGCGGCACCGCCTCCCGACGTTCCGCGGCAGCGTACGGATGCGCACCACCCTCGCGGCCACGGTCGTCGTTGCGCTCGCCCTTTCCCTCGGAGCCTGGGTGCTGCTTGTCTCACTCGAGGCCTCGCTGGTCCGCCGGGACGACGAAGGAGCGCGCAGCCGGGTCGGCGATCTCACGGTGCTGGCCGAGGCGGGTGCCCTCCCTGTCGAGCTCGCGCCGCCGGGCGAGGACCGGCTCGTCCAGGTGGTGGACGACGCGGGTGTTGTGGTGGCCTCGTCGCCGGACGCGCGCGGCAAGCCGCCGGTCGCGACATTCCGGCCCGACGCGGGCGCCACAGTCGTACGGACCGTGGAGGACGTGCCCGACGACGGCGACCGCGAGGACTTCCGGGTGTGGGGCGCACGAGCAGGGACGCCCGAGGGCCCGGTCACGGTCTATGTCGCCACCAGCCTCGAGTCGGTGACCGAGTCGGTCGACACGCTGCGCCGGTTCCTGCTGCTCGGCCTCCCCTTGCTGCTGCTCGCCCTCGCCGCGGGCACCTGGGTTGCGGTCGGACGCGCGCTGCGACCGGTCGAGGCCATCCGCTCGCAGGTCGCCGACATCACCGGCACCGCTCTCGACCGCCGGGTGCCGGAGCCGGAGACCGAGGACGAGGTGGGTCAGCTCGCGCGCACCATGAACGCGATGCTGGACCGGCTCGAGGCCGCGAACGTGCGTCAGCGCACCTTCCTCGCCGATGCGTCACACGAGCTGCAGAGCCCGCTCGCGAGCCAACGCACCCGGCTGGAGGTGGCTCTCTCGCAACCGGACCGTGTCGAGTGGCCTGGGCTGGCTCGTGAGCTGCTCGTCGACGGCCGGACGATGGAGCATCTGGTGCGCGACCTGCTCTTCCTGGCACGCGAGGACGACACCCACACGTCGGTCCCCGACACGTCGCACCCGGTCGACCTCGACGACGTCGTGCTCGAGGAGGTCGCGCGGCTGCGCGGTGGCACCAGGATCGACCTGACCGCCTCAGCCGTGAGCGCGGCCCCGGTGGGTGGCAGCCGCGAGGAGCTGGTGCGGCTGGTGCGCAACCTGCTCGAGAACGCCGAGCACCATGCGGAGACGGCGGTGGTGGTCGAGCTCGGCACGCACGACGGCGTGGTCGAGCTGGCCGTGACCGACGACGGCCCCGGTGTTCCTCCGGGCGACCGCGAGCGGGTCTTCGACCGCTTCGTGCGGCTCGACCCGTCACGTGCGCGAGACGACGGGGGCACCGGCCTGGGGCTGTCCATCGTCGCGGCGATCGCTCGGCGACACGGTGGCTCCGTGGGTGTCGAGGACCGCGTCGGCGCGGACCAGGCGGCCGGCGCGCGCTTCGTCGTACGGCTACCGGAGGCTGGGACTGCGGTCGGAGTCACCGTCGAAGGGAAGTTAACCCGCGGGTAACATCGCGGTGACGACGACAGGTGCGGCACGCATCGGCGTACGACGAAGGGACGTGGCGCGACGATGGCACGCCTCGCGCAGACCGAGGGGCTCACCGACGTCCAGGAGGAGATCGTCAAGACCGTTCGCGGGTTCGTGGACAAGGAGATCCTCCCGAACGTCGCGTCGCTCGAGCACGACGACACCTACCCGCAGGACATCGTCGAGGGCATGAAGGAGATGGGGCTGTTCGGCCTCATGATCCCCGAGGAGTACGGCGGCCTCGGTGAGTCGCTGTTGACCTACGCCCTGGTCGTCGAGGAGATCGCGCGCGGCTGGATGAGCGTCAGCGGCATCATCAACACGCACTTCATCGTCGCCTACATGATCAAGCAGCACGGCACCGAGGAGCAGAAGCAGACGTTCCTGCGGCGGATGGCAACGGGCGAGGTGCGCGGCTCCTTCTCGATGTCCGAGCCCGGCTGCGGTTCCGACGTGTCGGGCATCACGACCAAGGCGACGCGCGACGGCGACGACTTCGTCATCAACGGCCAGAAGATGTGGATCACCAACGGCGGCACGTCGAACCTGCTCGCAGTCCTGGTGCGTACCGACGAGGGCGCCGAAGGAGCTCACCGCAACATGACGACGTTCCTCGTCGAGAAGGAACCAGGCTTCGGTGAGACGATGCCCGGGCTCACCATCCCCGGGAAGATCGAGAAGATGGGCTACAAGGGCGTCGACTCCACCGAGGCGGTCTTCGACGGACACCGGGTGCCTGCGTCGCGGGTGCTCGGCGGCGAGACCGGCCAGGGTTTCTACCAGATGATGGACGGCGTCGAGGTGGGTCGCGTCAACGTTGCGGCCCGCGGCTGCGGGGTCGCACTGCGGGCGTTCGAGCTCGGCATCCGCTATGCGCAGCAGCGCGAGACGTTCGGCAAGCAGATCGCCCAGCACCAAGCAGTGATGTTCCGCCTCGCCGAGATGGCGACAAAGGTCGAGGCCGCGCACGCGATGATGGTGTCGGCGGCGCGCATCAAGGACAAGGGCGCGCGCAACGACGTCGAGGCCGGGATGGCGAAGTACCTCGCGAGCGAGTACTGCAAGGAGGTCGTCGAGGACTCGTTCCGCATCCATGGCGGCTACGGCTACTCCAAGGAGTACGAGATCGAGCGGCTCTACCGCGAGGCGCCGATGCTGCTCATCGGCGAGGGCACGTCGGACATCCAGAAGATGATCATCGGACGGCGGCTGCTCGAGGAGTACAGGCTGCGCTGAGCCCTCGCGATCGGTGTTGCGGTCGCGGGTAGCGTTGCGCCGTGATCTCGCGGGCGGACGTCGAAGTCGCGGCCGCGCGCATCGCCGGACGTGTGCGCCGCACCCCGGTGATCGAGCCCGGTGCGGGTGCCTTCGGCTACCCCGCGCCGCTGGTGTTCAAGCTCGAGCTGATGCAGTTCGCCGGGTCGTTCAAGGTGCGCGGTGCGTTCAACCGGTTGCTCGGCGCCGACCTGCCGCCCGAGGGAGTCGTCGCGGCGTCGGGCGGCAACCACGGGCTCGCTGTCGCCTACGCCGCAGCTGCACTCGGCGTACGTGCCGCGGTGTTCGTGCCCGAGTCGTCACCGGCCTCGAAGGTCGACCTGCTGCGCCGGCTCGGCGCCGAGGTCTTCGTCACCGGGCAGTGGTACGCCGACGCGCTGACCGCGGCGACCGACCGGCAGGCCGAGACGGGTGCGCTCACCGTCCATGCCTACGACATGCCTGAGGTCGTCGCGGGCCAGGGAACAGTGGGCCTGGAGATGGCGGAGCAGGTGCCCGGCGCCGATACGTTCCTGGTGGCTGTGGGCGGCGCCGGCCTGGTGGGCGGCATCGCTGCTGCGGCGCCCGAGCACGTCCGCGTCATCGGCGTCGAGACGGTCACGACCGCGACGCTGCACAGCGCGCTCGCGGCGGGGGAGCCGGTGGACGTCGAGGTCGGCGGGGTGGCAGCGGACTCGCTCGGTGCCCGACGGGCGGGGGTGACCGGGTTCGAGGTCTGCGCGGCCAAGGGTGTCGAGGTCGTGCTCGTCGAGGACGACGCCGTGCTCGCCGCGCGGCGGCTGCTCTGGGACGAGCTGCGCATCGGCGCCGAGCCCGGTGGTGCCGCGGCACTCGCGGCGGTGCTCGCCGGTGCCTACATCCCGGAGCCCGACGAACGCGTCGTGGTGGTCGTCTGCGGGGGCAACGCCGACCCGTCGACGTTGGCATGACGAGCGGGATCGCGTACGAGCCGCTCGTCGGGCGCATCCGCGACCAGGCGGACGCCTGCGGCCAGCTGGGTTCGCCGCTCTACCTGCACCTGCTGCACCGCGTGGCCGACGACGTACTTGCCGGAGGCCCGGCTGCCGCGGTGCTCGCCGGGCACGAGGACGACTCGGTCGCGTCGGCCCTGTCACTGCGCCTGATGGCGGGCGTCCACCGGCTGGCCCTCGAAGGCGGGGTCCCCGACCTCGCCGCCTGCTTCCCGTCGACCGGCGGGAGCTATGACCCCGAGCGCACCTGGCCGGTGGTGCGCCAGGTGCTGGACGAGTACGCCGACGAGCTGCGTGCCCGGCTCGGGCAGGCACCGCAGACCAACGAGGTCGGCCGGGCAGCCGCACTCATCGGCGGGCTGCTGCACGTCCTGGCCTGGCGGCCCGGGCCGCTGCGGCTCTTCGAGATCGGGGCGAGCGCAGGGCTGAACCTGCACGCCGACGCGTACCGGCTGCAGATCCAGGACGGTGGGGGTGTCGGACCGCTCGGCTCACCCGTCGTGCTCGCCGACCCGTGGTGGGGGACGCCGCCGCCGACCGGACCGCCGCTGGAGATCGTGGAGCGCGCCGGCTGCGACACCGAGCCGCTCGATCCTGGCACCGAGGAGGGACGGCTGCGGCTCACGTCGTACGTCTGGCCCGACCAGATCGCCCGGATCGAGCGACTGCGAGGTGCCATCGACGTCGCCGCCCGGTCGCCGGCTCGGGTCGAGCGCTCCCGGGCCCACGACTTCGTCGAGCGGCTCACGCTGGTGCCTGGCACGACCACGGTGGTGTGGCACTCGGTGATGTGGCAGTACCTCGACGGCGCCGAGCAGGCGGCCGTGCTCGAGCGGCTGTACGAGCTGGGCGCGACTGCCGACAGCGACGCGGCCCTGGCCCGCCTGCTCCTCGAGCCCCGCCCGCGGGCGCCGGGACGCAACGACGAGTTCCTCGTCGAGCTGCGAACCTGGCCCGGGGGAGCCCACCGGGTCCTCGGCGCGGCGCACCCGCACGGCGTGCCGGTGACCTGGGAGTGAGCCGCATCGAGGACTTGCGGGACCCTGGGGGAACGACGCGGCCCGGCAGCGGCGTTGCAGCAGTCGGGCCATCGAGACAGACGCATGGCAGTGAGAGCCGAGGAGGGCGCCGTGTCGACCCATGAGCAGTACTCCGACATCCCGCGCGGACAGGTCATCGGGACCTATGACACCTACGTCGAGGCGCAGAAGGCGGTGGACTTCCTCTCTGACCAACAGTTCCCGGTGCAGCACGTGAGCATCGTCGGCAACGGGCTGCGCATGGTCGAGCGGGTCACCGGCCGGCTCACCCGGGGGCGGGCCGCCGCCGCGGGTGCGGCGAGCGGGGCGTGGTTCGGGTTGTTCGTCGGCGTGCTGCTGGCGGCCTTCGCCGACGAGGGCACCAGCCCGTTCGTCCTGGTGCTGTCCGCGATCGCCTACGGCGCCGCGTTCGGTGCCGTCTTCGGCTTCGTCGGGCACGCGATGTCGGGCGGCAAGCGCGACTTCACGTCACGCAGCAAGATCGTGAGCAGCCAGTACGAGCTCGTCTGCGTCTGGGCGCACGCCGACGCCGCCCGCGAGGTCCTCGCCCGCCTCCACCCCCAACCCCGCTGACCCCCCCACCCCACCCCACCCGCCGAGTCGACCACGTTAGGTAGGCGCAGCAGTCCCTCAACAGGCTGGCAGGCCTGTTGAGGCACTGCTCCGCCCGTTGCCGCACAGAGAGGACCGCGCATGCAGTTCGGTCGCTACTACGAGGAGTTCGAGGTCGGCGCGATCTACAAGCACTGGCCGGGCAAGACGGTGACGGAGTACGACGACCACCTGTTCTGCCTGCTCACGATGAACCATCATCCGCTGCACCTCGACGCGAACTACGCCGAGCGCACCACTGAGTTCGGCAAGAACGTCGTGGTCGGCAACTACATCTACTCGCTGCTGCTCGGCATGTCGGTGCCCGACGTCTCGGGCAAGGCCCTCGCCAACCTCGAGGTCGAGTCGCTGCGCCACGTCAAGCCGACGTTCCACGGCGACACGATCTACGGCGAGACGACGGTGCTCGACAAGACCGAGTCGCGGTCGAAGGACGACCGGGGGGTCGTGCATGTCGAGACGCGCGGGCACAACCAGGACGGTGTCGTCGTCTGCGTGTTCCGGCGCAAGGTGATGGTGCCGAAGCGGTCGTACGGCGAGGCGCGCGGTGGGGAGCAGCCGGGCCGACCTGAGCCCGTCGAGAGCTAGCGGCCGGCCGAGCCACAACAGGCGAGGCACTGCCTCAACAGGCCGCCAGACCTGTTGAGGGACTGCTGCGCCTACCTAACGTGGTCGACTCGGCGGGTCCGACTCGACTCGGCGGGTCCGACTCGACTCGGCGGGTCCGACTCGACTCGGCGGGTCCCGACTCGACTCGGCGGGGCTAGGCGCGGCTGGACTCGGCCCAGAAGCTGCGGAGCACGCGGACCTTGTCCTGGAACTCCTCGTCGCGGCCGAGCGGACCGGTCGTCGGCGCACACAGTCGGGTACGCCGACGGGTGCCGTTCCCGTGATGGATGACGACCGTCGAGATCCCGAGCTGCGACTGGACCTCGATCTGTTGCACCTCGGCCCACGGGATGACCAGCGGCGGCACCGCGTGGATGACCAGATCGCGTCGCGTCATCGATGTCCCGACCCACCAGGTGGCCGCGGCCATGCCGATGAAGACGACGCCGGCGAGCGCGGTCTTCCAGCTGCCGCCGTAGCGACCCCCGCCCAGCAGCGCGTCCGACCACACCAGCACCTGGAAGCCGACCACCGCGAGGACGAACGCCCGTCGTTGACTCCAGGTCAGTCGCAACCTGATCGACGGGCTCGTCGTGGTCATGCCTGAACGGTATGCACTCACACCAGAGCGTCGGGAGGAATCGACAAAGTCTTGACTGGTTCGGGCCATTCAGGTGGGCAGCATGCCCCAATCGACCAGGCAGTCCCACAGGCCGTCGACCAGGTCGAGCGACTTGAGCTCGACCCGCGTCACCCAGCGCACCTCGGCCGCGTCGTCGCCGGCCACCGGTGCCGTGGTAACAGCGAGCGAGCAGGCGTAGTCGCGGATGTCGTAGTCCTGTCCGGCCAGACCGGGCCGGACGACGGTGCCGACCAGCAGCCCGACCACGACGTGCAGACCGGTCTCCTCGAGCACTTCCCGGCGTACGGCCTCCCCGTCGTCCTCGCCCGGCTCGACCCGTCCGCCGGGCACGGACCACTGGCCGACAGCAGGCTCGCGCCCCCGGCGTACGACGAGCAGCCGGCCCTCGTCGTCGTGGACCAATGCACCCACACAGGGGACACGTCGTTTCGTCGGCAACGGGTCCGGGAACATTCCGGTCAGCCTAGAAGACCGGAAGAGACGAGGGGCGATGCAGACAGTGGTGATCATCCTGGCCGTGATCCTCGTCATCGTGATGGGTGTGACGATGTTCGACGTGCGGCCGTCCCGTATCCGTCGTCGCCCCGTCGTCGAGCTTCCGGTGCGTCGTCGCCGGGTGGTGGAGAAGCGCCGCCGCGTCGTCTAGCCCTCGCACAGCCTCCGCGTCGAGGGCGGAATAGGTCCATTCCGCCGCCGGGATGACGGTCGCTTGACGGCAGGCCGCGCAGGGCGGGACCGTCAGGGCATGAAAGTCGGCCCGCACTGCCCGCGATGTGGGTCCGGGTTGCAGTCGCCGGGACTCTGGTCGAGCTCCTGGCAGTGCGAGCGCCACGGTCCGGTTCACCCTCTTCAGCATGCCGGGCCACCCTCGATCGAAGCCCTCCAGCACATCACCGCCACCTCTGCCGTCCCCGTGTGGCTGCCCTGGCCCTTGCCCAAAGGCTGGCTGATGACCGGCGCGTGTCATGCCGGCGACGAGCGCACCGGTGCGCGCGCGACGGTGGTCGCCTGCTCGGGGCCGTCGCCGCTCGGCGGTGTCGCCGACGTGCTGCTCGTCGCCGAAGAGCCCGGCGTCGGCCTGGGTGCCTGGCTCGCCGGCGCCGAGGTGCTCGAACCCGGAAACGAGATCGTCGGCGCCCTCGCACCGCACGCCAAGCTCCACGCGGCCGGCCATCCCACCGCGATGTGGACGATGCCCGGGGCGTCGGACCGGGCGGTGTACGTCGGTGAGGCACTCGGCTGCTGGCTGTGGATCGTCCTCTGGCCGGAGTCGGCCGGCTTCCTGCTGATCGACGACTTCGTACTGACCGACATGCGTGACGCGGGGCACGACCTCGACCTGCCGTTCGGGGCGCTCTCGCCACGACTCGCCGACTAGCCCGACCCCGCAGCCCCAGCACACCGTCTTCTCACGCACGGTCCGGCGCGGCGTCCCGCGTGGGCCGCGGGCCCTACGCTGGTGGCGATGTCCAGCGACCCGTCCATCGACCTGCATGCCCACAGCTCCGCGTCCGACGGCACCGACAGCCCGGCCGAGCTGGTCCGCAACGCGAAGGCCGCGGGCCTCGACGTCGTGGCGCTGACCGACCACGACAACACCAAGGGGTGGGAGGAAGCGGAGCAGGCGCTGCCAGCGGGCCTGCGCCTGGTGCCCGGTGTCGAGATCTCGTGCGAGGCCGACGGCGTGAGCATGCACCTGCTGGGCTACCTGTTCGACGCCGCTCATCCCGAGCTGGTCGACGAGCTGTCCAAGGCCTACGACGACCGGGTGCCCCGCGCGCAGGCGATCGTCGCCAAGCTCGCGGACGCCGGCCACCCGGTGACCTGGCAGCTGGTGCTCGACCAGATGGAGCCCGGCGCCACCGTCGGCCGACCCCACATCGCCGACGCGTTGGTCGCGGCGGGTGTCGTCGCCGACCGCAACGCCGCGTTCGCCGAGCTCCTGCACAACGACGGACCGTTCTTCGTCGACCACTACTACGTCGACCCGGTTCGCGCCGTGCAGCTCGTCCGGTCGGCCGGCGGCGTGGCCGTCTTCGCTCACCCCGCGGCCTCCCACCGTGGCCGCACGGTCGGCGACGCCGTCATCGCGCGCCTGGCGGAGGCCGGGCTGGCCGGCCTGGAGGTCGACCACCGCGACAATCCGCCCGAGGCGCGCGCACGACTGCGGGGCATCGCCGCCGACCTCGGCCTGCTCGTCACCGGTGCGAGCGACTACCACGGTGACGGGAAGGACAACCGGCTCGGTGAGAACACCACCGACCCTGAGGTCTTCGAGGCGATGCTCGCGCAGGCGAGTGCCCGGTCCATCATCACCTGATGAGCGACTCGTCGAACGTCAAGTTCTTCATCGAGGTCTTCGTCACCCTGTTCGTCATCATGGATCCGCCGGGCACGATCCCGCTGTTCCTGTCGCTTACCAGCGGACGCACGCCGAAGGGGCGCCGGCGACTCGCCTGGCAGGCCGCCGTTGTCTCCTTCTTCATCATCACCGTGTTCGCTCTCTTCGGGCAGTCGATCCTCGACTACCTCGGCATCACGCTGCCGGCGATGCAGGCCGCCGGCGGCTTGCTGCTCCTCCTCGTAGCGCTGGAGCTGCTGACCGGCCGGGCCGACGACCCGTCGGCCACGGCCAATGTCAACGTCGCGTTGGTCCCACTCGGCACGCCGCTGCTCGCCGGGCCGGGTGCGATCGTCGCGACCATCGTGTTCGTCCGCCGGGTCGACGACGTCGCGCAGGCTGGCGCGCTGGCCGCCGGCATCGTCGCGGTCCACATCGTGCTCTGGCTGTTCATGCGCTACTCGGTGGCCATCATCCGCGTCATCAAGGACAGCGGCGTCACCCTCGTCACTCGCATCGCGGGCTTGCTGCTGTCGGCGATCGCCGTGCAGCTCGTCGCGGACGCGATCACCGCGTTCGTCGCGGACGCCTGACGCATGGAGCCGCGCGCTCAGCTGTTGGGCAGGGCGAGCTCGAACCAGACGTACTTCTCGTCGTCGCGGGCCGCCGCGCCCCAGCGGGTGGCGAGTGCGGATACCAGCTGCAGCCCGCGCCCGCCCAGTTGCTGGGCCTGCCTGGGCCGGATGGCCGGCATCACGTGCACGGCTGCGTCGTGGATCTCGACCCGAAGTGCGGCGGCGGTCGTCGTCGCGAGAAGGCGGATCGGCGGGCTGCCGTGCAGCAGCGCGTTCGTCACCAGCTCGCTCACCAGGAGCGTGGCCACCTCGCTGACTTCGGCGTCGAGACCTCGCGCCGCGAGGTGGGAACCGACCAGGTGGCGGGCGCGCGAAACCTCCGAGGGCGCTCCGCCCAGTTCCGCGTGTACTTCCGGCCTGTCCACTGGGGCCCAACTCCCCGCTCCAGCACGACCGAAACTAGCTGGTGGCCCGCCAAAACTGTGTCAACACGGCAACCGTCGCATCCGGGTCCTCGACCGCCGGTGAATGCGCCGCCTCGGCGAACTCGGCAACTGTCGCACCCAGCCGTCTCCCCATGTCGGCCTGGACCGCTGGTGGCCACCCTTCGTCACGGCTGCCAAAAGCCACCAGCACCGGGACGTCTGTTGCCGCGAGCTCTGCGCAGCGATCGGTCTCGGCCAGCAACTGCTCGGCCATCCGCAGCAGTGACACCGGATCGTTGGCCACGAACCGTCGGTGCAGGAAGTCCTCGATCTCGGGTGTCGGCGGCGCAACCTCGGTGGGTGCTTCGAGCTGTCGCTTGGCGACCCAGATCGACTCGAGGTCGATGGCTGGCAGTGCCTGGATCAGCAGGCCCAGGTTGCTGGCCGTCGGGTGGGGGATCGCCGCCGGGCCAGAAGCGAGGAGGGTGAGCGAGCGCATGGCCGTCGGGTCGGCCAGCGCCGCCGCACGCCCGACCAGGCCGCCGAACGAGTGGCCGAGCAGGTGGGCGGGGCCGAGCAGCGACAGCAGGGCGAGCACGTCCGCGGCGTAGGACTTCACGTCGTACGACGAGGGGTTGCCGTCGCCGGGCGACTCCCACTGGCCGGGCAGGTCGATGGCGGTCACGGCGAATCCCGCGTCGGCCAGCGGCGCGAGGACAGGAAGGAAATCCTCTTTCGAGCCGGTAAAGCCGGGCACGAGCAGCGCGGGAGGCGCGGCGTCCTTGTCGGGGCCGGACGGACCGGCGACCAGGGCGGCGAGCTCGCCGCGCGCCGTCGTCAGGCGGGTCGGACGCACGCCGTCGGGCAGATCGAGGTAGCGGGGAGTGCTCACGGTTCGAACGCTACCGGGCGGTCCCTTCCCCCTCGAACGCTGCATGTGTGAACAATGGCGCCGTGACCCGAATCATCGCGGTGGCCAACCAGAAGGGTGGCGTCGCCAAAACGACGACGGTCGCCTCGCTCGGCGCCGCGGCGGTGGAGCGCGGCCGCAAGGTGCTCGTCGTCGACCTCGACGCACAGTCCTGTCTGACGTTCTCCTTGGGTCTCGACCCCGAGGCCGTCGAGCTGAGCGTCCATGACGTGCTGCTGGGCCGGGTCGGTGCCGCAATGGCGATCCAGTCGACCGACGACGGCATGGACGTCCTGCCGGCCACCATCGAGCTCGCCGGCACCGAGGCACAGCTGCTCACGCGACCCGGTCGGGAGTTCGCCCTGCGCACCGCGCTCGCCGACGTGTCGCCCGGCTACGACGTGATCCTGCTCGACTGCTCGCCCTCCCTCGGAGTGCTGACGCTCAACGCATTGACGGCCGCGGACGAGCTCATCATCCCGTTGCAGTGCGAGATGCTCTCCCACCGCGGTGTCGGCCAGCTGCTCGACACCGTCCACGAGGTGCAACGCATCCTCAACCCTCGCCTCGATGTACTCGGTGTGCTGCCCACCATCTACGACAGTCGTACCAACCACGCGCGCGCCGTGCTCGCCGACGTGAGCGATCGCTACGACCTGACCGTGATCGAGCCGCCGATCCCCAAGTCGGTGCGCTTTGCGGAGGCACCGGCCGCGGGCCGGTCGGTGCTGGCGACGGCGGGCCGGACGCGCGGTGCGGAGGCGTACCGCACCTTGGCCGAACGGCTCTTCGAGTGACGCCCGCGACCGTGCTGCTGGAGACGGGATGAGTGACGAGACGGGCTTCGACCGGCTCCGGCGCCGCGGCCCGCACGCATCGTCGAACGGTCAGGCACTGGGCCGGCCGAGCGACCCGCAGGGCCGGCGCTCGATCTACAGCGTGGCTCCTCAGGAGCCACCCTTCGGCGCGGTGACCGTCAACTGCTCCCGTTGCGGGCGCACGAGTGTGATCTCGCCGCAGAAGGTGCTGACGTTGGCGGTGCCCTCGTTGCACCTGCCGTTCATCCGCCGCGACCACCCGTCGTGGATGCGCTGCCCGTCCTGCCGCCACCGCACCTGGGTCCGCCTCAGGCTCAAGCTCTGAGCAGCCACCCAACCTCCGGTGATCGCAACTACGCCCCACAAAGGCACCCGACCCGATGTGCCGCGCGGGTGCTTCACGCGGCCGGACCGTTCGGTTGTCTCGGCTTTGTGGGGGCGCATTGCGATCTTGAGCGGTTAGCTGATCGTCGCGGTCGAACAGCGGACGCTAGTCCGAGGGAGCCGAGTCCGGCTGCTCGCTCTTCGTGGCCTCGCCGCCGCGGGTGCGACCGCGTCCACCGCGCCGGCGCCGCCGGGCCGGGCGATCTGCCCCCGACGCCGTGCCGCCCTCGGCGTCGGCGCCGGAGACAGGGGCAGATCCGGCTGCGGCTGCACTGTCCGCCGAGACAGCTACACCGTCGGCGGCCTGGCCGGCGCCGCGGGTGCGCTGCCGTTGCCGGTTGCGGCGCGGGCGCGCCTCGCGCTCGGGTCCGCTGTCCCGGCTGCCGCCACCACTGCCAGCGTCGCGGCTGCCCTTGTCCCGTCCACTGCCAGCATCGGGGCTGCTTTTGTCCCGTCCGCCGCCGCTGTCTCGACCACCGCTGCGGGCCGACCCCCGGCCGCCGCGGGCCTCGCCGCGACCCGCCGCCCGGCCCGTCTCGCCCAGGTCCTCGACCTTCTCGGCGTCGAGTCCGGCGCGGGTCCGCTTGCTGCGGGGGAGCACACCGGTCGCGTCGCGCGGGATCTCCAGCTCCTCGTAGAGGTGGTCCGAGCTCGAGTAGGTCTCCTCGGGCGGGCCGAAGCCGAGGTCGAGTGCCTTGTCGATGAGCGCCCACTTGGGCAGGTCGTCCCAGTCGACGAATGTGATAGCGGTGCCGGACGCGCCGGCCCGCGCCGTACGCCCGATGCGGTGCAGGTAGGTCTTCTCGTCGTCGGGGCACTGGAAGTTGATGACGTGCGTGATGTCCTGCACGTCGATGCCGCGAGCGGCCACGTCGGTGGCGACCAGCACGTCGACCTTTCCGCTGCGGAACGCGCGCAGCGCCTGCTCGCGCGCGCCCTGGCCGAGGTCGCCGTGCACCGCACCGGCCGCGAAGCCGCGGTCGATCAGGTCGTCGGCCACTTTGGCCGCGGTGCGCTTGGTGCGGCAGAACACGAGCGTGAGCCCGCGGCCGTCGGCCTGCAGGATGCGCGCGAGCATCTCGACCTTGTCCATCGCGTGCGCGCGGAACATGTGCTGCTCGACGGCTTTGACCGTCTGCCCGTCGTCGTCGGGGTCGACGGCGCGGATGTGCGTCGGGTGGTGCATGTACTGGCGGGCGAGCGCGATCACCTGGCCGGGCATCGTCGCCGAGAACAGCATCGTGTGACGGCCCGCGGGCACCAGTCGAACGATGCGCTCGACGTCGGGCAGGAAGCCCAGGTCGAGCATCTCGTCGGCCTCGTCGAGGACCAGCGTGCGCACGTGTCCCAGGTCGAGGTGGCCTTGCTTGGCGAGGTCGATGAGCCGGCCCGGTGTGCCGACGACGACGTCGATGCCCTTGCGCAGCGCCTCTACCTGCGGCTCGTAGGCGCGCCCGCCGTAGACCGAGAGCGTGCGTACCTTGCGGCGGGTCGCGGCCTTCTGCAGGTCGCCGGTCACCTGCACGCACAGCTCGCGCGTGGGGACCACCACGAGGGCCTGCGGCTTGCCCGCGGTCGGCAGGTCCTCGTAGCCCTCCTCGCCGGGGGCGGTCACGTTCTGCAGCAGCGGGATGCCGAAGCCGAGCGTCTTACCGGTGCCGGTCTTGGCCTGGCCGATGATGTCGTGGCCGTGCAGGGCCACCGGCAGGGTGAGGGACTGGATCGGGAAAGCGTGGGTGATGCCGACGTCGTTCAGGGACTCCACGGTGGCGGGGAGGACCCCCAACTCGGCAAAGGTCGGGATATGCAGGACGTGCTCCTTCTTCGATGCCGTACGTCCGGGGCCGCACGCCGGAACGCCGGCGGGCCGCGCGGGAGGCGCAGGCTTTGGTCGGAGCCGATCGGTCCTTCATGTCATCGCCGGGCGACCGGGCATCCGTTCGACCACCACAGGTTACCTGGTCGGTACGCTGCGGAGGTGACGCAGCAGCCCGCCACGCACGATCCAGGCCACGCGCCCGGGGCGCCGGAGAACGCCGACCGGGCCTACCACGACGCCGTCGTCGATCTGCTCGGCGCGCTGGCCTATGGCGAGCTGACCGCGTTCGAGCGCCTCGCCGACGACGCCTCGTTCGCCCCGACCATCGCCGACAAGGCGGCGCTCGCGGCGATGGCGGTCGCCGAGTACAACCACTTCGCGCTGCTCCGCGACGGCATCGCGGCGCTCGGAGCGTCGCCCGACCACGCCATGGAGCCGTTCGTCGAGGCGCTCGAGGCCTTCCACGCCCGAACAGCGCCCGGCGACTGGCTCGAGGGCCTGGTCAAGGCCTACGTCGGTGACGGCATCGCCGAGGACTTCTACCGCGAGGTCTCGGCCTACCTCGACCCGGCCGACCGTGACCTGGTGCTGAGGGTGCTCGAGGACACCGGGCACTCGCAGTTCGCGGTGGCGAGGGTGCGCGCGGCCATCGAGGTCGACCCCCGGCTGGCCGGTCGGCTCGCCCTCTGGGGCCGGCGGCTGGTCGGCGAGGCGCTGAGCCAGGCCCAGCGGGTGGCCGCCGAGCGCGACAGCCTCGCCTCGCTGCTGGTGGGCGGGCTCAACCGGCCGGGCGCCGATCTCGCCGAGGTGGGGCGGATGTTCGCCCGGCTCACCGAGAACCACACGAGGCGGATGGCGGCGCTGGGCCTGTCGGCCTGACGCGCTGCATCGCGACCCGCGTCACATCGCGCCGAAACCGACTCTGCGCGCTTCCGGCTCGCCGATCTCGACGTACGCGAGCTTGTCGGCGGGCACCACCACGCGCCGGCCCTTCTCGTCGGTGAGCGAGAGGATCCTGCTCTCGCCCGTCAGCGCCTCGGACACCGCGTCGGTGATCGTCTCCGTGGTCTCCGGGCTGTCCAGGAGGAGCTCGCGCGAGGCGTGCTGTACGCCGATCCTGACCTCCACATGGACCTCCGGATTGCGGGTTGAGCCGTGCGGGACAGCCGGCGACAATGCCGTCGACAAGGGAAGGGTCGTCGACAAGGGAAAGGCTAGTCGAGCCTCAACCCGGTTCACCGGTGAGGGGGAAGCCGCCGATGCCGCGCCAGGACAGGCTGGCGAGCAGGCGGGCGGCCGCGTCGCGCGGGATCGACCCGTCCGTCGCGAGCCAGTAGCGCGCGGCGACCTGGGCCATCCCGGTGAGGCCCACCCCGAGCAGCCGGGCCTCCTCCGCCGGCAGGCCGGCGTCCTCGCGGATCACCTCGCTGATCGCCTGGGCGCACTGCGCGGTGACGCCGTCGACCCGGTCGCGCACGGCGGCCTGGTTGGTGAGGTCGGACTCGAAGACGAGCCGGAACGCGCCACCGTCCTCGTCGACGAAGCGGAAGTAGGCCGCGATCGTGGCGGCAACCCGTGCCTTGTTGTCGGTCGTCGACGCGAGCGCCTCACGGACGGCGGCGACCATCGCCTCGGCATGCTGGTCGAGCAGGGCCAGGTAGAGCTCGAACTTGCCGGGGAAGTGCTGGTAGAGCACGGGCTTGCTGACGCCGGCTCGCTCGGCGATGTCGTCCATGGCGGCGGCGTGGTAGCCCTGCGCCACGAACACCTCTTGTGCCGCGCCGAGGAGCTGCGTGCGGCGCGCCGATCGCGGTAGCCGTGCGCTGCGGGTCCGGATGTCGGGTGGGGTCGCCAAGGAGGGGCTCCTCACCTCGGTTGGACAGAACGGGACGATCCTACGTGGGCGTTCACCCTTCGGCGGGGTACTCGTCGTCGCCGAGGCCGACCACCTGCTCCTGCTCTGCCCGGTCCGCCGGGTCGACCTCGTCCGAGCCCTCGCCCGGAGCGTCCGTGCCGCGGGTGTCCTCGTCGTCGAGGACATCCGCCTGCTGCTCGGCGAGGTCCGCCTCGGGGGTCTCAGGTGCCTGGTCCGACATGCCCTCTCCTCCCGTCGTCGAGGTGCCCGGGTAAGGGTAGGTCCGCGGACGCCCTCCGAACCGCCGCCAGCCTGTCAGACTCGTCGCGTGACCGTGACGCAGCACCGCGAGCTGGTCGCCGCCCTGCTCTCGGTCGGCGGCGTGGCCGAGGCGTCCATCGAGCCCGACGACGTCGGCGGCCCGGGCACGCTGCGGCTCCAGCTGCACTCCGGGGTCGACGATGTGGCCGTGGCCGGGGCCGTCAACAAGCTGTTGCGGTCCCGGTTCGGGCTCGCCGTCGACGCCGACCGGGTGCGCACGGTCGACGAGCCCACCTCCGCCGAGCGGCCCGAAGGTGCCCACACCCCGATGGTGAGCTCGATGATCGAGTCGGTGCGCCCCGTTGCCCCAGCCCCGGTCGCGGAGCACCTCGCCACCCAGGTCGCCCAGATCCCCGCCATCGAGGTCGCCGGCCCCGGACGGCTCACCATCGAGGCGGTGCAGTTGAACTCGGCCGGGCTCGGGGCGACCGCCACCGTGACGCTCGGCCTCGACAGCCGGTCGGTGGACGGCGTGGCAGAGGCGGCTGCGACGCCCACCGGCGGGCCCCGCCTGGTCGCCCACGCGGCGCTGCGCGCCGTGGAGGCAGTCGTCGACGGACGGGCGCGCTTCGACGTCGAGCACGTGGAGGTGGCGACGACCGGACCGGAGCGGGTCGTGCTGGTGGTGGTGACGCTGGTCTCCGAACGCGGCAGCGAGCGGCTCACCGGTGCCGCCGTGGTCCGCGACGACGCACAGCTTTCCGTGGTCCGGGCGGTGCTCGCCGCGATCAACCGGCGCCTCGAGCCGTTGCTGGCCGGGTCGTGAGCGAGGCGCATCCCCGAATGTACGGCGGTGACCTGGCCACGGCGGGCGAGGTCCTCCCGCCGTGGCCGGGAGCGCTGACCGACCTCGGCACGGCCACGTTGCACGTCCGCCGGGCCGAACCGACCTCCCCCGACGCCGAACCCGCGGTGCTCGTGCACGGGCTCGGCGGGTCGTCGACGAACTGGACCGACCTGATGGGGCTGCTGCGTGACCGGGTCGACGCGGTGGCACCCGACCTGCCGGGGTTCGGCTGGTCGCCGCCGCCGCGCGGCCACGACTACTCCATCGAGGCCCATTCGCGGGCGGTCGCCACCCTGATCGAGGCTGGTGACCGCGGGCCCGTCCATCTCATGGGCAACTCGCTGGGAGGGACGGTTTCGGTGCTCGTAGCCGCCTACCGTCCCGACCTGGTTCGCACGCTCACCCTCGTCTCGCCGGCCCTTCCGGTGCTCCGGCCGCGGGCCTCGAACGCGCACCTGCCGGCCCTGGCCGTGCCGTTCGTCGGCCAGCGGCTGGCTCGCCGACTCGGGCGGTTTCCGGTCGAGCAGCGGGTGCGCGCGACGCTCGCTCTCTGCTACGCCGACCCCTCGCGGGTGCCCGGCCAGCGGGTGCGGGAGGCGGTGGCCGAGGCCTCGCGTCGCGCCCGGCTCGACCACGAGTCCGATGCCCTGCTGGCCTCGCTGCGCAGCCTGCTCGCGGCGTACTTCCGCTCCGGCGAGCGGTCGCTGTGGACCGTCGCCGGGCGCGTGCAGGCGCCCACCCAGCTCTTCTACGGCCAGCGCGACCGGCTGGTGGACCCGCGCACCGGGCCGCGGGCCGCCCGGGTGATCAGCGGGTCGCGGCTCGTGCAGCTGCCCGACAGCGGTCACGTCTCGCAGATGGAGCACCCGGAGTACGTCGCCGCCGCCGTACGCCGCTTCCTCGACATCCCTCGCTGAGGCCCTGCGGGCCCCGCGGTAGCCCGTCCATATCCTGGGTAGGACGGAATCTCGTAGAGCCCGCCACGGTTCCCATAAGTGTCGCGGCGCGCAGCGCTGCCCGAGATGGCCTCGTACGTCCTGGAGGAAACCCCGTGTCCTTGCCCCCGCTCGTGGAGCCGGCCGACGACCTCACCGTCGCCGAGGTGCGCCGCTACTCGCGCCACCTGATCATCCCCGACATCGGCATGACCGGCCAGAAACGGCTGAAGAACGCCAAGGTCCTGGTGGTCGGCGCCGGCGGCCTCGGCTCGCCCGCGCTGCTCTACCTGGCCGCGGCCGGCGTGGGCACGCTGGGCATCATCGACTTCGACGTCGTCGACGAGTCGAACCTGCAGCGCCAGATCATCCACGGCCAGTCGGACATCGGGCGGCCGAAGGCGGTGTCGGCCAAGGAGTCGATCCAGGAGGCCAACCCGTTCGTCGACGTGGTGCTGCACGAGGAGCGGCTCGACTCGACCAACGCGCTGGACATCTTCGCCCCCTACGACCTCATCGTCGACGGCACTGACAACTTCGCCACCCGCTACCTGGTCAACGACGCGTGCGTGCTGCTCGGCAAGCCCTACGTGTGGGGCTCGATCTACCGCTTCGACGGTCAGGCCAGCGTCTTCTGGGCGAACGCGCCCGATGGCACCGCGCCCTGCTATCGCTGCCTCTACCCCGAGCCCCCGCCCCCCGGCATGGTGCCGTCGTGCGCCGAGGGCGGCGTGCTGGGTGTGCTGTGCGCGTCGATCGGTTCGATCCAGGTCAACGAGGCCATCAAGCTCATCACCGGTGTCGGTGAGCCGCTCGTCGGCCGACTGATGGTCTACGACGCGCTCGAGATGAGCTACCGCAACGTCAACGTGCGCAAGGACCCCGAGTGCGCGGTCTGCGGCAAGAACCCGACGGTCACCGAGCTGATCGACTACGACGAGTTCTGCGGCACGATCAGCAACGAGGCCGCCGACGCAGCGCGCGGATCGACGATCTCGGTGACGGACCTCGAGGCCATGATCGGCCGCGGCGACAAGATCCACCTCGTCGACGTACGCGAGCCCAACGAGTTCGAGATCGTGTCGATCCCCGGCGCCACCCTGGTGCCCAAGGACCGGATCCTCTCGGGACAGGCGCTTGTCGACCTGCCGCAGGACCGCAAGGTCGTCCTCTACTGCAAGTCGGGGCAGCGCTCCGCCGAGGCACTCGCGGTGGTCAAGGGCGCCGGCTTCGCCGACGCCGTGCACGTGGGTGGCGGCGTGATCGCGTGGGCAAGACAGGTCGACCCGTCACTGCCGACCTACTGAGCGGACTCCGCCGCGCGCCGCGTCCTCTCCGGTCCGGGAGCAAAGATTCGCCAAGATAGGAGCGTGGCCCGCTCCCGACCCGTCGCAACGTCACTCGGCCGGCTGCCCCCTGCGCTCAGCGGGCGGCTGTCGGGGCGGCGCCGACTGGCCGCGCCGGGGGTTGCCGTGGCCGTCGTGCTGCTCTTCAGCGGCTGGCTGTTCGTTGCGCACGGGGGCACGCTTTCGCTGGGCCACAGCTTCTACGCCGGCAACGGCGTCAGCCGCGTCGGCGACGGCGTGAGCGACACCCGCTACATGGCGCGTGCCGAGGCCGGCACGACGTTCACCCTGAGCACCTCGGTGCGCAACAGCGGGAGCGTGAAGATGACCGTGCTCGGCCTCTCGCCGACGCGCAGCGCCCTCACGTCCTGGATCGTGCGGGCCCGGTTCGCGCCGTTCGAGCCGGCCGAGGACGGCTCGGACACCTTGGCGCCACCGCCGGCAGACACCGACGAGACGGTGACGCTCGAACCTGGTGCAGAGGCGGCCATGGTGCTCGACTTCCGGGTGCCGACCTGCATGTATCTCGTGCCGGGAGCGTTCATCGAGACGAACTCGATCCGGGTGCGCACCCGCGTCCTGGGCGTCGTGCGCACGCAGCTGATGCCGCTGGCAGACCTGCCCCTCGCGGTGAGGGGCGACTCGCCACAGCTCTCGGGATTCCCGGTGCCGTTGCCGATGACGTCCGCAAACCACCTGGTCGACTGTGCAGCGGAGGCGGAGGAGCGTCGCGAGCGAGCCCGGCTGTGACCCTCCCGCGACTCATCGGGTCGCGATCGTGTATCTCACCCCCTGCCGCAGCAGCAGGCTGCCGTCGGGTTCGCTGATGTCGGTGAGCCGGCGATAAGCGTCGGCGCGCACCCGCTCGCGGTCGTCCCGCATCCGCTCCCAGAACAGGCGCTGCCCTTGCGACTGGGACCACGCGTACCACTGGTCGAGGTCGCGGAAGCGCACCTCGTGGGTGCGCTCGGTGCTGCGCGCGTCTCGGTAGCCGGCGTCGCGCAGCACTCCCTCGACCCCGCCCGACCAGGTGAACGGGTCCTTGGCGGCGTCCCGGCGCCCCTGCCACTCCGCCGGCACGTACGGCGCCCAGATCTCGTCGAGCACCTTCCATTGTTCGTCGACCTGGGCGAACGTCGTCAGGCCGAGCCGGCCGCCCTCGACGAGAAGGTCGCGCCAGGCCCGCAATGCGGCGGCGGGCTCGGCCAGGAAGTAGACGACGAATGCGACCGACACGACGTCGTAGGACGCGGCCGGCAGGCTCGGTTTCTGCGCGTCCATCACCGTCACCTCGACGTTGTCGAGGTGACGCTCGCGCGCGTCGGCAGCAGTGCGGGCGACCATCTCCGGGCTCAGGTCGATGCCGGTGACGCGACCTGTCGGGCCGACCCGCTCGGCAAGGGGGAACAGGGCCGCTCCGCGCCCGCAACCAACGTCGAGCACTCGCTCGCCGGGCGCGATCGCGAGGTCGTCCACGAGGGTGCGTCCGAAGGCCGAGAAGTAGTCGACGCCGACCGCGTCGTAGACGGGTGCGACGAGGTCGAAGAGTGAGCCGATGCCGGGTCGCGGGTCGTCCATGCCACGAGTGTGGCGCACGCCGCCGACAGGTCGTGCGCGATGCTGACGTGATGCAGCTCACGCCCTACGTCGAGCAGGTCCTCGAGGTGGTGGAGTCCATCCCGCGCGGTCGGGTGATGTCCTACGGCGACGTCGCGGAGTGGGTCGGCTCGGGCGGGCCGCGGCAGGTCGGCCGGGTGATGGCGACGTACGGCGGCGGCGTGCCGTGGTGGCGCTGCCTGCACGCCGACGGTTCACCTCCACCGGGGTTGGAGCGCGAGACGCTACGACGGTTGCGTGCGGACAAGACGCCGCTTCGACCGGACGGTCAACGAGTGGACATGCGCCTGGCCCGTTGGGACGGCCAGCCGATCAGGGAGAACTGACTCGACGTCGGCTGCGTCGGTGTTGCGTTCGTGTCACACCTGCGTGGTGTCATGGGCGACATGTCCGGGACGGGGTCGGCGAAGCGCCGGCGCGGGGTGTCGTCCTCGGCCTACCGCTTGGTGCGCCGTGATATCGCGCCCGTGGAGCAGCCGGTCCTCGACGCCGCCCAGCAGAGGGTGGTCGACCATTACGGTGGCCCGTTGCTGGTGCTCGCCGGTCCGGGCACCGGCAAGACGGCGACCCTCGTCGAGGCGGTCGTGGCGCGCATCGAGGCCGGTGCCGATCCCGAGCAGGTCCTGGTCCTGACGTTCGGCCGCAAGGCCGCGGCCGAGCTGCGCGAACGCGTCACGGCACGGCTCGGGCGGGCGACGAGGGAGCCCGTCGCTCGTACCTTCCACTCCTACGCCTTCGGTGTGCTCCGCCGCGAGGCGGCGCTCCGCGGCGACCCGGTGCCGCGGCTGCTGTCCGGGCCCGAGCAGGACCTCGTCGTGCGCGACCTGCTCGACGGTGACCTCGCCGACCGGCCAGGTGCCTGGCCCACCCGGCTGCACCCCGCGCTCACCACCCGCGGCTTCGTGCAGGAGCTGCGCGACCTGCTGATGCGCGCCTACGAGCGCGGTCTCACACCGCGCGAGCTCGACGCGCTCGGCAAGGCGCAGCACCGCGACGACTGGCGGGCGGCGGCGCGGTTCATGCGGCAGTACGGCGAGGTCACCGGGTTCCGCGACGCAGCGGCGTATGACCCGGCCGAGCTGATCCGGGCGGTCGTGTCCCTGTGGGTCGCGCAGCCGCTGCTCCTCGCACGGGAACGGGCCGACCGGCCGCTGGTGTTCGTCGACGAGCTGCAGGACACCGACCCGGCGCAGATGGAGCTGCTCCGGCTGCTGGCCGGTGACGGGCGCGACCTGGTCGCAGCCGGTGACCCCGACCAGTCGATCTACGGGTTCCGCGGCGCCGAGGTGTCCGGCATCCACGACTTCCCCGAGCGGTTCCGCACCACCAACGGGTCACCCGCTCCGGTCGTGGCGCTGACGACGACGCGGCGCAGCGGTTCGAGGCTGCTGGGCGCGACACGGCGGGTGGCGCTCGGGCTCGGCGGCAGGGGAGAGCACCGCGATCTCCGGCCGGCCGACGGCCTTCCCGAGGGCGAGCTGACCGTGGCGGTGCTGCGTTCCGAGACGCAGGAGGCAACGCGCGTCGCGGCCGAGCTGCGCGAAGCCCACCTGATCCGCGGCGTGCCCTGGTCGCAGATGGCCGTGCTGGTGCGCTCGACGGTGCGCTCGCTCCCGGTGCTGCGCCGGGCGCTGACCGCGGCCGGCGTGCCCGTCGACGTCGCGGCCGAGGAGGTGCCGCTGGTCGGCCAACCTGCGGTGCGACCGCTGCTGACCCTGCTCCAGTGCGTCGTCGACCCGACGCACCTCGACGAGACGGCCGCCGTCGACCTGCTGCTCTCGCCGCTCGGTGGTGCCGACGTCATCGGGCTGCGCCGGCTGCGCCAGGACCTGCGACGGGCCGAGCTGGCCGCCGGTGGTGGTCGTCCATCGGGGCCGCTGCTCGTCGAGGCGCTGACCGAACCCGTGGTGCTCGTGTCGGTAGGCCCGCAGGTGGCTCGTCCCGCCGAGCGGGTGGCTCGTCTGCTCGAGCTCGCCAGGGAGCGTCACACCGAGGACTCGGCCAGCGTCGAGGATGTCCTCTGGCGGGTCTGGTCCGCGTCCGGTCTCTCCGACCGGTGGGAGCGCGCGAGTCTCGACGGCGGGCCGGCGGGCGCGGCGGCAGACCGCGACCTCGACGCCGTCGTGGCGCTCTTCGAAGCCGCCGCGCGCTTCTGCGACCGGCTGCCGGGTGCGCGTTCCGAGGTCTTCCTCGACCATCTGCTCGGTCAGCAGATCCCGGCCGACTCGCTGGCCGCGCGCGCCCCGGGAGGCGAGGCGGTGTCTGTGCTCACCGCCCACGCGAGCAAGGGCCTGGAGTGGGACGTGGTCTGCGTCGCCGGCGTTCAGGAAGGTGTCTGGCCAACGTCGCGCCTTCGCGGCTCGTTCCTCGGCACCGAGCGGCTGGTCGACCTGCTGCGGTCGGGCAGCGAGGCGCTGCCGGCCGATGTCGCGGCGGTCGCGACGGTGACGCGGCTGCTCGAGGAGGAGCGCCGGCTCTTCTACGTCGCGATCACGCGCGCCCGCCGGCGCCTGTTGGTCACTGCGGTCACGAGCGAGCGCGAAGGACTCGTCCCGTCGCGCTTCCTCGACGAGCTCGACCCGCTCCCGGCAACCGCCGGCGACGGTGGTCGGCCGGTGAGTGTGGTCAGGCGACCGCTCAGCCTTGCGGGCCTGGTCGCCGAGCTCCGCCGCACGGTGACCGGCGGTGAGCTCGACGTCGAGGTGCCTGCCGCCGGCGTACAGCAACAGGGCGCGGCGGCCGAGCTCGGCAGACTCGCGGCGGCGGGAGCCCGCGGTGCATCGCCCGACTCGTGGTGGGGTCTGGCGCCGCTCTCGGACGACCGTCCGGTGCGCGACCCCGACGAGGACGTGCGGGTGTCGCCGTCCAAGGTCGAGTCGTTCACCCGCTGCCAGCTGCGCTGGTTCCTCGAACACGTCGGCGGCACCGAGACGACGACCACCCAGCAGAACGTCGGCACTCTCGTGCACGCCGTGGCCGAAGGCGCCGTCGACGACGCGAGCTCAACGGAGGAGGCGCTGCTCGCGCGACTCGACGCACTCATTCCGACGGTCGACCTCGGTCGCGGCTGGGTCGCCGCGCAGGCGACCGACCGGGCACGCGGCATGGTCCGCCGGCTCGCGCGCTGGCTGGCTGCGAACTCGCGTCAGGTGGTCGCGACCGAGATCGACTTCGTGGCTTCCGTCGGACGGGCGCAATTGGGTGGCCAGGTCGACCGGCTCGAGCGCGACGAGCACGGCCGAGCCGTGGTCATCGACTTCAAGACGGGGTCGCGGAAGGCCGAGGACCTGCCCGAGCACGCGCAGCTCGCGGCCTACCAGCTCGCGGCCGACGAGGGCGGTTTCGCCGAGCAGGGCCTGCACGAGAGCGGCGGCGCCGCGCTGGTGCAGCTCGGCAAGGGGGCGCTCAAGCACGAGGCGCGCGAGCAGCCGCAGTCGGCGCTGTCCGGCTACGACGACCCGCAGTGGGCACGTCGCCTGGTCACCGACGTCGCCGACGGCATGGCCGGGTCGGTGCTGCAGGCGATGGAGAACGAGCTGTGTACCCGGTGTCCGGTGCGCACGAGCTGCCCCGTCCAGGACGACGGCCGGCAGGTGACCTCGTGACCGCGCAGCGCGGCGAGACCCGCCAGGTCGCGTCACTGCTCAGCCCGCGCCAGGTGGCGGCGCACATCGGCGAGACGCTGCCGCCGACTCACGAGCAGGCGCTTGCCGTCTCGTCGCCGCTGCAGCCCCACGTCGTCGTCGCCGGCGCGGGGTCGGGCAAGACGCAGACGATGGCGTTGCGGGTGGTGTGGCTCGTCGCCAACGGCCTGGTCGAGCCCCACCGCATCCTCGGCCTGACGTTCACCCGCAAGGCCGCGGCCGAGCTGGGCGGACGGGTCCGCTCGATGCTGCGGCGGCTGCGCGCCGAGCACGAGCGCACGCCGTTCCTGACCGAGGAGGTCGCTGCGGCGTTGCGCGCGGGCGAGCCGACGGTCTCGACCTACCACGCATACGCCGCCGCGCTGGTCGCCGAGCACGCCCTGCGGATCGGCCTCGAGCCGAGCACCCGGCTGATCGGCGAGGCCATGGCCTGGCAGTACGCCGCGACGGTGGTCGAGTCCTACGACGGCTCGATGGCCGCGATCGACCGGGCGGTCGGCACGGTCACCGGCGACGTGCTCTCGCTGGCCGGGGAGCTGTCCGAGCACCTTCGCCGGACGGACGAGATCTGCGAGCTCAGTGCCGCTGTGCACGCCCACGTCGACCCCCTGCCGCGGGCGGCCGACCAGAAGGGCACATCGTTGCCGGCGCCGGTCGCCGAGTGGCTCGCCAAGCTCGACGGCAGGCTCGACCTGCTGCCGATGGTGGAGCGCTACACCGCGCTCAAGCGCGAGCGCGGTGCCATGGACTACGGCGACCAGGTCGCCGTCGCCGCGCGCATCGCGCGCGAGCATCCCGCCGTGAGCGAGATCGAGCGGTCTCGCTTCGGTGCCGTGCTCCTCGACGAGTACCAGGACACCGGTGAGGCGCAACGAGTGCTGCTGACGTCGCTCTTCTCCGGCCATCCCGTCACCGCCGTGGGTGACCCGCGGCAGTCGATCTACGGCTGGCGCGGGGCGAGCGCGGGCAACCTCGAGCGCTTCCTCGGCGACTTCACCGGCGGCGGACCAGGTGGGTCCAGCGGCCTGTCCGTGAGCTTCCGCAACGGCGAGGGGATCCTGGCGGTCGCGAATGCCGTGGCGGGCGGCATCCCGGTGCGCGGCCTCGACGACCGCCCGCTCACGCCCGGCCCCGACCGGGTCGGCGCCGGGCAAGGTCGTGTGCGCACTGCACGAGTCGGCCGTCGACGAAGCCGCGTGGATCGCCGAGTCCGTCGCAACTCTCGCGCGGCGACCGCACAGCCCGATCGGCTGGGGCGAGATGGCGGTGCTCGCGCGCAAGCGCTCGCTGTTCCCGCGCATCGAGGCCGCCATGCGCGAACGCGGCGTGCCGTGCGAGGTGGTCGGGCTCGGTGGTCTGCTGCTCGAGCCGGAAGTGGTCGACATCGTGAGCACCCTGCGAGTGCTCGGCGACCCGACCGCCGGCAACGCCGTCGTCCGCCTGCTGACCGGCCCGCGGTGGCGGCTCGGACCGCGCGACCTCGACGCGTTGGGACGGCGGGCCCGGCACCTCGCCGTACGACGTCCGTGGTCGACGGCGTCGCCGGACGACGTGGAGGTGGACGAGGGCGGCGACCCCGAGTACGACGTGGTCGACGAGCGGAGCCTCGTGGACGCACTCGACGACCTCGGCAACCCGGACGCCTACTCCGGGGCCGGCCACGAGCGGCTGGTGCGGTTGCGCGACGAGCTGCGGGCGCTGCGGAGCTGGACCGGAGCACCGCTGCCCGAGCTGGTGCTGGCCGTCTCCACCGCGCTCTGCCTCGACGTCGAGCTCGCGTCGCGACCCGAGGTGGCGCCCAGCGACGCGCTGCGCAGCGTCGAGAGGTTCGTGGAAGTCGCCGAGGAGTTCGTGGCGTCGGGGGAGGACCCGGGCCTGCTCGCCTTCCTCGCCTACCTCGACACCGCCGAGGAGCGCGAACGCGGCCTCGAGATCGACGTCGCCGAGCCCGACGCCGAGCGCGTGCAGCTCATGACGGTGCACGCGGCCAAGGGGCTGGAGTGGGACGCCGTGTTCGTCGCGGGGCTCACGGCCAAGGTGTTCCCGGTCGAGGGGCAGCCCGTTGCCGACTGGAGCAAGCAGCTCGACACGTTGCCCTTCCCGCTGCGCGGCGACCGCGACGAGCTGCCCGAGCTGCGCTGGCAGAACACGCATGACCAGGCCCAGGCGCGGGCTGCGGTCGAGGAGTTCCGCGACGCGTGCAAGGCGCGCGGTCTGATGGAGGAGCGGCGCCTCGCCTACGTCGCGATGACTCGCGCCCGCGAGGTGCTCGCATGTTCCGGCTACTGGTGGGACACCACGATCAAGAAGCGCGGTCCGTCCACTCTCCTGCAGGAAGTGCACGCCGTCTGTGTCGAGGGCAGGGGCGACGTGCCCGTGTGGGCTCCCGAGCCGGACGACGACGCCGCCAACCCGGTGCTCGGCGTGCCGGTCGCGCTGCCGTGGCCGTTCGACCCGTTGGGTCCGCGACGTGGCGCGGTCGAGGCGGGCGCCGCGCTGGTCCGCGAGACGCCCTCGGCCCCGCCGCCCTCCGCCGACGCTGCTGTGCAGGCCTGGCGGGCGGAGTCCGACCTGCTGCTCGCCGAGCTCTCGCGGCTGCGCTCGCGCCGTTCGCCGGTGGTGGAGCTGCCCCGACACCTGTCCGTCTCCCAGCTGGTCGAGCTCGGTCGCGACCCGGCAGCGCTGGCGCGCCAGATCCGCCGGCCGCTCCCGAGACCACCCGCACTCACCGCACGGCGCGGCACCCGGTTCCACCTGTGGCTGGAGCAGCGGTGGGGCCAGCAGCGCCTCATCGACGTCGACGAGCTTCCCGGAGCCGCCGACGACACGGCGGCGCCCGACGACGACCTGCTCGCGTTGCAGGAGCGGTTCCGCGAGAGCGAGTGGTGGTCGCGGGTGCCGGCCGAGGTCGAGTTCCCGTTCGACCTGGTGATCGGGGGAGTTCTGCTCCGTGGTCGCTGCGACGCCGTCTTCACCGACGGTCCCGACGGTCTGGTCGACGTCGTCGACTGGAAGACGGGTCGGCCCAAGTCGGGTAAGGACGCCGCGGATGCGGCCGTCCAGCTCGCGGTCTACCGTCTCGCGTGGCACCACCTGAGCAGCACTCCGCTCGAACGCATCCGCGCCGCGTTCCACTACGTCGGCGCCGGTCAAACGGTCCGCCCGGCCGACCTGCTCGGTCACGACGAGCTCGTCGCCATGGTCACGTCGGTCCCGTTGGCTGAAGGCTGACGCAGGTCTGCACTGCGCCGTCCGTGTCAACCAAGGTTGACACCTTTGACCGTGTCAACGTAGGTTGACGCCATGGTCTCGCGACGGATGGACACCCAGCTCCGGTCCGACGATCCCGAGGTCGGCCTGCGCGCGGTGGTGGCGTTGCGCCGCCTGGCCGACCAGGTGGAGGCCACCCACGTGCGACGGGCGCGAGTCCAGGGCTGGTCGTGGGGGCAGATCGGCGACGCGCTGGGCGTGTCCAAGCAGGCCGTCCACAAGAAGCACGGAGGATGAGGGCCGATGTTCAATCGCTTCAGCAAGGAGGCCAAGGCCGCGGTCACCAGCGCCGTCGAGGAGGCCCAACGCCGCGACGACCGGCGGGTCGGCACCGAGCACCTGCTGCTCGGACTTCTTCGGAACCCTGCCTCGGATGCGGCGACCGCCCTCGGCGTCGACCTGGAGCAGGCACGCGCGGGGCTGGACCAGCTCGACCGCAAGGCCCTCGCGTGCGTGGGCGTCGACACGCCCGGGTTCGAGCCCGTCGTCGCGGTGCACCGGCGGGGCCACGTGCCGTTCACCGGCGCGGCGAAGGCGGCACTGGTGCGGACGTTGACGGAGGCAACGCACCGTGGCGATCGCCGGCTCGAGCCGCGCCACCTGCTGCTGGCACTTCTCGGTCCCGACCAGCCCGACGCCGCCGTCGAGCTGCTGGCTCGCCTCGACGTCGACCCCGTCGCGGTGCGGGCGCGGCTTGAGCGCGCCGCCTGAATCGCTTGGCCCCGACTCGTCGGCCGCCGGGTTGCGCGAGCATGATGTCGCCATGACGACGTGGACTGCCCCGGAAGTGACCCGCGCTCGCGAGCCGTTCCTGGGCGACGAGCGCACCATGCTCGAAGGCTGGCTCGACTACCATCGGCAGACGCTGCTCCTGAAGTGCGCCGGGCTCACCGCCGAGCAGCTCAAGACGGCGACCGTCGAGCCCTCGACGTTGACACTGCTCAGTCTTGTCAGGCACGCGGCCGAGAACGAGCGGTGGTGGTTCCGCAGGCAGTTCGCGGGCATGGACGTCGGCGACCTCTACGTCAGCGACGAGAGCCCTGACGGCGAGTTCCTCGACCTCGACACAGCGGACGCCGAGTCCGACTGGGCGACGTTCGCACAGGAGGTGGAGCTGGCCAGGGAGGCCGTCGCAGGGCGCTCGCTCGACGAGACGTTCACCACGACCCGCGGCAGGGAGACGAACCTCCGCTGGGTCTTCGGGCACATGATCGAGGAGTACGCGCGCCACAACGGCCACGCCGACCTCATCCGCGAGCGCACGGACGGCGCGACCGGTGAGTGACCGCACCGAGTCGGTGGTCTGCTCGTGAGCGCCGAGCCCGCGGACTACGCCGCCGCACTGGAGCGGGCGATGTTCCACGCGCGCGCCTGGCTGGCGTCCGTGCCGGACCGGCCGGTGCCGCCCCGGGCCACCGCCGACGAGCTGCTGCAGGGGCCGGGCCGCGATCTGCGGGAGGGACCGACCGACCCCGCCGCCGTGGTCGACGAGCTCGCAGCCCTCGTCGAGCCCGGTCTGATGGCGATGCCGTCGGGCCGCTTCTTCGGCTGGGTCATCGGCGGCACCCTGCCCGCCGCGCTGGCCGCCGACTGGCTGACCAGTTCGTGGGACCAGAACACCGGCATGCGCTACGCGACGCCCGGCGTCGTGGCCGCGGAGGAGGCCGCCGCCGCGTGGTTGCTCGACCTGCTCGGCCTACCGCCCGGTGCCGACCTCGGCTTTGTCACCGGCGCGACGATGGCGAACTTCACCGGACTCGCTGCCGGCCGCCAGCAGGTGCTCAGCGACGCCGGCTGGGACCTCGACCGCGACGGCCTCACCGGCGCGCCGCGGGTGCGGGTGCTGGTGGGCGCGCAGCGCCACGACACCATCGACCTGACCCTGCGCTACCTCGGCCTCGGTGCCCCGACCCCGGTCGCCGCCGACGAGCAGGGCCGGATCCGCGTCGACGCGCTCGCCGAAGCGCTGGCCTCGGGCGCGGGCCCCACCCTCGTCTGTCTGCAAGCAGGCAACCTGCACTCCGGCGCCTTCGACCCGTTCGGCGAGGCCATCGCTCTCGCGCACGAACACGGTGCATGGGTGCACGTCGACGGGGCGTTCGGCCTCTGGGCCGCCGCCTCCCCGCGGCTACGCCACCTGGTCTCCGGCCATGAGACGGCCGACTCGTGGGCGACCGACGCGCACAAGACGCTCAACGTGCCCTACGACTGCGGGATCGCGGTGGTGGCACACCCGCAGGCGCTGCGCACGGCGATGGGCGTGCACGCGACGTACCTCGTGCACGCGGCTCCGGGCCAGGGTCCGGGCGACCCGCTCGAGAAGGTTCCGGAGCTCTCACGGCGGGCCAGGGGTGTCCCGGTGTGGGCGGCGCTGCGCTCGCTCGGGCGTTCCGGTGTCACCGCACTGGTCGACGGCCTTGCGCAGCGAGCCAGTCAGATCGCCAACGGGTTGGCCGACATCGATGGGGCGGAGATTCTCAACGACGTGGTGTTCACCCAGGTGTCCGCGTCCTTCGGTGACGACGCGCGCACCCGTGCAGTGGCGGCGGCGCTGCTCAAGGACGGCACCGCGTGGATGTCCGGGTCGCGCTGGCGGGACCGGGACGTGCTCAGGGTGTCGGTGAGCAACTGGTCGACCGACGAGGCCGACGTCGTGGCGTCGGTCGACGCGGTACGCCGGGCGGCCGCCTCGGTGTGACCGCGGGTCAGGCCCGTGTGGCGACGTAGCGGAGGCCGTACGCGCGGATCTGACCGGCGTCGATCGCGGCTTGCTCGTCTGCCTCGCTGGTCCCGGCGAGGTCGGGGAAGAAGAACGGGCCCGTCGTGCACGACCGCCGCCGGAAGCGGGCGTCGAGCTCGCGCAGCTGCGCCTCGCCGGTGTGCAGGCCCTCGCCCTCGGCCCAGTCGCGGTGGTAGTCCGCCCACGGCCGGTTCGAGGCGACCCACTCGTCGTGCTTGTGCTGAAGCCACCCGTGCTCCTCCGGTGGCGGCGAGGGGAGCCGGGCGAAGCACCAGCGCGCTGTGTCCTCGTCGAAGAGCTCCCATGCCATCTCGATGACGACAACAGTTCCGTCGGGCACCAAGGCCTTCGACACCTTGTCGAGCACGACGCCGAGATCGTCGACGTGGTGCAGCGACACCGAGGCGACGACCGCGTCGACCGGCGAGCCGACCTCGTACCGCTCGAACTCGACGCGGTGGTAGTCGGCCTCTTCCGGCGCCTCCGGGTCGATGCCGACCGCGTCGTACCCGTCCCGTCGCAACGCGGGCACGTGACCGCCGAGTGTCCCGCAGCCGATCTCGAGGACGCGGGCCGGTGGGCGGGGCAGAGCCCCGCGCACGAAGGGCCAGTTCGCGGCGAGCCAGGCTTCATCCGACGGCACGTGGTCCACGCTAACCGGCGCCACCGCCCCGGCCGGCCCCGCACAACCTCCCCGCGACAGGTCACCCCCACCCCTACCTCCGCGCTCCACGCGACCGCCACCGCCGCCCGGCTGGCCGGGGCCGTCGCCCGAGTGATCGCAACCGGCCCCCACAAAGGCACCGGTCCTCGCCTTGCGCCTCGCGGTTCTGAGCGTGCGTGCCGGCTGGGCATCCGGCATTGCGGGGGCGCATCGCGATCTTCTGGACCACCCGCGCCAAACCTGGTCGACCGGCATGGGCGGGTCGCGCAGAATGCGCGGATGGACGAGCGACGGGTCGACTGGTCGGACGCGCACTGGCTCAACGAGCCGCCGGCTGCCGTCGTCGATGGCGGCGGCGACCTGCTCGTCACCGCTCGTGAGGGCAGCGACTTCTGGCGGACCACCAGCTACGGCTACGTGCACGACGACGGCCATGCTCTGCTGACCGATCTCGCCGTCGGCGCAGCAGTAGAGGTCGGCTTCGACGCCGGCTTCGACGCCCTCTACGACCAGGCCGGCGTCATGATGCGGGCCGACGAGCACACCTGGGTCAAGGCCGGGGTCGAGCTCACCGATGGTGTGTTGCACCTCGGTGCCGTCGTCACCCGCGACCTGTCCGACTGGTCGATGAGCCCGGTGCCCGAGTGGGCCGGGCGGCGCGTCGTCGTGCGCGCGAGCAGGGCCGAGGACGCGGTCACGGTGCGCGCCCGTTGCGACGGTGAGCCTTGGCGAATGGTGCGGCTCGCGCCCTTCGCCGGCGGCGGTCCTGTGGGCGCCGGTCCGTTCGTGTGTGCACCGACGCGAGCCGGGCTGACCGTGCGCTTCACCTCGTTCGTCACCGGCCCGGCCGACGCGTCGCTGCACTGAACACGCGTTACAGGTCCAGGTCGACCACGAGCGCGCAGTGGTCCGACACGGCGAGGCGAACGGCCCGCGCGTCGCGCACCCGCGACGGTGCGATCCGGTCGGCGAGCACGTGGTCGAGCTGCACGCGCGGTTTGTACGACGGGTAGGTGGCCACACGGGCGAGCTGCGTCCATCCGGTCGCCACGCGTGGCAGCACACCGGGCAGGTTGAGATCGCCCAGGATCAGTCGCGGTCCCGGCATCGGCTCCATCCAGCGCGTCAGTGCGCGCAGCTGCGCGGCGTTCCACCCCGGCACGAACGACAGGTGCGCGTTCACGACCGTGAAGACTCCGGACGGGGCATCGATGACCGCAGCCACACCGACGCGCGGCTCGTCGTCGACAGGTGTGAGCCCCTTGCTCCCCGCCACCATGAGCGGCATCGACACCGGTGCCGCGTTGAAACGGCGCACCGCCCACGAGCGCACCGGCAGCCGCGAGACCAGCGCCACCCCGTAGGCGGGTCCTTCAGACTTGGCTCCGTCGTCGGCGGTCGACGTCGTCCAAGACTCGCCGGGTGTGCCGTCCACCGCGGGGACGAAACGCCAGTCCGCGGCTCCCAGCTCCGACGCAACGACGGCCGCCTGGTCGACCAGCCCGGACCGGGCCTGCCCCCGGTCGACCTCCTGCAGGCCAACGATGTCGGCGTCCAGCTCCGCCACGGCCGCACGTAGCTCGCTCTCGTGCACACCGCCGTGGGCGAGCGACTGCCCGTGCAGCAGGTTGAACGTCGCGAGGCGCACCGCGCCGACGCTAGCCGACGGCATGCACGATCAGCACGGTGCCTAGAGTGAGCGCACATGAGCAACACATCCGACGTGCGCGCGGCGGTGGCCGACGGCGCCGATGCCTTCCTTGCCGACCTGGTCGACTGGCTGCGCATTCCTTCGGTGTCAGGTGACCCGGACTGCCGCGACGACGTACGCCGCTCGGCCGCCTGGTTGGCCGACGCCCTGCGTGCCACCGGCTTCCCGACCGTCGAGGTGTGGGAGACCGACGGCCTTCCTGCGGTCTTCGCCGAGTGGCCGAGTGACGACGAGGACGCGCCGACAGCTTTGGTCTACGGCCATCACGACGTGCAGCCGGTGACCCCACTCGAACTCTGGGAGCATCCGCCGTTCGAGCCGACGGTGGACGGCGATCGGCTCTTTGCCCGTGGTGCGGCGGACGACAAGGGCCAGGTGCTCTTCCACACGCTCGGCCTGCGCGCCCATCTCGCAGCGACCGGCCGGACCAGTCCTGCCGTGACCGTCAAGCTGATCGTCGAGGGCGAGGAGGAGTCGGGCTCGACGCACTTCGCCGACTTGCTGCAGGCGCACCGCGAGCGGCTCTCCTGCGACGTCGTCGTCGTGTCGGACACCGGCATCTGGGCCCGCGGCGTTCCGTCGACCTGCACGGGAATGCGCGGCATGACCGACGGCCAGGTCGACTTCCGCGGACCGTCCGGCGACGTGCACTCCGGCTCGTTCGGCGGCGCGATCCGTAACCCGCTCACCGAGCTGACGCGCGTGCTCGCCCGACTGCACGACGACGCCGGCCACGTCACTATCGACGGGTTCTACGACGGCGTCGTCGACCTCACCGACGACGAGCGCGCGATGTTCGACAAGCTGCCCTACGACGAGGCCGCGTGGCTCACCGTCGCGCGCAGTACGACGGCGTACGGCGAGCGGGGCTACACGACGCTCGAGCGGGTGTGGGCCCGCCCGACCGCTGAGCTCAACGGCATCTGGGGCGGCTACACCGAGGCCGGGCACAAGACGATCGTGCCGTCGGAGGCGCACGCGAAGGTGTCGTTCCGCCTCGTCAAGGGCCAGGAGCCGCTCGACGTGCAGGCCAAGTTCCGTGACTGGCTGGCGCGCACGGTGCCCGAGGGCATCGAGTGGGACGTCAACTACTACGGCCGGGGCGTGCGACCCTGCCTGACCCCGCTGGACGACCCGGCGCTCGGCGCGCTCACCCGCGCGATGGCGCGCGCCTTCGACACCGAGGTGCTCTACACCCGCGAAGGCGGCTCGGGTCCGGAGGCCGACCTGCAGGAGGTGCTGGAGGCGCCGGTCGTCTTCCTCGGCGTCGGCCTGCCCGACGACCAGTTGCACGCGCCGAACGAGAAGGCAGAGATCTCGTACCTGCACAAGGGCGCCGAGTCCGCGGCGTACCTCTGGGACGAGCTCGCGTCCCTGCCCCGCCCGTGAGCAGCGCGGACGCGCTCACCGGACTCGCGCTCTCGCGGGCGGCCGTCGACCGGGCCGCGCACCGACGTACCGACGACGAATGGCTCGAACGCGCATGGGCGGCGGCGGCGACCAAGGTGCTGCGCACGCATCGCGGCCGTACGGCGGTCACTGGGGACGACCCGCCCCGGCTCGCGCTCGACGTGCGACCCGACGTCGGTCCCGAGCAGCGAACGTTCCTCGGCGTCGACGGTGAGGAGGCGGCGTTCTTCGCGGTCGACGTCGGTGCGGACGAGGTCGACGACACGTTCCGCGGTCTGCGCGACATCGGTCTCCTGCTCGACGCGCGCGACGCAGGCCTGGTCGTCAACGCCATCGCGCTCGCCAACTGGCACGTGACGCACACGCACTGCCCGCGCTGCGGCGCGCCCACGGTTGTCGCCAGCGCCGGCCATCTTCGTCGCTGCGAGATCGACGACAGCGAGCACTACCCGCGCACCGACCCCGCCGTGATCATGACCGTCGTCGACGACGACGACCGGCTGCTTCTCGGGAGCCAGACGGTCTGGCCCGAGGGACGCTTCTCGACACTGGCCGGCTTCGTCGAGCCGGGGGAGTCGCTGGAGCAGGCGGTACGCCGCGAGGTCGGCGAGGAGGTGGGCGTGCGGGTGGGTGCGGTGCGCTACCTCGGCAGCCAGCCGTGGCCGTTCCCGTCCAGCCTGATGCTGGGCTTCGAGGCGCGCGCCGAGACCGTGGACGTCGACCTCTTCGATGGCGAGATCCACACCGCGCGGTGGTTCACCCGCGACGAGCTGGGCGCGGCGGTGCGGTCCGGGGAGGTCCGGCTCTCGCCGCGGTTGTCCATCGCCAGGCGGCTCATCGAGCACTGGTACGGCGAGGAGATCGCCGATCCGCAGGGGTCCTGAACCGGGGGTGACCGGTCAGGCCGCGAGGTGGGCCTGGACCTGGGCCAGCGAGGGGTTGGCCAGCGCGGAGCCGTCGGGGAAGACGAGGGTGGGGACCGTCTGGTTGCCGCCGTTGACGGACATGACGACCTCCGCGGCGTGCCGGTCGTGCTCGATGTCGACCTCGACGTAGTCGATGCCTGCGCGCTCCATCTGGGACTTGAGGCGGCGGCAGTAGCCACACCAGACCGTGCTGTACATCGTGACCGACACGCGCGAAATCCTCCTCGACCGGCTCGTTGCGGTCATGAAACCGCATTCACGGGCATTTTGCCCAACTACGACAGATCAACGCCTCATCCGGCCCGGACCTTCCCTGTCGTCATCGGCTGCGAGGATGGCCGACGTGAGCGAGCTGGTGGACCCCTACGCGGACGCCGACGGGTCCGACCGGGAGGCGCGGCTGCTCGCCATGCTCGACCCGGAGCAGCGCGAGGTGGCCACCACCCTGCGAGGCCCCGTCTGCGTGCTCGCGGGGGCCGGCACCGGCAAGACCCGTGCGATCACCGCCCGCATCGCCTACGGCGTGCTCACCGGGGCCTTCGTCCCCCAGCGCGTGCTGGCGGTCACGTTCACGGCGCGGGCGGCCGGGGAGATGCGCACCCGGCTGCGCGACCTCGGGGCGGCGGGCGTGCAGGCCCGCACCTTCCACGCCGCCGCTCTGCGCCAGCTGCGCTACTTCTGGCCGCGTCACGTCGGCGGCGAGCTGCCGTCCCTCGTCGAGCACAAGGCGGGGCTGATCGCCGAGTCGGCAGGACGGTTGCGCATCCCCACCGACCGGGCCACGGTCCGCGACCTCGCGGCCGAGATCGAGTGGGTCAAGGTCACGATGACCGACCGCGACGACTACGCCGCGGTCGTCGCGAAGGCCGGCCGCACCCCGCCGGCCGACATCGACCCGGCCTTGATGACCCGGCTGCTCTCGACCTACGAGGCAGTCAAGCGCGAGCGCACCGTCCTCGACTTCGAGGACGTGCTGCTCTACCTCGTGGGCCTGCTCGACGAGCACCCGCAGGTCGCCGACGCCGTGCGCCAGCAGTACCACCACCTCGTCGTCGACGAGTACCAGGACGTCAGCCCCCTCCAGCAGGCACTGCTCGACCAGTGGCTCGGCGGCCGTGACGAGGTCTGCGTCGTCGGCGACCCCAACCAGACCATCTACACGTTCGCCGGTGCGACCCCCGCCCATCTCGCCGAGTTCCCCCAGCGCTACCCCGGCGCCCGCGTCGTGCGGCTGGTACGCGACTACCGCTCGACCCCTCAAGTCGTCGCACTGGCCAACCGGCTGCTCGAGGGTTCCGCCGAGTCCCGCCGCAACCGGCTCGAGCTGGTCGCCCAACGACCGCCTGGCCCGCCACCCGAGCTGCGCGAGCACCCCGACGAGTCGCGCGAGGCGGCTGCCGTCGCCACGAGCATCAAGGGCCTGCTCGCCGAGGGCGTGCGCGCCAGCGAGGTGGCCGTGCTCTTCCGCACCAACGGGCAGAGCGAGAGCTACGAGCAAGCGCTTGCCGACGCGGGTGTCCCGTACGTCGTGCGCGGTGGGCAGCGCTTCTTCGACCGGCCGGAGATCCGTGAGGCCAGGCTGCTGTTGCGCGGCGCTGCCCGCTCGGCCGACACCGACGATGTCGCGGCGGCGGTTCGCGGCGTGCTCGCGTCGACCGGCTGGAGCAGTGAGCCGCCCGTCGGCGGCGGCGCCGTCCGGGAGCGATGGGAGTCACTGGCCGCGCTGGTCCGCCTCGCCGAGGACCTCAGCGACACGAGGCCGGGCACGACGCTCGCAGACCTGGTCGCCGAGCTCGACGAGCGCGCCGGCGCCCAGCACGCGCCGACCGTCGAGGGCGTCACGCTCGCGTCGCTGCACGCCGCCAAGGGCCTGGAGTGGGATGCGGTCTTCGTGGTCGGCGCCAGCGAGGGGATGATCCCGATCAGCTACGCCCTCGACCATCCCGACGCGGTCGAGGAGGAGCGGCGGCTGCTCTACGTCGGGGTGACCCGGGCCCGCGAGCGCCTGGCGATCTCGTGGTCGACGGCCCGCTCGCCCGGCGGGCGGGCCAGCCGCCGGCCCTCGCGCTTCCTGGAGGGGCTCGACGGTCGCGCCGGAGTCGCGGCGTCGGCGCGGGGTGCCAGCGCCGCCAAGCGCCGCCGCGGCCCTGCCGAGTGCCGGGTGTGCGGCCGGGCGCTCACGGCACCGGTCGCGCGCAAGCTGGGTCGCTGCGAGGGCTGCCCGTCCTCCTATGACGAGGCGTTCTTCGAGCGGCTGCGGACGTGGCGCGCTGAGCAGGCGCGTGCGCAGAGCGTTCCCGCCTACGTCGTGTTCACCGACGCGACCCTCGTCGCGCTCGCCGAGGCCCTGCCGACCACCGAGCGGGCCCTGCTCGCCGTCGCCGGCGTGGGGCGCGCGAAGCTCGACAGGTACGGCGCCGACGTGCTCGCCCTGTGCGCTGACGAATCTGCTTCGCCAGTCACGAACCCCCGCATTTCTGCCGTCCCTGGTGAAGATCCTGACAGTAGTCAAAAAAAGCATTGCACCTGACGTGGGCCCCCTCTAGTGTCATTCACCTGATCAGTCGGCCAGCACCTGGCTGACGCGAGCCACAGAACGGAGGTGACCACGGTGAAGAACTTCGAGACGTCGACGGCATACCCGACGACCCTGCCTGTGGTCGCCTCGGTTTGGGTGCGTACCGGAAGGATCGCGCCGCTGACCGTGCCGTCCTCGGGCGTGCTGCAGGGGACCCGTGTGTCCACTGGCCGTACGCGAACCAGCGTCGTCGCGCCCACCGCCCTGCTCCCGATCACCGATGCCGCCATGACTGTCGGCGGCGGTTCGGGGATCCGTAGCTGGAAGCCACCGGTATAGGACCAAACTCCTTGCCGGCGCCTCCAGGCCGCGGAACCCGAATCCGGGATCCGCGGCCTTTTTCATGTCCGCTCTCGACATCTGCCCAGACCAACAGCTGAAGCAGGCCAGAGATGTACCAGCGCACTGAGAACCCAGTCCGACTGATCGACGAGGAGGTGACCCCCATGCAGCTCGCTGTGCTCGACGACCGATTCGTGCCGTCACAGCGACAGAGCGACGAACTTCCCTGCCGGGTCAATGACCCGGAGCTGTTCTTCGCTGAGTCGCCGGCTGACGTGGAGCATGCCAAGACTCTCTGCACCACCTGTCCCGTTCGCCTCGACTGCCTGGCCGGCGCTCTCGAGCGTCGCGAGCCGTGGGGAGTCTGGGGCGGCGAGTGGTTCGTGCAAGGGGTCGTTGTGCCCCGCAAGCGTCCGCGTGGTCGTCCGCGCAAGTCCGAGGTCGCGGCGTGAGCGCCCCGACGAGCACCAAAGCCCGACCGGCGAACCCGCCGGCCACCAAACAAACGGTCGACATCGACCTTCCGAACAGGAGTCTCGAGATGAATCTCATGTATGAGGACATGGCGCGCGCTGAACAGGCGGAGCGCCACGAGGAGGCCCGTCGCATGCGTGTCGTGCACGCCGTCCGCGCCCAGCGCGCAGCCCGGCGAGCCGAAGAGGCCGCACTGCGCGCCCGTCGTCTCCTCGTCCTCGCCGTCAGCCGGTGATCCGCCGGCGCAGCGAGGGAATCCAGGGCCCCGACCGCTCCCTGCGGTCGGGGCCCTGTGCGCTTCCTGCTTCCTGCGGTCGTGGCCCTGTGCGTTCTAGGCGGCCGCGCCTACATCCGCTGTCGCCTCACGGTGATCGCAACCAGGCCCCACAAAGGCCCGTCCCGCGGACGAGATGCCGCGGTGACGAGCGGGGTGGCGGTCCGGCTGGGGTGGCAATGTGGGGGCGGATTACGATCTTCGGGCCGGTGGCGGGGGGCGAGGAGGTTCGGTGGCTGCGCAGAAGGAGACGGTGGAGGTTGCCGGTCGCCGGCTGTCCGTGACCAACCTCGACAAGGTGCTCTACCCGGCGACCGGGTTCACCAAGGGCGAGGTCATCGACTACTACGCCCGCATCGCCGACGCGATCCTCCCGCACCTCGCCGATCGGCCGATGTCCTTCAAACGCTTTCCCGACGGTGTCGACGGCGAGGGCTTCTTCGCCAAGAACGCGCCGCGGGGGACGCCCGCTTGGGCGCGCACCGTGCGGCTGCCGGTGCCGGGCAGCACGATGAAGCGGGAAACCATCGACTATGTCGTGGTCGGTGACCTGCCCACCCTCGTCTGGGCCGCCAACCTCGCGGCGCTCGAGCTGCACGTCCCGCAGTGGACGGTCGGGCCTCGCGGCGCGGCTCGCGGAGCGGACCGCCTGGTGCTCGACCTCGACCCGGGTGCGCCGGCCACCGTCGTCGAGTGCGCGCGCGTCGCGTGCCTGGCCCGCGACGTGCTCGCCGAGGACGGGCTCGAGGCACACCCCAAGACCAGCGGCTCGAAGGGCATGCAGGTCTACGCGTCGATCCGCCCGGCGAGCGAGGGCCGCACGTCGGACTACGCCAAGTCGCTGGCGGAGCGCCTCGAGCGTGAGCACCCCGACCTTGTCGTCTCGAAGATGGCGAAGAACCTTCGCGGCGCCAAGGTGTTCGTCGACTGGAGTCAGAACAACGCCGCCAAGACGACCGTGGCGCCGTACTCGCTGCGAGCCCGCGAGGAGCACTGGGTGTCGACCCCGCTGACCTGGGACGAGGTGGAGTCGACCCGCGCCCTGGAGGACCTGCGGTTCCATGCGGCGGACGTGCTCGCGCGGGTGGACGAGCACGGCGACCTGTTCGCGCCGCTGCTCGCCGAGGGACCCGCGCTGCCCTGACGCGGGTTTCGCCGGGCGCATCGTTGTGGATCGTCGGGACGTGTGCACCGTGGCCACACCTACCGTTGACGACGGGGCACGGCGATGCGGGACGGGCCCGCCGGGGGGTGTGCACGCGGAGGCGTCGCGATGGTGCTGCGGTTCGACGGTGGGGAGGTGCGCGCTGCAGCCGGCCTGCTCGACGGCACGGCGCGCGAGCTCGTGGAGTTGCGGCGACGCTGCGACGAGGTGGCCGGTCACATTGCGGACCGGCAGGTGTCGGCGGGACTGTTGGCCTTGGCCGGCGCCTGCGGCGACGCGTTCGAGCTGGTCGCACTCGACCTGACCCTGCTCGAGACGAAGGTGATGGCGGGGGCGACGGTCCTCGACGTCACCGAGCGCGGGCTGGTGGCCACGATGACGCCGGCCGACCAACTGGCGGCGGCGGTGCCCGCCGCGCGAGCGCGGTGACCCATGGACAGCGCCGCGGACCTGCCCTTCCCGCCCGACGAGCCCGACCGGGTGCTGGCCACCCGGCGGTCGTGCCTGGTGGCGGCCGCATTCGCGTCGGAGGCCGGCGACGCGCTCGCCGGCACGCGCACCCGACTCGGCGCGGCGTGGAAGGGCACGGCGGCCAGCGCCTGCTCGACCGAGCTCTGCCACGCGGAACATCTCGTGGCGCGAACCGTGCGCCCGCTCGCGGAGGCGGCTGGAGTCCTGGCGTCCTACCACGCTGCGCTGGTCGAGGCCCGCCGCGAGGTCGGGCAGCTGCGCGCGGCGTACGACGACGACGTCTCGCGTGCCCGGCACGCAGTCGTGCTGCTCGCTGTCGACCCGACTCTTGACCCGCACCTGCGCCGGCTCGCCGAGGTCGAGCGGGCTGACGCGCTGCGTCGCGACCTGGGCGCACACCAGCGCCGGTACGCCGAGGTGCTCGACGAGCTGGCCCGGGCCGCAGCTGCCACCGGGCGGCGACTGACTGCCCTCGCCGTGACCGTGCTTCCCGTGCCAGCGGCGCGCGGGGGCCCGAGTTCCTCGGAGACGGTGCTGGCCGCTGCGCTGCCACTGCTCGCGGCGCAGCGCGCCTTGGTGGGGGCCGGGATGAGCGTTCCCCCGCGCGGCACGCCGGTGTCGATGATCCGGTCGTGGTGGGCGCTGCTCAGCCGGGACGAACGCGACCGGCTGGTCCGTGCCCACCCTGCTGCGCTGGGCTCGCTCGCCGGCCTGTCTGCGGTGACGCGGAGCCGGGCGAACGAGCGGCTGCTCGCCAGGGCGCTGCGCAGCACCGAGGGGAGCGGGCCGACAGCCGAGGCGCGCCACGCGTTGGCGGTCCGTGCCGCGCTGCGTCGAGCGCGTGCCCGCGTCGACCCGGCGACCGGCGTGCCCGCGGTGGTGCTGCTGCTGGCTTTCGAGCCGCAGGCTTACGAAGGAGACGGGCGGGCGGTGATCGCCGTGGGCGACCCCGACAGTGCCGACCACGTCGCGTTCCTCGTGCCCGGCATGGGTTCGACGGTCGCCAGGACAGCTCCGAGGCTGGTCGCCGCCGCGTCCACCGTCACGGCCGCAGCCGCCCTCCGGGCGCCCACGCGGCCCACCGCGGCGGTGGCCTGGGTCGGCTACGACGCACCGGGCGCGGAAGCGGTGCTCAGCTCGGAGCCGGCCCGACGCGGCGGTGACCGGCTGGCCGCCGACGTCCGCGCCCTGCAGGCTACCCGCGCGGTGCCCGCGCACGTGACGGTGGTGGGCCACAGCTACGGCAGTACGACGGTCGGGTCCGCGCTGCGCGACCACCGTCTCGGCGCGCACGAGGTCGTGCTGCTCGGCAGCCCGGGAGCGGCAGTGACCGCGGCTGGCGACCTGCGCGTGCCGGCGGGTCACGTCTACGTCGGGGCCAGCAGCCGCGACCCGGTCAGCTACCTCGACTTCTTCGGCACCGACCCGACGCACCGTCGGTTCGGAGGTGTCCGGTTCGAGGCGGAGAGCATCACCCGCAACGCCTACCGCCTCGACGCCGACGATCACGCGAGCTACTACGCGGAGGGGAGCGAGTCCGTGCGCAACCTCGCCGCCGTCGTCGTGGGTGACCATGACGCGGTGCGCGTCGCGCCGTACCGTGAGGAGTTGCCCTTCCTTCCCGACGGCATCAACACCGACCCGGAGGCGGACCGTGAACCGACCGGCGCACGCCCGTGAGGCCGCATGAGCGCCGAGGTCGTCACCTGCGCGCTCTGCGGTGCGCGGGCCGACGACGGTGTGCCGCTCACCTGGACGACGTCGGTGGAGCGCGGACGCAGGCTTTACTACTGCGACCGCTGCAGCCGCGAGAACGTCCGTGCCATCGAGGGCCGCCTCGATGCCGAGTGGTTCTGAGCCTGCTCTGAGTCGGCGGCTACTCGGCGAAGCCCGGCATCCACCGCTCCATCTCGGCCCGCACCGCAACGCGTGAGTCGAGCTGACAGATCACGCCGACGCCGCCGAGCCAGACGCGGTGGATCAGCAGGTAGGACGGGGGCAGGTTGAGCTTGAGCACCAGGCTGTAGCCGGGCTGACGAGGGTCGTTGATGCGCTGGAACTGACCGCGCATCCACGCGCGGGTGAAGTGGTACTCCTCGGTGCGCGCCGGCTCGACGAACGGGTCGAGGAAGTCGAGCAGCGTCTGCGCGTCGATATTGATGTTCGGCTTGACGAAGCCCTCCTCGCGCAGGCCGTCGAGCACCTCGTGGGCGTCTCCCGACAGGGCGAGTCGCAGCAGCCGGCCGACCGAGAGGGGCAACCCGTCGGGCAGGCGGGCGACAGCGCCGAAGTCGAGTACGCCGAGCCGGCCGTCGGCGAGCAGCCGGTAGTTGCCGGGGTGCGGGTCGGCGTGCAGCATGCATGCCCGCGCCGGGCTGGAGAACAGGAAGCGCTGGTAGAGCGTGCCCGCGTGGTCGCGCTGCTCGCGGCTGCCGTCGGAGATGATGCGGGAGAGAGGGGTGCCCTCGAGCCACTCGGTCACGAGCACCCGCCCAGTGCCGGTAACGACGGACGGGACGACGATGTCGGGGTCGTCGGCGTACGCCGAGGAGAACTGTCGCTGGGCCTCGGCCTCGAGCCGGTAGTCGAGCTCTTCTCCGACCCGCTCCTTGAGCTCCTCGAGCAGTGGCTTGATGTCGAGGCCCGGGATGAAGGAGCCGAACGTCCGGGCCAGCCGGCTCAGCTGATTGAGGTCGGAGAGCAGCGCGTCGCCGGCGCCGGGGTACTGCACCTTGACGGCCACCGGCCGGCCGTCCGACCACACCGCGCGGTGCACCTGGCCGATCGAGGCCGCCGCGGCAGGACGGTCGTCGAACTCGCGGAACTTCGCCCGCCACTGCCGCCCGAGCTGGTTGGTGAGCTCGCGGTGCACGACCGAGGCCGGCAACGGCGGTGCTGCCTCCTGGAGGCGGGTGAGCGTGGCGCGGTAGGGACCGGCCAGGTTCTCGGGCAGCGCCGCCTCGAAGATGGACATCGCCTGGCCGAGCTTCATCGCCCCGCCCTTGAGCTCGCCCAGCACCCGGAAGATCTGGTCGGCGGTGCGCGCCTGCATCTCGGCGGCCACGATCTCAGCAGGTCGGCCGCCGATGCGCTTGCCGAACCCCAGCGTCGCTCGCCCGGCGTAGCCGATGGGCAGGCCGGCGAGCTTGACCGAGCGCGTGACAGCTCGCCGCGGAAGATCGCTCACCCCCGCATTGTGGCCGAGGCGGTGCACGCGCGGAGCCGTTCCCCCGGACCTCATCCATCTGAACGAGCCCAGCCGCAGCCGCACGACGGGTGGGCCGTCCAGGACCGGCGCCGCACCCGCCCGTCGGACTGCGCGATCTCGAGGGTGCCGTCGACGGTCGGCGGCAGGTCGGTGCCGTCTCCGTCGAGGAACGCGAACGCCTGCAGCACGGCGTGCGCAGCGACCGCAGTGGCCAGGACGACGTCGCACGGGCTCGGCCACTGCCGATCCGGGTCGCCGAGCTGGGCGGCGATCCCGGGCCAGGCCGGGTCGCGGTCGGCGCGACGCAGGTCGTGACAGCGCCGGCAGGACGATCGGCCGGGCAGGACGAGTGGGCCGACCAGTCCGACGCCCTCGCGCACCTCGGCGTAGAGGTGCGGAACGCCGGAGCGCACCAGCGGGTCGGACAGCTCGGCATGGGATCCGGGCGTGCACACGAACGTCAGGTCGGTGCGCCGCGCGGGCGAGCGACGGCGTACCTCCGGCGCGACTCGGTGCGCCGCGCGCAACGCCGCGTCGTCACGGCGGGCGCCGAGGTCGTCGCGCCCGAGCCCGGCCGGTCCCACGTCAGCCGCGCGAGCCGTCTCGCGATCCTGCACGACCAGGGCTCCCACGCCGGCAGCCGCGAGCAGCGTCGTGACCGCCGCGCCGACTCGTCCAGCACCCAGCACCCCCACGACAGCTGCGCGTCGACGGGCCAGCACGCCGGCGCCGCCGTCCGCGCCCGCGTGCACCAGCGATGCCGCAGCGAGGTCGGGGCCGAGCCGGGCGCGGTCGTAGTCGGTCAGCCCTGCCAGCAGGGTCGGGTCGACCTCGCCATCGTCGAGCACACCGGAGCGGCCGAGCAGGTCGAGCAGCTGACTGGCACGAGCGGGCTCGACGCCCAGGCCCTCCGCCGCCGCGAGCACGGCCGGCACGTTGCGCGTGCCGTCCAGACTGCTGACGAGCCGGGCCGACGATTCGTCGAGACCCCCGATGACGACAGCGTGCCCGGGGTCGAGCCCGAGCTGCAGAGTCGTGGCGTCGCGCCACAAGCGGCGCAGCGCGGGCTTGACGATCGGTCGGACGGGTGCCACCGGCCGAGCGTCGCAGAACGCCCCTGTGGAGCGTGTCGCTCGTCCACAGCCGCGCTGCTCGGGCAGCCGTCAGTCGCTGCCGCAGATGTCGAGCGCGAGCACCGCCAGCGTGCGTGCGGCGGTCACCACGTCGGGGACCGGCACCTTCTCGTCGGGTGCGTGCGCGAGCGTGGCGTCGCCGGGGCCGTAGTGCACCGTGGGGATGCCACCGAGTCCGGTGAGCAGCCGCAGGTCGCTGCCGTACGGCGCGCCCCACCGCTCCACAGTCCCGGCAGTCACCAAGGCGTGCGACCTGGTCACCTGCTCGGCGAGGACGTGGCCGGCCGGCAGCCGGCCGGACGCGAACTGCCCGCCCCACCACTGCACCTGCACCGGGTGCTCGCGCAGCCAGGCGTCGTCATCGCACGCTTGTGCGACAGCGGTCTCCAGCGCCTCCCGCGCGGCCGCGACCGGCTCGTCGAGTGCCACGCCGAGCCGGCCCTCCGCGACGAGCAGGTCGGGCACGCTCGACGCCCAGTCGCCCGCCTGGACGCGCCCGACGGAGAGTGGGTAGGCGATCCGCCAGCGCGCCATCAGTGGGTCGACATCGGCGTTGCGTCGTTCCTCCAGCCGGGCGAGCGCCGCCCACACCGGCCAGAACTTCTCGACGGCGCTCACGCCCCGCGTACGCAGCGACGCATGCGTGGCCTGCCCGCGGACGATGAGCCGGAAGGTCAACGCACCGGCGTTCGCGGTGACCAGGTCGAGCCCGGTCGGCTCGGGCACGACGCACGCGTCGGCGCGCCAGCCACGGCGGAGCATGCCGTACGTGCCCAGCCCACCGTCCTCCTCGCCGGCCACGGTGGCGACCAGCACGTCACCGCGCAGCCGTGCACCGGATCGCCGTAGCGCGCGGACCGCGAGCAGCGCGGCGACCACGCCGCCTTTCATGTCGCACGCACCCCGCCCGTGCAGTTCGTCGCCCACGAGCTCGCCGGAGAAAGGGTCAGGGCGCGTCCATGCTGCGGCGTCGCCGGTCGGGACGACGTCGACGTGCCCGTTGAGCATGAGCGAGTGGCCGTCGGTGTCGGTCCCGGGCAGCCGCCCGACGACGCCCCATGCCTCGCTGCGCTCGACCTCGACGCCGGGGAACTCCGGCTCGGCGAGCAGGGTGTCCAGCGGGAGCTGCCAGTGGTCGACGTCGAGGCCCTCACTCATCAGATGGGCGGCGAGCCGGCTCTGGATGTCGTGCTCGGCCTCGCTACCGGCGATGCTCGGGATGCGTACGAGCTCACCGAGCAGGCTCAGCGCCTCGGCGACGCCCGCGTCGACCTCGTCGAGCACCCCGGCCCGGTCCGCACTCACCGCTCGGAGCGTAGCCGCCGTCTGCGCAATGTCCGCCGCAACAGCCATGTCCGCCGCAACAGGCGCAGTCCGCCGCAACAGCAATGTCCGCCGCAACAGGCGCAGCATTGCCTCAACAGGCAGGCAGGCCTGTTGAGGCAATGCCCCGCCTACCTAACGTGGTCGACTCGCTGGTGGGGGATGCACACGGAGGGACGCCGAAGGGGCGGCCCCGGACATCGGGACCGCCCCCTCGGCGTGTGCTCTCGGTGGCCGCCGGGTGGCTGCCAGGTGTGGAGGTCTGCGGGTCGGTCAGGCCTTCCCGAGGATCCGGTTCAGCTTGGTGCCACAGACGGGGCAGATGCCCTGGGCCATGCGGCGACCGGACTCGCTGACCTTGACCTCGCCCGTGAAGTCGCGCTTCTCCTTGCACTTCACGCAGTAGGCGTCTCCGGTGTAGCTCTCGGCCACTGGTCCTCCTCGATAGGTCGACGGTCGGTGGCCCGCCGGGCTCACGCTCAGCCGGACCTCATTTCAGCGTACGACAGGCGTGGCGCCCAGCGTGGGACGTGGGGGTCGGGCGAGGCCTTGGTGGCGCCTGGGGCCAGGTCCGGCGGGACGGCCACGCGACCCCTCCCAGGGGGTCTGGGTAGCCTCGGGCGCCATGACGGATCAGCCGTACGGCGAGCTGCGCGACCTGCGGGTCACGGCCGGCGACGACGGGGTCGTCCTCGTCACCCTCGACCTGCCCGACCGGCGCAACGCCATGTCGGGCGACATGACCCGGTCGTGGGGGCAGGTGATGACGGCCCTGCGCACCGACCCGGCAGTGCGGGCGGTGGTGGTGACCGGCGAGGGGTCGGCGTTCTGCGCGGGCGGGGACGTGTCGTGGATAGCGGCCGAGCCGGACGCGAGCGTCGACGACCTGCGCGAGCGGATGCTGCCCTTCTACCGCACCTGGCTCACCGTGCGGGACCTCGAGGTGCCGACGATCGCGGCCGTCAACGGCGCCGCCATCGGCGCCGGCCTGGCAGTGGCCCTGGCCTGCGACCTGCGCTACGCCGCTGACGACGCCAAGCTGGCCGTGCCGTTCACCCGGCTGGGCATGCACCCGGGAATGGCGACCACCTACCTGCTGCCGGAGGTGGCCGGACCGGCGGTGGCGCGCGACCTGCTGCTGACAGGACGCACCGTCACCGGGGCGGAGGCGGTCGGTCTCGGCCTGGTCAACCAGGCGTTCCCGCGGGCGTCGGTCCTCGACGAGGCGATGACCGTGGCGCGCACCGTGGCGGCGACGGCGCCGATGGCCGCGCGGCTCACCAAGGCGGCGCTGGCCTCGGGCGGGCACGCGAGCTTCGACGCGGCGCTGCAGTGGGAGGCGCTCGCCCAGCCGGTGACGCTCGCGACCGAGGACCTGCAGGAGGGCATCCGGGCGCAGCAGGAGCGTCGCGCGCCGCGCTTCACCGGTCGCTGACTCCCGGATCGTCGGTGCCCTTCAGCGGTTCCTAACTCCGGGTCGTCGTGCGCCGTCGGTCTGGTGGGCCGCGATGCTACGAAGCCCCCGGGGGACCGTCCCCGGCCGCGACGCTCGCCTTCCCCTTGCGAACGTCACGGCTAGGTGTGGTCGGCCCCGAGGGCTTCGTCGGGAGGACGTTAGAAGCCTGTACCGACACAGGTCAACGACCGACCCGGCCTGCCTGTGGACGGACCTGTGGACGCTCTGGGGAGGAGGTCCGGAATGGCTGTGGACGGGCGGCGCGCATGGGTGTGGACAGAGCTGGGGAAGATCATCGAAATGCCGTCTGACCTGCGGCGATGTCATCCACCGGCTGTGGACCACAGAAAGTCGCTAGCGTTTCTGCCATGACCGACCAGGACGAGCCGGTGTCCGTCGAGGTGCGACGCAGCGCCCGGCGGCGGCGCACCGTGTCGGCCTACCGCGACGGCGACCGCACCGTCGTGCTCATCCCGGCGCGGATGAGCCGCGCCGAGGAGCGTCGCTGGGTCGAGGTGATGCTCGAGCGTCTCGCCAAGCAGGAGCGGCGGCGCCGACCCGGCAACGACGAGCTGCTCGTGCGGGCACGAGACCTGTCCCGCCGCTACCTCGGTGGCCGGGCCGACCCGGCGAGCGTCCGTTGGGTCACCAACCAGGGCAGCCGGTGGGGCTCGTGCACACCCGTTGACGGCACCATCCGACTTTCCACCCGGCTGCAGGGCATGCCGACGTGGGTGCTCGACTACGTCGTCGTCCACGAGCTGGCCCACCTGCTCGTGCCGGGCCACGGCCCGGACTTCTGGGCGGAGGTGACGAGCTACCCGCGGTGTGAGCGAGCCCGCGGCTACCTCGAGGGCGCCGCCGCGGCCGCCGGTCTCGACATGGCGGGCGACGCCGACGACGGCAGCGTGCGCGAGGGCTGGACGACGGAGGGCTGGGCCGAGGGCGGCAGCGACGCCGGCTGACCCCGCCCGTCAGCGGACGGCAGCGAGCCCACGGTCGACGAGGCGGGCGAGATCGTCCACCGCCGACGGCGGCAGCGCGTCGGCGGTGAACCACCGGACGTCGTCCGACTCGTCGCTGACCGCGGGCACGGAACCGGGCGGTGCGACGGCGACGAAACGTACGTCGAGGTGCTCCCCACACGTGCCGAACGCGCCGGAGAGCGCGTGCCGGTCGAGGTCGAGTGGACCCAGGAGCAACCGCAAGCCCGCGATGCCCGACTCCTCGCGCGCCTCGCGCAACGCGGCGTCGGCCAAGGACTTGTCACCGGGCTCGCAGTGGCCGCCAAACTGGCTCCAGAAGCCGCCCTTGCGATGCAGCGTCAGCAGCACCCGATGGCCGCTGGCCTCGATCACGAGGGCGCTGGCGGTCAGGTGGGACGGGACGCACGAGCGCCAGACGCCGTCTGGGTGGGCGCGCAGATGGGCCGCAAACTCGGCGCGCAGGATCTCCTGGGCCGGGTCTGGCGCCGTCCACGCGTCGAGGACCCGTAGGGCGTCAGCGTGGAGCCCGCCGAAAGTGAGGGATTCGGCGTGTCGTCCGCCCGGCTCCGAGCCGGCGCTCACGCCGGGCGGTCGTCCGGGCCGGCCGCCTTGTCGCCAGGAGCCGCCTCGGGCGGCGCGGGGCTCTCGTCCAGCCCGGACAGGTCCAGCGGCGCCGACGAGCCACGGGCGAACCCCTCGGGGTCGGCCAGGTCGTCCGCGGTGGGCAGCAGGTCGGGATGGGCCCACACGGCCTCGCGACCGTCGATCCCGCGCTCGGCCAGGACCGCCCGCCACAGGGCGGCGGACTCGCGCAGCCGCCGTGGGCGCAGCTCGAGGCCCACGAGCGAGGCGAAGGTCGCCTCGGCCGGCCCGCCGCTCGCGCGCCGCCGGCGTACGGTCTCGCGCAGCGCCGCCGCAGCCGGCAGGTGCGGGCTCGCCGCGGCGTCGACCACCTCGTCGACCCAGCCCTCGACGAGCGCGAGCGCGGTCTCCAGCCGGGCCAGGGCGGCCTGCTGGGCCGGCGTGTCCTCGGGCTCGAACAGGCCGCCGGACAGCGCCTCCTGGAGGGACTCGGGGTTCGACGGGTCGAGACGCCCGACTGCCTCCTCGAGTCGCGACGTGTCGACGGAGATGCCGCGGGCGTATGCCGCCACCGCCTCGCTGAGGTGGCCTTGCAGCCATGGCACGTGGACGAAGAGCCGGTGGTGGGCCGCTTCCCGCAACGCGAGGTAGAGCCGCACCTGGTCGACCGGCACGCCGAGCCCTTCGCCGAACGCGGCGATGTTCGCCGGCAACAGCGCGCTCTTGGTGCCGGGTGCGAGCGGCAGCCCGATGTCGGTGGAGCCGACCACCTCGGTGGCCAGGGCGCCGAGGGCCTGCCCGATCTGCGCGCCGAACATGGCCCCGCCCATGCCGTGCATGATCTGGCCGAGTGGGCCGTCCGCGCCGCCGAGCGCCTTGAGCTGTTCGGGCATCGCGCCGAGCTGTCCCAGCGCGCTGCCCTCGCCGGAGAGCATCGCGCTCATCGCGTCGACCACGCGCCCGGCCAGGGGGTCGACGAGCTGTTGCCATGCCGGCAGCGTGAGCTCGACCCACTCGGCCCGGCTCCACGCGTTGGCCGAGGACGCGCCCCCGGCGAGACCGGTGACCGGATCGAGCCAGAGCTCGGCGAGGCGCATCGCGTCGATGACCTCCTGACGCTCCACGGCGCTGACCGAACGGTCGCCCGACGCCGACACGGCCTGACGTGCGAGGTCGCGCGCGAGGTCCCAGTTGACCGGCCCGCCCTGCCACGAGAGCAGGCGGCCGAGCTGCTGGAGCGCCGCGCCGATGTCCTGTTGCCCGCCGCCGGCACCGAACATCGCGGACAGCGGATCGGGCGCGCCGCCGGAACCCGTGCCGGCGCCGCCTGATGCGGCCGGGTTGCGGTCGTCGGGGTCGTCCTCGGGGCCGAGGTTGAACCCGAACGGGTTGTTGCTCACGCTCGCCCTCCCTAGGAGGAAGTCGATGCCGTTGGCAAGATGGGGAGCACCATGTCGCACCGGGCGCTCATCCCCACCGTAGCGACGGCAGAGTTGCTCTCGGACTCGACGCCGTCGACGTTGCTGCTGTCGACGATGCAGTTGTCGAGGAGCACAACAAGGTGGGCGCGTCCGTGAGTTCCGTGACGCCAGACCCGAACGGCGCTGTTCGCTCTCGGCGCACCCGCAAGCCGGTCATTGCGGTCACGGGTGCGGCGACCGGGCTCGGTCGCGACCTGGCCAGGCGCCTGGTCGCCCACGAAGGGGTCGGCAAGGTCATCGCGATCGACGACCGACGTGGTGAGGTCGCGGGCGCGACCTGGCGGGTGCTCGACGTGTGCGACCCGGCGCTGGCCGGCCGGCTCGCCAAGATCGACACCGTGGTCCATCTCGCGATGGACACCGGCCTCGAGGTCGGCGCGCAGCGCCACGACCGCAGTGCCCGCCACGACCGCAATGTGAGGGGCGCGCAGACGGTGCTGACGTCGGCCGCCGCGAGCGGCGTACGCCGGGTGGTGCTGTGCACGTCGGCGATGGTCTACGGCGCGTCCGCCAGCAACCCGGTGCCCCTCGACGAGGACGCCCCGCTCCAGGCGGTCCCCGACGGTGGCCTGCTCTCCGACCTGCTCGAGGTGGAGCGGCTCGCCGAGCAGGCGCCGCGTAGCCACCGCGGTCTCGAGGTGACCGTCGTGCGCCCGGCGGCGGTGGTCGGGCCGGACATCGACAGCCTGCTCACCCGGCACTTCGAGGCGCCCCGGCTGCTCGTGGTGCGCGACTCGCGGCCCAAATGGCAGTTCTGCCACGTCGACGACCTGGTGACCGCGCTGGAGTTCGCCGCGCTCGGCGCGGTCACCGGCGTCGTCACCGTCGGCTGCGAGGGCTGGATGGAGCAGGAGGAGGTCGAGCTCGTCTCGGGCATGCGCCACATCGAGCTGCCCGCCTCGATCGCGTTCGGCACCGCCGAGCGCCTGCACCGGCTCGGCATCCTCCCCGCGCCGGCCAGCGACCTGCAGTACGTCGTCGACCCGTGGGTGATCCCGTCGACCCGGCTCCGTGACGCAGGGTGGCGCCCGGCGTTCGACAACCCGACCGCGCTCGGGGTCCTGCTCGAGGGCGTCAGCGGTCACCACGCCCTGGCCGCGCGCAGGCTCGGCCGCCGCGACGCCACCATCGGCGCCGCCGGTGCGGCGGTGGCCATGGTCGGCACGGCCGCCTTCGTCCGTCGGGCGCGAAAGCGGCGGGGCTAGTGACCGGCGCTGCGACGGAGGGCGTCGTGCGGCTGCTCGCCGTTCGCGAGCAGCCGCTCTCGGTCGACGAGGTGCTCGAGGCGGTCTCGCACGGGTCAGCAGGCGCCACGGTCCTCATGATCGGCAGAGTGCGCGACCACGACCAGGGCAAGGGGGTCCAGGCGCTCGGCTACTCCGCGCACCCGTCCGTCGACGAGTCGCTGCGCGCGGTTGCTACGTCGGTGGCGTCCGCCCATCCCGTGCACGCCCTCGCCGCGGTGCACCGCGTCGGTGACCTGACAGTCGGCGACCTGGCGGTCGTGGTGGCCGTCTCGTGCGCCCACCGGGGCGAGGCGTTCGCCGCCTGCCGGGCGCTCATCGACGACCTCAAGGCGACGGTGCCCATCTGGAAGCACCAGTCCTTCGACGATGGCACGCAGGAGTGGGTCGGTCTGCCGTGAAGGAGGGCCCGGGCGGGCTAGCCTGAGCAGCACGCACGAGCAGACGCTTGGTCGGTACCGAAAGGTCCCTGGATGTCCTCCCTCGCCTGGTTGGCGATCCCGTTGTTCGCTCTCGTGCTGGGCGTCCTCTGGGCGGTCTGGGTGGCGCGGGAGCGACCTCGGGTCGCGCCGCGCGAGAGCATGAGCGAGCACGAGCGCTTCAAGGCGGCGTTCGAACGGATGGAACGGTCACACGACACACGCGGAGACTCCCGCTCATAGGCTCTCCGCATGACCCGCCGTGCACTGACGCTCGCCGTTGCGGGTTTCCTCGTCGTCCTGCTGTCCGCTGTGGCCGCCCTGCTGCCGGTGCCCTACGTCGCCCTGAGCCCGGGTCCGACGGCCAACACGCTGGGCGCCGTGCAGAAGAAGCCGCTGATCGAGATCACGGGGCAACGCACGTTCCCGGACAAGGGCCGCCTCGACCTCACGACCGTCTCGGTGCTCGGTGGGCCGCGCCAGCGCATGGACCTGGTCACCGCGCTGCGTGGCTGGCTCGACGACGAGGTCGCCGTCCTGCCCGAGGAGGAGGTCTACCCGGACGGCGAGACCGCCGAGCAGGTCGAGGAGGAGAGCAACGCACAGATGGTCGAGTCGCAGGAGAACGCGACCACGGCGGCGCTGCGCCATCTCGACATCCCGGTCGAGACCCGGGTGCTGGTGGACCAGCTCGCACCGAACTCGCCGTCCAAGGGCAAGCTCCGTTCCGGCGACGTCGTCGTCGAGGTCGACGGGAAGCCCGCCGAGGGCGGGGTGCGGCTGCGCGAGCTCATCACCGCGCACGAGCCGGGGGAGCCGGTCGACCTCGTCCTACGCCGAGGCGGCCGCCGGGTCAGCACCTCCGTCACCACGACCGAGGCCGACGACGGACGGGCGATCATCGGCGTGACCACCCGCGACGAGGCGGAGTACCCGTTCACCGTGCGCATCTCGCTCGAGGACATCGGCGGACCCAGCGCCGGCCTGATGTTCGCCCTGGGCATCGTCGACAAGCTCACCCCCGGCTCGCTGACCGGGGGCACCCACATCGCCGGGACGGGCACCATCGACGACCGCGGCGGCGTGGGCAGGATCGGCGGCATCTCGCAGAAGCTGGTGGGCGCGCGCGAGGCGGGGGCCACGGTCTTCCTGGTGCCGGCCGGCAACTGCGACGAGGCCGCGCGTTCGATCCCCGACGGGCTGCGCCTCGTCAAGGTCGAGGACCTCGACGACGCAGTGGCTGCGCTCGACGCGTTGCGCGAGAGTGGCGCCGCGGCCAAGCGCGTGCCCTCCTGCTAGTCGCGCAGTACGCCGTCGCTGCGCTAGTCGCGCAGTACGCCGTCGCTGCGCTAGTCGCGCAGTACGCCGTCGCTGCGCTAGTCGCGCAGTACGCCGTCGCTGCGCTAGTCGCGCAGTACGCCGTCGCTGCGCTAGTCGCGCAGTACGCCGTCGCTGCGCTAGTCGCGCAGAGTCGCCGCGAGGGCGTCCGCGAGGCCGGGGACCAGGTCGGGGCCGGAGAGCACCGACTGCTCGTCGTCGTGCGTGCGCATCCGCAGCGCCGACGCCCGGGCGCCGTCGCGCAGGACGGCGACGACGAGGCGCACCTCCTCGCGGTGCGGGTGCTCGGCGAGCCAGCGGAGCGCTGCGCCCTCGTCCTGGGGCATCTCTCGCTCGACCTCGGGCGGGACCATCAGGCGCTCCACGGACAGCGCCGTGCCCAGCACCTCGGCCGGCCAGACGATGCCGCCCAGCAGCTCGTCGAGGGTCGCGTGCTCGGGGAGGTCGTCCTGCTCGACGGGGGTCAGCGAGCCCGGGAGCGGCTCACCGGCCGCGCCGACGAGCTCCGTCGCCATGGCCGGCTCGCGGCGCACCAGGTCGGCGGTCTCGACCAGCGCATACAGGCGAGGCGCCTGGTCCCAGCCCTGGGCGGCGACGTGGCGCTCGATGTCGACGGCGACCCGGGTGAGTTGGACGGTCATGCGGCGATTGTGCAACGCGAACCGATCCGGTAGCGCGGCACGGTGGGAACTCCGGAGCCCCGTCGGTAGGTTGACGCTGGTGACGAGCAGAATCGGCCCGCCGGCGAGCGACGACGAACGGATGCGTGAGTGACCTTCCCCCAGCCGGGCTCTGCCGGCCCCACAGGGCCGATCCGCCGCCCATCGTCCGGAAACCCCAACCGGGGACGGGTGCTGCTGATCACGGCGATCATCGTCGGCCTGCTCGCCCTTGCCCTGAGCATCCTGTCCGGCTTCCTGACCGACCTGCTGTGGTATCGCTCGGTCGGCTACTCGTCGGTCTACACCCGCGAGCTGTCCACCAAGGTGCTGCTGTTCGCGCTCTTCGGTGTCGTGTTCGCCGCCGCGGTGGCCTTGAACTTCACCCTCGCCCACCGCTTCCGGCCGACCTACCAGACCATGGTCCCCGGTCAGCAGGAGCTCGACCGCTACCGGATGGCGATCGATCCCTTCCGTCGCCTCGTGGTCCTCATCATCTCGGGACTGCTCGGCCTCATCGCCGGGTCGAGCGCCGCGGGGCAGTGGCGCACCTACCTTCAGTGGCGCAACGGTGTGGAGTTCGGCCGCGTCGACCCGCAGTTCGGCCGCGACATCTCGTTCTTCACGTTCGACCTGCCGTGGTGGCGCTTCGTCCTGAGCTTCGCGTTCGCCATGGTGGTTCTCGGGCTGATAGCAACGGCGATCACCCACTACCTGTACGGCGGGTTGCGCCTGCAGCCGATCATGGGCGAGCGGGCGACCCCGGCGGCACGCGTCCACCTGTCCGTGCTGTTCGGCACCTTCATCCTGCTCAAGGCCGTCGCCTACTGGCTCGACCGCTACAGCCTCGCGGTCAAGGAGTCCCGCATCGGACGTGCCGATTTCAGCGGCCTGAGCTACACCGACGTCAACGCCGTGCTGCCCGCCAAGAACGTCCTCGTGATCGTCTCGCTCATCTGCGCCGGCCTCTTCTTCGCCAACATCGCGCGGCGCACCTGGCTGCTTCCGGGGCTTGCGGCCGGGCTCCTGCTGCTCGCCGCGCTGCTCGTCGGCGGCATCTACCCGTCGATCGTGCAGCGTTTCCAGGTCAGCCCGTCCGAGTCGGACAAGGAACGGCCGTACATCAAGAAGAACATCGACGCGACCCGGACCGCCTACGGCATCGACGACGTGGACGTGCAGGCATACTCCGCGACGACGGAAGCGGAGCCAGGACAGCTGCGCGCGGACTCGGACACCACGGCGAGCATCCGGCTGCTCGACCCGGCGATCCTCGGGCCGACCTACCGCAACCTTCAGCAGATCCGGTCGTTCTACGACTTCCCGGAGCTGCTCGACGTCGACCGCTACCAGGTCGACGGCGGCGTGCGCGACGTCGTGGCCGCCGTGCGCGAGCTGGACCTGCAGGGTCTGCCTGCCGAGCAGCGCAACTGGATCAACGACCACACCGTCTACACCCACGGCTTCGGGTTCGTCGCCGGGCTCGGCAACCAGACGACCGACAACGGGCGACCCTCGTTCGTCTCGTCCGACATCCCACCCCAGGGTCAGCTCGGAAAGTTCGAGCCGCGGATCTACTTCGGTGAGAAGTCCCCGCCGTACAGCATCGTGGGGGGTCCCGAGGGCGGGCCCAACCGTGAGCTCGACTTCCCCGACGACTCGGCCGGCTCCGGTCAGCGCAACACCACGTACACCGGGGAGGGTGGCGTCAGCGTCGGCTCGCTCTGGCGCAAGCTGCTGTTCGCGACGCGCTACCAGGAAGCGAACATCCTGCTGTCCGACCGGGTGGCCTCGGACTCGAAGATCCTCTACATCCGCGAGCCGAAGGAGCGTGTGGAGCGCGTCGCTCCATGGCTGACCTTGGACGGCGACCCCTATCCCGCGGTCATCGACGGGCGCATCCAGTGGATCGTCGACGGCTACACGACGAGCAACGGTGCGCCGTACTCGACGCGCAGCACTCTCGAGGACGTCACCGACGACTCGCGCACCAACCAGCAGAACCAGCTCGTCACCCCGGTCGCGCGGGTGAACTACATCCGCAACTCGGTCAAGGCGACGGTCGACGCGTACGACGGCACCGTCACGCTCTACGAGTGGGACGAAAACGACCCGGTGCTCAAGACATGGCGCAAGGCGTTCCCCGGCACGGTCAAAGACCGCGACGAGATCAGCGCCAACCTCGAAGCGCACTTCCGCTACCCCGAGGACCTGTTCAAGGTGCAGCGCACGCTCTTCGCGCGCTACCACGTCACCGACGCGCAGACGTTCTACAGCGGCAGCGACTTCTGGCGCGTGCCCGAGGACCCCACGCCGAACGCACCCGCCGCCAAGCCGCAGCCGCCCTACTACCTGACGCTGCAGATGCCGGGACAGGAGGCGCCGACGTTCTCGCTGACGTCTGCCTACGTGCCTGTCGGTCGCCGCGAGAACCTGTCGGCGTTCATGTCGGTGAACTCTGATCCAGGGCAGGACTATGGCCAGATCCGGGTGCTCCAGGTGCCGCGATCGGTGCAGATCAACGGGCCGAAGCAGGTGCAGAACGCCTTCTCGTCGAACGACGACGTGGCGACCGAGCTCAACATCCTGCGCCGCGGCGACTCGGACGTGCGCTACGGCAACCTGCTGACGCTGCCAGTCGGCGGCGGCCTGCTCTACGTACAGCCGGTGTACGTGCAGGCAGCGAGCTCGACGGCGTTCCCGCTCCTGCGCAAGGTGCTGGTGTCCTTCGGCGACCAGGTCGGTTTCGAGAACACGCTGCAAGAGGCGCTCGACGCGGTCTTCTCGGGGGAGTCGGGGGCCGCTACGGGTGAGCAACCCGGTGGCGGCCCCTCTCCGCCCGCGAATGCGTCGCCCTCGCCATCGCCGAGTGAGTCCGCATCACCGCCGGCTACCGGCGGCACCGAGCTTCAGCGGGCGCTCGCTGACGCGGAGACCGCCCTGCAGGACTCCCAGGAGGCGCTGCAGGAGGGCGACTTCACGGCATACGGCGAGGCGCAGGAGCGGCTGGAGGACGCGATCAAGCGGGCCGTGGCTGCCCAGGGCGGACGGGGGTCCGCGCCGCCTTCGGGTGCCTCGCCGTCCCCTTCACCCACCCAGTAGCGGCGGCCCGCGAAGCGACGGGCCGCTGCCGGGGCGGATTTGCCCGCCCATCTGCGCTCGACGTACAGTGGGACGCACAACGACGCGGGGTGGAGCAGCTCGGTAGCTCGCTGGGCTCATAACCCAGAGGTCGCAGGTTCAAATCCTGCCCCCGCTACCAAATTCAGGCTCGGTTCCCTCTGGGGAACCGAGCCTGAAAGCTTTCTAACTTGACTCGGTCATCACAAGGTCAGCCTTATGTGACGTCGCGCCCTGACCCGCTGGGCGACCCCCGGCTGATGGGCGAGCGACCCTGGCGCTGGCCCGGACGTCGACATCAGGGTTCGCGCCGGTACAACCCGGCCATGACTAGCCTGACGACGCTGCCCTGCCGGCTCACACAACCCTTGTCCCCACATCAGCTGACACCACCGGGCTCCCGCCCGGGCTGACCGACACCGACGCTGCCCGCATCACCGCGGCTATTGCCGCCGCACGCAGCGAGACCACCCGCACCGTCTACGCCCAGGTCTGGACTCAGTGGGAACGCTGGTGCGCCGCTCGCGGCATCCCCGCCCTGCCCGGTGACCCGCTGGCGCTGTGTGCCTACCTGGCCGAACGCGCCGAGGCCGGCAAGGCGACTGACATGCTGGACATGTCCTGCACCGCGATCCGTCACTTCCACCGGATGAGCCGCGCGGAGGACCCCGTCGCTTCTGAGGTCGTCCGCCAAGTTCGCCGGGGGTTGATGCGCACCTACGGTGCCGCGCCACGGCGACTGGCCCGTCCGCTCACCGTCGACGAGATCCGCCCGATCGTCGGTGGCATCGACCGCACCACTCCGCTCGGGATCCGGGATGCCGCGATCATCCTCCTTGGCTATGCCTCGGCGATGCGCCGCGCCGAGATCGTTGCCCTCACCCTCGTCGACGTTGAACACCAACCCTCCGACCTCCTGCTCGACATCCGCAAGTCCAAGATGGACCAAGAAGGCCACGGCCAGGTCGCCGCGGTCGCCCACGGACAACACGCCCTCACCGACCCCGTCGCCGCGCTCGCAGCCTGGCGAGCCGTGCGGGGCGAGACACCCGGCGCGTTGTTCACCCGCATCTGGACCAGCTCGGTCAGCCTCGAACCACTCTGCGGGCACGTCGTGGCCCGCATGCTCCGCGCCCGCGCCGTTGCTGCCGGACTCGACGGCACCCGGATCACCGCCCACTTTCTGCGCGCCGGCCACGCCACCGCCGCAGCCTTGCCGGGCGTGCCGCTCGATCGGATCGCAGCCCAGACACGGCACAAGGATCTGACGGTCCTGGTGAACCGCTTTTATCCGCCCACTCGAAGCGCTCGCGACGACCTCCAGCCGGGACCTCGGCCTGTGACTGACATGCAGCCGCCTAGGCCGCAGCCGGGGCGAGCCCTGGGACCCAGTGCTCGGCGACGTGACGTGGCGCGCAACGCCCTCTGATGGCACCGTGCCACCAACAGCCACGTGAGATCGGGGCTCGGCGAGGCCCAGGCTCGGCCGGGGGGCTCGTGGCGCCCACCACGGCGGCCCACCAGGTTCGGCGTCAGGGGCAGGGCTGGACCTACGTCCGGCGGTGGAGCCGACAAGACGGGTGGGGCTGCCATGACCTAGGCCCACGCCGTGGGGCGAGGTTTACCGGAAGGCGCAGCCGCCGGAGACGCCGAGGCGTCGGAAGCAGAGTGCGGCGGGGCAGAAGCCGGTCATGCTCGACTGCAGCAGGTTGAGGCCAACGAAGGCGGTGAGTCGCAGCCGCCAGCTGGAGACGAGTGCGCCCAGCACGACGCTGATCAAGATGATGGTGCCGGCCAGGGCCAGCACCGTGCGGTCGAGGTTCATGGCGTTCCGATCGAGTGCGGCGTCTCGAGACGTCAGGGATGCCGGGCGAACAAGCGCGGCGGAGGCCGCCGGGATCGTCCCGGCAGCCCCCACATGACGTGCGGGCGGGCTGGAGTCAACGGCGCCCGAAGAGCTTGGCGAGAAGGCCGCTGCCGGGTTCCCTGGGGTGGCCCTGGCAGCGTTGCGTCTGCGGGACGCCGGCCATGACCTGGTCGACGTGCTGGCCGCAGCCGGCCCAGGTGGGCTTGCCACATTTTCGACAGGTGACCTGTCTGCACATGATGGTTCTCCTTTCGGTGGTTGATCAGCGGTGGGAGAAGCGGATGTTCGGCAGGACCCGGGTCAACCACGAGGGCGTCCACCAGGCCGCCCGGCCGGTGAGCCGGAGTAGCACGGGCAGCAACACCAGCCGCACCAGGAAGGCGTCGAGGAGTACGGCGACGCCGAGCACGATGCCCATCTCCTTGGGCGGCAGCGGGCCGGACAGGGCGAAGGTGAAGAACACCGCCACCATGACCGCGCCGGCGGCGAAGATCACCCGGCCCGAGTGGGCCAGCGAGCCCACCATGGCCTCTTTGGGGTCACCGGAGTGCTCGTAGTGCTCCTTGGCGGAGGCGAGCAGCCAGACCACGGTGGTGAGCCGGGCGTGGCGGGTCACGCGACGCCTAGGCGGCCCAGGGGGTCGGGTCGATAGCCCATGGCGGGATCGACGGAGGGGTCGATGGTGGGTGGGACGAGGTGACGGGTGGCCGTCGGGGTCATGGCGTTCTCCTTCCGTGGGTTACGGCCGGGGGCGTGTCGGGGATCTTGGGCAGATCAGACGAGAGCGGGCAGGGCCCGGGCCGCGGTGAAGAGGGCGACGGCGAGCACGAGGACGGTGAAGGCGGTCGTGAGGCGGTTGGTGTCGATCCGGTCGGCCAGCTTGGCGCCGAGGAAACCGCCGAGTGCGGCGACCGCGGTGAGCACGAGCACCAGGCTCCAGTCGGGGCCGGAGCCGGCTCCGGCCCGGACGGCGAGCGCGGCGGCGCTGGTCAGGGTGATGACCACGAGCGACGTGCCGGCGGCGTACTCCATGGGCAGCGCGAGGGCGAGCAACAGGGCGGGAACGACCAGGAACCCGCCGCCCACGCCGAGGAGACCGGTGAGCAGCCCGACCACGGTGGCGGTGATCAGCACTTTCAGAGCGCGGGGGCACTGGCAGGCGAAGGCCGGGCTGAAGGTGATGATCGGGTCGTCCAACATGTGGCGCCTGGCGTGGCGGCCCCCGGTGTCGGGGTCACTTTCCTGATCGCCCGCCGCGCGGTGAGCCTGGACCTGCCGTGCGGCCATGACCCCTGCGACGACCAGCATCAGCATCGCGAACGTGGCCAGCAGTACCGCCTCCGAGACCAGCGTGGACGCCTTGGCGCCGACCGCGGCTCCACCGATCGCCACCAGCCCGAACGCGACACCGCGGGCGAGCAGGACGTTGCCGGCCCGGTGGGCGGTGACCGCGCCGATCAGCGCAGTGACACCGACGACCACCAGCGACCCGGTCGTGGCCTGGGTCGGGCTCTGCCCAAGGGCGTAGACCAGCACCGGGACGGCCAGGATCGACCCGCCGCCGCCGAGCCCACCCAGGCTGAGCCCGATCAGGCCACCGGCGACGACCGCGAGGACGAGGTCGAGCATCAGGCGTCGGGGCCGACCAGGTGCAGGCCGACCTTCTCGGCGTTCTCGAAGGAGTCGTCGATCGCAATGGGTGCGCGGCCCGAGGCGTCGATGAGTGACGCGGCGATCGAGGCGCGGTAGCCCGAGGCGCAGTGCACCCAGACCTCCCCGGCCGGAACCTCTGCGACCCGGCCCGGGAGTTCATGGATGGGGATGTTGTGGGCGCCCTTGATGCGGGTGGAGCGGTACTCGTCCTCGCGACGAACGTCGAGGATCACGACGTCGCGGTGGTGACGCACCTGCTCGAGGTCGGCGAACGTGCCAGTCGGGAAGCTCGCCAACTGACCGTCGGCCCAGTCCTGCGGACCGCCGGTGGCGTGGGCGGCGGGGCGGTCGATCCCGATCCGGACCAGCTCGCGCTGGGCCTCTGCGACATCGTCGAGGGTCTCGCCGAGAAGGGTCACCGGGGTGCCCCAGATGATCAGCCAACCGAGGTAGGTGGCGAAGCTCCCGTCGATGCCGAAGTTGAGGGTGCCCGGTGCGTGACCGGCCGCGAAGGCGGTCCGGTTGCGCAGGTCGACCACCCACTCACCCGCCTCGATCCGGCGCCGCAGCTCGCTGGCATCGGCGGCCGTCGGCGGGGACAAGTCCGGCTCGGAGGGGCCCGCGGCGTTCGCCGGCATCATGTGCGCGTAGTACGCCGGCCACGCCCCGAGGCCCTCGAGAAGTTCGCGGACGTAGGTGTCCTCGTCCTGGGTCAGGACCGGGTTGGACTCCTTCTCCTGACCGATGTTCGACTCGGTCGCATCCGACTGCGTCGCCGCGCAGAAGGACCCGAAGCCATGGGTGGGCAAGACGTCCGCGTCATCGGGGAGCAGGTCGGCCAGCTTGAGCGCCGACGCGTGCTGGTGCCGGGCCAGATTGTCGGTGTGCTCCTCGCCGAGCAGGTCGGGCCGGCCTGTGGCCCCGAACAACAGCGAGCCGCCGGAGAAGACGCCCACCGAGGCATCCACCTCGGCCGATCGACCATCTGTGGCGACGGCCGGGGAGGCCTGGGTGAGTGCGTAGGAGAGGTGCGTAAAGGTGTGGCCGGGCGTGGAGATCGCGGTCATCCGCATCAGAGATCCCACCTCGACCGTGTCGCCGTCGTGGATCGGAGTCCGCTCGAAGGAGACCTCGTCGTCGGCATTGACGTGGTACGCCGCGCCGGTGCGCTGGGCGAGCGCGAGCCCGCCGGTGAGGTAGTCGTTGTGGAGATGGGTCTCAAAGACGTCGGTCAACCGGACCGCGTGCTCGTCCAGGATCGCCAGGACCCGGTCGATGTCACGCTGGGGGTCGACGACGAAGGCGACCTCGCCGTCGTGGACCACGTAGCTGCGATTCCCCAGGGTCGGGGTCTCGATCGGGATAATGGTCAGGTCGGTCGTGGTCATGCCAGTCCCCCTTCAAGGGGGCGGCCGGAGCGGGCCCAGGCGCCAGTGCCACCGGCCACGGAGACGGCATCGAAGCCGGCGCCGCGGAGTAGGTCGGTCATCGCACTGCTCCGATTTCCCGAGGTGCAGATGACGAACACCGGCGAGGTCTTGTCGATCTCGCCCATCCGGTTCGCGAGCTGGCTCATCGGGATCAGCACCGCGCCGGGCACGTGGCCGGCGACGTACTCATCGGGCTCACGCACGTCGACGAGGAGGCCGCGCTCACGTTGGGCGGCAACCAGCTCCTCGACGTCGATCTCGGGAGTCGTGGTGTCACTCATGCAGTGGCTTCCTTTCCGCTGTCCAGCAGACCGCTTGGCAATACGGGTGGGGGTATGTACGATGAAAAACCATAACACCCCCTGGGGTATCGTCAAACACGGAGAAGGGAGACCGTACATGGCCACAATCGAGCTGAACGCGGGGAACTTCGAACGCACCCTCACCCAGAACGACATCGTTCTCGTCGACTTCTGGGCGTCCTGGTGCGGTCCCTGCCGCCAGTTCGCGCCCGTCTACGAGCAGGCGTCGCTGCGCCACCTGGACGTCGCCTTCGGCAAGGTCGACACCGAGACCGAGCAGTCCCTCGCCGCCGCCGCGCAGATCACGTCGATCCCCACCCTGATGGTCTTCAAGGACGGCTCGCCGGTCTTCTCCCAGCCGGGCGCCCTGCCCACGGCCACCCTGCAGCAGGTCACCAGCGCTGTGCGCGAGCTCGACATCGAGCAGATCCGCCCTGACAACGACCACCCGAGTAGCGCCTGATGAGCACCTACACCATCACCACGACCCTGAACCAGCCCTACGAAGCTGCCGTCGAGGCAGTCCGCGCCGCGCTCGGAGACCAAGGGTTCGGGGTGCTCACCGAAATCGACCTCAAGGCGACCCTGAAGGACAAGCTCGACGTCGACATCCAGCCCCAGATCATCCTCGGCGCCTGCCGACCACCGCTGGCCTACGAGGCGATCCAGGCCGAGCCGTCGATCGCGGCCGTGCTGCCCTGCAACGTCGTCGTCCGGTCCGTGACCGACGACACCACGATGGTGGAGGCGTTCGACCCCGACGCGATGATGGGTCTCGCGGACAACGAGGCCCTGCACACGATCGCGGCCGACGCCAAGCAACGACTGACGGCGGCGTTCGCCGCCCTGAACGAGGAGAACTGATGGAGCTCGTCCCCGCGGAGATGACCCCGGTCATCAACCGCATCAAGCGCGCCCAGGGCCAACTGGGCGGTGTGCTCCGGATGCTGGAGGAGGGTCGTGAGTGCGAGGACGTCGTCACCCAGCTCGCAGCGGTCTCCCGGGCCCTGGACCGGGCCGGCTTCGCGATCGTGGCCACCGGGCTCCAGCACTGCCTCACCGAAGGCGACGGCATCGACAGTGTCGACGTCAAGAAGATGGAAAAGCTCTTCCTCTCCCTGGCGTAGGGATTACCTGAGGGTGGGTGGGCATCGCTAAGCGGTGCATCGCCGGTCAAACGACAGTCAGATCCACCACGCGTTCCAGCTACGTGTCTGGGCGATGCGGCGCAGCGCAGGCAACGGCGAGCCGCACGAGTCCGCTACGTGGCTTGATGTGGACAAAGTCCCCACGCGAGGGATCTGAACCGTCATCGAAAGTCATCGGAAACGGCGGGCAACTGTTCCGAGACGTTCCGATACTCTGGAAGCCGTCCGATGAGGAACCTCCTCAACAACCCGAGGTTTCCCGGAGGGATCCGAAGTCTCAGGTAGTCCGGGACGGGCCTCGGATCTTGCCCAGAGGTCGCAGGTTCAAATCCTGCCCCCGCTACCAATCAGGCCCGGGATTCAGCGCGAATCCCGGGCCTGAAGCCTTTCTAGAGGCGTTGGCTGCGTCCTCGCCGAGCGGGCCGTGTCGGCGGTTCAGTCCTTCGTCGCAGGGGACTCGGCGACGCATACGACTCCCCTGTTGCCGTCCTGGTCGGCGATCACGGTGAGCGACGGCGCGTCGCTGTCATCGACGACGGTCCCACCCGCGGCGACCGCGGCGGCGATTCGTTGCTCGGCCACCTCGGGCGCCACATAGACCTCGACGTGGAACCGCTGACGCGGGGGTCCGTGCTCGTCGGCGTCCCCGAACCACAGGTTCGGTATCCGTCCCGTGGCGTCCCGGATCTCGTCACTGGGGGACCCGTGTCCCTGGGCCTCGGCGTTCCCGGTCAGCAGGGCGGCCCACACCGGGGCGATGGTCGCGGAGTGCGCCGTGTCGAGGCCGAGCTCGATGACGCTGACTGAGGCCGGGTCGGCGTCGACCTTGTGCTCGGCGGCGATCTCGGTGATCCGTCGCGCGAGGTCGACGTCCTGCTGGGTCACCCAGTCCAGGACGTGTTCGGTGCCCTCGTCGTCGCGGTAGATGGCGTCGGCGCTGACCAGCTTGAGGTCGACGTACCCATTGCCGATCGACACGCTCGGGTGGTGTCCGAGCGCGTCGCCCGCCTCGCCCACCGCGGCGACGAACCGTGCGCCGGTGCCGAAGTCGTCGACCAGGTAGCGGGCATGCAGTCCCTGGGCCAGCTTGCGCCAGTCGGTCAGCTTGGCCTCGGCGATCTCCTCGCCCTTCATCATGTCCATGTTCGCGGACCCTATCTGTGATTCAGGCGCAGTACTCGTGCTCATCGCTTCGCCCGCGTCCTCGTTCTGGTGCGCGGGTCGAGGGGACCGTCTTGCGCATCACGGCGCGACCGGAACATCAAAACTGGCATCGGCCCTACCGTTCGAGGTGGGCTGCCAGGTTTGCCAGCGAGGACGCGAGCCCGGCTGCGTGATCCTCTGCGGAGATGCCAGAGGGGACCTGCTCGGCGCGGATGTCCACGCGCGTCCCGTCGTCGGTCGCGGTGACTTCCCAGGTCATCGTCATGGTGCCCGCGAGGTCAGGATCGTCGGCGACGAAGGTGACGGCCTGCACCACTCGTACGCCGGGGATCATGTCGATGAAGCGGGCTTCGACGATGTCGGCGTCGGAGGTGGCCTTGCCAGGTGCCCTCGAGGCGTCTGCGTAGGTGAGCACCATGCGGTACGAGCCGCCCGGTCGGGCATCGAATCGCTCGAACCTGCCGCTCATCCCGGCAGGTGGCAGCCACGCGGCCAGAGCGTCAGGATCGACAAGCGCGGCGTAGACACGATCGGGAGCGGCCGCGATCACACGGGAGGCAGCATCCGTCCGTGGCACGACGCCATGATGGCGCATCGGCCAGGCGTCCTCATCGTCCTCACCACTCCTCGGGACGATGAGGTCACGTGCGCGCGCGGCGGCCTCCAGAGCGTCTGGATTGCCGGTGGCGTGGAAGACATCGACGGCGGTGTCGGGTGGAACGGAGCAGATTGCCTGCGCCACCGCGGGTTTCACCCGCTCTGGACGGTTGCCAGGGATCAGCGAGCATCACCCGTCACTTGACCGCCAACTGTTGCGAGGGATCGGCGGCGGGAGCGCGGTAGCCGGGCGGGCGAGGGGTGGAGCTTTCCCGTTCGTGGCGTCGCCGGCGCCTGGCCAGCATCAATGCAGTGAACGCCAGCAGGCCCATGAGTAAGGCCCCTCCGATGAGGTAGGGCCAGATGGACCGCGACGTCGTGGTCGGCACGGCCGTTGCGGCGCCTGCGTCCGGAAAGGTCAGGGTGGCCTTCGCCGTACGGTCGAGGAGTCCGCTGCGCAAGGTGATGGTCGCGTCCCACGGCCCGGCGGGCAGCTGCCTGTCCAGGGTGACCGTGACCGGCTCGGTGTCGCCGATGCCGAGACTCACTCCGAGGGTGGCCGGGAACGGCCCGGCGCTGAGCCCGCCCGGGCCTCCGGAAAGACTGACAGTGCCGTTCATGTCCAGCGCGCGTCCGCCGGTGTTGTGCACTGCGGCGACCACCATGGGACGCCCGTCGGCCGCGCGCTCGGCGGTCAGTGAGTCGATGGCGAAGTTCGCGGCGGGCGCGCCCCCGGGTCCGACTGAGACATAGAGCCGGATGCCGACTCGGCTGACCTGAGTGACGCCGACGCCGGCTTTGGGTGCAGACCGGGCCTCGGCCCACACGACGGCGTACTGCTCGCCCGGGGCCGCGTCGGCAGGAACGGCGATGGTCACGGTTGCCGTGACCTTCGCACCGGCGGGGACCTCGGGTTTGCCGGGGGTCACCGTGGTCCAGGTGGCCAGGTCGTTAGGGGTACGTGCGGCGGCGCCCAGAAAGGCGCCGTCGGCGAGGTTCGCGGCGGCGGGGTAGAGGGCGAGCTGGGTGGCTGCGCGGGTGGTGTTGGAGACCTCGATCCGGCGCACGATGGTCGTGCCGGGCTTGAGGTGGTCGACGATGTACACCCGAGCGCGCGGGTCCTCGCCCGCGGTGACGGGCGCGTCGACCAGCCGGATGCCGATGCTGCCGGGGATGTTGGCGGCTGACGCAGTGGCGGCAGTGGCGGACGGGATCAGCGCGAACCACAGTCCCAGGACAGCAAGGACGACAAGCGCGGTCCGCGTTGGAACGCAGAGCCAGACGCTAGACAACCGAGTGCGTGATCGTCGCGGAGTAGACACCCGCCGCCATGCCGCCGGGGACGAGGACGCTGATCGTCGGGTTCCAGGTGGCGGAGTTGTCGCCGGTGATCGCGGTCGCAGTCACCGCTGGGGAGACGCCCGTCAAGTTGCCGGGGTCATTCGCTGTGTGGACCGCCGTGCCCACCTTGGTGATGGTCCCCGCGGTATAGCCGACAGCGCTCGCGGCAATCGCCGTACCTGTCGAGGGTGTGAACGCGCTGGAGATCACGCTCGCCACCCAGCCGGATCCGGCGATGGGGCTGCGGGCGTCGAGCACCTGCACCTGGCCTAGTGCGCCGCTGATGGTCCCGGGGGCCACTGTGTTGGCGCGCGTACCGAGGTTGCCCGCGCTCGCAGGCGCAGAGATCGACAGGCTCCCGCCGGTCACCGTGACCGTGGCCACCGTGACGTCGGCCGATGCAGGTTGAGCGGCGCCCCCCGCAAGGAGGGCAAGCGTCGCGACGGCGGCGGCCGTGGCGACATGTTTGGTGGCCATCATTTGATTCGCTCCTTTGTTGCCTCTGTTGTCGGCCACCTGATGCTGCGAAATAGAGGGTCGAAGGTCCCGTCCCGACGGGACAAAGTCCCGGATCGGCGAGCTGACCAGATCCGGATTGGGCCAACCGGGTGCACCGGACGTCTTGCGATGGTGGGAATCGAATGGGTCAGGCTGCGGAGTCGGCGAAGGAGAACCGCTGGGGGGCTTGACGCTGGGTCACGGCGTCGAGCGAGAAGCAGGGGGACGACGGCCTCGTCCGGGCCGCCGTCGAAGCGCTCGGCGGCACCGATCTCGCGGTCGCCATCTCCACAGCGGCACACGCGCCGGATCAGTTCGCGGTTTCGAGCAACATGCGGATCGAGCGCTGGCTGCCGCACCTGCCGATCATGCAACGCGCCGCGGCCGTCGTCTGCCACGGCGGCATGGGCATCACCCAGAAGGCGTTGGCCACGGGCGTCCCGGTCTGCGTCGTGCCATTCGGGCGGGACCAGTTCGAGGTGGCCAAGCTCGTCCGCCTGTCCGGCTGCGGGACCGTGGTGATGCCGGACCAGCTGAACCCCGGCAACCTCACCCGTGCGGTGCGCGACGCGATGACCATGCGCGCCGGTGCCGAACGCGTCGCTGCGGGTTTCCGCAAGGCCGGTGGCTCGGCCGCGGCAGCGGAAGTTGTCGAAAGGCTCGTCGCTGCCAGCGTGACGACCTAGTGACGACACCGGCGAGCTGAGGAGCCGGGCGCGCTGGAAGGGCTTCGTGCGACCGCCGGAAGAGAGCGTCCACCTAGTCGGACGTGTGGCCGACGTCCAGGGTCGCTGCTGTCATCGTCGGTGATCGCCACCGCGGCCAACGCTGATCGTGGCGCGCCGGGGAAATCACCCAAGCCGCGAGCGCCCCTTGACAGCGCGACATGGCCGCAGCAAGGTATGTGAACGTTAACACGTGCTGTTTCTGCCGCACAGTCCGGCTTGTCCACCCGCTGACGGCACCGAGCTCGCCGCAGATCCGAGGAGGCAAAGGTGGAACGCAAGGGCCTGGAACGCCGTGAGTTCCTGAAGGTTGCCGGCGCGGTCACCGCCGGGGCCGCACTCTCGCCGCTCTTCCCCCAGGCCAGCCGGGCGATGCCGGTCGCCGCGCCGGGCGGGGCGTTCCACCCCGGCGCAGCGCGACCGTTCGCGCTGGATCACGTCTCACTGGGACAAGGCGTGTTCCAGCAGAAGCGGGACCGGATCATCAACTTCGCCAGGAACTACCCCGGCACGGGCAATGTCCTCGATGGCCCCGACCGGATGCTCTACAACTTCAGGGCCACCGCCGGGCTGGCCAACCCCGCGGGGGCCACCTGGCCGGGCGGCTGGGACACACCAGCCCACCTGCTCCGAGGTCACTACACCGGGCACTACATGACCTGCCTGGCGCAGTGCTACGCCGACACCAAGGACGGGATCTTCGCCACCAAGCTCCGCTACCTCGTGGACGAGCTGGAGAAGGTGCGGGCCGCGCTCGCCGCCCGCATGGGCCAGCAGCCACCGGAACCCGCGATCGGCCGTCCGGAAGGCAGGTTCGGCCGTGCACTCGAGCTCAACGGCTCCAGCGACGCCAGCCACGTGTCCATGCCGACCGGCATCGTGAGCACCCTGTCCGACTTCACCATCGCCACCTGGGTTCGCTTGACAGGCACGTCGAGCCAGAACTGGGCCAGGGTCTTCGACTTCGGCACCGGTACCGGCACCAACATGTTCCTGACCGTGAACGCCGGTGGCGCAGGTGTCCGGTTCGCGATCAAGGTCGCCAACGGCTCTGAACAGCGCGTCAACGCGGGCACGCCGCTCTCGAGTGGATGGCAGCACCTTGCCGTCACTCTCTCCGGCACCACGGCGACGATCTACGTAAACGGTGAGCCCGTCGCCTCGAGCAGCGACATCACCTGGCGCCCTCGGGACCTGGGGCAGACCAACAACAACTGGATCGGCCGCTCCCAGTTCAACGACCCACACCTCGCCGCGGCGGTCGACGAGTTCCAGATCTACGACAGCGCGCTCGCTCAGACACAGGTAGGCGCGCTCATGACCTCGGCAGGTGGGGCCACAGGTGGCGGCAACGTCGCGTGGTACCACTTCGACGAGGACAGCGGCGTCACTGCGTCCGACTCGTCCGGCCGTGGGAACCACGCCAGCGTGACCGCTCCGGTCGACTGGTTCGCGCCGAGCCACGCCGGTTACCTCGCCGCATTTCCGGAGGGTCAGTTCATCCGCCTGGAGCCACCGATCTTCCATGGCAACAACGGTGGCCCGGATGAGGCCGTGTGGGCGCCCTGGTACACGTTCCACAAGATCGTGCGTGGCCTGCTCGACGCGTACCAGCTGGTGGGGGTCGACCAGGCACTCCCACTCGCTGACAAGATGGGCGACTGGGCACACAGCAGGCTCAGCAAGATCGGCCGTGCCGACCTCGACCGGATGTGGGACATCTACAGCGCCGGTGAGACCGGCGGAGCCAACGAGGTGATGACGGACCTGTCCGCGCTCAGCGCCGACCCACGAAGGCGGGCCAACTATCTGGAAACAGCCAAGGCGTTCGACTTCACTCCCATGTTCGAGGCGAACCTGAGGAACGAGGACACCCTCGACGACCGGCACGCCAACACGTTCGTACCGCCCGAAGTGGGCCACGTGCGCATCTTCGAGCAGACCGGCGACGAGCGCTATCTCACCTCGGCGCGGAACTTCTGGGGCATGATCGTGCCGGACCGCGTCTGGGCGCAGGGGGGCACGTCGGGGCCGGGGGAGTTCTTCCACGAACGCGGCGACATGGCCCGCTACCTCAAGTCGGCGTCGGCCACCACGACCTTCGCCGAGACCTGCACCGCGTACAACATGCTCAAGCTGTCGCGGAGCCTGTTCTTCCATGACCCCGACCCGCGGTACTTCGACTACTACGAGAAGGGGCTCTACAACCAGATCCTCGGGTCGAAGCGAGACATCGACAGCGACCTCGGCCCATGGGTCACCTATCACCAGGGGATCACGCCCGGAGCGTCCCGAGGACCGGACTGGACGAGGTACGTGGGGCAGAACGGGCTCGGCAGCTGCTGCACCGGCACCGGACTGGAGAACCACACCAAGTACCAGGACTCCATCTACGCCGCCTCCGCCGACGGACATGCGCTGCACGTCAATCTCTACGTTGCCTCGACACTCGACTGGGTCGAAAAGGGGCTCACGATCGTCCAGGAGACCGACTTTCCCTACGCCGGGACGACCACGCTCGTCATCGCCAAAGGCAACGGGCGGCTGGACCTCAAGCTGCGGATTCCGGGCTGGGTGCGCAAGGGCTTCACCGTCGAGGTCAACGGTGTGCGCCATCCCGTGAAGGCCGTTCCCAACACGTACTGCACGATCCGTCGGCGCTGGTCGAAGGGTGACCGGGTCGAGATCTCCATGCCGCTGAGCTATCGGGTCGAGCGGACGCCCGATGACCCGTCCGTACAGGGAGTCTTCTACGGACCGCTGCTGATGGTCAGCCTCGGTGGCGCGGCTCCGCCCATCACCTGGCGGCAGCTGAGCTTCTACCGGAACTTCACCCGGGACGGCGACTTCAACCGGGCCTTCACAGCAACCGACACGCCGTTGCAGGTGAGCTCGCACGGGCATACGTTCGCGCCGTTCTTCGTGGCCGATCCCGGCGCCGTCGTTCCGTACCACGCCTACTTCATGCGCTCAGAGCCGGTGGTCGTCTTCGGCTCCGTCGAGGCCGGCGTACCCAACGACGAGATCCGGGACGAGGCGGGCCTCACCTTCCTCGACCGAGTGTGGGAGGAGGCACCCTTCAAGGACCACCGACAGTTCACCGCGACCGTCGACCGAGAGTCTCGTGACTGGCAAGGTAGCGGCTTGCACACGCAGGCGCAGCGTGCTGCCATTCTGGACGCTGCGCGCGCGGCAGAGAAGGACCTGCAGCCGACGGCGTGAAGCCGATTGTCACATGTCCAGCGGGTATTGCTGCGACGGCAGGTGCGGACCACAATCGAGGCAGTCGCCGAGGGAGGCTGACCGTGCGGACCGTCGTGAAGAGACCGAAGGCAGCCCCACGGAATGCCCGGGCGAAGATGGTGCTCAGCACGCCGGGGGACGAGTACGAGCGCCAGGCCGACCAGATCGCGGACCGCGTAGTCGGCATGCAGGCCAGGTCCGGCCGAGCCGGCGGCACCGCAGCGAGTCCGGCGCCGCTCCTGGTCGACGATGCGTTGGCCGCACCGGGTCAACCCCTCGACTCGGGGACCCGAGACTTCATGGAGCCTCGCTTCGGCCACGACTTCTCCCACGTGCGGGTGCACAGCGGCACAACGGCAGCGCGGTCCGCGCAGGAGGTCGACGCACGCGCCTACACGGTGGGGCACCACATCGTCCTCGGGGCAGGTCAGCCCGCGACGGGTACGAGCGAGGGCCGGAGGCTGCTGGCGCACGAGCTGACCCACGTGGTGCAGCAGACCGGCGTAGGAGGTGCCAAGAGATCCCCGGGCACGCACGGCATGTCGCCCAAGGCCGTCCAACCGATGGTCCAGCGCGACCTCGCCATCGAACCGCCGCGGCCCGACGCAGTGGGTCTGACGCTGACCGAGGCGCAGATGGCGGCCTCGATCGCCTTCGACATCCGGGTCCTGGGATCCATCCCCGACAGCGAGGCCGTCATCGAGCTCATCCGAGATGTCCTCGGGGTCTCCAAGTTGCCCGCGGTGGTGGATGAGGACTTCGTCAACGGTGTCGTCCGGTGGCAGGCGAGCTATGGCCTGGCACAGGACGGCAGGCTGGGGCCGACCACGGCCCGGCCGCTGTTCCGCGAGATCGGGGCCGAAGGGGCTGGCCATGGCGAGGTCAGGCGCCCCCCTCGTTACACGCCGGCCGGGCCGATCAACGTGCCCCGCGCCGGGGCGCGTCAGGCGCCCTTCGACATGTCCGCCGAGTTCACCAGCGACCCGGCGAACGGCGTCCTTCCCTCGTGCTGCGAGGTCCGCCAGGACATCCGGTGGGACGCAGCCTTCGTGGCCGCATCGGCGGCGGCTGGCAACCCCGTCGTCCCCCACGCCGGTTTCCCGGCTGCGCACCCGGCCAACCGCTGGATCGAGGACCGCGACGCTGCTGGCTTACGGTACGGACACCGTTCGGGGCCCTTCACGGACCCTGGCCCCGGCGATCGGTACCTCGACACCGCAGGCCGCCAGAACCAGGCGTTCGGTCACCGCTATCGGGCGCAGGACACTCCCACCGGATTGGCAGCCGACAGGGGGAGTTGGCGCTTCCGGCTGCGGGTGATCGACGTGTGCAACGGCGATGCACAACTCGCTGTCTCCCCGGCCCTGGTGATCAATTGGCTGTAGCCGGTCTCCCGGAGGGTCGCCATGGGGGTTGACCTGCTCCTTGCCGTCGAGGCGGATGTGCTGCGCGTCACGGTCGTGAACGATGGCGAGCAGGACCTGCGCATCTGGTCCCGCGACAACTCGTGGGGCTGGTCGATGTTCTCCCTCGTGGTGGAGGCTCCCGACTCCGGTCAACGGCGAGAGCTGACGGCCGTGCCGGTGCGCTGGACGCGCAACGTGCCACGCGCCCTGACGGTGCCGGCGGGTGCCACGTTGGACGACGTGCTGAGGCGTTCGCACCCGGCCTGGGAGGAAGGCGCGGGCGGCGACGACGACTGGCTGGACCAGCCAGTCCAGGTGCAGGTCCGGCTTCGGGTCTCCGACAGTCCCGAGGCGCTCGAGCAGGGAGTCTTCGTCGGCGAGGCGGTGTCGCCCCCCGTCTTGTCCACGCCGCCGCACTCGTGGTTCAGCCGGGAGACGCGACGTCCTTGACCGGGGCGCCTGCGTCAGATGCGGATGACGATCTTGCCCAGTGCCTGACCGGATTGCAGCCACCGGAGGGCTTCGGGCACCTCATCCAGCGAGAAGGTCTTGCCGACGATCGGCGTGAGCTCAATCCGCACGGGTGAAGTCCTCCTGTGCGTAGTCGATGACGTGGTCGGCGCCGAGCGAAAGGATCATGGCCAGCTTTCCGCTTGCGTCCACGCCGGTGACAGTCGCTCCCCGTGCCTTTGCGAGCTGTACGGCGAAGAACCCCACGCCACCCCCGGCGCCGTTGACCAGCACACGCTGTCCGGGCCCCGAAGGCGTCCCTGCGCCAGGTTGTGCAGGGCGATGAGCCCGGAGGTGGGCACACTGGCAGCCTGCTCGAAGTTGATGTTGCCCGGTTTGCGTGCCAGGGCGGTCTGGGGGACGGACACGTACTCGGCGTGCGCGCCGCCGTTGTGCCACTGGTAGCCCGTGACGGTCTCGCCGAAGACCTCGTCCGCCGGTTGGAACCATCAGGCGCAGAACGTAGGGGTGGTCGCTCACGACGTGCCACACGTCAGGGTGGACCGAGGCAGTGCGGACTCGCACGAGCACCTCGTCGTCGCCGACCACAGGCGTGTCGACTTCTCGGACGTGGAGCAGGTCCGCTGCTCCGTATCTGTCCTGCACGACCGCCCTCATGGTGGGACCGTACGCCGCCTTCGGCGCGCCTCTGGGAAGTCGTCAGCGAACCCGATGGTTACGTTTGTGAGGCTTGGGAGAGACGGATGCAGTTAGAACAGCCGGTCGCCGGCTATCGGTGGCTACCACGAGTGCGACAGCTCGTTGTCGCCTGCATCGTGCTAGGTCTCGGTGTCGCACTGTTGCTCGACGTCGGATGGGGCTCGGACGGCTACTCGACGCTGGTCAACGGCCTTTCCATAGCTAGTGGCGCGCCGTTCTGGATCCCGAACGCCATCGTCGGCTTCCTGCTTGTGGCGGTGGCCTGGCTGCGTGGGACGCGTCCGGGCATCGGCACCATCGTGCAGCCGCTGGTCGTCGGCTCGGTGGTCTCGGTTGCGATGGCGCTGATACCGGAAGCAGAAAGCGCGGTGTTGCGCGTGCTCCAGCTGCTGGTGGCATTTGTCCTGCTCACGCTCGGCGTCGCGGGCTACCTCGCGAGCAACACCGGCGCCGGCCCGGCTGAAGCCGCCGCGCTGGCCTGGGACCCTCCCGTGCCGTTCAAGTGGAGCTACAGCATCGTCCAGGGCGGTGGTGCGCTGACGGGTTGGCTGCTCGGTGCTGACGTCGGCGTGGCCACGCTGCTGGTCGTCGCGCTCCTGGGCCCCGCCGTGGACCTCGTCCGTCGTCGCATCCCGGCGATGGAGCGGAATGCCGGCCTTGCTCTCCGCGGCTGATCCACCCCCGGCCTGCAAGGCGCGGGCACCGACGACGAGCGACGAACCAGGCGAATCGGATCTCTGGACGGTCAATCCACCCCCGTCGCGGGGGCAGGGTTCACCCGCCCTGGATGAGGTGGACGCCGCCTCGGCATCGCACCCTGATGGTGCTTATCCGGCTATCAAGGAGCTGCCATGACCGACACAACGTCCGGCACCGAGCGCTCTACGCTTCCGCGACAGGCCGGACGCCACGCGCCCGAGCCGACCGGCTGGGTCGGCTTGATCGCGTTCGCCGGCACGATGATGATGGTCGTCGGTCTGTTGCACGTCTTCCAGTGTGCGTGCTGGTCGCACCCCCGGTGACCCTGCCGTGATCATGCTGCTGGCCTGGGTCGAACGGATCCTCCCGCGAACGCCGGACGAGGCGCCGTAAGGGACCGCGGGTTCGCCGAAGCGTCAGCTGGCGACGAGGACGACCGACAGGGTGCGAGGGCCGTGCACGCCCTCGACCCGGGACAGTTCGATGTCGCTGGTCGCCGACGGGCCGCTGATCAGAGTGACCGCCCGGGTCGCCTCGACGCGGGCGAGAAGCTCGGGCACGGTCTGCACGACCTGATCGGCGCGGACGACGCAGACGTGGACGTCGGGGACGAGCGTGATGGCCCGGCGGCCCTGGTCGGGCGAACCGTCGAGGACGATCGTCCCGGTCTCGGCGCAGGCGGCGGTGCATGCGGTCACCACGGCGGCGAAACCGTCCAGGTCGGTGGGTGCGAACGACTCGTCGTCGTGGACCCCGTCGGGAGCCCAGGCCGCGGGGAGCCCCGGGGGCAGGACGACTCGACCGCCGTCCGGCAACGCGGCTGCCAGCGCCTCGGCGACCGTCGCGCGCACGTCGCCCTCGACACACCGTCGCACCGTCGCCCCGTAGTCGACCAGCCGGTCCTCGAGCAGGTCCACCACGGCTGCGGACCCGGGCGGGTCGTCTCCCGCCGTACGGTAGGAACGCTCCGGCTCGTGCTCCTGGGCGGTGGCGTTCGCGGCGCGAACCCGGCGCAGCACCTCGTCCCGGGCCGCGCTCACGGGTGTGGCTCCCGGGTGCGGGCCCACCACTCGCGGAACGTCTCGCGTGGTGGTGCAGGGGCGTCGCGGCTGGCTGTCCAGGCGGACAGCGGGGGAGGCAGCGACCGGATGCGACCGGAGCGCCGGGCCAACAGCCGCCCTGCCCTGCTGGCGCGTTCGGCCGCCGCGAAGCGGCGTGGGTCGGACATCACCCAGGCGGCCGCGGCCATGGACACCGCCTCCGCTGTGGGGACGCGGCTGGCCTCCCGCCGCTCCTCGACGTGGGTGTTGCGCAGGTGCACGAGCAGTGCAGGGATGTCGATGCGGACAGGGCACGCGTCGAAGCAGGCGCCGCACAGCGAGGAGGCGTAGGGGAGCGAGGCGTTGTCCTCGACGCCGGTCAGCTGCGGTGAGAGCACGGCGCCGATGGGGCCGGGGTACACAGAGCCGTAGGCGTGCCCGCCGGTCCGTTCGTAGACGGGGCAGACGTTCATGCAGGCGCTGCACTTGATGCAGTGGAGCGCCTCTCGGCCGACCTCGTCGCTGAGTGCCGCCGTTCGACCGTTGTCGAGCAGCACCACGTGGAAGGCCTGTGGCCCGTCGGAGGCGTGGACGCCGGTCCAGGCCGACGTGTAGGGGTTCATCCGCTCGCCGGTCGACGAGCGCGGAAGCAGCTGCAGGAACACCTCGAGGTCGCGCCAGGTCGGCACGATCTTCTCGATGCCCATCACCGTGATCAGCGTCTCGGGGAGGGTCAGGCACATGCGGCCGTTCCCTTCCGACTCGACCACGAGCAGGGTGCCGGTCTCGGCGACAGCGAAGTTGGCCCCGCTGATGCCGACCTTCGCGGTCAGGAACTTCTTGCGCAGGTAGGCCCGCGCGGCCATGGCCAGCCGGCCGGGATCGTCGGTCAGCAACGGGTCGACACCGGCCATCTCGCGCAGGAAGATGTCGCGGATCTCGGCCCGGTTGCGGTGGATGGCGGGCACCAGGATGTGCGACGGCTTGTCGTGACCGAGCTGCACGATGAGCTCGGCCAGGTCGGTCTCGTACGCCGTGATCCCCGCGTCGGCCAGCGCCTCGTTGAGGCCGATCTCCTGGGTGACCATCGACTTGACCTTGACGACCTCCCGCTCGCCGGTAGCGCGCACCAGTCCGGCGACGATCCGGTTGGCCTCGTTCGCGTCCCGGGCCCAGTGCACGACACCGCCGCGCGCGGTCACCTCGCGCTCCAGCCGCTCCAGGTGGTCGTCGAGGCGTGCCATGGTGGCCGCCTTCACCTGCTGGCCGGCGATCCGGAGCGCCTCCCAGTCGGGCACCTCGCCCACCACTCGCGCCCGCTTGGCGCGGATGGTCTGCGTGGCATGGCCGATGTTGCGGCGCAGCTGCGTGTCGGCGAGCGCCCGGCGCGCGGCCACGGGGAACGGCTCCTCGGTGCGCAGCTGTCCGACGCCTCGCGGCGCGCGCACGGGCATCCCGAGGAACGTCGTCACGCGACGGCGTCCTCGGTGGAGGCCAGGATCTCGGCCAGGTGGAGAGTCCGGCTGCCGGTACGCAGCCGGGAGAGGCCACCACCGATGTGCATCAGGCACGACGCATCGCCTGCGGTGACGACCTCGGCGCCGGTCCCGAGGACGTGTCGCATCTTGTCGGCCAGCATCGCTGTCGACGTGTCGGCGTTCTTGACCGAGAAGGTCCCGCCGAAACCGCAGCACTGGTCGGCGTCGGGCAGCTCCACCAGGTCCATCCCGCGCACGGCTCGCAGCAGCCGCAGCGGCTTGTCATCGACGCGCAGCAACCGGAGGGAGTGACACGTCGGGTGGTAGGTGACGCGGTGGGGGAAGTGCGCGCCGACATCCTCCACACCCAGGACGTCCACGAGCAGCTCGGACAGCTCGTACGTACGCGTGGCGAGCGCCGCGGCCCGTTCGGCCAGCGCTTCGTCACTGCCGTTCCGGGCGACCATCGCGTGCTGATGGCGCACCGACCCGACGCACGATCCGGACGGCGCAACCACGACGTCGTACGGCTCGAACACCTCGACGTGGTGGCGCACCAACGGCAGTGCCTCGCGCTGGTAGCCGGTGTTGACGTGCATCTGGCCGCAGCAGGTCTGCTGGTCCGGGAAGACCACGGTGTGCCCGAGCCGTTCGAGCAGGCGGACCGTCGCCTTGCCGACGTCCGGGTAGAGCCCGTCGGCCAGGCACGTGACGAACAGCGCGATCCGCATGGTCAGGGCGCCACTGCCGCGGCGTACGTCTGGGACGCCCGGGTCGAGCCGCGCCGGCGAAGGGCACTGGAGTCGCGCACCACGAGCTCTGGCTCGTAGACCACCTGACGATGCTTGTGCCGTTGCGGGTCGTTGGCCTCCTCCAGCATCAGCTCGGCTGCCGTGCGACCCAGCTGTTCACGCGGCTGGCGCACCGACGAAAGAGGTACGACGGCGGCGGCCGCGAAGTCGATGTCGTCGTAGCCGACGACCGCAACGTCCTGAGGCACGCGCAAGCCGCGCCGAGTCAGCTCCTGGAGCAACCCCAGTGCGACGAGATCGTTGGCGCAGAGCACACCGGTGGGACGTTTGCTGACGGAGAGGTCCGCGATCTGTGTCGCCGCGGCTCGTCCGCTGCTGAAGCTCAGACTCGGCGTCTCGATCGACAAGAGGCTTCCGGCGCGCCCTTCCAGCGCCTGCGCTGCGCCCTCGTGCCGCTCCGCGACCTGGGCCAGCGCGCCCGGACCCCCGACGAAGGCGATCCGCTTGTGGCCGAAGTCCAGGAGGTGACCTGCGGCCAGCCGACCACCGAGGACGTCATCGACGCCCACCGAACAGCGGTTGCGCTGCTTCGAGCGCCGGTCGACCAGGACGACGGGCATCCCGCGCTTGATCATCGCGTCGATCCGCGGGTTCTTCGTGTCCACCGGTGTGATGAGGACACCCAGCACCCTTTGCTGCTCGAGCATCTCGAGGTGGCGCAGCTCGCGACGCGGGTCCTCGGCGGTGTTGCAGAGCATCACCATCGTGTCGTTGGCGTCGGCGACCGACTCGGCGCCCAGTGCGACGTCGGTGAAGAACGGGTTCGCGACGTCGAGCACGACCAGCCCGATGGTCCGGCTGCGCCCGGCCCTGAGCTGTCGGGCCGACTCGTTGCGGACGAAACCCAGCTGGGTGATCGCGTCGGCGACCTTGTCGCGGGTCGCCGGGGCGACGAGGTCCGGGCGGTTGAGCACGTTGGAGACCGTCCCCACCGAGACACGAGCCAGCGCCGCGACGTCGCGGATGCTGGTGGCCTGGACGGTCACGACGCTCCCTTCGGTCACGAGACCCGTCGCGGGCCAAATCCAACGGCGGCGGTGGCAATGGACCCTAACGGTGGCGCCGTTACTGAATCGTGTCAACCCCGCGGCCCGCTCGCAGCGGCTCACGGCCCCAGAAATTGGCGCGAAACCCTTGACGTGGCCTTCGCGCGGGTCCTACATTCCCAGTCACTGAAACGATTCACAAACCACCGTCGCTCGTTGCGCCGTCGGCACACCGGCGTCTGCGTCCCCAGGAGGCCGGCATGTCAGCTGAACCTGCCAGCGGGTTCGCGACGCTCGAGCTGCGCCGGGTGGCGAAGGCCTTCGGTCCCGTCCTGGCGCTGCGCTCCGGCAGCATCCGCGCGGAGGCCGGCTCGATTCACGGACTCGTGGGGGAGAACGGCGCCGGCAAGTCGACCCTGGTGAAGATCGTGGCCGGGGTGCAGCGTCGCGACGCCGGCGAGATGCTCCTCGAGGGGGCACCGGTCGACTTCGGCTCAACCGCCGAGGCCAAGGCAGCCGGTGTCGCGGTGATCTACCAGGAGCCGACGCTGTTCCCCGACCTTTCGGTCACGGAGAACATCTTCATGGGCCGTCAGCCCCTTGCCTCGGGCCACCGGGTCGACCGCGCGCGCATGTACGACGAGGCCGAGCAGTTGTTCACGCGGCTGGGTGTGCACATCGACCCGAGACGTCCCGCGCTCGGCTTGTCGATCGCCGACCAGCAGATCATCGAGATCGCCAAGGCGATCTCCCTCGATGCGCGCGTGCTGATCATGGACGAACCGACTGCTGCGCTCAGCGGGGTGGAGGTCGAGCGGCTCTTCGCCGTAGCGCGCAGCCTACGGGACCAGGATCGCGCCCTGATCTTCATCTCGCACCGGTTCGACGAGGTTTTCGAGCTCTGCGACCAGGTCACTGTCCTGCGAGACGGCGAGTACATCGCCACGAAGGCGATCGGTGCGACCAGCGTCGACGAGATCGTGTCCCTGATGGTCGGGCGAGCGGTGGGTGAGCTCTTCCCGAAGGTGCCGGCCGAGATCGGCGAGCCCGTGCTCACGGTCGAGGGCCTCAACAGCGCCGGCATCTTCCATGACATCAGCTTCTCGGTCCGCGTGGGGGAAATCGCGGCGCTGGCCGGCCTCGTCGGCGCGGGGCGCAGCGAGATTGCGCGCGCCGTCTTCGGTGTCGACCGGTACGACTCCGGGAGCGTCACCATTGACGGGCGAGCCGTCCCCCCGCACAACCCACGGGCTGCCATCCAGGCCGGCATGGCCTTCATCCCGGAGGACCGACGCAAGCAGGGGCTCGTGACCGAGGCATCGGTGGCGGGCAACGTCGCAGGGGTGATCCGCGGCGGCCTTGCCAGAGCCGGCATCCTTACGCGAAGCGCCGAGAGCAGAGCGGCGGGCCCGTGGGCGGGCAAGCTCGCGGTGAAGACCAGCGCGCTCGACATGAGCGCGGCCACGATGAGTGGAGGGAACCAGCAGAAGGTCGTCATCGCCAAGTGGCTGGCAACCAACCCGCGACTGCTCATCATCGACGAGCCGACCCGCGGCATCGACGTGGGCACGAAGGCGGAGGTCCACCGGCTCCTCTCCGAGCTGGCCGGTCAGGGTCTGGCCATCCTGATGATCTCGTCCGAGCTTCCCGAGGTTCTCGGCATGGCGGACCGGGTGCTCGTCGTCAGCGAAGGCCGACTGACAGCTGACATCCCCCGCGACGAGGCGACTGCGGAAAGCATCATGCGGGCAGCCACCCACGCGCTGGGGGTCGCCGGATGAGTCAGATGTCGACGAATCACGAGCCCACCACCGGGGTCACCGCGGAGGAGCCCTCGGCCCTGATCGCCCCGAGCAGTCAGCCGACGTTCCAACGCGTCCTGAACACCGTGGTGCGCTCGCGCGAGATGTCGATCCTGACGGTGCTGCTCCTCGTCATCGCGGCAGCCACCATCAAGTCGCCCAACTTCCTGTTCAGCTCGAACAGCTGGCGCGACCTCTTGTTGACGCCTTCCCTGCTCCTGCTGCTGGCGGTCGGTCAGGCCGTGGTGATCATCACGCGCAACGTGGACCTCTCGGTCGGGTCCGTGCTCGGCTTCACCGCGTACCTGACCGGCCGCCTCTTCGTCGAGATGCCCGATGCTCCGATCGTCGCCGTGATCGCCGCGGCGATCGTCGTCGGCGGCCTCCTGGGCCTGGTCAACGGTCTGCTCGTCGCGGTGGCGAGGGTGCCCGCCCTGGTCATCACGCTGGGCACCCTCTACATCTACCGCGGGGTCGTCCTCACCTGGGCGGGCAGCGACCGGATCAACGCCTCCGACATGCCTCGTGACTTCCTGGCGCTCGGCACGAAGTCGATCCTCTCGATCCCGGTCCTGACCATCATCGCGCTCGTGGTTCTCGTCATCGTGGGCTATTACATGTACGCCCACCGGGGCGGGCGCGAGCTGTACGCGATCGGCTCGGACCCGGACGCGGCCGTTCTCTACGGCCTGCCGGTCCGTCGGCGCGTGATCGCGGCGTTCGTTCTCAGTGGCGCTCTCGCCGGCCTGGCAGGCGCGCTGTTCGCTGCCCGCTACGGCACGGTCAGCTCAGGCGCCGGAACCGGCCTAGAGCTGCAGGCTGTCGCCGCCGTGGTCATCGGCGGCGTGGCCATCTTCGGCGGCAGCGGAACAGTGTGGGGGGCGGCCATCGGCGCGGTCCTCCTGGTCACCATCAACAGGGCACTGCCCATCCTCGGCATCCCCGACTTCTGGCAGCGCGCGGTCGTGGGAACTCTGATCCTCGCCGCCATCGTGCTCGACCGCGTGCTGTCCGCACGCAGGGCCCGCAGGCTGATCGCAGCGAGGGACGAGTCATGAGCACCACCTATGCGGAGTACTCGCACCCGCTGTGGCGGCGGCTCCTGGTCACAAGGGAGTCAGCAGTCATCGCGCTGCTTGTCGCCGTGGTGCTCTACTCCCTGGCGACCGTGGCCAACTTCGACGGGCCGTTGACGCTCACCTATCTGCTCCTCGACGTGACGCCGATCCTCCTCATCGCCCTGCCCATGACGATGGTGATCATCACCGGCGAGATCGACCTCTCCGTGGCGAGCGTCGTGGGCCTGAGCAGCGTGCTGCTCGGTGACCTGCACGAGGCCGGCTTCTCGATCCCCGTCGCAGCGGTCGTGGCCCTCGCTGCCGGTGTCGCCTGCGGCGCCGTCAACGGCTTCCTCGTCGCGTACGTCGGTCTGCCGTCGCTGGCCGTGACCATCGGCACGCTGGCGCTCTTCCGCGGTCTGGCTGTCGGCCTGCTCGGAACCAAGGCAGTCACCGACTTCCCGGACACCTGGACGGACCTGGCGACGGAGAAGATCGGCGGCACCCCGGTCCCTCTCGTGATGGTGCTCTTCGTCGTGCTGGCTGTCGTGTCCGTGCTGCTGCTGCACTTCTCCTCGTTCGGCCGGGGTGTCTACGACATCGGGCTCAACGGTGAGGCCGCGCACTTCACGGGCGTCAACGTCCAACGCAGCAAGTTCCTGCTCTTCGTCTTCTCCGGGGTGGTCTCCGCCCTGGCCGGCATCTACTACACCTTGCGCTTCGGCAGCGCCCGGGGTGACAACGCGACCGGCCTGGAACTGCAGGTCATCGCAGCCGTGCTCCTCGGCGGCGTCTCGATCTTCGGCGGCCGCGGGAAGCTGCACGGCGTCATCGCCGGGGTCCTGTTGATCGGCGTCATCTCCAGCGCCCTGCGCCTGGAGGGCGTCACGGTCAACGTCATCAACATCATCATCGGGCTGCTGCTGGTGGCCTCGGTGGTGTCCACAAGTGTCCTGGCCTGGATCTCGTCCGAGGTCGCCAGGAGAAGTCGAAAGAGCTCAAGCCCCCCTCAGAACGCGCCAGTCGGCGTGGGAAGCAAGGAAGGTTGATCATGAATTTCCACTCGAAGCGGAGAACCGCGCTTGCGGCGCTCATCGTCAGCGGCGCGCTGGTGCTCAGCGCCTGTGGCGGTGACGACGACGCCGGCGGTGGTGGCGGCGGCGGGGGCGGCGGCGGTGATGACAAGACCAGCGTGACGTTCCTCCCCAAGAACCTCGGCAACCCCTATTTCGACACCAGTGACGCCGGCGGGAAGAAGGCCGTCGAGGAGTTCGGCGGGACGTTCGAGGAGGTCGGCCCGCAGGAGGCGAGCCCGGACGCTCAGGTGCAGTACATCAACACGGCCGCCCAGCAGGGGGTCGGAGCACTCGTCGTGTCCGCCAACGACCCCAAAGCCATCTGCGATGCATTGAACGAGGCTCGGGACGCCGGCACGAAGGTTGTCACCTTCGACTCCGACACCGATCCCGAGTGCCGTGACCTTTTCGTGAACCAGGCCAGCGCGGAGGGCATCGCGAAGGGGCAGGTGGACCTGATCGCGGAGCAGATCGGTGACTCGGGCGAGATCGCGATCCTGTCGGCCAGCGCCAACGCGACGAACCAGAACGCGTGGATCAAGATGATGGAGACCGAACTCGCGGCCAGCCACCCCGACATCAAGCTGGTCGACACCGTGTACGGCGACGATGACGACCAGACGTCGTTCGACAAGACCGCGGCTCTGCTGCAGTCGCATCCGAACCTCAAGGGCATCATCTCGCCGACGACTGTCGGCATCGCCGCTGCCGCGCGTTACCTGTCCGACTCCGACTCCAAGGGCAAGGTCAAGCTGACCGGGCTGGGCACGCCGAACCAGATGCGCGAGTACGTCAAGAACGGCACCGTCGACGCCTTCGCACTGTGGAACCCCGAGGAGCTCGGCTACCTCGCTGCCTTCGCCGCGAAGGCGCTGGTGGACGGTGACATCAAGGGTGAGGCAGGCGACAAGTTCAAGGCCGGTGACCTGGGCGAGTACACCGTCGAGGAGGACAAGTCGGTGCTGCTCGGTGACCCGACCGTGTTCAACAAGGACAACATCGACGACTTCGACTTCTGAGGCCGTCGGCACACGGTGTCGGTGACCGCGGACGATCGCGGTCACCGACACCACGAACCCGAATCGAGGACAGCGTGCAGCGGGTGTGCTTTCAGCTCCACGTCAAGCGTGACCGGATCGAGGAGTACAAAGCACGCCACGCTCACGTCTGGCCGGAGATGCTGGGCGCGCTGGCGGCCACGGGATGGCAGAACTACTCGCTCTTCCTCCGGGAGGACGGCCTGCTCATCGGCTACTTCGAGACGGACTCCCTCTCTGCTGCACTGGCAGGCATGCAGGCGACGGAGGTCAACGCCCGCTGGCAGTCCGAGATGGCGGGGTTCTTCGAAGACCTGGGCGACGACCGGCCGGACACGGGCTTCCTCCAGCTGGAAGAGGTCTTCCATCTGGAGGACCAGCTCGCCGATGACCGCAACGAGATGAGTGAATGAGATGACGACGTTCGAGACGGCCGGTCGCCAACTGGAGGCTTTGGCCATCGAGGTCCCGTCGTGGGCCTACGGCAACTCGGGGACCCGGTTCAAGGTCTTCGGGAGCCCAGGGACTCCGCGCAGCGTCGAGGAGAAGATCGCTGACGCCGCGACCGTGCACCAGTTCACCGGACTGGCGCCGTCCGTCGCGCTCCACATCCCATGGGACATGGTCGACGACTTCGGCAAGCTCAAGGCGTACGCCGAGGACCACGACATGCGCCTGGGCACCGTCAACAGCAACACCTTCCAGGACGACGACTACAAGCTCGGCAGCCTCACGCACATCGACCCGAAGATCAGGCAGAAGGCGATCGACCACAACCTCGCCTGCATCGAGGTCATGAACGAGACGGGGTCGCGGGACCTCAAGATCTGGCTGGCCGACGGCACGAACTACCCCGGGCAAGGGGACATCCGCGCGCGGCAGGACCGGCTCGCGGAAGCGCTGGCGACCATCTATGCCCAGCTCTCCGACGACCAGCGGCTGGTCCTGGAGTACAAGTTCTTCGAACCGGCGTTCTACCACACCGACGTCCCCGACTGGGGCACGTCGTACGTGCACGTGCTCGGACTCGGCGACAAGGCCGTTGTGTGCCTCGACACCGGGCACCACGCTCCCGGCACTAACATCGAGTTCATCGTCGCGCAGCTGCTCCGGCTCGGGAAGCTCGGATCGTTCGACTTCAACAGCAGGTTCTACGCCGACGACGACCTCATCGTGGGCAGCGCCGACCCGTTCCAGCTGTACCGGATCATGGTGGAGGTCATCCGTGGCGGCGGCTACGGGCCGGACAGCGACGTCGCACTGATGCTGGACCAGTGCCACAACATCGAGAAGAAGATCCCGGGACAGATCCGCTCGGTCCTCAACGTCCAGGAGATGACGGCGCGAGCCCTGCTGCTGGACACGGAGGCGCTGGACGACGCACGCCGTGACGGCGACGTACTGCGGGCCAACGAGATCTTCATGGACGCGTTCTACACCGACGTACGAGCTGATCTGGCCGGCTGGCGCGAGCAGCGAGGGCTGCCGCCCGACCCGATGGGTGCCTATCTCGCCAGCGGCAACCAGGCGCGCATCGAGGCCGACCGCGTCGGCGGAGCACAGGCGGGGTGGAACTGACGTGACCAACCCAACCGTCGCGGCGCTGATCGACCGGTCCAACCGGCTCGGTGCCGACGCGCGCAACACCAACTACGCGGGGGGCAACACCTCCGCCAAGGGCAGCGAGGTCGACCCCGTCACCGGTGAGCCGGTCGAGCTGCTCTGGGTGAAGGGGTCGGGAGGTGATCTCGGCACACTCACCGAAACAGGTCTCGCCGTGCTGCGCCTTGACCGGGTCAGGGCTCTCGTCGACGTCTACCCGGGTGTCGAGCACGAGGACGAGATGGTCGCCGCGTTCGACTACTGCCTGCACGGAAAGGGCGGCGCGGCGCCCTCGATCGACACGGCCATGCACGGGCTTGTCGACGCCCCCCACGTCGACCACCTGCACCCCGACTCCGGCATCGCGCTCGCCACGGCGGAGGACGGCGAGAAGCTCACCGAGATCATCTTCGGCGACCGGGTGGTCTGGGTCCCGTGGCGCCGGCCGGGGTTCCAGCTCGGCCTCGACATCGCCGCGATCAAGGAGGCGAACCCGCGGGCAATCGGGTGCATCCTCGGCGGTCATGGCATCACCGCGTGGGGCACCAGCAGCGACGAGGCCGGACAGAATTCGCTCTCGATCATCGCGACAGCGGCGCAGTACATCGACGAGCACGCCAAGCCGGAGCCCTTCGGTCCCGCGCTGGACGGTTACGCCGCACTGCCGCACGCCGAGCGCCGCGCGAAGGCAGCCGCGCTCGTGCCGGCGATCAGGTCGATCGCATCGCACGACCGGCCCATGGTGGGGCATTTCACCGACTCCGCCGCGGTGCTCGACTTCCTGGGCAGCACCGAGCACCCACGGCTCGCCGAGCTGGGGACCAGCTGCCCGGACCATTTTCTGCGCACCAAGATCAAGCCGTTGGTCCTCGACCTGCCGGCAGGCGCAACCGTGGAGGACTCCGTCCATCGGCTGCGGGAGCTGCACGAGGTCTACCGGCAGGACTACCAGGACTACTACGACCGGCACGCGACACCGGAATCTCCGGCGATCCGCGGAGCTGACCCGCTCATCGTCCTGGTCCCTGGCGTCGGCATGTTCAGCTTCGGCAAGGACAAGCAGACGGCGCGGGTCGCCGGCGAGTTCTACGTCAACGCGATCAACGTCATGCGCGGTGCCGAGGGTCTCTCGACCTACCGGCCCATCGACGAGTCGGAGAGGTTCCGCATCGAGTACTGGGCCCTGGAGGAGGCGAAGCTGCAGCGCATGCCGCGGCCGAAGCCGCTCGCCTCCCGCATCGCCTTCGTCACGGGGGCAGCCTCGGGCATCGGCAAGGCGATCGCGAACCGGCTGGCTGCGGAAGGGGCCGTGGTGGCCATCGCCGACCTGAGCCACGAGAAGGCGCAAGCGGCCGCAGCGGAGATCGGTGGCACGGATGTCGCGATCGGCGTCCAGGTCGACGTCAGCGACGAGGCAGCGGTGGCTGCCGCCCTCGACGAGACGCTCCTTGCCTTTGGTGGGGTCGACCTGGTGGTGAACAACGCGGGGTTGTCCCTGTCGAAGGCTCTGCTCGACACGACGGCTGCCGACTGGGACCTGCAGCACAACGTGATGGCGAAGGGGTCGTTCCTGGTGTCCCGGGCCGCGGCCAAGGCGCTCATCGAGCAGCGGCTCGGCGGTGACATCGTCTACATCTCGAGCAAGAACGCGGTCTTCGCGGGCCCGAACAACATCGCCTACTCGGCCACCAAGGCGGACCAGGCGCATCAGGTCCGTCTGCTCGCCGCCGAGCTCGGCGAGCACGGTGTTCGGGTCAACGGCATCAACCCCGACGGGGTCGTGCAGGGGTCCGGCATCTTCGCCAGCGGATGGGGCGCCAACCGGGCCGCGGTCTACGGCGTCGAGGAAGAGGACCTCGGCAAGTTCTACGCGCAGCGCACCATCCTCAAACGTGAGGTGCTGCCTGACCACGTCGCCAGCGCGGTGTTCGCTCTCGTGGGCCCGGACCTCACCCAGACGACCGGGCTGCACATCCCGGTGGACGCCGGCGTGGCTGCCGCGTTCCTGCGGTAGGCGGTCATGGATGCCCGCGTCGCTGCGGTTGACCTCGGTGCGTCCAGCGGACGCGTCATGGTCGGCGAGGTCGGACGTGACCACCTGACGCTGCGTGCGGTCGGGAGGTTCGGCAACGATCCGGTGCGGCTGCCCGACGGGTTGCACTGGAACGTCGTGGAGCTCTACCGCCAGGCAGTCGCAGGTCTACGTGCGGCGGTGGTGGCGGCCGGTCCGGCCGGCCTGGCCAGCGTTGCGGTCGACTCGTGGGCTGTCGACTACGCCCTGCTCCGCGGCGATCGGATGCTGGGGCTGCCGTTTCACTATCGCGACGAGCGCCGCGTGGCAGGCGTTGATCGCGTGCACGAGGTCGTCGCCCAAGAGCTGCTCTACGAGCGCAACGGCCTGCAGTTCCTCCCGTTCAACACGCTCTACCAGCTCGCTGCCGACCCGTTGGTGGCGCAGGCAGACCGAGCGTTGCTCATCCCCGACCTGATCGGCTACTGGCTGACCGGCCAGGCGTTCACCGAGCGCACGAACGCGTCCACGACCGGCCTTCTCGACGTCTGGACGCAGGACTGGGACCGCGACCTGTGCGACCGCCTCGAACTGGCACCGGCGCTGTTCGCGGATCTTGTCGACCCCGGCACGGCGGTCGGAGAGCTGCTGCCCCAGGTAGGTGAGCTGGTTGGCGCCTCCGGCCTCACCGTCACCGCCGTGGGGTCGCACGACACGGCGTCGGCTGTCGTCGGCGTTCCCATGTCGGGTGACGACGCGGCGTACATCTCCTGCGGCACCTGGGGGCTCGTGGGCGTCGAGCTCGACAAGCCCGTCGTCACCGCAGCGAGCAGAGCCGCGAACTTCACCAACGAGGGTGGAGTCGACGGGCGGACGCGCTTCCTCACCAACGTGATGGGCACCTGGTTGCTGTCGGAGACGGTGCGCACGTGGGAACGCTCGGGGGAGGCGGTCGACCTCTCCCAGCTCCTCGGCGAGGCCGGCCGGGGGGCCGGCCCGGTCACGGTGTTCGACGTGCAGGACCCGCGGTTCATGCCGCCCGGTGACATGCCGAGCCGCATCGCGGCGTACTGCGACGAGCACGACCTCGAGACGCCTGTCGGTCGACCAGCACTGGTCCGGAGCATCGTGCACAGCCTGGCGGCCGGATTCGCCCGGGCGGTCGAGCAGGCGGCGGCACTGTCCGGCCGCACGATCCGAACAGTGCACGTCGTGGGAGGGGGCGTCCAGAACCCCCTCCTGTGCCAGGCCGTCGCCGACTGCACGGAACGCCGGGTCGTGGCAGGTCCCAGCGAGGCGACCGCCCTGGGCAACGTGCTGGTCCAGGCGCGCTCGGTGGGTGCCGCCACGGGCGACCTCGACGCTCTGCGCGATCTGATCGTCCGGACGCAGGACCTGGCGACCTATGTGCCCGGGGGACACGCCGGGAGCGTGGCTCCATGACCATGAGCGGCAACGAGGGATCGATGGCGATGTCGCAGATGGCGAACCCGACACTCGGCCCCGAGGACCTGGAGCTGCTGAGCCTGCTGGCGACGGGACTGGCGCTGGGTGCCGTCGCCCGGCGACTGGAGCTCTCGGACCGTACCGTTCGGCGTAGGACGCGCTCGATCTGCAACAGGCTCGGCGTGAGCACCCCCATCGAGGCGGTCGTCTGGGCCGCGCGCCGGGGACTGCTCTGACGTCTCGGGTGACCGATGAGAAATGACCGGCGAGCGAGTCTTCATCTGCGTGACACATCGACAGTTTCCTGGACGCGACAGGAGAGATGGCTGATGGGCAAGCTGGTGCTGGGGATGATGACCACCCTGAACGGGCGACTGGACGACCCGGGTGCCTGGGTCACCGGAGTCCCGGACGACCTGTTCGCCGAGCTCGATCGCCGGTACGGGACCTACGACACCATTCTGGTGGGACACACGACGTACGAGGAGATGGTCGAGTTCTGGCCGGGCGCCGAGACGGACGAGGAGGGCTCGGAGATCAGCCGGAGCATGGCCCGGAAGATGAACAGCTACCAGAAGTACGTGTTCACCCGATCGAGCGAGCAGAAGTCGCTCGCGTGGAACAACGCAGAGCAAGTGTCTGCACACAGCGACGAGGACATCGTTGCGTTCGTCAACGGCCTCAAGTCGAAGCCCGGCGGGGACATTCACCTCTCGGGCGGAGCGCAGCTGGCGCAGACCCTCATCCGCCTCGGGCTGGTGGACGATTACCACCTCCTCGTGCATCCGGTCTTCTCGGCCGGCGCCAGCTGGTTCGAGCAGATCGAGGGCAACCGGGAGATGGAGCTGCGCAGCGCCACCCCCTACTCGAACGGCGTCGTCGGTCTGTACTACGAGAGCCACTGAGCAGCTGCTGGTCTGCGTCCGGCCGCCGCCGGACGATACCCCGGGTGTGGAGAGCGTGGGCCTCGGGTCAGCGGCCAGGAAAGCCGACGCATTGGCCCTAGGCAGTCGCCGGAGCCCGCCGAATCGCCATTGCGTCGTACTTCTTGGCCCTTGTTCGCGTGGAACTTCCGGCAGAGGGTGTCCTGCACGAGGCTGGCCTGGTCAGTCTCGTCTGGTTCGCCACGGCCTGGCCCAAAATCGCAATGCCGCCCCACAAAGCCGGGACTCGTTGCGCAAGTCCACCGCTCACCGTCGCTGTGTCAGTCGGCGAACCCGCGGTCTTGTGGGGGCTGGTTGCGATCAATCAGAGGTGACAGGGGCGAGCCGACTCAGCGGTGGCGGAGGCGAGCTGACTCCGAGCGCGAACGCGCGTCGCCGCAGGTGCGTCAACGGCAGCGTGCATGCAGCTGCCGTCTCACCCCTTGATATTCGGCGCCTATTGCGCGTCGGGTGCGCCGTCGCACTGAGAACCGACTGTTGCGAACGGATCGGTGTGACTAGTACCGATTTGAGGAGTGATTCAGTCCGCAAAGACTATTTCGATCTTGCACCGCGTGATCACTTTGGAGCACAAAGTCGCGCCTGTTTCGTGATCACAAAAACTGGTTGTTCTTCTTTGTGATTTCACCTGAACACGCTGTCGGCGCGAGCGACTATGTTCGCGACGAGAACGGGCTTCGACCCGTCGATGTGTGGGGGTTTTGTGGTACGTCGGGGACTTTCCGCTGTTCTTGGTCTCCTGCTTGTGGCTGGACTGATTCCGGCACTGAGCAGCGCACCAGCACAGGCACTGGAAGCTCCCGTTGCGTTCACTTCAGCCAAACTGCCCACATATCAGACGAATGGCATCGCGTGGACCGTCGCGGCGGCTGGTGGACGGGCGTACGTCGGTGGCACGTTCACCTCGATCCGGCCGCCCGGTGCGGCCGCGGGCACCGGTGAGATAGGTCGCAGCAACTTCGCGGTTCTCGACGCGGCAACGGGCAACCCGACGTCATGCGCCCCGTCGGTCACCGGGTCCGGTGCGACGGTCCGCGCGTTGAGCGTCTCTCCGGACCAGGAGACGCTCTACATCGGTGGCTTCTTCAGTGCCGTCAACGGTGTCGGTCGCAACAACATCGCGGCCCTCGACCTCGACACCTGCTCGGTCGTCACCTCGTTCAGGCCGCTGGCTAACGGGACGGTGCGGGCCATCACGTCGGACGAGGACGCCGTCTACTACGGCGGTTCGTTGACCGCGGTCGGCGGCGTTGCCCGCGCCCACGCGGCCGCGGCCGCAGCTGTCGGCACCGCGACCCCGGGCGCATTGCTCGGGTGGAATCCCTCGTTCGACCTCGACGTGCGGGCCATCGCGTTGAAGCCGGACAGCAGCGTCGTCGTCGTGGGGGGCGACTTCAATGTCGTCAACGGCGCAAGCGGGCACGCGCTCGCGGTGGTCAACCCGACGTCAGGCGCGACGGTCAAGACGTGGCAGACCGACTTCATCCATGCCAAGTCGGTCGTCAAGGCGCTCGCCGTGGACGACACAGGCTTCTACACGGGCAACGAAGGCACCGGCATGGGCATCTTCGACGGCCGGCTCGCCGTCAACTGGGGCACCTATGCCGAGCGCTGGCGCGACACCTGTCTGGGTGCCACACAGACGGTCGTGGTGCACCAAGGCGTTCTCTACGCCGGGCATCACGCGCACGACTGCCTCTCGATGGGGGCGTTCCCCGACGGCATCCGATGGCATTTCACTGCCCAGTCAGTCAACGACCCGACGCTGCTCCCGTGGTTCCCCAACTCCAACGAAGGTCTCGGCGAGGCTCTCGGCCCGCGCGGCATGGCCGCGGCGAGCACGTCGTCCGGCAACTACATGTGGGCCGTCGGCGAGTTCACCACGATCAACGGCACCGCGCAGCAGGGCATGACGCGCTTCGGCCCGCCCCCGGACACCGTCGCCCCGTCCAACCCGGTCTCGAGTGTCACGAGCACCCGCTCGGGACAGGTCACCGTGGCCTGGCGGCGGAGCCTGGACACCGACGACGCGACGCTCACCTATCGGGTGTTCCGTGACGGCAGCAGCACGCCGATCCACACCGTGACCGGGGTGTCGTGGTTCTGGAACCGGCGGCAGCTGACCTACACCGACACGGGACTCGAGCCTGGGTCGGTCCACACCTACCGGGTCAGTGCGAGCGACGGCACCAACACGACGCTCAACGCAGCGAAGTCGGTCACCGTCGCATCTGGCTCGTCCGCTTACCAGGAGCGGGTGCAGACCGACGGCGCCACGTTCCACTGGCGCTACGACGAACCTGCGGACGTGTTCCGCGCCGACAGCACGGGCAACGACAACAATGGCACCAGCCAGGGCGGCACGACGCCGCAGGTCGTGCCGGCGGCGGTGGTCGACGACCCGAGTCGCGCGCTCAGCGTCAGCGGCGGAACCACCACGATCTACAGCGAGACCTTCCATCCGGCGCCCACCACCTTCACCGCAGAGACGTGGTTCAAGACGACTACGACGTCCGGCGGCAAGCTCATGGGCTTCGGTGACAAGCAGCTGCTCAGCAGTCTGAACTACGACCGGCACATCTACATGACCACGGCCGGCAGGCTGATCTTCGGTGTCAACGCCAACTCGGTGAAGCAGACGATCCAGTCCCCCCTGGCCTACAACAACGGTGCGTGGCACCACGTCGCTGCCAGCCAGGGACCGGGCGGCATCGCGCTGTACGTCGACGGGATCCGGGTCGCACGCAACACCTCCGTGACGACTGCCCAGAACTACTCCGGCTTCTGGCGCGTCGGTGGCGACAACCTCGCCAACTGGACGAGCCGGCCGACCACCGACTTCTGGGTCGGCACCCTCGACGAGACGGCGGTCTACCCGAAGGCGCTCTCCGGAGCGACGATCACTGACCACTACCAGATGGGGACCGGCGTGGTGGTCCCGTCCACCGTGCCGACCGACTTCTACGGCCAGACCGTCTACAACGACACCCCGGCTCTCTACTGGCGGCTCGGTGAGCCCTCCGGATCGAGGGCTGCGGACTGGTCAGGCAACGGAGCGACCGGCACCTACGCCGCGGGCGTGGCGCGCGGCGTGACCGGCGCCGTGGTCGGTACGACCGACAAGGCCGTCACGTTCAACGGCACGAGCACCGGGCGGGTCGCGACCGACGACGCCGTGGCCGCACCGTCGGCCTACTCCCTCGAGGCGTGGGTCAGGACCAACACGTCCGTGGGCGGGCGGATCATCGGCTTCAGCAACTCCCAGACCGGCACGAGCACGACCTCCGACCGGCTGGTCTACATGCGCAACGACGGGAGGATCACGTTCGGGGCGCGTACCTCTGGCGGTGTGATCACCTCGATCACGTCGAGTGCGGCCTACAACAACAACGTCTATCACCATGTCGTGGCGACCAGGGGCAGCACCGGGATGGCGCTCTACGTCGACGGCGTGCTGGTCGCCTCCCTTAGCTCCCAGCCGACACTGAACTACACCGGGTTCTGGCGGGCCGGGGGAGACACGCTCGCCGGCTGGCCGTCGGCTCCGACCAACTCGTTCATCCCGGCGACCGTCGACGAGCTCGCCGTCTACGACACGCAGCTGACCCTCGCGCAGGTGAGGGGCCACCACAGCGCAGGCAACAGCGCCGTCGCCGACCTGGCACCGCCGACCCTGCCGACCGAGGTCTCCGCGGCCGCGGCCGCCGGAGAAGCGGCGCTGAGCTGGCAGCCGTCGTCGGACAACGTCGGCGTCACCGGCTACGAGGTGCACCGCTCCACCACGCCCGACTTCACGCCTACCGCGGCCACGCGGGTGAGCACGGTGGCCGGCACGTCCACCACCGAGACAGACGTGCCCTACGGCCTCTGGTACTACCGCATCGTCGCCAAGGACGCCGCTGGCAATGCGAGCATCCCGTCCGACCCGGTGAGCCTGTTCATCACCGACGTCGTGCCGCCGTCCGCACCAGGCGTGCCGACGGCGACCACGAACGCCAGCTCCGCGGCGTTGTCCTGGCCGGCGTCGACGGACAACATCGGGGTCACCGGGTACGTGGTCTACCGGTCGACGTCACCCGGGTTCACCCCGGGCCCGGCGAACGAGGTCACGACGGTGGTGGTCCCGAGCTTCCTCGACTCACCGCTGGTCACGGACACATACCACTACAAGATCAAGGCGAGAGACGCCGCCGGCAACCTCAGCAACGAGTCGGCCGAGGCGACGGCCGTGCTCGTGGACAATGTCGCACCATCCGACCCGGCCGGAGTCACCGTCAATGTCGTGGGCACGAACGCGACCGTCTCGTGGGAGCCGTCGACCGATGACGGCACCGTCACCGGCTATGACGTCTACCGGTCCGACCTGAGCGGATTCACACCCGGCGGGGCCACGCTGATCGGGTCCCCGACGGGCACCAGCTTCCTCGACTCGCCTGCCCCCGAGGGCACGTCCTACTACCGGGTGGTCGCCAAGGACGGCGGGGGAAACCGCAGCCTCGCCTCGACCGAGGTGACCGGGTTCGTGACCCCGTTCCCGAGCGTGGTCACGCTGTTCCCCGAGGCCGACACCTACGCCAACCAGGGCGCAGCGACAACCAACTTCGGCACGACCTCGTCGTTGTTCTCGCGCGGCAGCCTCGGCGCGATCTCCTACATGCGCTTCGTCGTGCCACCCGCGCCTGCGGGCAAGAACCTCACGAGCGCCGTGCTCCGCTTCCGGACGAACACCGATACGGCTGCCGGCTCGATCGAACCGCACACCATCTCGTTCGCCAACAACTCATGGAGCGAGACCGCCCTGGTCTGGAACGGCCGGCCGGCCCTCATCGGTGATCCCCTGGGCTTCACCCCGGCAGACACCGTGCCCAACACGGCCTACACGGTGGGGCTGGACGTGCCCGCGATGCAGACGCTGGTCGGCGGCGAGGGCACCCTCGCGGTGAGCGGTACCGGCACCGACAGCCTGTGGTTCTGGTCGCGCAGCTTCGGCACCACTGCCTCCCGGCCGCAGCTCGTGCTGACCTATGCCCCGGGCGCCCCAACCAAGCCGGCCGGCCTCTCCGCGACGGTCGACAGCGGCACGGTCAACCTGTCCTGGTCGCCCTCGTCGCACGTGGACGGCATCACGGGCTACGACGTCTACCGGTCAGGAACGGCCGGGTTCATCCCTGGCCCGTCGAACCTGATCGGATCGGTGACCGACCCGAGCTACGTCGATCCTTCGAGGCCGTCGGGCAGCTGGTTCTACAAGGTCGTCTCCAAGATCGAGGCCGGGGAACGCAGCGACCCGTCGAACCAGCTCCGCGTCGACGTCGACAATGCCGCGCCGTCGGCACCGACGGCTCTGTCGGCGACCCCGGCTGGGGCATCGGTGGGCCTGTCCTGGACCGCGTCGACCGACGACGTGGGCGTGACGGGCTACACGATCTACCGCTCTGCGGTTCCTGGGTTCACGCCGACTCCGGGCGACCTGTTCGGCTTCTCGGTGGGCACGACCTACACCGACCAGCCCTCGACCGGCACGTGGTACTACCGCGTCGTGGCCAATGATGCATTCGGCCACACCAGCGCACCCTCGAACCAGGCGACGGCTTCGGTGGACGCGGTAGGTCCGTCGAAACCGACGGATCTGACGGCGACGGTCGCGGGTGCCACAGTGGACCTGTCGTGGACGGCGTCTACCGACGACATCGGTGTGAGCGGCTATGACGTCTACCGCTCGGCATCGCCCGGGATCACGCCGAGTGCCGTCACGTTGGTCGGCTCGAGCCTCGGCACGACGTTCACCGACCCCTTGCGGCCCGTGGGCACGTGGTACTACCGAGTGGTCGCCCGGGACGCGGCAGGCAACTCGAGCGAGGTGTCCGACGAGGTGTCGGCGCTCGTGCTGGACGAGACGGCACCCTCGGCCCCGTCCGACCTGACGGCCACACCGGAGGGGCAGTCCGTGGGGCTGTTGTGGACGGAGTCGACTGACAACGTGGCGGTGACGGGCTATACGATCTACCGCTCGGACACCGCCGGGTTCACTCCGGGCGTGGGCAACCTGTTGACCTTCGTGGCGGGCACGAGCTACCTCGACGCGCCGTCGACGGGCACGTGGTACTACCAGGTCGTCGCCAACGACGCGGCGGGACACTCGAGCGCACCGTCCAACGAGGCGTTTGCATCGGTCGACGGCGCGCCCCCGACGGCGCCAACCGACCTGTCGGCGACCGTCACGGACGCCACGGTGGACCTGTCATGGACTGCGTCGACCGACAACACCGAGGTGTCGCGCTATGACGTCTACCGGTCGGCGACGTCAGGTTTCACCCCCGACGAGGATTCGCTGGTCGGGGCGGCTACCGGGACGTCCTACAGCGACTCGCCGGTTCCGGGCGGCACCTGGTACTACAAGGTGGTCGCCAACGACCCCTCCGGCAACCGGAGTGACCCGTCCGCGCAGGCTCCCGTCGATGTCGACCTGTCTGCTCCCTCGGCGCCGGGCGGGCTGACCGCCACCCCGTCCGGTGGGTCGGTGGCGCTGTCGTGGACGGCGTCGACCGACGACGTCGGGGTGACTGGCTACGACGTCCATCGATCGGCCACGTCCGGGTTCACCCCGGACGCGGACAACCTGATCGCATCGCCGACCGGAACGAGCTATGCCGACAGCCGACCCACCGGCACCTGGTACTACCAGGTCGTCGCCAGGGACGGAGCCGGCCGCTCCAGTGATCCCTCGGACCAGGCACAGGCCGACGTCGATGCCGCAGCACCCACAACCCCCGGCACGCCGACGGTCCTGGTCTCGGGCACCACGGTGGACCTGTCATGGGCGGCGTCGACCGACGACATCGCCGTGACGGGCTACAACGTCTACCGGTCGGCCACGGCCGGGTTCACGCCGGGCGCGTCGACGCTGATCGGGGCGAGCCCGAACGAGACGTTCACGGATGTCTCACGGCCGACCGGCACGTGGCACTACCGCGTCATTGCCCGGGACGGCTCGGGCAACCTGAGCGATCCTTCGGGCCAGGCCTCCGCTGTGGTGCTGGACGAGTCGGCACCGTCGGCACCTTCGGGCCTGGCTGCGGCCGTGACCGGTGCGACGGTCGCGTTGTCGTGGACCGGCTCGACCGACAACGTCGGTGTGACCGGATACGAGGTGCATCGATCCTCGACGAACGGGTTCACTCCAGGTGCGTCGACCCTGGTCACGACGGCATCGGGCGCTGCCACGACGTTCAGCGACACGTCTCGGCCGAACGGCACCTGGTACTACCGGGTGATCGCCGTCGATGCTGCCGCCAACCACAGCGACGCGTCGAACCAGGCGAGTGCCGTCGTCAACACGGCCGCGGTCGTGGTCTCGTTGACACCGACGGCCGACACCTACGCGAACCAGGGTGCGCCGTCGACGAACTTCGGCGGGGTGTCGACCCTGGCCTCGCGCGGCAACCTGGGGATGATCTCCTACCTGCGGTTCGTGGTGCCCGCGGCGCCGGCCGGGAAGACGTTGTCGAGCGCAGCATTCCGGGTGCGAACGACCGCCGACTCGTTCGCCGGGTCGACCGAGCCGCATCTGCTCAGGTTCGCCAGCAACTCGTGGAGCGAGTCCGGCCTGAACTGGAACAACAGGCTGGCGCCGACCGGCGCGACGTTGGCCACGGTCACGAACACCGTGCCCAACACCGTCTACACGGTGCCGGTGGACGTGGCCGGCATCTCGCCGATGGTCGGCACGACGGGCACGCTGTCGGTGAGCAACACCGGCACGGACGTCATGTGGTTCTGGTCGCGTAGCCACGCCAACACCACCTACCGCCCGCAGCTCATCCTCACCTACAGCTGAGGAGCCACGCGGTCGTCCGCGGGGGCGCAGCCCAGGCTCAGGTCTGGGCTGTGCCGCCCTGCCGCTCGATCCGTCCGGCGCACGGTCGGCACCCTTGACAGTCCGGACAAGGCCACCCATTCTGGCCATGTGAACGTTCACATTAGCGAGTCCAGGGACGGCCGCTCGGCGCAGCGAGCCTGGGCCACATCGACCACGGAGGTACGGCAGTGACCACCACCCAGGAGACGTCCGGTCTCGACCGGCGTGGCTTCCTTCGGACCGCAGGGGCGGCCACCGCCGGCGCAGTGCTCACGACGCAGGCCGCGGGAGTCGCCTCCGCAGGCGCGGCATCCGACACCGCGGCCGCTCCGGGTCCTGGCCCGCTCACGCAGGCGGAGTTCTTCGACCGCAACAAAAGCTGGGTGGTCAAGCCGTTCGCCCTCGACCAGGTGCGGCTCGTCGACGGCACGCTGTTCACCGAGAAGCGCGACCGCGTCCTCAACTACGCGTCGTCCTACCCCGCCGACCGCGTGCTGCACAACTTCCGCGTGACGGCGGGGCTTCCGACCCCCGAGGGGTCCTCGCCTCCCGGCGGCTGGGACGACGCGACGGGCAACCTGCGCGGGCACTTCAGCGGACACCTGATCACGCTGTTCGCACAGGCCTTCGCCTCGACCCAGAGCTCGGTCTACAAGGAGAAGGTCGACTACATCGTCGCCGAGCTCGGCAAGTGCCAGGACGCGCTCGCCGCGGCGGGGGAGTCCAGCCATCCCGGGTTCCTGGCCGCCTATCCGGAGACGCAGTTCGTTCGGCTCGAGTCCTACGCGACGTACCCGACGATCTGGGCCCCCTACTACACCTGTCACAAGATCATGCGCGGCCTGATCGACTCGTACCTCCTCGTGGGCAACGAGCAGGCGCTCGACATCGCCGCGTTGATGGGCGACTGGGTGCACAGCCGCTTGTCGGTGCTGCCGCGCGAGCAGCTCAACCGCATGTGGTCGATCTACATCGCGGGCGAGTACGGCGCGATGAACGAGGTGATGTCCGACCTGCACGCGATCACCGGAAAGGCGCACTACCTCGACGCCGCCAAGTGCTTCGACAACCGGCAGTCGCTCTTCGGTGCCACCGTCGAGAACAGGGACATCCTCACCCGCCTGCACGCCAACACGCACGTCCCGCAGTTCCTCGGCTACCTGCGGGTCTTCGACCAGTCCAAGGAGAAGGACTACTACAAAGCCACCGAGAACTTCTGGCACATGGTGGTCACTCCGCGGATGTTCAGCCACGGCGGTACGAGCGGAACGTGGGAGGCCACCCCCGACCTGTCCAGGAACACCAACCCCGAGCTCTTCCAGCCCCGCGGGTTCATCGCGAACGCGATCGCCGGCAACGGCGCCGAGACATGCACGACCTACAACATGCTCAAGATCACCAGGAACCTGTTCTTCCACGACCCCGACGCGAAGTACATGGACTACTACGAGCGAGGTCTGCTCAACCACATCCTCGGGTCGAAACGGGACACCGAGAGCACGAGCTCCCCGAACGTCACCTACTTCCTGCCCCTGAGCCCCGGCAACGCGCGTGGCTACGGCAACACGGGAACGTGCTGCGGCGGATCGGGGCTGGAGAACCACACGAAGTACCAGGAGTCGATCTACTTCCGCTCGAAGGACAACCGCGCGCTCTACGTCAACCTCTATGCAGCGTCGGTGCTCACATGGGCGGAGAAGGGCTTCGTCGTCACGCAGGAGACCGACTACCCGCGGCAGCAGGGCAGCCGGCTGACCGTCAACGGCCGCGGCCCGCTGGAGATCAAGCTGCGGGTCCCCTCGTGGGCCGAGGGCTATCAGGTCAAGGTCAACGGGAAGGCGCAGCCCGGGCACGCGGTGCCGGGCAGCTACCTCAGCATCAACCGCGGATGGAAGCCCGGGGACACGATCGACGTGTCCATCCCGTTCCCCGTGCGCATCGAGAAGGCGCTGGACCGGCCGGACATCCAGTCCGTGTTCCACGGCCCGGTGCTCCTCCCGGCACTGAGCGCGGAGACGTCGTTCCGGTCGTTCTCGCTCTACAAGGATCTCAAGCTCGACGGCGACCTGTCCCGGGCGGTGGTGCCGGAGGCGGCAGGGCGGTTCACGACGAACGGCCACACCCTGCGTCCCCTGTACGTCGGCGACAACGAGCGTCACCACCCGTACTTCCAGCGCAGCGAGCCATCCGTGGTCTTCGGGACGCGGGACTCCGGCGTGGCCAACCGCGACCAGGGCGACGGCTCGACGTTCCTCGACGAGGTGTGGGCGGCGGCGCCGTTCAGGGACCAGCGCGCCTTCGAGGAGACGGTGCGTCGAGTCGCGCGCGACTCGTCCCGTGCCGGCCTGCTCACCAAGGACGAGGAGAAGGCCATCGTCGACGCCGCACACGCGGCCGAGCCCGACCTTCGACCCTGAACCCAGGCTCGGCCGCACCCGCGGCCGAGCCCGACCCTCGACCCTGAACCCAGGCTCGGGCATCCACACGACCTGCTCATCTATGCGCCGACGGAAATCGATTTCGAAAGTGAGACCAACAGTGAATTGGACGACGCGAGTAGCCGCCATTGCGACGGCAGCCCTAGCCGGCGGGATGCTTGTGGTCCCGCTTCAGTCGAATGCGGTCGCCGCTCCGCCGTCGGTGCCTTGGTCGGGGCAGGGGAAGAGCTTCACGAGCACCGAGCGCGAGGACGGGACGTTCGGCAACCCGGTGACCGGGTCGGACGTTCCCGACGTCAGCACGATCCGCGTCCCGGCCGAGGAGGCCGGGGAGGACCGGGACGTCTACTACATGGTCAGCACGACCATGGAGCTTGCGCCGGTCGCCCCGGTCCTCAAGTCCTACGACCTGGTCAACTGGGAGATCGCGAGCTACGTCGACGACGTCCTCGAGACGAACGACGGGAGTGCGCTCCGCAACGGCAAGAGCTCCTACGGCCAGGGGCAGTGGGCGAGCACGATCGCGCTCCACGACGGCACGTACTACGTGATGTTCAACAGCAACAACAACGGCCACTCCTACCTGTTCACCACTGACGACATCGAAGACGGGGAATGGACGAAGCACTCGTACAGCCGGTCGTTCCACGACCCGTCGTTGTTCTTCGACGACGCGAACGACGGCGCCCCGTACGTCTTCTACGGCTACGGGTCGACCAGCGTGGCAAAGCTCAGCGAGGACCTGAAGTCGGTGACGGCGACGTACCCCAACGTCATCGCCAGCTCCAACTACGTCAACGAGTCGGGCTACAGCAACGCTGAGCTCGGTACGAGCTGGGAGGGCATCCAGGTCTACTACGCCAACGGGTACTACTACGCGCTGGGCATCGCCTGGGCGAAGTTCGGCCGGCAGGCGATCGTCTTCCGGTCCAAGAGCCTGTTGGGCGCTGTGGCCGGTGACCCGTACGCCGCGAAGATCGCGGTCGGCACGTCCGCGATCGCCCAGGGCAGCTTTGTCAGCACAGACGCCCAGGGGGCGCCGCCGAACTACGCGCTGCTGTTCCGCGACGACTTCCCCACCGGCCGGGTCCCGGTCCTGGTGCCGGTGGACTGGACCGAGGGCGACTCGCAGGCCTGGCCGTCATTCGGCAACGGCACGCCCGGCCCGGGCCAGGTCGAGCTGCCCGGCAGCCTGCCGATGCCGGTCGAGCTGCCCGACGACGAGCGACGCCTAGCGATGTCCTCGAGTGTGGTGACGTCCGACGAGTTCGACAACGGTTCGGGCCTGGCGCTGCCGTGGCAGTGGAACCACAACCCCGATAACCGGTACTGGTCGCTGACCGACCGGAAGGGCTGGCTGCGGCTGACGACCGGGCACCTCGTGACGGGGACGGCGACCGCGCAGTTCAACCTCACGCGGTTCGAAGAGGCGCGCAACACGCTGTCGCAGCGCACGTTCGCGCCGACCTCCTCCGCGGAGACGCGCATGGACATCCACGCGATGAAGGACGGCGACACGGCCGGCCTGGCGGTCTACAACCGGCAGGTCAGCTACATCGGGGTCCGTCAGAAGGCCGGCAAACGGACCCTCGGTGTGGTCAGTCGGCCGGCCACGACGTACGCCAACTCGAACCCGCCGATCGAGGGGGCCGAGGATTTCCTGGCCTCCGTGCCGCTCCCCGACCGGGCTCGCGAGGTCTACGTGAAGGCCGACCTGGACCTGCGTAGGTCGGGGGACACCCGGAACACGGTGCAGTTCCTGTACAGCCTCGACGGAAAGACGTGGCAGAAGCTCGGTGCCGCGAACGCGAAGCTCGCGCAGTGGGAGGCCTCGCACTTCAAGGGCCAGCGGTTCGGCCTGTTCGACTACGCGACCGAGTCGCTCGGCGGGCACGTCGACTTCGACTACTACAACCTCTCCGACACCCTGACGTCTCAGGGGAAGCCGGTCGACAGGGCAGACCTCGACTGGCTGATCGCCGAGGCCGAGGGCCTGCGCGGTCCCGACTACACCCACGCGTCGTGGGCTGCCGTACGCGATGCACTTCGGACGGCGAAGGCCGTTAAGGCGCCATCGACCCAGAACCAGGTCGACGCTCCCGCCCAGGCGCTCAACCGAGCCGTCGCCTCGCTCGTCGAGGCCGATCGCCCGGGGCCGAAGGGACCGTGATGCAGCAAGCGTGACCTCGGGCGTGGAGACCGCCGCGCGGTGAAGACAAGGCAACCGATGAGGAGCAGGGACAGATGAAGAGCACCAGGAGGAGCCGGCTCACCGCCGTGCTCGCGGCATTCGCGACGGGGGCGGCGCTCGCGCTGGTCACCGTGACCACGCCGGCGGAGGCGGCGGCACCCATCGGGGGAGACGTGATCTCCAACGGCGGGTTCGAGGGCAACCTCTGGCAGGCCAACGAAAGCGGGGCCGCCACGGTCGGCACCGACCAGGCGCACGGAGGCACCCACGCCGTCAAGGCCACCAACCGGCAGACGACCGGCTCCGGCCCGATGCAGCGGCTCGGCGGCAAGATGTCGGCCGGGACGACGTACTCGCTGTCGTACTGGATCTACTACGACGGCGAGAACGCTCCGGCCACCAAGAACTTCTGGGCCACGGCGCGGTACGCGAGCGCGCAGAAGGACGAGTACGGCCCCTACAACCTGCACGTTAACCTGGTGGCGGCGAACAACGTCCCCAAGGGCACCTGGACCCAGGCGACCGGCACGTTCACGATCCCCGCCGACCGTGAGGACGTCTCCGTCTTCAACCTGTTCTTCGAGACGCCCTGGACCTCCTCCCCGACGGCCGACAACGACCTGTTCGACTTCTCCGTCGACGACGTCGTGCTGACCGTTCAGGGCAAGAGCCGCAACCTGGTCGCCGGCGGTGACTTCGAGAATGTCGACGTCGCTCCCTGGGCGCCCCGTGGCGGCGAGACCACCATCGCTCGCGACACGTCCGAGTCGGCAGACGGCACCGGCAGCCTGCTGGTCGCCAACCGCAGTGCCGCACACGAGGGCGTCGCACAGAGCGTGCCCGTCGAGCCGGGCGCGACCTACGACGTCTCCTTCAAGGTCAAGTACACCGAGGCGTCGGCACCGGACAGCTTGCGCTTCCAGGGAACGGTCGACTACGGCTCCACGAACGGAGGGGACCAGTACGTCGTCGTCCTCGGCGGCAACGCGACCAAGGGGCAGTGGTCCACGGTCTCCGGTGAGGTGACCGTTCCCGAGGGCCGCGACCTGGGCGCCTACCAGTTCTACGTGGAGAACGTGTACGGCACCTCGGCGTACCCGTCCTTCTACCTCGACGACGTGACGTTCGTGAAGACCAGGAACGGCTCCGGCGACCCGGAGCCGGAGACCCCGGCTGACCCGCTGGAGAGCCACAACACGGAGGAGGGCAGCTTCGGCGCCTACGCCAAGACCGTCGGTCGCGGCAACCCCCTGGTGAGCCAGAACTTCGGCGCGGACCCCTGGGCCATGGAGTACAAGGATCGTCTCTACGTCTACACGACCAACGACACCCAGGAGTGGAACGACTACCTGACCAGGGGTGAGGACAACAACTACGGCTCGATCAATCAGATCAACGTGTGGTCGTCCGCCGACATGGTGAACTGGACCAACCACGGCTCGGTCAACGCCGCCGGCCCGTCCGGGCTCGCGCCTGGAGCCAACAACTCGTGGGCACCGGCAGCGACGCACAAGAAGATCCACGGCAAGGAGAAGTTCTTCCTGTACTTCGCCAACAGCGCCGGCGGCGTCTGGGTACTCGAGGGCGACTCCCCGGTCGGGCCGTGGACCTCGCCGCGCAGCGACGCGCTGGTCGGCTGGGACACGCCCGGCGTGCGCAACCTCGAGGGCGCGAACGACGTCGTGTGGCTCTTCGACCCCGCCGTGTTCATCGACGACGACGGCCAGGCGTACCTCTACTTCGGGGGTGGCGTGCCCAGCGGCAAGGCCGACTCCCCGAAGACGGCCCGCGTGATCCGGCTGGGGCAGGACATGGTCAGCACGGTGGGTTCCGCTGAGCTGGTCGACGCGCCGGGGGTCTTCGAGGACTCCGGCATCCACAAGTTCAAGGGGAAGTACTACTACAGCTACTGCACGAACTTCTCGACGAACCTGCCCATCGGCCGCGGCAACATCATGTACATGGAGTCGGACAGCCCGATGGGCCCGTGGACCGAGTCGACCTTCCGCGGTCTGGCCTTCCGCAACCAGAACGCCTTCTTCGGCGTCGGTGGCAACAACCACCACGCGATCTTCCGGTTCAAGGGCCAGTGGTATCTCATCTACCACGCGCAGACCCTGGACAAGGCGCTGACCGGGGGCAACGGCTTCCGCAACGCCCACATCGACAAGATCGAGATTGCCAAGGACGGCTCCATCACGCCGGTCACCGGCACGTACGAGGGGATCCCACAGCTCAAGCCACTGCGCGCCTACGGGGCGCCGATCTGGGCGGAGACGATCGCTTGGCAGTCCGGCACCCGACAGGGCTACGTCGGCGGCTCGTCGTTCGCCAACGAGGTACCGGCTGTGCAGCTCACCAGCGTCCACAATGCCGACTGGACCTCGCTCTCCGACGTCGACTTCGGCCCCGCGGGTGCGGGGGCGATCGCGGCGACGGTCAAGGGTCGCAGCGGCGGCACCATCGCCGTTCGCACCTCGCCCGACCAGTCCGACGACAGCAACGTCGTAGCGACGCTGGCGGTACCGCCCGGTGACGGCAACACCTGGTCGACAGTGACGGCGAAGCTGCCCAGGCGTGCCCTGTCGAACGTCCAGGACGTCTACTTCACCTACAGCGGTGAGGGTGAGGCGGAACTGTTCGACGTCGGCGCGTGGACGTTCACGCCGGACCGGCCGGGGCCGGCTTTGCTGGCTCCTCCGGTCACCCGCTGACCGCAGTGATCAGGCCCGCGACCGACTCCAGGTCGGACACGGCGATGGCCCCGGCACGGAGCAGACGCGGACGCGAGCCGGTGACGTCGACGATGGTCGACGTCACCGGCTCGTCCGCGCTCCCGGCGTCGAGGTAGACCGCGACGGCCGCACCGAGGCTCGTCATGGCCGTGTCGACATCGATCGAGGGCCGCTGCCCCACGCGGTTCGCACCCGTGACCACGAGCGGTCCGTTCGACAGGAGCTCGAGCGCGACGGGGTGCCGAGGCATCCGCACCGACACGTTCCCGCGCGCGTCGGCAAGGCCCTCCGGCAACGACGGCTGCGCGCGGACGATGACGGTGAGCGCTCCCGGCCAGAAGGCCCCGACCAGCGATCGGGCCGCTGGCGTGACCTCGCCGGCGAGCTCGTCGAGGCGCTCGACCGAGTCGACCAGCACCGGGAGCGCGGTGGCGTCGCCCCGTCCCTGTGCGTGGCGGAGGTCGGCAACGGCCTGCGGGTCGAACGCGCCGGCTGCCAGTCCGTAGACGGTGTCCGTCGGCATCACAACGAGGCAACCGCGACGTAGCGCGTCACCTGCGGCCGCTAGGCCCTCCCTGCGCTGCGTGTCGTCGGAGACGTCGAACCTCGCGATCGCCGACAGGTCATGCGGCGGTGGCGCCTGGTCGACGCCGATGTCGTCGGCCTTGGTCTCGTGACGAGTCCCGGCAGCGTGCTCCGGCGGTGCGTAGACCGCGAACAACCGGAGCGGCACGGCCCCGGTGTTGACCAGGTTGCGTTCCGTGGCCTGCGGGACGACGACCAGGCTGCCGGCGCTGACTGCTTCGGACTCGCCGGCAACCACCAGCTCACCCTGTCCGTCGACGACGGCGAGAAGCTCCTCGGCGTCGTCGTGCAGGTCTGCGCCGAGGTCCTCGCCCGGCTGAAGGGTCATGACGACGACCTGACATCGCGCCCCGGTGTGCAGCACAGAGCGGAACAGGTCGCTGCGTCGCGCCTCGTCGACGATATGCAGGTGGAACACGGCCGGACCCTACTCCGGGGTCGCGGTCAGCCCACCGCCCGCGGCGCTGCCGAACTTGCTCGGATCACCAGGTCAGGCCCGACGATCTCGCGACGCTGCATGCGCTCGCCCGCGTCGATCTGGTCCAGCAGGAGCTCGAGGCTGCGGCGCCCTACCTCGTCGAAGGGCTGGTGGACGGTGGTCAACGGCGGCGTGAGGTAGGCGGCCTCGGGGATGTCGTCGAAGCCGACGACGCTGACGTCGTGCGGCACCCGACGGCCGCGCTCGTGCAGCGCCCGCAGCACGCCGACCGCCATCTGGTCGTTGGCCGCGAAGATCGCGGTTACCTCTTTCCGGGCCGCGAGCACCAGTCCGGCCTCGTAACCGGACGCCGGGCTCCAGTCGCCGACGAGAAGAGGCTCGGGTTCGACGGCCCCCGCTCCCTTGAGCGCGTCCCGCCAGCCGCGCTCCCGGCCGTCGGCCTCCGACCACCCGTGTGGCCCGCGCAGGTGCCACACGGTCCGGTGCCCGAGGTCGAGCAGGTGCTCGGTGACCAGCCGCGCGCCCAGGAACTGGTCGACCGCGACGACGGAGAGCGCCAGGTCGGCGATGCCTTCCACCGCCACGACGGGCGTGGTCAGCGGGACGGATGCGAGGGCCTCGAAGGTGGCCACGGTCGGCGCGATCACCACGATCCCCGCGACGGACTGACCTCGAAGCCGGTCGATCGCCTCCAGCACCGCGGCCTTGTCGAGCGAGGCAAGGCTGGCCACGTTCACGGCGTACCGAGCCTGTCGCGCCGCGCGTTCCACCCCGGCCAGCGTGGAGGCAGGGCCGAAGAGCGTGGTGTCGAAACTGACGACGCCCAAGGTGCTCGACCGGCCCGTGACGAGGCTCTTGGCGGCGTGGTTGGGCCGGTAGTCGAGCTCACGCATCGCCTCCAGCACCCGCTCGCGGGTCTGGTCGGACACGTTCACATGGCCGTTGAGAACCCGCGAGACGGTCTGGTGCGAGACGCCGGCCAGCCGGGCCACCTCGCCCATGTTGGGAGGCCGGACCACACCGCGTCCGTTGCCGTTGCCGGACGCCGAACTACGCGGATCGGTCCCGCCGGTCGCCACTGCTCGCACACTCCGCCTCAGGTCGACGCGCGGTCAGTATGCCCGTCCGGAGTTGCCCTCCGTGGGACGTTGTCATGCACGACCTACGCCTCCTGTCGCCGCCTGGCGGTCACAGCATGGCGAGCCCGTACGCATCCGGACAACCGGCACAAGAAAACGTTGTCGTAGGGTACTTGACGCCTCCCGTTGTTGGCGTTAACACTGACCCCGTGTTAACGCTCACACATTCCGGGGCCGAGAGCCCCGAGGAATCGACCGGTGCCGCCGGCCGGGCCGAAGCCTGTGTCGTCGGCGTGGACTTCGGCACCCTGTCCGGCCGAGCCCTGGTCGTGCGGGTCAGCGATGGCGCCGAGCTGGGCGACGCCGTCCACGACTACCGGCACGCGGTCATGGAGGACAACCTCACTGCGCGTGGGGGCGCGCCGTTGCCTCCCGCCTGGGCCCTGCAGGTGCCCTCCGACTACGTCGACGTACTGCGCGAGGCGGTTCCCAAGGCACTCGTCAACGCGCAGGTCCGCCCCGAGCAGGTGGTCGGGATCGCGACCGACTTCACGGCCTGCACCGTGTTGCCGGTTCTCGCCGACGGCACACCGCTGTGCGAGCTGCCCGAGCTGGCCGACCGGCCGCACGCCTACGTCAAGCTCTGGAAGCACCACGCCGCCCAGCGCCAGGCGGACCGGATCACCGCGACCGCACAGGAACGGTCGGAGGCCTGGCTGCCGCGCTACGGCGGCCGCATCTCCAGCGAGTGGGAGTTCGCCAAGGCCCTGCAGCTGCTGGAGGAGGACCCCGAGGTCTATGCACGCATGGACCGGTGGGTCGAGGCGGCGGACTGGATCATCTGGCAGCTGTGCGGCACCTACGTCCGCAATGCCTGCACCGCGGGCTACAAGGGCATCCGGCAGGACGGCGCCTACCCCGACAGCGACTACCTGGGCGCCCTCAACCCGGCCTTCTCGGACTTCGTCGAGAGCAAGCTCGAGCACCCGATCGGCGCGATCGGCGACGTCGCCGGCGGCCTCACCAGCGAGGCCGCGGCCTGGACCGGCTTGCCCGAGGGCATCGCGGTCGCCGTGGGCAACGTCGACGCACACGTGACGGCGCCGGCCGCGAAGGCCGTCGAGCCGGGAACGATGCTGGCGATCATGGGCACGTCCACGTGCCACGTGATGAACTCCGGCGTGCTGCGCGACGTCCCCGGCATGTGCGGGGTCGTCGACGGCGGCATCGTCCCGGGCGCCTGGGGCTACGAGGCAGGCCAGTCCGGCGTGGGAGACATCTTCGCGTGGCTGGTCGACAACTTCGTCCCCCCGCGCTACCACGACGCCGCACGCGCCGAGGGGGTCGGGCTGCACGAGCACCTGACCAACCTGTGCGCCGAGCAGGCCGTCGGGGAGCACGGCCTGGTCGCACTCGACTGGCAGAGCGGCAACCGCTCCGTGCTGGTCGACCACGAGCTCTCCGGCATGGTCGTCGGACTGACGCTGGCGACCCGGCCGGAGGACGTCTACCGCGCCCTGCTGGAGTCGACGGCCTTCGGGACACGAGTCATCGTCGAGGGTTTCCGCAACGCCGGCGTGCCGGTGGAGGAGTTCGTCGTCGCTGGTGGTCTTGTCAAGAACGCCTTCCTCATGCAGATGTACGCCGACGTCCTGCGGATGCCCCTGTCGGTCATTGGCTCCGCCCAGGGGCCGGCACTGGGTTCGGCCATCCATGCAGCGGTCGCAGCCGGGCGCTACCCGGATGTACGGGCGGCGGCGCAGGTGATGGGCAAGGTGCAGCGCGAGGCCTACGTGCCCGACCCGGAGCGCGCCTCGTCGTACGACAGTCTCTTCGCTGAGTACGTCGCGTTGCACGACCACTTCGGGCGCGGCGGCAACGACGTGATGCACCGGCTTCGCGAGTCGGGGGTGTCCGAGTGACAGCCGCACCAGGTCTGTCTGCGGGCACGCAGGCGATCCGTACCGAGGTGTGCCGGCTGCATGCCGAGCTAACACGCTACGGCCTCGTCGCGTGGACGGCGGGCAACGTGTCCGGTCGGGTGCCTGGCACCGACCTGTTCGTCATCAAGCCGAGCGGTGTCAGCTACGACGAGCTGACTCCGTCGTCCCTCGTGGTGTGCGACTTCGACGGTCGCCGGGTCGAGGGCGACCTCAACCCGTCGAGCGACACCGCCGCGCACGCCTACGTCTACCGCGAGATGCCCGAGGTCGGCGGCGTCGTGCACACCCACTCCGCCTACGCGTCGGCGTGGTCAGCCCGGGCCGAGGCGATCCCCTGCGTCCTCACGGCCATGGCCGACGAGTTCGGTGGCCCCATACCCGTCGGCCCGTTCGCGCTTGTGGGCGACGACTCGATCGGACGCGGCATCGTCGCCACGCTGCGCGGTCATCGGTCCCCGGCCGTGCTCATGCAGAACCACGGCGTGTTCTCTGTCGGCCCGAACGCGCGGGCTGCGGTCAAGGCGGCCGTGATGTGCGAGGACGTGGCGCGCACGGTCCACCTCGCGCGCGCGCTCGGCGAGGTGGTGCCGATCGCCGCAGCCGACATCGACCACCTCTACAACCGCTATCAGAACGTCTACGGCCAGAGTGCCGACGAGGAGGAATCGTGACCGAGCGACTGCCGCGCATCGGCGTGCTGGGCATCATGCAGGCGCTCTACGACCACATGATCCCCGGAATCACCGAGCGCCAGGCTGGCTACGCACAGGAGGTCGCCGACCACCTGTCCGATGTCGCCGACTTCGTGGTCGGCCCTCCGGTCAAGAGTCGTAGCGACGCGGAGCGCGTGGTGCGCCAGTTCGAGACCGACGAGCTCGACGGCGTACTCGTGATCATGCTGACGTACGGGCCGGCGATGCGGGTGGCGCGGCTGCTCAACGAGAACCGGCTTCCGGTCTGCCTCGCCAACATCCAGCCCGAGGCGGCGGTCACGCCTGCGTGGGACATGGCCGACATGACGTACAACCAGGGCATCCACGGCGCACAGGACACCGCGAACGCGATGGTCCGGGCCGACCGAGCGTTCGCCGTCGTCACCGAGGAGTGGAAGTCGGACGCCTTCCGCGACCGGATCGGCAGCTGGGCGCGCGCTGCCAAGGCGGTGACGGCGTGGCGATCGCTCAAGGTCGGCGTGTTCGGCTACGCGATGAACGACATGGGCGACATCCGCGTGGACGAGAACGCGTTGCTGCGGAGCCTCGGGCCAGAGATCAGCTTCGTCGCACCCGGCGACCTGTGGCGCGGGATGGCCGACGTCGCCGACTTCGAGGTGGCCGACCTGATGAAGTGGGAGGACGAGCGGTTCGAGGTCGACGGATCGCTGTCCGACGTCGAGCGCCAGGACCACGCCCGCATGCAGGTCGCCATCGAGCGGATCCTGACCGACCGCGGCTACGGCGCCTACTCGACACACTTCGATGCGATCGGCGAGGACGGCCGCTTCTCGCGGCTCCCGCTGGCTGCGGCGTCGTCGCTCATGGCCAAGGGCTACGGCTACGGCGCGGAGGGGGACGCACTCGCGGCGAGCATGGTCTACGCGGGCCACAAACTTGTCGGCGACGGGCACTTCACCGAGATGTACGCCATGGACTTCCCGTCGGACTCGATCCTGATGAGTCACATGGGTGAGGGCAACTACGCCGTCGCCCGCCCCGACGAGCCGGTGCGGCTCATCAAGCGCTCACTGGGCATCGGCAAGCTCGAGGATCCGCCGACGTTCCTGTTCCGCATCAAGCCCGGGCCGGCGACGCTGGCGTCGTTGGTCTCGCTCGGCGGCGAGCGTTTTCGGGTCGTCGTGAGCGAGGGCCGCGTCCTCGACGGCAACGAGCTGCCGTCGCTGGAGATGCCCTACGGCCAGTTCCGTCCGGACACCGGCGTCCGGCACTGCATGGACGCCTGGCTTCGCGCCGGAGGCACCCACCACATGGTCATGAACCTGGGCCGGCGGGCTGCCGACTGGCAGGTGTTCGGAGAGCTTGCCGGAACAGAAGTTGTGCATGTCTGACAGCCCCTGCGCCCGCAGTGGTTCGAGAGCCGTGGCGTGTCCCGCGCCGCGCGACGAGGGAGGACAGCAGTGCTGAGAAAAACGGTGGCCACAACGATGGCGGGCCTCGTCATGCTGGCAATGGCCGGGTGTGGCGGGGGTGACAGCTCTGAGGCGAGCAGTGACGGTGGTGGGGGCGACTCCATCACGCTCGGCTTCGCGCAGGTCGGCGCAGAGAGCGGCTGGCGGACGGCCAACACCAAGTCGGTCAAGGAGTCGGCGAAGGAGGCTGGCATCGACCTGAAGTTCTCCGACGCGCAGCAGAAGCAGGAGAACCAGATCAAGGCGATCCGCTCGTACATCCAGCAGCGGGTCGACGTCATCGCGTTCTCGCCGGTCGTGGAGACGGGCTGGGACACGGTCCTCAAGCAGGCGAAGGCCGCCGACATCCCGGTGATCCTCACCGACCGCGCGGTCGACTCGAAGGACACCTCTCTCTACGAGACGTTCCTCGGGTCGGACTTCGTCCTCGAGGGCCAGAAGGCCGGCGAGTGGCTGGTCGAGGAGTACGCGGACGAGACGGACCCGGTGAACATCGTCGAGCTCCAGGGCACGACGGGGTCGGCACCGGCGATCGACCGGAAGGAAGGCTTTGAGAAGGCCATCGCCGGGGAGTCCAAGTTCAAGATCGTCGCGTCCCAGACGGGTGACTTCACCCGGGCAAAGGGCAAGGAGGTCATGGAGGCGTTCCTCAAGGCGAACAAGGATATCGACGTCCTCTACGCGCACAATGACGACATGGGTCTCGGTGCACTCGAGGCGATCGAAGGCGCAGGCCTCGTGCCCGGCAAGGACATCAAGATCATCACAGTCGACGCGGTCAAGGACGGCATGCAGGCCCTGGCCGACGGAAAGTTCAACTTCATCGTGGAGTGCAACCCGCTCCTCGGCCCGCAGCTGATGGACCTGGTCAAGAAGGTCGTCGACGGTGAGACCGTGGAGCAGCGCATCAAGACCGAGGAGACCACCTTCACCCAGGAGCAGGCGAAGGAGGCGCTCCCCGAACGGCAGTACTGACCTGCGGACGCCCGGCCGTCGACGCACCGGCGAGACACTCGCCTGATGACGACGGCCGGGCCACGCCAGCACCAGGAGCGACATAGATGACGGCCCTTCAGCCCGTCCTGACGATGACAGGCATCAGCAAGCAGTTCCCGGGCGTTGTCGCGCTCGACAACGTCGACTTCCGCCTGATCCCCGGTGAAGTGCATGCGCTGATGGGTGAGAACGGCGCCGGCAAGTCGACGCTCATCAAGGTCCTCACCGGTGTCTACAGCAGTGACGCGGGCGAGATCGTGCTCGACGGTCAGCCGGTTCGGTTCAGTGGTCCTGTCGCTGCGCAGGGCGGCGGGATCAGCACCGTCTACCAGGAGATCAACCTCTGTCCCAACCTCTCAGTGGCCGAGAACATCTTCGTGGGCCGTGAACCGCGACGGCGTGGGCGCATCGACTGGAAGGAAATGCGCAAGCGCGCGAGCACCCTGCTTGAACGGCTGCACTTGAAGCTGGACGTCTCGTCGTTGCTCTCGACCTACTCCCCGGCCATCCAGCAGATGGTGGCCATCGCCCGCGCGACCGACATGTCGGCCAAGGTGGTGATCCTGGACGAGCCCACGTCTAGCCTCGACCACGGCGAGGTTCAGGAGCTTTTCCGGGTGATCCGCCAGCTCAAGAACGACGGCATCGCGATCCTGTTCGTCTCCCACTTCCTCGACCAGGTCTACGAGATCGCCGACCGGATGACCGTGCTGCGCAACGGCCGTCGGGTCGGCGAGTACCTCGTCCGCGAGATGCCACAGGTGGAGCTCGTCGCCGCGATGATCGGCAAGGAGCTCGACACGCTGGAGCGGATCGGACGCAAGGCGCAGGAGGTCGGGGAGCGGATCGCGCGTACGCCGTTCCTGGTGGCCGACCAGGTGGGCCGCAGCGGCGCGGTCGAGCCCTTCTCCCTCACCATCGCCGAGGGCGAAGTGGTCGGCCTCGCCGGGCTGCTCGGCTCCGGGCGCACCGAGCTGGCGCGGCTGTTCTTCGGCGCCGACACCGCGGACAAGGGAGAGGTGACGGTGCACGGGACTGCCGTGTCGCTGCGCTCCCCTCGGGCTGCGATGGCGCAGGGCATCGCCTACTGCTCGGAGAACCGCCGCACCGAGGGACTGGTGGAGGAGCTCACGGTTCGCGAGAACATCATTCTCGCGTTGCAGGCCACCCGCGGCTGGACGCGTCCCTTGTCGAGGCGCCGCCAGGACGAGTTGGTCCGGAAGTACATCGACGCGCTCGACATCCGGCCGACCGATCCGGAGGCGCTGGTCCGCAACCTGTCGGGTGGCAACCAGCAGAAGGTGCTGCTGGCCCGCTGGCTCATCATCGAGCCACGGCTGCTCATCCTTGACGAGCCGACCCGTGGCATCGACGTGGGCGCCAAGGCGGCGATCCAGCGCCTTGTGGTGGAGCTCTCCGACGGCGGTGTCGGCGTCCTGTTCATCTCCGCCGAGCTGGAGGAGGTGATCAGGCTCAGTCACAAGATTGCCGTCCTCCGAGATCGTCGCCTGGTGACCGAGCTCGACAACGACCGCAGCGACGTCACGAGCGACAAGGTCATGGAGACGATCGCGAGCGGAGCGGGCGCATGACTGTCACTCGACACAGGCTGTTCTGGCCCCTGGTGGCGCTCGCCCTGCTGCTGCTGCTCAATGTCTTCTTCGAGCGGAACTTCTTCTCGGTGGTGGCGAAGAACGGCCATCTCTACGGCAGCCTCGTGGACATCCTCAGGTTCGGGGCGCCGTTGGTTCTCGTCGCCCTCGGCATGACGCTCGTGATCGCGACGAGCGGGATCGACCTGTCCGTCGGGTCCGTGGTCGCCATCTCTGGTGCCGTCGCCTGCCTGCAGATCAGTCACCTCGACGACCCCGGCAGCGTGACGGGCGTGGCGCTCGCCGTGCTCGTCGCGCTCGGCGTGGCACTGGTGCTCGGAGCATGGAACGGCATGCTCGTGACGGTTCTGGGGATCCAGCCGATCATCGCCACACTGATCCTGATGGTGGCCGGCCGCGGCATAGCCCAGCTCGTCACCGACGGGCAGATCATCACGGTGAACAGCCCGCCGTTCAAGAAGATCGGCGCCGGATACTTCCTCGGCCTGCCTGTCTCGGTTCTCATCGCGGGCGCCGTGCTGCTCGCCACGGTGCTGCTGACCCGGCGGACCGCGCTCGGCATGCTCGTCGAGTCCGTGGGTGCCAACGCCGAGGCCAGCCGGCTCGCCGGCATCCGGTCGCGTCGCATCATCCTCCTCGTCTACGTGTTCTGCGCGCTGTGCGCCGGCATCGCCGGGCTCATGATCGCTTCGAACGTCTCGAGCGCGGACGGCAACAACGCCGGGCTCTGGATCGAGCTGGACGCGATCCTGGCGGTGGTCATCGGGGGAACGGCGCTGAAAGGCGGACGCTTCACCCTGGCGGGAACCGTGGTGGGCGCGCTGATCATCCAGACCATGTCCACGACGGTCTACACGATCGGCGTGCCACCGGAGACGACGTTGTTGTTCAAGTCGGTCGTGGTGACGCTCGTCTGCCTGGCCCAGTCGCCCGCGTTCCGCGCCCGCCTGTCCGGCCGCCTGCGCAGGAGACCACAGCCCCCCACGACGTCGGACGAGCCGGAAAAGGTCGAGGTGTCCGCATGAGCACGCTCACCAACGCGGTCGCGCAACGGCTGGAGCCCCTGGCCGGGCAGCGGCGCTATCTCCCGGTGTTCACCACCGCCGGCCTGCTGGTCGCGATGTTCGTCATCGGCTCGCTCCGCTACCCGGCCTTCGCTGACGGTCAGGTCGTGCTCAACGTCTTCGTGGACAACGCGTTCCTGCTCGTTGTCGCAGTGGGCATGACCTTCGTCATCCTCACCGGTGGCATCGACCTCTCCGTCGGTGCGGTCGTGGCGCTGTCGACCGTGGTCTCCGCCAGCCTCCTCGAGCACCGTGGCATGGCCGCGTTCGTCGTCATACCGGCGGTGCTCGTCATGGGCACGTTGCTCGGCGCCACGATGGGCTGCGTCATCCACTTCTTCGAGATCGAGCCGTTCATCGTGACCCTCGCGGGCATGTTCTTCGCCCGCGGGCTCTGTTACACGATCAGTGTCGACTCGATCTCCATCACCGACCCGTTCTACGAGCGGATGGCCCAGACGCGAGTGCCACTGCCGGGCGGGTTCGGCGTGTCTCCGAGCGTCATCATCGCCCTGGTGCTCGTGGTGGTGGCCGCCTGGGTGCTCCAGTACACGCGGTTGGGGAGAAGCGTCTACGCAATCGGTGGAAATGAGAACTCGTCGTACCTCATGGGCCTCTCGGTGGGGCGCACGAAGATCGCCGTCTACGCCATCAGCGGCTTCTGCTCGGCTCTCGGCGGGCTGCTCCTGTCCTTCTACATGCTCTCCGGCTACAGCCTGCACGCGGTGGGCATGGAGCTGGACGCGATCGCTGCCGTCGTCATCGGCGGCACGCTTCTCACCGGCGGCTCCGGCTATCTCATCGGCACCGTGCTCGGCGTCTGCGTGCTCGGCCTGATCCAGACGATCCTGACGTTCGAGGGCACCCTCAGCTCCTGGTGGACCAAGATCGTCATCGGCGCCCTCCTGCTCGTCTTCATCATCCTGCAGCGCACTATCGCGCCACGCGAGGTCAAAGGGTGAGCTCGACCGGGTCACCGGCGTCGCTCGCGCGAGACGCCGGCATCGCTGCCCGACGGCCCGTTGTGAGAGCGCGAACATGGCTCCGTGCGGTCGGCTCGACGGGGAGGAGAGGGCGATGACGGTGATGAAGGGCGACAGGCCGCGCCATCCGGTCATGGCCGACGTGGCCCGGCTAGCCGGTGTCTCCCACATGACCGTCTCCCGGGTCCTCAACGACCACCCGAGCGTCCGGCCCGACACGCGGGCCCGGGTGGAGCGGGCGATCGAGCAGCTGCGGTACCGGCCCAACACGGCGGCACGCGCACTGGTGACGCGCGAGACCAGGACGCTCGGCGTCATCAGCGTGGACACCTCCCATTACGGGCCCGCACACACCCTGTTCGGCATCCAGGAGGCGGCCAGGAGTGCGGGCTACTTCGTGACGCTGGTCAGCCTCGGCGAGGTCGACCGGACGCAGATGAGTGAGGCCATCGAGCACCTCATGGCGGCCGCGGTCGACGGCATCATCGTGATCGCGCCGGTCGTCGACGTCGTGGAGTCCGTCCAGGGACAGTCGCCCGATGTCCCGCTGGTCGTGGCGGAGGCGCGGCCGCGCAACGGGATCACCAGCGTGGTGGTGGACCAGACAGCGGGCGCCCGCCAAGCGACACGGCACCTTCTCGATCTCGGACACACCGCGGTGTTGCACGTGCGCGGACCGGACGAGTGGCTGGAGGCCGAGGCGCGGGTGCGTGGGTGGGAGGCGGAGCTCGCCGCTTCCGGCATCGCCGCGACAGAGCCTCTGGTGGGCGACTGGACGCCCGATTCGGGTTACGACCTCGGGCAGCAGATCGCCCGGCGCACCGACGTCACCGCGGTCTTCGTCGCGAACGACCAGATGGCTCTCGGCGTGCTGCTCGCGTTGCACGAGGCCGGGCGCGCCGTACCGGGGGAGCTCAGCATCGTCGGCTTCGACGACATCCCCGAGGCGGCGTTCTTCCTGCCGCCGCTGACCACGGTGCGGCAGGACTTCGCCGAGGTCGGGAGAGCCTGCATCGCGACCGTGCTCGGGCTCATCGCCGGCACGTTCAACGGCAAGTCCCTGGTCGTTCCGCCGGACCTGATCGTGCGCCGGAGCACCTCGGCCCCCGGGGCGAAGAGCGGCACCTGAGGCGCCTGGTCGCGCGCCGGCGCCGGCCCGAAACGGGTTGCGCTCGGACTCCTCGCAAACAGATGGTCCCAGCCTCTTGACGCGGATTCATGTGAACGTTAACACTACACCACATGGCCGACACATCCGGCTATTTCGACGTAAGGAGCGCCATGCGAACCCGACGAAGCGGCGGTCTGAAGGTGCTCCCCGTGAGCAGTCGACTCGTGCACAGGACCGTGGTGCTTGCGAGCGTCACCGCCCTGACGCTCGGGGCCCTGGTGGGTGCGTCGCCGGCGGCGAACGCGGACCATCACGTGCTGCCCGAGAACCAGAGCGACATCGGGGTCTACACCGACGGGCAGAGCGACTCCATGGCCATCGGCGACCCGTCGTACAACAACCTGTCCGAGGTCGCGGCGAAGCTCAAGCCCCCGGTGCCGTACACCGCCTCGAGCATGTTCGAGTCGATCTTCCGCAAGCAGAGCCGCCCTGGTGGAACGGGCGGCACCGGCAAGTACTACGTGGACGACGTTCTCGGCGTGCAGGGAACCCTCGGGACCCCGATCCTGATGACCCGCGGCCGCTCGCTCTACATGCGCGGCGTCTCCAACCGGAACTTCACCGTCATGGGGTTCGGCGGGAACACCTTCGTCGGCGGCCCCAACAACCTCGGCGACCTCTACACGGTGACCGTGCCCGGTCAGACCGTCGCAGAGGTCAACACCTCCCGCTTCAACGCCCCGAGCCACGCCGGCAGCAAGTACACGATCGGCAGCACCGGCGTCACTGCGGACCTCACGAAGTTCATCACCTACGACAACGTCGCGGTCACTTCTCTCGCCTTCGCCAACCCGGGCAGTTCCGCAGCGACCTTCACCGTCCGAGCCTCGTCGCCGCTGGCCACCAAGGCGGGCACCGGCCCGGCTCAGCTCACCGGCACGCGCACCATCACCAGCGGTTCCAACAACGGTCTGCGTGACACGCCCTGGGAGACGGTCACCGTCGACCTGTCGGCCGACGGCTTCACGCGAGACGGTGCCAACCTGGATCGACAGGTCACCGTCCCGGCAGGAGGGAAGGCCTCACTGTCCGTTGTGGGCGCCGTGTACTCGGACACGCTGCCTGACAGCGCGAAGAGCTTCCGGCACTACGCCAAGATGAAGCCGCAGGATGCCGTCCGCGACGCGATGACCGACTTCAACCGCAGGTGGGCAGAGGAGGTGCCCTACATCGACGTGCCGGACCCCGCGGTGCAGAAAGCGATCATCTACCGCTGGTGGGGCGAGCGCTTCAACACCCTGGACGCGAACTCGCCCGGACACGTCTACCAGTACCCGACGACGGTCGAGGGATCGAACCTCTACCAGAACTCCATCGCCCTCACCCAGCCGATGCACCTGCAGGACACGAAGTGGCTGCGGACGCCGTACCTGCCGTACGGCGAGATCCTCAACATCGGTGAGCTCTCCGGCTCGTCGGCCTTCCTCGACAGCCCCGGACACACGAGCTGGAACAACCACTACTCGCAGTACATCGGCACCGCGGGACTCGAGGCGTTCAACGTCCATGGCGGCGGCGCCGACATCGCCCGCAAGTTCGCCGGCTACTTCGAGTCGGACGGGGTTGGCCAGCTGGAGCACTACGACGGGAATGACGACGGCCTGATCGCCTACGACGCCAACTTCATGCCCGGCAACGACGCGGACGCCATCAGCTTCGGCTTCCCCAAGAGCAACGCAGGCGCCCCGGGCGCGCGCACCATCGAGCGTCCGGAATCGGCGTACGTGTGGGGGGCGTTCGACGCGGCGCGGCAGCTCTACGCGCTCTCAGGAGCCCCGCAGAGCAAGGTCAACGCGTTGGCGACGGACGCCGACAAGGTGCGTGCTGCCACCCTCGACCGGCTGTGGAGCCCGGACATGCGGATGTTCCTTGCGGGGACGTCGCACGGCGCGAGGAGCGCGGCCAGCTCCAACGGCGCCCCGAACCCGCTTCCCGAGAACGCCCGCAACCTGATCCCGGCCAAGGAGTCGAACCTCTACGACGTCTACGCCCAGAACCTGATCCCGGTCGACCAGGCGAAGAAGTACGTCGACGGCTACCGGTTCCTGACCTACGGCGACAACTTCCCGATCTTCCCCTTCTACACCGCCAACCAGTTCGACCGGCAGCGGTACGGGATCGGCGGGAGCAACAACTTCTCCAACATCAACTTCACCGTTCAGTACCGCGGGGTTCGATCGGCTCTGCGGCACTACGACCCTGAGCAGAAGTACATCACCCCGGCGTACGCCCGGCGGCTGCTGGACTGGATGGCCTGGAGCATCTACGTGAACGCCGACGCGCGGGTGGCGAACCAGGCGGAGTTCTACTCCAACTGGAACCCGACGACGAAGACGTACAACCGCAACAACCCGTTCCACGTGATGCTCGGGAACCAGAACTACATCTACATCGAGGACATGGCCGGGATTCAGCCCCGATCCGACGACAAGATCCAGCTGTGGCCGATCGACCTGGGCTACGACCACTTCATGGTCAACAACCTGCGCTACCACGGGCACGACGTCACGATCGTCTGGGACAAGACCGGCCAGAAGTACGGCCTCGGCACCGGCTACAGCCTCTTCCTGGACGGCAATCGCAAGCTGACCACCGACAAGCTGGGCAAGCTCACCTACGACCCCAACACCGGGAACGTCACCGTCGCCGACGGGATGACTGTGACGTTCAAGAAGGGCGGTCGCACCCCCTTCCAGAGCGCGATCAAGACCGGCGTCGACGACAAGAGGGTCGTGGACTACCTCAAGACCGCTGGCATCGACCAGACCGAAAAGTCACCCAACCTCGCAACCGGGGCGAGCTTGAGCTCGTCGTACACGCAGCAGGGCGCTCGCCCCACACCGTGGCGGGAGTTCCACACGCCGGGGTTCCCGAGCAGTCCCAACCACACCCCCGGTGCGACCCGGGAGACGGAACGTCCCGTGTCTCTTGGCGCGATCACCGACGGGGTGACGGCGAACGAACCGTTCTGGGGGAACTCCGGGACGACAGAGAAGAACGGCTTCGTCGAGCTCGATCTGGGCTCGGCCAAGTCGCTGGACAACGTGAAGGTCACCTTCGTCAGCGACCGACAGACCGGCGGCTACCACGAGCCGTCCCGCTGGTGGGTGCAGGTGCCTGACGGCGCCGGCGGGTGGAAGGCAGTACCCCAGCAGTTCCATGACCCGGCCATCCCCGCAGCCAAGTTCAACGAGGCGCTGTTCAAGGCAGTGAAGACGGACAAGGTCCGGGTGGCATTCACGAACGATCCCGGCCAGTACACGGCGATCTCGGAGGTTCAGGTCTTCCGCTCTGGCCGCAAGGCTCCGCCGACGTCGAACCAGGCACCCGTGGTGACGGCCACGCAGGACGCGACCTCCGACGGCAACCTCTCCACCCACCTGGTCGGCACCGTCTCCGACGACGGCGTCCCCTACGACAAGGAGCTCACGTTCGGCTGGGAGACTGTCTCGGCACCGGAAGGCGCCGGCGTCATCTACTCCGACCAGCACGCACGCCAGACGAAGGTGACGGGAACGGCCCCGGGCGAGTACGTCTTCCGGTTCTTCGGCGAAGACGGCGAGGAGCGTTCCGAAGCGACTGTCACTGTGACCCTGAGCGAACGTGACGTCTCTGCCGACCTCGGTGCATCGGCCACCATCACCACGACCGGTACCTCACCGTGGGAGAACCACCAGAAGGTCAACGACCCCGACACCCCTGGCAGCTCCAGCCCTGGAGCAGGCGTCGGGTGGGGCAACTGGGGCCAGCAGCTGAACGGCACCAGCCCGGCCCGGGCCGCCTGGATCCAGTACGCGTGGGACTCGCCGGTGCGGCTGGCCTCCACCGATATCTACTGGTACGACGACAACGGCGGTGTCCGCCGCCCGACGGCGACGACGTGGGCGATCGAGTCCTCGACCAACGGCACCGACTGGACGCCGGTCGAGCTGACCAACGGCTCGACGTATGCGAACGCTCTCAACGCCAACGCCTACAACCACGTCGACTTCGCACCGATCACCGCGAAGTTCCTTCGCATCCGCGTCTTCGGCGTGATGGGTACCGGGGCCGGTAGCGGGGTGCTGCGCTGGCGGACGAACGGTGAGGAGGTGGAGTCGGTCCGTCAGCCCGTGCTCATCCGCACCACGACCGGCAACGTCCCCACGCTGCCGAGCAAGCTCGACGTCACCTACGCCAGTGGAGCCCATGGAACGGCTGACTTCAGGTGGGAAGAGATCACGCCGGCAATGGTCGCCGAGGCCAATGTGGACCCGTTCGTGGTGCACGGTGTGAGCGACCTCTACGGGCTCTTCGCCGAGGCGCGCGTATACGTACGTCCCGAGAGCGAGATCTCGATCCAGGACGCCGAGTCGTTCGCGCAGACCGTGCAGGTGGGTGAACAGCCGTTCCTGCCGGACAAGGTGGCGGTGTCGTACAACGACGGCTCGCGTGACAACCAGGCCATCGGCGTCGACTGGGACTACGACCCGAGCGTCGTCAACACCCCGGGCACGTACACCATCGTCGGCCAGCTGATCCGGCCGGACTACGTCAGTAGCGCAGGCACGACTCAGACGACGCTGACGCTCACCGTCGTCGACGACTAGGACACGACGATGACGACACGTTCCAGAATGCGCCCTGCAGCATGCGGGACGGCCGTCGTGCTCGTCGCCACGCTGCTCGCCGCGGTCCCCTCCGCGGCGAGCAGCGTCCCCGCCGCGACCGCAACCACGCCTACCACGACCATCGAGTCCGGGGGCAACCCGATCCTGGCGGACGGGAGCGCGTACTCCGCTGACGCCGCCCCCCTCGTCGCCGGCGACAAGCTGTACGTCTACGCCGGTCACGACGAGGCGGCCGAGCAGCAGGCGGCCTTCGTCATGAGCGACTACCAGGTCTTCGCGACCGAGGACGTCGAGTCAGGCGTGTGGGACCACTACCCGGAGAACATGGTCCCCGGCGAGGTCTTCTCGTGGGCTACCGGGAGGTCTGCGTTCGCCGGTCAGGTGACCACGGGTGCCGACGGGAAGTACTACTGGTATGCACCGGTGGAATGGGAGAACGCCTCGGTGCCGAACCGCATGGCGATCGGGGTCGCCGTGTCCGAGAGCCCCACCGGCCCGTGGACGGACGCCATCGGCGCGCCGCTGCTCACCTGGACCGACGTGTTCGGCTCCAGCAGCAACGGCCAGGAGGTCATCGATCCGCACGTCTTCACCGACACGGACGGCCGGGTGTACCTCTACTGGGGCTCGTGGGGCGTCGCCCGGGTCGTCGAGCTCGACCCTTCGATGACCGCCCGCAAGGCCGGTTCGACGATCAGCACGCTGAGCGGGCTCACGTCCTTCTTCGAGGCACCCTGGGTCTTCAAGCGCAACGGCATCTACTACATGGCGTACGACTGGAAACAGGGCGGCAGCGCCTGCACGCCGTCGAACTACCAGGCGTGCGTGGGCTACGCGACGGCGACCAGCCCGCTCGGCCCGTGGACCTACCAGGGCATCATCCTCGGTGGGACCTCGGCGACGACGGTGCACCCTTCGATCATCGAGTTCGACGACTCGTGGTACCTGACGTATCACACCAAGGACGCCGAGATGGGTGGCCACTTCCGCCGCTCGGTCGCCATCGACAAGCTCCACTGGGACGGTGACCGGATCCTTCCGGTGACTCAGACATGGGCAGAGGATCCGGCGTACAAGCTCAGCGAGAACCTCGCCACGGGCGCCCAGGTCTCCGCCTCGTTCACGGAGCAGCCGCCGATGCGGCTCGGGGCCCTCAACGACGGCCGGGCCCTGACCGCCCTGCTGCCCCCCGACCAGTGGGGCAACTACCGCGGCACGACGAGCTCGAACGCCTCGGACTGGGTGCAGTACCAGTGGGACGCGCCGGTGCGCACGGGCAGCGTGGGCATCCAGTTCCACCGCGACGGGAACTGGATCCGCTCGCCGGAATCCTGGGTCGTGGAGTACCGCGACGCCAACGGCGACTGGCGGCCGGTCTCCGGCGCGACCTACCCGACGGCCACAGGGGCGTGGCACACGGTCACCTTCGAGCCGGTGACGACGACAGCCCTCCGCGCGACGTTCCAGGGCCTGCCCGAAGGTCCGTTCGTGCACTCGGTGTCGGTGTCCGAGTGGGAGGTCTATGCGGTCCAGGCCGACTCCCTCCCGGGCATCGACCTGGTCACCCCCGTCGGCGTGGCCCCCGACCTGCCGGTCGCTGTCCGCGTGCCCCACGCGGCTGCCGGCTCGCTGTGGACGCCCGTGAACTGGTTCCCTGTCGACCCGTCGGAGTACGCCGAGGCCGGGACGTTCACTGTCCAGGGCAGGGTGCTCGGCCAGAAGGCTGGCTACCTCACCGCGACCGTGGAGGTCGGCGGAACTGTCGAGCCTGGACCGGACGACACCCAGGCCCCCAGCGTGATGGCGAGCGCCGCCGGCACCGAGGGTCAGGACGGGTGGTTCCGCTCCAACGTCACCGTGCGGGTGGCGGCGGACGACGAGACCGACTACCTGACGACGATCAACACCCAGGTCGGAGAGGCCGCACCCACGGTCACAGAGGACGTCCGGCACGTCGACCTGACGGTCACCGCCGAGGGCACGACGCCGGTTCGCGGCTCGGCCACGGATGCGGCGGGCAACACCTCCGCGGAGGTCACGCGCATCGTCAAGATCGACAAGACCGGGCCGCAGCTCACTGCGCCGCTCGATCCGGAGACCCGATCTGTGACCGTCTCTGCGACGGACGCGCGCTCGGGTGTCGCTGGGCTGGAGTACCGCTTCGACGGCACCGGTAGCTGGGTCACCGTGGCGAACGGCGCGAAGATCGAGGCTCCGGACGCGCTTCCGCACGACCTTGCGGTGCGGGCCCGTGACCTGGCCGGCAACCTCGCGATGGTGCTCGTCGACATCCCGCTCGGTGAGGGTGCCGTACTGCAGGGCAACGTCGCGGGCTACGCGACGGCGTCGGCGTCCTACACGTCCCCATGGGAGTCGGTGAACGGCCCCAACGACGGCACTACCGGGGTCTTCGAGAACGTCCAGAGCAAGACCGGGCGAACCTGGGGCACCTGGCCGCGCGTGGGCGAGCAGTGGTCCCGGCTCACCTGGGGCTTCGACGTGACGGTCGACCAGATCGGGGTGTGGTGGTTCCAGGACGCCCCCGACACCGCCAACTCCGGGATGATCGCGCCGCGCAGCTGGGTGCTGCAGTACCTCGACGCAGACGGCACGACGTGGCGCAACGTCACGCTCACGGGTGAGAGCACCTACGCGCGGACGAGCACCGGGTTCATCCCGGTGTCCTTCGAGCCGGTCACAACCCGTGCTCTGCGGATCGTCGCCCAGGCATGGGGGGCGGCCGAGGGCCAGGGTTCCGTCGGCATCCGTGAGTGGCAGGTCATCGCCGCCGACACCAGGGCGCCGACGGTCTCGGGCTCGGTGGCGGGACGTGTGGTGACCGTGACGGCGGAGGACGAGGACTCCGGCGTAGAGAAGACGGAGTACAAGGTGGGCGCCTCGGGCGACTGGACGACCTACTCGGGCCCGGTGACGGTCGAGGGGACCGACGCGGTAACCGTGTTCTTCCGTGCGACCGACAAGGCGGGCAACGTCTCGGACGTGGGCTCGGTCGATGTCGCCGCGGTCGGCACGGTGGCGGTGAAGGTGAATGCGAAGGCGAAGCCCTCATCCGTCGAGCTGGGCAAGAGCTTCGCGCTTGAGGTCAGAGTCGCGCGGGCTGTGAAACCGCACGGGGCTGCCGCGCCGACCGGCACGGTCACAGTCACCATTGCCGGCGCGGATCATCTCGTCCCGCTCGTCGACGGCAAGGCGGCCCTCACTCTGGCCACGACGGGACTCGATGCGGGGAAGTATGTGGTGGAGGTGAACTACCCGGGCGACACCGTCTACGCCGGCGGTGACACGTCGGTGAAGGTGAACATCCGCCCCCGGCCTAGTTGACCCACCTGACCCCGCACCCCAGCCCGACTCTTCATAATGAGCCGACGCACCGGCCTGAGGGAGAGTCATGACGAACGTGAGGAAAGGCCCGGCGGTCGGGCTTGTGTTGATGTGCGCATTGCTCTCGGCTCTACCCGTGGGGGCCGGCGAGCACCGGGCTGCGCGGGCCGCGGCGTCCCCGTTCTGCGACCCGGCTGTCGCCACGGATACCGGTGCGTCCGGGGCTCTCGCGAGGTCACCGCTCGCGCGCGGGGGCACGGTCCGCGAGCCGAGCCTCGGCGAGGGTCACGAAGACCTCCCGGCCAGCGCCAAGGGCAAGGCGACCAAGGCTTTCACGGCGACCGTGCCGGTGTACTTCCATGTCGTCACCGACGGGGCTGCAGGAGCCCTGACCAGCACGCAGATCGCCGCGCAGATGAGCGTTCTCAACAACACGTTCGCAGCCGGTGAGGGTGGCGCCGCGACCGGCTTCGCGTTCCAGCTCGCCGGTGTGACTCGGACGAACAATGCTGCGTGGTTCTACGCGAACCCGGGCGGTACACGCGAGCACAGCATGAAGCAGGCCCTACGCCGGGGCGGCACCAACGCGCTGAACCTGTACTCGACGACGGCGGGCGACTACCTCGGCTGGGCCTACCTGCCCTCCATCGTGACCAAGCCCGGGCAGGCGTATTTGGACGGTGTGGTCTTCGACTGGGAGTCGATCCCAGGGACGTCGACCACCTACGCCGGGCAGTACGACCAGGGTGAGACGGCGACGCACGAGGTCGGTCACTGGCTGAACCTCGAGCACACGTTCTTCGGCGGATGCGGTGCGAAGGGAGACTTCGTCGCCGACACCCCGGCGCAGAAGACGCCGACGAGCGGGTGCCCCGCCGGCAAGGACACGTGCCGCGGGCCGGGCCTCGACCCGATCCACAACTACATGGACTACTCCTTCGACTCCTGCTACACGGAGTTCACCGCCGGTCAGGTGCAGCGGATGAGGGACGCCTGGCTGTTCTACCGCGCAGGCTCATAGCTCTTCGGGATCCGACCCTCTGGCGGCCCGGCCACCGTCGACAGGAATGACGGCGCCGCTGATGAAGCTGGCGTCGTCCGAGAGCAGGTGGGCCACGACCGCGGCCACCTCGTCCGGGCGCCCTACCCGGCCGAGCGGGTGCAACAGGCTCATCTGTGCCTCGGTGCGCGCGGCCGCATCGGGTGACTGCGCCTCGAGGTGCGCCCGGTAGCGCTCGGTCGTGATGGATCCCAGGGCGACGGCGTTGACCCGGATGCCGGCCGGGCCGTAGTCGACCGCGAGCGCGCGCGTCAGCCCTTCGATGGCGGCCTTGGCCGTCGCGTAGGGCAGCGCGCCACGTACGGCCCGCTGTGCCTGATGGGAGGAGACGTTGACGATCGCTCCGCCCTCGCCCCCGGCCAGGAACCGGCGGACCGCGGTCGCGCAGCCCACGACCGTCGCCCCGAGGTTCAGGTTGATGAGGGCCAGCACCTCCTCCGCGAGAGCGGAGTCGATCGAGGCGTCGCGGAAGACGGCGGCGTTGTTGACCCAGCCGACGAGCTGCCCAGCGCGTTGTGCCCGGTCGGCGGCCTCGGCGGCAACGTCCTCGTCGGCGGCGTCACCGACGACCGCAATGACCCGGGAACCCGCGGGGTGTGCGTCGGTCCACGCCACCGCAGCCGCGTCCAGCTCGATCACGACGACGGTGTCGCGCTCACCGAGCAGGCGCTCGACGATCGCGCGACCGACGCCGCGGCCACCCCCGGTCACGACGTACGACCGGCTGGTGACCGTCAGAGTCTATGAGCCTCAGAGTCCTTTCCCCTTGCCGGGCAGCCTCTTCGCGAACGGCGCCACGGTCAGCCGGTCCAGGATCGGCGCGAACTTCGACCGCAGCGGCACGGACCACTCGTCCGACGCGTAGGTCTTCCCGTCGAAGTTCGGCAGCTCCTCCGATGTGAACCGGACGGTGTTCCGGCCCGGCTTGAGATCCACCGGGACGGTGAGGACCCAGAAGTTGTTCTGGTGGAACGAGTGCGGGAACAGCACCCGCTCGCTGGCACGTCCGTTCACCGAGATGTCGGCGTGCCTGGCGATCGGGTCCGGGTTGTAGTGCGACGGTGGCGACTGCTCCGGGTTGCTGTAGCGCACCCGCAGCACGTGCCGGCCGGGCTCGCCCGCGGTGACGTCGAACGTGATGGTGTTGTGGTTGCCCGGCTCACCGCCCACGTCGGTCACCGCGCGTCCGCCGCCGGCCTGCGACAGGTCCGTCACCTTGGCACTGCCGGCGAGGGTCGCGTCCTCGGCCTCGTACGACCGGGGGACGAGGGACCCGGATGAGGGCGACACAGCAATGCGGTCGAGCACGGTCCTGGCACTGGTACCGGTCACCGTCACCTTGTTGACGCCGCCGGACAGCGACACGGCGGCCGCCGAGGAACCGCTGACGGGACCGACCTCGCGCCCGTTCACGGACAGCCTGGCCGCGCCAGGGCCGAGGACGTCGCTACGGATCGTCGCTTCGGCGTCGTTTGCCGAGTACACCCAGAAGGTGGCCGTACCGTTCCTGCCGAGCGCGAGGCCACCGGAGCCGGACACGCCCTGGTGCGGGCCCGCGTGGGGCAGCTTGGTGTACGCCGGCTTCGCCGCGCCGCTGGTCTCGGCCGTCTCCGCCTCGTAGACCGTCGGCGTCGCCGCGGGGTTCCGCAAGGTCAGCGTGAGCCGGTCGACGATGGCGTCGCCGTGGGTCACCGACGTCCCGTCCAGGCTCTTCGCGGCGAGCGAGATCTTGTGGGTGCCTTCGGTCAGCCGGACCTTGACGTCGGCGTGGTCCCAGACCACCCACTTGTACCCGAGGGGCAGTCGCAGCCCTTGCTCGTCGGCCCCGTCGACCCGGACGAAGACGTTCGTCGGGCCGTGCTCCTGCACCAGGGGATAGGTGTTCAGCGAGTTCGCGAACACGCTCAGGTCGTAGGTGTCCGTCTTCGGCACGTCGACCGAGAACGTCAGGACGCCGTCCGAGCCGGTGCGCAGGCCTCCGACGTCGAACCCGCCAGAGGTGTAGAACTTGCCGACGTCGGCCGGCGAGCCCTCCGGACCGTTCCGGCTGTACCCGTCGCCGCTGTAGGTGGCGTCCTCCGCCTCGTAGCTGTCCTTCCAGGAGACGGTGGGCGGCGCGGTCTCGGTGCCGGCCCCGGCGGGGGTCAGCACGATCTCGTACGCCGAAGACTCGGTCAGTGCGGGCAGCTCGCCCTCTCCGAACGAGATGGTCACCTCGCCGTCGACCACGTCGACGTTGCGCTCCGCGAGCAGCTGCGGCTGTGCGGAGTCACCGATCTGGCCGGTCCACGGGATCTCGCGGATCCACGCGTGGACCCGGTCGCCGAACACCTTCGCCGGCACGTTGTCGAAGACCGCGACCGACCGTCCGTCGGCACCGCCCATGATCGTGCGGGCCTGTTTGGCGGCGGTGTCGAGGGAGGCCACGCCCTGGAGGGTGTAGTTGCGTCCCGGCTGCGGGGGAGTGACCTCGACCGTGTCGCCGGTCATGCCGGCGTACGCGTTGAACAGCCACCACTGACCGTTGCCCCGGTTGGCCTGCACAGCCGAGTCGGACAGGTTGCCGTCGATGTTCCAGTAGGCGATGTCCGCGTCGACCTTGGACTCCTCGATGGCCGAGACCCACTGGATCATCTGCCCGGGCACCGAGGTGTGGTAGTTGAACGCGTACTCGTTGACGTTGATGGGCAGCTCGGTGCCCTCGTACGGCGTGCCGGCGAAGAACTCCTGCTCCCAGGTGCGGTATCGCTTGACGCTCTCCCGCACCGCCTCCGGGTGGCTGAGCTCGTGCCAGGTGACGTAGTCGGGCACGGTGTCCGCGTCGATCGTGTGCTCCATGAAGCCCTTCACCTGTGCGAAGAGGACGCTGGTGTTGGGCCCGGCGATCTGGGCCTGCGGGATCTCGCCCTTGATCAGCCGGTAGATGCGGTCCCAGGCCGCGAAGTAGTCCGTCGGGTCGTTGAGCCAGCTGGTGCGGTCGTAGCTCCACGGGCCGGTGCCGAACATGTTGCCCTCGGGCTCGTTGAACGGCACGAACACGACGTTGTCCTGGTACTGCTCCGGGAGCTGCTGGACCTGGTCGACCTGCTTCGCGACCTTCTGCACGTAGGTGTCGAGCTTCTGCTCCGGCGTCTCGCCGGGCCACTCGTAGGGGAAGCCGCGGTGGATGTCGGTCATGTAGATGAAGACCTTGCCGTCGGTCGCGTCGGCAAGCGGCTTGACGACCTCGAGCGCGTCGGCTCCAGGGTGCTGGGGTCCGTCCTGGGCCTTGGTGGAGACGGTGCGCAGCTTCATGCCGTCGATGAGGTTCCTGGTCGGTACGCCGTCGCCGTAGACGCCGTACAGCGTCCCGGAGGCGCCGCCGTGGAAGGCTCCCGTCGTCCTGCCGAGGTCGATCTTTATCTCACCGGGCTGGATGACGCGGACCGTCGCGGTCACGGTCTGCGGCCCGTTCTCGCCGGCGACCGTGCCGTCGACCTCGAACGTGCCACGGGACGCGTACTGGTCCGGGTCGACCTCGTCCCAGGTGATCCGGACCGGCCGGTCGTAGCCGTCCGAGAACGACGCGGGCGCCGACTCGGGCAGCTCCGGCGCCTCGCCGATGGCCGTGGTCACCTGGAAGGCGGTCTGCTTGACCTCGGTCGGCTCGGGCGGCTGCACACCGGTGGCCTCCTGCAGCTGCTCCGCGCTCAGTGCCGCGTCGTACACGGCGAAGTCGTCGATGGCGCCGTCGAAGAGCGGGTCGGGGTACATCGAGCGACCGAGGTACCCACCCGAGCTCGCGTTGCCGAGCAGCTCGCCGGCGGAGATGGCCGTGTCGGTCCAGCCGACCGCTGCGCCGTCGAGGTACGTCGTGAGCCGGTCGGACTCGGTGTCGAGGGTGACCGCGAGCGTGCGCCACTGCTCGGTCGGCAGCGCCGCGGACCCGGTCACTTGCCGCTCACCTCCGCCGAACGACGTCGTCATCGCGGTGCGCAGCTTGCCGTCGCCGCTCGCGGGTGTCAGGAACAGGTACCGGCTGGTGTCCTGCCCGAGGTCGAGCACGCGCTGCCACGCGCCTCCGCCGTCCCAGCGGACGCGGGCGGTGAGAGTGAGGTCGGTCCGGCCCTGCAGGACCTCCTTGGGCAGCCGCACGTAGGCACCGGTCGACGGCTGGCCGCCGGGCAGGGTCAGGGCCAGGCCGCCCGAACCGGCGTCGGTCAGGCCGGCGGTCCCGCCGTTGACCAGCGTGCCGTGCAGGCCGGACGGCGAGCTGTCGGTCAGAGTCCCTGAGCTGACGTCGTCGTCGTCGATGGCGTAGTGCACGAGTGGGTCCGTGACCGCGGCATCGGCAGGGGCGGCGGCCAGCGGCGACAGGCAGCCGAGGACGAGGGCGGCGACCAGCGCCGCGACACCGGTGCGCGGCATGGGCTGGGGGCGACGGGCAAGGCGTGCCATGGGCTGCTCCAGGGGCCATGGGGCGGGTTGAGCACGTGGCGCAAAGCCCTACATTCCTGGGCGGATCTTCGCGGCGGCCCAATCAGACATTCGTGGCGAAATGTTTCCTCGGAGGGTCTTGACGGGTGTGGATGTGAACGCTAACACTAGCGCATCTGCAGCAACGACCCAAGGGGCGACCAGCGGCCGTCTGGTGGGACCTACAACGAGGAGCAACAGGATGAGGATCCATCGGGGTCGCTCGACGACCCAGCGTGCACTCGCCGCAGTGGTCGCGGCCGGGTTGGCCCTGGCCCTGGCCGCCTGCGGCGGCGACAACGGGGGCGAGAGCTCGGCGGCCACGGACAAGATCAAGCCCAGCGGCACCGACGACGGGGCCAACCTGACCCTCTGGACTCGAGCACCTCTCGAGAAGCAGGCGAAGCTGCTGGTCGAGGCCTACAACGCCAGCCACAAGAACCAGGTGAAGCTGACCGTCGTGCCCAATGACGACTACGTGGCGAAGGTGGGTGCCGCCGCTGGGTCGGAGGGCCTGCCCGACCTGTTCGCCGCGGACATCGTCTACGTGCCGAACTGGACGAAGCAGGGGCTGTTCCAGGACATCAGCAAGCAGATCGGCGGCCTGTCCTTCAAGGACGAGATCAACAAGGGCCACCTTGAAGCCGGGACGTTCGAAGACAAGGAGTACGTGCTCCCGTTCGTCCTCGACCTCTCGATGCTCTTCTGGAACAAGGACCTGTACAAGGAAGCCGGCCTGGACGCGGAGAAGGCCCCGGCGTCGCTCACGGAGCTCGCCGAGCACGCGAAGAAGATCCAGGCCCTGAAGAAGCCCGGCACCTACGGCACCGCGACCGGCCTCAACTGTGGCGGGTGCCTCGTGTTCACCTGGTTCCCCTCCATGTGGGCGGCAGGCGACCAGGTCATGAACGAGGACGGGACGGAGTCCCTGCTCGACTCGGACACCTCGACGGCGGTTTACGACACGTGGCGTGACCTGTGGGAGTCCGGCGCGGTGCTGCCGTCGTCGAAGGACGAAGCCGGTCCCACGTGGACTGCAGGCTTCAGTGAGGGCAAGGTCGGCTGGATGTTCTACCCGGCGACGCTCTTGTCCTCCACGACTGGCTTCGACGTGGGCGTGGCCGGCATCCCGGGCCCCGACGGTGGCGCCTCGACCTTTGTCGGCGGTGACGGCATCGGGATCTCCAAGGATTCCAAGAAGGCCGCGCAGGCGTGGAACTTCCTCAACTGGATGATGAGTGAGGACGCGCAGGTCGAGGTCCTGGCAAAGGACAAGGACGTCGTCTCGCGCAACGACCTCGCCAACAACAAGTACGCGGCCGAGGACCCTCGTCTGGTGACCATCAACGAGGTTGCCGGCAAGGGTGAGACGCCGTTCGCCGGGAACTTCCAGCAGGCGTTCAACGCTCCCAACAGCCCCTGGCTGACGATGGTGCGTGATGCCGTGCTGGGTGCCGGCGGACCCGTCACGAAGAACAACGACGAGATCACGGCGGTGCTGTCCCAGGCCCAGTAAGAACGAACGTGGCCGGCGCCGGCCATGGCTTTGTACCCCGGCGCCGGCCGCTTGCCAGCAGCAAGTAGGGGCGAGGAGGAGTGGGCGGACGGTGACCGTGAGCACAGCACCAGGCTCTACCGTCCGGGACACGGCGAATGTCGGAGGAGCACGGCGGCGCCGGCGGGTGCACGCAGCTGTCGGCTGGCTGTACGCCGCGCCCACCGCGCTCTTCGTCGTGCTCCTCTTCGTACTTCCGCTGCTGCTCGTCCTGCAGATGTCCGGTTCGGACTGGCCGCTGCTCAGCGGCAACCAAGGCCCCAACCTGCCGGAGAACTATCAGGACGCCGTGGAGAACCGCTTCTTCAAGGACGCGATCGTCTTCACGCTGAAGTACACGGTGCTGGCCACCATCCTTCTCATCGCGCTCGGCCTGGGACTGGCTCTGCTGGTGCAGGAGTCCTCGCGGTGGAACTCGTTCTTGCGCACGTCTTTCCTCCTGCCGAGCGCCTTGGGTCTGGCCGCGGCAAGCCTGCTGTTCTACGTTCTGTACTCGCCGTACGCAGGACCGTTCAAGGCGTTGACGGACGAGCTCGGCTTCACGTTCCTGGGCTCGCCGAACGCTGCCCTCTGGTCCACCTTGTTCCTCATCGTCTGGCGCTTCGCCGGGTTCTACATGTTGCTCATGCTCGTCGGTCTGCAGGGAATTCCCAATGACGTGTTCGAGGCCGCGAGGATCGACGGTGCTTCGACATGGCAGACGTTCCGGCGCATCACTCTTCCGCTGCTTCGGCCGACACTGGCACTCACCACCGTGCTCTGCGTCACGGGATCACTGCTGGCGTTCGAGCAGTTCTACATCCTCACCAAGGGCGGACCGGACAACAGCACGATCACCATCGTGCAGCTCATCTACTCAGTGGCGTTCCAGGGACAGAACAGTCTCGGCATCGCAGCCGCGATATCCGTCATCGTGCTCGTGGTGCTGGTGCTGGTGAACATCCTCCAGCTGCGCGCCTTCAGGTCGCCCGACGAGGCAGGGAGCTGACCACATGACCCAGTTGGGCTCACCGAGAACCCATGCCTCACCGCCGACCCGGTCGCCGGGCTCCCCGGCATCGCAACCGCGCAGCACCCTGGCCGGCTTCGCCCTGCGCACGCCCTACTGGGTCGTCACCGGCGCACTGGCGATCATCTTCCTCTACCCGCTGATCTGGACCACGGTTGCCTCGGTCTCGCCGCGCGCGGGCACCAGTCAGACGGACGGCTTCGGTTTCGGCAACTACCACACACTGACCTTGTACCAGGCGGGCATCTGGCGATACCTCGCGAACTCGGCCTTTGTCTCCCTCGTCACTGTGGTGCTGACCTTGCTGGTCTCTCTGCTGGGCGGCTACGCGTTCGCGCGCTTCACCTTCCCGGGCAAGAACGCGCTGTTCCTGGTCACTCTCGCCATCCTGATGGTCCCGTACGCGACGCTACTCATTCCCCTCTACGTGCTGCTCAACGATGTCGGCCTGCAGGACTCGCTGATCGGCGTGGCGCTCGTGCTCACGATGTTCCAGCTGCCGTTCGCGACGTTCATGATGCGCATCTCGTTCGAGGCGGTGCCGCGAGAGCTGGACGAGGCCGCGCGCGTCGACGGTTGCTCGTCGTTCGCCACCCTCGTGCGGGTACTCCTTCCGGCCGTGCGACCCGGGTTGATCACGGTCGGGCTCTTCGCGTTCCTCGCGGCGTGGAACGACTTCATGGCGCCGCTCATCCTGATCAACGACAGCGACAAGTTCACGCTCCCTCTGGCCGTCTCCAATCTCCGGGGACAGGTGCAAGGCGTCGTCGACTACGGCGCGACCGAGGCGGGCGTCGTCGTGCTCGCGCTGCCGTGCGCGATCCTGTTCCTGATCCTGCAGCGCCACTACGTGGGCGGGTTCTTCTCCGGTGCCCTGAAAGGGTGACGATGAGCTCAACCGTCGGGGGTGTGGCCGCACCGGTGATCCCGGCCCGCGGCCGGCTCCAGCCGCTGGGTCTGCACGAGGTCCGGCTCACCGGCGGGTTCTGGGCGCAACGTCAGGCCGTCAACGCCACGAACACGTTGCTCCACATCGAGGCGTCGCTCGAGCGAGCCGGCTGGTTGCCGAACTTCGACCTCGCGGTCGACGGCAAGCTCCCCGACGGGCGCAGGGGCCGAGAGTTCTCCGACTCCGAGGTCTACAAGTACCTGGAGGCGCTGGCCTGGGAGATCGGTCGCGGCGGCGACCACGACCTCGAGGCGCGCTTCCGCGCCATCGTCGCCCGGGTCGCTGCGGCCCAGGAGCCCGACGGCTACCTCAACACGTACTTCGGCAGGCCGGGACAGTCACCTCGCTGGTCCGACATGGAGTGGGGGCACGAGCTCTACTGCGTGGGGCATCTCCTCCAGGCGGCCGTAGCTCGGGGTCGGACGCGGCCCGGCGACGACAGCCTCCTCGCTGTCGCGACCAGGGCCGCCGACCTGGTGTGCAGCGTGTTCGGTGACGACGGCATCCCGGCCATCTGCGGTCACCCCGAGATCGAACCGGCCCTCGTCGAGTTCGCCCGGCTCACAGGTGACCAGCGCTATTTGGACCAGGCCCGGGTGTTCGTGCAGCGCCGGGGACGGAGGACGCTCGCCGACATCGAGTTCGGGCGGGACTACTTCCAGGATGCCGTCCCGGTCCGGGAGGCAACTGCCCTGACCGGGCACGCTGTACGCGCCAACTACCTCGCCGCCGGTGCGGTCGACGTGGCCGTCGATGCCTCGGACAGTGAGCTGCTCAACGCCCTTGCCACGCAATGGGACAACACCGTCGCCCGTCGCACGTACCTGACCGGGGGCCAGGGGTCTCACCATCAGGACGAGGCCTTCGGGGCCGACTGGGTGCTCCCGCCGGACCGCTCCTACTCCGAGACCTGCGCGGGCGTCGCGTCCATCATGTTCAGCTGGCGCCTTCTACTGGCGGGCGGTGAGCCGCGCTACGCAGACCTCATCGAGCGAACGTTGTTCAACGTGGTTGCCACGTCCCCGTCGGCCGAGGGAACTGCCTTCTTCTACGCCCACACACTGCACCAGCGCGCGCCGGGCGAGACACCCGCCGAGAACGAGATGTCACCGCGCGCTTCGTCGTCGTTGCGGTCGCCGTGGTTCGAGGTGGCCTGTTGTCCGCCGAACGTGGCACGCACCCTGGCCAGTCTCGCAGCGTACGTCGCCACGCGGGACGACGACGGGATCCAGCTCCACCAGTACGCAACCGGCGAGGTCAGGGTGACTCTCCCGGCCGGCCGCCGCGTCGCCGTCGATGTCGACACCGCCTATCCCCGGGACGGCAGGATCGCCGTCCGGTTCCGCGAAGACACGAACGGACCTGCGAGCCTGACGCTCCGGGTGCCTGGCTGGGCGGTCGGAGCCACCATCATGGACACGCCTGTCGACGGCGAGGCCCGGGAGCGGGTTGCCCCGCCGGGCACTGTCGAGCTGCGCCGCAGCTGGAACCGTGGCGATGTCGTCGAGCTGACGCTCCCGGTCGAGCCGCGCCTGACCAGGGCGGACCGGCGCATCGACGCCGTCCGAGGCTGCCTGGCGGTCGAGCGTGGGCCCGAAGTCCTCTGTCTCGAGTCGGTGGACCTTGCGGCAGCCACGGACGGACGGGCCGACGTCGCCACCGCCCGGCTTGTCGACGACGTCGCGCCGGTGGATGTCGACGGTCGAACGGTCGTCACCTTGACTCTCTCCGAGCCGGCGGTTGCGCCGTGGCCCTACGACAGACCGACGGTGGCCGAGGGGGTCGACGACCGCGCGTTGCGCCATTTCCAGGTGCCGCTCATCCCCTACCACGATTGGGCCAACCGGGGGCCAGGCACGATGCGAGTGTGGCTGCCCACGGTGAATAACGAGGACGTCGATGATCGTTGACCCTGCTGCCGTGCCGCTAGAGCCGCCGCAGTCGGGCTCGGTCACGGCTGCAGCCGGGCCGCGGCGAGGAGCCGGTCGACGACGCGATCAGCGACCAGCACTCCTCCGCCGACCTGCGCCGCTTGACGCCCGTAGACACCGAAGCGCAGTTCGATCTGTTGCTGCGAGACGGGAGCCAGGGCCTGGGCGAGGGAGCGCTGCACGGCCGCTGCGATGTGCGGTTCGAGCGCACTGAACTGCCCGCCGAGCACCACGACCTCGGGATCGAGCAGCGCCGCCAGCGTGGCGAGGTACTCGGTCATCGTTTTCGCCAGCTTGTTCACTGCCGCCCGCCCGGCGGCGTCCAGGGCGAACGACCCTGATGCCTGCGGCTTGCCGAGTGGCTCGTCGGCGGACGCGTCGAGCAGTCGGTGCAGCCCCAGTTCGCGGAGGCTGACCCTGCTCGCGAGATGGTCGCGGGGCGGGAAGAGCAGCTCGCCCGCGCGCCCGCGGTGTCCGGTGAGCAGGCGCCCGGCGACCACCGCGCCGACCCCCAGGCCGGCGCTGCCCTCGTCGAGGTAGACCAGGTCCGAACATCCGTCGAGACGCCGCCACTCGGCCATCGTCGCGAGGTTCGCGATCTTCTCGACGTCGATCAGCATCGCGTCGCACGCGAGCTTGGACGCGAGGATCTCGCGGATGGGGACGTCCGACCAGGACAGCGGGCCGGACACGATCAACTGACCGAGGCCCGTGTCGACCATGCCGGGTACGGCGACCACGACACCGCCGAGGCGCCGGTCTTCCGCCTCGAGCTTCCTGACGAGTGGCCGCAGCACGCGAGCGATGCGGACAAGGGTGCTGCGCGGGCCATCGGCCGCGGGGTGCACCGCGTGCACGGTTGCCCAGAGCCGGTCACCGGCGAGGTTCCAGGTCGAGATCACGAGGCTGTCGGGAAGGATCTCGACGACGACCGACACGTGGGTCGCTCGCTCCATGCGCACGAGCGTCGACGGGCGTCCGGGATTCTGTCCGAGCCGCACCTCCCCGTCCTCGAGCAGCTGGGCTGCGATGAGGTCCTTGACCAGGCTCGAGACGGTGGCCTTGTTGAAGCCCAGGGCCTCGCTGATCTGGCGCCGGGTGCACCCGCCACTGGTCCGCACGAGTCGCGCGACGGCTTCCAGGTTGTGCCCGCGTACGGCGGACTGGTCGGCGAAACGGCCCCGCGACAACTGCCCGCCATGCGTGGCACTAGACGAACTCACCCGGGCACACTATCCGTGGCGGGCCGTGGTCCGAGGCGCATGACGGACGTAGGTGCGCTCAATGCGACCGTGCGGCGATCGCGGCGCGAGTCCTCGGCGGCGAACGCCATGCGGTGGCTGTCGACGGAAGCGGCGAACGACGTCCCTTGCTCTGCGTCTCGGTCCGGGGTGCGCAGGCGCCGGACGAATCGGGTGAGCAGCTCCTCGTCCCCGCCCGCGTGGCCGCGGTGGTCACCCTCGGCGTTCTCTCGCGGCCGCACCGAGAGCCTGTAGGCGCGGTGGCCGAGCGGGCCGACCTGTGCGGTGTCTACCAGCGATGCTTCGGGCGGTAGCTCGGGAAGCTGCTGGGTCGGGGAGAACAGGTTCGCCGTCAGCGCGCCGGCCTCCATGTGGCCGGTGACCTCCCCCGCCGTACCGGTGATCTGGATCGTGCGGGTGTTCGCGGAGGTGAACGCCGACACAGTGAGCGTTGCGGTCACGGCGTTGGTGAACGAGAGCAACACCTGCTGATGGTCGGCTACGTCGTTGTCGCAGTGGTAGACGCAACGCCCGTAGTCGCCGTGCGCCAGGGCGCAAAGCCGCTGATCCCGGGTGAGGTCCGGTCCGAGGACGGACACCGGCGGTCCCGACACGCTCGCGAGCGCGTCCGCGTAGTAGCGAGGCGCGTAGAACGCGCAGGAGTCGGCAACCGGGCAGCCGTCGAGACAGTGGTCGGGCGCGCCCTGCGGTGCGTTCTCGGCGCGAAAGTGTGTGAGGGAGCCGACGCTGGCCACCGTGTGCGGCGGAGCGTCGGCCAACCACCGCAGCAGGTCGAGGTCGTGGCAGCTCTTGGCGAGCAGCATGGGACTCGCCAGGTCAGCGCGTCGCCAGTTGCCGCGCACGTAGCTGTGGGCAAAATGCCAGTAGCCGATGTTCTCCTCGAGCCGGATCGTGCACAGCCGGCCGAGAGCATCGCTGTCGAGCAGCGCCTTGATACTGCGGAAGAAGGGCGTGTAGCGCAGCACGTGCGCGACCACGATCGGAGCAGTCGCGGTGGCGACTATCCCCTCCAGCCGGGCAAGCTCGGTCGGCGTGGTGGCCAGCGGCTTCTCTACAAGGACAGGTACGCCGTGCGAGGCCATCCGCGTGAGCGCGTCGACGTGCTCTGCGTCGGGCAGCGCGATGATGACGGCGTCGACCTGCAGTCGCGGCACGGCGTCGGCGAGGTCGGCGTAGTCGGAGAAGCACACGTCGTCCGGCAGAGCGTGACGCGATGCGATTGCGGTCCGTCGCCCCTCGTTGTGTTCCGCCACGGCAGCGAGTCGCACCTCGTCGGCATGCCGCTCGATGAAGTCGGCGTAGACCGACGCCCCTCGGCTGCCCAGGCCCATCACAGCGAAGCGCAGCGTTGAGTCGCGTCCAGCCACTTGCGACGTCACCCCTTCTCCGCCCCCGCAGTGAGTCCGGAGACGAGCAGCCGTTCACCCAGGAAGAAGAGCACGATCACCGGCAGCGTCAGCGCTATCGATCCGGCCATGAGCACGGTGACCGGGACGCCGATGTCGGTGAGCTGTGCGAGCCCGAGCGAGACGGTCCAGCGCTCCCGATCCTGCACCAGGAACAGCAACGCGAACAGGTACTCGTTCCAGGTGATCATGAACACGTAGAGACCTGTGGCCACGATGCCCGGCATGGCCAGCGGGAGTACGACGTGCCTGATCGTCTGAAGCCTGCTGCAACCGTCGACCAACGCGGCGTCCTCGACCCCCACCGGGACGGCGTGCAGGTAGTTGCGCAACATGTACAGCGACACCGGCAGTGTCTGGGCCATGTAGACGATGACCAGCCCGGGCAGCGTGCCGCGGAGCCCGATCTGGCTGAACATCACGAACAAGGGAACGGCCAGCACGATGCCAGGGAAGACGTAGATCGCGAAGAAGAACGCATTGATCGTGTTGCGCCCGCGGAAGCGCAGTCGTACGGCCGCATAGGCGCCCAGCGTGCTCGCGGCCAGAGTGATGAGTGTTGCCGAGCCGGCGACGAGGAACGAGTTGCGCATGAAGCGTGCCAGGCCGTAGCCACCGGCTGATTCCGACTGCAACGCACGAACGTAGGACGAGAACTGCAGCTCACTCCAGGAGGGCAGGAAGTCGAGGGGGTCCGTGACGACGGAGCTCAACGGGCGCAGCGAGAGCAGGACGGCGTACAGCAAGGGCAGGACCGTGACGGCAACGGCGACCACCAGCGTCAGCCAGCGCAACACACGGAACGCCGAGCTCTCGATCCGGTGCCGGCTCCACCCAGCCGTCGTCGACGCCTGGGTGCTCATCGGTCTTCCATTCGTCGGTTTACTCGGAGGTAGACGGCGAGCACCACGATCAGCACCGCGGTCATCACCAAGCCGGTCGCCGAGGCTGTCCCGACGTCGGCCCGGCGGATCAGCTCGTTGTAGACCCGCACGGCGACGACCTCGGTGCCGGCGGCTCCGCCCGTGAGCAGGTAGATGTCGTTGAAGTTCTGGAACGACCAGATGAAGCGCAGGAGGGCAAGCAGCACCAGCACGCCCTTGAGCTCGGGAAGGATGACGTGCCGGAACAGTTGCGACGGCGTCGCTCCGTCGAGCGTTGCGGCCTCTTCGAGGTCCTTGGAGATCGTCTGCAGTCGGGCCGTGATGAACAGGAACGCCAGTGGTGTGGTCTTCCAGAGCTCGAACACGATGACGGTTGACAGCGCGACGGGGACGCTGACCGAACTCACGTCCACACTGGTTCTGGACAGGAAGTTGACGGGCTCGTCCCAGCCGAAAAATCTCATGCCGAGCGCGTTGATGGGACCGAACTGCGGGTTTAGCAGCGTCTTCCACATCGTGGTCGCCGCGACCACCGGCAAGACATAGGGCACCAGGATGACCGCGCGCAGGGGACCTCGGCCGCGGAAGCTGCCGCGGAACGCGAGGGCGGTGGCAAGGCCCAGCCCCAGGGTCCCTGCCGTGCAGGCTGCGGCGTACACGACCGTCGTTCGCATCGCGGACCAGAACCCCGAGGCCTGGAGCACATCGCGGAAGTTGTCCAGCGTGGCGTCGGCACCGAGCAGGGACAGCCGAGGGATGTCGACGAGCCGGATGTCCTGAAAGGCGAACAGCACACTGCGCAGCAACGGGTAGGCCACCACAAGACCGACGGCGATGAGAGTCGGCAGGACCATCAGCATCCCGTCGCGCGCCTCCCGGCGCTGCTTCGACCACCCTCGCCGCCGTGGCCGACTCCCACCACCGTCGCCGCGACGCGGCGACCGTGGTGGGTCGACCAGGAGCTGCGGTGCGGGCGCCTGCCCGATGCCTGAGCTCACGGACTCAGGTCCTGCTCCGTCTTCTCGGCCGCCTCCTGCATCCGCGTCGCGACCGCCGACGGGTCGTCGCCTGCGAAGAGCCCTTCGAGATCACGGGTCAGCACGTACTGCGATGCCAGTTCGCTCCCGAGCTTCTCCGACCCGTGCCCGAAGCCCCACCGGCCGAACTGGGTTGCACCCTCCTGGACATTGGCGATGAGGTCGCCGCCATAAAGTTCGGACAGGCTCTGCTGATTCGCCGGGTCGGCACCCATCGGCGTGTCCGCCCATTTCTGCACGTACTCGTGGGAGCCCTCCTCGGGTCCGGAGCGCAACGGGTAGCGGCCCTCGGCCGCGACCGCGAGCGAGTCCTGGTAACCCTCGCTGAGCAGGAACTCCACGAACTTCTTCGCCGCCTCCGTGTTCTTGTTCCGCAGGATCCCGAGGTTGATGGTCACGCCGTACTGCACGCCCTCGGCGGTGTCCGGTCCATTTATCACCGTGACGATGCCGGTGTTCTTGGCCAGGAACCCCTTGTCCTTCTTGCACTCCGCGCAGGTGGGAGGGAAGGCCGAGTCGAGGCCGGCGAGCTCGTCGAGCAGGTGCGGGCTCCACGAGATCATGGCGGCCTTGCCGGCCAGGTAGACGGCCCGCGTCGACAACACGTCCTGTGCGCCCTTGACCGAGGAGGCAGCCAGCTTCTGGTAGTAGGAGAGAGCATTGGCGCACGCCGGGGAGTCGAGCGCGGGCTCGCTCGGGTCGCCGTCCTTGGTGAGCTCGCAGCCGTTGGTCAGCATGATCCATTCGAGAGTCTGGGCGGCGAACGGATCGCCCGGTTTGGTGCCGAGCACGATGCCTGCCGTGCCGTCCTTGTTCAGCGTCTCCGCGGCCGTGACGAGGTCGTCGAGAGTCTTCGGCGGCTGCAGGCCCGCTTTCGCGAACAGGTCCTTGCGATAGAAGACCATCTGTCCCCAGCCGTCGCTCGGCACGGTGATCGTCTCGTCATCGACGGTCTGCAGCTTTAGTGCGCCCTCGTTGAAGGTGTCCCGGCCGAGACCGTCAATGACCTCGTTCGCCGCGTCGGCGTCCAACAGCCCCTGCGCGTTCCAGGCGATGCCCTGGTCGGCGTTGTGCAGAACCACGTCGGGTACGTCGCCCGACGCTGCTCCCGAGACCATGGCCTGGCTCATGTCCGGCGCGGCCAGGCCGGCGATCTTCACCTTGATACCGGTCTTCCTGGTGAACTCCTTGGCAGTCTCCTGCTGCTTGGCCATCCGCGGTGGCGTGTTGAACTGCGTCCAGAAGGTGATCTGCTCGCCCTTGCCATCACCACCATCTGACTCGTCAGCTCCCGAGCCGCACGCGGGAGCTGCGACGAGGAGCGCCGCTGTCACGGCGAGGACGTTCAGTCGCTTCTTCCTGGTCATCGTCGAGAACCTTTCCGAGTGGTGGATGGAGGAAACGGGGGGACGGGCAGGTGCCGGCCCTCTCTTGCGGCCAGGGTCATCAGCACGGTTGCGGCGGTGAGGCCCAGAGGCGCGACCGCTGCGGGGTTGCCTGCAGCGGTGACCTTCTCGGGCAACGACCCGAGCCGGGTTCGTCGTGCGTCCAGCCAGGCCAGCAGCGCATCGGCGATCGAGTTCTCACCGATCCCCGCGGCGGCCAAGGCGAACAGCGATATCTGAGGCGTCCACCCGGTTTCGAGGTCGTCCCAGTCCTCACCCGGGCGCAGGCCGCCGTTGGCGACGCGCAGGGATGAGTACGTCGCATGCCACGCCTGCCGCTGCGCCTCGTCAGGCTCTGCGAAGGGCGGCAGGAGGAACGCCACCGACGCGTCGCGTCCGCCTCCGCCCAGGTGTCGCGGGTAGTCCTGTGCGCCGAACTGCCTCTCGATCTCCCTGCTGAGCTGCGTCGCCCGCGTGGCCGACTCCTCGGCGCCGGCCCCGTCGTCCAGTGCGTGACACAGCAGGGCAGCGCAGCGCAGCCCGAGCCGAAGCGGCGCTGCGACGCCGAGCGTCGGTTCGACGACCTCGACCTCCCAGTAGTCCTGGCTTGGTCTCGGCAGGCCCGACTGGCCCTCGTTGATCGCCTTCGCTGCCGCCGCCGCGGCTCGGCGGATGCAGCCCTGCAGCGTCGAGATGTCGAGTGCGCCGGCCCGGTGACAGAGCCAGGTCGACCAGAGGAACCACCCGATGTTGTCCAATTGGGTGCCTCGGTGGTCAGGCACGCATCGGCTCCCGTCGGGGAGGTAGCGCGCTTGCCACGTCCCGTCGTCCTCTTGCAGCCCAGCGACGAACCGCACGATGCGCTCGGCGCGCGACGCATCACCCACCAACAGAAGCGCTGCCACCGCGAACGCTGCGTCGCGGGGCCAGACGTAGCGCCAGTGCACGCTGCCCGCCGCGACGAAGGCGCCAGTCGGGGCGGTCAGGCACATCAGGTCGGACAGCGCCCGCTCGGCCATGGACGCGTGGCCGTCGTGGTTGCGGCCGGGGAGGTCGGCGTCCGCGATGGTGCGCTGCCACGCAGCGATCTGCTCGGCATCCGGCACCAGGACAGCTGGCAGCTTGTCGGTCTGCTGCAGGAAACTGGTACCAGCCACATGCGCGAGGTCGCTGCCCGGCGGGATGACGACCGGTAACAGGTCCCGGCCGACGCAGACCCCCTCTGAGTAGAGGCGCGTCTCCGGCCAGAGCAGGTCGTCGGCGGTTCCGAGCCCGCTTACCGCGGCACTCGGCTCAACCGGCATGAGCACGGGGGCCATGAGCACCGGCCAGGACCTGTCGGAGCGCTCGCCCCTGCGCATCGGCGGGCGGTCGCACGCCCAGCAGCGCCGCGATGGTCGGCGCCACGTCGACGAGGCCGGCAGCTCGCAGCGGCGCACCGCGGCGTACTCCGCTGCCGGCAAGCACCAGGGGCACCAGGGACTCCGCGGTGCTCCCATGGCTCCCGCGGATGCGGCCGTCGTCCAGTGCCGAGAAGTGCCAGGGCGCCTCCGCTTCGGCCACCAGGTCGCCGAGCTTGTCGCTGGCGCGAAGCGCGCGGAGTGCGTCCCGATCGAAGACGTTGCTCACGTGGTCGACACCCTCGAGGGCAGCCTGCAGCCTCTTCCGGGCCGCCGGAGTCGCCGCCGAACCGCGGAGCAGGAAGGTCGCGATCCGAACGCCCTGCACGATGACGACCTCGGTGTCCGCGGCTGCGCTCCTCCCCGCTGTGACTACCTCGGCCCGAAAGCCGCTGTCGGCGACGGCCACGAGCACGTCGTTCAGGATCGAGCGCTCCCACGCGGACATGCCGTGGTCACCGGTCAGGACGAAGGCGGTCCGTTCGTAGATGCCGACGTCCCTGGTGGCCTGCACCAGCTCGGCGAGAGACCGGTCCATGCTCTCCAGCAGGGGACTGACCTCGGGACTTTCCGGTCCCTGTTCGTGCACGAGACCGTCCAGGTCGGCGCCGTAGACGGCCATGAAGGCGGGGATCTCCGGCACGGTGACCTGGGTGCCACCCGAGTTCACCGGCCTGCGGTGCAGGATGTCGACAGCGACGCTCACGGTGGTCGCGAACGACCCGCCGGGCTGCACGTAGAGGTGGCGCGGATCGCCGTACGCCGTGCCGTGGTCTTGCACCATGTACCACTGCACGGAGGCGACACCGCGCCCCTGACGGCCGAGCGCCTCCGCGATCGTCTCGGCCTCGAGGACCCGGTTCTGGCTCACCGCCCGCCCGGTCAGCGCGTCGTAGTAGTAGCCGGCATTGCCATGGACCTCTGGGTAGGCGCCGGTCGCCATCGACCCACGGCACGAGTTGGAGTACGTCGAGTAGGTGTTCAGCGCCTGACCATGGCTGCCACGCTTCATCAACGCGTCCACGGCGGGGTGTCTCGCGCGGCCAAGGAAGTCGGGATCGAAACCGTCCCAGTCCACCAGGATCACGTGGTCGGCCGGTGGCGTCGGCAGCCGGTGGACGGCAGCTGCCCGAGTCGGGGCTGCGCCGATGCCGGCGAGAGCCGCGGCGGAGCCGGACAGGAAGGCGCGGCGGCTGACGGTCATGGTGAGCCGGGGCTGGTGAGACAAATCCGACAGTTTGTTCGCATGGGGCGTAAGAATGATACGCCAGAAGAGGACTGTCAACCCCCTCGGGGAGAAGGCCGTGGTGAGCGGCCTACCAGGGCAGCCCCCGCAGATCCACCACTCCGACGGGCCAGGCGTCGAGGTCACGGGTGCCCGCCATCACCATCGTCGGTTCGTGGTTGAGCTCGGGGGTGCGCTGGTCGCCGAGGTTCAGCTGACGCACCGCGTTCGGCACCCGGGTCCAGCCGGAGCGGAGGTAGAAGTCGGCCACGTCCTCGCCGCACTGGAGCAGGGCGTAGTCCGCGCGCAGCACCGTGGCGAGCGCAGCCCGCAGAGCACCGACGAGAGCCCGCCCGAGGCCTGCACCCTGGTGGGCCGGGTCGACGGCGACGTCGCCCACGCCGGCGAGAAGGACGTCGAGGCCGGCGACTCCGACGACCCGCCTCTCGACCGCAAGGTGCGCCACCGGGAGGTCGTCCTCGGTCGCGAGCCAGAGCCGCGCTTCCTTGCGCGCCCGCTCCCAGGAACGGTCTGCGAAGGCGCCGGGGGTGCGGGCGAAAGCGCGCCGGAGCAGGTCAGCGAGCTGCTGATGCTCGCGTTCGTCGAGCTCCGTCTCCCAACGGAAGTGTGAGGTGAACCGCGGAAACCGCGGCACGCGATCAGCGGCCGTCAGACTCGCGGGCCCGCGGGTGCTCCACCGATGCGTCGGCCCCGGGGAAGACGAGCGCCTCATGTCCGTCCTCGTGCCGGACGAGATACGGCGGTGCGCCGTCCCGTCCCCGGATCTCGATGATCTCGGACGTCTGGTCGGGCATGCCGACAGCCCGGCCGTGCACGTGCAACCGATCACCTACAGCCGCGTGCATGGCAGCTCCTCTCCCTCGGTCCTGCCCACCAGCCTCCACCTTCCGGCCCGTCGACGGAAGAGGTGGGCGGGGGCTTGGCGAGTGGTCTCGACCGGCGCTGGCAAGGTGGGCCGCATGCAGATCCGCGATGCCACCGCCTCCGACTGGCCGGCCATCTGGCCGTTCCTGCACGAGATCGTCAGCGCCGGTGAGACCTACACCTACGACCCGGGGCTGACCGAGGAGCAGGCCCGCGCCCTCTGGATGCTCGAGCCGCCGGGGCGCACCGTGGTCGCGCTCAGCGACACCGGCACGGTGATCGGCTCGGCCAAGATGAACCCCAACCAGGCGGGCAACGGCGCGCACGTCGCCAGCGCGAGCTACCTGGTCGACCCGGCGTCCGCGGGGCAGGGGGTCGGGCGGGCCCTCGGTGAGCACTCGCTGGCCTGGGCCCGCGACGCCGGCTTCCGCGCCATGCAGTTCAACGCCGTGGTCGAGACCAACCATCGCGCGGTCGGTCTGTGGCGGTCCCTCGGCTTCGAGGTGCTCGCCACCGTCCCCGAAGGCTTCCACCACCCGACCCACGGCTACGTGGGGCTGCACATCATGTACCGCCGGCTCTGAGACCGCTCACCTGCGGAACCGCAGAACGACCAGCGCCGCGACGTAGGCAACGCCGCCGATCGCGCCGAGCATGGCGTACGGCGAGCCGTCGTGCCCCTGGGCGATCTCGACCACGAAGGCCACGATGACCGCGATGATCACCGCCATCCCCGCGATCGTCGTTGCCTCGCTGTCGATGCGGTTGATGCGCTCGTCACGCCGGTCCATGAGGCCGGCCACCGTCTCGCTGTAGTGGCTGAGCAGGAGGAAGGCCACGGCCAACCCGGCCATCAGCAGGAAGCCGAAGACGCCGAAGGACCGGTCGCCGCCGACCAGACCTGCGATGAGGTAGGCAACCCCGATCACGACCGACAGGACGGGGATCACCCAGCGCTGCCTCGTGCGGCGGCGGGTACTGGGACTACTCGTCGACATGGAAGATCTCCTCGATAGACGTGTCAAAGAACCGCGCCAGCGCGAGCGCGAGTGGCAGCGACGGGAGGTAGCGCCCGGTCTCGATCGAGTTGATCGTCTGCCGGGAGACGCCCATCGCCGCGGCGAGATCGGCCTGCGAGAGCCGACGCTGCCCGCGCCGCTCCTTCACGGTGTTACGCATATGTAAAGCTTGCTTGTCATGACCGCAGATGTCAAGTCTACTTGTCAATGGTGCGTCGGCTAGGTGGGGAGGGCAGTCGCCGGGCATCATCGGCGCATGCCGAGCGAGGACGCGGACCGTGACGAGAAGGAGGAGAGCAACAAGGAGCGGGTCGACCGCGAGCTCCTCGAGCTGCTCAACGAGCTGCGGGTGGCGATCCCGGGTGTCCAGGTCCTGTTCGCGTTCCTGCTGACCGTGCCGTTCTCGCAACGGTTCGCCGACGCGACGGACTTCCAGCGCGACACCTATCTGGTGACGCTCGTGGCGTCATCCGTCGCAACCGGTCTGCTCATCGCACCCGCCGCGCAGCACCGGGTGCTGTTCCGTCAGCGCAACAAGGAGCGGCTGCTCCGACGCTCCAACAGGTACGCGTCCGCCGGTGTGCTCACCCTGGCCGTCGCCATCACCGCGGCGGTCGTGCTCGTCGTCGACTTCGTGTTCGGCCGGAGCCAGTCCTACCTCGTCGGCGGTGCCATCCTTCTCTTGCTCCTCTGGTGGTGGATGACCCTGCCCCTCATGCAGCGGATGCGGACTCCGCAGGACACCGACTGACGAGGGCTCTCCATGGCCGTGACCGATGCTCGCGGTGTACGGCGGCCAACGCCGATCGGCAACCGGCTGGCGCTGGCAGGTGCGGTGCTCTACCTGCTGGAGTGGGTCGCCATCATCGCCGCATCGCCGCCCGGACCGTTGGGGCCGGGAACCGACGCGACGGAGATCGTGGACGCCTACTCCGAGCACGCGGGGGCTGCGGCCGTGTCGGCGGCGTGGTTCGCGGTGTGCCTGGTCGGCCGCGTCCTCTACCTGGTCGGCGTCAAGGCCTCCATGCGAGAGCATCAGCGCGATCTGCCCCTGCTCGACCTGGCCGTGGCCGCCATGGCGATCAGCGTGGCGCTCGAGGTCGCGGCGTACGGCGTCGTGGCAGGTGCGGCGCAGCTCGCTGATGACGGAGCCGACGGCGGCCTCGTCGTCGCCCTGGACGGGATCGGCTACTGGCTCAACCTGATGATCTTCGGACCCATCGGGGTGTCGATCCTGGCGGCGGGCTTCGCGATGCTCCGGTCGCGTCTGTTCCCGGTCTGGTTGTGCTGGGTCGCGCTGGTGGCTGGTGTTGCCGCGGTCCTCGGCTCGTTGCTGAGCGCGGTCACAGCCGGAGATGATGGTGCGGGGCTCGGGGACGGCGTGACCTCCGTGGCGGCTCTCGGGATGTGGGTCTGGATGATCGTCACGGGTGTGCGGCTCTGGCGCAGCAACTGACCCAACCCCCCGCGGTGATCATGCAGTTGTGCAGCTGCACAACTGCATGATCACCGCAGGAGGGGACTTCGTACGCAGTTCGGCCCCTCCACGTGCGCACTTCACCGCCAGGACATCCGCAGTAGCGACAGTTCTCCCGTGACACCGGTCCTCAGCGTCGCCCACCGCGGCGCGAGCGCGTATGCACCGGAGAACACGCTGGCCGCCGTACGCGAGGGCGTCCGACGGGGTAGCGACCTCGTCGAGGTCGACGTCCAGCGCAGCCGCGACGGCGCTCTCGTCGTCATGCACGACACGACGTTGAGGCGGACCACCGATGTCGAGCGCGTCTTCCCGGGCCGCGCGCCCTGGCGGGTCGGCGAGTTCACGCTGGCCGAGATCCAGCGCCTCGACGCGGGTTCCTGGTTCGCGCCGGCCTACGCAGGAGAACGCGTCCCCACCCTGCGAGACGTCCTCGACGGGCTCCGCGGCACGGGAACCGGTCTGCTCCTCGAGGTCAAGCTGCCCAGCCTGTACCCCGGCATCGCCGCAGACCTCGTGACCGAGCTTCGAGCCGCTCGCGGGTGGGTCGGACGGCGCCCCGACCCGCGCCACCTGATGGTGCAGAGCTTCAACTGGCGGTGCATGCGCGAGGTCGCCGACCGACTGCCCCGGGTGCCCATCGGTCTGCTGGGCCGCCCGCCTGCGGCGTCGCTGCCCGAGCTGGCCGGCTTCGCCGCCCAGGTCGGCCTCGGACATCGCAGCATCGACGAGCAGTACGTCGCTCGCGTGCAGGATGCGGGCATGACCGTCGGTGTGTTCACGGTGGATGCCCCCTACGACATGAGCCGCGCGATCGACCTCGCGGTGGACAGCATCATCACCAACCGTCCCGACGTGCTGCGCGGGTTGCTGAGCGCGCGCGAGATGATGGCCGCCTAGGTGGGCGGTGGCAGTCGTACGACGCGCGCATCCGCGCCGGGCACGATGGCAATGTCGTAGCCACCCGCGACCAGGACGCGATCACGGCTCAGCGGCGACGCCGTCACGAAGCTCCGCCGTGGCACCGGATCACCGCCGACGACGGTGATCCGGCCGTTGGCGGGGTCGAAGACGTCGATGCGTTGCCCGCCGGCGATGACCACCCTCCCGTCGGTGAGCTCGGCCACCGCGCCGGCCAGCTTGTACTGCCCCTCCGAGAGCCTCGGTCCCGGCGTACTGCGCCCGACCCGCACGTCGAGGATCTCGGTGGTGTCGAGCAGCTCTCGGCCTTCGGTCGTCGTCGAACCGCCGACCACGAGGACGCGCCCGTCCGGCAGGCCCACGGCTGCGTGCTTCACCCGCGCCGTGAGCAGCGGTGGTCCGGGCTGCCAGCCGCTCCCGACGGACAGGTCGGTCGACACCTGCGCGGTGTCCCCGTCCGAGGTGCCGCCGACGAGCAGCAGCCCGTAGGGCGTCGACACGGCTGCGTGGCCAGTGCGGCCGAGGCGCAGATCACCACCCACGGTGAACCGCCCCGTCGACGGGTCGAAGTACTCGGTGGTGGCAAGGGGAGTCCTGGCATTCGTCGTCCCGCCCGCGATGAGCACGCGCCCGTCCGGCAGCAGGCTGGCCGTGTGGTCGGCTCGACCGGTGCTCATCGACGCGACGGCGCGGAACGACGACGAGCGGGGATCGAAGACCTCGGCGGAGCGCAGCGCCGCGCGCCCCTCACCCGGGTACCCACCGGCGACGAGCACCCGGCCGTCCGCGAGCAACGTGGCGGTGTGTCCGGCGCGCGGACTGGTCATAGCTGCACCACGGGTGAACGCGCCTCGCGAGGGGTCGTAGACCTCGCTGGTGCGGCCCTGGTCGAAGCCGCCGCAGCCCGCGAGCGTGCAACCGCCGGTGATCAGCACCCGGCCGTCGCCGAGCACGGTTGCCTGATGCACCGCGCGGGGGGTGGAAAGCGCGATGGTGCCCGACGCTGCGGTGCGGCTGTCGGAGGGCGTCGGTGCCGAGTCCGGAGAATCATCGGCACTGCAACCGGCCATGGCCACGAGGCCCGCTGCCATGAGGATCCCCATCCGGGTGCGCACCCGCCCACCGTTGCACGCGCGGTCGTGTCGGCGCCGACGTACTGTGTCAGTCATGGCGCTCGCGTGGCAGGAATCGCTGTTCGGCGACGGCCTCGATTCGTCGCGGGACCGCGCCGATCTTGGCTTCCACGGCGTCCGCCTCGTCGATCTCGACGCGCGGTGCTGGCTCGAGCTCGCAGAGAGCTGGTTGCCGCGGGACGGTGACCTGTTCGACGAACTTGCGGAGTCCGCTCCCTGGCAGCACCGTGAGCGTCACATGTACGACCGCAAGGTTCTCGAGCCCCGACTGGTTGCTGCGTGGACCGGCGACGACCTGGCAGTGCTGCCGCCGCGGCTCGAGGAGATCCGGCGAGCAGTGAGCTCCCGGTACGCCGTGGAGTTCGACTCGGTGCTTGTCAACCTTTACCGCGACGGGCGCGACGGCGTCGCCTGGCACGGCGACACGGTTCGCAAGCGGCTGCCCGAGGCCATCGTCGTGACGGTCGGACTCGGCGAGCGACGCCGGTTCCTCCTCCGCCCTGGCGACTCGGGCCCAGCCACGATGACGATCGAGACCGGCCAGGGCGACCTTGTCGTCATGGGCGGCCGGACCCAGCACGAGTGGCAGCACACAGTCCCCAAGGTGGCACGCGCGGGGGCGCGGATGAGCGTGACCATGCGCCACTCGGCGCGGCTGCCGGCCGGCCATCGCTGAGCGCCCTCTGCTCGGTCGGTGCGCCGGCCCCCTCCGTTAGAGTTTCCGCGGATTCGGACGCCGGAAGAGGGACGACGTGGTGCTCGCGCTGATGCAGGGAAGTCGCTCGGCGGCCTTGCCGTGAACGAGCGTCGTCCGACCCGGCTGGGGCTGGTGCTGCGCGACCCCGCAGTTCCCCGCTCGTACCGTGCGAACTCACCCCTGCTGACTGTCGGCGTGGACATCGGCGGGACCAAGGTGGCGGCGGGTGTCGTCAACCGTGACGGCCTCGTGCTGGAGGAGACACGCCGGGAGACGCCCGACAAGAGCAAGAGCCCCAAGGTCGTCGAGGACACCATCGTCGACGCAGTCCTCGACCTTTCCACGCGCCACGAGATCTACGCAGTCGGCATCGGCGCGGCCGGTTTCGTCGACGCCGACCGCGCGTCCGTGCTCTTTGCCCCGCACCTCTCGTGGCGTCACGAGCCCCTGCGCGAGGCCATCGGCACGCGGATCGGGCTCCCCGTCGTCGTCGAGAACGACGCCAACGCCGCGGTGTGGGCCGAGTGGCGTTTCGGTGCCGGACGCGGCGAGACGCACCTCGTGTGCGTCAACCTGGGCACCGGTATCGGTGGGGCGATGCTCGTCAACGGCGCGCTGCAGCGTGGCCGCTTCGGCGTCGCGGGCGAGTTCGGTCACATGCAGGTCGTGACACAGGGCCGCCGGTGCGAGTGCGGCAACCGCGGCTGCTGGGAGCAGTACGCGAGCGGCAACGCACTCGTCCGAGAGGCGCGGGAGCTGGCCGCCGCGAACTCGCCGGTCACCCAGCAGCTGCTCGAACGGGCGCAGGGTGACGTGTCGCGCATCAACGGTCCGCTGATCACGCAGGCCGCACAGGACGGTGACTCCGCCGCGATCGAGCTCTTCGAGGAGATGGGCCAGTGGTTGGGGGTGGGCATCGCCAACCTCGCCGCCGCGTTCGACCCCGGCACCTTCGTGGTCGGAGGCGGGCTCTCCGAGGCCGGCGAGCTGCTGCTCGCCCCGGCCCGCGACGCCTACCAGCGCCAGCTGACCGGCCGGCGTTTCCGGCCGGTCGCCTCGATCGTCAAGGCCGAGCTCGGCAACAAGGCCGGCTTCGTCGGTGCCGCCGACCTGGCGCGTCCCTTCGCGCGACGGTTCCGTCGCGCGCGGGCCCGCCGGGCGCAACGGCTGGCGGTGCGTCCCGGCGCCGAGACATGACCGAGCACCCGGACACGACGTACGGCGCCCTGACACTGCGGGCTGCGTCGCTCGACGACGAGATCGCGACGGCTCTGGTCGCCGAGGTCCAGCAGGAGTACGTCGTCCGCTACGGCGGGCCCGATGACGGGCCGCTCGACGTCAGCGAGCTGGCACCGCCCGACGGCCTGTTCCTGATCGCGTTCGTCGACGGCGAGGCCATCGGCTGCGCGGGGTTGCGACGTCACGACGAGGAGCGGGTCGAGATCAAGCGGATGTACGTGCGCGCTGCCCACCGTCGTCGCGGGCACGCCCGGCGGATGCTCGTGAGCCTGGAGGACCGGGCACGGGCGCTCGGCTACCGCAGCGTCGTGCTGGAGACCGGGTTGGCTCAACCGGAGGCCATCGCGCTCTACACGGCAGAGGGCTACCGCCCACTGTCCGGCTTCGGCCACTACCGCGACGAGCCGCAGTCACGCGGCTTCACGAAGGATCTTTGACCGCGTTCAGACGGGCTCGGCGACACCGCGCAGATGCACGTGCTCGGCGCCTCGGCCGGCGAGCGCGAACGTCCACGCATCACCATGCTCGTTCGTCCGGAGCTCGACCGTCGAGGGGAGCAGCAACGGTTTCTGGAACCTGACGTCGACGTGCATCGTCGCCGGGATCCTGCCCTCAAGGGAGGCGAGCGCGCGCGCCTTGCCCCACATCCCGTGCGCGATCATGCGCGGGAAGCCGAACGCCCGTGCGGCCAACGGGTTCAGGTGGATCGGGTTGACGTCACCGCTGACCTTGGCATAGCGCCGACCGGTGTTGGCCGCGACCCGCCAGGTGCTGACCGGTGCCGCGGAGAGCGTCGGCGACTCGTCGCTCGCCCCGGGCTGGACAGAGGTCTGCGCGTCATCGGGAGCCTTCGCGCCGCGGGCGAGGTAGGTGCTGCGGCTCGACCAGGCGAGCTCGCCGTCGACCTCCACCCTGGTGACGAGGTCGACCTGCGCGCCCTTGGGGTGTGGTGCGAGATCGGCTGCCTGGACGGCGATGTGCAGCCGACCGTCGACCGGCAGCTCACGGTGTACGTCGATGACGTTGCGCACATGCACGAGGCCGGGCAGCGCGAACGGGAACGAGCGGTCGGCCATCAGCGCGATCTGCAGGGGGAACGCCATCACGTGGGGGTAGGTCGGCGGCAGGGTGTCGCCCAGCCGGAAGCCGCAGACCCGCGCGTAGTCGGCCAGCCGGCCGACGTCGACGCGTGCGTCCTCCAGCACGAGCTCGGTGGACGGCAGCGGCCCGCCGCGGTGCTTCGTCCCGCCGAGCGCCCCCTTCGCGAAAAGGCGTCCGAGATGGGGGCGCTCGGTCAGCGTCCGGGTCGTGACGTCGCTCATGCGCCCACCACGTTCTGACCGCAGACCCGCACGACCTGGCCGTTGACCCCCGCGCTCGGACCCTGTGCGAGCCACGCGATGGTCTCGGCGACGTCGACCGGTTGCCCGCCCTGCTGCAGGCTGTTGAGGCGACGGGCCACCTCACGCGTCGCGAACGGCATCATCGCCGTCATGTCGGTCTCGATGAAACCGGGTGCTACTGCGTTGATGGTCGCGCCGCGCGCGGCCATCACTGGCGCGGTCGCGCGGACCATGCCGATGATGCCGGCCTTGCTGGCGGCGTAGTTGGTCTGGCCACGGTTGCCCGCGATGCCACTTGTCGAGGCGGCGCTGACGACACGTGCGCCGTCGGTGAGGCGGTCGTTGGTCAGCAGCCAGTCGTTGATGCGCAGCTGCGACTCGAGGTTGACGGCGAGCACCGACTGCCAGTGCTGCTCGGTCATGTTGACCAGCAGCTTGTCGCGGGTGACGCCGGCGTTGTGCACCAGTACGTCGAGCGAACCGTGGCGTCCGGTCGCGTGCTCCGCGATTCGCTCGGCGGCGTGGGCGTCGGTGATGTCGACCTGGAGCGCCGTGCCTCCGACCCGGTTGGCGACGGCGGCGAGCGACTCACCGGACGCAGGGAGGTCGGCGCAGACGACGGTTGCGCCGTCACGGGCCAGCGTCTTGGCGATGGCCGCACCGATGCCGCGTGCGGCGCCGGTGACGACCGCGACCCGGCCGTCGAGAGGACGATCCCAGAAGTCGGTTGCGTCCGAGGCCGGCACCGACGCAGGCGACACCCGCACGACCTGACCGTCGACGAACGCCGAGCGGGCCGAGAGGAAGAAGCGCACGGTCGACTCGATCGCGTCGGCTGCGTCGTCGGCGACATAGAGCAGGTTGGCGGTGGCACCGCTGCGCAGCTCCTTGGCGGCGGAGCGCACGAATCCGTCGAGCGCCTGGCGGGCGGCTGCCGTCGCCGGCTGCGTGGCCGTTTCCGGCGGGCGGCCGACCATCAGCAGTCGACCGCTCGGTGCGAGGCGCTTCACCAACGGCGGGAGCTGCGACTGCAGTGGGGTGAGGTCGCCGACCGATTGCACGCCAGTCAGGTCGACGACAACTGCGGCGAGTCGCTCGTCAACAGTCGCCGCGTCACGGACGTCTGCCCCAGCGGCGGTCATCAGGACAGATAGCGGCCCGGCCAACGCGCCCCCGCCGGCGTCGAGCACCACAGCCGGTCCGGTGAGCAGGGGCTGACCTGGTTCGTAGCGACGCAGCTCGGCCGGTCGCGGCAGCCCGAGCCGCTTGCTCAGTCCACCGCCGAACGACGAGTTGGCGAAACTGCGATAGCGGTCGGTGCGAATATGAGTGTCGGACATGTTGGTCACCGTGTTCTCCTGTCGCGCTCCGGCGCTCGCTCGTTCCTCGCTCGACACGTTGCCGATCACGCTGCCTCAAGGATTGCCACGACGCCCTGCCCACCGGCGGCGCAGATCGAGACCAGGCCGCGCCCGGACCCCTTCTCGTGCAACAGCTTTGCCAGCGTTGCGACGATGCGTCCGCCGGTCGCCGCGAACGGATGTCCTGCGGCGAGCGAGGAACCCGCGACGTTGAGCCGCGACCGGTCGATCGACCCCAGCGGCGCGTCGAGACCGAGCCGCTCCTTGCAGAACGCCGGGTCCTCCCACGCCTTCAGTGTCGCGAGCACGGTCGAGGCGAACGCCTCGTGCACCTCGTAGAAGTCGAAGTCCTGCAGCGTCAGCCCGTGACGCGCGAGCATCCGCGGCACGGCGTACGCCGGAGCCATCAGCAGGCCCTCGGCGCCGTGCACGTAGTCGACGGCTGCCGTCTCGGCATCGACGAAGTGGGCGAGCACGGGGAGGTTGCGGTTGCCGGCCCAGTCGTCGGTCGCGAGCAGCACGGTGGACGCGCCATCGGAGAGCGGCGTCGAGTTGGCTGCCGTCATCGTCGCGTCGGGGTCGCCCTTGCCGAAGACCGGCTTGAGCTTGGCCAGCGCAGCGACGTCGGAGTCTGGGCGGAGGTTCTGGTCGCGGGTGAGACCGAGGTACGGCGTCACGAGGTCGTCCATGAAGCCACGGTCGTAGGCGGCGGCGAGGTTGTGGTGGCTCGTTGCCGTCAGCTCGTCCTGCTCGGTGCGCCCGATCTCCCACTCTCGCGCGGTGATCGCGGCGTGCTCTCCCATGGAGAGACCGGTGCGCGGCTCGCCGTTGCGCGGAGTGTCAGGCACGACCTGGCCGGGTCGTAGGCCTCCGAAGGCAGCCAGGCGCTGGCGCAGCGACCGGGCCCGGTTGGCGTTGAGGAGCACCCGGCGCAGGTCGTCGTTCAGGGCGATGGGCGCGTCGCTCGTCGTGTCGACGCCACCTGCGACACCGCTCTCGACCTGGCCGAGGGCGATCTTGTTGGCGACCAGCACGGTGGCCTCGAGCCCCGTGCCGCAGGCCTGCTGCACGTCGTACGCCGGCGTGGCGGGGGAGAGGCGGCTGCCGAGCACGCTCTCGCGGGTGAGGTTGAAGTCGCGGCTGTGCTTGAGCACGGCACCGGCGGCGACCTCCCCCAGGCGCTCGTCCTGCAGCCCGAACCGGGCGACCAGCCCGTCAATCGCGGCGGTGAGCATGTCCTGGTTGGACGCGAACGAGTAGGGGCCGTTCGCGCGGGCAAAGGGGAGGCGATTGCCGCCCACGATGGCGGCGCGACGCTCGGACTGCGGCATGGTGCGGGTTCCCTCCGGACGGGGCGCTGGACTGGTACCAATAGTACCAGGTACTCTGGGTGCCGTGAACCCGCGTCAGCCCCACCCGCCTCCCGCGGAGACCAGCGCCGTCCCGGCTCCAGCCGACCGTCGCCGCAGCCGCTGGGACGCCCACCGCCGGACCCGCCGCGACGAGCTGGTCCAGGCCGCTGTCCGGGCCGTGCGGGTGCACGGCGCAGGGGTCGGCATGGACGAGATCGCCGCCGAGGCGGGCACGAGCAAGACCGTCGTCTACCGCTACTTCGCCGACAAGGGCGACCTCTATCTCGCGGTCTGCCGCCTGGTCGCCGACCGGGTGGTGCTGGAGCTCTCGGCCGCGCTCGATGCGAATGCCGAACCGCGGGAGGTGCTCTCCGGCGTGATCGACGCCTACCTGCGGGTCATCGAGGGTGACCCCGAGGTCTACCGGTTCGTGGTCCACCGCCCGTTGCCCGACCGGCCCGTCGACAACGACCCGGTGGCCGGGCTGACCGCGCTCGTGGGCGCCCATGTGGCGGGTGTCATCGCCGAACGGCTTACCGCCGAGGGGCTCGACACCGACGCCGCGGGCCCGTGGGGTCACGGGCTGGTCGGCATGGTCCGCGCCGCGGCCGACCAGTGGCTCGAGAGCGGGACGCCGATGAACCGTGCCGCGCTCTGCGAGCACCTCACCGATCTCGTCTGGGCGGGTCTCGCCGGAGTTCTCGCCGCCACCGGCGTCGACCTGGCGACGACGCAACAGGAAAGCCCTCGACGGACGCACCAGCCGAACCGACAGGAGCACTGATGACGACCACGCTGCCTCCCGACCGTGCCGACACGACGCAGGTGCCTGTCGCGGCCGACACCGACGCCGTCCCGGCGGACGTGCAGGCATTGCGTCGCGTTCTCGACGGCCGGTGGGCCGCGGTGCGCGGGTCGTCGCGCGAGCTGGCCAGGCAGCCGCTCTTCCAGTCCGCGCGTGACCTCGACACCGACACCCATCGCGCGCGCGTCTCCGAGCAGATGCGCGCGCTCGCCGACAGCGGTCACCCGCGTCGTGGGTTCCCGGTTGAGTACGGCGGCCAGGGCGACGTGGGTGCCGGGGTGACGGCCTTCGAGATGCTCGCCTTCGGCGACCTTTCGCTGCTCGTCAAGGCCGGCGTGCAATGGGGGCTGTTCGGTGGGGCGGTGCTGCACCTCGGCACCAAGGAGCACCACGACCGATACCTGCCGGGCATCCTGTCCTACGACACGGCCGGCTGCTTCGCGATGACCGAGACGGGACACGGCTCCGACGTGCAGTCGATCGGCACCACGGCGACCTACGACGCCAAGACCGAGCAGTTCGTCATCACCACGCCCGACCTGCGTTCGCGCAAGGACTACATCGGCAACGCCTCGCGAGACGGGCGGTTGGCGGCCGTCTTCGCCCAGCTCGTCACCAACGGCGACCACCACGGCGTGCACGCGTTCATGGTGCCGATCCGCGACGACGACCACCGGCCCTGCGAAGGCGTCGAGATCGAGGACGTCGGGCAGAAGGCCGGCCTCAACGGCGTCGACAACGGACGGCTCTCGTTCCACGACGTACGGGTGCCTAGGACCGCGCTGCTCAACCGCTACGGCGACGTCGCTCCCGACGGCACCTACTCCAGCCCGATCGACAACGAGAACCGCCGGTTCTTCACCATGCTCGGCACCCTCGTCCAGGGCCGCATCAGCGTCGCCGGCGGTGCGGGCAGCGCCGCCAAGACGGCACTGTCGATCGCTGTGCGGTACGGCGAGGTGCGGCGCCAGTTCAAGGCGCCGGGAACGGATGACGAGATCGTCGTGCTCGACTACCTGGCGCACCAGCGCCGGCTGCTGCCGCGGCTGGCGACGTCCTACGCGTTGCACTTCGCCCAGGCTCAGCTAGTCGAGAGCCTGCATGACCTCTTCACCGGCGCCACCGGCGACGGTGACGACGACGACGCGAAGCGCCGTGAGCTCGAGACCCGCGCCGCGTCGGTCAAGGCGCTCACGACCTGGCACGCGACCTCGACGATCCAGGAGTGCCGCGAGGCCTGCGGCGGCGCGGGCTACCTGGCCGAGAACCGGCTGCCCCAGATCAAGGCCGACAGTGACGTCTTCACGACGTTCGAGGGCGACAACACGGTGTTGCTCCAGCTCGTCGCGAAGGGCGTGCTCACCAGCTACCGCGACCACTTCGGCGACCTCGATGCACTCGGCACCATGCGCTTCGTCGCCAACCAGGTGGTGACGTCCGCGGTCGAGCGGACTGCGGCGGGAGCGCTGCTGACCCGGATTCGCTCGGGTCGTGACGACGACGCGAGCCTGTCCGACCGGTCGTACCAGCTGGCGATGTTCGCCTGGCGTGAGAAGCACGTCCTCGACTCGTTGGCCCGACGCATGCGCAAGGCAACGGGTGCGGGAGACGCGGACTTGTTCGAGGCGTTCAACGCGGCCCAGGACCACATGCTGGTCGCCGCTCGCGCGCACATCGACCGCGTCGTGCTGGAGGCCTTCGTCGCGGGCATCGAGACGTGCGACGACCCGGCCACCCGTGAGCTGCTCAACCGGGTCTGCGACCTGCATGCGCTCGCGACCATCGAGGCCGAGCGCGGCTGGTTCCTCGAGCACGGACGGCTGACGCCGCGCCGCGCCAAGGCGGTGACGGCGGCGGTCAACGAGCTCTGCCGTCAGCTGCGACCGCACGCCCGGCTGCTCGTCGAGGGTTTCGGCATCCCACCCGAGGCCGTCGCCGTCCCCATGCTCGACAACGCCTAACGTCCCTGGCGAGTCGACCACGTTAGGTAGGCGAGGCACTGCCTCAACAGGCCTGCAGGCCTGTTGAGGCACTGCTACGCCTGTTGTCGCGGCGCGTCGCGGCCCTGCTCAGCCGACTAGCTGACAGCCGTCGAGCTGACCTGCGACGGCTCAGACGACCGCGGGGGAGGAGATCCCCACGCCGCCGCGGGTGTCGGCGCCGTAGCGGCTCTTCTCGCGCGCGAGGTCGAGCGGACCGATGCGCTTGCGCGCCTCCAGGGCCGCCGCGTCGATGAGCTCCGCCGGAATCAGCCAGGCGATCTCGAACTCCAGCCCGTCGGGGTCCTTGCCGTAGAGGCTCTTCGTGGTGCCGTGGTCACTCGCTCCGACGAGCGCGCCGGCGGAGGCCAGCGCACCCTGCAGGCGCTCGAGCTCGGCGAGCGTGTCGACCTCCCACGCGAGGTGATAGAGCCCGACGGTCGACCGGCCGGCGAGCGACGGCCCGGCCGCGGCGCCGATCTCGAACAGACCCAGGTCGTGGTCGTTGGTCGAGCCGGGAGCCTGCATGAATGCGGCCCCCTTCATGCCCTCCGCGAGGGCGAGCCGGGTAAAGCCGAGCACGTCGCGGTAGAAGGCGACGCTGCGCTCGACTTCACCGACGAACAGGACGGCGTGGTTCAGGCGGGTGATGGGCATCGTGGGCCTCCGGGTCATCGCGGCTGGCGAGCAGTCTAGGGAACGCTTGTTGAATCCTCAACTACTTTCGCCGCCACGATGTTCCCGGCCGGCTAGCCGGAGCGAGACCGAGCCGGCCGGGTCAGCCCAGCAGGTCGTCGGCGAAGCACCAGCGCCACGCCTCTCCCGGCTCGAAGCTGCGCATCACCGGGTGCTGGGTCGAGCCGTAGTGGGCGTTCGCGTGGCGCTGCGGTGACGAGTCACAGCAGCCGACGTGACCGCAGCCAAGGCACAGCCGCAGGTGCACCCAGCGAGTGCCGTCCCTCAAGCACTCCTCGCAGCCTTCGGGTGTGTTCGGGCGCACGCCGGTCGGCGCATCCCGCAGGTGCTCGCAGCGGTGTGCTTGGTCGGCTCTGGCGATCAACTCGCGCTCCACCTCCTCGACTTTGTCCTCCAGCCGATCGAGCAGCGACTCCTCGGCGTCCAGCATGGTGAGCACGTCGCGCAGCACTTCGTCGTCGGCCTTGCCATTGTCGCGGGCCTCGAGGACGACGTCGCGCTCGGCCGCAAGCATCGCCACCCGGAGTCGGCGATACGTCTCACTCGGCGTCTCGCCGCTCTCACTACGGCGTCCGAGTCGTTCCCAGGCGGAGTCCGCGCGCGACCGGGTGCGTTCCCGGAGGCGGTCGATCACGTCAGGGTCGTCGTCCTCGGTCCGCAGCTCCTCCAGACGCGTCAGCCCGGCGCGAGTGGCCCGGGAGAGCAGGTTGGCCTCCTGGAGCGCGTCCTCGGCGGGGTCCGGACCGGGCAGGCCGAGCCGGCGTACCAGCGCCGGCAGCGTCGGCCCCTGGATCAGCAGCGTGCCCGCGACCACGGTGAACGCCGCAACCACGAGGACCTCACGGTGGGGCGTCTCCTCCGGAAGGATGAACGCGGCCGCCAGTGTCACCACTCCGCGCATCCCGGCCCACGACGCGAGCACGGCGTTCGACCAGGGCCACGCGCGCGCACGCAGCGTCTGCGGACCTAACCGGTAGATCGCCGTTGCCCCCATCACCCACACGATCCGAGCAAGGATCGTCGTCAGCAGCACGACGGCACAGGTCAGCACGAGCCAGCCCGTGTCGAGGTCGCTGTCCGCTGCGTCCTCGAGCACCGCTGGCACCTGCAGCCCGATCAGCAGGAAGACCGCGTTCTCCAGGACGAACTGCACCGTCCGCCAGTTGGTCTGCTCCGCGAGCCGCGAGGACGCCGACTGGACGCGCGGCGCCTTGTGCCCCAGCAGCAGCCCGGTCACCACGACGGACAACACCCCGCTCGAGTGCACGGCCTCCGCCGACAGGTAGGCGATGAACGGAGCGATGAACGAGAGCGTCGTGTCGAGGACGGGGTCGGCCACCTGTTTGCGTACGGCGATCAGGCCCGTGGCGACCAGCAGGCCGATCAGGACGCCTCCCACCGTGGCGACCAGGAAGTCCAGCCCGACGCTCCACACGGTGACGCTGGCCGAGATCGCCGTGATCGCGGTGCGCAGCGAGACCAGGGCGGTCGCGTCGTTGAGCAGGCTCTCGCCCTCGAGGATCGACACGATGCGTCGCGGCATGCCCACCCGGCGCGCGACAGTCGTCGCGGCGACCGCGTCCGGCGGCGCCACGACCGCGCCGAGCGCGAGTCCGGCCGCGAGCGGAAGGTCCGGGATGACCCACCAGGCGACAAGCCCGACCGTGACCGTCGTGAAGATCACCGCCCCGATGGACAGGATCGGGATGGCCTGGTTGTTGGCCCGCACGTCGACGAGCGACGTGCGCAGCGCCGCGGCGTAGAGCAGTGGAGGCAGCAGGCCGAAGAGGACGACGTCGGGGTCGAGGGAGTACTCCGGTACGCCGGGGACCAGGGCGGCAGCGATCCCCACGACCACCAGCACGAGCGGTGCGGACAGACCGAGCCGCCGTGCCGCTCCGGCGATCACGGCGACGGCGACGACCAGAGCGAGGATCTCGAAGGCGGGGCGCATCACCCCCATCATCGCCGCCGGGCGGCGATCGATTCCCGAGCCCTGGTCTACCGGACTGTGCCGGTGCCCTACTCCGGCTCGTTGGCCGCGCCGCGGCCGACCGGGCCGCCGACCCGGAAGGGCTCCTCGAGCCCTGCGTACATCAGGTGCGCCACCAGCCCCTGTGCCGCGTGCGGCAGGTTGTGGCAGTGGTCCATCCAGATGCCCGGGTTGTCGGCGACGAACGCGATGTCGTAGTCCTGCCCGTTCGAGACGTCGAGCGAGTCGACCCACCACGGGCTGCCGGTGGCCTTGACCCCGTCACGCGCGAGGACCACGGCGTGGTGCCCGTGCAGGTGCATGGGGTGTGCGTCGAGGCTGTGGTTCTCCAGGTGCATCGTGACGACGTCGCCCTCCTCGACGACGAACATCGGCACGTCGGGGAACAGGTGACCGTTGATCGACCACCACAGGCCCGGACGGCCGTCGATGAACCCGGGGCGGCGCCCGACGGAGTACTTGAACTTCCGCGTGGCCGCGGCAGGGTCGAAGCCGAGCGGCGCAGGCGTGCCGTACGTCAGCAGGTCGAGCTTGTCGTCCGGCTGACTCACGACTGGTGCACCTGAGCCGAGGACCAGCGCGGTCGACCCGCCGAGCTCCACGCGCGCCGGAGCCGTGACCTCGATGTCGGCCCGACCGCCGGCGGTGAGCCGCACCGCCCGGTCGCGCACCGGTGTCGGCCCGTTCAGGTCGCGGCCGTCCACGGCCAGGAGCCGGTACGGCGAGCCGGACGTCCAGATCGAGGTGGCGCCGTTGTCGGTATTCACGACGCGCACCCGGACGATCGTGCCGTCCGGCGCGTCCACCGGGACATCACCGGTCTCTCCGTTGACGGTGGACGTCCCGCCGTAGACGTGCAGGACGGCGAGCTGGTCGCGCACCTCGGGCTCGGGGGCGCGGGGCGTGACCACGAGGGCGCCGAGCAGGCCGCCCTGCACCTGGGCGTGCGACACCTGGTGCGAGTGGTACCAGTAGGTGCCGGCGTCCTCGGCGACGAACCGGTAGAGGTGCTTCCCCCCGACTGGCACGGCGTCCTGGGTCACGCCCGCGACGCCGTCCTCGGCGTTGGGCACGTCGACCCCGTGCCAGTGCAACGTCACCCCGTCAGGAACCGACGCGTTGACCAGTGTCACCTCGACGAGCTGACCCTGCACGACGCGGATGGCCGGGCCGGGCGACGTCCCGTTGACGGTGTACCCGTCGACCGTCTCGCCCGAGGCGAGCTCGAAGCGCTCCTTGCGTGTGGTGAGCGTGACGCGTACGTCCGCCGGTCGCGTCGAATCCTCCTTGAGGTCCGCGACGCTGCGACCCATGAGGTCGTGGTGGGCCATCGTCGTCGGGCCGCCGCCGTAGTCGGGGTAGCCCATGTCCATCACCGAGTAGGTCTCGGGCATCAGACTGGCTTGCCAGAACCACGCGATCGGAGCGAGCAGTGCAACGGTCGCGACGAGGGCGATGAGGAGTCGCCGTCGCTTCGGGGTCAAGCTAGACGGCCACCGAGGACTGCGGTGTCTCCTGCACGACCGACGCGCTGCGAGCGGCCATGATTGCCGACGCCAGGATGCCGAAGGCGTTCAGCGCGTGCAGCACGACGACGAACGGCACGCTGTGCGAGAAGATCCCCAGGAACACCTGCAGGACGATCAGGCCGACGATGACCAGGGCCTGGCGCACGCCAGCGGGCACTTTGGCGAAGAACGACACGATGAGCAGGAGCAGCGCGAGGAGCGGAATGACCATCATCCCGTTGATGCCGTGGGTGATGAAGCCGCCGACGCCGGGAAAGTCCACCGTGTCGCTGTCCAACACCTGCTTGTTGAGCACGCCGCCGTCCTCATTGATCCAGTGGCCGAGCCCGGCGAGCGCGTAGGCGATGGCCATCGCCTGGATCACCACCTCGATGGCGATCAAGTAGGCGAGAATTCGATATGCCGAACGCATCTCATAACCCCCTGCTCAGACGCCCGACGGGTCCCTCCCGGCGGATCTGCCACACCGCCGGAATCATAGGCCCCAGAGCGGCCAGGATCAGGGAGTTTTGCGGTCTGGATCTCAAGATCGTGAGTTGTGCTGGTTGCGGTCGGTGCAATCCGCTCTCAGCCCACTCAGGCGGACTTGCGAGCCTTCTTCTCCGCGGTCTTCTTGGCCGCCTTCTTGGCCGTCTTCTTCGCGCCCGCCTTCTTGGCGGTGGTCTTCTTCGCGGTGGTCTTCTTGGCGGCTGACTTCTTGTCGGCCTTGGCCGCCGCCTTCTTCGCCGACCCCCCGGTTCCGGACCCAGCGGAGCCACCCTCTCCGCGGCGGGTCTTCGCCTCGGCCACGCTGCGCCGCAGCGCATCCATCAGGTCGACCACCTGGCCGCCCTCGGGCGCCTCCTCGACCGGCACCTGCACCTCGAGCCCTTCGGCCTTCGCCTCGATGACCTTCTCGAGCGCCTGGCGGTAGTCGTCGGTGAACTCCTCCGGCTCGAAGTCCCCGGACAGGGCGGCGATGTAGGACTCGGCCATCGCCAGCTCCTGCGGGCGCACCGACACCTCGTCGTCGAGGAAGCCGAAGCGCGGCTCGCGCACCTCGTCGGGCCAGAGGAGGGTCTGCAGGACCAGGACCCCGTCCTTGGGTCGCAGCATCGCGAGCCGTTCGCGCTGGCGCAGCGCCACCTTGACGATGGCCACCCGCTCTGCCTTCTCGAGCGAGTCGCGCAACAGCACGTAGGGCTTGGAGTCGGCGCCGGTCGGGTCGCAGTAGTAGGCCTTGCCCAGCTGCACGGCGTCGACCTCGGACGCGAGCACGAAGTTGAGCACCTCGACCGCGCGCGAGCTGGAGATCGGCAGGTTGGCGAAGTCCTCGTCGTCGAGGATGACCATCTGCCCGTCCGGCATCTCGTAGCCCTTCGCGATGTCGGCGTAGGCCACCTCCTCGCCGTCGACGGAGCAGACGCGCTTGTAGCGGATGCGCCCGCCGTCTTCTCGGTGCACCTGGCGGAAGGAGATGTCCTTCTCCTCCGTGGCGCTGTAGAGCCGGACCGGGATGGACACCAGGCCGAAGGAGATCGCGCCCTTCCAGATGCTCTGCATGCGCACATAGTGTCCCGTGAGGGCGCTTTCACGCCAGATTTTCTCTCCGCATCCGACACACCGCCCCGCTTGCGCCGGATTGTCGACTCCCCGTGGCACCGTCGGTACGAGACAGCCACCCGCGATCGGCGGGTGCCGAGCGGTGAGGAGGACTCGTGCCGGCCGCTTTCGAGACGACATCGCGCTGGTGCAGCATCTGCCTCAGTGACGTCGAGTTCGAGCAGCTCTCGTGCCCGGACGGCCACGGCGAGGAGTGCCCCGAATGGGTGTGCCTCCGCTGCAGCACGGCCGTGGTGGTCGCGTTCAGTGCCGACTCCCCGGAGCACGCCGTTCACGTGGCGTAACCCTCGGGCAGCCGCGACCCGCTCGACGGCTTTGCCATACTCACTGCGGTGAGCGCCGAGGTGATCGTCCCGGTCGAGGCCGGGACAGCGCCGTCGGAGGCCGTACGCCGCGGCGTTGGTCGCCACCGCGATTCCGATGTCGGCCTTCGGCCGAACGCAGTCATCATCGCCACGACCCTGGTCTGGGTGCCGCTGGTCCTGGTGCTCGACAGCGTGGCCACGCTCGGCTGGCAGCGGGTGCTCGGCGCCGGCACCTGGGTGCTGCTGCTCGCGCTGCTGCGGGGTGAGTCACCGCTCGCCAGGGCCCAGGTCGCGGTGGTCGTGGTCTTCGCGACGGTGGTCGAGTACACGTTCTCGCCGCTGCTCGAGGTCTACGTCTACCGCCTCGACAACGTGCCCGCGTTCGTCCCGCCCGGCCACGGCATGGTCTACCTCTGCGCGCTCGCGGCCGGCCGCACGGTTCTCGTGCGCACTCACCTGGCCACGCTGGTTCCGGTGACGGTGGCACTGTGCGGCGCGTACGCCGGCTGGGGTCTGTTCGTCTCCGACCGGACCGACGTGCTCGGTGCCTTCTGGTTCGGGTGCCTGCTGGGGTTCCTCCGGTGGGGCAGGTCGCGCGGACTCTATGTGGGCGCGTTCGTGGTGGTCACCTACCTCGAGATCCTCGGCACCTGGATCGGCACCTGGGAGTGGGCGACGCACGACCCGACGGGTCTGGTGGCGATCGGCAACCCGCCGTCCGGGGCCGCCGGTGGCTACGGCTGGTTCGACCTGGCCGCGCTGCTGGCCGCACCCGCCTTGCTCACCGGCGTACGCCGGCTCCGCGGCCATCGCGGCCGCTGACCGCCCAAGAACTGCTTGACAGTCGCGGCGCAGCTGGCTCATACTCCCCAACATGTCTTTGGCAGTAGACGACCCCGACCCGCGCGCGAGCCTGCGGGCGATGGCTCACCCGCTGCGACTGCAGCTCCTGTCGCTGCTGACCGGGGCGGCCCTGTCCGCCGCCGAGGTGGCCCGCGAGCTCGACCTGACGCACGCGAACGCGAGCTACCACCTGCGTCAGCTGCTCGCCGCCGGACTGATCGTGGTGGAGGGGGAGGAGTCGATCAGGGGCGGCCGGGCCAAGCGCTATCGCTACGTCGGCCACCGGGCCGGCGCGGAGAGCCGCTTTCCCAAGGACCCGGCGAGCCGGCTGGCGACGTGGGCGGCCGCGTCCGACGAGCTGGTCCGTCGTGCGCACCGCCAGCAGAGCGGGCCCCGGCAGCTCCTGGTCGATGCCGAGCTGTGGGTCGACGTCGACGAGTGGGACTCGTTCGTGAGCCAGGTCCGCGAGGCCGGCCGGCGACTGCACGACGCCGCGCGCCCTCCGCGTGCACCGGGGACGACGCGGATCAGCGCCACCCTGGCGATATTCGAGATGGCGCCGGAGAAGGACAGTCGCACCACCTACGACAGTGGCGCCACCAAGCGCGGGAAGTCGTGAGCCACGGTTCTGCTCTCGCGCCGCTGTCGTCGGTGCCGTTCCGTTTCCTGCTGGCCGGGCGGCTCGTCGCGACGACAGGCAACGCCATCGCGCCGATCGCGTTGGCGTTCGCGGTGCTCGACCTCGGCGGGTCGGCGAGCGAACTGGGACTCGTGCTCGCGTCGCGCACCGTCCCCATGGTCGTGCTGGTGCTCTTTGGCGGCGTCGTGGCCGACCGGCTCCCACGCCATCTGGTGGTCGTGGCTGCCAACTCGGTCAGCGCCGGAACCCAGGCCGTGGTCGCCGTGCTGCTCTTCACCGGCTCGGCCGACATCGTCACGCTGGCCGCCCTCGAAGCGGTCAACGGCGCCTCGACGGCCTTTCTCTATCCCGCTGCTTCCGGGCTGACGCCGCAGACCGTGCCGGCGAGCCAGCTGCAACCGGCCAACGCGCTCCTCCGGCTGGCGCACAACGCCGCGATGGTCACCGGGTCGGCGGGCGGCGGCATCCTGGTGGCCGCGGTCGGCAGCTCATGGGCGTTCGCCGCCGACGCCATGCTGTACGCCGTCGGCGCCGTGCTGCTCGCGTGCCTGCGGCTCCCGCGCCGAGCGACGGTCGCGACGACCGACGTACTGCACGAGCTCCGCGACGGCTGGCACGAGTTCCGCAGCCGCACCTGGCTCTGGGTCATCGTCGTGCAGTTCTCGCTCGTCAACGCGGGGCTGGCCTGCGCCTTCGCCACCCTCGGCCCGGTCGTGGCCGACCAGTCCGTCGGTCGTGCGGTGTGGGGTCTGGTGCTCGCCGCGCAGACCCTGGGCATGGTCGTGGGCGGTCTGCTGGCGCTGCGAGCACGGTGGTCACGTCCGCTGTTCGCCGGCACCGCGGCGGTGCTGCTCACCGCGCCGGTGTTGTTCGTGCTCGGTCTCGGTCCGCAGACCCACCTGCTGTTGCTCGCGGCCTTCGTCGGCGGCGTCGGCATGGAGACCTTCGCCATCGCGTGGGACGTGTCGGTGCAGTCGAGCGTGCCGGCCGAGCGGCTCAGCCGGGTCTACGCCTACGACTGGTTCGGCTCGCTGGTCTTCATCCCCGTGGGGCAAGCCGCGGCGGGCCCGCTCTCCGCGGCCGTCGGCGTCGACGCGACCATCGTCGGCGCAGGTGTGCTGCTGGTCGTCTGCACCGTGGGCGCGCTCTGCGTGCGAAGCGTCCGCACCCTGCAGCGGGTCGAGCCGCTCGACTCGGAGCAGGTCAGTCGGGCACCGGTGAGCTCTCGGGTGTGAGCCGGGTGAGCACCTCGTCGTGCAGGTGGCCGTTGGTTGCCACCGCGCTGCCGCCTCCCGGCCCCGGCAGCCCGGCCAGGTCGGTGAAACGGCCGCCTGCCTCGGACACCACGATCGCCGGTGCCGCCAGGTCGTGCAGTTTGACCTCCGGCTCGCAGGCGATGTCCACGGCGCCCTCCGCAACCAGGACGTAGGACCAGAAGTCGCCATATGCCCGGGTGCGCCACACGTCGCGGGTCAGGTCGAGGAAGGGTGCCTCGCGACCGCTTGCGGACCAGCCGGTGAGGCTCGAGAACGACAGGGACGCGTCGGCCAGCGTTTTCACGTCCGACACCTGCATGCGCGTCGCGGACGTCAGGCTCCTGCCGGTGTAGGCACCCGAGCCGACCGCCGCCCACCATCGCCGGTTGAGCGCGGGCGCGGACACGACGCCCGCGACGACGTCGTCCCCGTCCATGAGTGCGATCAACGTCGCCCACACGGGGACGCCGCGCACGAAGCTCTTGGTCCCGTCAATCGGGTCGATGATCCAGCGTCGAGGCCCGTAGCCGCTGTCCCCCATCTCCTCGCCGGTGACCGCGTCTCGGGGACGGGCGCGCTTGAGGGTGGCGCGGATGGCCTCCTCAGCGCCTCGATCGGCGTCGGTCACGGGCGTGAGATCGGGTTTGGTCTCGACCCTGAGGTCGAGCGCGCGGAAGCGAGCGAGGGTCGAGGAGTCGGCCGCGTCGGCGAGAACGTGGGCGAGGCGGAGGTCGTCGGAGTAGCCCGGCATGTAACGAACCGTACAAGTCCCTGGCCGGACGACCGACCGCGACGCATACTTGCAGTTACACGGGGACGACTCTCCGCGCCGTCACTAGCCCAAGGGGGCAACATGACCCTCTTCCGCCGGCGCCTCGCCGAGGTACCTCGCGAGCCTGCCACGATCCCCGTGCCGCGCTCGACGATCGACGGCTGGACGCTCGCCGGCACACCGTTGGCCGCCAAGCTCCCGAAGGCCGACCTGCGCGAGCTGGAGACGCTCCTGCACGGGATCGCCGTCGCCGCCGAGACGCCCTACACCTACGAGCGTGCCGCCATCCTGCTCGAGCGGGCCGCCGAGCCCGGTCAGGCGCTGGCCGTCTGCGAGCGGTGGATGTCCCAGCCGGCGTCGCGCTGGCCGGAGTACGTCCACCACACCCGGGCGATCGACAAGAGACGGATGCGGCTGCGCGCCCGCCAGGCCGTCGTCGCGTCGGCCGAACCCGCTGCCTCCTGATCGCCCGGGTTTCCGGCCCAGCCGACTCGATGTGCCATGGAGCACGGAGGGTTCTCGGCCAGCCGAACCGAACCGAAGCACCACTACGCCCCGTAGTAGTGGTCAGAAGATCACGCGCATGTGTCACCGAGTACGTGCCCGGCCACCGATGCGGAAGGGAGTCGGCGCGCGGCCAGCGCCGAACACGCGATGTTTGACACGTTCAACGGGCTTCCGATCCATGCGCTCGTCGTCCACGGCGTCGTGGTGCTCATTCCGCTCTCCGCGCTCGGCATCATCGCGATGGCAGTCCGGCCCGCGTGGCGCGACCGGTTCGGCCTGCCGGTGCTGGCGCTCTCCGTCATCTCGCTCGTCATGGTGCCGGTGGCCACCAGGAGCGGTAAGGAGCTCAAGGGACGGGTCAACGCGAGCGGTGTCGTCGCGGAGCAGATCGAGCGCCACGAGACCATGGGCGAACGCGTGCTCTGGCCGACGCTGGCCATGGTGGTCCTCGGCATCGTTCTCTACGTGCTGCACCGGGCGAAGCGCACCGGGGCACTCATCAACGTCGTCGCGGCACTGGCCGTCGTCGCCTCGGTCGGCGCGGTCGCTCAGGTCGCGATCGCCGGGGAGCGCGGCTCGAGAGCTGTGTGGAGCTGCCTCGTCGATCCGACCATCTGCCAGGAGTAAGGCCGCCTACTCCTCGGGCTCGTCGCGGCTGCTGAGCAGGCGCCGCAACGAGATCAGTCGCATGGGGTCGCTGTGTCCGGCCTCGACCCATGCATCGAGCGCGCACTCCGGTTCGTTGTGGCTGCACGAGCGAGGGCAGTCGGCGGTGCCGGCGTCCAGGTCGGGAAACGCGCGAATGATGCGCGCCGGGTCGATGTGGGCCAGGCCGAAGCTGCGCAGGCCCGGCGTGTCGATGACCCAGCCGTCGCCGTCGAGCTCGAGCGCGATCACGGACGACGAGACGTGCCGGCCGCGCCCGGTGACGGCGTTGACGTCGCCGGTGGCCCGCAGCGCACTGGGGACGAGGGCGTTCACGAGCGTCGACTTGCCGACACCGGAGTGTCCGACGAGCACACTGACGCGTCCGGCGAGGCGTTCGCGGATCTCCTCGAGCGGCCCTCCCCGGCGTACCGAGATGGCGGGTACGTCGAGCGCCCGGTAGGTGGCGAGGAACTCGTCGGGACTCGCGAGGTCCGACTTCGTGAGACAGAGCAGTGGCGCGAGCCCGGCGTCGTAGGCGGCGACCAGGCAACGGTCGACGAGCCGTGGACGCGGTGGCGGGTCGGCGAGCGCGGTGACGATGACGAGCTGGTCGGCGTTGGCCACGATGATCCGCTCCACCGGATCGGTGTCGTCGGCGGTCCTGCGCAGGGTCGACCGTCGAGGTTGCACGCGTACGACGCGGGCGAGCGTGTCGGTGCGCCCGGAGACATCGCCGACGAGGTCGACACGGTCGCCGACGACGACGCTGCGCCGGCCGAGCTCGCGTGACTTCATGGCGACGACGCTCTGGCCGCTGACGCGGCAGGTGTAGCGACCTCGGTCGACCGCGATCACCACGCCCTCTGTCGCATCGGTGTGCTGCGGGCGCTCCTTGGTGCGCGGCCGGGAGCCGCGGGACGGGCGGACCCTGACGTCGTCCTCGTCGAGGTCGCGGCGTCGCTCGCGTTCACTCACCCGAGCATCCCCGTCCAGAGCTTGACGAAGCTCGGCATGGTCTTGCCCGTCGTCTCGACGTTCTCGACCTCGACGCCCGGGACGGACAAGCCGAGTACTGCCGCCGCCATGGCCAGGCGATGGTCGTCGTACGTCGAGAACACCCCGCCGTGCATGGGTTGTGGCTTGACCTCGAGGCCGTCGTCGGTCTCGCGCACGGCACCGCCGAGGCCGTTGATCTCGCGGCTCAGTGCGCTGAGCCGATCGGTCTCGTGGTGGCGCAGGTGAGCGACGCCGCGCAGTACGGAGGGAGTCGTGGCGAGTGCGCACAACGCCGCGACCACCGGTGTCAGCTCACCAACATCGCCGAGGTCGGCGTCGATGCCGTCAAGCTGACCGGGACCGGTGACCGTCAGGCCGCCGGGCCGCAGCGCGCACTGCCCGCCCATCCGCTCGAGCAGCCCGCGCAGGGCGTCCCCGGCCTGGGTGGTCCGGCCCGGCCAGCCGGGCACGGTGACCTGGCCGCCCGTGACCATTGCCGCAGCGAGGAAGGGCGCGGCGTTGGACAGGTCGGGTTCGATGCGCAGCCGCCCGATGTGCACCGGCCCAGGCTCCACGCGCCAGGCGTGCTGGTCGACGTGCTCCACGATCACGCCGGCCGAGCGGAGCATGTCCACGGTCATCTCGATGTGCAGCCCCGAGGGCAGCCGGCCGCCCTCGTGGCGGACATCCACCGCATCGGCACACCGCGGCGCCGAGAGCAGCAGCGCGCTGACGAACTGCGACGACCTGCTCGCGTCAAGGGTGACGGCGCCGCCGAGCAGCCAACCGCGGCCGTGCACGGTCAACGGGAGGCCCCCGGAGGACGACGTGACCGAGGCACCGAGGGCGCGCAGACCTTCCAGCATCGGGGTCAGCGGGCGTTCGCGGGCCCGCTGGTCGCCGTCGAACCGGATGTCGCCGTCGGCCAGCGCAGCGACCGGAGGGAGGAAGCGCATGACGGTGCCGGCGTTGCCGACGTCGACCGAAGCCGGGCCGCGCAGCCGCCCGGGCGTGACGACCCAGGTCTCCGACTCCGGTGCCGCGGCGTTGTCTTGGTTCACGGCAGTGCCCATCGCGCGCAGGCCCTCGACCATGAGCATGGTGTCGCGGCTGCGCAGCGGCTCGATGAGCGTGGTCGGTGAAGCGGCCAGCGCAGCGAGGATGAGCGCGCGGTTGGTGACCGACTTCGATCCCGGGACCGCGACGGTGGCGACCACGGGCCCGTGTGCGTGCGGAGCCGGCCACGGCGAGATCATGCGCGCGAGCGTAGTGCGGGGCGCGGCGTTCCCGCGCGATGCGCGCGGGGGTCAGCCGGGCAGCTTGGCGCGCGCCACCCGCGTGGCCAGCTTGGCCTCGCGGCGGGCCCGGCGGCCGCGGCCGGCGGCTACGCGGGACGCGTGCCGTGCCCGCCAGGCCAGTCCCGGCTGGCCCTCGGTGTCCACCGCCGCGAGGATGAGACCGCCGAGCAGGCCGAGGTTCTTGAAGAAGTGCATCTGCTGCTGTGCCTTGGTCTGCGGGTCGTCCTCCTCCCAGAAGCGGTGTCCGGCGGCCGTGGTCGGGATGATGCTGGCCGCGAGCAGCGTCGACGAGAGCCGCGGGAACTTGCCAAAGGCCAGCGCCGTGCCGGCGACGACCTGCACAGCGGCATTGACCTTGACCAGCGTCTCGGTGTCCTCGGGCAGGTACGGCAGCCGTTCCGCGATCGGTGGTGCCACGGGTTCCGCGGCCGGCACCTTGGGCTTCGGGTTGCGCAGCGCCTCCAGCCCTCCGCTGATGAAGACCGACGCGAGCATGGGGCGGGCCAACCGGCGTACCAGGATCATGCTTCGAGCCTTGCCCGCACCGCCGCCGCCGAAACAGGAACCGCCCTCTGGCAGGCTGGCGCGCATGTGCGGGCGCTATGCCGCGAGCCGACGACCCGAGGACATGGTCGAGGAGTTCGAGCTCGTGGGCGCGGAGGTGGGCGAGGACGACGACGAGCCGTTGCCCGCTCGCTACAACGTCGCGCCGACCGATCCCGTCTACGCGGTGCTCGAGCGCCCGCCGCGCCAGGACAAGGAAGCGCCGCCGCAGCGCCGGCTGCACACCGTGCGGTGGGGGCTCGTCCCGTCGTGGGCGAAAGACCCGTCGATCGGCAGTCGCATGATCAACGCGCGGGTCGAGACCGTCGCGGACAAGCCCGCGTTCAAGCGGGCCTTTGCCAAGCGTCGTTGCCTGCTTCCCGCCGATGGCTACTACGAGTGGTACGCCCGGGAGGGTGCGCCGAAGAACGCCAAGAAGCAGCCGTTCTTCATCCGCCCCAGTGACGGCGGCGTGCTCGCGATGGCCGGCCTCTACGAGTTGTGGCGCGACCAGAGCAAAGCCGATGACGACCCCGACCGGTGGCTCTGGACGTGCACGGTGATCACCACCTCGGCTACCGACGACCTCGGGCGCATCCACGACCGGATGCCGATGCTCGTCGAGCGGGAGCGCTACGCCGACTGGCTCGCCGCGGAGGCCGACGATCCCGACCGGCTGCGCGGCCTGCTCGTGCCGGCCGCTCCCGGGCGTCTCACGGCGTACCCGGTGTCGACCGAGGTGAGCAACGTCCGCAACGACGGGCCTCATCTCGTCCAGCCGATCGGGGCCGAGGGGGAGGACGTCGAGGAAGAACGGTCCGCGGCGAGTGGCCAGGCCGAGGAGGAGACGCTGTTCTGAGGGCGCGAACCGTCCAGACTCCCGTCGGAGAGGCCCGTGTCCACCGCTCACCGGCGGCCGACCCGTGGGCGACCCTCGTCCTCGGTCACGGCGCTGGTGGTGGCGTGGCGGCGCCGGACCTGGTTGCCCTGGCGCGTGCGCTGCCTCCGCGCGGGGTCGGTGTGCTGCTCGTCGAGCAGCCCTGGCGGGTGGCCGGGCGGAAGGCCGCCGCGCCGCCGCCCACGCTGGACGTCGCCTGGGTCGCGGTGCTCGAGGCGCTCGCTGTCGAGGGGCCTCTCGTCGTGGGCGGACGGTCCGCGGGAGCCCGCGTGGCCTGCCGGACGGCGGTGCAGGTGGGTGCCGCGGGCGCTCTCGCGCTGGCCTTCCCGCTGCACCCGCCCGGCCGTCCCGAGAAGTCGCGCCTGGCCGAGCTGACCGGCTCGGGGGTGCCGACTCTGGTCGTGCAGGGCGAGCGCGACCCGTTCGGCGGGCCTGCGGCGTTTCCGCGGAAACGTCCTCCGTTCGAGCTGGTCGCGGTCGCGGACGCCGACCACTCTTTCCGGGTGCCGAAGGCCTCCGCGGTGAGTGGAGCGCAGACGCTGGCGGCGGTGGTCGTGGCTGTGGAGACCTGGCTCGATCGGCTGATTCGGGGTGCCGGACGGTGATCGCCGGGAATCGGCTGATGGGCTCGTCTGTTCACCAGAGTGGCCGTTGTCATCTGTGCAGGAGGAACATCCAGGCATGTCCGCACTGAGGTTCGCCGACCGCGCGCCCGAGGCCGCCGTTCTGAGCTACGCCGACTGGCCGGGAATGGGCGGCTCCGTCAGGAGGATAGGCTCGCCTTCGATGAGCGGGAACGAGGTGGACTCGGCAGACGTGGTCGAGACGGACGACGAACGCAACGCGCGCTTCGAGCGGGACGCCTTGGAGTTCATCGACCAGCTTTACTCGGCGGCGCTGCGGATGACGCGGAACCCATCGGACGCCGAGGACCTTGTGCAGGAGACCTACGCGAAGGCCTACGGCTCGTTCCACCAGTTCCGGGTGGGGACGAACCTCAAGGCCTGGCTCTACCGGATCCTCACCAACACGTTCATCAACACCTATCGCAAGGCACAGCGTCAGCCGAAGCAGGCCGCCACCGAGACGGTGGAGGACTGGCAGCTGGCGCAGGCCGAGTCGCACACGTCGAGCGGTCTGAAGTCCGCCGAGGCCGAGGCGCTCGAGCACCTGCCCGACTCCGACGTGAAGACGGCGCTGCAGACGATCCCTGAGGACTTCCGTATCGCGGTCTACCTTGCTGACGTGGAGGGCTTCGCGTACAAGGAGATTGCCGAGATCATGGGGACGCCGATCGGGACGGTCATGTCCCGGCTGCACCGAGGGCGTCGTCAACTTCGTGACCTGCTACAGGACTACGCCCGTGAGCGCGGTCTCGCCCCCGCGGGCGTGCTTGATGAGGAGGGGTCGTCGTGAGCTGCGGGAAAGCGCACGAGACGCCGTGTTCCGAGGTGCTCGATCGGGTCTACGAGTACATCGACGGCGAGATGCAACATGACTCCGTGCACGTCATCAAGGAGCACCTTGATGAGTGCGGGCCGTGCCTTCAGGAGTACGGCCTCGAGGAGGCCGTCAAGGCTTTGGTCAAGCGGTCGTGCGGACACGACGACGTGCCGGCCGACCTGCGAAACAAGGTGATGCTGCGGATCAAGGCCGCGCGCTCCGAGATGGCACCCGACGCCTGACGTGTGACCCCGGGGGAGCCGCGAGCGGCTTACGCGTTGGGACGCTTGCCGTGATTGGCCTTGCTCTTTGCCCGCGCCTTGCGCTTGCGCGTCTTCTTCGCCATCGGTCTCGCTCCTTTCGGGTTGTCAGCTGGTGGGTGCCCTCCATCCTGTCATGAGGTCGATTTCCCGGACCTCTAGACTCTGCTGGCTAACTAATGTAGCTTTCTGGCTATGACGACTAACCGAATGACAACCAACTACGTGCAGCGACCGGACGGCCGCCTCGCCTATGACGTAACGGGCGACGAAGGCCCTCTCGTGATCTGTGTGCCCGGGATGGGTGAGCTGCGCCAGAACTACCGGCTCCTGGCGCCCCTGCTCGCCCAGCACGGTGCCCGGGTGGTGACGATGGACCTGCGCGGACACGGTGACAGCGACGCCAGCTTCACGGCGTACGACGATGTCGCCCTCGCCGGCGACATCCTGGCCCTCGTCGACGAGCTCGGCGGACCGGCGTACGTCGTGGGGAACTCGATGGGTGCCGGCGCCGCCGTCATCGCTGCGGCCGACGCACCCACGAAGGTAAGCGGCCTGGCACTGCTCGGCCCTTTCGTCCGCGACGGCGCGATGGGTGGGCTGCAGAAGCTGCTCTTCCGGATCACGCTCACGCAGCCGTGGGGGCCGGCCGCCTTCATGTCCTACTACCCGAAGTGGCTGCCGGGCACCAAGCCAGAGGGCTACGAGGAGCACCGGCGCCGCGTGCGGGAGAACCTGGGCCGCCCCGGTCACTGGAAGGCGTTCGTGCAGACGACGCGGACGTCACACGCAGCGGCAGAACAGAGGTTGCGTGACGTCGAGTCCCCGGTTGTGGTCGTGATGGGAGCAGACGACGTCGACTGGAAGGACCCGGCCGCAGAGGCGGCCTGGATCGGCGACCGGCTCAGCGCCGACGTGGTCATGGTTCCCGAGGTCGGACACTTCCCGCAGGTGCAGGCGCCGGAGACCACCGCCGCTGCCGTCATCCGACTCATCGACCGGGTGGCGCATGCCTAGGGCCGGCCTGTCGACCGACGTCGTGGTCAGCGAAGCCGCCGAGCTCATCGACGAGGTGGGCCGCGACCGGCTGACGCTGGCGGAGCTCGCCAAGCGTTTCGGGGTCGCGCAGCCCAGCCTCTACAAGCACGTCGACGGGCTCGACGGACTGCACGGGCTCGTCGCCGTCAAGGCGGTGCGCGAGCTGGGTGAGACGTTGCGCCGCGCAGCCAGCGGCAAGGCGGGACCGGACGCGCTGCGGGCCGTCGCGAAGGCCTACCGGGCGTACGCCGTTTCCCATCCCGGTTGCTATGCGTACGTCGTGCGCGCGCCTGGTCCCGACGAGGACGATCTCGAGGCGGCCGCGAACGAGACGCTGTCGGTCCTCTACGACGTGTTCGCCGGCTACCGGATCACCGGCGGGGACGCTGTCGACGCGGCGCGGTTCCTGCGCAGTGTGCTGCACGGGTTCGTCAGTCTCGAGCTCGGCGGCGGGTTCGCGATGCGCCGGTCGGTCAACCGCAGCTTCGACAGGCTCGTCGAGGCGACCGACCAGGCGCTCGCTGGTTGGTGAGGGCGGTTCCCCTGCGGCCGCCTAGTTGACGCCCTTGAGCAGCTCCGCTCGACTGCTCGACTGCTGGACGCCGGCGGCCTCGCGCGCCGCCGCCGCGCCGCTGTTGCCCTCCAGGTCAACGGTCTCGGGCAGCGTGAAGAACGACTCGGGGTTGATCCGGTGCACGGCGCCGGTTGCGACGTCCCTGATGATGGCCCCGAGACCCGCGACCACAGCCTGGGTGAAGCGCTCGCGGCCCTGCTGGCCCAACGTCTCAGTCTGACCCCGAACCTCGAAGAGCACGGTGCCGGTGCCGTTGAGGGAGAACGCCGAGCGTGCCTGACCCGGCACGTCGCGCTCCAGCGGGTGCGGATAGCGCGCCGGGACGAAGCCTTCCCGCTCGATGCCGTTGAAGCCCGACGTGGCGAGCTGGAGCGAGTAGTCCCGTCGATAGTCGTCCGCATACTCGGCATACTTGCCGCCTGGCTCGAACTCCTCGTCGGGCAGCGGCGGGTAGTCCACGCCGACGTCGAGCAGCTCGAGGGAATCTTCCTGGGCGACGCAAGCACCCTGGTGGTGCAGGTCGACATAGACGTCCACGCTGCCGTACTCGTCACGCAGGTCGATGTACAGATCGCGCAGAACCTGCGACACCGGCTGGATGAACCAGCCGAACTCCTCGGAGGTTCCAGGGAAGTCCTGTGGACGCGGCTCGTATTCGAGGTTCGCGTGGAAGTCCCTGTTCACATCGAAGCCAGGACGCTTGGAATAGTCGTCGTTGGACTGCCTGTCGTCGATGTAGTTCCAAGCCGGCTCGACGCCCTCCAGCTGCGGGAAGTCGGCGACCACCTCGTCCCAGCTGCGGTCGTTGCCGCGCCGGTCCAGTTCGGCACCGTCGACGTTGAACTTCGGGACCGCCACGAAGGTGATCTCCTTGCGCACGCGCTTGGCTGTGCTGGACTGCGACGTCCCCAGGTAGTCGAGGATCCGCAGCAACGCGTCGGTCCCGGTCTTTTCGTCGCCGTGGATCTCGCTGGTCACGAGCACGACTTTGTCCCCGTCACCGACGGTGGCGGACCACAGAGCGCGCCCTCGGTTCGACTCGCCGATGCGCTCGACCGAGACGCGGCCGTCACTCACCGATTGGATCCGTCGCAACTCGACCCGCAGCTCTCGGTGGCTGGTGAACTCGTGGATGGGCCTGTCGGCTGACTCGCGGACGCACGGCGGTGCCTCTGGTTCGGCCCTGGCCACGTGCTGGCGTTCGGCGGGCGCCGCGGCGGGTGACCGATCGGCGGTACCGATGGCGCCGGTGGCGCCCATGGCGCTCGCTCCGAGCGCTGCGGCGGCGAGTGGCACGAGTGATCGCATGGAACGGGAAGTTTTCATGGCATTTCTCCCGGTTCGTCACTAGTTCGGATCACCCAAAGTGGTACGACACTCGCTGACCGTCAAGACTTGCGTGGCGGCCGGTAGGGGCCCCGAGTACGCGTCGTCCCCCTCGTCGCGTGGCCGATATCCGTTGTCCACAAAGGGGTTCTGGGCGTGTTGGGTGTCGGTGGGTGGCGGTAGGATCGAACATGCTTTCGATCGATGTTCGTGGTGCGGTGTCCGACGGGTCTGGCCGACGCGCACACCGGCCTGGACGCGGCGGCCGCCGCGATCGAGGACGGTGCGCTGCGCGGCTTCACTCCCGGCGAGCTCGCCGCACGGGTGCAGGACCTGCGCCGGCTGCAGGCCAAGGCCGAGGCGGCGGTGCTCGCGGTGACCCGGGAGGTGGAGGCGCAGAACGTCTTCTCGTACGAGGGTCTGCTGGACGCGAAGTCGTGGCTGCGGGCGAAGGCCCGGATGACCCCGAACGAGGCCGCGGCCACGGTGCGCACGGCGCGGGCGCTCGGGCGGGTGGAGCTGGCGGCGACGGCTGCGGCGCTCGGGGCCGGGGAGATCGACCCGGCGCATGCCCGGCTGATCGCCGACGGCACCGACAAGGCACCCGCGGGGGCGGTGGACCTGATCGAGCCGGTCGCGCTGGACGCAGCCCGGGTGGCGGACCCGCGGGCGGTCGCGGACGTGATGCGCCGCCTGCAACACGCCCTGGACCCCGACGCCGCCGACGCACGAGCCTTGGCGAGGTACGACCGGCGCGGGCTCACCCTGGCGCCGACCCTGGACGGGTCCATGCTGATCCGCGGGGTCGCCGACGAGGCCACCGGCGCCCTGCTGGCCACCGCCGTCGACGCCGCCAGCCCCCTCGTCGCCGGGGACACCCGCACCCCCACCCAACGCCGCCTCGACGCCCTCGCCCACCTCGCCCGCCACTACCTCCGCGACGACCAACCCGGCGAAGGGCCGGACGACAGGCCGCAAGTCAACGCCGAGAGCGCCGGCGCGCCGGCGACGAAAGGGATGGCGGCGATGTCGAGAGTGGCGAGAAAAGCGGCGGCGGAAGACGTGAGGAGGAAGGAGGTGGGCGAGGTGGCGGTCGGACGCAGCTGATCGTCACCGTCGACGCCGACACGCTGTCCTCGCAGCCGGGTGAGTCGGGGTCCCCGGGGGGTTCGCTGGCCTGGATCGGACCCATCACCGCCGCCACCGCGCAACGCCTCGGCTGCGACTCCCTGGTCACCGTGGTCGCGCTCGGCCCCGACGGGCAAGTGATCGGCAACCGGGCGCAACGCCGGTTCTTCACCACCGCCCAGAGACGCGCCATCATCGCCCGCGACGGCGACCGCTGCCCCGCCCCCTACTGCGACCGGCCCATCACCTGGTCCGACGGACACCACCAAACCAGCTGGACCCACGGCGGCCCCACCACCGTCGACAACGGGGTACTGCCCTGCGAAGCCCACCACCTGCTCATCCACGAAGGCCACTGGCAACTCCACCGGCTACCCGACGGCCGCTACCTCCTCCAACACCCCGACGGACGCACCCTCGGACCCGAACCCCACCCACCCGGACACCACCGACCACCCCCACACCCACGCCGGTGAGCGGGGGTGGCGCCAGCCCCGCGTTCGCTGGTGGGGCGTCAGCTCGCGTTCGCTCGCTGGGCGACGCAGAACTCACGGCCCAGCGCGTACTCGGCCCAGCGCCTACTCGGTGAGGGCTGCTGCCGCGACGGCATCCAGTCGCGGGCGCGGGCGAGCGCGACGCAGAGCGGCAGCACCGGCGTCCGTCGGCGGGTCCGCGGGCCGGCGCCACTGCCAGTCCGTCTGCGCCTGGTAGGCCGCGACCACCTCGAGCAGTCGGTCCTCGGCGTACGGGTTCCCGCCGAGGATCGTGCCGATCGGCACTTCGGGTTCGCTGGCATCGTCCGCACCGAACCCGATCGGGAAGCCGATCTCCGGGAGGCCGAGGATGTCGAAAGGCACCGGCGAGGTCTGCAGGACGACGTCGCACTGCGCGAACAGTTCGTCCAGAACCTCTTGCAGGAGATGGTGCTTCGCGCGCTGCCCCGTAGCCCACTCGTCGCCCGAGAGCAGCAGGCCTTGCAGCCAGCTGATCACCGACACACCGAACAGCCGCAGGTCCTTGCGTAGGAATGGGCGGAACGGTTCGGTGCGCTCGGGCAGCCGGACGTTGTTGAACGCGCTGCCGGTGAGCAGACTCCAGTCGTCCGGGTAGCGAACGTCGACGACCTCCGCGTTCGGTGTGGCCGCGATCGTGTCGAGCCAGGCGCGACGAGCGTTCAGCTCGGCGCCGTTCCCATCGAGGTAGTCAGGCGGTACGCCGATGCGAGTACGCCGTCGCAGCCTGACCCTGCCGCCGCCGGCGCGGACGGGCGTCGCGGCCCGCACCAGGTCGGGCAGTGCCGGCAGGCCCTGCGTGCGTACGTCCGCCTCGTCGGGCCCGGCCAGCACCGTCAGCATCAGCGCAGCGTCGAGCGCGTCGCGGGCCAGCGGCCCGACGTGGTCACGACTGAAGGTGAGCGGGATGACGCCGTGCAATGAGACCCGTCCCATCGTCGGCTTGAGTCCGGTGAGGTTCTGCGCGTTCGACGGGGCGGTGATCGAGCCACCGGTCTGCGTGCCGATGGACGACGTGGCCATTCGGCCTGCCACGGCGGTCGCGGGTCCGGTCGAGGAGCCGCCGGGGTCGACCGACGGGTCCGTGGGCGTCCACGCATTGACCGTGGTGACCTCGCCGGCCGGTGTGGTCGCACGCGTCGTGGCCAGTGGACCCATCTGACCCTTCCCGAGCACGACGGCGCCGGCTCTGGTGAGCCGTTCGACCGCAGTCGCGTCGTAGGGCGGCACGAAGTCGGCGAAGACGTAGGAGTTGGCGGCGGTCCGTACGCCCTCTGTGTAGAAGTTGTCCTTGATGCAGAGGGGTATGCCGTTCAACGGCGAGGACGTCGGCGCGCGGTCGGCGCGATGTGCGGCAGCCCTGGCCTGCTCTGTGAGCACCAGTGCGAAGGCCTGGTAGTCGTCGTCGTACGCACCGATCCGCTCCAGCTGCGCGTCGACCAGACGCCGCGACGTGAGCCGGCGGTCGCGCATCAGCCGGGCCGCCTCGGCGAGCGTCGCCTCCGTAGGGTCAGCCACTGCCTCGGGGCGCACCGGGACGTTCGGCATCGGAGCAGTGCTGGCGCTCTCCGCCGCCGAGGCGACGCCGGGAAGCACCACCGGCGCCGCGGCGGCCGCCGAGGTGAGAGCGGCGAGGCGGGCGAGAAACAGACGTCGGGTCACGGCATCCGGCGTCATCGGCGCTCCTCGGCGGTCCATGCCGTGGTGATGGACGGATAGAGCAGTGGTGGCGCCTCCTGTTGCGCGAGACGGTCCCGGTCTGCATCCGATCCCGGCGTCTCGTCAACCGGCGGTTGCCAACGGTTGATCGTGCGCACGGTCCCCCCGGTGCGGACCCCGCCGGATCTGGGGCCCGCGAGGAAGCCGCGCAGCGACTCGAGGGCCTGAGCCCGCGACGGTGACCCGGTCTCGGGGTCGGGGCTCTCGCCCAGCTGGTCGAGGTCGACGCCGGCGAGGGCGAGCCTCGCCCGGATCAGTTCATCGAGCTTCTCGTCTGAGGGGGTTGCCGGTTCGGGCACGGTGGCCTCACAGAGTCAGGGCAAACAGGGGCGAATCACCCCAAAGTCTCGGCCCGACCCGTCCATCAGGTCAATGCTTCTCGGTCAGCCGGTCAGCTGACGATTGAGCGCTGCGAGCACCGCCTTGGTGACCGCGTCGGCGTCATCGCCCTTGACCAGCGCGCTCCCCGTCAGCACCAGCTCGCCGTCGCGCGGTCCCGAGATGGTGAGGACGCAGAGGGCCACCTGGCGCTCAGCCGCGTTGATGATGGCCGCGGACTCGACCTCACACGGCCGACCGAGCGGCTCGCTCACCGCGGCCAGTGTCGCCTCGGCCACGAGTCGCGCGCGGTGACTCGACCCCGCGGGGCCCTCGGCTCGTCCTTCGAAGACCAGATCACCGGATCGCAGCGTCACCGCGGCTTCGGTCGCGTCGGAGCCACTGCGCACCATGATGGCCGAGATAGCCGGCCGGGTATGGGCTGAGTCACCGCCTGCTGTCTCGTCCTCTGCCGCGACGCCGTGGGCGAGCGGTGCCTCCTCGTCGCCGATCTGTACGACCGAGACGATGCGATGGTCGATGTCGAGGTCGTAGCGTGCCATCGAGAGCGACTGCACGTCGCGCACCACCTGCTTGGCCGGCTTGCCGGGGGAGGCGAGGACGTGCACCTCGGTCGGGACGGCATCAGGACCGGTGACGACGCTTGCTGCCTTGACCCCGGGGATCTGTCGGAGGGCCTCTTCGAGCTCGGGCAGCAACCGCAGTGTCGTCATACGGCGAGTGTTCCACGCGCGCAGGACGGCCCTGGGTCAGTTGCGCTGCTTTCGTACGGTATCGCCGCCTATTCGGGTGCCACATTTCTTCAGCGGGACATTTCCTGTGATGTCCAGGCCAGCTCTGGCCTTCATTTGCACCGCCAACCAGCCGAAGAAATTGCGCGGGTTGCTTTGACAACTAAAGAGAGCGGGATCGGGATCGGCAGCGCAGTGGTCGATCAGCTCAGGCGTTTCTTCGAGCAGTAGTGCTTTCCCAGCGGAGCGGATTCCGCACGGGCTTTTAGCGGTGCCCGTGACATGAATCCAAGGGGTTGGTTCCACCATGAAGAAGATCGTGTCTGCTGTCGAGATGTTCCTTCAGTCCACTGCACAGTGGAAGTGGTAACAGTTCGTTAGTCCACTGCACAGTGGGAAGTCGTTACTCACTTGCGCTGTCGTTCCCCGTCCCGCTCTCTGGCCAAGCCCCCTCATCCGACGGAGTGACATGGAGTGACATGGAGCGACTGCCCGCGCGTGCGCGCGTGTTCATCGCGTCCGTGTGCCTGCTCGCCGTTCCGCTTCCCGTGCTGGCGGTCGTTCACGGCCTCGGCAACATCAAGCTCGTCGACTTCCTGGCGCTGAGTGTCCTTCTCATCCTTACCGACTCGTACGGTTCCCGTGGCTCCCATGACCTCGTGACGATCGCGTTGAGCTCGGTGATCACCAGTGCTGCGCTTCCGCTCTTCGGGGGGTGGGGCGCGGTGCTGCTCGCGGTGACGACGATCTCCACGTTCGACGGACAACCGCCGATCAAGCGGGCCTTCAACACCGCCCAGATAACCGTGGCGGCTGCTGCGTCCGGGCTGGTCTTCACGATCCTCGGCGGCGAGCCTGTTCACGCGGGCAGCTTTCCCTACCTGATCCTGCCGTTCGTCGCGGCACTGCTCGTCCACTGCGCGATCAATGGCCTGCTCGTGGCGTTCGTCGTGTACTTCCACCAGGGCGTCAGTATCCGCATCGTCCTCCAAGGGACGCTCGCAGGGTCAGCCCCGCATTACGTCGGCTATGGCTTGTTCGGTCTTCTGCTCGCGGTCCTCTGGGACTCCGACGGAGGGGACGTCGGGCCGGCGGCCGCGTTGTTGCTGCTCATCCCGCTCTTCGTTGCGCGATGGGCCTACGAGCAGTACGCCGAGGAGCAGCGGGCGTACGACCGCACGGTGCGCACACTGATCCAGGCGGTCGAGACCAAGGACCTCTACACCCGAGGGCACAGCGAGCGCGTCTCGGCGGCGTCGGTGCTCCTTGCGCGTCAGATCGGCATGCGCGAGGACCGGGTCGCCTCGATCCGCTACGCGGGCATGCTCCACGACGTCGGCAAGCTCGGCGTGCCGACCAAGGTTCTGCAGAAGGCCGGCCGCCTCACCGACGACGAGCTCGCCCTCATCCAGATGCACCCGGTGCGCGGTCTCGAGATGGTGCGCGAGATCGAGTTCCTCGACGAAGCCTTCGCCGGGATCCTGCACCACCACGAGCGCCTCGACGGCCGGGGCTATCCGATGGGCCTCAGCGGCATGGAGATCCCGGAGTTCGCACGGGTCATCGCCGTCGCGGACGCCTTCGACTCGATGACGACGACGCGCTCCTACCGCGGTGCGCGCTCGATCGAGGAGGCGTTGGAGGAGCTGCGCCGCTGCTCGGGCACGCAGTTCGATCCCCCGATGGTGCTGGCGATGATCGCCGCCCTGGAGGTCCACGAGTGGGTGCCCGACACAACGGCGCTCGTCGTCGAACCTCCTCTCGATGACCCGTTGGTCCCGGCTGCGATTCCGGCCGCGCGCTCCTTCGACCACGACGACCCCGAGTCGTCCACCGAGTCCGCACGAATGCCCGGTGTCCGGTCGTGAACACGATGCGGGCCCAGCTCGATGACTCGAGGTTCACCGGGCTCATGCTCGTCGTCGCCGCGGCCGGTCTGCTGGCCAGCGCGTCGGTGGTCGTCACCGCGTCACCCGGCGGCTTCGTCCGCGCCGACATCGCGCTCTCGTTCGGCGCGTTCATCGCACTCGGCGAGCTCGCGCGCATTACCCTGGCCGGCGGCCGCGACGCGGCGCCGATCGCCACCGCGGGTGCCCTCGCGTACGTCCTGCTCACCCGTTACAACGGCGAGGACGTGGAGCGTTCGGCACTGCAGGCTGTTGCCGTCACGGCTGTCGCCATGATCGCCGGCGTCGCGCCGCACCTCGTCGCCAACCGTGCACCCGGCATCGACACGCTTGCCCGGCGACTGCTGTCCATCGGTGTCGCCGCAGCCGTGTTCCACGGCACGCGCCTCGACGACGTCGTGCGCGAGCTGCCGGGCTTCGGTCTGGCCTTCGTACTCGTGGCCGTTGTCGCCGTCACGCTGCTCGTGGACGCCCTCATTGCGGCCGCGATGCGGGCCAGCGCCGACCGGGCGCCGTTCGTGGCTGTCCTGCGCAACGAGCTGCGCGTCCAGGCCGGCATCGGATCGGCCATCGGCTCGACGGGCGTGCTCATCGCCCTGGCGGCCTCCATCATGGGCCTCTGGGCGCTGCCCATCATCGTCGTGCCCCTGCTGCTCACCCAGTTCGCTTTCCGCCGTCACACGTCGATCCGCGCCACGTCGTTGCAGACGATCCGCGCCCTCTCGCGCGTCACGGAGCTCGGCGGCTACACCGAGACCGGCCATGCTCGCCGCGTCGGCCACCTCGCAGTCGCTGTGGGCCGGGAGCTCGGCATGAGCGACACCGACCTGCGCGACCTGGAGTACGCCGCACTCATGCACGACATCGGCCAGCTCTCCCTCGCCGAGCCCATCCCCGGTGGCGCCACGGTCGTCGCGGCTCCCACCGACCAGCGGCGCATCGCCGCGTTCAGCGCGGACGTCGTACGTCAGACGGGAGTGGTCGACGGTGTCGCCACGATCGTCGCCAAGCAGGCAGAGCCCTACCGTCGCCCGCACCGGGGCGACGACGAGTCGGTGCCGCTCGCGAGCCGCATCATCAGGGTCGTCAACGCCTATGACGACCTGGTGGGTGACTCGACGGACGTCTCGTGCGGGCTCGACGCGCTCGAGCGGCTGCGTCTCGGCATGGCCTACGAGTACGACCCCAGGGTCGTCGAGTCCCTGTCCGGGACGCTCGTGAGATCCGGGCGCCTCGCGTCCTGACCCTGGCGGCGAGACCGGCGAGGCAAGGCGAACACGAGCAGTCCCACACCCGCGGCCACCAGGACGTCTCCGGCGCTCACGGCCTGCGGTCGCCACGGCGAGGCCACCGGGATCACGTCGCCCAGCCACCCCAGCCGGGTCCCCTCGCCGGTCGCCTCGCGCAGGGCGTCGGAACCCAGACCGAGATGTTGCTCCGGCACGCCGGCTCTCGCGGACGCCTCGACCGAGACCGGCATGGCGCCGTTCGCGAACACCACCACCACGTTGAGCAGGAGCCCGAGGGCGATCAGGGGGATTCCGGGCAGCTCTCGGTTGCCCAGCAGGAACAGGCCCACCAGCGCCGTGCTGAGGACGAGGGCAGCGGTGCGGGCCCAGCCGGAGCCAGGTGCCAGGGCAGCCACGCCCAGATGCACGCCACCAGCAACCACCAGCAGGCGCACCGCGCATACGGCGGGCGGTCCGAACCCGCCGATGCCGCGCATGAACACGACGGCCGCCACCGCCATGAGCACCGCCAGCACGACCAGGGTCACGGCAGCAGTGTCGCGCGCCACCACCCCGTGGACGTGGAGGTGAGCGCACGTGTCCGGCCCGGCACGCCTGACGGCTGTGGTTGGATGCCACCTCGGATCGGGTGGGACGAACCGGGCACGAGAGGAGCTGGGGTGGCCGACGACATCAGGGCCGAGATGGTGGCCAACGTGTTCTCGGTCTCCGTGGCCGAGGGCGACGCCGTCAAGGCCGGCGACACGCTGCTCGTGCTCGAGTCGATGAAGATGGAGATCCCGGTCATCTCCGAGTACACCGGCCGAGTCGCCTCGGTCCACGTGTCCGCGGGCGATGTTGTGCAGGAAGGTGACGTTTTGGCTGTCATCGAGTAGGCGGTCGCGCTCAAGGTAGACCGCCGACTGCCGAGAAACCCCATATGAGTGGATCGGAGCCTCAGTCGGTCGTGGCGTTCCTGCGCGCCCTCGGCGAGGTCGGCGGGTCCGACCTGCACGTCAAGGTGGGCTCCCCCCCGCGCGTGCGCATCGACGGTCGCCTGCGCAAGCTCCAGGCCCCTAACCTCACCCCTGAGGACACCGAGAGCATGGTCAGGGAGGTCCTCAGGGAGGACTTGATCGAGGAGTTCGCCAAGACCAACGAGGCCGACTTCGCCTACTCGGTCCCCGGCCTCGGCCGATTCCGGGTCAACGCCTTTCGCTCCCGCGGCTCCGCCGGCATGGTGTTCCGCCGGGTGAGCGTCGGCGCGATCCCCCTCGACGAGCTGGGGTTGCCTCCGGTCCTCGGCGCGCTCGCGATGGAGCCACGCGGGCTCGTGCTGGTCACCGGTCCCACCGGCTCGGGCAAGACCACCACGCTCGCCGGCATGATCGACCACATCAACAACAACCGCGAGGTCCACGTCGTCACGATCGAGGACCCGATCGAGGTGCTGCACTTCGACAAGCTCTCGATGATCAACCAGCGCGAAGTGCGGATCGACACGGTCGACTTCACCACCGCGTTGCGCGCGGCGATGCGCCAGGACCCCGACGTCATCCTCGTCGGCGAGATGCGCGACACCGAGACCGTGAAAGCTGCGCTCGCAGCTTCCGAGACCGGTCACTTCGTCATGTCGACGCTGCACACGACCGACGCACAGGAGACCATCACCCGCGTCATCGACTTCTTCCCGCCGCACGAGCAGAAGCAGGTGCGCCTCGCGCTCGCCGGTGCGCTGCGCGGGATCATCTGCCAGCGCCTGGTTCCCCGCGCCGACGGTCAGGGCCGCTGCGTCACGATGGAGATCCTGGTCAACACCGGCCGCATCGCGGACGCCATCGCCGACGAGGACAAGACCTCGACGATCAACGAGCTGCTCAAGGACGGCGCCTACTACGGCATGCAGACCTTCGACCAGCACCTTGTGGCGCTCATCCGCGACGGTGTCATCACCCTCGAGGCCGCGATGCAGGCATCGACGAACCCCCACGACCTCACCGTCGAGCTGCGCCGACTCGGCCTGGTGGCCTGACGGCTCAACCGCTGATCGTCCCGTGCTCCACGCACCGGGCGGACCAGCCCGCCGGGAGCACCTGCACAACCATCCGACGGCCACACCGCGCGCAGTAGCGCGGCGGTTCGAGTGCGGCTCGCGCCGTGCACGACGCGTGGTCGCCGATCGCTGCTTTCCTGCCGCAGTGCGCGCACCAGGCCCGCACCTCCGTACCTGTCACGGCACGAGCTCGAGCTTGAAGGCCAGGAGCGTGATGTCCGGGTTGGGCCGCCAGTCGCGCTCCGGGAGACGCTCGAAACCCATCCGCTCGTAGAGGCGGTGCGCCGCCGTCATCCGGTCGAGGCTGCTGAGCACCATCGCCACACAGCCCTGCTCGCGTGCCCTGTCGACGCACCAACGGGCCAGTGTCTGGCCGACGCCGCGGCCGCGGGCGTCGGGCGCAACGGCAAGCATCCGGAACTCTGCCTCACCGGGTCGGGAGATCTCGGCGTACGGCGAGCCGGGGAGGCAGAAGGTGACGGTGCCGAGCAGCTTGGCCGGCGTACCGTCGGCGGCCACGACGAGCTCGGCGTGAGCGGCCCTATGGGCGGCGCCGCGCAGCTCGTCCGCGTAGTCGTCGTCGTTGTCCAGGTATCCGTCGGCGACGTAGGCCTCGAGGGTGAGGCCCCCGACGGTGTCGAACTCCTCGGGCCGGGCGGCGCGCACGATCACGGCGCTCAGCCTACGAGCGCGCCGACCCGCGCCGACGGGGGGCGCGGGCCGGGGCCCGGAGCAGGGTCAGCTGGCGAACGGACTGGAGGGCAGGTTGGACGATGCCCAGTAGGACGGGCCGTGCGGCGCGTGACGCGGGCGGTCGTGATGGACCGTGCGCACCAGGCCGATGGCCGTGACGGAGAGTGCGAGGAACGCGAGAACGAGCACGAAGTAGGTCATGGCAGTAATCATGCGCTCGTTCAGATCGCGCCAACAGTGGCAGGCTTGACACCCACCATCAAGTTCCTGCCATACTAGGCCCCATGATCGAACGCGTGGCCGTACCCGTGCTGGACGGGGTGTCGATGTTCGAGCTCGGCGTCCTCTGCGAGGTCTTCGGTCTGGACCGACCGGACGAGCCGACGCTGCCCAGCTTCGACTTCCGCATCTGCGCCGAGCAGCCCGGCAAGGTGACAACCCGGTCCGGCATCGACCTGGACGTCGCCTACGACTTCTCTGCCCTCGACGACGCCGACCTCATCGCGGTCGCTCCGGTGCAGCAGGACCAGCCGATCCCGGCCGACCTGCTGGAGCGACTGCGCGCTGCCATGGACCGCGGCGCCCGCATCCTCAGCGTCTGCAGCGGTGCCTTCGTGCTGGGCGAGGCGGGACTGCTCGACGGGCGCGACTGCACCACGCACTGGGTCTACGTCGACGAGCTCGCCGAGCGGTTCCCCGAGGCCCGTGTCGCCTGCCGGTCCCTCTACGTCCAGGACGGGCCGATCCTCACCAGTGCCGGCACCGCTGCTGGGATCGACGCCTGCCTGCACATCGTCCGCGAGGAGTTCGGCGAGCGGGTGGCCAACCGGCTCGCGCGGCGGATGGTCGTCCCGCCACACCGTGACGGTGGTCAGCAGCAGTACGTCGACACGCCGATGCCCGCCGTGGACGCCGAGACCCTCCAGGGCACCCTCGAGTGGATGGGCGACCACCTCGCCGACGACCTCACCGTCGATGGCCTGGCGGCGCGGGTCCACATGTCACCACGCACGTTCGCCCGCCGGTTCCGCTCCGAGACGGGCACCACGCCCCACCACTGGTTGATCGGCCAGCGGGTTCTGCTCGCGCAGCGGCTCCTGGAAGAGAGCGAGCTGGGCATCGACCTGCTCGCCGACCGGGCCGGCTTCGGCAGTGCCGCGGTGCTCCGCCACCACTTCGTACGCCGAGTCGGCACCACGCCGCAGGCCTACCGGCGGACCTTCCGCCGAGAGGCCGGCTGACGCCGACGATCCGTCCCTGCGGGGAACGGGTCAGCGGGCGGGTGGCGCCGCCCCCGACTCGCCGGAGGATGCGGCCTGCGTCGCGGTGGCAGCCCCGGCCATGACACCGGGATCGCCCGCCTCGACGTGGTAGTCGGTCGGGACGGTGACGTCCGGCCCCATGGGGGCCCGAACCGCTCGCAGCAGCAGCGTGCCGACGACCGCCACCGCCAGGTTGGCGGCGACAGCCACCAGGCCGGTGTAGATGGTGGAGTCCGAGTCGATGCCCAGCTCGGAGAGCCGGTAGAGCGGGCCGCCGAAGTGTTCCTTGTCGCGCAAGGGGTTGGGGGTGTCCCAGAGCATCCACATCCCGAACGACAAGCCCACCGCCCAGCCGGCGAGCAGTGCCCAGCGGTGGAACCATCCGGTGAACAGCCCCAGCACGATCGACGGGAGCGTCTGCAGGATGATGACACCGCCGATGAGCTGCAGGTCGATGGAGAACTGGGGGTCGAGGAACAGGATCACCACGACCGCACCGAGCTTGACGACCAGTGACATCAGCTTGCTGGCACGGGCTTCCTGGGCCGCGCTCGCATCGCGGTTGATGTACTCCTTGTAGATGTTGCGTGCGAAGAGGTTCGCCGCCGCGATGGACATGATGGCGGCAGGCACGAGTGCACCGATGGCGATGGCCGCGAACGCGACGCCGGCGAACCAGTCCGGGAACATCTCCTCGTAGAGCAGCGGCACCACCGTGTTGCTGTCTCCAGGGACACCGGCCTCAGGATCGGCGCCCAGAGGCGTGATGCCCGCAGCGATGGCCATGTAGCCGAGCAGCGCGAGCAGTCCCAGGACGAAGCTGTACGCCGGGAGCGCCGCCATGTTGCGCTTGATGACGTCGCGGCTCTTGCTGGCGAGCACGCCGGTGATCGAGTGCGGGTAGATGAACAGCGCGAGAGCCGAGCCGAACGCGAGGGTCGAGTAGCCGAGGACCGCAGGGTCGGCGAGGATCAGCCCGTCGGCCGGGCCGTCGGGCGGGGGTGGGGTCGCGTCGAACTTGTCGTTGGCCGCGCTGAAGATCGCGTCCCAGCCACCGAGCTTGCCCGGGATCACCACGATCGCCGCGATGACGACGATGTAGATGAGCGTGTCCTTGACGAACGCGATGAGCGCCGGCGCGCGCAGACCGGACTGGTAGGTGTAGAGCGCGAGGATCACGAACGCGATGATCAGCGGGAGGTCAGCGGCCACTCCCGTGCCCTCGATGCCCATCGTCTTGATCACGGCCTGGATACCGACCAGCTGGAGCGCGATGTAGGGCATGGTCGCGACGATGCCCGTGAGTGCGACCATCAGCGCCAGGGTGCTCGACCCGTGGCGACCGCGAATGAAGTCGGCAGGGGTCACGTAGCCGTGGCGATGACTCACCGACCACAGCCGCACCGCGACGAGGAACACCATCGGGTAGACCACGATCGTGTAGGGCACGGCGAAGAAGCCGAGTGCGCCCGCGCCGTAGATCAGCGCCGGGACGGCGACGAACGTGTAGGCGGTGTAGAGGTCGCCGCCGATCAGGAACCAGGTGATCCAGGCACCGAAGTTCCGGCCGCCGAGACCCCACTCGTCGAGGTGCTCGAGGCTCTCGGCGCGGCGCCAGCGCGACGCGACGAAACCGAGGACGGTGACCAGCAGGAACAGCGCGAGGAAGACGACCGCCTCGACGGTCTTGATGTCGTCCATCACCGGTCACCCCGCGTCGCCCGGTACACGATGAGGGTCAACACGACACTGATCGGGATCCACATCATCTGGTACCAGTAGAAGAACGGCCAGCCCGCGAGGGTGGGCTCCTCCTTGTTGTAGATCGTCGGCACCAACGTGCCGAGGAGCGGTATGAGGAGCAGCAGGTTCCACGCCGGCGCGTGGACTCGCTTCTCGGCGGCCTCGCGTACGGCCTCGGGCTCGCGATTGCTGTCGTCAACGGCCACGTCGTGCTCCTATGGCAGGAATGCGGACGGCGGGACATTACCCCGCTTTCTCACCATTTAGACAGCCCAGGGGAGCCCGCGCGCCCCGGACCGCGCTCAGCGTGCTCAGAGGGTGTCGGAGAGCGCCTTGACCGGCATGTGCAGCTCGCCGAGCAGGGCCAGGTCGTCGTCAGGCGTGCGGCCCAGCGTGGTGAGGTAGTTGCCGACGATGACGGCGTTGACGCCGCCGAGCATGCCGTCGCGGGTGCCGAGGTCACCGAGGGTGACCTCGCGGCCGCCGGCGTACCGCAGGATCGTGCGCGGCAGGGCGAGGCGGAACGCGGCGATGGTGCGCAGCGCGTCCTTGCCGTCCATCACCGGCAGCTCGCCGAACGGCGTGCCGGGCCTCGGGTTGAGGAAGTTGAGCGGCACCTCGTCGGGCTCGAGCTCGGCCAGCTGCGCGGCGAACTCGGCCCGCTGCGCCACCGACTCACCCATGCCGACGATGCCTCCACAGCACACCTCCATGCCCGCGTCGCGGACCATGGTGAGCGTGGACCAGCGCTCCTCCCACGTGTGCGTCGTGACGACGTGCCGGAAGTACGACCGTGCGGTCTCGAGGTTGTGGTTGTAGCGGTGCACGCCCATGTCGGCGAGCTCGTCGACCTGCTCCTGGGTCAGCATGCCCAACGACGCGGCGACGTTGATGTCGACGGCGGCCTTGATGGCGTCGACCCCCTCGCGCATCTGGCGCATCAGCCGGTCATCGGGGCCGCGCACGGCAGCCACGATGCAGAACTCCGTCGCGCCTGTCGCGGCGGTCTCACGGGCCGCCTCGACGAGGCTGGGGATGTCGAGCCACGCGGCGCGCACCGGCGACTGGAACTGCCCCGACTGGGAGCAGAAGTGGCAGTCCTCGGGGCAGCCCCCGGTCTTGACGGAGACGATGCCCTCGACCTCGACCTCGGGCCCGCACCAGCGCATCCGCACGTCATGCGCAAGGGCCAAGGCCTCCGGCAACGCGTCGTCGGGGAGCTGGAGCACCTCGAGAACCTGGGCCTCGGCGAGGCCCCGGCCCTCGTCGAGCACCTGCCGTCGTGCGGTGGCGAGGACGTCGTACGACGTGCCGGTGGTGCTAGCGGTCACGGGTTTCCCTCAGGGTCGTGGTCACGGCGGAAGTCTGCCGCATCGAACGTGCCGCCCAGCGATGGACCCAGACCGCTTCGGGCGGCGAGCAGGAACTCGGGGGCGTCGAGGTCGCCGGCGCCGGCCGGCATCGCACCCGCGAGGGGGCGGGCCGCGAGGGTCTCCAGGTCCCGGACGTTGTTGCGGCTGGCAAGGTCGGGCGACGCCGGCCACGATCCGACGACCAGTCCGGCGAGCGCGAGCCCGCGGTGCGCCATCGCCTCCAGCGTCAAGGCGGTGTGGTTGAGAGTGCCGAGCGCCGCGGCCGTGACGACGAGCACCGGTGCCTCGAGGCCGTGGGCGAGGTCGGCCAGCGTCGTGCCCTCGTCGTCGTAGCGGACGAGCAGGCCTCCGGCGCCCTCCACGAGCACGAGTCGCCGGTCGGTTGAGAGGTCACGGATGTCGCGCGCGCTGACGCGCAGGTCGAGCGCAGCGCGGCCGGCGTTGCGGGCGGCCGCGGCGGGGGACAGGGGATCGGGATAGCGGGCGTACTCGTGCAGGTCGGTCACGCCCGCGAGTCGTCGTACGTCGTCGATGTCGCCCGGCTCGTTCGGCGCGACCCCGGTCTGTGCGGGCTTGACGACGGCGACCGACGCGCCGCGAGCAGCGGCCAGCGCAGCCACCGCCGCGGTCACGACGGTCTTGCCCACACCGGTGCCGGTGCCGGTGACGACGAGGATGCTCACCGGCACCGGAACACGGTCGTGGACAGCAGAGCGTCAGGCCTGCTTGGTCTCCCAGAAGATCTTGTCGATCTCAGCGATCTTGTCGAGCAGCTGCTGCGCCCTGTCGACGTCGACGGTGCCCTTGCCGCCGGCAGCGCCGGCCAGCTTCGTCGCCTCGTTGAACAGGGTGTGCAGCTCTGGGTACTTCTCGAAGTGCGGCGGCTTGAAGTAGTCGGTCCACAGCACCCACAGGTGGTGCTTGACGAGCTCGGCCCGCTGCTCCTTGATGAACAGCGCGCGGGTGCGGAAGACCTCGTCGTCGCTCTCGGCGTACTTCTGCGCGATGGCCTTGACCGACTCGGCCTCGATGCGGGCCTGCGCCGGATCGTAGATGCCACACGGCAGGTCGCAGTGGGCGTGTACGACCGTCTTGGGGGCAAAAATCTTGGGGGCGAACAGACGCGACAGCACCTGCATCAGTCCCTTCCTCGTTGATCGTGATGGGCGTCTCTTGATGGGTTCGTTCTTGGTGACGGTCCGATCGTGGTGGACACTACTCACGGCCTGTACCCGTCCCGACTCGGCCCACCCCCCGATCACTTTCGGAGATCTGCCCGTGTTCGCTCCCCGCGCGCGGCCCGGCCGGGTCCTCGTCTCGGGGCGGTCCATGGAGCCGACCCTGCGCGACGGAGACCAGCTGCTGGTGCTGTGGGGCGCACGGGTGCGGCCCGGACGTCTGGCGGTGGTGCGCCTGCCCGATCGGCCGCTCTCGGTGAAACGCGTCACGTTCCGCCGGGCCGAGGGCTGGTGGGTCGAACGCGACAACCCGCGTGAGGGCGTCGACTCGTGGCAGGTGGGTGCCGTGCCGGACGAGGACGTGCTCGCGGTGGTCCTGCTGCGCTACTGGCCGTTTGGGCGGCGGCGCGGTCGGCCTACGGCCCGATGAGTCGGGCGGCGACTGACGTCTTTGCCGCTGTGAGGTGTCGTTGCAGCTCGGCGATCGCCGCGGTCTCGTCGCCGGAGCGGACGAGCTTCAGCAGGCGCCGGTGGTCGGCGACCTGGGCCTTCGTGTTGCGGCGCGCCCGTTCCACCGAGGCGAGCCCGAGGCGCAGGTCGGCCGTGAGGGAGTGGGCGCTGGCCAGCAGCCGCGGATTCCCGAGCAGCGCGACGAGCGAGTTGTGGAACTCCAGGTGGGCCTGGGTCGCCTGGGCGTCGACCTCCGCAGCCCGCGCGTAGGCGGTCAGGGCCCGGGCGACCGGCTCGAGGTCGGCGCCGTCGATGCCGGCCCGCATACCGGCGCTCTCGAGGACGAGCCGCGCGCCGAAGATTTCCTCGACGTCGGAGTCGGTGAGCTCGGTGACGACGACGCCGCGGTTCGGGTAGCGCTTTACCAGCCCTTCAGCCGCGAGCACCTGCAGGGCCTCGCGGATCGTCGACCTGGCCACGTCGAAGGCGTCGGCGAGGCCGACCTCGCGCAGCGGGTCGCCAGGGGAGATCTCACCGGCGAAGAGCATTTCGCGCAGGGCGGCGGCGACCCGTTCGGTCGTGCTCGTCCGGTCGATGGCGCGGACGTCCACAGCACGTCTCCTCGCTCGCTCGCGGTCTGCCCGCCCGGCCGATCGGGTGAACCGGGCCGCCTGGCTTGACTCTAGCGGCCTCGGACCCGACACTCCGATTGTCGGACAATCAGACGACTGGTTCGGAGGTCGACTCGTGGCGCGTCTCTCGTGGGGTCATCGCTATCTGGTGTGTCGCCCTGAGCACTTCCGGATCGAGTACGCGATCAACCCATGGATGGACATCGACGCACCCCTCGACCACGACAAGGCACTGGGCCAGTGGGACATGCTCGCGTCGACGCTGGAGGAGGTGGGCGCGGAGGTCGAGCGCATCGACCAGCTCCCCGACGCGCCGGACATGGTCTACGCGATGAACTACGGCTTGGTCGACGGGGACCACGTCGCCATCAGTGCATTCCGCCATCCGCAGCGGCGGGCGGAGGCCCGGTCCGCCGAGGCTTGGTTCTCCGGCCGTGGTTTCCGTACGTCGATGGTCGCTGCCGGCAACGACCTGGCGTTCGAGGCGGGCGACGCGTTCCTGTTCGGCGACTCCCTCGTCGTCGCTCACGGGCCGCGCACTGACGTCGCCAGCCATGCGCGGCTTGCCGACGTGCTCGGCGTTCGGGTCGCGAGTGTCGGCCTGGTCCACCCCGCGCTCTACCACCTGGACCTGAGCTTCTGCCCCCTCGACGAGACGCGGGCGATCGTCGCTCCCTTGGCATGGAACGCGGCCGGTTTGGCCACCGTTCAGGCGCTGGTTCGGGAGCCGCTCATCATCGACGAGGGCGAGGCGTTCACGTTCTGCGCCAACTCCGTCGTCGTCGGCGACGTCGTCGTCATGCCCGCTGGCGTGCCCACGCGGGTCGCACGGCGGCTCGAGGCGTGGGGCTTCCAGGTCGTCACCGTCGACGTCTCGGAGCTGCACAAGGGCGGAGGCTCGATCCGCTGCATGACGCTGCCCCTCGACACGCGCCTGGACGACGCGCGCGTTGCTCCCCCCGCGGTTCGCGAGCTGGCAAGGGCCATCGAGGCTGCGTGACCCGGCGTGTGTCAGACTCCCCGACCGTGGTTTCGCAACAGGGCGCCGACGACCGGTCGAACGACCCGGCGTTCAAGCTGCACGTCGGCGGCAAGCTCGAAACCGTCTCGACGGTGCCGTTGCGTGACGCGAACGACCTGTCGCTCGCTTACACGCCCGGCGTAGCGAGAGTCTGCTCCGCGATCGAGGCCGAGCCCGCTCTGGTGCACGACTACACCTGGAAGTCCCGCGTGGTGGCTGTTGTCACCGACGGCTCGGCGGTGCTCGGTCTCGGCAACATCGGGCCCGCCGCCTCGCTGCCGGTGATGGAGGGCAAGGCCGTCCTCTTTAAGGAGTTCGGTGGCGTCGACGCGGTGCCGATCTGCCTGGACGCCACCGAGGTCGACGACATCGTCGAGACGGTGGTCCGGCTCGCCCCAGGCTTCGGCGGCATCAACCTCGAGGACATCTCGGCTCCCCGCTGTTTCGCCATCGAGGACGCGTTGAAGGAGCGGCTGGACATCCCCGTTTTCCATGACGACCAGCACGGGACCGCCATCGTCGTGCTCGCGGCGCTCCAGGGCGCCGCCCGGCTCACCGGTCGTGCGCTCTCGAACCTGCGGATCGTCGTCTCCGGGGCGGGCGCCGCCGGGGTCGCGGTCACCAAGATCCTTGCCGAGGCGGGGGTCGGCGACATCACCGTCACCGACAGCCGCGGCGTCGTACACCTCGGCCGCGTCGAGCTCACCGACGTCAAGCGTGCTCTGGCTTCCATCACCAACCCGGGCGGACGGACGGGCAGCCTGGTCGACGCCCTGCGCGGCGCCGATGCGTTCATCGGTGTGTCCGGCGGGAAGGTGCCTGAGGAGGCGGTGGCGAGCATGGCCGACGACGCCATCATCTTCGCGCTGGCCAACCCCAACCCCGAGATCCATCCCGATGTGGCGAACCGTCACGCGCGCATCGTCGCGACGGGGCGCAGCGATTTCCCCAACCAGATCAACAACGTTCTCGCCTTTCCCGGTGTGTTCCGTGGTGCTCTCGATGTGCGCGCCAGTGCGATCACCGAGGGCATGAAGCTCGCCGCGGCCGAAGCGCTCGCCTCGGTGGTGGCCGACGAGCTCACCGAGACCTCGATCGTGCCGAGCCCGTTCGACCTGCGCGTCGCGCCGGCGGTCACCGAGGCGGTCGCGGCCGCTGCCCGGCGCGACGGCGTCGCCCGCATCTGACGTCGCGTCATGCGCGGTTTCCGGCCGGAGCTAGGGTCGGGCGCATGCTTGCTGCCTTCGCGACTCGCCTGTCCGCAGACGACCCGTTGTCGGGGCTCGAGGTGGGCGAACGACCCGACCCGACGCCCCCAGATGGCTGGACCACGGTGCGCTTGCGTGCGTCGTCGCTCAACCATCACGACCTCTGGAGCCTGCGGGGCGTGGGTCTGCGGGAGGACGCCCTGCCGATGGTGCTCGGGTGCGACGGTGCCGGGATCGACGAGGATGGCAACGAGGTCATCGTGCACGCCGTGATCGGCAACCCGGACTTCCGCGGCGACGAGACGCTCGACCCCACGCGGTCGTTGCTCTCCGAACGCCATGACGGGACGCTTGCCGACGCGGTCGTCGTCCCACGCCGCAATCTCGTGCCGAAGCCGGCCGAGCTGAGCTTCGATGAAGCCTCCTGCCTACCTACGGCGTGGCTCACGGCATACCGGATGTTGTTCACGCAGTCAGGCGTCGCGCCCGGCAGCACCGTTCTCGTGCAGGGGGCGGGTGGTGGCGTCGCGACGGCGCTGGTGGCGCTGGGGCACGCGGCGGGCTATCGCATGTGGGTCACCAGCCGCGACGAGGGCAAGGGTGCGCGTGCCGTCGAGCTCGGGGCCGACCAGGCGTTCGAGACGGGGGCGCGGCTCCCGGCGCGGGTCGACGCGGTGATGGAGACGGTCGGTGCGGCGACCTGGGAGCACAGCCTCAAGGCACTCAGGCCCGGCGGCACCGTCGTGGTCTCCGGCGCGACCGGCGGAGCCGACGCGGTGTCCGACCTGCGGCGGGTGTTCTTCCTCCAGCTGCGCGTCGTGGGGTCGACGATGGGCACCCGCGACGAGCTCGAGCGGCTGGTGCGCTTCTGCGCGCAGACCGGGGTACGTCCGGTCGTCGACACCGTCCTGCCTCTCGAGCAGGCTCGCGACGGGTTCGCTCGGCTGGAGGCCGGCGAGGTCTTCGGCAAGGTCGTCCTCACCCGGCCCGCCTGACGATGCCAGGCCTGACCATGAAGTGGGACGACGGCGCGTGGCGGGCCGAGGCGCTGGGTTGGGTCAACGAGCGGCTGGGGGCGATCGCGCGGCCGCCGACCGGCGAGCCCGAGCAGACGCACGCGATGCCCTGGTCGACCGTCTTCCGGGTGCCCACCGCTGCGGGACCGGTCTGGTTCAAGGCCAACAACGCCGGCACGGCGTACGAGGCCGCGTTGGTCGACGCGCTGGGCCGATGGTGCCCGGACCGGGTGGTTGCGCCTCTCGCTGCTGACACCGCACGCGGTTGGCTGCTGATGCCCGACGGAGGCACGACGCTGCGCGCCGCGCAACGCGGTGACACCGACCTCGACCATTGGCAGCAGATCCTGGTGGAGTACGCCGACCTGCAGCGCCTGCTGGTGGCCCGGGCCGACGAACTCGTGCGGCTCGGCGTGCCGGACCTCCGGCCGACGGTGCTCGCGGAGGCGCGTGCGCGCTTGCTCGCGGAGGAGCGCTGGCTGCGCCTCGACCTCGACGACGGTATGTCGCGTGCCGACCTCCAGCGGCTGCGCGGCGACCAGCAACGCTATGCAGCGCTGTGCGCTGAGCTCGATGCGTACGGCGTGCCTGCTTCGCTGCAGCACGACGACCTGCACGACAACAATGTCTTTGTCGCAAACAATGTCTTCGCCGCAAACAAGGTCTTCGTCACGCCGGGCCACTACCGCGTCTTCGACTGGGGCGACAGCTCGGTCAGCCATCCGTTCGGGACGCTCCTCGTGACGCTGCGGGTCGTTGCCCACCTGCTCAAGCTGGCAAACGGCGCGCCCGAGCTGCTGCGGATGCGTGACGCCTACCTCGAGGCGTGGACGAGCGAGTACGACGTCGCGGACCTGCGTGAGGCGGCTCGGTTGGCCGCGCGACTGGGCAGTGTCGCGCGCGCACTGTCGTACCGGCGGTCCCTGGTGGACGCGACGCCCGAGGTCCTGGCGGAACACGGTGACGCGGTGCCGGGATGGCTGCAGGAATGGTGGGAGCCGACCCCACTGGAGTCGGCGCCGTCCGCCTGAGCACTGACTGCTGCGCCTACCTAACGTGGTCGACTCGGGGAATGGGGGGCCTAGCTGTCTTCGTCGTCGTCGAGGCGGGCGAGCCAGGTGGCGAGGCGGTCGACGGGGGTGTCGAACTCGGGGTTGACGTCGACGAACTCCTGCAGCCGAGAGGCAACCCACTCGAGGGTCACGGTCTCCTCGCCACGCCGTGCCTGGAGCTCCTCGATGCCGCGGTCGGTGAAGTACACGGGGCGCTCAGAGACTGAACGCCTGCTGGACCAGCTCGCGCTGCTCCTCGTCGTGCTTCTTGTGCGAGCCCGCTGCGGGCGCGGCCGTCGCGGTGCGCGAGATGAGGCGCAGCCCCCGGCCGCCGAGCGCCGCAGGCAGGTTGATCGCCATGAAGGGCCAGGCTCCCTGGTTGGCCGGCTCCTCCTGCACCCAAACCAGCTCGGCGTCGCCGTAGGGCTCGACCGCGTCCGCGATCTCCTTGCCGGGCAACGGGGCGAGCTGCTCCACCCGGACGATCGCCACCTCGGCGCCACCGTCGTTGGCCCGCTTGGCGCGCTCGGCAAGCAGGTCGTAGTAGACCTTGCCGGTGCACAGCACGACCCTGCGCACACCGGCCGGATCCACGCCACCTTCGGTCTCGGGGATCACCGTGCGGAACGTGCCGGAGGTGAAGTCCTCCACCGGCGAGGCCGCCGACTTGAGTCGCAGCATCGACTTGGGGGTGAACACGACGAGCGGGCGCCGTGCCTCGTTGTAGGCGTGCCAGCGCAGCAGGTGGAAGTACGACGCCGGCGTCGACGGGAACGCGACCGTCATGTTGTCCTCGGCGCACATCTGCAGGAAGCGCTCGATGCGGGCCGACGAGTGGTCGGGTCCCTGCCCCTCGTAACCGTGCGGCAGCAGCAGCACGACGCTGGAGCGCTGACCCCACTTCTGCTCCGAGGCCGAGATGAACTCGTCGATGACCGTCTGCGCACCGTTGAAGAAGTCGCCGAACTGCGCCTCCCACAGCACCAGAGCGTCGGGACGGCCGACCGAGTAGCCATACTCGAAGCCCATCGCGGCGAACTCCGAGAGCAGCGAGTCGTAGATCCAGAACCGGGCCTGTCCCTCGTCGAGGTGGGCGAGCGGCACCCACTCGTCGCCCGTACGCCGGTCGGTGAGAACGGCGTGGCGCTGCACGAACGTGCCGCGCCGGCTGTCCTGGCCCGCGAGCCGCACCGGGCGGCCCTCCATCAGCAGCGACCCGAAGGCGAACAGCTCGCCCATCGCCCAGTCGATGCCGCCCTCGGACGCCATCGCCGCGCGCTTCTGCAGCAGCGGCGCGAGCTTCGGGTGCACCGTGAAATGCTCGGGCAGGCTCACGTGGGCGTCGGCGATGCGCTTCACGACCTCGAGGTCGACCGCCGTGCGGACGTTCGGCGCTCCGACGGAGGCTGACTGCTCCGACGGCGGCTCGATGCCCTGGCCGGTGCCCTGCTCCTTCGACTCGGCGATCGTCTCGCGTGTCTCGCTGAAGACCCGCTCGAGGCGACCCTGGTAGTCGCGCAGCGCCTGCTCGGCCTCCTCGACGGAGATGTCGCCACGGCCGATCAGCGACTCGGTGTAGAGCTTGCGCACCGAGCGCTTCTTCTCGATGAGGGAGTACATCAGCGGCTGGGTCATCGACGGGTCGTCGCCCTCGTTGTGCCCGCGGCGGCGGTAGCAGACGAGGTCGATGACGACGTCCTTCTTGAACGTCTGGCGGTACTCGAACGCCAGCCGCGCGACGCGCACGCACGCCTCGGGGTCGTCGCCGTTGACGTGGAAGATGGGCGCCTGGATCATCCGCGCGACGTCGGTCGAGTAGAACGACGACCGCGACGCCGCGGGCGAGGTGGTGAAGCCGACCTGGTTGTTGACGACGATGTGCACCGTGCCGCCGGTGCGGTAGCCGCGCAGCTGGGAGAGATTCAGCGTCTCGGCGACCACGCCCTGCCCGGCGAACGCTGCGTCGCCGTGGAGCAGCACCGGCATCACGGTGAAGCCGCTCTCACCCTTGTTGATGCGGTCCTGCTTCGCGCGCGTGATGCCCTCGAGCACCGGGTTGACGGCCTCGAGGTGGGACGGGTTGGCGGCGAGGTAGACCTTGCACTCGTGGCCGTCGTCGCTCGTGTAGGTGCCCTCGGTGCCGAGGTGGTACTTCACGTCGCCGGAACCCTGCACGGAGCGGGGGTCCTGGTTGCCCTCGAACTCACGGAAGATCTGCGCGTAGCTCTTGCCCGCGAGGTTGGCGAGCACGTTCAGCCGGCCGCGGTGCGGCATGCCGATGGTGATCTCGTCCATGCCCTCGTCGGCCGCCGAGCCCATCAGCTGGTCGAGCAGCGGGATCACCGACTCGCCGCCCTCGAGCGAGAAGCGCTTCTGGCCGACGTACTTCGTCTGCAGGAACGTCTCGAACGCCTCCGCGGCGTTGAGCTGCGACAGGATGCGCAGCTGCTCGTCGCGTGAGAACTTGGGTGAGCCGACCTCCACACGGTCCTGGATCCAGTGCCGCTCGTCGGGGTCCTGGATGTGCATGTACTCGACACCGATGCGCCGGCAGTAGGACTCGCGGAGTACGCCGAGGATCTCGCGCAAGGTCGCGATCGGCTTGCCGCCGAAGCCACCGGTGGCGAACTCGCGGTCGAGGTCCCACAGGCTCAGGCCGTGGGTGACGACGTCGAGGTCGGGGTGGGAGCGCTGGCGGAACTCCAGCGGGTCGGTGTCGGCCATCAGGTGACCGCGCACCCGGTAGGCGTGGATGAGCTCGTGCACCCGCGCCTGCTTGACGATGTCGTCGTCGTGCGAGGCCGAGTTGTCCTGCACCCAGCGAACCGGCTCGTAGGGGATGCGCAGCGAGCGGAAGACCTCGTCGTAGAAGCCGTCCTCGCCGAGCAGCAGCTGGTGGACGCGACGGAGGAACTCCCCGGACTGAGCGCCCTGAATGATGCGGTGGTCGTAGGTCGACGTGAGCGTCATGATCTTGCTGACCGCGAGCCGGGCGAGGGTCTCCGGCGCGGCGCCCTGGTACTCCGCGGGGTAGTCCATCGCGCCGACGCCGATGATCGTGCCCTGACCGGACATCAGTCGCGGCACCGAGTGGACGGTGCCGATGGTGCCGGGGTTGGTCAGGCTGATCGTGGTGCCCACGAAGTCGTCGGCGGTCAGCTTGTTGGTGCGCGCCCGCCGCACGATCTCCTCGTACGCCGACCAGAACTGCGCGAAGTCCATCGAGTCCGCGCCCTTGATCGAAGGGACGAGGAGCGTCCGGCTGCCGTCCGGCTTCTGGATGTCGATGGCGAGACCGAAGTTGACCTGCGCCGGCTTCACGACAGTCGGCTTGCCGTCGCGTTCGGCATAGCCGTTGTTCATCTCCGGCATGGAGCCGAGCGCCTTGACGACGGCGTAGCCGATCAGGTGGGTGAACGACGCCTTGCCGCCGCGACCCCGGCGGAGGTGGTTGTTGATGACGATGCGGTTGTCGATGAGCAGCTTGGCCGGGATGGCGCGGACGCTGGTGGCGGTCGGGACCGAGAGGCTGGTCTCCATGTTGGCGACCACCCGCGCGGCCGGGCCCTTGAGCGCCACGACCTCGGGCTGCGGCTTCTCCGGCTTCTCCTGCTTGTCCTCCGGTTGCTCGGAGGACTTCGCGGAGGGTTTGGCGCTCGGTTGGGCCGACGGGCCACCGCCGGGCCGGTCTTCCTTCGCGGGCGCGGGGGCCTGCTTGGCGCTGGGAGCCGGCTCCTGCTTCTGCGGCGCGGTCTCCCGCGGCTGCACCGGTGCAGGCCCGTCGGCCTTGGTCGCCGGCGCGGCGGCAGGCGTCGCGGTCGCGGAGCCGGCCGTCTGCCGGGACTCGGTCGCGGTCGCGCCGCCGTTGGGCTGGTTCCCACTGCCGTCGTGGGGCTGGTAGTCCTCGAAGAAGTCCCACCAGGCGCGGTCCACCGACTCAGGGTTCTCGAGGTACTGCTGGTAGATCTCGTCGACGAGCCACTCGTTGGGCCCGAACTCGGTCAGGGGCTTGCCCTGCGACGAAGACACGGCGCTGATCGCCTCTTTCGCTTGCCGGAGAACCGCACAGATGTTCCTTCAGCCTATGCCCCACCGTGTCTGCTCTATCTCCGTGCTCGAAGTCTGGGGGCGGGATCACCCGTGCGGTGAGCGGTCACTCGGGGCGGTGCCCGTGGTAGGTCGCGGCCATGTCCTCGCTCCCGTGCCCCTGGTCGACGGCGCGGGCCATGTGCCGGCGTACCGCCTCGGTGACTGCCATCTCCAGGCCCGTCTCGGCGGCGAGATCGAGGACCAGGTCGGCGTCCTTGAGCGCGCCGGCCAGCGCGAAGCTCGGCTCGAAGCTGCGCGCGATCATCGCCGCGCCCTTGACCTGCGCATAGGGCGAGTCCGTCGGGCCACCCTTGATCGTGTCGAGGAAGACCTGCGGGTCGAGCCCGGCCGCCTCGGCGAGCGCGACGGCCTCCGCCACGCCCTCGATCAGGGCGAGCACCCAGCTGTTCACGACCAGCTTCAGTGTGCTGGCCGCTGCCTCGCCGTCGACCCAGACGGTCCGGCCGCCGACGACGTCGAACACCGGCGCGATCGGCTCGCGCAGCGCCGGGTCAGCCCCGGCGAGCACGACCAGCTTCCCCTGCTCGGCCGGGGCCTTGGTACCGACGACCGGTGCATCGACGAAGGGGACACCCGCCTTCCTGGCGATCCGGGCAAGGGTGCGGGTGCCTTCGACCCCGACCGTGCTCATCTGCAGCCACACCGCGCCCCCGGGCAGAGCCGCAAGGGCATCGGGGACGGCCGCTTCCACCGACGCGCGGTCGTGGAGCATCGTCAGCAGGTAGTCGGCCCCGTCCGCCGCCTCGGCGGGCGAGTCGCACACGGTGGCGCCGTCCTCGCCGAGCGGCTCGGCGCGTTCGCGGGTGCGGTTCCAGGCCCGCACGCGGAACCCGGCGCCGAGCAGGTTGCGGGCCATGGGCAGGCCCATGGTGCCCGTGCCGAGCACGGCGACAGTTCGCCCAGTGACACTGCCGTCAAAGACATTGCGATCGGACGTGGGTGGGGTCATGGAGGAGCCTTACCCCTGAGCAACTGCGGCGCACTCGTCAGTCGGCGGGGCAGTGGTGCCGGCGAAGATCGGCCGTGCCCGTGAGCGGCCGAGGTTCCAGCCGGCGAGGCTGTCCGCTTCGGGGCGGTGCATGCCGGCGAGAACGCACGAGCGCAGCGGCTCCGGCAGCGTGGCAACGGTGGGCACGGCGTCGGCGGAGAGGCCCTGCAGGTAGGACACGTCGACCCGGCCGGTCGCCTCGAAGCGCTCGACGTTGCGCGCGGCTACGAAGGCATCGGGGTTCAGGGCCGCAAGGACGAGGAGGGCGACGGCGCCGCTCGCGACGGCCGCGCGGGGCAGCCACGTCGCGCGCAGCCGGAGGCCGGCGATCAGGACGAGGACGAACAGCACGCCGAGCCATGACTCGAACGCGTTCATGAACAATCGCAGCCGGGTGAAGCCGAAGGCGTCCTCGTAGAGGTGCAGTCGGTGCAGCGCCGAGGCGACGATGACCAGGGTCAGCAGGCAGAGGGCGCCCAGCAGACCGCGTAGCAGTGTTTGTTGCATGCGGGTCGACCTGGGCGCATGTCGCGCCGTCACCGCCACGACGGTCAGGGTCAGCAGGGTCACCACGACCAGCTGGCCGAACCCGCTGCGGGCGTAGGCGGCGTAGGTGAGACCGGCCGTCTCGAGCACGTGGCGCTGACCGCCGAAGAGCACGGTGAGCTGCACACCGACGAACGTCGCGAACAGTCCGATCAGGGTGGCGATCGGCAGCACCCACTCGACCATGCGCACGGGGCGAGCCGGTGCCAGGGCGAGCCGGTCCCAGCGTGGTGGGGCCGCCGAGAGGAACGCCACGCAGGTCGCCACCCCGGCGACGATCACGAACACGACGATGCGCAGCGGCAGCATGCCGAAGTCGGCGTCGGGAACGAGCGTGCCGAACGCGGGATCGGCAGACACGAACAGCGACCCGAAAACCAGCAGCAGGCAGGTGCTCACTGCGGCTGCTCGGGCAAGCGACCACCAGGTGCGGCGTCCCGACATCGTTGCGACCTGCGCGTGCAGGCCGCGGCTCATCCACGGCAGCGACCGCAGCGCTGCCATCGGCAGGGACAGGCCGCCGAGCAGGACCGCCACGAACGTGCGTCCCGGAACGAGCGCGTACGACGAGAGGCCGAACGTCCCGAGGAGCGCGAGAACGACGATCCACGGAGCGTCGCGGAGCACCACGACGCCGAGCAGCAGCGTGGCGAGTGAGCCGTAGGCAAGCACGTGCGGCTCCAGCCGACCGCGCAGGCCGGGCAGTGCCGCGGCGGCGACGAGCAGTCCGACGACGAGCAGGCCGAGGCCCGGCGCGGACTCGGGGAGCAGGCCGGCACCCGCCGTGCCCGCAACCAGCGCCAGCACGATGACCTGGCGCGGCATGGCCTTCCGGTGGTCCGGCCAGACCCGCTCCAGCTCGACCGAGACGGCACCGGGTATCGGGGCGGGTGCCGCCCAGGTCGCGTCGGTCATCCGTCTCCCTCTGCTGGTGGGGTCACTGCTGGTGGGGTCGCTGCGGGGCGTGCCGGCAGCTCGATGACGAACCGGCAGCCGGGTGTGGGCGCACCGTCGAGTGCGATGCGCCCGCCGTGCAGAGCCACCGCCCACCGGGCGATGGCCAGCCCGAGTCCGGTGCTGCCGGTGATCCCGGCAGTGGCCGACGTACCCCGGTAGAAGCGTTCGAAGATCCGCTCCCGCTCCTCGGGAGGCACCCCCGGTCCCTGGTCGGTGACCTCGAGGCGCAGGCCGGTCTCGTCGACGACGGCCACGACGTGCACCGTCCCGCCGGCGGGGCTGTGCCGGGCGGCGTTGTCGAGCAGGTTGGCGAGCACCTGGTGGAGCCGGGCGGGGTCGGCCCACGCGCAGGCGCCGGAGGGGCGTACGTCGACGGCGAACCGCACGTCGCGGCCGGCCATCGCCGCCTCGGTGACGGCCGCGTCCAGCACCGGCTGCAGCTCGACGTCGCGTAGGTCCAGCGGCTCGGTCCCCGCGTCGATGCGCGAGAGGTCGAGCAGCTCGCGCACCAGTCGGCCCAGTCTCTCGGTCTGCGCCAGGGCCGCCCGCAGTGTTGCCGGGTCGGGCTCGGTCACCCCGTCGGCGAGGTTCTCCAGGACGGCGTGCAGCGCCGAGATCGGGGTGCGCAGCTCGTGGCTGACATTGGCGATCAGCTCGCGGCGGGCGAGGTCGGCTGCCTGGAGGTCTGCGGCCATCCGGTTGAACGCCTCGGCGAGCTCACCGACCTCGTCGCGAGACCCGGTGCGCACCCGTCTGCTGTAGTCGCCGCGCGCCATCGCCTGCGCCGCTGCCGTCATCGACCGCAGCGGCGACGTGGTGCCGCGGGCCAGCACCTGGGTCACTACCAGCGCCAGGATGACCGCCGCGGGCAACGTGTAGCGCGGGCGGACGTCCAGGTGGACGAGGCCGTACCAGACGAGGAAGGACGACACCGCGACGCTGGCGACGACCAGCACGCCGAGCTTGGCCTTGATCGAGCGCAACGGGTCGAGCGGGCGTGGCCAGATCACGACGTGCCCAACGCGTAGCCCACACCGTGCACGGTGCGCACCACGTCGGGGCCGAGCTTGCGCCGCAGCGCCTTGACGTGGCTGTCGACGGTGCGGGTGCCCGAGGCGTCGACCCAGTCCCAGACCTGCTCGAGCAGCTGCTCACGCGTCAGCACGCTCGCCGGCCGGTCGGCCAGGCACATCAGCAGGTCGAACTCCGTGGGGGTCAGGTGGACCTCGTCGCCGTCGCGGCGCACCCGTCGCCCTGCGCGATCGACCTCGAGGTCGCCCAGCTGCTGCACGGCGGCACCGCGTGACTCGCGGGCCAGCTCGGCGGCCCGCCGCACTCGTCGCAGCAGTGCGTGAACCCGCGCGACCAGCTCGCGCATGCTGAACGGCTTGGTCAGGTAGTCGTCAGCGCCGACACCCAGCCCGACGAGCTTGTCGATCTCGGCATCGCGAGCCGTGAGCATCAGCACCGGTACCGGGCGGGTGGCCTGCACCCGGCGACACACCTCCAGCCCGTCGAAGCCCGGCAGCATCACGTCGAGCACCAGCAGGTCCGGCTGGTGTTCGGCGGCCGCTGCGACCCCGCCCGGCCCGTCGTTCGCGACGAGCACCACGAACCCCTCCGCTCGCAAACGCGCTGCGACCGCGTCGGCGATCGTCGACTCGTCCTCGACGACAAGCACCGTCGGGGGACGGGACGACGGCTCCGCGGGCATGTCATCGAGCGTAGGGACGGAGGCGCCTACGTGGGTGCTGACGCTCGGCAGAGCGCGTGAAGATCCAGTGGAGACAGGCCCTGTCAGCGGTCGCGCAGGCGCACGACGAAGCGCAGCCCCGACCAGGTCTCGTCGATGGCACAGACCTTGTTGTCGACCAGGCCGGCCGCCAGGCCGACGTCGCGAAGGACGTTCTCGTCGAGGTCGGTGACCACGCCGCTGGACTTCTTCGGCCAGGCGATCCAGAGCCCGCCGTTGCTGACCAGTCGATCTGCCAGCGGCACGAAGCGCCGTTCCAGCGCCCTCCGGTCGGGCACGAACGCCAGCACCACGTCGTACGGCGAGCGTCCTGGGCGGGTGTGCAGGTCTACGTCCTCGAGCGGGCCCAGGTCGAACCCCTCGGGCGAGGCAACCAGGAGCACCCGGTGGCCGGGCTTGATGCCGAGCTTGCGCGGCAGCGGCGTCCCCGAGTACTCGGCCACTGCCATGGCGGCGCAGCCTAACGAGCCACACCCGCCTCAAGGCTTGGGCATAGGGCGCCGACATGAGACGTTGGCGTTGCCATGGCGACGACGACCGACGACCAGTCCCTGGCCTTCGGCACACCGCGGGCTCGGTGGGTGCTCGCGGCAACCGTGCTCGGCTCCGGTATCGCGTTCATCGATGCCACCGTCGTCAACGTCGCCCTGCCCCAGATCGGCGCGGACCTGGGATCGGACCTCTCCGGGCTCCAATGGACGATCAACGCGTACACGCTGACGCTGGCGTCGCTCATCCTGCTCGGTGGGTCACTCGGCGACAGATATGGACGGCGGCGCATCTTCCTCGTCGGCGTCGTGTGGTTCGCGCTGGCATCGCTGCTGTGCGGGATCGCGCCGAACATCGAGACGCTGGTGCTGGCCCGGGCCCTGCAGGGCGTCGGTGGCGCGTTGCTGACGCCGGGCAGCCTCGCGATCCTGCAGTCGAGCTTCCGGGCGGGTGACCGCGCCCGGGCCATCGGTGCCTGGTCGGGCCTCGCCGGCATCGGCGGTGCCGCGGGCCCGTTCCTCGGCGGTTGGCTCATCCAGTCGGCGTCCTGGCGGTGGATATTCCTCATCAACCTGCCGATCGCGGCAGTCGTGCTCGTCATCTCGCTGCGACACGTCCCCGAGTCACGCGACCCGGGTGCCGCGCACTCGATGGACCTGACCGGTGCGGCGCTGGGGGCGGTCGGGCTGGGCGCGCTGACCTACGGGCTCATCGCGTGGCCGGAGCAGGGCCTGTCCGACCCGGCAACCATGGCTGCTCTGGTGATCGGCGTTCTCGGGTTGGCGAGCTTCGTGGCGCGTGAGCATTTCGCGCGCGAGCCGATGCTGCCCCTGGCCATCTTCCGGTCGCGCGTGTTCAGCGCGACCAACGCGGTCACGTTCGCCGTCTACGGCGCGCTCGGCGGCGTGTTCTTCCTGCTCGTGCTCCAGCTGCAGGTCGTCAGCGGTTTCTCGCCCATCGCATCGGGCGTGGCGCTACTGCCCATCACGCTGATCATGCTGGTGCTGTCGTCGCGGATGGGGGCGCTCGGCGAGCGGATCGGTCCCCGCATCCCGATGACGTTCGGGCCGTTGGTGTGCGCGGTCGGGAGCGCGCTGATGATCCGCATCGATGCGGATGCGTCGTATGTCGTGGACGTGCTGCCGCCCGTCATCATCTTCGGGCTCGGCCTCTCGCTCACCGTCGCGCCGCTGACCACGACCGTGCTGGCGGCCGCCCCCGAGGGTCACGCCGGACTCGCGAGCGGTGTCAACAACGCCGTTGCCCGCGTCGCCAGCCTGCTCGCGGTCGCGGTCCTGCCGCTGATCGTGGGGCTCAGCGGTGCGGCCTATGCCGACCCGGAGCTCCTCCAGCCGGCCTTCGAGAAGGCGATGCTGGCGGGCGCCGCGCTGCTCGCTTTCGGCGGCCTGCTGGCGGCGCTCACCATCAGCAGACCGCAGCCGGCCACGCTGGCGGGCCCGGCACCGGAACCCGAGCGGCAGCGCAGCCACTGCGCCGTCGACGGGCCGCCCATCCGCAACTGCCCGCACCAGGGCCCGCTCGAGTCCGCCACCATGGGGGGAGCGTCGACGTCCGAGAGCCGCTAGTCGGCCCCGGCTAGCTGGGCGTCTGCTCACCTACTTCTGCGCACCTAGTCGGCACTGCGCACCCAGTCGCGCAGCCGCTCGAGGGCCTGCCGCTCGATCTGCCTGGCCCGCTCGCGGGAGACGCCGAGCCGCCCGGCGATCTCGTCGTACGTCTCGCGTCGCTCGGTGCGCATGCCGTAGCGCGCCCGGATGACCTCGGACTCGCGGGCGTTCAGCCGGGCGACCATCTCCACGATCTGGTCCCGGACGGCCCGGGCGACCACGAAGTCCTCGGGACCCGGGTCGGCCGCGTCGAGCAGGTCGCCGAGGGTGGTGCCGCCGTCGTCGCCTACCAGGCTGTCCAGGCTGGCCGGGCTGCGCGCGATGGTGTCGAGGTCGGCGACGGTCTCGATCGGCAGGCCGAGCTCGGTGGCCACGTCGGCGTCGCTGGGCTCGCGGCCGAGCGAGGTGATGAGCTCGCGGCGGGCGCGGCCGAGCCGGCTGAGCTTCTCGACCTGGTGGACGGGCAGTCGAACGGTGCGGCTCTGCTCGGCGATGGCGCGCCCGATCGACTGGCGGATCCACCAGGTGGCGTAGGTCGAGAACTTGTAGCCGCGTGCATAGTCGAACTTTTCCACGGCGCGGACCAACCCGACGTTGCCCTCCTGGATGAGGTCGAGCAACGGCATCGACACGCGGCTGTAGCGGCGGGCCAGCGAGACGACGAGGCGCAGGTTGGCCCGGATGAACACCCGCTTGGCGGCCTCCCCGTCGGCGGCGAGGGCCGCGAGCTCGTGGGACGTCGCGACCCGGTGGGCGGCCGCGAGCTTGGCGGTACGTCGCCGCCCCAGGTTGGCCAGGAGGTGCTGGGCGTACAGACCGGCCTCGATGCGCTGGGCGAGGGCCACCTCGGTGGCGGCGTCGAGTAGCGGGGCGCGGCCGATCTCGTCGAGGTAGAGACGGACGAGGTCGGGGCCGCCCGCCTCGTGGTCGAGCTCGTCGAGCGCCGGGTTCTGGGGGAGCTCGACGTCGATGTGGACTTGCTGCTGCTGGCTCATTGCCACCGCAACGAACGAAGTGGCTCTCAGAGTTTCCGAGCCGGCGTGCGGGTCAGGCACCCAGCCACGGCACGGGGTCGACGAAGTCGCTGTTCACGACCAGCTCCAGGTGGAGGTGGCAGCCGGTCGAGTAGCCGGTGCTGCCGACCCGGCCGATGACCTGGCCGGTGCGGACCTGCGCGCCGGCGACCACGCCCGGTCCCTGCTGGTGGTTGTACGTCGTGGTGAGCAGGACCCCGCCGACGACCCCGTGGGACACGACGGTGCGCCATCCGTAGGCGGAGTTCAGCGCCGCCGAGAGCACGGTGCCGTCCCGCGCGGCGCGGATCGGCGTCCCGCAGGACGCGCCGAAGTCCGTCCCGGTGTGCAGCTTGTGTACGCCCGTGATCGGGTGCGTGCGCATCCCGAACGGCGAGGTGATCCGGCCACGGACCGGCGCTGAGAGCGTTCGGGGCACCGGGACGACAGAGGCTCCGCCGCTTCCGGCGCCCAGGGACGCATCCGTCAGTGCCCGCAGCTGGCTCTGCAGGCGCGACGACTCTCCCTGCATGGCGGCCAGCTGGGCCTGGTCCGCGGCCTCGGCCGCGCGGGCCGCGTCGAGCGCGCCCCGCCGGGCGTCGACGAGTCGGACGACCTCGGCCTCGGCCGCCAGGGCAGCTGCCTCGAGCTCGGCCACCTCGGCAACCTGGCGCTCGGCGCTCTCGACCCCGGCGGCGAACTCGTCGCGGAGGCGCTCCAGTCCGGTGGTGCGCAGCCCGTAGGTGTCCTCGGTGGCCTGCAGTTGGGTGAGGGTGCCGCGCTGTGACATGGTGATGTGCTCCCACGCCGCGACGGCGTGGGTGAGGTCGGTGAACGAGCGCGCCTCGAGCATCATCGAGACGGTGGAGAGGGGTCCGCCGCCCTGGTAGGCAGCTCGCGCGAGACGACCGACGCTGGCGCGTTGCAGGTCGACGACCTGGCCGAGGGTCTCGTTGTCCCGGGTGGCGATCATCAGCCGGGTCTGTGACTCTGCCCGCTTACGGTTCGCCAGGGCCAGCAGCTGCCGGGCCTGCTCGAGACGTGCGTGGGCGCGGACGACGGCCGCCCTGGAGCCGGGCAGTGCCGTCTCGGCCAGCCGTAGCTGGGTGGCTGCCGCGAGCATGGCTTCCGACGACTCGGCCAGCTCTGCTCGTAGCGCCTTGAGGGAGTCTGCGGCCGGACCGGGCGGCAACGAGCGGTCGTCGACAGCGCGCGCGGACGACGCGCCGAGGGTGCCACCCACGAGCGCGAGACCGAGCACGAGCGCAGCGAGGCGGCCGCCTTGTCGGCGAAGCATGACGTCCCATCGACCGGCTCCCGCGCGTACTTGACCGCGCGACCGGGTGGCTACGGGGCCTGGCGGCGCTGGAGCTCTTCGATGAGCTGGGCCCGGCTCATGGCGGACCTTCCCTGCACGCCTGCCCGCCGCGCCAGCTCGTAGAGCTCGGCGCGCGAGAGGTCCAGCCGCCGCGGCGGCCGTGTCCCGCCGGTGCGGCCCTGCATCGCGGCGTCGCGGCGCGCTTCGTACTCGCCGCCGAGGCGGCGCATCTCCTTGCGCGGTGTCACGTCGTCGAACGCGTGGAGCAGGGCGCTCATGGCGGCTGCGTGGGCGTCGAGGGTGGGTTGGAGGCGTTCGTAGAACCCACCCGTCTCCAGTGCCTCGAGGTCGGCGGACTCGACCTCCTCCGCGAGCCGGTCGAGGGCCGTGTCGGCGTCGTCCTGCTGACGGGCACGGGTGTCCAGCGGAGGCTCGGCTGTGCTCACGGCCGGCACGACACAGTCCCGCTCGGCGAATCGGTGGGCCCGCAGGAGCGCGACGAACTCGGCCCGCCACCGGCCGCGGTTGGGACCCGTCCCGCAGGTCCGCCTCAGCAGGCGGGCCATCCGCTCGTGGTCCTGCGTCGTCAGGCGCACGACGCTGCTGGGCATGGTGTGCGGTTACCCGTCAGTCCCGTGGGCAATCTCCATCCGTGCCCGACGACGGTTCCGCCGAGATCGCCCTCTTCGACGTCGACGGCACGTTGGTCGACACGAACTACCACCACGCCCTCGCCTGGTACCGGGCGCTGCGTGCGCACCAGGCCGTCGTGCCGCTGTGGGTCATCCACCGCCACATCGGGATGGGCGGTGACCAGCTCGTCGCCGCGGTGGCGGGGGACGACTTCGAGCGGACGCACGGGGATGCGGTGCGCGACGGCTGGAAGGCGGAGTTCGACGCCATGATCGACGAGGTGGCCGCGGTGCCCGGAGCCACCGAGCTCCTCGCTGCGGTGCACGACAGGGGAGTCCGCGTGGTGCTTGCGAGCTCCGGCAAGCCCGACCACGTGGAGCGCTATGTCGATCAGCTCGGAGTGCGCGACCTCGCCGAGGCCTGGACGAGCTCGGACGACGTCGAGCGGACAAAGCCGCACCCCGACCTGCTGGCCGTGGCGCTCGAGCGCGTCGGAGGCGGACGTGCCGTCACGTTCGGGGACTCGACGTGGGATGCGGAGGCCGCGCAGCGCCTGAAGGTGCCGGCCGTGGCCCTGCGCACCGGGGGCTTCTCCGCCGACGAGCTCTCGGCCGCGGGTGCCGCCGCCGTCTACGACTCGCTCGACGACGTACGGGCCGACCTCGACCAGGTGCTGGGCCTGACCGTCAGCCGCTGAACAGCGCCAGCATCTTGTCGGCCGTCGCGATGACGCCGTAGGCGAGGGCCACGAGCACCACGACCCACAGGAACATGGCGAGCGGCGCGGTGTGGTCGGCGTGGTCACGTGCGGGTTGCTGCGTGCTCATCGGCGTGACTCCTCCTGGGACCTGATGTCCACGACGCTGTCGGGCTCGGTGGACTGCGGGCGCTGAGCCCGCGCGCCGTCGACGGTCTCGGCCTCGTGGTAGCGCGCGTCGACCGGCCGGATGGCCAGGTTGGCGAGGAAGCCGACCACCAGCACGCCGACCATGATGAACAGCGACAAGTGGTAGAGGTCCGCACCTTCCGCGCCCGCTGCCGACCGGTTGTCGGCGATCGCGTTCACGATGAGCGGGCCCGCGACCCCCGCCGCCGACCATGCGGTCAGCAACCGGCCGTGGATGGCGCCGACCTGAAGACCGCCGAAGAGGTCCTTCAGGTACGCCGGGACGGTGGCGAAGCCGCCGCCGTAGAAGCTGATGATCACGGCGGTCAGAGCAACGAACACGGCGACAGAGGTCGTGCCGGCCACGGCGACGAGCAAGTAGAGGAGCGCGCCGATGCCGAGGTAGCCCATGTACGTCGGCTTGCGACCCAGCGCGTCCGAGGTCGAGGACCAGATGAACCGTCCGGACATGTTGGCCAGCGACAGCAGGCCGACGTAGCCGGCCGCGGCCGCGGCGGTGACGCTCGGGAAGAAGTCCTGGATCATCGGCGATGCCTGCTCGAGGATGCCGATGCCCGCGGTGACGTTGCAGAAGAGCACGATCCAGAGCAGCCAGAACGACTTTGACTTGATGGCGTTCGCGGCGGTGACCTCGGCCGTGGTGCGCATCTTGGTGTCCTTGCCCGCCGGGGGCGACCAGCCCTCCGGGCTCCAGTCGTCGGCCGGCACCCGGGCGGTGAAGGCACCAAGGGTCATGGCGACGAGGTAGATGACCCCGAGGGTGAGGAAACTGGGGACGATGGCGTCGGCAGGGTCGTCGGCGTACGTCTCGAGCAGCTTGTTGGACAGCGGCGACGCGATCAGCGCGCCCCCGCCGAAGCCCATGATGGCCAGACCGGTCGCGAGTCCAGGCCGGTCCGGGAACCACTTGATGAGGGTCGAGACCGGCGAGATGTAGCCGATGCCGAGGCCGATGCCGCCGATGAAGCCGTAGCCGAGGTAGACCAGCCAGAGCTGGTCAGCGGCGACGCCCAGCGCACCGACCAAGAACCCGGTCGCCCAGCACAGTCCCGCGGCGAGCATCGCCTTGCGCGGGCCGCTGCGCTCGACCCACGTGCCGAGCACCGCCGCCGAGAGGCCCAGCATCACGATCGCGATGCTGAAGATGATGCCGATGGCGGTCAGGCTCGAGTCGAAGTGCTCGACCAGCGGGTCCTTGAAGACGCTGAACGCGTAGACCTGCCCGATGGACAGGTGGACGGCCAGCGCGGCGGGAGGGAACAGCCAGCGGTTGTAGCCGGGTGGGGCGACGGTGCGTTCGCGATCGAGCAGCGACGATGTCCTCTGGGCCATGGGCCGGCCACCTTCCTCGAAGTTCGCAGCGCCACTTACCCGGGTGATCGCCTTGCTACCCATTGCACTGTTTCGAGGACAATCGGCCGCCTCCGGCGTCGGCCGTCAGTCGTCGGGGGCGAGGTGCCGTCGGGACTGCACCATGCGGAAGCGGCTCGCGACGTAGGCGGCGTCGGTGAGCGCGGCGTTGGCGGCCGGGTTCGCGCCGGTGGCGTGGAAGTCGGAGAACGCCGCGGACTGGTTGACGTAGACCGTCTCGGTGAGGTTGCACGACAGGGCCACGCCCGCGTCCAGCGCCGCCTCCTCGGTGGCGTCGAGCACCTTGTCGTCGGTCGAGTAGACGGCGCCGGTGATCGCGCCGTGCTCCCGCACCGTGTCGCGGAACAGGGCGACCGACTCGGCGGTGTCGTCGGTGGTGACGAGGAACGACACCGGCCCGAAGCACTCCTGCAGATAGGTGTCGCGGTCGGCCGCGTCGACCTGCAGCACGGCAGGCGTGCGGACCCTCGCGTCCGGGAAGTCGGGATGCTGCACCGCGCGCGAGGCAAGCAGGACCCGGCCGAGAGAAGCGGCACCCTCGAGGCGTCCGGCCACGTCGTCGTTGACGATCGCGCCGAGCAGTGCGGTCGCCCGGGCGTCGTCGCCGAGCAGCGCGTCGATCGCACCGGCGAGGTCGCGCGCCAGGTCGTCGACGGACTTGGGCTCGCCGTCGGCGGTGATGCCGGTGCGCGGCACCAGGAGGTTCTGCGGCGTCGTACACATCTGGCCGCTGTAGAGGGACAGCGAGAACGCGAGGTTGGCCAGCATCCCCTGGTAGTCGTCGGTCGAGTCGACGACCACGGTGTTGACGCCGGCCTTCTCGGTGAAGACGGCGGCCTGGTGGGCGTTCTCTTCCAGCCAGGTGCCGAACCCGGACGAGCCCGTGTAGTCGATGACGCGCACCTCGGGGCGCAGCGCCAGGACCTTGGCCAGGCCGTCGCCCTCGTGCTCCGCTGCCAGGGTCACCAGGTCGGGCGAGAAGCCGGCCTCGCTGAGCACCTCCCGGGCGATCGCGACGGTGATGGCGAGCGGCAGCACGGCGCGCGGGTGCGGCTTGACGACCACGGCGTTGCCGGTGACCAGGCTGGCGAACAGCCCCGGGTAGGAGTTCCACGTCGGGAACGTGTTGCACCCGATGACGAGCGCGACGCCACGAGGGACGACGGTGAACCGCTTGGTCATCCGCTGCGGCGGCCGTTTGCCCTGGGGCTTCTCCCAGACTGCGTGGGCGGCGTGCCGGGTCATCTCGGCGTACGCGTAGGCCACGGCCTCGAGCGCGCGGTCCTGGGCGTGCGGACCGCCGGCCTGGAAGGCCATGGCGTAGGCCTGTCCCGAGGTGTGCATCACGGCCTGCGCCATCTCATGGCTGCGCACGTTGACGCGCGCCAGGATCTCGAGGCTGACGGCGGCGCGGGCGTCCGGGCCGGCGTCGCGCCAGGTGGCGATGCCGGAGCGGGCGGCGGCGAGCAGCGCGTCGACGTCGACATGGGGGTAGGTCACGCGGAGGTCGAGCCCGTACGGCGACCGCTCGCCGCGCACCTCGCCGTCGGTGCCCGGCTGCTGCAGCGGGAAGGGCTTGCCCAGGTAGCCCTCGAAGGCGGCCTTGCCCTCGGCGGGCGACTGGGTGGCCGGTGTCGCGTCCGGGCCGTAGGCCTTGAGGACCTCGGGGTAGGCGGACCAGTAGGTGCGCTCCCGGGTGGCGGTGACCGCACGGTCGAGGGTCTCGCGGTGACGGACGAGGAGGTCGTTCACGGTCGTCATGCCCGCGACCCTAGCCGCCGCCCGCGCAGGCCCTAGGTTCTCCTCCATGACCGGCTGGACCGAGGTGGCGGCGGGAGTCTTCCGGCGGCGCTACCAACCCCTGGACGTGAACGTCTGCGTGGTGCGCGGTGGCGACGGACTGCTGGTTGTGGACACCCGTTCGTCGCACCGCGAGGCCGACGAGATCCGCACCGACCTGCGCGAGCTCGGTGCCGCGCCGGTGCGCTGGGTGGTCAACACCCACGCCCACTTCGACCACACCTTCGGCAACCACCGGTTCGGCCCCGGATCGGCGGTGGGCGCGACCATCTACGGGCACATGCTCGTGCCGGCGCACCTGGTGGAGTACGAGGTGCCGATGCTGGCGGACTGGGTCGAGCGGGGGCTCGAGCCGGTCGACGACTGGCGCGCCGTCGTGGTGACCCCGCCCGACGTCCTGGTGGGCGCTCGCACGTCCCTCGACCTCGGCGACCGGGAGGTCGAGCTGGTCCACCTCGGGCGCGGTCACACCGACAACGACCTCTTCGTGCACGTGCCGGACGCCGACACCTGGCTGGTGGGCGACGTCCTCGAGCAGTCCGGCCCGCCGATGTACGGCTCGGGCTGCTTCCCGCTCGACTGGCCCGAGACGGTCGACGCGCTCCTCGGGCAGATGGACGCCGGTCCGGCCGGCGGACGCACCGTGCTGGTGCCCGGCCACGGAGCGCCCGTGGACGCGGCGTTCGCCCGCGCCCAAGGGTCCGACCTGCGCGCGGTGGCCGACCTGATCCGGTCCTTGCACGCGGCCGGGGTCCCGGCCGCGCAGGCACTGGCCGAGGGCGGCGACCGGTGGGCGCTGCCCGCCGAAGGGCTGTCGGTCGCGGTGGCCCAGGGCTACCGGCACCTCTCCGGCTGACGAGCCTCCCGGTCGCCCGACTTGTCCTGGTCAGGGCGTGACCCTGAGGCGGGTCAGGGTGCGGACCAGGGTGGCCGGGGTGTGATCACCGATGTGCGGCGCGCTGCTCCGCCGCAGTCTTGAGGCGTGCCGAAAACGATCATCGCCCAGCCAGCGTCGGCCCGGCCGCGGCCGGCGCGCGAGATCGGCCTGCTCGTGCTGCTGTACGTCGGCTACAGCGCCGCGCGGTTCGTGGCCGACCCCGATCTCGGTGCGGCGACCGGCAATGCGCGGCACCTGCTCGGACTCGAGGCGGCACTCGGCCTCGACGTGGAGCAGTGGACGAACGCGGCCCTGACAGCACTGCCGGGCGCTGCCCTGCTGGCCAGCTACTGGTACGCCTTGTTGCACTACGCCGTCACACCCGCTGTGCTGCTGTGGGTCTACCGCCGGCGCCCGGCCAGGTATCGCTTGGTGCGGACCGCCCTGGTCGCCGGGTCGGCCCTCGGCGTGATCGGCTTCGTGCTCGTGCCGATGGCGCCGCCGCGGATGCTGCCCGGCTACGTCGACGTACTCGCGGCCACGGCCGAGCACGGGTGGTGGGGCGCGGACGCCAGCGCACCCCGTGGGCTCGGCAGCCTCACCAACGAGCTGGCCGCCATGCCGTCGCTGCACGTCGGCTGGGCGGTGTGGTGCGCCTGGGTGGTGTTCCTGTGCACGCGGCGGGTGGGGGCGCGGGTCGCTGCGGTGAGCTACGTCGTCGGCACCACTGCGGTCGTCATGACGACCGCCAACCACTACCTGCTCGACGCCGTCGCGGGTGCTGCCGTGATCGCCGTCGGCGCCGTCGCGGCAACGAGCTGGGAACGAGGAAGGAAGGGTCGCGCGGTGCCCCCGGTAGGATTCGAACCTACGCACCCGGCTCCGGAGGCCGATGCTCTATCCCCTGAGCTACGGGGGCTCGGGCAGGGCGAAAGGCTACCAGTCGCCCGGTCTGGGGCGACTCGTGCGAACTGCCCACGCGAGCGGGTCGGCGCGGGTTAGCCTCGCTGCATGAACGACCGGCCCCGGCGCGTCCTCGTCGTCGACGACAGCGACGTGATCCGGGCTCTGATCAGCGTGAACCTCGAGCTGGAGGGCTTCGAGGTCGTCACCGCGGTCGACGGCGTGGACGCGCTCGCCAAGGTCCACGAGGTCCACCCCGACGTCATGACGATCGACATCCGGATGCCCCGCCTCGACGGCTTCGACACGGTGGAGCGGCTGCGCGCCGACCCGCGTACCTCCGACCTGAAGATCGCCATCGTGAGCGCCTGCGCGCAGGAGTCCGACCTGGTGCGCGGCGACGCCGCCGGGGTCGACGCCTTCGTCACCAAGCCGTTCGACCCCGATGCGCTGGTGCGCACGGTCCGGGACCTGGTCGCTCGCCCGGTCGCCTGAGGGCGCCCCGCTAGCCTGGGAGCGTGACCCCCGCCGAGCTCGAGGCTGCCGTGCTGCTCGCCGTGCGGACGGCCGTCGACTCTGGCGATCTCGCCGTCGACCCGCCCAAGGCGGTCAAGCTCGAACGTCCCAAGGTCAAGGAGCACGGCGACTACGCGACCAGCGTGGCGCTGCAGCTGGCCAAGCCCGCAGGTCGGCCGCCGCGCGAGGTCGCGGAGGCGCTCGCGGGGCCGCTGCGCTCGGCCGCCGGTGTGGCGTCCGTCGACATCGCCGGACCGGGCTTCCTCAACATCACCCTCGACGCCGCGGCCCAGGGCGAACTGGCCCGCACGGTGGTGACGTCGGGGGAGGCCTACGGTCGCACGAGCACGCTCGCGGGGCAGCGGCTCAACCTCGAGTTCGTGTCGGCGAACCCGACCGGTCCCATCCACCTCGGGGGCACCCGCTGGGCAGCGGTCGGCGACGCCCTGGCCAGGGTGCTGCTCGCCAGCGGCGCCGACGTGACGCGCGAGTACTACTTCAACGATCACGGCACGCAGCTCGACAGGTTCGCCATGTCGCTGCTTGCCTGCGCCAAGGGTGAGCCCACGCCCGAGGACGGCTACGGCGGTGACTACATCGCCGACCTCACCACCCGCATCGTGGCAGCACATCCCGACGTGCTCAGTCTCGACGACGCCGAGGCGCAGGAGCTGTTCCGCCGCGAAGGCGTCGAGCTGATGTTCGCCGAGATCAAGCGTTCCCTGCACGAGTTCGGCACCGACTTCGACGTCTTCTTCCACGAGAACTCGCTGCACGAGTCCGGCGCCGTCGGGAGGGCCGTCGCGCGGCTGAAGGAGCAGGGCCACATCTTCGAGAAGGAAGGCGCAACCTGGCTGCGCACCACGACGTTCGGCGACGACAAGGACCGGGTCGTCGTCAGGAGTGACGGACAGCCGTCCTACATCGCCGCCGACCTCGCCTACTACCTCGACAAGCGCGAACGCGGCTTCGACCGCGTGGTGATCATGCTCGGCGCCGACCACCACGGCTACGTCGGCCGGATGATGGCGATGTGCGCCTGCTTCGGTGACAAGCCGGGCGAGAACCTCGAGATCCTCATCGGTCAGATGGTCAACCTGCTGCGCGCCGGAAAGCCGCTGCGGATGAGCAAGCGAGCGGGCACCGTCATCACCCTCGAGGACCTGGTGGAGGCGGTCGGCGTCGACGCGGCGCGCTACGCGCTGGTCCGGTCCTCCGCCGACGCCCAGATGGACATCGACCTGGACCTGCTGGTCAAGCACACCAACGACAACCCCGTCTACTACGTGCAGTACGGCCACGCGCGCGTGTCCAGCGTGCTGCGCAACGCAGCCGCCCTCGGCGTGGTCCGCGGTGACGACCTGCGCCCCGAGCTGCTCGACCACGACCGCGAGGGAGAGCTGCTCGGCACGCTGGGCGAGTTCCCCGGGGTCGTCGCGACGGCGGCCGAGCTGCGTGAGCCGCACCGGGTCGCGCGCTACCTCGAAGAGCTCGCCGGGACGTTCCACCGGTTCTACGACGTGTGCCGGGTGCTGCCGCGCGGCGACGAGGAGACGACCGACCTGCACCGCGCCAGGCTCTGGCTGGTCGAGGCGACCCGCGTGGTCCTGGCCAACGGGCTGGGGCTGCTCGGCGTGAACGCGCCCGAGCGGATGTAGAGCGGACACGACGTGCGAGCGCACCCGGCCGGGCCGCGGTCCGGCGAGCTGAGCCACGACGGTTCGCGCACCGGGCCGCCGGCGGACCTCGACGCGATCGACCCGGTCGTGTGGCCGATGGGCGTGTCGCGGGCCGATGCCGGGCACCTCGTCGTGCGCGGCCATGACATCCGCGAGCTTGCGCGCGACCACGGCACGCCCGCGTTCATCCTCGACGAGGCCGACGTGCGCGCCCGCTGCCGCTCCTATCGCGAGGCCTTCGGAGGCGCGACCGTGTTCTACGCCGCGAAGGCGTTTCTCTGCCGGACGGTCGCGCGCTGGGTCGAGGAGGAAGGGCTGGGCCTCGACGTGTGCACCGGCGGCGAGCTGGCGGTAGCCACGTCGGTGGGGTTCCCGGGCGAGCGGATGCTGATGCACGGCAACAACAAGTCGGCCACGGAGCTTGCCGCCGCACTCGACGCGGGTGTGGGTCGGATCGCGCTCGACTCGTTCGACGAGATCGCTCGGCTCGCGGCCCTCGCCGAGGCACGCGGCCTGCGTCAGCAGGTGCTGGTGCGTGCGACGGTCGGCGTCGAGGCGCACACCCACGAGTTCATCGCGACTGCGCACGAGGACCAGAAGTTCGGGTTCTCGCTGGCCGACGGCGAGGCGCACGAGGCCGTACGCCGGGTGCTTGCCTCACCGGGCCTCGAGCTGGTCGGGATGCACTCGCACATCGGCTCGCAGATCTTCGACACGTCGGGATTCGAGGTCGCGGCGCACCGGGTGGTCGGGCTGCTGGCCGACGTGCGCGACGAACACGGGCTCGAGCTCCCCGAGCTCAACCTCGGTGGCGGTTTCGGCATCGCCTACACGAGTGCGGACGACCCGGTCGACGTCGTCTCGCTGGCAGCCTCGTTGCGGTCGATCCTCGAACGCGAGTGCCGCGCACGCGGGCTCGCGCTGCCGGCTCTGGCGATCGAGCCGGGGCGGGGCATCGTCGGGCCCTCGACCGTCACGGTCTACGAGGTAGGCACCGTCAAGCCCGTCGCCGGGCTGCGCACCTTCGTCTCCGTCGACGGCGGGATGAGCGACAACATCCGCACCGCGCTCTACGACGCCGAGTTCACCGTGGTGCTCGCGTCGCGTTCGTCGTCGGCGCCGCCGATGCTCGTCCGGGTCGTGGGCAAGCACTGCGAGAGCGGGGACGTGGTCGTCAAGGACGCCTGGCTGCCCTCCGACGTGGGTCCGGGCGACCTGCTGGCAGTGGCGGCGACCGGTGCCTACTGCCGGTCGATGGCCTCGACGTACAACCACGTCGCCCGGCCGCCGGTGGTCGCTGTCCGCGACGCGGCGTCCGGCAACGGCGCCTCGACCCAGGTGCTGCTGCGTCGCGAGACGATCGACGACCTGCTCTCCCTCGACGTCGTCCCCTGACGGAGTCGACCACGTTAGGTAGGCCCCGCAGCGCCTCAACAGGTCTGCCGGCCTGTTGAGGCATGCCCCCGGCTACCTAACGTGGTCCATTCGGGGATGGCCGTGCCAGGGTGGCGGCATGCGGATCGGTGTGCTCGGCACGGGCATGGTGGGGCAGGCACTGGCGACCCGGCTCGTGGGCCTGGGTCATGACGTGGTGATGGGCTCGCGGACGGCGGGCAACGAGCGGGCGACGGCCTGGGCCTCGCGCGAGCAGGCCGCGGGTGCCGGTGCCGCGAAGGCCGGAACGTTCGCCGACGCCGCCGCCGCGGCCGAGCTGGTCGTCAATGCCACCGCGGGCGGTTCCTCGCTGGCCGCGCTGCGCGATGCCGGTGCGGACAACCTGGCCGGCAAGGTCCTCATGGACGTCGCCAACCCGATGGCGGCCGGAGACGGCGTGCCGAGCCTCGACCCGGTGAGCACCGACAGCCTCGCGGAGCAGATCCAGCGCGAGTTCCCCGCGGCCCGGGTCGTCAAGACGCTCAACACCATGAACTGCAACCTGATGGTCGACCCCGCGCTCGTGCCCGGCCGGCACGACGTGTTCATGGCGGGTGACGACGCCGAGGCGAAGCGGGTCGTGGCCGGCCTGCTGGGCGAGTTCGGCTGGCCGGACGACTCGATCCGCGACGTGGGTGGGCTCGTAGCGGCCCGGGGGCTGGAGATGTACCTCATCTTCTGGATCGGGCTGCGGCTCTCCCTCGGCACCCATGCGTTCAACGTGCGTGTCGTGACCTGAGCCCGCCGTCTGACAGGCTTGGTGGCATGGCAGACGTGCTGCGGGTCGCGATGCTCGGCTGCGGCGTGGTCGGCAGTGAAGTCGCTCGCCTGCTCACCGTGCACGCCGACGAGCTCGCAGCGCGGGTCGGAGCGCGCCTCGAGTTCGCCGGCATCGCCGTACGCCGACCGCATCGCGACCGTGGCGACCTCCATGTCGACCCGGCCCTGTTCACCGACGACGCGGAGGGTCTGGTCCGCCGCGACGACGTCGACATCGTCGTCGAGGTCATCGGTGGCATCGAGCCCGCGCGATCGCTGATCCTCTCGGCGCTCGCCAACGGCTCGTCGGTCGTCACCGCCAACAAGGCGCTGCTCGCCGACGACGGGGCGACGCTGTTCACGGCTGCCGACAAGCACGGTGTCGACCTCTACTACGAGGCGGCGGTCGCCGGCGCGATCCCGCTGCTGCGCCCGCTCCGTGAGTCACTCGCCGGCGACCGCGTCCGCCGGGTCCTCGGCATCGTCAACGGCACGACGAACTTCATCCTCACCCGGATGACCGAGAGCGGCGCCGGCTTCGACGAGGCCCTCGAGGAGGCGCAGGCGCTCGGCTATGCCGAGGCCGACCCGACCGCCGACGTCGAGGCGTTCGACGCAGCCGCCAAGGCCGCGATCCTCGCCGCACTCGCGTTCCATACCCGGGTGACCGCCGCCGACGTGCACCGCGAGGGCATCACCGACGTCTCCTCCGCCGACATCGCCAGCGCGCGCGCGATGGGCTGTGTCGTGAAGCTGCTCGCCATCGCCGAGGTCTCCGACGACGGCACCAGCGTCGGCGTCCGCGCCCACCCCGCGATGATCCCGCTGACCCACCCGCTCGCCGCCGTACGCGAGGCCTTCAACGCCGTGTTCATCGAGTGCGAGGCGGCCGGCGAGCTGATGTTCTACGGCCAGGGCGCTGGCGGCGCGCCGACCGCGAGTGCGGTGCTCGGCGACCTCGTCGCGGTCGCGCGCCACCGGGTGCTCGGCGGGCGAGGTCCGGGAGAGTCGGCATACGCCGACCTGCGGGTGCGTGCCATGGGCGAGACCCGCACGCGCTACCACGTCAGCCTCGACGTCGCCGACCGCGCCGGTGTGCTCGCCCAGGTCGCGACGGTCTTCGCCGCGCACGACGTCTCGATCGAGACGGTGCGCCAGGCCAAGCACGGCGACGAGGACGCCGAGCTCGTCATCGTCACCCACCACGCGCCGGACGCCGCCCTGTCCGAGACGGTCGACGCGCTGCGCGACCTCGATGCCGTGCGCGAGGTGCTCAGCGTCATGCGGGTCGAGGGGGAGTGACGGACGCGGTGACTGCCACCCTCTGGCGCGGCGTGATCGGGGAGTACGCCGATCGCCTCCCGGTGGGGCCCGAGACACCGGTGGTGACCCTGCTCGAGGGTGGGACCCCACTCGTCGTCGCCGAGCACCTCGGTGAGCTCACCGGTACCAGCGTCTTCCTCAAGGTCGAGGGCGCCAACCCCACGGGGTCGTTCAAGGACCGGGGGATGACGGTGGCCATCTCGAAGGCGGTCGAGGAGGGCGCGACCGCGGTCATCTGCGCCTCGACCGGCAACACGAGCGCGTCCGCTGCGGCCTACGCGGCCAGGGCCGGGCTCGACTGCATCGTGCTCGTACCGCACGGGCGCATCACGGCCAGCAAGCTCGCGCAGGCACTCGTGCACAACGCGCGCATCCTGCAGATCGACGGCGGCTTCGACGACTGCCTGCGCGTCGCACGCGACCTCGCCGACAAGTACCCCGTCTCACTCGTCAACTCGGTCAACGCGTTCCGCATCGCCGGCCAGAAGACGGCGGCGTTCGAGGTCGTCGACGTGCTCGGCCGCGCCCCCGACGTCCACTGCCTCCCGGTCGGCAACGCCGGCAACATCACCGCCTACTGGATGGGCTACTGCGAGTACGCCGCCGACGGCATCGCGTCTACCCGGCCGCGCATGTGGGGCTTCCAGGCTGCCGGCGCCGCGCCGATCGTGCGCGGCGAGCGTGTCGCGGCGCCCGACACCGTCGCTACCGCCATCCGCATCGGCGACCCGGCGTCCTGGCAGGGCGCGGTCACGGCGCGCGACGAGTCGGGCGGGGTCATCGAGGCCGTCACCGACGACGCCATCCTCGACGCCCAGCGGCTGCTCGCGGCCCACGAGGGGGTGTTCGTCGAGCCCGCGTCGGCGGCGTCGGTGGCCGGCCTGCTCCAGCAGCACTCGCAGGGTCTCGTCGAGCCGGGTCAGGTCATCGTGTGCACGGTGACCGGGCACGGCCTCAAGGACATCGAGACCGCGCTTTCGCGGCTCACCGTCTCGGCGGACACGGTCGCGGCCGACGTCGCCGCGGCGGCCGAGGCGCTCGACCTGTGAGCGTCACCGTGCGGGTGCCCGCGACCAGCGCCAACCTCGGCCCGGGCTTCGACTCGCTGGGACTCGCGCTCGGCCTCTACGACGAGGTGCGCGCGCGCCGCACCGACGACGGAACGCTCTCGGTGGTCGTCGAGGGCGAGGGGCAGGGTGTCGTGCCGCTGGACGAGGAGCACCTCGTCGTACGAGCGATGCGGCGGGCCTCCGACCGCCTCAGCGCGTCCCTGTCCGGTCTCGCCGTGTACTGCCGCAACCGGATCCCGCACGGTCGCGGGCTCGGCTCGTCGGCGGGCGCCATCGTCGCCGGCATCCTCGCCGCGCGAGCCCTCGCACCCGAGGCCGCGCCCGAGATGGACGACGACGTGGTCCTGCAGCTCGCTGCCGAGGTCGAGGGCCACCCCGACAACGTCGCGGCCTGCCTGCTCGGCGGGCTCACGGTCGCCTGGGACGACCGCGGCGTCGCCCGGGCCGCGCGACTGGTGACCTCGACGCGGCTCGTCGCCAGGGTCTTCGTGCCGCCGCAGCCGTTGTCGACGCTGACCGCGCGCGGGCTGCTTCCCGAGGAGGTCCCGCACCGCGATGCAGCCCACACCGCTGGGCGCGCCGCCCTGCTCGTCGAGGCGCTGACCCGCCGTCCCGACCTGCTCTTCCCGGCCACCGAGGACCGCCTGCACCAGGACTACCGGGCCGCGGCGATGCCCGAGACCGCGGCGCTGGTCCGCAGGCTGCGGGCGGGTGGCGTTGCCGCGGTCGTGTCCGGGGCGGGCCCCAGCGTGCTGGCCCTGTCGACGAGCCACGAGGAGGACGGCGAGGCGGACGAGGTCGAGGTCGCCAGCGAGCTGCCAGCAGGCTGGGCGCTGCACACGCTGCGCCTCGATGCCGACGGCGCCCAGGTGTCCGCAGAGACGCTCGACGCGGCCGGGTGAAATCGTGGGGGGAAGGAACGTATCGGGCCCCGATGGTGTTACGCTCCACACACACCAGAGGCAATCGCACCCGAGGCTATATAGCGAAGGCCGGTGCCAGTCCACGACTCCCCGGGAGCTTGGCTCCTGATGTCCTCGTGACGGCCGTGGCCACCTGCTGACTCCCGTCCCACACAGTGATGTCCCTGAACTCCGCCTCATGCGAGGCGGGAACCCCGGCGCCAGAGACTGTCGCCGGGAGCGAACACGATCGGTGCCCATGGAGAAACCGCGGCGCCGCTCGATCACGGAAGGACCCAACGTGTCCGAAACCACCGATGTCCTCGACGCCAAGCCGGCTCGCCGCCGCGGCGCCGGTCTGACCGGGATGGTTCTCTCCGAGCTGCAGGCACTCGCCGGCGAGCTCGGTATCCCCGGCACCGGCCGTATGCGCAAGGGCCAGCTCATCGAGGCCATCAAGGAACGCCAGGGTGGCCATGCCACCGCAGCGGGAGGGACTGCCGCCCCGTCCGCAGAAAAAACCACAGCTGCTCCGCGTACCCGACGGCGCGCGACCGGCGGCGGTACCCCCGAGACGCCGGCCGCCGACGACGGCGACTCCGGCGCCGACACGTCGTCCGACACCCGCACGGCGACCAAGACCGACGACCGCGACAGCGGCGACGACGGGCAGCGCGAGCGCGCACCGCGCCAGCAGGGCGACCGACAGCAGGGCGACCGACAGCAGGGCGACCGACAGCGGCAGGGCGGTGACAGTCCGCGACAAGGCGGTGACGGTCAGCGCGACGGTCAGCGCCAGCAACAGGGCAGCCAGCAACAGGGCAGCCAGCAACAGGGCAGCCAGCAACAGGGCGGCCAGCAGGGCAACCGCGACGACGACGAAGACTTCGAGGGCGGCGGCCGTGCCCGCCGTCGCCGAGGACGTTACCGCGACCGCAACCGCAGCCGCCGCGGCCGCGAGGGCTTCACCCCGGGTGAGCCCGACGGCGGCAACCTCCCGGAGGTCAGCGAGGACGACGTGCTGATCCCGGTCGCCGGCATCCTCGACATCCTCGACAACTACGCGTTCGTGCGGACCTCGGGATACCTGCCGGGGCCCAACGACGTCTACGTGTCGCTCGCACAGGTTCGCAAGAGCGGTCTGCGCAAGGGCGACGCCATCACCGGTGCGGTCAAGCAGCCGCACGAGGGCGAGCGCAAGGAGAAGTTCAACGCGCTGGTCCGACTCGACACGGTGAACGGCACCGATCCCGAGAAGGCGCGGGGCCGCGTCGAGTTCGGCAAGCTGGTGCCGCTCTACCCGCAGGACCGCCTGCGTCTCGAGGCCGAGTCCGGTGGGCTGACCACGCGGGTCATCGACCTGGTGGCACCGATCGGCAAGGGCCAGCGCGGGCTCATCGTCTCGCCGCCGAAGGCCGGCAAGACCATGGTCCTGCAGGCGATCGCCAACGCGATCACGGCGAACAACCCCGAGTGCCACCTCATGGTCGTCCTCGTCGACGAACGGCCCGAGGAGGTCACCGACATGCAGCGCTCGGTGAAGGGCGAGGTCATCGCCTCGACCTTCGACCGGCCCGCCGAGGACCACACGATCGTCGCCGAGCTCGCCATCGAGCGGGCCAAGCGGCTGGTCGAGCTCGGTCACGACGTGGTGGTGCTGCTCGACTCGATCACCCGCCTCGGTCGCGCCTACAACCTTGCCGCCCCGGCGAGCGGGCGCATCCTCTCCGGTGGCGTGGACTCGACGGCGCTCTACCCGCCCAAGCGCTTCTTCGGCGCCGCCCGCAACATCGAGCACGGCGGATCGATGACGATCCTCGCCACCGCACTGGTCGAGACCGGCTCGCGCATGGACGAGGTGATCTTCGAGGAGTTCAAGGGCACCGGAAACATGGAGCTCAAGCTCGACCGCAAGCTGGCGGACAAGCGCATCTTCCCGGCGGTGGACGTCGACGCGTCCGGCACCCGCAAGGAGGAGATCCTGATGGCTCGCGACGAGCTGCAGATCACCTGGAAGCTCCGCCGGGTGCTGCACGCCCTCGAGACCCAGCAGGCTCTCGAGCTCCTGCTCGACCGGATGAAGAAGACGTCGAGCAACAGCGAGTTCCTCATGCAGGTGCAGAAGACCATGCCGATGCCGGGCAACGGCAGCGGCGGGGGCGACGACGACTGACCCGCGCTAGCGCCTGACGCCGCACGACGAGGGGCCCGAACCCGGGAAACCGGGTCCGGGCCTCTCGTCTGTTGGTTGTCGCCTGGCTGCCGTCGTCACCCGTTCGGCCTAGTCCTTTCGCGGCGAAGATCGAGTCGACCAGCCGATGAGCGCAGCGGTGCCGACGTGCCGATGTAAGGGAGGACAACTCAAGTGGGTCGGCATTTTGTCGATCACCCACGAGACGCGGCCACCAGGCCTAAAGGAAACGGGACCACGATGAGGCTTCGAGGCAAGGCGAGCGGCCGGGGCACGCTCCGGCCCGCCGCGCTGGTGAGCCTGCTCATCGTGCTGCTCGTCGCCGGAGGGGGACTGCTGACTCCCGCGAGCGCAGACGTCGTCACGTGTGCCCCGATGAACGCCGATGCCTGCAAGAACACCGAGCCGGTCGCCACGTGCGTGTGGAACGACGGCGGCGGCCAGCGGACTGTCGTGTGGGGCTACACCAACCCCACCTCGGACACGGCCATCATCGAGGTCGGCTCACACAACAACGTGTCACCAGGTGCCGCGGACCAGGGTCAGCCGACGCTGTTCACGCCGGGCACGCACACCAACGCCTTCTGGATGACGTTCACCGGCTCGTCGGCGAGCTGGCGGATCGGGAACAACACCGTCTCCACCAAGTCGAACACTCCCGCCTGCGCCACGAAGCCGGTCCCGCTGGTCGGCAGCATGGAGGCGCTTTTCCTCGCTGCCTTCGCGCTCATCCTCGCCACTCTGGCGTTCTTCTCCGCCCGCCCGCGCCGCGCTGCGGTCCAGGCATGAAGGTACTCGCGATCGGGGCGCACCCCGACGACATCGAGCTCGGCTGTGCCGGCGCGCTCCTGCGTCACGTCGAGGCCGGCGACGAGGTCACCATGCTCGTGATGACGCCGGGGGAGCGCGGCCCCCAAGGCGTCACCTCCAGGGTCCGCGAGCAGGAAGCGGCGGCGGCAGTCATCGGTGCTCGCCTGATGTGGGGCCCCTTCGCCGACTGCAGCGTTCCCACCGGTCGCGAGGCCGTGGCCTACGTGGACGAGGTCGTGCACGAGATCGGTGCCGAGGTCGTCTACGTCCACGCGCCGCACGACACCCACCAGGACCACGCCGCAACCTCCGCGGCTGCACTCGCCGGCGCCCGCCGGCTGGCCCGCGTGCTCTTCTACCAGTCACCCTCGACCACGTCCTTCGACCCGACTGTCTTCGTCGACGTGGAGCGGACGCTGTCCGGCAAGCTTGCGGCGCTGCGCGCGCACCGGTCGCAGGTCATGCAGTGCCCGATGGTCGACCTCGAGGACATCGAGGTCTCGGCCCGCTTCTGGGGCACCCGCGCCAAGATCGGCTACGCCGAGGCCTTCGAGACCCCCCGTTTCGTCTGGGAGATCGGACACCTCGCGCCGGTGCGTGAAAAGGAGCTCGAGGCGGTGCGGTCGGTCATGGGGCTGGCGGCCGTCAACTTGTGACCGCGCCCATGACGGTCGCGGACGAGCACCAGTCGGCCCGCGCGGCCCCGTGGACGTTCCTCTCGCTGCTCGGTGCCTCCGCCCTCCTGGTCGCGGCCATCGGCGTGGACACGGCGATCCTGGTCGGCTCCGTCGTCGTGAACCTGACCTTCCTCGTGTTCTTCCTGCGCCACGTTGGTTTCGCTTCCGCCGCGATCCGCTGGGCCCCGAGGGACCTCTACGACGTCGCCGAGGTGGATCTCGACTACCAGCCCAACGTCAGCATTCTGGTGGCGTGCCATAACGAGGCACTGGTCGCCGAGTCCCTGGTCCGCGGCCTCGCCGCCTTGCACTACCCGCGTTCCCGTCTCGAGGTGATCCTCGTCGACGACCGGTCGACCGACGGCACCGGCGAGCTGCTCGACCGGCTGACCGCCGGCGAGCGGCACATGCGCGTGCTGCACCGTGACCCGGAAGCCGGCGGCGGTAAGTCCGGCGCGCTCAACGACGGTGCCGAGCTCGCGCGCGGCGAGATCATCGTCATCTTCGACGCCGACCACATCCCTCGTCGCAACGTCATCGGCCGTCTCGTGCGGCACTTCCAGGACGATCGCGTCTCGGCAGTCCAGGGACGCTGCCTGGTCCGGAACTCCGTGCAGTCCAGGCTCGCGCGCTCCATCGCGATCGACTATTTCTCTGGCTACCTGGTGAACGAGTACGGCCGGCAGGCCCTCTTCGAGCTGCCGGCGTACGGCGGGGCGAACTGTGCGGTTCGGGCCACGACCCTGCGCGAGCTGGGCGGCTGGAACACCGCGAGCGTCACCGAGGACACCGACCTCACGCTGCGGATCATGTTGCTCGGCAAGCGGGTGCGTTACGACATCACCGCAGTCGACACCGAGGAAGGCGCGACCACGTTGGGACGCTTTCTGAAGCAGCGCTACCGCTGGGCTCGTGGGCATCAACAGGCCTGGCGCGACTATCGCCGGCACGTGCTCTTCGCGCCTCATCTCAAGCCGATGGAGAAGCTCGAGACGATGCTCTTCCTGCTCGTCTACCACGTCCCGGTGCTGTGCTGCGTCACGCTTGCCTTGATGGTCCTTCGCATAGCCGGAGTCGGACCCACGGTGACGCTGTTCGAGCTGCTGCCACTTGCGGCACTGCTGTTCGCCGGCCCCTTCTGCGAGCTGGCGGTCGGTCTGCTGGTCGGGCGCGCGCCGCGGCGCTCGGCCTGGTCGATCGCGTGGATGACACCGATCTTCTTCGTGTTCATGCTGGTGTGCACCAAGGCATGGGTCGACGGGCTCCTCGGCCGCCCCTACTCCTGGGTCAAGACCGCCCGTTCGAACTGGGCGCCCATCGCACCCGCAGAAACGCCGGCCTACGGTGAGCCCGAACGGCGTGGGCTGGTCGCGGCTGGCGCAGCTCACTCGGGGGACGAAGGCGCATGAACGGGCGCCGGTTCTCGGTCTTCTCCGCCCTCGCAATGGCGCTCGCCGTCGCGATCGGCGGCTTCCATCTGTTGTCCGGGCCCTGGCGCGACCTCGAGAGCTTCCTCGTCATGGGTCTGCTTGCCCCGCTCGGTGACCGGGCGGGCACCATGCCGGGCCACATCTTCCAGCTGCTGCCACCGGATCAGGAGGCGTTCCGCGCGCAGCTCACGCCGTACTGCTCCTCCCTGATCTCGGCCCTGGCGCTGGTCGTCATCGCGATGTTCGTGCTGCACGGCCCCCTGTGGCCGCGCGTGTGGGCGGCCACTGTGGCGGTGGCGCTCGTGCTGCTGTGCAACGTCCTCCGGATCGTGGGGTCGCTCTGGATGGGCTACGACTACGGCGGCGGGGCGCTGGTGCTCTTCCACGACTGGATCGGCACCTTCTTCGCCCTCGTCTACACGATGACCGGTTTCTTCCTGATGCTCTATTTCCTCCTTCCCAGCGCGACAGCGGAGATCCCTCGTGCCGCCCGCGTGAGCGACGTCCTCTGACTCAAGGGCTGACCCGACCCTCAAGTCGTGCGCGCATTCATCCGAATGGAGCAGTGTGGAGACTCTCAGCCTTGCCATCACGTCCGACGGGCCGGCGACGACGATTGTCGCGCTGCTGATCGGCCTCGTCGCCGTGCTCGCCGCCGTGTCGTGGCGCGTCGCGCGTCACCTGCGCCTCCGCAGGGGGCTCCTTGCCGGGCTGCGCGACACGGACCCGGCGGTTCGCCACGCAGCAGTCGCTCAGGCTGCCGAGCTGGGCTTCGCGTCCACCGCACCTGCATTGCTTCGCGCGGTGCGCACTGAGTCCGACCCGACGGTGCTTGCCGCGGTGGTCCGCGCAGTCGCCTCCCGGCAGTGGGAACCCGCTTCCAGCGCCGGGATCGTCGAGCTCCGTCTGTGGGCCCGGGCCTATGCCGAGCGGCACCCCGAGGTACGCCGCACAGGTGGTGGCGCGCCGATGCTTTCCGGTGTCGCCGGCGCCGTTCCGCCGCCCTCCCTCGACCCCGAACGGCAGAACGAGTTCCGCACCCGACAGGACCACGTACCCCATCACCACGGGGATGGCGTTGACGCACCCGCCTCGGCGGCCGCTGTCTCGCCGCTGGAGGACGACCCTGACCGCATGGGCCCGGTCCGCGTCGTGGTCACCGGCGCCGGAGGTGCCGCAGGCGTCGCGGTGATCCGTGCGCTGCGCAGTCGCGGCCACCACGTCATAGCCGTCGACGCCGACCCGACGGCGGCCGGTCTGCACCTGGCCCAGGACAGCCGCGTCATCCCTCGCGGCGACGAGCCCCACTACCTGGCCGCGTTGCTGCGCGTCGCCACCGTGTGCGATGCCCAAGCGCTGGTCTGCACCGTCGCGGAGGAGTACCGCGCGCTGGCCGGCGCGCAGGACTACTTCGCCGAGGCGGGCATCCGCACGCTGATGCCCACCCTCGAGTCGGTCGAGGTGTGCCTGGACAAATGGCGTTTCCACCAGAGCATGAACGACGACGGCCTCCCGGTCCCTGCGACCGCGCTCGGCAGTGTCAACGGTGTCCCGGGCCCGTGGATCGTCAAGCCGCGCAACGGCCGCGGCTCACGCGACGTGGTCGCGGCCGAGAGCCGCACCCAGGTCAACGCGGCGGTGAAGACGGTGCCGCAACCCCTGGTGCAGACCCGGCTGACCGGACGCGAGTTCACCTGCGACACCCTCGTCGACGCGAGTGGCGCGACGCTGTCCACTGTCGCCCGCTGGCGCACCGAGACCCGCGGTGGGATCTCCACCAAGGGCACCACCTTCGACGACCCGGAGGTGTGCAACGTGGTGACTCTGGCGCTGAAGGCGGTGGGGCTCGTCGGACCCGCCAACGTCCAGGGCTTCGTTGCCGACGACGGCACGGTGACGCTGCTCGAGATCAACCCCCGTTTCTCCGGCGGGCTGCCGCTGAGCGTCGCTGCCGGCGCCGACCTGGTCGAGGAGTACCTGCGCGGTGTGATGGGTCTGGCCATGCGCCCCGAGCGGCTCGTCGCCCGTCCAGGCGTCACCATGACGCGATACTTCTCCGAGGCGTTCTCGTAGATGGGCCCGCTGCGGCTCACCGTCCCGGTCGGCACACGGCCCGAGGTCATCAAGCTGGCCCCCGTCGTCGCCGCCCTGCGAGCGCGGGGGCACCTCGTGCGGGTCGTCGCCACCGGCCAGCACACGGACCCGCGGATGTACGCCGAGGTGTTCGGCGACCTCGGCCTCCAGCCGGACGCCGTCTGGGCGCTCGAGGGTGACGAAGCCCAACGCGTGGGCGCCTTGCTGACCCACGCGTTCCAGGAGCTCGCCGAGCACCGACCGGACGCCGTGCTGACGCTCGGCGACACCTACACCGCGCCCCTCGTCGCGATGGCTGCTCGCCGGCACGGTGTCGGCGTCATCCACCTCGAGGCCGGCATGCGATCGTTCAATTCGCAGTCGATGGAGGAGAGCAACCGCCGGATGGTTGCCGCACTCGCCACCCTGAACCTCGCTCCGACCGTGCTCGCGGCGCGCTTCCTCGAAGCCGAGGGCGTCGCGGCCGAGCGGGTGCGCGTCGTCGGCAACCCGGTGATCGACAGCCTCGCCGCCAGCGGGGTCGACCGCGTCGATCCGGATGCGCGGGCGGGTGTCCTGGTCACCGCACATCGGGCGACGAACGTCGACGACCCGGCGCGGCTGCGCATCCTCGTCGACGTGCTGCACGACCTCGCCCGCAGCTACGGTCCCGTCCTGTTTCCTGTGCACCCACGGACCCGCGCCAGGCTCGAGGAGTACGGACTCCTCGCCGCTCTGACCGACCGGCCCGGCTTGCGCTGCACCGAGCCGCTGCCCTACCACGACCTGCTGCGCGCGCTGGCCGGCAGCCGGGTCGCTGTCACCGACAGCGGTGGTCTTCAGGAAGAGGGCTCCTGGTTCGGCGTACCCGTCGTCGTCATGCGCACCACCACTCCGCGTTGGGAGGGAGTCGAAGCCGGCGCTGCGGTGCTGACCGGGCTCGACCTGCCGGCCGTACGCGGCGCGGTCGACGCGTTCAGCACGCCGTACGCACAGAGCACGGTCGCCGCGCTGCCCTGCCTCTACGGCGACGGCCGCACTGCGGCCAGGGTCGTCGAGGTGCTCGAAGAGCCGCAGATCCGCCAGGTGCTCGTCCCGCGCGAGCCGATGCTCGGCACCTCGCCGTTCGCCACGTCGTCCTGGGCGCCGGGATGACCCCGCACCGGGAGACGGTTCGCGGTGAGTCCGTTCGCGGCGTGACCGTCGACCTCGACGACACGCTCTTCCCCCAGGCCGAGTGGCTCGCCGGCGCTTGGCGCGCGGTGGCCGACCGGGCCGGCCAGCTCGGCCTCGACGGCGTGGCACTCCTGCCCCACCTGCGCCGGCTGGCAGCCGAGGGCACCGACGGTGGCGGCATCATCGACCGGGCGCTGGCCTGCATCGGCCAGCCCCCCGACGCCCACGTTGCGGCCCTGGTCGCCGCCTTCACTGCCCACTCCCCGGCCCGCCTCACCCCCTACCCCGGGGCCGGGCCGGCGCTGGCCGCGCTTGCCCGCCGGCTGCCTGTGGTCTGCATCACCGACGGCAACCCGCGGATCCAGCGCGCCAAGCTGGCGGCACTCGGCCTCGAGGACGCCTTCGACCATGTCGTCATCTCTGACGAGCTGGGGGGCAGGGGGCTGCGCAAGCCGCACCCGGCGCCGTTCCGGCGCGCCCTCGAGCTGCTGGCCCTGGATCCCGGCCAGGTCGTGCACGTCGGCGACCGTCCCGCGAAGGACGTCCTGGGGGCCACCGGAGCGGGGATCCGCAGCGTCCGGGTGCGTACAGGGGAGTACGCCGGGGTCCCCGACCAGGAGGGCCTGCATCCCTGGCGCACGGTCGCCACGTTCGCGGAGGCGGTCGACCTCTGCCTGACCGCGGCAGGCGGCGTCCGGCCGCCTCCCGCGTGGGAACAGACGGAGTGCCTCGCGCGGTTGTGACCCTTGGACCCCCGTCTGGCAGACTGGTCCGCTGGTTCCGGTTCACGGCGCGCCCCCGCTGGGAGCGTCGACCCGGCGACCGATCACCCTCGACAGGAGAGCATCGTGCGCAACGAGATCCACCCGGAGTACGTCGAGACGCAGGCCACCTGTACCTGCGGCAACACGTTCACGACCCGGAGCACCGCGAAGACCGGCGTGATCCACGCCGAGGTCTGCTCGCAGTGCCACCCCTTCTACACCGGAAAGCAGAAGATCCTCGACACGGGCGGACGCGTCGCCCGCTTCGAGAAGCGCTTCGGCAAGTCCGGCACCAAGTAGCTTCCCCGCGGCGCCGGTCGGCGGCCCTCTCCAGGGCCCCCGACCGGCGCCGCTGCCGTTCCCGGACATTCCCTGACTAGCCCTGACCGGGCCGCTGATGAGGAGGCACCCTCCACCGTGCTGCATGCCCCCGACGAACTCGTCGACGAGCACGCGCAGCTCGAGCGCGAGCTCGCCGACCCGGACGTGCACGCCGACCAGGAGCGGGCGCGCCGGCTCGGCAAGCGCTATTCGGAGCTCACGCCGGTCGTCGAGGTCGACCGTGCGCTTCGCCAGCTCGACGGCGACCTCGCAGCCGCGCGCGAGCTCGGTGCCGACGACGAGTCGTTCCGGGCGGAGGCGACTGCCCTCGAGTCGCGCAGGGACGAGCTCGAGGAGCGGCTGCGTCTGCTGCTGCTCCCGCGTGACCCCAACGACGACAAGGACGTCATCGTCGAGATCAAGGCGGGCGAGGGTGGCGAGGAGTCGGCACTGTTCGCCGCCGACCTGCTGCGCATGTACCTGCGCTTCGCCGAGCGGTCGCGGTGGCGGACGGAGATCATCGAGGCGACCGAGTCCGATCTCGGCGGTTACAAGGCAGTGTCGTTCGCGGTGAAGTCGCGAGGGACCCCGCCACCAGGGGAGGGCATCTGGTCGCGGCTGAAGTACGAGGGCGGTGTGCACCGCGTGCAACGCGTTCCCGTCACCGAGTCGCAAGGCCGCATCCACACCAGCGCCGCAGGAGTCCTCGTGCTGCCCGAGGCCGAGGATGTCGACGTACAGATCGACCCCAACGACCTGCGCATCGACGTCTACCGCTCTTCTGGACCTGGTGGGCAGAGCGTCAACACCACCGACTCCGCCGTGCGCATCACCCACGTGCCGACCGGCATCGTCGCGTCCTGCCAGAACGAGAAGAGCCAGCTGCAGAACAGGGAGCAAGCGCTGCGCATCCTGCGCGCCCGGCTGCTGGCGGCAGCTCAGGAGGAGGCCGACCGCGAGGCGTCCGACGCGCGGCGCAGCCAGGTCCGCACCGTCGACCGGTCCGAGCGGGTGCGCACCTACAACTACGCCGAGAACCGCATCGCCGACCACCGGGTGAACTTCAAGGCCTACAACCTCGACCAGGTGCTTGACGGTGACCTCGACGCGGTCGTGCAGGCGCTCGTCGACGCCGACATCGAGGCCAAGCTGGCCGCCGCGACGTGAGCAGCCCACGTTCGTGAAGCCTGCTGAGCTGGTTCGCGAGGCGGCCGGGCGACTCGAGGCGGCGGGCGTCCCGTCGCCCGAGCACGACGCCTGGGCGCTCCTCGAGCACGCGAGCGGACGGCGCCGCAGCAGCCTGTCGCTCCTCGATGCGGACGGCGCCGGCGACGTACCGGGCGCTGACGCGTTCGCGGGCTACGTCGAGCGCCGCGCGGCCCGCGAGCCGCTGCAGCACATCACCGGCCGCGCGTGGTTCCGGCATCTCGAGCTCGCCGTGGGACCGGGAGTCTTCGTGCCGCGGCCCGAGACCGAACTCGTGGCTGGTGCCGCGATCGAGGCCGCCCAGGCCGTGGACGGTGCTGTGGTCGTGGACCTGGGCACCGGGTCGGGCGCGATCGCGGCCTCGGTCGCCGACGAGGTGCCCGGGGCGCGGGTCTTCGCGGTGGAGGCCGAGCCGGCGGCGTACGCATGGGCTCAGCGCAACTGTGCCCGGCGGGACATCGACCTGCGCCTCGGCGACATGGCCGACGCCTTCCACGACCTCGACGGCCGCGTCGACGTGGTGGTCAGCAACCCGCCGTACATCCCGGTCGGTGCGCAGGTGCGCGACCCGGAGGTCGTGGCGCACGACCCGCCGGCCGCGCTGTGGTCGGGCGCCGACGGGCTTGACGCGATGCGGGTCGTCGAGGGCGTCGCCGCACGGCTGTTGCACGCCGGTGGGGTGGTGGTCGCCGAGCACGCCGACCTCCAGGGGGCTACTGCTCCGGCCGTGTTCACCGACGCCGGTCGGTGGGCCGGCGTCGTCGACCACCGCGACCTCACCGGCCGCGACCGCTTCCTCACCGCCCATCTGCGCTGAGTGGGAGGATCGGTGGCCATGACGTGGGTGCGCAGGTTCGACACGGCGGACGCGGGGGAGCGGCGCAGCGGGCTCGAGGTCGCCGCAGCGGCGGTGCGCAGAGGCGAGCTGGTCGTGCTGCCGACCGATACGGTCTACGGGCTCGGCACCGACGCGTTCTCGGTGGAGGCGGTCGGTGACCTGCTCACGGCCAAAGGGCGCGGCCGGGACATGCCGGTGCCGGTGCTCGTCGGCGCACCGCGGACCCTCGACGGCATCGCGACGGGGCTGTCACACGAGGCGCGCGCCCTGGTCGAAGGATTCTGGCCGGGTCCGCTGACGCTGGTCTGCCGGGTCCAGCCCTCGCTCACCTGGGACCTCGGTGAGACCGCGGGCACCGTCGCCGTACGGATGCCCTTGCACCCCGTGGCGATCGAACTGCTGCTCGAGACCGGTCCGATGGCGGTGAGCAGCGCCAACAAGAGCGGGCAGCCGCCGGCGACCACCGTCGACGAGGCCGTCGAACAGCTCGGCGACGCGGTCTCGGTCTACCTGGACGGCGGCCCCTCGGGCGAGCCGGTGCCCTCGACCATCGTCGACGTCACCGGTCCCCAACCGAGGCTGCTGCGCGCGGGCGCGCTCTCCGAGGAACTGCTGCGTGAGGTCGCCGGCGAGCTCGCGTCCCGGCCGTAGAGTGGACGGCGTCCACCTGGACGAGCCCGGTCCCGAGGAGGCCCGATGAGTGCTGTCGACGCCTCGTTCTGGGGTCCCGACTTCGACGAGCTCACCCGCGAGGACCCCGAGATCGCCGATGTGGTGCTGGGCGAGCTCGACCGCCTGCGCGGCGGCCTCCAGCTGATCGCCAGCGAGAACTTCACCTCGCCGGCGGTGCTCGCCGCGCTCGGCTCGACGCTGTCCAACAAGTACGCCGAGGGCTACCCCGGGCGGCGCTACTACGGCGGCTGCCAGCAGGTCGACCGGGCCGAGGAGCTCGCCATCGCGCGGGCCCGCGAGCTGTTCGCCCCGCACGACGGTGAGGGCGCCGCGGACCTGCACGTCAACATGCAGCCCCACTCCGGTGCGAGCGCGAACCTCGCGGCCTACGCCGCGCTGCTCCAGCCCGGAGACACGGTGCTCGCCATGTCGCTCCCGCACGGCGGTCACCTGACCCACGGCGCGAAGGTCAGCTTCTCCGGCACCTGGTTCCGGCCAGTGTCCTACACCGTCCGCGAGGACACCGAGCTCCTCGACTACGACGAGGTGCGTGACCTCGCGCTCGAGCACCGACCGAAGATGATCATCGCGGGAGCCACGGCCTACCCTCGGCTGCTCGACTTCGCGCGGTTCCGCGAGATCGCCGACGAGGTGGGCGCGTGGCTGATGGTCGATGCCGCGCACTTCATCGGGCTGGTGGCCGGCGGTGCGATCCCCTCGCCCGTGCCTTACGCCGACGTCGTCACGTTCACGACGCACAAGGTGCTGCGCGGGCCGCGCGGCGGGATGATCGTGTGCCGTCCCGAGCTGGCTGCGCGCATCGACAAGGCGGTGTTCCCGTTCGTCCAGGGCGGCCCGCTGATGCATGTGATCGCGGCCAAGGCGGTCGCGTTGCGCGAGTGCCTCGACCCGTCGTACCGCACCTATGCGCGACAGGTGATCTCCAACTGCCAGTCGCTCGCCGAGGGACTCGCCGCGGAGGGCATGCGCCCGGTCTCGGGCGGCACCGACACGCACCTCGCACTCCTCGACCTGCGCGAGCTCGACATCACCGGCACGCAGGCCGAGCAGCGCTGCGACGCGGCGGGCATCACGTTGAACAAGAACGCGGTGCCCTACGACCCGCTGCCGCCGATGACGGCGTCGGGCATCCGGGTGGGTACGCCGGCGGTGACCACGCAGGGCATGACGGAGAGCGACATGAAGGAGGTCGCCTCGCTCATCGGCCGGGCGGTTCGTGACAGCGACGGCCGGGCAGCGAACGAGGTGGCTGAGTCGGTGCGCGCGCTGACCGAGCGTCGACCGGCGTACCCGAGAACCGCGACACCGGTCTAGTCGCCCCGGCACTGTGCGCGAGTACCTCCTCACCCTCGTCGTTGCCGCGTCAATCACCTATCTGATGACGCCGGTCGCCCGGCGCATCGCCGTGCGCTGGGGCGCGATGACCCCGGTGCGCGACCGTGACGTGCACGCGGTGCCGACGCCGCGCCTCGGCGGCATCGCGATGCTCGCCGGCTTCGCCGCCGCCCTGCTCGTCGCGAGCCACCTGCCGTTCCTCGGCCCGGTCTTCGGCCAGAACGACACCGGACGCGCGCTGCTCTCGGGGGCGGTCATCATCTGCCTGCTGGGGGTCGCCGACGACAAGTGGCAGCTCGACGCGGTGACCAAGCTCGCCGGGCAGGTGCTCGCCGCCGGCGTCATGGTGCTGCAGGGCGTGCAGATGCTTTACCTGCCGTCGGGCGGCGTGTTCGGCCTGGGCGATGACGCCGCGGTCGGTGCCATCGTCCTCGGCCCGGCGGAGGGCTCGGTGCTGACCGTGCTCGTCGTGATCGTCACGATCAACGCGGTCAACTTCGTCGACGGGCTCGACGGTCTGGCCGCCGGCATCGTCGCGATCGCGGCCACCGCGTTCTTCGCGTTCTCCTACCTGCTCGCGGTGGAGGAGGAGCTCGAGCGCGCGACCACCTCGACGCTCGTGACGGCCGCGCTGATCGGCGTCTGTGTCGGCTTCCTGCCGCACAACTTCAGCCCCGCGCGCGTCTTCATGGGTGACTCGGGGGCCATGCTCATCGGGCTGGTGCTTGCGTCGTCGACGATCACGCTCACCGGCACGCTCGACCCCAACGCGGTGAGCACCGACATCGCGCCGGCCGTGCTGCCGCTCATCCTGCCGATCGCGGTGCTCGTGGTGCCCTTCGCCGATCTTTTACTCGCGATCGTGCGGCGGACGATGGCCGGCCGCTCGCCGTTCGCGCCGGACAAGCAGCACCTGCACCACCGGCTGCTCGAGATCGGCCACTCGCACGCACGTGCGGTCGTGATCATGTACCTCTGGTCGGCGGTCATGGCGTTCGGCGTCACCGCCGTCGCCTTCCTCGACACGGGCACGCTGGTGATCAGCCTGGCCGTCGTCATCGCCGTGGCCTCGCTCGCGACCGTCAACATCCCGCGCTTGCGCAGGGGACCGGGGACGTTCACCGGCATACGGCGTGGGCGGTCGCGGTGACCGGGCGGGCCGGAGGCAACGAGCGCACCCTGCTGCGCCCGGCGGTGGTGGCCGTGCTGGTGAGCGGTGGGGTCTGCGCGGCGGTCGCGACGGCGACGGCAGGTGGTCGCGGGCTCGCCTCTGCCGCGCTGGCGGTAGGCCTCGTTCTCAGTTTTCTGCTGGCGGGCCAGCTCCCGGTCGCGGCTGCCGCCCGCGGCATGCGCGGTCTCGGTGCAGCGCTGCTGGTGCTCGGCTACACGACGCGGGTCGGGCTGCTCCTCGCGGCCTACCGCGTCGTCACCACCGCCGACGATGATCTCCACGCGCCGGTCGTCGGGGTCACCATCATGGTCACCGGGCTGGGGTGGACCGCGGGCACCGTGTGGGCCTTCCTGCGGTGGCGCCCGCTCTACGTCGAGCCGGAGTCCGCAGATGCACCCCGGGAGCGCCCGGCGCCGCGCTGAGATAGGGTCGCCGCGATGGTCGACCCCCCCGAGGGCACGAGCGACGAGCCGTCGCCCGAACCTGCCCCGATGCGGGAGCCCGACGCCTACGGTGTGCTGAGCTATCTGATCGGTGGCGTGGTCCTCTACGGCGGCATCGGGTGGCTGGTGGACGCCTGGCTGGACACCCGGGGATTCGTCGCCGTCGGGATCATCCTGGGCGCAGCCGCCGGAATCTGGCTCGTGTGGCTCCGGTACAGTAAGTCCTGATCCCGAAACGCTTTTCGTACGCCGATGCACCGCGCCGGAGATGGAGACGCCTTGCACCTGGTAACCGTCGCGCAGGCGGCTGGAGGGGAGGAGTTTCACGCCCCGGGGCCGGGGGACTTCGAGTTCCCGCCGCTGTTCGGCGAGGGCACGTTCTTCACCAAGCCGATGCTGGTGATCGTTCTGGGCACGATCGCGATCGGTGCCCTGTTCTACCTCGCCGCCCGCCGCGCGACCCTGGTGCCGGGCAAGGGCCAGTTCGTGGGGGAGAGCATCTACGGCTTCGTGCGCAACAGCATCGTCGGCGACACCATCGGCGACGAGGGCCGCAAGTTCGTTCCCCTCCTGACGACGATGTTCTGCTTCATCGCCGTGCTCAACCTCTCGGGCATCTTCCCTGTGCTCCAACTGCCGGCCACTTCCAAGATCGCCATCCCGATGGTCCTCGCGCTCATCTCCTGGACGGTCTTCAACTACGTCGGCATCAAGCGGCACGGCTTCGGCGGTTACTTCAAGTCGATGTGCTTCCCGCCGGGTGTGCCGAAGGGGATCTATCCGCTCCTCGCACCGCTCGAGTTCCTCTCGACGTTCATCATCCGGCCCATCACGCTGACGTTGCGACTCACGCTCAACATGTTCGCCGGGCACCTGGTACTGCTGGTCTGCATCCTCGGCGGCGAGTTCCTCCTCGTCGAGAAGGGCGGGATCTTCGCGGTGCTCAGCATCGTCCCGTTCGGCTTCAGCATCATCCTGACGTTCTTCGAGGCCTTCGTGCAGGTGCTGCAGGCCTACGTCTTCGTCCTGCTCACCGCCCTCTACATCGCCGGTGCCCTCGCGGAGGAGCACTGAGCGGCGATCCACGACCCGCACGACACCATCCACGAAAGGAACCGTCAGCATGGAAGGCAGTCTGAACATGGTGGGCTACGGCCTCGCGGCCATCGGCCCGGGTGTCGGCATCGGCCTGATCTTCGCCGCCTACATCAACGGGGTCGCTCGCCAGCCGGAGGCGCGTGGTGTCCTGCAGGGCATCGCCATCCTCGGGTTCGCCCTCGCCGAGGCCCTCGCTGTCATCGGCATCGGCCTCGCGTTCGTGATCTGACGCGATGATCTCGCACATCCAGTCCGCACAGTCCTTCGTGACGGTGCTCGCGGCCGCGGAGGAGGACGAGCCCAACCCCCTGCTGCCGCACCTCTCCGAGCTCATCGTCGGGGCCATCGCCTTCGGCCTGCTGCTGTGGTTTCTCGCCACGAAGGTCTACCCGATGTTCGAGCGGGTCTACGGCGAGCGCCATGACGCGATCGAGGGCGGCATGGAGCGCGCCAAGGAAGCCGAGGAGGAGGCGAAGGAGACGCTCGCGCAGTACCGCGAGCAGCTCGCCGACGCCCGGCACGAGGCCGCCCGGCTGCGGGAGGACGCCCGCGAGCAGGGCGCGGCGATCATCACCGAGATGCGTGAGCAGGCCCAGTCGGAAGGCAGGCGCCTCACCGAGCAGGCCCACATGCAGATCGAGTCGGACAAGTCGAGGGCGCTGCTCGAGCTGCGCAGCCAGGTCGGCACGCTCGCGAGCGACCTGGCCGGGCGCATCGTCGGCGAGACGCTGCAGGACGACGACCGCGCGCGGCGGGTGATCGACCGGTTCATCGACGAGCTCGAGGCGGAGGCGGACGCCACCGCGCAGGACGGGACCGAGACCAAAAGCACCGCCGAGTCCGGCGCCGCCACCCGGAGCGACGCGTGAGCATCGCCGCCATGCAGGGCGTGAGCCGCGCGTCGTTCGAGGAGGCCAAGGAGAACCTCGAGACGCTGATCGGCTCGGGCCGCACGGCAGGTGCCAAGTTCACCGAGCTCGGCGACGAGCTCTTCCGCGTCGGCGAGGTGCTCGACCGCGAGCTCGGGCTGCGGCGCGCGCTCACCGACGCGTCGCGCTCGGGCGACGACCGGGCCGAGCTGGCCAGGGCCGTCTTCGCCGAGCAGGTCTCCGACAACACGATCGACGTGCTGGTGGCTGCGGTGCGGGCCCGGTGGTCGCGGCCGCGCGACCTGGCCGACGCAGCAGAGCTGCTCGCTGTCGAAGCGGTGGCCGCCGCGGCGGAGCGGGGCCGGCGACTCGACGACGTCGAGGACGAGCTGTTCCGCGTGGGCCGCGTCGTCGCGGGGTCATCAGATCTGCGCTCGGCCCTCGCCGACCGGTCGGCGCCCATCGACGCCCGGCTGCAGCTCATCGAGGGCCTGCTGTCCGGCAGGGTCGCCGACGAGACGCTGCGCCTGGTCCGCCAGGCCGTGACGGCGCCCCGCGGGCGCTCGTTCGACCGGACCCTCGAGCTCTTCGGCCAGGTGGCCGCAGACCGGCGCAGCCGCCTGGTCGCCACGATCACCGCGGCCGTCCCGTTGACCGAGGAGCAGCGTGGCCGTCTCGGCGCGGTGCTGGCCCGCCTCTACGGGCACGACGTCCACCTCAACGTCGAGGTCGAGCCCGACCTCGTCGGCGGCGTCCGCGTCGAGATCGGCGACGAGCTGATCGACGGCTCGGTGGTCGCCCGTCTCGACACCGCCCGGCGGCGGCTCGTCCGGTAGGCCGACGACAGCCAGACCACTGACCGAACGCACGCGAAAACGTCAGAAGAGAGCAGGGAACAGCCAATGTCCGAGGTCACCATCCGGCCGGAGGAGATCCGCGACGCACTCGAGAGCTTCGTCTCGTCGTACGAGCCCGAGGCCGCGGGTCGCGAGGAGATCGGGCACGTGACCGACGCCGGCGACGGCATCGCGCACATCGAGGGTCTGCCCTCCTGCATGACCAACGAGCTGCTCGAGTTCGAGGACGGCACGCTCGGCCTTGCGCTGAACCTCGACGTGCGCGAGATCGGCGCGGTCGTGCTCGGTGAGTTCCGGGGCATCGAGGAGGGCCAGCCGGTACGCCGTACCGGCGAGATCCTCTCCGTGCCGGTCGGAGACGGCTTCCTCGGTCGCGTCGTCGACCCGCTCGGCAAGCCGATCGACGGCAAGGGTGAGATCGAGGCGGACGACCGCCGCGCCCTCGAGCTGCAGGCGCCCTCCGTGGTGCAGCGCCAGGGTGTCAAGGAGCCGCTGCAGACCGGCATCAAGGCGATCGACGCCATGACCGCGATCGGCCGCGGCCAGCGCCAGCTGATCATCGGCGACCGGCAGACGGGCAAGACCGCCGTGTGCATCGACACGATCATCAACCAGAAGGCCAACTGGGAGAGCGGCGACGCCAAGCTCCAGGTCAAGTGCATCTACGTCGCCATCGGCCAGAAGGGCTCGACGATCGCGCAGATCCGCGAGGCCCTCGAGGAGTCCGGCGCGATCGAGTACACGACCATCGTGGCGGCCCCCGCGTCCGACCCGGCCGGCTACAAGTACCTCGCGCCCTACACCGGGTCAGCCATCGGCCAGCACTGGATGTACCAGGGCCAGCACGTGCTCATCGTCTTCGACGACCTGTCCAAGCAGGCCGACGCCTACCGCGCGGTCTCGCTGCTGCTGCGCCGCCCGCCCGGTCGCGAGGCCTACCCGGGCGACGTCTTCTACCTGCACTCCCGGCTGCTCGAGCGCTGCGCCAAGCTGTCCGACGAGCTCGGGGGCGGCTCGATGACGGGGCTCCCGATCATCGAGACCAAGGGCAACGACATCTCGGCGTTCATCCCGACAAACTGCATCTCGATCACCGACGGGCAGTGCTTCCTCGAGACCGACCTGTTCAACTCGGGCGTGCGTCCGGCCATCAACGTCGGCATCTCGGTGTCCCGCGTCGGCGGCTCGGCCCAGGTCAAGGGCATGAAGAAAGTCGCCGGCCGACTGCGCCTCGACCTCGCCCAGTTCCGTGAGCTCGAGGCGTTCGCGGCGTTCGGCTCCGACCTCGACGCGTCCTCGAAGGCTCAGCTCGCCCGCGGCTCGCGCCTGGTCGAGCTGCTCAAGCAGCCGCAGTACACCCCGTTCCCGATCGAGCACGAGATCGTGTCGATCTGGGCCGGCACCCAGGGCAAGCTCGACGACGTCCCGCTCGAGGACATCGGCCGGTTCGAGAGCGAGTTCACCGACTTCCTGCACCGCGAGAAGGCGAGCCTGAACGACTCCATCGCCGAGACCAAGAACCTCGACGACGACACCGACCAGGCTCTGAACGACGCGATCGAGGAGTTCAAGAAGCAGTTCGAGACCCACGAGGGCGAGCTGCTCATCAAGGACGAGCCGGTCGAGGCGATGGAGAAGGACGAGGTCGAGCAGGAGAAGATCACCAAGCACGTCCGCAAGCCGGCGAAGAAGAGCTAGCTGATGGGTGCCCAGCTGAGGGTCTACCGCCGACGCATCAAGGCGGTGCAGTCGACCAAGAAGATCACCAAGGCGATGGAGCTCATCGCCGCCTCGCGCATCCTCAAGGCGCAGGCGCGGGTCGCCGCGTCCACGCCGTACGCCGAGGCGATCACCCGCGCCGTGTCGGCGGTCGCGAGCTTCTCCGAGGTCGACCACCCGCTGACGACGGAGAAGGAGGTGCGCGACCGCGCCGCCAAGCTGCTCATCACCAGCGACCGCGGACTGGCCGGCGCCTACTCGTCCAACGCCATCAAGGAGGGCGAGCGACTCACCGAGCTGCTGCGCTCCGAGAGCAAGGAGGTCGTGCCCTACGTCGTGGGCCGCAAGGGCGTCGGCTTCTACCGATTCCGCAACCGCGAGATGGCGGGGCAGTGGACGGGCTTCTCCGAGAACCCTACGTACGGCGACGCCAAGGAGGTCGCCGACGCCGTCATCGACGCCTTCCTCAAGCCCGAGGACGAAGAGGGCGCGGTCGACGAAATCCACATCGTCTTCACCCAGTTCATCAACATGGCCGTGCAGAAGACCGTGACGCGGCGGCTGCTCCCGCTCGAGATCGAGGAGAGCGAGGAGGAGCCCGAGGGCGGCGCGTTGCCGCTCTACGAGTTCGAGCCCTCGGCCGAGGACGTCCTCGACTCGCTGCTGCCGCGCTACATCGAGAGCCGGGTCTACAACGCCATGCTCCAGTCGGCAGCCTCCGAGCTGGCGGCCCGGCGCCGGGCGATGAAGTCCGCGACCGACAACGCGGAAGAGCTGATCAAGACGTACGTCCGGAAGGCGAACGCGGCCCGACAGGCCGAGATCACCCAGGAAATCAGTGAGATCGTGGGTGGCGCCGAGGCGCTGTCCACCTCCGGTGCCTCCAACGAGTGAGTGAGTGAGAGATGACTGCCGTAGCCGAGAACGCCGAGGGCACCACCCAAGAGGGGGCCACGGGCCGCGTGGCCCGCGTCATCGGGCCCGTCGTCGACGTGGAGTTCAGCGTCGAGACGATGCCCGAGATCTACAACGCGCTGCACGTCGACGTCACCCTCGCCGACGAGACCAAGATGCTCACCCTCGAGGTGGCACAGCACTTGGGCGACAACCTCGTCCGCACCATCTCGATGCAGCCCACAGACGGCCTGGTGCGTGGTGCCGAGGTCACCGACACCGGTGAGTCCATCTCCGTCCCGGTCGGCGACGTGACCAAGGGCCACGTGTTCAACACCTTGGGCGACCCGCTCGACGTCGACGCCTCGAAGCTCGACGTCAAAGAGCGCTGGCCGATCCACCGGCTCCCTCCGGCCTTCGACCAGCTCGAGTCCAAGACCGAGATCCTCGAGACGGGCATCAAGGTCATCGACCTGCTCACGCCCTACGTCCGCGGCGGGAAGATCGGCCTGTTCGGCGGCGCCGGTGTCGGCAAGACGGTGCTCATCCAGGAGATGATCTACCGCGTCGCCGAGAACTTCGGCGGTGTGTCCTGCTTCGCCGGCGTCGGCGAGCGAACCCGTGAGGGCAATGACCTCATCGAGGAGATGACCGAGTCCGGGGTCATCGAGCGGACCGCCCTGGTCTTCGGCCAGATGGACGAGCCGCCCGGCACCCGGCTGCGCGTGGCGCTGTCCGCACTGACGATGGCGGAGTACTTCCGCGACGTGCAGGAGCAGGACGTGCTGCTGTTCATCGACAACATCTTCCGGTTCACCCAGGCCGGCTCCGAGGTGTCGACGCTGCTGGGCCGCATGCCCTCCGCGGTGGGCTACCAGCCGACGCTGGCCGACGAGATGGGCATCCTGCAGGAGCGCATCACCTCGACCCGCGGCCACTCGATCACCTCGATGCAGGCGATCTACGTGCCGGCCGACGACATCACCGACCCGGCCCCGCACACCACGTTCGCCCACCTCGACGCGACGACTGTGCTCTCGCGGCCGATCTCCGAGCTCGGCATCTACCCCGCGGTGGACCCGCTCGACTCGACCAGCCGCATCATGGATCGCCGCTACCTCGGCGACGACCACTACGCCATCGCGCAGCGTGTGAAGAGCATCCTGCAGCGCTACAAGGACCTGCAGGACATCATCGCCATCCTGGGCATCGACGAGCTCTCCGAGGAGGACAAGGTCCTCGTCAACCGGGCGCGACGCATCCAGCGGTTCCTCTCGCAGAACACCTACATGGCCGAGCAGTTCACCAACATCCCGGGCTCGACGGTGCCGCTCACCGAGACCATCGAGGCGTTCACCAAGATCGCCGAGGGCGAGTTCGACGACATGCCCGAGCAGGCGTTCTTCCTCTGCGGCGGACTCGAGGACCTGCAGAAGAAGGCCAAGGAGTTGAAGGACAGCCACTGACCCCGCGAGGTCACCTACCCACGATCACGAAACCGACAGTCACGTACCGATTGGGGAATACCGTTGGCCGAGGAGCCGCTGCAGGTCGACCTGGTCGCCGCCGACCACAGGGTGTGGTCGGGCGAGGCGTCCATGGTCGTGGCGAGGACGACCGACGGTGACATCGGCATCCTGCCCGGGCACGCGCCGCTGCTGGGCGTCCTGGTCAACGGGGCAGTTCGGATCGCCGTCGAGGGCGATGAGAACATCGCGGCCGCGGTGCACGGCGGCTTCGTCTCCGTCGCCGACAACCGGGTCGCGATCCTCGCCGAGGCCGCCGAGCTCGCCGACGAGATCGACGTCGAGCGAGCTCGCAGCGCGCTCGAGGAGGCCCGGCAGATGTCGGAGGACGACGCGGACGAGGCGCAGGCAATCATCGCCCGCAACGAGGCCCGCATCCGGGTGCACGACGGCACCGCGCTCTAACGGGCCCGGCTTAGGGGCTCGTGTGGTCGAGGGCAGCGGCACACCGTGAACCTGGTCCTCGCCCTCGACATCCTGGGAGCGGTTGTCGCGCTGATGCTGGTCTCCGTCGGCGCGCTCGCATTCCGCCGCCGCCTGCTGACGCGCCGGGGCGGCACGTTCGACTGCGGGTTGCGCCTGCGCCCGGCCGCGATGGGCAGGGGCTGGGTGATGGGCATCGGCCGCTACGCCGGCGACACCCTCGAGTGGTACCGCGTGTTCAGCTACGCCACCCGCCCGCGCGTGAAGCTGGAACGGCGCGAGCTCGAGGTGCTAGGACGGCGCGAGCCGGACGGTCCCGAGGTCTTCGCGCTGCTCTCCGGCGCGGTCGTCGTCGAGTGCGCCCACGGCGAGGGGAACGTCGAGCTGGCCATGGGCCCGGGCGCACTCACCGGGTTCCTCTCGTGGCTGGAGTCGATGCCGCCCGGCGAACCGGCCTGATCAGCGGTTGGCGCCCGGCACCCAGAGGACGTCGCCCTGCTCGCGGTTGGCGTGCCGCGCGAGCACGAAGAGCAGATCGGAAAGCCGGTTGAGATAGCGCGCCGTCACCGGGTTCGTCGACTCCGCGTGCTCCTCCAGCGCGCGCCAGGTACTGCGCTCGGCGCGTCGCACGATGGTGCGCGCGACGTGCAGCGCGGCTGCTGCGGCCGTGCCGCCCGGCAGGACGAAGGAACGCAGCTCTTCCAGCGGGCCGTTGTAGCGGTCGATCTCCTCCTCGAGAGCGGTGACCTGGCCGTCGGTGATCCGCAGCGGCGGGTGCGCCGGGTCGGGCTCGACGGGCGTGCAGAGGTCGGCTCCCACGTCGAACAGGTCGTTCTGCACGCGCGTGAGCAGGGCCGTCACGTCGTCGTCGTGCTCGCCCGTGGTCAGGGCCAGGCCGATCGCGGAGTTGGCCTCGTCGACGTCGGCGAAGGCGACCAGGCGCGCGTCGTTCTTGCTGATCCGGCCGCGTCCGCCGTATCCGGTCATGCCCTCGTCCCCGGTGCGGGTGTAGATGCGCGTCAGGTTCACCATGCTCGAAGCCTACGATGACCCGCTGTCCCTCTCTGCCTACGATGTCCGGCTGTCCCTCTCTGCCTACGATGTCCGGCTGTCCCTCTCTGCCTACGATGTCCGGCTGTCCCTCTCTGCCTACGATGTCCGGCGTGGAGAGGTTTCGCGTCGTCGGCGGTGCCCGGCTCACCGGTGAGGTCCGGGTGAGCGGGGCGAAGAACAGCGTGCTCAAGCTGATGGCCGGTGCGCTGCTCGCCGAAGGCCGCACGACGATCAGCGAGGTCCCCGAGATCCTCGACGTCGAGATCATGGGCGAGCTGCTGCGCCGACTCGGTTGCACTGTCGACCACGACCTGGAGTCGGCATTGGTCACCATCGACGTCCCGGCGAAGATCGGGCACAAGGCCGACTACGACCTCGTGCGCCGGATGAGGGCGTCGATCAACGTGCTCGGCCCGCTGATCGCGCGCTGCGGGGAGGCCGACGTCGCTCTGCCGGGCGGCGACAACATCGGCTCGCGCGGGCTCGACATGCACATCACCGGGTTGGAGAAGCTCGGTGCCGAGGTGAGCAGCGAGCACGGCTACCTGGTCGCGCGAGCACCAGCCGGTGGTCTTGTCGGCGCCACGCTCTGGCTCGACTTCCCGAGTGTCGGCACGACCGAGAACCTGCTGATGGCCGCCGTGATGGCCAAGGGCACCACCGTCATCGACAACGCCGCGCGCGAACCCGAGATCGTCGACATCGCCGAGATGCTCGTCGAGATGGGCGCGAACATCACCGGCGTCGGGACGTCGACGCTCGAGATCACCGGTGTCGGCGGGCTGGAGCCCGTCAGCCATGCCGTCGTTCCCGACCGCCTGGTCGCGGGCACCTGGGCGGTGGGCGCGGTCATCACGCGCGGCGACGTCACGATCAGCAACGCGCGCGCTGCACACCTCGAGATCGCGCTCGACAAGCTGACCACGGCCGGCGCCCAGGTCGACATCTCGGCGGACAAGCTCCGGGTCCGGATGGACCGCCGGCCCAAGGCCGTCGACATCGTCACCTTGCCCTACCCGGGCTTCCCCACCGACCTGCAGCCGCAGCTGATCGCGCTCAACGCGGTGGCCGAGGGCGCGGCCATGGTGACGGAGAACCTGTTCGAGGCGCGGTTCCGGTTCGTCAACGAGCTGACCCGCCTCGGCGCGGACGTGCGCACTGACGGTCATCACGCGCTCGTCCGTGGGCGCGAGACGCTCTCCGGTGCGCCCGTGCAAGCCAGCGACGTGCGAGCCGGCGCCGGCCTGGTGCTGGCCGGGCTCGTCGCCGAAGGAGAGACGTACGTCACCGACGTGCATCACATCGACCGGGGCTACGCGCACTTCGTCGAGGACCTGCGGCGGCTCGGCGCCGACGTCACGCGCGAGCAGGACCCGTTCGCCAGCTTCGCCGACTGAGCGCAGCGCAGCCAGGCACCGGCGTGCTCACCGTGCCAGCAGCCGCCGTGCCTTTGCCTCGTCCTCGCGGAAGACCATGAGCCGCGGCCCCTCGCTGGTCGGGGCGAGCGTTGCCTTGATGCCGGCAGCCTCCAGCGTGCGGCGCGCCACCTCACCCTCGACGTACGTGCCGGGCGAGGCGATGGCGGTGAGCAGGCCGTACTCGTCGCTGCGGCCCACGGTGGGCAGGCGCGCGACCAGTGAGCGGCGCCGCTCCTTGCCGAGCGCGCGGCGCCGCTCGTTGCCGAAGCCCCAGCGGAGCACGAGCGCGAGCACCCCGACCACGAGGAACGCAGCGAGCGGATTGACCAGGTAGGACACGTTGCCCACCCCGCAGTTCTACCCGAAGGACGGGCTAGGCTCCCGCCGGTCCGCCGAGAACGCCTGCTGAGGAGTGGCCCCGTGGCCCAGACCGACCTCCAGAACCCTGAGACACCCGAGGGCACGATCCGGGTCGCGGTGGTGGGTGCCGGCCTGATGGGGTCGGGGATCGCCCAGGTGGCGGCCGCTGCCGGACACGACGTCGTGCTCCGCGACGTGACCGCCGCGGCACTCGAGCGGGGCGTCGCCGGCGTACGACGCTCGCTCGACCGCTTCGCGGCGAAGGGCCGCACGACGGCGGAGGACGTCGAGGCGGCGCTGGCGCGGATCACCACGACCGAGGACCTCGACGCGGTCGCGGACGCCGACATCGTCGTCGAGGCGGTCTTCGAGCAGCTCGACGTCAAGCAGGACGTGTTCCGCGACCTCGACCGCATCGCGCGAGAGGGCGCGGTGCTCGCCACGAACACCAGCGCCATCCCGATCACCCAGGTCGCCGCGGTCACCCAGCGGCCGGAGTCCGTGGTGGGAACGCACTTCTTCTCGCCGGTGCCGATGATGGGGCTGTGCGAGCTGGTGCGCGGGTTCAAGACCAGCGACGAGACGCTGGCGACCGCGCGCAGCTTTGCGGAGTCGGTCGGCAAGACGTGCGTGGTGGTCAACCGCGATGTCGCCGGCTTCGTGACGACGCGGCTGATCTGTGCGCTCGCGATGGAGGCCATCAGGCTCGTCGAGAGCGGCGTCGCGTCGGCGGAGGACGTCGACACCGCCTGCCGGCTCGGTTTCGGCCACCCCATGGGCCCGCTCGCGACCACCGACCTCACCGGCATCGACATCCTGCGCAACGCGGCGATGAACATCTACGCGGACACCCAGGACGAGAAGTTCTTCCCGCCGGAGACCCTGAGCCGCATGGTCAGCGCGGGCGACCTGGGCCGCAAGAGCGGACGCGGCTTCTACACCTACGACGACTGAAGGCCCGCCGTTACCGCCCAGTAGACTCGAGGTCTGGCCAGCGGGCGCGCCGCCCGCCCGGGAGGCAACAGCACGTGAGCGACCGGAGATGAGCGACCCCACCGAGCCGTCCCGCCCCGAGCGGGACAGCCCGTGGCTGATGCGCACCTACGCCGGTCACTCGTCGGCCGCCAAGTCCAACGCGCTCTACCGTCGCGGCCTCGCCAACGGTCAGACCGGACTGTCGGTGGCCTTCGACCTGCCGACGCAGACGGGCTACGACCCTGACGACGAGCTCGCCCGTGGCGAGGTGGGCAAGGTCGGTGTGCCGATCTCTCATCTCGGTGACATGCGTGCGCTCTTCGACGGCATCCCCCTCGCGGAGATGAACACCTCGATGACCATCAACGCGACGGCGATGTGGCTGCTCGCGCTCTACGAGGTCGTCGCGGAGGAGCAGGCCGAGCAGCAGGGCGACGACCCGGCGCAGGCCGTCGCGCGCCTGGCCGGGACCACCCAGAACGACATCATCAAGGAGTACCTCTCCCGGGGCACCTACGCGTTCCCGCCCGCGTCGTCGATGCGACTGACGACCGACCTGATCGCCTATACCGTGCAACGGATCCCGCGGTGGAACCCGATCAACATCTGCAGCTACCACCTGCAGGAGGCCGGCGCGTCGCCGGTGCAGGAGCTCGCGTTCTCGCTGAGCACCGCGACCGCGGTGCTGGACTCGTTGCGCGACGGCGGGCAGGTGCCGCAGGAGCGCTTCGGCGACGTGGTCGGGCGGATGTCGTTCTTCGTCAACGCGGGTGTGCGCTTCGTCGAGGAGATGTGCAAGGTACGCGCGTTCGTGCGGCTGTGGGACGAGATCACCCTCGAGCGATACGGCGTCGAAGACCCGGCGCACCGGCGGTTCCGCTACGGCGTCCAGGTCAACTCGCTGGGGCTGACGGAGGCGCAACCGGAGAACAACGTGGCGCGCATCGTGCTCGAGATGCTCGCGGTGACGCTGTCGAAAGACGCCCGCGCGCGGGCCGTGCAGCTGCCCGCCTGGAACGAGGCGCTCGGCCTCCCGCGACCGTGGGACCAGCAGTGGTCGCTGCGCATCCAGCAGGTGCTCGCCTTCGAGTCCGACCTGCTCGAGCACGACGACCTCTTCGCCGGCTCCCACGTGATCGAGGCGAAGGTCGACGAGCTCTGTGCCGCGACTCGTGAGGAGATGGATCGCATCGAGAACATGGGCGGCGTCCTGGAGGCCGTCGACACGGGCTACCTCAAGTCCGCGCTCGTCACCTCCCACTCGCAGCGCCGCTCGCGGGTGGAGTCGGGGGCAGACGTGGTCGTGGGCGTGAACCGCTTCACCGAGACCGAGCCCAGCCCGCTGCTCGCCGATCTCGACGCCGCGATCCAGACGGTCGACCACGCGGTCGAGGCAGAGGCGATCGACGCGGTCCGCGCGTGGCGCGAGGGCCGTGACGCCGCCACCGTCGAGTCGGCGCTGGCCGACCTGCGGTCCGCGGCTGCCAGCGACGACAACCTGGTGGCCGCCACGCTGGCCTGTGCGCGCGCCGGTGTGACCACGGGGGAGTGGGCCGGTGTGCTGCGCGACGTGTTCGGGTCCTACCGCGCCGCGACAGGTGTCGGCGGCGCGGTCGGCGCCGGTGAGGCCGACGACGAGCTGATCGCCGTACGTGAGGCGGTCCGGCGTACCGGCGAGGAGCTGGGCACGCGCCTGCGGCTGCTCGTCGGCAAGCCGGGACTCGACGGCCACTCGAACGGCGCCGAGCAGATCGCGGTCCGCGCGCGCGACGCCGGCTTCGAGGTGGCCTACCAGGGCATCCGCCTGACGCCGGCACAGATCGCCAGCGCCGCGGTGGAGGAGGGTGTGCACTGCGTCGGCCTGTCCATCCTGTCCGGCTCGCACCGCGAGATGGTCCCCGAGGTCCTCCGGCGGCTGCGCGACGCCGGTGTCGGCGACGTGCCGGTCGTGGTCGGCGGCATCATCCCCGACGCTGACGCGCGCTGGCTGCGCGAGCAGGGCGTGGCCGCGGTGTTCACGCCGAAGGACTACGGCATCACTGCCATCATCGGTGAGATCACGGCCCAGATCCGGGTCGCCCAGGGGTTGCCTCCACTGGAGCCCGTCCCCGCGTGAGCCGACGGTCTCAACTCCGCTGGCTGGCGGTCGACCTGCGGCCGCTGCGGCACGCCGATTTCCGCCGGCTGTTCGTCGGCCAGGGCGTGTCGTTCGTCGGCTACCAGGTGACGGCGGTCGCCGTGCCCGTGCAGATGTACGCCGAGACGGGCTCGTCGTTCTGGGTCGGGCTGGTCGGTCTCGCGGGTCTCGTCCCGCTCATCTTCTTCGGTCTCTACGGCGGGTCGATCTCGGACGCCGTCGACCGACGGCAACTGCTGCTCGTCTCGTCGTTCCTGATCTGGCTGGTCACGGGTGCGCTGCTCGCGCAGGCGGTGTTCGACGTGGGCAGCCCGGAGCTGCTGCTGGCGTTGGTCGCCCTGCAATCAGCGGGCTTCGCCATCGCGTCGCCGGTGCGTGGCGCCATCGTGCCGCGCCTCGTGCCGCACGAGCTGGTACCCGCCGCCAACACCCTCAACTTCACGATGAGCAGCCTCGGCTCGGTGGTGGGCCCACTCCTTGCGGGCGTGGTCATCGCGGGCGGCAGCTACGCACCGGCGTACGCGATCGACGCCGCACTGTTCACCGTGGGCCTCTACGCCGCGATGCGCCTCCCGCCGCTGCAGCCGCTGGGCGAGATCGTCCGGCCAGGCCTGCGCTCCGTGTTGGCCGGCCTGGCGTTCATCGCCACCCGGCCCGTGCTGCTGCTGTCGTTCGTGGTCGACATCGTGGCGATGGTCTTCGCGCTACCGCGGGCGCTGTTCCCGGAGGTCGGCAACGAAAGGTTCGGCGGGCCTGCCGCCGTCGGCTGGCTCTTCGCGTCGATCGCGATCGGGTCGGCGATCGCCGGGCTGGCCTCGGGCTGGGTGGGTCGTGTGCAACGTCAGGGCCTGGCGCTGGTCCTGGCCGTGGTGGCCTGGGGTGCCGCCGTGGCTCTCGCCGGTCTCGCGCCGAGCCTGTGGCTGGCGGTCCTGCTGCTCGCCGTCGCCGGAGGTGCCGACCTCGTCTCCGCGGTCTACCGGCAGACCATCCTGCAGACCTACGCCCCCGATGAGATGCGCGGCCGGATGCAGGGCGTCTTCGTCGTCGTGGTCACCGGCGGGCCGCGGCTCGGTGACCTGCGCGCGGGTGCCACCGCGGCGGCGTACGGCGCCACCGCATCCTGGGTCGGCGGCGGCGTGGTGTGCGTCATCCTCGTCGTGGCGCTCGCCGTCACGTTCCCGGCGCTGGTGCGCTACCGGGCGCAGCCCGACTGACCGTCAGGTCGCGTGCGCCCCCAGCCCCACGCCCTGCTCGACCAGGGCGGCGACCTCGCGCACGACGTCGTCGGCGCAGCCCCACGAGAGCGTCACGCCCGCGCCGCCGTGCCCGTAGCAGTGCACGACCGCACCGCGCTCGCCGCGCACCGTCTCGAGCCGCACCGAGGCCCTGGCCGGCCGGAGCCCGACGCGGTGTCCCACCACGCGGGCTCCGGCGAGGGCGGGCACCAGCCGGGTCGCCCGGTCGAGCACGGCGCGCGCGACCTCGGGGTCGGGGCGCGGGTCGTAGTCGTGCTCCACGGCCGTGCCACCGACCACCACCACCTGCTCGCGCGGAACCACATAGGTGAGCTTCGCCTCGTCGGACTGCTCGAGCAGCCACTCGTCGAGCCCGGTCTGCTCGACGAGCACGACCTGCCCGCGCACCGGGAACACCGACGGGTCGGACACCAGCGCGCGCGACGACAGCCCGGAGCAGTTGACCACGACGCCCTCGTCGGGCAGTGCGGACAGCCAGGTGCGGGTGAGCGTGCCGCCGAGCGCCTCGAGCTGGGCGACCAGCCAGGGCAGGTACGCCGACATGTCGGCGACCGGCACCTGCAGCCGCCAGCCGCCCCCGTAGCCCGCCGGCACGTCGCGCAGCGCCTCGACGGTGGGGACTGCGTCCCGCCACCAGGGTGTCCCCGGCTTCGCGCGGGTGAGCTCGGTGCCCCACCGCACTGTGACGCCGCTACCGGTGTCGCGGTCGGCGATCGCCGTCAACTCGGCGTACGTCGTGGTCGACCAGCGCAGCACCCGGTCGTGGGGAAGCGCCCGGTAGGGGTACCAGATCGCGGCGGCGACCGCCGAGGTCGTCTCGGGCGGCAGGTCGCGGGCCAGCACGTGGGCGTCGTGGCCGGCCTCGCGGAGGCGGACGGCGCAGCTGAGGCCGATCACCCCGGCACCCACGACTATCACGCGCACGGGGACCAGCCTGCCCTCAGAACAGCCGGGCGTCGACGTCGTCCATGCCGCGCAGCGCTTCGTAGTCGAGGGTCACGCAGGCGATGCCGCGGTCGAGGGCGAGGACCCGCGCCTGCGGCTTGATCTCCTGCGCCGCGAACACGCCGCGCACCGGCGCGAGGTGCGGGTCGCGGTTGAGCAGCTCGAGGTAGCGGGTCAGCTGCTCCACGCCGTCGATCTCGCCGCGCCGCTTGATCTCGACGGCGACGGTGGTACCCGCCTCGTCGCGGCAGAGGATGTCGACCGGGCCGATCGCCGTCGGGTACTCCCGGCGCACCAGCCGCCACCCGGCGCCCAGCGACTCGATCTGCTCGGCCAGCAGGGCCTGCAGGTGCGACTCGACGCCGTCCTTGACCAGTCCGGGGTCCTGGCCGAGCTCGTGCGTCGAGTCGTGGAACAGCTCCTCGACGGTGATGACGAGGCGCTCACCAGCCTTGTTGGTCACCGTCCAGACGCCGTCGGAGTCGCCGGTGCCCTCGCGCAGCGTGCACGGCGGGCTCATCCAGTTCAGCGGCTTGTAGGCGCGGTCGTCGGCGTGGATCGAGACCGAGCCGTCGGCCTTGACGAGGACGAGACGGGTGGCGCTCGGCAGGTGGGCGGTGAGGCGGCCGACGTAGTCGACCGTGCACCGCGCGATGACCAGTCGCACGGCGGGTCAGGCTAGCCGACGGACTGGTCAGCCACGGTTGCGGTCGGTCGGAGGTCCACGGTGCTCATGCTGTCGAGGCCCAGCACGTGCAGCACCCTCTGCACGCCGCGGCGGCAGTGCCGCAGCTCCACCTGACCACCACGCCGGGCCAGCATCGCGCGGGCGAGCAGGAGCGGGCACAGGCCGGAGGCGTCGGCGAAGCTGACGCCGCTCATGTCCACCACGAGGCGGGAGCACATCGGCGTACGCCGCGGGGCCAGGACCTGGTCGATAACGGTCTGCAGCAGGGGTGAGCTCGTCACGTCGAGCTCGCCGCCGAGGCGCAGGTGGACGGTCGTCCCGCCGTCGTGGCCCCGGTCACGGATGTCGACACGCAGGGTGGACTGGGCGTTGCGCATCGGGCAGGCCCTCCTCGACGTCCCCCGTCCGACCAGACGGGCCCTCTGGGAGGGCCGCCACGCCGGCTGCTCCGAGCAGCATGCCACGCCGAGTCGCGACACGCGGGGTCACCTGAAAGACTCGTCGCCAGTCCGCCCGATCGGGTGAGGGACGAGTCGAGGAGCTGAGCTGGCGAGATGGCCCGGGACATCAGCACGGTCGGGGTCGTTGGCCTGGGCACGATGGGGGCCGGGATCGCCGAGGTCTTCGCCCGCGAGGGCCTCCAGGTCATCGGGGTCGAGCCCACCGAGGAGTCCCTGGAGCGCGGCCGCGACCACCTGCGCCACTCGACCGACCGGGCGGTCAAGCGGGCCAAGCTGACCGAGCAGGAGCGCGACGAGCTGGTCGGCCGGGTGCGGTTCACCACCTCGATGGAGGACCTCGCCGCGGCGCAGCTCGTCATCGAGGCGGTGCCGGAGCGCCTCGACCTCAAACAGGAGATCTTCGCCGCGCTGGACAAGATCTGTCCGCCCGACGCCATCCTGGCCACCAACACCTCCTCCCTGTCGGTCACCGAGATCTCGGTTGCGACAAGCCGCCCGCACCAGGTCGTCGGCATGCACTTCTTCAACCCGGCCCCGGTGCTCAAGCTCGTCGAGGTGGTGCGCACCGTCGTCACCGAGCAGGACGTGGTCGCCGACATCGAGGCGCTCGCGGCCAGGCTCGGCAAGGTGCCGGTCGTCATCGGCGACAAGGCAGGGTTCATCGCCAACGCCCTGCTCTTCGGCTACCTCAACCACGCCGCATCGATGTACGAGTCGCGCTACGCGACGCGCGAGGACATCGACGCCGCGATGCGGCTGGGCTGCGGCTACCCGATGGGGCCGCTGGCGCTGCTCGACCTGATCGGGCTGGACACGGCGTACGAGATCCTCGACACGATGTACCGGCAGTCGCGCGACCGCTTGCACGCCCCCGCGCCGATCTTCAAGCAGATGGTCACTGCGGGCCTGCGCGGCCGCAAGACCGGGCGTGGCTTCTACACCTACGAGGGGCCGGACTCACCCGTCGTCGTCGACGACGCGCTGACCCCTGCGGCGGAGCGCGACGCCGGTGCGGTGCGCACCATCGAGAAGGTGGGCGTCGTCGGGTCGGGGACGATGGCGACCGGCATCGTCGAGGTGCTCGCCAAGGCCGGCTTCGACGTGCTCTACGTGACGCGCGGCGACGAGAAGGTCGCGCGGGTCCGTGCGGCGCTGGAGCGCTCGCTCGACAAGGCGGTGCTGCGCGGCAAGCTCGAGCAGGCCGACCGGGACGCCGCCCTCGCCCGGGTGCGCGGGACGACCCGGCTCGACGACCTGGCCGACCGCGACCTCGTCATCGAGGCGGTCGTCGAGGAGCTCAGCGTCAAGCAGGCGCTGTTCGCGACCCTCGACGAGATCACCCGGCCGGGCGCCGTGCTGGCTACGACAACGTCGAGCCTGCCGGTCGTCGACTTGGCTGCGGCGACGAGTAGGCCGGCTGACGTCGTGGGCCTGCACTTCTTCAACCCGGCGCCGGTCATGACGCTGGTCGAGGTGGTCCACACGGTGTCGACGGCCGAGGAGGTCGTCGCCACGATGCGGGAGGTCGCCGCGCGGGCCGGCAAGCACGCCGTCGAGTGCGGCGACCGGGCCGGCTTCATCGTCAACGCACTGCTCTTCCCCTACCTCAACGACGCGGTCAAGATGCTGCAGGCGCACTACGCGACCATCGAGGACATCGACAACGCGATGATCGTGGGGTGCGGCTACCCGCTGGGCCCATTCGACCTGCTCGACGTGGTCGGCCTCGACGTCGCTCACGCGATCCAGCGCACGCTCTACCTCGAGGTCCGTGAGCCGGGCTTCGCACCCGCGCCGCTGCTCGAGCAGCTCGTCACTGCGGGCTATCTCGGGCGCAAGTCCGGCCGCGGGTTCCGCGACTACAGCCAGCGCTCCGCCTGACCCGACGAGCACCCCGACATGACGAACACGTTCCGGCCCGGCGAGCTGCGCGCTGCCACGGTGCTGCCGGCCCGGCGTACACCAGTGGAGCTGCACACCGCCGACGAGCTGCGGCTCGTCGGCGAGCTCGCTGTGCCCGAGGGACGCCCGCCCGTCGCGACCCTCGTCACCTTCCACCCGCTGCCCACCCAGGGCGGCTTCATGGACAGCCACGTGATCCGCAAGGCGTCCTACCGCCTGCCGGCGCTCGCCGACGTGGCCGTGCTGCGGTTCAACACCCGGGGCACCTCGTCGCCCGCGGGCACCAGCGAGGGAGCATTCGACAACGCAGTGGGGGAGCGCTTCGACGTCGCCGCGGCGATCGAGTACGCCGAGTTCCACGAGGACCCGCCACTGCCCAACCGCTGGCTGCTCGGCTGGTCGTTCGGCACCGACCTCGTCCTGATGCACGGGCTCGACCCGTCGATCGAGGGCGCGATCCTGCTCTCGCCGCCGCTGCGCTTCGCCACCTACGAGCACCTCGACGCATGGGCGGAGTCGGGCAAGCCGCTGGTCGCGCTGGTGCCGGAGCACGACGACTACCTGCAACCCGAGGAAGCGACGCGGCGATTCGCGCGGGTGCCGCAGGCCGAGGTGATCGGCGTCGACGGCGGCAAGCACCTGTGGGTGGGGGAGCCCGCGGTGCGCCGCGTGCTCGACGAGGTCGTACGCCGGGTGGCGCCCGAGTCGGCACCGCTGCCGACCAGCTGGGAGGGCTAACGTCTGCCCATGCCCTCAACTGGACAGCCGTCACTCGACCTGCACGTGCGCGAGGTCGGGTCCGGCCCCGCGGTCGTCCTGCTGCACGCGTTCCCGCTCTCGTCGGCGATGTGGGCCGACCAGCGGGAGAGCCTGGCGGGGGTGGTCCGCGTGGTGACTCCCGACCTGCGGGGCTTCGGCGGTTCCGAGCTGCCCGCCGACGACGAGCCGTCGCTGGACCTGATGGCCGACGACGTGGCACGAGTCCTCGACCGGCTCGAGCTCGACACGGTGGTGCTCGGTGGTCTGTCGATGGGCGGCTACGTCTCGATGGCGTTCCTGCGGCGGCACCCCTCGCGGGTGCGTGCCCTGGTGCTTGCCGACACCAAGGCCGGTGCGGACCCGGCGCCGGCGGGCGACAACCGTCGCCGCATCGCTGACGTCCTGGAGGCGGAGCGCTCGACCCGCGTGCTCGTCGACGAGGTGCTGCCGGCGCTGTGCGGTGCCACGACCAAGCAGTCGCGACCGCTCGTCCACGGGCGGGTCCGGGCACTCGTCGAGGGGACGCCACCGGCAGCCGCGGCATGGGCGCAGCGGGCGATGGCCGCACGCCCCGACTCGACGGCCACTTTGCGAGAGGTCAGCGTGCCGGCGCTGGTCGTGGTGGGTGACGAGGACGAGCTCTCGCCGGTCGCCAACGCCGAGGAGATGGTCACCGCCCTGCCCGACGCGCGTCTCGTCGTCGTGCCGGGGGCGGGACACCTCACCGCAGTCGAGGCACCCGAGGCCTTCGACAAGGCACTGCGCGGCTTCCTCGCCGAGGTGGGCTGACGCCGCTCAGACGCGGTCCATCCGCGGGATCGCGACCTGGCGCACCACGAGCAGGATGGCGGCTGCCGTCGGGATGGCAAGCAGTGCGCCGACGATGCCCAGCAGGGCCCCGCCGATGAGCACGGCGACGACCGTCAGGGCGGCCGGCACGTCGACCGCCCGGCGCATCACCCGCGGGTAGACGACGTAGTTCTCGAACTGCTGGTAGGCGATGTAGAAGATCAGGCAGATGACGCCGACCGTGGGCGACTCGATGAAGCCGAGGATGGTCACCAGGACCGCGGCGATGGTGGCACCGACGAGCGGGATGAGGTCGAGCACGCCGACGAACACGGCGAGCGCCAGCGCGTAGGGCAGGCCGATGATGCTCAGGAAGATGTACGACGTGATTCCCGCGATGAAGCCGACGCTGAGCGCACCGCTCACGTAGCCGCCGACCCGGGCGAGGATCTCGTCGGTGAGCAGCTGCACCCGCTGGCGGCGAGACGACGGAACGAGCTGGTAGGCCTGCCGCTTCATGCTCGGCAGCGCGGAGAGGAAGTAGAGCGTCAGGATCAACAGGGAGAGCGCGCTGAAGACGGCGTTGAGCACCACGCGGCCCACCCCGAGCAGGCCGCCGAAGAGACGTTCTCCCAGGTTGCCGCTGGTGACGTAGTCCTGCGCGCGCTCGATGACGCGGTACTCGTCGTCGACCTGTCGGATCGTCGAGTTGCCCCGCAGGTCCTCCAGGTAGTCGGGGACCTCCTTCACGAACGCGTTCGACTGCTCGACCACCGGAGGCACCACGGCGAAGCCGAAGCCGACGAAGGCGCCGATGACCGCGCAGAACACGATCAGGATCGCGAAGCCGCGCCGCATCCCGCGGCCGACCAGTGCCTCGACGACCGGGTTGAGACCGACGGCGAGGAACAGCGCGACGACGATCAGCACGATCACCGAGCGGGCCTCCACGAGCGCCTGCACGAGGAAGTAGGCGAGGAAGACGCCGAGCGCGCCGACGAACCCCAGCATGAAGGGGGAGTTGCGCTTGAGTGGGCTGCCTAGCCGGCCGAACTCGTCGGCGGTCGGGTCGTGCTCGGCAACAGCGGCCTCCCGAGCCTCGTGGGCCAGGTCAGCGTCGCGTCGCGCCTCGTCCGCGGCCTCCCGCGCGTCGTCGGCGTCCTGCTGTGCGCTCTCGGACCCGGCCGCCGCCCCTTCCGGGGCCGGGTCGTCATCGGTTGGGGTCAGGGCTTCCTCGGCCCCGTCTTCGCCGACTCCTGGGGAAGCGTGGTCGAACCCGAGGCGGCGCCTCCGTTGCGGCCACCCGTGTCGCCACCCTTGCCGTCGTCCGGCTTGCTCTCGGGCTTGGCCTCCGGCTTCGCGCCGGGCTTGGTCTCTGCCGTGGGCGCGACGTGCGAGGGCGGCTGGGCGGGAGCACCGGGTGCGCCGGTGGCGCCGCCCTGCCGGACGACGTTCGGCGCTGCGGCCGACTTGGCAGCCTGGGCTCCGCCGGCGGCCGCGGGTGCGGCTCCCGTGCCACCCGCCGGCGGCTTCTGGTCGGCGTCGTCGCCGAGTGGGTTCGGCAGCGTCGCGCCGGTGAGCGTCGCGAGCATCTGCCGCACGTTGGTCAGCTGGGCGTTGATGCTGTCCCGACGCTGGGTGGCGGCGGCGAGCTCGCGCTCGGACTCGCCCCGGATGCGCTCGGCCTGCGCCTTGGCCTCGGCCAGCATGTCGTCGGCACGCCGCTGCGCCTCGTCAAGGCTGCGCTTCGACTTGCGGTCGGCGTCGGCCCGCAGCTTCTCGGCTTCGAGTCGCAGCTGCTCGGAACGACCCTTGATGACCGCGAGCTGCTCCTCGTTGGCCTTGACCTGCGACGTGTAGTCCTGCTCGGCCTGCTCACGACGCTGGGCCAGAGTCATCTCGAAGTCCGCAGCCGACTGGGCGGCCTTGGCGCGATTGCGCTCGTAGAGCGCCTCCGCTTCCTCGCGACGCGCCTTGGTGTCGCGCTCGGTGGAGTCGCGCAGCTGGTCGGCCTGCCGACGGGCCTCCTCGAGCACCCGTGCCGACTCCGCGTCGGCCTCGCTGCGCCGCTCGACGGCGTAGCGCTCGGCCTCCTTGCGGAACTTGTCGGCAGCCTGCTCGGCGAGGGCGCGGTGCTGCTCGGCGTCACCGATCGCGGCGCGGCGTACCTCCTTGGCCTCCTCGTCGGCAAGGGCGAGCATCTGCTCGATGCGCTTGCCGAGCCCGGCATGCTTGGTCGAGGCGCTGCTCTGGTCGGCGAGGGCTTCGAGCTCCGCGACCTGGTGCTCGAGCTGCGCAGCACGTCGCTGGTACTCGGCCAGCTCGCTGCGCATCGCCGAGACGCGCCGATCGACCTGCTGTGGCTCGTAGCCCCGACGCACGATTTCGAACTGGGCGTTTTCCGTCTGCTGGCTCATCGAGTCCATCCTGTCCGGATCTCAAGCGGGGAAGGGGTCATCTTGACACGTCTGGCTTGTCGCGTTCGACGTTGGTTGATCCGGCGCGACCGCCGCCGGCGTGGGCAGGAACGGGCACTGACAGTGCGTCGATCACTCCTGACAGCCTGCCCAGCTCACCCGCGATTTCGTCGCGGCGCGTCGTCAGGTCGACGACTTCGCTGCGGGCGTCGTCGAGGATGCGCCGTGCCTGGGTGCGCAGCTCGTCGGCTTCTCGTCGGGCGTCGGACACCAGGCGGGCGGCCTCGGTTCTCGCCTCGCGGCGGGCCACCTCGGCTTCTCGTTGCGCGACCGAGGTCTGCCCGGCGACCCGCTCGCGCAGCGCCTTCGCACCGGCCTCGGCCTCCTGCTCGCGGCGCGAGGCACGGCCTTCGATCTCGGCCACCGCGGCGGTCGCCTCCTGCACCGACTGGGCCGCCCGGTGGCTCGCGTCGCGCAGCCGCCGCTCGCTCTCGGTATGCGCCGCGGTCAGGGTCTCGTTGGCCTTGGCCTCGAGTGCCTCGGCACGCGCCGTTGCCTCGCGCAGCTGTTTCTCGCTCGTCGCACGGGTGGTCTTCACGAGCTCCTCGACCTGCGCGCGGGCCTGCGCCACGCTGCGGTCGGCGTCGGCTTTCGCCTTGCCCCGGATGCTCGTCGCGTCGGCTTCGGCCGCGGTGCGGAGCTCTTCGACGGCCTGCTTGGCCCACGCGGTCTGCTCGGCCGCTTCGGCGAGCACGGTCTCTGCCTGGGTCCGCGCGACTGCGACGACCTGCTCTGCCGTGGCGCGGGCCTCGTTCACGACCTTGGCGGCCTCGGTCTTGGCCTCCTTCGCCGCGCGCTCGCTCTCGGCGCGGGCGACGTTGCGTTCCTCTGCTGCCTTCTGATGAATCTTCTCGGCCGCCGCCTCGGCGCCGGCGGTGATGCGCTCGACGTCGGCCTGGACCTCCTCGAGACGGCGGAAGACCTCGGCGTCCGCCTCGCGACGGCGGGTCTCGGCGTTCTTGCGCACCTCCGCGAGGGCGGCGTCGGCCTCCTTGTGGGCCCGCCCATACAGCTCGCGGGACTGCTGGCGGGTGGACTCGGCGTCGGCTGCCGCAACGTCGCGGGTCGTGGCAGCATCGCGCTCGGCTTCGGCGAGCAGCTCGTCGGCGCTGCGGGAGGCACCGGAGACCACGAGCGCTGCCTGGTCGGCCGCGTCCGCGAGCAGCTGCTGGGCCTCGCGGGCGGCATCGCTGCGCACTCGTTCGGCTTCGGTCTTCGCCTCTTCCAGCCGCCGCGAGGACTGCTCGAGTGCGTCCGCCCGGCGTACCAGGGCTTCCTCCTCGAGGCGGGCCGCGGCCTCGTGGCGTGCGCTGATGTCGCCGTGGCGCTTGGCCGCCTCGTCGTGGAGCCGCTGTGACTCGGCCCGCTGGGCGGCGACCTCCTGCTCGGTCTGCTCGCGCAGGCGGTCGGCCTGGGCCTGGGCGGCGAGGAGCAGCCGGCCGGCGCGCTCTGCGATCGGCTGGTCGGGAGGTCCAGCGTCGGAGGTGCGGACGCTGTCGGAGTCTGGCTCCATACCTAGCATGGTGTCACGACAGAGGGCGACGTGTCAGACACGTCCAGTAAGACACGCGGAGGGCGTGCTACGACCCGGAACGGTGTCCAAGATCGGTTCCTGAGCCATGTCCATGATCGGTTCTGGCCGCCGGTGGGCAGCGGGGCCAGTGTCAGGTGTCGCGGAATCGGTGAATCTCCTCCTCGTGGGTGGCGCGCAGCTCGGGGTCCCGCACCCCGAGACCCTCCTCGGATGCGAGGCAGAGCACGCCGACTTTGCCCTGGTGTGCGTTGCGGTGCACGTCGTACGCCGCCTGCCCGGTCTCTGCGAGGGGATAGGTCCGGGAGAGCGTTGGATGGATCCTGCCGCGGGAGACCAGACGATTAGCCTCCCACGCTTCGCGGTAGTTGGCGAAGTGGGAGCCGATGATCCTCTTGAGGCTCATCCAGAGATAGCGGTTGTCGTACTCGTGCAGGAAACCGCTCGTCGACGCGCAGGTGACGATGGTGCCGCCACGGCGCGTGACGTACACGCTCGCGCCGAACGTCTCGCGACCCGGGTGCTCGAACACGATGTCGACGTCGTCGCCGCCGGTGAGCTCGCGAATGTGCTTGCCGAAGCGGTTCCACTCCTTGGGATCCTGGGTGTTGTCGTCCTTCCAGAAGCGGTAGTTCTCGCCGGTGGCGGCTGAGCGGTCGATGACGAGCTCGGCACCCATGCTGCGAGCGATCGCCGCCTTTCCTGGACTCGACACGATGCAGACCGGTGTGGCACCGCCGTTGAGTGCCAGCTGGGTGGCGTAGGAACCGAGACCGCCGCTCGCGCCCCAGATCAGGACGATGTCGCCCTGCTTCATGTTCGCGCCGTTGGCGGAGACGAGCTGGCGGTACGCCGTGGAGTTGACCAGGCCCGGTGATGCCGCCTCCTCCCAGGTGAGGTGACGTGGCTTGGGCATCAGCTGGTTGGTCTTGACCAGGGCCAGCTCGGCGAGGCCACCGAAGTTCGTCTCGAAGCCCCAGATGCGCTGCTCGGGATCGAGCATCGTGTCGTTGTGCCCGTCGGGGCTCTCGAGCTCGACGGACAGACAGTGCGCGACCACCTCGTCGCCGGGCTGCCACCGTTGACCGCCGGCTCCGGTGCGCAGCACCACGCCCGCGAGGTCGGAGCCGAGCACGTGGTAGGGCAGGTCGTGTCTGCTGGCGAGCGGAGAGGTGCGGCCGTAGCGCTCGAGGAACGAGAACGTCGAGACCGGCTCGAAGATGCTGCTCCACACGGTGTTGTAGTTGAGGGCGCTCGCCATGACGGCGACGATCGCCTCGCCGGGTCCGAGCTCGGGGGTGGGCACCTCGTCGATGTGCAGGCTCTCGCGCGGGTCCTTGTCGCGGCTGGCGCGGCCCTCGAACATCGCGGTCTCGTCCTTGTGCACCGTGACGCCGCGGTAGGACTCGGGGACGGCGAGGTGGGCGAAGTCCTCTTTCGGGGTGTCGCCCGCGGTGATCGCATCGAGGATCTCCTGCACGGTCTGCCTCCGCCGTCCGGTAGATGGTTGGCCGATGACCCTACTCGTGGGTAACAGACGCCGAGCACCCAGCGCCTCGTCACGGGCGGCGCGCGGAGACGAGCCACGCTGCCGACCCGAACTGCACACCGTCACCCGAGTCGTGGGCGGCCATGCTCGCGCGGAGTGCGTCAAGCGCCAGCAGGCGGTCCCCGTCGTCGAGACCCTGGAGGAGGCCGCGAACGGCGCCGAGGCGAGTGATGAAGCTGGAGGCGTCCTCCGTGTCCGCTCCCGCGCGGAAGGGCTCCTCGACGGACTCGCAGGCGATGGACTCGAACCCCGATGCGGTCAGGATGGCGGTGACGGTGTCCGGGTCGGCGAAACCGAACGGTCCGGGGGCTCCGACCGGGGGTACGGGCAGCGTCCGCCCAACGGCCAGGCTGGCGCGGATGACCTGCAGCCACTCTTGGTGCTCGAGCCCCTGCCAGGCCAGCATCGCGAGTCTCGCGCCTGGTCGCATCGCGCGGCCGATGTTCGCGAACGCGGCGGCGGGTTCGCCGAAGAACATCGCACCGAACCGGCTCAGCGCGACGTCGTAGCGAGCCGGCTCGAACGGATGCACCTGTGCATCGGCCTGCTCGAACGTGGCATTGGTGACGTCCTGGGCACGGGCGAGCTCGCGGGCCCGCGCGAGCATGCGCGAGGACAGGTCCACGCCGAGGGCCGCACCCTCGGTGGCTGCGCGGGCAGCGTCGCGGGTCGTCTGTCCGTTGCCGCATCCGATGTCGAGCACCTGGTGGTCATGGGAGATCGCCGCTGCCTCCAGGAGCCGGAGGTGGTACGGCCGGATGCCCGCGTCGTAGTGCTCCCAGTCCCGCGCCCAGTCCTCGCCCTCGTCGCCGTCCCATGCCTTGGCCATCTCGACGTTGGCGACTGGTTCTGTCACGGAGATCCTTTCCAAAAGAGATTCGGCCAAGAAAGCCGACGCAATCGCTTTTCGGCGGGCTTTCGTGGCCGCCCGCGGCCAATGCATCGTCATTCCTGGCCGCACTCACCAGTCAGACGCGGTCCTCCTTGGGGATCAGCACCCAGAGGAGGATGTACAGCAGGAACTGTGGTCCGGGCAGGATGCACGAGATCACGAAGCCCAGCCGTACCTTGCCGACCGGCCACCCGGTGCGGTTGGCGATGGCTGCGCACACACCCGCGATCATCTTCCCGCGGCGGGGACGTACCAGTTGGGTCATGCCTGGAGGCTACGCCGGGGGCACGGACGTGCGATGACCCTCGTCCGCCGGTGGGGCCTCGACGAGTTCGACGAGAACACCGCCGGCGTCCTTCGGATGGACGAAGTTGACCAGCGAACCCGCCGTTCCCCGCTTAGGCTCCTCGTAGAGCAATCGGAGACCGCGCTCGCGAAGTGTGTCCGAGACTGCGGCGACGTCGTCGACGCCGTACGCGACCTGCTGGACGCCCTCGCCGCCGCGCTCGAGGAACTTGCCGACCGGCGAGTCGGGGCGCAGCGGCGCCAGGAGCTGGATGCAGGCGCCGGAGTCGCCGACGGCGAGCATCGCCTCGCGGACGCCCTGCTCCTCGTTCACCTCCTCGTGGACCAGCCGTACCTCGAAGGTGCGCTGGTAGAAATCGATGGCGGCGTCGAGGTCGTGCACGGCCAGACCGACGTGGTCGATGCGGGTGAGCATGCGGCTATCGTGACAGCGCAGACCCCGAAGCGCCCCAGGAGGCCCGCCACATGGCCGCGACCACCGCTACCGACAGCAACAACAACCGCACCAGCGACCCCTCGGTGATCGTCGCCGGGGCGCGTACGCCGATGGGGCGGCTGCTCGGCTCGCTCAAGGACTTCTCCGGCGCCGAACTCGGCGGCCTGGCGATCAAGGGTGCGCTCGGCCGGGCCGGCGTAGCGCCCGACCAGGTCGACTACGTGATCATGGGACAGGTCCTGCAGGCCGGCGCCGGCCAGATCACGGCACGCCAGGCCGCCGTCAAGGCCGGCATCCCGATGACCGTTCCCGCGATCACGATCAACAAGGTCTGCCTGTCGGGGCTGGACGCCATCGCCCTCGCCGACCAGCTCATCCGCGCGGGCGAGTTCGAGATCGTCGTCGCCGGTGGCATGGAGTCGATGACCCAGGCACCGCACCTGCTGTCGAAGAGCCGCGAGGGATACAAGTACGGCGCGGTGGAGATGCTCGACGCGATGGCCCACGACGGGCTCTTCTGCGCGTTCGACGAGTGCGCGATGGGCGAGTCGACCGAGAGGTACAACGCCAAGCTGGGGATCAGTCGCGAGGAGCAGGACGCGTTCTCCGCGCAGTCCCACTTGCGCGCAGCCGAGGCTGCGAAGAACGGTCTCTTCGACGACGAGATCGTGCCGGTCGAGGTGCCGCAGCGCAGGGGCGACCCGCTGACCTTCGCCACCGACGAAGGTGTGCGCGCCGACACGACCGCCGACCTGCTGGGCAAGCTGCGGCCAGCGTTCGCCGCCGACGGCACCATCACCGCCGGCTCCAGCTCGCAGATCTCCGACGGCGGCGCGGCCGTCGTCGTCATGAGCAGGAGCAAGGCCGACGAGCTCGGACTCGACTGGCTGGCGGAGATCGGCGCACACGGCGTCGTCGCCGGACCCGACGCGAGCCTGCAGTCGCAGCCGGCCAACGCCATCAGGACGGCGCTGGCCAAGGAGCGCATCGAGGTCGGAGATCTCGACCTCGTCGAGATCAACGAGGCCTTCGCGTCGGTCGCCATCCAGTCGATGAAGGAGCTCGATCTGGACGGCAGCAACGTCAACGTCAACGGTGGCGCGATCGCGATGGGTCACCCGATCGGCATGTCCGGCGCGCGACTCGTGCTCCATCTGGCGCTCGAGCTCCGCCGCCGCGGCGGCGGCACCGGTGCGGCGGCGCTCTGCGGCGGCGGCGGGCAGGGCGACGCCCTGGTCCTGCGGGTTCCCGCCTCGACGCGGGCCTGAGATTGGCTGCAGCGCCCGAGGTCTCCACGCTGGTCGAACGGGCACGTGAGGGCGACGCCCGTTCGGTCGCGCGGTTGATCTCGATGGTCGAGGACGCGTCACCGGCCCTGCGCGAGGCGATGGCGGCGCTGATGCCCTACAGCGGGAACGCCGTCGTGGTCGGCCTCACCGGAGCGCCCGGGGTCGGCAAGTCGACGACGACGAACGCGCTGGTCTCGGCGTACCGCAAGATCGGGAAACGGGTGGGCGTGCTCGCCGTCGACCCGTCCTCGCCGTTCTCGGGCGGCGCCCTGCTCGGTGACCGGGTCCGCATGCAGGACCACGCGCTCGACAACGGCGTCTACATCCGCTCGATGGCGAGCCGTGGCCACCTCGGCGGGTTGTCATGGTCGACCCCGCAGGCGTTGCGGGTGCTCGACGCGGCCGGCTGCGACGTCGTCATCGTCGAGACCGTCGGTGTCGGTCAGTCCGAGGTCGAGGTTGCCGGGCTCGCCGACACCACGGTCGTCCTGCTCGCGCCGGGGATGGGTGACGCGATCCAGGCCGCCAAGGCGGGCATCCTGGAGGTCGGCGACATCTTCGTCGTCAACAAGGCCGACCGCGAGGGCGCTGACGCGACGGTGCGCGAGCTGCGCCACATGCTCACCCTGGGAGAACGGCGCCAACCCGGCGAGTGGCGCGCAACCATCCTCAAGACGGTGGCCTCTCGTGGGGAAGGTCTCGACGAGGTGGTCGAGGAGCTGGAGAAGCACCGCGGCTGGCTCGAGGAGTCGGGCACGCTGCGTACCCGACGCCACCGGCGAGCTGCCGACGAGGTCGAGGCGATCGCGATGACCGCGCTGCGCGAGAGGCTCGGGGACCTGCGTTCCGGCCGGGCGCTCGACGACCTCGCCGATCGGGTCATCGCGGGAGAGCTCGACCCGTACGCCGCCGCCGACGCCCTGGTCGGGGGAGTGACGGCGACGGACTAGCTCTCGGGCCCGGGTGAGGTCGGTGAGTCGTTCGTGGCCGGCGATGACGGCGGAGGTGGCGGCGGGGGGTCTGGCGTTTCGGTCGACGGCGGAGGCGACGAGGGCGACGGGGACTCGGTGGGACCCGGGTCACGGCATCCGAGCTTGATGTCCTTGGTGACGTCCCCACCTGCGACGCTGACGTCCTTGTCCTCCAGCCCGCTGTTCAGCGCGTGCGTCCCAGCTGGCACGCCGGGCAGCCGGACACTGCCGTTGTCCGCGAGACCGTTCACCACGAGCGACAACCGCACGTTCCCGTTGAGCCGCAGCCGCAGCCGTCCCACCTCCTGGCAGCCCGTGGGCTCGACGGTCGTCTTCGCCTCGACCACGGCGCCCGGCTGCACGACGGTCTGCTTCCGCTGCTTCGAGCAGGGTGCGGGGTTCGGGAAGGTGCTGTTCTCGCCGAGGAACCGCGCGGCCCAGCTCGGGCTCTCGGCGAGCCTGGCGGCCGAGGTGGGGACGTTGATCGGCCAGGGGGTGATCAGCACCGGCCCGTGGGTGCACGTGAGGTTGAATCGCCCGTCCGGGCCGGTCATCGCGAAGCCGGAGCCCGGCGCGAATCGACCCTGGGTGAACGATCCCTGGTAGACGTACGCACCGCTCACCGGTTGCCCGGCCGTGTCGACCACGAGCCCTCGCAGCAGTCGTGGCCGGGCCACCGACGACGACCGCTGACCCTCGGTGGCGGGCCTCGGACCGCCGCCGGCGCTCAGGCTCGACTTCCGGTCCAGCGCCGAGGAGTCGCCGCCGGGCGCGAGTGGGCCTGCCGGGCCAGTGGTCGGGTCCGGCGCCTTGCTCGTGTTGCCATCGGCAGGCATGCGATTCCGCTCGAGGCTGGAAGGCACGCCACCCAGGGACACGCTCGTGCCGGCGATCGTGACGGCTGCGACGCAGCTGATCGTGGCGATCGCGGCCTTGCGTCGTCGCCTGCGGTCCGCGCGGGCCAGCGCCGCCTCGAACGCGTCGGGCCTGGCCATCAGTGGCTGCACCCTGCGCTCGCCCCGCCCGCTCATGTCTCGTCCTCCAGCCAGTCGTGCAGTACGGCGCGGGCGTCCCACAGGGCGCGCTTCACGCTGCCCTCCGGTCGGTGGATCGCCGCGGCGACATCTGCGATGGACATGTCCGCGTAGTAGTGGAGGAGCACCGGCTTACGCAGTCGGTCGGGCAGGCGCTCCACGAGGTCGCGCAACCACGGGTCCGCCGCCGGAGAGGTGGTCTGCTGCGTGACCTGCAGACGGCCCGTCAGCTTGCGGTCCCGCTCCTCGCGCCGCCACCGATCCCGCGCCAGGTTGGTCGCCGTCACGTAGAGGAAGCCGCGCGGGTCGCGAACGGAGAACCACCGCGAGAGCAGCCTGACGAACGCCTCCGAGGCGATGTCGTGAGCGGCGTCGGTGTTGCCCACCAGAGCAGCGCACCAGCCGGCGAGGTGGGCGTAGTGCTCGTCCCACAGCGCGCGGGCGGCCTCGTCCCGGGTCGCGGCGCGCGCAGGCGTGACTACCGTTGCAGCCACCGCAGAGTCCACCTCGGCCTGCCTCGCCCTTGGAATCGGAACGATCCGACTCAAGGACGCAGGAACCCGCTTCAAGGTTCGCCCCACAATTCTTCGCCCCCCCTTTGCTGGAAGGTACGCCGCCCTACGCAGGTATTCTGTGTCAATCGGAGTGTTTTTTTGGCATGAAAGCGTCACATTCGAGGGAGAGCGCGTGGACCCGCAGGAGATCGAGGCCGGCCGTGCCCGCTGGCAGGCGCGCTACGACGCCGCCCGCACGCGCGACGCCGACTTCACCACGCTCTCGGGCGTCACGGTCGACCCGGTCTACGGCCCCGCGCCCGGCGACTCGGTGGCCGGCTTCGAGCGCATCGGCTGGCCGGGCGAGTTCCCCTTCACCCGGGGGCTCTACCCGACGGGCTACCGCGGCCGGTCGTGGACGATTCGCCAGTTCGCCGGCTTCGGCAACGCCAAGCAGACCAACGAGCGCTACAAGATGATCCTCGGCTCGGGCGGCGGCGGACTGTCGGTGGCCTTCGACATGCCGACGCTGATGGGCCGCGACTCCGACGACGCCAAGTCACTCGGCGAGGTCGGGCACTGCGGCGTCGCGATCGACTCGGCCGCCGACATGGACGTGCTCTTCGCCGACATCCCGCTGGGTGACGTGACGACGTCGATGACAATCAGCGGCCCGGCGGTGCCGGTGTTCTGCATGTACCTCGTCGCTGCCGAGCGGCAGGGCATGGACATCGGCCGGCTGAACGGCACGTTGCAGACAGACATCTTCAAGGAGTACATCGCGCAGAAGGAGTGGCTGTTTCCGCCGCAGCCGCACCTACGGCTCATCGGCGACCTGATGCAGTACTGCGTCGAGAACATCCCGGCGTACAAGCCGTTGTCGGTGTCGGGCTACCACATCCGCGAGGCCGGGTCGACTGCCGCGCAAGAGCTTGCTTTCACCCTCGCCGACGGCTTCGGCTACGTCGAGCTCGGGCAGTCGCGCGGCCTCGACGTCGACATGTTCGCGCCCGGGCTGTCGTTCTTCTTCGACTCACACCTCGACTTCTTCGAGGAGATCGCCAAGTTCCGGGCGGCGCGACGCATCTGGGCGCGCTGGTTGCGCGACGTCTACGGCGCGAAGACCGACAAGGCTCAGTACCTGCGCTTCCACACCCAGACCGCGGGCGTCAGCCTCACTGCGCAGCAGCCGGACAACAACATCGTGCGTACGGCGGTGGAGGCGCTCGCCGCCGTGCTCGGCGGCACCAACTCGCTGCACACCAACGCCCTCGACGAGGTGCTCGCGCTGCCGAGTGAGAAGGCCGCCGAGATCGCGATGCGCACCCAACAGGTGATCATGGAAGAGACCGGCGTCGGCAACGTCGCCGACCCGCTCGGCGGCTCCTGGTACGTCGAGGCGCTCACCGACAAGATCGAGGCCGAGGCCGAGGCGATCTTCGCCCGCATCCGCGACATGGGCTCGGACGGCACGATCACGGCGGGGCTGCTGCGGGGCATCGAGGACGGCTGGTTCATGTCCGAGATCGCCGAGGCCGCGTTCACCTATCAGCGGGCCGTCGAGAAGGGCGACAAGAAGATCGTCGGGGTCAACTGCCACACGTCGACGGTCGAGGAGCCGCTGGAGATCCTGCGGGTGTCCCACGAGGTGGAGCGGGAGCAGAAGCGCGAGCTCGGCGCACGCCGTACCGCCCGCGACGACGCGGCGATCGACGACGCGATCAAGCGGATGGTCGAGGCCAGCCGCACCGACGACGTCAACATGGTGCCCGCGATGCTCGACGCGGCGCGTGCCGAGGCGACGCTGGGTGAGATCTGCGACGCCCTGCGCGCCGAGTGGGGCGAGTACCGCGAGCCACCGCGCTTCTGAGCTCAGGTCGTGACCACTGCGTGCTCGACGGCGGTCGGCTGACCGTGCCAGGGTCCGGGCATGACGTTCATGCTCTGGTATGCCGGGTCGGTGCTGGCGTTGTTGTTCCTCAACGGCTGGCTACGGCGCAAGCGCACGACCTACGGCGGGGGCACGGTGATCCGCGACGTGTACGGGATGCACCTCTTCACGGTCGCCGACAGCATGCAGCCATGGGGGTCCCGGTCGGCCAACGGTTTCGACGTCGCGAAGTGGGACCGCGACTTCGGCGGGGAACGGTACTGAAGCCCGCCGCGCCCACCGACCGGTTGGCCACCCGTCCCGGGCGCCCTGCGGCGACCTTGCGGGCGCTTGCCATGATGGAGTCATGACCCAGCCCAGCTTCAACCCTCACGGCGCCGTCGACCTGTCGGCGTTCGCCGCCAAGTCCTCGCCCGCGGCGCCCGCCGGCCAACCCGCCGGCGCGGGCGCGGGCGCATTGTCGGGAGTGGTGATCGACGCCACCGAGGCCGACTTCCAGACCAGCGTCATCGACAGGTCCATGACCGTCCCGGTCGTCATCGACTTCTGGGCTGACTGGTGCGGCCCGTGCAAGTCGCTGAGCCCGATCCTCGAGCGCCAGGCCGCGGCCGACGCGGGCAGATGGCTGCTCGCAAAGGTCGACCTCGACGCCAACCCCCGCCTGGGTCAGGCGTTCCAGGTGCAGAGCATCCCGGCGGTCTTCGCCGTCGTGAAGGGACAGCCGATCCCGCTGTTCCAGGGCGCCCTGCCCGAGGCGCAGGTGCGCCAGTACCTGGACGAGCTGCTGCGCGTCGCCGAGGCCAACGGCGTCGACGGCCGGCTCGACACCGCCCCGTCCGACGAGGGGGCGGAGCAGGTCGAGGAGCCCGCCCAGGACCCGCGCTACGACGCCGCCTACGACGCGATCGAGCGCGGCGACTACGACGGGGCGGCCGCCGCCTACCGTGCCCTGCTCGACCAGTCGCCGGCGGACGCCGACGCGAAGGCAGGCCTCGGCCAGGTCGAGCTGCTGCGGCGCACCGCCGACCTCGACCCGCCGACCGCGCGAAAGACGGCCGCCGAGCGACCCGACGACGTGTCGGCGCAGCTCGCCGTCGCCGACCTCGACCTGCTCGACGGCCAGATCGACGAGGCGTTCGACCGCCTTGTCGACCTGGTTCGCCGTACGTCGGAGGACGACCGGGCCCGCGCCCGGCAGCATCTCGTCGACCTCTTCGAGCTGGTCGGCTCGCAGGACGAGCGGGTTGTCCGGGCCAGAACAGCGCTGTCCAACGCCCTGTTCTGAGTCAGCCCTGTTCCAGCCCGGACCAGCTCGAGAAGCCCCGCCGCGTCAGCCCTCGATGCCGGACGTCCGGTCGCACTCGATGGCGGTGTCGATGCCCGACGCGCCGATGCAGATGTCGTTCGTTGCCGGGGCCGGTGGGGTGACCGGAGGCGGATCGGAGCCCGGCGGCAGCTCACCGGCGAGGAAGTCGTCGCCAGGGCCACCGTTCACCAGGTCGTTGTCGAAGCCCCCCGCGAGGAAGTCGGCGCCCGGGCCACCCAGCACGATGTCGCGGCCGAAGCCGCCGATGATGTTGTCGTCTCCATGGCCGCCGATGCCGATGTCGTTGCCCTGGGCGAGCGCCAGGAAGTCGTCACCGCCGTCACCCGAGACGACATCGTTGCCCGGCCCGGGCAGCACCTCGTCGTTGCCCGCGCCGGCGAGGATGACGTCGTGGCCACCCTTGGCGCCCACGTTGCCGAAGAAGGTGGAGTTGTCGCCGAGGATGATGTCGTCGCCGCCCTTGGCAAGGATCACGTCGTTGCCCAGCCGGGCGCAGATGAGGTCCGCGCCGTTGGTGCCCTTGACCACCTCCGAGCGGTCGGTCCCGATGATGACGTTGAACTGGTCGACCGGAATGTCCGGAGGCACGGCACAGTCCTCCGGTATCACCACCTGGGCCGACGCCCCTGTCGTCGGGAAAAGCAGTGTCGCCACCAGCATCGGCAGCACAGCAAGCAAGCGAGTAGTCCTGCGCATGTGTCCCCTCCCACTGCGTTCTGTCAGCGCACGGTCACGCTGGCCCCCCGTGACGGTCATCACGTAGGGGGTCACGCTAAAAGGGTTGGGGCACCCCGGCAAGACACAACGACGGTCGATTTCAAGGTTTGTGCAGCAGAACCCGTCACGCCTTCTGGCGCAGCCAGACCGTGGCGAGCGGAGGCACCTGCAGGGTGGCAGACGCGGGTTGGCCGTGCCAAGGCTCGTCGGTCACCTCGACGGCGCCCAGGTTGCCGACCCCGCTGCCGCTATAGGTGCCGGCGTCGGTGTTGAGCACCTCGTCCCACACACCCGCGCGGGGGAGCCCCACGCGGTAGTCGGCGTGGGGGACTGCCGAGAAGTTGGCCACACAGGCGATGGTCGAGCCATCCGAGCCGTGCCGCAGGAAGGAGAACACGTTGTTGCTGGCGTCGTTCGCGTCGATCCACTGGAAGCCGGCCGGGTCGATGTCCTGGGTGAACAGCGCGGGCGACTCGGCGTAGACCCGGTTCATGTCGTGCACCAGGGTCTGGACGCCCCGGTGGTCAGGGTTCTCCGTCAGCCACCAGTCGAGACTGCGGGACTCGGCCCACTCGGACTCCTGGCCGAACTCCGAGCCCATGAAGAGCAGCTGCTTGCCCGGGTGTGCCCACATGAACGCGAGGTAGGCCCGCAGGTTCGCCAGCTGCTGCCACCGGTCGCCGGGCATCTTGCGCAGCAGCGATCCCTTGCCGTGCACGACCTCGTCGTGCGAGATCGGCAGCACGTAGTTCTCGGAGTAGGCGTACATCATCGAGAACGTCATCTGGTGGTGGTGGTACTGGCGGTAGATCGGCTCGTTGGCCAGGTAGCCGAGCGAGTCGTGCATCCAGCCCATGTTCCACTTGAAGCCGAAACCGAGACCGCCGAGGTGGGTCGGCCGGGTGACTCCCGGCCAAGCTGTTGACTCCTCCGCGATCGTCACGACACCCGGCACTCGCTTGTACGCCGTGGCGTTGGCCTCCTGAAGGAAGGACACGGCCTCGAGGTTCTCGCGGCCGCCGTACTGGTTGGGCTCCCACTCGCCTTCCTTGCGCGAGTAGTCGAGGTAGAGCATCGACGCGACCGCGTCGACCCGCAGCCCGTCGACGTGGTACTCCTCAAGCCAGTACAACGCGTTCGCGACGAGGAAGTTGCGCACCTCGGTGCGGCCGAAGTTGAAGACGAGCGTGCCCCAGTCGGGCTGCTCACCGCGACGCGGGTCGGGGTGCTCGTAGAGCGGCGTCCCGTCGAAGCGGGCCAGGGCCCAGGCGTCCTTGGGGAAGTGCGCGGGCACCCAGTCGATGATGACGCCGATGCCTGCCTGGTGGAGGCGGTCGATGAGGTGGCGCAGGCCGTCGGGGTCGCCGAAACGCGCCGACGGCGCGAAGTAGGACGACACCTGGTAGCCCCACGACCCGCCGTAGGGATGCTCGGCGACCGGCAGGAACTCGACGTGGGTGAACCCGAGGTAGGTGACGTGGCCGATCAGCTCGTCGGCAAGCTGCCGGTAGGACAGGCCCTGACGCCACGACCCGAGGTGGATCTCGTAGATGCTCACCGGGCTGGTGTGCGCGTCGGTCTCCGCGCGCTGCTTCAGCCAGGCCTCGTCGCCCCACTCGTACGACGAGGTGTGCACGACCGACGCCGTCGACGGCGGCACCTCGGTGGCGAACGCCACGGGGTCGGCCTTCTGCCGCCACTCACCGTCGCGCCCGAGGACGTCGAACTTGTAGTGCGTGCCGTCGCCGATGTCCGGGACGAAGAGCTCCCACACACCGGTGGACCCCATTGCGCGCATCGGGTGTGCGCGGCCGTCCCAGTGGTTGAAGTCCCCCAGCAGGCGCACACCCTGCGCGCTGGGCGCCCACACCGCGAACGAGGTCCCCGTCACCGGTCCGCTCAGACCGTCGTAGGACCGCGTGTGTGAGCCGAGCACCTGCCACAGTTGCTCGTGGCGACCCTCCCCGATCAGGTGGAGGTCGATCTCGCCGAGCGTGGGCAGGAAACGGTAGGGGTCGTCGGAGATGTGGGCAGGCCCGTCGTAGGCCACCTCGAGGCGGTAGTCGGGCACCTGGGCGCCCGGCACGACACCGACCCAGACGCCGTAGTCCTCGTGGTGCATCTCGTGGCGCTCGTCGCCCAGGACGACGTGCACGGACGTCGCCCACGGCCGCAGGGTCCGGATGGTCACGCCGCGGGTGCCGACGTGCGGGCCGAGCACGGAGTGGGGGTCGTGGTGAGTGCCCGACACCAGTCGATGCAGCTGTTCTGGCGCCGCGGGCACCGGAGTCTGGGTGGAGGGCTGGGTCACTGGAGCTCACTCCTCGTGGGGAGGCGATGCACTGGATCGCTCAGCGGCCGGTCTCGGCAGCGAGCCGGACGATGGCCGACATCGGAATCGGCACCCAGGTCGGCCGGTTGTGCGCCTCGTAGACCACCTCGTAGACCGCCTTGTCGATCTCGAACGCCCGCAGCAGCACCGGTTGCTTACGGGGGTCGGTGCCGGCTGCCTCCGCATAGCCCTTGCAGAACGCATCTCGGTTGCGGTCTGCCCATTCAGTGGCGCGATACTCGCGCTGCGGGTCGGCAGGGTGGTCGGCCAGCAGATGCCGCGCGGCGTAGTCGAAGGAACGAAGCATGCCGGCGACGTCCTTGAAGGGGGAGTCGAGTGCCCGCCGCTGGGCGAGCGGACGGGCCGGCTCACCCTCGAAGTCCAGCAGCTTCCAGCCGTCCAGGGTCCGCATCGTCTGACCGAGGTGGAAGTCGCCATGCACCCGCTGCACGGCCACCGGCTCGGTCATGGCGGCCAGGTCGTCGTAGGCCTCGCGCAGTGCCGGCACGTAGGGGACGAGTGCGCCGACGTCGTCGGCAGCGCGATCGAGCCGGCTGCGCATGCCGTCGGCGATGGTGACGAGCTCCTTGACGTCCAAGGTGCCCGTCGGGAGCGTCGCGGCGAGGGCCGCGTGCACCTCCGCGGTCGCCACGCCCAGCCGGAACGCCTCGCTGGCGAAGTCGCCGCCGACCTCGTCCGCGTGCAGGTCCGCCTCCGCATAGAGGTCGCGCACACTTGTCCGGGCCAGCTCCCACCCCTCCGTGGCGTTCTGCAGGAACTCCTGCGCCATCGCGAAGCTCGCGGTGGGCAGGGGCTCTCCCTCGTCCGCGTGCCAGCTGCCCTCGAGCCAGCCGAGCGGGGGAGCGATGTGGCGGCTGCCGGCTGCGGCCAGCGCCGCGTGCACCTCGATGTCGGGGTTGATACCGGGGGACACCTTGCGGAACGTCTTGAGGATCACCGTGTGGCCGTAGATGACCGAGGTGTTGCTCTGCTCGGCGCCGATGACGATCGACGGACCGGCCTCGGGCAGATGGGTGGCGCTCGGGTCGCGGTGGAACGACCAGCCGTCGCCGCTGCGTTCCTCCGCGATGCCGTCCAGCCACAGGCCGGTCACGTACTTGTCGTGCAGGGCGTCATAGGCCATGGATGGCGTGCCGTCGTGGCTGACCGACTCGCCGACAAACGCGTGGTGCAGATGCTCGACCGGCTTCGGGTAGTGGACGAGCGGCAGCTGGTAGGTCTCGGTGTCGCCGTCGTCGTAGGTCACGGTCACGAGGTCCAGGGCCACCGACGGTGGCGTACGACGAAGCCAGCCCACGGTGGAGACCGCGCTGATCTGCCAGGTGCGTCCCTTTCCGGCGAACCACCGCTGCTGGCCCACGAAGGCCGCGAGTGTGCCGGTGTCCATCAGACGATCCTTTCCGAGGGAGTCAGGCGGAACCAATAGAACCCGTGCCCGGCGACCGTGAGCAGGTAGGGCAGCTCGCCGATCTGGGGGAACTGCACGGTGCCCAGCAGCTCCACCGGGTGCCAGCCCTCCCACTGCCTCAGGTCCAACTCGACCGGCTGCGGGAACCGCGACAGGTTGTTGACGCAGAGCACGATGTCGTCCCCGAACTCGCGGACGAACGAGAGCACGCTGGGGTTGCTGCCGCCGAGATCCACCCAGCTCCCGAGACCGAAAGCCGGGTTCTGCTTGCGCACCTGCACCATGCGCCGGGTCCAGTGCAGGTAGGACGTCGAACTCTGCAGCTGTGCCTCGACGTTGGTGACCTGATGGCCGTAGATCGGGTCCATGACGACGGGCAGCCCGAGTTGTCCAGGGTTGCACGTCGAGAACCCGGCGTTGCGGTCAGGGGTCCACTGCATGGGCGTGCGCACGCTGTCACGGTCGCCCAGCCAGATGTTGTCGCCCATGCCTATCTCGTCGCCGTAGTAGAGAACGGGCGAGCCGGGGAGGGACAGCAGGAGCGCGGTGAAGAGCTCGAGCTGGTTGCGGTCGTTGTCGAGCAGCGGGGCCAGGCGACGCCGGATGCCGATGTTGGCCTTCATCCGCGGGTCGGTGGCGTACTCCGCCCACATGTAGTCGCGCTCCTCGTCGGTGACCATTTCGAGGGTCAGCTCGTCGTGGTTGCGCAGGAAAATGCCCCACTGACAGTTGTCGGGGATCTTCGGCGTCTGGGCCATGATCTCGGAGATCGGGTAGCGCGACTCGCGGCGCACGCCCATGAACAGCCGCGGCATGACGGGGAAGTGGAAGGCCATCTGGCACTCGTCGCCGTCACTTCCGAAGTACTCGACGACGTCGGCCGGCCACTGGTTGGCCTCGCACAGCAGCACCCGGTCGGGGTACTGGGCGTCGACCTCCTTGCGGACCCGCTTGAGGAAATCGTGGGTGCGCGGCAAATTCTCGCAGTTGGTGCCCTCCTCCTCGTAGAGATAGGGGACCGCGTCAAGGCGGAAGCCGTCGATGCCGAGGTCGAGCCAGAACTTCAGCGCCTCGATCACCGCCTCCTCGACCCGGGGGTTCTCGAAGTTCAGGTCGGGCTGGTGGCCGAAGAACCGGTGCCAGAAGTACTGCTTGCGCACCGGGTCGAAGGTCCAGTTGGAGGTCTCGGTGTCCACGAAGATGATGCGCGCGTCGGCGTAGGCCTCGTCGGTGTCCGCCCACACGTAGAAGTCGCCGTAGGGGCCGTCCGGGTCGGTGCGCGAGGCCTGGAACCACGGATGCTGGTCGGACGTGTGGTTCATCACGAAGTCGACGATCACCCGGATGCCGCGTTCGTGCGCCGCGTCGACGAACTCCACGAAGTCACCGAGCGTGCCGAAGTCAGGTAGCACGTCGGTGTAGTCGCTGACGTCGTAGCCGCCGTCGCGCAGCGGTGACTTGAAGAAGGGCGGCAGCCAGATGCAGTCGACCCCGAGCCACTGGAGATAGTCGAGCTTCTCTATCAGGCCGGTCAGGTCGCCGGTGCCGTCGCCGTTGCTGTCCTTGAACGAGCGGACCAGCACCTCGTAGAAGACGGCGCGCTTGTACCAGTGCGGGTCGCGCTGCTCCTGAGGAAGGTCGGCGAAGTTGTCGATGGCGGTGACGTGCAGGTCGGGCAGGGGCTGGCTCACCTGTTGGCCCTCCGGACCGTGAAGACGTGAGCAGGCTCGTCGTACGGGTCGAGGCGGACGTAGTTGTACTCGCCCCACACGTAGCTCTCGCCGCTGATCTCGTCGTGCACGGCCATCGTGTCGTGCCAGTCGAGACCGAGCTCGGGCATGTTGAGGTGGACGGTCGCCTCGCGCGCCGCGTGGGGGTCGAGGTTGATCACCACGATCACCGTGTCGGCGTCCGGCGCGTCCCCGTCGCGCTTGGAGAAGCACAGCAGCTTGTCGTTGTTGACCTCGTGCAGGCGCAGGTTGCGCAGCCGCTGCAGCGCGGGGTGCCGACGGCGCAGCTCGTTGAGCCGGGTCAGGTAGGGCGCGAGCGACTTGCCGTCGGCCTCCGCGGTCTCCCAGTCACGTGGGCGATGCTGAAACTTCTCGGTGTCGAGGTACTCCTCGCTGCCCGGTCGCACCGCGACGTGCTCGTAGAGCTCGAACCCGGCGTAGACGCCCCATGACGGCGAGAGCATCGCCGCGAGCACGGCTCTGATCTTGAACGCCGGCGGACCGCCGTACTGCAGGAACGCGTGCAGGATGTCGGGGGTGTTGACGAAGAAGTTGGGCCGCAGGAAGTGGGCCGTCTCCTGCGACAGCTCGGTGACGTAGTCCTCGAGCTCCTGCTTCTCCGTGCGCCAGGTGAAGTAGGTGTAGGACTGGTGGAAGCCGACCCGCGCCAGCATCCGCATCATCGCCGGCCTGGTGAACGCCTCCGACAGGAAGATGACGTCGGGGTCGGTCTTGCGGACCTCCTCCAGCAACCAGGCCCAGAAGTTCACCGGCTTGGTGTGCGGGTTGTCCACGCGGAAGATGCGCACCCCGTGGTCCATCCAGTGCCGCAGCACCCGCAGCGACTCCTGGTAGATGCCCGGGGGGTCGCGGTCGAAGTTGATCGGGTAGATGTCCTGGTACTTCTTCGGCGGGTTCTCGGCGTAGGCGATCGTGCCGTCGGCGAGCTCGGTGAACCACTCGGGGTGCTTCGCTACCCACGGGTGGTCGGGGCTGGCCTGCAGTGCGAAGTCGAGTGCCACCTCGAGGCCGGCTTCCTTCGCCCGGGCGACGAAGGCGTCGAAGTCCTCGATCGTGCCCAGGTCGGGATGTACGGCGTCGTGACCGCCCTCGGGAGCGCCGATGGCCCACGGTGAGCCGGGGTCGTCGGGACCCGGCGTCAACGTGTTGTTGGGCCCCTTGCGGTTGGTCGTGCCGATCGGGTGGATGGGCGGCAGGTAGAGCACGTCGAAGCCCATCGCCGCGACACCGGGGATGCGTGCCATCGCGGTGCGGAAGGTGCCCGTCTTGGTGACACCCGTCGTGGGGTCGAAGCGCGCGCCCTCCGAGCGGGGGAAGAACTCGTACCAGCTGCCGTAGAGCGCCCGCTCGCGCTCGACGCGCAGAGGCCGCCGCTCGCTCGCCGACACGAAGTCGCGCAACGGCGCCGCGCGCAGCGTCGCGACCACATCGGGTGAGTCGGCGACGGCGAGCCGCACCTCGACCGGACGACTCTCGTCGCGCAGCGCCTTGGCCGCGTCGCGCAGCGCGCGCCGGCCGGCCGTCGGGCGGGTCACCTTCGCTGCACGTTCCATGAGCAGCGCGCCCTCTTCGAGCATCAGCTCGACATCGACCCCGGCCGCGATCTTCACCTCCGCGGCGTGATGCCAGGTGGCGAGGGGGTCGCTCCATGCCTCGACGTAGAACGACCACGCACCCTCGCTCGTGGGGGTGACCTCGGCGGACCACTGGTCGGTGCCGGGAGCGCCGGGATGCATCGGCGTCCAGGGGCCTTTGCGGCCGGTCGGGTCGCGCAGCACGACGTTGGCATTGACGGCGTCGTGACCCTCGCGGAACACCGTCGCGGAGACCGTGAAGGTCTCGCCGACGACGGCCTTGGCCGGCCAGCGACCGCACTCTTCCGCGGGCTGTAGGTCCAGGATGGGGATGCGTCCAGTCATCGGTCCTGAACTTACCCATTCCGCTGGAGGACCCGCCGGTAGGGTCGTTCCCGTGAAGGCCATCCGTCGGTTCACCGTCCGCACCGTGTTGCCCGAGCCGCTCGAGCCGCTTGCGGAGGTCGCGCTCAACCTGCGCTGGTCATGGGACCCGCCCTCCCAGCAGCTCTTCTACGACCTCGACCCCTCACTGTGGGAGTCCGTCGAGTGCGACCCGGTGCGGCTGCTCGCGGCCCTCGGCCCCGAACGGCTCGCGACGCTGGCCGCGGACGACGACGTGGTTCGCCGGGTCCGCGAGGTGGCGGCCGACCTGCGGGCCTACGTCGAGGGCGACAGGTGGTACCAGAGCCTCGGTGACGACGCGCCCTCGGCGATCGCCTACTTCTCGCCGGAGTTCGGCATCACCGCCGTACTGCCGCAGTACTCCGGCGGTCTCGGCATCCTGGCCGGCGACCACCTCAAGGCCGCCTCCGACCTCGGAGTGCCGATCGTCGGCGTCGGTCTGCTCTACCGGTCGGGCTACTTCGTGCAGTCGCTCTCGCGCGAGGGCTGGCAGCAGGAGCGCTATCCGGTGCTCGACCCCAACGGTCTGCCGATCGCCCTGCTCCGCGAGCCCGAGCACGCGGGCGGCGGGCCGCTCAAGGTTCGTATCGGTCTCCCCGAGGGCCGCAGCCTCGTGGCCCAGGTCTGGAAGGCGCAGGTCGGCCGCGTCCCGCTGCTCTTGCTCGACTCGGATATCGAGGACAACGACCCCGCCGAGCGCGACGTCACCGACCGGCTCTACGGCGGCGGCAGCGAGCACCGACTGCTGCAGGAGATGTTGCTTGGCATCGGCGGTGTCCGCGCACTGCGCGCCTACTCACAGCTGACCGGCTCGCCGTCGCCGGAGGTGTTCCACACCAACGAGGGCCATGCGGGCTTCCTCGGCGTCGAGCGCATCCGCGAGCTGGTCGAGGAGTCCGGTCTGGAGTTCGACGAGGCGCTGGAGACCGCGCGTGCGGCCACCGTCTTCACCACTCATACTCCGGTGCCCGCCGGCATCGACCGGTTCTCGCGTGACCTGATCAACCAGCACTTCGGCGGTGACAACGCGTGTCCCGGCGTGCCCGTCGACCGGGTCCTCGAGCTCGGTGCGGAGGACTACGACGGCGGCGACCCGAGTGTCTTCAACATGGCCGTCATGGGCCTGCGGCTGGCGCAGCGGGCCAACGGCGTCTCGCGGCTGCACGGCGATGTCAGCCGTGGGATGTTCGGACAGCTTTGGCCCGGTTTCGACGGTACCGAGGTGCCGATCGGGCACGTCACGAACGGCGTCCACGCGCCCACCTGGGTCGCACCCGAGGTGTTCGGCCTGGCCGACGACGAGGTCGGGCCCGAGCTTGTCGGCGATGCCACCGGAGGAGAGGGCATCGACGCCGTGCCCCATGGGCGCCTCTGGGATGTCCGTCGGGTGCTGCGTGAGCGACTGGTCCAGGACGCGCGCCGGCGGCTGCGCACGTCGTGGCGCCAGCGCGGTGCGAGCGACGCGGAGCTGGGCTGGGTCGACAAGGTGCTCGACCCCGACGTCCTGACCATCGGGTTCGCGCGGCGCGTCCCGTCGTACAAGCGGCTGACACTGATGCTCCGTGACCCCCAGCGGCTCACCTCGCTGCTGCTGGATCCCGACCGCCCGGTGCAGCTGATCATCGCCGGCAAGGCCCACCCGGCCGACGACGGCGGCAAGAAGCTGATCCAGGAGCTGGTGCGCTTCGCCGACGACGCGAAGGTGCGTCACCGCATCGTGTTCCTGCCCAACTACGACATCGGGATGGCGCTCACTCTCCTCCCTGGCTGCGACGTGTGGCTGAACAACCCCCTGCGCCCTCTCGAGGCGTGCGGCACGTCGGGGATGAAGGCCGCGCTCAACGGGTGCCTGAACCTCTCCGTCCTCGACGGCTGGTGGGACGAGATGTACGACGGACACAACGGCTGGGCGATCCCGACCGCCGACGGCGTGCAGGACCCCGATCGTCGTGACGAGCTCGAGGCGTTCGCCCTCTACGACCTCATCGAGAACACCGTCGCTCCGCTGTACTACTCGCGCGACGGCGACGGGCTGCCCGCGCGCTGGATCGAGATGGTGCGCCACACCCTGCAGACGCTCGGGCCGAAGGTACTGGCCAGCCGGATGGTCCGCGACTACGTGCAGACCCTCTACACGCCGTCGGCGCGTTCCGCTCGCCTGCTCGACGGCGACCATGCGGGCGCGCACGAGCTCGCGACGTGGAAGGGACGCGTACGCAAGGCATGGCCGGCTGTCCGCGTCGACCATGTCGAGACTCTCGGGGTCGGCGCGGTGCCGGAGGTCGGCAGCAACCTCGAGCTGCGCGCCTTCGTCTCCCTCGGCGACCTCGGTCCCGACGACGTCGACGTGCAGGTGGTGCACGGGCTCGTCGACGACGACGACCAGATCGCCGACTCGTCGGTCGTCTCGCTCGAGCACGCCGAGGCCTACGAGGGCGGTCGGCACCGTTACGAGGGCCGCGTCACCCTGGAGCGGACCGGCCCGTTCGGCTACACGACCCGCGTGCTGCCGCGGCACCGGCTGCTCGCTGCTGCGTCGGAGCTCGGGCTGGCGGTGCTGCCGTCGCCGAGTGTCGGGATGGACAGCGGCCTGCTGCGATAGCGGCGAGAGGGGGACTGCTGCGATAGCGGCGAGAGGGGAACTGCTGCGATAGCGGCGAGAGGGGAACTGCTGCGCTAGTTCTGCTGCGAAGCCAGCACCCGCATGCTGTGGGCCGCCAGCTCGACCGTGGCGCCGGCGTCGACCCGAGCGCCCGATGCGGTCGGGGCCTCGTCCGCGGTGTCGAGCAGCGCGTCGTACGGGTGACTGTCTGGCGGCAGGACGAACGACGCCGGCTCGCCGCCGGTGTTGAGCAGGATCAGCAGCGCGCGGTCGGCGGCGTCACCGCCCCCGGGACGGGCAACCCGCACGCCGAGTACCCGCAGCTCGTGGTCGAACCATTTCTCGGGTGTCATCTCGCGTCCGTCGGTACCCAGCCATCGGAACTCGCCACTGCGCAGCGCGGGGTGGCTGCGGCGTAGCGCCAGCAGCGTGCGGGTCCACGACTGCAGCTCCTGCTGCCACGCCGAGAGATCCCAGCCGACCCAGGTCGTCTCGTCGTCCGCGCAGTAGGCGTTGTTGTTCCCTTCCTGCGTGCGGCCGGACTCGTCGCCCGCGGTCAGCAGGGGCACACCGCTCGAGACGAACAGCGTCGTCAGGAGGTTGCGCATCATCCGGCGACGCAGGGCCAGCACGGCCTGGTCGTCGGTGTGACCCTCGTGGCCGCAGCCCCAGCTGCGGTTGTTGTCCGTGCCGTCGCGGTTGTCCTCGCCGTTCGCCTCGTTGTGCTTGCGGTCGTAGGACACCAGGTCGTGCAGCGTGAAGCCGTCGTGACAGGTCACGAAGTTCACCGAGGCGAACGGGCTGCGGACACGGGGGTCGAAGACGTCCGCGGAACCGGAGAGCCGGTAGGCCAGGTCCCGTACGCCGCTGCCGTGGCCGCGGGCAGCGGAGAGCCAGGAGTCGCGTACAGCGTCGCGGTAGCGGTCGTTCCACTCGGCCCACGGCGCGGGAAATCGGCCGAGCTGGTAGCCGCCCGGCCCGACGTCCCACGGCTCCGCGATCAGCTTCATGCGGGAGAGCACCGGGTCCTGCCCGACGACGGCAAGGAAGGAACCCTGCGGGTCGAAGCCGTCACCGCCGCGGCCCAGCGTCGGGGCGAGGTCGAAACGGAAGCCGTCGACGTGCATCTCCTCTGCCCAGTAGCGCAGTGAGTCGGTGACCATCTGCAGCGCCCTCGGGTAGCGCAGGTCGAGCGAGTTGCCGCAGCCGGTGACGTCCTCGTACTCGCCGCCCGGCCGCTGGCGGTAGTAGCCGCGGTTGTCCAGCCCGCGCCAGGCCAGGGTCGGTCCGTCGAGGTCGCCCTCACCGGTGTGGTTGTAGACGACGTCGAGCACGACCTCGAGACCGGCCGCGTGCAGGGCGCGGACCATGTTCTTGAACTCGTCGACCTGCTGACCCCGGTCACCGGCAGCCGCGTAGGGGCCGTGCGGCGCGAAGAAGCCCACCGAGTTGTAGCCCCAGAGGTTCACCTGGCCCCGCCGCGTCAGGCCGGGCTCGTCGACGAAGTGGTGCACCGGCAACAGCTCCACCGTCGTGACCCCGAGCGACACGAGGTATTCGAGGACAGCCGGGTGAGCGAGCCCGGCGTACGTCCCGCGCTGGTGCTCGGGCACGTCGGGATGGCGCTTGGTGAAGCCGCGCACGTGCAGCTCGTAGAAGACCGTCTCCGACCACGGCACCGACGGCGGCCGGTCGCCCTGCCAGTCGAAGCCGTCGCCGACGACGACCGAGCGGGGCACGTACGGCGCCGAGTCGCGGTCGTCGCGCGCCCACACGTCGCCTGCTCCGTCGTCGCCGGCAGTGACGTGGCCGAAGACCGCGTCGTCGAGGCGCAGCCCACCCTGGACCGCGCGGGCATAGGGGTCGAGGAGCAGCTTGGCCGGGTTGAAGCGATGCCCGTGGCCCGGGTCCCAGGGGCCGTGCACGCGGAAGCCGTAGCGCGTGCCGGGTCCGACGCCGGGCACGTGCCCGTGCCACACGTCGTGGGTCCGTTCGGTCAGCGCGACGCGTGTCTCGGCCAGCCCTTCGTCGAAGAGGGCGAGCTCGACCGCCTCCCCGTCGCTGACGACGGCGAAGCTGGTGCCGTCCTGCTCGGGGGTCGCCCCGAGCGGGACAGGCCGCGTCGTCCCGGTCACCGTCGTGTCGCCCTCTCACCCGTTCGCGCGCTCATGTCAAGTCGGCGCACTCGAATTGCCGATAGAGGACAGCGTGCCCGAATGAGGCACGGGGGGATCGGGGCCGCATGAATTCGCTCGTCCGACGCACCGTCGTGCTCACTGCCGCCGTGGCTACCGCGCTCGCGGGACCCGGAATCGTCGGCGGCGGCGCTCTGCTGGCCTCGGCCGGCACGAGCGACTACAAGGTGAGCTACGCCTCGCTGCCGGACGGCGCCAACAAGGTGATTCGCTGGGACCCCTGCCTGAAGATCACCTACCGGGTGAACCTTGCCTACGCCGCCGGCACGGCCAGTGGCCGCGCGGGGGCCCTCGCCGACGTCAAGGAAGCGGTCTCCCGCCTGTCGAGGCGCACCGGCATCACCTTCATCTACGAGGGCGGGACGACGCAGGTCCCCAACAACGTGTCCGGCACGACGTGGTGGCAGCGCCAGACCTCGACGGAACTGGTCGTCTCCTGGGTCGACCGGAGCCGTTCCGGCGGATCGTCGAACCTCCTGGGCAAGAGCTCGAGCGGCAGCTATGCCGCCGGAACCGGCGGCAACGTGGCGAAGACCTGGTCGAAGGACGGGTCCTGGAACGTCGCGGCGGGCCGCGGCTTCCTGGTCCTCGACGCCGCGCAGCGCAATAACTTCAGGGCCGGCTACGGCTCGGGTGTGACGCGTGGCGCACTCCTCCTGCACGAGCTGGGACACGTTCTGGGGCTCGGTCACGTCACGGCGACCAGCGAGATCATGTACCCGACCATCCGCTCTCGCAGCTCGGCCGAGTACTTCTCCGGTGACCGTACCGGCCTGACCAAGCTCGGCCGTCCCGCCGGCTGCATCGGCGTACCGACCTCCGTCTGGCCCGCCATCTAGGCAAGGCCGTTTCGCTGGCTACGCTCGGCCCGTGACCACTGAAGCCACTCCGCTCGTCCGGCTCGAGGTCGAGGACGGCATCGCCACGATCCGCCTGGACCGCCCGCCCATGAACGCCCTCAACGTCGCGATGCAGGAAGAGCTGCGCGCTGTCGCCGCCGAAGTGGGCGCACGCACCGACATCGCGTCGGTCGTGCTGTACGGCGGCGAGAAGGTCTTTGCGGCCGGTGCCGACGTCAAGGAGATGGCGACGATGTCCTACGCGGACATGGTTGCGCGCTCCGGCGCGCTGCAGTCGTCGTTCACCGCCGTCGCGCGCATCCCCAAGCCAGTCATCGCGGCTGTCACCGGCTATGCCCTCGGCGGTGGGTGCGAGCTCGCGCTCTGCGCCGACCTGCGGGTCTGCGCCGACGACGCCAAGCTCGGCCAGCCGGAGATCCTGCTCGGCGTCATCCCCGGCGCGGGCGGCACGCAGCGGCTGCCGCGCCTGGTCGGCCCGGCCCGCGCGAAGGAGATCGTGTTCACCGGCCGCTTCGTCGACGCCGACGAGGCGCTGCGCATCGGGCTGGTCGACCGCGTCGTGCCCGCCGAGGAGGTCTACGCCGCGGCGCGCAAGCTCGCCGCCCGCTTCGTGGGCGGACCCGCCCTCGCCCTGCGCGCGGCCAAGGAGGCCGTCGACCGCGGGCTCGAGACCGACCTCGACACCGGGTTGGAGATCGAGCGCATGCAGTTCGCCGCGCTGTTCGCCACCGAGGACCGGGTCGCGGGCATGACGTCCTTCGCCGAGCACGGCCCGGGCAAGGCTACGTTCAGCGGTCGCTGACAGGTAATTGCCGGCGGCCGCAGACAAGCCACGTTCAGCGGTCGCCGACGTCCCGGCGACGATGCAGGAGTCCGCCGAGCACGAGCGCGAGCCCGCCTACGACCGGGGCTACCAGGGGTAGCGCACCCATCACCGCGGCAGGGGTGAACGCGGCAGTGAGCATGACAAGTGTGGTGAGACGGGTCACAGCGCACCTCGGTTTCGGGGACCATGTTCTTGCCCGCTCACGCCGTGTTCATTCCCGCACCCGATGTGAGCGGCCGCCGATCGGGCTGGCACAGTGACCGCATGAATGTCGTCGTATGTGTGAAGCAGGTGCCCGACACCTGGTCGGAGAAGAAGCTCGACTCGTCGGACAACACCCTCGACCGGGGCGCGACCGATCCCGTGATGAACGAGATGGACGAATACGCCGTCGAGGAGGCGCTCAAGATCCAGGAGGCGCACGGCGGCGAGGTCACGGTGCTCTCGATGGGGCCCGACGCCGCGGCCGAGACGGTGCGCAAGGCGTTGTCCATGGGCGTCGACAAGGCGATCCACGTGCTCGACGACGGGCTGCACGGCTCGGACGCGGTCGCGACGTCGCTGGCGTTGGCGAAGGCACTGGGCACCACCGAGTTCGACTTGGTGGTGCTCGGCTCCGAGTCCTCCGATGCGCGGATGTCTGTCGTGCCGGCGATGCTCGCCGAGAGGCTGGGTCTGCCACAGCTGACGTTCGCGAAGGAGGTCACCGTCGACAGCGGCTCGGTGACCATCAAGCGGCTGACCGACGACGGCTACCAGGTCGTCGAGGCCTCGACACCGGCGGTCGTGAGCGTCGTCGAGAAGATCAACGAGCCGCGCTACCCGTCGTTCAAGGGGATCATGGCGGCCAAGAAGAAGCCCGTGCAGACCCTGTCGCTTGCCGACCTCGGCATTGAGGCCGGCGACGTCGGAGCGGACGGCGCGTGGACCGTGGTCGAGAGCTTCGAGTCTGCGCCGCCGCGCGAGGCGGGCACCGTGGTCAAGGACGAGGGCGACGGTGCGGACAAGCTCGTCGAGTACCTCGCGAGCAAGAAGTTCATCTGAGCAGCTGGAAGGGTCTGACACGACATGGCTGAAGTCCTGGTTCTCGTCGACCACAACGACGGCGAGGTCAAGAAGGTCACCTTCGAGCTGCTGACCCTGGCCGCCAGGCTGGGCGAGCCCGCCGCGGTGTTCATCGGCTCCGGCTTCGATGCCGCGAAGGAGTCGCTGGCGCGCTTCGGCGCCACCAAGGCCTACGTCGCCGACGACGCCGAGCTGTCGTCGTACCTCGTCGCCCCTGTCGCCGAGGTGCTCGCCACGGTGGTGGGCGACGCGTCACCGGCAGCGGTCCTGGTGCCGTCGAGCGCGGAGGGCAAGGAGGTCGCGGGCCGGCTCGCCCTGCGGACCGGCTCCGGGGTCCTCACCGACGCCAGCGACGTGAAGGAGGGTCCGCTCGCCGAGCAGCAGGTGTTCGGCGGCTCGACCATCGTCACGTCCAAGGTCACGACCGGCACCCCGATCATCACGGTGCGCCCCAACTCGGTGGCGCCGGAGGAGAGCGGAGGTGCCTCGGACGTGGCGCGCGTGGATGTCGCCGTCGAGCTCTCGGACGCCGCCAAGGGCGCGCGCATCACCGACCGGGTCGTCGAGGAGAAGGGCGAGCGGCCTGACCTGTCGGAGGCGGCGATCGTCGTCTCGGGCGGCCGCGGTGTCGGCGCGGCTGAGAAGTTCACGGTGATCGAGGACCTTGCCGATGCACTCGGTGCCGCCGTGGGCGCATCCCGGGCGGTCACCGACGCCGGGTGGTATCCCCACCAGCACCAGGTCGGCCAGACCGGCAAGACGGTCTCGCCCCAGCTCTACGTCGCCGCGGGCATCTCCGGCGCGATCCAGCACCGCGCGGGCATGCAGACCTCGAAGACGATCGTCGCGGTCAACAAGGACCCCGAGGCGCCGATCTTCGAGCTTGTCGACTTCGGCGTGGTCGGCGACCTGCACGAGGTCCTGCCCAAGGTCACCGAGGCCGTCCGCGCGCGCAAGTCCTGAGGTACCCCCGCTCGGCGCGTAGACTCGTGCGGCCATGAGTGACCGCCGCATCTACCTCGACCACGCGGCAACGACGCCGATGCGGCCCGAGGCCGTGGAGGCGCTCACCGCGCGTCTCGGCATCGTCGGAAACCCCTCGTCGCTGCACGCCGCCGGCCGGGCCGCCCGGATGGTCGTGGAGGAGTCGCGCGAGGCGCTGGCGCAGTCCCTCGGCGCGCGGCCGAGCGAGATCCTCTTCACCGGCGGCGGCACCGAGGCCGACAACCTGGCGGTCAAGGGCCTCTTCTGGGCGCGCCGGGCCGAGTCGCCGACCCGCCGTCGCATCCTGGCCAGCTCCGTCGAGCATCACGCCGTGATGGACCCCGTGCTCTGGCTGGCCGAGCACGAGGCCGCGCAGGTGCAGTGGCTGCCCGTCGACAGCACCGGGCGGTTGAGTCCCGAGACGCTCGAGGAAGCGATCGCCGGTGACCCCGACACCGTTGCTCTGGTCACCGTCATGTGGGCCAACAACGAGGTCGGCACCGTGCAGCCGATCGCCGAGCTCGCGGCGATCGCGCGCGCCCACGGCATACCCATCCACTCCGACGCGGTGCAGGCGGTCGGCCAGCTGCCCGTCGACTTCGCGGCCTCCGGCCTCGACGCGATGACGGTGACCGGACACAAGATCGGCGGCCCGCACGGCATCGGGGCGCTCGTCCTCGGTCGCCATCACACCCTCACGCCGGTGCTGCACGGTGGCGGCCAGGAGCGCGACGTACGTTCCGGCACCCTCGACACACCGGCGATCGCCGGCCTTGCGGCCGCCGCGGAGATCGCCGTCAAGAGCCAGGCCGAGCACGCCGAGCACCTGGCCGGCCTGCGCGACGATCTCGTACGACGGGTGCTCGCCGCGGTGCCCGACGCCGTCGTCGGCGGCGACCCGGTGCTCACGAGCGACCGGCGACTGCCGAGCATCGCTCACTTCTCGTTCCCCGGCTGCGAGGGCGATGCACTCCTGCTGTTGCTCGACGCGCGCGGCATCGAGTGCTCCACGGGGTCGGCGTGCTCGGCGGGGGTGCCGCAGCCGAGCCACGTCCTGCTCGCGATGGGGGTGCCCGAGGACCTCGCACAGGGTTCATTGCGGTTCTCTTTCGGCCACACCTCGACGGCCGCCGATGTCGACGCGGTCGTCGACGCCATCGGGCCGGTGGTGGAGCGGGCGCGCCGCGCGGGCCGGTCCGCGTGAGGGTTCTCGCTGCGCTCTCCGGCGGGGTCGACTCGGCGGTCGCCGCTGCCCGTGCCGTCGATGCGGGTCACGACGTGACCGCCGTGCACCTTGCGCTGTCGAGCAACCCGGCGTCCTACCGCAGCGGCGCGCGCGGCTGCTGCACGCTCGAGGACGCGCGCGACGCGCGCCGGGCGGCCGACGTGATCGGCGTGCCGTTCTACGTGTGGGACCTCGCGAAGCGCTTCCGCGAGGACGTCGTCGACGACTTCGTGAGCGAGTACGCCGCGGGGCGGACGCCGAACCCGTGCCTGCGCTGCAACGAGAAGATCAAGTTCTCGGCGGTGCTCGATAAGGCGCTGGCTCTCGACTTCGACGCCGTCTGCACCGGCCACTACGCACAGATGGTCGACGGCCGGCTGCACCGGGCCGTCGACGACGCCAAGGACCAGTCCTACGTCCTCGGCGTGCTCACCGAGCACCAGCTCGCCCACGCGATGTTCCCCCTCGGCCCGACGCGCAAGGAGGACGTGCGGCGCGAGGCAACCGCGCGCGGTCTCGGGGTCGCCGACAAGCCGGACAGCCACGACATCTGCTTCGTGGCGGACGGCGACACGGCGGGGTTCCTGCGCAACCGCCTCGGTGACGCGCCCGGACCGGTGGTCGACTCCGATGGCCGGACCGTCGGCCAGCACGAGGGTGCCTATGCGTTCACCGTCGGCCAGCGCCGTGGTCTGCGCATCGGCCGGCCCGCCCCTGACGGCCTGCCGCGCTACGTGCTCGACGTGTCGCCGGTCACCAACACCGTGACGGTCGGCACCGCCGACGAGCTCGAGATCAGTGCGCTCGAGGGAGCGCGGGCCCGGTGGTGCGGGCCGCCGCCCGGACCGGGGGAGCACGAGCTCGCGGCGCAGGTCCGTGCGCACGGTGAGCCGGTGCCCGCCGTCGCCAGGACGGACGGGACCGACGTACAGGTCCGGCTCGCCGAGCCCCTCCGCGGCGTCGCGCCCGGGCAGGCAGTGGTTCTCTACGACGGCGATCGCGTCGTCGGCTCAGCGACCATCACCCGCACCAGCCGGTGACCGCGCACCCGCGCGCGTCTGGCGAGGCGTGGCACGAGGTCGCACTCGTGCTCGTCGACCTCCAGCAGGACTTCTATCCGGACGTCGTCGCGACGGCACACCCCGGCCTGCCGGCCGCGACCTCGGCACTCGTGACCCACGCCCGCGCCAAAGGGGCCGAGGTCGTGCACCTGCGGGCCAGCTTCCAACCCGATGGTTCCGACTGGATGGCGCGCTACCGGCTGCGCGGGCGCATCCCCTGCGTGGCGGGAACCCCCGGCGCCGAGCCGCTGGACTTCGGCCGCCCCGTCGACGGGGAGGTGTTGATCGAGAGGCACGGCTTCGACGGATTCCTCCGCACCGGGCTCGACGCGCACCTGCGCGACTCCGGCCGGCGTGTGCTGCTCGTGGCCGGCCTGGTGACGTCGACCTGCGTGCTCTTCACCGCCTCGACCGCGACCGCCTGGTGACCGCACGACCTGGCATTCGCACTACCGTGTGCACGTGACTGAGCCCGAGGAGCGCTGGCTGGCGGCGGCGGTGGGGCGCGCGACGGCGAACGTGGCCGAGGGCGGTGGGCCGTTCGCGGCGCTGGTGGTCCTGGACGACGAGGTGGTCGCCGAGGGCGTCAACCGGGTGACCCGCGACCTCGACCCGACCGCACATGCCGAGGTCGTCGCGATCCGCGCCGCCTGCCGCGCGATCGGCAACCACTGGCTGACGGGTGCAGTCCTGGTCAGCTCGTGCGAGCCGTGCCCGCTCTGTCTCGCGGCGGCGCTGTGGGCGCGCGTCGACGGCGTCGTCTACGCGGCTGACCGCGACGACGCTGCCGACGGCGGCTTCGACGACCGGCTCTTCTACGAGCTCTTCGACCGGCCCCGCGAGGCATGGAAGGTGCCGGTCCGCCAGGTCCGCGTCGGCCCGGCCACCGAGCCGTTCGAGGCCTGGCTCGCGAAGCCCGACCGGGTGACCTACTGACCGTGCCTGCACGCGTTCTTCGGCCCGGACCGGGCTGGGCCACCGGCGTCGGCTCGATGCCGGGCGAGGTGCCGGAAGAGGCGGTCGCGGTGGTGACCGGCGAGCTCGTCGAGCTGCCGCACGTCGTCGAGCTGCCGGGTCGCGGACCGGGTGCGGACCTGGTGGGGCGGGCCGCTGCGCTCCTCGTCGACCTGCACGTCGACCTGCAGCCCTCGGGCTGGCGCCTGGTCGACCGGCCCGGCCTCGACGAGCGCCGCGCCGCGTCGTACCTCGCCCACGACCTCGATGCGTTCGAGGAGCGCACCCAGGGCCGCACCGGGCACGTCAAGGTGCAGGTGTCCGGCCCCTGGACGCTGGCCGCCGCCCTGCGCCTGCCGCGCGGCGAGCCGGTGCTCTCCGACCGCGGGGCATGTCGCGACGTGGTGGTGTCGCTGGCCGAGGCCGCGGTTCAGCACGTCCAGGACGTACGCCGGCGGCTGCCCGGTGCCACGGTGCTGCTCCAGCTCGACGAGCCGTCGCTGCCGGCCGTGCTGGAGGGTGCCGTGCGGTCGGCGTCGGGTGCGCGCACGTTCGCGCCGGTGGCCGGGACGGACGCCGAGTCGGCGCTTCGTGAGCTCGTCGACACCCTGGCCGCTCTCGACGTCCCCGTCGCGGTGCACTGCTGCGCCGCCCGCCCGCCTCTCGACCTGTTCCGTCGAGCGGGTGCCGCCGCGGTCTCCGTCGACCTCACGGCGATGGGAACCTACGGCGAGGAGGCGCTCGCCGAGGCGGTCGAAGGCGGCGTGGTGCTGTTCGCCGGACTCGTCCCGGCGGTGGGCGGGCCGCTCCCGAAAGCCGGGCCAATCCCGGAGCCCCGAGTGTCGGACCTGGCCACTACGGTCGAACCGGTACGGCGGCTCTGGAGCAGGGCGGGGCTGGCACCGGAGACGCTCGCCACCGGGGTGGTCGTGACACCGACGTGCGGCATGGCGGGTGCGAGCCCCGACCACGCCCGGGCAGCGCTGCGCCTCGCGCTTGCTGCGGGCCGGGTGCTCGTCGAGGAACCGGAGGGCTGAGTGGCGGCGAAACGGACGGCGAAACCGGACGCGGACGACGCACGTCACCGGCATGCCGGGTTGGTGGAGCGGCTCGAGCGTCACCGCTTCGACTACCACGTGCGCGACGCTCCGACGATCAGCGACGGCGAGTACGACGCGCTGCTGCGCGAGCTCGATGCGCTCGAGCAGGACCATCCGGATCTTCGGACACCCGACTCGCCGACCCAGACCGTCGGCGGGACGTTCTCCACCGACTTCGCAGCGGTCGACCATCTCGAGAAGATGATGAGCCTCGACAACGCGTTCTCCGAGGAGGAGCTCGACGCGTGGGCCGAGCGCGTGCAGCGCGATGCCGGCGGAGACGACGTCCACTACCTCTGTGAGCTCAAGGTCGACGGTGTCGCCATCAACCTGCTCTACGAGCGCGGCCGGCTGGTGCGCGGCCTCACCCGCGGCAACGGGGTCACCGGCGAGGACGTCACGCTCAACGTGCGCACGATCGACGACGTGCCGACCGTGCTCACCGGCGACGACGTCCCCGAGCGGCTCGAGGTGCGCGGCGAGGTGTTCTTCCCCGCGTCGGCGTTCGCCGACCTCAACGCCGGCCTGGTCGCCGCCGGCAAGGCGCCGTTCGCCAACCCGCGCAACTCCGCCGCCGGGTCGTTGCGGCAGAAGGACCCGCGCGTCACCGCGACGCGCAAGCTGCGGGTCGTCGTCCATGGCGTCGGCGCGCGCAAGGGCTTCTCGCCACCGCTGCAGTCAGCGGCCTACGACGCACTCCGAGCGTGGGGGCTGCCGGTCAGCGACCGCTTCCGCGTCGTCGGCGACCTCACGGCGGTCCGCGACTACATCGCCTACTACGGCGAGCACCGCCACGACGTGGAGCACGAGATCGACGGCGTCGTCGTCAAGGTCGACGAAGTGTCGGTGCAGCGGCGGCTCGGGTCGACGTCGCGCGCGCCACGCTGGGCCATCGCGTTCAAGTACCCGCCCGAGGAGGTCACCACCAAGCTCCTCGACATCAGGGTCAACGTCGGGCGCACCGGGCGAGTGACACCGTTCGGCTTCATGGAGCCGGTGCTGGTGAGCGGCTCGACCGTCGGCCTCGCGACGCTGCACAACGCGTCGGAGGTGCGCCGCAAGGGAGTGCTGATCGGCGACACGGTGGTGCTGCGCAAGGCGGGCGACGTGATCCCGGAGATCGTCGGACCCGTCGTCGACCTGCGTGACGGCACCGAGCGCGAGTTCACGATGCCCACCAAGTGCCCCGTGTGCGGCACGCCGCTGCGCTACGAGAAGGAGGGCGACGCCGACATCCGGTGTCCCAACACCCGGTCCTGTCCGGCCCAGCTGCGCGAGCGGATCTCCCACGTGGCGGGCCGCGGCGCCTTCGACATCGACGTGCTCGGCTACGAGTCCGCGATCGGGCTGCTCCAGGCGGGCGTGGTGCAGGACGAGGGCGACGTGTTCAGCCTCGACGAGGACAAGCTCGAGAAGGTCGACCTGTTCCGGCTCAAGGACGGCGGCTTGACGGCCAACGGCCGCAAGCTCCTCGACGCGATCGAGGCGGCGAAGGACCGGCCGCTCTGGCGGGTGCTCGTCGGTCTGTCGATCCGGCACGTCGGGCCGACCGCGGCACAGGCCCTGGCCCGTCACTTCCGCGACATCGACCGCATCGCCGCCGCCCCCGCCGAGGAGATCTCCGCGGTCGACGGCGTCGGACCGACCATCGGCACCGCGGTCGTCGACTGGTTCGCCGTCGACTGGCACCGCGACATCGTGGCGCGCTGGCGTGCGGCGGGAGTGACCCTCGCCGAGTCCGGCGGCGACGAAGGCCCGCGCCTGCTCGAGGGGATCACCGTTGTCGTCACCGGCTCGCTGGAGAGCTTCTCCCGAGACGAGGCGACCGAGGCGGTGCAGTCGCTCGGTGGGCGGGTCACCGGCTCGGTGTCGAAGAAGACCGACTTCATGGTGGTCGGTGAGAACCCCGGCAGCAAGCACGACAAGGCGGTCTCACTCGGCGTCCCGGTGCTCGACGAGGACGGCCTGCGGGTCCTGCTCGCCGACGGTCCCGACGCCGCGAAAGCCGCCGCGCGGCCTGTGCCGGAGGCCTAGCCGCGTCCGCCTAGGATGGCCGCTGGGCGCAGGCGGCCGGGCGCCGTCCGCAGCGTTCATCGATTCCCCGCGCAGGCCCGACCCCGAGGAGCACTCCACGATGGCCTCGATCACCCGGGCCGAGGTCGCCCATCTGGCGAGGCTGGCCCGGCTGGCGCTCGACGACGACGAGCTCGACCGGTTCGCCGGCCAGCTCGACGAGATCCTGCGCGCCGTGGCGCGGGTGTCCGAGGTCGCGGCCGAGGAGCTGCCCCCGACCTCGCACGCGCTGCCGCTCACCAACGTCATGCGTGCCGACGAGGTGCGCCCGGGGCTGACCCAGGCGGAGGCGCTCTCCGGTGCGCCGTCGACCGAGGGCGGTCGCTTCCGCGTCCCGCGCATCCTCGAGGAGGAAGCGTGAGCCCAGCGGACACCGAGGCGTCCGAGCTGACCCGACTGACCGCGGCCGAGACCGCGGCCGCCGTCGCGGCCGGCGAGGTCAGCGCCGTGCAGACGACTCGCGCCCACCTCGACCGCATCGCGGCGATCGACGAGCAGGTGCACGCCTTCCTCCACGTCGACACCGACGGCGCGCTCGCCGCTGCCGAGGCAGTCGACGCGCGCCGGGCGGCGGGCGAGCCGCTCGGCCCGCTCGCGGGAGTTCCCATCGCACTCAAGGACCTCATCGCCACCAAGGGCCTGCCCACGACCGCTGGTTCACGGATCCTCGAGGGGTGGCGGCCGCCCTACGACGCGACGGTGACCCGGCGGCTGCGCGAGGCAGGCGTCGTGGTGCTCGGCAAGACCAACATGGACGAGTTCGCGATGGGCTCGTCGACCGAGCACTCGGCCTACGGGCCCACCCACAACCCCTGGGACCTCACCCGCATCCCGGGCGGCTCCGGCGGCGGTTCGGCGGCGTCGGTGGCGGCGTTCGAGTCGCCATTGGCGGTCGGCACCGACACCGGTGGGTCGATCCGCCAGCCGGCCGCGGTGACAGGAACGGTGGGCGTCAAGCCGACCTACGGCGGGGTCTCCCGCTACGGCCTGGTCGCCCTGGCGTCCTCGCTCGACCAGGCGGGCCCGGTCACCCGCACGGTCCTCGACGCGGCGCTGCTGCACTCCGTGCTCGGCGGACACGACCCGCTCGACTCGACGTCCATCGACGAGCCCGTGCCCCCGGTCGTTGCGGCGGCCCGGCAGGCCGACGCCCGAGGCATGCGCATCGGGGTCGTCAAACAGTTCGCGGGCGAGGGCTACCACCCTGGAGTCGAGACGCGCTTCCGTGAGGCGGTGGCGCTGATCGAGGAGCTCGGGGCGACCGTCGTCGAGGTCGACTGCCCGAGCTTCCTCTACGCGCTTCCGGCCTACTACCTCATCCTGCCGAGCGAGGCTTCGAGCAACCTGGCGCGCTACGACGCGATGCGCTACGGCCTGCGCGTCGGTGACGAAGGATCAGCCAGCGCCGAGGAGGTGATGGCGCTCACTCGCGACGCGGGGTTCGGCGCCGAGGTCAAGCGCCGCATCATCCTGGGCACCTACGCCCTGTCGAGTGGCTACTACGACGCCTACTACGGGCAGGCGCAGAAGGTGCGCACTCTCATCCAGCGCGACTTCGCGGCGGCGTTCGAGCTGGCCGACGTCCTCATCTCGCCCACGACACCGACCACCGCGTTCCCCATCGGCGAGCGTGTCGACGACCCCATGGCGATGTACCTCAACGACCTGTGCACCATCCCGTCGAACCTCGCCGGCAACGCGTCGATGTCGGTGCCGTGCGGGCTCTCGCCCGACGACGGCTTGCCCGTCGGGCTGCAGGTCATCGCCCCGCCGATGGCCGACGACCGCCTCTACCGACTCGGCGGCGCCGTCGAGGCCGCACTCACCGACCGCTGGGGTCACCTACTCATCGACGAAGCACCGGAGCTCTGAGGACCATGACGAACAACTTGAAGAGCCTGCGCACGCTCATCACCCTGTTTGGCACCGCGATGGCGGCCCACGCGGCGATCCAGCGCATCCGACAGGCCCGCCACGACGAAGACCGCTTCGAGCTGCTCGATGCGGCCGTCAACATCGCGGCCGTCACGACCGGGATCCTGGTCATCGTGCGGCGACTGCGTCGGGGAGAAGACGCGTGAGCGCTGTGGCCGGCCTCATGGCTTACGACGAGGCGGTCGCGACGTACGACCCGGTGCTGGGCCTCGAGGTGCACGTCGAGCTGGGCACTGTGACGAAGATGTTCTGCGGCTGCCCGACCGAGTTCGGCGCCGAGCCCAACTCGCAGGTCTGTCCCACCTGTCTCGGGCTGCCCGGTTCGCTGCCGGTGATGAACCGGGTTGCGGTGGAGTCGACGATCCGCGTCGGGCTTGCCCTCAACTGCTCGGTCGCGTCGTGGTGCCGCTTCGCGCGTAAGAACTACTTCTACCCCGACATGCCGAAGAACTTCCAGACGTCGCAGTACGACGAGCCGATCTGCGTCGACGGGTGGCTCGACGTCCTCGTGCCCACCGACGAGGGCACCCGCACGGTGCGGGTCGAGATCGAGCGCGTGCACATGGAGGAGGACACCGGCAAGTCCCTGCACGTGGGCGGGTCGACCGGGCGCATCCACGGAGCCGATCACTCCCTGGTGGACTACAACCGCGCCGGCATCCCGCTCATCGAGGTCGTGACCCGTCCTGTCGAGGGCACCGGTGAGCTCGCGCCCGAGGTGGCACGCGCCTACGTGACCCAGCTGCGCGAGCTGGTCCGCACCCTCGGCGTCTCGGACGTGCGGATGGAGCAGGGCTCGCTGCGCTGTGACGCCAACCTGTCGCTGCGGCCCAGCCCGGACGCGCCGTACGGCACACGTTCGGAGACCAAGAACGTCAACTCGTTGCGCTCGGTCGAGCGCGCCGTGCGCCACGAGATCTCCCGGCAGGCCGCCGTGCTGTCCGGTGGTGGTCGCGTCGTGCAGGAGACCCGCCACTGGCACGAGGACACCGGCAGCACCACCCCGGGCCGGTCGAAGGAGCAGGCCGAGGACTACCGCTACTTCCCGGAGCCCGACCTCGTGCCGGTCGCGCCGGACGCGGCGTGGGTGGAGGAGCTGCGGGCGGGACTGCCCGAGGCGCCTGCCGCGCGAAACCGTCGCCTCCAGGACGCGTGGGGCCTCTCCGACTTCGACATGCAGTCGATGGCCAACGCCGGCGCGACCGACCTGGTCGAGGCGACGGTCGCGGCAGGTGCCGGTGTCGACGCCGCGCGCAAGTGGTGGCTCGGTGAGCTGGCCCGCCACGCCAACGAACGGGGCACCGACGTCGCCTCGCTGCCCGTCACCCCGGCACAGGTGGCGAGGGTGGCCGAACTGGTCGAGTCGGGCGCGCTCAACGACAAGCTCGCGCGGGCGGTCCTCGAAGGGGTGCTCGCCGGTGAGGGAGACCCCGACGAGGTCGTCGCCGCGCGCGGGCTCGCGGTGGTCTCCGACGACAGCGCCCTGTTGGCCGCCGTCGACGAGGCCCTGGCGGCCCAGCCCGACGTGGCCGAGAGGATCCGCGGCGGCAAGGTCGCCGCGTCCGGGGCCATCGTCGGCGCGGTGATGAAGGCGACCCGCGGCCAGGCCGACGCGGCGAGGGTGCGCGAGCTCGTGATCGAGCGCTGCGGCGCGTAGATTTGCGCCATGTGCCGAAGCATCAAGACCCTGCGCCCGCCGTACACCGAGGACGTCACCCCTGACGAGATGCGCGCTGCCGCGCTGCAGTACGTCCGCAAGGTCGCGGGCATGCGCGCGCCGAGCCGGGCGAACACGGCGGCCTTCGACGAAGCCGTGGAGACTGTCACGGCGGCAACGCGTGAGCTGCTGGACCGAATCGAGGTGCGCCCCGGGACCGCTCGCGCCAGCTGATCGTCGCTGACTCCGGCCTCGCTCTCAGCGCAGGGTCAGGCGCAGGATCTTGTCGTCGCCGGCGCGCGGGTCGCCCCTGCCGTCGCGGTTGCTGGTGGTCACCCACAGCGAGCCGTCCGGTGCCGCGACCACGGTGCGCAGCCGGCCGTATCTGCCGCCCAGCAGGTCGCCGGTGGCGCCCGCCTTGCCGCCCGGGATCGGCACCCGAAGCAGCCGTTCGCCCTGCAGCGCCCCCATGTAGACAGCACCGCCGGCGATCGCGATCCCGCTCGGTGACGCCTCCTCGGTGTCGAACTGCTTGATCGGGTCGAGGAACCGGTCGCCCCCGCCGCCCTTGCCTTCGACCTCCGGCCATCCGTAGTTGCCTCCGCGGCGGATGCGGTTGAGCTCGTCCCACGTGTTCTGCCCGAACTCGCCGGCCCAGAGCCGGTCCCGCGAGTCCCACGCCAGGCCCTGCACGTTGCGGTGCCCGAGGCTGTAGACCGGCGAGCCGAAGGGGTTCCCGGGCGCCGGCCGGCCCGCGGGGGTGATCCGCAGGATCTTGCCGCCGAGCGAGTCGCGGTCCTGCGCCAGCGAGGTCTGGCCTGCCTCGCCGGTGCCCGCATACAGCAAGCCGTCCGGGCCGAACGCGATCCGGCCACCGTTGTGGATCCCGCCGGCCGGGATGTTGTCGAGGATGGTCCGCTGACCGGACAGGCCCGACCCGTCGTAGGTCATCCGCACGATGCGGTTCTCGTCGCCGGCCGTGAAGTAGGCGAAGACCAGCTGGTCCGAGGCGAAGGTGGGGGAGACCGCGAGCCCGAGCAGGCCACCCTCCCCACCGCCGTCGACGTCTTCGACCTCGCCGACGGAGCGCACCTCGCCGCGCGGCGACACCCGCTTGATCTCGGCCGTGTCGCGCTCGCTGACCAGGGCCGACCCGTCCGGCAGGAAAGCGATCCCCCACGGGGTCTCGAGATCGCGCGCGAGCACCCGGTCGAAGCGGGCCTCGAGCACCTCCTCGGTGGCCGGTGACGAGCTGGCCGGCGACGAGGACGACGCGGAAGACGAAGCCGCCGACGACGATGCCGACGAGGAGGGAGCCGAGGACGACGGGGACGGCGAGGACGACGACGGCTCGTCATCGCTGCAGGCGCCGAGCACCAGGACCAGGCCGGCGGCGACCACCGCGGTCGTGGCTCGTCTCATCGTCGCTGGAGTCATGCACGGAGCCTTACCTGCGACCCCCTGCCCGCGCCACCGCGAGCGACCACCGTGTGCCAATCGTTAGGCTCGGCGCCTGCCCGATCGAGCGAGCGGTGGTGCGTCGATGAGGTTGTGGGTGCCCGACGAGGGAGCGGTCGAGGAGATGGGCGCTCTCCCCGACGGCGTGGTGGTGGACGTCTACGACGGCCGCGAGGACCCGCCGGCGAGCATCGGTGAGGTCGAGTTCTACGTCGTCCCCTACATGGCGGGCGCTGCCCCGATCGAGCTCATCCCCGAGATGCCCGCACTGAAAGTCGTCCAGACGATGACGGCGGGCGTCGACGAGTACCGGCCCTTCCTCCGCGACGGCGTGACGTTGTGCAACGCGCGCGGTGTCCACGACGCGTCGACGGCGGAGCTCGCGGTCGCGCTGATGCTCGCGGCGCTGCGCGGGCTGCCCGACTTCGTCCGCGCCCAGGAGAAGGGCGAGTGGGCGGGGGGACGCCGCGAGTCCCTGGCCGACAAGACCGTGCTCGTCGTCGGGTACGGCGCTGTCGGCGCTGCCGTCGAGCGTCGCCTCGCCGGCTTCGAGTGCGAGATCGTTCGGGTCGCGAGGCGGGAGCGCGAGGGCGTCTCGGCGATCGAGGACCTGCCGAAGCTGTTGCCCGAGGCGGACGTCGTCGTGCTGACCGTGCCGATGACGTCGGCGACCGACGGGCTCGTGGACGCCGGCTTCCTGGCCCGGATGCGCGACGGCGCGCTGCTGGTCAACGTCGCACGCGGGCCGGTCGTGCGCACCGACGCGCTGCTGGCCGAGCTGCAGTCGAGCCGGTTGTCCGCCGCCCTCGACGTGACCGAGCCCGAGCCGCTGCCGCCGGGCCACCCCCTCTGGTCGGCACCGGGCCTCCTGCTCAGCCCGCACGTCGGGGGCAACTCCTCGGCATTCCGCCCGCGGGTGATGCGTCTGCTTGGCGAGCAGGTACGCCGCTACTGCGCAGGCGAGGAGCTCGTCAACATCGTCACCGGCGACTACTGAGACCGGTGCCTAAACTCCTGGTGTGAGCGCAGGCGGAGATCCGCCACCGGACCAGCTGTGGTCCGGGAGGGAGCGCGAGCCCAGCAGATGGCGCAGCTCGCGGTTGGCGCGGGTGGCCGGCGGGCTGGCAGTCGCGGGGGCCATCGCGCTGGTGGCGCCGTCCCTGCTGTCCTCGCAGAGTGCGACCGACCGTGACAGGGCGCCGACCGGGGATCCGACCCACCCCCAGGAGGAGGAGATCCCGCCCATCCGGTGGACCCCCCGCGGCGACCTCGTCCCGAATCTCATCGTCGTCAACCAGCTGGTTGCCCGCATGCTGCAGGACTACCCCGAGGCGGAACGGGTGCTCGCGGTCACCACGCTGCCCGACGGCGCCCGGCTGCTGCTGGCCGGCATCGACGTCGAGCGCGGCATCGTCGCCACCTCGGTCCGCGCGCTCTACTGGCCCGCGGGCCGGCCGTTCGCCGACGTGCGCCACAGTGAGGTCAGCTCGCTCACCAGCCCCGAGGAGATCGTCGCCTGGGCGGTGCGCGGTCGGGGCGGTCACGTGCACGCCGTGGTCCTCGGCGCCCCGGGCTCCCTGCGGGTGTCACTGTCCCCGCGGGTGAGTTATGCCTTCGACGGCGCGGCCAGCCGCGAGTGGTCGCCGGTGGGGTCGGACAGCGGGCTGGTCGTGCGCGACCTGGGCGACCGCACCGACCCTGTCATCGGGGTCCGCCCGGAGCCCTCGAGCAGGTTCCCGACGCCGTTCGCGGTGCGGGTCAACGAGGCACCGGGCCGGGGACAGGTGCTGCCGCCGGTGACGGGCATCGCCTCGGACTACCGCGGGCCGGACCGCGCGCTGCTCCGCGAGGGCCTGCGTGCCTCGTTCGCCGCCATGGATGTCCGCCGAGGATCGGTGCGGGTGATCTGGAGCGGCAGCATCGGCCGTAACCGTCGGCTCGCGCTCGTGCGACTGCGACGCGCGGACGGGGTGACGTTTCAGACCTTGCTGGGGCAGCAGGACGAGAACTGGTTCCCCGCCGGTCTGCGCGCCGTCCCCCGCGCCACTGCGGACGCGTCCCCGTGGTTGCTCGAGCCCTTCTCCAGCGGCGACTCGACGCTGCTGCTGTGCCCGTCCGGACCCGGCTCGATCGTCTATGCGCGCCCCGGTCGCCGCGACCGGGTCCTGCCCATCAACTCGGCGGGGATCGTCGGTCTGGTCCCGGCCGGCGGGTCCGCGCCGTCAGCCGCCGGCGCGAACGTGACCGTGCGCGGCCCCGACGGGGTTCCGATCGTCCAGGTCGAGCTCGTGGGGGGCTCGGTCGACGTGCTGGCACTGGAGTCCGGGCCACGCTGATCGCAGGTGCGCGACAGGCGCAGCGACGGCGGTCCTAGAGTTCCAGGGTGAGCCAGCAACCCGACCTCAAGCAACACGACCTCAAGCCACGCAGCCGCGACGTCACCGACGGCCTCGAGAAGTCCGCGGCCCGCGGCATGCTGCGCGCCGTCGGCATGACCGACGACGACTTCACGAAGCCGCAGATCGGCGTCGCCTCGAGCTGGAACGAGATCACGCCGTGCAACCTCTCGCTCGACCGGCTCGCGAAGGCCGCGAAGGACGGCGTGCACGCGGCCGGTGGCTTCCCGCTGGAGTTCGGCACCATCTCGGTGTCCGACGGCATCTCGATGGGCCACGAGGGGATGCACTACTCGCTGGTGTCGCGCGAGGTCATCGCCGACTCGGTCGAGGTGGTGATGCAGGCCGAGCGGCTCGACGGCTCGGTCCTGCTGGCCGGCTGTGACAAGTCCCTGCCGGGCATGCTGATGGCCGCCGCCCGGCTCGACCTCGCCTCGGTCTTCCTTTACGCCGGATCGATCCTGCCCGGCATCGCGCGGATGTCGGACGGGTCCGAACGGCAGGTCACCATCATCGACGCGTTCGAGGCGGTCGGCGCGTGCGCCCGCGGGCTGATGAGCCGCGCGGACGTCGACGCGATCGAGCGCGCGATCTGCCCCGGCGAGGGCGCGTGCGGCGGCATGTACACCGCCAACACCATGGCCTCGGCCGCCGAGGCACTCGGCATGTCGGTGCCCGGGTCCGCTGCGCCGCCGGCCACCGATCGCCGGCGCGACGGCTTCGCCCGTCGCTCGGGGGAGGCCGTCATCGAGATGCTCCGCCGCGGCATCACCGCCCGTGACGTCATGACGCGCGAAGCCTTCGAGAACGCGATCGCCGTCGTGATGGCGTTCGGCGGCTCGACCAACGCCGTGCTGCACCTGCTCGCAATCGCCCGCGAGTCTGACGTCGAGCTGACCATCGACGACTTCGACCGCATCGGCTCGCGGGTGCCGCACCTGGCCGACGTCAAGCCGTTCGGGCAGTTCGTCATGACCGACGTCGACCGGGTCGGCGGCGTGCCGGTCGTGATGAAGGCGTTGCTGGAGGCGGGACTGCTGCACGGCGACGCGCTCACGGTGACCGGCCGGACGATGGCCGAGAACCTCGCCGACATCGCGCCGCCCGACATCGACGGCAAGGTGATCCGAGCGATGAAGGAACCCATCCATCGCACCGGAGGGCTCACCATCCTGCGCGGCTCGCTCGCGCCCGACGGCGCCGTCGTGAAGTCCGCCGGGTTCGACTCGGACGTGTTCGAGGCCACGGCGCGCGTCTTCGACGGCGAGCGCCCGGCGATGGACGCCCTCTCCGACGGCACGATCGCGGCCGGCGACGCCGTCGTCATCCGCTACGAGGGGCCGAAGGGCGGACCGGGCATGCGGGAGATGCTGGCGATCACCGGGGCGATCAAGGGTGCCGGCCTCGGCAAGGACGTGCTGCTGCTGACCGACGGCCGTTTCTCGGGGGGCACCACCGGCCTCTGCGTCGGGCACGTCGCGCCGGAGGCCGTCGACGGCGGACCGGTGGCGCTGGTGCGCGACGGCGACGCCGTGCGCCTCGACATGTCCGCACGCACGCTGGACCTGCTCGTCGACGACGCGGAGCTGGCCCGCCGGAGGGAGGGCTGGGCGCCGCCCGAGCCACTGGCGCGCCCGCGCACCGGCGTACTGGCCAAGTACGTGCGCCTCGTCGGGTCCGCGGCGCAGGGAGCGGTGTGCGGCTGAGCCAGGTGGGTCGGGGCTGATCCAGCAGGTGAGACGGGCAGGAGGCCCGCGTTGACAGGCATCGAGCCTCGCAGCAGGCTGGCCGCATGCAATCCGTCCAGATCGTACTTAGCATGCGCGCCGGCTGACCCACCCGCCGAGCGCGCAACCCCTCGTGAGTCCCGGATGGGACCGAGGGGTTTTTTGTTGGTCTGAGAGCCACACCTAGCCGAGAGGTCCCGATGTCCGAGCAGGTCACTGGAGCGCAGAGCCTCGTCCGCTCCTTGGAGTCGGCGGGCGTTGACATCGTTTTCGGCATCCCCGGCGGCGCGATCCTGCCGCTCTACGACCCCCTCATGGACTCGACGCTGATCCGTCACGTCCTGGTGCGCCACGAGCAGGGGGCCGGACACGCGGCAGAGGGCTACGCGACGGCGACGGGCAGGGTGGGCGTCTGCATGGCGACGAGTGGCCCCGGCGCCACGAACCTGGTGACCCCGATCGCCGACGCCCACATGGACTCGGTTCCCCTCGTCGCGATCACCGGTCAGGTGCCGAGCGCGGCGATCGGCACCGACGCCTTCCAGGAAGCCGACATCCGTGGCATCACGATGCCGATCACCAAGCACAACTTCCTGGTGACCGACCCGGCGGAGATCCCGCGCACCATCGCCGAGGCGTTTCACATCGCCTCGACCGGGCGACCGGGGCCGGTGCTCGTCGACGTCGCCAAGGACGCGCTGCAGGCGGCGACGACGTTCGTGTGGCCGACGACGCTCGACCTGCCCGGCTACCGTCCGGTCGCCCGGCCGCACGGCAAGCAGGTGCGCGAGGCGGCGCGGCTGGTCACCGGGTCGCGGCGACCGGTGCTCTACGTCGGCGGCGGCGTGCTCAAGGCCCGCGCCTGGGCAGAGCTGCGGCGCCTCGTCGACCTGACCGGACTGCCCGTCGTCACGACACTCATGGCTCGCGGGGCGCTGCCCGACTCCCATCCCCAGCACCTCGGGATGCCGGGCATGCACGGCACCGTGGCGGCCGTGACCGCGCTGCAGAAGTCCGACCTCATCATCTCGCTGGGCGCGCGGTTCGACGACCGCGTCACCGGCAAGCTGTCGAGCTTCGCCCCCGACGCCAAGGTCGTGCACGCCGACATCGACCCGGCGGAGATCTCCAAGAACCGTGTCGCCGACGTGCCCATCGTGGGTGACGCGAGGGAGGTCATCGTCGATCTGGTCGCGGCCGTCGAGGCCGAGAACGCGGCCGGCCGGAAGGGTGACTACACGGCATGGTGGGCCCAGCTGGACATGTGGCGGAGCACCTACCCGCTGGGCTACGAGCGACCGGACGACGGGTCGCTCGCGCCGCAGTACGTCATCGAGCGGATCGGGCGCATCGCGGGCGAGGACGCCGTCTACGTGGCCGGTGTCGGCCAGCACCAGATGTGGGCGGCTCAGTTCATCTCCTACGAGAAGCCGGGCACCTGGCTCAACTCCGGCGGCCTCGGCACGATGGGCTACGCCGTGCCGGCGGCGATGGGGGCCAAGCTCGGTCGTCCCGACGCCACGGTGTGGGCCATCGACGGTGACGGGTGCTTCCAGATGACCAACCAGGAACTCGCCACGTGTGCCATCAACGACATCCCCATCAAGGTCGCCATCATCAACAACGGCAGCCTGGGCATGGTGCGTCAGTGGCAGACGCTCTTCTACAACGAGCGCTACAGCAACACCGACCTGCGCGGGCAGCCCGCCCGGGGGGCAGGCTCCGTCGAGCGGATACCCGACTTCGTGAAGCTCGCCGAGGCCTACGGCTGCGCCGGGCTGCGCTGCGAGAAGGCCGAGGAGGTCGACTCGACCATCGAGGCGGCGATGGCCATCGACGACCGTCCGGTGGTCGTCGACTTCACCGTGCACCAGGATGCGATGGTGTGGCCGATGGTGCCGGCCGGCACCAGCAACGACGAGATCCAGGTGGCCCGGGACATGGCGCCGCAGTGGGACACCGAGGCAGGTGAGACGCGATGAGCCGTCATACCTTGTCGGTGCTCGTCGAGAACAAGCCGGGTGTGCTCGCGCGCATCGCCAGCCTGTTCTCGCGCCGGGGCTTCAACATCGACTCGCTGGCCGTGGGTCCGACGGAGGACGACGACGTCTCGCGCATGACGATCGTGGTCAACGTCGAGGACCTGCCTCTCGAACAGGTGACCAAGCAGCTGAACAAGCTCATCAACGTCATCAAGATCGTCGAGCTCGACCCGACCTCGTCGGTGCAGCGCGAGCTGCTGCTCGTCAAGGTCGCCGCCGACCGGGCGACCCGCTCGCACGTCCTCGAGACGGTGCAGCTCTTCCGCGCCAAGGTCGTCGACGTCGCCCCCGACGTGGTGACCGTCGAAGCCACCGGCAACAGCGAGAAGCTCGAGGCGCTGCTGCGGGTCCTGGAGCCCTTCGGCATCCGCGAGCTCGTGCAGTCGGGCATGGTGGCCGTCGCGCGCGGCCCGCGCTCGATCACCGACCGGTCCGCCCGGCCGTCCAGCGTCACCCCTCTCGCCCGCTAGCAAGCCCCCGAAAAGCAGCCCAACAGAAGCTAGGGAGAACACCCGTGGCCGAGCTCTACTACGACGACGACGCCGACCTCTCGGTGGTGCAGGGACGCAACGTGGCCGTCCTCGGCTACGGCAGCCAGGGTCACGCCCACGCGCTGTCGTTGCGCGACTCCGGTGTGGACGTGCGGGTCGGGCTGCCCGAGGGGTCCAAGAGCCGGGAGCGCGCCGACGCCGAGGGCCTGCGCATCGTGACGCCGTTCGAGGCGTGCGAGGAGGCCGACCTGGTCATGGTGCTCGCACCGGACCCGGTGCAGCGCAAGCTCTACGCCGAGGCGATCGAGCCGAACCTCGTCGACGGCGACGCGCTCTTCTTCGGCCACGGCCTCAACATCCGCTACGACCTGGTCAAGCCCCCCGGGGGCGTCGACGTCTGCATGGTCGCCCCCAAGGGCCCGGGTCACCTGGTACGCCGTCAGTTCGTCGACGGCCGGGGCGTGCCGGTGCTGGTCGCCGTCGAGCAGGACGCGACCGGCGAGGCATGGGACCTGGTCAAGTCCTACGCCAAGGGCATCGGCGGCACCCGTGCCGGGGCGATCCGCACAACGTTCACCGAGGAGACGGAGACCGACCTGTTCGGCGAGCAGAGCGTGCTCTGCGGCGGTGTCTCCGAGCTCATCAAAGCCGGGTTCGAGACGCTGGTCGATGCGGGCTACCAGCCCGAGGTCGCCTACTTCGAGTGCCTGCACGAGATGAAGCTCATCGTCGACCTGATGTACGAGGGCGGCATCTCGAAGATGTACTGGTCGGTGTCGGAGACGGCGGAGTACGGCGGCTACACGCGCGGCCCGCGGTTGGTCACCGACCAGACCCGGGCCGAGATGCGCGCGATCCTCGGGGAGATCAGGGACGGCTCGTTCGCCACCGAGTGGATGGACGAGTACGACAACGGGCTGCCCAACTACAAGCGCTACTTCAAGGAGAACTCGGAGCACCCCATCGAGGTGACCGGCCGCGAGCTTCGCCCGATGATGAGCTGGATCACCGAGGACGACTGACCTCGACCGGTCCGGGCCGACCGGCGAGGTTTGAATAGGGATCATCGCGAGCAGGAGCGGTCTCGCCCGACTGGATCGACCCTGCGAGGTTCGCGTGCGGCTGGACATGAACTGGCTGGACTACAGCCTCCTCAGTGTCTACTTCCTCGTCGTCCTCGGCATCGGGTTCATGGCCAGACGGGCCATCAAGTCCAGTCTCGACTTCCTCATGGCGGGTCGCTCGCTGCCGGCATGGGTGACGGGCCTGGCCTTCGTCGCAGCGAACCTCGGCGCTCTCGAGATCCTGGGCATGGCGGCGAACGGCGCGCAGTACGGCGTTGCGACGACGCACTTCTACTGGGTCGGCGCGGTCCCGGCGATGGTGTTCCTCGGCATCGTGATGATGCCCTTCTACTACGGCTCCAAGGTGCGCAGCGTCCCCGAGTACATGCTCCGGCGCTTCAACACGGCCACCCACAAGTTCAACGCCGGCAGTTTCGCGGTGGCGACCGTGCTGATCGCCGGAGTCAACCTGTACGCGCTGGGCATCGTGATCCAGGCGCTGCTGGGCTGGCCGGTCTGGCTCGCCATCCTCGTCGCCGCCGCCTTCGTGCTGACCTACATCATCGCGGGCGGGTTGACCTCCGCCGTCTACAACGAGGTGCTGCAGTTCTTCGTCATCCTCGCCGGCCTGGTGCCTCTCGTCGTCGTGGGCCTGTACGCGCACGGCGGCTGGGACGGCCTCTCCGACGAGGTCGCGGCCACCAAGAACGGCGGCGAGGGGTTCCTGCACGCCTGGCAGGGCACGGGCGTCGGCGACGTCACCAACCCGATCGCCGCCAACTGGCTCGCGATCGTGCTCGGCCTCGGCTTCGTGCAGTCGTTCAGCTACTGGACCACCAACTTCGCGGAGGTGCAGCGCGCGCTGTCCGCCAAGGACATGTCCGCCGCCCGCCGCACCCCCATCATCGCGGCCTACCCGAAGATCTTCATCCCGATCATCACCGTCATCCCCGGCCTGATCGCGCTGGTGGAGTTTCCCAAGCTCGGCGCCGAGACAGGTGATTTCCAGTACAACAACGCGATCCCGCTGTTGATGGAGAAGTACCTGCCGAACGGCGTACTCGGCATCGCGGTGACCGGCCTGCTCGCCGCGTTCATGGCCGGCATGGCCGCGAACGTATCGGCGTTCAACACGGTCTTCACCTACGACATCTGGCAGGACTACATCAAGAAGGACCGGCCGGACGATTACTACCTGAAGGTGGGGCGCGTCGTCACCGTCATCGGCGTGCTCATCGGTATCGGCACGGCCTTCATCGCAGCGGGCTATAGCAACATCATGAACTACATCCAGGCGTTGTTCTCCATCTTCAACGCGCCGCTGTTCGCGACGTTCATCATCGGCATGTTCTGGAAGCGAATGACGGCCTGGGCCGGCTTCTGGGGGCTGATCGCGGGTACGGCCAGCGCCGCCTTCATCTTCGTCACCTCCGAGAGCGGTGTGGACGCCTTCGGCTTCGACGAGCCGTTGCTGTTCACGTTCGGCTCGCCGCTGACCTCGGCGTTCTGGGCCGCGGCGATCGCGTTCGCGGTCGACGCCATCGTCAGTGTCGTGGTGAGCCTGGTGACCGCGCCGAAGCCCGTGAGGGAGCTGGAAGGCCTGGTCTACGGCACCACGGTGGACATGGGCGACCTCAGCCACAGCACCGGCTGGTGGCGGTCGCCGATCATCCTCGGCGGTGGCGCGCTGGCGCTGTCCTTCGCCTTCTACATCCCCTTCGTCTGACAGGACACGAGAGATGACGACCGACAAGGACCCCGGCAAGCCCTTTGACATCCGCAGCGTCATCGGCGGACTGTTCGTCCTGTACGGCGTCGTGGTCACGATCGCGGGCCTCATCGACGGAGACGACGCGAAGAAGAAGGCCGCCGACATCGACGTCAACCTCTGGGCGGGCCTCGCCATGCTCGCGCTGGGGCTCGGCTTCCTGCTCTGGATGCGACTGAACCCGCTCGAGGCGCCAGCCGTGCACGAGGACGACAACCGCCCGCCCGCGCACTGACGGTCTGGCTACGATGGGCGGCACCCAACCCAGCCGCCCACGAAGGAACTTTCGTGACCAACCCTGTCGTGCTCATCGCCGAGGAGCTCTCGCCGGCGACCGTCGAGGCGCTCGGCCCCGACTTCACGATTCGCCACTGCAACGGCGCTGACCGGGCGCAGCTGCTCGAGGCGATCGCCGATGTCGACGCGATCCTGGTCCGCAGTGCCACCAAGGTCGACGCGGAGGCGATCGCCGCGGCCGGTCGGCTCAAGGTCGTCGCCCGCGCGGGCGTGGGCCTGGACAACGTCGACGTCAAGGCGGCGACCCAGGCCGGCGTCATGGTCGTGAACGCGCCGATGTCGAACATCGTGAGCGCCGCCGAGCTGGCCGTGGGCCTGCTGCTGTCGGCCGCGCGCCACATCCCGGCCGCGAGTGGCGCGCTGCGCGGCGGCGAGTGGCAGCGCAGCAAGTACACCGGCGTCGAGCTCTACGAGAAGACGGCCGGGATCGTCGGTCTCGGGCGCATCGGCGTGCTCGTGGCGCAGCGACTGTCCTCGTTCGGGATGCAGGTCATCGCCTACGACCCCTACGTGGCGGCCGGACGGGCCGCCCAGATGGGTGTCCGGCTGGTCTCGCTCGACGAGCTGCTCGCCCAGAGCGATGTCATCTCGGTGCACCTGCCCAAGACCGCTGAGACCGTCGGGCTGATCGGCGACGAGCAGCTGCACAAGGTCAAGCCGTCAGCCATCCTCGTCAACGCCGCGCGGGGCGGCATCGTGGACGAGGCGGCGTTGCACTCGGCTCTCAAGGAGGGACGGGTCGCCGGTGCCGGCCTCGACGTCTTCGCGACCGAGCCGTGCACGGACTCACCCCTCTTCGAGCTCGAGTCGGTCGTGGCCACGCCGCACCTCGGCGCCAGCACCGATGAGGCGCAGGAGAAGGCCGGTGTCGCGGTCGCCCGGTCCGTGCGCCTGGCCCTGGCAGGCGAGCTGGTGCCGGACGCCGTCAACGTCGAGGGCGGCGTCATCGCCGAGGACGTCCGGCCGGGCATCCCGCTGGCCACCAAGCTCGGCCGGGTCTTCACCGCTCTGGCCGGTGCCGTGCCGGCGCAGCTCGACGTCGAGGTACGCGGGGAGATCTCGGCGTACGACGTGCGGGTGCTCGAGCTCGCGGCGCTCAAGGGTCTCTTCGTCGACGTCGTCGAGGAGTCGGTGTCCTACGTGAACGCACCGGTGCTCGCCAGGGACCGCGGTGTCGAGGTGCGGCTCACGAGCGACCCCGAGTCGTCGGACTACCGCAACCTCGTCACGCTCTGCGGCACGATGGCCGACGGCACCAGGGTGTCGGTCTCGGGCACGCTCTCCGGCCATCGTCACGTCGAGAAGCTCGTCGAGGTCGACGGGTTCGACATCGAGGTCGCGCTCTCGGACCACATGGCGCTCTTCCGCTACGAGGACCGCCCCGGCATCGTCGGCACGGTCGGCCACATGCTCGGCGAGGCCAACATCAACATCGCCGGCATGCAGGTCAGCCGCGACAGCAAGGGCGGGCAGGCGCTGGTCGCCATGACCGTCGACTCGGCCATCCCGCACGACGTGCTCGAGGACATCATCGCCGCGATCGGCGCCGCGAACGCCAGGCAGGTCGATCTCACCGAATAGCCTCAAGGAGGGGTCATGCGCGACACCGAGGTTCTCGGGCTCTTCCGCAAGGCGGTCTTGAACAGCGACGCGGCATCCATGCAGGAGGGTCTGGAGCGACTGTTCGGTTTGACCGGCGGGACAGGGCTCTCTGCGGACGAGGAGTACCGCGTGCGGCATCCGGACTATGTGATGGAGATGCCGCAGTCCGGCGAGCGCATCCGTGGGCGCGACGCCATGCGCGCCATGCAGGAGGCGTTCCCTTCGCCTCCCTCATTGACGCTGCGGCGGGTGGTCGGGTCCGGTCCGGTGTGGGTGATCGAAGGTGTCAACGACTACGGCGACGACGTCTGGCACGTGGTCGCGACCTTGGAGTTCGACGAGGGTGGTCAGATTGTTCGGGACACGCGCTACTACACCCAGAAGGGCGAGGCCCCGCAGTGGCGGGCGCAGTGGGTCGAGCCGCTCGAGTGAGCGCTGGATCTCGCACTTTGGGATCGCCGCCCACCTGACGAGACAGCCGCGCCGAGCCCGGCGTACGGTCGGGACATCATGCGGCGCACTCTCGTACTTCGCTGCCGCGGCGGGGCCCGCTAGAGGGCCGGCTCCCCGCCGCGGGTAACGGCGCTGGCCCGCCACCTGCCACCCCGCCGCGAAGGAGAGCCACCCATGACCGAGGAGCAGCGCAAGACGCAAGAGGCCGTGCAGCAGTCCATGGACCGCCGTGACAACGGCGGCGAGACCGGCCACTGATCGACGACCTTGACTCACCACGACACGTCCACCGTCAACCTCGCGGTCATCGCCGGTGACGGCATCGGGCCCGAGGTCACCGCCGAGGCGCTGCGCGCGCTCGAGGAGGTCCTGCCGGCCTTCGGCGCCAAGCTCGAGGCGACGCACTACGACCTCGGAGCGCGGCGCTGGGCAGCGACCGGCGAGACGCTGCCCGACAGCGTGCTCGACGAGCTGCGCGGGCACGACGCCATCCTGCTCGGCGCCGTCGGCGATCCCAGCGTCCCGAGCGGTGTGCTCGAGCGGGGTCTGCTGCTGCGGCTGCGCTTCGAGCTCGACCACCACGTGAACCTCCGGCCGGCGCGGCTCTACCCCGGCGTCACCTCGCCGCTGGGGGAGCGCGACATCGACTTCGTGGTGGTGCGCGAGGGCACCGAGGGTCCCTACGTCGGCAACGGCGGCGCCGTCCGGCGCGGCACCCCGCACGAGATCGCCACCGAGGTCAGCGTCAACACGGCGTACGGCGTGGAGCGCGTCGTGCGCGACGCGTTCGGCCGGGCCCAGGCGCGACCTCGCCGACGGCTCACGCTCGTGCACAAGACCAACGTCCTCGTCTATGCCGGGGATCTCTGGGCCCGCACGGTCGCCCAGGTTGCGCAGGACTTCCCGGACGTCACCACCGACTACCTGCACGTCGACGCGGCGACCATCCTCATGGTGACCCAGCCTGAGCGCTTCGACGTCATCGTCACCGACAACCTGTTCGGCGATATCCTCACCGACCTCGCTGCCGCGATCGCCGGCGGAATCGGTCTCGCGGCGAGTGGCAACCTGGACGTGAGCCGCGCCCACCCGTCGATGTTCGAGCCGGTGCACGGATCGGCACCGGACATCGCCGGCAAGGATGTCGCGGATCCGACCGCGGCGGTGCTGTCGGCGTCGCTGCTGCTCGCGCACCTCGACTACGCCGAGGCGGCAGCGGCCGTCGAGACGGCCGTGGCCGCCGACCTGGCGGAGCGGGGCCAGGCCCCACGCGGCACTCGGGAGGTGGGCGAGGCGATCGCCGCGAGGCTGTCGGCTACCGTCGGGGCATGACAGCGGACCTCACCATCGACGTCGCCCCGTCATCCTCGCCGCGCAGCGCTGAGGAGCGCGCCCGGTTGATGCAGGACCCGGGGTTCGGGCAGGTCTTCACCGACCACATGGTGACCGCCCGCTACACCGAGGGCCGGGGTTGGCACGACGCGCGCCTCGCGGCCTACCAGCCGTTGACCCTCGACCCCGCCACCTCGGCGCTGCACTACGGACAGTCGATCTTCGAGGGCCTCAAGGCCTACCACCAACCCGACGACTCGGTGGCGCTGTTCCGTCCCGACCAGAACGCTGCGCGCTTCCAGCGCTCTGCCCGCCGCATGGCCATGGCGGAGGTACCCGAAGGCCTGTTCCTCGACGCGATCCGCGAACTGGTGACCACCGACCGCGACTGGGTGCCCAGCAAGGCCGGCGAGGCGCTCTACGTGCGTCCGCTCGAGTTCGCGACCGACCCGTTCCTGGGTGTGCGCCCGGCGCGCGAGTACCTGTTCGTCGTCTTCGCGTCGCCGGCCGCCAGCTACTTCCCCGGCGGCGTCCGCCCCGTGTCGGTGTGGCTGTCCCGCGAGTACGTCCGCGCTGCGCCCGGCGGCACCGGCGAGGCGAAGTGCGCGGGAAACTACGCGGCCTCGCTGGTCGCTCAGGCGCAGGCCGCCGAGCAGGGCTGTGACCAGGTCGTGTGGCTCGACGCGGTGGAGCACCGCTACGTCGAGGAGATGGGCGGGATGAACCTCTACTTCGTCTACTCCGACGGGCGACTGCTCACCCCGGCGCTCACCGGGACCCTGCTCCCCGGCGTGACCCGCGACTCGATCCTGACCCTCGGCCGCGACATGGGCCTGGAGGTGAGCGAAGGCCGGATCAGCACCGACGAGTGGGAGCAGGGCTGCGCCGACGGCTCCATCTCGGAGGTCTTCGCCTGCGGCACCGCCGCGGTGGTGACCCCGGTCGGGGCGGTCAAGCACGCGGCCGGCAGCTTCTCCGTCGCCGACGCCCAGCCCGGGGCGGTGACCATGAAGATGCGTGAGGCCCTGCTCGGCATCCAGCAGGGCACCGCCTCCGACCCGCACGGCTGGATGCAGCGGGTCTGCTGATCTCGCCGAGCGGGGCGATTTGCCCGGTTGGACCTCCTCGTGGAGGGTAGTGGCGGTGGGTGCGCGAACCATGTCGCGATCTCCCACGCCCCAGAAACAGCCCTGAAAAGCCTATGGAAGGACGTTCTCCCATGACCACCTCTCCCAACGGCCAGGAGCCCACCGAGGCGGCCATCGCCAAGGGCATGGCCGCGGGTGACACGGAAGCCGTGATGCGCGCCGTCGCCACGAGCCAGGTCGTGGTCCCGCAGACCGCGCCCGCGCCGGGCGAGCAGGCGCCCGAGGGGTCGCTGTCACTGCCCGTCATCGAGCAGGACGGCACGCAGTACGTCCCCGTGTTCACCTCCGAGACGACGATGAACTCCGCCGCCCCCGACCTCGACGACGCCGTCACCGTGCCGGCCGCCCAGCTGGGCGCCAACTGGCCCTCCGACGACCTCTGGCTGGCCGTCAACCCGGGCACCGACGAGGGCCTGACCCTCCCACCGGACGCCGTGAAGTCGCTGCCGGTCTACGCCGCGCCGCAGCAGGGCTGACCAGCCCGAGAATCAGTACCGGCTTGAAGAGCAGTACCGACTCGAAGCAGACAGCCGAGCGTGGCTGGGCGGCAAGCCACATCCTGAGACGGACCTTCCGGTTCGCGGGACGCCGTGCCACGGTGGAAGCGATGCCCACGCACCGCTGCATTATCGGCTAGGCGCGTCGACCGAGACCGAGTCTCGACAGACGCGCAGACCTCCCGCGACCGCGGGGGGTCTTTTGCTTTCCGAACCGGAGAGTTCTTCCCATGAGCCCTGCCGACGCGACTCCCGCCGACGTCCGTCCCGACGACGCCTTTCACGTCTACGACACGACGCTGCGCGACGGCGCGCAGCAGGAGGGCCTGGCCTTCTCGGTCGCCGACAAGCTCGCGGTCGCTGCACACCTCGACGACCTCGGGGTCGGCTTCGTCGAGGGCGGGTGGCCCGGATCGAACCCCAAGGACACCGAGTTCTTCCGGCAGGCGGCGATGGACCTGCGCCTGCGCCACGCCCAGCTGACCGCGTTCGGCGCGACCCGCCGGCCCGGTGCGCGCGCAGCGGATGACCCCTCCGTGGCGGCGCTGCGCGAGTCGGGCGCCGGTGTGGTGACCCTGGTGGCCAAGAGCCACCCGCGCCACGTCGAGGTGGCGCTTCGCACCACTCTCGAGGAGAACCTCGCGATGGTGCGCGACACCGTCGCGCACCTGCGCGCGGAGGGGCAGCGCGTTTTCCTGGACGCCGAGCACTTCTTCGACGGCTACCGAAGCGACCCGGCGTACGCGCTGGAGGTGCTGAGAGCGGCGGCCGAGGCGGGCGCCACCGTCGCTGTCCTGTGCGACACCAACGGCGGCATGCTCCCCGACGAGGTGGCCGACGTCGTCCACGCCGTCGCCGAGGCGACCTCGGCCCGGCTCGGCATCCACTGCCACAACGACGCGGGTTGCGCCGTCGCCAACACGATGGCGGCTGTCGACGCCGGTGCCACGCATGTGCAGGGCACCCTCAACGGCTACGGCGAACGCACCGGCAACGCCGACCTGGTGACGGTGATCGCCAACCTCGAGCTCAAGAGGGGCATGAGCCTGCTGCCCGAGGAGCGGCTGCGCGAGAGCACTCGCATCGCCCACGCCGTCTCCGAGCTCGCGAACGTCGTGCCCTACTCGCGCCAGCCCTACGTCGGTGCGTCCGCGTTCGCGCACAAGGCGGGTCTGCACGCGAGTGCCGTCCGCGTCGACCCGATGCTCTACCAGCACACCGACCCCGTGTCCGTGGGCAACAACATGCGGATGCTCGTCTCGGACATGGCCGGACGCGCGAGCATCGAGCTCAAGGGACGCGAGCTCGGCTATGACCTGGCCGGCAACGGCGACGTCCTCACCCGGGTCATCGAGCGCGTGAAGGCTCTCGAGTCGGAGGGCTACACGTTCGAGGCCGCGGACGCGTCGTTCGAGCTGTTGCTGCGCGAGGAGGTGACCGGAGCCCGTCCGGACTTCTTCTCGGTCGAGTCGTGGCGGGTGATCGTCGATGCGCGCCCGGACGGGACGGCGGTGGCCGAGGCGACCGTCAAGGTGCATGCCGGCGGCGAGCGCGTCCTGTCGACGGGCGAGGGGAACGGCCCGGTGCACGCCCTCGACCAGGCGCTGCGCACGGCCCTGGCCAAGGCCTATCCCGAGATCATCAAGCTCGAGCTCATCGACTACCGTGTGCGCATCGTCGACGCGGCCCACGGCACCGACGCCGTCACCCGGGTGCTGATCGAGACCAGTGACGGCGAGACCTCCTGGGAGACCGTCGGGGTGCACGCCAACATCATCGAGGCGTCGTGGGAGGCGCTGATCGACGCGGTGACGTACGGGCTGTTGCGCCATCACGGCCAGCTGGGGTGACGCTCGGAGTGGGCCCACCGTCCGGGTAGCCTCGCCTGATGCGTATTGCGAGATTCTCGGCCGATGGCGGGGCTTCCTTCGGCGTGGTCGAGGGGGAGGGTGACAGCGTCGCCGGCGGCGACACCGGCACGGCCTCCGGGCTGACGGTACGGCGCATCGACGGCCACCCGTTCGCCCCATTCCAGGTGGTCGGTGAGCCCTACGCCATCGAGGACGTCCGGCTGGTCGCACCGGTGCTGCCCAGCAAAGTCGTGGCTATCGGGCGCAACTACGCCGAGCACGCCAAGGAGCTCGGCAACGAGGTCGACGAGCACCCGATCGTCTTCCTCAAGCCGTCGACGTCGGTCATCGGCCCCGGTGAGGCGATCCAGTACCCGGCAGGCGTCTCCGACGACGTGCACTTCGAGGGCGAGCTGGCCGTCGTCATCGGGCGGCTGTGCCGGGAGGTCCCCGTCGAGCGGGCCTCCGACGTCGTGCTCGGGTTCACCTGTGCCAACGACGTGACGGCACGCGACCTGCAGAAGGCCGAGAAGCAGTGGGGCCGCGCCAAGGGCTTCGACACCTTCTGCCCGATCGGCCCGTGGATCGAGACCGACCTGGCCGGCTCGCTGGACGCGGACCTGGCGATCACGACCACGGTCGGGGGCGACCTCCGCCAGGCCGGGCGCACCTCGCAGATGATCCACGGCGTCGCCAAGCTGATCGCGCACGTGAGCGAGGCGATGACGTTGCTGCCCGGCGACATCCTGCTGACCGGCACGCCCGCCGGCGTCGGACCGCTCGCGGTGGGCGACACGGTGTCCGTGACGATCGAAGGCGTCGGCACGCTGACGAACAGGGTGGTCGCCCGTGGCTGACACCGGCGTACGCACTCGCTTCGCTCCCTCGCCCAGCGGCGACCTGCACGTCGGCAACATCCGCACCGCGCTCTACGCCTGGGCCTACGCGCGCCACACCGGCGGCACGTTCGTGCTGCGCATCGAGGACACCGACCGGGCGCGGGTGACGCCGGAGAACATCCACGCCGCCATGGACTCGCTGCGCTGGCTCGGTCTCGACTGGGACGAGGGGCCCGAGGTCGGCGGAGACCACGGTCCCTACCTGCAGAGCGAGCGGTTGCACCTCTACGCCGAGTGGGCCCAGCGCTTCATCGACGACGGTGCGGCCTATCACTGCTACTGCACGCCGGAAGAGCTCGAGGAACGGCGCGAGGCGCAGCGGGCCGCCGGCAAACCGCCGGGGTACGACGGGAAGTGCCGCTCTCTGTCCGACGAGACGGTCGAGGCGTACCGCGTCGAGGGCCGGCAGCCGGTCGTGCGCTTCCGGATGCCCGAAGGGTCGACCACGTTCAAGGACGCCGTGCGCGGCGAGGTGAGCTTCGACCACGCGAACGTGCCCGACTTCGTGCTCGCGCGCGCCGACGGCTCGCCGCTGTACACACTCGCTGCCGCCGCCGACGACGTGCTGATGAAGATCACCCATGTGGTGCGCGGCGAAGACCTGCTCTCCTCGACGCCGCGTCAGATCGCCGTCTACCGCGCGATGGGCGTTGCCGACGACGCGATGCCCGTCTTCGCCCACCTGCCGTTCGTCATGGGCGAAGGGAACAGCAAGCTCTCCAAGCGGCTCGCATCGTCGTCCATCGGCTACTACCGCCAGGAGGGTTTCCTCCCCGAGGCGGTGTGCAACTACCTTGCGTTGCTCGGCTGGTCGCTCGGTGACGACCGCGAGGACTTCACGCTCGAGGAGATGACTGCGGCGTTCACGCTGGAGCGGGTCAACCGCAACCCGGCGCGCTTCGACCTGCACAAGCTCGAGGCCATCAACGGCGACAAGATTCGCGCGCTCACGCCCGAGGACCTCGTCACCCGCCTCCTGCCCGTGCTGCAGCACGCGGGTCTCGTCTCGCACGAGCCCACTGACGAGGAGCTGCGCGTGGTCGCCGGCGGAGCGCCCCTGGTGCAGGAGCGCATGGTGCATCTCGTCGAGGTCGTCGACATGCTGGGCTTCCTGCTCGTCGACGACGATCACTTCACCGTCGACGAGGACGCGGCGGCGCGCTCGCTCACGGCCGAGCAGGTGCCGACGCTGGAGGCGGCGCTTGCGGCGCTCGAGGCGCTCGACGACTGGGAGACCAGCGCGATCGAGAGCGCGTTGCGGTCCGGCCTGGTCGACGGGCTGGGCATCAAGCCGAAGCACGCGTTCGGGCCGGTGCGCGTCGCGGTCACCGGCCGCCGCGTGTCGCCGCCGCTGTTCGAGTCCCTCGAGCTGCTCGGCCGCGAGCCGACCCTGTCCCGGTTGCGGCAGGGTCTCGAGATGGCACGGCAGTGACCCGTTGAGCTTGACCGTGCACGACGGGGTGGGAGACCGCTACCCGCAGCTGCTGCGGACCTCGCGATACCGGTGGTGGCGCCCGCTGCTCGGGCTGGTGCTCGCGGCCGCCATTGTCTTCGCCGGCGCCATCGTGGTGGTGGTCGTCATCGGCGCGGTGAGCGCGCTCGCGGGCGTCGACCAGGACGTGCAGGAGTCGCTCGGTGCGGACTCCCCATGGGGTCTGCTTGCCAACAACCTGCTCATCGCCCTGGTGCTGCCTGCGGTCCTGCTTGCCGTGTTCGTCGTGCACCGGGAGCCGGCCGGGACGCTGTCCTCGGTCTCTGGTCGGCTGCGCAGACAGTTGCTGCTCCGTCTGCTGCCGCTCGGGTTCGCTGTCGTGCTGGTGTTCTTCGCCGTCAGCTTCGCGGTGCCCCCGGCAGGGGTAGGCGACATCGACGTGCCCGGGGCGTCCACCCTCGTGGGTCTCCTCGTGGTCATCGTGCTGACCACGCCGCTGCAGGCCGCCGCGGAGGAGTACGGCTTCCGCGGCTACCTCACCCAGGCGGTGGCGTCGTGGTTCCCCCGGCCGCTCGTCGGGACCGTCCTCGCGGCCGTGGTGAGCGCGTTGCTGTTCGCGCTGGCGCACGGTGGGCAGGAGCCGGCGCTCTTCCTCGACCGTTTCGCGTTCGGGCTGGTCGCGTCGTGGCTGGTGTGGCGCACCGGAGGCCTCGAGGCGTCGCTGGTGCTGCATGTTGCCAACAACATGGTCAGCCTGAGCTGGACGGCGGCCACGGGGTCGATCGAGGAGGCTCTCTCGGTGTCGTCCCTGGACTGGCCGTATGCCGTGCTCGACGTGCTCATGATGCTCGTTTTCGCTTGGCTGGCCGACCGGTTGGCGCGCCGGCTCGGGACCGCGGTACGCCGGGAGCCCTCGGGCGCCCCGGGAGGCGTTTTGTCCGCCACGAACGAGGTCGGCTATCGTGGGCAGCGGTCCGAAGGCTCGCTCCGGCGAGACGACGACCGCCCTTGGGGTATGGGGTAATTGGCAGCCCGGCTGATTCTGGTTCAGCTAGTCTAGGTTCGAGTCCTGGTACCCCAGCTGAGCTCCCCTCGAGTGGATCGGTGGCGGCCCGCCCGCTACAGTTTCGGTCCGCGACGCCGTTCGTCGTCGCTCACGAGGCCCCGTTGTGTAGTGGCCTAGCACGCCGCCCTCTCAAGGCGGTAGCGCGGGTTCGAATCCCGTCGGGGCTACATCCAAAGGCCCAGGTCACCCGACCTGGGCCTTTGTCATCCGACGTGGCTCCCTTGGCGATCTCGACCACCCGCGGAGCTCCTCGAGTTGGCGAACTTCCGTTGACGGCCCCGCTTCGCAGGTGTACAACCGAAACTGCATGCGACTGTATACAGTCGAATACCAAACGTTCTTCGACCGGCCCGAGTGGCGGTTGCGCCGCCGGACCTCATGGGAAATGGGTGAAGGCGCTGTGAGAAGGCTCGTGGTTGTTTCAGCGTTCGCGATCCTCGCCTTGGTCGCATGTGGCGACTCCTCAGACTCTGGGGGTTCGTCCGCGCCGGGCGCCGAGGCCGCCGAGGCCGGGAAGGTCCCCAGCGAGCTCTCCACCGGCGGCAAGATGCAGGTGTGCGTCGATCCGACCTATCCGCCCGCTGAGTTCACCGATACGGCGGGCGGCACGCTGCAAGGGTTCGACATCGACATGGGCGAGGGCATCGCCAAGCACCTGGGCCTCGAGGTCGCCTGGGTCAACACGAAGTTCGACGCGATCATCCCCGCGTTGACGTCCAAGAAGTGCAACCTGGTGATCAGCGCCCTCACCAACAGCGAGGAGCGGCGCGAGATCATCGATTTCGTCGACTATGTGTCGGTCGGGTCGGCGTTCCTGGTGCCGCCCGGCAACCCGAAGGGGCTCACCTCTATCGACGACCTTTGTGGCACCGACGCAGCCATGATCATCGGCGAGAACTGGAAGACCTACCTCGACGAGCAGAGCGCGAAGTGCAAGACCGCCGGCAAGTCCGCGGTGAAGGTCAGCGAGTACAACACCTCCTCGGACGAACTCAAGCAGCTCGCCCTCGGTCGAGTCGACCTCATCGTCACCAACACCCTGAACGGCGCCTACCTCGTGACACAGCCGCCAGGCAAGGGAAGCGCGGAACTCGCGAAAGCCGAGCCCTTCACGCTCAACGCGTTGGGTATCGGCGTTCGCAAGGGCGAGGACGAGGTGTTGAAGGTCGTCACCGAGGCCGTCCAGGCCCTGTACGACTCAGGGGAGATGGAGCAGTTCTTCGTCGACCAGGGCGTCGGCGACGCCTTCCTTCCGAAGCGGCCCGAGTACCCACCCGTCACACCCACCGCGTCCCCCTCGTAGTCACTCCGGACGCACGGCAGCCAACGCACGACCAACGATGGAACACGGAGGCGCCGCCATGCTTGCTCACCCGCTGGCGGCGAGCTTCGACCTGGACTTCTTCCTCGACTTCGTCTTCACACCGCCCGAGGCCTTGCTCATCGGCGTTCTCATCACCGTCGTCACGGCAGTGATAGCCCAGACGGTGGGCACGGTCATCGGTCTCTTCTCAGCCCTGGCCACGCTGTCGCGGATCGCTCCGGTCCGCTACCTCGCGGCCGGGTACGTGTGGCTCTTCCGCGGACTTCCGACGCTCGTCATCATCTTCCTCGTCTACTTCGGCCTGCCTTCAGTGCTGGGCTTCGACCTCTTCCCCACCGACTCGAACCTGGCCGGCATATCGGTCAACGGCGCGATTGTCGCAGGCACCGTCGCTCTCGCCATCAACGAGGGCGCGTACATGAGCGAGATCATCCGCGCGGGCATCCAGTCCGTCGACTCCGGTCAACGAGAGGCCGCCCTCTCGGTGGGGATGACGTCACGACGGTCGATGCGCCACATCGTCATGCCGCAGGCGGCGCGTGTCATCGTCCCTCCCCTCGGCAACGACTTCATCAACATGCTCAAGACCACCTCGCTGCTGAGCGTCATCGGTGTCCAGGAGTTGTTCCGCGTGGCCGAGGGCGTCAACGCGGAGACCTTCAAGACCTTCGAGGCGTTTCTCGGGGCAGCCGTCTACTACTTGGCGCTCGTGACGCTGTTCACCTTCCTGCAGAAGCGTGTGGAGAACCGACTGTCAGTGCATCTCGTCACTGAACAACGATCCGTTCACGCCCACGGGTCCCGCGCCGGAACCCTCCCAGCCAGCCCGGTCGGTGAGCACCGTGCCTGAGGTCCTCGGCGTCCCCGTCGCAGTTCCGGACACCAGGTTGGTCGTCGACGCCCGCCAGATCCACAAGTGGTACGGCGATTCCCATGTCCTGCAGGGTGTGGATCTGCGTGTTCAGCGTGGTCAGGTGGTGGTCATCGTCGGCCCGTCCGGCTCGGGGAAGACGACCCTCCTCCGCTGCATGAACTGCCTCTCCACCTACGACGAAGGCCGTCTGTACGTCAACGGCGAGCTGGTCGGCTACCGAGAAACCAGTAAGGGTCTTGTCCCACAGCGAGAAAAGCTGATCGCCGAACAGCGGCGCCAGGTCGGCATGGTCTTCCAACGGTTCAACCTCTTCGCGCATCGGACGGCGCTGCGAAATATCACGGAGGGCCTGCGTCGCGTCCAAAACATGCCCAAGCCGGAAGCCGACGAGATCGGTCGGCTGCTGCTCTCCCGGGTGGGCTTGGGCGACAAGGAGGGTGCATACCCGAGTCAGCTGTCGGGCGGTCAGCAACAACGGGTGGCGATCTGCCGCGCGCTGGCGATGAAGCCAGTCCTGATGTTGTTCGACGAGCCGACGAGCGCGCTGGATCCGGAGATGGTCGGGGAGGTCCTCGTGGTGATGAAGGAACTCGCACTCGAAGGTATGACGATGATCACCGTGACGCACGAGATCGGCTTCGCACGAGAGGCCGCGAACTGGGTCGTGATGATGGAGCAGGGCCGGATCATCGAAGAAGGCCCACCTGATGCCGTCTTCGACAACCCGCAGCACAGGCGCACTCAGAGTTTCCTGTCCAAGGTCATTTAGCGTCCTGACCGGAAGGTTGATGATGACGAAGCAAGGCCTCGTTCTCCACAACGGCGTGGTGCGGACCATGGCGCCGGCCGGCGTGGTTGAGGCGGTCGGCATCACCGACGGTCGCATCGTCGCCGTCGGCCCGATGGACAGCGTCCGGGCAGCTGTCGGCGGGGATGCCTACTCGCTCGATCTGGGGGGACGGACGGCTCTCCCGGGGTTCATCGATGCCCACAACCACCCGGTGACCAACGCGCAGGAGGATGTGTCGCTCGACCTCGCGGACGTGACGTCGCTCGATGAGCTTCGAACCGCGGTCGCCGTCGCGGCGAGTGAACGCCCACCTGGCGACTACGTACGTGGCATGGGGCTCGACTACGGCAGCTTCGAGCGGCTGCCGACGCGCTGGGATCTGGACGACGCTGCTCCCTCTCACCCGGTACTGCTCTCCCTCGCCGGCGGGCACTTCGTCCTCGGTAACACCGCAGCCCTCAAGGCACGTGGGGTGTCGGACGACACTCCTGATCCGGCGGGCGGTCACCTGGTGCGCGACGATCGCGGTCGTCTGACCGGTCTCAGCCTGGACGGTGCAACCAGCCTGATGGTGCCGGGTGTGGACATCGGCCATCACGGGCCGAATCTCCACGCCTTCGATGACACTGGCGTGCTGGCCGAGCGCCTGGGTCGTCTGTACGAGAAGTACTTGTCTCATGGCATCACGACCATTGCCGACCTCCAGATGTCCCGCACCGAGCTCGCGGTGTACCAACGCGCCCGTCGCGACGGGGTGCTGCACATCCGGACCGTGTGCTTCGCACTCTCACACCAGCTCGAGCATCTCGTGGCGCTCGGGATTGAGAGCGGGTTCGGCGACAAGTGGTTGCGCCTGGCGGGGGTCAAGTTCTACGTCGATGGGACGCTCAACGGTGGGACCGTCGCATTCTCGGATGAACACCGCAGCCGGGCGCAGAGCAGGTACGGCTTTCCAGCGACCCTCTTCTGGGATCGGGGCGAGCTGGTCGCCGCGGTCTCCAAGGCCAATTCGCACGGTCTGTCAGCCGCGATCCACTGTCACGGAGACATCGGCATCGGCATGGCCATCGATGCCATCGAGGGTGCAGGTCGGCTGTCACGCCCGGCAACGATCCGCAACCGCTTCGAACACGTCAGCTTCCCGACCGCAGAGCACCTGCGCCGGATGGTCGACCAGGACGTCCGTGCCGTGGTCCAGCCGGTGATGGTCCACAACTACGGAGACACGCTGCGCGATGTCTACGGTGACGAGGCTCTCCACATCCAGCCGTACCGAGCCGAGATCGAGGCTGGGATGACCGTCGTACCCAGCGGCGACAACATCGTGCCGATCGAGCCGCTCAGAGTCATGCAGCAGAGCGTCCTGAGACTGTCGAGGACGGGACAGAACATGGGCGACGAAGAGGTGCTGACCGCGGAAGAGGCGCTCAGGGGGTACACGATCGAGGGCGCCAGGGCGTTGGGCATCGAAGCCGACGTCGGTTCCCTGGAAGTTGGCAAGCTTGCCGACGTCGTCGTGGTCGACGGTGACCCGCTCACGGTGGACGCCGCGAAGATCGGTGACCTGCAACCCTGGCTGACTGTCGTGGAAGGCGCGATTGCCTGGCGTCGTCCCTAGCTCACTTGACCGGCCGAAAGGAGAGGAAAGCATTGTTCGCGACAGAGCTCGTCTGCTCGAACTGCGGGGAGCGGTACCCGGTTGGACCGCTGTTCCTCGGCTGTTCGAGCTGCCGGAACGGCGGTGTCGCCGGCGCGCTCGAGGTCGACTACGACTACGACCTGGCGGGAGTCGCGTTCAAGAAGGCGATCGGCAGCACAGGGACCGAGCGCGAGAGGATGTGGCGCTTCCGCGCCCTCCTGCCGGTCAGCGACCCGAAGGACGTCGTGACCTTGGGCGAGGGTGCAACGCCCCTTTTCCGGGTCGCTGAGGGAGGCGAGAACCCGCTCACGAACCTGTTCGTCAAGAACGAGGCGGCTAACCCGAGCGGAGCGTTCAAGGACCGTTTCCACAGCGTGTCGATCTCCATGGCTGCGCAGATGGGCTTCGCGAAGGCGGTCGCCTCGAGCACGGGCAACCACGGTCTGAGCCTGGCTGCCTACGGGCGGGCTGCCGGCATGGCGACGACCGTCTTCGTCGATCCCCGGGCGCCGCTGCTGCAGCGCCAGGCCATGCAGATGCTCGGCGCCTCCGTCATCGTCAAGCGGGACCGTCGGGCGTCACTGGCGGACTTCGTCGTGGAGCACGGCTGGTATCCGTCGACATATATGACGCCGATGCCGGTCAGCACCCCCTACGGCATGGAGGGCTACAAGGCCATGGCCTACGAGACGATGCTCGACCTCGGGAAGCCCCCTGACCACTTCTTCGTGCCGACCGCAGCCGGCGACGGCTTCTACGGTCCCTGGAAGGGCTTCCGCGAGCTGAGGCAGCTGGGGCTGTCCGACTCGGTGCCGCACATGCACGCGGTTCAGGCGCTGGGTGCGAACTGGCTGGCGAACACGGTGCGGAGCCGTGCGGACCATGCGCTGGTCGATGCCGACGCAGACTCGCTGGCTCTTTCGATCGCCGACCCCACCGGCGGCTACATGTGCGTCCGGGCTGTCGAAGAGTCGAACGGCAGCGTCGTCGAGCTCTCTGAGATCGAGATCCAGACCGCGACGACGTTCCTGGCGAGCCGCGGGCTGATCGTCGAGACGGCCTCAGCCGCGGCCGTGGCCGCCGCGTGGAAGCTGTTCGAGCAAGGCCGGGTCGACAGGGACGCCTCGTGCGTCTGCGTCCTCACGGGAGCCGGGCTCAAGTGGCCGGAGACGGTCAGCCTGATGGCCGGTGGGGCGCAGGAGGTCGTGGACCCGACGGACGAAGAGCTCCTGCTCGAGGCAACGCGATTGGCACCGTCGATGGCCGGGAGGTCCGCATGACTGCCATTACGCCGCCGCCACCCCGACAGGCGGCCAAGCAGGGCCATGCCATCGACGCGATCCTCAGGCAGGCCATTCGTCGCGGGGTGCTGCCGCCTGGCGCGCCGCTCGTCCAGGAGTCGCTCGCCGAGCAGCTCGGGGTGAGTCGCATACCGGTACGCGAGTCGTTGCGTGCCCTGGAGGCAGAGGGTCTCGTCGTCTTCACCGGCCAGGGTGCGGTGGTGACCGAGCTCTCGGCCACGGAGATCCAGGAGCTCTACTCCCTCCGCATCCTGCTGGAGATGGCCGTGGTGGACGCCATCGTCTCGAACATCCGACCACCACAGCTACGCCGCTTGAAGTCGCTGGTGGAGGCCATGGACGAGTTCACCGAGAAGGAGGATCGCCTGCGCTGGGCCGAGTCGAACTTCGAGTTCCACGACAACTTGGGCAAGACGTCGGGCATGGAGCATCACCAGCGTCTCTCCCGCCAGGTGCTCATGCTCACCGAGACCTACTCGCGGTGGTTCGTGTTCGGTCTTGGCGGTCAGGCGGAGTCGCAGGCGGAGCATCACGTCATGATCGCCGCACTCGAGACCGGCGACGCACAGTCGTTGCGCGATGCACTGCAGAAGCACTCGACCCGAGGCCGTGAGGGTCTGCTGGCGTTCCTCTCGGACCGAGAAGCAGAAGTGCCTCTCGACGCACCGGTCGACGAGATCCTGGAGCGACTTGCTGCCGGTACGAGGGCGAAGAAGCAGCCCCCGCGCGGAGTCGGGGGGAGGAAATAGCAGATGTCGAGCGTCACGGAGCAGGACAGCTGCCGCATCGCGGTCGACATCGGCGGCACGTTCACCGACCTCGTGATGATGCGTGGTAGTCGTCCGGTCGCCAACGTCAAGGTCCTGACCACGCCCGAGGATCCGTCGATCGCGGTAGCGACGGGCGTCTCCAAGCTGCTCGAGGGTGGGTCCGCGGAGTCCGTGCGCGAGATCGTGCACGGGACAACCCTCGCGACGAACGCCTTGATCGAGCGCAAGGGCGCGAGGACGGCGCTGGTGATCACCAAAGGCTTCCGCGACGTACTGATCATCCGCAGAGAGCTGCGGTACGACCTCTACGACCTGTTCCTGGACATGCCCGACCCGCTCGTGCCCCGCCGGAGAACCTGGGAGGTGCCTGAGCGGGTCATCGCCGACGGGTCGATCGACATTCCGCTCGATCTCGACGAGGTGAGACACGTCGCTCGACAACTGGGCGGTGACGGCATCGAGTCGGTGGCCATCTGCCTGCTCCATTGCTACAAGAACCCCGTTCATGAGCAGGAAATCGCGGCGATCTTCCGGGAGGAGCTACCCGACGTCTACCTGTCGATTGCCAGCGAGGTGTCGCCAGAGTTGGGTGAGTACGCGCGGACGTCGACCGTCGTGGCCAACGCCTACGTACGACCGTTGATTGCCCGATACCTGGAGATGCTCGAGACCAAGCTGTACGGACTGGGCATACGTGGGCCTCTGCGGATCATGCTGTCAACCGGTGGGGGAGGACTCGCCGGGGTCGAGACAGCCAAACGGTTCCCCGTGCGTCTTCTGGAGTCCGGTCCGGCAGCAGGGAGCATATCTGCGGGCTTCTGGGCGTCGCAGGCCGGCTACGAGGACGTGTTGGCATTCGACATGGGCGGCACGACCGCCAAGGCGTGCCTCATCGAACGAGGGCGCCCGCTCGTGGCGCGAGAGTTCGAGGCCGCTCGTGTCTACCAACAGAAGAAGGGCAGCGGGCTGCCCTTGCGCATTCCGGTCATCGATCTGATCGAGGCAGGCGCGGGCGGAGGAAGCATCGCGCGGATCGGCCCGTTCGGGCTTCCGCGGGTCGGCCCGGACAGCACAGGCGCGATGCCGGGTCCGGCCTGCTACGGCGCAGGAGGCATTCATCCCACGGTCACCGATGCGGATCTCGTCCTGGGCTACCTGCGGCCGGACTTCTTCCTCGGCGGCGACATGAAGCTGAACCCGGAACTGGCACGCGAGGCGATCAGCCCGCTCGCACTCGAGCTGAAGCTCTCGATCGAAGACACGGCGGCGGCAATCCATCGCGTCGTCAACGAGGGGATGGCGAGCGCTGCCCGGATGCATGCGGTGGAGCGAGGACGGGACATCCGCCCGTTCGCCCTTGTCGCCACGGGTGGTGCCGGCCCCGTCCACGCATGGGGAGTTGCCATTGGGCTGGGGCTCAACGTCGTGATCTACCCGCCGAACGCCGGGGTCGCCTCCGCGTTCGGGATGCTCACAGCGGCGCCTGGGTTCGAGTTCGCCAGGAGCCTGCCCTCGCTCCTGAGCGACGTCGACTGGCCAGAGGTCAGGAACGCACTGACCGCGATGAGCGATGAAGGAAGACGTCAGCTCGGACAAGCGGGTGTACCAACCGAGTCGGTCCGCGTGACCTTGCGCGTCGACGTGCGTTACCAGGGACAGGGGGACACGATCCCCGTCGACCTGGGCGAGGTGCTGGGCGATGACCCGGCGCGACAGATCGAAGGTGCCTTCGAGGCGACCTACGTCACCCTCTACGGCCGCAAGCCGCCGGGTGTCGAGACGGAGGTCATGACCTGGCGGGCCCGCATCACCGGACCTGCACCCACCGTCGACGTCCGGATCCGTCCCGGTGACGTGGTCACCGCGTCAACGATGTTCAGAGACGTCTGGTTCGCCGAGACCGGGTTCACGCAGGCACAGGTGCTGGACCGCTACTCGCTCCGGCCGAGCACCAAGATTCTCGGGCCGGCCGTGGTCGAGGAGCGCGAGTCGACAGCGGTCATCGGACCGGGTGGAGCGGGTTACGTCGATGCGTTCGGAAACCTTGTCGTGGAGGTCAACCGTGGCGCCTGATGAGGGATTCGACCCCGTCACCCTCGAGATCCTGTGGAGCCGGCTGGTCACGGTCACCAACGAGCAGGCTGCGACTCTCCAGCGGACGTCGTTCACACCCATCGTCAGAGACTCCGGCGACCTGTCGGCGGCCGTCTTCGACGAAGAAGGCCGGATGATGGCCCAGGCCGTCACCGGCACGCCCGGCCACATCAACTCCCTGGCGACGGCGATGCACCACTTCCTCGCCGCTCATCCGGCAGACACGCTGCGCGAGGGCGACGTACTGATCACCAACGACCCTTGGCAGACATCGGGGCAGCTCAACGACTTGTCGGTGGTCACACCGGTCTTCCGGGGCGGCCGGGCGATCGGCTTCTTTGGCAACGTGTGCCATGCGATGGACATCGGCGGTCGGGGGCTGTCCGCCGACGCGTCGGAGCTCTTCGAGGAGGGCCTCCTCATACCGATCACGAAGCTCTACGACCAGGGACGCGAGAACACCGAGCTCCTCCGGCTGCTGGCGGCCAACGTACGTGCGCCCTTTGAGGTGCGGGGCGACATCGAGGCGCAGGTGGCCGGAAACCGCACGGGCGTCGATCGCCTCCTCGCCTACCTGGACGAGTTCGGGCTCGACGATCTGCGGGTCCTGTCCGCGGAGATCCGCGGGCGTTCCGAGCTGGCGACTCGTGCAGCAATCAGCGCGTTGCCTGAAGGTGACTACGAGAAGACGATCTACACGGACGGACTGGATGAGCCGGTGCGCATCCAGTGCAGGGTGTCGATCCGGGGCGACGAGATCCACGTCGACTACGCGGGCTCGTCGGAACAGATCGAAAAGGGGATGAACGTCGTCCTCAACTACACCGCCGCGTATACCAGCTATGCGCTGAAGTGTCTCGTCACTCCGGAGGTCCCGCACAACGACGGAAGCTTCCGTCCGGTGACGGTGACGGCGCCCGAAGGCAGCATCCTCAACCCACGTCGTCCTGCAGCCGTGGCGGCGAGGCACGTCGTCGGCCACTTCCTGCCCCACGCGATCTTTGGCGCTCTGGTCGACGTCATACCGAACCGGGTGATCGCCGAGGGTGCGGGCAACGTCTGGCTCACCACGACCCGAGGGGTCGGACGCGATCGATTCATCATGGTCTTCTTCGCCGCCGGCGGCATGGGCGCGCGGCCCTCGAAGGACGGCCTGTCCTGTCACAGCTTCCCGAGCGGGATCGCGACGGCGCCGGTCGAGATCATCGAGACCAGCTCACCCCTGCTGTTCCGGCGGAAGGAGCTGCGCGTCGACTCCGGTGGGGCAGGCCGGTATCGCGGCGGTCTGGGTCAGTCGATCGAGGTGGATGTGCTGACGGACGAGGACTTCGTCGTGTCCTCCCTCTCCGATCGCATGCGGTTCGCGGCGGAGGGCTACCTCGGCGGCGGGAATGGGGGCTTCGGTGGGTTCAGGACGTCGACAGGGGATCGCCCGAACATCAAGATGTCGCAGCGGTTCCCACCCGGCACCTCGTTCATCCTCGACCTTCCCGGCGGGGGCGGCTTCCACGACCCGCTCGAACGTGACCCGAGCGCGGTCGGCCTCGACGTCGCTGAAGGCTTCGTCAGCGTCGAGGCCGCCCGGCGCGACTATGGCCTCGACGTGACGCCAGCCGGCGAAGTCATCGGATCCGTCCCGGGTCGCCGAACGGCCGTCGAAGGTCCGTCATGACCATCTACGAGTTCGGGTGCGTCGGCTGCGGGACGTTCGACATGGACTTCCCGATGGGCGAGGCGACCAGCGCCACGCCCTGCCCTCGCTGCCGCCGGGATGCGAGGCGGGTCTTCAGTCCTCCCTTGGTCCGCAGGCTCACCTCCTCGACCGTTGGTCACCTGGACCGAGCGGCGGCCAGCGCCGACCGACCGAGCGTCGTGACCTCGGCTCCACCCAAGCTCGTCCGGCCTGCGCCGGCACGAGATTCGTGGTTCCCGCCCTTGCCCAAGCCCTGAGCGTGTGCCCCCGAGATCGGAGAAGTGCCGTGCCGGATGTCGTGTTCACGATCGACCAGAGCAAGTCCATGCGCGAGCAGGCGGTGCCCGGGCACAACCGCTGGCATCCAGACATCCCACCCGCGGTCACCGTCAAGCCCGACTCCGACATCCGCATCGAGTGCCGTGAATGGACGGATGGCCAGATCGGAAACAACGACTCCGCCAATGACGTTCGCGACGTCGATCTGAGCGGATGTCACATGCTCAGCGGGCCCATTGGAGTCGAAGGCGCTGAGCCGGGCGATCTGCTCGTCGTCGACATCCTCGATCTCGGACCAGTGCCGCAGGAGGTCGGCGAGGCGCCCGGACAGGGCTGGGGGTACACGGGAATCTTCGCCAAGCAGAACGGTGGCGGCTTCCTCACGGACTACTACCCGGACGCCTACAAGGCGATCTGGGACTTCAGTGGGCAGTCAGCGACGTCTCGACACCTCCCTGGCGTCCGCTTCACCGGGATCACTCACCCCGGGCTGTTCGGCACCGCGCCGTCGGCAGAGCTGCTCGCTCGATGGAATGCCCGCGAGAGAGCGCTCATCGCCACCGACCCCCAACGCGTGCCGCCGCTCGCACTTCCCCCGCTCGAGGCCAGCACGCTGGGAGGCAGGCTGGACGGACGCGACCTTCAGGCGATCGCGAGGGACGGCGCCCGAACCGTCCCGCCGCGAGAGAACGGCGGGAACCACGACATCAAGAACTTCAGCCGGGGCTCTCGCGTGTTCTATCCCGTCCATGTACCGGGCGCCCTGTTGTCCGGTGGTGACCTGCACTTCAGCCAGGGGGACGGCGAGATAACGTTCTGCGGCGCCATCGAAATGGGCGGCTTCATCGACTTCCATGTCTCGCTGATCAAGGGTGGCATGGCGACCTATGGCGTCACGACCAACCCGGTGTTCCTCCCCGGCAACGTCGAACCGCGGTACACGGAGTTCATGAGCTTCATCGGCATCTCGGTCGATCACGCCAGCAACACGAACTACTACAACGACGCGACGTTGGCCTACAAGAACGCGTGCCTGAACGCCATCGAGTACCTCAAGAAGTTCGGCTACAGCGGGGAACAGGCGTATCTCCTGCTTGGCGCCGCGCCCGTAGAGGGCCGGATCAGCGGCGTGGTCGACATCCCGAACGCATGCTGCTCGCTCTACATCCCCACAGCCATCTTCGACTTCGACGTTCGCCCCGGTGCTGCGGGCCCGGTCCTGGCTGACAGAGGCAGTTGTGCCGTCTCGAGCTAGCCGCAGGCACGCGGTCGTCTCTCCGTCTGCCCCTGCGCCAGCCGGGACCTACAGCCAAGCGATCAAATCCGGTGAGCTCGTCTTCCTGGCCGGTCAGACACCCAGGCTCGTGGACGGCACACGGTTGACGGACGCACCCTTCGATGTCCAGGCGCGTCAGACGCTCGAGAACCTGGACGCGGTGGCGCGGGCTTGCGGGGCAGGAATCGCGGACGCGGTCATGGTCACCGTCTATCTGGGGAACCCGGCCAACGCCGCAGCCTTCGATGCGGTGTGGCGCGAGTTCGTGACGAAGCCCTTCCCCGCCCGGGCGATCGTTCAGTCGGACCTTCCGGGCGTGGCGCTCGAGGTCACGGCCATCCTGGCAGCGCCCGGATGAGCAGGTAGGACGAGACCTCGTGCAACTGGCGACGATCGTCAATGGTGAGCGTCGAACGGCGGTTGCCGTGGACGACGTGCGCGGCGTCGTCCGGTTGACCGATCTTCGTCCGGCGATACAGGGCAGCGCCATGGCCGCCTTGTCTCGACTGTCTCCGGACAGGCTGCGACGGCGCGTTGCCCAGGCCGACGACGGGTGGTTTCGTTCCGTGGGGGACGTGCGATTCACGGCTCCCTACCTGCGGCCGCGAAAGATCTGGGGCATCGGGCTGAACTACCGGGAACATGCTGCAGACCTGGCCGCGACTGCTCCCGGAGACGAACCAGCCTCGTTCATGAAGGGCGATCACACGATCGTTGGTCCGGGCGATCCGATCGTCCTGCCGTGGCAGAGCAACCGGGTGACCGTGGAGGCCGAACTCGGGTTGGTCATCGGCAGGTACTGCGAGAACGTCGGTGTGGACCGCGCGATGGACTACGTCTGGGGTGTCTGTCCAGTCCTCGACCAGACGGCCGAGGACATCCTGCAGCGCAACCCCAGGTTCTTGACCCGAGCGAAGAACTTCCCGAGCTTCTTCTCGTTCGGCCCGGGGATCGTGCCCATGGACGACGTGTATGAGCGCTTCGCGGACCTCACCACCGTCGAGGTCTCCACGGTGGTGAACGGCGACACCCGGCGAAGCAACGTCGTCGCCAACATGACATTCGATCCGAGTTTCCTCGTGAGCTTCCACAGCCAGGTCATGCCACTCTTTCCCGGTGACATCATCTCGACGGGAACGCCCGGCGCCCTTCAGGTGCACCCGGGTGACAGCGCCGAGTGCCGGATACCCGGCGTGGGGACTCTCACGAACCCGGTGATCGGCGGCGGAGTCAGAGTCCACCAACCGGGGTAGGCGAGGAGCGACCCGCGCCAGTGAGGCCACCCAGAGATCCTCCACCGGCCACTGCCGAGCCCATTCGGCTGTGGCGATCTCATAGAACCTGGGGGTCTGCGCGTCCTGCGGGGCGTAGAGCTCATACAGGCCCTCCACCGTGAAGCCGTTGGATCGCAGGATGCGCACCCAGTCGCTGTGTGCGGGTGGAACTCCACGCCGCCCTCGGGCCACATCACCCGACGCACATCGGGCTGCGGGCGCAGCAGCTGCTCACGGGCGTAGCCCTCGAGCTCGGGCACGCAGAGGGCAGCGAGCACGCTGTTCGTCAGAAAGACGAGGCCGCCACCTGGCCGGAGTAGTCGTGCAGCCTCGGGGATTCACAGGTCGGGGTCGCACCAGATGCTCGCGCCGTACTCGCTCACTGCCACGTCGAAGGAGTTGTCGGGCAGGGGAACGTCCTCCGCGCTGGCTTCGACGAGCGGGAAGGTCAGCCCGAATTGCTCCTGGCAACGGCGGGCGGTTGCGAGCTGGGCCGGTGTGACATCGACGCCCACGGGGCGCGCACCAGGCGGGCGAGCCACGCGGAGAAGTACGCCGTTCCGCAGCCAGCTCGACGACATCACGCCCCTGCACGTCGCCCAACGCGCCCGGCTCGCGATCGGGGATCTTGAACAACCCCCACGTGAGCTCGTCCGCCGCCCACGCAAGCCGGGCGTCCGCGTCGGTGAACTCGGCGTTGACCCTGGTCCAGAGCGCACGGTTGATCTCGACCGCGGCACGGCTGTCAGCGCTGGGTCGAGCGCCATCGCGTGGCGTGTACTGTCCCATCCCGCCACTCTGCCGCGACGAGGTGATGCGTTGTCTGCAACTGCCGATGCAGCCGCGAGTCTCGTCCCGCGTGACGCTCTCGGCAGCGCGCTCGCGCAACGGACCGGCGAGGAGACCTGGCGTGAGGTGTCCCTGCGGCTGATCACCGGGGGCAAGTCCAATCTCACCTTCGAGCTCACCAGCCCGGCGGGGGAGCTGATCCTGCGGCGGCCGCCGACGGGTGAGCTGCTGCCGCGAGCCCACGACATGGGTCGCGAGGTCCGCGTCCAGCGCGCACTGGCGGCCACGCCGGTCCCGGTGGCGCGCATCGTGATGGCGGACGAGGGCGAGCTCATCGGAGCCCCGATGTACGTCATGGAAAAGGTGGCCGGCCACGTCATCCGCGAGCGGCTGCCAGACGGTTTCGCGCAGACCGCGGCCGAGCGCCAGGACATGGCCTACGCGTTCATCGACACCCTCGCCGCGCTGCACGCGGTCGACCCCGCATCGGTGCAGCTCGCCGACTACGGCCGGGTGGACGGCTACGCACAACGCCAGCTGATCCGCTGGGGCAAGCAGTGGGAGCGGAGTAAGGCCGCCTCGGTCCGCAGCGTCGAGCAGCTGGGTCGCCGGCTCGCGGACCTGGTCCCCCAGACGTCCACGGCCGCGATCGTGCACGGCGACTACCGCCTGGACAACTGCGTGATCGACGAGAGCGACCCCGGTCACGTCCGGGCCGTCCTCGACTGGGAGCTGTCGACTCTCGGCGATCCGCTCAGCGATCTGGGTGGCCTCCTGCTGTTCTGGCGGGAGCCGGGTGAGCGGAACACGTCTCTCACGCCATCCGTGAGCGACCAGCCCGGGTTCCCCACGCGAGGTGACCTGGTCGACCGCTACCTGGCACGCACGCGGGCGGACGCAGCCAACCTGCCGTTCTTCGAGGCCCTGGCTCACTACCGCTTTGCTGTCATCGTGCAGGGTGTTGCGACCAGAGCGGCCCGCGGTGCGATGGGGGGACAGGACTTCGGGCAGCTGGGAGCAGACGTGGACAACATCGCCCAGCAGGGGCTGCGGCTCGTCTCGTGAACGACATCGCTACTCAACAGCATGGAGTGAGCTGAATGGACTTCGCGCCGTCGCCGAAGGCGCAGGACGTCTGCGCGCGGATGTGGGACTTCATGCGCGCGGAGGTCTTCCCGGCCGAGCGGGTCTGGACGTCCTGGCTGGCCGAGAATGACCCGCACGGCAGTCCCCCGGTCCTCGAGCAGCTCAAGACGGAGGCGCGCCGCAGAGACCTGTGGAACCTCTTCCTTCCGGACGTCTCCGGCCTGACCAACCTGGAGTACGCCCAGGTCGCCGAGATCTCGGGCTGGTCACCGGTGATCGCCCCGGAGGCGATCAACTGTTCGGCACCCGACACCGGGAACATGGAGATCCTGCACCTGTTCGGCACGGCCGATCAGAAGTCCCGATGGCTCGAGCCGCTGCTCGACGGTGAGATCCGCTCGGCGTTCGCCATGACAGAGCCCGACGTCGCGAGCTCCGACGCGACCAACATCGCGACGCGCATGGAACGCGACGGAGACGACTACGTCATCACCGGCCGCAAGTGGTGGATCACCGGTGCCGCTGACGAGCGATGCCAGGTCTTCATCGTCATGGGCAAGACCGACCCGGACGCCAGCGTGCATCGGCAGCAGTCCATGCTCCTCGTGCCGAGGGACACCCCCGGCGTGTCCGTCGAGCGGCACCTGCCGATCTTCGGCTACCAGGACCAGCACGGGCATTCCGAGATCGTGTTCAGCGACGTCCGGGTGCCGGCTACGAACATCCTGTCCGCCGAGGGCGACGGCTTCATGATCGCGCAGGCCCGGCTGGGTCCGGGCCGGATCCACCATGCGATGCGCGCGGTCGGGATGGCGGAACGAGCGCTGGCCCTGATGGTGGACCGCGCGAAGTCGCGGGTGGCCTTCGGCCGCACGTTGGCAGAGCAAGGCACGGTGCGCGAGCTGATCGCGGCATCGCGCATCGAGATCGATCAGGCGCGGCTGCTCGTCCACAAGACGGCGTGGCTCATCGACCAGTTCGGCGCCGGCGGAGCCAAGACCGAGATCGCCGCCATCAAGGTGGCGGCGCCCGCGATGGCCACGCGCGTGATCGACCGCGCCATCGAGGTTTTCGGCGGCGCCGGGGTCTCGGACGACACCCCGCTGGCCTACTTCTACGCCTGGGCGCGGGTTCTGCGCATCGTCGACGGTCCCGATGCGGTCCACCGCCGCTCCATCGCCAGCGAGGAGCTGCGGCACGTACCGCCGTACGTCGGCTGAGCGCTCCAACACATGGGTAGGAGAGACGCCGTGACCGTTCTCGACAAGTTCCGGCTCGACGACCGTGTCGTCATCGTCACCGGCGCCTCCTCGGGTCTCGGCGTCGGCTTCGCGCAGGCCTTCGCCGAGGCCGGCGCCGACGTGGTGCTCGCGGCGCGACGCGCCGATCGGCTCGAGGAGACCGCCAAGCTCGTCGAGCAGGCGGGCCGGGCCGGGCTCTGCGTCCCCGCCGACGTCACCGATCCGGAGCAGTGTCAAAGCGTTGTCGACCGGGCCATGGAGGCTTTCGGGAAGGTCGACGTACTCATCAACAACGCGGGGGTCGGGACAGCGCACCCGGCAACCCGTGAGACCCCCGAGCAGTTCCGCTCCGTCATCGACCTCAATCTCAACGGCAGCTACTGGATGGCGCAGGCGTGCGGACGCGTCATGGCACCGGGCAGCGCCATCGTCAACATCTCCAGCGTCCTCGGCATCACCACGGCCGGTCTCCCGCAGGCCGCCTACTCCGCGAGCAAGGCGGGCGTACTCGGCCTGACGCGGGACCTGGCGCAGCAGTGGGGGAGTCGCAAGGGGATCCGCGTCAACGCGATCGCTCCGGGATTCTTCGAGTCCGAGATGACGGATCAGTACGACCACAGCTACCTCGCCGCCGTCGGCAGCCGCGCGCTGCTGAGCCGGATGGGCGATCCGGCCGAGTTGGCGGCGTCCGCTGTCTGGCTGGCCTCGCCCGCTGCCGGCTACGTCACCGGCCAGACCATCGTCATCGACGGCGGGGTCACCATCACCTGAGCTGCCGCGGACGACGAGCTCGCCGTCAGTCCCGGCGTGCGGTCACCTGGTTGAAGACCTCCGAGAGCTTGGCCCCGGCGGCGACGACGATCTGGGCGTGCAGCCGGCCGGGCTGGCGGGTCAGCCGCTCGATCGGGCCCGAGACCGACACCGCGGCGACCACGCGCGTTCCGGGCCCGCGGATCGGTGCGGACACCGAAGCCACACCGGCCTCGCGCTCGCCGACGCTCTGCGCCCAGCCGCGCCGGCGTACGCCGGAGAGTGCGGTCGCGGTGAAGCGAGCATCGCGCAGGCCGCGGTGCAGCCGCTCGGGCTCCTCCCACGCCAGCAGGACCTGGGCCGCGGAGCCCGCTTTCATGGTCAGCGTGGAGCCGACCGGCACGGTGTCGCGCAAGCCGGTGAGTCGTTCGGCCGCCGCGACGCACACCCGGCTGTCGCCCTGGCGGCGGTAGAGCTGCGCGCTCTCCCCGGTGATGTCGCGCAGCCGGGCGAGCACCGGGGCGGCGGCGGCGAGCAGCAGGTCCTCGCCGGCGGCGGTGGCAAGCTCGCGCAACCGGGGTCCGAGGGTGAATCGGCCCTGGAGGTCGCGCGCGACCAGCCGGTGGTGCTCGAGGGCTGTGGCGAGCCGGTGGGCGGTGGGCCTCGCGAGACCGGTCGCGGCCACCAGCTGGGCCAGGCTCGCCGGCCCGGCCTCGAGGGCGCCGAGGACGACGGCCGCCTTGTCCAGCACGCCCACTCCGCTAGAGTTGTCCATGCACCGATACTGCCGTCTCAGTGGCTGAGACGCAACTTCAGGGAGGCCCAGTGCCGCGGACGCTCGCCGAAAAGGTCTGGGACGCGCACGTCGTACGCCATGCCGAGGGCGAACCGGACCTGCTCTACATCGACCTGCACCTCGTGCACGAGGTGACCAGCCCGCAGGCCTTCGATGGCCTCCGGCTCGCCGGGCGGAAGGTACGACGTCCCGACCTGACGCTCGCGACCGAGGACCACAACGTTCCCACGCTCGACATCGAGGGGCCCATCGCGGACCCGATCTCGCGCATCCAGGTCGAGGCGCTGCGCACCAACTGCGCGGAGTTCGGTGTCCCACTGCACCCACTCGGCGACGCCGAGCAGGGCATCGTGCACGTCGTCGGCCCGCAGCTCGGGCTCACCCAGCCGGGCAGCACCGTCGTGTGCGGCGACTCGCACACCTCGACCCACGGCGCTTTCGGTGCGCTGGCGTTCGGCATCGGCACCAGCGAGGTCGAGCACGTGCTCGCCACCCAGACGTTGTCGATGGGCCGCTTCAAGACGATGGCGGTCACCGTCGACGGCGACCTGCCTCCCGGCGTGACGGCCAAGGACATGATTCTCGCCGTCATCGCCGAGATCGGCACCGCCGGCGGCCAGGGCTATGTCATCGAGTACCGCGGGTCGGCCGTCCGGGCGCTGTCGATGGAGGCCCGGATGACGGTGTGCAACATGTCGATCGAGGCCGGTGCGCGAGCGGGCATGATCGCACCCGACGAGACGACGTTCGCCTACCTGTTGGGCCGCGAGCGGTCGCCCCACGCCGCGGACTGGGACGCAGCGCTGGCCTACTGGCGCACTCTCGTCACCGACGAGGGAGCGACGTTCGACCACGAGGTCGTGCTCGACGCGGCCGAGATCACGCCGTTCGTCACGTGGGGGACCAATCCCGGCCAGGGACTCCCGCTCTCGGGTTCGGTGCCCGACCCGCGGGAGATGACGGACGAGGGTCAGCGGGTGTCGGCCGAGAAGGCGCTCACCTACATGGCGCTCGAACCAGGGACGCCGCTTTGCGAGATCGCTGTCGACACCGTGTTCCTCGGCTCGTGCACGAACGGGCGCATCGAGGATCTCCGTGCCGCCGCCGACGTCATTGCCGGGCGGCAGATCGCGGACACCGTCCGGATGCTCGTCGTACCCGGGTCGGTGCGGGTGCGTCTGCAGGCCGAGCAGGAGGGCCTCGACGTGGTGTTCAAGGAGGCGGGCGCCGAGTGGCGTCATGCGGGTTGCTCGATGTGCCTGGGCATGAACCCCGACCAGCTCGCACCCGGTGAACGCGCCGCCTCGACGTCCAACAGGAACTTCGAGGGCCGTCAGGGCAAGGGTGGGCGAACCCATCTCGTGTCGCCACCGGTCGCGGCCGCGACGGCAGTGACGGGTCGTCTCACCAGCCCGGCCGACCTGCCGGCACTGACGACTGTGCAGGAGGGCTGACCGACATGGAGCCGATCCGCATCCACACCGGTCGCGCTGTTGCGCTGCAGCGCGCGAACGTCGACACCGACCAGATCATCCCGGCCGAGTACCTCAAGCGGGTGACCAGGACCGGCTTCGAGGACGGCCTTTTCGCCGCCTGGCGGGCCGATCCGGACTTCGTGCTCAACCGGCCGGAGGCCGAGGGTGCGACGATCCTCGTCGCCGGCCGCGACTTCGGCACCGGCTCGTCGCGCGAACACGCGGTATGGGCCCTCACCAACTGGGGCTTCCGGGTCGTCGTGTCCTCGCGGTTCGCCGACATCTTCCGCGGCAACGCCGGCAAGGGCGGGCTGGTCACCGCCCTCGTCGAGCAGAGCGCCGTCGAGGAGCTGTGGTCCGTGCTCGAAGACGATCCGAGCGTCGACGTGACGATGGACCTGGAGGCCAGAACAGTGTCGTGGCCCGGCGGTTCTGCCCCCTTCGAGATCGACGACTACACCCGCTGGCGGCTGCTCGAGGGACTCGACGATGTCGACCTGACGTTGCGCCACAACGAGGTCGTGAGTGCCTTCGAGGCGAGCCGACCGCATTGGAAACCCAGCACAATCTGACCCGACTGGCTGATCGACATCGTCGTTCGCGTTAAAAAACCGCGCGACACAAGGGAAATCAGCCCTCAGGTCGTTGTCTCTCACGTGTGCGGGGCATAACGTCACCTCGAATCGAGAACACTCGACTACCGCCTTTCGGAGGGGTACCACGTGAACAAGGCTCAACTCATCGACCGGCTGTCCACGCAGATCGGTAGCAAGAAGGCGGCCACCGAAGCGGTCGACGGCGTCATCGACACGATCACCCGGGCTGTCGCCTCGGGCGAGCGCGTGGCGATCACCGGGTTCGGCGTCTTCGAGAAGGTGGCCCGGCCGGCACGTACCGGCCGCAACCCGCGCACCGGCGCGGCGGTGAAGATCAAGAAGACGTCGGTGCCGAAGTTCAAGGCAGGCCAGAGTTTCAAGGACGTCGTGAGCGGCGCCAAGAAGCTGCCCAGGGCAGCGGCTGCCGCAGCCGGCAGTGCGACGCGCGCAGCGACCGGAGGCAGCCGGTCGACCGCGAAGAAGTCCACCGCCAAGAAGTCCGGAGCCAAGAAGTCGACGGCGAAGAAGGCACCGGCGAAGCGGACCGCAGCGAAGAAGACGACCAAGAAGGCGCCGGCCCGCAAGACCGCGAAGAAGAGCACGGCCAAGCGGACAGCGAAGCGCTAGGTCGGATCGGCGAGGGTCGCAACAGTGAGGAACGTCACCTTCTGTTGCGACCCGGTGCCGTCCGTGCGCAGCCGCACCCGCTGCCCGACGCGGAGCAGGCGCACACCGCCGGCGGCGAATGCGGCCTCGCCGTAGGGCAGCTCGGTTCCGTCGTCGAGCAGCACGGTGCCCGACCGCGTCGTCGGGTCGAAGTAGCGCACGGTGGCTTGCACGGCAGTGAACCTACCCGTCCGCGGCCGGTGTGTGCAGAAGGGCCGCGACCGCGGCCGTGCGCGGCCCCAGGCCGAGCGCGGCTGCCGCAGCCAGGTCCGACTCGGTGTCGACGTCGCGGCGCAGGGAGTCGAGGCCGTCGACCGTGACGTCGACCGCGCCCGATCGTTCGTGCCGTTCGGCGGAGCCGTGTCCGAACGACGGTGCGAAGTCCGCGGCACGGCGCGCGAGCAGCAGGGTCGTGCCGGTGCCGGGCATGTCGCGGACGAAGGACGTCGGGTGCGAACCGGCCTCGGCGAGGGCTCGCGCGAGCTCGTCGGGACGAAGCGCCGGTAGGTCCGCCGACAGGGAGCCCACGCCGCACTCGGGGTGAGCGGCCACTGCCGCAGCGACGCCATGCGCGAGTGCCGGATTCAACCCGGCGTCCGGCTCGTCGGCCACGACCAGTGCACCGAGCGCCGCGAGCGCGCGCGCGGCGTCGGGTTCGTCGGTGACCGCGACGACGGATTGCACGAGCGGGCACCACAGCGCTGCCTCGGTGGTGTCGAGGGCGAAGGCGAGCGCCAACGGACCGCGGCGGTGCGCGGCAGTGCCGGCGAGGCGTGTCTTGGCCTCGGCCAGGCGTTTCACCGGCACCACGAGGCACCAGTCGGGCCCGACGCGCGTCACCAGTCGATCCTGCCAGCGGCCGGAAGGTCGGCTCGACACGGGCACGCCGGACGGGGAGACTGCCCACAGCCAACCCCCGGAGGAGGATCGCGTGGCCCGCCGCAGGCTGGGATTCTGGTACCGCCTGGCGGTCGTGCTGCTGCGCCGGCCGATGCTGGTCTTGACCCGCCGCGACTGGAGTGGCGCCGAGCACCTGCCACCCCAGGGCGGCATCGTGGTGGTGACCAACCACCTCTCCCACTTCGACCCGCTGGCCTTTGCCCACTTCCTCTACGACAACGGGCGGGTGCCGCGTTTCCTCGCGAAGGCGTCGCTGTTCTCGGTGCCGTTCGTCGGGTCTGTCCTGCGCGGTGCCGCACAGATCCCGGTGCTGCGCGAGTCATCCAGCGCGACCAGCGCCTATGAAGCCGCGGTGGAGGCGGTACGACGCGGCGAGTGCGTCGCGATCTACCCCGAGGCCACCGTCACCCGCGACCCCAGGCTGTGGCCGATGGTGGGCAAGACGGGTGCCGCCCGCGTTGCTCTCGCAACCGGCGCACCGGTGATCCCCATTGCGCAGTGGGGCCCGCAGGAGGTGCTCGCGCCGTATGGCCGGAGGTTTCACCTCTTCCCACGCAAGACCATGCACCTGCGTGCCGGCCCGCCGGTCGACCTCTCGCCGTATGTCGGCAAGGAGATCGACCCGGTGTTGCTGCGCACCGTCACCGAGGCGATCATGACCTCGATCACCGAGCTGCTCGCCGAGATCAGGTCCGAGTCGCCGCCGGCCGTCCGCTACGACCCCCGACTGGAGGGAATCCCGGTGACCGGTAACCCGCGCCGGCGCAACCGGGACGAGAGGAGGCCGGCATGACGCAGGTCGCGGTGCTCGGTGCCGGGTCGTGGGGCACCGCGTTCAGCATGGTGCTCGCCGACGCGGGCGCGGACGTGGTGCTGTGGGGCAGGCGCCCCGAAGTGTGCGAGTCGGTGAACACCAAGCACGAGAACCCCGACTACCTGCCTGATGTGGAGCTTCCGGCGTCGATCCGGGCCACCTCCGAGCCCGGCGAGGCGCTGCGTGGCGCGTCGGTGGTGGTGCTGGCCCTGCCGTCGCAGACGGTGCGGTCGAACCTCGAGGACTGGGTCGACCTGCTGCCTGACGACGCGGTCATGGTCAGTCTGATGAAGGGCATCGAGCTCGGCACCACCAAGCGGATGAGCGAAGTCATCGGCGAGGTGACCGGTGCGGAGCCGTCACGCATCGCTGTCGTGTCCGGACCCAACCTGGCCAAGGAGATCGCCAAGAGGCAGCCGTCGGCCAGCGTGGTCGCGTGCACCGACGAGGCGGTCGCCGAGAAGCTGCAACAGGTCTTCATGGCGCCCTACTTCCGTCCCTACACGAACGCCGACGTCGTCGGGGTGGAGCTGGCCGGTTCGGTCAAGAACGTGATCGCGCTCGCCGTCGGGATGGCCGACGGCATGGGATTCGGCGACAACTCGAAGGCGTCGATCATCACCCGCGGGCTGGCGGAGATCACCCGGCTCGGCATGGCGCTCGGTGCCGACCCGACCACGTTCGCGGGGCTCGCCGGCGTCGGCGACCTGGTCGCCACCTGCATGTCGCGGCTCTCCCGCAACCGCACGTTCGGCGAGAACCTCGGGCAGGGCATGACACTCGACGAAGTTGTCCGGGCGACGCGCCAGACCGCCGAGGGCGTGAAGTCGTGCGAGTCGATCCTCGCGCTGGCACAGGCGCACGGGGTCGACATGCCGATCACCGAGCACGTGGTCGCTGCTGTGCACGACGGCTTGCCGCCCAAGGAGATCGTCGGGCGCATCATGAGCCGCAGCGCCAAGTCCGAGGGCGACTAGCCAGCGATTACTTCTGTGGACTGAGCGGGTCTTATCTGTCATGGGCGAACGACGAGTAATGACCTGGTGCATCATCTCCCTCGACGGATACTCCAGCGGACCAGGAGGCCCCGAGCACGACAGCTGGCTGCATGAGCGCGCGGTGCGACCCGCCAACCTCGAGTTCTTCGAGGGCATCTGGCGCGGTTGCGACACCGCCCTGATGGGCCGCAACAACTACGTCGGGTTCCACAGCGTGTGGCCCGGCATCACCGAGGACCCGGCGACCGAACCGCGCACCCGCGAGATCGGCCGCTGGCTGAACTCGGTCGAGAAGGCCGTCGTGTCGACGACCCTCCCCGAGTCGGAGGCGACCTGGGACACCACGCGGGTCTTCAGGGACGCCGGCGACGCGGTCGCGACGCTGAAGGCCGAGCCCGGCCGCGACATCCTGGTGCTCAACAGCGCGACGCTGATCCAGTCGCTGCTTGCCGCCGGCCTGGTGGACGACATCCGGCTGGCCGTCCTACCGGTGCTGGTGGGCGGCGGGCTGCGCCTGCTGCCGGACGGCGTGTCCGGCGACTGGGACCTGGCGTCCTCCACGCAACTGCCTGACGGCGTGCTGGGCTTGCACTACCGGCGCGTCTGACGCACCGACATTCCCGCGGGGGCTCACTCAGCGGTGCGCCCGCTCGAGCGCGCTGTCCAGGTCGGCCCAGAGGTCGTCGACGTCCTCGACACCGACCGAGAGCCGCAGCAGGTTGTCGGGCACGTCGGTGCTCTCGCCCGGCCAGCGGCGTCGTCGCTCGAGCGTCGACTCCACCCCGCCGAGGCTGGTCGCGTGCACCCACACGGACGTGGCCGTGCTCACCGCGGTGGCGGCATCCGCGTTGCCCGTCACCTCGATGCTTACCATCGCGCCGAGGCCGGGGTAGTGCACGTCGGACACCCGTGGGTGCGCGCCGAGGCGCCGCGCCAGCTCGGCGGCGTTCGACTGGGCACGCTCCATCCGCAGGTGCAGCGTGCGCATGCCGCGAAGTGCGAGCCAGGTCTCCATCGTCCCCGGTTGTGAGCCCTCGCGGCCGCGGGTGGTGACGAGCCGCTCCATCAACGTCGTGTCGCGCACCACGGCCGCACCGAGGAGCAGGTCGGCGTGACCGGACAGGTACTTCGTCGCGCTGTGGACCACCACGTCGGCCCCGAGCTCGAGCGGGCGCGACAGGATCGGCGTCGCGAACGTGTTGTCGACGACCGCGAGGGTGTCTGCCTCGACCGCGTCGGCGACCAGCCCCTCGACGTCGCAGAGCCGCAGCAGCGGGTTGGTCGGTGACTCCACCCACATCAGGTCGGCGGCCTGCACCGCCTCGCGGGCACCGGCGCGGTCGGTCAGGTCGACCAGCCGCACCGTCACGCGGCCGCGTTCCGCGTGGTGTCGAAGCAGCGAGAGCGTGCCGTAGTAGGCGTGCCGGGGGGCAGCGACCGTGCCACCCGGGGGCACCAGGTCGAGAACGGCGGAGGTCGCCGCCATGCCCGAGGCGTACGCCGTGGCGTTGCCACCCTCCAGTGCGCCGAGCACGCTCTCGAACATCTCCCACGTCGGGTTGCCGTAGCGCCCGTAGCCGATGTCGCCACCGGCGTGGTAGGTCGACGCCAGTACCACCGGACCGTTGAGCGGGCCGTCGGGCAGCCGGGGAGGTCGTCCGGCCGTCACGGCCGTGGTGGCCAGCGACAGCGGGGACGACGGGTTGGTCTGTGGGGTGTCCGCCATGGGCGGCAGTATCTCGCGGGTAGGGTCGACGCCGATGAGCGCCGACGAGACGACGCCCCACGACGCCCCACCCGGACCCGCCGGCCCCCGGCGACGACGGGTGGCTGTCGTCTTCGGCGGGCGCAGCACCGAGCACGCCGTGTCGTGCGTCTCCGCGGGCAGTGTGCTGGCCGCCATCGACCGCGAGAAGTACGACGTGGTGCCGGTCGGCATCGCGCGCGACGGTCGATGGGTGCTTGCTGCCGACGAGCCCGACAAGCTCGCGATCACCGGCGGCGTCCTGCCCGAGGTCACCGACAACGGCACGTCGGTGACGCTGGCCGGGGACCCGACCGGCCGCGGCCTCGTCGTGCAACAGCCGGGTCAGGTGCCGGAGGCACTCGGCGAGGTCGACGTCGTGCTACCGCTGCTGCACGGGCCCTACGGCGAGGACGGCACCGTGCAGGGTCTGTTCGAGCTGGCCGGCGTCCGCTACGTGGGCTCGGGGGTGTTCGCCTCGGCCGCTGGCATGGACAAGGGCCACATGAAGGCGCTGCTGGCCGCGGCCGGCCTGCGGGTCGGTCCTTACGCCGTCGTGACGCCGCGCGAGTGGGCGAAGGACAAGGCCACGATCCGCGAGACGGTCTCCGCGCTCGGCTACCCCGTGTTCGTCAAGCCGTGCCGGGCCGGGTCGAGCGTCGGGATCACCAAGGTGGCCGGGCCGGACGGGGTCGACGCGGCGATCGAGGAAGCGCGCAGCCACGACCTGCGAGTCATCGTCGAGGCGGCGATCGACGGACGCGAGATCGAGTGCGGCGTGCTGGAGGGCCTTGACGGTGGCGAACCTGAGGCCAGCGTTCCCGCCGAGGTCATCGTGGGGGAGGGCCACGACTTCTACGACTTCGAGGCCAAGTACTTCGAGGAGCAGGGCACCCGGCTCGACGTGCCGGCGCTGCTGCCCGACGAGGTCACCGAGGAGGTCCGGGAGCTGGCCTGCCGGGCCTTCGACGTGCTCTCCTGCGAAGGGCTGGCCCGGGTCGACTTCTTCGTGCGGCGTGACGGCACGGTGCTCGTCAACGAGGTCAACACGATGCCGGGCTTCACGCCGTACTCGATGTTCCCGTTGATGTGGAAGGCGAGCGGGCTCGACTATCCCGCGCTCGTCGACCGGCTCGTGGAGACGGCGCTGCGCCGCCCTCTCGGGCTGCGCTGAATCACTCCTTGGGAGGCACGGCCGCGCGCAGCGGCTCGGCGAGGTAAGTGAGACTGGCCGTGGCCGCACTGCGAGGGACCTCGGTGGGCACCGCCACCTCGACGTTGGCGGCGCGGCCCACGGTGGTGAACGTGTACGCCGACCGCGACTCGGTCAGGAACCACTCGACGTCGTTCACCTCGAGGATCTCCGAGGTCGCCGTCAGTCCCTCCGGCGTGTCGACGCCGCAACGCAGGACGACGGCGGGGTCGCCCCACGCAGCGGTGAGCGGCGACTCGGGCGAGGTGTCGCGGCGGTCGCGGTCGTCGAGCGCGTCGGGCAGGTCGTCGGCCAGCACACGGCAGAGGTCGCGCGACTGCGCGGACGCGTCGGGTGGTGACACCTGCACCGGCTCAGCGGAGCAGCCGGCCAGTGTCGCGAGGCTGGCGAGGGTTGCGAGGGTCGCGAGCAACCCCGCTGCCGGTCGATCGATCAGAGATGGACCACCGGGCAGGTGAGGGTGCGGGTGATGCCGTCGACGCCCTGCACCTTCGCCACGACGAGCTTGCCGAGCTCGTCGACGTTGCGCGCCTCGGCGCGCACGATGACGTCGTAGGGGCCCGTCACGTCCTCGGCGAGGGTGACGCCCTTGATGTCGGCGATCGACCGCGCAACGGACGCGGCCTTGCCGACCTCGGTCTGGATGAGGATGTAGGCCTGAACAACCATCGGCGGGGGCCTCCGTAGAGTCGGCGGTCGAGTCTCGCGAAACGCGAACCTACCGGATCACCGATCGTCCTCAGGAGTGCGGATGGCCGACACCGTCGGCGAGCTCGGCGAGTTCGCCCTCATTGACGCGTTTTGTGAGCGGCTGCCGGCCACGTCACGAGCCCGCAACGTCGTCCTCGGCCCCGGCGACGATTCCGCGGTGCTCGACCTGCCGGACAGCCGCGTGGTCGCCACGACCGACGTCTTGGTCGAGGGTCGCCACTTCCGGCGCGACTGGTCCGAGGCCTACGACGTTGGCCGCAAGGCAGCAGCCGCGAACCTCGCGGACATCGCCGCCATGGGCGCGGTGCCGATCTCCCTGCTCGTCGGGCTCGCCGTGCCCCCCGAGCTGCCGGTCGACTGGGCGATCGGGCTGGCCGACGGGCTCCGCGAGGAGTGCGCCGAGGTCGACATCGGCGTGGCCGGTGGCGACGTCGTCCGCTCGGACACGCTGACCATCGCGGTGACCGCGCTCGGGTCGCTCGAGGGCCGCGAGCCGGTGACCCGCTCGGGCGCCCGGCCCGGCGACCTGGTCGCCGTCGCAGGCCGGCTCGGCTGGGCGGCTGCCGGGTTCGCGGTGCTCTCGCGCGGCTTCCGGTCGCCCCGGGTGCTGGTCGACGCGCACAAGAGGCCCGCACCGCCGTACGCCGAGGGACCGCGCGCCGCGACCATGGGGGCGACCGCGATGATCGACGTGAGCGACGGACTGGTGGCCGACCTCGGTCACCTTGCGACCGCGAGCGGCGTCCTCATCCACGTGGACTCGACCGCTTTCCCGGTGCCGGCGCAGTTCGAGGACACCGCGCGGGCGTTGAACGCCGATCCGGTGCACTGGCTGCTGCAGGGCGGCGACGACCACGCGCTCGCCGCGTGCTTCCCCGCGGACGTGGACCTGCCGATGGCCTGGCAGATCGTCGGTCGGGTGGCCGAGGGGGAGGGCGTGCTGGTCGACGGAGAGCCGTTCACCGGACCGGCCGGCTGGACGACCTTCGCCTGATCTGCGCTGCCGGATCCAGCGGCGCTGCCTGAGCTAGCGGGTGACCTTGCCGGCCTTGAGGCAGGAGGTGCATACGTTCAGGCGCTTCGGCGTGCGGCCGACCATGGCACGCACGGTCTGGATGTTGGGGTTCCAGCGGCGCTTCGTGCGCCGGTGGGAGTGGGAGATGCTGTTGCCGAAGCCCGGGCCCTTGCCGCAGACGTCACAGGTGGCAGCCACGGGACACTCCAGAACTGATCGATGGGAGAGCAAGATCGGGTGGGCCCGGCTCGCATGCCGGGCAACCGCTCGAGGGTAACCGACGGCTGACGGTCCGCGCCAACCGAGCGAGGGTCGAGCGAGGCGCGCCGGTGTGGGGGGCGCGGCGCGGATAGCCTGCCGCCTGAGCGCGGGAAGCCGCCGAACGGGCGGGTGAGGAGGAGTCGATGGCGTCGAACACCGACCCTTCCCCGCGGCCGGCCTTCGACGCCACGGCGGTGCGCGACTGGGCCCGCGCGGGGCTGGCCGCGCTCGAGGCGGCCCGGGCGGAGATCGACGAGCTCAACGTCTATCCCGTGCCCGACGGCGACACCGGGACGAACCTGCACCTGACCATGGTCTCCGCGCTGGAGACCCTGGACGCTGCCGGCGAGGACGCGGGTCACGACACGCTCGTGGCAGCCCTCGCGAAGGGCGCGCTGCTCGGAGCCCGTGGCAACTCCGGGGTGATCCTCGCGGCGATGCTGCGCGGTCTGGCCGACACCTTCGCCGAGGACAACGAGTCCGCGCCCGCGGGAACCCGCACGGCGGCCGCGCTGAGCTGTGCGGCCGAGGCGGCCTACGGCGCCGTCGCCGAGCCGGTGGAGGGGACCATGCTGACCGTCGGAAGGGCGGCGGCGGAGACGGCCGGGACGGCGGGCGACGACCTCTCCGCGGTCGTCACGGCAGCCGCGGCCGGTGCCCGCGAGGCGCTCGCGCGCACCCCCGACCAACTCGAGGTCCTCCGCCTGGCCGGCGTCGTGGACGCCGGTGGCCGCGGCCTCTGCGTACTGCTGGACGCGCTGCAGGGTGTCGTCACCGGGACGCCGCCGGAGGGGCACGAGACCGGTGGGCCCGCCGACGCCACGGACGGAGAGGCCGGCAACGACGCCACCCCCACCGAGAGCCCGGACGCGGGCGAGGGGTCGCCCGCGCACGCCGGCGACCCCGGCGGCCCGGCGTACGAGGTCATGTACCTCCTCGACGCTCCCGGCTCAGCGATCGCGATGCTTCGCGAGGCGCTCGCGCCACTCGGCGACTCGCTCGTCGTGGTCGGCGGCGAGCCGACGTGGAACGTGCACGTGCACGTCGACGACGTCGGCGCGGCGATCGAGGCGGGCATCGCCGCCGGTCATCCGCACCGCATCAGGGTGACCAGCTTCCGCGAGCAGGCGCTCGCGTCGGGCGCCGCCGCTCCCGACGGGCGCGGCGTCGTCTCGGTCGTGGCCGGCGAAGGGCTGGGCGACCTGTTCGAGGCGGCCGGCGCCACCGTGGTCCGTGGCGGACCGGGACGCCGGGCCTCGATGGGCGAGCTGCTCGACGGTCTCCGTCGGGCCGGCGCGCGCGACCTCGTCGTGCTGCCCAACGATCGCGACAGTCTCGCCGTGGCCGAGGCGGCTGCGGGGCAGGCACGTGACGAGGGACTGCGGGTCGCGGTCATCCCGACCACTGCGAGCGTGCAGGCACTCGCGGCGCTGGCGGTGCACGACGAGAGCCGGCGGTTCGAGGACGACGTGGTGCACATGACGGCGGCCGCGTCGCACTGCCGCCACGGCGGCGTGACCGTCGCGGCGCGGGCATCCGTGACGATGGCCGGCGTGTGCCGCGAGGGCGACGTGCTCGGCATCGTCGAGGGCGACTTCGTGCTCATCGGCGAGGACGTCGCCGAGATGGCCTGCGCGGTCATCGAACGCATGCTGGGCTCGGGCGGCGAGCTGGTGACGCTGGTGATCGGCGCCGACGCCGCACCAGGACTGGGTGACGCGGTCACCGATCGCCTGCGGCGTACCCGTCCTGAGGTCGACACCGTCGTCTACGAGGGCGGACAGCCGCGCTACCCCGTGCTCATCGGGGTGGAGTGAGCAGTGGCGGAGCTGCAACGGCCGCTGGAGAAGGTGCTGGGGGGCAAGACGGCGAAGGCGCTCGAGACCCACCTCGGGCTGCTCACCGTCGAGGACCTGCTGCGCCACTACCCGCGTCGCTACTACGAGCGCGGCGAGCTGACCGACCTCGCGTCGCTGCGCGAGGGGGAGCACGTCACCATCCAGGTCGACGTCGTGCACGCCGCCGGCCGCCAGATCCGCGACAAGCTGCACAAGGTCGACGTCGTCGTGACCGACGGCCGGACGAAGTTCACCGTGACCTTCTTCAACCGGCGCTACCTGGCGAACACCCTGCCGCCTGGCACCTCCGTGCTGCTTGCCGGCAAGGTCGGTCGATTCAAGAAGACACTCCAGCTCACCAACCCCGAGCTGCACATCGGCGACGAGGTCGACGAGTTTGCCAGCGGCCTCCGGCCCATCTACCCGGCAAGCGCCAAGGTCGCGTCGTGGGTGATCCGCAACGCGATGCAGGTGGTGCTCGACACCCTCGGCGACCTGCCGGACCCCCTGCCCGACGACGTACGCCGCCGGCGCAAGCTGGTCCCGCTCGCCGACGCCATGCGCATGGTGCACCGTCCCGCGGACCACGCCGAGGTACGCCGGGCGCGCGACCGCCTGCAGTTCGACGAGGCGTTTTTGCTCCAGGTGGTTCTCGCGCAGCGGCGCGCCAGCCTGGCCGCGCTTCCCGCGACGCCTCGCGTCGCGAACGGCGCCGGTCTGCGCGCGTCGTTCGACGCCCGGCTGCCGTTCGAGCTGACCAAGGGCCAGGTCTCCGTGTCGTCGCAGATCGCCGAGGACCTCGCCCGTTCCCACCCCATGCACCGGCTGCTGCAGGGTGAGGTCGGCTCCGGGAAGACCGTCGTCGCCCTGCGCGCGATGCTCTCCGTCGTCGACGCCGGAGGTCAGGCGGCACTGCTCGCACCCACCGAGGTGCTGGCCGTGCAGCACCACCGGTCCATCACCGCGATGCTCGGCGACCTCGCCGAGCACGGCATGCTCGGCGGCGCCGACGTCGGCACCCGCGTCGCCCTGCTCACCGGTTCCCAGCCCACGTCGGTACGCAAGCGCGCACTGCTCGACGTCGTGTCCGGTGACGCGGGCATCGTGGTCGGCACCCACGCACTCATCCAGGACACCGTCGACTTCCACGACCTCGGCCTCGTCGTGGTCGACGAGCAGCACCGGTTCGGGGTCGAGCAGCGCGACGCCCTCCGCGCCAAAGCAGCCCAGCCGCCGCACGTGCTGGTCATGACCGCCACGCCGATCCCGCGGACCGTGGCCATGACGGTGTTCGGCGACCTCGACGTCTCGACGCTCACCGAGCTGCCGCTCGGGCGTTCGCCGATCACCACGCACGTCGTGCCGGCCGCGGAGAAGCCGCGGTTTCTCGAGCGGGCGTGGCAGCGGGTGCGCGAGGAGGTCGCAGCCGGTCACCAGGCCTACGTCGTCTGTCCGCGCATCGGGCCCACCGACGCGGACGAGGGCCTCGACGAGTCCCTACCCGACGTCGAGGGCTCCCGTCGTCCGCCGATCGCGCTGCTCGAGCTGATCGAGGACCTGCGCGGCGGGGCGTTGCAGGGCCTCCGCGTCGAGGCTCTGCACGGCCGGCTGCCCACCGACGAGAAGGACGCCGTGATGCGCCGGTTCGCCGCCGGCGACGTCGACGTGCTGGTCGCGACGACGGTCATCGAGGTCGGTGTCGACGTGGCCAACGCGACCGCGATGGTCGTCATGGACGCCGACCGCTTCGGCGTCTCCCAGCTCCACCAGCTCCGCGGCCGCGTCGGCCGCGGCTCGGCACCGGCCATCTGCCTGCTCGTCACCGACGCCGAGGAGAACAGCCCGGCACGCGACCGGCTCGATGCCGTGGCCGCGACGCTGGACGGCTTCGAGCTCTCCAGGGTCGACCTGGAGTCGCGCAGGGAGGGCGACGTGCTCGGCGCCTCGCAGTCCGGTCGCCGGTCGAGCCTGCGGCTGCTCCGGGTGTTCCGCGACCAGGGCGTGATCGAGGCCGCGCGCGACGAGGCGACGACCGTGGTTGCCGCCGACACCGGGCTGACCGGACATCCCGGTTTGCGGCAGGCGGTCGACGCGCTGCTCGACGAGGAGCGCGCCGACTACCTGGAGAAGGCGTGACGCGGGTGGTGGCCGGCGCGGCCAGGGGCAGGCGGCTGGCCGTGCCACCCGGGCGCGGCACCCGTCCCACGTCCGATCGGGCGCGCGAAGGGTTGTTCTCCACCCTCGAAGCCCTGCGCGGGTCGCTCGCGGGCGCCCGGTTCCTCGACCTGTACGCCGGGTCGGGCGCCGTCGGGCTCGAGGCGCTCAGCCGGGGTGCCGCGCACGTCCTGCTCGTCGAGTCCGACGGCGCGGCGGCCCGGACGGTGCGCGCGAACGCCGATGCCGTCGGGCTGCCCGGCGCCGAGGTCCGGTCGCTGAAGGTCGAACGGCTCGCGACCGCCCCACCCCGCGTCCCGGCGTACGACGTGGTCTTCCTCGACCCGCCCTACGACATGGACGACGAGGCGACGCGCGTGGTGCTGGCCGCGCTGCGAGAGCGCGGGTGGCTCGCCGCCGGGGCTCTGGTGACCGTCGAGCGTGCCAGCCGCGGCCCGGAGTGGGCGTGGCCGGCGGGTTTCGCAGGCGAACGGTCGAGGCGCTACGGCGAGGCGACGCTTTGGTACGGTCGCGCGGCCGTACCGTCGGCTACGGACGACTGACCGAGGGTGAGTAACCGAAGGGGTGCCCACGACCGTGCGCCGTTGCGTCTGCCCGGGATCCTTCGATCCCGTCACGAACGGGCACCTCGACGTGGTGGGGCGGGCGAGCCGGCTCTACGACCAGGTCACGGTCGCGATCATGGTGAACACCTCGAAGCGCGGCCTGTTCGACGTCGAGGAGCGCGCCGAGATGCTGCGCGAGGTGACCGCCCCGCTGGGCAACATCACCGTCGACTCCCACCACGGGCTGCTTGTCGACTACTGCCGCAGCCATGACATCCCCGCCATCGTCAAGGGTCTGCGCGCAGTCAGCGACTTCGACTACGAGCTGCAGATGGCGCAGATGAACCACCGGCTCACCGGGGTCGAGACGCTGTTCGTCGCGACCAGCCCGGAGCACTCCTTCCTGTCCTCTAGCCTGATCAAGGAGGTCGCCACCTACGGCGGAGACGTGTCCGGCCTGGTGCCCGCCATGGTGCTCGACCGCCTGACCACTCGACTGGGTCGCGCGAGCGACCCGACCAGCGACTGAGAGACGCGCACATGGACGTCCACGACAAGCTCGACGAGCTGACGGCCATCGTCGAGAACGCCCGGTCCATGCCGATGTCGGCGTCCTGCGTCATCAACCGCAGCGAGGTGCTGGGCCTGCTCGAGGAGCTGCGCGAGCTGCTGCCTGAGGAGTTCCGCCACGCGCAGCTGCTGCTGGCCGACCGCGAGGCGGTCGTCGCCGAGGGCAAGCAGGAGGCAGCCCGGATCTACGAGCTGGCGCAGGAAGATCGCGCGCGCCTGATCGCCGACACCGAGGTGATGGCCGAGGCCCAACGCCAGGCCGACGACATCCGGGCCGGCGCCACCGAGGAGGCGCGCTCCATGCGCACCGAGGTCGACGACTACGTCGACACCAAGCTCGCGAACTTCGAGGTCGTGCTCGACAAGACGCTGACCGCCGTGCACCGCGGCCGCGAGAAGCTGCGCGGGCGCAGCGCTCACGGTGACCTCGCGGAGGGGGAGGAGGGCGCCGGGATCCTGGCGCCGCACCACCCCCTCGACGACGACGACGCGCGCTGAGCCCCGCTGCGCAAGGATCGCTCGGGCAGGGACCGCTCGGGTTTGGGTCGCTCACCCACCTCAGGTAGCGTGTGCACCGGTTTCGTCTGGAAACCGAGAATCGACGTGCCCGCAGAGAGCAGGAAACCGCTGACCCGCCTCGACCCCAGGCTTCCCCTCGTGATCGACACCCACGAGCTCGGGCGCCGTCCCGGGTCGATGCGCACGGTTGCCCGCTCCGTGCAGGCCCCCGCCGATCTCGGCGTCGACGTGCTGGGTGTCCCCAAGGGCTCCACGCTCGACCTCACTCTCCGGCTCGAGTCGGTGATGGAGGGCGTGCTGGTCTCGGGGACGGCCAGCGGCCAGGCGGTCGGGGAGTGCGTACGCTGCCTCGACCCCGTACGACGGCCGCTGGTCGTCGACCTCCAGGAGCTCTTCACCTACCCCGGTGCCGAGCGCGACGACGACGAGGACGAGACCGAGCTGCCCGCGCTCGAGGGCGACCTGATCGACCTCGAGCCGGTGATCCGGGACGCGGTGGTGCTCGAGCTGCCGCTCCAGCCGGTGTGCCGGGACGACTGTCCGGGCCTGTGCCCCCAGTGCGGGGCGCGGCTCGCGGAAGACCCGGACCACGGGCACGACGTGGTCGACCCCCGGTGGGCGGCCCTGCAAGGTCTGACGAACACCGGCATGACGAACAACGAAATCAAGGAGAGCTGACCGTGGCCGTCCCCAAGCGGAAGATGTCGCGCAGCAACACCCGGTCGCGGCGGGCGCAATGGAAGACCACGGCGGCGAAGCTGACCGCCTGCCCGCGCTGTCGTGAGATGAAGCTGCCCCACACGGCCTGCCCCACCTGCGGCACCTACAACGGCCGCACCATCCTCGACGTCTGAGCCGGTCCGTGAGGCGAGCCAGCACGGTCGACGAGAGGTCCGGCGCGGTGAGCAACGACGAGCTGCTCGACCGGATCGGGGTCGTGGTCGAGCCCGTCCTGCTCGAGCGCGCCCTGACCCACCGCTCGTTCGCCTACGAGAACGGCGGGCTGCCCACCAACGAGCGCCTCGAGTTCCTCGGCGACTCCGTCCTCGGGCTCGTCGTCACCGACACGCTCTACCGCAGCCACCCCGAGCTGCCCGAGGGCCAGCTCGCCAAGCTGCGGGCCGCCGTCGTCAACATGCGGGCCCTCGCCGACGTGGGGCGTGAGCTCGACCTCGGCCGCTTCATGCGCCTCGGCCGCGGCGAGGCGACGACCGGGGGACGGGACAAGTCCTCGATCCTGGCCGACACGCTCGAGGCGCTGCTGGGCGCCGTCTACCTCGACCGTGGCCTCAGCGCCGCCTCCGACCTGATCCACCGGCTGTTCGACCCGCTCATCGAGCAGGCCGGCACCATGGGCGCGGGCCTGGACTGGAAGACCAGCCTCCAGGAGCTCACGGCGACCACGGGTCTGGGCGTGCCGGAGTACGTCGTGACGGAGTCGGGTCCCGACCACGAGAAGGTCTTCAACGCCAACGCCCTCGTCGGCGGCGAGCCCTTCGGCGACGGCACGGGGCGCAGCAAGAAGGAGGCCGAGCAGGAGGCTGCCGCCTCCGCCTGGCGCACGATCCGGGCCGGCCTGGCCGTCGACGTCGACGAGAACGCCGACCCCGCCGGCTGACGTGCCGGAGCTGCCCGAGGTCGAAGTGGTGCGGCGTGGCCTGGACCGGTGGGTGTCGGGCCGCACCATCGCGACGGTGACCGTCGCCCACCCCCGCGCCGTACGCCGTCACGTCGCGGGCGGCCCGGACTTCGAGGCCCGCCTCGTCGGGCGGACCGTCGGCCCTGCGCGACGCCGCGGCAAGTACCTGTGGCTCCCGCTGGATGTGCCTGACGATGCACAGGGGGGCGACGACACGGTGCTCGCCCACCTCGGCATGAGCGGCCAGCTGCTCGTGCGGCCGGCGGACGCGCCGGACGAGACCCATCTGCGGGTGCGCATGACCTTCACCGACGGCGGTCCCGAGCTGCGATTCGTCGACCAGCGGACGTTCGGCGGGCTCGCGCTCGTCGACCTCGTGACTGCTGGACCCGACGGCGAGGCGCTGCCCGCGCCCATCGCCCACATCGCCCGGGACCCGATGGACCCGGCCTTCGACGACGCGGGCTTCGCGGCGCTCCTGCGGCGGCGCCACACGGGCCTGAAGCGTGCCCTGCTCGACCAGTCACTGGTCAGCGGAATCGGCAACATCTACGCCGACGAGGCGCTGTGGCGAGCGCGGCTGCACTACGCGCGCCCGACCGAGACGCTCACCAGGCCGACCGTGTCGGCCGTGCTCGCCGCGGTGCGTGCCGTGCTCACCGAGGCGCTCGACCAGGGGGGCACGTCCTTCGACGCGCTCTACGTCAACGTCAACGGCGAGAGTGGGTACTTCGACCGGTCCCTCGCCGTCTACGGCCGCGCCGGGCTTCCGTGCAGGCGGTGCGGCGCGTTGGTGGTGCGCGAGCCGTTCATGAACCGCTCGTCCTACCGCTGCCCGCGATGCCAGCGGCGACCGCGCAACGCGCGGCCATAGCCCTACGATCCCGTCCATGCCTCGACGGCACCTGCTCCCCATCCTGGCCGCGGTGGCTGCCGCCGCACTGACCGTGGGTCTCGTCGGTCTCGACCTCGACAGCGACACGATCCGCGACAGAGGCGGCGAACGCCGCGCCGCAGTCGCAACCGACGACGGCATCAGCGCCAAGGTCGTCGGGCTGCGCCGCGAGACACCGAAGCGAAGTGTCCAGGCTGCCGTCAGCAACGAGGGACCGGGCGAGGTGCAGGTCACCCGGCTCAGGCTGCTCCCCGTCGGCTTCGACCCGGCGGCCGCGTTCCCCCAGGACGCCCCGATCCGGCCCGGGCTGGTCGTGAACCTGCCGATCCGCTACGGCGAGCCGCGCTGCCAGGACGATGTCCCACCCTCGGGTCCGGAAGAGGTGGCTGCCCAGGTCGTGCTCACCGTGAGTAGCGGTTCGGGGGTCCGCGAGGTCCACCTGACGGCCATGGACGAGCTGGGCGTGCTCCGCAAGATCTGGGAGACCGAGTGCCGGGCGCAGGCGCTGCGCAGGGAGGTCACCCTGTCGTTCGGGCCCCGGTGGCAACGTGTCGGGAGCGGCGCGGACATCCGGATGCTCACCACCCTCGAGGTGCGGCTGCTCGACCCCAGCCAGACCTTCGAGGTCACCCAGACGGGCGGGTCGGTGATCTACGGCATCTCCCCGCGCCCCGGGTCACCCGTCCCGCTGGGCAGGGTGGATCGGGGTGCGCCGCGTGCCAGCATCCCCGTGCAGGTCACCCAGACGCGCTGCGACGCCCATGCCAGGAGCGAGGTGAAGAGGCCCTACGCCTTCAACGTCTGGCTGTCCCGCTCGGGCGGGCCGGAGCTGGCGACCATGCTCCCGACGAGCCCAGCGGATCGTGCCCGATTGGCCACGGTCTGCCAGCTCTGAACACAATCGGCCGGTCGGGTGAACAGCCGGTGTGATCGCATCGTGACCTATTGACCCGTCCGCATCGGGATGCGACCCTGAAGTTCCACGTCGCCCAGGCGAGCCGTCGCGGCCACCCCGCGCCCCCGACCTGCCCGGATCCGCGACCACGTCGAAGAATTGGCCCCACCGGGTCGGAAAAGCACGGAGGATCGCCCATGGCGAAGGCTCTATTCGGTCACGTAGGCGGCATGGATCCCCGCGTGGTTGTCGAAGTCCGACGCCTGCGCGAACGTGTCCGCGACCTCGAGTCGGAGGTCCTGCGCCTCCAGGCCGAGAACGAGGCGCTCAGTGCCACTGACCACCCGCAGCTGATCTCGCTGCAGCAGGCGAAGGAGCCGGCCCTGGCCTAAGGGCCTCGCCGCGCTTTTTGACGGGACGTCGCACGGCGACGTCCCGTCCGTTATGTCACGATCCGTGATTATTCGTGATCCTTAGCCTGGTTCGCCCGAACCGTGACCTCCGGGTGTCTTCCTCGTTGGACCGGGTACGAGGTAGCGGCCGCTCAGGCTGTCCTGTCCTGGCCGTCAACGGAGGTCACGTCATGTCCCGCTTGCGTCTCACCGTCCTGGCGACCGTGCTGGTCGGTCTTCTCGTCGGGGCGCCCGCCCTAGCTGGACCGGCCTCCGCGGCGCCCAAGGACACCGCCTCGAAGCGCAAGCAGTTCCGCGACGGCGTCAGTGTCCCGCTGATCTCCACCCCGAACATCCGCTTCGTCGAGAACTTCCCCGACACGGCGGCGATCTCCGGGGTCTTCGCCAAGACGGCGCCGTACTTCTACGTGTCGAGCACCGACAGCATCAGCGTTTTCGACGTCTCCGACCCGGTGCACCCGAAGCTCACCGGCACCCTGCCGAACGTCGTCTTCGAGAACGAGGCGATGAACTACGGCGAGAAGAAGGTCAACGGCAAGATCAACCGCTTCGTGCTGGTGGGCGCCGACGCGATCGCGTACAGCCCCACCGAGCCTGACCACGTCGGGACCTCGAACGAGATCGCGCTCATCGACGTGACCGACCCGACGCACCCCTACATCCGCTCGCGCGTCGCCACAAAGACCAACACCCACACCGTGTCCTGCATCAACCAGACCGACTGCCGCTACGCCTACACGGCCGGCCGTGAGGGCAAGTTCTCGGTCGTCGACTTCTCCGACCTCGACCACCCGCGCGAGGTCGCTGTGCACGAGTCGCCCGCGGGCGGCCCGAACGCGGTGTTCACCAAGGGTGCCGGGCACAAGTGGAACTTCGACAACGCGGGCTACGGCGTGCACACCGGCTCCGGCGGCAGTGCGATCTTCGACGTCTCCGTCCCGACCGCGCCGAAGCTCGCCGCCACCACGGATGCCAACGGCGCCAAGGGCCCCTGGAACGACTTCATCCACCACAACGCCGCGCGGCCCAACGCCGCCAAGTTCAGGGCCGGCGCGACCCCGAGCCTGGCCAACGGCAACGTCCTGCTCGTCACCGAGGAGGACTACGAGAACACCGACTGCGCGACCGCCGGCAGCTTCCAGACCTGGCAGGTCGACTCGCTGACCGGCACCAAGGGCTCCATCCACCCGCTCGACCGCATCAACCCGGTCGACCTCGGCGAGGGCGTCGCCGCACCGCACATGGCGTTCTGCTCGGCGCACTGGTTCGACGTCCACCAGAGCGGCCTCATCGCCCAGGGCTACTACGAGGGCGGCCTGCGCCTCATCGACGTCCGCGACCCGAGGAACATCGAGGAGTATGGCTACTCCGCGAGCGGTCTCTCCGAGGTGTGGGACGCCTACTGGGTGCCTGAGCGCAACACGGCCGGTGTGGCCAGCACCAACAAGACCAACGTGATCTACACCGTCGATGCCGTCCGTGGTCTGGACGTCTACACGGTCGACCTCCCGGGCACCCGCACCAGCGGCTCGGACACCCCGCTGCTGGGCTCGCTCGGCGGAGCGGGCGGTGCGCCGGCGGCCCTGCTCGCCGTCCTGGTTGCCGGGCTCGGCGTGCTCGGCGTCCTGCGCCGCCGCCGGCTGACGGCCTGACGCACGGGACCACCTCGCCGTACGACGCCCTCCGGCCAGGCGCGCCTGACCGGAGGCGTCGGTGCCGGCAGGTAGGGTTGGCCCCGGCCTTCCCCAGACCTCACCAGGGGCCTAGGAGTTCCGCGCGTGCACCTGAAGAGCCTGACCCTCAAGGGATTCAAGTCCTTCGCGTCGGCGACCACATTTCGCTTCGAGCCCGGCATCACCGCCGTCGTGGGACCCAACGGCTCCGGTAAGTCCAACGTCGTCGACGCGCTCGCCTGGGTGATGGGGGAGCAGGGCGCCAAGTCCCTGCGCGGCGGCAAGATGGAAGACGTCATCTTCGCCGGCACGACGGCGTCCGACAGCGGGGGTGGCCGGGCGCCGCTGGGGCGCGCCGAGGTGTCGCTCACCGTCGACAACTCGGACGGCGCGCTGCCCATCGACTACGCCGAGGTCACGATCTCGCGCACCATGTTCCGCGGCGGCGGCTCCGACTACGCCATCAACGGCGCGCCCTGCCGGCTCCTCGACATCCAGGACTTGCTCTCCGACTCGGGCATCGGCCGGGAGATGCACGTCATCGTCGGGCAGGGCCAGCTCGACGCGGTGCTCTCGTCCGGGCCCGAGGAACGGCGCGGGTTCATCGAGGAGGCCGCGGGCGTCCTCAAGCACCGCAAGCGCAAGGAGAAGGCGCTGCGCAAGCTGGAGGCGATGCAGGCCAACCTCACCCGCCTCCAGGACCTCACCACCGAGCTGCGCCGTCAGCTCAAGCCGCTCGGCAAGCAGGCCGAGATCGCCCGGCGCGCCGTGGTGATCCAGTCCGACCTGCGGGACGCCCGACTGCGGCTGCTCTCCGACGACCTGGTCCAGCTGACCGCGACCCTGGAGGCGGAGGTCGCCGACGAGACCGCGCTGCGGGAGCGTCGTGGCGAGGTCGAGCGCCGCCTCGCCGACGCGCAGGAGCGTGAGGTCGAGCTCGAGCGGGTCGCCGAGGTCGAGGCGCCCGCGCTGGCCCGCGCCCAGGAGACCTGGTACCGGCTCTCCTCGCTGCGCGAGCGGTTCCGCGGCACCAGCGGGCTGGCGGCCGAGCGGGTGCGCCACCTCGCCGAGGAGCCCGCGCAGGAGCGCTCCGGTCCCGACCCCGAGTCGCTCGAGGCCGACGCGCGCCAGGCCAGGGAGGACGAGGCGGCGCTGGCCTCCGCCGTCGCCAGCGACCGTGCCGCCCTGGAGGCGGCGGTCGAGGCCCGCAAGCGCGCCGAGGACGAGCTCGCGGCCGAGGACCGGCGCGTCACGGCGGCCGCACGCGCCGCGGCCGACCGGCGCGAGGGCCTGGCCCGGCTCGCCGGGCGGGTCCACGCGAGCCGCAGCCGGGTCGAGGCCGGCGAGGCCGAGATCGGCCGGCTCATGCCGGCGTTGCAGGAGGCCCGGGAGCGGGCCGACCGTGCCCAGGCAGAGTTCACCTCCCTCGAGACACAGGTGGCCGGGCTGGACGCCGGTGAGGAGGACCTCGACTCCGACCACGAGCACGCGGCGCTGCGCCTCGCCGCCGCCGACGAGCTGGTGGAGCAGCTGCACGGCGAGGAGCGGGGCGCCGAGCGCGACCGCGCCGCGCTTGTCGCCCGCAAGGAGGCGCTCGAGCTGGGGCTCGCGCCCAAGGACGGCGGCGGCGCGCTGCTCGCCGCCAGCGACCGGGTGAGTGGTGTCCTCGGCTCGGTCGCCGCGCTGCTGTCCATCCAGCCCGGCGACGAGACCGCTGTTGCCGCTGCCCTCGGCTCAGCCGCCGACGCCATTGCCGTGCGCGATGTGGGCGCGGCGGTCGACGCGATCACGCTGTTGAAGACCGACGACGCCGGCCGCGCCGCCCTGCTGGTGGGCGTGCCCGACGGTCCCGCCGCCGGCCGCGGCTCCGCCGAGGGTCCCGTCGTGCCCGCCGGCGCCCGCGCCGCTCTGGATCTGGTGACCGGCCCGCCCGAGCTGCAGTCCGCGCTGCGCCGGCTGCTCACCGACGTCGTTGTCGTCGAGGGGCTCGACGAGGCACGCCGGGTCGTCGACGCCGACCCACGGCTGGTCGCGATCACCCGGGCAGGCGACGTGCTCGGTCGCGATCGCGCGGCGGGTGGCTCGGCCTCGACGCCCTCGTTGCTGGAGGTGCAGGTCGCCGTCGACGAGGCTTCCGCGCGCCTCGCCGAGGCTGGCCACCGCATCGAGCGGCTGCGCTTCTCCCTTCAGCAGGCGACCGAGGAGCAGCAGACCGCGGGGCGAGAGGTCCAGGACGCGCTGAATCGTCTGCACGAGTCCGACGCCCGGATGGCCGCGGTGGCCGAGCAGCTGGGTCAGCTGGGCGCGCAGGCGCGCTCCGCGCGGGCCGAGACCGAGCGGCTCGAACGCTCGTTCGCCGCGGCCTCGGAGGCTCTCGAGGCCGACCGCGGCGCCGTCGTCGAGCTGGCGGAGCGGCTGCAGGCCGCCGAGGAGTCACCCGACGAGACCGAGCCCGACACCGCGCTGCGCGACGAGCTCGCCGAGCGCGCCCGGCTCGGGCGTGCTGCCGAGACGGACGCGCGCCTCGCCGTACGCACGGTGGAGGAGCGCGCCCGGGGCCTCGCCGGACGGGCCGAGGCGCTCGAGCACGCCGCCGCCGAGGAGCGGGCCGCCCGCGCCCGTGCGGTAGCCCGCCGCGAACGCCGGGCGCGTGAGGCGGCGGTGGCTCGCGAGGTGACGTTCGCGGCACAGGCGGCGCTCGCGCGGCTCGAGCAGTCACTGGAGCAGGCCGCGAGGGATCGCGAGCGGGCCGAGGTTGCCCGGGCCCAGCGCGACGCGGAGCGGGCCGGCCTGCGCGGCGAGGTCCGCGCGCTCGCCGGAGAGCTCGAGCGGCTCACCGACAGCGTCCACCGCGACGAGGTCGCGCGGGCCGAGCAGCGGCTGCGCATCGAGACGCTGGAGCAGAAGGTCCTCGAGGACTTCGGCCTGGAGCGCGAGACGCTGATCGCGGAGTACGCGCCCGACCAGCTGGTCCCGCCGTCGCCGCCCGCACCGGGTGACCCCGAGACCGACGAGGAGCCGCAGCCGCGACCCTATGTGCGCGCCGAGCAGGAGAAGCGGCTGCGAGGGGCCGAGCGGGCGCTCACCCTGCTCGGGCGGGTCAACCCGCTCGCCCTCGAGGAGTTCGCGGCGCTCGAGGAGCGCCACCAGTTCCTCTCCGAGCAGCTGGAAGACCTCAAGGCCACCCGGCGCGACCTGCTCGACATCATTCGCGAGGTCGACGAGCGGGTGGAGCAGGTCTTCACCTCTGCCTTCCACGACACCGCGCGAGAGTTCGAGGGCGTGTTCGCGACGCTCTTCCCCGGCGGGGAGGGCCGACTCGTCCTGACCGAGCCGGAAGACATGCTCAGCACCGGCATCGAGGTCGAGGCGCGGCCGCCGGGCAAGAAGATCAAGCGTCTCTCGCTGCTCTCGGGCGGCGAGCGGTCGCTGACCGCCGTCGCGCTGCTGGTCGCGATCTTCAAGGCCCGGCCGAGCCCGTTCTACGTCCTGGACGAGGTCGAGGCCGCTCTCGACGACACCAACCTCGGTCGCCTCCTCGGCATCCTCGACGAGTTGCGCGCGGCCAGCCAGCTCATCGTCATCACCCACCAGAAGCGCACCATGGAGATCGCCGACTCCCTCTACGGCGTCTCGATGCGCGGCGACGGGGTGACCAGCGTGATCGGCCAGCGGCTGCGCGAAGCCGAGCCGGCTTAAGGCCTAGCCCGGGCGGGTACTAAAGTTGTTTGTTCTGTTTGTCACGAGTTGTGCCGGGAATGCGTGTGCTCGATGACCTCCCTGCTGCTTCCTCACCTGATTCTCGGGCTCGTCGGCCTCGCCGTCATGGCCTTCGTCGTGCTCCGGCAACGTGGCCGGACCCAACGCCAGCCCGATCCGGTGAGCCGCGTCGTCACCCGCGTCGCCGACAAGGTCGACCCCGGCGAGGCGCCGCCGCTCGGCGTACTGAGCACTCCGGAGAAGTCCCGCCGGATGTCCGCGCGCTTCGAGAACATCGAGCGCCGGCTGCGTCGCGCTGCGCGTTCGGTCACGAGGCTCCCGCGCAGCAGCGGCTGACGCCACCCCGTCCCGACGGGGCGGCCACCGGCCGCCCTTTCCAGTTCTGCGAGACTTGACGGCCAATGGACTTCATCATCATCGCCGTCGTCATCGCGGTACTCGCTCTCGTTCTGGTCGTCGGCCTGGTCACCGCCGGACGGCGACGTAAGCCCCCGCTACCGCCGCTGACCAAGCCCGACGCCAGCGATGTCGACCTGCGCACCGGCGACGTCAAGGTCGTCGACACGTCGCCCGACGTCGAGCAGGCAGATCTCGAGGAGCAGGCGCTCCTCGAGCGGCCCGAACCGACCGCCGGGCGCCTGGTCCGGCTGCGCGGCCGGCTCGGCGGCTCGCAGGCCTCGCTCGGCCGCGGGCTGCTCGGCCTGCTTTCCCGCGAGCGTCTCGACGAGGCCACCTGGGAGGAGATCGAGGAGGTCCTGCTCACGGCCGACGTCGGCGTGGGGCCGACCCAGGAGCTGGTCGAGCGTCTGCGGACCCGCGTCAAGGCGCTGCCGAAGCGCAGCACGGAGGACGTCAAGGCGTTGCTCCGCGAAGAGCTGCTCACCGCCGTCGGCGCCGACGTCGACCGCAGCCTCTGCACGTCGCGGGAGGGTCGGCCCGCGGTGGTGCTCGTCGTGGGCGTCAACGGAACCGGCAAGACGACGACCGTCGGCAAGCTCGCCCGCGTGCTCGTGGCCGACGGGCGCACCGTGCTGCTGGCTGCCGCCGACACGTTCCGTGCGGCTGCTGCCGACCAGCTCGAGACGTGGGGCCAGCGCGTCGGTGCACCCGTCGTCCGCGGTCCCGAGCGCGGCGACCCGGCGAGCGTCGCGTTCGATGCGGTGCGCCAGGGGATCGACGGCGGCTTCGACACTGTGGTGGTCGACACCGCCGGTCGGCTGCAGAACAAGGTCGGCCTGATGGACGAGCTGGGCAAGGTCAAGCGCGTCGTCGAGAAACACGGTCCGGTCGACGAGGTGCTCCTCGTCCTCGACGCCACCACCGGCCAGAACGGCATGATCCAGGCCCGCGTCTTCTCCGAGGTCGTGGCCGTGACCGGCATCGTGCTCACCAAGCTCGACGGCACCGCGAAGGGCGGCATCGTCGTCGCCGTACAGCGCGAGCTCGGTGTGCCGGTGAAGCTGGTCGGTCTCGGCGAGGGCGCCGACGACCTGGCTCCGTTCGAGCCGGCGGCCTTCGTCGACGCACTCGTCGACAGCTAGTTAGCGGTTGCTCGCGACCCTCGCCGTCACTGCCGTCGCGGGGGTGGTCGGTGGTGTCCGGGTGGGTGGGGTTCGGGTCCGAGGGTGCGTCCGTCGGGGTGTTGGAGGAGGTAGCGGCCGTCGGGGAGTCGGATCAGTTGCCAGTGGCCTTCGTGGATGAGCAGGTGGTGGCCTTCGCAGGGCAGCACCCCGTTGTCGACGGTGGTGGGTCCGCCGAGCGTCCAGCTGGTTTGGTGGTGCCCGTCGGCCCAGGTGATGGGCCGGTCGCAGTAGGGGGCGGGGCAGCGGTCGCCGTCGCGGGCGATGATGGCGCGTCTCTGGGCGGTGGTGAAGAACCGGCGTTGCGCCCGGTTGCCGATCACTTGCCCGTCGGGGCCGAGCGCGACCACGGTGACCAGGGAGTCGCAGCCGAGGCGTTGCGCGGTGGCGGCGGTGATGGGTCCGATCCAGGCCAGCGAACCCCCCGGGGACCCCGACTCACCCGGCTGCGAGGACAGCGTGTCGGCGTCGACGGTGACGATCAGCTGCGTCCGAGCGCCACCACGCCCACTCCTTCCTCCATCACGTCTTCCGCCGCCGCTTTTCTCGCCACTCTCGACATCGCCGCCATCACTTTCATCGCCGGCGCCGCCGGCGCTATCGGCGTTGATTTGGGTGCTGTCGTTCGGCGGGTCGCCGGGTTGGTCGTCGCGGAGGTAGTGGCGGGCGAGGTGGGCGAGGGCGTCGAGGCGGCGCTGGGTGGGGGTGCGGGTGTCCCCGGCGACGAGGGGGCTGGCGGCGTCGACGGCGGTGGCCAGCAGGGCGCCGGTGGCCTCGTCGGCGACCCCGCGGATCAGCATGGACCCGTCCAGGGTCGGCGCCAGGGTGAGCCCGCGCCGGTCGTACCTCGCCAAGGCTCGTGCGTCGGCGGCGTCGGGGTCCAGGGCGTGTTGCAGGCGGCGCATCACGTCCGCGACCGCCCGCGGGTCGGCCACCCGGGCTGCGTCCAGCGCGACCGGCTCGATCAGGTCCACCGCCCCCGCGGGTGCCTTGTCGGTGCCGTCGGCGATCAGCCGGGCATGCGCCGGGTCGATCTCCCCCGCCCCGAGCGCCGCAGCCGTCGCCGCCAGCTCCACCCGCCCGAGCGCCCGCGCCGTGCGCACCGTGGCCGCGGCCTCGTTCGGGGTCATCCGAGCCTTCGCCCGCAGCCACGACTTCGCGTCCAGCAGACCCTCGTACGAGAAGACGTTCTGCGCCTCCACCTCCCGGGTCACCGCGAGCACCGCCGCCTCGGCCTTGGCCTGCAGCCGGCGCAGGTCCTGCACCCGTGCGGCGAGCTCGCCGGGAGTGAAGCCGCGCAGCGCACCGTCCTCGATCGCGGCGGCCGCCGCGTCCAGGCCGGTGTGCGCGTCGGCCAGACCCGTCGGACACCGCACCACGAACATCGATCGAAAGCATGTTCGATCCTACCGCCACCCACCGACACCCAACACGCCCAGAACCCCTTTGTGGACAACGGATTCCCAGGCTCCGACAGGTGTGGACAACGCCAGTGGCTCTGACGGCAGTGCCGGCTCCCGATGGCTGACCCGCTGTTCGCGGCAAGGGCCAGGAATGACGATGCATTGGCCTCAGGAGGCCAGAAAGGCCTGCTGAGAAGCCAGTGCGTCGTCTTTGTTGGCCGGACCGTTCCGTTCACCGTCTTCACGCCCTTGTCTGGTTACCTGCCTGTAACAGAGCGCTGCGAACCGTCACCTCACCGAAACGTGGCGAGCCCGTCGCGGAAACGCGCCTGCCCGACTCTTCTCGACAAGTGGTCCCCGTCGAGGAGGTTCCTGTGTCACCTAGTGCAGGCGATACCGCCTGGGTTCTCACGAGTGCCGCGCTCGTGCTGCTCATGACGCCCGGGCTCGCGCTCTTCTACGGCGGCATGGTCCGGGCCAAGAGCGTGCTCAACATGATGATGATGAGCTTCGGCGCGCTCGGACTCATCAGCGTCCTATGGGTGCTCTACGGCTACACGCTCGCGTTCGGCGACGACGTCGGCGGCGGCCTGGTGGGCGACCTCGACTTCGCCGGTCTCGAGGGTCTGCTCTCCGCCGACCCGCTCGGTGGCGTCGCGGGCGAGGCCGCCGGCATCCCGCCGCTCGCCTTCGTCGGCTTCCAGGCAGTGTTCGCGATCATCACCGTCGCGCTCATCAGCGGCGCCATCGCCGACCGTGCGAAGTTCGGTGCCTGGATGGTCTTCGCCGGCATCTGGGCCACCGTCGTCTACTTCCCCGTCGCCCACTGGGTGTTCGCGTTCGACGGCTACACGGCCGAGGTCGGCGGCTGGATCGCCAACGACCTGGCCGCAGTCGACTTCGCCGGCGGCACCGCGGTGCACATCAACGCAGGTGCTGCTGCACTGGCGCTCGCACTGGTGCTCGGCAAGCGCGTCGGCTTCGGCACCGAGCCGATCCGCCCGCACAACCTGACTCTCGTGATGATCGGCGCCGGACTGCTGTGGTTCGGCTGGTTCGGCTTCAACGCCGGCTCCGCACTCGGCGCCGGCTCGATCGCCGCGGTCGCGTGGATCAACACCCTGGGTGCGACGGCGGCTGCCTCACTCGCCTGGCTCGCCACCGAGAAGATCCGCGACGGGCACGCCACGTCGCTGGGTGCCGCGTCGGGAGTCGTGGCCGGGCTGGTCGCCATCACGCCCGCGTGCTCCGCGGTCAACCCGGTCGGCGCGCTGGTGGTCGGTGCCGTGGCCGGTGTGCTGTGCGCCCTCGCCGTCGGACTGAAGTACAAGCTCGGGTACGACGACTCGCTCGACGTGGTGGGTGTGCACCTGATCGGCGGTGTCGTGGGCACGCTGATGATCGGCATCATTGCGACGGCCAAGGCGCCGGCGGGCGTCGACGGTCTGCTGTACGGCGGTGGCCTGGACCAGCTGTGGCGGCAAGGAGTTGCGGCCGGAGCGGTCATGGTCTTCTCGTTCGTGCTCGCCTACGCCATCGGCAAGGCCATCGACAAGACGATGGGCTTCCGGGTCGACGAGGAACACGAGATCACCGGTGTCGACCGCACGACGCACGCGGAGACGGCGTACGAGATGGGCGCCTTCAGCGGTGCCGGTTACCGTGCCCCCGTGGGCGCGTCGAGCAAGGAGAGGGTGGACGCATGAGACTCGTCACTGCAGTCATCAAGCCGTTCAAGCTGGACGACGTCAAGAGCGCCCTCGAGTCGTTCGGGGTGCACGGGATCACTGTCTCCGAGGCAAGTGGCTACGGCCGTCAGCGCGGGCACACCGAGGTCTACCGGGGGGCGGAGTACAACGTCGACCTGGTGCCCAAAGTGCGCGTCGAGGTGCTGCTCGACGACGATGACGTCGAGGACGTGATCGAGGTGATCGTCAAGAGCTCGCAGACCGGGCGCATCGGCGACGGCAAGGTCTGGTCGACGCCGGTCGACACGGTCGTCCGCGTCCGCACGGGCGAGCGTGGCGTCGACGCTCTCTGACCCGTCGTCGCGCCCGGCCGACTACGCCGCCCGGCGCCGCGACCTGCTCGCCTCGGTGGGCAGGCCCGGCCCGGCGCGGCGTCAGGGACTCGCTGCACTGACCGACGCCTGGCTGCGTCAGGTGTACACGTCGGCGGCCGCCGACGTGGGTGTCGCCGCCGGCGACAAGGTCGCGCTCGTCGCAGTGGGTGGGTACGGCCGGGCCGAGCTGGCGCCCGGCAGCGATCTCGACCTCGTGCTCCTGCACGCCGGCCAGCGCGAGGTGCCCGCCCTCGCCGACAAGCTCTGGTACCCCGTCTGGGACTCGGGCGTGCGCCTCGACCACGCCGTACGCACCTTCGAGCAGGCACGCACCCTGGCGAGCGCTGACCTGGCCGTGCTGCTCGGCCTGCTCGACGCCCGCCTCGTCGTGGGCGACCCGCAGCTGGTGGCGCGGCTGCGCTCGAGCGTGTTCGGCGACTGGCGGGCCGCGGCGCGGCGGCGGCTGCCGGCGCTTCGCGAGGCTTGGGACGACCGCGGCCGTCGGCACGGCGACCTGCGCCACACCCTCGAGCCCGACCTCAAGGAAGGCCGCGGCGGGCTGCGCGACCTGGTGTCGCTGCGCGCGGTCGCGGCGACCTGGCTGGCCGACCGGCCGCACCGCGACGTAGACGACGCCGTACGCCGGCTGGCCGATGTGCGCGACGCCCTGCACCTCGAGTCGGGCCGGGACGGCAACCGGCTGCTGCACCAGGAGCAGGACGCCGTGTCCACGCGGCTGGGTCTTTCCGACGCGGACGAGCTGTTGCGCGAGGTCGGCTCGGCCGCCGCGCAGGTCAATCACGCGGCCGACGCGACGTGGCGGCGCGCGCTGCAGGCGATCCGGCCACAACGGTCGCGCTACCTTCGCGGCCGCAAGCCGGTGCTCAAGCTCCTCGGCCCCGGGCTGGCCGAGCACGACGGAGAAGCGGTGCTCACCGCCCAGGCCGACCCCACGGCCGACCCGGTGCTCGTCCTGCGACTGGCCGCCCGGGCGGCGCGCGCCGGGCTGCCCGTCGCGACCAGCTCGATGGACCGCGTGGCGGCCGACGGACCGCCGTTGCCGGAACCGTGGCCCGACGCTGTGCGCGACCTGTTCACCGACCTGCTCGGAGCGGGCCGGCCGCTCGTGCCCGTGTGGGAGTCGCTGGACCAGTCGGGTGCGCTCGGCCGGTTGCTGCCCGAGTGGGCACACGTCCGGCACCGCCCTCAGCGCAACGCGGTGCACGTCTTCAGCGTCGACCGGCACCTCGTCGAGACGGCGGTGCAGGCCGCGCCGCTGGTGCGCGACGTGCACCGTCCGGACCTGCTGCTGCTGGCCGCGCTCCTGCACGACATCGGGAAGGGGCAACCGGGTGACCACAGCGAGGCAGGTGTCCCGCTTGCCGCGACGGCGTCCACCAGGATGGGGTTCGTCGCCGAGGACGTCGCAGCCATCGCACTCCTGGTCCGCCATCACCTGCTCCTCGTCGAGACCGCGACCCGGCGCGACCTCGACGACCCGCTCACGGTCGACGCCGTCGTACGCGCGGTGGGCGATCGCGACACGCTCGCGCTGTTGCACGCCCTGACCGTGGCCGATGCCCTGGCGGCCGGCCCGGCCGCCTGGAGCGACTGGAAGGCGAACCTCGTGGACGATCTCGTACGCCGTGCTGCCGCCCGGCTCGACGGCGCACCCCAGCCACGCCCGGCCGCCCTGACCGGGGACCAGGCCGCCCTCGTGGCGCGCGGCCGGCTCGCGGTGACCGCGGAACCGGACGAGGCGATCACCTGGACCGTGACCGTGGCCGCGCCGGACCGGCCCGGCTTCTTCGCCACTGTCGCCGGGGTGCTTGCACTGCACCGACTCTCGGTGCGGGCAGCCCAGGTGCGCACCGAGGGCGACATGGCCCTCGACGTCTGGACGGTCGTGCCCGAACGCGACCACGAGCCACGCGCCGACGCGCTGCGCACTGACGTGGCGAGGGCGCTGTCCGGCGAGCTGGACGTGACGCATCGGCTGTCCGGTCGCGATGCGGGTCGGCGGGTGTCCGGCGTCGAGCCGCCTGCGCCGCGCGTCTCCGTCGTCGAGGGCGCGTCCGCGACCGCCACCGTGCTCGAGGTCCGCGCCCACGACCGGCCCGGGCTGCTCTACCGCCTCGGCCGGGCACTGGCACTCATGGGTGTGAGCATCCGTGCTGCACGGGTCGCGACGCTCGGCGCCGAGGCCGTCGACGTCTTCTACGTCGTGGACGGCTCGGGCAGTGTCCTCGACGAGCGAGCGATCCGCGAGGTGGTCCGGCTGCTCGGCGACGCAGCCGCCTGAGCGATCATGGGCGGATGTCCACGCCCCCAGTCGCGCCACCGGCGCTGGCCCTGCGTGGCCTGCGGAAGACCTTCGGACGAACCGTCGCAGTGGACCGCCTCGACCTCGACGTGCCGAAAGGCTCGTTCTACGGCCTGGTCGGCCCCAACGGTGCGGGCAAGACGACCACGCTCTCGATGGCGACCGGTCTGCTGCGGCCCGACGTCGGCACCGCCTTTGTCGACGGATACGACGTCTGGGGCGCGGGGCCCGCGGAGGCGAAGCGGCGGGTCGGCATCCTGCCGGACGGCCAGCGGCTGTTCGACCGTCTGTCGGCGACCGAGCTGCTGACCTACACCGGGCTGCTGCGCGGCATGGCCGACGACGTCATCCGCTCGCGCAGCGCCGAGCTCCTCGACGTACTCGACCTGAGTGGGGCAGGCACCACGCTGGTGGTGGACTACTCGGCCGGCATGCGCAAGAAGATCGGGCTCGCGGCTGCTCTGCTGCACTCGCCGCGCCTGCTGGTGCTGGACGAACCGTTCGAGGCGGTCGACCCGGTGTCCGCCTCGACCATCCGCGGGATCCTCGGCCGCTACGTCGCCGGCGGCGGGACCGTCATCCTGTCCAGCCATGTCATGGATCTGGTCGAACGCCTCTGCGACCACGTGGCCGTCATCGCCGCAGGCCGGCTGCTGGCGAGCGGCCCGCTCGACGACGTCCGAAGCGGGCGCAACCTCGAGGACGTGTTCGTCGGGCTCGTCGGTGGGCGACGCGACACCGGGGAAGGGCTGTCGTGGCTCGGCACCTCCTCCGACTGAGGCTTCGCGTTTTCGCCAACACCCTCTCGCGTGGCTCGACGCTTCAGCAGGTGCTCGCGGTGCTCGGTCTCGTGTTCGGCGTCCTCGGCGGCCTCACCGCGGTCGTCCTCTTCGTGGTGATCCGGGGACGGACCTTCGCCGACGACGCAGTGCTGATCTACGCCGGGTTCATGGCTCTGGGCTGGTTGATGATCCCGCTCCTGCTCTTCAGCTCCGACAACTCGATCGACCCGCTGCGGTTCTCGCTTCTGCCGCTGACGCCACACCAGCTGGTGCGTGGACAGCTCGCGGCCGGAGTTGTGGGCGGACCCACGGTGTTCGGTGTCCTTTCTCTCCTCGCCGCCGGCTACGCCATCAGCGACTCCGCCGTCACCGCCGTCCTCGGCATGGTTGCCGCGCTGCTGACCCTGCTGCTCTGCACCGTCGCCAGCAGGGCTCTCACCACCTCGTTCGGCAGTGCCTTGCGCAGCCGCCGTGGCCGCGACTTCGGGCTCGTCGCCGCCGCCCTGCTCGGTGCCTCGTTCTACCCGGTCCAGCTGGGCCTGCAGGCCTACCTCTCCCGAACGGGCGGTGAGGGCGTCCGTTCCGTCGCAGACCTGATCGCCTGGACGCCGGCCGGCTGGCCGTTCGCGGCGGTGCTCGACGCGACGGCCGGGCGCTGGGGGCTCACCGCCCTGAAGCTGGCGGGCACGGCGGCCGTCGTCGCGCTGCTGCTGGGCATCTGGGCGCGCGCGGTGCGGCGCACGCTGGAGGCACCGGCGGTCTCCGGGGGAGCCTCGCGGTCGCGTGGCAGCGATCTGGTGCCCTGGTGGGTACGCCCCGTCGTGGTACGCGGTCCCACCGGTGCGGTGATCGCGAAGGAGCTGCGCTACTGGTGGCGCGACCCGCGTCGAAGGGCAGCCGCGTTCACGTCGCTGCTCATCGGCGCGGGCCTCGTGATCGGCCCGTCCCTCGCCGGCACCGGCGGTGTCGGGCGGCAGTTCGCCTTCGTGGGCCTGGGTCCCGCGTTCTTCGCGACCATGAACAACGCCAACATCTTCGGGCTGGACGGGACCTCGATCTGGACCGACGTCTCCGTCGGGCGGATCGCCCGCGCGCTCGTGCGAGGGCGTCAGGCGGCACTCGCTCTCTTCGCCGTACCGGCGATGCTGGTCCTGACCGTCGTCGGGACCCTGGTCGCGGGTGCGTCGCCTGCTGTCGGCGCCGCGGCGTTCGGCCTGTGCGCGGCCGCACTCGGGTGCGGCCTCGCCGTGACCTCGGTCATGTCGGTCGGTGCGCCCTACGCGGTGCCGGACAACCCGTCCAACCCGTTCGCGACGGGGACGGGCGCGGGGTGCAGCACGTTGCTCTACCAGTCCCTCGGCTTCATGGGCGAGATCGTGCTGGTGGTGCCGATCGCCGTCATCAGCCTGTGGGGTGTCCTCGGTGACGTGACCGCGCTGATGCTCGCCGCGTTCGTGCTTGGCCCGGTGTGGGGGATCGGCGCGGCCGCCCTCGGCTCGGTGGTCGCGGCCGGGATCTGGGACCGCCGGGCCGCCGAGGTCCTGGTGGCCGTCACCCCCCGCAACACCTAAGACATAGGCTGACGGGGTTCGTCACCGTCGTACGACGCTAGGAAATCCCGCGTGTTCGCCACCTTGCAGGACCGCCTCGCCGCCACCTTCAAGAGCCTGCGCGGCAAGGGCAAGCTCACCGACGCCGACATCGACGCGACCACCCGCGAGATCCGGGTCGCGTTGCTGGAGGCCGACGTCGCGCTGCCGGTGGTCAAGGACTTCATCGCCGCCGTGCGCGAGCGTGCCCGCGGCGCCGAGGTGCACCAGGCGCTCAACCCCGCGCAGCAGATCATCAAGATCGTCAACGACGAGCTCGTCGAGATCCTCGGCGGCGAGACCCGCCGGCTGCGCCTGGCCAAGAACCCGCCGACGGTCATCATGCTCGCCGGTCTGCAGGGGTCCGGAAAGACGACGCTGGCCGGCAAGCTCGCGCACTGGCTCAAGCAGCAGGGCCATCAGCCGGTGCTGGTCGCGGCCGACCTGCAGCGCCCCAACGCGGTCACGCAGCTGCAGATCGTGGGCGAGCGCGCGTCCGTGCCGGTGTTCGCGCCCGAGCCCGGCAACGGTGTCGGCGACCCGGTCGACGTCGCGCGACGCTCGATCGAGCACGCGCGGCAGAAGATGCACGACATCGTCATCGTCGACACCGCGGGCCGACTCGGCATCGACGAAGAGCTGATGCAGCAGGCCGCCGACATCCGTGACGCCGTGAAGCCCGACGAGACGCTCTTCGTCGTCGACGCGATGGTCGGTCAGGACGCGGTCAACACGGCGCAGGCGTTCCTCGACGGAGTCGGCTTCGACGGCGTCGTGCTGACCAAGCTCGACGGCGACGCGCGTGGCGGTGCCGCGCTGTCGGTCGCCAAGGTCACCGGCCGCCAGGTGATGTTCGCCTCGGCGGGGGAGAGCGTCGAGGAGTTCGACGCGTTCCACCCCGACCGGATGGCCTCGCGCATCCTCGGCATGGGCGACGTGCTCACCCTCATCGAGCAGGCCGAGAAGGCGTTCGACAAGGACGAGGCCGAGGAGATGGCCGGCAAGTTCGGCCGCGGCGAGGACTTCACGTTCGAGGACTTCCTCAGCCAGATGGCGTCGATGCGCAAGATGGGCTCGATGTCCAAGCTGCTCGGGATGCTGCCGGGCATGGGCGCCATGCGGGAGCAGATCGAGAACATCGACGACACCGAGATCGACCGCGTCACCGCGATGATCCAGTCGATGACCCCGGCGGAGCGCCGCGATCACAAGCTGCTCAACGGCTCGCGCCGCTCCCGCATCGCGCGCGGCTCCGGCCACACCGTCTCCGAGGTGAACCAGCTCGTCGAGCGATTCACCGAGGCGCAGAAGATGATGCGCCAGCTTGCCTCCGGCGGTGCCCCGGGGATGCCGGGCATGCCTGGCATGCCTGGCATGCCGGGGATGGGCATGGGCAAGAAGGCCAAGGGCAAGAGCTCGAAGGCCGGCAAGGGCGGGAAGAAGGTCAAGGGCGGGCGCTCCGGCAACCCGGCCAAGCGCGCTCTCGAGGAGAAGCAGTGGGCCGCGCGCCAGGCGGGCGAGGCGGAGCCGGAGAAGCTCGACCTCCCCGAGGACTTCGAGCTCCCCGACGAGCTGCGCAACCTGCTGCCTCCCGGCCAGCGCTGACCTCGATGCACGTCCCGCCCCTGCACCTGCATGCGGTGCTGCTGCCCGGCGACGAGCCGCGCGACCTCTGGGTCGGCCCGGACGGCTACCTGAGTGACGAGCCGGTGCCCGAGGCTCGGCCGCTGCCCGGTCGCTACGCCATCCCCGGCCTCGTCGACGCGCACTGCCACGTCGGCCTCGAGGCGGACGGCGGGGTGGGCGAGGACGTCCAGGAGGAGCAGATCCTCACCGACCGCGACGTCGGGACGCTGCTGATCCGTGACGCCGGCGTGCCCGTCGACACCCGCTGGATCGACGACCGGCTCGACCTGCCCAGAGTCGTGCGCGCGGGCCGGCACATCGCGCGGCCCAAGCGATACCTGCGCAACTACGGCGTGGAGATCGAGCCCGCCGGCCTGGTGGCCGAGGTCGAGACGCAAGCGGCGCGCGGCGACGGCTGGGTCAAGCTCGTCGGCGACTGGATCGATCGCGACGAGGGCGATCTCGGCCCTCTCTGGCCGGTCGACGCCGCGGCCGCCGCGATCGACCGCGCCCACGCCCTCGGTGCCCGGGTCACCGCACACTGCTTCGGCGAGCAGTCGGTCGCCGAGCTGGTCGCGGCGGGGATCGACTGCATCGAGCACGGCACCGGGCTCACCGACGACGTGATCGCCGACATGGCCGTCCGCGGCACGGCGCTGGTGCCTACCCGGGTCCAGATCGACAACTTCCCGTCGTACGCCGAGCAGGGCGAGGCCCGCTTCCCGGCGTACGCCGCGCACATGCGCGACCTCCACGCGCGCGCCGACGTGACGCTGCGGGCGGCCCACGAGGCGGGAGTCCCGCTGTACGCCGGGACGGATGCGGGCGGTGTGCTGCCGCACGGCCTGATCGGACGCGAGGTGCTGGCGCTGCACGAGCAGGTGGGCCTGACCGGCGTCGAGGCGCTCGGCGCCGCCTCCTGGCTGGCGCGGGACTGGCTCGGCATGCCGGCCACCGGGCCCGGGGCCAGCGCAGACCTCGTGCTCTTCGACGAGGACCCCCGCGACGACCTGAGGACGCTCGCCTCGCCGACGGCGATCGTCCTGCGCGGCCGGGTCGTCAGCTAGCCCGCGCCGCCTCGATTGGGCCGGGCTACCCCGCGTCTGGCACAATGCCACGCTAGAACCCGTCGTACGACGGCCCCTCTCACCCCGTACGACGTGTCCACCGGCACAGCCGCCGCCCGCACCCCCACGCGGAGCGCGGACGCCACCACACGCGAGAAGCAGGAGCTTCATTTCCGTGGCAGTCAAGATCAAGCTGATGCGCCTGGGCAAGATCCGCGCCCCCTACTACCGCATCGTCGTCGCCGACTCGCGCACCAAGCGTGACGGCCGCGCGATCGAAGAGATCGGCAAGTACCACCCCACGCAGGAGCCCTCGCTGATCGAGGTCGACTCCGAGCGCGTGCAGTACTGGCTCGGCGTCGGCGCGCAGCCGACCGAGCCCGTGGCCGCGATCCTCAAGGTCACCGGCGACTGGCAGAAGTTCAAGGGCCTGCCCGGTGCCGAGGGAACGTTGCGGGTCGCCGACGCGCGCGTGGACAAGCGGTCGGTGTTCGAGACCGCGGCCAAGGAGGGTGGCGCCGGCGGCGACTCGGCCAAGGAGGGTGCGACGACCCCGCGCAAGAAGGCGGCGAAGAAGACCGCCAAGACGGCCAAGGCCGCCGAGTCGCCCGACGCTGCCGAGCCGAAGGCGGAGGACGCTGCCGAGGCCGCCCAGACCGCCGAGGCCCCGGCCGCGGACGCTGCGCCTGCTGAGACGCCCGCCGAGGCGCCCGCTGAAGAGACCAAGGGCTGATCGTGCTCGAGGAGGCCCTCGAACACCTGGTGCGCGGCATCGTCGACAACCCCGACGAGGTGTCGGTCCAGGACCGCAACAACCGGCGTGGCCGGGTCCTCGAGGTGCGGGTGCACCCCGAGGACCTCGGCAAGGTGATCGGTCGCAGCGGCCGCACCGCCAAGGCGCTGCGCACCGTCGTCGGCGCGCTCGGCCCGGGCCGGCCGGTGCGGGTCGACTTCCTCGACGTCGACGAGCGCTGAGCCGGCGCACGGGTCTCGACGGCGGAGGTCAGCTGGTGCAGGTCGTCGTCGGCCGCATCGGACGTCCGCACGGCATCGCGGGTGAGGTCACCGTCGAGGTGCGCACCGACGACCCCAGAGGACGGATGGCCGCCGGAACGACGCTGACGACCGACCCCGAGACCGCCGGCCCGCTGGCGATCACGGGGGGCCGCGTCCACAGCGGTCGCCTTCTGCTCACCTTCGAGGGCGTGAACGACCGCTCTGCCGCCGAACGTCTGCGCGGCGTCCTGCTGGTGGCCGACGTCGACCCGGCGGAGCGTCCCGAGGACCCCGAGGAGTTCTACGACCACCAGCTGGTCGGCCTGCGGGTCGAGACCGTGGCCGGCGAGGCGGTGGGGGAGCTCGCCGACGTGCTCCACCTGCCGGGCCAGGACGTCCTTGTCGTACGGCGCCCGGACGGTCGCGAGTCGCTCGTCCCCTTCGTCGCCGTGATGGTGCCGACCGTCGACCTCGACGGTGGCCGCGTCCTCGTCGACCCGGCGCCCGGCCTGCTCGACGAGGAGTGACGCATGCGCATCGACGTCGTCACGATCTTCCCGGCCTACCTGGAGCCCCTCCGGCTCTCGCTGATCGGGCGGGCCGTCGAGGACGGCCGGCTGCAGCTGTCCGTGCACGACCTGCGCGCCTGGACGCAGGACCGGCACCGCACCGTGGACGACACGCCGTACGGCGGTGGGCCGGGCATGTTGATGCGCCCCGAGCCCTGGTCCGCCGCCCTCGCCGAGGTCGCGTCCCCCGACGGCCCGGCGCCGCTGCTTGTCGTGCCCTCGCCGGGCGGGGTGCCGTTCACGCAACAGCTCGCGCACGAGCTGGCCGCCGAGCCGTGGCTCGTCTTCGCCTGCGCGCGGTACGAGGGTGTCGACCAGCGGGTGCTCGACGAGGCGGCCGAGCGGATGCGGGTGCTCGAGGTCTCGATGGGCGACTACGTCGTCAACGGGGGCGAGGTTGCTGTGCTCGCGGTCGTCGAGGCGGTTGCCCGGCTGCTGCCCGGAGTGCTCGGCAACGCCGACTCGCTGGTCGACGAGTCGCACGTCGGCGGGCTGCTGGAGGCACCCGGCTACACGAAGCCCTCTTCCTGGCAGGGCCGCGACGTCCCGCCGGTGCTACTGTCCGGCGATCACGCGCGGATCGCCCGGTGGCGGCGCGACGAGGGTCTGCGGCGTACGGCGGCGCGCCGCCCCGACCTGGTCACGCGGCTCGACCCGGCCACGCTCGACGCCCGTGACCTCGAGGTGCTGGCCGCCTGCGGATGGGCCCTGCCGGAGGGCGCCGGTCGATTGGCCCGCACGGAACCGCCTGTGGCAGACTGAGAGGCCGCCCACGCCGTTCCGCGCCCCTGCCACAGGGGAGGCGTTCCGTGTCCGGCCGCGGCAACCGACCTGACCCCACCCAACCACACTGGGTGACCTGTGGCACCGAGAGATGAGACCCGATGCAGACGCTTGACTCCGTTGACGCCGCCTCGCTCCGCTCGGACATTCCCGAGTTCCGCCCCGGCGACACGCTCAAGGTCCACGTCAAGGTCATCGAGGGGACCCGCTCCCGCATCCAGGTGTTCCAGGGTGTCGCAATCCGCCGCCAGGGCGACGGCGTCCGCGAGACCTTCACCGTCCGCAAGATCAGTTTCGGTGTCGGTGTCGAGCGGACCTTCCCGGTGCACACCCCGGTCATCGATCGCATCGAGGTCGTGACCCGCGGAGACGTACGCCGCGCGAAGCTCTACTACCTGCGCGAGCTGCGCGGCAAGGCCGCCAAGATCAAGGAGCGTCGCGACACCCCCGCGTCCCGTTGACGAGTGTCCCGCCCCGGCCGCTCGCGTGCCCTGGGCGGAGACGGAGGACTGACGTTCCATGACCACGGAGGACAAGACGCCGGCGCCGGGTGACCCGTCTCCCGATGCGCCGACCGCTGCTCCGAGCAAGACGGCGCCCGCCCCCGAACCGGGTGGCAAGGAAGCCGCCGGCGAGAACGTTGCGGGAAAGAACGTGACCGCCGCGGCCGCGTCGGACAAGCCGTCGACTACCGGGGACTCGACCACCGAGGACGGCAAAGCCTCCAAAACCGGGGCCTCCACAACCGGGGACTCGGCGACGGAGGGCAAGCCGCTCAGCCGGCGCCAGAAGAGGCGCGAGGAGAGGGAAGCGCGCCCGCGGAAGTCCTTCATGCGCGAGCTGCCGGGCATCGTGGTGACCGCCCTGGTGATCTCCGTGCTCATCAAGACGTTTCTCGTGCAGGCGTTCTACATCCCGTCCGGGTCGATGGAGAACACGCTGCTCGTCAACGACCGGGTCCTGGTCAACAAGCTCGCCGACAAGCCCGACGAGATCCATCGCGGCGACGTCGTCGTCTTCCGCGACCCGGGCGGGTGGCTCTCGGCGCCGGACCTGCAGGAGGCCAAGAACGAGGGCGTCCTCGGAAAGCTGAAGGACGGGCTCGTCTTCGTCGGCCTCGCGCCAGCGGCCGGGGAGGAGGACCTCATCAAGCGGGTCATCGGGGTGGGCGGCGACCGCGTCGAGGGCCGGGAGGGGCGGGTCTACGTCAACGGCACCGCGCTCGCGGAGCAGGGCTACCTCTACCCCGAGGACCGGCCCACGGAGCAGGACTTCTCGGTGACCGTGCCCAAGGACAAGATCTGGGTGATGGGCGACCACCGGGCGGTCTCCGAGGACTCACGGGCCCACAACGAGCAGCAGGGCACCTCGGGATTCGTGCCCGTCGCAGACGTCATCGGGCGCGCCTTCACGGTCGTCTGGCCGATCGACCGGGCCCACCTGCTGCGCCAGCCCAAGACCTTCGACCAGCCTGCCCTGGGCAACGGGGGGCCCTGAGCCGTCCTGGCCAGGTCGTAGTCTCGGGTCCCATGGCGAGGTTCGTCGTCCGCCGTCAGGGCGGTCTCTGGGCATACGAGCGGGCTCTGTCCCGCGCTGGGCTGTGCCCGGTCGCGGGCGCCGACGAGGCGGGCCGGGGCGCCTGTGCGGGCCCCCTGGTCGTCGCGGCCGTGGTCCTGCCCGAGGGCCGCCGGGGCCAGGTGCCCGACCTCGCCGACTCCAAGCTGCTCACCCCGGTCGTGCGTGAGCGTGTCTACGCCGAGGTCGTCGCCCGCGCCGTGACCTGGTCCGCCGTCGTGATCCCGCCCGGCGAGGTCGACCGGGTCGGGCTCCATGTCAGCAACGTCGCGGGCATGCGCCGGGCGCTGATGCGCCTCGACGTCGAGCCGTCCTACGTCCTGACCGACGGGTTCGCGGTCTCCGGCCTGCCTGCTCCCGGCCTGGCCGTGTGGAAGGGCGACCGGGTCAGCGCGTCCATCGCGGCGGCCTCGGTCGTGGCCAAGGTGACCCGGGACCGGATCATGACCGGGCTGCACGAACGATTCCCGGCATACGACTTCAATCTGCACAAGGGGTACATCACGCCCGTCCACAACGCGGCGCTCGACCGGCACGGGCCCTGCCCGGAGCACCGGTTCTCCTACATCAACGTGGCCCGCCGCGCCCAGGGAGACGCCCGGGTGCCGGGTCGGACCCTGGTGAGGGTCGCGGCGGGGGAGAATGACGACGTCATGTTGCTCGAGGACGAGGCGGTGACGGTATGAGTGCCGAAGACCTCGAGAAGTACGAGACCGAGATGGAGCTCGCCCTCTATCGGGAGTACCGCGACGTGGTGGGTCTGTTCACCCACGTCGTCGAGACCGAGCGGCGGTTCTACCTCACCAACAGTGTCGACCTGCAGGTGCGTTCGACGGACACCGGCGAGGTGTTCTTCGACGTGACGATGTCCGACGCGTGGGTCTGGGACATGTACCGGCCGGCGCGCTTCGTCAAGAACGTGCGCGTGGTGACGTTCAAGGACGTGAACGTCGAGGAGCTCGCACGCAACGAGCTCGGTGACCTGCACCTCCCGAAGGACGTGGGACTCGGCGAATGAGCAGCCGATGACGACCGACGCGCAGGTCGAGCAGGCAACCAGGTTCTGGGTATCCCAGCGGCTCACGCTGATGGTCAACCGCTACGACGTCGCGCTCGCGACGGCCGACGGCTCCGTCGGGGAGCAGGTGTGCTTCGTCGAGCAGAAGCGCATGTCGTTCAAGGAGCAGGTGACCTTCACCCGCAACGGTGCGCCCTCCTTCGGCTTCAAGGCCCGCTCGGTCATGGACCTCCGAGCGACCTACGACGTGGTCGCGGCCGACGGCGGCCAGCTCGGCTACTTCCGCAAGGACTTCGGCAGTTCGTTGTTGCGCTCGACGTGGAAGCTGCAGCAGCCCGGTCTCCCTGAGGTGACCGGGCAGGAACGCAGCCTGGCGATCGCCTTGCTCCGTCGCCTGCAGGACGTCGTCCCGCTGCCCTTCCACTTCGACTTCGCCTCCGCCGACGGGCATCCGGTCATGTCGGTGACGCGGAGCACGAAGACTCTGCGTGACCGTTACCTGCTCGAGGTGCACGACCCGGCGCTCGACCGTCGGCTCGCCATCGCGATGGCCGTCGCGCTCGACGCCCTGCAGGGTCGCTAGCTCTCGTCCTTCCCTGCTGGCGGCGGGATCTGCTCGAGCGCCCCGTCGACGTCGAGCCCGGTCAGTTGCAGCAGGTCGACGACCATCGAGCGCACCTGCGCGAGAACCACGACCGCCGAGAGCTCGGTCGTCGTCGCCACTCGCGACGAGTCGGCGGCGATCGCCTCCAGGTCACCGCGCACGGCCACGGGCAGTCGCCCGGCGGCCATCTCCTGCGCCATCCGGTCGGCGGCGTCGCCCAGCCGGGCCACCAGGTCGGCGTACGACCCGGGCACCGGTTCGCCGCGCCACGCCGCGACCGTCACCCGGCGGACCAGCACCCGGACGTTGCGCACCGCCCGGTCGAGGGGCTCCGCGAGGTCGGCGACGGCCCGCAGCCCTTCGCGGTGCCGGCGGCGGAACGGCGAGCTGCGCACGACGTCGAGGCCCTCGGCGGCGGCGCGACGCAGCTCGTCCAGGGCGGAGTCGGTGGCACGGGCCCGTTCGAGGGTCTGCGACGCGCGCTCGACGTCGCCGTCCCGCGCACTGCGCGCGGCCTCCTGCAGGAGGACCGCCAGCTCGGCGGTCACCCGTGCGGCCTCCTCGCGCGGCCGGCGCAGCGGCGACTGCGGAGCGATCGCGGCGGCGACCAGGGCGACGCCGCCGCCGACCACCGCGTCGAGCCAACGGCCGAGTCCGGCGCCCGGCGAGGGCAACAGGGTCGAGGCGATGACCGACTGCACGGCGGCCTGGGTGACGATGAGAACGCCGGCGTCGACCAGCAGCGCGACGCTCATCGAAGCGGCGACGACGACGGCGATCTGCCAGGTTCCGGTGCCCGCCACGTGGGCGAACAGGTCGGCCACGCCGACGCCGACGGCCACGCCCGCGGTGACCTCGGCGACCCGGCGCGGCCGCTGGCCGTAGGACACGCCCAGGCTGACGATCGCGGCGACCGGTGCGAAGAATGGCTGCTCGTGGTCGAGCAGCTCGCGGGCGACCAGCCAGGCGAGCGCCGCGGCCAGGGCGACCTGGGCGACCAGGAACGAGCGCTGCCGGAGCCGGTTGACCCGTTCGCGCATCGACGCCCGGCTCCGCCGGGCGGCGCGGGCGCCAAGGTCGCTGCTCAGTGCTCGCAGGCGGACCACCGAGGCCGGCGGTTGCCGCGTCGGCTCGTCGCTCACCTCGCCCGCCTTCCTCGCTTCCTCGCGGTCGTCCACAGCCGCGCGGGCCCGCCGGCTGTCCACACATCGTGCCGGGTCGGGCTCACGGTGCACGCGCAGGGCCACGCTGCTGGTCGAGGGAGGTGGTCCGGTGCGCGCGAAGGACGTGTTGGGCAGGCACGGCGAGGACGTTGCGGCCGCGCACCTGGTCGGCGCCGGTTTCGCGATCCTGGCGCGCAACTGGCGCTGCCCGGCGGGCGAGATCGACATCGTGGCGCGCGACGGCGCGGTGCTGGTGATCTGCGAGGTCAAGACCAGGTCGGGGCTGCGCTTCGGTGCACCGCTCGAGGGCGTCACAGCCCGGAAGGCCGCCCGCCTGCACCGGCTGGCGGCGGCCTGGGTGCACGCGCAGGGCGTGCACCCGAGGGAGATCCGCATCGACCTCGTGGGCGTGCTCCAGGAGGGGCGGGCACCGGCCCAGGTCGAGCACGTGCGCGGGGTCGGCTGACGTGCCACTCGCGCGCACCAGGGCGGTCACCCTGGTCGGGGTCGAGGGGCACGTCGTCGAGGTCGAGGCCGACCTGGGCGTCGGCGTCCCGTCCTACTCGCTGGTGGGCCTGCCGGACGCGTCACTGGCCGAGTCGCGCGACCGGGTGCGGGCCGCGTTGGTCAACAGCGACCAGCGGTGGCCTGCGACCAAGCGCGTCACCGTCAACCTGTCGCCGGCCAGCCTGCCCAAGCGGGGCTCCAGCTTCGACCTGGCGATCGCGGCCGCGATCCTGACCGCCGAGGGTGCGGTGCCCGAGGGCTCCTTCGACGGCGTGGTGGTGCTCGGTGAGCTGGGGCTCGACGGCCAGGTGCGCCCGGTGCGCGGGGTGCTCCCCGCGGTGGCCGCCGCCGCGCGTGCGGGCGCCGAGGCCGTCATCGTGTCGGCGGCCAACGCCGCCGAGGCGGCGCTCGTGCCGGGTGTGCGGGTCACCGGGGTCCGCTCGCTGCGAGAGCTGGTGGCGCTGGCCCGGGGCGAGGACGTCCCGGTCGACGACGTGGTCGCGACCGCGGAGCGGCACGGAACGAGCGGTACGGCGGCCGGCGCAATTGGCGGCTCGGGGAACGACCGGTCCGTCGACCCGGCGCACACGCCGGACCTGGCCGATGTCCGTGGCCAGACGACCGCGCGCTACCTGCTCGAGGTCGCTGCCGCGGGTGGCCACCACCTGCTCATGCTCGGTCCACCGGGAGCCGGCAAGACGATGCTGGCCGAGCGGCTGCCCGGGCTGCTCCCGCCGCTCGACCGCGCCGCTGCTCTCGAGGTCACGACGGTGCACTCGGTGGCCGGCTCACTGCCCGCGGGTGCACCGCTGGTGACCTCACCGCCGTTCCAGGCGCCCCACCACACTGCGTCGGTGCCGGCCATCGTCGGCGGCGGGTCCACGCACATCAGACCGGGAGCAGTCTCGCTCGCGCACCGGGGCGTGCTGTTCATGGACGAGGCGCCGGAGTTCGCGCCGGCCGTCCTCGACGCACTGCGCCAGCCGCTCGAGTCGGGCGAGGTCAGCGTCTTCCGGCTGGCGGCCCAGGTGCGGTTCCCGGCGCGCTTTCAGCTCGTGCTCGCGGCGAACCCATGCCCGTGCGGCGCGGGAACCGGCAAGGACTCGATGTGCCGGTGCGCGCCGATGGCCCGGCTGCGCTACCTCGCGCGTCTCTCGGGGCCGTTGCTCGACCGGATCGATCTGCGCTTCGAGCTGCTCGCCACCACGCGAGCCGACCTTGCTGGTGACGCTGGCGAGACGACGGCAGCGGTGGCCGACCGGGTCGCGGCCGCTCGCGAGCGGTCGGCCCGGCGACTGTCCGGAACACCGTGGCGGGTCAATGCCGAGGTGCCCGGCTTCGTGCTGCGCCGTCGCTGGGGTCTGCCCGGTGACGTCACCGCGGTCGCGGAGGAGGAGATGGACCGCGGTGTACTCACCGCCCGCGGCGTCGACCGCGTGCTGCGGGTCGCCTGGACGCTGGCCGACCTGGCCGGCCATGACCGGCCGGACGCGGGCGACGTCGGGATCGCGCTGATCTACCGCGGTGTCCAACGGGTGGCCGCGTGAGCGCCGCCGGAGCCGCGGAGGAGCGCCATGCCCGGGCGGCCCTGGCCCGGCTCGCCGAGCCCGGCGACGCCCGGCTCGGTGCCCGGATCGCGGCGCTGGGAGCAGGGGAGGTGCTCCGACTGGTGCGCGAGGACCGGCTCTCCGGCCAGGAGGTCGCCCACTACCGGGCGCGGCTCATCGGTCTGGACGTCGAGGCCGACCTTCGCAGCGCCGAGCGCGCGGGTGCCCGTTTGCTGGTGCCGGGCGACGACGAGTGGCCGGCCGCGGTCGACGACCTCGGGCCCGCGGCCCCGTTGGTCCTGTGGGTGCGGGGCGCGGGTGACCTCGCCGATGTGGTGCGGCGTGCGGTGGCGGTGGTCGGCGCGCGGGCGTGCACGCCCTACGGCGAGCACATGGCCGCCGATCTCGCCGCCGGACTGGGCGAGCGGGGCTGGACGACCGTCTCTGGCGGCGCATTCGGCATCGACGCGGCAGCCCACCGCGGCGCGATGGCGGTCAACGCCGGCACGGTCGCAGTGCTCGCGTGCGGGGTCGACGTCGCCTATCCGGCCGGTCACGACCTCCTGCTGGCGCGCATCGCCGAGCAGGGTGTGGTGATGTCGGAGCTCCCGCCGGGGAGCCGGCCGACGAAGAGCCGGTTCCTGAAGCGCAACAGGGTCATCGCCGCGCTGGGCCGCGGCACGGTGGTCGTCGAGGCCGCCGTGCGCAGCGGCGCGCTCAACACCGCGGGTCACGCCGCCTCGCTGGGCCGCTCGGTGCTGGCCGTCCCGGGGCCGGTGACCTCGATGGTGTCGGCGGGTTGCCACGAGCTGGTGCGCACCCAGAACGCGGCGCTGGTCACCGACGCGGCCGACGTCCTCGACATCGTGGGCCGGCTGGGGGTGGACGAGTCGCCGCCGCGCCGCGGCGAGGTTGCACCGCACGACCACCTCGACCCGCTGCAGCTGCGCGTCCTCGACGGCCTGCCCGCTCGCCGCTGGGCTCCGCCGGACAACGTCTCGAGGGTGGCGGGTGTCGATCCCGGGACGCTGCTTCGCGCGCTCGCGACCCTGCGTGCGATGGGACTGGCCGAGTGCGCCGACGGCAGGTGGCGCAGGACGCGCCGGGAAGGTACTTGAAACCTCGCACCACACACGCCACCGTGAGGCCGTGAGCACGAAGGGTCACCAGCGGGCACCGTCCGTCGATGTACCCGCGCTTCCGGTCGGCCTGGGCAGCCTGGTCCCCGACTACGAACGCCACCTGCGCGCGGAACGCGGCCTCTCGCCGCACTCCGTGCGCGCCTATGTCGCCGACGCGAGTGGCCTGCTCGATCACGCCGCGCGGATGGGCCGGCGTGCTCCCGACGAACTGGACCTGTCGGTGCTGCGCAGCTGGCTCGCCCGGCTGGCCGCGACCGGCCAGGCCCGCTCCAGCGTCGCAAGGCGGGCAGCGGCGGCGCGGGGCTTCACGGCATGGCTGCATCGCATCGGGTTGGCGCCGACCGACGCCGGTGCACTGCTGGCCACCCCGCGGATGGGTCGGACCCTGCCCGGAGTGCTCCGCCAGGACGAGGCCGGTGCCCTGCTCGGGGCCGCGGCGGTCGCCGCCGACGACCGGTCGCCGACGGGGTTGCGCGATCTCGCCGCGTGCGAGCTGCTCTACGCCACGGGCATCCGGGTGGGCGAGCTGTGCGGCCTCGACATCGACGACGTGGACCGCGACCGTCGGGTGGTGCGGGTCATCGGCAAGGGCGACAAGGAGCGGGTCGTCCCCGTCGGCGTCCCGGCGCTGCAGGCGGTGGACGCGTGGCTGGCGGAGGGGCGACCGGCCCTGGCGACCACCACCAGCGGGTCGGCGTTGCTGCTGGGAGCCCGCGGTCGCCGGGTGGACCCGCGGACCGTACGCCGCGCCGTACACGGGCTTTTGTCCGGTATTCCGGGTGCGCCCGATCTCGGCCCGCATGGCCTCCGCCATTCGGCCGCGACCCACCTCCTGGAGGGTGGAGCCGACCTGAGAAGCGTTCAGGAGCTTTTGGGCCACGCTAGTCTCGCAAGTACGCAGATTTATACCCACGTATCCGTGGACAGGCTGAAGGCGACCTATGACCAAGCGCACCCAAGGGCGTGAAGGCTCTTCAGCCGGCACGGCTATCAGGGGCGGGGGCGCGGTGAGTACGGACGAAGAGGGAGCAGCCGCTCAGAAGAGCGCGGCCGAGGCCGCGCTGCGCGAGCTGTGGATCGAGTTCAAGGGAAGCACCGAGCGCCATCACCTGCGCGAGCGGCTGATCCTGCACTACTCGCCACTGGTGAAGTACGTCGCAGGCCGCGTCGGTGTCGGACTGCCCCCGAACATCGAGCAGGCCGACCTGGTGTCCTACGGCATCTTCGGCCTCATCGACGCCATCGAGAAGTTCGACCTCGAGCGCGCGATCAAGTTCGAGACCTACGCGATCAGTCGCATCCGCGGCGCCATCATCGACGAGCTGCGCGCGATCGACTGGATCCCTCGCTCGGTGCGCTTCAAGGCGCGGGAGGTGGAGAAGGCCTACGCCAGCCTCGAGGGCAAGCTGCACCGCACGCCCACCGAGGTCGAGGTCGCTGCCGAGATGGAGATCGGCCTGAGCGACCTGCACGCGATCTTCAGCCAGGTGTCGTTCGTCAACGTCGTCGCACTCGACGAGCTGCTCAGCGTCGGCGGCGAGAAAGGCGACAAGCTCAGTCTCGTCGACACGCTCGAGGACGCCAAGGCCGAGGACCCCGTCCTCGCGTTCGAGTCCGAAGAGACCAAGTACCTGCTCGCCAAGGCCATCAACACGTTGCCGGAGCGCGAGAAGATCGTCGTCACCCTCTACTACTACGAGGGCTTGACACTCGCCGAGATCGGCCAGGTGCTGGGCGTGACCGAGAGCCGCATCTGCCAGATGCACACCAAGGCCGTGCTGCAGCTGCGCGGCAAGCTGGCCGACTCGAAGGACTAGGCGTACGCCGGCTGGTTCACATGCTGGTGATGGCCGACATCGGGCCCATCACGATGCGCGGGTGCTTCGCGGGTGAGAGCCAGCGCAGCACGCCGCGCATGTGGCGATAGCGAACCGAGACGCAGCCTTCCGTCGCACCCGGCCCGTTCACGTGCAGGAAGATGCCGCCGCCCTTGCTCGTGTTCGCCCTCTCGCGCGCGAACCACTGCCCGTTCGAGCGGTAAAGACCGCTGGGGATGTTGTAGTTGATGACGACGCCGTAGCGGTACTGCCCGCCGTAGCTCCACAGGTTCTCCGCCCAGCTCTTGCGCCATTGGGCGGCAGCGACGCGGCGCGACTGGAGGACGTTGTAGGTCCGGGCGTCGCGGGGGTCGTAGGGCCACCAGTCGTTGCTGTCGAACCGGCGGTAGGACATCGCAGTGCCCGGGTCGCCGTACCGGCCGAAGGCGCGGGTCAGAGTGAACGTGCCGGCCGGCGTTGTGCCGGTGCTCTGGCGGCGGTACCGCGCTCGCACGAAACCGTTGCTCCCGATGCGGGCACGGACGGGCGAGAAGATCGCGTGCCAGCGTCCGTCGGCCGCCTTGCGGTAGGTGCGGAACGTCGCGTACGACGACCGCCACGACGGCGTCGTGACGACGATGACCTGCTGGGCGTTACCCAGATGGCTCAGCCGCGACGGGTGATAGGCCGGGACGCGGGCGCTGGCCTGGGGAGCGACCAGCAACGGGGCGACGGCGGCGACGAGGGCGACGACGGCAAGTGCAGAGTGGCGGGGGCGCACGCCTCAGTATCGGCACGGTGCGGCTCCACGTGAAGGACCGCTGGCCGGCGTGGCACCCGACGCCTCTGCGTAGGCTGCCACGCATGCCCGGCGAGCCCGCGACGCACGACGAGCCCAACGACCTCTGGGGGCCAGGCTGGCCCGAGATCCGCGCACTGTGGCCGCTCGAGCAGACGGTCGCGCACCTCAACCACGGCTCCTACGGGGCGGTGCCCAAGGCGGTGCTCGAGGAGCAGCAGTCATGGCGCGAGCGCATGGAGACGAACCCGCTCCGGTTCATGTCCCGTGAGCTGCCGGACGCGCTCGACCAGGCCCGCGGCGAGGTCGCGGCGTTCCTGGGGACGGACCCCGCCGGCCTGGCGTTCGTCCACAACGCCACCACCGCGATCAGCACGGTGCTGGCGTGCTTTCCCCTCGAGCCGGGTGACGAGCTGCTGATCACCGACCACGCCTACGGAGCGGTCGGGATCGCCGCCCGCCGGTGGACCGCGGCCGCGGGCGCCTCGGTGGTGACCGCCCACGTGCCGCTCGAAGCGTCCGAGGACGCAGCCGTCGAGGCCGTGCTCGCCTCGGTCACCGACCGGACCACGCTGGCGATCCTCGAGCACGTGACCTCACCGACTGCCCGGCGCCTGCCGCTGGTGTCGCTCGTGCCGGCGCTGCAGGAGCGCGGTGTGGCGGTGGCCGTGGACGCGGCCCACGCGCCCGGGATGCTGGCGGTGGACGTCGATCGGCTCGGCGCCGACTTCTGGACCGGCAACCTGCACAAGTGGTGCTGCGCACCACGGGGCGCCGCCGTGCTGCACGCAGCTCCACACCGCCGGCCACAGCTGCGCCCCCTCGTCGCCTCCTGGGGCGAGGACCGGGGCTTCCCGCGCTCCTTCAACGACATCGGCACCAACGACCTGACTGCATGGCTGGCGGCGCCGCGAGCCCTCCGGGTGCTGGACCGGCTCGGCTTCGACCGGGTCCGGCGGTACAACGTCGAGCTCGCCGTCGCGGGGCAGATCGAGGTTGCCGCGGCGCTGGGCCTCGGTGCCGACGAGCTGCCCCGCGACCCGGCAGTCAGCATGCAGCTCGTGCCGCTGCCCGACGGACTGGCCACCTCGGAGGAGGAGGCGAGCGCCTTGCAGGACCGGATCGGTGAGTCGGTCTCGGTCGAGGTCGGGGTGACGACGTGGTGCGGACGGGGGTTCGTCCGGCTCTCGGCCCACGCCTACAACGCGCCGTCGGACTACGCGCGTCTCGCGGCGCAGCTGCCCGCGCTGCTCTGAGCCGTCGCGGCTCTGCGGGCGTCACGGCCACCACCCGGTCGGTGGCGATCGGGCGGATAGCCACGGCGACCCGGGCAGCCCCGCCGGCGCAGGCAGCCATGCAGGACCAGGCAGCCATGCAGGACCAGGCAGCCACGCCGGTCTCGGCTGCCACGCCGATGCGGCCGGCCAGGGAGCCGATCCGCGATCCAACACCGGCAGCAGCCGCACCGGCCGGTGGCCCAGCAGGGCCAGCGGGTCGAGGTAGACGTCTCCTCGGAGCCATCCCCAGTGCAGGCAGGAGCGTGGCGGGCAGTGGCTGCCCCCGGCGCCCAGCCGGCCGAGCGGATCGCCGGCCCGCAGGCGCTCACCGCGGCGGACGGCGGCCACCACTGGTTGGTAGGTGGTCCGGGTGCCGTCGTCGTGGGTGACCGTGACGACCGGGACCCCCGCGACCGAGCCGGTGAAGGTGACGCGTCCGGGACCGGCGGACCGGACGACGGCGCCACCCGCACCGGCCAGGTCGACGCCCCGGTGGCCTGGCCCGTAAGGCGAGTCCGGCTGGTCGAAGCCGCGCACGACGCTCGTCGCCCCGGCCAGCGGCCACACCCAGCCGTCCCGGGCCGGACCGACGACCGGCTGGGACCCGGTGGCGGCCGCGGCCAGAGGGCCGGGCACGAGGATGAGCGCGACAGCCGCCATGACTGCCCATCTGCGCAGACGCATGACGGCAGGCTGGCCTGCACGCGGAGCGGCCGGGCAGGGTCGCGCCGATCTGTGGACGGCGCGAGTGCGCTCCGGGCTGTGGATTCACCGATTTCCGCCGCCTGGCCAGCCCGGCGTACACTCGCCGCAGCGGCCCGCTTCCACGGGTCGACTTCGCACGCCCACATCCGCCGCGCTCCATCGGTGGCGGGGGCGCGCTCATCGGTCCGCCCGACCCGCGATGGCGACGGCGGCGAGCGTGCTTCGCGGGCGTCAGGTGCGCGCGGTCACCCGGCCACGTGCAGGACAACCGAGCGCGGGCCCGGGCGTCATCGGCGCCGTGACCCGCACGAGTACGGAAGGCAGGGCACGGACGTGACGTCGCAGCCCACGAAGTCCCCGGCCAACCAGGTCGTGAGCATGAAGCAGCTGCTCGAGAGTGGCGTGCACTTCGGCCACCAGACCCGGCGCTGGAACCCCAAGATGAAGCGCTTCATCTTCACCGAGCGCAACGGCATCTACATCATCGACCTGCAGCAGTCGCTGTCCTACATCGACCGCGCGTACGAGTTCATCAAGGAGACCGTCGCCCACGGCGGCTCGGTGATGTTCGTCGGCACCAAGAAGCAGGCTCAGGAGACCGTGGCCGAGCAAGCCACCCGCGTCGGCATGCCCTACGTCAACCAGCGCTGGCTGGGCGGCATGCTCACCAACTTCCAGACCGTGCACGGCCGGCTCCAGCGGCTCAAGGAGCTCGAGCAGCTCGACTTCGACGACGTGCCGGGCTCCGGCATGACCAAGAAGGAGCTGCTGGTTCTCCAGCGCGAGAAGGAGAAGCTGGAGAAGACGCTCGGCGGCATCCGCGACATGGCTCGCGTGCCCAGTGCGGTGTGGATCATCGACACCAAGAAGGAGCACATCGCCGTCGGCGAGGCGCACAAGCTCGGCATCCCGGTCGTCGCGATCCTCGACACCAACTGCGACCCCGACGACGTCGACTACAAGATCCCCGGCAACGACGACGCGATCCGCTCGGTCACCCTCCTGACCAGAGTCATCGCCGACGCGGTGGCTGACGGGCTCATGGCCAGGGTGCGCAGCTCGCAGGACGGCGACGAGAAGCCGTCGGCCGACGGCCAGCTCGCCACCGACGAGCCGCTGCCCGAGTGGGAGCAGGCCCTGCTTCGCGGTCAGGCCAGTGACTCGACTCCGGCCCCCGCAGCCGGCCAGCCCGTCGAGGGTGCCGGCGTCGAGGCACCGGCGTCCGAGGCCGCGGCGTACGAAGCCGCGGCGCCCGAGAGCGCTCCGGCGCCCGAGAGCGCCCCGGCGCCCGAGGCTGCGGCCGCCGCGAGCGCACCGGCCGCCCAGGGCGAGCAGCCCGAGCCGGCCAAGCCCGCCGAGTCCTGACCCGCAGGTGCGGCAAGGCGGGCTCGGTGGTCGCCCGGCCCGCTGCGGTGGGGACCCGACGCGGCACACGACACACGACACACGACACACGACGAGAGAGTGGGACAGAGGCAGTGATGGCGAAGATCAGCGCCGCAGACGTCAAGAAGCTCCGCGACGCCACCGGCGCCGGGATGATGGCGGCGAAGCGCGCGCTCGAGGATGCCGGCGGTGACTTCGACCAGGCGGTCGAGAACCTGCGCATCAAGGGCGAGACGAAGGTGCGTGAGCGCGGCGCCGAGCGCACCGCGAGCAACGGCCTCGTCGCGTCCGCGGAGGGCGCGATGATCCAGCTCAGCTGCGAGACAGACTTCGTCGCGAAGAACGAGCAGTTCCAGCAGCTTGCCGCCGACATCGTCGCGCACGCGGCGAAGACCGGCTCTGCTGACCCGCAGGTGCTGCTCGGCGAGACCCTGGCCGACGGCAAGACGGTGCAGGAGAACATCGACGCGCTCGCCGCCGTCATCGGCGAGAAGCTCGAGCTGAGCAAGGTCACGGTGCTCGGTGGCGACGACGCGCACATCGCGGCGTACATGCACAAGCGCTCGGCAGACCTGCCGCCGCAGGTCGGCGTGCTGGTCGAGTTCGAGGGCGGCGACATCGCCGCGGCTCGTGGCGCGGCGATGCAGGTGGCCGCGATGAAGCCGCAGTTCGTCTCCCGTGACGAGGTGCCCGCCGACGTGATCGACAACGAGCGGCGAGTGGCCGAGAAGACCGCGCGCGAGGAGGGCAAGCCCGAGCAGGCGCTGCCCAAGATCGTCGAAGGTCGCCTCAACGGCTTCTTCAAGGAGGTCGCGCTGCTCGAGCAGTCCTCGGTGCAGGACAGCAAGAAGACGGTCAAGGTGGTGCTGGACGAGGCCGGCGTGACGGTGCGCCGCTTCGCCCGCTACGAGGTCGGCGGTAGCTGACCCGGCCGGCCGGGCGCTGCGCTCTGGCAGACTGCCTGGCAGGGAGAACGATCACCGACGAGGAGGGGCCCGACCGTGGCGAGATCCGCGAGTGGCACGGACACGGGCTTTGACCGGGTGCTGCTCAAGCTGGGCGGCGAGATGTTCGGCGGCGGCAAGATCGGGGTCGACCCCGACGTCGTCGCCACCATCGCGCGCCAGCTCGCCGAGGTGGTCAAGGGCGGGACGCAGGTCGCGGTGGTCATCGGCGGCGGCAACTTCTTCCGCGGCCACGAGCTGCAGGAGCGCGGCATGGACCGTGCCCGCGCCGACTACATGGGCATGCTCGGCACGGTGATGAACTGCCTCGCGCTGCAGGACTTCCTGGAGCGCGCAGGCGTCGAGACGCGGGTGCAGACCGCCATCGCCATGGGCCAGATCGCCGAGCCCTACATCCCGCGCCGCGCCATCCGCCACCTGGAGAAGGGGCGCGTCGTCATCTTCGGTGCCGGCGCGGGCATGCCCTACTTCTCCACCGACACCACGGCCGCCCAGCGGGCGCTCGAGATCGACGCCCAGGTCGTGCTCATGGGCAAGGGCGTGGACGGCGTCTACGACTCCGACCCGCGGGTGAACGAGGGCGCCAAGAAGTTCGACGCGATCCCCTACACCGAGGTGCTGCGCCGCCGGCTCAAGGTGGCCGACGCCACCGCCTTCAGCCTGTGCATGGACAACAAGATGCCCATCATCGTCTTCAACCTGCTGCAGGAGGGCAACATCGCACGCGCTGTGCGTGGTGAGAGGATCGGCACCTTGGTGTCCACCGAAGGCGCGCCGACCCCGTGACGCCGGGGCAGACCGTCGTACGACGACCAACGACCGGGAGCCGACCTTGATCGACGACACACTCCTCGAGGCAGAGGAGAAGATGGAGAAGGCCGTCTCGGTCGCCCGGGACGACTTCACCAGCATCCGCACCGGGCGGGCGAACCCCTCGATGTTCGCCAAGATCGTGGCCGACTACTACGGCGCTCCCACGCCGGTCAACCAACTCGCGTCCTTCCACATCGTCGACGCGCGGATGCTCACGCTGACGCCCTACGACAAGGGCGCGATGGGCTCCATCGAGAAGGCGATCCGCGACTCCGACCTGGGTGTCAACCCGACGAACGACGGCAACCTCATCCGCATCGCCTTCCCGCAGCTCACCGAGGAGCGGCGCAAGGAGTTCATCAAGGTCGCGCGCTCCAAGGCCGAGGACGCCCGCATCTCCATCCGCAGTGTCCGACGGCACGCCAAGGACGACCTGGAGAAGCTGGCCAAGAAGGGCGAGGTCGGCGAGGACGACGTGCATCGCGCGGAGAAGCACCTCGACGAGGTCACGCACAAGTACGTCGCGCAGATCGACGACGTCCTCAAGCACAAGGAGGCCGAGCTCCTCGAGGTGTGAGGGCTCGAACGCCGATGTCGACCGACCTGCCTGGCGCCGCCGCGTTCGAACCGGTGGCCATGGAGCCGGAGCCGCCGCCCGAGCGGCGAGGCCGCGCCGGCCGCGACCTTACCGCCGCCATCGCCGTCGGCCTCGGACTCGCGGCCGTCGTCCTCGTCTCGCTGTTCGTCTGGCGTGCGGCGTTCGTCGGGGTCGTCGCCGCAGCGATCATCCTCGGGCTGTGGGAGCTCGCGAACGCACTGGGCGGGTCGCAGGTCCGGGTGCCGGTGGTGCCCACGGTGGTCGGAGCGGTCGCGATACTCGCCGCCGCCTACGCCGGCGGGCCGGAAGCCATGCTCGTGGCGCTCTCCCTGACGGTGCTCGCCGTGCTGGTGTGGCGTCTGCCCGAGTCTCCCGAGGGTTACGTTCGTGACGCGACAGCGAGCCTGTTCGCGGTCATGTACCTGCCCTTTCTCGCCGGCTTCGCCGTCCTTCTTCTTCGGCCGGACGACGGTGCCCGGCGCGTCGTGCTCTTCATCCTCCTCACGGTGCTCAGCGATGTGGGGGGCTACGCCGCGGGAGTGCTCTTCGGCCGCCATCCCCTGGCCCCACGGGTCAGCCCGAACAAGTCGTGGGAGGGTCTGGCCGGGTCGGCGCTGTTCTGCGCGGTGGGCGGCGCCATCGCGTTGCCCGCGCTGCTCGACGAGCGCGCGTTGGACGGAGTTGTGCTCGGTCTCGCCCTCGCTGCCACCGCGACGCTCGGCGACCTCGGTGAGTCGATGATCAAGCGTGATCTCGGCATCAAGGACATGGGGGCGTTGCTGCCCGGCCACGGTGGAGTCATGGACCGGCTCGACTCGCTGCTGCCCGGCGCCCCCGTCGCGTTCGTGCTGCTGACGTGGCTGGCCCCTCTCTGACCACCTGCGACAATCGAGTCACCATGGCCGTCCCGGGAGAGCTGACCTTCGCTGCACCACGCCGCGCCAAGCCGCCACGCCACCTCGCGGATCTCTCGCCGGCCGAGCGCCGAAGCGCCGTCGCCGAGCTAGGACTTCCGCCCTACCGCGCGGCCCAGGTCTCGCACCACTATTTCCAGGGACTCGTCGCCGACCCCGAGGTGATGACCGACCTGCCCAAGGCCGGTCGTGCCGACATCGCCGCGGCCTTGCTTCCGGGGCTGCTCACGCCGGTCCGCCACCTCGACTGTGACGCCGGGATGACCCGCAAGTCCGTGTGGCGGCTCTTCGACGGAGCCACCGTCGAGAGCGTGCTGATGCGCTATCCCGACCGGGTGACCATGTGCGTGTCCTCGCAGGCGGGGTGCGGCATGAACTGCCCGTTCTGCGCCACCGGCCAGGCCGGGCTCACCCGCAACATGTCCGCCGCCGAGATCGTCGACCAGGTCGTCGCCGGTGCCCGGATGCTGCGCGACGGCGAGATCGCCGGCGGGCCGGCCCGCATCTCCAACGTGGTGTTCATGGGCATGGGCGAAGCACTGGCCAACTACGGAGCGGCGATCGGCGCCATCCGCAGGCTCACCGACCCGGCGCCGGAGGGCCTCGGGATGTCCGCTCGCGGCATCACCATGTCGACCGTCGGTCTCGTCCCGGCCATGGACCGGCTCGCGGGCGAAGGTGTACCGGTGACCCTCGCGTTGAGCCTGCATGCGCCCGACGACGAGGTGCGCAACGAACTCGTGCCGATCAACAACCGGTGGTCTGTTGCCGAGGCCCTGGATGCGGCGCGGCGCTACTTCGACACGACCGGACGCCGGGTGAGCATCGAGTACGCGCTCATCCGTGACATCAACGACCAGGCGTGGCGCGGTGACATGCTCGGTCGACTGCTGAACCAGCGCGGCCGCGGTTGGGTGCACGTCAACCCGATCCCCTTGAACCCCACGCCCGGCTCGCGCTGGACGGCGAGCGACCCGAAGGTCGAGCAAGCCTTCGTCGCGGCGCTGATCGCGCGGGGCATCCCGACCACGGTGCGCGACACGCGAGGTCGTGAGATCGACGGAGCCTGCGGACAGCTCGCGACGGTGCACGCGTGAGCAGCGTCCAACCGGCTCGCAAGCAGCGGCGCCACGCTCGCTTCCCGCGAGTCGGGTGGCTGCACCGCGGCTACCATCCCCGCCAGGTCGACCGGTTCCTGACGGCCGCCAAGAACGCCGACGGTGCGTTGTCGGCCGCCGACGTCCGCCGCGCCGGCTTCGAGCTGGTGCGGCGCGGCTACGACATCGCGGCGGTGGACACCGCACTCGACGAGTTCGAGGAGAAGGTGGCGCAGACCCACGTCGAAGGGCCGGGTCGCCGCGGTCGTAGTGACCCCGAACGCGACGCAGCCTTCCTGCACGGCGAGTTCTCGGCGCCGTACATGCGACGGTTCCCACGCGCCCGCACCTGGCGTCGCGGCTACCACATCGACGACGTCGACGACTTCGTCGACCGGGTGTGTGCCACGCTGGACGGCGTCGACGAGCTCACCGTCGACGACGTAAGGTCGGCGCCGTTCCGGCCCAAGCGCGGTGGCTACGACGAGGGCCGCGTCGACGAGGCACTCGACCGGACGGTCGAGCTGCTGCTGGTGCTGCACCGCTCGCCGGGCTGAGCATCTACCTTTCGCCCGCTCCATGGTGAACCCCTGGATGCCGGCGCCCGTAAACGTCCACGTCAGCTGTGCCCACAGGGCGTCAGCCCTGCCCCCAGGGAGGTTCGGTCATGAGGAGACGCGTTCGGCTAGCCCTCGCCATCGCAGTGATCGCGATCGCGACCACGGTCGCCACGACCGCCACGGCGGACGGCGGAGGAGGGAGTGGCAACGGTGCTAGCGCCCTCCAGGTCCGCCTGAGCGGTTACCAGGAGGATCCAAACGCGCTCTCGACGACGGGCACCGGCCAGTTCAGGATCAAGCTGAACGAGCGGGCCCAGACCATCACCTACCGGCTCAGCTACGCGGGGCTGGAAGGCGCTGTGACGCAGTCGCACATCCACTTCGGTGGCAAGGCACAGAGCGGCGGCATCAGCATCTTCCTCTGCACGAACATCGGCAACGGCCCGGCCGGCACGCAGGCCTGCCCCGCGGCACCGGCGACGATCACCGGAACCATCCGGCCGGTCGACGTGATCGGCCCAGCAGGGCAGGGCATCTCGGCCGGCCAGTTCGACGAGGTGGTCAAGGCACTGCGTGCCCGCAAGACCTACGTCAACCTGCACAGCACGCTCTACCCCGGAGGCGAGATCAGGGCACAGCTCGTCGATCACCACTAGACCGATCAGCGGCTGAGCAGACGCGCGAGGAGCGCGGCCCGGCGGGACGGCCTGCCGGTCCGCGCCTCCTCGGCGTCGGCGCCCGTCATGACCCGCAGTGACGCGCTCACCCCGAGCCAGCGCAGTGGCTCGGGCTCCCACGGCCGCGAGCGGTGGCCCACCCAGGGCAGTCGGGTGATCGCCGTCTCGCGGCCGAGGACGAGGTCGGCCAACGTGCGCCCGGCCAGGTTCGACGTCGCCACGCCGTCGCCGACGTAGCCGCCGGCCCAGGCCAGCCCGCTGGCGCGGTCAAGCCCTACCGATGCGCACCAGTCGCGGGCGATACCGAGTGGTCCGCCCCAGGTGTGCGTGATCGCCGCGGCCCGGGTGGCGGGCAGCAGGTCGGTGAGAATGTCGCGCAGCCCTTCGAAGACGACGGGCTCCCGGTCGTACGCCCTCCGGATGCGCGAGCCGAAGTGGTACGGCGCGCCTCTGCCGCCGAAAGCGAGCCGTCCGTCCGCCGTGCGCTGCCCGTAGACGATGAGATGGCGGTAGTCGTTGAACGTCGGGCGCCCCCGCAGGCCGACCTGTGCCCAGAAGTCGTCGGGCAGGGGCTCGGTCGCGATCATCAGCGAGTAGACCGGTGCCACGGTGCGGCGATGTCCCGGCAGCGCAGCCGTGTACGCCTCGGTCGCGCGCACCACGAACTCGGCCCGGACCCGGCCGTGGTCCGTGCTCGCGACGCCCGGCTCGATGCGTGATACGCGCGTTCCCTCGTAGACGGTGCCGCCGCGTCGTTCGACGGCGCGCGCCAACCCGCGCACCAGCTTCGCCGGGTGCAAGGCCGCGCAGTGCGGGGTGTCCGTCGCGCCGAGCACCGCCGTCGCGCCGAGCCGTTCGCGGGCCTGGTCGGCGTCGAGCAGGCGCTCGTCGTCCTCCCCGAACCCCCAGCGACGCGCCTCGGCTACCGCTGCCTCGGCGCGCTGCAGCTGGAGCGGCGTCCGCGCAAGGCTCACCGTGCCGCCCTTCGCCCAGTCGCAGTCGATCTCCTCGGCGGCGGCGACCCGACCGACCTCGTCGACACTCGCCTGCATGGCGCGGTACTGCGCGACGGCGGCGGACGCGCCGTACCGCCTGGCGAGCCAGGACACCGACGCGGGGAACAGCGCGGAGCACCACCCACCGTTTCGGCCGCTCGCGCCGAATCCCGCGACCTCGGCCTCGAGGACCGCGATGCGCAGCGAGGGGTCCTCCCGCGCCAGGTAGTACGCCGTCCAGAGCCCGGTGTAGCCCGCTCCCACGACCGCCACGTCGACGTCGAGGTCACCGGGCAGCGCCGGCCTCGGTGCCGGGTCGCCGCCGGCCGTGTCGTGCCAGAGCGAGAAGGAGCCGCTCAGATATGGCTCCAAGCCTCGGTGAGGACGGAGCGCAGGATCTGCTCCATCTCGTCGAAGTGCGACTGGTCGCAGATCAACGGCGGCGAGAGCTGGATGACCGGGTCGCCGCGGTCGTCGGCCCGGCAGTAGAGGCCGGCGCCGTAGAGCGCCCCGGACAGGAAGCCGCGCAGCAGGCGCTCGGACTCGTCGTCGTCGAACGTCTCGCGGGTGACCTTGTCCTTCACCAGCTCGATGCCGTAGAAGAACCCGTCGCCGCGCACGTCGCCGACGATCGGCAGGTCATTCAGCTTCTCCAGTGTCTGCCGGAAGGCCCCCGCGTTCTCCTGCACGTGCTTGTTGAGCTGTTCGCGCTCGAAGATGTCGAGGTTGGTCAGCGCCACCGCCGCCGAGACCGGATGGCCGCCGAACGTGTAGCCGTGGGCGAACATGTTGTCGCCCTGCAGGAACGGCTCCATGATGCGGTCGGTCGCGATCATCGCACCGATGGGGGAGTAGCCCGACGTCATGCCCTTGGCGCAGGTGACGATGTCGGGCTGGTAGCCGAACCGGTCCGAACCGAAGTAGTGCCCGAGCCGGCCGAACGCACAGATGACCTCGTCACTGACCAGCAGCACGTCGTACTGGTCGCAGATCTCGCGCACCCGCTCGAAGTAGCCGGGTGGCGGCGGGAAACAGCCCCCGGAGTTCTGCACCGGCTCGAGGAAGACGGCGGCCACCGTCTCGGGACCTTCGAACTCGATCGCCTCCGCGATGCGGTCGGCAGCCCAACGGCCGAACGCCTTCAGGTCGTCGCCGTGCTCGGGCGCTCGGTAGAAGTTCGTGTTGGGCACCTTGTGCGCGCCAGGTACGAGCGGCTCGAACATCGCCTTCGCAGCAGGGATGCCGGTGATGGACAGAGCGCCCTGCGGCGTGCCGTGGTAGGCGATCGATCGACTGATCACCTTGTGCTTCATCGGTTTCCCGGTCAACTTGTAGTACTGCTTCGCGACCTTCCAGGCCGACTCGACGGCCTCGCCGCCACCTGTGGTGAAGAAGACCCGGTTGAGGTCGCCAGGCGCCAGGTGGGCCAGCCGTTCGGCCAGCTCGATGGCCTTCGGATGTGCGTAGGACCACAGCGGGAAGAACGCGAGCTCGCTGGCCTGCTTGGCCGCGGCCTCCGCGAGCTCGCTGCGCCCGTGTCCGACCTGCACCACGAACAGCCCGGCCAGTCCGTCGAGGTAGCGCTTGCCGCGGTCGTCCCAGATGTAGGGCCCCTCACCGCGCACGATCACCGGGACATCGGATTGCTGGTAGGTCGACATGCGGGTGAAGTGCATCCACAGGTGGTCAGAGCCGGTCATCTGGTGCCCCAGTTGTAGAGCTGCTTGTGCAGCTTGAGATAGACGAATGATTCCGTGGAGCGCACACAAGGCACTGCCCGGATGCGCTTGCTGACGAGTTCCAGCAGGTGCTCGTCGTCCTCGCAGACGACTTCGACGAGCAGGTCGAAGTTGCCGGCCGTGATGACGACGTAGTCGACCTCGACCAAGGCGGCGATCTTTTCCGCGACCGCCTCGACGTCGCCCTCGCAGCGGACGCCGATCATGGCCTGGCGCGGGAATCCCACCTGCAACGGGTCGGTGACGGCCACGATCTGCATGACGCCGGAGTCGAGGAGGCGCTGGACGCGTTGCCGGACGGCCGCCTCGGAGAGACCGACCGCCTTGCCGATCGCGGCATAGGGCCGCCGGCCGTCCTGCTGGAGCTGCTCGATGATGGCCTTGGACACGTCGTCCAAGCCCACACCGTTGCCCCGCTCTCGGCCCGCCATGATCCGATCCTCCCGAGGCTGGCGCGCATTAGCAAGTGATTCCGTAGCCACGTGGGCCGAATAGTGCTGAATCTGTCGTTCGGTAGGGCACCCGCTGTTGATACCGGTCGTCGCCGGTCCTAGGCTTCGGGGCACCATCCACCTCGCGAGGAGTCCCGAGGAGTCCCGTTGAGCGATCTGCGCACCTTCCGCAACTTTGTCGGTGGCTCCTACACCGATGCATCCGACGGCCGGACGTCGCCGGTGATCGACCCGTCGACCGGCGAGGCGTACGCCGAGGCACCGGTGTCGTCGTCCGCCGACGTCGACGCCGCGATGAAGTCTGCCGCGGACGCGTTCGAGTCCTGGCGCGACGCCACGCCGTCGGACCGGCAGAAGGCGCTGATCCGCATCGCGGACGCCCTCGAGTCGCGTGGCGAGGAACTCGTCAAGGTGGAGTCGCGCGACACGGGCAAGCCGATCGCGCTCACGATGGCGGAGGAGCTTCCTCCGATGGTCGACCAGATCCGGTTCTTCGCGGGGGCGGCACGGATGCTCGAAGGTCGCTCGGCCGGCGAGTACATGGCCGGTCACACTTCGTTCATACGCCGCGAGCCGATCGGCGTCTGTGCCCAGGTGACGCCGTGGAACTACCCGATGAGCATGGCGGTCTGGAAGTGGGCGCCGGCGATCGCTGCCGGCAACACGGTGGTGCTGAAGCCGTCGGACACGACCCCGGCGTCGACACTGCTGATGGCCGAGATCATGGCCGAGTTCCTGCCCGACGGAGTGTTCAACGTGGTCTGCGGAGACCGCGACACCGGCCGGGCGCTGGTCGCGCACCCGACCCCGCAAATGGTGTCGATCACCGGGTCGGTGCGCGCGGGGATGGAGGTGGCCGTGGCCGCCGCGGCCGACTTGAAGAACGTGCACCTCGAGCTCGGCGGCAACGCCCCGGTAGTCGTGTTCGACGACGCCGACCTTGCGGCAGCGGCCGAGGCGATCGCCGGCGCCGGCTACTTCAACGCCGGCCAGGACTGCACGGCGGCGACCCGGGTGCTCGCGGGGCCGGGCATCCACGACGACTTCGTTGCCGAGCTGGCCAAGCAGGCCAAGGACGCCAAGACCGGTCTGCCCGACGACGACGAGGTGGCCTTCGGCCCGCTCAACAACACCGCGCAGCTCGACCGGGTGATGGGCTTCCTGTCGCGAACCCCCGAGCACGCCTCGGTCGTGGCCGGCGGGAGCCGGGTCGGTGGTGACCTCTCCGGCGGCTACTTCCACTCGGCGACCGTCGTGTCCGGGCTGCGCCAGGACGACGAGATGGCCCGGAACGAGATCTTCGGACCCGTCATCACGGTGCAGCCGTTCTCCGACGAGGACGAGGCGGTCCGATGGGCGAACGGCGTGGAGTACGGCTTGGCGTCGTCGGTGTGGACCAAGGACCACGGCCGCGCGATGCGGATGGCCAAGCGCCTCGACTTCGGCTGCGTGTGGATCAACACGCATATTCCGCTGGTCGCCGAGATGCCTCACGGCGGCTTCAAGCACTCGGGCTACGGCAAGGACCTCTCGATGTACGGGTTCGAGGACTACACCCGGATCAAGCACGTGATGACCGCTCTCGACGGCTGAGCTAACGATTTCGTGGTCACGGTGGCGTGTTTCGACGGAATCGCTTGTCCGCGCAAGGGGCGTCTGTCAAGATCGCCATTGACCAGCGAGGGATGAGGTCTGCATGAGCGACCCACGCAACGACCCGAGGTTCGGCGCCCTGGTGCGCGCCCAGTTGTCCCGACGCAGCGTGCTGCGCGGCGCCGGCGCCGCCGGCATGGCCGCCGCACTCGCCGCATGTGGGACGGGGGACACCGGCGGCGACGCCGAAGCCAAGCCCACCGCGGTCAAGGACAAGTCCGCCACCGACAAGGTCGTGCGGTGGGCGAACTGGCCGGCCTACCTGGACTACGACGAGGAGACCAAGAAGTACCCGACCCTGGAGCAGTTCCAGACGGACACCGGCATCAAGGCCACCTACGCCGAGGACATCGACGACAACGACACCTACTACGGCAAGGTTCAGGGCCAGCTCAAGAACGGGGACGACATCGGCAAGGACATCCTCGTCTTCACCGACTGGATGGCCGGCCGAGTGATCCGGCAGGGCTACACCCAGAAGCTCGACAAGGCGAACATCCCGAATGCGAAAAACCTCAACCCCACGCTTCAGGACGTCGACTTCGACAAGGGTCGCGAGCACTCGCTCACCTGGCAGAGCGGCTACGGGGGCATCGGCTACCGCAAGGACAAGGTCGGCCGTGAGCTGAAGTCGATCAAGGACCTCTGGGCGCCTGACCTCAAGGGAAAGGTGGTCGTGCTCAGCGAGATGCGCGACACGGTGGGTCTCCTCATGATGGCGAACGGCGTCGACATCGGTGGCGACTTCACCGAGGACGAGTTCATGACGGCCCTCGACGAGCTTCAGAAGCAGGTCGACTCGGGCCAGATCCGTCAGGTCAAGGGCAACTCCTACCTCGAGGACCTTCGCAGCGGCAACGCCGTGGCCGCGATCGCGTGGTCGGGCGACATCCTGCTCGCGCGGTTCGAGGAGGAGGACGACAACTACACGTTCGAGCTGCCCGACACGGGCGGCACGCTCTGGTCGGACAACCTCCTCGTGCCCGTCGGGTCGCCGCACAAGGCCAACGCCGAGAAGCTCTTCAACTTCTACTACGACCCCAAGGTCGCGGCGACGGTGGCGGCATACGTCAACTACATCTGCCCGGTCGACGGCGCCAAGGCGGAGATGGAGAAGATCGACCCTTCGCTGGTCGACAGCCCGCTGATCTTCCCCACGGCCGAGGACCTGGCCAACACGAAGGGCTTCCGGACGCTGACCCCAGACGAGGAGACGACCTTCTCCGAGGAGTTCCAGAAGGTGATAGGCAACTGATGACCGATGAGGCTGGCGGTCGCGACCTGCAGCTCGAGAACGTCACCAAACGGTTCGGCACCTTCGTCGCCGTCGACGCGCTGTCCTTGACGGTCCCGTCGGGGTCCTTCTCGGCCCTGCTCGGCCCGTCAGGTTGCGGCAAGACCACGACGCTGCGCATGGTGGCCGGCCTCGAGCAGCCGACCGAGGGGACCGTGCGCATCGGCACGGAGGACGTCACCTTCGCCAAGCCCTACAAGCGACCGGTGAACACCGTCTTCCAGAGCTACGCACTCTTCCCGCACCTCGACATCTTCGAGAACGTCGCGTTCGGCCTGCGCCGCCGGGGCAGCAAGGACGTGAAGCGGCAGGTCGAGGACGCTCTCGAGCTCGTGGAGCTCGGTGCGCACGCCCGCCGCAAGCCGGCCCAGCTCTCCGGCGGCCAGCAGCAACGGGTGGCCCTGGCCCGTGCCATCGTCAACCGTCCTGCGGTGCTCCTGCTGGACGAGCCGCTCGGCGCGCTCGACCTCAAGCTCCGGCGGCAGATGCAGATCGAGCTCAAGCGCATGCAGAACGAGGTGGGCCTGACGTTCGTGCATGTGACGCACGACCAGGAAGAGGCCATGACCATGGCCGACACGATCGCGGTCATGAACGCAGGCCGCATCGAGCAGCTCGGCAACCCGGAGGTGCTGTACGAGTCGCCCGCCACGACGTTCGTGGCGAACTTCCTCGGTCAGTCGAACCTCATCAAGGCCGCAGTGACGGGTCGGTCCGGAGTCGACCTCCTGCTCGACGTGCAAGGCTCGCGTCTCGCGATGCCGGAGCAGCGACGGAACAGCGGCGAAGACGACCTGCTGATCGGGATCAGGCCGGAGAAGATCCGTGTCGTGCCGGCCGGTGAAGCCGCGGAGGAAGGGTTCAACTCCCTCGCCGGCGGAGTCGTCACCGATGCCAGCTTCACCGGGGTGAGCACCCAGTACCTCGTGCGCATGCCGTGGAACCAGGAGATCATGGTGTTCGCCCAGAACGTCGGCGTCGGCCGACTGCTCTCGCCCGGCACGCAGGTCGAGCTCCGGTGGGATCCGGCGCACACCTTCGCCCTCGACGGCCGCGCCGACGCGAAGGCTGGGGTGGAAGTCGAGGACGACACGCCCGTCTCGGTCGGCTGATGAGCGTCGCGCAAGGGATCGGAGTCTCCGAGGCGCGCGGCGACCCCGGGGGCTCGGGCTCCCCGGAGCGACCCGCAATGCGCCGGCGCGGCACGCCGTACCTCCTGCTCCTGCCGGGCATCCTCTGGCTTGTCGCGTTCTTCGTGGCGCCGCTCGTCACCCTCTTCTCGACCTCCACGCAGACCCGGCCGGCGGGTGCCGAGATCGGCGTCTTCGTCCAGACGTTCACCTTCAGCAACTACGTCGACGTGCTGGGCGAATACGCCGACGTCTTCATCCGGTCCTTCCTCTACGCGTTCATCGCGACGTTGTTGGCGCTGGCGATCTCCTACCCGTTGGCCTATGCCATCGCGTTCAAGGCCGGCCGATGGCGGACGCTACTGCTCGTGCTCGTGGTGGCCCCCTTCTTCGTCAGCTTCCTGCTGCGCACCATCGCGTGGAAGCAGATCCTCGCCGACGACGCGTGGGTCGCCGACTTGCTTCGCGCTCTGCACATCCTCGGGGCGCAGGACCACATCATCAACACGCCGCTTGCGGTCGTCATCGGCATCACCTACAACTTCCTGCCGTTCATGATCCTGCCGCTCTACGCGTCACTCGAGCGCGTCGACCCTCGCCTGATCGAGGCCGCTGGCGATCTCTACGCCAGCGGCGTCACCACGTTGCGGAAGGTGACGGTCCCGCTGTCCATGCCCGGGATCGTCGCGGGCACCCTGCTTACTTTCATCCCCGCCGCCGGTGACTACATCAACTCGGCGCTGCTCGGCAACCGGAGCACGACGATGGTGGGCAACGTCATCGACAGCCGCTTCCTGCGTGTCGTCGACTACCCCACAGCCGCAGTGCTGAGCATCTCGCTGATGGCGTCCATCCTTCTCCTTGTCGGGCTCTACATCCGGCGAGCCGGCACCGAGGAGCTGGTGTGAGCAGCGATACGCTCAGCAGGCCTGTGGTGCCGTTGCGGCACCGCGCCGGCCGGTGGCTAGGCAGCAACGGTCTCCGCTTCTACGCCGTGATCGCCTTCGCCTACCTCTTCATCCCGGTGGCCTACACGTTCGTCTACTCGTTCAACAACTCGGGGAAGTCCAATCTCAACTGGCGCGGTTTCACCACCGAGAAGTGGGCCAACCCCTGTGGGGCCCCCGACGTGTGTCCGGCGCTCGCCAACAGCATCAAGATCGCGCTGCTGGCGACGCTGATCTCGACCGTGCTCGGGACGATGGTGGCCTTCGCCCTGGCCCGCCACCGCTTCCGCGGCCGCGGAATGATCAACCTGACGATCTTCCTCCCGATGGCGACGCCCGAGGTCGTCCTCGGCGCGTCGGTGCTCGCACTCTTCCTCAACCTCGGTGTGCAGCTCGGCCAGACCACGATCGTCATCGCCCACGTGATGTTCTGCATCAGCTTCGTCGTGGTCACGGTAAAGGCCCGCATCGCCAGCCTCGACCCACGGCTCGAGCAGGCCGCGATGGACCTCTATGCCAACGAGATGCAGACCTTCCGTCGTGTCACCCTGCCGTTGGTCGCTCCTGGCATTCTCGCCGGCGCGCTGCTCGCCTTCTCGCTGTCCTTCGACGACTTCATCATCACCAACTTCAACTCCGGCGACGTGAACACGTTCCCCAAGTTCGTCTGGGTCTCCTCGCTGCGCGGCATCCCGGCCCAGGCCAACGTGATCGCGTCGGCCATGTTCTTCCTTGCCCTCTTCATCGTTCTCGCCGCGCAGCTAGCCGCCGGCCGCCGTAGGAAGGTCTGACGTGGCATGCGGGTACTGATGGTCGGAGCCGGAGGGGTCGGGACGGCGGCGGCGGGCATCGCCGCGCGACGCGACTACTTCGACGCCTGGGTGGTCGCCGACTACGACGTAGGGCGGGCAGAGCACGCGCTCGAGACCCTCGGCGGCGACGACAGGTTCGTCGCGACACAGGTCGACGCATCCTCCGCGGACGCCGTGGCCGCCCTCGCGCGCGAGCACGGGGCCACGCACATCCTCAACGCCGTCGACCCGCGCTTCGTCATGCCGATCTTCGACGGCGCGCTCGCGGCCGGCGCCGACTATCTCGACATGGCCATGTCGCTGTCGCACCCGCACGAGACGGCGCCGCACGAGCAGACCGGGGTCAAGCTCGGTGACGAGCAGTTCGCGCGAGCGGGGGACTGGGAGGCCGCCGGACGCCTTGCCCTGGCCGGCATCGGCGTCGAGCCCGGCCTCTCCGACATCTTCGCGCGCTACGCGGCCGACCATCTCTTCGACGAGATCGACGAGGTCGGCGTGCGCGACGGCGCGAACCTTCAGGTGGCGGGCTACGAGTTCGCGCCGTCGTTCTCCATCTGGACGACGATCGAGGAGTGTCTCAACCCGCCTGTCGTGTGGGAGAAGGACCGCGGCTGGTTCACGACGGCTCCGTTCAGCGAACCCGAGGTCTTCGACTTCCCCGAGGGCATCGGACCGGTGGAGTGCGTGAACGTCGAGCACGAGGAGGTCCTGCTGATCCCGCGCTGGGTGTCGACCCAGCGGGTGACGTTCAAGTACGGCCTCGGTGAGGAGTTCATCGACGTGCTGCGCACGCTGCACAAGCTGGGCCTCGACAGCGTCGAGAAGATCCGGGTGGGAGGCGTCGAGGTGGCACCACGGGACGTCGTCGCGGCCTGCCTGCCCGACCCCGCGAGCCTCGGTGACCGGATGAGCGGCAAGACCTGCGCAGGCACGTGGGTGCGCGGCCGCAAGGACGGTGCGGACCGCGAGGTGTACCTCTACCACGTCGTCGACAACGCGTGGTCGATGTCCGAGTACGGCTCGCAAGCCGTCGTCTGGCAGACCGCGATCAACCCCGTCGTCGCCCTCGAGCTGCTCGCGAGCGGCGCTTGGCAGAAGAGTGGCGTGCTGGGGCCGGAGGCGTTCGACGCCGTGCCGTTCCTCGACATGCTCACCGCGTATGGCTCTCCGTGGGGGATCCGCGAGGGCGGCTGAGTTCTGGACAAAACGGGACAAATAGCCCTAGAAATGGGTCCATGACCCAGGAAACCGAGAGTCTCCGGCCGTCCCGTCGTACCTTCCTCTCCGCGTCGCTCGCCAGCGCCGGCATCGTCGGCGCGGGTGCCCTGAGCACGGCGTTCGCCGGTGCCGCGGTCGCCAGCGACGACCCGCGCAACTTCCCGACCGGACCGCCGCCCACGGCACGGAAGCCGGACCCCGAGCTGCGCAAGCTGCTCGGGGAGGTCGACCCGCGCCGTATCGAGGCCAACATCCGCAAGCTGGCTTCCTTCGGCACGCGCCACACGCTCTCCAGCCAGGACGACCCGAACCGCGGCATCGGCGCCGCCGCCGAGTGGATCTACGCCGAGCTGCAGGACTACGCCCGTCGCTCGGGTGGCCGGATGACGGTCGAGAAGCAGTCCTACGTGCAGGAGCCCGCGTCGCGCATCCCGGTTGCCACCCGCATCACGAACGTCATTGCCACCCTGCGCGGGTCCAAGGATCCGAACCGGACGTACGTCGTGTCGGGTCACTACGACTCCCGCGTGACCGACGTCATGAACTTCACCAGCGACGCACCGGGGGCTGACGACGACGCGTCCGGTGTCGCCGTCGCGATGGAGCTGGCCCGCATCACCGCCACCCGTCGGCCGGAGGCCACGATGGTGTTCGCCGCGGTTGCCGGTGAGGAGCAGGGCCTGTACGGCTCGGGGTTCATGGCCAGGCAGTACAAGGCCAACGGCGTCGACGTGCAGGGCATGTTCACCGACGACATCGTCGGGAGCAGCCGCGCCGACGACGGCACCCTGAACCGGCACATGGTCCGTCTTTTCGCCGAGGGTGTCCCGACGTCGGAGACGCCTGCGCAGGCGAACACACGCAGGTCGGTCGGCGGCGAGAGCGACTCGCCGGCCCGCCAGCTGGCCCGCTTCGTGCGCGAGGTCGCCGACAACGGCGCCACGGGCATGGACGTGCGAGTGGTCTACCGCCGGGACCGCTACCTGCGCGGTGGTGACCAGGTCCCGTTCCTCGAGCAGGGCTACCCGGCCGCGCGCTTCACCGAGCCGGTCGAGGACTTCGACCACCAGCACCAGGACGTGCGCGTCGAGAACGGCAAGCAGATCGGTGACCTGCCGGAGTTCTGCGACTTCGACTACATCGCCCGGGTCGCGAAGGTCAACGGGGCGGCCCTCTGGTCGCTGGCCAACGCCCCGGGCACCCCGCGCAACGCCGGGCTCCGCACGAACCGGCTCACCAACGAGACCGACCTGGTGTGGGACCGCGGAGTGGAGGACGACCTCGCGGGCTACGAGATCCTCGTGCGCGAGACCACCGCGCCCGAGTGGCAGCTCGCCGTCAAGGTCGGCGACGTCACGAGCGTGACGCTGGACATCTCCAAGGACAACGTGTTCTTCGGCGTGCGCGCCGTCGACAAGTGGGGCAGGCACAGCCCGGCTGCGTTCCCCCGGCCCGTCAACTGACGGGTCGGCGCGATGGCTGACACCATGTCGGCCATGGCGAACGAGGTGCGCGGGGTCATTGCCCCGGCCAAGAACGAGCCCGTGTCGGTGACGACGGTCCTGGTCCCCGACCCGGGCCCGGGCGAGGCGCTCGTGCAGGTGCAGGCCTGCGGCGTGTGCCACACAGACCTCCACTACCGGGAGGGCGGCATCAACGACGAGTTCCCGTTCCTCCTCGGGCACGAGGCCGCCGGCGTCGTGGAGGCCGTCGGCGACGGGGTGACCGATGTCGCACCGGGCGACTTCGTCGTGCTCAACTGGCGAGCCGTGTGCGGCCAGTGCCGCGCCTGTCTGCGAGGCCGTCCGTGGTACTGCTTCGACACCCACAACGCCAAGCAGAAGATGACCCTCGCCGATGGCACCGAGCTCACCCCGGCTCTTGGCATCGGCGCCTTCGCGGAGAAGACCCTCGTCGCGTCCGGACAATGCGCCAAGGTCGACCCGGCCGCGTCGCCCACCGCGGCCGGCCTGCTGGGCTGTGGCGTGATGGCCGGTCTCGGCGCCGCCATGAACACCGGCAACGTCGGTCCCGGCGACAGCGTCGCGGTGATCGGCTGCGGCGGCGTCGGCAACGCCGCGGTGGCAGGCTCCCGCCTCGTGGGGGCAACGACGATCATCGGCGTGGACGTCGACGACCGCAAGCTCGCCTGGGCCAAGGACTTCGGGGCCACGCACACGGTCAACTCGCGCACGACCGATCCGGTCGAGGCGATCAGGGAGCTGACGGGCGGGTTCGGCGCCGACGTCGTGATCGACGCCGTGGGACGACCTGAGACCTACACGCAGGCGTTCAACGCGCGCGACCTGGCCGGGACTGTGGTGCTCGTCGGCGTGCCCACACCAGACATGCGGCTCGAGCTGCCGCTCCTCGATGTCTTCGGGCGCGGGGGCGCGCTCAAGTCGTCCTGGTACGGCGACTGCCTGCCGAGCAGGGACTTCCCGATGCTCATCGATCACTACCTGCAGGGTCGCCTCGACCTCGACCGCTTCGTGTCGGAGACGATCTCCCTCGACCAGGTGGCGGCGGCCTTCGACAAGATGCACCGGGGTGAGGTTCTTCGCTCGGTGGTGGTCTTCTGATGGCCGCCAGCGTCGAGAAGATCGTCACCGCCGGCGCCTTCGCGCTCGACGGCGGCGAGTGGGAGGTCGACAACAACGTCTGGCTGGTCGGTGACCACCGCGAGGTCATCGTCGTCGACGCGGCGCACGACCCGTTGGCCATCCTTGCCGCGGTCGGTGAGCGTTTCGTCGTGGCGGTCGTCTGCACCCATGGGCACAACGACCACGTGAACGCGGCGGTTGAAGTGGCCGCCGCCAAGGACGCCCCGATCGCTCTGCACCCGGAAGACGCGATGCTCTGGGCGCAGGAGTACGGCGACCTGAGACCCGACATCGATCTGGCAGCGGGATCATCTTTCGAGGTCGCCGGCACCCACCTCGCGGTTCTGCACACGCCGGGGCACACGCCCGGAGGTGTGTCCCTCTACGCGTCGGAGCTCGGCACGGTCTTCACCGGCGACACTCTCTTCCGGGGCGGGCCGGGCGCCACCGGGCGATCCTTCAGTGACTTCCACACGATCATCCGCTCCGTCCGGGACCTGCTGCACGCCCTGCCGGCTGACACCGTCGTGCATACCGGCCACGGCGAGAACACGACGATCGGCGCGGAGTCGCCGCACCTTGCCGAGTGGGAGGCGCGGGGACACTGATGGCCGTTGGGGAACCTGTGCTCAGCCCGTCCCCCACAGTCCCTCCAGCGCGAGCAGGCAGACGTCGTCGCCGGTACGACCGGTGCCGACCACGACGTCGGTCACACCGTCCGCCAGGCCGGCCAACGGGCGCTGTGCCCACCTGCCCAGCTCCTCGGCGAGAGCGTCGATGCCGACGTCGAGTGCTCGGTCCCGGCGTTCCACGAGGCCGTCGGTGTACAGGACCAGACGCGACCGTGCCGGCAGGGTGACGCTCGCCTCGGAGCGGCCCGCGACCCCGAAATGTGCTCCGAGCGGGGCCGACCGGCCGTCCCAGAGCAGGCTGTGCCGGCCGGCGCCATCGATGAGGACGGGCGGGGGGTGGCCGGCACAGGCGAAGCGGACACTTCCGTCGCGCAGGTCCACCTCGGCGTAGGCCAGGGTCGCGGTGTCGGCCGCCGGGACGCCTTCGACGAACCGGTCCAGCCGTTCCAGCAGTCGCCCAGGGCCTGAGTCGACCGCAGCGAGTGCCCGGACGGCACTGCGAAGCTGGCCCATGGCGGCGGCGGCGTGCAGGCCGCGGCCGACGACATCTCCGACCACGACCGCCACCCGGTCGGCATCCAGGAAGAACGCGTCGTACCAGTCGCCGCCCACGTCCAGATCGTCGACGGCCGGCCGGTAGCAGGCGGAGAGCCGCAACCGCGGGTCGTTCGGCAGCGTGGACGTCAGCATGCTCTCTTGCAGGGTCCTGGCCACTCTGCTCTGTGCTGCCGTGGCCTCCTCGGCCCGGCGACGGGCCGCGAGCAGCTCGGCCTCGTACTGCTTGCGGTCGGAAGCGTCGAACACCGTCGTCCGTACGGCGAGCAGCTCTCCGGCCTCGTCTGTCCGCACGTGGGCGTTGATCAGCACCGGCAGGCGGGTCCCGTCGGCGCGCACCAGGTCCATGGCGATCGCGCGTATCGATCCCTGCATGAGCAGCAGCGGCGCGAGGTGAGTCTCGTGGAAGATCCGGCCACCCGGGGTGAGCAGGTCCACGAACCGGCGCTTCCGGACCAGATCCGCGCCCCGGTAACCCGTCCACGTCAGGAAGGTCCGGTTCACCCGGGCGATGCGCCCGTCCGGGTAGGTTGAGAGATAGCCGCACGGCGCGTTCTCGTACAGGTCCTCAGCGCTGTCCTCGATGAGTGCGGCGGTCTTCTCCTCGCTCTGCCTGGCTTCCCCATCGTCAGGTGTCGATGGCCCCGACATCAGTGGGCAACGAGGAGGAACGACTTGATGGCGGCCACGGTCTCCTCGGGCGCACTGAGGTTCGGACAGTGTCCGGTCGCGGCGAGGTTGACCAACGTGCTGCCGACGATCTGTCGCTGCACGTAGGCACCCACCGGAGTGGGAGCGATGACGTCGTCCGAACACTGGAGGATGAGGGTGGGGACGTCCACACCCGCCAGGTCTGCACGGTTGTCGGACGTGAACGTCACGCGGGCGAAGTGACGGGCGATCTCCGGGTCGGTGCGGCAGAAGCTGTTGGTCAGCTCCGCGCCGAGCTCGGGGCGGCTGGCGTTGCCCATGATGACGGGAGCCATGGCGCTGGACCAGCCGAGGTAGTTGCTGTCGAGGGACTCGAGCAGTCCTTCGATGTCTTCGGCCGTGAACCCACCGACGTACTCGCCGTCGTTCGTGTAGCGCGGTGACGGACCGACCAGCACCAGCCTGCTGAACCTGTCGGGTTCGGCGTTCGCGGCGAGTATGCCGATCATCGCGCTGACGGAGTGCCCGACGAAGGCGATGTCGTCGAGCTGCAGCTCGCGACAGATGTCCAGGACGTCGTCGGCGTAGCCCCGCAGGTCCGAGTAGCGGCCGGGGTCGTACGCCGGAGAGATCGGAGCCGCCAGCGCCCACGTGGTCGAAGAGCACCACGCGGTGGGTGTCCTCGAAAGCGGGCGCGACGAACCGCCACATGTTCTGGTCGCAGCCGAACCCGTGCGAGAAGAAGAGTGGGAGGCCGTCGGGGCGTCCTGAGACGCGGACGTTGTTACGGGCGAGGACATCCATTGCCAACGAGCCTACTCAGGCACCACCGCAGCGAACGCCTTGTCGAGGATCGTCAGCCCCTCGTCGAGGAGCTGGTCGGACATCACGAGCGGCGGCAGGAAGCGCAGCACGTTGCCGTCCGTCCCGCACGTCAGCACCACCAGTCCCTCGGCGTGACATGCCTTGGCGACCGAGGCCGCGGCTGCGGCGTCGGGCTCGTGCGTATCCGGCCGCGTCAGCTCGACCGCGACCATCGCGCCGCGCCCCCGCACTTCTCCAATGACGTCGTACCTCGTCGCCATGCCGAGCAGCCGCTCGGTGAGGACCGTGCCGATGTGGCGGGCCCGGCCGCAGAGGTCCTGGGACTCCATGGTCTCGACCGCCCCGAGCGCTGCCGCGCACGCGACCGGGTTGCCGCCGTAGGTCCCGCCCAGCCCGCCGACGTGCGGCGCGTCCATGATGTCGGCGCGGCCCGTCACTCCGGCGAGCGGCAGGCCGCCGGCCAGCCCCTTCGCCGTGGTGACCAGGTCGGGGACCACGCCCTCGTGGTCGCACGCGAACCAGTCGCCCGTCCGGCAGAACCCGGTCTGGATCTCGTCGGCGACGAAGACGACGCCGGTGTCGCGACACCACGCGGACAGTGCGGGGAGGAAACCCGTGGCGGGGACGACGAAGCCGCCCTCGCCCTGCACCGGCTCGACGACCAGGCACGCGACGTTCGCCGCACCGACCTGCTTCTCGACCAGCTCGAGGGCGCGCTCTGCCGCGTCCTCGCCGGAGAGGCCGTCGCGGAACGGGTACGACGTGGGGACGCGGTAGATTTCCGGCGCGAACGGCCCGAAGCTGTGCTTGTAGGGCATGTTCTTCGCGGTCAGCGCCATCGTGAGGTTGGTGCGCCCGTGATAGGCGTGGTCGAGCACCACGACCGCCTGGCGACCGGTGAACGCGCGCGACACCTTGACGGCGTTCTCCACCGCCTCCGCGCCCGAGTTGAAGAGGGCGGAGCGCTTCTCGTGCTCGCCCGGCGTCAGCCGGTTCAACGCCTCACACACCTGCACGTAGCCGTCGTACGGCGTCACCATGAAGCATGTGTGCGTGAAGCGCGCGACCTGCTCCTGCACCCGGCCGACCACGGCCTCGGCGGCATTGCCGACGCTCACCACCGCGATGCCCGACCCGAAGTCGATGAGCGAGTTGCCGTCGACGTCGACGATCACCCCGCCGCCCGCGCGCTCGACGAAGACGGGGAGGGTCGTGCCCACACCTCGAGCCACCGCCTGGCTGCGCCTGGCCAGCAGGGCCTGGGAACGGGGTCCCGGGATGGGAGTGACGAGGCGGCGTTCCTGGGGGAGGTCCGGACCCCCCGGCAGGGTCGAGGTGCTCATGCTCAGGAGGGTAGATCCGAATCCGTTGCCGGTGGGTCCCTTCGCTGCTCACGCGGCTTCGCCGAGCGCATCCGCTCCTCGGTCCAGTAGCCCGCGATCTCGTCGTGCGACTGGTCGACCTCGTGGACCGCCGCGCCGGGGACGTCGTTCTGACGCCCCCGGCGCAGGCGGCGCAGCACGTCGCGCCACCCGGTCACGCGTGGCCGTGCCGCAGGTCGGTCACGGTCAGCTCGTCGCCGCAGTGTTGTAGGCGCCCTGGATGGTGCTGCCGAAGTACGGCCCGAACATCCGGTTGGGGACGCCGGTGTAGCCGAAGCTGTTGACCGAGTTGATGGTGCTGCCGCCGGTCAGCCAGGGGCCGCCGCTGGAGCCGCCGGTCATGTTGCACGGGATGCTCTGGCTCTGGGTGCCGCCCCAGACGTCGTCCGACGCAGTGCCCGAGCATGACTGCAGTGTCTCGCCGTCGAACGGCGGTGCGGCCGGGTAGCCGTAGGCGTTGTAGAACAGGCCGCGCGCCAGGTTGAACGCGATGCCCTGGCCGCCGACGACATCGGTCAGGAACCGACCGCTGAGGGTGTTCATGACCGCGAAGCCGCCGTCGTAGTTGATGTTGCCCTGGTTCGCCCACGCGCTGGTGGTCACCAGCGTGCGCGCCGTCCACGTGCCGTACGGCCGGCTGCCGTTGTTGTAGGCCGGGACGAATGCCCAGTTGGTCGCGAACGAGCCGGGGCCCTCGTTGACGCAGTGGCCGGCCGTCGTGACGACGCTGCGGTTGCTGCTGGAGGTCGCGGCGCCGGAGCAGACGTAGTTGCCGCCGCCCAGGGTGAAGTAGACCTTGCCGGTCGTGCTGGTGACGGAGGCGGCCGCGCGCTGCGCGGTCCCGCCCGACCCGCCGGCCGGGGTGCCGGCGACCGTCTCCGCGGTGCCGCGCGCGACGGTGGCCTTCGCCGCGGATGCGGCTGCCTTGCGGGAGATGCCGGCGTCGGCGTCCTTGGCGTTGCGCATGCGCGCGGGCGTCCAGTAGTCACGGATCCGCTGCTGCTCGGCGCCCGAGGTGGCTGCCGGTGCGCTCACGGTCGCCCGGTCCGGGCCCGACGCGGACGTCTCCTGCGACGCGGCAGTGCCGCTGGGTGCGCCTACTGCGACTGCAGCGGCGAGCAGCGTGCCGAGCACGAGGCGGCGAGGTCGTCTCATCTGGTGTCCTCCGAGGATCTCTCTGGTTTCCGGTCTGCACGCCGGCCGCGGGGTTGCGGCGGGTCGTAGGGAACGGGCAGACCGTAGACAGCGAGATGGGTGATTTGGTACCCCTCAACCCTCTTGCACTTTTTGTCACCAAGAGGTAACGCACCGTCAGACAAGATCGTTAGGCGGCGTCCGCTGGCCGCTCAGGCAAGCCGTCAGGCGGGGGCCAGGCTGCGCCGCATGTCGGCGAGCATGGCCTCGAACATCGGCTCGGGGTCGTCGAAGGCGAAGCCGAGGTGGCCGAACACCTCGATGGTCACCGCGCCGTAGAGCCGGACCCAGCCGGCCAGAAAGGCGAGCAGCACCGCCGGCGGCAGCACGCCGCCGCAGGTCTCGTGGAAGTGCGCGAGCTGGGAGCGCAGGGCGGGCGGCAGCGACTCCTCGTCGGGGACGGTGAACGGTGCCGCGCGCCAGATGTCGACGAAGGCCTCGAGGAACACGGCTCCGAAGCTGAGCGGGTCCGGCTCCGACTCCCTCCTACCCCCCTCGGCGCTGTGCGGCGGCTCCGAGGCGAAGGTGAGCTGGAACTCCCGCGGGTGGGCCAGCGACCAGGTCCGGAACGCCCGGCAGGCCGCCAGGAGCCGGCCGACCGGATCGTCGGCGGGCCCGGTGTCCCGGGCGGCTCGCAGGTGGTCGGTGAGCTCGTCGAGGATGTCGGCGCAGACCAGCCCGACCAGGGCGTCGAGCCCGTCGACGTACCGGTAGAGGGCCGGGGCGGTCATCCCCATCTCGCGCGCCACCGCGCGCAGGCTCAGCGCCTGCGGGCCTGCGTCGACGAGCAGGCTGCGGGCCGAGGCGCGGATCTCGGCGGTGGTGAGCGCGCGTACCCGCTCGCGACGTGTCCCGGTGGCCGGCATCCGGCGTCACCCCATTTCGGTGGTAATACCTCTTGACATCGGTGAACGCTGTTAGCATAGTAAACGTCGTTCACTATTGGAAGCACCGCTCACCGGGCACAGCGTAAGGGGACCACGATGTTCGAGCGTTTGGGACACACCACATTCCGCCGGCGCCGCTGGGTGCTGGCTGCCGCCGCGGTCTTCCTCGCCGTCGCGGCGAGCTGGGGGACCGGGGTCTTCGGCTCCCTCATCAGCAGCGGGTTCGACGACCCCGCCAGCGAGTCGGCCCGCGCCCTCGAGCAGGTCGAGGACACGGTCGGTCGCGACAGTGCCGACGTCGTCGTGCTCTACCAGGACGACGGGCGCACCGTCGACGACCCCTCGTTCCGGTCCGACGTCGAGGAGCACCTCTCGGCGCTGCCCGACGACCTGGTCGCGGGTGCCACGACGTACTGGTCGGGCGGTGAGAAGGCCGACGCACTCGTGTCGCGGAACCGCGCCTCGACCTACGCCGTCATCCAGCTGCGCGGCGAGGACGACGACGCCCTCATGGCGGCCTACGACGAGCTGGAGCCGACCCTGCATGAGCCGGCCGGCGATTTGACGGTCCAGCTCGGTGGCAACGAGGCCATCGCCAGCGACATCACCACCCAGGTGGGCGAGGACATCGCCAAGGCGGAGAAGCTCTCGATGCCCATCGTGCTCGTGCTGCTCGTGCTCATCTTCGGCGGGCTCACCGCGGCAAGCCTGCCTCTCGCCATCGGCGGGCTGGCCATCCTCGGCTCGTTCCTGTCGCTGCGCCTGCTCACCCTCGTCACGGACGTCTCGGTGTTCTCGATCAACATCGTGATCATGCTGGGGCTGGGCCTCGCCATCGACTACGGGCTCTTCATCGTCAGTCGGTTCCGCGAGGAGCTGCGCCGGGGTGCCACGACCGAGGACGCCGTCGTGCGGACCATGGCGACGGCCGGCCGGACGGTCGCCTTCTCCGGACTCACCGTCGCGATCGCCCTTGCCTCGCTGTTGCTCTTCCCGCAGGTCTTCCTGCGGTCCATGGGCTTCGGCGGCATGGCGGCCGTGCTCGTGGCGATGATCGGCGCGCTCACCGTGCTGCCCGCGCTGCTCAGCGTCCTCGGGCACCGGGTCAACTCGCTGCGCGTGCCCCGGCCGTGGCGCCGGCGTCGGCAGGCCGGCACGGACGTCTCGGCCGCCGACCTGCAGGGGACATGGGCCCGAGTCGCGCGCAGCGTGATGCGCCGTCCGGTCCTCTACGTCGCCGCGATCGTGCCGGTGCTGCTGCTGGCCGGCTCGCCTTTCCTCGGCGTCGAGTTCGGGGGCGTCGACCACCGAGCGCTGCCCGAGGGCACCGAGAGCCGGGTGGTCTCCGAGCGCCTGCTGAGCGAGTTCCCGTCCGGCGGGACGACCACGGTCGATCCAGTGGTGACCTTCGCCGACGGCGAGGTCAGCGACGCCGACCGTGCGGAGCTCTCGTCGTACGTCGACCGCCTGCGCGACCTGCCCGGTGTCACCTCGGCCGACGTGGTCGACGAGAACGGCGGGACGGCGCTCGTCGCGGTGCGGCACGGCTACGAGGGCATCTCGCCGGAGGCGCGCGACCTGGTGGGCGAGATCCGCGACGTTCCCGCGCCGACCGGTGCCGAGGTGCTCGTCGGCGGCCGGGCTGCCGAGCTGAGCGACCTGCTGTCGAGCCTCGGTTCGACACTGCCCTGGATGGGACTGTTCGTCGTCGGCGTCACGCTCGTGCTGCTCTTCCTGGCCTTCGGGTCGGTCGTGCTGCCGGTCAAGGCCGTGCTGACCAACGTGCTCTCGCTCACGGCGTCGTTCGGTGCACTCGTGTGGATCTTCCAGGACGGACACCTCTCCGGTCTGCTCGGCTTCACGTCGACCGGCTTCATCGAGGCCACCCAGCCGATCCTGATGCTGGCGTTGGCATTCGGGCTCTCGATGGACTACGAGGTGTTCCTGCTGTCGCGGGTCCGCGAGCAGTGGGACGCGACCGGCGACAACACCGCGGCCGTCGCGGGCGGGTTGCAGCGCACCGGCCGGATCATCACCAGCGCCGCCTTGCTACTCGTCGTGGTGATCGGCGCGTTCGCGACGTCGGGCATCGTGTTCATCAAGATGATCGGCGTCGGCATGATCATCGCGATCGTCATCGACGCCACGATCGTCCGTGCGTTGCTGGTGCCCGCGGCCATGCGCCTGCTCGGGCGGCGGAACTGGTGGGCGCCCGCACCGCTGGCCCGCTTCTGGGTGCGGCACGGCCTCCGCGAGCACGACGACTACGCGGTCGTTCCGGCCCAGCCGGACCGGGAGCGGGACAGGGTCGATGTCTGAGGGCGGACGTATCGTGACGTGATGCCCGCCAAGCAGCAGCTCACGTTTCCGGAGGGAACCTCCGACGAGCGTGAGCTGCTGCTGCGTTGGCTCGACTTCCTGCGCGGTGCTGTCCTCCGCAAGATCGACGGGCTGACCGACGACCAGGCGAGGTGGACGCCCGACGGCGCGCTGATCTCCGTCATCGGTGTGGTCAGCCACCTCACGCACGTCGAGTGGAGGTGGATCGACGGCGGCATGCGGGGGGAGCAGGTCCACCGGAGCGAGGAGGAGTTCGCGCCGGGCGAGGAGCTCACCGTGGCCGCGGCGGTCGCCGCCTACCGCGAGCGGGCCGCTGCAACCGACGGCTGGGTCCGGTCCGGCCCGCCCCTCACCGAGCCCTGCAGGGCCGAGGAGGGCGCAGACCTCCGGTGGGTCCTTCTCCACCTGATCAACGAGACGGCGCGACACGCCGGCCACGCCGACGCGACGCGGGAGCTCCTCGACGGCACCACTGGGGAGTGAGCGGTGTACGGGAGACTGATGGGGTGAGCCAGCGCCGCGACATCGTGATCCTGGGGTCGACCGGCTCGGTCGGCACCCAGGCACTCGACGTCGTGCGTCGCAACCCGGACGCCTTCCGGGTGGTCGGGCTCGCCGCCGGGGGCGGCAACGTCGAGCTGCTGGCGCGGCAGGCTCTCGACCTGCAGGTCGAGGTCGTCGCGGTCGCCCGGGCCAGCGCCGCCCAGGACCTCCAGCTGGCGTTCTACGCCGCGGCGCAGGCCGGCGGCTACAGCGCGGGTGACCATCCGGTGCCGCGCATCCTCGCGGGTCCCGACGCCGCCGCCGAACTGGCCGGCTCGCTGCCCTGCGACACCGTGCTGAACGCGATGACCGGCTCGATCGGCCTCGCGCCGACGCTCGCTGCACTGGCCGCCGGACGGACCCTGGCTCTGGCGAACAAGGAGTCGCTGATCGCCGGCGGCCCGCTGGTCAAGGCCGCGCTGCGCCGTCCCGACCAGCTGGTGCCCGTCGACTCCGAGCACTCGGCGCTCGCCCAGTGCCTGCGGGGCGGCAGCAGGGCGGAGGTACGCCGGCTGGTGCTGACAGCGAGCGGCGGCCCGTTCCTTGGCCGACGCCGCGACGAGCTCGCCGGCGTCACCGTCGAGGAGGCTCTCGCCCACCCGACGTGGGACATGGGACCCGTGGTCACCATCAACTCCGCCACCCTGGTCAACAAGGCGCTCGAGGTCATCGAGGCACACCTGCTCTTCGACGTCCCGTTCGCGCGCATCGACGTCGTGGTCCACCCCCAGTCGATCGTCCACTCGATGGTGGAGTTCACCGACGGGTCCACGCTCGCCCAGGCCAGTCCCCCCGACATGCGCCTGCCGATCGCGCTCGCGCTCGGCTGGCCCGACCGGGTGCCCGGCGCGGCGGCCGGGTGCGACTGGGGCGCCGCCCAGTCCTGGGAGTTCCTGCCCCTCGACCATGACGCCTTCCCCGCTGTGCGCCTGGCTCACCGCGCGGGGGAGGCGGGCGGCACGGCGCCCGCCGTCTTCAACGCGGCCAACGAGGAGTGCGTCGAGGCCTTCCGCAAGGCTCGGCTGCCGTTCACCGGCATCGTCGACACGCTCGCGGCCGTCGTGGACGAGCACTTGCGGTCGGGGGTTGGGAACCCCTCGACGGTTGCCGATGTTCTGGAAGCAGAGACCTGGGCGCGTTCTCGCGCTCAGGAGCTCGCAGCGACCCCGACTGCCCCCTCTTCCAGGAGCACCACCTCATGACGTTCTGGCTCGGCGTGACGCTCTTCGCGGTCGGCCTGTTCGTCTCGATCTGCCTCCACGAAGCCGGCCACATGTACACCGCCAAGCGGTTCGGCATGAAGGTCACGCAGTACTTCGCCGGCTTCGGCCCAACCCTCTGGTCGTTCAGGCGGGGTGAGACGGAGTACGGCGTCAAGGCCGTCCCGGCCGGCGGCTTCGTCAAGATCGTCGGGATGACTCCGCTGGAGGACGTCGCGCCGTCGGACAGCGGGCGGGCGTTCTGGCGCTTCCCCCTCTGGCAGCGCACCATCGTGCTCGTCGCGGGCTCGGCCATGCATTTCGTGCTCGCCCTCTTCATCTTCTTCGTGATGGCCCTCACGACCGGCCTGCCCAACCCCGAGCTGCGCAACTTCGACGCGCGGACCGCTCCGCCGGTGATCGGCGAGGTGTCCGAGTGCGTCGTCCCAGGCTGGGACCTCACCAAGAACGGCGAGCTGCGGGCGTGCAAGGCGGATGACCCGGTCGCCCCGGCGCGGGCCGCGGGGCTCCAGCCCGGTGACCGGGTGGAATCCGTCGACGGCACCGCGATCACGACGTACGGCGATCTCTTCGACACCGTGCGCGCCTCACCGCCCGGTCCGGCGGAGGTCGTGTACGTGCGCGACGGCGAGCGGCGTACGGCAACGGCCGACCTGGTCGCGACCGAACGTCCCGACGCCAAGGACACCTCGGCGACCGGGCCACTGCAGACCGTCTCGGCCATCGGCGTCTCGCCCGAGACGCCGAGGCCGATCCTGCACTACTCGGCCGTCCCGGCGGTGGGGGCCGCGGTCTGGTACTCCGGCGTCGTGGTCGACCAGACCTTCGAGGCGGTCGCCAAGTTCCCGTCCAAGATTCCGAAGCTGGTCGACGCCATCGGGGGAGAGGAACGCGACGCCGAGACCCCGATCAGCGTCGTGGGGGCGAGCCGGATCGGTGGCGAGGCCATCGAGCTGGGCCTGCCGATCATCTTCCTGGCCGCGCTGGGCGGGCTGAACATCTTCATCGGGGTGTTCAACCTGTTCCCGCTGCTGCCCCTCGACGGCGGTCATGTGGCGATCGCCTGGTTCGAGAAGGTGCGCTCGTGGCTGGCGGCACGGCGCGGCCGGCCCGACCCCGGCCGGGTCGACTACAACAAGCTGCTGCCGGTCACCTATCTCGTGATCCTGCTCTTCGGTGGGCTGACCCTGCTCACGCTCACCGCCGACATCGTGAACCCGATCCGCCTCACGCCCTGAGTGATACTGGAGTTATGACAGTCAGCCTCGGCATGCCCGAGATCCCCAACCGCCCGCTCGCCGAGCGACGCAAGTCGCGGCAGATCGACGTGGGTGGGGTGCTGGTCGGTGGCGACGCTCCCGTCTCGGTGCAGTCGATGACGACCACCCCGACGACCGACATCAACGCGACGCTGCAGCAGATCGCCGAGCTGACCGCCACCGGCTGCCAGATCGTGCGGGTTGCCTGCCCCAGCCAGGACGACGCAGAGGCCCTCCCGGTGATCGCGAAGAAGTCGCAGATACCGGTCATTGCCGACATCCACTTCCAGCCCAAGTACGTGTTCGCCGCCATCGACGCCGGCTGCGCCGCCGTACGGGTGAACCCCGGCAACATCAAGGCCTTCGACGACAAGGTCAAGGAGATCGCGAAGGCGGCCGGTGACGCCGGCGTACCGATCCGCATCGGGGTGAACGCCGGCAGCCTCGACAAGCGGCTCCTCGCCAAGCACGGCAAGGCGACGCCCGAGGCGCTGGTCGAGTCGGCGCTCTGGGAGTGCTCGCTGTTCGAGGAGCACGGGTTCCGCGACATCAAGATCTCGGTGAAGCACAACGACCCCGTCGTGATGGTCAACGCCTATCGGCTGTTGGCCCAGCAGTGCGACTACCCGCTGCACCTCGGCGTCACCGAGGCGGGCCCGACGTTTCAGGGCACCATCAAGTCGGCGGTGGCGTTCGGGGCCCTGCTGGCCGAGGGCATCGGTGACACGATCCGCGTCTCGCTGTCCGCGCCACCCGTCGAGGAGGTCAAGGTCGGCAACCAGATCCTCGAGTCGCTCGGCCTCAAGCAGCGCGGTCTCGAGATCGTGTCGTGCCCGTCGTGCGGGCGCGCCCAGGTCGACGTCTACACCCTCGCCGACCAGGTGACCGCAGGTCTGGAGGGACTGACGGTGCCGTTGCGCGTCGCGGTCATGGGCTGCGTCGTCAACGGCCCGGGCGAGGCCCGCGAGGCCGACCTCGGCGTGGCCTCCGGCAACGGCAAGGGCCAGATCTTCGTCAAGGGTCAGGTGATCAAAACGGTTCCCGAGTCGCAGATCGTCGAGACACTCATCGAAGAAGCGATGCGGATAGCCGAGGACATGGAAGCCGAAGGCGTAGCCTCAGGCGCACCCGCGATCAACGTGGGCTGACCACGCAACGAGGCAGGGAGACGCGTGTGCTCCGGACGTCGTCGCTGCGTGTACTCCGCGGAGACGACCTCCCGGCCGTGACCGCGCTGCTCGACCGTGACCCTGTTTCCAACGTCTTCGTCTCCGCTCGCATCGAGGCGCTCGGGCTCGACCAGAGTCGCCTCGGCGCGCAGATGTGGGGCCACGTCGTCGACGGGCGAGTGATGGCGGTCTGCCACGCGGGCGCGAACCTGATTCCGGCGGCGGCCGACGGCGACGCGGTGCGCGCGTTCGCCGACCGCGCCAAGCGCCAGGGTCGTCGCTGCGCGTCCATCGTCGGCCCGCGCGCCGCTGTCGACGCGCTCTGGGAACGCCTCGAGCCGGCGTGGGGACCGGCCCGCGACGTACGCGAACGGCAGCCGCTGCTGGCGGCGTCCGCACCGTCGCGGGTCCCGGCCGATCCTGGCGTACGACGGGTGCGGCCCGACGAGATCGACATCCTGCTGCCGGCGTGCATCGCCATGTTCACCGAGGAGGTCGGAGTCTCGCCGGTCGGCAGCGACGGAGGCACGGCGTACCGAAGCCGGGTGGGCGAGCTGATCGCGGCGGGCCGGTCGTTCGCCCGCATCGACGACGGCCGGGTGATCTTCAAGGCCGAGATCGGGTCGGCGACCAGCCGCGCGTGCCAGGTGCAGGGCGTCTGGGTCGACCCCGAGCTGCGCGGACAGGGCCTGTCCGTCGGCGGCATGGCGGCGGTCGTGGACATGGCCCTGCAGGACGTCGCGCCGACCGTGAGCCTCTACGTCAACGACTTCAACGCGGCGGCGCTCGCTGCCTACCGCCACGTCGGCTTCGAGGACCGGGGCACGTTCATGTCGGTGCTGTTCTAGGCGCGCTCGATTTCTCCGGCCTGTGGATACGTTTCCGCGGAAACGCTCTGGTGCGGCCGTCCACGGCTGAACCCCTGTGGATACGTTTCCGCGGAAACGCTTTTGCCTGGCTCGTCGGATCCGCGCGCCGTCGTTCTGTCGGAGGTGCGCCGTAGCGTCCGGTCATGACGAACACTCTTGAGGCCGACAGCGCAATCCCTGACCTCGTTGCCGACCGCCCCGTTGCCGAAGGGCCTCCCGTCGACACGGCGGTTGCCCACACCCTGTCGGTGGCCGAGCTCGAGGACCAGCTCTGCACGTTGTACGGACAGCTTGCGGCGGGTGAGGCCGAGTTCCTCAGGCTGCTCGCGGAGTTCGACGAACGCGAGGGCTGGGGTGGCTGGGGCGTTCGCTCGTGCGCGCACTGGCTGTCCTTGCGGTGCGGCATGCGTCTCGGTGCTGCCCGGGAACGCGTGCGAGTGGCCAAGGCGCTGACCAGGCTCCCGTTGGTCCGGTCCACGTTCGCCGCGGGTCAGCTGTCCTACTGCAAGGTCCGCGCGCTGACCCGGGTGGCGACGACGGCGACGGAGGCCGATCTCGTCGAGGTCGCTCGTGGCGCGACCGGCGCCCAGCTCGAACGCATCGTGCGCACCTGGGCGGCCTTGCTGACACCGGAGATGTCCGCCTCTCGGAACCTTCGCCGAAGTTGCACGCGCCGTGAGCAACCTGACGGGTCGGTCATCTTCACCGTTCGCCTCGCTCCCGAGGACGCCGCGGTGCTCGACTCTGCCATCGCCGCCGCCCGCGCGGTCACCGACGACGAGCAGGGACAGCCTCGCGAGACTCCGGAAGAGAAGCAGCTCGCCGCCGAGCTCACCGTCGAACCGCCCTTTGTCCGCGCCACGGCTGATGCGGTCGTCCTGCTCGCCGAGAGCTTCCTGACCCCCTCCGCCGTCGCTGGCGACGCCGCCGGCGCCGAGCCCCGGATCGTGGTGCACGCCGACGCCGACTGGCTCCTTGCCGACCCAGACGTGACCGCGGACCCAGCTGCCCCAACGACCCCGCCGTTCCCCGTTGCTGCCCCGCCGACCGTGGAACTCCAAGCCAGGGCACTGCCGACGCAGCGAGCGCACGTCGACGGTGGTCCGCCGTTGTCGCGTGCCGTCGTGCTGCGCCTGCTCTGCGAGGCTTCCGTCGCGGTGATGACGCACGCCGCGGACGGGCAACCGCTCGATCTCGGCCGCACCCGCCGCAACGCCAGCGCGAAGCAGCGAGCAGCCCTGCACGCACGCGACGGAACTTGCCGATTCCCCGGCTGCACCCAGCGACACCGACTCATCCCGCACCACGTCCGGTGGTGGTCGATGGGCGGACCCACCGACCTCGACAATCTCGTCCTGCTCTGCCGGGCCCATCACCGAGCCGTGCACGACGTGGGCTACACCATCGCCAGTCGCGGCCGTGGCGACTTCGTGTTCTTCCGGCCCGACGGTCGCCCCCTTCCGCCGCCCGGTCCGTCCCGACCGTCCTCGCACGACGTCGCCCGCCCCGGCCTGACCCAGGGATGGGACACCGCCGAGCCCATCACCGCCGACACCATCTCCCCGACCTGGGGTGGTGAACGACTCGACCTACGCATGCTCGTCGACGGCCTGGCGCAGCAATACCTGGCGGCGTAAGCCCGGAAACGCCCGCGCCGCCTCGGCGGTCGGGCGGATATCCTCGCCGGGCGTCGCACCGACGTGACCGAGTGCCCACGAGGAGCTGCTGTGCTGCTGCGGATGTCGACCCTGTTCCTGCGCACCCTGCGTGAGGACCCGGCCGACGCCGAGGTGCCGAGCCACCGGCTGCTGGTGCGCGGCGGCTACATCCGCCGCGCCGCGCCGGGCGGCTACACCTGGCTGCCGCTGGGCTGGCGGGTCTATCGCAACGTCGAGCGGGTGGTGCGCGAGGAGATGGACCGGATGGGCGCGCAAGAGGTGCACTTCCCGGCGCTGCTGCCGCGCGAGCCCTACGAGCAGACCGGACGCTGGACCGAGTACGGCGACGACGTGTTCCGGCTCAAGGACCGCAAGGGCGCCGACTTCCTCCTGGGCCCGACCCACGAGGAGATGTTCACGCTGCTGGTCAAGGATCTCTACTCGTCGTACAAGGACCTGCCGCTCTGGCTCTACCAGATCCAGACGAAGTTCCGCGACGAGCAGCGGCCCCGCGCCGGACTGCTGCGCGGCCGCGAGTTCGTCATGAAGGACTCCTACTCCTTCGACATCGACGACGCCGGGCTCGAGAAGTCCTACGCCGCCCACCGCGAGGCCTACATCCGGACGTTCGACCGGCTCGGGCTCGACTACGTGATCGTGTCGGCCCTGTCCGGTGCGATGGGCGGCTCGAAGAGCGAGGAGTTCCTCACGCCGGCCGCGGTCGGCGAGGACACCTACGTCCGGTGCACGACGTGTGACTACGCCGCCAATGTCGAGGCCTTGCGCACCCTGGTCCCACCGGTCCAGCCGTACGACGACGTCCCCGCGGCGCATGTCGAGGACACACCCGACACCCCGACCATCGAGACCCTTGTCGCGCTGGCCAACAGCCGCGACGACCTGCGTCGTGACGACCGCGAGTGGGCCGCCGGCGACACGCTGAAGAACGTTGTGGTCAAGCTCCGCACGCCCGAGGGCAAGACCGAGCTGCTCGCCATCGCCGTGCCTGGCGACCGTGAGGTCGACGCCAAGCGGCTCGAGGCCGTCGTGCACCCCTCGGTCGTCGAGCCCTTCACCGAGGAGGACTTCGCGGCCACCCCCGGCCTGGTGCGGGGGTACATCGGGCCGGCTGCTCTCGGCGCCGACAAGCCCGCAGGAGTGCGCTACCTGCTCGACCCACGCGTCGTCGAGGGCACTCGCTGGATCACCGGCGCCAACGAGCCCGGTCGCCACGTCTTCGACCTGGTGGCCGGCCGCGACTTCACCGGTGACGGCACCATCGAGGCCGCCTCGGTGTTCGAGGGCGACCCCTGCCCGAACGACGACGGCGGCACCCTGATCACCGCGCGCGGCATCGAGATGGGCCACATCTTTCAGCTCGGCCGCAAGTTCGCCGACGCCCTCGACCTCAAGGTGCTCGACGAGCACGGCAAGCAGGTCGTGGTGACGATGGGGTCCTACGGCGTCGGCGTCTCGCGCGCCGTCGCAGCGATCGTCGAGTCGACACACGACGAGCTCGGGCTCTGCTGGCCGCGCGAGGTGGCACCGGCCGACGTGCACGTCGTAGCGACCGGCAAGGACGCCGCGGTGTTCGACGCGGCGGACGCGCTGGCCGGAGATCTGGTCGCCTCGGGCCTGACGGTGCTCTACGACGACCGGCGTGGCGTGTCGCCAGGTGTGAAGTTCAAGGACGCGGAGATGCTCGGCATGCCGACGCTGGTCATCGTGGGCAAGGGGCTCGCCGACGGCGTCATCGAGGTGCGCGACCGGCGTACCGGTGAGCGCACCGACGTGCCCGTCGCCGACGCGGCGGACCGCGTGCGCGCAGAGTGCGCGCGGTGATGCCCGGGGTCGACGCGGTCATCTTCGACTGGGGCGGCACCCTCACGCCGTGGCACACGATCGACCTGCGCGAGCAGTGGGCGTCGTACACGCGCGTGCACGACCCGGCCAGGGCTGACGAGCTGGCGGGGCTGCTGCTCGAGGCCGAGAACGAGGCATGGCGCGCGGCGCGCAAGCATCAGCGCTCAGGCACGCTCGACGACGTGTTCCGGTCGGTGGGCATCGAGCCGTCCGGCCCGGGCCACGAGTCCGCGCTGGCCGCCTACCACGAGTTCTGGGCACCGCACACCTACATCGACCCGGACGCGCCTGCGATGCTGGCTGCGCTGCGCGAGCGCGGCGTCAAGGTCGGCGTCCTGTCGAACACGCTCTGGACCCGCGCCTACCACGAAGAGGTGTTCCGTCGCGACGGCGTCCTCGACCTCATCGAGGGCGCGGTCTACTCCTCGGAGATCCCGTGGACAAAGCCGCATCCCGAGGCCTTCCGTGCGGCGATGTCATCGCTCGGCGTCGACGACCCGGCGAAGGTTGTCTTCGTCGGCGACCGGCCGTACGACGACGTGCACGGCGCGAAGGACGTCGGGATGCGCGCGGTGCTCGTGCCCCACAGCGAGATCCCGGTCGACCAGTTGGGCCACGTCGAGGGCGACCCCGACGCCGTGGTGCAGCGCCTCGGCGACCTGCTCGAGGTCGTTGACCAATGGCGCGCCGTGGCCGGATCCTGAAGGCGCCCGCGGCTCATTGCTGCGCTTCGGGTATCCCCGGAAACGGGACGCTGCCGCCGCGCCACGTCGCCGCGCGCACCGCAGTGTCCTGCAGGGAGCGGGCGGCGAGCGCGCGCAGGCCGCCGGTGAGCGAGGCGACCGCATCCGCCCACACCGCACCGAGCCGCTCCTCGAGCTCGGTCGCGAGCAATGCCGCGTCGTCGGCGTCACGCACCGGCCGCGGCAGCGCGTACGCCGCCTCCGACGGCACGGGCTCGGCTCCGCGACTGCGCACCAGCTCGGCCAGCTGGTCGCGGCGACGCCGATGGGCGGTGATCGCGTTCTCGGCCCGGTCGCGGTCGTCGCTGCGCAGCCGCGCGCCGACAACGCCGTAGCCGTAGACCGCCGCGTGCTCGCCGGCCAGCACGGTCTGCAAGGTGTCCACCACGGGGCTCTTGGGAGCTGTCATCCGGCGCCTCGGAGCAGGGCGGCGTGCGCGGCCTCGCTCGCGCCGATGGCCGCGACCAGCCGGGCCAGCGTCGGCGAGGCCGCCGCTGACTGGATCACCCGCTGTGCGGCGCCGTCCCGCTCGGCGCGCACCAACAGGCTGCGCGCCTGCCCCGGCGAGGGCGGCACCGCGGGTGGCGAGGCCGAGGGCCGTGACGAGGCCGTCGCGGCGGACGACGCGGACGACGTACCGGCGCTCGACGTACCGGCGCTCGACGGAGAGGAGGTGACCGGTGCGGGCGTCGCGCGCGGTCGCCCCCCGGCGAGCGCGGCGAGGTGGGCGGTGTGCTCGGCCGCCAGCGGGTCGAGCCGGCGCCGCAGAGACGGATGGCGCGTGCTCGTCGCCGCGTAGAGGGCGACGAGGCGCTGCACGTCGGCGCTGACCTGCTCGCGCACCGCGTCGTCGGGGTCGGGACGGGGTGGCTCGGGGCTGCCTCGGCCGGTGCATCCGGCGAGCAGGACCGCTGACGCCCCCGCGAGAACCGCACGCCGGGACGGACCGGCGTAGGGCATCGTGGGTGGTCCTCTCGTCACCGTGCTGGGGCGGCCCGGCCGGGCATGATCCTACGGCTGCGCACCCGGTAAGGTCGACGTGCGCCGAATGCGTCACCACAACAGCAGACTGGGAGGGCCGGCCGTGAGCAGAGCCTCGAGCCAGGCCGACCTCCGACGTGTGCTGGAGCCGGTCGTCACCGACCGTGGCCTCGATCTTGAAGACGTGGTCGTCACGCCCGCGGGCCGGCGGCGTCTCCTCCGAGTGGTCGTCGACGGTGACGGCGGTGTCCCGCTGGACACGGTGGCCGAGATCAGTACGGCCGTGTCGGCGGCCCTCGACGACACCGACGTGATGGGCGGCGCGCCGTACGTGCTGGAGGTCAGCACGCCCGGCGTCGACCGGCCGCTCTCCGACCCCCGCCACTGGCGGCGCGCGGTGGATCGCCTCGTCGAGGCGTCGATCGACGACGGCGCGACGGTCACCGGACGAGTCGTGGAGGTCGGGGACGACGGGGTGTCTCTGGACGTTGCAGGGACGAGACGGTCCTTCGGCTGGCGCGAGCTCGGCGTGGGACGTGTGCAGGTCGAGTTCAAGAACAGGCGGGAGTGAGACGTGGACATCGACATGGCGGCCCTGCGCTCCCTCGAGCGCGAGAAGGAAGTCTCCTTCCCGCTCCTGGTCGAGGCCATCGAGGCCGCGCTACTCATCGCCTACCAGCGCACGGAGGGGCACCAGCCGACCGCGCGGGTCGAGCTCAACCGCAAGAGCGGACACGTGACCGTGTGGGCCGCGGAGACCGATGACGAGGGTGTCGTCCTGCGCGAGTACGACGACACGCCGACCGGTTTCGGTCGCATCGCCACGGCCACCGCGAAGCAGGTCATCCTGCAGCGGTTGCGCGACGCCGAGGACGAGCAGATGTTCGGCGAGTTCTCCGGCAAGGAGGGCGACATCGTCTCCGGCGTCATCCAGCAGGGCAAGGACCCGCGCAACGTCTTCGTCGACCTGGGGCGCATCGAGGCGGTGCTGCCCCCGCCGGAGCAGGTGCCCGGCGAGAAGTACGAGCACGGCAGCCGGCTGCGGTGCTACGTCGTGCAGGTGCGCAAGGGCATGCGCGGGCCGTCGATCATCCTGTCCCGCACCCACCCCAACCTCGTGCGCAAGCTGTTCGCCCTCGAGGTGCCCGAGATCGCCGACCGCACCGTCGAGATCGCGGCCGTCGCCCGCGAGGCCGGTCACCGCACCAAGATCGCGGTGAAGTCCAACCGGCCGGGCGTCAACGCCAAGGGCGCGTGCATCGGCCCGATGGGCGCCCGGGCGCGGGCCGTGATGGCCGAGCTGCACGGCGAGAAGATCGACATCGTCGACTGGTCGGACGACCCGGCGACGTTCCTCGCCCAGGCACTCCAGCCGGCGAGGGTCTCCCACGTCGAGATCGTCGACGAGGCGGCCAGGTCGGCACGCATCACCGTGCCCGACTACCAGCTCTCGCTGGCCATCGGCCGCGAAGGACAGAACGCCCGCCTCGCCGCCCGGCTGACCGGCTGGCGCATCGACATCCGCCCCGACGTCGACCCGTCGGCAGCCGACGCCGACGCGGCCGCCGTCCGGGCCGCGCCGACCGACTCACCCTCGGGCACCCCGGCGTAGCCGTGCCCCTGCGCACCTGCGTGGGCTGCCGATCCGTCGCGCCCGCCGAGGCGCTGCTGCGGGTGGTCGCCCATGACGGTGCGGTCGTGCCTGACCCGCGCCGGCTCCTGCCCGGCCGCGGGGCGCACGTACACCCTGACCAGGCGTGCCTCGACCTCGCCGAGCGCCGTCGCGCGTTCGCCAGGGCGCTGCGCATCTCGTCGCCCGACCTCTCGGCGGTGCGGGCCGCGCTGGAGGAGGTCGACCCGCCGTAAACGGTCACCGAGAGCCGCCGGGAAGCGCGATCAGGCGCAGAGGCGTTAGACTCCGTGGCGACCGCTGCACCTTTCGCGCTCACGCGCGCCTGTGGTGTGCGGTCAGGCACCCGGCCGAGCCGGTGTGCGAGAACACCAGTCGAGTCCGAGAAAGCGGGTCGAAGTGCGATGAGTGCCCGATGAGACCGCACCGATGAGTGCCCCCGTGCATTAACGACGGCTCGAGCCGGTAAGACCCCGGCCCGGGCCGAGACAGGAGAGTCGTGGCAAAGGTCCGGGTCTACGAGCTCGCAAAGGAGCTCGGGGTAGAGAGCAAGGTCGTCATGACCAAGCTCAATGAACTGGGCGAGTTCGTCAGGTCGGCATCGTCGACCGTCGAGCCGCCCGTCGTACGCAAGCTGAGGGAGGCCCTCCCCGCCGCCGGTGACGGTGCCGCGGCCAAGGCCCCCGCCAAGAAGTCCGCCGCCAAGAAGGCGGCAGCCAAGCCCGCCGCCGCCGCGCCCGCCCCGGCGCCCGCGCCGGCGCCCCCGCCCGTCGCCGAGCCGATTGCCGACGCGCCCGCGGCGACGCAGCCCCCGGCTCCCACCCCGGCCCCCGCGGCACCGGCCGCGCCGGCCGAGCCCGCCGCACCGGCCACGCCGGCCGAGCCGGCTCGCCCCGCGGCACAGGCCCCCTCACCCGAGGCCCCCGAGCGCCCCGCGGCCGCGCCCGGTCCCCGACCCGGCGCGCGCCCCGGCGGCCCGCGGCCGGGCAACAACCCGTTCAGCTCGGGCAGCAGCTCGGGCATGGGCCGTCCGACCGCACCGCGGCCGGGCAACAACCCGTACTCCACCGGCGGCACCTCCGGCATGCCACGACCGGGCGGCTCCCGCCCGGGCGGTCCCAGCGCCGGCGGCCCGCCGCGTCCCGGCGGCGCCCGGCCGAATCCCGGCATGATGCCCCAGCGCCCGGCGCCCGGCGTCGGTGACGGCGGGTCCGGCCCCGGTGGCCGCGGCGCTCCGGCCGGTCGCGGCGGTGGCCGACCCGGTCCCGGCGGACGTGGTGGCGGTCCCGGTGGGGGTGGCGGCGGCGGGTTCGCCGGCGCTCCCGGCGGCGGTCGTCCCGGCGGCGGCGGTTTCGGCGGTCGCGGCGGCGGTCCGCGTCGCGGTGGTACGGCGGGCGCCTTCGGGCGTCCCGGCGGCCCGCCCCGTCGTGGGCGGAAGTCGAAGAAGCAGCGGCGCCAGGAGTTCGACAACATGGCGGCGCCGTCGATCGGCGGCGTGCAGGTTCCGCGCGGGGACGGTTCCACGGTCGTCCGGCTCGCGCGCGGCTCCTCGCTGACCGACTTCGCGGACAAGATCGACGCCAACGCGGCCTCGCTGGTCACGGTGCTGTTCCACCTCGGTGAGATGGCCACCGCCACCCAGTCGCTCGACGAGGAGACGTTCGGCCTGCTCGGTGCCGAGCTCGGCTACGACGTGCAGATCGTCAGCCCCGAGGACGAGGACCGCGAGATCCTGGAGTCGTTCGACATCGACTTCGACCTCGACGACGCCGGCGACGACGCCCTCGTCGCCCGTCCGCCGGTTGTGACGGTCATGGGTCACGTCGACCACGGAAAGACCCGCCTGCTCGATGCCATCCGCAAGACCGACGTGATCTCCGGCGAGGCCGGTGGCATCACGCAGGCCATCGGCGCCTATCAGGTCCACACCCTGCACGAGGGTGCGGAGCGCGCGATCACCTTCATCGACACCCCGGGTCACGAGGCGTTCACCGCCATGCGTGCCCGTGGCGCCAAGGTGACCGACATCGCCGTGCTCGTGGTGGCCGCCGACGACGGCGTCATGCCCCAGACGATCGAGGCGCTCAACCACGCGCAGGCGGCCGACGTGCCGATCGTGGTGGCCGTCAACAAGATCGACGTCGAGGGTGCGAACCCGGCAAAGATCCGCCAGCAGCTCACCGAGTACAACCTGGTGGCCGAGGAGTACGGCGGCGAGACCATCTTCGTCGACGTCTCCGCGCGGCAGAGCAAGAACATCGAGGCCCTGCTCGAGTCGATCCTGCTGACGGCTGACGCGGCACTCGACCTGCGGGCGATCAAGGACGCCTCCGCGCGTGGTGTGGCCATCGAGGCCCACCTCGACCGTGGTCGCGGTCCGGTCGCCACCGTCCTGGTTCAGCGCGGCACGCTGAACGTCGGTGACTCGATCGTCGCCGGCGACGCCTACGGCCGCGTTCGCGCACTCCTCGACGAGCACGGCGAGACGGTTGGCTCGGCCGGGCCGTCCCGGCCGGTGCAGGTGCTCGGCTTCACCTCCGTCCCCGACGCCGGTGACAAGTTCCTCGTCGCAGCAGAGGACCGCATCGCGCGCCAGATCGCCGAGAAGCGCCAGGCGATGGAGCGCAACGCGGCGCTGGCGAAGGCCCGCAAGCGGGTCTCGCTCGAGGACTGGCTGGAGAAGAGCAAGGTCGACACGCTCAACCTGATCCTCAAGGGCGACGGGTCCGGCTCGGTCGAGGCGCTGGAGGACGCCCTGCTCGCCATCGATGTCGGCGAGGAGGTCGACCTGCGCATCATCGACCGCGGCGTCGGCGCCATCACGCAGAACGACGTCAACCTGGCGGTCGCCTCCGAGGCGGTCATCATCGGGTTCAACGTCCGTCCGGCCGAGCGCGTCACCGAGCTGATCGACCGCGAGGGCGTCGACGTGCGCTACTACTCGGTCATCTACCAGGCGATCGACGAGGTCGAGGCCGCGCTCAAGGGCATGCTCAAGCCCGAGTACGAGGAGGCCCAGCTCGGCACGGCAGAGGTCCGCGAAGTCTTCCGCTCGTCCAAGTTCGGCAACATCGCCGGGTGCCTCGTGCGCACCGGCGAGATCCGGCGCAACTCCAAGGCCCGCTTGGTCCGCGACGGCGCGGTGGTGGCCGAGAGCCTGGCCATCGAGTCGCTGCGCCGCTTCAAGGACGATGCGACCGAGGTGCGTGAGGGCTTCGAGTGCGGAATCGGCCTGGGGTCGTTCAACGACATCAAGGTCGACGACGTCATCGAGACCTTCGAGCTCCGCGAGAAGGCCCGCACCTAGCACCGTCCAGGGGTGGGGGAGGGTGGACCCTGTGTACGTGGGTGCGCTGACCCTGGACCTGCTCCTCGGCGACGTCCGGTCGCTGAAGCAGAAGCGCGCTCTGGTGCGTCCGATCGTCGCCGGACTGCGACGGGAGTACGACGTGAGCGCGGCGGAGGCGGGTCATCTCGACCTCCACCGGCGGGCTCTCGTGGGAGTGGCGGTGGTGGCCGTCGACCGGGCCCACTGCGTCGAGGTCCTCGACGCGTGCGAACGGCGCGTGGCGGGGCACCCTGAGGTGGAGCTGCTGTCCGCGCGACAGCAGTTTCTGAGCAGCAACGACGACTGAGAGGACGAGAGCCGTGGCGAACGAAGCGCGTGCCCGCAAGCTGGCTGACCGCATCAAGGTCGTCGTCGCCGAGACGCTGGAAGCGCGGGTCAAGGACCCGCGGCTGGGTTTCGTCACCGTGACCGACACTCGCGTGACCGGCGACCTCCAGCACGCCACCGTCTACTACACGTTCTACGGCGAGGAGTCCCAGAAGGTCGAGACCGTCGCTGCCCTGGAGAGCGCTAAGGGGGTGCTGCGCGCCGAGGTGGGTCGCCAGACCGGGGTCCGGCGTACGCCCTCGCTCGAGTTCGTCGCCGACGAGGTGCCCGAGACCGCGCACCACATCGAGGAGCTGCTGGCCCGGGCGTCGGCCGCCGACGCCGAGGTGCACCGCAACGCAGCGCGTGCGAGCTACGCCGGCGAGCCCGATCCCTATCGCGCCCCGCGCGATGAGGACGACACCGCAGTGGACGACAGCGTGGAGGACGAGGCGTCGCGATGAACGACGGCGTGGTCGTCGTCGACAAGCCGGCCGGCTGGACGTCGCACGACGTCGTCGGCCGCACCCGCCGGCTGGCCGGCACCCGCAAGGTCGGCCACGCCGGCACCCTCGACCCGATGGCGACGGGTGTGCTGCTGCTCGGCGTGGGGCGCGCGACGCGACTGCTCGGTCACCTCGCGCTGACCGACAAGGCCTACGACGCGACGATCCGGCTCGGGGTGTCCACCGTCACCGACGACGCCGAGGGCGAGGTGGTGGGAACGACCGCGGCCGGCCAGGTCAGCGACGACCAGGTCGCCGGCGCCGTCGCCGCGCTGACCGGCGAGATCGAGCAGGTCCCGTCGGCGGTCAGTGCCGTCAAGGTCGACGGCCAGCGGGCCTACAAGCGCGTGCGGGCCGGCGAGCAGGTGCGGCTCGACTCGCGCCGGGTCACGGTGTCGGCGTTCGACGTGCTGGCCACCCGGCGCTCTGAGGGGACTGTCGACGTCGACGTGTCGGTGGTCTGCTCCAGCGGGACCTACGTGCGTGCCCTGGCCCGCGACGTCGGTGAGGCGCTCGGCGTCGGCGGGCATCTGACCGCCCTGCGGCGCACCCGCGTCGGCCCGTACGACCTCGCCGAGGCACACACCCTCGACGACCTGGAGAAGTCGTTCGACGCCGTGCCGCTCGCCGACGCCGCACGCCGCGCCTTCACCGCCCGCGACGTCGACGCCGACGAGGCACGCGTGGTCGCCCATGGTGGCTGGCTCGAGGCGAACGGCGACGACGCCCCGGTCGCCGTGTTCGGTCCTGACGGCACGTTCCTCGCGCTGGTGCAGGACCGCGACGGACGTGCCAAGCCGCTGGCCGTCTTCGTCTGAGCGCCGACCCGTAGTGTCGCGTCCGTGCACCTGACCGACGCGCGCGCCCGCGCCGCGGAACTCGACGACGCCGATCCACTCGGCCACGTCCGTGACCGCTTCGTGCTGCCGGACGGGCTGGTCTACCTCGACGGCAACTCGCTCGGTGCGATGGTTGCCGTCGCGCCCGCGGTCGTCGCCGACGTCGTCGAACGCCAGTGGGGCCGCGACCTCATCAACTCCTGGAACGAGAACGACTGGTGGGACGCGCCCCGCCGGATCGGTGCCCGTGTCGCCGCGCTGGTCGGCGCCCACGACGACGAGGTGGTCGTCGCCGACTCGACGTCGGTCAACCTGTTCAAGGTGCTCGTCGCGGCCGCGCGGCTGCGAGCGGACCGCCGGGTGCTGGTCATCGAGCCGGGCAGCTTCCCGGCCGACCTCTACGTCGCCGACTCGGTGGCCGAGCTGCTCGGTCTCGCGGTACGCCGTGTCGACCCGCGCGAGGTCGGCTCGGTGCTCGGCGAGGACGTCGCGGTGGTGAGCTTCTCGCACGTCGACTACCGCACCGGCCGCGTCTTCGACCTGGCCGGGACGACCCGGGCCGTCCACGACGCCGGCGCGCTGATGGTGTGGGACCTCTCCCACTCGGCAGGAGCACTCGGTGTCGACCTCACCGGCGCCGACGCCGACTTCGCCGTGGGCTGCGGCTACAAGTACCTGGGCGGCGGGCCCGGCGCACCGGCGTACGTCATGGCGGCGCGGCGCCACCACGACACGATGCGCAGCCCGCTCACCGGGTGGACCGGCCACGCGCGGCCGTTCGCGATGGAAGGCAGCTACGCGCCCGCCCCCGGCATCGACCAGATGCGCTGCGGCACCCCGCCGATGGTGTCGCTGCTCACGCTGGAGGCGGCGCTGACGGCGTTCGACGGGCTCGACCTCGACGCCGTTCGCGCGAAGAGCCTGTCGCTGACCGGGCTGTTCCTGAGCCTCGCCGAGGACGCGCTGGCGCCGTTGGGGTTCACGTCGGTGACGCCCGCGGCTGATGCCGATCGGGGGAGCCAGGTCTCCCTGCGCCACGAGCGGGCGTACGCCGTGGTGCAGGCGCTCATCGCGCGCGGGGTGGTCGGCGACTTCCGCCGCCCCGACGTCGTGCGGCTGGGCTTCGCGCCCCTCTACCTGCGCCATGCCGACGTGGTGGCGGCGGTCGAGTCGATCGTCGCTGTCGTGGCGGCGGGGGAGCACCTCGACGAGCGGTACGCCGTGGAGAAGCCCGTCACCTGAGGGCACCCCGCACGCCCTACGCTTGGCGCCGGTCATCAGGCGAGGGAGGGACCTCCGTTGCAGGTCTGGCGTGCGCTCGACGAGGTGGACCTCGGCAGCGGGACGGCAGGGCGCTCTGTGGTGACCGTCGGCACCTTCGACGGCGTCCACCGCGGCCACCGGCACGTGATCGACGGTGCCGTCCGCCGCGCCCGCGAGACCGGGGCGACCTCCGTCGTCCTGACGTTCCACCCGCACCCGATGTCCGTGGTGCGGCCCGACAAGGCGCCCATGAACGTGGCGACCCTCGGGCACCGGCTGGCGATGCTCGAAGAGGAGGGCGTCGACGCCACCCTCGTACTGCCCTTCACGCGTGACCTCTCGCAGCAGTCGCCCGAGGACTTCGTCGCCGAGGTGCTCGTCGCAGCGCTGCACGCGGCCGAGGTGCACGTGGGGGCGAACTTCCGCTTCGGCCACCGGGCCGCCGGCACGGTCGACACGTTGCGCGAGCTCGCCCCGGCGTACGGCTTCGAGGTGCGCGTCGTCGACCTCGTCGGCGGAGAGCCCAGGTGGTCGTCGACCGCCGTCCGCGAGCAGCTCGCCGCGGGTGACGTGGCCGGCGCCGCCGAGGTGCTCGGGCGCCCGCACCGGGTGGAGGGGCCGGTGGTCGAGGGCGACAAGCGCGGCCGCGACCTGGGCTATCCGACGGCCAACCTCGAGGTCGACGAGCATGCCGCGGTGCCCGCCGACGGTGTCTACGCCGGCTGGCTTCGGCTCGCCACGGGCGAGCGGATGCCGGCGGCCATCTCCATCGGGACGAACCCCACCTTCGGCGGCACCACGCGCCGGGTCGAGGCCTACGTCCTCGACCGCGACGACCTGGAGCTCTACGGCGAGCACGTGGCCCTCGACTTCGCCGAGCGGCTGCGCGACACGCTCCGTTTCGACGGCGTGGAGCCCCTGCTGGCCCAGATGGCCGACGACGTGCGCCGTACCCGCGAGCTGACCGCCTGAGCAGGCCTAGGGCAGCAACCGCGCCTCGATGGCGTTCGCGATCTCCGGTCGCTGGTGGTCGTCACTGGAGACGATCACCTTGTCGAAGTACTGGCCGACGCGCTGGGCAGTGAACTCCACCTGGAACGACTGCGGAGCGCGGGGCTGAACCGTGATCGGTAGCGGTGGTACGCCGATGAGGCCGAAGTGTCGGCCGTTCTCCAGCGTCAGCGCATGGACCGACACATCGGTCGACCCGAGGTTGTACAGGGTGACGGTGGCGGTGACCGGGGTCGCTTGCACGCCGTGGAAGTCGATGAAGTCGGGGAGCATTTCGATGCGTGATCCGGTGGCAGCCCCGGACATCTCCAGGGTGACGCGGGGTTGCCTGGGATCGTCGCTGACGAAGTCGTAGGCGGCCTGATCGGCTCGTCCGGGGACCGGGCCGGCGCTGTAGGTGACGTGCATCGTCTCGACGGACCCGGCCGGGATGGTCATCGGCAGAGAGGGAGTCGGCTGGAAGAGGAACGAGCCCGCACCCATCGAGGCGAAGATCCCGCTGAGCGTCAGCGGCGCGTCACCCTCGTTCGCGACCTCGAGTGAGAGCGACCGCTGTTGTCCGGGTGGCACGTTGCCGAAGTCAAGGTCCGGGGGCCGCAGCACGAGCACCGGGGTCACGCAATGACCAGCGAGTGTGATGCGATGGGTCTCGGTGTAGTTCGCCCCACCGCCGACGGTCAGGACCGCCGTCGCGTGGGCATCCACGCCGAGCGTGGGGGCGAAGCCCAGCATCACGCTCTGCTGCCGCCCTGGCTCCACGGCGGGCGGCATGACCGGGGGCACCAGGAACTGCGCGGGAGGGGCCTCGTCGGTCAGAGCGATCTCGCTCACTGCCGCATCGGCGTCCCCGACGTTCTCGAGGGTGAGCTGTCCCCCGTCGACGCTCCCCAGCACCGTGTTCGGGAACGAGAGAGTCGTCGGGTTGACGGTGAACCTGCCGTGCGGACCGATCGGCGTTGCCGACGTGCGGACCGGCACCCACATCGCTGGCACCTTCTGGTCGTCGCTCTCGATGAGAAGATGCGCCGAGATGGGTCCGGCCTGAGTCGGGTGGAACGTCAGGTTCACGGTCTCCCGGACTCCGGGGTAGACGACTACCGGCATCGGCGTGTTGACGGTGAAGGCCCCGGTGGCGTCGCCGGTGACCTCGACGTTGGTCACGGTGATCGGTTCCGGTCCTCGGTTGTACAGGTAGCACTTCGTCGAGCTGGTCGTCCCCTCTCGCTGCGGAGTGGGTTCCCAGGCGCGCAGCACCGTCAGCGCGTTGTCGGTGACGACCAGGTCGCCGACCCAGAACAGCTGACCCCCGACGGGGATCTGGTCCAGCCTGCCGTGCGGAACGAGGCGCACAGGGGATGAGGCGAGACCCAAGGCCGCGATGATCGCCGGTGTGAGGGAGCCGAAGCGATGGCTGCCGTCGCAGTACCAGACCGTGGGGGAGTCGGGCTCGCGCAGCAGCGTCTCGCCCGCGGGCGCCTTGGGCAGGGCCGCAACCGTGTCGTCGGGAAGCTCGACCTGGGTCGCCGAGGAGTAGCCGATGGCCCGGAGGTCGTCCGGGCCCCCCAGCTCGAAGGTCGCGCCCTTGAGCAGCTGGTGCAGCGCCGTGCCGCCGATCTCTCGCAGCACCCAGAAGTCCGGCAGGTACGTCGCCGGGGAGTCGGCCGCCGTCGTGTGCGAGAGCGATGCATAACGGGCCCATGGGTTCGGGATCACCACCGCTGGGTCGTCCGCGCTGTGCCGCTCCCAGTGCGCATGCCATTGGAACGCGTCGGGTGGTGTCGGAGCCGACAGCCCCTGACGGGCGCCGACGAGCGACTTCAGCACCCATTTCCGTAGTCGCAGCTCCTCGAGGAACGTGTGGCGCAGACCCGGGTCCGGGGGACTCGCGAACGCCGACTCCAGCTCCCAGCTGTCACGTCGCTGCATGGTGATCGCGTCGGACAGGGTGAAGGCTCGTGTTCGGTCGAACCCGGCCGTGGCCGTCACGACGTCGGCCGCCCTCAGGTAGCCGTAGTCCATCGATATCGAGATCAGGCCCGGCTCCACCTGGGTTGTCCCGTGCACATCGAAGGTGGGGGCGATGACGTGAATGGGGACGCCTTGGGCGTTGGCCGGCTCGAGGTCGTCGCGGACCACCTCCTTCAGGGTGATCTCGACCAGCGCCTGCATCAAAATGCTCAGGAAGCTCTCGCGGGCGAACGAGCGGTTGTTGGGCAGGTCCCGGCTGGACGCGAGAACCGCGTAGATCTCGGTGGCGCCCAGCTGGGCCGCGATCCCGATCGGGACGATCTCGCGAACACCACCGTCGACGTAGGTCTCCAGACCGAGTCGCACCGGCACGAACACGGCCGGCATGGTCGACGACGCCATCACGCCGTCCAGCACGCTGACGGTGGCGTCAACGGTCGGCCCGGGCGAGACCAGGCACGCCTGGAGCGCGTCGAATGCGTGCTGGGTGCGTACGTGCAGACTGCGCAGCGCCCGGTCCAGCTGCTGCCTCCGTGCGGCCGTCGTGGCCGCTGCCCGCTCGGTGCGCACCCGCGAGATCTCGCCCTGCAACGCGCGAAAGGCCTCGGCCTGCGACGTGCACCGCGACATCTCGGCAGGCACGGCGGAGGCCACCGGGGTCCGTCCGTCCCGTTCGACAAGACGCCCGTCGCCCGTCACGTAACGAAGCGCCCCGGACTCCAGGCTGGTGACGGCCATCATGAGGGGGGTGCCCTTGGCCACTTTGAGCAGGTCGAGGTTCACCGGATCGCGAAGCTTCATGTCCATCGGGTCCAGGACGAAGACCGATGGCGCATCCAGCCCGGCGGCCAGCGCCTCGATCGCCTGCCGTCCGATGGAAGGCCCGAGCAGCGACGCCAACGGGACCGCGGTCGGGACGACCAGCGCCAGGTCGATCCACGAGCGGCCCACGTCCATCTCCGGACCCGACTCGCCGTTGATCGCCGCCTTGAGGTGGGCGCCGAGGACCGGGATCTGCAGCAGCTGGGCAAGCCATGGTGCCGGCAGGTACATGTCGTCATTGGTCTGCAGCCGATACCAGATCTGCTCGAGACCCTGGATGGCCTGCAGATGCTCCGCTGGCTGACCGATGCGCGCCTCGGCCAGCTTGACGGCGTTGATGGAACCCACTGAGCAGCCGGTGAGGAGCTCCGGCCGGACGCCGAAGCGCCGGTAGAGGCACTTGACGGCGCCGACCTCGAAGGACCCGCGGGCACCTCCGCCGCTCAACGCCAGGGCTGTCTTCATTGTCACCGTCCGCTCGCCCTGGGGCATTTTCACGCTAGGACCGCCACCTGGGCGTGTCAACGACGGCCCGTCGCAGGGTCGGGGGCCTGCCCAAGGCCCTGACCTGCAAGGATTTCGGCTCGGACCGGGGCGGCTGGTAGCCTCGGTTACTGCCGTGCGTACGGCGTGAGCCTGTGTGATCTGCCCGTGACACAGACCGGGCGGAGCTCATCGAGACAAATCGGGAGAGACGTGCCGCTCGACACCGCCACAAAGAAGCAGATCATCACCGAGCACGGCAGTGCGGAGACCGACACCGGTTCTCCCGAGGTCCAGGTGGCGATGCTGTCCAAGCGCATCCGCGACCTCACCGAACACCTCAAGGAGCACAAGCACGACCACCACTCGCGTCGTGGCCTGCTGCTTCTTGTCGGCCGGCGCCGCCGGCTCCTCAACTACCTCGCCAAGAAGGACATCACCCGCTACCGCGCACTGATCGAGAAGCTCGGCCTGCGCCGCTAGCCACCACAACTGCACAGACCACCACCACAAGGAGCGGCTCGCCACGCCCGCCGGTCCTCGGTAGTGGCTCCCTGACGGCCATCGGTCGCCTGGGCGCTTCCATCGAAGATCGGCCTTCGGGACACGGCCTGCTCCTTCAAGGAACAGGAGAGTGACCCATGGAGGGTCAAGCCCACAGCACCGAGGCCGTCATCGACAACGGCCGCCACGGCACGCGCACCATCCGCTTCGAGACCGGGCGACTCGCCCGGCAGGCCGCCGGCTCCGTCGCCGCCTACCTCGACGAGGAGACCATGCTGCTCTCGGCCACCACGGCCGGGAAGCACCCCAAGGAGCATCTCGACTTCTTCCCGCTCACGATCGACGTCGAGGAGCGGATGTACGCCGCGGGCCGCATCCCCGGCTCGTTCTTCCGGCGTGAGGGCCGTCCGTCCGAGGACGCCATCCTCACCTGCCGGCTCACCGACCGCCCGCTGCGCCCGTCCTTCGCCAAGGGCCTGCGCAACGAGGTGCAGGTCGTCATCACCGTGATGGCGCTGCACCCGAACGACCTCTACGACGTGGTCGCCATCAACGCGGCGTCCGCTTCCACCCAGCTCGCCGGTCTGCCGTTCAGCGGTCCGATCGGCGCGACCCGGGTCGCCCTCGTGGACGACCAGTGGGTCGCGTTCCCGACGCACGAGCAGCTCGAGACCGCCGTGTTCGACATGGTCGTCGCGGGTCGCGTGGTCGGTGACGACGTCGCCATCATGATGGTCGAGGCCGAGGCCACCATGTCGGCCTGGCGCCTGGTCAAGGACGAGGGCAAGACCGCCCCGACCGAGGAGATCGTGGCCCAGGGCCTCGAGGCGGCGAAGCCGTTCATCCGCACGCTGTGCGAGGCGCAGGTCGCGCTCGCCGACAAGGCGGCCAAGCCCACCGCCGAGTTCCCCCGCTTCCTCGACTACGAGGACGATGTCCACGACGCGGTCCTCAACCTGGTGCAGGACGACCTCGCGTCGGCGCTCACCATCGCGGGCAAGCAGGAGCGCGAGTCCGAGACCGACCGCATCAAGGAGTCGGCGAAGGACAAGCTCGCGGCCCAGTTCGAGGGTCGTGAGAAGGAGATCAGCGCCGCGTTCCGCTCGGTGTCCAAGCAGCTCGTGCGCCAGCGCATCCTGCGCGACAAGGTGCGCATCGACGGCCGCGGTCTTCGCGACATCCGGCCGCTCGCCGCCGAGGTCGAGGTCGTCCCGCGGGTGCACGGCTCGGCGCTGTTCGAGCGCGGCGAGACGCAGATCCTCGGCGTCACCACGCTGAACATGCTGCGCATGGAGCAGATGCTCGACACCCTCGCGCCCGAGACGCGCAAGCGCTACATGCACAACTACAACTTCCCGCCCTACTCGACCGGTGAGACGGGTCGCGTGGGCTCGCCCAAGCGCCGCGAGATCGGCCACGGTGCGCTCGCCGAGCGCGCGTTGCTGCCGGTCCTCCCGGCCCGCGAGGAGTTCCCCTACGCGATCCGCCAGGTCTCCGAGGCGCTGAGCTCCAACGGCTCGACGTCGATGGGGTCGGTCTGTGCCTCGACCATGGCGCTGCTCAACGCCGGTGTGCCGCTGCGCGCGCCGGTTGCGGGCATCGCGATGGGCCTGGTCAGTGACGAGGTCGACGGGAAGACCGAGTACGCGGCTCTCACCGACATCCTCGGTGCCGAGGACGCGTTCGGCGACATGGACTTCAAGGTCGCCGGCACCAAGGACTTCATCACCGCGATCCAGCTCGACACCAAGCTCGACGGCATCCCCGCCAGCGTGCTCGGGTCGGCGCTGACGCAGGCCAAGGAAGCCCGCCTGCACATCCTCGACGTCATGAACGAGGCGATCGACGCCCCCGACGAGATGTCGCCGCACGCGCCGCGGATCATCAGTGTGAAGATCCCGGTCGACCAGATCGGTGCGGTCATCGGGCCCAAGGGCAAGATGATCAACCAGATCCAGGACGACACCGGTGCCGAGATCTCGATCGAGGACGACGGCACCATCTACATCGGTGCCACCGACGGCCCCAAGGCCGAGGCTGCCCGCGACATGATCAACGGCATCGCGAACCCGACGATGCCCGAGGTCGGTGAGCGCTACCTCGGCACCGTGGTCAAGACCACTGCGTTCGGTGCATTCGTCTCGCTGGTGCCCGGCCGCGACGGCCTGCTGCACATCTCCAAGCTGCGCGCACTCGCGGGCGGCAAGCGCGTCGACAACGTCGAGGACGTCGTCAAGGTCGGCGACAAGGTGCAGGTGCAGATCGCCGAGGTCGACCCCCGCGGCAAGCTGTCGCTGGTGCCGGTCGTGAACGAGGAGCAGGCGGCGGCGCCCGCCCCCGTCACCGCCGACTCCGACGCCTGAGTGGCCAGACCCGCGAAGCCCGGCCAGAAGGTCGGGTCGACCCGCACGCTCGACCGGGGTGACGGTGGCGGTGGACTGATCCGCCGCACCGTCCTTCCCGGCGGTCTGCGGGTGGTCACCGAGGCGGTCCCCACTGTCCGCTCGGTGACCGTCGGCGTGTGGGTCGGTGTCGGCTCCCGCGACGAGGCGTCCTCACTCGCGGGTGCGTCGCACTACCTCGAGCACCTGCTCTTCAAGGGCACCCGGCGTCGCGACGCGCTGGACATCTCCGCCGCCATCGACGCGGTCGGTGGGGAGATGAACGCGTTCACGTCCAAGGAGTACACCTGCTTCTACTCCAGGGTGCTCGACGCCGACCTGCCACTGGCCGTCGACGTCGTGTGCGACCTGGTGACCTCCTCGGTGATCCGGACGGCCGACGTCGAGTCGGAGCGGGGCGTGATCCTCGAGGAGATCGCCATGCACGAGGACGACCCCACCGACCTCGTGCACGACCAGTTCGCCCAGGTGCTCTTCGGTGACGGCCCTCTCGGCCGGCCGGTACTCGGCACCGTCGGCTCGATCGAGTCGATCGGTCGCAACGCGGTCGCGGGTTTCTATCGCCGTCGCTATCGCCCGCAGGACATGGTCGTCTCCGTCGCCGGCAACATCGACCACGCCACCGTCGTGCGCCTCGTGCGCAAGGCGTTCAAGGCGGCCGGGCAGCTCGACGGCGACGCGGTCCCGTCGACGCCGCGCACCGGTGCGCGCCGCGCCGGTGGCCACGGGGTGCGCGTCGTCCGCCGTCCCACCGAGCAGGCCAACGTGGTGCTCGGTACGCCGGGTCTGAGCCGCACCGACGAGCGTCGTTTCACCCTCGGGGTGCTCAACGCCGCGCTCGGCGGTGGCATGTCGTCGCGGCTGTTCCAGGAGATCCGCGAGAAGCGCGGGCTCGCCTACTCGGTCTACAGCTACAACGCGCAGTACGCCGACACCGGGCTCTTCGGTGTCTATGCCGGCTGCGTCCCGCGCAAGGTCGACGACGTCCTCGCTCTCTGCCGCGACGAGCTCGCGAACGTGGCCGCGAAGGGCATCACGCACGACGAGCTCGAGCGCGGCAAGGGACAGCTGCGGGGCTCGCTCGTGCTCGGGCTCGAGGACACCGGGTCTCGGATGAGCCGCATCGGCAAGGCCGAGCTCGTCCACGGCGAGATGCTCTCGGTCGACGAGGTCATCCGGCGCATCGACGCGGTCGACATCGACGAGGTCGGTGATCTCGCCGCGGAGCTGCTGGCCGCCCGGCCGACCCTCGCCGTCGTCGGACCCTTCGACGAGGACCGCGACTTCTCCGCCGCCGTCGCCTGACCGGAGATGAAAGGCTAGGGCGATGACGATCAAGGTGGCAGTGCTCGGGGCCTCGGGGAGGATGGGCAGTGCTGCCTGCCGCGCCGTCGAGGCCGCGGACGATCTCGATCTGGTGGCCGGGCTCGGCTCCGCAGATCCGCTCGACGACCTGACCGACGCGGGCGCCGAGGTCGCCATCGACCTGACCGCACCGGATGCCGTCATGGGCAACGTCGAGTTCTGCCTGAGCAACGGCGTCCACGCCGTCGTCGGCACCACGGGCTGGGACGACGCGCGCTTCGAGCAGGTGCGGGGCTGGCTCGACGAGCACCCCGGCCTCGGGGTCCTCGTCGCGCCGAACTTCGCCGTCGGCGCCGTGCTCACCATGCGGTTCGCCGAGCAGGCCGCCCGGTTCTACGAGTCCGTCGAGATCGTCGAGCTGCACCACCCCGCCAAGGCCGACGCGCCGAGCGGCACCGCCCGGCGTACTGCCGAGATGATCGGCAACGCCCGCGCGGAGGCCGGTCTCGGTGCTCAGCCGGACGCGACGTCGACCGGCCTGGCCGCCGCGCGTGGGGCACACGTGCACGGCGTGCCGGTCCACTCGGTGCGGCTGCGCGGGCTGGTCGCTCACGAGGAGGTGCTCTTCGGCGGCGAGGGGGAGACCCTCACCATTCGCCACGACTCGCTGGACCGCGTGTCGTTCATGCCCGGTGTCCTCCTGGCGGTGCGGCGCATCGCCGGGCGGCCCGGACTCACCGTCGGCCTCGAGCACCTGCTCGACCTCGACTGAGCGGCCCCACCTTGAACCGCCGACGCGGCCGACCTAGGCTGCCGTAACCGGTTTCCCCCAGCGCCTGGTCACGTCCGGACGGAGTTGGCGTGAGCGACGACCGCAAGACGGTGCGGCAGATCGCCGCGCTCGCGGGAGTCTCGATCGCCACCGTCTCCCGCGTCTCCCGGGGCGGCGGGCAGGTCTCCCCGGAGACGCGCCGCCGCGTCCTGGACACCATCGCCACCCACGGCTACCGGCCCAGCCACCTCGGCCGCGCTCTCGCGGAGCGCCGGCACGGTGCGCTCGGTCTGGTCTTCCCTGGTCTGTCCGGGCCCTACTACACCGAGCTGATCCGGGGCTTCGAGTCAGAGGCGATCGAGGCGCAGGCGAGCGTGCAGATCCTCTGCACCCACCACCGCCGCGATGCGGACGAGCAGGTGCTGGAGATGTCGCACCGCGTCGACGGGGTGGCGGTGCTGGGTGGCACTGTCTCCGACCGGGCGCTCGTCACACTGGCCGAGGCGGTGCCCGTCGTGATGATGGCCGGCCCGGGCCCCGACGGCATTCCGTCGGTGACGGTGGACAACCGCGCGGCGATGTCCGAGCTGACCACGCACCTGCTCGAGGGCCACGGTCTGCGGCGCCTCACCTTCGTCGGTACGCCGACCGGGTCACCCGACGTCACGGCACGGTGGGCGGGTTTCCGCGACGCCCACCGCGTGCTGGGCCTGCCCGTGCCGCGCCAGCACGTCAAGGCCGCGATGCAGCAGCACGACGGCGTCCTCGCGACGGAGCGGCTGCTGTCGGGCGGCGACGTGCCCGAGGCCGTGGTCTGTGCCAACGACGAGCTCGCGCTCGGCGTGCTCGTCGCGCTGCTCGCGCGCGGACTGTCCGTGCCGGACGACGTGGTCGTCACCGGCTTCGACGACGTACCGATGGCGTCCCTGGTCTCGCCGGCCCTCACCACGGTGCATCAGCCGATCCGCGACCTCGCCGCGACGACGGCGCAGACCCTGCTACGGCTCGCGGCGGACGGCTCGACACCTGTCGGACCGGTGATCCTGCCCACCAAGCTCGTGCTGCAGGGCAGCTGTGGCTGCCAGCCGGCTAGGCGGGACTGACCTCGACCAGCACGGCGCCGGGCTGGGGGAGATCGATCTCGATCACGCTCGCGCCGCCTTCGGTCTCGGTGTCGACGGACTCGGCCGCCAGCGTGTCGATCGCGCGCAACGCTTCCCATTGCTCGTCGGTCGGCCAGTCGCCCACCTCGAGCTCGGCGGCCAGCGTCGTGACGTCGCCGTGGTCACGGTCGAGCCGGGTGACGGTGACCGGGCGGCCGGCAACGCCGTCGAGCCGCAGCCGCACTCGCCGGGCCAGCAGCGGGTCGCCGTCGCGCTTCGACTGGTCGAGCGTCGAGCACCAGACGAGGACGGCGAGGGAGCCGTCGTCGCGCCGGCTCGCCCAGGTCTGCACCAAGCCCTCGGCGCCGTCGCCGCTCGCGGCGACCGGGAGCTCGGTCTCACCGAGCCGGGCGAGCAGGCGCAGGGCGTGGTAGCGCGGCTTGGCCAGCCCGCCGACGGTCATCAGCCCGAAGCCGCCGTGCAGCAGGCGGGGCGGGCGGCCGAGCTCCTCGAAGTGGTCACTGGCCACCCAGTAGGACAGCGCCTCGACCCGACCAGCTGCGGAGCGCATACCACTGAGCAGGAACGTGGCCGAGAACGTGCCGTCGTTCACCGGGTTGAAGTGCGTCGGGGTCACGCCCCACTCGGTCCAGAGGATCCGCGCGTCGGGGAAGCCGAGCCGCTCGAGGGTGGGCCGGAGGTCCAGGGGCGCGCTGCCGTAGGTGTGCGTGGAGACGAAGTCGACGGGAGCTCCGCTGCGCGCGGCGTGCTCGAGCAGGTCGTCGACCCAGCCGGCGGCCGCCGACGACGGGCCACCGATCGACAGACGCGCATCGGCGTCCCGCACGGCCCGGGCCGTCACGTCGTAGAACTGCATCCACTCGTCGCGCGTCCCGGACCAGAAGACCTCGAGGTTGGCCTCGTTCCACACCTCGAAGTCCCAGCCGAGCACCTGCTCGCCGTAGCGCTGGAGCAGGTGCGTGACCAGCGCGCGCACGAGATCGGCCCACCGGTCCCAGTCGCGGGGCGGTGAGATGTGCGCGACGTACTCGAAGACCGTCTTCGACGGGTCGCGGGCCAGCGCGCGCGGCAGGAACCCGATCTCGACGCACGGTTTCAGGCCGATGGACAGCAACAGGTCGTAGACCTCGTCGACGCGGCTGAAGTCGTGCACCGGCCGGCCGTCGACCTCGCTGTAGACCTGCAGGTCGTCGTGCAGGATCGCGTGGGCGCGCACGGTGTCGACGCCGATCTCGTCGCGCACCCGCTGCAGCGCGGCGAGCAGCTCGGCGCCGATCTCGCGCCCGCCCGAGACGTCACGGCAGAGCAGCTGCGAGAGGCGTTCGCTGCCGATCATCGGCTGCCAGGGACGGGGGAGCGCGGCACCCGTTGCGGTGGTCTCGACGCGGAGGTCGACGACCGGCGTCTCGCCTCGGGCGAGCGAGCTCGTTGCAACAGCCGCGCCGAGGGTTCCGGTCACCGTTACCTCGGGCACCGACGCGACGGCGTACACGTAGTCGCGCCCGGGCTCGCCGGTCGTGTCGACGTACCACGTGTCCGGTACGGCGAGTACGTCGCCGCCGAGGTGGTCGACCGGCTCGAGCTCTGCGGTCGCCGCGCCGCCGCTCGCCTCGGCCCGGTGCACCAGGTAGCCGACCGCTCCCGGGACGGGTGACCAGCTCAGCCGGACGTGACCGAGCCCCGCGTCTGCACGCAGGTCGGCAGGGGGCGACAGGTCGGGGACCGGCGAGCGGCCCTCCTGGTCACTGCGCCGGGCAATGCGGGCGGCCCAGTCCGCGCGCGCCTCACCGGTCTTTCGCGGCTCGGTCACACTCGGCACGGGGTGTCCCCTTCGATGGCTCGGGCGGCGAGCCACTGTAACCGGTTACTGCCCACTCTGTCATGATTTATGCCGGCTGTCAGAGGGCGCGGATCAGGGCGGCCGTCGCGGCGGCGACCACGACGACGACGATGAACGGCGCGCGCAACAGCAGGGCGACTGCGCCCGCCGCGACACCCGCGAGGCGAGCGTCGATCACCAGGTGGGTGCCGACGGAGAACGTCTGCACCGCGGCCAGTGCCGACAGCAGCGCGACGGGGAGCAGGGCCGCGATCCGCTTGACCACGGGGGGCTCGAGCCAGCGCTCCGGCACCGAGAGCCCGGCGAGCTTGAGCGCGAAGCAGCCGGCCGAGGTGACCAGGATCGCCAGCCAGATCACGACGCGCCCCTTCGCAGCAGGACGGCGACCACGGGGACGCCTGCGGACAGCAGCACGGGTACGCCGGCGGGTGTCAGCGGCACGAGCAACAGCGCGACAACCGCGGCGGCAAGGCCCACGACCAAGGCGGACCGCTCGCGCAGTCGCGGCCACACCAGGGCGAGGAATGCGGCGGGCACTGCCGCGTCCAGCCCGAGGTCGCGCGGGTCACCGAGCACGGTCCCCGCCAGCGCACCGACCAGCGTGAAGGCATTCCAGAGCACGAAGACGGTCAGCCCGGTCGCCCAGAAGCCGAGCCGTCCGGCGCGAGGACCACTCTCCTCGTGGGCGAGCGCCACGGCTGTCGTCTCGTCGACCACGAGCTGCGCGCCCACCAGCTTGCGCCACCCCCGCAGCCCGAGCAGCTGCGTCAGCCGCGCTCCGTAGATCACGTTGCGCGCGCCGAGCAGCAGCGCCGAGGACGAGGCAGACACGAGGCTGCCGCCCGCACCGACCGTCGCGATGAACGCGAACTGCGATCCGCCCGAGAACGTCAGCACGGACAAGGCGCAGGTCTGCAGCACCGACAGACCCGACGTGGTGGAGAGGGCGCCGAACGAGAGCCCGTAGGCGCCGGTCGCCGCGCCCACACTGGCCGCGGTCCGCAGGACCGGACCGCGGGTCTGCGACCAGGTCACGGGTGGTCCGGGCCGGGTTGGTCGTCGAACGTGGTGACCAGGCTGACCTGCGGTACGACGACCGTGCCGTCGCCGTACAGGTCCAGCCGGCGGCGGCCACCGTCGGGGCCCCACCCGGCACCCGCCAGGAAGGCGGTCAGCCGCTCGTCGTCGGCGGTCAGCTGGGGGACCCACGACGAGGCACGCCGGAACCCGTCGCCGCGCAGGTTGTCGATGCTCGCGTTGAGCAGCCGGGACCCGTGACCGCGGTGCGCGTACGCCGGGTCGACGCACAGGACGTGCAGCTCGGCGTGCTCTGCCGTAGCGGTGTCGGTCTCGTCGGGGCCGAAGGCGGCGAAACCGACGACCTCACCCGTGTCGACGGCGACGAGCACGCGGTGGCGCGGCGTCGGCGGGGCGAGGACCGAGTCGCGCCAGCGGTCAGTGGCATCGGTGGAGCCGACGGCGTCGAGCACCTCGGGCGGGAGCGCCTCGCCGTACGCCGTCCGCCAGGCCGCCGCCTGGACCCGCGCGATGTCGCCGGCGTCCCCCTCGTGCGCCGTACGAACGCTCACGTCAGCCACGGCGCGATCTTCGCAGAGGCGCGCGACGGTCTCAGGTCTCGGGTGCGAGCTCGGCGCTGTGCCCGCGGAACTCGGCCAGCACCTCGCCGGAGGCCAGCCGCACCGTTACGTCGTAGAGGCCGCTGCGGCCCCGCCGATGGCGCTCCAGCGCGTCAGCGACCAGCTCGTCGCCGGCCCGCACGGGGGCCAGGAACGTGATCGCCGCGGATCGCGCGACGGTGGTGGCGCCGTAGGTGTTGCACGCGAACGCGAACGCGGTGTCGGCCAGCAGGAAGACGTAGCCGCCGTGTGCCATCCCGTGCCCGTTGATCATCAGGTCGGTGACCGTCATCCGCGCGGTGGCCCGGCCGGGGGCGACGTCGGACACCGCCATGCCGAGGGCCTGCGAGGCGCGGTCCGCGGCGTACATCGACTCCGCCGCGCGGGCGGCGACCTGCTCGGCGGACGGGCTGGGGTGGTCGTCGGGTGGCACGGCGGCACCCTATGGCAGCGGACGGCGAATTCGGCGTGTGACACATGGGCGCCGGGCGGCTGGACTCCTGTAATGCCGACCCCGTAGACTGCGGAGCGTGACCACCGACCGGCACGAGCAGGCTTTCCAGGCCCTCGTCGACGACGACCAACGCATCGAGCCCCGCGACTGGATGCCCGAGGCCTACCGCAAGACCCTGATCCGCCAGATCGCCCAGCACGCCCACTCGGAGATCATCGGCATGCAGCCCGAGGGCAACTGGATCAGCCGCGCACCCAGCCTGCGCCGCAAGGCGATCCTGCTGGCCAAGGTGCAGGACGAGGCGGGCCACGGGCTCTACCTCTACTCCGCGGCCGAGACGCTCGGTGTCGGGCGCGACGAGCTGCTCGACCTGCTGCACGAGGGGCGGCAGAAGTACTCCTCGATCTTCAACTACCCGACCCTCACCTGGGCCGACGTCGGCGCCATCGGGTGGCTCGTCGACGGCGCCGCCATCGTCAACCAGATCCCCATCTGCCGCTGCTCCTACGGTCCCTACGCCCGCGCGATGGTGCGCATCTGCAAGGAGGAGTCGTTCCACCAGCGTCAGGGCTTCGAGATCCTGCACACGCTCTCGCACGGCACGCCGGCGCAGAAGGCGATGGCACAGGACGCCGTCGACCGCTGGTGGTGGCCGTCGCTGATGATGTTCGGCCCGCCCGACGACCAGTCGCCCAACACCGCGCAGTCGATGGCGTGGCGCATCAAGCGGTTCTCCAACGACGAGCTGCGCATCAAGTTCGTCGACATGACGGTGCCGCAGTCCGAGGTGCTCGGGCTGACGCTGCCCGACCCGGGGATCCGCTGGAACGACGCAACGGGTCACTACGACTTCGGCGACATCGACTGGTCGGAGTTCTTCGAGGTGCTCAAGGGCAACGGTCCCTGCAACGAGGCACGCATCGCCAACCGGAAGCGCGCGCACGAGGACGGCGCGTGGGTGCGCGAGGCGGCCACGGCGTACGCCGCGAAGCAGCGGGTCCGTGCGGCTGGGAGCGCGGCATGAGCGACGGCACGCCGGAGGACACGACGCGCGACTGGCCGCTCTGGGAGGTCTTCGTGCGGGCCAGGCGGGGCCTCTCGCACCAGCACGTCGGCAGCCTGCACGCACCCGACGCCGCGATGGCGCTGCGCAACGCGCGCGACATCTACACGCGTCGCAACGAGGGCGTCTCGCTGTGGGTGGTGCCGGCCGTGGCGATCGTCGCGTCCAGCCCCGACGAGAAGGACTCGTTCTTCGACCCGGCCGGTGACAAGGCCTACCGTCACCCGACGTTCTACGACATCCCCGCCGAGGTGCGCCATCTCTAGCAAGGCGGCGCATGACAACGTGACGATGCCGGCCGTCGCGACCTATGCGCTGCGGCTCGGCGACGACGCCCTGGTGCTCGCACAGCGGCTCGGCGGGTGGGTCGCGCGATCACCTCAGCTCGAGGAGGACGTGGCGCTCGGCAACATCGCACTCGACCTGCTCGGCCAGGCGCGCACGCTGCTGACCCATGCCGGAGAAACCGAGGGCTCGGGACGCAGCGAGGACGACCTCGCCTTCCTGCGAGACGAACGCGACTTCGTGAACGTGCAGATGGTCGAGCACCCCGGTGACGACTTCGGTGTCGCGATGGCAAGGCAGCTGTTGTTCTCGACCTACCAGCTGGCGCTCTACGAGGGTCTCGAGCACAGCGGCGACGACGTCCTCGCGGGCGTCGCGGCCAAGGCCGTCAAGGAGGTCGCCTATCACCGCGACCACGCGACCCAGTGGGTGCTGCGACTCGGAGACGGCACCGACGAGTCGCACGCCCGTATGCAGGCAGGGCTCGCGACCATGTGGCCGTTCGTCGAGGAGCTCTTCACCACCGACGACCTCGAACGGGACCTGGCAGCGCGAGGGGTTGCCGTCGACGTGACGACGCTGCGTCCGCAGTGGGACTCCTACGTCGACTCTGTGCTCACCGAGGCGACACTCGAGCGGCCGACCTCGCGGTGGACCGCGGCCGGCGGGCGACGAGGCCTGCACACCGAGTCGTTCGGTCTTCTGCTGGCCGAGATGCAGCACCTGCATCGCTCGCATCCCGGGGCGTCGTGGTGATCGCGACTGCCGTCGACGTCGAGCGCGCGCGGGCAGCCGCCGCGCAGGTGCCCGACCCCGAGGTGCCGGTGCTCACCATCGCTGACCTCGGCGTGCTGCGCGACGTGCACGTCGACGAGCACGGTGGCGTCGTCGTCACCATCACACCGACCTACTCGGGCTGCCCGGCGATGGACACCATTCGGGCCGACATCGAGCAGGCACTGCTCGCTGCCGGCTTCGCCGACGTCGAGGTCCGCACGGTGCTCTCGCCGGCCTGGTCGACCGACTGGATGAGCGAGGCCGGCCGGCGCAAGCTCGAGGACTACGGCGTGGCGCCGCCGACCCCGGCCGCGCGTCGCGGCGGGCCGGTCGCCCTCACCCTGTCGATCCGGTGCCCGCAGTGCAGCAGCGCCGACACCCGCGAGCTCAGCCACTTCGGCTCGACCGCCTGCAAGTCGCTGTGGTCCTGCAACACCTGCCGCGAGCCGTTCGACCACTTCAAGGCTCTCTAGCCGATGACGACCACACTTCCGGGGCAGTCCCTGTCCGGTCGCCGGCACGGCGTCTTCCACGCCTTGCAAGTGGCCGGCGTCGAGCGCCTCACCGACGACTCCGTGGCCGTCACGTTCGACGTCCCAGACGAGCTGCGCGACGACTACTCGTTCAGCGCCGGGCAGCACCTCACGCTGCGCACCGAGGTCGACGGCATCGAGGTGCGCCGCAACTACTCGATCTGCGCGCCGGCGACGAGCGGGCGTCTGCGCGTCGCCGTCAAGCGTCTCGAGGGTGGTGCGTTCTCGGCGTACGCGACCCGCACCATGCGCGCCGGCGACACCCTCGAGGTGATGACGCCCACCGGCCGGTTCTCGCCGCACCTCGACCCACTGGCGACGAAGCACTACTGCATGCTCGCGGTAGGCAGCGGCATCACGCCCGTGCTCTCGATCCTGATGACCGTGCTCGAGGTCGAGCCCCAAAGCACGTGCACGCTCATCTACGGCAACCGCACCACCGGCTCGGTGATGTTCCTCGACGAGCTCGCCGACCTCAAGGACCGCTACCCGACGCGGTTCCGCCTGGTGCACGTGCTCTCCCGCGAGGTGCAGGACGTCGACCTCTTCTCCGGGCGCATCGACCCCACCAAGCTGCGCCGGCTGATGGAGACGGTCGTGCCCCCCGGGACGGTCGACGAGTGGTGGCTCTGCGGGCCGTTCGCCATGGTCGAGGCCGCCCGCGAGACTCTGATCGAGGCGGGTGTCGACACCACCCACGTGCATGTGGAGCTCTTCCACGTCGAGGGCGAGGCGCCCCGTGAGGCGGTCGACGCCACGCCGGGGGAGCGGGCGGAGGGCAGCAGCTCGGTCACCGTCGTCCTCGACGGGCGGGCGTCGACACTTGATGTGCCGCGTGGTGGCGTGCGCATCCTCGACGCGGCGCTGACGGTGCGTAGCGACGCGCCGTTCGCCTGCAAGGGCGGGGTGTGCGGCACCTGCCGCGCCCGGCTCGTCTCCGGCGAGGTGGAGATGGAGCGCCACTACGCCCTGGAGCAGGACGAGATCGACGCCGGTTTCGTGCTCGCCTGCCAGTCACATCCGGTCACCGACGAAGTCACCCTGGACTTCGACCAATAGACCGGCTCGGGGTGACTACGATCTCTGGTGATGACGACGACCAAACCCGACGCCCAGTATGAAGATCTGCTCCGCCACGTCCTGTGCAGCGGAAGCCGGAAGTCCGACCGCACCGGCACCGGCACCCGCAGCGTCTTCGGCCACCAGATGCGCTTCGATCTCTCGCAGGGGTTCCCGCTCATCACGACCAAGCGCGTCCACTTCCGCTCCATCGGCTTCGAGCTCCTCTGGTTCCTGCGCGGCGAGGGCAACGCCTCCTGGCTCCAGGAGAACGGCGTGAGCATCTGGGACGAGTGGGCAGCGCCCGACGGCGACCTGGGGCCGGTCTACGGCGTCCAGTGGCGGTCGTGGCCGACCCCTGACGGCGGCCACGTCGACCAGATCGCCGGCGTGCTCGACCAGCTCCGGACCAACCCTGACTCCCGGCGGATGGTCGTGTCGGCGTGGAACGTCGGGGACATCCCGGCCATGGCGCTGCCGCCGTGCCACGCCTTCTTCCAGTTCTACGTTGCCGAAGGACGGCTGTCCTGCCAGCTCTACCAGCGCAGCGCCGACCTGTTCCTCGGCGTCCCGTTCAACATCGCCAGCTATGCCCTGCTCGTGCACATGGTCGCCCAGCAGGTCGACCTCGAGGTGGGCGACTTCGTCTGGACCGGCGGCGACTGCCACATCTACGACAACCACCTCGACCAGGTGCGGGAGCAGATCTCGCGCGAGGTCTATGCCTTTCCGCGCATCGAGATCCGCCGTGCGAAGTCCCTGTTCGACTACACCTACGAGGACTTTCGGCTCGTCGACTACCGGCACCACCCGGCCCTGAGGGCCCCGGTCGCAGTGTGACCGTCGCCCTCGTCTGGGCGCAGGCGGCGAACGGTGTCATCGGCCAGGACGGAACGCTGCCCTGGCATCTTCCCGAGGACCTGGCGCGCTTCCGGGCGCTCACCATGGGCTCGACCGTCGTGATGGGGCGGCGCACGTGGGAATCGCTGCCGGCCCGGTTCCGGCCCCTTCCGGGCCGCCGCAACATCGTGCTCACCCGCCGGCCCGACTGGCAGGCGCCCGGCGCCGAGGTCGCGGGTTCGCTCGACGACGCACTCGGCCAGGTGTCGGGCGACGCGTGGGTGATCGGCGGGGCGAGTGTCTACCTGTCCGCGTTGGACCGTGCGGAACGCGTCGTGGTCACCGAGCTGGCGGAGGCCTTCGAGGGTGACGTATACGCGCCGCGGCTCGACGACACCTGGCGCCAGTACGCCCGGGACCCCGACGTCGGCTGGCACGCGTCCAGCACCGGCCTGCGCTACCGGGTAACCACGTTCACGCGAGTAGGTTAGGGGCCATGGCCACTACCACCACAGCCACCGAAGCGTTCGGCCGAGTGCTCACCGCCATGGTGACGCCGTTCACCGCCGACGGGTCCCTCGACCTCGACGGCGCCCAGCACCTCGCCAGCCACCTTGTCGACCGGGGCTGCGACGGGCTCGTCCTCAGCGGCACGACGGGTGAGTCCGCGACGACGACCGACAGCGAGAAGGAGCGGCTCGTCTCGGCGGTGCTCGAGGCGGTCGGTGACCGCGCCCGTGTGGTGGCCGGCGTCGGCACCAACGACACCCGCCATACCGTCGAGCTCGCACGCGCCGCGGAGAAGACCGGCGCCCACGGGCTGCTGGTCGTCACGCCCTACTACAACAAGCCGCCGCAGGAGAACCTGGTCCGCCACTTCGAGATGGCGGCGGACGCCACCGGACTGCCGGTGATGCTCTACGACATCCCCGCCCGCACCGGCACCCCGATCGCCACCGACTCGCTGCTGCGCCTCGGCGGCCACGAGCGCATCCTGGCCGTCAAGGACGCCAAGGGTGACCTGTTCGCCGGCTCGCGCGTCATGTCCGAGACCGGCCTCGCCTACTACTCCGGCGACGACGCCCTCAACCTGCCGTGGCTCGCGCTCGGCGCGGTGGGCGTGATCAGCGTCGTGGCCCATGTGGCCGCGGCGGAGTACGCCGAGATGCTCGGCGCCGTCGAGCGAGGCGACCTCGACACCGCCCGACGACTGCACCGACAGCTGCTGCCGGTCGTGGCCGCGGTGATGTCGCCGTCGAGCCAGGGCGCGATCACCTCGAAGGCGCTCGTCGCCCGGCTCGGCGTGATCGGGTCGTCCACCATGCGCCCACCGTTGTTCGCCGCCTCCGAGGACCAGGTCGACGCACTGCGCGCCGTGCTCGCGGGGTCGGGGCTCGACGCGTGAGCCACCCCCACCCGGAGCTCGAAGCACCGCCCGAGCTCGGTGAGGGCGGCCTGCGCGTCGTCGCCCTAGGTGGGCTCGGCGAAGTCGGCCGGAACATGACCGTCTTCGAGTACGGCGGCCGGCTGCTGATCGTCGACTGCGGCGTGCTCTTCCCGGAGGACTTCCAGCCGGGTGTCGACCTGATCCTGCCCGACTTCGACTACATCAGGGACAAGCTCGACCGCGTCGATGCGATCGTGCTCACGCACGGGCACGAGGACCACATCGGCGCCGTGCCCTTCCTGCTCCGCGAGAAGCCCGACATCCCGTTGCTCGGGTCGCGGCTGACCCTGGCGCTGCTCGAGGCCAAGCTGCAGGAGCACCGCATCAAGCCCTTCACCCTCGAGGTGGCCGAGGGCGATCGTGAGCGGCTCGGACCCTTCGACTGCGAGTTCATCGCGGTCAACCACTCCATCCCCGACGCGCTCGCAGTCGCCATCCGGACCCCGGCCGGCGTGATCCTGCACACCGGCGACTTCAAGATGGACCAGCTCCCGCTCGACGGCCGCATCACCGACCTGCGCGCGTTCGCCCGGCTCGGGGAGGAGGGCGTCGACCTCTTCCTGACCGACTCGACGAACGCCGAGGTGCCCGGTTTCACGATGCCCGAGCGCGACATCACCCCGGCGATCGACCGGGTGTTCACGACCGCGACCCGGCGCATCATCGTCGCCAGCTTCGCCAGCCACGTGCACCGCATCCAGCAGGTGCTCGACGCTGCCGCCAAGCACCGGCGCAAGGTCGCGTTCGTGGGCCGCTCGATGGTGCGCAACATGGGGATCGCCCGCGACCTCGGCTATCTCAAGGTGCCGGGCGGGCTCGTCGTCGAGGTGAAGCAGCTCGACGACCTGCCCGACGAGCAGGTCGTCCTGGTCTGCACGGGCTCGCAGGGCGAGCCGATGGCGGCGCTGTCGCGGATGGCCAGCCGCGACCACCAGATCAGGGTGGGAGAAGGCGACACCGTGCTGTTGGCGTCGTCGCTGATCCCCGGAAACGAGAACGCCGTCTACCGCGTCATCAACGGCCTCACCCGGTGGGGTGCCAAGGTCGTGCACAAGGGCAACGCGATGGTCCACGTCTCGGGCCACGCGAGCGCCGGTGAGCTGCTCTACTGCTACAACGTCGTGCAGCCGAGCAATGTCATGCCGGTGCACGGTGAGTGGCGCCATCTGCGCGCCAACGCCGACCTCGCGATCGCGACGGGCGTGTCCCGCGACCGGGTCGTCATGGCCGAGGACGGCGTCGTCGTCGACCTGGTCGACGGCCGGGCGAGCATCGTCGGCGCGGTGCCGTGCGGCTACGTCTACGTCGACGGCTCCAGCGTCGGCGACGTCACCGACGCCTCGCTCAAGGACCGCCGCATCCTGCGCGACGAGGGCTTCATCTCGGTCGTCGTGGTCGTCGACTCGGTCACCGGCAAGGTCTCCGGCGGCCCCGAGATCCATGCGCGCGGGTTCGCGGAGGACGACTCGGTCTTCGAGGCGGTGCGCCCGCTGGTCGAGGAGGCGCTGGCCAAGGCCGCGCAGGAGGGTGTCGGCGACGCCCACCAGCTCCAACAGCTGGTACGCCGGGTGGTCGGCCGCTGGGTGAGCGACACCTACCGACGCCGCCCGATGATCATCCCGCTCGTCGTCGAGGTCTGACCCTCGCCCGGCGACACGCCGCTCTCGTGTGGCGGCTGTGACTGGTGGTGCAGGGGTGACTCACGGGTACGCTCCCAGAATGGCCACCCGTACGCCCACGCGTCCGCGCGGCGGCACGACCCGTGCCTCCGGGCGCGGGACCACCGCTCGCAACCCGCGCCGGACTCCGGCCCGGGGGCGCAAGCCCGCGCGCCGGCAGCCAGCACGCCGCGTCAGCACGCCCGGCGGCGCGCTGGCGCGAGGGATCGGCCACCTGCTGCGGGGTCTATGGCTCGGCATCGCGCACCTGGTGGGCGGGCTCGCGCGGCGCATCGGCAGCAGCGCGCGTGAGCTCGACCCGGCGCACCGCCGGGACGGCCTCGGATTGGCCCTGATCGGGCTCGCGACCGTCGTCGCCGCCGTGGAGTGGTGGAGCCTGCAAGGACCGGTCGGCCAGGTCATCCACGCCGTGGTCGCCGGGACCTTCGGCCGGGTCGCCCTCGTCGTCCCGCTCGTCCTCCTCGGCCTGGGAGTCCGCCTGCTGCGCCACCCCGAGGACGCCCAGGACCGCGGCCGCATCGGCATCGGGCTCGGCGCCCTGACTCTCGCCACCGTCGGTCTGGTGCACATCTCCCGCGGGCTGCCCGATCCGAGCCAGGGTGCCCTCGACATGCGCGACGCCGGCGGGGTGCTGGGCTTCCTCGTCTCCTCGCCTCTGGTCACCGCGGTCACGGCCTACGTGGCCGTGCCGTTGCTCGTCCTGCTCGGCCTGTTCGGCCTGCTCGTGGTCACGGCCACCCCTGTGCACGCGGTGCCCGCGCGCGCCAAGGCCGCGCTCGGCCGGCTGCTGCACCGCTCCTCGGAACAGGAGGCTGCCGACGAGTCGGAGGAGACACCGGAAGAAGTGGAGGCGCCGACCGGTCTGCGCCGGCACCGCCCCCGCCGCCGGCAAGCCACCATGACCGACACAGGGCCGGTGGACGAGAGCCATGACAGCCCGGCGTCAGCGATCGACCGCGGGCGCGCGAAGCCGGGGACGACGGTCGGGCCCGACGCCGCCGAGGCGCCGACGCCTCCGCCGCACACGCCGATGCCCGCACGCGTCGAGCAGCTGTTGCTCTCCGGTGACGTGACCTACTCGCTGCCGCCTTCCGATGTGCTGCGTGACGGGTCTGCCCACAAGACCCGCACTCGGGCCAACGACGCGGTGGTCGAGTCGCTCACCGAGGTGCTCGAGCAGTTCGACATCGACGCGCGGGTCACCGGCTTCACCCGGGGCCCGACGGTCACGCGATACGAGGTCGGCCTCGGTCAGGGCGTCAAGGTCGAGCGCGTCACCGCCCTGTCGAAGAACATCTCCTACGCCGTCGCCAGCGCCGACGTGCGCATCCTCTCGCCGATCCCCGGGAAGTCGGCCATCGGCATCGAGATCCCCAACATCGACCGCGAGACGGTGAGCCTCGGCGACGTGCTGCGCTCGAGCAACGCCCGCGCTGACCACCACCCGATGACGGTCGGTCTCGGCAAGGACGTCGAGGGCGGATTCGTCATCGCCAACCTCGCGAAATTGCCCCACCTGCTGGTTGCCGGTGCGACCGGTTCCGGCAAGTCGAGCTGCATCAACACCCTGATCACCTCGATCATGCTGCGCGCCACACCCGACGAGGTGCGCATGGTGCTCGTCGACCCGAAGCGGGTCGAGCTCACGGCGTACGAAGGCATCCCGCACCTGATCACGCCCATCATCACCAACCCGAAGAAGGCGGCCGAGGCGCTGCAGTGGGTCGTCCGCGAGATGGACATGCGCTACGACGACCTCGCGGCATTCGGCTTCCGTCACGTCGACGACTTCAACCGGGCGGTGCGCGCCGGCTCGGTGAAGCCGCCACCCGGGAGCGAACGCGTGCTCTCGCCCTATCCCTACCTGCTCGTCGTGGTCGACGAGCTCGCCGACCTCATGATGATCTCCCCACGCGACGTCGAGGACGCGATCGTCCGCATCACCCAGCTGGCGCGCGCTGCCGGCATCCACCTGGTGCTGGCCACCCAGCGGCCGTCGGTCGACGTCGTGACCGGTCTCATCAAGGCCAACGTGCCGGCCCGGCTTGCTTTCGCGACGTCGAGCCTGGCCGACAGCCGGGTCATCCTCGACCAGCCGGGCGCGGAGAAGCTCGTCGGCCAGGGCGATGCGCTCTTCCTGCCCATGGGCGCGAACAAGGCGATGCGACTCCAGGGCGCATGGGTGACCGAGCCCGAGATCGTGTCGGTCGTCAAGCACTGCAAGGAACAGCTCCAACCCACCTATCGCGACGACGTCACGGCCGCGGCCACCACCCGGCGCGAGATCGACGAGGAGATCGGCGACGATCTCGACCTGCTCTGCCAGGCCGCCGAGCTCGTGGTGACGACGCAGTTCGGCTCGACATCGATGCTCCAGCGCAAGCTGCGGGTCGGCTTCGCCAAGGCGGGCAGGCTGATGGACCTGATGGAGAGCCGGGGAGTCGTCGGGCCCAGTGAGGGATCCAAGGCGCGCGACGTCCTGGTCAAGCCCGACGAGCTCGACGACCTGCTCGGCACCATCCGAGGGCATTGACCGAACCGACCACTCGTTGCCGCACTGTGATCATCGGGCGTGGCCTGTGCAGGCCAGGGGGCCCATAGAATGAAGTCTCCGCCGTTCGTCCCTCAACCAGCCTCCGCGTGCCTTCGCGGCGGCGCGGGAAGGCTAGCTCGTGTCCATAGGTCAGGCGCTCGCCGAGGCTCGTGAGAGCCGCGGTCTCTCGGTCCTGGACGTCGCCTCGGCGACCCGGATCAGGCGGACGCTGATCGACGCGATCGAGGCCGACGACTTCGCCGCCTGCGGGGGCGACTTCTACGCTCGCGGCCACATCCGCAGCATTGCCAGCGTCGTGGGGATCGACCCGGCACCGTTGCTGGCCGAGTTCGACATGTGGCAGGCCGCGCCGGCGCCCAGGCCGACCGAGGCCGTCTTCGAACCCGCGACGTCCCCGCGTTTCGACCGCCGGGGCCCCAACTGGAGCGCGGCCATGGCCGCTGCGCTCGTGGTCGTCCTCGTCTACGGCGCCGCCCAGGCGATCAACAGCCTCACCGACAACGAAGGGTCCCCGTCCGCCGACTCGTCGCCGAGCGCCTCGGCGCCCGCGCAGTCGGCGAAGCCGAGCACGCCGGCGCCCTCGCCCACCGCGGTCGCACAGGCCCCCCGCAACAAGGTGACCGTGGTGCTGCGCGCGCGCGACCTCAGCTGGGTACAGGCCACGACCGCCAGCGGCAAGGAGCTTTTCCAAGGGCTCGTCCAGAAGGGCGAGCGCAAGACGTTCACCGACAAGCAGCGGGTGCGGCTGGTTGTCGGCGACGCGGGCGCGGTGGTGCTGACCGTCAACGGGACCCCGGTAGGTTCGCCGGGGCGTAGTGGCCAGGTGGCCAGGGTGCAGTTCACCCGGCAGGATCCGACGGGCGGCTGACCGGCGGCTGACTGGCGGTATCGCAGGTGAGTGCGCGCCCGATGCCACCATCCGCCACGCACCACCTCGCTGCCGCAAGATCGCAGCCGGGCCCCACAAGAGCAACTGCCTTGGGGTGAGGGCAACGGTTCTGAGCGGGCGACCCGGTGGACCGGTCAGGCTTTGTGGGGCCGGGTTGCGATCACCAGGACTACCGCACGGTGGCGGGGGTGGCTACGCCGGCCGGTCTCGGCGCCTGCTCCGCCTCGCGGGGAGGATCGACTGACGACAGACCGCAGTCGCGAGTTGCGGAGCTGCGGACCGTTCATCGCACCGCTCCTCCGCAGCCCGACGGCTTGTGGGGCCGGGTTGCGATCTTCGGTCTTGGTGGAGGGGCGACCGTCGCCCCGGAAGCATGTTTGGGCCGTACAGGGGGCCAAGAAGTACGACGCAACGCCGATTCGGGCGGCTCCAGCGTCTGCCGGGCGCCATTGCGTCGTCTTTTCCGCACCACCCGCCAATTAGGCTGACGACATGCCGCCCTCCGAGCCTCCGGGCCGTCGCGTCGCCCTGGTGACCCTGGGCTGCGCGCGCAACGAGGTCGACTCCGAGGAACTTGCCGGGCGGCTGGCCGCTGACGGGTGGCAGCTCGTCGACGACGCGGACGAGGCGGACATCGCCGTCGTGAACACCTGCGGGTTCGTCGACGCCGCGAAGAAGGACTCGATCGACACCGTGCTGGTCGCCGCCGACGCGAAGGGCGGGGGACGCACGAAGGCTGTGGTCGCGGTGGGCTGCCTCGCCGAGCGCTACGGCGAGCAGCTGGCTGCGGAGCTGCCGGAAGCCGACGCGGTGCTCGGCTTCGACGACTACGCCGACATCTCGGCCCGTCTTCAGTCGGTGCTCGCCGGCGACCACCATGTGCCGCACGTGCCGAATGACCGGCGTGCCCTGCTGCCGTTGGCACCTCTCGAGCGGCAGCCGACGATCGACCCGCTGCCCGAGGGCGTGGCGCCCGCGTCCGGGCCGCGACCGATGCGCATGCGCCTCGGCGACGGGCCCGTGGCGCCACTCAAACTCGCGTCGGGCTGCGACCGACGCTGCTCGTTCTGCGCCATCCCCTCCTTCCGCGGCGCCTTCGTGTCGCGCCGGCCCTCCGACGTGCTGACCGAGGCCCGGTGGCTCGCGGAGCACGGAGCCCGCGAGCTCGTCCTGGTCAGCGAGAATTCCACGTCGTACGGCAAAGACCTCGGCGACCTCCGCCTGCTCGAGACGCTGCTGCCCGAGATCGCCGCGGTCGAGGGTGTGGACCGGGTGCGGGTGAGCTATCTCCAGCCGGCCGAGATGCGACCCGGGCTGGTCGAGGTGATGACGGGGACGCCAGGAGTCGCGCCGTACTTCGACCTCTCGTTCCAGCACGCCAGCGGCCCGGTGCTGCGGCGTATGCGCCGCTTCGGTGACGGCGCCCGCTTCCTCGACCTGGTCGCGCAGATCAGGGCGGGTGACCCGCTCGCCGGCATCCGCTCGAACGTCATCGTCGGGTTTCCCGGCGAGACCGAGGCCGACGTCGCCGAGCTCGAGTCCTTCCTCGAGGGTGCCCGGCTCGACGCGATCGGCGTCTTCGGCTACTCCGACGAGGACGGCACCGAGGCAGCGTCCCTCGACGGCAAGCACGACGCCGCCGAGGTGCGGGCCCGGACCGAGCAGGTGACCCGGCTCGCCGACGAGCTCGTCGCGCAGCGGGCCGAGGACCGGGTGGGGGAGGTCCTCGACGTGCTGGTCGAGACGGGCGACGGCCCCGACGGTCCGGCCGAGGGGCGGGCGGCCCACCAGGCGCCCGAGGTCGACGGCAGTACGACGCTGCGCGGCGCGGTGCCAGGTGTCGGGCACCTGGTGCGCGCCCGGGTGTCCACGAGCGACGGCGCCGACCTGGTCGCCGAGGTGCTCGGGTGAGCCGACCGATGCGTCCGGCGGGTGACTTCACCCGTCCGGTCAGCCCCTGGAACATCGCCAACGCGCTCACCCTGCTGCGCCTCGCGCTCGTCCCGGTGTTCCTGGTGCTGCTGCTGCACGCCGACGGCGACGAGACCGTGTGGCGGGTCGTTGCTTGCATCACCTTCGGGGTGGCGTCGGTCACCGATCGGATCGACGGCGAGATCGCCCGCCGTCGCGGTCTGGTTACCGACTTCGGCAAGATCGCCGACCCCATCGCCGACAAGGCGTTGACCGGGGCGGCACTGGTGGGGCTGTCGCTGCTCGACGAGCTGCCCTGGTGGGTCACCGTCATCGTCCTGGTGCGCGAGATCGGCGTGACCCTGTTGCGGTTCTTCGTGATCCGGCACGGCGTCATGCCGGCGAGCCGGGGCGGCAAGCTCAAGACCCTGGTGCAGGCGCTCGCGATCGGGTTGCTCGTGCTGCCGCTCACCGGGGCGCTGCACACGGTCGCCGAAGTGGTCATGGGCCTCGCCGTCCTGGTGACCGTGGTGACGGGTGTGGACTACGTGCTGCGCGCGCTGCGGCTGCGCCGTACGAGCGAGCGCGCGGCCATGAAGCGGGCCCGCGCTCGCGCCCGGCGCGGCGAGAGCGTGCCGTCGGACCCGTCGTGACCGGCGACGCACCCGCCCGCCTGGCCGAGACGATCCACCGGTTGTTGCGCGACGAGGGCGCCACGGTCTCGGTCGCCGAGTCGCTCACCGGCGGCCTCCTTGGTGCTGCGCTCACCGACCCGGCCGGGGCGTCTGCCACCTTCCGGGGCGGTGTGCTCGCCTACGCGAGCGACCTCAAGGTCGCGCTGCTCGGTGTGGATCCGGTGCTGCTGGAGCGTCACGGGGCAGTCCATCCGGAGGTGGCGCTGGCGATGGCCGCCGGCGTGCGCGAGCGGCTTGCCACGACGTACGGGCTGGCGACCACCGGCGTGGCCGGGCCGGACCCGCAGGACGGGCAACCGCCGGGCACCGTCTTCGTCGCGGTCGCCGGACCCCGCGACCTCGCGGTCGTTGCCGCTCACCGGTTCGACGGCCTGGACCGCGCAGCGGTGCGTGCGGCGAGCGTGGCGGCGGCGCTCGACCTGCTGGGCGCGGCCCTGGCCGACCGGGCCGCGGAGAACCGGAACACCGGGGTTTGATTACAGCGTTACACTCGTACCCACATGCGGCGCGTCTGCCGCAGCCACCGTCGGTGGGCTGGAGTAGGTTGGGCGCACCACGAGGGCGGACGCCGGAGAGGGAGGAGAGCGTCATGATCCTGATCCGACGACTGCTGGGCGCCGTGCTCCGCGAGCACCGCCAGGCGCAGGGCCGCACGCTGCGCGAGGTCTCCTCCGCGGCGCGCGTCTCGCTCGGCTACCTCTCCGAGGTGGAGCGCGGCCAGAAGGAAGCGTCCTCCGAGCTGCTCAGCTCGATCTGCGTGGCCCTCGACCTCCCGCTCTCCGAGGTCATGCGCGACGTGAGTGACCAGCTCGCCGAGGCCGAGGGCCTCGCGGTGATGAGCCCCGCGGCGCCGGTCGGCCCGATGCACGTCACCAACGTCGCCGCCTGATCGAGGTCGGCGCCGGCCCCGGCTGGCAGGTGGGGCACCAGTAGGTCACCCGGTCGTACGGCGCGGCTCCTTGTGCCGCAGTCTGTATCGCTGTGCGGCACCGCCGGCACGGCTGGCCCGCCCGTTCGTACACCCAGTGCTTCTGGCCGCGCCGGTTGACGCCGGTGGTCACCTGCCACGGGTGGTCGCGGTTGGTCAGCAGCAGTCGCTGGGCCCGGTCGACGACGGCACCGAGGTCGGGCACCTCGCCGACCGGGCGCCATGGAGACAGGCCGGCGAGGAACAGCGTCTCGACCTTGTAGAGGTTGCCGATGCCGGCCAGGTTGCGTTGGTCGAGCAGCGACTGGCCGATCTCACGTTCGGGCCGGTCTCTGAGTCGGCGTAGCGCCTCGTCGCGATCCCAGTCGGGACCGAGCAGATCCGGACCGAGGTGGCCGACCGCGTTGCCCTCCTCGTCGCGGCGCAGCAGCTCGACCACGGGCAGCCGGTAGCCCACCGCCTGCCACGACTCGGTCTCGAGCAGGAGCCGCACCTGCCAGGCAGGACCGCCCTTCCACCGCTCGCCGTGCCGGTAGAGGTGCCACGACCCGTCCATCCGGAAGTGCGTGTGCAGCGTGAGGTCGTCGCCGACGCGGAAGAGCAGGTGCTTGCCGCGGCTGACCACCTCGACGACCTCGCGCCCGGCGAGGTCGACGGTTGCCAGTGCCGGCACCCGGAAGTCGCTGCGGGTGAGCCGGTGGCCCGCGAGCGCCTGGTGGAGCCGGCTGCCGGCCAGCCAGACCGTGTCTCCCTCGGGCATGTGTTCGTCCTACCCCATCACCGATGCGCGCTCGTCGTCCCGGCAGGATGTCCCCATGGCAGGCATCGTGGTCCGCGCGGGACTCCGCGACGACGTGCCGGCGCTGACCGACGTCTACAACCACTACGTCGCGACCACCGCGTCGACGTTCGACGTCGAGACCTTCACGGCGGACGAGCGGCTTCAGTGGTTCGGCCACTACGCCGAGTCCGGGCCGTACCGGCTGCTCGTCGCGGAGGACGAGACCGGGCTGCTGGGCTACGCCACGAGCAGCCGCTTCCGGGCCAAGCGCGCCTACGACACGTCGGTGGAGACCACCCTCTACCTCGCGCCGGAGGTGACCGGTCGCGGTGTCGGCAGTCACCTGTACACGACGCTGTTCGACGTCCTGGTCGACGAGAAGCTGCACCGGGCCTACGCCGGTGTGGCGCTGCCCAACGACGCCTCGGTCCGGCTGCATCGCAAGTTCGGGTTCCGCGAGATCGGCACGTACGCCGAGGTGGGCCGCAAGTTCGGCCGCTGGTGGGACGTCCGGTGGTTCGAGAAGGCCCTGCCGTCCGATCGGACTCTGCCGTCCGAGAGGGGACCCACATGAGCGAGCTCCCCGACGGCGCGGTCGTCGTGACGGGCGGCAGCCGAGGCATCGGCGCGGCGACGGCGGTCTGGGTCGCCGCCCGCGGCCGGCCGGTCTGCGTGGGCTACCGCACGCGTGCCGACGCAGCCAGCGAGGTGGTGGAGGCGTGCGAGGCCCTGGGCGTGCGTGCCGTTGCGACGCAGGTGGACGTGTCGGTGGAGGCCGACGTGGTCGCACTTTTCGCGATGGCCAGGGAGCGGCTGGGTCCGGTCACCGGGCTGGTCAACAACGCGGGCATCGTCGACCAGCAGTGCCGGGTGGCCGACGTGACCGCGGCCAGGCTGGAGCGGATGCTCGCCGTCAACGTGCTCGGGTCCTTCCTCTGCGCCCGCGAAGGGGTCCGGCTGATGTCACGTGCGCACGGCGGCGACGGCGGGAGCATCGTCAACGTTTCCTCGCGGGCGGCCGCGCTCGGCTCTCCCGGCGAGTACGTCGACTATGCGGCCAGCAAGGCGGCGGTGGACACGCTCACGATCGGTCTGTCGAAGGAGGTGGCCGCCGAGGGCGTCCGGGTCAACTGCGTGCGGCCGGGGCTGATCGAGACCGAGATCCACGCGAGCGGTGGCGAGCCCGGGCGGGTGCAGCGCATGCGGGGCTCGGTGCCGATGGGACGCGGAGGACGCGCGGAAGAGGTCGCCGACGCGATCGGGTGGCTGCTCTCGACCGAGGCGTCCTATGTCACCGGCGCCATCGTCGACGTCTCCGGCGGCCGCTGATGTCACCCGGAAGCGGCTCGACAACGACGTCCCCACTCGGGCAGGGTCAGGCGGCATGAGCCTGCGCATCCAAGCCCTCGACATCGACACCCGCGATCCCCGCGCGATCGCGTCGTTCTGGGAAGCCGCGCTGGGCTGGCGTCGTACGTTCGAGGAAGCCGACGAGGTGGTATTGGAACCGCCCGCCGGCAGCCCCGAGGACGGCGTGGCGCCCGACCTGCTGTTCCTGCGCGTGCCCGAGGACAAGCCCCCGCACAAGAACCGCCTGCACCTCGACCTGCGTCCGGACGGCGACCAGCTGGCTGAGGTGGCGCGGCTCGAAGGGCTGGGCGCGAAGCGGGTCTCGGTCGGCCAGGGCGACGACGTCAGCTGGGTCGTGATGGCCGACCCCGACGGCAACGAGTTCTGCGTGCTGCGGGTCCTCACCGCCGAGGAGAAAGCACAGTGACCGACCGCGGTATCGTGCCCGACACGAAGGACTGGACCTGGGTGCTGGAACGGCCCTGTGCCGAGTGCGGCTTCGTCGCCGACGCGCTCGACCGTGCCGACGTCCCGGCTCTGCTGCGGCGTACGAGCGAGGAGTGGGTGAGCGTGCTGGCTCGCCAGGACATCGGTATGCGTCCGTCGCCCGCGGTCTGGTCACCGTTGGAGTACGCCTGCCACGTCCGCGACGTGTTCGTGGTCTTCGACGAGCGGGTCCAGTTGATGCTGACCCGCGACGACCCGCAGTTCGCCAACTGGGACCAGGACACCACCGCGGTCGAGTCAGCGTACGGCGAGCAGGATGCTGCCGATGTCGCGCGCGCCCTGCAGGTTGCCGGCACCGTGCTCGCGGACCGGTTCGCGGCCGTGACCGACGAGCAGTGGTCTCGAGCCGGCCTCCGCAGCGACGGTGCGCGCTTCACCGTCGAGTCGATCGGGCGCTACCTCGCGCACGACGACGTCCACCACCTCGTCGACGTCGGCGCGCGAGAGAAGGCCTCGACGTGAGCGGCGAGGTCACTGTGGCTCTCGACATGCGGGCCGATCCGCACGCCGTCTACGCGCTCGTCAGCGACGTGACGCGAATGGGCGAGTGGAGTCCCGAAACGACGTCGTGCCGATGGGTCGACGGAGTCGGCCCGAAGGTGGGGGCGAGGTTCCACGGCACCAACCGCCACGGCTTTCGCCGGTGGAGCACCTCGTGCCTGGTGACTGCGGCCGACCCTGGGGCGCGCTTCAGCTTCGACGTGCGGTTCGGCCCGTTCGCGATCTCGACGTGGTCCTACGAGTTCGAGACGACTGCCTCGGGATGCACCGTCACCGAGTCATGGACGGACCGGCGGCCGACCTGGATGCGTGTCGCCTCCCCGGCGGCGATGGGCGTCATGGACCGCGACGCGCACAACCGGGCGAACATGGAGACCACGCTCGCCAGGCTCAAGGCAGCCGTGGAGGGAACTAGCGGGCGGCGCCGTCGAGGAAACCGAGGACGCGATCGGTGAGCAAACGGGTGGCCTTCTCGTCGTGGGACGGCAGGCTGTTGTCGGCGAACAGGTGCACCTTGCCCGGGTAGACGAACAGTTCGGCGTCCGGGGTCGCCTCCACGAGGGCGCGGGCGGCGTCGAGGTCGCCTGCTCCGGCGAACTCCTCGTCCTCGTCCATCCCGTGTATCTGCACAGGCACGCCTTCGGGCCATGCCCCGCCGAACTCGGAGGGCGGGACACACGCGTCGACCAGCAGGGCGCCCTGCGCTCCGGGTCGTGTCTGGGCCAGCATCTGTGCCGGCATGACGCCGAGTGAGAACCCGGCGTAGACGAGGTCACCGGGCAGTTCATTGGCGACGGCCCGCCCGCGCTCGAGGATCGAGTCGAAGCCGACGGTCCGCACGTGTGCCATGCCGTCCTCGAGGGTGTCGAAGACCCGCCCGTCGTAGAGGTCCGGGACGTGCACGGCATGACCGGCGCCCCGCAGCGTCTCGGCGAAGTCGCGAACGCCGGGGGTCAGCCCCTGGGCGTGGTGGAACAGCAGCACCTCGCTCATGTCGCTCCCTTCATTGTGGGGTTCGCACGATCATTGCCTACGGTTCCGACAGGACAGCAGGACGCCTCCCCACCAGCGGGTGCCGGCGAGGAGGCGTCCTTCTTCAGATTGAGTCCCTAGTCGTCCCAGGGACCCCAGTCGTCTTCGTGCATTGTCACTCCAAGTGATCTGCTTCGGTGCCGTCTGCAACGCGCGAAACGCGGCGGAGACGGCCTGGATTTGTGGTGCTCACTCCCGCTCGCCCAACGAGGGGCGGGCTTCGGGCCGGGCGCATGAGAGGCGCTCCGGACAGCCGCTAGGTGGGCTGCTGATGAACAGTCTACGTGATCATCAATCGACGCGCGCATCAATGACCTTGAGGCCGAGCGTGAAACGCGGCTCAGCAGCGTGCTCAGCCACGAAGCCGCAGGCCCCGCGGGGTCGCGTGGAACCCGGCCTGCTCGAGGGCCGAGCCGAGGGCAGAGGTGAGCACGGGGGCGCCGTCGGCGCGTTCGAGCGTGATCCGGCCGAGGTGCCCCTCGCGTACGGCGAGGGCGAGTGCGTCGACCGCCGGCTGCAGGATCAACGGGTCGTCGGTCCAGGTGAGCAGCGTTCGCCCGCCACGCTCGACGTACATCGCCAGGCGGCCGTCGACGAGCACCACCAGCGCGCCGGCCTTGCGGCCCGGCTTGTGACCGGAGTCCTCACCACGGCCCGGCCACGGCAACGCCGCACCGAACGGGTTGGCCGGGTCGGTCGCGGCGAGCACCAGCGCGTGGGGTCCGCCCGAGCGTTCGGTGCGTTCGGCGGCGCGCTCGGCCTCGGCGGCCATGGCGCGCATCCGATCGACCGCGCCAGGCACGGCGAACTGTGCGGCGCCGAGGCCCTCGACGAAGTAGCCGCGCCGCGCTCGTCCGGTCTCCTCGAACGCGGCCAGCACGCGGTAGACCGCGGCGAACCCTCCGGGGGCGCGCTCGGACAGCACCGCACCGCGGATGACCACGCCGTGGCGATCGAGCAGCGTCTCGGCCAGCGCGTGGGCACGTCGGGTGGCGTCGGGCTCGCGTGGCGGCAGCAACGACCAGCGACCCGCAGCGGTCGGCGGGCCGCTGCGCGACGGCATGCGGGCCCGGCCGCTCGCGGCAGTGCCCATCGGCCGGGCCCGGCCGCCGTAGCGCCCGCGCGGTGTTGGTCGACGGGCGCGGTGGGACGGGCGGCCCGCACCGATCAGCGTGCGCAGCGGCGCCAGCGTGTCGTTGGTGACGTGGCCGGACCAGACCAGGTCCCACAGTGCGGCGACCAGCACCGCGTCGTCGGTCGACTCGACCGTGTCCGAGAGCGACCGGAAGAAGAACGCGCCGCCGCCGTGCAAGGCAGCGAGGACCGCTTCGTGCAGCGGTGTGGCCACGGCCAGGGGGTCGGGCGCGGGCATGGTGAGCGGCGCGGCGTCGGCGAGATGGAGCGACACCCAGCCGTCGGCGCCGGGCAGCGAGCCGTGCCCCATCCACCCGACCTCGCCCGAGGCGCAGAGCTCGTCGAGCATCGCGGGGGAGTAGCCGGCTACCCGTGCCGGGAGGACGAGCGACTCCAGCGCCGACGCGGGTACCGCGGCGCCCTGCAGCTGTTCAACGACCCGCAGCACTCCCTCGCCGCCGCGCAGCCTGCCGCCCACGTGCTGCCAGGCGGGCAGGAAGGCGGCCAGCGCGTCGTGGGGAACCGGCTCGACCTCCTTGCGCAGCGCCGCTAGCGAGCGCCGCCGCAGGGTGCGCAGCACCTCGGCGTCACACCACTCGGTGCCGGCACCACCCGGTACGAACTCGCCCTCGACCACGCGCCCGGAGCCGGCCAGCCGAGCCAGCACCCCGGCGATGACGGCAGTGCCGAGCCCGAACCGGGTGGCGACTGCGGTGGTGGTGAACGGGCCATGGGTGCGGGCGAAGCGGGCCACCAGATCGCCCAGCGGATCGCGCACCGGCTCGAGGAACGCCTCGGGCACACCGACGGGTAGCGGCGCGCCGAGTGCGTCGCGCAGCCGGCCGGCGTCCTCGACGGCCGCCCACCGCTCCTCGCCGGCGATGCGCACCCGCACCGCGCGGCGTGCCTCCTCGAGACCTGCCAGCCACTCGGGCGTCGCGCCGCGCTCGATCGCCTCGGCAGTGCTGAGCGGCCCGAGCAGGCGCAACAGGTCGGCGACACCCTCGGCGTCGCGGGCCCTGCGGCTGTCGGAGAGTCGCTGCAGGTCGCCTTCGAGCGATTTGACCGCGTCGGGGTCGAGCAGCTCGCGCAATTCGGCCTGACCCAGCAGCTCGGCGAGCAGGGTGGAGTCGAGCGCCAGTGCCTGTGCGCGCCGTTCGGCCAGCGGCGAGTCTCCCTCGTAGAGGAACTGAGCGACGTAGCCGAACAACAGAGCGCGCGCGAACGGCGATGGCTGCTGTGTCTCCACCTCGACGAAACGCACCCGGCGCGCCTCGATGTCGCGCATCAGCCCCACCAGGCCCGGGACGTCGAAGACGTCCTGCAGCACCTCGCGCATCGTCTCGAGCAGCACGGGGAACGAGCCGTAGTCGCTCGCGACCGAGAGCAGCTGCGCCGAACGCTGACGTTGCTGCCACAGCGGAGTGCGCCGACGGGGGTCGCGGCGGGGAAGCAGCAGCGCACGGGCCGCGCACTCGCGGAACCGCGAGGCGAACAGAGCCGAGCCACCGACCTCGGCGGTGACCAGCGCCTCGATCTCGTCGGACTCGAAGGTGGCGATGTCGGCCTGCGGCGGCACCACGACCTCGGGCGCCGACCCGGGCTCGCCGAAGCCGGTCGACTCGGTGAACTCGGTGTCGGGCAGCCGCAGGATGATGCCGTCGTCGGCGTGCATCGCCTGGACGTCGACGCCGTAGCGCTCGCGGAGCCGGGCGGCGACCGCCAGCGCCCAGGGGGCGTGCACCTGTGCGCCGTACGGCGAGTGGATCGCCACCCGCCAGTCGCCGAGCTCGTCGCGGAACCGCTCGACGACGACGGTGCGGTCGTCGGGCACGTGACCGGTGGCCTCGCGCTGCTCGTCGAGGTAGGCGAGCAGGTTGTCGGCGGCCCACCCGTCGAGCCCGCTGGCGAGGACCCGCTCGCGAGCCCGCTCGGGGGTGAGCCCGCCGAGCTCGCGCACGAACGCACCATGCGCGCGGCCGAGCTCGACCGGGCGGCCCAGGGCGTCGCCCTTCCAGAACGGCAGTCGCCCGGGCTGCCCGGGTGCGGGGGAGACGAGCACCTGGTCGTGGGTGATGTCCTCGATGCGCCACGACGTCGAGCCGAGGGTGAAGACGTCGCCGACGCGTGACTCGTAGACCATCTCCTCGTCGAGCTCGCCGACCCGGGCGCCGCGCTCGGAGCCGACGAGGAAGACACCGAACAGGCCGCGGTCGGGGATGGTGCCGCCGCTGGTCACCGCCAGCCGCTGCGCGCCCGGCCGTCCGGTGAGGGTGCCGGCCACCCGGTCCCAGACCAGACGCGGTCGCAGCTCGGCGAACTCGTCGGACGGGTAGCGCCCGGCGAGCATGTCGAGCACCGACTCGAACGCGGACCGCGGCAGCGCGGAGTAGGGCGCGGCGCGGCGCACCACGTCGTACATGTCCTCGACCTGCCACTCGTCGACCGCGACCATCGCGACAACCTGCTGGGCGAGCACGTCGAGCGGGTTGCGCGGATAGCGAATCTCCTCGATCGCGCCGTCGCGCATCCGTTCGGCGACCACGGCCGTCTGGACGAGGTCGCCGCGGTACTTGGGGAAGATGACGCCCTTCGACACGGCGCCCACCTGGTGGCCCGCGCGGCCAACCCGCTGCAGCCCGCTGGCCACCGATGGCGGCGACTCGACCTGGACGACGAGGTCGACCGCGCCCATGTCGATGCCGAGCTCGAGCGACGACGTCGCGACCACCGCGGGCAGCCGGCCCGCCTTGAGGGCATCCTCGATCTGTCGGCGCGCCTCCTTGGACACCGACCCGTGGTGGGCGCGCGCGACCTCGGCGACGGCTGGCCGCTCACCGTCGTCGCCCTCGAGCCGGTCGGAGCCGCTGCGCCCGCGCGACGAGCCGGACTGCGCCATCAGCTGCGCGGGATGGAAGGAGCCGGGGTCGTCGAGCACCTCGCCGGTCTCGCGCTCGTAGTGGATCTCGTTGAGCCGGGCACAGAGCCGCTCCGCGAGCCGGCGCGAGTTGGCGAACACGATCGTCGAGCGGTGGGCGGTGACCAGGTCGAGGATGCGTTCCTCGACGTGGGGCCAGATCGACGAACGCTCCTCCGCGCCTGCCGCCGAACCGGAGATGGCGGGGCCGTCGGCGCCGCCGGTCGGGCCACGGTCGGTCTGGCCGAGCGTGGACATGTCGGCGACCGGGACGACGACCTCGAGCTCGACTGTCTTGCGCGAGGGGGGCTGCACGACGCGCACCTCGCGCTGGCCGCCGAGGAACCGCGCGACCTCCTCGACCGGACGGACGGTGGCCGACAGGCCGATGCGCTGCGCGGGCGCGTCGAGCAGTGCGTCGAGGCGCTCGAGCGAGAGGGCGAGATGGGCACCGCGCTTGGTGGCGGCGACGGCGTGGACCTCGTCGACGATGACCGTCTCGACGCCGCGCAGCGACTCGCGGGCCTGCGAGGTGAGGATCAGGAAAAGCGACTCGGGCGTGGTGATGAGCACGTCGGGCGGGCGACGGCCGAACCGCCGCCGTTCGTCGGCAGGGGTGTCGCCGGAGCGCAGGGCCACCTCGATGTCGGGCTCGGGCAGACCGAGGCGCGCGCTCGCCTGGCGGATGCCGGCGAGGGGTGCCCGCAGGTTGCGTTCGATGTCGACGGCGAGCGCCTTCATCGGCGAGACGTAGAGGACCCGGCAGCGGCGCGCGACGTCGTCGGGGCGCGGCACACTGGCCAGCCGGTCGATCGACCACAGGAAGGCCGCCAGCGTCTTGCCCGAGCCGGTGGGCGCGACGACGAGCGCGTTGCGCCCTGCACTGATCGCGTCCCAGGCGCCGGTCTGGGCGGGTGTCGGCGCGGCGAAGGCACCTTCGAACCACGCCCGCGTGGCGTCGGAGAACCGCTCCACGGCCGGGAACGGCGGGTCGCTGCGAGCGTCGCTGCTGTCGTCGTCGGGGGTCACGGGAGCCATTGTGACCCGGGGGCCTGACAAGGACGCGGCCCCAGCCGACCGGCCCGCTCGCCGGCTCAGATGAGGGGAGAATTGGGTTGAGTTGTCGGGGTGCCCGTCTAAGGTCGAGCCGTGCCCGACACCCAGCCCCTGATCCATGCCCGGGGGCTGGTGAAGCGCTTCGGCGACTTCACCGCGGTCGACGGCATCGACGTCGACGTCGCCCGCGGCGAGGCCTTCGGGTTCCTGGGGCCCAACGGCGCCGGCAAGTCGTCGACCATGCGCATGATCGGCTGCGTGTCACCGGTGACCGAGGGCACCCTCCGGGTCCTCGGCCTCGACCCTGCCGTCGACGGTCCCGAGATCCGGGCCCGTCTCGGGGTGGTGCCGCAGGACGACACGCTCGACGTCGAGCTGACCGTGCGCGAGAACCTCATCGTCTACGGCCGCTACTTCGGCCTGCCGCGCCAGGTGATCGCCGACCGTGCCGACCAGCTGCTCGACTTCGTCCAGCTGGCCGAGCGCGCGGGCAGCAAGGTCGAGCCGCTCTCGGGCGGTCTCAAGCGGCGGCTGACCATCGCGCGCTCGCTGGTGAACGACCCGGAAGTGCTCATGCTCGACGAGCCCACGACGGGACTCGACCCGCAGGCCCGCCACGCCGTGTGGGACCGGTTGTTCCGCCTCAAGCAGCAGGGCGTGACCCTCGTGCTCACCACCCACTACATGGACGAGGCCGAGCAGCTCTGCGACCGGCTCGTCGTGATGGACCGGGGGCGCATCGCCGCCGAAGGATCGCCGAGCGAGCTGATCCGCACATGGTCGACCCGCGAGGTCGTCGAGCTGCGGTTCGCACCCGGCGACAACGAGGCGGCCGGGGAGAAGCTCGAGGCGCTCGCGGCCGAGGTTGGCGGCCGGCTGCACGAGCTGGTCGCCCGCGTCGACCTGCTCCCCGACCGGGTCCTGCTCTACGCCGACGACGGTGACGCGACAGCCGCCGAGGCGCATCGGCTGGGGGTCGTCGCGCTCTCCGTGCTGGTGCGTCGCAGCACGCTGGAGGACGTCTTCCTCCGGCTGACCGGGCGCACGCTGGTCGACTGATGGCCGGCTCCCAGGAGACCAGGCCGGCCGCCGACCGAGAGGTGGCGCGTCTGGCGCCGTCCGTCGTCCGGATGTCGCTGCACGCTTTCTCCTACTGGATGGTGCGCTACCGCGCCACCTGGCGGGGCACCGCCATCTCGAGCGTGCTCGGGCCGGTCGGCTTCCTGGCCGCGATGGGCCTCGGGCTGGGCACGCTCGTCGACGACGGCGCGGGCACCGCCGGTCTGGGAGGGACGAGCTACCTCGAGTTCCTGGCCCCCGGGCTGCTCGCCGCCACTGCCATGCAGACCACGTCGTTCGAGTCCACCTATCCGGTCATGGGCGCCATCAAGTGGCAGAAGCAGTACCACGCGATGCTCGCCTCCCCGCTACGCATCGTCGACGTCCTCGCCGGCCACGTGCTGTTCGTCGCGTTCCGGCTTGCCACCACGCTTGCCGTGTTCCTGGTCGTCATGGTGATCTTCGGCGCGGTCGAGTCGCCCTGGGTCGTCCTCGCCTGGCCGACCGCACTCCTCACCGGGCTGGCCTACACGACGCCGATCTTCGCGTTCGCGGCCACGCGCGAGAACGACAGCGGGTTCGCGATGCTGTTCCGCTTCGGCATCATGCCGATGTTCCTGTTCTCCGGGACGTTCTTCCCGATCGACCAGCTGCCCGACTGGCTCGAACCGGTCGCGTGGCTGGTGCCGCTCTGGCACGGTGTCGACCTCTGCCGCGACCTCGCTCTCGGTGAGGCATCGCTCGGCATGGCCGCGGTTCACGTGGGCTATCTCGTGGTGTGGGTGATCGTCGGGTTCGTGCTCGCGCTGCGCTGCTTCGAGCGCCGGCTGGTGACCTGATGGCCACACAGACCCTGCCCCTGCGCGTCCTGCCGCCGGGCGGGCTGCGCATGCTGGCGGGGACCGGGCGGGCGCGCTACGTCGTCGAGCGCAACGTGCGTGTCTACCGTGCCGGCTGGCTCGTGCTCATCTCCGGGTTCTTCGAGCCGCTGTTCTACCTGCTCTCCGTCGGGGTGGGCGTCGCCCAGCTGGTCGGCGACATCGAGCTGCCCGGCGGGCAGGTCGTCACCTACACCGAGTTCATCGCCCCGGCGATGCTCGCGGCGAGCGCCATGAACGGCGCGCTCTACGACGTCACGTTCAACGTGTTCTTCAAGCTCAAGTACGAGAGGCTGTACGACGCGGTGCTGGCCACGCCGGTCACCACCTACGACATCGCGGCGGGCGAGATCACCTGGGCCCTGATGCGCGGGCTCTTCTACTCCACGGCCTTTTTCGCCGTCATGCTCGCGATGGGCCTCGTCAGCTCGTGGTGGGCTCTGCTGGTCCTGCCCGCGACGGTGCTCGTCGGACTGGCCTTCGCTGCGGTCGGCATGGCGGCGACGACGTACATGCGCACGTGGCTGGACTTCGAGTACATCACCCTGACGACGTTGCCGATGTTCCTGTTCTCGGCGACGTTCTACCCCCTCTCGACCTACCCGGACTCGTTGCAGTGGGTGGTGCAGGTCTCGCCGCTCTACCACGGGGCGGCGCTGCTGCGCGAGCTCACGACCGGTGCCGTGTGGTGGGGGTCGCTGGGGCATGTCGCGTTCCTCGCGGCGATGGGTCTGGTCGGCGGGCTCGTCACCGGACGGCGGCTCGAGCGGCTGCTGCTGACCTGACCGGCCGGGGGATAATGACGGCATGCGGCTGAGCGACTTCTGGGAGCGCATGCACGCGGTCTTCGGTTCCCACGCCGACTTCCTCGCGGCCGACCAGGTGTTCACCGAACTCGGCAACCGCACGGTGCGTCAGGCGCTCGCCGACGGCGAGCCGGCCGGCCGCGTGTGGCGCGGCGTGTGCGAGGGCATGGAGGTACCGAGCAACCAAAGACATTGAGCGGACTCGCCGAGGAGAGAGCCGTGGCCACGGACGACCGGGACAGGCAGCCCTTCATCGTCGAGACGCTCGTCGCGGCGTTCTCCGACCTGATGGAGGCCGATGCGGACGCGTTCCGGGTGAAGTTCCGCAAGATGGCGGCGGACCCGTTCGCGTTCTACCGGGGCAGTGCCTGTCTGTTCTACGCCGACATGGCGGACAACGCTGCGCTCGACCAACAGTGGGTCGATGCACAGACGAGCCGGGTGTGGATCCAGGGCGACCTGCACGCGGAGAACTTCGGCACCTACATGGACGGCGCGGGCATGCTCGTCTTCGACGTCAACGACTTCGACGAGGCCTACCTCGGCCACTACACGTGGGACCTGCGCCGATTCGTCGCGAGCATCGCGTTGATGGGGTGGCAGAAGGCCTTGCCCGACACGATGATCGCGTCGCTCAACACGACGTACCTGCGCTCCTACCTCGATCAGGTTCGCCGTTTCGCCGAGACCGACCGCGACCACGAGTGGGCGCTGTCTCTCCACACCGCGGACGGGGCGGTGCGCACGGCTCTCCTCGAGGCGCAGCTCGCGACGCGCATCGACCTGCTCGCCTCGAAGACCGTCGTGGAGGACTACGAGCGGCGTTTCCGACACGGCCCGCGGACGCGGGAGCTGAGCCGTCGTGAGCGGCGGAAGGTCAAGGAGGCCTACGCCAGCTATCTCGACACGATCCCGGAGTCGAAGCGGCTGGGCAGCATCTCCTACACCCTCAAGGACGCCGTCGCGACCTCCGGTTTCGGCATCGGCAGTGCCGGGCTGCCCGCCTACAACCTCCTCGTCGAGGGTCACACGCAGGCGCTCGAGAACGACATCGTCCTGTCGATGAAGCAAGGCAACGTCGCGGCGCCGAGCCGGGTCGTCGACGACGAGAGAGCCACGTCGTACTTCCGGCATCACGGCCACCGGACCGCGGTCTCCCAGTCGGCGCTGCAGGCGCACGCCGACCCGTGGCTCGGCTGGACCGAGCTCGACGGCACGGGCTACGTCGTGGCAGAGGTCTCGCCGTACGACAACGACCTGGACTGGTCGTCGCTCACCGAGCCCGACGAGCTCGCGCCCGTCGTCGACCAGCTCGGCCGGGCCACGGCGAAGGTGCACTGCGTCGCCGACAAGGACGCCGACGAGGTGCCGATGGTCGACTTCCAGACCGAGGACGCGGTGCTCGCGGTGCTCGGCGAGGACAGTGACGACTTCGTGGCCGACCTGGTCGCGTTCGCCCACGACTACGCGCACCGTGTCCGCGACGACCACCGCCTCTTCGTCGACGCGTTCCGCAGCGGCGACATCGCCGGGGTGGAAGCAATCACCTGAGCGCGGGCCCTCGTCGTTACGCTGCCGGTGTGCGCGCTGCGACCGATGACGTCCAGAGGCGCACGGTCCGCGTCCTCATCGCGGGCCAGGTCCTCGGCGGCATCGGCGTCGGCGGCGGCATCTCCGTCGGCGGCTTGATCGCCGAGGACGTCTCCGGCTCCACCGCGCTGTCCGGGCTCGTGCAGACCGCGGGGGTGCTGGGGGCCGCAGTGGCCGCGCTGCCGATGGCGCGGGTGATGGCTGCCTACGGTCGCCGCCCCGGCCTCGTCGGCGGCCACCTCGCGGCTCTCGCTGGGACCTTGCTCGTCATATTCGGCACCGTCGTCGAGGTGTTCCCGCTGGTGCTGCTCGGCGGCGCTCTGATGGGGTGCGGCACGGCCACGAACCTGCAGTCGCGATATGCCGCAACCGACCTCGCCGACGCCGATCACCGGGCTCGCGCCCTGGCGGTCGTCGTCGGCGCGACGACCGTCGGGATCGTGCTCGGGCCGAACCTCACCGGCCCGGGCGGCACGCTGGCGGACTCGGTCGGGCTGCCGGTCCTGACCGGTCCGCTGCTCTTCTCGGTGGCAGCCTTCGCCCTGGCGGTCGTCGTGGTCGGCGTCGGCCTGCGGCCCGACCCGCTGCTCGAGGCACGCCGGCGCGTCGCGTTGCCCGCCGACGGTGAGCCGGCGCCTGCTACCAAGCGCGTGACGTTCGGTGAGGCACTCGCAGTGGTGCGACGCTCGCGTCCCGCGACGCTCGGCGTCACCGCGGTGGTGCTCAGCCACACGGTGATGGTTGCGGTCATGGTGATGACACCGGTGCACATGAGCCATCACGGCGCCTCGCTGCGCGTCGTCGGCTTCGTCATCAGCGTGCACGTCGCGGGCATGTTCGCCCTCGCGCCGGTGTTCGGCTGGCTCGCTGATCGGCTCGGCAGGGTGGCCGTGGTGCTGCTGGGCCAGGCCTTGCTCGTCAGCGCGCTGATCGTGTCCGGCCTGGCGCCCGACCATCAGCACGCGGTCCTGGGCGTGGGGCTCACGCTGCTCGGGCTCGGGTGGTCGTGCGGGCTCGTGGCAGGCTCGACGCTGCTCTCCGAGTCGGTGCCGGACGCGGCCCGGCCGGCGGCCCAGGGCGTCACCGATTTCCTCATGGGCATGGCCGGGGCGACGGGAGGCGCGCTCGCCGGCGTGGTCGTGGCGCAGTCCGGGTTCGGAACGCTGACGGTGCTCTCGGGCCTGCTGGTCCTGCCCGTCCTCGTGCTCGTCATGAAATCCGGTCGCGGTGCGGTGCCCGGGAGGAGTGTGCTGACCCCATGGGGCTGACCTGGCTAGACCCTGACAACCTCGCCGAGCGCGACGTCGCGGGAGCCGTCGCCCTGCTCGGCGCCGCTGACGCCCTCGACTGGCCGCACGAGCCTCCGCGGACGGTGACCTCGTTCATCGCCGGACTGCGTTACGGCTGGGACGGCGACCCGTCGCTGGTTGCGCTCGCGACCAACGATCGGGGCCGGGTCACCGGCGTGCTCGAGGTGTCGTTGACCACGTGGGACAACACCCATCTCGGGACGGTCCGGGTCACCGTCGACCCGGTGCTGCGCCGCCAGGGCATCGGTCGGCAGCTGTTCGGGGTGGGCGTGGACCACGTGCGGCAGGCGGGTCGCCGCCTCGTCATCGCGGAGTCGCTCGACCGCGCGGACTACACCGCGTTTGCCGCCGCCGTCGGCCTGGAGAAGGCCAGCGTGGAGGTCGTCCGCATGCAGAACCTGAACACCCTCGACCGGGAGAAGGTCGAGCGTGACCACCTCGCGGCAGGTGCGCACACCGCGGCGTACGAGCTGGTGCGCGTGGCAGGGGCGACACCGCCCGAGCTGCTCGACGACCTCGCGGTCCTGAGCCTCGCCATCAACGACGCGCCGCTGGACGACTACGACATCGAGGACGAGGTCTACTCGCCCAAGCGTCTGGTGGCATTCGACACGGCACAGATCGCGGCGGGTCGCCGCATCTACCGGCTGATCGCACGAGAGCGGGCCACCGGAGTGCTCGCCGGACACACCGTCGTCGCGGTGGAGGCGGAGAGCCCGGGCTTCGCCGCGCAGCTGGACACCAGCGTGGTCGCCGCCCACCGCGGCCACCGGCTCGGGCTGTGGCTGAAGACCGCGATGCTCCGCTGGCTGGAGGAGGCGGAGCCCCAGCTGCGCACGCTGCTCACCTGGAACGCCGCTTCGAACACGCACATGGTGGCGGTCAACGAGGCGCTGGGCTACCGGGTCGCCACCACCGTGATCGGCTGGCAGCGCGCCGTCTGAGACCGGCCCGCCGTCCGCGCCGGAGGCACACGGCGTGTCGGGTGGCTTCGAACAGGTGTTCGGGTTAGCGTCCACAGGTGCCAGCGATCCACAGATGCGTCCCGGCCACTCCTGGCTGTCGGACCCCGGCCCTAGGTTCAGCCTCGTGACGACGAAGAACGCTTCCAAGACCTCGACCCGCACCCCCTCGAACGGGATGGCATCCATGGCTTCCTCACCTGACCGCGACAAGGCGCTCGACGCCGCGCTCTCCCAGATCGACCGGCAGTTCGGCAAGGGCTCGGTCATGCGCCTCGGCGACGACGTCCGTGCGCCGATCGAGGTGATCCCGAGCGGGTCGATCGCTCTCGACATCGCGCTCGGCATCGGCGGCCTGCCGCGCGGGCGGGTCGTCGAGATCTACGGGCCGGAGAGCTCCGGCAAGACCACGGTGGCGCTGCACGCCATCGCCAACGCCCAGAAGGCCGGCGGCATCGCCGCGTTCATCGACGCCGAGCACGCCCTCGACCCCGACTACGCGAAGAAGCTCGGCGTCGACACCGACGGGCTGCTGGTGTCCCAGCCCGACACCGGCGAGCAGGCGCTCGAGATCGCCGACATGCTGATCCGCTCCGGCGCGCTCGACATCATCGTCATCGACTCGGTGGCCGCGCTCGTGCCGCGCGCCGAGATCGAGGGCGAGATGGGCGACAGCCACGTCGGTCTGCAGGCCCGGCTGATGAGCCAGGCGTTGCGCAAGCTGGCCGGGGCGCTGAGCCAGTCCAAGACCACCGCGATCTTCATCAACCAGCTGCGCGAAAAGATAGGTGTGATGTTCGGATGTTTTTCCTATAACACCCGGGTCACGCTGGCCGACGGCACGCAGGAGAAGATCGGCAAGATCGTGAACCAGCGGTTGCCCGTGGAGGTTCTCTCCTACGACACCGACGCGGGCAAGATCGTGCCGCGCAAGGTGACCAAGTGGTTCGACAACGGGCCGGCCGAGCAGTTCCTGCAGTTCACGGTCGAGCGGTCGGGGGGCAACGGCAGGGCACAGTTCGCGGCAACGGCCAACCATCTGATCCAGACGCCGGGCGGTTGGCGAGAGGCCGGCGAGATGCTTCCCGGCGACAGGGTCGTCCAGGCCGAGAAGGTGCGGCTCAGCGACCAGCAGTGGCAGGTCGTGCTGGGTGGCCTGCTGGGTGACGCCAACCTCTCGCCGAACCGGCGAGGTCGCTACGGCGTCCGGTTCCGGATGGGCCATGGTGCGAAGCAGACCGACTACCTGGACTGGAAGGTCTCGCTGCTCGCCAACATCCCGTGCTCACGGCGCACCAACGCCAAAGGAGCGCACTTCGCCGACTTCACCCCGTTGCCGGAGCTCGGGGAGCTCCAGCAGGTCGTCTACCTCGGCGACGGCAAGAAGCACATCTCCTGGGACTACCTCAAGGCCCTCACGCCGCTGGCCCTCGCTGTCTGGTACATGGACGACGCGGCGTTCGCCGTTCGGTCCAAGGGCTTGCAGACGCGCACGGCGGGTGGGTCGGGCCGAGCCGAGATCTGCGTGGAGGCGATGAGCCCCGGCTCGCGCGACCGCCTGGTCGAGCACCTGCACGACGCGTTCGGACTCGAGTGCCGGGTCAGCAGTCGAGGCGCGGCACGCAAGGCGGTCCTGCAGTTCACCACGGGCGCCACCGCGCGGCTCCAGGAGCTGATTGCTCCCTACGTGCACCCGTCGATGGACTACAAGCTGCTGCCCCGGTTCCGTGGCCAGCTCGCCGTCAAGCCGGAGTTCGTGGAGCCCGAGGTGCGACCCGTGCCCGCGCGGGTTCTCGACGTCAAGGTCAAGCCACGCACCCGCTCGATGCACCGCTTCGACATCGAGGTCGAAGGCACCCACAACTACTTCGTCGACAGCGTCATGGTGCACAACAGCCCCGAGACGACCTCGGGCGGCAAGGCGCTGAAGTTCTACGCGTCGATCCGGCTCGACGTCCGGCGCATCGAGACGCTCAAGGACGGCCAGGAGGCGGTCGGCAACCGGGTCCGGGTCAAGGTCGTCAAGAACAAGATGTCGCCGCCGTTCCGGCAGGCCGAGATGGACCTCATGTTCGGCCATGGCATCAGCCGCGAGGGCGGGCTCATCGATGTAGGGGTCGAGCAGGGCTTCGTCCGCAAGGCCGGGGCTTGGTACACCTACGACGGCGACCAGCTCGGGCAGGGCAAGGAGAACGCGCGCGCCTTCCTGCGCGACAACCCCGACCTGACCGACGAGCTGGAGAAGCGAATCAAGGAGAAGCTGGGCATCGGCGCACGCGTCGACGCGCCGGCCGAGGATGCGCCGGCCCCGGTCATCCCCAGCGACCTCTGACCGTCCGGATCCTCGGAACGGCAGGCCGACATGTCACGACGTCCCGCGACCGGACGGGCCCGCCCGTCGGCCGCGGGCGGCCCGGGAGGGTCGCGGCGCTTCGACCCCGCTGCGACCACTCCCGACGGTCCCACTCCCGGCAGTCCCGCTGACCGGGCGCCCGACGCCGACCCCGAGTCGGTGGCCCGCACCATCGTGCTGCGCCGCCTGACCGCCGCGCCCCGCACCCGCGCCCAGCTCGCCGACGACCTGCGCCGCCGCGACGTCCCCGACGAGGTGGCCGAGCGGGTGCTCGACCGGTTCACCGAGGTGGGCCTGGTCGACGACAACGCGTTCGCCTCGGCCTGGGTGCAGTCGCGTCATCGCGGGCGCGGGCTTTCCCGGCGAGCGCTCGCCCACGAGCTGCGCCGCAAGGGCGTCGACGACGCGACCGTCGCCGAGGCGGTCGACGAGATCGATCTCGACGACGAGGTGGCGGCGGCCACCGCGTTGGTGGCGGGGCGCCTGGCGGCCACCCGGGGGTTGCCCGTCGAGACGCGCGTGCGCCGGCTTGCCGGCATGCTGGCGCGCAAGGGCTACTCGGGAGGTCTCTCGATGCGGGTGGTGCGCGACGCCCTCGACGCCGAAGAGGACCCTGCGGTAACCGGTCCGTCGCCGTCCGTACGCGGTCTCCTAGGTGCTCCTTGACCGCCCCGTGACCCGCCCGTAGCCTCCGAAGGACAGCAGGCAACACCCCCTCAACCAGGTAGCGAACGTTCACTCGGCCCGGCGAACCGGCCGCCGGACCGTTCCTTGACAAAACCCGCCGGGAGTTGGGCACGAGCGGTGTCGACCGCGACGTTCGCGGTCGCGCCGGAAGATGCCGACGGCGCGGGGAGCCAGCGCCGATGGCAAGGCGAACCGAGGGCTGTGCGGCCTGTCCTGAAACGGCGTCCGTGGACGTCGCGAGGGAAGGAGGCGGCGCGCTCATGGGCACCAGCGAGCTGTTGTTGGTCGGGTTGTTGTGGGTCGTCTCGCTCGTCGTGATCGTCGCCTTCGTCGTCGGGCTCCAGCGCCGCTCCCCGCGCGCAGGGATAGCGGCGCAGGGGGCCGACATCGAGCACCGGGAGCACCGCGTCACCGAGCGGGAGGACCGCCTCGACGCGGAGGCTCGCCACCTCGAGGAACGTGCCCGCGAGCTGTCAGACCAGGACGCCGAGCTCGGTCATCGGCGCGCAGAGCTCGACCGGCTCGAGGACGACCGCCGGCTGGTTCTCGAGGTCGTGGCGGGCATGACAGCGGCGCAGGCGAAGGCCGAGCTGGTGGCCGCGGTCGAGGGCCAGGCCAAGAGGGAGGCGGCCGTCCGGGTCCGTGACATCGAACGGCAGGCGCAGGACGACGGCGAGGCGCGGGCCCGGGAGATCATCACGACGGCGATCCAGCGGCTGGCCACCGAGCAGACCAGCGAGTCGGTCGTCACGGTGCTGCACCTGCCCGGCGACGACATGAAGGGTCGCATCATCGGTCGCGAGGGCCGCAACATCCGCGCCTTCGAGGCCGTCACGGGCGTCAACCTCATCATCGACGACACCCCCGAGGCGGTGCTGCTCTCCTGCTTCGACCCGGTACGCCGCGAGGTCGCCCGGGTGACCCTCGATGCTCTCGTGCTCGACGGGCGCATCCACCCGCAGCGCATCGAGGACGCCTACGACCGGGCCAAGAACGAGGTCGACGCGCTGTGCCGGCGAGCCGGTGAGGACACACTGGTCGACCTCGGCATCACCGACATGCACCCGGAGCTGGTCGGTCTGCTCGGACGGCTGCGCTACCGGACGTCGTACGGGCAGAACGTGCTGCGGCACCTGGTGGAGTCGGCGTACGCCGCGTCGTTGATGGCCAGCGAGCTCGGCCTCGACGCCACGCTCATGAAGCGGTGCGCGTTGTTGCATGACGTCGGCAAGGCACTGACCCACGAGGTCGAGGGCTCGCACGCTCTCGTCGGTGCCGACGTCGCCCGTCGGTGCGGTGAGCACGAGGACGTCGTGCACGCCATCGAGGCGCATCACAACGAGGTCGAGCCGCGCACGCTGGAGGCCGTCCTGACCCAGGCAGCCGACGCGATCAGCGGTGGCCGGCCGGGCGCGCGACGTGAGTCGCTGGAGGCCTACGTCAAGCGACTCGAGCGGCTCGAGGAGATCGCCCGCGGGCACGAGGGCGTCGAGAAGGTGTTCGCCATGCAGGCCGGGCGTGAGGTCCGCGTGATCGTGCTGCCCGACGCGGTCGACGACATCGCGGCCCAGGTCCTCGCGCGCGAGATCGCCAAGCAAGTCGAGACAGAACTGACCTATCCCGGGCAGATCAGGGTCACGGTCGTGCGTGAGTCCCGCGCTACTGAGATGGCCCGCTGACAGGCGGCGCCGGATGACTTAGTGTCCGAGGCAGCCCCCGGCCGGTTATGGAGGACGAAATGCGCGTCAGCGAGGTGCTTCGCAGCAAGGGCGACAAGGTCGTCACGGTCACGCCCCAGACCTTTGTCCGCGACGTCGTCCGCGTCCTGGCCGAGAACCGCATCGGTGCCGTGATCGTGTCCGTCGACGGCCACTCGGTTGACGGCATCGTCAGCGAGCGCGACGTCGTGCGTGCCCTGGCCGAGAGTGGTCCGGGTGTGCTGTCCGAGGCGGTCACCACGATCTACACCGCAGAGGTGCACACCGTCGCACCCGACAGCCGCGTCGAGGACCTGATGCGACTGATGACCGACAAGCGGGTCAGGCACGTGCCCGCGGTCGTCGACGGCCAGCTGCGCGGCATCATCAGCATTGGTGACGTCGTGAAGAACCGCATCCTCGAGCTGGAGAGCGAGCGCGCGGCGCTCAGCGACTACATCTCCACGGCGCGTTGAGTCGGCCGAGTCTCAGCCCTCGGTCTCCGGGGGCTTGCCCTCCGGGGACTGCTCGTTGAGGCGCTCGTGCAGCCGGAGCCTGATCTCGTCGGGCGTGTAGGACCGTCGACGTCGTTCGGCTCGCGCCACCACCGCACCACTCGCCGCGACACCGACGACCCCCGCGAGGCCGAGCATCTTCCACACCCGCATGCCCCTAGGCTACGGCCGTGCCGGCCAAACGCGTCAGTCTCGAGGAGGCACTCGAGCTGACACGCACGGGCGATGTCTGGCTCTTTCGCGGCCGCTCGGTGGCCGACCGCGCGATCCAGGTGGGAACCAACAGCCCGGTCAACCACGTCGGGATGTCCGTCGTCATCGACGACCTGCCACCCCTCATGTGGCACGCGGAGCTGGGCCGTTCGCTGCCCGACCTCTGGTCCGGCTCCCATCAGCGTGGTGCCCAACTCCAGGACCTGCGCGCCGCCGTGCTCGTCTGGGCCAACCGTTACGGCCAGCGCGCCTGGCTGCGCCAGCTCGAGCCGCCGGTCGACCGCGCGGCCGAGGACGCAGTGCTGCGCACGATCGCTCGCGTGGACGGCACCCCGTTCCCGTCGTCGGCGAGACTCGCGACCCGCTGGCTGCGCGGCCGGGTTCCGCCGCTGCGCAGAGCGCCGAGAGCCGGACGGGCCGCCGTCGACGCCCTGGCGGAAGCGCCCGGGCTGGAGACCGCGTACTGCGCCGAGGTCGTCGCCGTGACCTATGAGGCGATGGGCCTGCTGCCCCAGGGGCGATTGCCGCACTGGTACGACCCCGGCCGGTTCTGGAGCGGCGACCGGCTCGGCCTCGACGGCGGCGCCCAGCTGGGCGGCGAGATCCGCGTGGACATGCCGGCCGCCGAAACCGCTCCCTAGGGAACGGAAGAGGGCGCTTCAGGTGCGCGGCGCCTCGGCTTCCGGGGGAGCAGTCGTGCCGGCTTCCCCCGTGAGGACGGGAGGCGTGGCGGCGCGCGGGGCCCGGCGGGCGAATGCGACGCCGCCGAGGCACAGGGCGCCGCCCAGGTAGGCCAGCGGCGCCGGCGCCTCGTCGAGCAGCAGCCATCCCATGAGCACGGTGAGCGGCGGCACGAGGTACGTCGTCGCGCCGAGGCGTCCCGCGCTGGTCCGCGACAGGGCGTAGGCCCACGTCGTGAAGGCCACCGCCGTCGGGAACACCCCGAGGTAGATCACCCACCCGACCGCGCCTGCGTCCGCGGCCCGGGTGTCCTCGACCAGCGAGCCGGCATACGGCAGGCAGGCCAGGGCGCCGATCGTGCAGGCGATCCAGGTGACCTGCAGCGCGGAGAGCCCGGTCAGCAACGGTTTCTGCGCGACCACCCCGACGGCGTAGCCGATGGCGGCGATCACGCAGAGCACGACGCCCCAGGTGTCCGCACCGTCGCGCGAGGACGTGGCGGCGCCGATGACGACCACGCCCAGGAACGCGATGGCGCAGCCGGTGACCAGCCGCCTCGGGAACCCCTCGCCGAGCAGCATTCCCGCAAGCACCGCGATGAGGATGGGGCCGATGTTCACCAGCATCGCGGCGGTGCCGGCGTCGACCCGGAGCTCCGCGGCGTTCAGTGCGACGTTGTAGACGCCGAACCACAGCAGGCCGCACACGACGAGCAGCGGCCACTGCCGCCGGGTTGGCCGCCGCCACTCCCGGCGCAGCAGGAACGCCCCGAGGACCGCGCTGCCGATCACGAGCCGGCCGAGGGACAGGGCACCCGGCGAGAAGTCCTCGCCCACGTGCCGGATCGCGACGAACGCGGAGGCCCAGAGCACCAGGGTTACCCCCGCGGCGCCCACGGGCAGCCAGGCGGGCGCCGCTGTGCGGTCGCGAGCCGGCGCCGTCACCCTCGGGAGAGCTCGAGACGAGGCACACCCGGCGGGTCGAAGCCGAACACCTGGCCGTAGAAGGACAGCTCGGCCTCGTAGGCGGCCACGTTCGACTCGGCCTTGCGGAACCCGTGCTGCTCGCCCTCGAACTCCAGGTAGGCATGGGGGATGCCCTTGGCCGCCAGCGCATCGCGGAACATCAGCGACTGCGACGGGGGCACCACCAGGTCCTCGGATCCTTGCAGCAGCAGCACCGGGCACGACACCGCGTCGACGTGGGAGAGCGGAGCGCGCTCGACGTAGAGGTCGTGGGCCTCCGGCAGCGGCCCGATCAGCCCGTCGAGGTAGCGCGACTCGAAGTCGTGGGTGTCCTCGGCGAACTTGAGCAACTCGGCGACGCCGAAGTAGGACACACCGGCGGAGAAGAAGTCGGTCGTCGTCAACGCCGCCAGCGTCGTCCACCCACCGGCGGAGCCGCCACGGATCGCGAGCCGCGAGCCGTCGGCCTCCCCGCGCTCGACGAGGGCGCGGCATGCGGCGACGCAGTCCTGCACGTCGACCACGCCCCACTGGCCGCGCAGCAGCTCGCGGTAGTCGCGGCCGTAGCCGGCCGACCCGCCGTAGTCGACATCGACGACACCGATGCCGCGGCTGGTGAAGAACGCGACGTCGAGGTTCAGCAGCGGGAACGAGGCGGCGGTCGGTCCGCCGTGCACGAACACGACGTACGGCGGGAGCTCACCCTCCGGTCCGCGCGCGTCGGGGTTGCGCGGCCGGTGCACATGGGCGTGCACCACCCGCCCGTCGTCGGCGGGCAGCGCCTCCGACGTCGGCTGCGAGAGATAGGCCGCATCCGGCACCCGGTCGAGGGAGGGACGCAGTCGCTCGACGGTGCCGGTGTCGAGGTCGACTCGTACGACGGTGAGCGGCTCGCTCGCGTGCCCGGCGACCGTGCTGACGTGACGGCCCTCGGCAGAGAGCCAGGGCACCCACACGGTGTAGGGCAGGTCGAAGTCGGTGAGCTCGCCGGAGGACGGGTCGAGGATCCCGAGCTTGTAGATGCCGGTGCCGTGAATGACAGCGAGGCGGGCGTCGTCGAGGACGGCGTAGGCCACCATGCCGAGCTGCCAGGCGGGGAAGCCGAACTCCTCCTCGCGCGGGCAGAGCGGCTCGGGCTTCCCGGCGCCGTCCGTGAGGTCGATCCGGTAGAGGTTCCACCAGCCGGTGATGTCGGACGCGGCGTACAGCGTCGTGTCGTCGACCCACTCCGGCTGGAGCACGGACTCGTCCCGCCCGCCCAGCACGGTCCGGGCATCGACGGCGACCCCGTCGACGAGGTCGGCGACGCGGACCTCCGAGCCGTCCCACGGCATACGTGGGTGGTCCCACGCCATCCAGGCGAGCCGGCGTCCGTCGGGAGAGACCCGGGGATGGGCCAGGAAGTCGCTGCCGCTGACGATCTCGCGCACGGCCGTCGCGTCGTCGGCGCCGCGTCCGTCGAGGGGCACGGCGACGACGTGGCGGACGACCCGCCCGTCGCGATGGGCCTCGCGCACGCAGAGCACCTCCGTGCCGTCGGCCGACAGGAGCGGCTCGGCGTAGCGCAGCGCACTGTCGTCGCCGGAGTCCGGCGTGAGCGGGCGCGGCTCGTCGGAGCCGTCGTCGAGGCGCCACAGCCGCTGGTCGTCCCATTGGGCGAAGACGAGCCCGCCGCCCAACGCGGGAGGCAGCGGCAGCCACGCGCGCCCGCCGTACTCGTGCACCCGGGTGCGCGCATGCCACGGCGCGGGCAGCGCGTCCTCGATCGTGCCGTCCGCTCGGCGGTGTACGACCGTGGCGCGGCCCGCCTCGGCGGGGCGGGTCTCCGTCCACCACACCTCGTCGCCGACGGCCATGACGGTGCCGAGGCGGACCCCCGACTCGGCGACGTCCGCGGCGCTGATCGGCGACGGCCAGGCGCCGAAGGGCAGGGCTGGTGCGGTGGTTGCGGTCACGACCCCCACCCTGCCAGGGCAGGCATCGACGGTCGAGTTAGATCGAACCCGTGCTCTGCCCCATGCCCGTCTCGATCTGCAACGTCGACGGCGCCGCACCAGTGCCTCGGCGCTGGCTTCGCCGGTCGAGGTAGGTCGCCAGACGGGACAGGGCGAAGTTGACGCCGATGTAGATGGCTGCGCTCACGATGAAGATGGAGAACAGGTAGCGGCTGCCGAAGAAGTCGCGGAGCTCGCGGCTGGTGCGGAGCAACTCGCTGTAGCCCACGATGTAACCGAGCGACGTGTCCTTGAGCAGCACGACGAGCTGGCTGATCAGCGACGGCAGCATGCGCCGGACGGCCTGGGGCAGCTGGACGAGCCGCAGCGTCTGCCCCGACGTCAGCCCGATCGCGAGCCCGGCTTCGCGCTGCCCGCCGGGCAGCGACTGGATGCCGGCCCGGAGGATCTCGGCGATGACGGCGGTGTTGTAGAGGGCAAGCCCGATCACGACGGAATTGAAGATCGAGGCGCCGAACCCGAGTGCGGTGAACAGGATGAGCAGCAGCACGGGTAGCCCGCGGAAGAGCTCGATGACCCAGGCGGCCGGTATGCGAAGGAGGGGTGAGGCCGACATGCGAGCCACGGCGACCAGCGTCCCGGCAATCAGCGCGATGGCTCCGGCGACCACGGCGGCCTTCAGCGTGGCCTGCAGACCGCGCCAGAGGGCCTCCCAGACCTCGGTGCCCTCGATGAAGATGTCCCAGTGGTCGGCGTCGAAGATGCCTCGCTCGTTCAGCTTCACGAATACCCAGACGAGCACTGCCAGGATCACTCCCGCGGCGATGCCCGAGCCGATGGCGGTGATGCGTCGGGAGCGGGGACCGGGCTCGTCGAACAGGACGTTGCTCATCGGGCGAACGCCACCCTGCGCTCGAGCCGGCCGGCGAGAACGCCGGAGGGGATCGTGATGAACAGGTAGAACATGGCGGTCCCGGTGAGGATCCACTTCACGTCAGCAGGGTTGGCGTTGGACATCCGCTGGCTGACCGCGATCAGCTCGGTGACGAAGAAGGCGGAGGCGATGGAGGTGTTCTTCGACAGCGCGATGAAGATGTTGATCAACGGCGGCACGACGGTGCGAAACGCCTGGGGGAGGATGACCTCGCCCATGGTCTGGCGGAACGACAACCCGATCGCGCGGGCCGCCTCGGCCTGGCCGACGCCCACGCTGTTCACGCCCGAACGAACCGCCTCGCAGACGAAGGCGGCCGTGTAGAGCGAGCAGGAGACCACCGCCGAGGCGAAGAACGGGATCTTGAGCCCGATGACCGGAGCGACGAAGACGAAGAAGAAGAAGACGAGGGTGAGTGGCGTGTTCCGCAGGATCTCGACGTAGGCGGTGCCGAACGCGCGCAGGGTGGGGATGGGGGACACCCTGCACGCGCCCAGGAACGTCCCGATCACGAGGGCCAGCACCGCCGAGAAGACCGTGAGGCGAAGCGTCATGGTGAACCCCTGCCAGTAGAGGTCCAGGTTGTCGACGATCGCGCCCATGAGCTCACCTCCTCGGCGGTAGGTCGGTGCGGGGGACGGTCACGGGCGGGCCACCCCGAGGGATGGCCCGCCCGCGCCTTGGATCAGTAGCGGTCGACGGCGGGGGGCTCGGGCGTGTCGAGAACCGCGCCCGCGGTGTCCTCCCAGGCCTTCACCCAGGAGCCGTCCTTGTAGGACTCCTCGAGCGTGTCGTTGATGAAGGTCCGGAAGTCGTCGTCGCCCTTCTTCAGGCCGATGCCGTACGGCTCCTCGGTGAAGGGCTCGCCGGCGAGCTTGAACTCGCCCTCGTTCTGGTCGACGAAGCCGGCCAGGATGACGTTGTCGGTGGTCACCGCGGCGACCTGGTCGTTGCGCAGCGGCTCGAGACAGTTGCCGTAGGCGTCGGTGAGGCTGAGCTTGACGTCGGGGTAGTTGGTGCGGATGTTCTCGGCCGGCGTCGAGCCCTCGACGCTGCAGACGGTCTTGCCGGCGAGGTCGTCCGGACCCTTGATGTCGGTGTTGTCCTCCTTGACCATGATCGTCTGGCCGGCCTCGAAGTACGGTCCGGCGAAGTCGATGATCTTCTTGCGCTCGTCGTTGATCGTGTACGTCGCAACGACGATGTCGACGCGGCCGTCCTGGATGAACGGCTCACGGTTGGCCGACACGGTCTCGATCCACTCGATCTTGTCCGCTTCGATGCCGAGCTTGGCCGCGATGATCTTTCCGATCTCCACGTCGAAGCCCTCCGGCTCGCCGCTCGGCCCCTTGAGGCCGAACAGAGGCTGGTCGAACTTCGTGCCGATGGTGATCTTGCCTGCCTCGTTGAGCTTGGCCATCGTCGACCCGGCCTTGAACTCGGCCTTGTCCTCAACGTCGGTCGCCGCACCGTCGTCATCGCCGCCGCACGCGGTCAGCGACAGCGACAACACGGCCGCCGCGCAGAGGGCGGTCATCCGTCGTCGTCTGCTCATCGTCGTCTCCTCTTGTCGGCTGCTCTGGTTTTGTAGGGGTGCTTCATTTCAGTGACTGAGAATCTTCGACAGGAAGTCCTTGGCCCGGTCAGTGCGGGCGGCGCCGAAGAACTGGTCGGGCGTGCCCTCTTCGAGGATGCTCCCACCGTCCATGAAGACAACCCGGTGCGCGGCGCGCCGGGCGAAGCCCATTTCGTGCGTGACCACGATCATCGTCGTGCCCTCCCGGGCGAGCGTGATCATGACGTCGAGGACCTCGGTGATCATCTCGGGGTCCAGGGCTGAGGTCGGCTCGTCGAAGAGCATCACCTTCGGCTCCATGGCCAGCGCGCGGGCGATGGCGACCCGCTGCTGCTGGCCACCCGAGAGCTGAGCGGGGTACTTGTCGGCCTGGTCGCTGACGCCGACCCGCTCGAAGAGCTCGCGAGCTCGAGCCTCGGCCTTCTTCCGGTCGATTCCCCGCACCTTCATCGGTCCGAGGGTCACGTTCTGGAGCACCGTCTTGTGCGCGAAGAGGTTGAACGACTGGAAGACCATCCCGATGTCGGACCGCAGCCGAGCCAGTGCCCTGCCCTCCGCGGGCAGTGGCTGGCCGTCGAAGGTGATGGTGCCCGAGTCGACGGGCTCGAGCCGGTTGATGGTCCGGCAAAGAGTCGACTTTCCGGAGCCGGACGGCCCGATGACGACGACGACCTCGCCGTGGCGGATGGTGAGGTCGATGTCGCGCAGCACGTGGAGATCGCCGAAGTGCTTGTTCACCTTGTCCAGGACCACGAGGGGCGAGGTGTTCTCGGCGCCGCCGTGCGCAGGGGTGGCGGTCATGGGTCCGCAAACTAGCGGTCGCGGCATGACAAAGTCACTCCGCCGTGTCCCAACCGTGACGAAATCGCAGGTCAGGGGGGCGAATGTGGTGCACTCCGCCGCGCCCCGAGCCGCCGCCGTACGCTGGCATGGCCATGTCTGCACGCAGCTATGAGGTCCGCACCTACGGGTGCCAGATGAACGTCCACGACTCCGAGCGGCTCTCCGGCCTGCTCGAGGCCGCTGGCTATTCCCGCGTGGCCGCCGGCGAGGACGCGGACGTGGTCGTCTTCAACACCTGTGCGGTGCGCGAGAACGCCGACAACCGGCTCTACGGCAACCTCGGCCACCTCGCGCCGGTCAAGGCCCGCAAGCCCGGCATGCAGGTCGCGGTCGGCGGTTGCCTGGCGCAGAAGGACCGCGGGGAGATCACCAGGCGTGCCCCGTGGGTGGACGTCGTCTTCGGGACGCACAACATCGGCTCGCTCCCCGTGCTGCTCGAACGGGCCCGGCACAACGAGGAGGCGCAGGTCGAGATCCTCGAGTCGCTCGAGGTGTTCCCGTCGACGCTGCCGACCCGGCGCGACTCGCCGTACGCCGCGTTCGTGTCGATCTCGGTCGGCTGCAACAACACCTGCACGTTCTGCATCGTCCCGGCGCTGCGCGGCCGGGAGAAGGACCGCCGGCCCGGCGATGTGCTCGCCGAGGTCGAGGCACTGGTCGGCGAGGGCGTGCTCGAGGTCACGCTGCTCGGTCAGAACGTCAACTCGTACGGCGCGGAGTTCGGTGACCGTGCCGCGTTCGGCAAGCTGTTGCGCGCCTGCGGCGCCGTCGAGGGACTGGAACGGGTGCGGTTCACCTCGCCGCACCCCAAGGACTTCACCGACGACGTCATCGACGCGATGGCCGAGACGTCGAACGTCATGCACTCGCTGCACATGCCGCTGCAATCGGGCTCCGACCGCATCCTCAAGTCGATGCGCCGCTCCTACCGGCAGGAGCGCTACCTCGCGATCATCGACCGGGTGCGCTCGGCGATGCCTGACGCGGCCATCACCACCGACATCATCGTCGGCTTCCCCGGCGAGACCGAGGCCGACTTCGAGGCGACGCTCGACGTGGTGCGCGCGGCGCGGTTCGCGGGGGCGTTCACGTTCCAGTACTCCAAGCGGCCCGGCACCCCTGCCGCCGACCTCGACGAGCAGGTGCCCAAGACGGTCGTGCAGGAGCGCTACGAGCGGCTGCTCGCGCTGCAGGACGACATGTCGTGGGCGGAGAACAAGCGCCAGGTCGGCCGGGTCCTCGACGTCCTGGTCGCCGAGGGCGAGGGCCGCAAGGACGGCGCCACGCGTCGCCTGTCGGGTCGTGCTCCCGACAACCGGCTCGTGCACTTCGCGGTGCCTGAGGGTGTCGTGGCGCCACGCCCCGGCGACATCACGACGGTCGAGGTGACCTACGCCGCTCCGCATCACCTGGTCGCGGACGGCGCATTCGGGGGCGTCCGGCGCACCCGCGCGGGAGACGCCTGGGCCGAGCGGGCTGGCCGGCCAGCGGCCCCGAGCGGTGTGCTGCTCGGCATGCCCGGTGTCGGCGCGCCGACCCTCGCGGTTCCCGCGGCAGCGGGTTGAGACGCAGTCGGGTGGCTGGACTCCTCACGCGGCTCGCGCCGATTGCCCATCGGTTCGCGCTGCGCGTGTTCGCGGTGACTCCGAATGCCGTCCGGCGGTGGGTCGTGCGTTCCACGACTCCGAACTACGTCGTCGGGGTGGTCGCCGTGCTCCGCCACGACCAGGACGTCCTGCTGCTCGACCAGCGCCACGACCCGGCAGACTGGTCCCTGCCCGGTGGACTGCTCAAGCGCGGCGAGACGCCGTACGACGGTCTGCTGCGTGAGCTGGCCGAGGAGCTCGACCTCGTGGTGGCGCTGCCCGCGCACCCACGCCGCACTCTGGTCTGGCCGGCGGAGCGGCGCGTCGACCTGGTGTTCGAGGTCCGGGTCGCCGAGCGCCCACCGATCCGCGTCGACGACCGCGAGGTGCGCCGCGCCCAGTGGCGTCCCGTGGACGCCCCCGTCACCAACACGGTGACCGCGGCACTGCTGAGCGCGGTGCGCACCCCCGACGGCTGAGACGCATCAGTCGTCGTCGCTGTGGCCGCCGTGGTGGTGGCCGTGGTCGTCATCGCTGTCGTGGCGGTCGTGGCTGCCGTGGTGGCGGCCATGGTCGTCGTTGCCGTCGTCGTGCCCGCGACCGCGGCCGCGGCCTCTGCGGTCGTCGTCGCCGTCGTCGTCGCTGCGCGCGGAGGAGCTGGTCGACGGTGAGGCGCTCGGCGCGGGTGACACGTCGTCGTCGTTACCGCCGCCCTGGTCGGCGGTGCCGTCGTCGTCGCTGCGCGCGGAGGAGCTGGTCGACGGTGAGGCGCTCGGCGCGGGTGACACGTCGTCGTCGTTGCCGCCGCCCTGGTCGGCGGTGCCGTCGTCGTCGCCCTGGATCGCGGGGCTCGACTCGGAGGTGGGGGTCGTGGTCGGGGAGCTGCTCGAGCCGGGGATGGTGTCCGCCGCGACGGCGCCGGCGCCGGCGACCACGGCCGTGACGAGCACGAGCTTGGCAACCAGGCTCAGACGCGCCGCCCGGCCCACGGTGTTTCGGATGGTCGATCTCATGACGAGCTCCTTCGGATCGCTGGCCCGGCTCGCTGCCGGGAACGTCACCATCGCCCTGGCCCGGTTAATCGAGCGCTAAGGAGTCGCTAGGGTCCGCCTCTTCTTTGGTGAAATGGCGGTTTGCTGAGTCAAGCTGCGGAGCTGCGGTCGACTAGGTGCACCGCAGCCCCGCAGCTCGCACGATTGGTGGTCGACATGTGGGGGCGGGTTGCGACCACAGTCGAGCAACGTCAGAGGCGGGACGCTAAATTTCTCACCCGTGCTCGTTGCTGCCGCCGTCTGCCCGCATCCGCCGCTCCTCGTGCCCGAGCTGGCGGCCGGGGCGGCAGCGGAGCTCGACGACCTGCGCGTGGCTTGTGACGAGGCGGTCGCGGGGCTGGCCACGTCGAGCCCCGACCTGCTCGTCGTCGTGGGCGGCGGACCCGCGACGCGGGAGCACTCCGCAACGGACTGGGGGACGCTCGCGGGCTACGGCGTCCCCGTGCAGGTCGGCGCCGGCGCCGGGCGGGCGACGCTGCCGTTGTCGATCACGATCGGGCACTGGCTGGTCTCGCGCCAGGACGGCGCGCTGGACCACCTCGCCCGGCTGTCGGTGAGCGTCGACGCCGCGGCCGACCCCGCCGACGCCGGGGACCTCGGGAGGTCCCTGGCCGACCGGGCGCCACGCGTGGCGATGCTGGTGCTCGGTGACGGGTCGGCCCGGCGAAGCCTCAAGGGCCCGGGCTACCTGGATCCCGCCGCCGAGCCCTTCGACGACCTCGTGGTCTCCGCGCTGCGGGACGCCGACCCGGGCGCGCTGCGCGATCTCGAGCCAGGCCTCGCTGCCGACCTGCTGGTCGCCGGCCGGGCACCCTGGCAGGTGCTGGCCGGGGCGGCGGGTGAGGGCGGACCGTGGGACGGGCTGCTGCGGTGGGCGGGAGCGCCGTACGGCGTCACCTACGTCGTCGCGAGCTGGACCACGAGGCCGGCGCCGTAAGGAAGACTTCGGACTCGTGCAGATCTCCGCGCCGCCGGTCGTGGCCGTCGTCGGCCCGACCGCGGTGGGCAAGAGCGACCTCGCGGTCGAGCTCGCTCTGCGCATCGACGGTGAGGTCGTCAACGCCGACTCGATGCAGCTCTACCGCGGCATGGACGTCGGCACCGCGAAGCTGAGCGAGACCGAGCGTCGAGGCGTGCCCCATCACCTGCTCGACGTCTGGGACGTGCGCGAGCCCGCCGACGTCGCGACGTACCAGCGCATGGCGAGAGACGTCTTCGCCTACCTCGCCGCGCGCGGCCGCCCGGCCGTGCTGGTGGGCGGGTCGGGGCTCTACGTGCGGGCAGCGCTCGACGACCTCGACTTTCCCGGCACCGACCCCGCCGTGCGCGCGCGGCTGGAGGACGAGCTCGCGGCGCAGGGCGCCGACGCTCTGCATGCCCGCCTCGCCGGGCGCGACCCGGTGGCGGCCGCCACGATCCCGGCGAGCAACGCCCGCCGGCTGGTCCGGGCACTCGAGGTCGTCGAGCTCACCGGCCGGCCGTTCGTCGCCTCGCTGCCCGAGTACCGCTACGCGGTGCCTGCGGTGCAGTTCGGGCTCGCCGCCCCGCGCCCCGACCTGGACGCGCGCGTTGCCGACCGGGTCGACGCGATGTGGGCGGCTGGGCTGGTGGCCGAGGTCGCCGACCTGGACCGCGGCGGCCTGCGCTCCGGACGGACGGCGTCGCGGGGGCTCGGCTACGCGCAGGTGCTGCGCCACCTCGCCGGCGAGTGGACCGAGGAGCAGGCGCGCGCCGAGACGGTGCGGGCGACCCGGCGCTTCGCCCGCCGCCAGGAGTCGTGGTTCCGCCGCGACCCCCGGGTCCGCTGGCTGAGCGCGACCGTGGTCGACGGTGGCACGCCGGCGCTGCTCACCGAGGTGCTCGCCGCGTTGGGCAGTCCTCCGACTTGAGGAGGCCGGCGTGAGGTAGGAATGTCCGGGTAGGTCAATCGTCTGACGCTGGGCCAACCCGGAGGTTTCACGATGATGCGGCGACGTCCCACCCTCCTTCGCACCGCTCTCGGCGCCCTGGCGGCGCTGGCGTTGATCGCTCCGGTGGCGACGCCGGCCGACGCCAAGCCGAAACCACCAAAGCCGCCCGCCGGGGCCAAGACCCCCACCGCGGTGGGCAGCGGCGGTGCCGTCTCGTCGGTCGACGCGGACGCCACCCGGGTGGGCCTCGACGTGCTGCGCAAGGGCGGCAACGCGGTCGACGCGGCGGTGGCCACGGCTGCCACGCTGGGCGTGACCGAGCCCTACTCCGCGGGCATCGGTGGCGGCGGCTACTTCGTCTTCTACCAGGCCGACAGCGGCCAGGTGCGCACCATCGACGGTCGCGAGACCGCGCCGCAGCGGATGGGCCCGACCGCGTTCGTGGACCCGGCGACCGGCCAGCCGATGCCCTTCAGCGACGCGGTCACCAGCGGCCTCTCCGTCGGCGTGCCCGGCACGCCGGCGACCTGGGACGAGGCCCTCGACCGGTGGGGCACGCTGTCCCTGCGTGCCGCGCTGCGCGGCGCCACCGACGTCGCGCACAAGGGATTCGTCGTCGACAAGACGTTCTTCGACCAGACCGACGCCAACAAGGCGCGCTTCGCCGACTTCACCTCGACGAGCAAGCTCTTCCTGCCCGGCGGAGCGCCCCCGGCGGTGGGGTCCACCTTCAAGAACCGCGACCTGGCCGGCACCTACAAGCGGCTCGGCAAGGACGGCGTCGACTGGCTCTACCAAGGCCGCCTGGGTGACGAGGTCGTCGACACGGTCAAGAGCCCGCCACAGACACCGGGTTCGACGCGCAACGTGCGTCCCGGGCTGATGGAGACGGGCGACCTGGCGGCCTACGAGGAGCTGCGCCGGCCGCCCACCCGGGTCGGCTATCGCGGGCTCGACGTCTACGGCATGGCCCCGTCGTCGAGCGGCGGGTCGACGGTGGGGGAGGCGCTCAACATCCTGGAGAACGCCGACCTCGGGTCGATGTCGCGCACCCAGGCCATGCACCACTACCTCGAGGCGAGTGCGTTGGCGTTCGCCGACCGTGGCAGGTACGTCGGCGACCCGGCGTACGTCGACGTGCCGCTCCAGCAGCTGCTCTCGGACGGCTTCGCGGGCGAGCGGTTCTGCCAGATCGACCCTGCCCACGCGTTGGTCAAGCCGGTCCCGCCGGGTTCCCCCGACGGCAGCTACAGCGGCTGCGGCGCCGGCCCGGCCGCCGCCACCGGGAGTGACCGGGAAGGGCTGTCGACCACCCACCTGACGACCGCCGACAAATGGGGCAACGTCGTCTCCTACACGCTGACCATCGAGCAGACCGGAGGCAGCGGCATCGTGGTGCCCGGTCGTGGCTTCCTGCTCAACAACGAGCTGACCGACTTCAACTTCGTGCCCACCATCGCTAACGACCCCAACCTGCCCGCACCCGGGAAGCGGCCCCGCTCGTCGATGTCGCCGACGATCGTGCTCGACGGCGGCGAGCCGGTGCTCGCCGTGGGATCTCCGGGCGGTTCGACCATCATCACCACGGTCTTGCAGATCCTCGTCGACCGTCTCGACCGCGGCATGACCCTGCCCGAGGCCGTCGCCGACCCTCGCGCGAGCCAGCGCAACACTGCTGCCGTGCAAGCGGAGCCGGCCTTCGAGCGCGCCGGCTTGGCCGCGCTGGGGCACTCGTTCGTCGATCCGCCCGCGCCGGGTGAGATCGGCGCGGCCGCGGCCATCGAGCTGCTCGACGACGGCAGGTTCCTCGCCGCGGCGGAGCCGACCCGCCGTGGCGGCGGGAGCGCAGGCGTGGTGCGACCGGCACGTACGATCAACGAGTGAGCGGTATCCGCTTCATCAAGGGTCACGGCACGGAGAACGACTTCGTCGTGCTGCCCGACCCCGAGCGCTCGCTCGACCTCACGCCCGCGCTGATCAGTGCGCTGTGCGACCGCAGGGCGGGCGTCGGCGGCGACGGCGTGCTCCGGGTCGTGCTCGCGAGCGCTGACCCCGAGGGCGCGCCGATGTCCCCCGAGTCCCGCTGGTTCATGGACTACCGCAACGCCGACGGGTCGGTCGCGGAGATGTGCGGCAACGGGATACGTGTCGTGGCGCGCTACCTCGTCGATGCGGGCCTCGAGCCGCCGGGGACGCTGCGCCTCGCGACGCGGGGCGGGGTCAAGACCGTTCGCCTCGACGAGACCGGTGACGTGACCGTCGACATGGGCCCGCCGGGCTTCCCGAGCCCGGCCGAGGTGAAGGTGCGCGTCGACGACCGCGGGTGGTCGGGCGCCGTCGTCGACATGGGCAACCCGCATGTCGTCGCCTTTGTGGACGATCTTGCCGACGTCGGCCGGCTTCTCGACGCTCCGCAGCTCGACCCGCAGCTTCCTCACGGTGCCAATGTCGAGTTCGTCGTGGGCCGCGGGGAGCGCCACATCGCGATGCGGGTGCACGAGCGCGGTGTCGGCGAGACCCGGTCCTGCGGCACGGGAGCCTGCGCCGCGATGGTGGCGGCCGCGCGCCGCGACCAGGTCGCGGCGCCCTCGTCGTACGTCGTCGACGTCCCCGGCGGTCGGCTCACTGTCGCGCAGCGCGACGACGGCCACGTCGAGCTGACCGGGCCGGCTGTCCTCGTCGCCGAAGGCGAGCTCACCCTCGACTGGATCACCGCGCACCGCTGAGGGCTGTATCAGCGACGCGGTTCATGTATGAGCCACGCGGGTCATGTATGAGCTACGCGGGTCATGTATCAGCGTCCGTGCGACGTGCTCTTCCTGGCACCACGAGTCCTAGGGAGACAGCCATGCGCGTCCGACCTGTCCTGCTCGCCACCCTCATCGCCTTGGCCCCCATGGCGGTCCCCGTCCCGGCATCGGCCGCCTGCAGCACACCGTGGGGCTCGACCGCCGAGCGCGCGCCGGACCGGTCGGAGGCCAGCGTGACCGGCGTACGCGCCGGCAAACACACCTGCTTCGACCGTTTCGTGGTCGACCTCAACTGGCACCGGGACGGCTACCTCGTCCGCTACGTGCCCTCGGTCCACCAGGAGGGCTCGGGAGCGCTCGTGCCGCTGCGCGGTGGCGCCAAGCTCGAGGTCATCGTGCGCTCACCGGCGTACGACCACTTCGGCAACCCGACGTACGTGCCCAGGAACCCGCGGGAGGTCGTGCCGATCAGGTACAGGGGATACCGCACGCTGCGCCAGGCCGCCTACGCCGGCTCGTTCGAGGGCCAGACGACCTTCGGTGTCGGCGTCCGCGCCCGGCTGCCGTTCCGCGTGTTCACCCTCGCAGGTGCACATGGCACGTCGATGGTCGTCGTCGACGTGGCGCACACCTGGTAGCTCAGAGCCCGTTGGCCGAGAAGTGCATGTAGTCCTTGAGTGAGGACCACCCACCGCCCCATTTCCAGCTGATGTCGGTGAAGGCGCGGCGTACGCCCGTGGTCACCATCCCCTTGCGAAGAGGGGAGCGGTCGACGTACGCCGCGCCCGAGGCCGGTTCGACGACCCGGCCGCTGACATAGGGGTTCTGTACGGGGTTGATGTCGAGGGCGCGGCCGTAGGAGTGCTGGGACCAGGCTCGCCCGCTCGTCGTCTTACGGCAGTTGAACGCCGACGTGTTGTTGGCCCGCATCGACGCGCCGTCGCTGCCGCGGTAGTCGTCGACGAGGCGCATCCCCTGGATCGGGAACTCCTGCCGGTAGAGCGTGCGGAACACCGAGACGATGTTGGTGCCCTGTCCGTAGCGGACCACGAGCTCACCGGTGCGGAACCGGCCGGCGAACCCGACATAGCTGACGGTCACGTAGCGAAGCTGCGAGAGCGGCACGGGGCAGCCGGCGCGCCACGAGAAGCGCATCCGCTCGGCGAGCGCTGCGTCGATGGGACGGATCGACCAGCGAAATGCCGGGGCAGTCACCGCCGCGAGGTCGGCGGAGCGGGTCGGTGCCGCCGCCGGGGTCGCCGCGAGCATGACCGGCGCGCAGACCAGGGCAGCAACAGCGACCGCCAGACCGGGCAGAGCAGCGGAGAGGCGCATACCTTCAGGACTCCCGTCTCGTGTCTGCAGTTGTCCTCGGCACAGATCGAGGTCGACACAAGACGGTTTCAGTGGGTTGTTCTTCGCAGGTGGGCCGTCAGGCGAGGGCAAGCGGTGCGGACCGAACCGCCGCGAGCGGGCGCGACTGCCAGGCCGCCAGCCAGCCGAGCAGGTCCTCAGCAGGCATCGGCCGGGACATCCAGAAGCCCTGCGCGGTGTCGCAGCCGAGCGTCTGGAGCAACCGCCAGGACGCCTCGTCCTCGACACCCTCGGCGACGACCTCCCGGCCGAGGCGGTGGCCCAGGTCGATGATCGCTCCAATGATCGCCACCGACTCGTCATGCGCGTCGAGGTCGGCGCGGCGAAGGAACGACCGGTCGACCTTGATCTCGTGCACCGGCAGGCGCTGCAAGTAGGCGAGCGAGGAGTAGCCCGTGCCCAGGTCGTCGATGGACAGCCGGACGCCGAGTGCGCGGAGCCGCCCGAGCGCCTCGATCGCGCGCTCCGGGTCCGCCATCAGGCTCGACTCGGTGATCTCCAGGGTGAGCGCCGAGGCGGGTACCTCGACGGCGGCCAGCGCCCGAGCGACCTGGTCGACGAAGTCGGGATCGAGCAGGCTACGGGGGGAGATGTTCACCGCAATGCCGAGGGACTGGCCGGCCTTGCGCCACGCCTCGCACGCGAGCAGCGACTGCCTCAGCACGGACATGGTCAGCGGCGTGATGAGCCCGCTGTGCTCGGCCACCGGGATGAACTCGTCGGGAGGGATGAGTCCGCGCTCGGGGTGCAGCCATCGCGCCAGCGCCTCGACTCCGACGACCGCGCCGTCGCGCAGCGACACCTTCGGCTGAACGTGCACGACAAGCGAACCGTCGGTGATGGCCTGCTTGAGATCGGTGAGGACGGTCAGCCGCTCGCGGCTGCTCGCGTCGAGTTCGGGTCGGTAGGCCTCGACCGCCGTGTGGCGGCTCTTGGCGGCTGACATCGCGATGTCAGCTCGCCGCAGCACGTCGATGACATCCGATCCGCGGTCAGCGAAGGCAGTGCCGAAGGCGGCGCTCACCGTCACGTGGAGCTCGTCGAGCTCGAATGGACCCGACAACGACTGGCGCAGCAGCGTGACGACCGAGTCCGCCACCGCCGGCGCTGCCTGCGGGAGCAGAACGGCGAACTCGTCGCCGCCGACGCGGGCGAGCACGCCTCGCTGCGGCACCGTACTGGCCATCCGTTTCGCGACCTTCTGCAGCAGAGAGTCGCCAGCCGGATGCCCGAGCGTTTCGTTGATCTCCTTGAACCGGTCGAGGTTCAGCAGCACGACGCCGACGTCTTCACCGGCCGCCAGCCGGCGGGCCAGCAGCTCCTCGAGGTGGCGCCGGTTCGGCAGGCCCGTCAGCGAGTCGTGCATCGACTGCCTGAGCTGTTCGGCGACCTGCTCGGTGATGAGGTCGGCGCGGCGGGCGTTGCGCAGGGCGACGCTGAGATGGTTGCCGAGAGCGGTCAGCTCGCGCAGGTTGGCGGGGCCGAAGGTCTCAACGTCCCCGAGTCGGTCGCCGACGACGAGCGTGCCGACGACCCCGTCGTCGCCGCGTAGTGGCATGGCGACGGCGTCGCGCAGCCCCGCCACGCGCAAGGCTCGGCCGAGGATGGCGTCGCGACTCCCGCGGCGGGCGAGGACCGGACCGGCCGCGGTCCATGCGGCCAGGGCGCCCGCCTTGCTCGACCCGCTGAGTTCGCGCACTGAGCCGTCGATCCCGCCCTCCCAGTGCCGAGCCCGGCCGGCGAACGCTGCGTTGAGGGTGAGCTCGACAGTCTCTGCTCCCAGCGCCTGAGCAATCCAGACCACAGCCGTCGATGCGGCGGACTCGACGTCCGTACGCCCGCCGATCTCGCCGGTGAAGCGGCTGAGCTGTTCCAGGCTCTCGGTGCGCTGCCGCAACGAATGGTGGGCGCGCTGCGCGGAGAACAGCACAGCCAGGACGACACCAACCGTCCAGATGGCCCGCCAGTCGACGCTGAGCACGTAGACGAGAACGAGGCCGAGGCTCGCGTTCACCATCGGCAGCAGCGGACCGAGCACGAGCAGGTTGATGGCGAACCTGGGTCGGGTGCCAGTGGTCACCGCGATCGCGAGCGAGATCAGCACCGTGCCGAGCAGGTCGGTGCTGACGATGGCAACGCCGATCGCGACCCAGCCCCACGGGCTGAGCTGCCCGGCATCGCCGAGCACGAGCCGCCACACGAGGACGACGGCGGCCGCTTCCAGCGCATAGTGCGCGACGTTGAACGCGAGCTTGTGCAGGCTGCGCCGGTTCCGCCAGGCGAGCGGCAGAACGGCACCGAGCAGGCGGGCAAGCACGTAGTGGCTGGGCGGTAGCAGGAAGAGCCCGACGACGAGGGGGATCTCGTTGAGCGTGACGGAGTAGGCGTTGCGCCCGATCGGGAGGTAGACGACGGCGAGCTCCGCGGCGGCGAAGCCCGCCACGACGAGCGCCAGCATGAGCAGCGGATGTCCGGGCACGCCCTTCGGCGAGGGCAGGTCAGGCACGGCCAGGCTGATCAGCGCCACGGCCGAGAGGGTGATCGCGCCGACGAGCAGAAACAGCTGAAGGTCGGCCCGTCCCACGACGGGGACAGACCGACCTCGCTGTGCTGCCGGACCGGTCACGGAGGTCCGCCCCACCCAGCCGACGCCCAGGACTTGCCCGCCCACGACTTGCCGAGCCAGGTCGCCCCGGCCCCTGCGTAGCCGCCCCACGACGAGCCAGCCCATGACTTACCCGCCCAGGACTTGCCCGCCCAGCCGTTGCCGGCCCACGACTTGCCGGCCCACGACTTGCCGGCCCACGACTTGCCGGCCCACGACTTGCCGGCCCATGAGTCGCCGCACCAGCACGTACCGGTCCAGTCGACGTCGCCACCGAGCCAGCGGCCACCTTGCCAGCCGGCGAACGAGGCGCTGGCCGGAGCCCAGCGGGCTGCGTTGAAGGTGCCTAGCACATGACGCTCACCGGTGAGCTCGACGCCGTCGTCGCCCACGTGCTGCGTGCCTCGGGCCTGCTCGAGCGAGCCGAGGCCGGTCGATCGGGGCCAGCTCTGAGTGGCGTTCGGGGTCGCGGCCAAGAAGGCGCGGTACACGTCGAGCTCGCCTGTTCCCCTGCCCGCCGCGTCAGCGGTCGGCATCGGCTCGGCCGAGGACTTGAGCAGGGCCTTGACCTGGTCAGGCCTGAGGTTCGGCCTGGCCTGGAGGAGCAGCGCCACCGCACCCGAGACGACTGCCGCGGCCTGCGACGACCCGCTGCCCTTGAAATAGCGATCACCGACGCGGGCTCCCGGGTAGGCCTCGTCGAGGTAGGAATCCGGGTCGCGAAGGGAGAGGAGCGACGTGCCCGGCGCGACCAGGTCGACGCGGCGGGCCGCGTCACCGCGGCTGCTGAAAGCGGGCACGACGTCGTCGTGCGCACTCACGGTGCCGCTGGTTGACGACGCGCCCACGGCAAGCACGTAGGGGTCGTACGCCGGGTTGTTGAGGCGCGAGGCGCCGCTGTTGCCGCCAGAGACGACGACGACGATGCCCGCCCGCCACGCGTTCTCCACGGCATGCGCGAGCGGGTCGGTGCGGTAGTCCTGCACACCGTCGGTCCCGTAGGCGAGGTTGAGGACCCGGATGGGGCGTTGCGGGTCGTCGCGGCGGTGGGCGACCACCCAGTCGACTGCGGCGATGACCTGTGAGACGTCGACGGCGCCCTCAGCGGTGCCGACCTTGACACTGGTCAGCCGGGCGCCGGGAGCCATGCCCTGGAAGCGGTCGGAGTCGAGCAGGCGGACGGGGTCGTTCCCGGCGATGATGCCGGCCATGTGCGTGCCGTGGCCGAACGTGTCCAGGTGGCGCACGGCCGGGGTCTGGCTCTCGAACGACAGGTCCGGACCGTTGACCACGTTGCCGGTCAGCCCCTTGACGGGGACGACACCGGTGTCGATGAGCGCCACGCCGACTCCGCTGCCGGTGACCCCACGGGAGTACATCCGGTCGGCGCCGATGACGGCGGCGACATGGTCGAGGCTGGTGCTCTTGTCGTCATACATCCACCCGGTGGGGCCGAGCAGGCTGCCGACCGTGCCGGCGACGAGCGAGGTGGTGGTCGTCACCACGCCCCCGACAACCCCCGTGACCACACCCGTCAGATCGCCGATGAGCCCGGCCCGGGCCGGTGTCGTCGCGGGCCCGAGCCCGAGCAGGACGACTGCCGTCGTGGCCACCGCCACCCGTCGCATCCCGCGTCCCCCGCGTGACTGCATCGCAGACCCCACCCTGTCGCGACGCGAGAAGAAGGTACTCCCCGCCGTCTTACGGAGAGTGTCGGGCCGATGACAACCGGTAGGTAATGGGCAGGGCAAGAATTAGGCCGTTGGGGGAGCCGATGCCACTCGGGCGGCGTAGTCCTTTTGGTCAGGCACCCTTCAGCCGAGAGCCGCGGACGAGGGCTTCGCGCCCGAGCCCGCGCAACGAGGCATCGAGCACCTCGATCGTGTGGGCGAGAGCCATCTGGCCGCCGAGGCGGTCGAACGAGGAGCTGACCTGCATGAGGCAGCCCGGGTTTGCTGTCACGAGCAGCTCGGCGCCGGTCTCGAGGACGGCGCGGGCCTTCCGGTCACCCAGCTCACGCGCGGGCTCCGGGTTGAGCACGTTGTAGATCCCGGCCGAGCCGCAGCAGATCTCGGGGTCGGCGATCTCGCGCAGCTCGACCCCCGGGATGCCATACAGCAGTGCGCGCGGCTGGCTGCGCACTCCCTGTGCATGCGCGAGGTGGCACGCGTCGTGATAGGCCACCGTCACGTCCAGGGGATGGCGCGTCGCGACGGGACCGAGGTCAGTCAGGATCTCGCTGATGTCGCGCACCCGACCGGCGAAGGCAGCCGCGCGGTCGGCGTACGCCGGCTCGTCGGCGAGCAGCTCGGCGTACTCCTTCATCGCCGAGCCGCAGCCGGCCGCGTTGACCACGACGTGCTCCACGCCGGCCCGCTCGAAGGCGTCGATGGTGCGCCGCGCGAAGCGGCGGGCCTCGCTCTCGCGGCCGTTGTGCACGCTGAGCGCGCCGCAGCAGCCCTGGTTGCGGGGGATGACGACGTCGCAGCCCTCCATGGCGAGCACCCGCGCCGTTGCCGCGTTGACACCGGGGAAGAACGTGCCCTGCACGCAGCCGGTGAGCATGCCGACGACCGCGCGTCTCGCCCCTCTTGCAGCGACCCGCTCGGGCAGTGGTCGCGACGACCGCAGCCGCGGCGCCAGGGACTCCATCGCCGCCAATGGCGGTGCGAAGCGGGTCAGCAGCCGGCTGCGCCGCACCAGCCGCTGCAGGCCGATGCGTTGGTAGGCGCGCAGCGGTCCGCGCACCAGACGCAGCCGGCGAGGGTAGGGGAACAGCGCGAAGATGGCGCCGCGCAGCATCCGTTCGCGCGGTGTGCGCGCGTGCCGCCGCTCGACCTGCGCGCGGGTGCTCTCGATGAGCTTGTCGTACTGCACGCCGGACGGGCACGCCGTCACGCACGCCATGCAGCCGAGGCAGGCGTCGAAGTGACCGACCATCGAGTCGGTCATGGGGTCGCCGTCGAGGCCGGACTTCATCAGGTAGATACGACCGCGGGGCGAGTCCATCTCCTCGCCCCACAGCACATAGGTCGGGCAGGTCGGCAGGCAGAAGCCGCAGTGCACGCAGTCGCCGACCAGCGCGGCATCCGGCGGCCGGTGGTCGTCGAACGCCGGTTCGCCCGACGAGGTGGCCACGGCTTGCGGCCCCTCGCTGCCCTGCGTGCCCTTGGTGGCCTCCACCGGGGCGCTGTCGCTCGACATCCGGATCCCTCCGCTAGATCCCGCCGACGAACCGGCCCGGTGCGAGCCGGTGGTGCGGGTCCATCTCGTCCTTGACCCTGCGCATGAGTGCGAGGCCCGGCACCGGGCCCCACATGTCGACTGCCTCTCTGACAGGTGGGGGAGCGGCGAGCACGACGACGTTCCCGTCGTACGCCGAGGCGCCCGTCCGCAGGTCGGTGACCAGCGCCTGTACCGCCTCGGGGTCCGACGAGCCCGGGACGCCGGCGTGCACCACACCAGCCGCGCTGCCGCGCAACGAGATCTCGGTGCCGTGGCGCGCCGCTGAGGCCCGGGCGATCTCGAGGACCCGGGACAAGCCGGTGATGCGCGTGGTGACCTTGAGCGCCACGTCGTCGCTGCCCCAGGGGTGGGTGTTCCACCAGGGCGGCGCCGCCGGGTCGCCGTCGGCGGTGCCGAGCAGGTCAGCGGTCGCGCGCACTCGCTGTGCCACGCCCTCGGCGGTGCCTTCGAGCAGCACGCCGACGCGAGGGCGGCCGTCGGCGGGCCAGTCGACCTCGACGGCGCTGGGCACGACCTGCGAGCCGAGCACCGCCGCCGTCGCGCGGCCCAACGAGGTGGCGTCGTCGACGTCGACCCCGACCACGTGGCGCACCGAGGGCAGCGGGTGGAGCCGGAAGATCGCCTCGCAGACCAGCCCGAGGGTGCCGTAGGAGCCCGCCAGCAGCTTGGCGAAGTCGTAGCCGGCGACGTTCTTCACGACCTTGCCGCCCGCCTTCGCGATCACCCCGTCGGCGCGCACGAAGGTGATGCCGATCAGAAGGTCGCGCACTGTTCCGCGCAACAGCCGTCGCGGCCCGCTCGGGCTGACCGCGATGGTGCCGCCTACCGTGGCGCCGCGCTCGCCGTCGTCGAGGGCGAGCTCCTGTGCTGCGCCGGCGAGCACCTGCTGGAGCTCGGCCACCGGTGTCCCGGCGCGGACGACGACGACGAGGTCGCCCGCCGCATGGTCGACGACGCCGGTCAGTCCGGTCGTGTCGACCACGAGGTCGACGGCGGTCGGCGGCGCGCCCCAGTCGATGCGGGTGCCGTTTCCGCGTGCGACCACGCTCAGGTCGTGGTGCGTCGCGGCGTGGAGCAGGTCGGCCACCTCGGCGGTGGAGTGCGGCGCGGCCACGAAGCGCGCCTCGACGCCACCGACAGCGTCCGCGCTCTCGGCCGGGCGGACCCGGTCGTCGCAGGTCTTGGCCAGCTCGGCGCGGACCTCGTCGTCGCTGCGTGCGGAGGGCAGGGTCAGAACACCTCCGCCAAGCCGGTCTCCTGCAGCGGGTGGACGCCCTTCTTGCGACCGGGCACCTCGCCGCAGAGGCGGGGGGTCGGGAAGACCTTGCCGGGGTTGGACAGGTGCTGGGGGTCGAAGGCGCAGCGCAGCATCTGCATGGTGTCCAGGTCGTCGTCGGTGAACATCCGCGGCATGTACTTCGCCTTGTCCATGCCGACACCGTGCTCGCCGGTGATCGAGCCGGCGTACTCGATGCAGAGATCGAGGATGGCGCCCGAGATCTCCTCGGCCTTCTCGCTCTGGCCCGGCACCGTGTCGTCGAACAGGACGAGCGGGTGCAGGTTGCCGTCGCCGGCGTGAAAGACGTTCGCGACCCGTACCCCGCCCGGCTCGTCGTCGGACATCGCGGCGATGCGACGCAGTACGTCAGGCAGCGCGGTGCGCGGGATAACGCCGTCCTGGACGATGTAGTCGGGACTGATGCGGCCCACAGCGGCGAACGCCGACTTGCGGCCCTTCCAGAACAGCGCGCGCTGGGCGTCGTCCTTCGCGATGCGGATCTCGAAGGCGTGGTTGTCCTGGCAGAGCTTCTCGACCTGGCCGAACTGCGCCGCCACCTCCGGCTCGGGCCCGTCGAGCTCGATGACCAGCACGGCACCGGCGCCCTCGGGGTAGCCGCACTGCACCGCCTCCTCCGCGGCCTCGATGGCCAGCGCGTCCATCATCTCGATCGCGGCGGGGATGACACCGGCACCGATGATGGCCGACGTCGCTGCGCCCGCCTCGTCGGTCGAGGGGAATGCCGCGAGCATCGTGCGGACCGCCTCGGGCGCCCGCAGCAGCCGGACGGTGACCTCGGTTGCGATGCCGAGCGTGCCCTCGGAGCCGACGAACGCACCGAGCAGGTCGTAGCCGGGCGGGTCGGGTGCACGACCGCCGAGGCGTACGACGTCGCCGTCGGGCGTCACCAGCTCGACACCGACGACGTGGTTGGTCGTGAAGCCGTACTTGAGGCAGTGAGCGCCGCCGGAGTTCTCGGCCACGTTGCCGCCGATCGAGCAGATCTGCTGGCTCGACGGGTCGGGCGCGTAGTAGTAGCCGTGCGGTGCGGCGGCCCGCGTGACGTCCAGGTTGATGACACCGGGCTGCACGACCGCTCGTTCGTCCGCAGCATCGACCTGGAGGATCTCGCGGATCTGCGAGGTCACGATCAACACACCTTCGGCGTGCGGCAGTGCCCCACCGGAGAGCCCGGTGCCGGAGCCACGGGCGACGTAGGGGACTCCGGCGTCGACGCAGGCCCGGACCACCGCGGCCACCTGTCCGGTGTCGCGGGGGAGCACGACGACCGCGGGTGTGACCTTGTAGTGCGCGAGCCCGTCGCACTCGTAGGTGCGCAGCTGGGCGTGGTCGGTGAGGACGGCGTCCGTGCCGAGCTCGGCGTGCAGCCGCGCGACCAGACTCTGCAGCGTCGGGGACGCCATGATCGAGGTGGCCATGTCAGTCCCTGTTCCCCAAGCCGCTTAGGGCATGCGCGCGTAGGCGGGAAGCGTGAGGAAGTCGGCGAAGTCGTCGGCGAGCGCCATGTCGGTGAAGAGCGCGCGCGCATCGTCGTACCTGCCGGTGGCGTAGGCCTCGTCGCCGACCCGTTCGCGAATCGCGGTCACCTCCTCTTCGATGAGCCGCTCGACGAGATCGCGAGTGACCTTCGGCCCGTCCTTGAGCTGCACACCGCTGTGCAGCCACTGCCACACCTGCGAGCGGGAGATCTCGGCCGTCGCCGCGTCCTCCATCATGTTGTTGATGCCGACGGCGCCGGTGCCGCCGAGCCAGGTCGCGATGTACTGCACGCCGACGCTGATGTTGCTGCGCAGCCCGGCCTCCGTGACGTCGCCCGGGGTGGACTTCACGTCGAGCAGCTGCTCGGCCGTCACGTGCACGTCCTCGCGCGTGCGGTCGCGCTGGTCGGGCCGGTCGCCGAGCACCTTGGTGAACACCTCGCGGCACACGTCGACCATGCCCGGGTGCGCGACCCACGACCCGTCGAAGCCGTCGTCGGCCTCGCGGGTCTTGTCGTCGGTGACCTTGGCGAAGGCCTGCTCGTTGACCTTCTCGTCGCGGCTCGGGATGAACGCGGCCATGCCGCCGATCGCGTGCGCGCCGCGCTTGTGGCAGGTGCGCACGAGCAGCTCGGTGTAGGCGCGCATGAACGGCACCGTCATGGTCACCGAGTTGCGGTCGGGGAGCAGGAAGTCCTTGCCACGGCTGCGGAATTTCTTGATCACGCTGAACATGTAGTCCCAGCGGCCGGCGTTGAGCCCCGCCGAGTGCTCACGCAGCTCGTAGAGGATCTCGTCCATCTCGAACGCCGCGGGGTAGGTCTCGATGAGCACCGTCGCGCGGATCGTGCCCCGCGGGATGCCGAGGAATTCCTGCGCGAGCACGAACACGTCGTTCCAGAGCCGCGCCTCGAGATGACTCTCCATCTTCGGCAGGTAGAAGTAGGGCCCGCTACCCCGCTCGAGCAGCGGTGTGGCGCAGTGGAAGAGGTAGAGGCCGAAGTCGAACAGCGAGCCGGACATCGGCTCGCCGTCGACCAGGACGTGCTTCTCCGGAAGGTGCCAGCCCCGAGGGCGTACGACGATGGTGGCCGTCTCCTCCTTCAGCTTGTAGGCCTTGCCCTCCTTGGACGTGAAGTCGATGCGACGCTCGATCGCGTCCCGCAGGTTGAGCTGGCCCTGGACCATGTTCTCCCAGAGCGGCGTGTTGGCGTCCTCGTGGTCGGCGAGCCAGACCTTGGCGCCGGAGTTGAGCGCGTTGATCGTCATCTTCGCGTCGGTCGGGCCGGTGATCTCGACGCGGCGGTCCTCCAGCCCGGGGGCCGGATCGGCGACCCGCCACGTGTCGTCCTCGCGGACGTTCTTGGTCTCGGCCAGGAAGTCGAGGCTGCCGCCCGCGGCGAGCTCCGCGTAGCGCGCCTTGCGAGCCTCGAGGAGCTCGAGGCGGCGGGCGTCGAGATTGCGGTGGAGCAGGGCCAGGAGCTCGAGGGCCCGGGGCGTGAGCACCTCGTCGTACCGGTCGTGCAGCGGGCCGGTCACCTCGACGCCCTCGGGCGGGCGGGCGGAATTCATGGGCGTGGTCCTCCCAGATGAAGCTGGTTGCGGCCGCAAACTCTGACGCGGACGCTAGACCGCCGCTGACATGACGGTCAACGCGACCCTGTCCACGCCGTCGTCCGTGGCTCCGTGCCGTGCCCCTTACCCCGTGGCGGCGTGAAAACGCGGCTGCCGCATCCAACCGGGCGTGACACTCTGGACGGGATGACCGAGCCAGCTAGAGGCGTTGAGACAGCACAGATGACTTCCGTTCCCTACCGGGCAGAGGCGCAGCCGCACGACGGCGAGCAGCGCGATCTGGCCGACCGCCAGGCGCTGCGACGCGTCGCCGGGCTCTCGACCGAGCTCCAGGACGTCACCGAGGTCGAGTACCGCCAGCTGCGCCTGGAGCGCGTCGTGCTCATCGGCGTCTGGACCGGGGGCTCCATCGAGGCGGCCCAGAACTCGCTGGCCGAGCTCGCGGCGCTCGCCGAGACCGCTGGTGCCGTGGTGCTCGACGGGCTCATCCAGCGCCGCGACCGGCCGGACACGGCGACGTACGTCGGCTCCGGGAAGGCGCGCGAGCTGCGCGACATCATCGTCGCCGAGGGCGCCGACACGCTCGTGTGCGACGGCGAGCTGACCCCCGGCCAGCTGCGCCAGCTCGAGGAGGTCGTCAAGGTCAAGGTCATCGACCGGACCGCGCTGATCCTCGACATCTTCGCCCAGCACGCCAAGAGCCGTGAGGGCAAGGCGCAGGTGGAGCTGGCCCAGATGGAGTACATGCTCCCGAGGCTGCGCGGTTGGGGTGAGTCGATGTCCCGCCAGGCCGGCGGTGCCGGAGGCTCCGGCTCCGGGGGCGTGGGCACCCGCGGCCCGGGCGAGACCAAGATCGAGACCGACCGGCGTCGGATCCGGACCCGGATGGCCAAGCTGCGCCGTGAGATCGGCGGCATGAGGACGGCGCGCGACACCAAGCGTCAGGAGCGCCGCCGTCACGAGGTGCCCTCGGTCGCGATCGCGGGCTACACCAACGCCGGCAAGTCCTCGCTGCTCAACCGGCTCACCGACGCGGGCGTGCTGGTCGAGAACGCGCTCTTCGCCACCCTCGATCCGACGGTGCGCCGCGCGCAGACCCCGGACGGCCGCGACTACACGCTCTCCGACACCGTCGGGTTCGTCCGCCACCTGCCCCACCAGCTCGTCGAGGCCTTCCGCTCCACGCTCGAGGAGGTCGGCGGCGCCGACCTGCTGCTGCACGTCGTCGATGCGTCCGACCCCGACCCCGAGGCGCAGCTCGCCGCGGTGCGCGAGGTGCTGGCCGACGTCGACGCCCACGACGTCCGCGAGGTCGTCGTCGTGAACAAGGCCGACGTCGCCGCACCCGAGGTCGTCGATCGGCTGCTGCTGCGCGAGCCGCACGCCGTCGTCGTGTCGGCGCGCACCGGCCAGGGTCTGGAAGGGCTGCGGGCGCTCATCGCCGACGAGCTGCCCAAGCCGTCCGTGCCGGTCGACGTCCTGGTGCCCTACGACAGGGGCGACCTCGTGTCACGTGTGCACGACGAGGGCGACGGCATCGAGGCCGAGCACGTCGCCGAGGGGACGCGGCTGCGGGCGAGGGTCACCCACGCCTTGGCCGGCGAGCTCGCCGCCTTCAACGGCAACGGCAACGGCAACGGCAAGCCCAAGCCCTGACCCCCACCCCCACCCCCACCCCCACCCCCACCCCCACCCCCACCCCCACCCCCACCCCCCGGCTCCCAACCCCGTGGTGATCATGCAGTTGTGCAGCTGCGCCTCTCTCACCTGCGCAAACTCCAGTGGTGATCATGCAGTTGTGCAGCACGCCCTGGACTGACCGCCGCACGCGTCGCTGGCGGACCGGGTCCCGAAGATCGCAACCAGGCCCCACAAAGGTGTCGGCATCGGGCCCGAGGCACGCTCACCGTGAACGACCGAGCGAGGTAAAGGCTCGCGTTGTGGGGGCTGTTGCGATCACCCAAGGAGCGGGCGGAGACAGACGGGACAGAACCGGCGAGATGACGCGGCCGGGCGAGCAGCGACCGATCAGGCGCCCCCGGCCCGTCGAGTACGCCGGAGCGTTGCCGACCAAGGGCTGCACAACTGCATGATCACCGCACGGGTTTGCGCAGGTCAGAGCGTTGGTCCGGCACAACTGCATGATCACCGGTGAAGGGTGGGGTGGCGGGTGGGTGAGAAGGCGGCAAGTAACAGAGAGTAACTGTGCGATTACGGTGCCGGATTTGTCTGTAGGCCCGTTCTCGGGCTTCGCCAATCCGTCGATCCTCCCGTGGCCGAACGAGTGTCGCCACCGCTGTGACGCCGTCACAGCCACTCACCCCTCGGGAGGGGACCATGTCTCGATCGAGACAGCCCGCACGGGCACGCGCAGTCGCGCTGCTCGGCGTGGGCACACTGCTCGTCGGCGGCGGCCTCGCCGGCCTCGCGCCCGGCGGCGCCACCGCATCAAGTCACCGGGAGGCCCCGGCCATCTCGGGGATGCCGGAGTACGACAACACCGACACCTACGCGTTCGTCAGCCCGGACAAGCCCGACACGGTCACCCTCGTGGGGTCCTGGATCCCGTTCGAGGAGCCGGCGGGCGGGCCGAACTTCTACCCGTGGGCAACCGACGCCCGCTACAACATCAACATCGACAACGATGGCGATGCCAAGCCGGACATCACCTACCGGTGGAAGTTCAAGAACAAGCGCACACCCGGCCCGGCGGACAGCTTCACCGGCAACGGCACGTTCCTGCACAACAACGGGCCGGTGACGTCGCTCAACGACGCGAACCTGCTCTTCCGGCAGACCTACGACCTGCGCAAGGTCAGCTACAACAACGCCGGGTACGTCACCAGCCGCCGCACCTTGCTCGACGACGCGCCCGTGGTGCCGTCGCGTGTGGGGAATGCGTCGATGCCGAACTACGACGCGCTGTTCAACGCGGGGATCAAGAGCGTCACCGGCGGGATCAAGTCCTTCGCCGGCCAGTCAGACGACCCGTTCTTCCTCGACCTGCGCGTCTTCGACCTCCTCTACGGCGGCAACCTGTCCGAGGTCGGTAACGACACCCTCGCGGGGTTCAACGTGAACACCCTCGCCCTGCAGGTCCCGAAGGCCAAGCTGACCGCCGGCGACCCGGTGATCGGCGTGTGGAGCACGACGGACCGCCGCAACGCGCACGGCGCCTACAGCCAGGTGTCGCGACTGGGCAACCCGTTGGTCAACGAGGTGGTCGTGCCCTACCGGGTCAAGGACGCGTTCAACGCCTCCAAGCCGACCGATGACGGTGCGGCTGCCCCGCTGGTCACCAACCCGGAGCTCGCGAAGATCATCCAGGCGGTCTACGGCATCCCGGCCCCCAAGACACCGCGCAACGACCTCGTGTCGGTGTTCCTCACCGGTGTCGCCGGGCTGAACAAGCCGGCCAGTGTCACGCCGAGCGAGCAGCTCCGGCTGAACACGTCGATCAAGCCGTCGACGTCAAAGAAGCGGCTCGGCGTCATTGACGGCGACAACGCCGGGTTCCCCAACGGCCGTCGCCTTTCCGACGACGTGGTCGACATCGCCCTGCAGGTGGTCGAGGGCGAGCTTGTCGGCTCGAAGAACGACCTGGGTGACGCGGTGAACCAGAACGACAAGGAGTTCCGGAGGAGCTTCCCGTACGTCGCCACGCCGCACTCCGGGTCGACCGTGAATCCGCACAAGGTCAACAAGGGCTTCACGGCCCTGACCGGCGGCAAGGCGCCGGACACCCCGGCAGGGGGCGGGCTCACCGACAGCCCGGTCGCCCCTGTCGCGCTGATCGGAGTCGGCGCGCTGTTGCTGGCCGCTGGTGCATTCGCCACGACCAGGTGGACGCGACGCCCGCACGTCGCGACTGCCTGACCAGATGAGTCGCCCGCCCGGCTGCGGCACTCCGCAGCCGGGCGGGAGACCGGGAAGCGAAGGAAACCGCATGACGCCTCTGCTGAGGACGATCCGCGTGGCACTCGTCGTCGTCACGCTCAGCGCGATCATCACGCTCGCCGCCACCATCTCTCTGGGTGGCGCGGCCGACGACCGTCGCGGTGCCGTGCCACAGGAGCCGGTCGCGTTGCAGCGGCTGGGCTCCTCCGACCTCTCCGCCGTCGTTGCCGGGCTGCAGCAAGGGCTGCGCGCGCAGCCCGAGGACGAGCGCGCGTGGTCCACGCTCGCCCTCGCCTACGTCGAGCAGGCCCGGGTCACCGCGGACCCCAGCTACTACCCGAAGGCCGAGCGCGCTCTTGACCGGGCCGCCCGGCTGTCGTCCGGCGACGACCTGATGCTCACCGGTCGCGCCACCCTCGCCGGGGCTCGCCATGACTTCACCGCCGCACGCGCGTTCGCTGACCGCGCGCTGCGAACCAACCCCTACAACGCGCAGGCGCACGCCGTACGGTCGGACGCGCTCACCGAGCTCGGCCGCTACGCTGCCGCGTCCGCGGCCGCAACACGCGCCGACCAGCTGCGGCCCGGCGACGGCACATTCGCACGGCTGTCCTATCAGGCGGAGCTGCGCGGCGACCTGGCCGGCGCGATGCGGCTGATGCGTGCCGCACAGACAGCGGCGGCCAGGCCGGAGTCCTTCGCGTTCGCGGCCGCCCACCTCGGCGAGCTGGCCCGCGCGTCCGGAAGCACGCGCGCCGCCGCGCGGCACTTCGCCGCTGCCCTCGACGCCGACCCCGACAGTGGTGCGGCGCGAGTCGGCCGGGCCCGGCTCGCCGTCGCCCGCGGCAACATCGCTCGCGCCGAGCGCGACTACCTCGCCGTCGTACGCCGGCTGCCTCTGCCCGAGTACGTCGTGGAGCTGGGCGAGCTCTACCAGGCGAGCGGTCGGCCCGAGCAGGCCCGGCGGCAGTACGCCGTGGCCGCCGCCTCGGCCGCGTTGGCCCGGTCCAACGGCGTCGGCACCGACCTCGAGACGGCACTCTTCGAGGCCGACCACGGCATCGCGAGCGAGGCGCTTCGCGCGGCGCGCGACGAGTGGGGTCGCCGGCACAGCGTGCACACCGCCGACGCACTGGCCTGGGCCCTGCACACGTCCGGCCAGTCCGCGCAGGCCCTTCCGTATGCCCGCCGGGCAACCTCGCAGGGCAGCCAGGACGCGCGGGTCCTGTTCCACCGCGGTGTGATCGAGGCCGCCGCCGGTGACGCGGCGCTCGCGCGCCGGTTGCTGACCCGTGCAGTCGAGGTCGACGGCGGCAGCCACCCGCTACGCGCCCAGCAGGCCCGCACGCTGCTCGCCGGCCTGGGAGAGAACCGATGACGCGTCGCATGCTTCTGCGGGCTGCCGTGTTCGGCGCTGTCGCCAGCGTCGTCGTGCTGCTCGTTCCGGGCACGGCGTCCGCCCATCCGCTGGGCAACTTCACCGTGAACCGCTTCAGTGAGCTCGTCGTCGGCGTCGAGTCCGTGCGCGTCGACCACGTGCTCGACCTGGCGGAGATTCCTACCGCGCAGCGGACGCCGGCGATCGACAGCGACGGCGACAGGGCGCTGTCCCGGGCCGAGCTCGCGACCTACGCACGTGACGCGTGCGCGGACTCGGCCGACACGCTGTCGTTGACCGTGGCGGGCAGGCCGGTCGCGCTCGACGTGCGCCGGTCGACAGCCCGCACCGTGGCCGGACAGGCCGGACTGCCGACGATGCGGGTGCACTGTGCTCTGTCGGCATCGACGCCGACCCTGGCCGGCCCGCGCGGCGTTTCCCTCGTGGACACCGCCGCCGACGCGGAGATCGGCTGGCGCGAGATCATCGCCGTCGGCGACCGGACGACGGTTGTCGAGTCGGACGTGTCGGCCCGCAGCACGAGCCGGCGGCTGACCCGCTACCCGGCAGACCTCTTGTCCAGTCCGCTCGATGTGCGCGCGGCGAACGTGCGCGTGACGCCGGGCGGTCCGGCCCTCGGTGACAACGCAGACGTGGGGGGCACTGGACTGCCCACCAAGCGCCTGACGGGGGCGTTCGAAGGTCTGGTGACCACCTACGACGGAAATCCGTTGGTCGTCCTCGGCGGCCTGCTGGCGGCGCTCGCCCTGGGCGCGGCGCACGCCCTCGCGCCGGGGCACGGCAAGACCGTGATGGCCTTCTACCTGAGTGGTCCGCGCCAGGGCGGCGTCCGCGCCGCCGGCACGGTGGCGGCAACCGTGACCGTGACGCACACGGCCGGTGTGCTGCTGCTCGGCGTGCTGGTGAGCGCCGGCACCGGCTTCGTGCCCGCCCGGCTCTATCCGTGGCTCACGGTCGCGAGCGGGCTGCTCGTCGCCGCGGTCGGCGTCACCCTCCTTCGCGCTGCGCGCCACCCGCACACCCACGAGCATCCGCACCCGCACGCGCACGCACAGGCGCACCGCGATGTCGTGCCCGATCACGCGCGCCTGCCGGTGCTGGTCGGTGCAGCGACGCAGGAGCACGCCGAGACCGCGCACGGGCACCGCGACGACGGGCATCGTCACGACCACGGCCGTCACCACGACGCCCGCCACCACAGCGGCCATGACCACGACGGCGGTCATCACCAGCACCGGCCCGCCTCGCGCCGCTCGCTGATCGCGATCGGGATGGCCGGCGGTCTGGTCCCGAGCCCGTCCGCGCTGGTCGTCTTCCTGGCCGCACTAGCCGTCGGGCACGCCTGGTTCGGCGTACTCCTCGTCGTCGCGTTCGGCCTCGGCATGGCGGTGACGCTCTCCGCCGTCGGGCTGCTCGTGATGCGGCTCCGGACCAGGTTCGATGGCCGGCTCGCCAGCCGGGCCGGGTCGCGCGGCGCCCGCGTGTTGCGAGCCCTGCCGCTCGTCACCGCATGCTCGGTGCTGGTTCTCGGCCTCGGGATCGCGGCACGAGGAGTCGGCGTCATCGGCGGCTGAGCGTGCCAGCACTACCCGTCAGTGCTCTCCTCAGCGCGGCTCTCCTGCGCCCGGCCACCGAGGTGCTGGGCGAGGAAGCTCTCCGCGGCGGCGTAGAACGTCTCGCGGTTCTCCGGCTTCGCCAGTCCGTGCCCCTCGTCGGGGAAGAGCAGGTAGTCGTGCGGCAGGCCCTTCTCGACGAGCGCTGCGACGATCTGCTCCGCCTCGGCCTGCTTGACCCGCGGGTCGTTGGCGCCCTGCGCGATCAGGACGGGGATGCGGATCGCGTCGACGTGCGCGAGCGGCGAGCGGTCCCAGAGCATCTCGCGTTCGTCGTCGGGGTGACCGATCCGTTGGTAGAGCATGGCTCGCATCGGCGCCCAGTAGTCGGGGATCGACGACAGCAGCGTCAGCAGGTTGGACGGACCGACCAGGTCGATCGCGCAGCGGAACACGTCAGGTGTGAAGGCGGCGCCGGCGAGGGCGGCGTACCCGCCGTACGACCCACCCATGACGGCGACCCGGTCACGGTCGACCCAGCCCTGCGCGACGACGTGGTCCACCGCGTCGACGAGGTCGTCCTGCATCGCGCGCCCCCACTGCTTGTCGCCCGCGCCGAGGAAGGCCTTGCCGTAGCCCGTCGAGCCTCGGTAGTTGACCTGTACCGACACGTAGCCGCGGTTCGCGAGCCACTGGGCGTCGGGCGAGTAGCCCCACCGGTCGCGCACCCACGGCCCACCGTGAACATCGAGCACCGCGGGCAGCGCGGACCTGTCCACGCCGCGGGGGAAGGACAGGTAGCCGTGCACCGTGAGCCCGTCGCGTGCCCTGAAGGAGAACGGCTCCATCGGCGCGAGCTCGTGCTCCTCGAGTTCTTCGCGGTGCGCGAAGAGGTACGTCGTCGCGCCCGACGCGCGGTCGTAGACGTAGAACCTGGTCGGCCCGTCGGAGACCGACAGCGAGACCAGCCACCGCGTGTCGGAACGCTCCTGCCGGTCCACCCCGAGCTCACCGTCGCCGAGTGCGTCCAGACGGGCGAGGTCGGCGTCGAGAGACGCGTCGAGCGGGACGACGCGGGCGCGTTCCTCGTCGTAGACCACGGCCTGGGGCAGCCGGGTCTTCGGGTCGCGCCACACCTCCGCCACGTCGTAGACCGGGTCCCCGGCGACGACGGTGCGACTCCCGTCGCGGAGGTCGACGCGCACGAGCCGCGTCGCGTTCGCGTCCATCGAGGTGAGGACGTACAGCTCCTTGTTGTCGCGGTCGAAGCCGATGACGTCCGTCGTGGTCGCGTCGTCGGCGGGCACCTCGAGGAACGGCTGGTAGTCGTCGTCGCCGGACCCGGTGCGCCGCAGGAACGTCACGCCGCCGTCCGGCTGCATGGTCATCCCGCCGCGCATCCACAGGTCGGTGTCGACCAGCCACGACACGAACCCCGGGTTGGTGGCCTCCTTGATGAGCGTGCCGCTCGTGAGGTCGAGCCGGTAGAGGTCGTGCAGCTGCGGGTTGTCCTGGTTGAGCCCGATCAGCATCGTCGTGGGGTGCCACCTGTTGTGGGCGAGGATCTGCGCGGTGACCTTGCGTTCCGGGGTGAGCAGACGTACGTCGCCGGTGGTGAGGTCGAGCGCATAGAGCCGCCAGTCCTCGTCGCCGTCGGTGTCCTGCAGGTAGACGAGGTGCCGGTCGTCGTGGCAGAAGAGAAACGTGCGGATGCCGCGGTCGCGGTCGTGGGTGACGGGTTGCGGCGGCCGGCTGCCGTCGGCAGGGCCCACCCAGACGTTGAGCACGCCGTTCTCCGGGGCTATGAAGCCGAGCAGGCTGCCGTCGGGGGACAGGCAGGGCGACATCCGGTCGGGGTTGCCGAACAGCACCGAGCGCGGGATCAACGGGGGAAGCGGCATGGTCGAAACGATATGTCCGAGCTTCGACGCGCAAGTGGCGCGGCCCGCCCCGGAAGGGCCGGCCGCGCCACGAGCACGGTTGGGCTGCTCCGGCTATCCGAGGATCGCCAGGATCTGATTGAGCAGCGAGGCAAGCTGACCGAGCAGACCGTTCAGCCCGGTGCCGTCCAACAGGCCGGCCACGGCGCAGAGCAGGTTGCCGAGCAGGTTGCCCGGGCCCGGTTCCGCGGTGATGTTCAGGTGCACGGTGTCCAGGTGCACGACGAGGCCGAGCAGGTCGAGGTCCAGCGGGCCGAGCACCAGGTCGAGGATCTGGCACGAGCCGGTGCTGGCTGCCGTGTTCACCGGCAGGGTCACTGTCTCGTCGACGGCCCGGGTGCCGCCCGCCGCGCTGGTCAACGTGCCGGTCAGCTCACCGACGGCCACCAGGTCGCCGTCCTGCACCGCAAACCGGCTCGGGTCGAACGTGCCCTTGAACGTCCCGCCGTCACTGGTGCTCCCCGTCACCGGGGCGGTCGCGGGGGCGGCCGTCGCCGCACTCGTGGCCGCGTTCGAGCTGGTCGCGGCCGCTGCGCCGACGAAGAGCAGGGTCGACAGGCTCACCACGACGGCGAGCAGCCGGATCAGTCGTCCGGTCATGTGGATTCCTTTCTTCGGGGCGGGGACACCTTGGCCAACGAGGCGCTTCGGCAGCCGCTACGGCCTACTGGCGAGTAATTACGCAACATCCGTGTGACGTATTTCACGACCGCCCCGGCACGCTCAGTAGCCGGAGGCTTGTGCCTCGCGGGGCAGTAGCCTCCGACCTCGTGCCCCCAACGACTGCGGACCTGCTCGCCTCCGTGGTGGCGGCGATCGCCGGCAGCGAGCGTCCTGGTCAGCTGCAGATGGCCGAGGCCGTCGCGGCCGCGATGGCCGAGGGCACGCATCTGCTGGTGCAGGCCGGAACCGGCACCGGAAAGTCGCTCGGCTACCTGGTACCGGCGCTGCTGCACGACGGGCCGGTGGTCGTGGCGACCGCCACCCTCGCGCTGCAGAGCCAGATCGTCGACCGCGACCTGCCCGCGCTCGTCGACGCCGCGGAGCCGCTGCTCGGCCGCCGGCCGTCCTTCGCCATCCTCAAGGGCCGCTCGCACTACGTGTGCCGCAACAAGGTGCACGGCGGCATGCCCGACGAGGGCGAGGACGTGCTTTTCGACGCATCGCCGACCACCGCGCTGGGCCGCGACATCGTGCGGGTGCGCGGTTGGACCGACGACACGACCACGGGTGACCGCGACGAGCTCGAGCCGGGAGTCTCCGACCGGGCCTGGCGCCAGGTCAGTGTCACTGCCACCGAGTGTCTCGGCGCGGCCCGCTGCCCGTTCGGCAGCGACTGCTTCGCCGAGCTCGCACGGGACCGGGCGGCGCAGGCCGACGTCGTCGTCACCAACCACGCGTTGCTCGCCATCGATGCCCTGGAGAGCTTCGACGTGCTGCCGGAGCACGACGTGGTCGTCGTCGACGAGGCGCACGACCTGGTGGACCGCGTGACAGGGGTGGCGACCGACGAGCTCACGCCCGCGCTGGTCGAACGTGCGGCGAGCCGGGCCCGTCGACTCGTGGACGACCCCGACGACGCTGAGCGCCTCGCCGAGAGCGCCGAAGGGCTGGCGCTGGCGCTGGCCGCGACCGACGAGGGCCGGGTGGTGGACTTGCCCGAGCAGCTCACCGAGGCCGTCGCCGTCGTCCGTGACTCGGCGCGGGCGGTGCAGTCGGGACTTGGCGCCGTGCGCGGTGGCGAGGACGGTGCCAAGAAGATCGCGCAGGCGGCGGTGTGGGACGTGCACGCCACTGCCGAGAGGGTGGCGGGCCACTCGCCGTACGACGTCACGTGGGTGGCCCGCGACGGGCGGCGCGGCTCGGTTCTGCGCGTCGCCCCGCTCTCGGTGAACGGTCTCCTGCGCGAGGCGCTCTTCGGGACGCGGACGGTCGTGCTGACGAGTGCGACGCTCGAGCTCGGCGGCAGCTTCGACCCGATCGCCCGGCAGGTGGGGCTGACCGGCGAGGACGCGCCCGCGTGGGAGGGCCTCGACGTCGGATCGCCCTTCGACTACCAGCGCCAGGCCATCCTCTACGTCGCTCGCCGGCTGCCGCCGCCCGGCCGGGGCGCGGCGTCTGATGCCTCGCTGGACGAGCTGGCCGCTCTCGTCGAGGCGGCCGGAGGTCGCACGCTCGGGTTGTTCTCGTCGATGCGCGCGGCCCAGGCTGCTGCCGAGGCGATGCGTGACCGGCTCGACGTGCCGGTGCTCTGCCAGGGCGAGGACCGCACGGCGGCCCTGGTGCGGGCGTTCGCCGACGACCCGGCGACCTGCCTGTTCGGCACGCTGTCGCTGTGGCAGGGCGTCGACGTGCCCGGGGACTCGTGCCGGCTGGTGGTGATCGACCGTGTCCCGTTTCCCCGCCCGGACGACCCGTTGATGTCCGCACGCGCGCAGGCGGTGAGCGACGCAGGAGGCAACGGCTTCATGTCGGTGTCGGCGACGCACGCGGCCCTGAAGCTGGCGCAGGGGTCCGGGAGGCTCATCCGTTCCGGGACCGACCGCGGGGTGGTGGCCGTGCTCGACTCCCGGGTCGTGACGGCTCGGTACGGCGAGTTCCTCCGCTCGTCGTTGCCGCCGTTCTGGCTGACCACCGAGCGCGAGGTCGCGGTGGGGGCGTTGCGCCGGCTGACTGCGGACGCCGGAGCTCGGGTCTGAGCCACGTTCTTGCTGGTCAACAGTATTTACGCGCTTTTGTCCCGCCTCGCAGCTTCGTCGGCCTAGGGTGCCCCTGACCCCGTCTTCTTTCGAAGGGCCACACCCGTGCCTCGATCTCCCTCACGCGCCTCAGCGGCCGTCTGCGTCACCCTCGCAGTCGTCGCCGGCGCGCTCGTCACCACGCCTGCTCAGGCGGCCGAGCCGACCGTCCCGTTCATCTCCGAGCTCCACTACGACAGCAGCGTCGCCAACGACGCCGGCGAGTTCGTCGAGGTGCAGGTGCCGCCAGGTGCCACCGTCGAAGGCTGGACGGTCGTGCTCTACAACGGCAATGGTGGTGGGCTCTACGGCGGTCCCCGCACCCTCCCTGCGGTGAGCGCACCTGCCGGCGGGCCGGCTGCCGTCGCGGTGATCGACTACCCCACCGTGACCAACGGGGCGGTGCAGAACGGCGCGCCCGACGGGCTCGCCCTGGTCGACGCCGCAGGCAGCGTGGTGGAGTTCCTCTCCTACGAGGGCGGGTTCACCGCGGTCGGCGGGCCGGCCGATGGTCGGCCAAGCGTCGACATCGGCGTCGCGGAGTCCAACGGCACGCCGGGCGGGTCGTCGCTGTCGAAGCGATTGGTCGAGGCCACCGGCAACTACGCGTGGCAGCCTGAGGGCGCGAACAGCAAGGGTCAGGTCAACCCGGTCGTCGAGGACGCCTGAGGTCCAGCCGTGCGAGGTCGCCGTCACGCATGACATCGGCGACGTCCAGGGCAGCGGCGCCAGCAGCCCGCTTGCCGGCGAGCAGGTGAGCGTCCGCGGCGTTGTCGTCGCCGACGTCCCCGGCCTCGACGGCTTCTACCTGCAGGACGCGGGCGACGGCGATCCCGACGACCTCGGACGGCATCTTCATCGACAGCCCGGTAGCCGTGGGGCTCGGCGACACGGTGGCGGTCCAGGGCGGGGCCCAGGAGGACTTCGGCCAGACCGAGATCGTCTCCAACGTGGACACCCAGGTCTGCACACCAGGGTCCGCCGCGGCGCTGCCGACGCCCGCACCCCTGGACCTGCCGGCCGACAACGCGACGCGGGAGCCGCTCGAGGGCATGCTGGTTGCCCCGGCCGACACGCTGACCGTCAGCGAGGTCTTCGCGCTCACCCGTTTCGGTGAGCTGACGCTGTCCGAGGGCGGCCTGCTCGTGCAGCCGACCGAGCTGGAGCGGCCCGGCCCGGCCGCGCAGGCGATCGCTGCGCAGAACGAGCGCCGTCGCGTCCTGCTCGACGACGGGAGCAACGCGTCGCTCAGCGCCACGAACCGGCCCTACCTGAGCCCGACCACCCCGGTGCGCGTGGGTGACGAGCTCGAGTTCACGTCACCGGTGGCGCTCGGCTTCGGCTTCGGCTCGTGGCGCCTCCAGCCCTCCGACGGAACGCCCGAGGGGACGTTCGCGCCGCAGAACACCCGGACCGGCGTGGCCGCTCCCGACGCCGTCGGCGGCGACGTGCAGGTGGGCGCGTTCAACGTGCTGAACTACTTCCTCACCTTCGGTGGCGTCGGCCGCGGCGCCGCGAACGCGGCTCAGTTCGAGAAGCAGGCCGCCAAGATCGTCACCGCGATCGAGGTGCTGGACACCGACGTCGTCACGCTGATGGAGATCGAGGACACCGCCTCGACCAACTACGGCGCAGGCACGCCCCAGGAAGGCAACCCCGACCAGGCGCTCGCCGACCTGGTGCGGCGCCTGAACCTTGCTGCCGGGTTCGACAAGTGGGACTACTCGCCGCTGCCCGACGAGCTTCTCGCGGTCGATCGCGACGTGATCCGCAACGGGATCATCTACCAGAAGGGCGTCGTGCAGCCGGTCGGCGAGCCGGTCGGTCTCGTGGACGAAACCATCTGGGGCAACGCCCGCGAGCCTCTCGCGCAGACCTTCGCGAAGGACGGCGACCGGTTCACCGTTATCGCGAACCATTTCAAGTCCAAGAGTCCGTCCGACCCTCCGCAGGAGGGCAACGACAACGAGGACATCGGCGACGGCCAGGGTGAGTTCAACGGCGACCGCGTCCGCCAGGCCGGTTCGCTGGCAGCGTTCGCTGAAGAGCAGCGGGCGCGGACCAGCGACGCCGACGTGCTGCTGATGGGTGACCTCAACGCCTACTCCGAGGAGGACCCGATCGAGCGGCTGCGCCAGGAAGGCTTCAACGACCTAGGCGCGCAGTTCGACGAGGGTCGCTACAGCTACGTCTTCGACGAGCTCTCCGGCTCGCTCGACCACGCGATGGCTACCGACGCGCTGACCGCAAAGGTCACCGACGTCGCCCACTGGAACATCAACGCGGGCGAGTCCTTCGCCTACCAGTACGTCGGCGACCCCGCGCTCTACGCCACCCACCAGTTCCGGTCGAGCGACCACGACCCGCTGGTCCTCGGCATCGATCTGGAGGAGCGCTGCGACGGCCTGCTTCCGACGATCCGGGGCACGGCCGGAAACGACGTGATCAACGGCACGAACAAGCGTGACGTGATCATGGGCCTCGGCGGCAACGACGTCCTGAACGGTGCCAACGCCGAGGACGTCGTCTGTGGTGGCGCCGGTGACGACGTCATCAACGGCGGGAACAGCGACGACGTCCTGCTCGGCGGCTTCGGCAACGACCGCGTCTCGGGCGCCAACGGCAACGACCGTCTCGTCGGTGGACCCGGCGTCGACGTTCTCGACGGCGGCGGCGGGTCGAACACCGTGATCCAGGACGGTCCCGAGTCCTGACCGGAGGAACGGACGTGGACGGGGACGGGTGCGTTCGCACCCGTCCCCGTCGCGCCGCCGAGCGGGAACGCCGTGCCCGCTGAGCACATCAAGCCCATGCTCGCGACCACCGGTGCGCTGCCGACGACCGACGAGGCTCGGTGGGCGTTCGAGATGAAGTGGGACGGGGTGCGCGCTGTCATCTACGTCACGGAGGGTGACACGGATGCGGTACGTCTCCTCACCCGCAACGACCGTGAGGTCTCGGCGAGCTATCCGGAGCTGCACGGGATCGCTGCCGCGATGGGCGGGCGCGATGTCGTGCTCGACGGGGAGATCGTCGCGCTCGACGCGGCCGGGCGGCCGAGCTTCGGGAAGCTGCAGGCCCGGATGCACGTGCGGCGCCCGGGCGGCGACCTGATCGCGAAGGTGCCTGTCTCCTTCCTGGCCTTCGACCTGCTAGCGCTGGACGGCGCCCCGCTGGTGCGGCTGCCCTACGACGAGCGGCGGGCCCGGCTCGAGTCGCTGGACCTGGACGGACCTCGCTGGGCCACCCCGCCGGCGTTCGAGGGCGACGGCGCCGCGGCGCTGGCCGCCTCACTCTCCCAGGGCCTGGAGGGAGTCGTCGCCAAGCGCCGCGACTCGACGTACGAGCCGGGACGCCGCTCTCGCGTGTGGGTGAAGGTCAAGCACTTCCGCACCCAGGAGGTGGTGATCTGCGGCTGGCGGGCGGGGCAGGGGCGACGGGCGGGTGGCATCGGCTCGCTGCTGGTGGCCGTGCACAACGACGACGGTGACCTGGTCTACGCCGGTCACGTGGGCACCGGCTTCACCGCCGCGGCGCTCGACGACCTGGCCAGGAGGCTGCGGCCCCTGGAGCGACGGACGCCGCCGGTGGCGAACGAGGTGCCGCGGCCGCACGCCCGCGACGCCCGGTGGGTCACTGCCCGGTTGGTCGGCGAGGTGTCGTTCGGCGAGTGGACCTCGGACGGCCTGCTGCGTCACCCGGTCTGGCGAGGGCTTCGGCCGGACAAGTCCGCCGACGAGGTCGTGCCGGAGAGCTGAGGGCCGGGCTCAGACCCGGCGCAGCACCGCGGTGACCCGCCCGAGGATGGTCGCGTCGTCGCCCGGGATCGGCTCGTACGCCGGGTTGTGCGGCACCAGCGACACGTGGCCCCCGCGGCGCTGGAACGTCTTGACCGTCGCCTCGCCGTCGATCATGGCCGCCACGATCTCGCCGCTCTCGGCGACGGGCTGCTGGCGCACGACGACCCAGTCGCCGTCGCAGATCGCGGCGTCGACCATCGAGTCACCACGCACCTGGAGCAGGAACAGGGTGCCGTCGCCGACCACCTGCTTGGGCAGCGGGAAGACGTCCTCGACGGCCTCCTCGGCGAGGATCGGGCCGCCGGCCGCGATGCGGCCGACGAGCGGGACGTAGGCCGCCGCGGGCCGTGCGTCACCGCTGCCGGTCTCGTCGTAGGCCTCAGGCTCCGGCGCGGGAGGGGCGGGCGCGTCGGCCGCGTCGAGCGGCATGACCTCGATGGCGCGGGGCCGGTTGGCGTCGCGGCGCAGGAAGCCCTTGCGCTCGAGCGTGGCGAGCTGGTGGGAGACGCTCGACGAGCTGGTCAGGCCGACGGCCTCGCCGATCTCACGCATGCTCGGGGGATAGCCGCGGCGCTCGACGGAGCTGCGGATGACCTCCAGCACCTTGCGCTGCCGGGGCGTCAGCCCGTTGCTGTCGGGCGGGCCGTCCGCGATCTCGGTGACCGTGGCGCCGTCGCTGGCCTGGCGCCCTCCGGTGGCCCGCGTGCCACGCCGACGGGTGGTGCTGCCGCCTGTTCCGCTGTCCTCACGCCTGACCACGTGGTGCCTCCCTTGCCTGCCGGCCCACGCTCGGCCGGTTCTCCGTCGGGGCTGACGCTAGCGATCCGCGGGCTCGGATTCAAACATTTGTTCGAACGAGTCTGGATTTTGTCGGTGGCGTCGGGTAGAACTTCGTACAGACGTTCGATCGAACACCCGTTCGATGAACAGGTGTCGCTGAACCTATCGCAAGGGAGGACGCGATGAGCTCGCTGACCGCCATCCGGGTGGGCCACGTGGCGGCGCGGCCCAGGCTGGCGCTGGTCCCGCCGTGCCCGCCCGCTCCGCCGCGGCCCGCGCCGGCGCTGCGCCTGACCCGGCGCGGCCGGCTGGTGGTCGCCCTGGCGCTGGTCGCGCTCGCGGTGCTCACCGGGATGCTGGCGGGCGCGCCGGCCGCTGCCGGGGGGTCCGGGCGCGCTGCGGTGGCCGAGCGGGTCACTGTGGCACCGGGCGAGACGCTGTGGCAGATCGCCGAGCGGGTCAGCCCGTCGGCCGACCCGCGTGACACGGTCGCGCGCATCCAGGAGCTCAACGGTCTCGACTCCAGCACCGTCGCGGCGGGCAGAGCGCTGCTCGTTCCGACGGGCTGACCGGCCGACACGCCGGGAGCCCCGGCGAGCGGTCAGTACGAGAGGTCGGGCGGCACGGCCGTCAGTGACAGCCGTCGGGTGCCGCGGGGCACGAGCTGCCGAGAGCGAGGTCGGCCAGCGCGGCCCAGGTGTTCTCCTCGGCGGCCGACCCGCTGCCGACCTGGGTGATGCTGACGCCCTCCAGGGCGAGCACGATCGCGGTCTCGCGACCCGAGGGACCGCTGCGGGTCAGGCTTGCGCCCACCTCGCCGAGCATCAGGTCCTCGGCGCTCGCCCAGCCGCACGCCTTCAGTCGGCTGGCCAGTCGCGGCACGGCCCGCTGGGCGGCCGCGGCATCGTGGTGCGTGGCAACCGTCTGCACCAGCCGTCCGCCTGCGCTGTCGAGCACCGACGAGCGAACGGCGAGCGCGCCGCGCGGCGCGGGGGCTGCGCAGCGGTCGGGCTCGCCGCCCGCTGTCCAGGCGCCACCGGCGACGCTGGCCACGGTCTCCGCGTCCAGCAGGGCGCGTCGCGGCACCACGGTCTTGGGGGCGAGCCGTTCCTCGGCGACGGGGGGCGCCGACGGGTCGTCGGGCTCCTCGGTCGGCAGGCCCAGGTCGGCCGCAGCGGAGGGGTCGGCGGGCGCGTCTGCGCCCATCGAGGCGTCGTCGGCCTCGGTGGACGGTGCGGCCGTCGACTCCGCCGCAGCCGCTGCGACCGGCTTGACCGGCTCGGTGCCCGCCGCGCAACCCGTCAGCAGCAGGGCCACGGCGCAACCGCCGGCCGCGAGCGCTCTCGTCCCACGCATGCCCGAGCTCAGCTCCCGTTCACCGGCGTGACCGTCAGGGCCACCGTGCCAGCGTTGTCCCAGAAGCGCGTGTCGGCCAGGGTCAGGCGGACGGGACCGGTCTGTGACTGCGTGAGCTCCAGTGCGTACCGGTGCCCGGCCGCGTCGCAGCTGCCGCTCCCGCTGACCGGGCGCCAGTCGAGCACCCGGTTGTTGACCTTGACGTCGCCCAGCGCGTTGCCCCGGTCGTCGACGAGACTGTCCCGGAAGTTGCGCCACGTGGGGTCGGTCGAGGTGACCGAGCATTCGGCGTCCGCGGTGACGCCTGACCGGAACGTGTACGTCCCGGTCGCTGTCACGCGAAGCCGCTGACCGGCCTGGTAGACGCGCGCCGAGCTGACGCCGTCCTCCTCGGTGGCATCGAGTGTGACCGACTCGGTGCCGGTCGGCGCCTTGACGCGGACCAGCGAGACGGCGAGGGCGCCCTTGTTGTCGGTGGGGCTCGGGTCGTCGACGCGCAGGTTCACCGGCCGGGTCTGCTGCGGGCGCAGCGTCATCCGGTAGCTGTGCCCGGTCGTGTCGCACTGGGTGCTGCCATCCGGCACGACGGGGTCGAGGCCGACGTCGTTGCGGTCGAGCAGCAGATCGAGGTCGTCCCGGTCCGTTGCTCCAGGAGTGACCGAGCGGTTCCGGCGCCACGTCGTGTCCGAGGCAGTCGCCGAGCACTCGGCATCGGCGTTGACGCCGTTGCCCGCGTTGACGGCGCCGGTCACGGTGGCGACATACGTCGCACCGGCGACCAGGGAGCCGGGGCTGAGCACGCCGGCACCGGCGTTGGCCGGCACCGAGAAGTGCAGCTCGTCCTTGGGCGTCGGGCGCAGCACGCGGATCACAAGCGACCCGGAGTTGTCCGAGTAGTAGCCGGGCTCCCACACCTTGAACGTCACCCGGCCGGTGCGGCTCGGGGTGAAGGTCTGACGGTACGTGTGAGTGGCGGTGTCGCAGCCGTCGCCTGCGTCGCGGTCGGCACTCGAGCCGAGGTCGACGCCGTCGACGTACAGGTCGAGGTGGTCAGCGTTCGGCGACTTCTTGTGCACCGAGCGGTTGCGCTGCCATGTGCTCGCAGCCGTGGAGCGCGAGCACTCCGCGTCGGCGTTCGCATAGGTGCCGGTGCCGTACTTGTACTTTCCCGCGACCTCGAGCACGTAGTTCTCGCCCTTGGTCAGGGAGCCGGTGGTCGTGACGCCGGTGGACTTGTTGGCGAGCAGGCGAACGGTCTCGTCCTGCAGGACCGGGCCGGCGGGCAACGAGGTCGCCGGGCGTGGCTCGGCCTTCGGCGTCGCCGGTCCCGTCGGCGGGACAGTCGGCTTGGGGGCGGGCTTGGCCGGGGGCGGGGTCACGACGCCGCCCTTGCCGGTCCAGAACGATGTGTTCTTGCGCGCGCCCTTCCAGCCGAAGGAGATGTGCACGTGGTCGGTGTGCGGGTTCGAACCGGTGTACGTGCGCCAGACCGTCGGGCGCGAGGCGCTCCAGATGCGCTTGTTCCAGATCACGTACATGATCCCGGTGCGGCGGGCCATGGCGTACTTGTTCCCGTACTTGTCCGTCTTGAGGAGCCAGGTCTTGAAGCTCTCGACCTTGGCGCGCCCGGACGCGGTCTTGGCGTTGACGCCCCAGTCGAAGGCGCGGCCTTCCTTGTGCTCCGACTTGCCGCCGATCCGGCAGGCCCGGACGATTCCCAGGCTGCGGGTGCCCGGGTAGGCGCGCAGCAGCCGCTTCGAGAAGTCCGCGACACCCGGCTTGGCCGCCGGCGAGCAGGTGGACTGCGAGGCGTAGCCGGTCAGCCCCTCGATCGCGCGCGGGTAGCTCGAGCGCGCCGCCGTGATCCCGGCGTCGGCAGGGCCCACGACGCTGAAGGCGGTCAGGGTGGCGAGGAGGACAGCGAGAACGCGGCTGCCGGTCCGGCGGTGACTCTCGGGCACGGCGATTACTCCGGGTTCTTCGAGTGGAGAGAAGGCCCACGGTTCGCGGTCGCCCTCTTGCTGTCTCCAGAGCCTTCGGGGCCTCCCCGCGGGTACATGCACCACGAACGGGCAAAGGCGGCCGCTCTCCGCGTGGGCGTCGTCCGGGGACCACCTGATCGGCGGTCAACCTTTCGGTCAGCCAAGGCGTCGTCGCGCCGTGGGCACCTCGGATCCAGGCGGGATGTGCGCGACACGCCGGGCCCCCAGGACCCCCGATGATCGTCCGCAGGGCGCTGACCTGCAGCGATGCGGTGCCGCCCGTGCCGGGGGCGGAGATCCCGCAGATGGAGGGCCCGAACCACTTGCACATCTGGTGGTGAGAGGCCTACCGTTCCACTACATCTTGTGAATGACAGCGATGTAGTTATCCACATGTGGTCCCCAGGCATTCGGGGGTTGTGCACCGCTCGTGCACACCGTCCCGCACAGGCGGGTCCACAGGTGGACCGCACGGAGACCTGAGGGGAGGCCGCGATGCACTGCCCGTTCTGCCGCCACACCGACAGTCGCGTCGTCGACTCCCGGGCCACCGACGACGGCACCGCGATCCGCCGCCGCCGCCAGTGCCCCGAGTGCGCCCGGCGGTTCACCACGGTCGAGACCGCGAGCCTGTCGGTGACCAAGCGCTCCGGTGCGAGCGAGCCGTTCAGCCGCGACAAGGTGCTGGCCGGCGTCCGCAAGGCGTGCCAGGGCCGCCCGGTCACCGAGGACGACCTGGCGCTGCTCGCCCAGCGGGTCGAGGAGGCCGTGCGGGCCAGCGGGGTCGCCGAGATCGAGGCCCACGAGGTCGGCATGGCGGTCCTGGCGCCGCTGCGTGAGCTCGACGAGGTCGCCTACCTCCGGTTCGCCTCGGTCTACCGCGCCTTCGACGACCTGGAGGCGTTCGAGTCGGAGATCGCGCTTCTCCGTGCGGAGCACGAATTGGGGGACAGTGCGGAGAACGACCTGGGGGCGGAGCACGAGCTGGGGGCAGAGACGGCGGGCCCGCCGCCGTACGAGAAAACCTGAGAAGTACGCCGGACAGGGCCGCTCGGGCGGCATGACTGTCGGTGCCGGACTGTTGAATCTAGAGCAGGTTGTGGGAGGAGCGAGATGACGGAGACGTCGCACGACAAGCCGCAGGTCGTCCAGGGGGGCGCCGGCGGGCGCAAGGCTGCCAAGAAGCTCACGGTCGAACGCATCTACACGACCGAGGGCGTGCACCCCTATGACGAGGTGACCTGGGAGCGCCGCGACGTCGTCCAGCAGAACTGGAAGACCGGCGAGACGATCTTCGAGCAGCGCGGGGTCGAGTTCCCCGACTTCTGGTCGCTCAACGCGTCCACGATCGTCACGACCAAGTACTTCCGCGGCGCGGTCAACACCGAGGCCCGCGAGACCAGCCTGCGCCAGCTCATCGACCGCGTCGTGAAGACCTACCGCGCGGCCGGCGAGGAGCACCACTACTTCGCGACTCCTGACGACGCCGAGGTGTTCGAGCACGAGCTCACCTGGGCGCTGCTCCACCAGGTCTTCTCGTTCAACTCACCGGTGTGGTTCAACGTCGGGACCTCGAGCCCGCAGCAGGTCTCGGCGTGTCAGCCCTACGACGCCCTCGTCTCGACGCCGGCCGGGCTCGTGCCCATCGGCAAACTTGTCGAGGACGATGCCGTGGGCGCGAAGGTCTACGACGCCCATGGCCTCACACGCATCGTTGCCACCAAAGACAACGGTGTGAAGGATGTGCTGCGCCTGCACACGAAGGCCGGTTACGCACTCGATGTCACGGCCGACCACCTGGTCTGGAAGTCGAGCGGCGACGGCACAGGTGCCTTCGTGCCGGCAGGCACGCTGGCAGCCGGCGACAAGCTTGAATGGCACCGCCGCGACGCCTATGGCGAGTCCGAGATCGACCTGCGCGAGATTTACGAGGCGGCCCTCGCGGGCTGGATGCAGTCGGACGGGTTCGTCGGGCAGTACTCCGGCACGAACCGTTCTCTCACACTCGAGGCGATGACGGTTACGGCCGCTGAACTGGCCTGGGTGACCGAAGCAATCGACGGCGTGTTCCCCGGCGCACATCGACACGAGCGACCGGTCGTCACGCAGAGCGAGACATTGGACTGCCGGCGGACTCGGCTTTATGGCAACCACCTCAAGCCATTCGTCAGGCGATGGGGGCTGCTCGACCGTGGCGTGGACATGGTGGTGCCGCCGCAGCTCTTTCAAGCGCCGCTGCCAGTCGTTGCTGCTTACCTGCGCAGCGTCTTCCAAGCGGAAGGGTTCGTGTCTCCCCGATCGGCGTCGACCGTCGTCGAGGTCGACATGATCTCGGAGCAGCTCATCCGAGGCATGCAGTCGCTGCTCCTTCGATTCGGCATCTTCGCGTGCGTGGGTTTCAAGAAGGATCCGCGTGAGGACCGCAAGGGCTGCTGGTCACTGCGGATCCAAAACGAGGGCGATCGCAAGGCGTTCCAGACCGAGATCGGTTTCATCGACCCGGAGAAGGCCGACAAGCTGACTCGTAGCTTTGACATGCCGGGTCGGGCCTCGCAGCCCACGAAGCGGCTGGAGGTCGCCCAAATCGAGTCGCTCGGGGCGATGAATGTCTACGACATCCAAACCGAGTCCGGTGAGTACCTCTCCGGCAACCTTCGGGTGCACAACTGTTTCATCCTGGCCGTCGATGACACGATGGACTCGATCCTGAACTGGTACCGCGAGGAGGGCCTGATCTTCAAGGGCGGCTCCGGCGCCGGCCTCAACCTCTCGCGCATCCGCTCGTCCAAGGAGCTTCTGTCCTCCGGCGGCACCGCCTCCGGCCCGGTCTCGTTCATGCGCGGTGCCGACGCGAGCGCGGGCACGATCAAGTCGGGCGGCGCGACCCGGCGTGCGGCGAAGATGGTCGTCCTTGACGTCGACCACCCCGACATCGAGGAGTTCGTCGAGACGAAGGCGCGCGAGGAGAACAAGATCCGGGCGCTGCGTGACGCCGGGTTCGACATGGACCTCGGTGGCAAGGACATCCACTCCGTGCAGTACCAGAACGCCAACAACTCGGTGCGGGTCACCGACGAGTTCATGCGGGCGGTCGAGCAGGGCGAGGATTTCGGCCTGCGCGCGCGTGGCTCCGGCGACGTCGTCGAGACCGTCGACGCGCGCGAGCTGTGGAAGAAGATCGCCATGGCGGCGTGGGAGTGCGCCGACCCCGGCATCCAGTACGACGACACGATCAACGACTGGCACACCAACCCCGAGACCGGTCGCATCACCGCGAGCAACCCGTGCTTCCCGGCCGACCAGCGCGTCGTCACGGACAAGGGTCTCGTCCCGATCGGGGAGCTCGTCCAGCGGGCGGCGACCGGTGAGGCCTTCGAGGTCTACACGAACGACGTCACATCCCAGGACGACGCTGTTTCTCGGGTTGTCGCGAGTCGCCCGGTCCGCTACATGGTCACGGGCACGAACGAGATCCTCGAGTTGCGCTTCTCCGACGGTTCTCGCCTGCGCTGCACGCCCGGTCACCGGCTGTGGACGCGTAACCGGGGATGGGTGCACGCCGAGGACCTCGACGCCGCGGACGAGCTCGTCCGCTCCTTCGAATACGCAGGGCGTTCCATGGCCTCCCTCGCCCTTCCCCTCGCAGCGCGGGACGTGGCGCGTCGGGCGGCGAGGCTGTCCCTTCCGGTGAAGTGGGATGAGGACATCGCTCACTACCTCGGCTGGATCACCGGGGACGGATGCCTCACGGCGACGACGGCCACCACCGTCTACGGGAATAAGCAAGAGCAGCGTGACGTACTGCCGCGTCATTCGAAGTTGCTCGCTGGGTGGACCGGGTTCGACGCCAAGCCGAGCCTGCAGGCCAATTCTACCCAGCAGTTGAGGTCGGCCAAGAAGGATGTCGTGTCCTTCTTGCAGGGCCTCGGCATCACGTCCGGCAGAGCTGGGGACAAGAGGGTGCCGACCTCGATCTACGAGGCGCCTGAGGATGCACTCGTGGCCTTCCTGCAGGGACTGTTCGACGCCGACGGCTGCGTCGTCGACCAGGCGGCCAACGGTACCCGCTACGTCGGCCTCGGCAGTCGCTCCGAGGAGTTGCTCCTCGGCGTACAGGAGCTGTTGGCCTCGCTGGGGATTGCAGGCCGGATCTACCAGGGGGGCACCAAGTCCGCCTCATTCAGGCATACCCGCAAGGACGGCAGCGAAGCGGTTTACGGCTCCGACGGGCCGTCGTTCGATCTCCGCATCACGGGACGCTCACTGCGCGAGTTCGCCGCCCAGGTGGGCTTCACACTCGCTGCGAAGCAGAACAAGCTCACGACGGTGATCGATGACTACAAGTTCTATGGCACCGATGAGACGGTTCGTCTGATCTCGCGGGAGTCGCAAGGCTTCGAGACGACCTACAACCTCACTGAGCCGCGCAACCACTCCTACATTGTCAGTGGAATGGTTGTTGCGAACTGCAGTGAGTACATGTCGCTCGACAACTCGTCGTGCAACCTCGCCTCGCTGAACCTGATGAAGTTCCTGCGCGACGACGACACGTTCGACGCGCCGAAGTTCGCGAAGGTCGTCGAGCTGGTCATCACCGCGATGGACATCTCGATCTGCTTCGCCGACTTCCCGACCGAGGCGATCGGCGAGACCACCCGCGCCTACCGCCAGCTCGGCATCGGCTACGCCAACCTCGGCGCGCTGCTGATGGCGACCGGCCACGGCTACGACAGCGAGGGCGGCCGGGCACTGGCGGCTTCGATCACCTCCCTGATGACCGGCACGTCCTACAAGCGGTCGGCCGAGCTGGCCGCCGTGGTCGGCCCCTACGAGGGCTACGCGCGCAACGCCGACGCGCACCGCCGGGTGATGCGCAAGCATGCGGCGGCCAACGACGCCGTCCGCGCGCTCGACGCGATGGGCCGCGAGGTGCAGCACGAGGCCACCAAGGCGTGGGAGGCATGCCTGAAGTACGGCGAGAAGGCCGGCTGGCGCAACGCGCAGGCCAGTGTCCTCGCGCCCACCGGGACGATCAGCTTCATGATGGACACCGACACGACCGGCATCGAGCCCGACTTCTCGCTGGTCAAGTTCAAGAAGCTGGTCGGCGGCGGGTCGATGCAGATCGTCAACCAGACCGTCCCGCGGGCGCTGCGCAAGATGGGCTACGCCGAGGAGACGATCGAGGCGATCATCGAGTACATCGCCGAGCACGGTCATGTCATCGACGCGCCCGGTCTGCGCACCGAGCACTACGAGGTGTTCGACTGCGCGATGGGCGAGCGGGCGCTGGCACCGATGGGTCATGTGCGGATGATGGCGGCCGTGCAGCCGTTCCTGTCCGGCGCGATCTCGAAGACGGTCAACCTGCCCGAGACGGCGACGGTCGAAGAGATCGAGGACGTCCACTTCCAGGGCTGGAAGCTCGGCCTCAAGGCGCTGGCTGTCTACCGCGACAACTGCAAGGTCGGCCAGCCGCTGTCCGACGGCAGGGGCAAGTCGGCTGAGAAGGCGGTCGAGAAGGTCGTCGAGTACCGCCCGACCCGCAAGCGGCTGCCGAAGAAGCGCCCGGCGCAGATGACGTCGTTCGCGGTCGGCGGTGCCGAGGGCTACATGACTGCGTCGTCCTACCCCGACGACGGGCTCGGCGAGATCTTCCTGAAGATGTCGAAGCAGGGCTCGACGCTGGCCGGCGTGATGGACGCGTTCTCGATCGCGATCTCGATCGGCCTGCAGTACGGCGTGCCGCTGGAGACGTTCGTGTCGAAGTTCGTCAACATGCGCTTCGACCCGGCCGGTCTCACCGACGACCCGGACGTGCGGATGGCGCAGTCGATGATGGACTACATCTTCCGCCGGCTGGCGCTCGACTACCTCGACTTCGAGACCCGGTCGGCCTACGGCATCTACACCGCCGACGAGCGGGCCCGCCAGCTCGAGACCGGCTCCTACCAGTCGACCGAGTCCGGCGAGGACATCGAGGAGGAGCTCGAGTCGTTGGCGCAGTCGGCGCCCGTCACCGAGCACCCGGCCCCGAGCGAGTCGCCGGCGGTCAAGGAGGCGCCGCCCCAGGTGCAGTCCTCGGCCGAGCTGCTCGAGGCCATCACCGGTCAGGCATCCGACGCGCCGCTGTGCATGTCATGTGGGACGAAGATGCGCCCGGCCGGATCCTGCTACGTCTGCGAAGGGTGCGGCAGCACGAGCGGCTGCAGCTGACATCGTCGCGCCGCCCCGGTCGCGTGCACTGGCGACCGGGGCGGCGTGCCGTCCGCAGGTCACTGGTGCTTGCGGCATCTAGCGCTTGCGCTTGAGGGCCACCATGACCATCGCTACGACTAGCACGATGCCGATGGCGAGTCCACCGCCGAGAGCCGGAGGCCGGTCGATGGCAGCTCGTCGCATCACTCCGATGACGGCGGCGCTGCGCCGCATTCTCGTCGCGCACGGGGTGGCCCAGCGCACCGGGATCCCGGTAACGGAGGTTCTCGCCCGGGGGTACGGCGTCCGCGACGGCCCACCCGTCCCGGCGCGACGTGCTCAAGGCCGCCGGAGCCGTTGTCGCCGGCGCCACCCTCGGCGGCATACTGCCGGCCCGCCGCGCGAACGCGGCGACCAACCCGAGCGCCATTGTGGTCGGCGCGGGGCTGGCCGGGCTGCGCGCCGCGCACTACCTGTGGCGGGTGAAGGGCATCTCCGCCGCCGTCTACGCGGGCAATACCCGGGCCGGTGGGCGCTGCTGTTCCCTGCGGGACTACTTCCCCGGGCTGGTCGCTCACGTGTCCGAGACGGGCGCACGCCGCTGCGGGCCGCGATCACTCCGGGCTGGTCAGTGACGACGAGGCGAGCGCCCAGTTCCTCGACAGCTTCACCAGGCGTCATCGGCCCGAGGACGTCTTCAGCGCGGCGCGCACGAGGCAGTGGCGGACGGTGTGGACCTACCAGGAGGGGCTGCACGAGCTGCGCCACCTGATCGAGGAGGTGAGCGACGAGGACCTGCTCGCACGTGTCCCGGCTTGCCCGGACTGGAACGTAGCGGAGCTCGCGGCCCACCTGGCTGGTGTCGCCGCCGACTCGGCCCGAGGTGCGTACTTCGGCGGCGCTGCAGGCCTGGCAGGACCCGGTGATCGCCGGCGCACGTGACGAGTGGACGGCGGGGCCACCTCGAGAGCCACTCCGGCCGGACGCGCGCTCTGCTGCTGCGCGACCTCGAGGTCCATGGCAGCAACCTTGTGGCGGCCATGCGTCGGGGCGACCAGGTGTCCGCGGACGGGTCGCCCGCGATGGCTCTCGCGCCACTCGGAGATCTCGCGGTCCACCTGGCCGACCTGCGCGAGGCACTGGGCCTCCCGGCCGACAAGACGGTCCGGTCGCCGGGTCGGGGTTCGCGCTCTACCGCGACTGGCTGGCCGAGCGGCTCCGGCACTGCGGGCTGCCGGCGCTGCGGCTCGACACGGGCCAGAAGGAGTGGGTCGTCGGCGAGGGTGAGCCCGCCGCGACCGTCACCGCGTCCGGCTACGAGCTGTTCCGCATGATCAGTGGGCGACGGAGCGCGCGGGACATCGTCTTCCGCACGTGGACGGGCGACCCCACGCCGTACCTGCCGGTCATCGCGCCGTACCCACTGCCCGCCTGAGCGGCTCTGTCAGAGCTTGGACTCGGATGGCACGTCCGACGGCGTCCGCTGGCGGCCGATGGCGTCGCGGAGGTCGAACTCGTCGTCAGTGATCTCGTGACCTTCGACGTGGACGTTCGGGAGCAGCCGGTCGAGCCAGCCCGGGAGCCACCAGTTGCGGTCGCCGAGGAGCTCCATGGTGGCCGGCACCAGCACCATGCGGACAAGAGTGGCGTCGACGAGGACGGCGGTGGCCAACCCGATGCCGAACATCTTGCCGAGCACGGCGTCGCCGAGCGCGAACGAGATGAAGACGGTGACCATGACGGCGGCGCCGGCAGTGATGACCCTGGCGGACTTGGCCAGGCCGTCGGCGACCGCGAGCGCGTTGTCGCCGGTCCGGTCGTACTCCTCCTTGATGCGTGACAGCAGGAAGACCTCGTAGTCCATCGACAGCCCGAACAGGACCGCGAAGATGCCGATCGGCAGCTGAATGGGTATCGGTGTCTCCTCCGGGATGCCCACCAATTCGCCGAGCGGGCCGCCGCTGACAGCGAGGGCCAGCACGCCGAAGGCCACCGAGGTCGCCAACAGGTTCATGACCACGGCCTTGATCGGTACGACGACCGAGCGGAACACGATCAGCAGCAGCACGAACGACATCAACAGCACGCCGCCGAAGAAGTAGAGCAGCCGGTCGATCGTGCCGCGGGTCGTGTCGAGGTTGGCAGCCACCGACCCGCCGACGTCCACGGTGAGGCCGGTGCCCGCGACAGCGGCCGGGATGCTCTGGTCACGCAGCCGATCGACCAGGTCATTGGTGGCCTCGTCCTGCGGCGACGTGGTGGGCACGACGCGCAGCAGCGCGACGTCACCCGCCGGGTTGAGGACGGCGGGCTCGACCAGGGCCACGCCGTCGACCGCGCGCAACTGGTCGCCGACTGTGTCGGTGGCAGTCTGCAGCACGTCGTCCGACTGTCCCTGGACGGTGAGGAGCAACGGCGCCGAGTAGCCCGGGCCGAACCCGTCGGCGAGCAGGTCGTACGCCTGGCGGGTGGTGAAGCTGGGTGGGTCGCTCTTGGCGTCGGGGAAGCCGAAGCGGATGCCCAGGAAGGGCGCAGCCAGCGCCAGCATGACAACGAGTGCACCGATCGCGGCAACCCAGGGCCGGCGCTGGATGAACCGGCTCCAGCGGTACCAGCGCGTTGTGTCGTAGGCCTGCGGTTCCTTGCTCACGAACGGCACGTGGAGGCGCTCGATGTTGCGACCGGCGAACCCGAGCATGGCCGGCAGCAGGGTCACCGAGACGGCCATGACGATGAGCACGGCCGGGATCACGGCGAAGGCGAACCCGGTCATCGACGGCTGGCCCATGAGCAGGATGCCGAGCATCGAGATGACGACGGTGAGCCCGGCGAACAGGGCGGCACGGCCTGCCGTCGCGATCGCCGTCAGGGTGGCGCGATGTGGGTCCTGCCCTTGGGCGAGGCTGCTGCGGAACCTGGTGACGATGAGCAGCGCGTAGTCGATGCCGATCCCGATGCCGATCATCGCGGCCGTGGGGGGAGCCCAGTCCGGAACGTCGACAACGCGCATCACGAGCGCACCGAGGGCAGTGGCGATGCCGAGGCCGAACAGCGCGGTGAGCAGCGGCAGCCCCATCGCGACCGCGGAGCCGAAGGTGAACAGCAAGATGATCGCCGCGGCGAGGAACCCGATGCCTTCGGAGCCGACCGGTGCGACTTGGGACAGGGCAGCGACCGGGCCGCCTGCCTCGACCTGCAGGGTGCCGTTGCCGGCGGCAAGGACCGGCTCGACCAGGGCCTTGGCCTCGTCGACCGTGAACTCGTTGTCCTTCTTGTCGAGTGCGATGTCGGCGTACGCGGTCGTTCCGTCCTCGGAGATCTGGCCGGAGCCGGCGTCCGTGAACGGGCTGGTGACGCCGACGACGTGCGGCTCGTCAGCCACGTCGGCGAAGACCTTCTCCGCCTGCGCCTGTACGTCGGGTGTGGTGACGCCGGCTGCCGAGTGGACCACGATCTGCATGGTGTCGCCGGCTCGCTGCGGGAAGCTCTCGGTGAGGGTGTCCGAAGCGACCTTCGACTCAGACCCGGGCTGGAGGTAGTTCTGCCGGAGCTCCCCACCGAACGCGCCCGCCAGCGCGAACGACCCCACCAGGGCGACGATCCACGCGAAGACGACCAGGCGACGCCGTCGGTAGCAGAGGTCAGCAAGGCGTACCAACATCCGGTGCTCCTCAAGTCGGTGAGGACGTCTAGTGACGCCGGCGCGTAGCACGCGATCGAGAGTCGCAAGGGCGCGGTGCGCTTGGCCTACCCGTGATCACCAACGTACGCGGATTGACCGAGGGTGTCGGGTATTCGCCGCTGATCACTTCTGCAGGCTTTGTGTACGTCGTCTGAACGGTCTTGACAGCGATCTGCGCGCTGCAGGAGTGTGACAGACGTGACAATCCGGACATACGGGGTAACTCGCCGCATCCGGGCACACCGAGTCGAGGGGATCGCGCTCATGCCCGTCAACCGCCCGCATCGTCCCGCGCCCGTCATCGGGCGTACCGGCAGCATCGGCAGCCTGTTTGCCGCCGTGGCTCTGGCCCTGGCGACCGTCGTCGTCCCGCCGGGCGGCGCCGTTCCGGCGCGCGCGCTCGACGACGGCCTGGCCCGGACCCCGCCGATGGGCTTCAACGACTGGAACGCGTTCGGCTGCGACGTCACCGAGCAGCTCATCAAGGACACCGCGGACCTGTTCGTCTCGACGGGTCTGAAGGACGCGGGCTACGAGTACGTCAACATCGACGACTGCTGGATGACTCACGAGCGAGACCCAGAGACCGGCCGCCTGGTGCCCGACCCGGTCAAGTTCCCCTCCGGCATCGACGGCACCGCCGACTACGTCCACGCCAAGGGACTCAAGCTAGGCATCTACGAGGACGCCGGCACCGAGACGTGTGCGGGCTACCCGGGCAGCCTCGGCCACGAGGAGATCGACGCGCAGACCTTCGCCGACTGGGGCGTCGACTACCTCAAGTACGACAACTGCAACAACGCCGGTAGCAGCACGCAGGAGGAGTACATCGAGCGCTACACCGCGATGCGCGACGCCCTCAAGGCGACCGGTCGCGACATCGTCTACAGCATCTGCGAGTGGGGGACGAGCCGGCCGTGGGAGTGGGCCGACAAGGTCGGTCACCTGTGGCGGACCACCGGCGACATCAGCGACAACTGGTCGAGCATGCTCTCGCTCTTCAAGCAGAACGCACCGCTCGCGCAGTACGCCAAGCCCGGCGCCTGGAACGACCCCGACATGCTCGAGGTCGGCAACGGCGGCATGACCGACACCGAGTACCGCAGCCACTTCTCGCTGTGGGCGATCATGGCCGCGCCGCTGCTCATCGGCACCGACCTGCGCGAGGCGACGCCGGAGACGATGGAAATCTACCTGAACAAGGACGTCATCGCGGTCGACCAGGACCCGCTGGGCAAGCAGGGTGTCGAGATCGTCAACTCCGGCGGGCGGCACGTCCTGGCCAAGCCGCTCGCCAATGGCGACGTCGCGGTGGCGCTGTTCAACGAGACCAGCTCGCCGACGACGATCACCACGACGGCCGCTGCCGCTGGGGCACGCAAGGCGCCGGCGTACGTGCTGCAGGACCTCTGGAGCAAGAAGAAGACCGAGACGGCGGGCACCATCACCGCCAACGTCCCAGCGCACGGCACCGTGATGTACCGCGTCTCGCAGCCGCGGGACTGGGACCAGAACGCCCCGTCCACGTCCCTGTCGGTGGACAAGGCAGCCGCCTACGACGGCGGCCCGGTCGTCGTGCACCCGGGCCGTGACGAGCAGGTCGGCACGACGCTGACCAATTCCGGTCGCGCGCCGGTCAGCGACGCGGCCGTCACCCTCACCGCCCCGGACGGGTGGGCGGTGCGTGCGACGTCACCGAGGACTCGCAAGGAAATACCGACCGACAAGGCGCTGTCGACGCAGTGGTCGGTAGCGGTGCCGGCCGACGCCGAGCCGGGGTCGTACACGCTGTCGGCCACCGCGGCGTACAGCTGGAAGAAGCCGAGCAAGCCACCGAAGCCAGGTGCGCCGGGCATCAGCGAGACCGTGCACGGCGCGCTGCAGGTGCTGGTGCCCGAGGCCCCGCCGTCCGGCTCGCCATGGCTGTCCGACCTCACGTGGACCTCGGTCAGCAATGGCTGGGGCCCGGCCGAGCTCGACACGAGCAACGGCGAGCAGCCGGCGGGTGACGGGAATCCGATCACCATCGGCGGGGTGACCTACGAGAAGGGCCTGGGCGTGCACGCTGCGAGCGAGGTCGTCTACTACCTCGGTGGGAACTGCTCGTCGTTCACCAGCGATGTCGGACTCGACGACGAGAAGGACAGCAACCGGGCCGGCCTGGTGTCCTTCCAGGTGTACGCCGACGGTGACCTGGTGGCCGACAGCGGGGAGATGACGTGGGAGGACGCCGCGAAGACCCTCACCGCGTCGACGCTGGGAGCAGACTTCCTACGGCTCGTGGTCGACACGGAGGGCAGCACCAACTCCGACCATGCCGACTGGGCGGGCGCGAAGCTCGCCTGCGACGTGTAGTCGGCCGCGGGCCTACTGGTCCTCGAGGGCAACGTCGGTGTCGGCTAGCCGCGTCACGTCTACCGTGCGGCCGGACGTGATGAGGTCCTCGATGGGCTTGGTGACGTCCCAGACGTTGACGTTCATGCCGGCGAGCACTCGACCGTCGGCCAACCAGAACGACACGAACTCGCGCTTGGCGACGTCGCCGCGGAACACCACCTGGTCGAAGCCGTCAGGGTCGACGTAGCCGGTGTACTCCATCCCGAGGTCGTACTGGTCGGTGAAGAAGTAGGGGAGACGCTCGTAGGCCGCGTCCTTGCCGAGCATCGACTTGGCCGCGGCCGCGCCCTGTCGTCGAGCATTGGCCCAGTGCTCGACGCGCACGTGCCGGTCGAGCAGCGGATGGTAGGCGTTGGCGACGTCGCCCGCCGCGAAGATGGCGGCGTCTGCCGTACGCAGGTGCTGGTCGACCGTGATGCCGTTGTCGACGTCGAGGCCGGCGTCCGCAGCGAGGCCGACGTTGGGGGTGATGCCGATTCCGACGAGCACGAGGTCCGCGTCCACCTGCGTCTCGTCGCCGAGGCGTACGCCGGTCACCCGGCCGTCCGTCCCCGTCACCGCATCGACCTGGACGCCGAAACGCAGGTCGACGTCGTGGTCGCGGTGCAGGTCCGCGAAAACCTGGGCGACCTCCGCGCCAAGGACGCGTAGCAGCGGCAGCTCGGCCATCTCGAGCACGGTGACGTCGAGCCCGGACGCGCGTGCTGCCGATGCCGTCTCCAGCCCGATCCAGCCCGCCCCGATGATGACGACGCGCGGTGAACGCGCGTAGGTCGCCTTGATCTGCTCGGAGTCCTCGAGCCGGCGCAGGTACTGCACACCGTCGAGGTCCGCGCCGGGGACGGACAGCATGCGGGGGGAGGACCCGGTGGTGAGCAACAACCGGTCGTAGCCGACCGAGGCACCGTCCGAGAGCGTCACCTGGCGCGCGTCTCTGTCGATCCGGGTGACCGTGGTGTTCAGCCGCAGGTCGACGTCGTGCTCGGCGTACCAGCCCTCGGGATGGACGAACACCTTCTCCCGCTCGGACTTGCCCAGCAGGAACTCCTTGGACAATGGCGGGCGCTCGTAGGGCCGCTGCGACTCATCGCCGACGAGTGTGATCGGACCCGTGAAGCCCTCGTCCCGCAACGTCTGCGCGGCAGTGGCGCCGGCGAGGCTGGCGCCGACGATGACGAAACCGGGGCTCTGGTTCATCTGGTCTGGGCTCCTTCGGAACGGGACTCTCGGTCATGCGGTCGGTCAGCTGCTCGGTCACGGTGGCCACGCCGCCTCGAACTTCTCGACGCCCTCGTCCTCAAGCACCGCGACCACGTCGTCGTAGTCGACACCGACAGCGGCCAGGTCGGCAAGCACCTGCTGCGCGTCCGCGTAGCGCGGCCGGATGGTGTCATTGAGGATTACGCCGTGGTCGGCGACGGCGTTCAACGTCGCCTCGGGCATCTCGGTCAGCGGGTCAGCCATGGTGCACGCTCCCGGTGCCATGACCCTGGCTTCGGGTGAGGGCGAAGAACTCGGCGCGGGAGCGCGCGTCGTCGCGCAGCTGTCCGTGCACCGCCGACGTCACGGTGCTGACACCGTCGGCACGGACTCCGCGCAGCGTCATGCAGAAGTGCTCGGCCTCCAGGACGACACCGACGCCGCGCGGCGCCAGGTTGGTCTGCAGCCAGTCGGCGATCTGCTTGGTGAGGCGCTCCTGCACCTGCGGACGGCGCGCGAACATCTCGACCACGCGCGCGAACTTCGACAGGCCGAGGATGCGCTCGCCGGGGAGGTAGCCGATGTGCGCGACGCCCACGAACGGCAGCATGTGGTGCTCGCAGATCGACTGCACCGGGATGTCCCGAGCGAGGACCAGCTCGTCGTACGCCTCGTCGTTGGGGAACGTGGTCAGCTCGAACGGCCGTGGGGCGAACAGCTCGGCGTAGGCGCGGGCCATCCTCCCTGGGGTCGCCCGCAGGCCCTCGGTGTCCAGGGGCTGGCCGAGCGCTGCCAGGAACGCGGCGGCCGCTCGCTCGGCGGCGGCCAGATCGACGGGCGAGGGGTCATGGAGGACGTGCAGCGCAACGGGCCTCGAGGTCGGCGTCGACCGGGGTACGCCGGCCCGCTCAGCGGCTTGCGCTGCGGTCATCATTGCCTCCAGGTCTAAGGGACATTATGCTGGACGTTAGACCTCAGGAGAGGTTTCCGTCAACCGGTCTGTCTCTTAGAAGGGCCCAGCCATGGCGTCTGACGACTTCGCGGCCCGCGTCGCCGTGGTCGCGACCCTGGCCGAGCCCGTGCGCCGCGACCTCTACCTCTTCGTCGCGGGCCAGGCCGAGCCGGTCGGGCGCGACCTGGCCGCCGCCGGGGTCGGGGTGGCGCGCCACGTCGCCAAGTTCCACCTCGACCGGCTGGTCGAGGAAGGGCTGCTGGAGACCGAGTTCAAGCGGCTCTCGGGCCGGACCGGACCGGGCGCCGGACGTCCGGCGAAGCTCTACCGGCGCGCGGCCGGAGAGGTGTCCGTCTCGCTGCCCGACCGCAGGTACGACCTCGCCGGGCGGCTCATGGCGCGGGCCATCAAGGACTCCGTGCGCGACGGGAGCTCGGTGGTCGACGCCCTCAGCAGCGCCGCGTCAGAGTTCGGCGCGACGATCGGCGAGGAGGCGCGCGAGACCGCAGGCGGCCGGTCGACGCCGCAGGCTGCCCGGACCGCTGCATGCGCGGCGCTGGCCGAACACGGCTACGAACCTGACGTGGACGGCGACACGATCACGATGCACAACTGTCCGTTCCACGCGCTGGCCCAGGAGTACCCCGCCCTGGTGTGCGACATGAACCTGGCGCTCATCAGCGCGTTCACCGGCCGCCTCGGGGGGAGCCTCACCCCGAGGCTCGATCCCGGCGACGACCGCTGCTGCGTCGTCGTAACCTGACGCCTGCGTGGTCCGCCGACCACTCACCACCGCGCCGAGCGGGTCGGCGCTGAAGGGAGCAGGCGATGGGTCAGCCGGTTGTCCACTTCGAGGTCATCGGAGTCGACGGTAAGAAGCTGCAGTCCTACTACGCCGACCTGTTCGGCTGGGACATCGACGCCAACAACCCGATGGGCTACGGCACCGTCCTGCGAGAGGGCAACCTCAACCCGGACGGCATCGGGATCGGTGGCGGAGTCGGCGTGGGCCCGGAGGGCTACACCGGGCACGTCACGTTCTACGTCGAGGTGCCCGACGTCGAGGCCGCCCTGCAGAACGCCGAGAAGCTCGGCGGTACCCGGATCATGGGCCCGCACGAGGTCGCGGAGGGCGTCTCGATCGGCCAGTTCGCCGACCCTGAGGGCCACGTGATCGGGCTGACCCAGGCCTCCGCCTAGGCGTCCGTCTAGGGTGCGGCGTGTGCCCGACGATGACGCCTTCGCAGATGTGCTCGCCGCCAACGAGGCCTACGCCGCTCGCTTCCGCCTCGCCGAGCTCGAGGCGCGCGCGGCCCGAGGGCTCGGCGTGCTCACCTGCATGGACTCGCGCATCGACCCGCTGGCGATGCTGGGGCTGGCACCAGGCGACGCGAAGATCCTGCGCAACGCGGGCGCACGTGTCACCGACGACGTGCTGCGCACGCTCGTCCTCGCGGACCACCTCCTCGGCGTCGACCGCGTCATGGTCGTCGCCCACACCAAGTGCCGGATGGCCGGCGGCCACGAGGAGGACGTCCACGAGGAGATCCGCGCCGCGGGCGGCCCCGACACGCGCAGCATCGCGTTCCTGACCACCGACGATCAGGAGCGCGCACTGCGCGACGACCTGCAGCGGCTGCGGTCGTGGCCCTATCTCGACAACGTCGTCGTCGGCGGGTTCCTCTACGACCTGGACACCGGCCGGCTGAGGAGAGTCTGCTGACGGCCATCGACTGAAACGTTCGGCACCGTCAGCAACGTGATCGGGGTGCCGAACGTTTCAGTCGGTCTTCGGACGGCCGGAGGAAAACCTGGCCGGATGTCACATCTCGGCCGCGGCCGGTGACTCATGGGGTGACCGATGGTCAACCGACGCAACCAGGAGGACGAGATGTCCGAGACCAGGATTCCCAAGACCGAGATCACCGGCGTCTACGGCGTAGTGGCCAAGAGGTTCAGCACGAAAATGCTGGGCGAGGTACCCGAGCAGCTGGATGTGATGTGGCACAACAAGTCGGTCCTGATGGGCATGATGGGCCTGTCGAAAAGGGCGAAGAAGTGGAATGAGTGCGACGAGAACCTCAAGGCCTTCGCACACATGGCGACCATGGCGATGATCGGCTGCCGGTTCTGCCTCGACCTCGGCTATTTCATGGCCCACCACGACGGTCTCGATGTAGAGAAGGCCCGCGACGTGCCACGCTGGCGCGAGTCCGACATCTTCACACCTCTCGAGCGTGACGTGATGGATTACGCCGAGGCGATGAGCCAGACGCCGCCTACGGTGACAGACGAACTCTCGGCCAGGTTGTTGAAGAGTCTCGGTGCGCCGGCTCTGCTGGAGCTGACCGCCTACGTCACGCTGGCGAACATGGCTGCTCGGATGAACATCGCGATCGGCCCCTTCGAGTCTCAGGGGTTCGCGACAGCGTGCGGCCTCCGCCCGCTGGCCGAGCCATCCACGTCGGTGGGCGTCGTAGCCTCGCGGTCGTGAGCACGCCGAGTGGCACCGATGAGTTCGAGGCCCATCGCAGCCTGCTCTTCACCGTCGCCTACGAGATGCTCTCCTCGGCGGCCGACGCCGAGGACGTCGTCCAGGAGAGCTGGCTGCAGTGGGCCGACGTCGACCATGGGCAGGTGCGCGACCCCCGGGCGTTCCTGATCCGGATCGTCACCCGGCAGGCGCTCAACCGGATGCGGACGCTCTCGCGCCGTCGCGAGAAGTATTTCGGCGAGTGGCTGCCCGAGCCGCTGCTGACCACCCCTGACGTCGCCGATGATGTCGCGTTCGCGGAGAGCATCTCGATAGCCATGCTCACCGTGTTGGAGACGCTCGGCCCGACCGAGCGGGCGGTGTTCGTGCTGCGCGAGGTCTTCGCTGTGCCGTACGACGAGATCGGGGAGGCGCTCGACAAGACGCCGGCGGCCGTCCGACAGATCGCCCACCGGGCGCGCCACCACGTGGCGGCCCGACGCCCCCGGACCCGGGTCACCCGCGCGGAGCAGGAGGAAGTGGTCGAGCGGTTCCTGGTCGCAATCCGGACGGGGGACGTCGACGGGCTCCTGAGGGTGCTGTCCCCGGACGTGGTGGCAGTGGGCGACGGCGGCGGGCTGGCGCCTGCGGCTCGATGGCCGATCCAGGGGGCGAAGCGGGTGGCGAACGCCCTGGCCGTAGTGGGCAGGACCGACGGCCTCGTCGTTCATGCCACGTGGGTCAACGGCGCGCCAGCGGTAAGGATCGACCTCGACGGCGAACCCGTCGGTGTGGCCAGCGTGCAGGTCGAGGACGGCCGCATCATCGGGATCTACGGGATCGCCAACCCGGAGAAGCTGACCCGTCTCGATCGGGAAACGCTGCTGGCCACGTGACTGGGCGCTTCGGGCATGGCGCGGTCGACCGGATGACTGCGCTCCTGACAGGGTGGATGCATGCTTCGCGTGGTGGTGGTGGGTTCCGGCCCTGCCGGTGCGTACGCCGTCGAGGCGCTCACCCGTGTCGGTGACGTTGCCGTCGACGTGCTCGACCGGCTGCCGACTCCCTTCGGTCTGGTGCGGTACGGCGTCGCGCCGGACCACCCGGTGACGCAGTCGATCAGCAAGGCCCTCACCAAGGTGCTCGAGCACCCGGACGTGCGTTTCCTCGGGAACGTCGAGGTCGGGAAGGACCTGACCCTCGCTGAGATGCACGAGCACTACGACGCCGTCGTCTTCGCCACCGGTGCGGCCGTCGACCGTCGGATGGACATCCCGGGGGAGGACCTGCCGGGCAGCTTCTCGGCCACCGAGTTCGTCGCGTGGTACACCGGCCACCCGAGCTCGTCCGTCGGCCGCTTCCTGCTGGACGCGCGCTGCGCCGCGGTGGTGGGCATGGGCAACGTCGCGGGTGACGTCGCCCGGATGCTCGCGAGCAGCTACGACGAGCTGCGGGTGACCGACGTGCCCGACCACGTGCTGGAGACGTTCCGGGGCAGCAGCATCGAGGACGTGCACATCCTCGGCCGTCGCGGCCCGGCCCAGTCGAAGTTCACCACCAAGGAGCTGCGCGAGCTCGGACAGATGGCCGACGCCGACGTGCTCGTCGACCCGGCCGACCTCGCGCTCAGCGACGCCGACCGCGCGGCCATCGCCACCGACGCCCGCGCCCGGCGCAACGTCGAGGTGCTGCGGCTGTGGGCCGAGCGCCCGCCGGCCGGCCGCTCGCGTCGCATCCACGTCCGGTTCTTCATCCGGCCTGTCGCGGTGCTTGGGGATTCGCAGGTGACCGGGCTCCAGCTGGAGCGCACCCGGCTCGACGACGCCGGCGTGCTGACGGCGACCGGGGAGACCAGCACGCTCGACACGCAGATGGTGCTGCGGTCGGTGGGCTACCGCGGCCTGCCCGTGCCCGGGCTGCCGTTCGACGAGCGGGGTGGTGTGATCCCCAACGAGGGTGGCCGCGTGGTGCGCGACGGCGTTGCCGTGCCGGGGGACTACGTCGCGGGCTGGATGAAGCGAGGTCCGACCGGGGTGATCGGCACCAACAAGCACGACGCGCGCGAGAGCATCCGGTGTCTCCTCGAGGATGCGCCGTCGCTGCCGCCTGCTCCGCAGCGTGACCCCGATGCTCTGCTCCGACTGCTGACCGACCGGGGTGTCGACGTGGTTACGTGGCAGGGCTGGGGCCACATCGAGCGGGCCGAGATGGAGCGCGGCAAGGCTCAGGGTCGCGACCGGGCGAAGATCAACGAGCTCGCCACGTTGCTGGGGGTCGCCCGCGCTGAACCCGCTCGCGACCCAGGCGAGCAGGAACCCTCGCGGTGATGGAGTCGTGGCGGGTCTGGCGCACGTCCTGGTGAGCGCCGAGATGGAGCTGGTGGCAGACACCGACCGGCCGGGGTCCTGGATCCTGATGGTCGACGGGGTCGCGCAGTCCTACGTCGACCTCGAGGACCCGACGTACCTCGCCTTCGACTACGTGCGGCGCATCGGTGACGTGCTCGACGGCCTCGGCGAGCCGGGTGCACCGTTGCGGTTCGTGCATGTGGGTGGCGCCGGTATGACGTTGCCGCGCTACGTCGTGGCGACCCGGCCGCGCTCCCGCCAGCTCGTAGTCGAGCCGGACGAGGCCATCGTGGCGACAGTGCGCAAGCGGCTGCCGTGGCCGCGCCGGGCCGGCATCCGGGTACGTACGGCGGAGGGTCGCGCGGCGCTCACGACGATGACCGACGGCTGCGCCGATGTGGTCGTCACGGACGCCTTCACCGGCGGGACGGCTCCGGAGCACCTCACGACGACCGAGGCGTTCGCCGACGTGGCGCGGGTGCTCGGCGACGCGGGCACCTACCTGCTCAACGTCGCCGACGGGCCGCCGCTGAGTTACGGCCGAAGGGTGGTTGCGGCCGCGCTAGCCACCTGGCCCCACGTGCTCCTGCTGGCCGACGCGTCGGTCATCCGCGGCCGCCGGTTCGGCAACCTCGTGCTGGCCGCATCGGCTGCCCCGTTGCCGGAGGCCGACGTGACGCGGCAGGCAGCGGGCTCGGCGTTCCCCGCACGTGTGCTCGGTCGCGAGGGACTCGTGCGGCTCGCCGCCGGTGCGGCGCCGTCGACCGACGCCGACCCGGCCTTCTCGCCGCAGGTCCCGCGCGACCTGTGGCCCTGAGTAGGTCTCAAGACCGACCTCTCGCCTGCCGATGCTGTGACGCCGGGGTTGTGCGACACGCGAACACGGAGGGCGGCCATGGCCAGGCAGCGTTCGGAGGCCGACCGTCAGATCGGCGAACTCCTTCGCACCGCCAAGGACGCCCTCCATCTCAGCGTCGCGTTCCTCACCCGGATGGATGGCATCACGCAGTACCTCGAGGTGGTCGAGTCGTCGGTGCCGTTCCTGTTCAGGGAGGGCGTGACGCAGCGACAGGACACCACGTTCTGTCAGGCGATCCTGGACAAGAAGCTGCCGCCGGTCATCCCCGACGTCCGCACGTTCCCTGAGGCCATGAAGCTGCCGGCAGCCCGGATCCCCCGCATTCGCAGCTACGTCTCCGTCCCCGTCGTGCTGAGCGACGGCGCGATGTACGGCACGTTCTGCGCCGCCGGACTCACCTCCGACAAGGAGCTGACGAAACGGGACCAGGCGCTCATGCAGGTGCTCGCGCACGCGGCGTCGGTCGTCATCGAGCCTGGAGTGCGCGAACGTGCTCGCGACCGGGAGATCAGGAGTCGGCTGGACCCGGTCGTTGCCAGCGGAGGCCCGGTCGTGGTGCTGCAGGCCATCGTCGACATGCGCACCGGTCACCGCCTCGGCGCTGAGGCCCTCAGCCGCTTCCCGAGCGCGTGGCACAAGCCGCCCGACGTCTGCTTTGGGGAGGCGCACAGTGTCGGCCTCGGCGACCAGCTGGAACTGCTCGCCCTGGAGCGCGCCGCGCAGCACCTCAGCCGCATCTCCGGCTACCTGTCGATGAACGTCTCGCCGGGCACGTTGCTCAAGCCCGAGTGTGCACGGCTGCTCGGGCGGCTCCCGCTCGAGCGCATCGTGCTCGAGCTCTCCGAGCATGATGCCGTCGACGACTACGACGCCCTTTCCGCGGTGCTCGGACCCCTGCGGGCCCGCGGCATGCAGCTGGCGATCGACGACGTCGGCGCCGGCTTCTCGTCGCTGCGTCACATCGTGCTCACGTCGCCGGACGTACTCAAGGTCGACCGAAGCATCATCAGCGGGGTGAGCACGGATCCCGTGCTGACGACCCTGGTGCGCTCGCTCGTCACCTTCGCTCACGACTGCGATGCTCGCGTCGTTGCCGAGGGGATCGAGACAGCAGCCGACGCCGCCACGCTGCGCGCCCTCGATGTCGATTTCGGCCAGGGCTGGCACTACGGCCGGGCCGGCCGGCCCGAGGACCTCGCGGACGTGCCTCCTCCTCCGGTGGCGATGCCGCCGATTCCGGCTGCCCGCACGAGGAGGGGTGTCACTCCTGTCGGCTAGGCCGCGGCAGGACTAGGACAGCCACCGGTCGAGCAGGTCGTTGCCGAACACGCCGTCGGGGTCGTAGCGGCGGACGAGTGCACGGAAGTCGGGCAGGCGCTCGTAGAGCCGCGCGAGCGTCGTGGCGTCGGTGCCGAACACCTTGCCCCAATGCGGCCGCGCGTCGTACGGCGCGAGGGCGTCCTCGATGGCGGCCACCGCGTCGCGCACCCGTGGCGGGTCCTTGACCCAGGTGCAGTGCACGGCCAGCGAGTCACGCAGGTAGCTCGGGCTCAGCCACAGGTTGTCGGCGGCCACGGTGCGCAGCTCTGAGACCATCAGGACCGCGGTGAACTGGTCGCGCACCCGGTCGAGCGCGGCCAGCGCCTCGACCGCGTCAGCTCGGGACACGAGGTACTCCGACTGCAGCTCGTCACCCGCGCTGGGGGTGAATGCCAGCCGGAAGTGCGGCAGCCGCTCGTGCCACGGCCCCGGCGCGCCTTGCTGCGGGGTGCAGTTCTCGGTCGCCATCCCGGCGATGGGATGACGCGGCCCCTCGGCGGGAGTCGCGCCCCAGCGCGAGAGGTGCGGCTCGCCGTCCTCGAGACGGTGCTTGCGCCACACCTGCGCGATGTGCGACTGCCAGTGCGTGAACAGGCTGACGCTGTAGGCGCTGGCGAAGATGTCGCCGAGGTGCTCGTCGAGTGCCTCCCGCGGAAGGTCGTCGTCGACGAGCTGCACCACGTCGTACGACGGCACCATGTCCAGGGTCAGCCGGGTGACGACACCCAGCGCCCCCAGCGCGACGATCGCGCCGTCGAACTTGTCGCCGTCATCGTCCCGGCTCAGCGTCACGACGTCGCCGGTGGCCGTCACCATCTCCAGCTCGGCCACCGCGCTCGACAGGCTGCCGTTGCGGTCGCCGGAGCCGTGGGTGCCGGTCGCGCAGGCCCCCGCGACCGAGAGGTGCGGGAGCGAACCGAGGTTGGCCAGCGCATGACCCTCGCGCTGCAGGAGCACGGCGAGCTCGCCGTAGCGCATGCCGGCGCTCGCCGTGACGGTGCCGCGATCGAGGTCGATGTCGGTCGTGGCCGGCAGGCCGGCGACGCTGACCTGGTCACCTGCCGAGTCCGCGAGGGTGCTGAACGAGTGAGCGGTGCCGAGCGCGCGGATGCGACTGCTGCCGGCGACGAGGCGGCGCAGCTCGTCGAGCGTCGACGGTCGGTGCAGCCGGGCGGCTCCGAACCTCACATTGCCGGCCCAGTTCGTGCGAGCAGCCGTCATGCCTCCCTTTCCTACCCCCGGTGTCGAGGTGCAGCATCTCAGCACGGTTTGCCGGGAGCTCCGGCGCGGCAAGGGATCTGATGATGAACACTGCGGCGACCCATACGTTCGAGCCGTGGCAGCTGCGCGCTGCGTTCGCCGCGCGCCTGTCCGAGCTGTACGGCCGGGAGGTGCCGGCGTACACCACGCTCGTCGAGGTCGCGCACGAGGTGAACCAGGACGTCGTCCGCGCGATGGGGCCGGCGGCGCAGCGGCTGGGCAACATCGGCCGGGTGACGGCGGAGCGGCACGGTGCCATACGCGTGGGCACGCCGGCCGAGCTCGCCCAGGTGGCCCGCATCTTCGCCGCGATGGGCATGCAGCCGGTGGGGTTCTACGACCTGCGCGACGCGTCCGCCAGCTCGGTGCCCGTCGTCTCCACAGCCTTCCGGCCCGTGGCCGCGGATGAGCTGGCGCGCAACCCGTTCCGGGTGTTCACCTCGCTGCTGGCGTCGTCGGACCGCCGCTTCTTCTCCGCCGACCTGACGGCACGCCTCGAGGCATTTCTCGAGAGACGTGAGCTCTTCCCGCCCCGGCTGCTGCACCTGGCCGACCGGGCACTGGTCGACCACGGCCTGGTCGAGCAGGACGCCGACGAGTTCCTCGAGCGGGCGACGCAGGCGTTCGCGCTGTCGCCGGAGCCCGTCGACCGGGCGTGGTACGCCGAGCTGGAGGCAGTCTCGGCGGTCGCCGCCGACATCGGCGGCGTGACGTCGACGCACATCAACCACCTGACCCCGCGCGTGCTCGACATCGACGCGCTGTACGCACGGATGGGCGAGCGCGGCATCGAGATGATCGACGAGATCCAGGGACCGCCGCGGTGGGACGGCCCGGACGTGCTACTGCGTCAGACGTCTTTCCGCGCACTATCCGAGCCGCGTCGCTTCGTCGAGGCAGACGGCACGACGAGCACGGGGTCGTTGCGGGTGCGCTTCGGCGAGGTCGAGGCGCGCGGCATCGCCCTGACCAGGCACGGGCGCGAGGTCTACGACCGGCTCGTCGCCGACGTCGACCGCCGGCTGGCCGACGACCCGTCGGCGGTGCGCGCCGAGGTCGCGGCGCAGGTCTGGGCCGGGGGGCTGCCGGCCACGGAGCAGGGACTCGCGGCGGACGGCCTCGGCGTCTTCACCGTCGTTCCCGTCACCGACCGCCCACCCGACGGCCGCCGGCCCACCGGTGACCTCGCGGAGCTGCTCGCTGACGGCTGGGTCGAGGCGACGCCGGTCGTCTACGAGGACTTCCTGCCGCGCTCGGCTGCCGGCATCTTCGCGTCGAACCTGTCGGACGAGGGGTCAAAGGACGCGCACCAGTCCGGCGCCGAGCTCGACGCCGACTGGCTCGCCGGCGTGCTCGGGCGCCCGCTGCTCGACCCCACAGACCGCTACGAGCAGCAGCGTGACGATTCCGTCCGCGCGGCGCTCGAGCACCTCGGCGTTCGTCCTCTCGCGTCACGCTGACCGACGCAGCAGGTCTCAGGTCGGTGCGACGACCCGCACATCCTCGTACGTGGCCTCGGGCGCCAGGAAACCCGCCAGCGCGGCCGCCTCTGCCGTCACCTCGGTGGTGACCTTCTTCGACCACCGGCCGAAGGGACGCAGGGTGACGGTCGCCGTGTCGCCTTCGACCGCCGACGTCCACGTGCCGCCGGTCATGCCGTCGACCAGCACGAGTCGCGGCATGGGGCCGTTGATGTCGAAACTCGCCTGGCGGTAGGCGTCGGTGACGACGCGGCTGCGGTCGTCGTGGGAGAGCAACAGGTTGTCGTAGTCGTAGAGCAGCCGCACGGGCGCAGGGGTGTCCGCGTCGGGACGCGGCGCGTCCGGCAGGTCGAACAGCTCGCGCCCCGCCTCGTCGCGGAACGTCATCAGGTCGGGCCGCAGCCGGTCGAACACCTCGGCCAGTCGCGTGAGCCCGGACCAGACCTGTGCGTCCTTGACACTGGCGGGGCCGAAGGCCGCAAGGTAGCGACGCACCAGGTCGTCGACGGTGAGGTCGTGCGACTGCGGCCTTCCCAGCCAGGACTCGGCGGTGGTGTGCGCCGCCTTGCCGCTGCGGCCCCAGACGCCGCGCGGCGTGACCTGCACCAGCGCCTCCGACGCGCGGATGGCCTGCGCGAGCGACGCCGGGTCGCGGTCGGGCCATTGCTCGGCGAGCGCCCGGCCGAGCTCGCTGAACATGCGCGGCTCCTGCTCGAGCAGCTCGCGACCCGCGGCGGCCAGCTCGGCGCGGTCGAGCCCGACGAGGTGTTTGCCGAAGTTGCCCGACATGCTCCGCTCGAGCACGGGTCCGACGAGGGGCCGGACTGCGAGGCAGTCGCGCGCGGTGACGAGGTGGATGGTCGAGCGCATCAAGGCGATCCGCACGACCGAACGGTCCTCGAGGAGACGCGCGGCCTCCTCGGGCCGGAACGACGCGAGCCGGCACCACAGCCCGACGTACCACGTGTGCGGCGTCTGGGCCTGCAGGCCCACCAGATGCTCGAGCACGTCGGTGACACCCATCTCGACGCGTTCGAGCAGCAGCTGGCGGGCCAGTGTCGCCCGGCCGATCGCGCGCTGTCCGAGCAGCGGAGCGGCGGCATCGCCGCGTCGAACCGTCAAGGCAGCCGAGCCAGCCAGGCGCGCACGAGGTCGTGCAGCACGTCAGGCGTTTCGAAGGGCAGGTAGTGGCCGGCGTCGCCGACCACCGCGAAGCTCGCGCGCGGGTAGTGCACGAGCGCGCGGTACTGGTCGGCGAAGCCCGCCACGCGGTCGGCACGGCCGGTGACGACTGCCGTCGGCCCCGCGAACGACGCGGTCGAGTCCTGGTCGGCAAGCCGGAAGCCGTCGCCGTGCAGCCGGTCGAGGTAGGGGTCGTCGCGCGGGCCGCCGGACTCCACGACGTCGGCAACCAGGCGCGCGACCGCGCGAGTGCGGCGCCCGATCGCCTGCGTGAGATGGGCCTTCAGGTCCTCGGGCGCGTCGTCGAGCCAGTTGTCGTCGGGGGCAGGCTCGCCGTCGTCATCCGGGACGTCGCGCTCGTCGACGCCGACGCGAACGCCCGGGCAGACCAGGAGGAGACCGGTCACCTGTTCGGGGAAGCGGCGTGCCAGGGCTGCGGCGAGGTAGCCGCCGTAGGACCACCCGGCCAGCGCGTACGGCGATGCGCCGACGTGCTGCTCGATCGTCTCGCGCACCGACGCGAGCACTGCCTCGGAGTCCTCACCCTCCGATGGCGAACGACCGACGCCGGGCAGGTCGACGTAGAGCCGCTGCCGGCCGCACGCGTCGCCGTCCAGCGCCGGTTCGAGAGCTCTCGCCATCGCAGCGCCGCTGAGCGCGAACGCGGGCAGGCACACGATCGGCGGGCCGTCACCACGGACGTCGACGGACAGGCTGGTCATCTGCCGAGGTTAGGTGGGGACACCGGCGCCAGCAGACACCGAGACGCCATCCCGACCGTGCGCGCCAGCGCGGCGCGGTGACGCTCGGCCAGTCTGTTGAACCGGCGCAGGGCCCACATCGCCTCGACGCTGACCCAGGCGATGTCGCGGGCCTTGTCGATGCTCCACGAGCTGACCAGGTGTGTCACCGGACCGACGTGCTCGTCAGCAGCCTGCCCGACGTCGGTGAGGAAGGACCGGCGTATCCGCGCCTCCTCCTCGGCGAGCAGGGCGTTGACCGCCTCGAAGTCGGCATGGACGCCGTCGTCCTCGGGCTCCCTGTCCCGGGACCGGCACGTCGCCACCACCGCGACCGCCAGGTCGTACTCGATGTGCGCGTTCATCCCGGCGAGCGCGAACTGGATGGGCAGCACGCGGTTGCGGTCCCGGCTCTCGAACAGCGGCGCCCACGCCTTCGGCAGCTTGTGTCCCGCCTCGGCCGCGTCATAGGCATCGAGCCAGAGTCCGGCGAAGCGCACGTCGAGCTCGGCCATGAACGCGTCGTCGCGGAACGAGCCTTCCTCCAGCCCGGCAGCCACCCGCTCGGTCACGGTGAGATAGACCCGGTTGAAGACCACCGCCCCGTCAACGCCCTGGCCGGCCGGGGCCAGCCCGGCGTGGCCTGCGGCGTCGATGGCGCGGAGGCGGTCGATGACGTCCTGCACGGTCGTCGGGGAGTCGGTTGCCATGCGGTGACCGTAGTGGTTCGCGCCCTGTGTCAGTCGCCCTTCACGTTGACGACCTGCCGCAGGGTGTGGCGGACCTCGACGAGATCGGCCGCGTCGGCCATCACCTGGTCGATGTCCTTGTAGGCGGCCGGGATCTCGTCCAGGAACGCGTCGGTGTCGCGATACTCGATCCCCTTCATCGACGCGCGAAGGTCGTCGGCGGTGAAGGCGCGGCGCGCAGCCGAGCGGGAGTATGCCCGACCGGCGCCGTGCGGCGACGAGTTCAGCGACAGCCGGTCGCCCTTGCCGACCACGACATAGCTCGCCGTGCCCATCGACCCCGGGATGAGGCCGGGCTGGCCCGCCTTCGCCTCGATGGCGCCCTTGCGCGAGACCCACACCTGCCTGCCGAAGTGCTTCTCCTGCTGGGTGAAGTTGTGGTGGCAGTTTATGCGCCCGTCCGCCGTCACGTCCTCGCCCAGCCACTGCGCGAAGCAGCCCAGGACACGGTCCATCATCTCCTCGCGGTTGAGCAGCGCGAACCGCTGCGCCCAGCGCAGGTCGCGGAGATAGGCCCAGAACTCGTCGGTGCCCTCGACGAGGTAGGCGAGGTCGCGATCGGGCAGCGCGATCCACCAGCGCTCGCACAGCCTCTGTGCGACGCCGATGTGATGCTGGGCGATCTTGTTGCCCACACCACGCGAGCCCGAGTGCAGGAACAGCCAGACCCGGTCGGTCTCGTCGACCGTGACCTCGATGAAGTGGTTGCCGGACCCGAGCGTGCCGAGCTGGAGCCGCCAGTTGCCGGCGTACCGCTCGTAGTCGACCTCCGCCTTGTCCTCGAGCTCGGCGATGCGCAGGACCGCCGTGTCGACCACCGCGTGGTTGTAGCGCCCGGCTGACAGCGGCACGGCGTCCTCGATCGCGACGCGGAGCTCTCGCAGGTCTCGGCCTTCGAGGTCGGCGCGGGTGAACTGCGAGCGAACGGCGATCATGCCGCAGCCGATGTCCACACCGACCGCTGCCGGGATGATGGCGCGCAGCGTGGGGATCACCGAGCCGACCGTCGCGCCCTTGCCGAGGTGCGCATCAGGCATCAGCGCGAGGTGCGGGAACACGAACGGCATCGACGCGGTCTGCTCGGCCTGCTTGCGGGTGTTCGGCTCCAGCACGGACGCCCAGCTGATGAGCTGCTCGCCCAGGTGCTCGCGCATGACTGTCCAGACTCCTGTCGGGTTTTGGGTGGCCGGCTCTGGAATATCGCGGGCGGCACCGGTTGTCGTCAACGGGATACGATCCCGACCGAGGAGTGACGCCCATGCCCAAGCCGCCGTTGCCCGAACCGGTTCGCCGGCTGCTAGCCGAGCCGAACCCCGCCGTGATCGCGACGGTCCGCCCCGACGGGCAGCCGGTGTCGGTCGCCACGTGGTACCTGTTGGACGGCGACCGGGTCCTGGTCAACATGGACCAGGGCCGCAAGCGCCTCGACTACCTGCGCGAGAACCCGGAGGTCAGCCTGACGGTGCTCAAGGCCGACGACTGGTACGCCCACGTCAGCCTCCAGGGACGCGTCGTCGAGATGGCCGACGACGAGGGCCTCGGGGGCATCGACCGCCTCTCGAACCACTATCGGGGCCGGCGCTACACCAACCGTGAGCGAGGCCGGGTCAACGCGTGGATCGAGATCGACTGGTGGCACGGCTGGGGTGCGGCCTTCGCCGACAGGGGAGCAGCCGCGAGCTGACAGGTCTTCCCTCCGGGCGCGGTCTTTGGTCAGATATGGTCGCCGATCCCGAGCCGAGGAGACCGATGTGAGCACCATTCGTCGTTGCGCAGTGGCCCTGGCGGCCGGAGTGACTCTCTCGTCGGTGGTGATGGCGTCGCCGGCGGAGGGCAAGCCGGGGCCCGGCAAGCACGACGAGGTCCGCTTCGCCACGTTCAACGCGTCACTCAACCGTGCCGTCGACGGCGAGCTCGTCGCCGACCTGTCCACCCGCGACGACGAGCAGGCCGCCACGGTGGCCGAGATCATCCAGCGCAACCGGCCGGACGTGCTGTTGATCAACGAGTTCGACTTCGACGCCAAGAAGCGCGCCCTTCGGCTCTTCCAGGACAACTACCTGTCCGTGGGTCAGGGTGGCGCAGCGCCGATCCGCTACCCCCACCGCTACACCGCCCCGTCGAACACGGGCATCGCCTCAGGGTTCGACCTGAACAACAACGGCGCGATCGTGACCCAGCCCGGCGCATTCGGCTACGGCGACGACGCCCTCGGCTTCGGTGCGTTCCCGGGCCAGTTCGGCATGGCCGTCTACTCGCGCTACCCGATCGACAAGCGCGACGTCCGGACCTTCCAGAACTTCCTCTGGAAGGACATGCCCGGCGCTCTGCTGCCCGACGACAGCACGACGCCTGCACCGAACGACTGGTACTCGCCGGCGGAGCAAGCCGTGTTCCCGCTCTCGTCCAAGAGCCACTGGGACCTGCCGGTGAGGATCGGCAAGGACACCGTGCACTTCCTGGTCAGCCACCCGACGCCGCCGGTCTTCGATGGAGCCGAGGACCGCAACGGACGCCGCAACTTCGACGAGATCCGGTTCTGGGCCGACTACCTCACGCCGGGGGCGAGCAGCTACATCTACGACGACAAGGGCCGCCGCGGCGGGCTGGCCGAGAATGCCCACTTCGTCATCGCGGGCGACCAGAACTCCGACCCTCTCGACGGAGACAGCATCCCGGGCGCCGTCCAGCAGCTGATCGAGCACCCGCGGGTGAACACCAGCCTCACACCGACGAGCGCCGGGGCCGTCGAGGCCAGCGCCCTGCAGGGTGGCGCCAACGCCAGCCACGAGTCGCCGCCACAGTTCGACACGGCGGACTTCTCCGACTCTGCTCCCGGCAACCTGCGCGCCGACTACGTGCTGCCCGACACCGGGTTGCGGATGATCGACGCGCGGGTGTTCTGGCCGGTGCGCTCCGACCCCCTGTCGGCGCTGACGGGAGAGTTCCCCTTCCCCAGCTCCGACCACCGGCTCGTCCGGATCGACGTAGAGATGCCGGGGCCCAAGGGACCGCGGTAGGAGTCAGCGCCGCAGCGCGGGCCAGGTCAGCTCGTCGGTCATCGCCCGGTCGGCGTCGCTGTTGTCCGCGGTGCTGCTCAGGTCCAGGCTGGGCTCTGCAGGACCGCTTGGCTCCGGGCTGCTCTCGGCGTCGACGGACGCGGGTCCGGGGCGGGCGACGCGGCGCACGGTGAGCACCGTGAGCAGCATCAGCGCGGCACCGAGCGCCAGACCGGCGAGCCCCCACACCCAGCCCGCCAGGCGTGACGTCGACGGCTGGTCGGCACGCTGCTCGCGTGGCTGTTCTGGCGCTACGGCCGTGTCCGCCGCTGCGGCGGCTGCGCCAGCGGCAGCGTCCGCCCTGGCGTCGGCGCTCGGGGCGTCGCTGGTCAGACTGGTGAGGAGAGCGGCCAGAGCGGGGCCGTCGGAGGCCTTGTGCCAGATGGGCGGGTTGTCCAACAACCTGCCCGACCCGCTCTCGTCGACCTGCGTTTCGATCCACGGCCCGCCTGCCGCCTCGAGGTAGACCCGGTCCACGCGCCAGACCGAGACGTCGTGGATCAGCCAGGTCACCGTGACCGACGACGTCCCTTCCCCGGGCCTGCCCGCCTGGTCCGCCGTGCCGGCGCTGCCGCCCGGCGCGAACGCTCCGACCTGATCGGCCAGCGCGCCGTAGGAGTCGTCGACGTGGTAGAGCGACGCGGTCTGCCCGGTCGCGGAGTTGACGATCAGCGCGCTGGTGGGTCCACCGGCGGATGCCGGGCCGGCGGTCATCAGGGCGAGGGGCAGGAGCAGCAGGGCTGTGAGTGCGTACCGGACTCGGCGCATGGCGGTCTCCTCGGGTCGGCTGGCCCTGGTACACCGCGCCCGGCCCTGCGGTTCCCGGCTCAGCGAACCTCGGCGACCGTCTCCGCGATCTCGACGGCACGAGCCATGCCGAAGTCCCCTTCGAGACGCAGGGTGGTCATGCCGTTGTGCTGCCAGATCAACGTGTTCCCAGCGAGGCGGGCGGTCTCGGTGCGCCGGGTGCCGTCGCGCTCCAGCACGACGACGCTGTGCGGACGGGCGAACCACAGGGCGAACGCGTCGCCGACCGCTGTGAACTCGACACCCGTCGACCTCTTGGCGAACGTGTAGTCCAGCCGTGCGTCGAACTGGTCCAGGCGCACGCCGCCGCCGCGCGCATCGGTCCAGCTCATGGACAGCAGCCTCCGGTCGGCGGACACCTCGATGCCCTCCGGCGGCCCGAGAGCGCCGGGCAGCAGGGGCGTGAAGGCGACCAGCGCCTCGGCCTCGGAGAGGCTGGTGGTGGTCTCCACCCGGGGCGGCGGGGGGGCCGAGGACGGGCCCGGCTCCGGGGCGTCGCGCACGATGACCCCCGCGAAGCCGAACCAGTCGGCCACGGTTGCCCGCACGGGAGGCGCCGCGAGCAGGGACAGCAGGATCGCGGTCGTCACCACGACGACTCGGCGGCGACGACGTAGGAGCGCATCGACGGTGCGCGCCAGGAAGCGACGCGCAGGGCTCGCCGGCGCGGGCAGGTCGGCGATCCGTGCCATCACCGCGACGGTCAGGCCGTCGTCGGGTGTCGGCTCCGGGACGGCGCGGCCGAGAGTCACAAGTCCGGTGACCAGCTCGTCGTACGTCGCGTCAGCGGCCATGCCCTTGCACCTCCGTCCCGCGGGCGTCGTCTTCGTGTGCCGGACCCTCGTCTGGCTGCGACGCCGGACGGGGGAATGTCGCGGACAGCTCCTTGAGACCTCGGTGCACCCGCGACTTCACCGTGCCTCGCGGCCAGCCCAGCACCGTCGCCGTCTCGGCCTCGTCGAGGTCGAGCAGGTAGCGGCAGGTGAGCACCCGCCGGTGCGCCTCGGACAGCTGCGACAGCCCGCGCACCAGCTCGGCGCGTTGTTCCTGCGCGACCGCGGCCGTCACCGGGTCGCCTGATGCCGCCGCCATCAGCAACGGCTCGGTCCTCTCCCACGCCGAGCGCTCGCGGGCCGCCCTGCGGCCGGCGCTCCGGTGCAGGTTGCGCGCCTCGTTGGCCACGATCTGCAGGAGCCACGGCCGGAACGACGCGCCCTCGCGGAACCGGTCCAGCGCGGCGTACGCCTTGACGAACGCGTCCTGCACGACGTCCTCCGCGTCCGGTCCCGCGCCCAGCAACGACGCGGTGCGCAGCGCCACCGGGGCATGACGACGCACCAGCTCGGCGTACGCGTCGCGGTCGCCTTCGCGCACCCGGGCCAGGATCTCTGCGTCCTCGCGGTCGGCGCTGATCCCCTCTCCGTCCCTCGCGTCTCCTGGTGTGTCTACACCGACGCGGGCGCCAAGGTTCCGAAAAGCCGTGGGTCCGTGTTGATCAGAGCTGGTCAGAGCTGGTCCACCGCGGTGACGTGCACGACGGCGTACCCGGCCTCGTCCGACGCAGCCAGGTCGACCTCGGCGCTGATGCCCCAGTCGTGGTCGCCAGCAGGGTCGTCGAAGATCTGCCGCACCACCCAGGTGGCCGGTGCCTCGTCGACGATGAGCAGCTGCGGTCCGCGGGCGTTGGGTCCGGTGCCGATCTCGTCGTGCTCGTCGTAGTAGTCGTCGAGCGCCGTGGCCCACTGCTGCGCGTCCCAGCCGTCGTCGGCATCCAGCTCGCCGAGCAGGTCCGGCCGTCGCAGCGCCGCGAGCTCGACGCGGCGAAAGAGCGCGTTGCGCACGAGCACCCGGAAGGCGCGGGCGTTGGTCGTCACGCCCGCGGGCCGGTCGTCACGGAGCACGGGCGCCGCCTCTGCAGCCACTTCCGGCGACACCAGCCGTTCCCACTCGTCGAGCAGGCTGGAGTCGGTCTGGCGTACCGTCTCGCCGAGCCACTCGGTGAGGTCGACGATCTCGTCGGTGCGTGCAGAGTCGGGCACGGTCTGGCGCAGCGCCTTGTAGGAGTCGGCGAGGTAGCGCAGCACCAGCCCTTCGGACCGGGCCAGGCCGTAGAACCCGACGTACTCGACGAACGTCATCGCGCGTTCGAACATGTCACGCGCCACCGACTTGGGCTTCAGCGCGTAGTCGGCCACCCACGGGTGCCCGCGGCAGTAGGTCTCGTAGGCGTGCTCGAGCAGCTCGGCGAGCGGCTTCGGGTGGGTCACGTCCTCGAGCAGCTCCATGCGCTCGTCGTACTCGATGCCCTCGGCCTTCATCGCGGCGACCGCCTCACCCCGCGCCTTGGACCGCTGCGCCGAGATCACCTGGCGCGGGTCCTCCAGGGTCGACTCGAGCACCGAGAGGACATCGAGCGCGTACGTCGGTGACTCGCTGTCGAGCAGGTCGAGCGCAGCCATCGCGAACGGCGAGAGCGGCTGGTTCAGCGCGAAGTCCGGCTGCAGGTCGATGGTGAGCCGGACCATGCGGCCGTCGGCCTCCGGCTCGTCGAGACGCTGCACCACACCTCCGGCCAGCAGCGCGCGGTAGATGGCGATCGCCTCGCGGATGTGGCGCAGCTGGGCCGGCCGGTCCTCGTCGCTCTCCTCGATGAGGTGACGCATCGCGGCGTACGGGTCACCCGGACGCGCGATCACGTTGAGCAGCATCGAGTGGCTGACCCTGAGGCTCGAGGTCAGCGGTTCGGGATCGGCCGCGACGAGCCGCTCGAACGTCGGCTCGCCCCAGGACACGAATCCCTCCGGCGGCTTCCTCTTCACCAGCTTGCGGCGCTTCTTCGGGTCGTCACCCGCCTTGGCGATGGCCTTCTCGTTCTCGACGACGTGGTCGGGCGCCTGCACGACGACGGTGCCCGCCGTGTCGAAGCCGGCCCGTCCGGCGCGGCCTGCGATCTGGTGGAACTCGCGCGCCTTGAGGTGCCGCGTGCTCACCCCGTCGTACTTGCTGAGCGCGCTGATCAGCACCGTGCGGATCGGCACGTTGATGCCGACACCCAGGGTGTCGGTGCCGCAGATCACCTTGAGCAGTCCCGCCTGCGCCAGCGTCTCGACCAGGCGGCGGTAGCGCGGCAGCATGCCCGCGTGGTGCACACCGATGCCATGGCGGACGAGCCGCGACAGGGTCTTCCCGAACCCGGCGGTGAAACGGAAGCCAGCGATCATCTCGGCGATCTCGTCGCGCTCCGCGCGGGTGGCGACGTTGACGCTGGTCAGCGCCTGCGCGCGTTCGAGCGCGGCGACCTGCGTGAAGTGCACGACGTAGACGGGCGCCTGCTTGGTGGCGAGCAGGTCCTCCAGCGTCTCATGTATCGGCGTCTTCGCGTAGTAGTAGGAAAGCGGCACCGGGCGCTCCACCGAGCTGACCACGGCTGTCGACCTTCCGGTACGACGGGTCAGGTCGGCCTCGAAGCGGGTGACGTCGCCGAGCGTCGCCGACATCAGCAGGAACTGCGCGTGCGGCAGCTCGAGCAGCGGCACCTGCCAGGCCCAGCCGCGGTCGGGGTCGGCGTAGAAGTGGAACTCGTCCATGACGACGAAGCCCACGTCGGTGTCGGCGCCCTCGCGCAGCGCGAGGTTGGCGAGCACCTCGGCGGTGGCGGTGATGATGGGAGCGTCGGCGTTGACCGACGCGTCTCCGGTGAGCATGCCGACCTTGTCCGCGCCGAACATGTCGCAGAGGGCGAAGAACTTCTCCGACACCAGCGCCTTGACCGGGGCGGTGTAGAAGCTGCGCCGGCCCTGCGCGAACGCGGTGAAGTGGGCGCCGGCCGCGACCAGGCTCTTGCCCGAGCCGGTGGGCGTCGCCAGGACGACGTTGGACCCCGTCACGATCTCGATCAGCGCCTCGGCCTGGGCGGGATAGAGGGCCAGGCCCTGGTCTGCGGTCCAGCCGGCGAACGCGTCGTAGAGGCCGTCGGGGTCCGGCTCGGCCGGCAGGCGGTCTAGGAGGCGCATGGTGGCCACCATCCTGCCAAGAGCGGCCAACCGATCCCCGGGCTGACAAAGTGGAGTAGACCAGTGTAGAAAGGATGAAACGGACAGCCCTGGTCGTTGGAGCCGGAATGAGCGAGATGCGCGCGGGAGACCTGCGCGAGCCTGCGTCGCCCCATGCGGGGCTGACGGTGCGCCGCCACGTCGACTTCCGGCGCCAGGCCAGCGCGTTGTGTCGCGGCTGAGGCAGAACCCCCGGCCCCGCCCCGCCCAGTCCGTCCTCCTGAAAGGTCCTACCGTGCTCCGCACCGTGAAGCGGACGCCCTTCGGCGTCCAGATCCTGCTCGGCCTCGTCCTCGGCGTCGTCCTCGGTCTCATCGCCCGCAACATCGGCACCGTCGGCGACGGCGGGGCCAACTGGCTCACCACGACCCTCGAGACCGTCGGCGACACGTTCGTCACCCTGCTCAAGACGCTTGTGCCGCCGATCGTCTTCCTCGCGGTGGTCGCCAGCATCGCCAACCTCGCGAAGGTCACCAACGCGGCCCGCCTCGCGGGTCAGACCCTGCTGTGGTTCGCCATCACGGCACTGGTGTCCGTGGGCATCGGCATCGGCCTGGGCGTGCTGACCGATCCCGGTGAGCGGACGTCGGTCGCCCGCGACGCGGCCGCCGAACCGAGCACCACCGGTACCTGGCTCGACTTCCTGAACGGCCTCGTGCCGTCGAACATCTTCGGTCTCGGAGCCGAGACGGCGGAAGAAGGTGGCGCGCTCGAGACCACGCTGTCGTTCAGCGTCCTGCAGATCCTGGTGATCAGCCTCGTGGTCGGCGTCGCTGCCCTGCGCGCCGGCGAGGCCGCGCAGCCGTTCCTGAGCTTCGTCCGCTCGGCGCTCACCATCGTGCAGACGATCCTGTGGTGGGTGATCCGCCTCGCGCCCATCGGCACCGTCGGCCTGCTGGGCACCGCCGTCGCGACGTACGGCTGGGATGCGCTCTCGCCCCTTGGCGTCCTCGTCGGGGACGTCTACCTCGGTCTCGCGCTCGTCCTCCTCGTGCTGTACCCCGTGCTCCTGCGGGTGCACGGGCTCTCGCCGGTGAAGTTCTTCTCCGGCGCGTGGCCGGCGATCCAGCTCGGCTTCGTCTCCCGCTCGTCGGTCGGCACCATGCCGGTGACGGAGAGCGTGACCGAGCGCAACCTCGGCGTACCGCGCTCGTACGCGTCGTTCGCGGTGCCGCTCGGTGCGACCACCAAGATGGACGGCTGCGCAGCCATCTACCCGGCGCTCGCGGCCATCTTCGTCGCGCAGTTCTTCGGGGTCTCCCTCGGTGTTACCGACTACCTGCTGATCGCGTTCGTGTCGGTTGTCGGGTCGGCGGCGACTGCGGGCCTCACCGGCGCGACGGTGATGCTCACCCTGACCCTGTCGACGCTGGGGCTCCCGCTCGAGGGCGTGGGGCTGCTGCTCGCGATCGACCCCGTGCTCGACATGGGTCGCACCGCGGTGAACGTGGCCGGTCAGGCGCTGGTGCCGACGATCGTCGCGAAGCGCGAGGGCATCCTCGACATCGACCGCTACCGGGCCAGCCGGCGCGGGCAGGTGGTCGGCGAGAGTGCCGAGCCGAGCAAGCGCAGCGAGCGCGCGGTCACCGAGGTGCGCCAGCCCGTCGGCGCGGGTGCTCGCGGCTGACCGGACTCAGCGCGCGGCGTGGACGTGGCCGAGCACCGCGTGCGCGACCTCGTGCGGTCGTGTCTCGGGCAGCCAGTGACCCGTGTCGACCTCGACCGACCGGAACGCGCCTCGCACGTACTGTCCGGTGGCCCCTGCCGCGGCAGGAGCGAAGAACGGGTCGTGCCGACCCCAGAGGTAGGTCGTCGGCACGGTGATCGCTCCTGCCCGGTAGGTGCGCGAGGCGACGAGGCCGCGGTACCACCCGAGTGCGCCGGCGAGCGTGCCCGGCTCGCACATCCGCGCGGCGTAGCGTTCGACGGCGTCGTCCGGCAGGCCGGAGCGCGAGAGGAGCGCACGCATCGCTGCGCCGTCGCGCGCGAGTGCCAGCGCCTCGGGCAGCGCGGGTACCTGGAACAGCGCCATGTACGACGACCGCATCACCTGCGCCAGGCCGGCCGCCTTCATCGCGGCCGGGTGCGGCGTCGACAACGCGGTGATCGAGAGGACCCGGTCGGCGTGGCGTCCGGCAAGCGGCCAGGCAACCGCGCCACCCCAGTCGTGACCGACCACGTGGGCGGCCTCCACACCCGCGGAGTCGAGCAACGCGAGCACGTCCGCGACGAGCTCCGGCAGCGCGTACGACGGTCGGCCGGTCGGCTGCGCGCCGGGGGAGTAGCCGCGCTGGAGAGGCACGAGTACCCGCAGGCCCTGCGCCGTGAGCAGCGGCGACACCTCGTCGTAGGCCGTCGTGTCCTGCGGGAAGCCGTGCAGGCAGACGACTGCGTCGCCGTCGCCGCCACTGTCGCGCACCTCGAAGACGAGGCCCTCGCGCTCGAAGTGGTCCAAGGTCCGCTCCTGCTCTGCGTCAGCCGGCGGATGTCGCCGTCGGTGTGGGGGTCGCAGTGCTGGTTGGCGTCGGCGGGGTGCTGGACGCGCTCGGGGGCGATCGCGGTGGCGTTGATGACGACGGCGATGCCGCCGAGGACGAGCCGGCGCCGGCGGTCGGGGCGGTCGACCCTGGCCGGCCGGTCTCGGTCGAGGTGTGATTACCGCTCGGTGCGCCTTGGCCCGAGGGCGGCTCGCCGGAGCCGCTGGGGGCGACCGACGGTCCGGCGGTCGCCGTACTGCCCGCTGTGGAGGTCGCGTTCTCGAGGATGTCGAGGATCTCCTTCTCGAAGCTGGTGAGCTTGGCCCGCAGCTGGCTCAGCGGGACGTCGCCGATGTTGGCGCCGAACTCCTCGATCTGGCGCCACAGCGCGTCGAGCTCGGCCATGGCGTCCGCGCCCAGCACCCCCGGCAGGGTCACGACGAGCTGCGTCGCGAGCGCATAGGTCACGCACTTCAGGCACGAGTAGTTCACCGCCGCCGCGATGTTCTGCGGGATGGTGATGTCGGCCTGGCCGACGATGAGGACGACCTGGAAGCCGACGGCGACGGTCGCGCAGGCTGTGCAGCTGGCGAGCGCGTAAGCCTCGTTCTTGTTGCCGACCGTGCCGTCGGTGGCCCACACCAGCGCGAACGCGACGTCGTAGACGGTGGAGCCGTCGTCGGTGTTGACGGCCATCGCCTGGTTGTCACCCTCGCCGGGCGCCGCCGGCTTGTTGAACGGGAAGACCCAGGCCGGCTCGGCGCCTTCGCCTCCGGCGCCGTCGTCGCTCGCGGCGTCGACGTCGCCCGACTGCTTGGGCAGCAGGATCAACGCCAGCTGTGGGCTGTCTTTGGTCGGCAGCTCGCGGTCGGTGGCCCAGACGGTGCGCGTCGCCGCGCCCACCTGGCCGACCCGCAGGGCGGTGCTGTGCTGCACAGGGGCCTCGCCGGGGATCATCCCGGTGAGGGCCAGGCCGTCGACCAGCGTGCCCCGCTCGGTCGGCTGGATCGGCCGGTAGGTCGCACCGTCCGGCCACCAGGCCCAGGCGACAGCGGCCACGAGCGCGGCCGCCACGACAGCGGCCACGCCTCGGCGTACCGGCCGTCCCTCCGTGGCGGTCATCACCTTCGTCGTCGTCCGGCGGACGAGGCGGCTCAGCAGGTAGACGATGGCGAGCACGGGCAGCGCGACTGCCAGCATCGACAGCACCGCCGCGCCCACGCCGAAGAAGTCGCCGGCAGCGAACGCCTCCTGCAACGTGTCCCACTGCTTCACGAGACTCAGCCACGCGGTCGCCGCGACACGGGGGAGAACCACGACCATCATCACGAGCGAGAGCAGGAGCAGGGGGACGACGACCAGCACCCAGACGCTGACGACCGCCCTGGCCCAGGGCTTGAGCGCCTGGCTCTGCGCCCTGCTCACCTTGGACTGCCCCCACCGCGACGGGAGCAGCCCGAGCAGCGTCGGCCGGATGTGCGCGTAGAGGTCGGGCACGCCGGTGATGTCGGCGAGGATGTGGTAGCCGTCGAAGCGCACCAGCGGCGCAAGCTGGCGCAGCATCTGGAGCAGCTGGGTGGCGATGACGAGCAGCAGTGCGTCCCACTCCGTGGCCGCCCAGATCCCGAACATTGCGACGGAGACGATGGCGTTGAAGTAGAGCCCGCCGAGGTCGACGCGCACCCGGCCACCACGGCCGAGGCGGTAGCTGTCGCTGACCTCGGTGTAGAACGCCGGCCAGACCAGGTAGAGACCGGCACCCATCACGCCGGGTGTCGCCCCGCCGTAGCGGCATGCCGCGGCGTGACCGAACTCGTGGAAGCCCGCCGAGACCACGGTGATGGCGAACACGAGCAGGATCAGGGCCGGCCGGTCGAAGGCGTCGTACGTCGCCGACGCCAGGCCCTTCTCGAAGAGCACCCACGCACTGGTCGCAACGAACGCGGCGACCAGAGCGACCACGGCCACCGGGTGGAACAGCAGCGCGAACGGCGTCGTCAGCCGGCGCGTCGTGGCGGGGTTGGAGACGACGTACTTGAACCGCAACGCCAGGAGCGGGTTCGACTTCCTGACCTCCGGCTCGGACCCGTCGACCCCACGGAGCAGCCCGAGTGGACGCAGCTTGCTCTCCACGAGGACGCGGACGTCGTCGGGAGCCAGCGATCTGCCGTAGCGACGGCTGACCGCAGTCGCAAGCTCGGCGTCGTCACGTTCGCCGTCGATGGCCTCGAGCAGGAGGTAGAGCAACCGGGTGAGCTGGACGGTCTGACCGTCGGCTCGGCGGACCAGCGCAGGAGGCGTGCGATAGCCCGACCCCGTGAGCTCGCCGATGAGCTCGACACCGCCCGCACGGCATGGCGGTGCCGCGGCTCCGGGACCGCCGTCGGCAGGCGTTCCGGCGGCGGTCGTCCCCGTCGTCGTCAATGTCTGTTGGTGGGACTACTGAGTGAGCTCGGAGTCCTGGTCGGCGGTCGCCTCGGCCTTGACGTCGTCGAGGTGCTGGCTGATGACGGCGTCCTGGTCCGCGATTGCGGTGGCCTCGGAGCCGACCGAGCCGACATTGGCCGCGACCGACGCGTCGATCGGCGCAGCGACGTTGGCGTTGGCCGCGACCGCGCCCGCAATGGGTGCCGCGATATCGGCGTCGAGCGCTGCGTTGACGTTGACGTTGAGCAGGTCGCCGTTGAGGATCGCCGTCGGGTCGGTCGGTACGGCGCCCACGTCGGGCAGCGCGCTGCCGTCTGCGCCCGGTTCCACTGGAGTCGCTGCACCGTCGTCGACGACGTCATTGCCCTGGTCGATGACACTGTTCTGCGGAGCGTTGGCGATCGCCTCGCCCGAGATGCCCTGGTCGACGACCACGTCCTGGTCGGCGAGCGCGGCGGCGTTCGAGTCGAGCGAGAGGATGTTCGCGGCCACGGCCGCGTCGATCGGGGCGGCCACGTTGGCGTTGGCGGCCACGGCGAGGTCGATGGGGGCCGCCAGGTCGAGCGCGATGTCCAGGTCGACGTTGAGGTCGAGGAGCGAGATCACCTCCTTGTCGGGGAGCGCGGCGCCGGCCTCGGCCGCGAGCTCGTCCTTCGACAGCGGAATCAGGTTTGACTCGTCCATGCCTCTACTCCTCCAGAGCTGATCGTCTGGGAACTTTGCTGCCCGACCAACCACGGAAGAAACCCATACCTGCTGACGGTCACTCAGAGTGCATCCATGGTGCGGTAGATGCGCTTCTCCGAGACCGGGTACGGCGTGCCGAGCTGCTGGGCGAAGAGGTTGACCCGCAGCTCCTCGACCATCCAGCCCACTGCCTGCACGTCGTCGTCGACCCGGCGCGCCTCGGGCAGCCGGGCCAGGAACGACGCGTGCTCCTGCTCCACCCTCTGCACCGTCGCCAGCCGCTCACGGTCCCGACCCGGCGAGGTCGCCAACCCGTCGAGCCGCCGTTGCTCTGCGCGCAGGTAGCGGACCAGGTCGGGCAGGCGCGCTTCTCCGCTCGCCGTGACGAACCCGGCGTGCACCAACCGGTCCACGTGGCTGCGGATGTCCATGAGCGACGGGAGCAGCGCCGCACTCGTGCTCCCGGATGCGCGAACCGCGACGTCGTGGGCGGTTGCCAGCACCCGCGCGGTCGCGACGACAACGGCGTGGAACCGCTCAGGCAGGTCGGCGCGAACGGCCGTGCGCAGACGGGCGAAGCCGGCCTCGTCGCGCGGTGGGCCGCCGTGCGTCGCCATCAACGCGTCGAGCGTCGCGGCGAGGCAGTCGTCGAGCAGGTCGGGCACCGAGCCGTGCGGGTTGTGTCCGAGCGCCAGCTTGGTCGCGTTGTCCAGCCGGGCGACTGCGCCCTTCACCGGTGAGGGAATCGTGAGCGCCAGCAGCCGGCGGGTGCCCCGCCAGGTCGCGGCCGCCTGTTCGGCCTCCGTGCCGAGGACGCGCACAGCGACCGACGAGCCCTCGTCGACCAACGCGGGGAAGCCCTTCATCCGCTGGCCGTCGCGGAATCTCTCGAACGTGCGCGGCAGCTCGCCGAACGACCAGTCATGCAGACCCGCGCGCTCGACGTCGACCGCGGCCTCGGCGACGGTGGCTCGTACGTCGGTCTGCAGATCCCGCCGGATCACGTCGAGGTCCTTGCCCTCGGCGAGCGCTGCGCCGGCGGCGTCCTCGACACGGAACGTCATCCGCAGGTGGTCGGGCACCTTGGTGAGATCCCACGCGTCCGAGGGCACCTGGACGCCGGTGCGCTCCGCGAGCTCGGCCGACACCGCATCGGTGAGCGCCGTCGCCGCGACTTCCGCGCCGAGCCGGTCGAGCACCGCGCGTGCCGTGTCGGGCACCGGGACGAAGGAGCGGCGCAGGGCCTTGGGCAACGACCGCAGCAACGCGGGGACGAGCTCGGCGCGCAGCCCGGGCACCTGCCAGTCGAAGCCGTCGGAGCGCAGTCGGTTGAGGACCGCGAGCGGCACGTGCACGGTCACCCCGTCGGCCTCGGCGCCGGGCTCGAACTGGTACGTGAGCGCGAGCTCCAGCTCGCCCTGGTGCCACACCCCGGGGTAGTCGGTCTCACTGACCGCACCGGCCTCGTCGCGGACCAGCATCGAGCGCTCGAAGTCGAGCAGGGCGGGCTCGGCACGCCGCGCCCGTTTCCACCACGCGTCGAAGTGCCGGGCCGACACGACGTCGGCAGGCACGCGCTGGTCGTAGAAGTCGAACAGTGCCTCGTCGTCGACGAGAATGTCGCGTCGTCGGACGCGATCCTCGAGCTCCTCGACCTCGTCGAGCAGTGCGCGGTTGCTGTGGAAGAACCGGTGGTGCGTGCGCCACTCACCCTGCACGAGCGCATGCCTGATGAACAGGTCGCGCGAGAGCTCGGGATCGATCCGACCGTAGGTGACGCGCCGGTTGGCGACGAGCGGGACGCCGTAGAGCGTCACCTTCTCGTAGGCCATCACCGCGCCCTGCTTCGTCGACCAGTGCGGTTCGCTGTACGAGCGCTTCAACAGGTGGCCGGCCAGCGCTTCGGCCCACTCGGGCTCGATGCGCGCCAGGTCTCGTCCCCACAGGCGCGAGGTCTCCACCAGCTCGCCGGCCATCACCCACCGCGGCGGCTTCTTGAACAGCGACGAGCCGGGCCACGCGGCGAAGCGAGCGCCGCGCGCCCCGACGTACTCGCGCTTCTCGGCATCCCACAGGCCGACGTGCGAGAGCAGGCCGGCGAGCAGTGTCTGGTGCAGCACGTCGGGTTCGACGGCGCGGTCGGACGAACGCACCCCGAGCGAGCGGCCGGCCGCACGCAGCTGGCCGACGAGGTCCTGCCACTCGCGCACCCGCAGGTAGTGGAAGAACTCGGCGCGGCACATCCGGCGGAACGAGCTCGACGAGCGCTCCTTCTGCTGCTCGCGGAGGTAGGTCCACAGGTTCCAGTAGGCGAGGAAGTCGGAGCGCTCGTCGGCGAAGCGACGGTGTTTGTCGTCGGCCGCCTGCTGCTTGTCCACGGGGCGCTCGCGCGGGTCCTGGATGGACATCGCCGCGGCGACGACGATCGCCTCCTCCACGCACCCGTTGCCGTCGGCCTCGAGAACCATGCGGCCGAGCCGGGGGTCGACGGGCAGCGACGCGAGCCGCCGGCCGAGCGGCGTGAGCCGCTTGCCCGGCTCCTTCGCCGCCGGGTCGAAGGCGCCGAGCTCCTCCAGGAGCTGCACACCGTCGCGGATGTTGCGCCGATCGGGCGCCTCGACGAAGGGGAACGCTGCGATGTCGCCCAGCCCGAGTGCGGTCATCGACAGCACGACGGACGCGAGATTGGTGCGCAGGATCTCGGGCTCGGTGAACTCCGGCCGGGAGAGGAAGTCCTCCTCGGAGTAGAGCCGGATGCAGATGCCTTCGGCAACACGTCCGCAACGTCCCTTGCGCTGCTCCGCCGACGCCTGCGAGACCGCCTCGATCGGCAGCCGCTGCACCTTGAGCCGGTTGCTGTAGCGGGAGATGCGCGCGGTGCCCGGGTCGACGACGTAGCGGATGCCGGGCACCGTGAGAGATGTCTCCGCGACGTTGGTCGCGAGCACGATCCGCCGTCCTGGATGGGGGGCGAAGACGCGGTGTTGCTCGGCGGCAGACAGCCGCGCGTAGAGCGGGAGAACTTCGACCGACGACCGGTTCTGCGTGTGGCGGCGGATCGCCTCCGCGGTGTCACGGATCTCTCGTTCGCCGGAGAGGAAGACGAGTACGTCGCCGGGCCCTTCCAGCGCCAGCTCGTCGACGGCGTCGAGCACCGCCTGGGTCTGGTCGCGCTCGTTCGCGTCGTCGGGCGCGTCCGGGTCGACGATCGGCCGGTAGCGCACCTCGACCGGGTAGGTGCGACCGGACACCTCGACGACAGGTGCGTGGTCGAAGTGCTGGGAGAAGCGTTGCGTGTCGATGGTGGCCGAGGTGATCACGACCTTGAGGTCAGGCCGACGCGGCAGGATCTCCTTGACGTAGCCGAGCAGGAAGTCGATGTTCAGGCTGCGTTCGTGGGCCTCGTCGATGATCAGCGTGTCGTACGCCGTGAGCAGCCGGTCGTGCTGGATCTCGGCCAGCAGGATGCCGTCGGTCATCACCTTGACCAGCGTGTCCTCGCTCGACCGGTCGTTGAAGCGCACCTTGAAGCCGACCGTCTCGCCGACCGGTGTGGACAGCTCCTCGGCCACGCGGTCGGCGACGGCGCGCGCGGCGAGGCGCCGGGGCTGCGTGTGTCCGATGGTGCCGCGCAGCCCGCGGCCGAGCTCGAGGCAGATCTTTGGCAGCTGGGTCGTCTTGCCCGACCCGGTCTCGCCCGCGACGACCACGACCTGGTGGTCGCGGATGGCTGCGGCGATGTCGTCGCGCCGTTGGCTGACCGGCAGCTCGGGCGGGTAGCGGACCTCGGGCACCGCTGCGTGCCGCCGCTGCACCCGCAGCTCTGCGGTGTCGACGAGGGCGGTGACCTCGTCGTACGCCCGCTTCCGTTTGGCCGGGTCGCGCGTCGCTCGTGCGCGTTCGAGACGCCGCCGCAGCCGCGTCGCGTCGCGAAGGGTGAGCTGCTCGAGGCGCGCCTGCACGTCGTCCGGCGTGGGGGAGGGTGCGGTGGTCACGTCGCCGCCCAGGGTACGGAATACCTGTCCCACGGCGACGCTGCGCGGGCGGCGACGTCATCGCGCGCACGCCCTGCCGGCGGGCTAGCCGCGAGCGCCCAGCAGGTGCTCGAGGGCGAGCTGGTCGAGGGCGACGGCACCGTAGCCGCGTTGGGCCGCCTCGGCCGCGTCGAAGTCCTCGTACGCAGATCGGTCGGCGAGCAGGTCCTTGCACGTCTCGCCGGGTGCCAGGGTGGGCACAGCCAGCTGGAGCACACCGCTGCTCTCCAGTGCCTCTTGCACCCGCGGGTCCGCGCGGAACGCTGCTGCGCGCTCCTTGAGCAACAGGTACGTCGTCATGTTCGACGCCGCAGAGGTCCAGACGCCTTCGGTGTCCTCGGTGCGCAGCGGCTTGTAGTCGAAGTGGCGCGGCCCGTCGTAGCGCGGACCGCCGCCCAGCGGGCCGTGCTCGAGGAGGTCGACGAGGAAGAACGCGTTCAGCACGTCGCCGTGGCCGAAGACCAGGTCCTGGTCGAACTTGGGCCCGTGCTGGCCGTTGAGGTCGATGTGGAAGAGCTTGCCCTGCCACAGGGCCTGCGAGATGGCGTGCACGAAGTTGAGGTTCGACATCTGCTCGTGGCCGACCTCGGGGTTCACCCCGACCATGTCGGCGTGCTCGAGCTGGCTGATGAACGCGAGTGCGTGCCCGACTGTGGGCAGCAGGATGTCGCCTCGAGGCTCGTTCGGCTTGGGCTCGATCGCGAAGCGCATGTCGTAGCCCTGGTCGACGACGTACTGGGCCAACGTGTCGATGCCCTCGCGGTAGCGCTCGAGCGCTGCGTGCACGTCCTTGGCGGCCTCGGTCTCCGATCCCTCGCGCCCGCCCCAGAACACGTACGTCGTCGCGCCGAGCTCGGCGGCGAGGTCGAGGTTGCGGATCACCTTGCGCAGGGCGAAGCGGCGGACCGACCGGTCATTGCTGGTGAACGCGCCGTCCTTGAACACCGGATGGGTGAACAGGTTGGTGGTCATCATCGGGACGACGATGCCGGTCTCGTCGAGAGCAGCGCGGAACCGTGTGACAAGCCGCTCGCGTTCGTCCGCAGGGCTGCCGAAGGGGATGAGGTCGTCGTCGTGGAACGTCACGCCCCAGGCGCCGAGACCGGCGAGACGACGGACCGACTCCACGGGGTCCAGCGGCTCACGGGTCGCGTCGCCGAAGGGGTCGCGAGCCTGCCATCCGACGGTCCAGAGGCCGAAGGAGAACTTGTCAGCCGGCTTCGGTGTTGGCATGTCTTCCTCACTCGGGTGGCCGAATAGTATGCTGGCTAAACTTATCGGAAGTGGGTGGCGGTTGCCAGCCGAGGTGCCAGCAGGCCAGCACACCGTGCGCAGGGCGAACCTCGCGCTGGTGCTGGGCGCGGTTGCGGCGCGGCAGGGCACGACGCGGGCGGGGGCGGCGGCCACGACCGGGCTCACCAAGGCGACCGTGTCGGCACAGGTCGACCGGCTCATCCGGGCTGGGCTGGTTCGTGAGGGCGGCCTGACCGCCACGACCCGCCCCGGCCGGCCAGGCACCACCCTCGCGCTCTCCGAGCGGGGACCGGTGGGCGTCGGCGTCGAGATCGGCGTGCACTTCCTCGCCGTGGCCGTCGTCGGCATGGGCGGCGACGTTCTCGAGCGGTCGCGGCGGGAGCGCGACCACCGTGACCGTTCGGCCGCTCAGGTGCTGTCCACGGTGGCAGCGACCCTGCGACGGATGCTCGACCGGTTCGAGGCAGACGGCAGGGTGGTCGGGGGTGTCGGCGTCGCAGTGCCGGGGCTCGTCGACGCGGGCAGCGGGCTGTTGCGGGTGGCCCCGAACCTCGGCTGGCGTGACATCCCGGTGCACGACGACCTGGTCGCGCGGCTCGACTCGCGGGTGCCGGTCACCGTCGCCAACGAGGCCAACCTTGCCGCGCTCGGGGAGCTATGGTTCGGCGGCCACGACGACCTCACCGACTTCCTGTTCGTCTCCGGCGAGGTCGGGGTCGGCGGCGGTCTGGTCGTCGGCGGGCGCCTGTTCGAGGGGGTGCGCGGCTTCTCGGGCGAGATCGGCCACGTAGTGGTGGACCCGAACGGTCCGCGGTGCCGGTGCGGCTCACGCGGCTGCCTGGAACGAGTCGCGGGCCAGGACCGGGTGCTGCGCGACGCGGGCGTGCGCAACGGCGACGTTGGCGGGGGCATGAACGACGACGCCGCCGTCGACCGACTCGTCGAGCTGCTCACCGCCGGCGACCGGCGTGCCCTCGAGGCCGTGGCGACGACGGGCCGCTGGCTGGGTACGGCCGCCGCCGCCGTCGTCAACGTGACCGACCTGCCCACCGTCGTCCTGGGTGGTCTCTACGCGCGCCTGGAGCCATGGTTGCGACCCGCGTTGACCGCGACGCTGGACCGCACCGTCCTCAGCGCCTCGTGGGCGGCGCCGCGAGTGGCGGCTGCCCGCCTCGGGCGGGAGGCGGCGGTCCGTGGTGCGGCCGGCCGCGTGGTGCGGGCGATCCTCGCCGAGCCCGAGGACTTCGTGGCCGCCGCCGAACAGGCCGGCTGACCTGGCTTTGCGCTGGATCACCGGCGATCGAAAAGCGTGCGGTCACTGCCGGGCGTGCGGCCAGGAATGACGACGCATTGGCCTCTGGAGGCCACGAAAGCTCGCTGAGAAGCCATTGCGTCGTCCTTCCTGGTCGAATCGGCGTGAGGTTCCCGCGCACGCCCACCGGGAAGACGCCAGGTGTGCAGCCCTGGGTGATCCTCGTCGGCTTACTCGCCGTCATCGGCTGGGGCGTCGTGGCCGGCATGTGGCTCGAGCCACGGCTGCTGCCACGTCTTCTGCGCGCCAGCGGCGGGCAATGGCCCCGCGCGGTCTTGGTTGGCGTCGGGTCACAGTTGGCTGCCGCGGCTGGCACTCTCGTGTGGGCGGGGATCGGTTACCGCACGGGCTCGCGTCCCGTCGCGGCCGTCCTCGTCGCTCCCGTGCTTCTCGCGTATGCGCCCTACCTTCTGATGGCCATGCCGACCGAGGCGAACGGCTTCGGCTACACCCGTGCCGACTTGCGCAAGGCCGGAGCCAGCCGGGCAGTGAGCCGCGCGTTGGCCTGGTCGCACGGGCTCACCGCGATGTTGGTGGGGTTCGCCTCCTGGTTCGTCGCCGCCTCGCTTCTCTGGCATACGGGGGACTAGCGGCGGGTCAGCCGAGGCACTCCTCGGCGAGGTCGAGGGAGCGCGCGATGACGCGCGCCCGGTCGGCCTGCAGCGCGGCGAAGGGCCGCGACCACCGCTGCTCGAGTGCCTCGACACGTGCCGGATCGCCGGCGAGTTCGGCCTGGGGGGCGAGCACCGAGGTGTAGCGCAGGCCCGCGACGGCGGCGTACCACCGGCGCACCTCGGCGTCAGAAACCTCCGCACCCGCCGCGCGCAGCCCCCCGGCGTACGCCGGCAGCACCGCCCTCTCGAGGGCGTCGAGGTCGCCGCCCGGGAGCACCTGCATCCAGACCGGGTCGAGGGTGATCTGGTCGAGGTCGGCGCCGAGGCCGCCGACACCGACCGACGACCAGTCGATCGCCACGGTGCGCCCGTCGGTGCCGGCGAACAGGTTGGTCGGCCACAGGTCGTGGTGGACGAGGGTCCTCGGCGCCTGCGCGACCACCGCGAGCAGCGCGTCACGCACGGCCCACACCTGCCGAGCGCGGGGGCGAAGAGCGGCGACGTCTGCCAGCCGGTCGTCGGCCCAGACCGTGTCGTCGTCGACGAGCGGCCACCAACGTTGCGCCGTGGCGACCCACGCCGCGAGCCAGTCTCGCGAGAGCCACGGCTCGTCGGGTAGGGCGCGGCCGGCGGCGTACGCGCCCTGGGTGGTGCCGAGGTCGTAGGCAGCCGCGGCGTAGTGGTCGTCTTCCCACGCCGTGCCCGGCAGTCCGTCGACGTCCTCGAGCCATAGCCATGCGCGGTTCTCGCTCGGCTCGGAGGCCAGCAGCAGCCGCGGCGCGCGCAGTCGACCCGGCAGCGCCGTCAGCAGCCCGCTCGCGAACGCCAGCCACTCCCGCTTCCAGTAGCCGCGGTGCGCCGGGTCCGCGTGCGACACCCAGAGACCACCCGGGTCGGCGTCCTTGCCCAGCCGGGTCGCCTTGACGACGAGCGAGAACGGCGCCCCGTCGGCCTCGCCGCGGATCCGCACCACCCCCTCGGTGACGCTGTGGATCCGACGGGCCGGGTCGACCGGTGTCGCCTCCCAGGACAGCGAGGTGACCGGCCGGTCGAGCAGCGTCGAGACAGCGACCCGGACCTCCGACTCGTCCGGTGCTGCGGGGTCCACCCGCCCACTCCCGTTCACGGCAGCGGAGCCTACGCAGGCCGGGGCAGCGTCACGACCCGTCGCACGGCTACGTAACCTGTCTCGATGCGCATCGTCCTTTTCGGCGCCACCGGCTACACGGGACGCCTCACCGCCCACGCTCTCTCGCGCCGAGGCTGCAAGCCGATGCTGGCAGGTCGCGACCAGCGCCGCCTCGACCTGCTGGCCGACGAGCTCCCCGGCGGCAGCGAGGTCTTGGTGGCCGACGCGACCGACGATGCCGCTGTCCGCAACCTGGTCGGACCCGACGACGTGATCCTCACGACCGTGGGCCCGTTCTCCCGCTTCGGCCTGCCGTTGGCCAAGGCAGCCGCGGCGGCCGGCGCGACCTACCTCGACTCGACCGGCGAGCCCGCGTTCGTGAAGGCCCTCGTGGACCGGGTCGACCCGTGGGCGCAGCGCACAGGCGCCACGCTGGTGCCCGCGTTCGGCTACGACTACGTGCCGGGCAACCTCGCGGCCGAGCTCGCGCTGCTCGAGGCGCCCGACGCGACGCGCGTGCGCGTCGGCTACTTCGTCACCGGCCGTGGCGGACCCAGCGGCGGCACCCTCGCCTCCGGCGCGGGCATGATGATCGACCCCGCCTACGCCTGGCGCGGTGGCCGGCTGGTCCCCGACCGGATGGCGTCGCGGCACGCGACCTTCGACATGGGCGGCCGGCCGTTCCAGGGCGTCTCGCTCGCCGGCTCCGAGCACCTCTGGCTGCCGAGGCGCCACCCCGGCGTCACCGACGTCGAGGTCTACCTCGGCTGGTTCGCCAAGTTCTCCCGCGCCGCGCAAGGACTGAGTGCCGCGATGCGCGTCATGACCGCGGTGCCCCCGGGCCAGGACATCGCACACGCAGTCGTACGCCGGGTGCTGCCGGGCTCGTCCGGAGGGCCTGACGAGCAGGCCCGGTCCCTCTCGCGCACGCGCGTGGTCGCCGAGACCGCCGAGCCCGGGCGCGGGCGGCTGTCGCGGGTCGTGCTCGACGGCCCGAACCACTACGACCTCACCGCCGAGCTGCTGGCGTGGGCCGCCGAGAAGGCCCAGGACCGGCCGCCGCGTCGCGCGGGGGTCGTCGGCCCGGCGGGGCTGTTCGGGCTCGACGAGCTCGTGACGGGGGCCGCCTCGATCGGGTTGGCCCCGCTGGCCTGAGCCGGTCGTGGTGGCGAGGTGAGCGCGCCAACGAGCGCATATCGTGGGGACATGCCGACCCGACGGGCGACGACGAGCATCGTGGCCACGATGCTCCTGGCGCTCACCGGCTGCTCGGTCAACTCCGACGCAGCCGAGCGTCCCCGGTCGCGTCCGTCGCCGGCCACGACCACGGCCACGACGCCCCTGAGGGCTCCGCCGACGCCGGCCGCGTCGGAGCAGTCTGAGACCCCCGCAGCTGCCCCCGCCATCCGGCCCGTGCGGGCAACCCGCTTCTGGCTGAGCATCCCCGACATCGGGCTGCGCCGGCACCGGGTCATCGCCTATACCGGCTCGCCGGACGACGCGCCGGGCACCCGCATCCAGAACCGGGGCGACATGGCGACGCCCCGCGGACCGGGCGGCGGTGCGCGACCCGGCGAGGTCGGCAACCTCATCGTGACCGGACACCGCCTCACCGCCGGCGGGCCGCTCCGCGACCTCCCCGAGCTCCGCCGAGGCGCGCGCATCCTCGTCACCGCCGACGGCATGGTCTACGACTACCGGGTGACCACCACGATGACGATCTCGTTCCGGTCGGCGCGCTCGCGGGCGCTGCAGTCGGCGCCGGTACCGGGTCACCCGGGCGAGGCCGCCACCCGGCCGATGATCACGGTCTCCACGTGCGCGACACCCGAGGACCGCGCGGCGGGTAACAACTGGTCGGACAGATTCGGCAACCCCGAGCACCGCATCGACAAGGTCGGTGTGCTCGTCGACGTACGCGCCGCCTGAGCCATGACTCGGGGCGGCGACGACGCGGACGTCATCGTGGTGGGCGCCGGCCTGGCCGGGCTCGTCGCGACGGCCGAGCTGGCCGACGCCGGCCGACGGGTGGTCCTGCTCGACCAGGAACCCGAGGCGTCCTTCGGCGGACAGGCCTTCTGGTCGCTCGGTGGGCTCTTCCTGGTCGACTCACCGGAGCAGCGCCGCCTGCGCATCCGCGACTCGCATGAGCTGGCCATGCAGGACTGGTGGGGCACGGCGGGCTTCGACCGCGAGGAGGACCACTGGCCGCGGAAGTGGGCCGAGGCCTACGTCGACTTCGCCTCGGGTGAGAAGCGCGCGTGGCTGCGCGCCCAGGGCGTGCGGTTCTTTCCGGTTGTCGGCTGGGCCGAGCGCGGCGGACACCTCGCCACCGGCCACGGCAACTCGGTGCCGCGGTTCCACATCACCTGGGGCACCGGGCCCGGAGTGCTCGAGCCCTTCGTGCGACGGGTACGCGACGCCGCGGCTCGTGGGCTGGTGGACGTCCGGTTCCGTCACCGGGTCGACGGGCTGAGCGTGACCAGCGGGGGAGTGGACGGCGTCCACGGGCAGGTGCTGGAACGCAGCGACGCCGTGCGCGGAGCGGCGAGCTCGCGCAACGCCGTCGGCGACTTCGCGCTGCGGGCGCAGGCCGTCGTGGTCACCTCGGGCGGCATCGGCGGCAACCACGACCTGGTACGCCGATCGTGGCCGTCGCGAATGGGGCAGCCACCGGCGCGGCTGCTCTCGGGCGTCCCCGAGCACGTCGACGGGCGGATGCTCGAGATCACCCAGCAGGCCGGTGGTCGCGTGGTGAACCCGGACCGCATGTGGCACTACGTCGAGGGCATCACGAACTGGGACCCGGTGTGGAGCCGGCACGGCATCCGCATCCTGCCCGGCCCGTCCTCGCTCTGGCTGGACGCGCTCGGCCGCCGGCTGCCTCCGCCGCTGTTCCCCGGTTTCGACACCCTCGGCACCCTCGAGCACGTCACGGGCACGGGTCACGACCACTCCTGGTTCGTGCTGACGCAGCGCATCATCGAACGGGAGTTCGCGCTGTCCGGCTCGGAGCAGAACCCGGACCTGACCGGCAAGGACGTGCGCCAGGTTCTTGCCCGGGTGCGGTCCGGTGCACCGGCACCGATCGCGGCGTTCCTGCGCCACGGCGCCGACTTCGTCGTCGAGCGCACGCTGCCCGACCTGGTGCGCGGCATGAACGCCCTGACCGACACGCCCTTGCTCGACCTGGCCGACGTGGAGCGCGAGGTGGTGGCTCGCGACCGCGAGGTCGACAACAGGTTCACAAAGGACCTCCAGATCACCGCCATCCGCGGTGCGCGCACCTACCTCGGCGACAAGCTGATCCGGGTGGCCAGGCCGCACCGCCTCCTCGACCCGAAGGCGGGCCCGCTCATCGCCGTACGTCTCTCGGTGCTCACCCGCAAGACGCTGGGAGGGCTGGAGACCGACCTCCTCGGCCGGGTGCTGCGCAAGGACGGCGAGCCCTTCCCCGGCGTCTATGCCGCAGGAGAGATCGCGGGCTTCGGGGGCGGCGGCATGCACGGCTACCGCTCGCTCGAGGGCACGTTCCTCGGCGGCTGCCTCTACTCCGGCCGGGTCGCGGGGCGCGCGGCCGCGTCCGCGGTCGGATGAGCCCCGTCGTCTAGGCCGGGAACGCCGTCCAGCGTGCCGCGGCCCACCCGGAGAGCAGGACGAGCAGCGCCGCCAGCCCCACCAAGGCGACGCTCAGCTCCACATCGCGCTGCTGGATCTCGACCTGACGGGGGAGGTCCTCCAGGACGCTCTGCAGCTGGTCCGCGTCGCTCGCCGAGAAGTAGGTGCCGCCGGTGACGCTCGCCACCTGCTTGAGCGTCGCGTCGTCCGCGACGAGGAAGTTGCCCCGCCCGGGACCGCCGCCCCCGCCACCGCGGAAGCCGCCCGGGCCGAAGGTGTCGAAGCCGCGGCCGCCCAGCTGCTCCGCCGTGCAGACCAGGCTCGTCGGGTTGCTCGTCCCGAACCCGATCGGATAGACGCGCACGCCGCGCGAGGCAGCGATCTCCGCGGCATCCACGGGTTCGATGCCGGTGGTGTTGGCGCCGTCGGTCAGCAGCACGACGATCTCGGGCGTGTACTCGCCGGGGCGTGCGGGCGCCGGGACGGCACCGGGGTCCGGCGTCGCGGCGGATCCGTCCGGCTCCGTGGACGCGCCGGTGTCCGTCGGCGCCGCGTCGGGGTTGATCGCGGCGATCGCGTCCACCGCCTTGAGGATCGCCGAGCCGATCGTGGTGCCTCTGCCGGTCGTCAGCGAGTCGATGGCGCGGAACAGCTCCTCCCGCTCGGCGGTCGGTGCCACGGCTACCTGCGCGAATCCCGAGAACAGCACGAGACCGATGCGAGTGCTCGAGTCCTGTGCGCGCACGAAGTCGCGCACCGCGTCCTGTGCCGCACTGAGCCGGTTGGGCTCCACGTCGGTCGCGCACATCGAGCCGGACACATCGAGCGCCAGGATCACCGCGGACCCGGCCACCGGCACGTCCGTCCTGACTTGCGGGCGTGCCGCCGCGAGGCTGAGGCAGGCCAGGACGGCGAGCATCAGCACGACCGGCACGTGCCGCCGCCAGGCCGACCGGCGCGGAGCCGCCGCGAGGATGAGCGCGACGCTGGAGTAGGCCACCGCCTGCCTGCGGCGTCGCCGGATCTGCCACACGTAGACGCCGAGCAGCAGGGGCAGCACAAGGAGGGCGAGCAGGGCGAGCGGCCACTCGAAGCGCATGGCTACACCGCCCGCCCGTACCACGCCAGCGAGAGACCCGCGCCGAGCAGGAGCAGCAGCGCGGCAGCACCGGCGAGCAGTGCGGTGATCTCGGTCTGCTCGCTGCGGACGGTCCAGTCCAGGTCGATCGACCCGTAGACCTTCGCGAGCTCGCGTTCGTCGCTGGCCGTGAAGTACTCCGCGTCCGTCGTCGACGCGATCTCGCGCAGCATCGGCTCGTTCAACGCGGTCGCGACCTGGAAGCCGTCGATCTCGAGCACCGTCCCCTGAGGACTGCCGAGCCCGATCGGGTAGACCCGCACGCCTGCGGTCGAAGCGATCTCGGCCACGGCGATCGGGTCCGGGTCGGCGGTGTTCTCGCCGTCGGAGAGCAGGATCACCGCCGCGGAGCCGTAGTACCCGAGGTCCTGCCCCTGGGGCTCGACCGAGCCGTTGGACACGCCCAGCTGCACGGACCTCCCGGCGATGGCGCTCAGCGACGTCTGCAGCCCGCGGGCGAGGGCTGTCCCACCTTGCGGCGTGAGGCGGTCGATGGCGCCGAGCACGCGCGCCTGGTCGGTGGTGGGCTGCTGCGTGACCAGGCCGTTCCTGCTGAAGGCCACCACGCCGACCCGCACGGTCGCCGGCTGTCTCTTCACGAAGGCTCGTGCGGCGGACTTCGCGGCCGCGATGCGGGTCGGCGACAGGTCGGTGGCGGCCATGCTGCCGGACACGTCGAAGGCCAGGACCACCGTGCCTTCACGGTGGGGCTGGGAGACGGTCGCCTCGGGTCGGGCCAGCGCGACGAACAGCAGCGCCGCCGCGGTCAGGAACAGCACCGGGGCCACGTGTCGCCGTCGCCCGGATGACACCTCGCCGGGAGCCACCAGGCCGAGGCCGGCCAGGTCGGCGCGCCGCGCCGCCCGGCGCCGGAGCAGCCGCCGATACCCCAGCACCAGCACCGGGAGGGCGGCGAGACTGAGGAGCATCCAGGGCCAGGCGAAGGTCATCGCCGACGCCGCCTGCGCAGCTCGCCGATGCGGACCAACGCGCGCACCAGGTCTTCGTCGGTGGTGATCGTGAACAGGTCCAGTCCGGCGGTGCGCGCACTCGCCGTCAGCGAGTCCTGCCTCTCGTCGGCTGCGGCCCGCAACCGCGCCTGGAACCCGGCGTCGTCGGTGTCGACGAAGATCTGCTCGCCGGTCTCGGCGTCCTCGACGTACATCATGCCCGCGGCGGGGAGCTCGAACTCGCGCCGGTCGAGCACCTGGATGGCGAGCACGTCGTGGCGGCGGGCGAGCTGGGCCAGCGGACGCTCCCATCCCGGCTCGGTGATGAAGTCGGAGACGATGACGATCAGCGACCGGCGCCGGGCGATGCCGAGTGCGGCGCGCAGCGCCACGGCAAGGTCGGTGGTGGTCCGCCGCGCGGTCCGGCCGGCGGCCGGGTCGGAGTCGGCCGGCCTCTGCATCAACCGCCCGAGGATGCGCAGCACCTGGTTGCGGCCGTGCCCGGGCGGGATCGTCTCCTCGACCTCGGTGTCGAAGAGCACCGCACCCACCCTGTTGCCTCCGCGGGCGAGCAGCTGCGCCACCGTGGCCGCGACCTCGGTGAGTACGACGTGCTTGTGTCGCTCGATCGGCCCGAAGCCCATCGACGGCGAGCAGTCGAGGAGAAGCCAGGCGGTGACCTCGCGGTCCTCGAGGTACTTGCGGACGTATGGCGTGTCCATCCGTGCGGTGACGTTCCAGTCGACGTGGCGGAGGTCGTCACCGGGCTGGTACTCGCGCAGGTCGGCCACATCGATCCCTGTGCCGCGGAACAAGGTCCGGTGGTCGCCCTGCAGCCGGCCGTCGAGTCGGCGGATGACCCGCCACTCCAGGCGGCGCAGGACGCGCTCGGGAGTCAGGACTGTCGTGCGGACCATGGCCGGCCCTCGGCGAGCGCGCCGCGCTCGTCCAGCGAGATCTCGGGCACCGGGATGGCGGCGAGGAGCGGTCCGAGCAGGTCGTCGGGCGAGACGCCGTCGGCGAGGGCCTCGTAGGAGAGCACGATGCGGTGGCGCAGCACGTCGCGCGCCAGGTCGCGGGCGTCCGCGGGGAGCGCGTAGTCGCGTCCGCGCAGGAAGGCGAGGGCCTTGGCGCCGAGGACCATGTTGATCGATGCGCGCGGGCTGGCGCCGAAGGTCACGTAGCGGGCGAGCTCGGGGAGGCCGGCCGCGGTCAGGTCCCTGGTCGCGGTGGTGACCCGGACGGCGTACAGGATGATCTCGGGATCGACGTAGACCGCGTCGGCGGCGCGTTGGTAGTCCAGCAGCCGCCGGGTGTCGATGATCGGCGCGGGGGGATCGAGGGCCGAGGTCATCCGCTCGACGACGACGTACTCCTCGGCGGGAGTGGGGTAGCCGACGAGGACCTTGAGCATGAAGCGGTCGACCTGCGCCTCGGGAAGCGGATAGGTGCCCTCGGACTCGATCGGGTTCTGCGTCGCCATGACCAGGAACGGGTCGGGCGCCGGGTAGGTCTCGCGCCCGATCGTCACCTGCCGCTCCTGCATCACCTCGAGCAGGGCGCTCTGCACCTTGGCCGGCGCCCGGTTGATCTCGTCGGCCAGCAGCAGGTTGGCGAAGACCGGCCCGAGCGAGACCTGGAACTCGCCCTCGCGCTGGTTGTAGATGCGGGTGCCGATCACATCGGCGGGCACCAGGTCGGGGGTGAACTGGATCCGCTGGAACTCGCCGCCGATCGCCTGCGCCAGCGTCTTGATCGCCATCGTCTTGGCCAGCCCGGGGACGCCCTCGACGAGCAGGTGACCACGTGCCAGCAGCGAGACGAGCATCCGCTCGAGCAGCTGGTCCTGGCCCACGATCGTCTTCTTGACCTGGTAGAGCGTCTGCTCCAGCGGGTGCTGGGACCGCTGGGCTGCGGCGGCTGCGGCGGTGGGTCCGTGCGGGTGTCCATGGCTCTCCCAGGTCTTAGGTCGGCGGCGCGGGCCGCGTCGGGGTCACTGCTGCGGCCCTCCGGCGACGCCGCCGGCAATGGCAATGGGTACGGCGAACCCGATCCCCACGAAGTACGCCTGTCGCGAGGGGTTGGCCAGGCCGGTCACGACCCCGACCACCTGCCCGTCCCGGTTGAGCAGAGGGCCGCCGCTGTTGCCGGGGTTGACGGCGGCGTCGAACTGGATGAGGTCGTTCAGGGTGCGGCCCTCATCGGCACGCACCTTCCGGTCGGTCGCCGACACAACCCCGGCCGTGAGGCTCCGCTGCAGCCCGAGCGGGTTGCCGACCGCGAAGACGTCGTCGCCGACCTGTGCCCCGCCACCGAGCACAGCGGGCACGACCACATCGGGGAGCCGGTCGACGGCCAGGACGGCGATGTCGCGCGCCGCCTGCTTGCTCGTCACCCGCGCCGCCGCCCGGGTGCCGTCGGCGAACCGGACCCTGATCGACCCGCCGCCCTCGACCACGTGCAGAGCGGTCAGGACGGCGCCCTCCGCGTTGACCACGACACCCGCGCCGAGAGCCACCCCGCTGGCGGCCCCGGCGTCGGGACCGGAGCGCGCGGTCGTCACCGTGACGAGCGACGGGCTGATCGTGCGGAACGCGGCCACCGCGTCCGGCGCCTTGGTGCGCTGCTCCACCTGCGACTTCTCGATGCCGCGCGCCACGGCACGGTCGACGTCGGCCCGGCTGAGCGGGGTCGGGCCACCGTCGTTGGTCGCCCGCCACAGCGCCGCAGCGAGCAGCGCGCACACCAGGACGACGACGGCCCACGTCCGCGGTGAGCCGCGCCGACGTCGTGGAGGTCGGTCGGCCGGCTCGCCTGGGTGCGGCACGCCGACGGCCGAGGGAGAGGCGACCGGTGGCATCTCCTGGAGACTACGGCCGGCGAGGGGGATTCGACTGTCCGAAGCCGAACTCGAAAAACGACGCAGGGATGAGGTCTCCAAGGTGGCCACGGCGGTGTCCACATGGTGGACAGCGCCGCGACCGTGCTGTGGATGAAACGGTGGACGGCGCGGTGGACGAGGACCGCTGGCGGTGGAAGACGACCGGTCATCGGGGGACAACAAACGTCCTTCTGTGGACATCCTGGGGATGACGAAAAAGGTGGAAAACGACCCTCCGAAACCCCTTGTGCGGCCCTTCTGAGGAGACTACAAATCTCACTACGTCACCGGGAACGGGGACCGACCAGGAGGAGACTCCGGGGCGCACGCAACGCGGGAGACCGCGATGCGAGCGGGGCACGAGATGCCGGGAAACCGGGATCTCGAGCACGGTCTGCGACCACTGCAGCCCTTCGGGGATGCGACTGGTGGCGGAGGGCCCGTGCACCGGGCTGGCCGAGCAATCGGCGAGTCCGAGGTGCGGGACCGACCGAGGCCCCCTCCATCTCATACATGGAGGGGGCCTCGCTGCGTCTGCTGCCGTCAGGCTACGTCGTGGGCATTTCAGGTCCGTGACGCCACGCCGGTGTTATCCCCCTTGCCAATCCTTCGCCAACATCGCGAAGACGAGCTCGTCGCCCCACTCGCCCTTGAAGACCTCGTTCTCGCGCAGGTGGGCCTCCAGCCGCATGCCCAGGCGGCGCATCAGCGCGGCCGACGCCTCGTTGCGGGCATCGGTGCGCCCGACGACGCGGTGCAGCCCGAGGTCGTCGAAGGCGATGCCCAGGATGACCGTCGCGGCCTCGCGTGCGTAGCCGTGGCCCTGCGCGTCGGGGTGGAAGACGAACCCCACCTCGCCCTGCTGGTGCGCGGCGCTGAGCCAGCGCAGGCTCACCTCGCCGAGCAGCCGGCCGTCCTCGGCGTGGGTGACGGCGAGGGCGAGCCCGTCGCCCTCCGCCTCGAGACGGTCGCGGGCCATCTTCTCCTCGAGCGCGACCCGGCTGGCCTCCCGGTCGCGCACCTCCGAGTAGAGATAGCGGACGACGTCGGCCCGCGAGTGGATGTCGTGCAGCCCGTCGAGGTCGTCGGAGCGGTACGGCCGCAGCACCAGCCGCTCGGTCCTGATCGGGTCGCTCACCTGCAGCATGACGACCTCAGCGGTCCTGGGCATCAGGCTCACGGACCAGCCCCGCCTCGCGCGCGATGACCTCCAGCTCGCTCGGCGTACCCGTCATGATCGTGCGCACGTGCTCGGTGACGAGCTCGACCGGCCAGTCCCACCAACGGGCGCGCAGCAGCCGTGCGACATCCTCCTCGCCGAATCGACGGCGGAGCTCGCGCGCGGGGTTGCCGCCGACCACGGTGTAGGCCTCGACATCGCGCACCACCACCGAGCCGGTGGCGATGATCGCGCCGTCCCCGACGGTGACCCCGGGCATCACCGTCACGTCCATGCCGAACCACACGTCGTTGCCGACGACGGTGTCACCGGGGCTCGGCGCGGCGAGCACGACGTCGAGCGTGCGCTCGGCCCAGTCGCCGCCGAAGATCGTGAACGGGAAAGCCGACGGTCCTCGGCTCGCGTGGTTGCCACCGGGCATCACGAAGCGGATACCGGTGGCGAGGCAGCAGTAGCGCCCGATCACCAGACGCTCCGGCCCGAAGGCGTAGAGCACGTTGTTGGTCTCGAACGCGGTAGGGGCGACCGGGTCGTCGTAGTAGGTGTAGTCACCGACCTCGATCTTCTCCGACTGGACGAGCGGCCTCAGCAGCACGACCCGCGGATGCTCGGGGAGGGGGTGCAGGATGCCGGGGTCAGGTGCAGGCACGGGACTCCTCTGCCGGTGGGGAGCGGGCGGTCGCGACCTTAGCGAGCCGGTCGCACCGCGGCATCTGTGATCTGCGACACCGGGTAGCGTGCGCGCCGTGGTCTGGGCAGCTCGCGTCGCACGCGCGGAGCAGGCGGTGGAACGCGGGCTGGCGTTGCTGCTCTGGCGCCGTGGCTGGCGCCCGGTGCTGGTGCCCTATGTCGGCTACGGCGCGAGCGCCGACGGCGAGCGGCTCGGCTGGGTGCGCGTGCTCGGCCGGGCGCTGCTGGTGCCGGCCGGGCAGCGCGAGCAGGAGCGGTCGGGCCGGCGAGGATGGCGCCACTTCCTGACCGTCAGCCTCGCCGGGGTCCACGTCCAGGTGAGCGCTGGCGATTCGACCAGGGTGGTGCGCACCGACGCCGGCGGCTACATCGACGAGGTGGTCACAGCCGACCTGGCGCCCGGGTGGGGCGAGGTGACGCTGGCGGCTCCGGGCGTCGCACCGGTGACCGTGCCCATGCGGGTCGTGGGGAACGACGAGAAGTACGGCGTCGTCAGCGACATCGACGACACGGTCATGGTGACCGCCATCCCGCGTCCGTTGCTGGCGCTCTGGAACAGCTTCGTGCGGCACGAGACGGCGCGGCGGCCGGTGCCAGGCATGGCACGCTTCCTGCACCGGCTGACGGAGGACGGACCGGACGTGTTCGTCGTCTACCTGTCGACGGGCGCGTGGAACGTCGCGCCGTCGCTCGGCCGGTTCCTCGACCGGCACCGCTATCCGGCCGGACCGCTGCTGCTCACCGACTGGGGACCGGCCGAGGGTCACTGGTTCCGGTCCGGGCGCACCCACAAGTCTCGGACGCTGCGCCGGCTGGTGCGCGAGCTGCCCGGGCTGCGCTGGTCCCTGGTGGGGGACGACGGCCAGCACGATCCGGCGATCTACCAGGACCTCGTCGAGTCGGCGCCGGGAGTCGTGCGGCTGGTGGCGATCCGCCAGCTCTCCGAGGCCGAGCAGGTGCTGACGCACGGGACCGCCGAGCCACTCGACGCCGAGGGGCGGACCGGCACCGGCGTACGTCGTCCGGCGGGCGAGTCGGCGGGTGGCGACAAGGGGGTGCCCTGGCTGCGGGCGGCTGACGGCAACGGACTGCTGCTCCTGCTCGCCGGCCGGGGCAGGTCAGTCCGGTCCTGACCGTCCTGTCGCGCGCTCCCATGCCGCGAGTCGACCACGTTAGGTAGGCGCAGCATTGCCTCAACGGGTCTGGCGGCCTGTTGAGGCAATGCTTCGCCTGTTGTGGCGCCGACGCAGAGTGCGGCCAGGCTCGACCCACCGCTCGGTCAGGTCGAGACGTGCCCGCACCGCATCGGGCCACCCCACCTGCTGCACGCGCATCGGTCCCAGTGCCAGCGAGAGCAGGACGCCAGCAACGCGGTGGCGCAGCTCGACCGGGTCGACGTGGTCGTCGCAGGCCGACAGCCAGTCGCTGACCACCGGTTCGAGGGCCATGGTCCGTGCGGGGCGCTCCATGGCTGTCAGCGCCAGGTGGGCGATGGGGCAGGCGAGGTCGTCGGCCAGCCGTCCCGGTCCGACCGTGTCGAGGTCGAGCAGCGCGCTGATCCGCCCGCCCTCGACGAGCAACTGGTGATCGTGCAGGTCCCCGTGGGTCGGGGCGTCTCCGGGACCGCACCCGCCGACCGCCGTACCCACCGCGACCGCGAGGTGGGCAGCGCGGTCAGCCTCCGCAGGCAGCACCGTGCCGATCGCCCGGGCGTAGTGCACGGCTCCGTCCGTCCAGGACCGTCGGCGCGGCAGGGCACGTACGCCGTCGGGCAGGGCGGCGAGCAGGTGGACGAGCTCGGCCCCGGTCGGCGGCGCCCCGGGCGAGTCGCCGCGCAGCACCCGGCGCAGACCGACGCCGGGCAGCGCGTCGGTCACCACGAGACCGGCCGGCGTGGTCGCGAGCACCGGCGGGACCGGCATGCCCGCGTCGTGCAGCAGCGCATGCCGCAGCGCCAGCCCGCCGGCACGACCGGGCCGCAGCACCTTGACGAACAGCCGTCGACCGCCGCAGGTGACCTCGACAACCGCGCGACGACGCGGCCGGTAGGACCGCAGCGTCACCTGAGGCGGCGCGGTGACCCCGACCTCCTGCAGAAGTCGCCCGAGGCCGGCGACGTCCGTCGCAGTCGCGAGACCGGGCAGCGCCGGGTCGTCGGCAAGCCGCCACACCGTCATCGGCCGGCCTGGCCCGACCGCAGCGCCCAGCGTCTCGGTGCGCTCACCGCCGGCGTCGTGGATGCGGACCCGGTACGACGCGGTCGTCGTCCCGCCCGGCTGGTGGTCGACCCGGCGTACCGCCCAGCGCAGCACCCGCTCGGCCAGCGCCTCCTCGAGAAGTGCCGCGGCGAGCGGGCCGGTCAGCAGCCCGAGGTCACCGGCTGCGTCGACCTGGCTCACTCCGCCGACCCTAGGCGCCCTGCCCCAGCCGCGAGTCGACCACGTTAGGTAGGCGCAGCACTGCCTCAACAGGTCGGGCGGCCTGTTGAGGCATTGCCTCGCCTGTTGTGGCGACGCCGGAGAGTGTGGCGACGCCGGAGAGTGCGGCGACGACGGAGAGTGTGGCGACGACGGAGAGTGTGGCGACGACGGAGAGTGTGGCGACGACGGAGAGTGCGGCGACGACGGAGCGCGGCCCGGCTAGATTCGCCGGCGTGCCTCCCGAGCCCGGACCGACGCGGCGCGCGGAGCGGCCGCTCGCCGAGCCGCACCAAGACCGGCTACCGCCCGGCCATCCGCGTCGGGCCGAGATCCTGGCGGCGCACGACGCGGCGATGGCGGACGGAGCGGCCGGCTACCTCGACCCGGGCACCGGTCTGTTCGTGATGACCGCGAGATTCCTCGCCGAGCGCGGGTTCTGCTGCCTCCGCGGATGCCGGCACTGCCCGTACGTCGGTGCCGAGGGCCACCCGGGCGCGTAGTCAGATTTGCACTGGGTCAGATTTGCACTGGGTCAGATGTGCACTGGGTCAGATGTGCACTGGGTCAGATGTGCACCGGAGACATGTCGGGGTATCGATTGCCGGCGGTGCCGCCCGCCGGAGCGGCTTCGTCGAGACGCTTCAGGTCCTCCGAGGACAGCGCGATGTCGGCGGCGGCTGCGTTCTCCTCGAGGTAGTGGACTCGCTTCGTACCGGGGATCGGCACGATGTCCGCGCCCTGGTGCAGCACCCAGGCGAGCGCGAGCTGCGTCGCGGTGACGCCCTTCTCGTCGGCGATCTCGCGCACGTGGTCGACCAGCTCGAGGTTCTTCGTGAGGTTCTCGCCCAGGAAGCGCGGGTTGCGCTTCCGGAAGTCGTCGTCGGCGAGACCGTCGAGGGTGCGGACCTCCCCGGACAGGAAGCCGCGGCCGATGGGGGAGTAGGCGACGAACCCGATGCCGAGCTCGCGCACGGTCGCGAGCACGTCGTTGTCCTCGGGGTCGCGGGTCCACAGCGAGTACTCCGTCTGCAGCGCGGTCACCGGATGTACGGCGTGCGCCTTGCGAATCGTCGCCGGCGCCGCCTCCGAGATGCCGAGGTAGCGCACCTTCCCGGCGTCGACGGTCTCCTTCATCGCTCCCCACGTCTCCTCGACGGGAGTGTCGGGGTCGATGCGGTGCTGGTAGTAGAGGTCGATGACGTCGACGCCGAGCCGCTGGAGCGAGTCGTCGATGGCCTGGCGCACATAGTCCGGCCGGCCGTTGACACCCAGGCGGGTGCCGTCCGCGCGGCGCTCGTTGCCGAACTTCGTGGCCAGCACGACCTCGTCGCGGCGGCCGGCGATGGCGCGGCCGACCAGTGCCTCGTTGGTGAACGGGCCGTACATGTCGGCGGTGTCGAGGAAGCTCACGCCGAGGTCGAGGGCGCGGTGGATAGTCCGCTCCGCCTCGCCCTCGTCGACGGTGCCGTAGAACTCGCTCATCCCCATGCAGCCGAGTCCCATGGCGGACACGGTCAGGTCACCGATCTTTCGCTGCTGCACCTTGCGTCCTCCTGGGCTTGTCGTGCGCGTTCCCTGCTCGTCCCCTTCCCCGGACTCACAGCAATCTCACAGCATCCGCTCAGGCTTCTGCCGGTGGGCTCGTGCGAGGCTCAGGTCATGACGGCCACCCCATCGTCGCGCACGGCCGACGGACCGAGAGCAGCGGAGGCCAGGCTCCTCGTCGTCGACGACGAGCCGAACATCCTCGAGCTGCTCGCGGCCAGCCTGCGCTTCGCGGGGTTCGAGGTCGCGACCGCCACGAACGGGCGGGAGGCGCTGGCCCGCGCGCGCAAGGTGCGACCCGACCTCGTCGTGCTCGACGTGATGATGCCGGACATGGACGGCTTCACCGTCGTACGCCGCATGCGGGGCGAGGGCACTCACGTGCCGGTGCTGTTCCTGACGGCACGTGACTCGACCGAGGACAAGGTCACCGGCCTGACCCTCGGCGGTGACGACTACGTGACCAAGCCGTTCAGCCTGGAGGAGATCCTGGCGCGTATCCGAGCGGTGCTGCGCCGTAGCGCCGGACGGCCCGGCGTCGACACGCGGTCGGCGAGGCTCGTCTTCGCCGACATCGAGTTGGACGACGACACGCACGAGGTGTGGAAGTCGGGCGAGCTCGTCGCTCTCTCGCCGACCGAGTTCAAGCTGTTGCGCTACTTCATGCAGAACCCGGGCCGGGTGCTGAGCAAGGCGCAGATCCTCGACCACGTCTGGAACTACGACTTCGGCGGCGAGGCCAACGTCGTCGAGTCCTACGTCTCCTACCTGCGGCGCAAGGTGGACACGTCCGACCCGCGGCTGCTGCACACGTTGCGCAGTGTGGGCTACGTCCTTCGCCTGCCCAGGGAGTGAGGCGCACCACCGTGGCGAGCCTGCGATCCCTGCCGGCGCGGACCCCGCTGCGGGTCACGCTCGTCGCCGCGATGCTGAGCCTCGTCGCGCTCGCTCTCGTCGCCACCGGCCTGACCGTCACCGCGATGCTGCGGGGCTACCTGGTCGGACAGGTCGACGAGGACCTGGCGCGCGGTCCCGGCCCGCTCACCGGGCCCGGGCCCCGTGCCCCGGGCAACGCCGGTGACGCCGCGCAGGTCTCGCCGTTCGCCGCGTCGCGGGCCGAGTACCTGCGGGCCACGCTGCCGAACGGGCGGATCGCCGTCGAGGACTCCAGCGACCCCGACGGGCCACAGCCGTTGCTGCCCGCGTCCAGCGCCGACCGGTCCGGCGAGACCTTCACCGTGCCCTCGGACGGCGGCGGGCCGGACTGGCGGGTGCGCGTCTCGCCCGAACGTCTCCGCGGCGGGCGCCAGCTGACGGTCGTGCACGCCATCTCGCTCAGCGACGTCGAGGACACGGTCAACCGGCTCGAGCTCGTCGAAACCGGTGTCGGGCTCATCGTGCTGGTGCTGCTGGGCGGTGCCGGCTACGTCGTCGTACGGACGAGCCTGCGGCCGCTCGAGGAGGTCGAGCACACGGCCGCGGCCATCGCGGCGGGCGACCTGTCGCGACGGGTGCCCGAGCGCGACCCGCGCACCGAGGTCGGCCGGCTCTCGGTCGCCCTCAACGGGATGCTCGCCCAGATCGAGTCGGCGTTCCGCTCGCGCGAGGCCTCGGAGGCCGCTGCCCGCGCGTCGGCGGAACGGATGCGGCGTTTCGTGGCGGACGCGAGTCATGAGCTGCGTACGCCGCTGACGTCGATCCGTGGTTTCGCCGAGCTCTACCGGCAGGGCGCGGTGACCGGTCCGGACGAGGTGACGCGCGTGATGAAACGGGTCGAGGACGAGGCCGCGCGGATGGGCCTGCTCGTCGACGACCTGCTCCTGCTCGCCCGGCTCGACCAGGCGCGCCCCCTCGAGCGCAGGCCGGTCGACCTGCTGGCGATCGCCACCGACGCGGTGCACGACGCGAAGGCGGTGGCGCCCGACCGTGCGGTCGACCTCGTGGTGTCCGGCGACGCGGGCGCGCCGGTGGTGACGGGCGACGAGGCCAGGCTGCGCCAGGTCGTCGGCAACCTGGTGTCGAACGCGCTCACCCACACCCCCGCGGGTACGCCGGTGACGGTGGCCGTCGGCACCGCTGCGACCGGGGTGATCGCGGACGGCGGCCCCACGGCGTACCTCTCCGTGCGCGACCACGGGCCGGGGCTCGCCCCCGACGTCGCCGAGCGTGTCTTCGAGCGGTTCTACCGCGCGGACGTCTCGCGCAGCCGTGCGGCCGGCGGCTCCGGCCTCGGGCTGTCCATCGTGGCGGCCCTCGTCGCCGCGCACGGCGGACGGGTCCGCGTCGAGACCGAGCCGGGTCAGGGCGCGACGTTCCGGGTCGACCTGCCGCTGACCGAGGATGCCGGGGAGTCGACCAGCCCAGCCGACCCGGTCAGCTCGGAGCCGACTGGCGGCTGACTGCCAGGTTTCTCCAAGGTTGGCGGCCGAGCATGGTCTGGACGGCGCTCGATCGAGCGAGACGAGACCAGGAGACGCGTTCATGGACACCATCGAGCAGGGACCGCAGTCGCCGGACGACGGAGCACGCACGCCTGGCGGCCGGACCGGTCGTCGACGGCACGGACGAGGCCTGGCCGCGGCGGCCGTCCTCGTGACCGGCCTCGCCGCCGGCGCCACCGGTGTGGCGCTCGCGACCGACAGCCCGACGCCCTCGCCGTCCGCGTCGTCCCCGACCGCATCGCCGAACCCGGACGGCGGCGGGACTGAGGACGGCGCGACGAAGGAGCGTCGCGGACCGGGCCGAGGGGGCCTGTTCGGTGGACCCGGCATGCATGGTCTTGGCGGCGCGCTGCACGGCGAGGCTGTCGTGCCCAAGGCCGACGAGGGCTACCAGACGGTGCACACCCAGCGCGGCGACGTGACGAAGGTGAGCAACTCGTCGATCACCGTGAAGTCCGAGGACGGCTTCAGCCAGACCTACGTCGTCACCGCCGACACGGTCGTGAACGCCAATCGCGACGGCATCGACTCGATCGACAAGGGTGACGAGGTGCACGTGCTCGGCGTCGAGGACGGCGGCGACATCACGGCGCTGCAGGTGCGGTCGAAGGAAGCCATGGAGGAGCTCCGTCAGCGCTTCGGGCCGCGTGGTGGCGGACGGGGACCTGGTGCGCCCGTCCCCGACGGCGACACGACGACACCGGACAGCGGCGAGACCGGTGCCACCACGGGGCTGGAAACCACCTGACTAGCCTGGACCACATGACCGGAGGAGCCCCCAGCAGGGGAGCGCTGATCAGCTTTCGAGTGATGGCCTGGGTCACGGGCGTGATGCTCGTGACCCTGGTGCTCGTCGCGATGCCGCTGAAGTACTTCGGCGACGACGACCGGCTCGTCCACGTCGTCGGTGTGGCCCACGGCTACCTCTACATGGTCTATCTGGTCACCGTGTTCGTGCTCTATTACCAACTTCGCTGGCGGCCGTTGCGGGCCGTGCTGCTGGCGCTGGCCGGGACCGTGCCGTTCGCGTCGTTCTTCGCCGAGCGCTCCGTCACCCGCGAGGTTGCCTCCCGCGGCGAGACATCCGTCGAGGCGTCACGCCGCTAGCTCCCGGTCGCGTGCCGACCGCCTGATCACCGCCCACCAGAAGAAGACCGCCGCGCCGGCGAAGAGCCACCACTGCAGTGCGTACGCGAGGTTGCGCCATCGGGACACGCCGCCGTCGAGATCGCGCGGCTCGACGAGCGCGGGCGCCGGGTCGGCCGCCGGTCGTTGTTCGGTCAGCGTCAGGTAGCCGTCGTACAGCTCACCGGGCGCGATCCGGGTGGTGGACAGCACGAGCACCGAGGACAGGTAGGGGATCTCGCGCTCGCCGAGCTCGGCCAGCGGATCCACGGTGCTGTCCTGCTCCGTCTCCGACGGCTGCAGTACGCCGGTCACCTCGACGTCGCCGCCGAAAGCCCGGGCGGGGGCGCTGTCGCGACCGGGGACCCACCCGCGCAGCACCGGCAGGATGCCCTCGTCGGTGCGCAGCAGCGCGACGACGAGCGTCCCGTCCCGCCCGTCGTGGCGGCGCTCCGGCACGAACAGCTGCTCCGCCTCGTCGTACGACCCGGTTGCCCGCACCACGGTGCCGATCGCGTCGGGCGACAGCCGCGCGCCTGGATCCGTCATCGACGTCAGCGGCACCGCTGCGCTCGCCCGCGCGGGTTCGTCGTCGGCGCCCTCGAAGCTGCCGAGCTGCCATCGTCCGAGCAGGACGAAGGCGACGAGGATCGCGACCAGCGCGGCATGCCAGGGCAGCCAGCGCAGCCGCAGCAGCTCACGGAGCACGGGGCCACGCTAACCGCCGTGCGCAGGCGGTCCTCCGGTGCTGGCAGCATGTGGCCGTGCCCCAGTCGATCGACGAGCTCGTGTCACTGCTCGACCTCGAGACCATCGAGGACGGGCTCTACCGCGGGCGCCAGCCCGACACCGCGCTGCAGCGCGTCTTCGGCGGACAGGTCGCGGGCCAGGCGCTGGCGGCCGGCGTGCGCACCGTCGAGCGGGGTCGCACCGTCCACTCGCTGCACGCCTACTTCCTGCACCCGGGGGATACCCGCGTGCCCATCGTGTACGACGTGGAGCGCACCCGCGACGGACGCGCCTTCAGCACCCGTCGTGTGGTCGCCCGCCAGCACGGCCGGCCGATCTTCTACACGTCGTTGTCCTTCCAGGTGCCCGAGGACGGGCTCGAGCACCAGGACCCGATGCCCGACGTGCCGCCGCCGCTCGAGTGCCCCGAGCTCGGCGAAGTGCTCTCGAAGCTGACGTCGCGTCCTCGTGAGGAGTGGGACCGCGAGTGGGCCGCCCTTGACGTGCGCTACGCCGGCGACTCCCGCCCCCGTGGGCAGCTGCACGACCCGGCACACCCGGCCATCGCGCGCGTGTGGATCAAGGCGTCCGGCCGCATCGCCGACGACCAGTCGCTGCACGACGCCGTGCTCACCTATGCCAGCGACCTCACCCTGCTCGCCGTCAGTCTCGTGCCTCACGACGTCTTCCTCGGCGACCCGCGGCTGCTGCCCGCGTCCCTCGACCACGCGATGTGGTTCCACCGGCCGTTCCGCGTGGACGAGTGGCTGCTCTATGACCAGATCTCGCCGTCGGCGTCGGGCGCGCGCGGGTTCGCGACCGGGAAGCTGTTCACCGCCAACGGCACGCTCGCCGCGTCGGTGGCGCAGGAGGGCCTGATCCGCCTCGTCGCCAGGGGCCCGTCCTAGCCCTCTCGCCTACCGCGGCAGGGCAAGCCCGTCCACGACCTCGGCACCGGGTAGCCGTCCGAGGTCGGCGCCGGCGAGCACGAGCTTGGAGCGTCGCAGGCCGGAGCCCACGACGACGTACGCCGTGTCGGCGACCTCTCGGTCGACGAACACCGGCCAGCCCTCGGGCAGGCCCACCGGGGTGATGCCGCCGTGCTCCATCCCGGTCTCGGCCACCGCCAGGTCCATCGGCGCGAACGACGCCTTGCGAGCATCGAGGCGTTTGCGGACGACCCCATTGACGTCGGCCCGCGTCGTCGCGAGCACCACGCAGGCGCCGAACCGGGTCTCCTGGCCGCGCCGGCCAGCGACGACGACGCAGTTGGCCGAGACGTCGAGCGCAACGGCGTACCGCTCACAGAAGTCGGCCGTGTCGGCGACCTCGGGGTCGATCGGCGCGACGAACGGGTCGGAACCTGCCCAGCTATCCAGCGCAGCCGCCACCGAAGGCGCCAACAGGTCGCGGTGGTCGCGGGCGGGGACGGTGTCGAGGCTGCCGAGCACCGCCTCAGGCTACCGACAGCGGTCGCAGTCGGTTATGGGCCACAGTGTGCACATGCGGGTGCCGCGCCTCTTCCTGTCACCACGGGGACGGGTGCGGCTGCGCGGCGTACGCACCCTGAAGTCGACCCTCGCGGCCGTTCTCGCCTACGTCGTGGCGCAACCGTTCTCGGACAACCCGCGCCCGGTGCTGGCGCCGCTGACCGCGTTGCTCGTGGTGCAACTGACCCTCTACGACACCTTCCGTCACGGGCTCCGGCGGGTGGCCGGTGTGGTGGCCGGCGTGCTGGTCGCGGTGCTGTTCGCCGAGGCGGTGGACCTGACCTGGTGGAGCCTCGGGCTGATGGTTGCGGCCTCGCTGGTGCTGGCGCGGCTGATGCGGCTGGGCACGGAGATGGTCGAGGTGCCGATCAGCGCGATGCTGGTCCTTGCGGTCGGGGGCTCGGACACGGTGGCGTCGGGGCGCGTCATCGAGAGCATCGTCGGCGCACTGGTCGGGATGGCGGTGGCCGTCACGATCGCGCCACCGCTGTACGTGCGGCCCGCCAGCGACGCGGTGCAGAACCTCGCCCTGGTGGCTGCCGATGTGCTCCGCCGGGTGAGCCGGGAGGTTGCGGGCGAGTACACGCCCGAGATGGCGCAGCAGTGGCTCGACGAGGCCCGCGGGCTGGGCAGTGACCTGCTGCGCGCCGACCAGGCCCTGGCTCGTGCCGAGCAGAGCCTGCGGATGAACCCGCGCGCGGTCGGCCGGCGGCACACGGCGCCGAGTCTTCGGTCCGGCCTCGACGCTCTGGAACGTGTTGCGCTGTCGTTGCGTGCGACCTGCCGCTCGCTGGCCGAGCGGCGCGCCAGCGAGAGCAGGGAAGCGCTGTACGCCGACGACGTGCGCTCGTCGCTGTCCGACCTCTTCGCCGACGTGGCGGACGCCATCGAGGCGTACGGCGCGCTCGTCGGTTCGGAGGTCGTGGGTCCGGGCCCTGAGGACGCGACGCTGCGCGATGCGCTGTCGCGAGCATGGGCGCATCGCGACGAGCTGGTCGCCCTGCTGCGCGCCGGCGATCGACTGCAGAGCGGCACCTGGCAGCTGCACGGGGACCTGCTGGCCAACATCGACCGGATGTTGCGCGATGTCGACAGCGACGTGCGGGCGGAGCTGCGCAAGTCGTGGCCGACCGCTTCGCCGCGAGCTCGGCGGATGCAGGTTGCCCGCTCGCGACTGCGTCGCCAGCGTCCGACCTGACGAGCGGTCAGGCCGAGGCGGCGTCGTCGAGCAGGTCGAGGCCGGCCGGGAGGTCCGTGGCGTGCAGCACGCGTAGTCGCTGGGTGGGCCGGGTGATCGCGACGTAGAGGTCGTTGGCGCCGCGGGGGGAGTCGTTCACGATCTGCGCCGGCTCCACCAGGATCACCGCGTCGAACTCGAGTCCCTTGGCCTCGGCCACGGTCAGCACCGAGACCGGCCGGTCGAGGGTGAGACGGCCCGCCCCGACGCTGCCCTCGACCAGCCCGTCGGTGAGAACCCGGCGTACCTCGTCGGACACACCGGTCGGCACGATGACCGCGACGCGTCCGCCGCCGAGCACGGCCAGCTCGCGGCGCACCTCGTCGAGGAGCGCGCCGGGCTCGACCGGCATCGACCCTGACCCGGGTGCCACGAGCCGGGCCGTCGGCAGCCAGTCGCCCTCACGCACCGACTCGGGCGCCTGCGCCTCGATGCCGTGCGCCTCCAGGACCGCCGAGCCGAGCGCCATGATGTGCGACGGCGTGCGGTAGTTGACCGTCAGCGACTCGACCCGCCAGCGGCCCTTGACGAACGGGTCGAGCACCTCGCCCCAGCTGCGCGCACCGGCGGCCGACCCGGTCTGCGCGGGGTCGCCCACGATGGTCATCGACCGCACCGGGCAACGACGCATCAGCAGCCGCCACATCATCGGCGAGAGCTCCTGTGCCTCGTCGACCACGACGTGCCCGAACGCCCAGGTCCGGTCCTGCTCGGCGCGCTCCGCGACCGTCAGGGACGGCCCGTCGTCGGTGAAGCGCCCGGCCAGCGCCTCGGCACTCACCAACCCACCGCCGTCCCCCGAGATCTGCAACGCACCGCGCGCGTAGGCGATCTCGCTGGCCCGCTCGTACGCGCGATCGCGCGCCGCCCGGCGTTCGGCCGAGTCGTCCTCGCCGAGGCGCTCGGCGGCCTCGTCGAGCAGCGGCACGTCGGCGACCGTCCACTCGGCCCCACAGTCACGTCGGAGCAGCGCGCGCTCGGCGGCCGACAGCTGCGGCGCGGCGCTGGCCAGCACCGCAGGGTCGGCGAAGAGATCGGACACGAGCTGCTGGGGGGTGAGCGGCATCCAGGCGAGGTTGAGCTCGCGTCGTACGTCGCGCGAGTCGCGCAGCTCGGTGAGCAGCTCGTCGCGGCTCTCGTCCAACGTCGTGCCGTGCGCGCGCGCCAGCTCGCCGGCCAGGTGGTCGAGGAGGTCGCGCAGGAACCCGTTGCGGGCCAGGTTGTGCGGCTTGCGACTACGCCGGGCGCGGCTCCGCGCAGCCGTGACAGCCTGCGGCGTCAGCTCGAGCGACGTGCCGTCGACGTTGAGCCACAGCGACTCGTGCGGCACGCGCTGGCGGTCGCGTACCGCCGCCGCGATGACCTGCGCCATCCGGCGGTCGCCCTTGAGCGCCGCCACGTCAGACGGCTCGCCCGCGACAGCCGAGACGCCGGGGAAGAGCTCGCCCGGCGTCGACATGACCACTCCCGTCTCGCCCAAGGACGGGAGCACCGCCTCGATATAACGCAGGAAGAGGCTGTTTGGCCCGACGAGGAGCACGCCGCTGCGGGTCAGCCGCTCGCGGTGCGTGTAGAGCAGGTACGCCGCCCGGTGCAGCGCCACGGCTGTCTTCCCGGTGCCTGGGCCGCCCTGGACGACGAGGACGCCGGCCAGGTCCGACCGGATGACGCGGTCCTGCTCGGCCTGGATCGTCGCGACGATGTCGGACATCCGGCCGGTGCGGTGCGCCCCCACTGCCGCCAGCAGCGCGCCCTCGCCGCTCAGCGTGCTGCGGTCCTGCGAGTCCAGGGCGTCGAGGTCGAGCACCTCGTCCTCGACACCGACCACTCGCCGGCCGCGCGTCGCGAGGTGCCGGCGGCGTACGACGTCGCCAGGCGTCGCCGCCGTCGCCTGGTAGAACGAGCGTGCCGCCGGGGCCCGCCAGTCGACCAGCAGCTGGTCCTGCTCGTCGTCGGAGAGCCCGAGCCGCCCGACGTAGCGCCGGCCACCGTCCGCGAGGTCGAGCCGGCCGAACGCGAGCCGGTCCTCGACAGCGTGCAGCTGGGCCAGCCGGGCCTGGTGCATGCCCGCGAACGCGTCGCGCTCGGAGCGGTTCTGATGGGTGCCGGACGGCCCGATGCGCCGGACCCGTGCCAGCTCGGCCTCGGTCCGTTCCCGGAGGTAGTCGAGCCGGGCGTAGAGCCGGTCGACGAAGGTCTGCTCACCGGCCAGCTCGTCGGTGCGTGTGCTCACTGCTCCCCTTTCGCGCGGCCGACCATTATCTGCCACGCGCCGGCCGTCAGGGACGCGAAACCGGCAAACCCGCGCGTCGCCGAGCTGCCGCCAGCGCGCAGACGGGTCGTTCGACGAGTCATCCGGCGTCGGCTGCCGCCCGCTGGGCGTCGTCCAGACGCGCGTCGGCCCGGGACAGCTCGTCGGCCGCGGCGGCGGCAGCGCTCGTCGCCTCCGCGGCGGCCCGGCGCGCCTCGTCGAGCTCGCCCTCTGCCGACGCCAGCTCGTTGCGCAGCGCGCTCACCCGCTCCTCGGCGGACGCGAGCGCGGTGGACGCGGCCGCCGCCTGGTCGTCCGCCGCCTTGCGGGCCCGCTCGGCCGCCGTGACGTCGTCCTCGGCCTGCGTGACACGGGCACGGGCGGCCTGGCTGGCTTCGTCCTCGGGCTCGTCGTCCTTCTTCATCTTGCGCTTGGGCTGCTGCCGGGCAGGCGCCGCGGACGGGACTGGCCCGAAACCCGACGCCTCGACGGTGCGCTCGAGCCGGCCGGAGAGCACCTCCTTGGCGACGTCGACGTCGGCGAGGGCGGCCCGCAGGGTCGACTCGACCTCGGCCAGACCGTCCTCGGGCGCCTTCTTCCCGCTCGCCTGGTGGGCGAGCTTGCGGACGCGGCCGACCAGTCCCGAGACGAGCTGCTGCCGTTGCCGGCCCAGCGCCCGCAGCTCCGGGCCGGCGAGTCGCTCCTGTGCCTCGCGCAGCTCGTCGGCCAGCGCCGCGATCTGATCGGACAGCTCCGGGTCGTCCTGCACGAGGAGGTTGACCAGCCACGCCGCGACCGTGGGCCGGCGCATCGCAGCGACCTGCTTGGCGGCGTCCCGGTGGCCGTCGGCGCGCAGCTCGCGCACCCGCTCGTCACGGGCGGAGATGAAGTCCTGCGGCAGCACGCGGTAGAGCGCGGACGCGGCTTCGTCCACCAACTCCTCATCGCTCACCCGACCACTCTGGCAGCACGGACGCCTGGCAGAGTGCGTGCCATGCCGACCGAGCCGCTGTACCTCGCTGCCGCCGACCGCTACGACAACCTGAGCTACCGGCGTACCGGTCGCAGCGGGCTGCAGCTGCCGCCCGTCTCCCTCGGGTTGTGGCACAACTTCGGGGACGACGTGCCGATGGAGAAGCAGCGCGCGATCCTGCGCCGCGCGTTCGACCTGGGCGTCACCCACTTCGACCTGGCCAACAACTACGGCCCGCCCTACGGGTCGGCCGAGCGCAACTTCGGCCGGCACATGGCCGACGACTTCCGGCCCTACCGCGACGAGCTCGTCATCTCGTCCAAGGCGGGCTACGACATGTGGGACGGACCGTACGGCGAGTGGGGGTCCCGCAAGTACCTCCTGTCCTCGCTGGACCAGTCGCTCGCGCGCATGGGTCTCGACTACGTCGACATCTTCTACTCGCACCGGTTCGATCCCGAGACGCCGCTCGAGGAGACGATGGGCGCACTGCACAGTGCGGTCCAGCAGGGCAAGGCTCTCTACGCCGGCATCTCGTCGTACTCGCCGGAGCGCACCGCCGAGGCGGCCGCGATCCTTCGTGAGCTGGGCACGCCTCTGCTCATCCACCAGCCGTCCTACTCCATGCTCAACCGCTGGATCGAGGAGGGCCTGCTGGACGTGCTCGAGGACGTCGGTGCGGGCTGCATCGCCTTCTCGCCGCTGGCCCAGGGCATGCTCACCGATCGCTATCTCGACGGTGTCCCCGACGACTCGCGTGCAGCACAGGGCAAGTCGCTCGACCCCGGCATGCTCAGCGACGAGAACCTCGCTCGCATCCGGGGACTCAACGACGTCGCACAGGCCCGCGGCCAGTCGCTCGCGCAGCTCGCGCTCGCCTGGGCGCTGCGCGACGCGCGGATGACCTCGGTGCTCATCGGCGCCAGCAGCGTCAAGCAGCTCGAGCAGAACCTGGCCGCCCTGCAGGCGCCGCCGCTCACCGACGAGGAGCTGGCAGCGATCGACAGGCACGCCGTCGATGCCGGGATCGACCTCTGGGCGCGCTCCAGCGGCGCCTGACTTTCTGCCGATATGTCCGGGCGGGACACGCCGCTTGGTCAAGACCTGTCAAGATCGGCCGCCAACCCCCCGATGTCGGACAGAATGCCGACGTTCCGTCCTCTGAGGGGTCACATGCGCTCGAACACTGCCGTGCAGCAGGGCGGCGGCACGCGGCGCCTGCTCGTGGCGCTGCTCGCTGTCGTCGCCACGGCCCTTCCGGTCGCGTTGCCGCAGGTGGCCCAGGCGGCGACGAGCAAGCGGGTCGTCAAGATCACCCGGACCGTCTCGCCGTCGACTGTCATGACCGGCCAGGCGGTCGGCATCACCGGCACCGTGACGCCGGCCCCGACGGGGTCGCTGGTCGCACTGCAGCGCTACGCGAGCGGGCAGTGGACGACGGTGGCCCGCGCCCGGGTCAACTACCGCGATCGCTACAGCTTCCGCATCGTCCCTGCGACGGGTCAGCGCTACTACCGCGTCTACAGCAGGCCCGACGCGCGCCGCTACTCGGGTACGTCCTACCGCGCGAGCATCACCGCGCTGAGCTGCACCGCGAAGCCGGCGCCGTCACGCCCGGTCGAGGCGTGGTTCGCCGACAACAGAGGCAGCTCGACGTCCGAGATCGCGTCCCGGATGGGCCGGACCTTCTGTGCCGCTGCACCGGGCTCGAGGGTGAACGTCGCGATGTACTTCATTCGCACTGGTGCGGCCAACGGTGATGTGGAGGCGATCCTCACGCCGCTGGAGCGGATGGCGCGCTTCAAGGGCGTCAAGGTGCGCATCCTGCTCGAGGGCAAGCTCTACACCCGCACCTCTCCGCTCTACCCGACGCTGGCCCGGCTGCGCAGCTTCGCGCAGGTGGTGCTCTGCGAGTGGGGCTGCCGCAACGAGCAGGCGGCGCCGCTGGCCGGGGGCGGTCGCGCCATCTCCCATCACAAGTTCGTGACGATCAGCGACATGTCGTGGGCGTCCGGCGTCGATCCGCTGGTCGTGTCGTCATCGGCCAACTGGAGTCAGTCGCAACTGCGCTACCACTGGCAGAGCGCGATCATGACCTACAAGGACGCCGCGCTGACCCGTGAGTTCGACCTCCAGTGGGAGGCGCTGGCCACCTGCGCCGGCGCCCTCGGGTGCAGCTACTGGTCGAACCGGTTGACCCGATGGGGCCTGCCCAGCGATGGCTACGGCCTGCAGCCGGTCGAGCAGGTGTGGCGGGACGTCGTGCCGCGCGAGCGTCCCGGCAGCGCGGGTCACGGCAGCGGCGTGCTGTTCTCGCCGTGGGGCGGCGCCGACGACCCGGTCGCGACGGCGCTGCAGCAGTTCACCTGCCAGCCGGGCAGCAGCGTCCGGGTTGCTCACATGTTCCTGACCCGCCAGCGCAACCGGGTGCTCTACACCCTCAAGGCACTGCAGAATGCCGGCTGCGACGTCCGGCTGCTCTTCTCGGCGGACACCGACTCGGGCGGCATCGAAGGCATCGCCAAGGCGCGCAGCCTGCTGCTGCCGGTGACCTGCGTCGCGCGGGTGCACGAGAAGGCGATCATCGTCGACGCGGTCCGCAAGGAGACCGGCACGCGCGAGCGGGCTCTCTGGACCGGCTCGCACAGCCTGAGCGGCACGGCCCTGGCCGTCAACGACGAGACGCTGCTGCGGCTCAGCGTCGAGAGGGCGGGCTCGCCTTATGCGGCGGCGAACGTCTCCGTCTTCGACACGTACCAGAACAGGTGGACCGAGCTGAGCCAGCGCGCCGTGCCATGTGGCTCCGTGCCCGACACCGAACTGCGCTAGGCAGAGCCGAGGGCGGCGCCGACGATCTCGCGCGCCTCGTCCTGGATCTGGGCGAGGTGATCCGGCCCGCGGAAGCTCTCGGCGTAGATCTTGTAGACGTCCTCGGTTCCGGAGGGGCGGGCGGCGAACCAGCCCGACTCCGTCGTGACCTTGAGCCCGCCGATGCCGGCGCCGTTGCCGGGTGCGTCGGTGAGCTTGGCCGTGATCGGCTCGCCTGCGAGCTCGCCTGCGCTCACCTGGTCGGGCCGCAGCTTGCCCAGCACCGCCTTCTCCTCGCGGGTGGCGGGCGCGTCGACCCGCGCGTACGCCGGGGCGCCGAAGCGATCGGTGAGGTCGCGGTAGCGCGCGCTCACCGACGATCCGGTTCGTGCGGTGATCTCGGCCGCGAGGAGGGCGAGCAGGATGCCGTCCTTGTCGGTGGTCCAGACGCTGCCGTCGCGCCGGAGGAAGCTGGCGCCGGCCGACTCCTCGCCTCCGAAGGCCACCGACCCGTCGAGCAGACCCGGCACGAACCACTTGAACCCGACGGGCACCTCGACGAGCCGTCGGCCCAGGCTCTCGGCGACCCGGTCGATCATGCTGGAGCTCACCAGCGTCTTGCCGATCGCCGCGTCGCCCGGCCAGCCGTCGCGCCCGGCGAACAGGTAGTCGATGGCGACGGCGAGGTAGTGGTTGGGGTTGAGCAGCCCGCCGTCGGGCGTCACGATGCCATGCCGGTCGGAGTCGGCATCGTTGCCGGTGGCGACGTCGTATGCCGCGCTGCCGCCGCTCATCGCGGTGACGAGGGAGGCCATCGCGAACGGTGACGAGCAGTCCATCCGGATGCGCCCGTCCCAGTCGAGCGTCATGAACCCGAACGTCGGGTCGACCGCGGGATTGACCACGGTCAGGTCGAGGCGGTGCCGGTCGGCGATCGCCGCCCAGTAGTCGACGCTGGCGCCACCGAGAGGGTCGGCGCCGACGCTCACACCTGCGTCGCGGATCGCGTCGATGTCGATCGCGGACGGGAGATCGTCGACGTACGTACCCAGATAGTCGTACGTCTGCGTCGTGTCCGCGGCACGAGCGCGGGCGACCGGAACGCGCCGCACGTCGCGCAGCCGCGAACGCAGCAGCTCGTTCGCGCGGTCCTGCACCCAACCGGTGATGTCGCTGCCCGCGGGTCCGCCGTCGGGCGGGTTGTACTTGAAGCCGCCATCCTCCGGCGGGTTGTGCGACGGCGTCACGACGATTCCGTCGGCCCGCGCCGTGTCGGCGGACGCACGTCCCCGGTTGTGGCGCAGGATCGCGTGCGAGAGCGCGGGGGTGGGCGTCCAACGCTCGTCGGGGTCGATCAGCACGGTCACGTCGTTGGCCGCGAGCACCTCGAGCGCGGTCTCGAAGGCGGGATCGGAGAGGGCGTGGGTGTCCTTGCCCAGCAACAGCGGCCCGGCGATGTTTTGCGCCGTGCGGTAGTCGCAGATCGCCTGCGTGGTGGCCGCGATGTGGTCGTCGTTGAACGCGGTCGACAGCGACGATCCACGGTGGCCCGAGGTGCCGAAGGCAACACGTTGCTCAGCTTTGGCAGGGTCGGGATGACCGTCGCGGTAGGCCGCCAGCAGCGCGGGGACGTCGACGAGATCGCCGGCCTCGGCGGGCTTGCCGGCCCGGGGATGAGTGCTCACGGCTGCTCCTCCGTCTTCAGGTGGGGCATGACCTCGGCCGCCACCAGCGCGAGATGGTCGAGGTCGGTGAGGTCCATGACCTGCAGGTAGAGCCGGGTCGCGCCGAGGTCACCGAGCCGCGCGGCCTTGTCGAGGACCTCGGCGGGCGTGCCCGCGAGCCCTTTCGCGCGCAGGCCGCTGACGTCCTGACCGATCGCCGCGGCTCGCCGTGCGACGTCGTCCTCCGTCTCGCCGACGCACAGCGTCTGTGCGGCCGACAGCCGCAGCGACGCAGGGTCGCGGCCGACGCCCTCGCACGCGCCGCGCACCCGATCGAACTGCGCCGCAATCACATCGGGCCGCTCGAACGGCATATTGAACTCGTCTGCGTGCCGAGCGGCCATGGCCGGCGTCCGCGTGGGCCCCTTGCCGCCGACGATGACGGGCACCCGCGGTCGCTGCACAGGCTTGGGCATCGCCGGGCACTCGTCGAGCCGGTAGTGCTCGCCCTCGAACGAGTACGTCGAGCCGGGCTCGGTCTCCCACATGCCGGTGACGATGCTCAGCTGCTCGTCGAGCCGGTCGAAGCGCTCCCTGACCGACGGGAACGGAATGCCGTACGCCGCGTGCTCCTCGTCGAACCAGGCGGCGCCGAGCCCCAGCTCGACCCGACCGCCGCTCATCGCGTCGACCGTGGCGACGGCGACGGCGAGCATCCCCGGGAGCCGGAACGTCGACGCGGTCAGCATGGTGCCGAGCCGGATGCGTTCGGTATCACGAGCGAGGCCGGCCAACGTCGCCCAGGCGTCGGTCGAGCCGACCCACGTCGTGTCGTCGTCGCCGATCCGCAGGATGTGATCGGAGCGGAAGAACGCGTCGAAGCCCAGGCGCTCGGACTCCTGCGCGACCCGGAGCAGGTCGTCGTACGTCGCACCTTCTTGCGGCTCCGTCATCACCCGCAGCTGCATGGGCAGGACCCTAGCGATCGTCCTCTGCCTCGGCCTCAGCCGCTCGGCGTGCCCGCGTCTCGCGCTCTCGGGTCGCGTGCTCGTCGGTCCGGGCGTCGTAGCGCCAGAAGTGGGGCATGGCCGCGGCGGTGGCCGCGACACCGGCGACGCAGAGCACCCCGCCGCTGACGATGGATGCGCGCACACTCGTCGCGTCGGCGACCAGCCCGGCGCGCGCCGACCCGCCCAGCGGCCCCAGCGAGTACGACAGCAGCTCGATGCCGGCCAGCCGGCCGCGCATCTCGTCGGGGATCGTCTGGTGCCAGATGACCGCCCGGGAAGATGCCGCTGATCATGTCTGCCGCGCCCGCGAGTGCCAGGAACACGACGGCGACCCACGCGTTCGGAGCGAGCCCGGCGAGGCCGATCGCGGCACCCCAGCACGCCGCGGCCACGGCGACACCCTGCCCGTGGTGGTGGAACCGCGCGGTCCCCCCGCTGGTGACGGTCGCGATCAGGGTGCCGATGCTCTGCGCGGTGTAGAGGAAGCCGAGGGCGCTGGGCTGCTCGAGCACGTCCTGGGCCAACGCGGGGAAGAGCACGACCGGCATCGCCATGAACATCGCGACCATGTCGACCACGTAGGTGCCGAGCAGGTCACGTCGTCCTGCGGCGTAGCGGATGCCCGACACGATGCTCGCCAGGCTCGCCGCGTTGCTCCTGTCGGTCGGGGGATAGCGCCGCAGCGCCGCGAACAGCAGGGTCGCGACCACCAGGCCGACGACGTCCACGCCGAAGGCCCAGGCGACACCGGCGGTGCTGATGAGCAGACCCCCGGCGGCGGGGCCGACGAGCATGCTGACCTGGACGCCGAGGGTCGACAACGACACGGCGCCCGGCAGCTCCTCGTGGCGCATCGCAGCGGCGTGAGGTCGAGCCGGAGGCCCGCGATTCGCTTGCGCCACCTGCGTCCGCCCGGGTCGGGCTCGTCAGCTCTCGCGACGATCTTCCATCGCCCAGGCCTTCTTGGCGCCGATCTCGAGATAGACCGCATAACCGCTGGTGCGTGCCGCCATGAGCCGGGAGCATGCCATGATCGATGAGACGAAGGGAGCGGGCGGTGGCCAAGCGCGAGAAGTCAGACGCGAGCACAGACACGCCGACGGCAGAGGACAAGACCGCGGCGCGTCCCGGCGAGGACGACGTTGCGCGCAAGTTCCGCGAGGCCCTGGAGCGCAAGCAGGCGAAGGTGCGCGAAGGGCACGGCGAGGACCACAAGGCCTCGCGCGGTGTCGGTCCGGCGACCAACGACCATCACCGGCGCGAGTTCCGCCGCAAGTCCGGAGGCTAGGACCGCGACCTTCTTCGGCCCGGCGGGCCGAGGACATCGCCCTGCGGCTGGTCGCACTCACCCGGTCACGGTATTCGCTAGTTAAGCGATGGACAAGAATGACAACAAATGAGGACGGAGAATGCCGTCCTCACGCAGCCGAGGCCAACGCGAAGGGCAGCACCGCCCCGGCGCCGGCCTCGCGGAGCAGCCGCCCGGTCACGGTGAAGGTCCAGCGCGAGTCGACCAGGTCGTCGACGACCAGCACCGGGGCGCCGTCCAGCTCACCGAGTGAGCGGGCCAGCGCGGCAGGCACGGCGAACCGGTCGTGCACCGCGGCGAGCCGGAAGGCGCTGTTGCCGCCTGGTTCACCCCTCGGGCCGGCTCCTACGGCGTCCAGAGCCCCGAGGTCGGTGAGCCGTCCGATGGCCGCCAGGTGGGCTGCCACGGACCCGATCAGCGCAGGTCGCCGGGTCGAGGGCAGGTGGACGACCGCGGCCGGCCGGGTGGCCCAGTCCCACCCGGTCAGCACCTCGACGCACGCCCCGAGCAACGCCTCGGACGCCGCCTCGTCCGGGGTACCGGACGCGAGCAGCTCGCGGAGCCGCTGTCCCCAGCCCAGGTCGGTGAGGCGGGCCAGGACGCGGCCGGGCTCGACGCGCTCGTCGGCAGGGATCCGACCGCCGAGGTCGACGCCCAGGCGCGACATGCCGGCCGGCCACATCGAGCGCGGCTCCACCGCCACGCCCACCCGGCGGAGCCGGCGCGCCGCCGCGTCGCTCGCACCCGGGGGTACGGCGTTGTCGAACCAGGCCCCCGCGCATCCGTCGCATCGGCCGCAGTCACTCGCGTCCGGGTCGTCGAGGGACTCCTGCAGGAAGCGCATGCGACAGCCGTCGGTGCGCTGGTAGGCGAGCATCGCGGTGGCTTCGGTCTCGCGGGCAGCAGCCACTCGCGCGTAGCGGTCCTCGTCGTAGGTCCATGGCTCGCCGGTCGCGGCCCAGCCGCCCTTGACGCGGGTGACCGCCCCGTCGACGTCGAGGACCTTGAGCAACAGCTCGAGGCGGGTACGGCGGACGTCGGCGACCGTCTCCAGCGCCGCCGTCGACAGCGGCCCGTCGGCGTCGCCGAGTGCGGCCAGGACCGCGTCGGCGTCCAACCGTCGCGGCATCGACGCCGTCGCGAACCACCGCCAGATCTCCCAGTCCTCCGGCGCGGGCAACAGCAGCACGTCGGCGCTCTCGGTCGCCCGGCCGGCTCGGCCGACCTGCTGGTAGTAGGCGACCGGTGAAGCGGGCGCACCCAGGTGGACCACGAAGCCGAGGTCGGGCTTGTCGAAGCCCATGCCGAGGGCGCTGGTCGCCACCAGCGCCTTGACCTCGTTGTCGCGCAAGGCCTTTTCGAGCTCGAGACGATCGGCGGGGTCGGTGCGTCCGGTGTACGCGCGGACGTCGTGGCCCGCCTCGCGCAGCAGAGTCGCCGTGTCCTCGGCGGCCGACACCGTCAGCGCATAGACGATGCCGCTGCCCGACAGGTCGCCGAGGTGCGCGGCCAGCCAGCCGAGGCGGGCCTCGGCCGTGGGCAGCGCGAGGACGCCGAGCCGCAGGCTGGCGCGCGCGAGGCTGCCGCGGATCGTGCGCACCGCCTCACCGCCGGCGCCGAGCTGTTCGACGACGTCGTCGACGACCCGGGCGTTCGCCGTCGCGGTGGTGGCGAGGACGGGGCGACCGGGCGGCAGGTCCACGAGCAGGTCGCGGATGCGCCGGTAGTCGGGGCGGAAGTCGTGGCCCCAGTCGCTGATGCAGTGGGCCTCGTCGACGACGAGCAATCCGGTCGTCGCCGTGAGCCGCGGCATGAGCTCGTCTCGGAACCGCGGGTTGTTGAGCCGCTCGGGACTGACCAGGAGCACGTCGACCTCGTCGTCGGCGAGCGCCTTCGCGACGTCGCCCCACTCCTCGGCGTTGGCAGAGTTCATCGTCACGGCCCGCACCCCCGCGCGCCTTGCCGCCGCGACCTGGTCACGCATGAGCGAGAGCAGCGGCGAGACGATCAGCGTCGGGCCGCTGCCGCGCGCCCGCAGCAGCGCGGTGGCCACGAAGTAGACGGCCGACTTGCCCCAGCCGGTGCGTTGCACGACCAGGACCCGGCGTCCGCCCGCCACCAGGCTGGTGATCGCCTCGAGTTGTCCTGCGCGGAACTCGGCGTCATCACGGCCCACGAGCCGCCTGAGCAACGTCTCGGCCTCGGGGCCGAGCTCGTCGCCGGGGTTGGGGTCCGTCATGAACTTGACGCTAGCGAGTAGCGCCGACACTCCGGGGTATGGTCCGCCGCATGATGCGATGGATCTGGCGGATGGTGGCACTCTTCCTCGGGCGCAAGGCCTGGGAGGCCTTCCAGCGCCGCCGCGCCGCGCCGCCCAGCGCGACGCAGCAGCCACCACGTCGCTACTGAGCGGTTGCCGGCCGGGCAACTCCCGCTGCCAGCTGCCCAGCAGTAGCGACCAGAACCGCTGAGGGCACATCAAGGCGGACTTCGCAGTCGTCGCCCAGTCGCTCAGCGACGACACGGACCGCGCGCGCGACGGCGGCCGCTGTCGCGACCGGGACTTCGACCTCCTGGCGCCGGAACAACGCGAGGAGCACCTGCCCGCCGTCGTGGACGGCGAGGCCGGCGGCGTCCGATTCGTTCGTCTCGTTTGCCGTTGTCTCGACAAGGGCGCTGATCAGCGCGGCTCGAGGCCGACCCGTCACCGTCAAACGCACCGCGCCGCCCGGCATTTCGGACACGATGAGGGTGTCTGGCTCCGGCAGCAGCATCTCACCGGCGAGGTCGTTCGCGGTGGCGTCGAACGCGTCGGCCAAGCGGCGCGCCACCTGCGGGTCGTCGGCGACCATCGTCAGGTAGTCGTAGTCGAGCTCCACCACGACCACGCGCACCAGTTCCGCCAGCCCGCGGCTCAGCTCCACGTCGACCACGAGCGGTACCCGGTCGGCGACCTGGTCGTGGCACCTCTCCAGGCGGTCCGCGGCCACCGGCAGAGCGTGCAGAACCTCTCTGGGAAGCCCGAAGAGCACCTCGATGAGGCTGGAGTCCAGCACGCGGTACTCCGCGTTGTCGAGAGCGACCTCGATCGTGCCGCCAGTCCTGGATGTGGCCTGCATCAGTCCCTGCCTCTGATGAACTTGGCGAGTTCGTTGTAGAAGTACGGCGCGCCCAGGTCGGGGCGGTAGGCGGAACCCTCGTCCCCCTTTCTGTTGTTCGGGTCGTACGCGACGAACAGCGACTGGCTCTCGTCCCAGTACAAGACTCGGCCATTGCTCACCTCGGCCCAGAACGTGGGGTGGGTCATGGCCTCCTCGACCATGGCGGCGAGCTCGGTGGGGGACCGAAGCCCGAGGCGGGCCCAGTCCTGCGCGTGCTTGCCCTTGGTCCACGCGTGACCGCGGGCGATGACGCCGGCCCGGCGGCGTACCTCGGCGGCACCGCCGGCGAGCTCGAGCGGGGTCGGGTCGGGCACCCGCGGGAGGTCCCACAGCCGGGAGTCCGCGTCGGGGGCGACGCCGCGCCCGACGCCGAGTGCGCGGGCCGCGCCGCCCGTGAGCACGTTCGCGGCGACACCCGGAACCGCCTCGGACACGGCCCGCGCAGCGTGCCCCCCGGTGAGGTCGGACCAGTTCGCCGCCTCCTGCGCCGCGAGGACCGGGTGCTCCAGGGCGGACGCCGTGCTGGCGCGGACGTCGCGCGCCCCGCCGCGCGGGTCGAAGGTGGCGTCCATGAGCCACACGCCCGACGCGGCCAGGTTGCGGGTGCCGGCCGCGAGGCCCTGGCCCGCGTCGCGCCCCACGTGGGTGACCAGCTCGGTGAGCGTCCGGTGCGCCGCCTGACGGTCCAGCACCTGCTCGGACGCATCGACGACCCGGGCGGCCGCGCGCGCCGCGGTGTCCTGCTGGTCGAAAGCGCTGCCGAGCACCGCGCCGGCCTGCGCGCGGAGCAGCGCACCGGGGTCGTCGCCGCGCGAGGTGAGGGTGGCGTCGACACCGGTGATCCAGGTACGCCGCGCGCCCCACCCAGCGGTGATGTCGTCGGCCTCGCGCCACGTCGCACGTGCCGAGGCAGCCTCGGCCTTGGCATCCTCCAGCCGGACGGCATAGGCCGCGAGCGCCTCGGCTGCACACGCACAGGCGTCCCGGCACCCCGCAAGCCGCGCCGCGCTGCTGTGCAGCCGTTCGGTGCAGGCGTCGGCGGCGGCTCCCGTCCAGTCGGCCAGTAACACCAGGACAGTGGTCAGTCGGGTGCGGCTGCCGTCGAGCTCATCGGCGTAGGCCTGGAGTCCACGCGCGAGCTGCCGCACCGCGTCGGGGTCGCCCGTCACCTCGATTCGGTCGGCCCAGAGCAGCGCCTCGCTCACCGCATCGCTCCGCGCTCGGCCACCTCGTAGCGGCTGGCAGCGAGGCGGAGCGCAAGGACCGTGAGGTCGAGATGGTTGGCCAGCCCGCGCCCGTTGCGATGGACCGTCTCGACCAACGCGTGCACGGCGTCCGCGAGCAGCGGGTGTCCGGTGTCGACGGACGACACCACTGCGGCCGTGTCAGCCACGCGGGACCGCGTGCGGCCCAGCACTTCGGCGGCGGCGCCGAGGGAACCGGTGTCGGCCCGGACGTCAGACATGGCGTCGAGTCTGAAGGAGATCGGCTCACCGGCCGGGCCGTTGTCCACAGGCGAAGAAGTCGTACGCCCGTCCCGTTAGGGTCACTGTCATGGCTGACCAGTTGGAGCAGATGCCGCAGGACTGGACGCGAGCACTCGCCATCGCCGCGCACCCTGACGACCTCGAGTACGGCGCGGCCGGCGCGGTCGCAACCTGGACCGACGCGGGCAAGGAGGTCACCTACCTGATGGTGACCCGCGGCGAGGCAGGCATCGACGGCATGGACCCGGCAACCGCAGGTCCGGCCCGCGAGCAGGAGCAGATCGCCGCGGCGGCCCACGTCGGCGTGCACACCGTCGACTTCCTCGACCACCGCGACGGCGTCCTGGAGGAAGGGCTCGCGCTGCGCCGCGACCTCGCCCGGGCCGTGCGGCGGCACCGACCCGAGCTCGTGCTGACGCTCAACCACTACGACCGCTGGGGCCACGGTGCCTGGAACAGCGCCGACCACCGCGCCGTGGGGCGCTCGGTTCTCGACGCGGTCGGTGACGCCGGCAACCGCTGGATCTTCCCCGACCTGGGCGACGAGGGCCACGAGCCGTGGGACGGGGTGCGCTACGTCGCGATCGCGGCCTCGCCGCACGCGACTCACGAGGTCGAGATCACCGACGTGCTCGAGCGGGCGGTGGCCTCGCTGGCCGCGCACCGTGCCTACCTGTCCGCTCTCTCCGACGACACACCGGAGGTCGCGGCCCGCAAGACCGTCGACGCGATCTCACGGACGAGCGACGGCCGCTACCGGGTCAGCTTCGAGCTCGAGCGCCGCGGCTAGGCGGTCAGGCGCGCAGCTGACGGTCGAGGAAGCGCACGGTGTTGCGCATCGACTGCGGCCACTGCGGTCCGAACGCGTGCCCCTCGTTCTGGTAGACGAGCATCCGGGCGTCCTTGCCGTTTCGCTCCAGGGCGGCGAGCGTTGCGCGGCTCCACCTGATCGGGCAGGTGTCGTCGGCCGTGCCGTGGTGGATGAGCAGCGGCTCGGTGATGCGGTCGAAGAACGTCCGCGGGCTCACGTTGCGCCAGAACGGAGCGCCTCGGTCCGGTGGGCCGTGCTTCTCGATGATCTGGCTGGCTTCCTCGCTGTCGCCGGGGTCGTCGTTGGTGAACTGGTTGAAGTTGTCCACGGCGTTCGAGCTGACCGACGCGAAGACCACGGCTGCGTCGACCAGCCCCGGCTGCGCAACGAGCGCGTTGTAGGTGATGCCTCCGCCCATCGACCGGCCGAGCAGTCCGACGCGTTCGCCGTCGAGGTAGGGCAGCGGCGACCTCTTCACGGCCAGCACGGCGTTGATGACGTCCTCCGTGTAGCCGAGCCGCAGGTTGACGGCGCTGTTCGGGTCGTTGTCCGACGCGGCGTGGTTGCGGTAGTCGGTGTGCAGCACGATGTACCCCTCGCGGGCGAGGTAGTCCTGCTCGCGCATCAGCCCTTGTCCGTTGCGATAGATGTCCGGGTCGATGTAGCCGTGGCCGAGGATGAGCACCGGGAACGGCCCGCGCCCGGTCGGGACGTTCATCACCCCGGAGATGCGCAGGCGGCCGCTGCGGTAGGTGACGAAGTACCGCGTGTACGCCGAGGTTCGGGCGAGCACGCGCCCCGGGTTGAGCGCACGGCCGTCGTACTTCTTCTCGATGAGCGCCTGGATGGAGACCGGGTTCGGTGGCTCGGCGGGTGAGGGTGCCGGTGCCGACGACGATGTCGCGGACGGCGGCGGTGGTGAGGACGCAGTGGAGGTTGGCGGTGACGACGAGGCCGACGAAGCGGCTCTCGCATCCGGCTCGTCGTCGCCGGAGGCCGAGCAGCCGGTGGCGGCAAGCACGCAGCAGGCGACGAGCGAGAGCGATCGACGGGTGGTCATGTCCACATCGTGCCTCCGGCGAGGGCCTCGTGCAGCGAACCGTCTAGGGTCCAGCACGTGAACGAAGCGCACCTGCAGCTGTGTTCCAGCCCCGAGTGGGCCCGATTGGTCGAGGACGAACTGCTGCCGTGGGTGCTCGCCGGGCACGACCTGGGCGACCATCTGCTGGAGGTCGGCGCCGGCCCCGGGCTCACGACCGATGTACTGCGCGGTCGGGTCCCGCGCGTCACCGCGGTCGAGCTCGACGAGGCCCTCGCCACGGCGCTGGCCGAGCGGCTGGCGGGCACCAACGTGGAAGTGGTCAAGGCCGACGCGACCTCGCTGCCGTTCCCCGATCGGCACTTCTCGTCGGCGGCCTGTCTCACGATGCTGCACCACATCCCGACCGTCGCCCTGCAGGATATGGCGCTCGCCGAGGTCGCCCGGGTGCTGCGCCCCGGTGGCACGCTGGTCGGCACCGACGGCCTGGACACGCCCGCGCGGCGCCGCCTGCACGAAGGGGACATCTTCCTGCCGATCGACCCCCTCACCATCACGGAGCGGCTACGCGCGGCCGGATTCGCCGACGTAACCTCAGATACGACGGACGACCGCATCCGGTTCGCTGCCAGCGCGCCGCGCTGACCTCCCCGGGCGTCAGCCGCCGAGAGCGTCGAGTGCGGCCATCTCCGCGTCGTTCAGCTCGAAGTCGTAGATGTCCGCGTTGGAGACGATGCGCTCGCGGCGGGCCGACTTGGGGATGACGACGATGCCCCGTTGCACGTGCCAGCGCACCACGATCTGGGCCGGCTCCTTGCCATGCCCGGCGGCGATCTTCGCGAGGGTCGGATCGTCCAGCCGTCCGGCCAGGAACGGGCTGTAGCCCTCGAGCTGGACGCCGCGCTCCCGGTGTTCGGCGAGCGTCTCCGCGTCGTGCAGGAACGGGCTCCACCTGATCTGGTTGACCGCCGGCGTGACCCCGGTCGCGGAAGTCAGCTCGTCGATCTGGTCGATCGAGTAGTTGCTCACCCCGATCGCTCGAGCCAGGCCGTCGTCGCGCGCCTGCACGAACCTCTCCCACGTGCTGACGCCCGCGCCGCCGGGCGGCCAGTGCACCAGCCACAGGTCGACCTGGTCCGTGCCCAGCGCCGCAAGACTCGCCTCGAGGGTCTCGCGTTCGCGTCCCGCGTTGTCGGGCGGCAGCTTGGTGGTGACGAACACGTCGGAGCGGTCGAGCCCGCTCTCGCGCAGCGCGGCGCCGACCTCCTTCTCGTTGTGGTAGCCCGTTGCGGTGTCGAGGTGGCGGTAACCCGCCTCGAGCGCCCACACCACGGACTCGTGCGCCTCCTTGCCTCTGAGCCGCCAGGTGCCGAAGCCGAGCAGGGGGATGCGTGCGCCGCCCGTGAGGTCGACGGCGGGTTCGCGGAAGTCATCAGTCATGTCGTCCTGCTGCCCCCTCTGGTCCTGCTGACACCTCCAGGTGCCGAATCGGAGCCGGCTAGCGCTTCGTGCAGCAGGGCGCCGACGTCGCCGAGCACGTGGCGGCCGGCGGTGACCACCCGCCGGCCCGAGCAGAGCACGTCCGTCACATCGGCGGCACTTGCGGCGAAGACGACGGCTTCCGCGGCATGGCCGGCCTGGATACCCGCCGTCCGCACCGAGTCGAGCCGCACCGCCACCAGATCGGCGCGTGCCCCGGGAGCCAGCACCCCTGCGTCCAGGAAGCCCAGTGCCGCGTGGCCGCCGGCAGTCGCCGTGTCGAGCAGCTCGGCGGCCGACCAGTGGCCGCGCCTCCCGGTCACGAGCCGTGTGTCGAGCTCGACCGCGCGCGCCTCCTCGAGCAGGTCGATGACTGCGTGGCTGTCCGAGCCGAGGCTGAGGGGCGAGCCGGCCTCGTGCAGTCGCCGGCCGGGGCCGACCCCGTCGGCGAGGTCGCGTTCGGTCGTGGGGCAGAGACACACCCGCGTCTGCGACCCGCCGAGCAGCGCGACGTCCTCGTCGTCGATGTGCGTCGCGTGCACCGCTGTGGTGCGCGGCCCGAGCACCCCTGCGTCGTGCAGCAGGCGGGTCGGTGTGACGCCGTACGCCTGCTGGCACGCGGCGTTCTCCGCCGCCTGTTCCGACACGTGCACGTGCAGCGGCGCCGCGTGCCGGTCGCCCCACGCCGCCACGGTCCCGAGCTGTTCGCGCGGTACGGCGCGCACCGAATGCACGGCAGCACCGATCACGACGTCCGCGCTGTCGCTGTACGTCGCGTGCAGCGCGTCGGCGCGCGCAGCCCACTGGTCGGCGTCGCCGTCGCCGAATCGTTGCTGCACGCCGGTCAGCGGGTCGCCGACACCGCCGGTGAGGTAGCACGTGTCGAGCAGCGTGAGCCGCAGACCGGCCTCCCGCGCGGCCTGAACGAGTGCGTGCCCGATCGCGTTGGGGTCGTCGTACGGACGGCCGTCCGGACCGTGGTGCACGTAGTGGAACTCGCCGACGCAGGTGACTCCGGCCAGCGCCATCTCGGCGTAGGTCGCCCTGGCGAGGGCGAGGTAGCTGTCGGGGTCCAGCCCGGCCGCGACGGCGTACATCTGCTCGCGCCAGGTCCAGAACGTGCCGCGGGACGCCTGCGTCCGCGACCGCAGCGCGCGGTGGAAGGCGTGGGAGTGAGCGTTCGCGAGGCCGGGCAGCACCACGCCGCGCAGCTGCTCGTCGGCATCAGCGGGCGCCGCCCCCTCGGCAAGGCTCACGATGCGATCGCCGTCGACCTCGATGCGCACGTCGTGCCCGACCCGGTCGCCGGGCAGCCAGGCGAGCTTGCAGTGGTAGGTCGTCACCGGGACAGCTCCTCGAGCACGGAGGCGAGGGCGATGACGCCGGCCACGCAGTCGTGCTCGTCGGCGTGTTCCGCGGGGGAGTGGGACACGCCCGTCGGGTTGCGGACGAAGAGCATTGCGGCCGTGATGCCGGCGGTTGCCAGGATGCCGGCATCGTGGCCGGCGCCGGTCGGAAGGACGGGGGCGTCGTCGAGCAGCCCGGCGAGTCGTTCGCGCAGCGGCGGGTCCAGGTCGACGGCGGCTGTGTATGACTCCTCGACCGCGTCGGCGCCAGCCACGGCGGCGACGGCTGCGACGAGATCGCGCACCCGCTGCTCGTCGGACCCCCGGGCGTCCAGCCAGGCTTGGACGAGCGAGGGGATCGCGTTCGTCCCGTTGGGCTCGACGTGAACGCGGCCGACGGTCGCCAGCGCGTCGTGCGCCTCGGCCTGATCGCGAGCGGCCAGCGTGGTGCGGGCGAGCGCGAGCATCGGGTCGCGACGGTCGGCGAGTCGCGTGGTGCCGGCGTGGTTGGCCTCGCCGCCGAGGTCGAAGCGCCATCGGCCGTGCGGCCAGATCGAGCTCGCTACGCCGACGGCGCGGTCCATGTCGACGAGTGCGCGGCCCTGTTCGACGTGCAGCTCGACGAAGACGCCGACCCTCGCGAGCGTCTCGTCGTCACGGCCGACGTGGCTCGGGTCGTGACCATGGGTCCGCATCGCGTCCGCCAGCGTCGTGCCGTCGATGCCGACGAGCGAGCGCGCCCGGTCGGCGTCGAGCTCGCCGGTCAGCAGTCGCGAGCCGACACACGAGACACCGAAGCGGGCACCTTCCTCGTCACTGAACGCCGCCACCGCGATCGGACGTCGCGGCCGCATACCGCGCCCGCGGAGGAGGTCGAGGGCGGCGAAGGCGGAGATGACACCCAGCGGTCCGTCGTAGGCGCCGCCGTCGGGTACGGAGTCGAGGTGGCTCCCGGTCACCACGCCGGGACCGGCGGCATCGGGATCGCCCCACCATGCCCACTGGTTGCCGTCGCGGTCGACGACGAGGTCGAGCCCACGTCGCGCAGCCTCCTGGGCGAACCACTCGCGACAGGCACGGTCGGTGTCGGTCCAGGCGAAGCGGCGGTAGCCACCGCTTCCCGAGTCGAGGCCCACCGGCAGCAGCGCCGACCACAGGTGCGACCACGAGGCATGCGCGTCGCGGCGTACGGCGTCGGGTCCGCTCTCTCGGTCGCCCACGGTGGTCAGCATGCCAGCACGAAACGAGCGAGCACGGGACGCCGGTGCGGGCGACCTAGACTTCGCCGGGTGCCACGGATCTGCATCGGCATCTCGGGCTGGCGCTACCCGCCCTGGCGTGGCGATTTCTACCCGACCGGCCTCGCGCAGCGCCGCGAGCTCGAGTACGCCTCACGGCGGCTGTCGTCCATCGAGCTGAACGGCTCCTTCTACGCCCTGCAGCGCCCGGAGAGCTACCGAGCCTGGCACGACGAGACTCCCGACGACTTCGTCTTCGCGGTCAAGGGTCCGCGCTTCATCACGCACCTGAAGAAGCTGGGCGACGTCGAGACGCCGATCGCCAACTTCCTCGCCTCCGGTGTGCTGGCACTGGGTCCGAAGCTCGGGCCGGTGCTCTGGCAGCTGCCGCCGAACCTCGGATTCGACGCGGGACGGCTGCGCAACTTCTTCGCGATGCTCCCGCGCACGACGATGGAAGCGGCTCGGCTGGCCGTTGCCCACGACAGTCGTCTCGATGACCGAGCGCTGACGACGGCCGACGCGGACCGGCCGATGCGCCACGCCCTGGAGGTGCGCCACAGGACGTTCGAGGAGCACCGCGGCGAACTGGCAGATCTGTTGCGCGCACAGGGCGTGGCGCTCGTCATGGCCGACACCGCGGGAAAGTGGCCGCGCCTCGACGAGCACACTGCCGACTTCGCCTACGCGCGGCTGCACGGCGACCAGGAGCTCTACGTCAGTGGCTACTCCTCCGACGCGTTGGACGCGTGGGCGAACCGTGTGCGGACGTGGACGGGCAGCGGCCGTGACGTCTTCGTCTACTTCGACAACGACGTGAAGGTGCGCGCGCCGTACGACGCGATCGCGCTCGCGCAGCGGCTGGGTGTCCCTCCGCCGGACGCGCGGACGTAGCGAACGCCTAGGGCTCGGCGACGCTGGGCAGTTCGGCGCACTCGAGGTCGTCGCTGTCCGCCCGATCGCGGCGGTCGCCGTCCTCGCGGGCGCTGGGCACGTGCGCGGCGGAGCGGCTCCGGCCCGTCGCGAGCACCGAGCCCACCAGGATCAGCATGAAGCCGATGGCCGTGGCCACCGTGAACGACTCGTCGAGGACGACGACGCCGAGCAGCAGCGCCACGGCTGGGTTCAGGTAGGTGATGACGGTGGCCCGCGTCGGACCGACCTCGGTGATCAGCCGGAAGAACAGCAGGAAGGCGAGTGCTGTGCACACCACCGCCAGGGCGACCACCGAAGCAATGGCCTCAGCGGACGGCCACGAGTCGGGCGCCTGCGCGACGCCGGTCGGCACGTAGAGCAGCGCGGACAGGGTGAGTGCCGCGGCCATGACGCCGAGCGCCGGCAGGTCGGAGAGGTAGCGCACCAGGATCAACGGCCCGACGGCGTAGCAGATGGCCACCATGGCCACTGCCACCACGGCGCGACCGTCACCGACGCCTACCTCGAATCCGACCAGGGCGCCGACGCCGGCCATACCCACGAAGAGACCGGCGTACCGGCGCGCGTCGAGCCGGTCACGCGCCGGGTCGAAGCCGACGAGCAGCGCACCGACGAGGGGGACCGAGGCGATGAGCAGCCCGGTCAGCGAGCTGGACAGTCGCTGCTCGGCAAACCCGAGGAGCACCCAGGGCACGCAGATCTCCACCAGCGCGAACGCGACGAGCGGTAACCACTTCGGCCACAGGGAGCGGAGCTGACCGCGGGCCAGGGCGAGGGGGAGCAACAGGGCGGCGGCCAGCGTGCAGCGGGCCAGCACCAGGGTCGACGGCGAGATCTCGTCGACCGCCACCTTGATCAGGAGGTAGGGAATCCCCCAGATCACCGCCATGGAGAGGAAGAGAACCCACCCGCGCCTACTCATCGACCCCGCCTGTCCGTGTCGCTCCGCAGCTCTGCTGGTCAGGCGTCATGATGCCCGACACCCCTGACAGTTTGGTGTCTGGGAACAACCAGATGCAGTCAATTTTCGCGACGCGGTGTCTAGCCGGTCGGCGCGCCCGGGGTTGCTCAGCCGACCCGGAACCACACGTTCTTGCCCTCCGGCGCCGGGTCGACCCCCCACTCGGCCGAGATGAGGTCGATCAGGCGTAGGCCACGGCCGTTTTCGTCGTCGGTGCTGCCCGTCTCGCGGGGTGTCGGCAGCACAGGGGACCCGTCGCGGACCCGCACCTGCAGCGCCCGGCCGTCGCACTCGACGGTCACCACGATGGGCGAGCCCCCGTGCAGCACCGCATTGGTGACGACCTCGCTCACCAGCAGCACGGCATCATCGAGCACCTCGCCGGCGTGAGCGACGCAGGTCGCCTCCCGCAGAAACGCGCGGGCCAGCGCGGGGGCCGAGCGGGACAGTGGCAGCTCCCGCTCTGTGCGTGGGGTGCGCTCGCACATAGGGAGCCTCTCGACGACCGTACGTCTTACGGCCGTACCTACTGTGTGCCCCGTTGTCGCCTGCCGAACCCCGGGCGTGACGACATGATCACCCTGGGGTCCAAGAGATCCTTGCATGACCGGCAAAAGGTTGTAGGCTGCATGCAGTTTCGTGATGCATGCATAGAAGGAAGCACAGGGTGGAAAAGGGCACGGTGGACGTCTCATCCCAGGTGGCCGAGGTCAGCCAGGAAGTAGGCCGGCTGATGCGGGCGACACACGCGATCCGGGCCCAGCTCGGCACCCGCAGCGGTGAGGCCGTCGAGTGGTCGGCGTTCGCCCTCCTCGCCCACCTCGTCCGGGAAGGTCCCCGGCGCTCCGCCGACCTTGCGGTGCTGGCCTGCGTCGACCCGTCCACGGTGAGTCGCCAGGTCGCGCAGCTGGTCGCGCTGGACCTGGTGGAGCGCCAGGCAGACCCGGCCGACGGCCGGGCGACGCTGCTCGTCGCGACCGCGGCCGGCCGGCAGACCTACGACTCGATGTTCCGCCGCCGCGAGCAGGCCTTCGCCAACCTGCTGGCCGGCTGGTCGCCGGACGACGTCGCGACGCTGGCCACACTGCTGCACCGCCTCAACGAGAGCTTCCTCGATCGGCGAGCCGAGGTGCTCGAGCTCGTCGCCCGTCCCGACACAGACATGACCACGTCGGAGACGCGATGAGCGCCACTCACCCGACTGCCACCGTCTCCCGTGAGCTGACGCACAAGCAGATCCTGACGATCCTGTCCGGCCTGATGGCGGGCATGTTCCTCGCGGCACTCGACCAGACGATCGTCGCCACGTCGATCCGCACCATCGCCGACGACCTGCAGGGCCTCTCGCTCCAGGCATGGGCTACCACGGCCTACCTCATCACCGCCACGATCAGCACGCCGCTCTACGGCAAGCTCTCCGACCTCTACGGGCGACGCCCGTTCTTCCTCGCGGCCATCACCATCTTCGTCGTCGGCTCAGCGATGTGCGGCTTCGCCAGTTCGCTGTACGAGCTGGCGGCGTTCCGCGCGTTCCAGGGTCTCGGCGCCGGTGGGCTGTTCTCGCTCGCGCTCACCATCATCGGTGACATCGTCCCGCCGCGTGAGCGTGCGAAGTACCAGGGCTACTTCCTCGCGGTCTTCGGCACCTCGAGCGTCCTCGGCCCGGTCATCGGCGGCTTCCTGGCCGGCCAGGAGGAGCTCCTCGGCATCACCGGCTGGCGGTGGGTCTTCCTCGTCAACATCCCGATCGGCATGGTCGCGCTCGCGGTCGTGGCACGCAACCTGCACCTTCCCCATGAGCGCCGCGACCACCGCATCGACTGGCCGGGCGCCTTGGCGCTGATCGTCGGACTCGTGCCGCTGCTCGTCGTGGCCGAGCAGGGCCGGGAGTGGGGGTGGTCGTCAGGCCTGTCGGTCACCTGCTTGGTGCTCGGCGTGGTCGGGCTGGTGTCGTTCCTGTTCGCCGAGCGCAGCTATGGCGACGACGCGCTGCTGCCGCTGCGGCTCTTCCGCGGGCGGACGTTCGCGGTCGGCTCGATGGTCAACTTCATCATCGGCATGGGCATGTTCGGTGGTCTCGCGTCGTTGCCGCTCTACCTGCAGATCGTCAAGGGTGCCTCGCCCACCGAGGCCGGGCTCCTGCTGGTCCCCCTCGTCGCCGGCATCATGGCCGGCTCGATCATCGCCGGCCAGGTCATCGCCCGGACCGGGCGCTACAAGTGGTTCCCCGTCGGGGGAGCGGTGCTGCTCGTGACCGGCATGCTGTTGTTCAGCACGCTCGACGTCGACAGCCCGCTGTGGGTGACGATGTTCATCTCGCCCGTGTTCGGGCTCGGCCTGGGCTTCAACATGCAGCCGCTCGTCCTCGCGCTGCAGAACGCCGTCCCACCGCGCGACATGGGCGTGGCGACCTCGTCTGCGACCTTCTTCCGGCAGATGGGGGGCACGCTGGGGACGGCGGTGTTCCTGGCGATCCTGTTCTCGACGGTGAGCTCTCGCATCTCGTCGGCCGTCCGGGGCGCCGCGGGCACCGACGAGTTCCGGGCCGCGCTGGTCGATCCGCAGGTGCTGGCCGACCCGACGAACGCCCGCGTCGCCGGGGCCATTCGCGACGGCGGCGTGCCGCTGCCCGCTGGAGCTCTCGACGACACGTCGTTCCTCTCCCAGCTCGACGACCGGATTGCGCGACCCTTCCTGCAGGGCTTCTCGTCCTCCATCGACCTGGTGTTCATGGTCGGTGCAGCAGTGCTGGCCGTCGGGTTCGTCGTCGTGCTGTTCCTTCCGGAGGAGCCGCTCCGCAAGGTGTCGGGCATCGAGGCCCGCCGCCAGGACGACGAGGCCGCCGAGGCGGCAGCAGCCGCAGCGGCCGTTGGCGCCCCGGCGACAGGGGTTACCGGCGTACGACCGTGAAGCCGCTCGGTAGCACGGTGACCCTGACCCGGCTGTCGTCGCTCACTCGGCTCTCGCGCAGCCGGCCGTCGCGGTCGTAGACCTCCACGGTGGCGCGCCCCGTTCCCGGGACCTGCACGGTGGCTCGCTGGCTGCCGGTCGCCGCGCTGTGCAACAGCGCGGTCGCCCTGCCGCCGCCGCTGAGCACGTAGCGCGACACCAGCGGCTGGAGCATGACCGCGTCGATGCGGGCCTCGTCGTCGCTGTCGGCCCGGGTGGCGGCACGCAGCTCGAAGGCGCCGGCGTCGACGGTTCGCGGCAGCGTCACGGGGAGCAGCGCGCCTGGCGCTTCGGTGATGCCCTGCGCGCCGATGTCGCCGGACACGACCCGGCCGAGCGAGCGGCCGTCGGCGGACCACCGCGTCACCGCGCTGCTTCCGGGCTGGAGGTCGACGACCGGCATCACCAGGCGCCGGCCCTCGCCGGCGGGCACGTCGATGGTGACGCTGCCGCCGTCACCGAGAGCCGCGAAGCCGCGGCCGCCGAACTCGGACTCGCCGGTCCACCGCGACACGGGCTCGACTACCCGCGCGGGTCCGGACAATTCGCCGTCCTCGGCCTGGACTGTCGTGCTGCCGACCCGCTCGGTGATGTTCGCGACCTTCGCCAGCGCGGCCACGTCAGGCCGGGCGTCGAGCGCGAGCATGCTAAGCAGGCCGTGGATCGTCGACTCGGCACCGGAGTTGCGGTTCACCCTGCCGTCGCTCTCGATGCCGTCGAAGGTGCGCCCGGTCACCTGGTCGTACACCGGCGCACCCGACGCATTCGCGCCGAAGAACCACGCCGCCGTGATGCCCGCGAGTCGGCGAAGACCGGGGGTCCTCGTCGCGTCAGCGGTCGCCAGCAGCGACTGCACGCGCGAGTCGGCGCCGTACGCGATCTGCGCGGTGCCGATGGGAGTCGGCAAACGGCCTTGGTCGGGTCCGCCAGAGGTGAGCATCCAAGGGGTGAAGAGGGCCGTGTCTGCAAGTGCTGCCCTGGCGAGCCGTGGGTTGCCCAGCGTCCCATACGCCTCGGCCAGCCCGGCCGACGTCTGGGACCCCCAGGCGTGCCAGAGCGAACGGGAGCCGGTCCACTGCTCGACCGCCCCGAAGGGCCAGTGCTGTGCGTCGCCGCCCGACATGATGGCGACGCCGTCCGCAAGCTTGCGCAGCGCGTCGCGGGCGTCTCGACCGCCACCGGCCTCGACGTACGGCGCGAGCCCAAGCAGCGCTTCGGAGGTGGCGTCCGCGCCGTCGGCAATCAGCCATGCAGGGGTCGCACGCCCGTCTGCGTTGCGGTAGGTGCCGTATGCATCGAGGACCTGGCGTTGCACAGCGTCGACGGCGAGGTTCATGCGGTCGCGCAGGAATCCAGCGAACTTCGGGTGGGCCGTCCGGAACGCCGCGTATCCCTCGCCGAGCGCCCAGAGGGTGCGGGCAAGCCAGTAGGACGCGTCACTGTCGGACGGGTCTGGCAGCTCGACCGGGTCGGCACTCGGGTTCAGCGTGCCGTCGGGCTGCATCCAGAGCACCACGTTGCCCGCGTTCCTGCCCGTGACCGTCTGCAGATACGTGAGCCCGCGCAGCAGCTCGTAGGCGTGGTCCCGGCTGCTGGTTGCACCCGTCTGCCGCCAGTGCCGCAGGTAGACGACCGCCGCCCGCGAGATGTCGTCGGCGTTGAACGCGCCCTGCCCCCAGGTGTCGGTCGCGGGGTCGTAGTTGCCGCCACCGACGCGACGGAACTCGCCGTCCGGCCCGGGCTCGGCATATGTCCAGAGCACGCCGACGTCAGGTTCGGCCGCCAACCGGTACGTCGTGTGGCCGGCCTGTCGCGGCGGGACGACTGAGTCACCGAGCCAGTCGAGGTGGGCGAGGTTCGTCAGCGGCTCCGTTGCCTTCTCTGCAGGCGCCGAGCTCGCCTGGCCGGTCTCCGCGGACGTGGCGGTGCCGAGCAGGGCGGTGCTGAGAGCCAGCAGCGCCGCGATCGCGGCGGCGACGGTACGGCGGAGGAACATGAGCGGGTCCTAACGTTGAGTCGGGCTGGATGTCAGACGTGGTCGAGACGGGCGACGCCGATCTTGGCGTCCGCCATGCCGTAGAAGACGTAGCGGACACCATCGACCGCCTCGATCGCGGTCGGGAAGACGACGTTGGGCACCGTGCCGTCACGTTCCTCCTGGGTCTCGGGCGTCAGGATCGGCTTCGCCGTGCGGCTGAGCACCCGCGAGGGGTCGTCCGGGTCGAGCAGCATCGCGCCTGCGGCGTACTCGACCTTCTGCGCCGTCGGGTCGAAGCCGGGGGGCACGAAGCCGGTCACGCCGTGGTGGATGAGCAGCCAGCCCTCGTCGACGCGGACCGGCGGGGGACCGGCTCCGATCTTCAGCTCCTCGAAGTCGTACTCCGACATCGCGACGCAGCGATGGGCCTGAGGGCGCGTCAGCGCTCGTACGTCGGCGTGCACCAGCTCCGTCGGGACGTAGGAGATCCAGATGCCGGGGCGATCGTCGGTGACGCCGGCGGGCAGGTGCGTGGTCTCGCCGGCCCGCAGCCACCCGAGGTCCCACATCGGCCGGTGCAGCATCGCGTAGGAAGGGCGGCCGTTGGGATCAGGCACCGGCTCCGGGAAGAAGACGGCGTCCTTGTTGGGGAACATGCCGAGGTCTGTGTCGAGATCGGGTTGGTAGGTGAACTGCACTGGTCCCAGGCGGCGCCAGTGCCGGAGATCTTCGGAGACGGCCAGAGCCAGCCGCGGTCCGAGTGGGCCGTAGGCGACGTAGGTCATCACGTGCGCGCCGATGCTGGGGATCCATGTCGTGCGCGGATCCTCGACCCCGGCGTTGGTTGCGCCGCGCTCCCAGCCTTCGTCGGGCGCGAGGACCACGCCACGGCGCTCGACCCCGACGGGCACGCCGTTGTCGAGGATCACCTCGGCCAGCCCCACTCTCGACACGTTGCCCTGCTCGACAAGACGCGGGAGCAGGTGCAGGCGGCCGTCGGGAGTTCGTCCGCTGGCCGGGTTGAGCACGCCCATGGCTTCCAGCGGGTTGCCCGCCTCCGGCGTCATCACGACGCCGAGCCGGGTCATCGTGTAGGGGACATCGGCGGTCCTGTCCGGGACTTGCGTCATCCCTTGACCCCCGAGCCGATGTCCTGTGTCCGGAAGTGCCGCTGGAACGCGATGAAGAGTCCGACAGCCGGCGCGGCCAGGACGACGGCTCCGGCGAGTGCCGCGCCGTAGGGGTTGGCGGCCCGTCCCGCGACGTTGCTGATGTAGTTGGCCAGCGACACGGCGAGGGGTTGCAGGTCTGCGTCCTTCGTGATGAGGAAGGGCCACAGGAACTCGTTCCACGGACCGATGAACGTGAGCAGCACGGCGGTGAGCAGTGCGGGGCGAACCAGGGGAAGTGCGACGGACCAGAGGATGCGCAACTCACCGGCTCCGTCGATGCGTGCGGCCGAGAAGAGGTCCTCCGGGAGCTGCAGGAAGAACTGTCGAAAGATGAAGACTGCTGTCGAGTTGATGGCGAAGGGCAGGATCATGCCCAGGTAGGAATCTGCCAGGCCGTAGCTGCGCACGATCATCACGTACAGCGGGATCATGAGCAGCTGGAACGGCACGACCAGCACCAGCAGCATCCCTGCGAACAGCATGCCGCGGCCGCGGAATTGCAAGCGGGCGAGCGCGTAACCGGCGAGCACGCCGAACACGACGGTGCTGAGGATGACGCCGCCGGTGAAGATGCCGGAGTTCACCAGCGACTGCGCCAGGTTGACGCGATCGTTGATCGCGACGTAGTTGTCCAAGGAGAAGCCGCCGGTCGGGAAGACGCCACCCAGCCCGGTGTCCCTCTCGGTCTGCAGCGAGCTGACGACCATGTAGTAGAAGGGAAAAAGGAAGATGACGGCCCCGACGACCAGCAGGACCATCCGAGGCCACATGCGCGGCGGCCGGGACTTTTGAACAGGTGCCGCTGGGGAGTCCCCGGTGGTTGCGTCTGTCGAGATGGTCGCCGACATGTCAGTCCCCTTCCAGCAGCCGCTTGTTGATGAAAGAGATGACCAGGACACCGGCCACCAGCAGGACGCCGATCGCCGCGGCGACATCGGGGTTGCCCTGCTCGATGCCGCGCTGGTACATGATCAGCACGGGTGAGGCCGATGCGCCGTTCGGCCCACCTCCGTTGGTCAGGAGGTAGGGCTCGGTGAACAGGTTGGCGCCAGTAATGGTCGCGAGCAGCACCACGAGCGTCGTCGCCGGTCGTACGCCGGGGACCGTGACGTTCGTCATCGACCGGAACTTTCCGGCGCCATCCATCGAGGCGGCCTCGTAGAGCTCCTTCGGGACGCCCTGGAGGGCTGCCAGGTAGAGCAGGATGAAGAAGCCGAGCTGCTTCCACGTGACGAACAACGCGATAAGAGGCATGGCCAACGTGCTGTTCACCAGCCACGACGGATCAGGTGCCAGCGGTCCGAGCAGCTCGTTCACCAGGCCGTTGTTGCTGAACATGAACAGCCAGACGGCGACAACTGCGACGCTGGCCGACACGTAAGGGACGTAGTAGGAGACCCGCAGGAACGTGCGGGCCCGGATGGCACCGTTGAGCGCCGTGGCGAGCAGCAGCGACAGGCCCACGGTGAGCGGGACGTTGATGACCAGGAAGATCCCGACGTTGAGGAACGACCTGCGAACCGCGGGGTCGGAGAGCGCGGCTCGGAAGTTGTCGAAGCCCACGAACGGCCGCGCCACCGCCGCACCCGGCGCCGCGAAGAAGTAGTCGTGGACGCTGATCCAGGCCGCCAGCCCCAAGGGATAGGCGAAGACGACGGCGAGGAACACGGCGTACGGCGCGGCGAACGCGATCCCCAGCGGCTGACGACCCACGAGGGTCGTCAGCACGCTGCGGCGCGGTCGTCGGGACGAGGAGCCCGTGCTTGGCGGGCCGATGGGTTCCGCAGTCATGGCGCTAGCCGGGTCAGGACTCGCCGGCCAGCTTGTCAACCTCGCTGGCGGCCTTGGCGAGGCCATCGTCGACCGTGGTCTTTGCGAAGATCACCGACGAGCTGTAGGAGTCGCGGAACTTCTGCCAGATCTCGATGCTGTTCGCCACGTTCGGCACCTCGACGGTGCGCGACGCCTGGTCGGCGAAGGTCTCGTAGTCCGGGTTGGACTTGAAGTAGTCCGCGTACGTCGTCGCCACGTCGGTCCTCATCGGCATCTGTCCGGTCTTCTCGAGCAGCGCACCGTCCTGCTCCTCGCTGGTCGCGAACTTCAGCACCTCGAATGCCGTGCCCTGGTTCTTGCACGCGGCGTAGATCGCGACATTCTTCGCGTCGGAGAACGTGTTGATCTCCTCAGCCGCCTTGCCGTCGGACGTCGGCACCGGCGCCACGCCCCAGTCGATCTTGTCGCCATAGACCGCGATCGCCCACGGGCCGACGATGGCCATCGCGGCCTTGGCGTCCGCGAAGGAGTCGCCGTTGTACTTCTCCTTGGGCGAGAGGCCGTCGGCGTACATCGTGGCCCAGAAGTCGGCGACAGCCTTTCCCTCGGGGCTGTCGAAGGTTGCCTTGCCGTCCTCAACGATCTGCTTGCCACCGCTCTCGGCGGCGTAGAGCGGATAGAAGTCGAACCAGGACTGGAAGAACTCACTGCTGGGTGCGGGCCAGATCGCGGCTTCCGCGGCCTTGCTCTGCACGATCTTGCGGCTGGTGGCCTGAAACTCGTCGTAGGTCGCGAGGGGAGGGTTCTCGGCGTCGACGCCGGCCTTCTTCATCAGCGCCTTGTTGTAGAAGATCATGACCGGATTCGCCTTCCACGGCAGCTGGTAGTACTTGCCGTCGGGGGACTGGTACTGCTCCGCCGCGTCACCCGTGCGCGACTCGACGTACTCCTTGCCCCCTTCGAAGTCGTCGAGTGCGACGAGGCCACCCTGCTTCTGGAACTGCGGTACCGCGGCCGGCGACGTGTTCCACACCAGGCACGGCGCGTTGCCCGCGGTGATCGCTGCGCCGATGACCTCTTCGGACGTCTTGCCGGCCGGGATCTCCTGCGCGGTGACCTTTTCCTTCGGGTGTTCGGCGTTCCAGGCCTCGACCATCGCCGTTCCCCAGGCGATCTCCTCTGGGTTGTTCGAGAGCCAGATCTTGATCGGACCCTTGGCTGCTGCGGCCTCGCTCGAGCCGCCGCCATCGTCACCGCCGCAGGCGGCCGTGGTGGCAAGAACCAGGGCGGCCAGGACGACGGCGGGTGCCTTGCGTTTCATGCTGTCTCCGATCGTTGCGGGTCTGTCAGTCGCTCGAGTGAGCGGGCGGAAGGTGCGGCGCAGGTGGCGCGGTCGAGCCCCGCACGATCAACTGCGGGGGAGGCGGCAGCTCGATGGCAGGCGTGGGCTGTCCGTCCAGGATCTGGGTCAGTGCGTCGGCAGCGGCCCTGCCCCAGCCGAAGGCGTCGGTGTGCACCGTGGTCAAAGGGGGCTGCAGGTGGGCGGCGATGGGCGTGTCGTCGAAGCCGGTCACCGACAGCTGCTCGGGTACGCCGATCCCGCGCGCCGTCGCTGCCGACATGCCGGCGATGGCCATGAGGTCGTTCGCATAGACGATCGCGGTGGGCGGCATCGCGTCGTCCAGCAGTGTCTTGGTGGCGTCCGCGCCACCCGCCGCCGAGAAGTCGCTGTGCACGCACTGGCCGGCAGGAAGACCGGCTCGCTCGAGACTTGTGGCCCACGCCTCACGGCGGGACGCGCCGTGCACGAACGAAGCCGGTCCGGCGACGTGCGCGATGTGCTCGTGGCCGAGGCCGACGAGGTGGTCGACCGCGGCGGCGATGCCGGGTCGGTCGTCGACGGTGACGTAGTGGAGCCCGGTCTCCTCATGGCGGGGGCCGATGACGACTGCCGGGAGCTCCAGCTCGGCCAGCAGTGCGAGGCGTGGATCGCCGGCTCGCAGGTCGGTGACGAAGACACCGTCGACCCTGCCGTCGGCGGCGAGCCGGCGATAGCTCGCCAGCTCGGCCTCGGCGTTGGGCACGACCTGCAGGACGAGTGCCTGGCCGCGGCCGGAGAGCACCGCCTCGATCCCGGCGATGAAGGCGGGGAAGAAGGGGTCGGCGCGCAGCGTCTCGGGTGACCGGGCGACCACGAGTCCCAGGGCGAGCGCGCGCGAGGAGGACAGCGCCCGGCCGCGGTGGCTGGGGGTGAAGCCGAGCTCGGCTGCGCTGGCCAGGATGCGGGTCCGGGTGGCGGGGGCGACTCCGGGCCGGCCGTTGAGCGCGAATGAGACGGCGCCTTTCGAGACGCCCGCGGCGCGGGCGACATCGGCGATCGTGGGGCGGCGTCTCCTCATGGGCTGCTCAATAAACCGGTTTAGTAGTCGGCCTGTCAAGGCCAAGCGCTTGCCCGTCCGCCCAGCGGGGAGGCTGACCGCATGGGCAGACCGGACGACAAGGACCAGGACATCCAGGTGCGCGCGGAGCTGCTCCCGGAGGAGCAGACCGCAGGTGGCAGCGAGGACAGCGAGGCTCAGGCGCAGGCCATCCTGGAGGAGTCCGAGGAACGGGTCGATGCACCCCACGACCCGCCGGACGGTGAGCGGGACCCGCGCCGGTCCGACGCCGATGCGCACGAGCACCGGAGGTCCGACGAGGCGCTCTAGCTCACGTTTCCGGCCCTGCAGGTCGGGTTAGGTGACAGAGACCGCAGACCCGAACCGCGAGGAGACGCGCATGACGCTCGACCGGCCGCAGGCCCCGGACCCCTACGAGCTGCTCCCGGCTGTCGGGTCCTTCTCGGTGATGAGTGACGACGTGAGTGACGGCAAGCGGCTCAATGACGACTTCGCTGCCTCCGGCGGCAACACGTCGCCGCAGCTGCGCTGGGGTGGCTTCCCGCAGGAGACGAAGGGCTTCGCGGTGAGCTGCTTCGACCCGGACGCGCCGACGCCGTCCGGCTTCTGGCACTGGAACGTCGTCGGACTCGACGCCGACACCACAGAGCTTCCGCGTGGCGCCGGCGCACCGGACGGGTCGGGACTGCCCAAGGGCGCGTTCAGCGTGCGCAACGACACCGGCGGGAAGGGCTACACGGGCGCCGCTCCGCCGGAGGGCGACATGGCGCACCGCTACTACTTCGTGGTGCACGCGCTCGACACCAACGACCTCGGCCTCTCCGAGGCCGCGACGCCGACGTACGTCGCGTTCAACGTGCTGTTCCACACGCTGGCACGCGGGATGGTCGTGCCGACCTACCAAACCTGACGGCCCTGACCTGACGCCGCGGACTAGGCGCCCGGAAGGTCGAGGTCGACGACCACCGGCGCATGGTCGGACGGGCCTTTGCCCTTGCGCGCCTCGCGATCGATGTAGGCATCCGTGACGGCGGCGGCGAACGGGGCGCTTGCGTAGACCAGGTCGATGCGCATGCCGAGGTTCTTGTGGAAGTTGCCGGCCCGGTAATCCCAGTAGGTGAACGGCCGGTCGTACTTCAGCGGACGCGGCACGACGTCGGTCAGGCCCTCGGCGCGCAGAGCTGCCAGGGCCTCGCGTTCTGGCGGTGTCACGTGTGTTGAACCCTCGAACGCACCGATGTCCCACACGTCGTCATCGGTCGGCGCGACGTTGTAGTCGCCGCACACGGCGTACGGCATCGAGGCCACCGGCTCGGCCGCGACCGCGTCGCGCAGCGCCGCCAGCCAGGCGAGCTTGTAGGTGTAGTGCTCGTGGCCCGGTTCCCGGCCGTTCGGCACGTAGACCGACCACAACCGGACGCCTGCGCAGGTCGCCCCGATCGCGCGCGCCTCCGCGCCCGGAAAGCCGGGCTCGTCGGGGAGGCCCCGCACCACGTCGTCGAGACCGACCCGGGACAGGATCGCGACGCCGTTCCAGCGGCCGTCCCCGTGGGCTGCGACGTCGTAGCCGACCTCCTTGACGGCCGCGGCCGGGAAGTCGTCCGCGGCGATCTTGGTCTCCTGGAGACACACCACGTCCGGGCCGGTGGCAGCCAGCCAGTCGACCAGCCGGGGGAGACGGGCGAGGACGGAGTTGACGTTCCAGGTCGCGACGCGCACGCGCCGATCGTTCCAGGCGCGGCGGGCGGCTGCGACGCGGGGATGTTACCGGTGCGTAACCATCTCCGTGCCGCGCTCGTTGGACCCCCTATGCGATGGCTACGGACCCCCCACTCCCACCGAGTCGCCCGCCCCGCTCTCCTGGCCGTCCTGGTCGCGCTCCTGTGCGGTCCCGCGGTGCCGAACGCCCTCGCCGCACCTGGTACGGCCGCGCCGTCGCGCGCGTCCGCCGCGGACCGCGACGTGATGTTCGTCGGCAACAACTGGGACGGCACGGTCGACCTGCTGGACGCGTCGACGTTCGAGAAGTACCAGCAGATCGACGTTGTGCCGGACCTCGAGCAGCGCATGGCCGAGATGACCCCGGACGAGCGCGCCGCGTTCCTGGTCGTCCGCAACCAGGCCGGCGAGGGTCACGACCAGCTGGTCGACGACATCGCCGTGTCGCCGGACGGCCGGACGATGTACGTGTCGCGGCCCAGCCTCGCCGACGCCTCGGCGTTCGACATCGCGACCGGACGTCAGCTCTGGCACTCGGAGGTCGACGGCTACCGCTCCGACCACATGGCGCTCTCGCCGGACGGCAGTGAGCTCGCCGTGTCGGCGACGACTGCCAACGTCGTCGACGTGCTCGACACGTCCGACGGCGGCATCACCACGTCGTTCCCGACCGGCGACTTCCCGCACGAGAACCAGTTCTCCGCAGACGGTCAGACGCTCTACAACGCCACCATCGGGCGGGTCATCGCGCCCGACGAGCCGGCGCTCGACGCCGCGAAGGGCAAGCGGGTGCTGACCATCGTCGACGCGAACACCATGGCGATCCGCAAGACGATCGACTTCGGTGTCGGCATCCGGCCGTTCCTGGTCATGCCGGACAACCGCACGATGTATGCCCAGCTTTCCTTCCACAACGGCTTTGTCGAGTACGACCTGGCCGAGGAGCGGGTGACCCGCACCATCCACCTGCCTCTCAGCGAGAAGGCGAAGACGATGAAGCGCGAGGACTACCCGCTCGACTCGGCGCACCACGGTCTGGCGATGAACGAGGACCGGACGAAGATCTGCGACGCCGGGACGATTTCCGACTACGCGGCGATCCTGTCGGTGCCGGCACTGACGACCGAGCGAATCGTCCCGACCGGTCTCAAGCCCTACTGGGCCGCATCGAGCCCCGACGGTGCCTACTGCTTCCTGTCGAACAGCGAGTCGGACGACATCTCGGTGATCAGCTACGACGACCCGCGCGAGGTCGCCCGCATCCCGGTCGGCGACCACCCGCAGCGCGTCCGTCCCTACACCGTGCCAGCCGAGGTACTCACGACCTCCTGACGGCAGCTCCTGAGGGCCGCGCCGAGCCTGCGCGGTCGGAACCTGAAATCCGTTGTCCACAAAGGGGTTCTGGGCGTGTTGGGTGTCGGTGGGTGGCGGTAGGATCGAACATGCTTTCGATCGATGTGGTGGGTGAAGCCCAGGGTCGGGTGGCCGCGGCCGGCGACGAGGTGGCGCGGCTGCTCGACGTGGTGGACCGGGGCGGGTTGGGTGGCTGCACGCCGGAGCAGCTGGCCGGGCTGGTGACGGGGCTGCGCGCGGTGCAGGCCCGCGCCGAAGCCGGCGTGTTGGCGGTGACCCGGGAGGTGGAGGCGCAGAACGTCTTCTTGGTTGAGGGTCTGCTGGACGCGAAGTCGTGGCTGCGGGCGAAGGCTCGGATGACCCCGAACGAGGCCGCGGCCACGGTGCGCACGGCGCGGGCGCTCGGGCGGGTGGAGCTGGCGGCGACCGCTGCGGCGCTCGGGGCGGGGGAGATCGACCCGGCGCATGCCCGGCTGATCGCCGACGGCACCGACAAGGCACCCGCGGGGGCGGTGGACCTGATCGAGCCGGTCGCGCTGGACGCAGCCCGGGTGGCGGACCCGCGGGCGGTCGCGGACGTGATGCGCCGCCTGCAACACGCCCTGGACCCCGACGCCGCCGACGCACGAGCCTTGGCGAGGTACGACCGGCGCGGGCTCACCCTGTCGCCGACCCTGGACGGGTCCATGGTCATCCGCGGGGTCGCCGACGAGGTCACCGGCGCCCTGCTGGCCACCGCCGTCGACGCCGCCAGCCCACTCGTCGCCGGGGACACCCGCACCCCGACGCAGCGCCGCCTCGACGCCCTCGCCCACCTCGCCCGCCACTACCTCCGCGACGACCAACCCGGCGACGGCAGCGACAGTGACCCCGAAGGCGACGGGGACGGCGGCACCGAGCCGATCGACACGACGAGCAGCCACGGGGGTGGTGCCGGCAGCAGAGGCGGTGCAGGTGGGAAAGGTGGCGCTCGGACGCAGCTGATCGTCACCGTCGACGCCGACACGCTGTCCTCGCAGCCGGGTGAGTCGGGGTCACCGGGGGGTTCGCTGGCCTGGATCGGACCCATCACCGCCGCCACCGCGCAACGCCTCGGCTGCGACTCCCTGGTCACCGTGGTCGCGCTCGGCCCCGACGGGCAAGTGATCGGCAACCGGGCGCAACGCCGGTTCTTCACCACCGCCCAGAGACGCGCCATCATCGCCCGCGACGGCGACCGCTGCCCCGCCCCCTACTGCGACCGGCCCATCACCTGGTCCGACGGACACCACCAAACCAGCTGGACCCACGGCGGCCCCACCACCGTCGACAACGGAGTACTGCCCTGCGAAGCCCACCACCTGCTCATCCACGAAGGCCACTGGCAACTCCACCGGCTACCCGACGGCCGCTACCTCCTCCAACACCCCGACGGACGCACGCTGGGACCCGAACCCCACCCACCCGGACACCACCGACCACCCCCACACCCACGCCAGTGAGCGAGTGCCGGGGGCAGATGTAACGCGAATCAGTGGTGGCGGAAGCCGCCGAGGAACCGGCGGAAGACGCCGCCCTGACGCGGCAGCGGTTCGGCCGGAGGTGGCGCCGTGGGGCGTTGGCGGGCGATCGGCTTGTCGTAGTCGGTGCGCACGATCGCGTCGAGGACCTGGTCGTCGCCGAAGTCCTCGGAGCCCTCGATGACGGGGACGAACCCCACCAACATGCCGCTGCGCATCACCTGCGCCTCGAGCCCGGCCGTGCCGTCGCTGTCCCAGATCGCCTGGCGACCGTCGCGGAGCGCGATCCTGATGCCGAACTGGTAGACGCCCGCCTTCTCCAGGTGGGCGTCTACGCCTCGTTCGCGGAGCGTGTCGACGATCGTTCGGGCGCGGTTCTCCTCCATCGCGCCCAACCTAGCGTCAAGGTCGGACCGCGCGGCTCCGGCGGGGAGCCGCGCGGTCCGTGTCTTCAGCGGCCGGGGCCCTAGCGCTGTGCCGGGATGATGGCCGCGGGGTCGACGCGGTGGTTGGCGTGGAACCGGCCGTCGGGGTCGGCCGCCGCCCGGATGTCCTGCAGCCGGGTCCAGCTCGCCGCTTCGTAACCCGCGCTCGCGTCGCTCGGCTCCTCGAGGAAGTTGAGGTACTGCGAGCCGTTCGACCATGGCGCCATGGCCTCGATCACCCCGTCGGACTCAGCGGCGGCCGCGGCGCCCATCTCGGGCGTCATGGCCATGCCACCGGTGAAGGTGATGTACGCCCCGTCGAGGCGCGACAGCGCGCCGGCACCAGGGTGCGAACGGCCGAGCGCGCCACCGAGCTGGCGGAACTCGATGGCCATGGCCCGAGTCGAGCCCGAGTCGGGGCCGGCCACGGCGATCGCCGCATCGACGGCTGCCGACGGCAGCTCGCCCAGCATGCTGGTGCGCGTGACGGAAGGCGTCGGGCCCTCGGGGTCCATGTGCAGCCGGGAGAGCGTGGCCGCCGGCGCGGGGCCGAACGTGTCCATCTGGGGGCCGAGCTCGCGCAGCGGCGCGATCAGCTCAGCGGCGGCTTCGTGGTCACCGAGGACGGCTCCGTTGATGACCGCGATCGAGCGGCCACGGAACGGCTCCGGGATCTCGGGGATCGGAGGGATGTTGAGGACCCGGAACGCCGTCGTGACCTTGTCCGGCGCGTCGGGCGCCCACTCGGCCCAGCGGGACAGCACGCGGTGGGCGTCGCTGATGTCCCAGACCAGCATCCCGGCGTACGGCGTGGTGATGGGGTACAGCGCGAACTCCAGAGCGGTGACGACGCCGAAGTTGCCACCGCCGCCGCGCAGCGCCCAGAAGAGGTCGGGCTCGTGCTCGGGGTCGGCCCGCACCATCGACCCGTCGGCGGTGACCAGCTCGACGGCGGTGACGCTGTTGGCCTGCAGGCCGAGCTGTCGGGCGTACCACCCGATGCCGCCGCCGAGGGAGTAGCCGACCACGCCCACGTCGGGGGAGGAGCCGTGCAGGGCGGCCAGGCCGTGCGCTGCCGCCGCTTGGACGACGTCGAGCCAGAGAACGCCGGCGTCCACCCGGCCGGTCCGAGCCGCGGAGTCGATCTGTACGCCGGTCATCGCCGAGGTGCGGAGGAGGACGGTGTCGGAGAGATCACCCAACGGGCCGGCGTTGTGGCCGGTGCCCTGGGGTGCCACCGCGAGCCCGGCGGATGCGGCCGCACGCACGACGTCGGCCACCTCGGCGGCGCTGCCCGGATAGGCGACGGCTGCCGGGCGCTGGTCGACGAAGCTGTTCCAGGGGACGCGCGCCGCGTCGTACCCCGCGTCGTCGGGCAGGTGAACCGCTCCGCCGCAGAGCTGGCGGAGAAGAGAAGCGTCGGTGGCCGTCGTCATGGTCGGGTTAGTGGTCAAGGCGTCCTCCTGGTGGGCTGTCCGTGGTGTCAGCCTCGGGGAGGGCCCTTGTCGGGCTCTTGCAGCTTTCTTGAGCCCGGTGGTCAGGGTCCGGTGAGGGAGGCCCCGAGCTCGTCGTTGCTGGCCGCACCCAAGCGGGCCCGCAGCCTGGCGAGCGTCAGCTCGACGTTGTGCGGTGTCACGAACAGCGCCTGGGCGATGCCCCGGTCGTCGACGCCCTCGGCCGCCATGGCCGCCATCCGCCGCTCGGTCGTGGTGAGCGCCGTGCCGGACCCGGCGTCCGGCGGCGTCGGAATCCCGGCGTCGTTGAGGGCGTCGGCGAGGTCGCGGCGCATCTGCACGGCACCGCATGACTCGGCCAGGTGAAGAGCCAGCTCGAGATGGTCGATCGCCTCGTCGGTGCCGAGGAGGCACCGCGCGAGCGCCTGGTGTGACCGGGCCAACTGAAGCCGGGCGCGGGTCTGGGAGAGCAGCGCGATCGACTCGCGCAGCTCGGCAACGGCGACGGCCGTGTCACTGCGCATCTCGGCCAGCATCCGCAGGGTCCGTCCGATGGTGCTGCGCGCGCCCCACGCGCGGACCAGAGCCAGCTCCTCCTCGAGGAGGTCGATCGCCTCGTCGCGCCGGCCCATGGCGGCGAGCGGGTGGGCTCGCAGCGAGCGCCAGGGCTTCCAGACCGGGTTGCGGATGCTCTCCATCAGCGGGCGAACCTCGTCGAGGGCTTGCAGCGACTCGGCGTGCCGGCCCTCGAGGTAGAGGATCTTGGCCTCGGCCTCGCCCATCAGGCGCTGGCCGTCGGTGGGCCCGGCGACGTAGCCCGTCTGGTCGAAGAGCGATCGCGCTCCCGCGACGTCACCGATGTCGAGCAGGACCCCGACGGCGAACGCCTGGCCGTAGGGCGAGGCCACGTTCGACCCGCCCCACCGGCTGGTCTGGTCGTTGGCGGTCTGCAGGGAGTCGAGGGCTTCCCGGAGGTCGCCGCGCCGCCACAGCATGTAGCCGCGCCAGAGGTGCACGGACAGCGCCGAGAACAGCGAGCCCCGGGCATGGGCAGCGGCGAGGGCCTCCTCCCAGAACGTCGAGACGTCGTCGTCGGAGAGGTCCTGCACCATCGCGGCGACGACCCAGAGCAGACCGGCGTCGTTGGCCATCAGGATCCTGTCGCCCAGCGCGAACCGGGCGAGCTCGACGCAGCGCGCACGGTCGGTGCCCTGGAGGAACGTCTCCCAGGCCGCGTGGGCGGCGAGCATGCGCGCGCCCAGGCCCTCTCCCTGCGGGTCCGGCACCGGCTCGGGTCGCCAGTCGCTCTCGTCGAGGCCGTGCATGTAGCCGCCGATGCGCTCCAGCGCGATCAGGCCCTGCCGCTCGTCGGAGAGCTCGCCCGGCAGGCTTGCGCCGGCCCGCCGAGCGAACGCGGTCGCCTCGCCGGGGGAGCCGGCGAAGATCAGCGTCCGGGTCAGCGCCTGCGCGAGCTGGGCTCGCACGCGTACGTCGACGAGTGACTCGTAGGCCAGGCGCAGGTTGGCCAGCGCGGCCGGGCCGTCGACGTGCAGCTGCACCTGCCCGAGCTCGAGGAGCACGTAGGGGTGCTCGTCGGGACCGGGCGGTTCGGCCAGGGCCCGCTGCAGATAGGTCACTGCGCCGTCGGAGGAACCGCGACCGACGGCCGTGGCCGCGGCCTGACGGAGTACGTCGACGACCCAGACATCCGCGCGGCGCGGAACCTGGAGGAGATGAGCGGCAATGTGCTCGGGGGCGGCATGCGCGGCTTCGAGCACCCGGGCCGCCCGCTCGTGCGCGATCTCCCGCTCGCCGGGAGGCAGGTCTCGATAGACCGCGTCGCGGACCAGCGGGTGGACGAAGCCGAGGGGGTGCTCGTCGCGCAGCACCTCGGCGCGCGCCAGGGCCGCCACGGCGCCCGCGACCTCGCTCTCGTCCAACCCGGTGAGGGCGGCCACGGTTGGCAGCTCGGCGCCGTCGCCCAGCACGGCGATCGCCCGCGCGAGGGTCGTGCTCGAAGCTGACAGACGCCCGAGCCGCATCAGCACCATGCTCGAGATCGCGCGCGAGCCGATGGCGGTCACCGTGTCCGCGTGGGACGCGTCCGGGCGGACCTTGTTGCCTTCCAGCGCGCGCAGCAGCTGGCGCAGCAGCAAGGGGTTGCCCGACGTGGTCCGGTGACAGGCCGCCACGAACGTGCGGTCGGCGGGATCGCCGAGTCGCTGGCGCACCAGGTCTCCCACGCCTTCGAGGCTCAACGGCCCAGGCCGCACCGGCACGGTGGCCAGGTCGTGGGCGAGTTCCGCGAGCAGCGCCTCGACCTCGTTGGACTCGCCGGTGCGCAGAGTCGCCACGATGAGCACCGGGAGTCCCTCGAGGCGGCGCAGCAGGTAGCCGAGGAAGCGCACCGAACCGTTGTCGCACCACTGGAGGTCGTCGACGGCGAGCAGCACGGGTCCCTGCGCGGCGAGGTTGACAGTCAGCCAGTAGAGGCCGTGCAGGACGGCGAAGCCCTCACCGGGCTGGTGTCCCTCGTCCGTCGTGGTGTCGAAGACACCTGCCGCGGACGCCGCAGCCCCGTCCAGCAGCGCTCGGCGTCCGCCCTCGGCCAGCGTCGGCTCGAAGAGCTGGCGGACCGCCCCGAACGCGAACTCCCGCTCGTGCTGGCTGCCGCGGGCCGAGAGCACGGTCGCGCCGCGCTCGGCCGCCAGGCTGCGTGCCTCGGCGAGCAGCCGGCTCTTGCCGATGCCGGGCGGGCCCTCGACCAGGGCCAGCCGACCGGAGCCGGCCAGCGCTTCGTCGAGGTAGCGGCGCAGGTCGGCGACCTCCCGGTCGCGATCGACCATGGCCTCGGTCGGAGCAGGGTGCGCCGCTGGGCCGGGGGCCGCGGCAGGCGCTCCCTGTGCCGGGAGCGGTTGCGGAGGCAGCGACACGCGCGCGGGGCGGGCCGGCGCGTCCAGGGTGGGCGACTGGGCCAGCACCTCGGCCTCGAGCTCGCGCAGTGCCGGGCCGGGGTCGACGCCGAGCTCGTCGGCGAGGGTCTGCCTGGCGCGGCGAAGCGCCGAGAGCGCGTCGGCCTGCCGGTGGGAGCGGTAGAGCGCGAGAGTGAGCAGCCGCCACCGCTCCTCGCGGAGGGGGTCGGCTCCGACGAGCCGCTCGATCTCGGGCACCACGACGGCGCTCTCGCCCATGTCGAGCCGGGCCTCGAGCAGCTGCTCGCGCGCGACGTCGCGCAGCCCTTCCAGCCGGGCCACCTCTGCCTCGGCCCAGGGCAGGCCGTCGTAGTCGGCGAGCGCCGGCCCCCGCCAGAGGCCGAGTGCCCGGTCGAGGGTGGCCATCCGCTCGGCGGGGTCGCTGAGCTGGGGGGCGAGCCGCACGAGCCGCTCGAAGTGCCACGAGTCGACGGCGTCGCCCTTGACGTGCAGTGCGTAGCCGGGGCCCTGCCGCGAGAGGACGCTGGCCCGCGACCGCGCGCTGCGGTCGGGTTCGAGGGACCGGCGCAGGTGACTGACGTAGGAGTGCAGTGCTCCCGCGGCGCTCGGTGGCGGTGCCTCGCCCCAGAGGTCGTCGATGAGCTGTTCGGCCGGTACGACGTCGCCGCGGGCCAGGACGAGGACGGCGAGCACCGCCCGCTGCTTGCGGCCGCCGAGGTCGATGACCTTCCCGTTGTGGGTCGCGGCGAGCTCGCCAAGGACGCTGATGGCGAGCCCGTTGTCCACCGTGACACCCTCGCCGGTCGTCGCTGTGGCGCGCGTTCCCGTCTCGGCGGACACGGTGCTCCCTCCAGAGGCCCCCCGTGAACGGGGGCCGTGGCCGGTCGCTGGGAGGATATGACTCCCCGGCCGATGTGACTCGCTATTGGGGAGATCTTCCGATGGCGGCCGCCTGCCCGCTCTCCTACCGTCGCCTCCATGAGCGAACGCGCGGGGCTGCCGTACCCGGACGGCGACCCCGGCGGGCTGGAGTCGGCGGCGGGTCGGCTGCGGGCGCTCGCCGCTGCCGTGACCGGTGATGCGCGCGACGCAGCCGCGGCGGCAAAGCCGGCCGGCTGGGTGGGACCGGCAGCGGCCGCGTTCGCCTTCGTGGCGACTGCCATTGCCGGGCGGCTGGCCACAAGCGCCGGCATCCTGGGGGCGGCGGCGGGTCCGGTGCGGGATCTCGCGACCACGCTCGACGATGCGCAGCGCCAGATCCGGCGATGGGCCAGGGAGATCGAGGAGGCTGAGGGAGAGGCTCAACGGGCGCAGAACGCCGTACAGGCTGCGCGCGCCGCAGCCGCGCCGGCGCTCACTGGCGGCAACCCGCTGGCCGCCAGTCCGCTGGACACGCACGTGGTCGCTGCAGTGCAGGCCGCCGCACGCGCGCAGGGCGAGGTCGACGAGCTGCGGACGCGTTACCGAGCCAAGGCCCAGCGGCTCTGTGACGAGGTCGAGGACGCCGACCGGTCGGCCTCGGCCGCCGTACTCGACGCCGCAGAGGCCGCGCCCGCAGGGGGACCCCGCTCGCCCCACGCGCCGGCCGTCGCTCGGCTGTTCGCACCCGTGTTCCTGTTCCATCCGGGCGAACTGCACCTGCCGGCCGATCCCCGAGCCGACCTGCGCTACCCGTTCCGCTGGGTTTCCTCCGGGGGCAGGGGTGTGCCGCCGAAGACCATCGACGGCCTCAAGGTCCCCGACGACGTCCAGTTCCTGCACGGAACCGGCGCGGGTGCACCGATCTTCTACCGGGTGCGCAAGGGCGCGGACGGCAGCAAGGTCATCGAGTACTGGGTCTACCGCCGCCACAACGACTTCCGCCACAAGGGACTGCCCAAGGGCGTGCACCGCGGCGACTGGGAGGCGGTGTCGGTCAAGCTCGACCGGGCCGGCCGGCCGAAGCGGGTGGCCTACAGCCAGCACGAGGCCGGCTGCTCGCAACCCTACGAGCAGGCGGAGAAGCGGCGGGGCCACCCGGTGGCCTTCTCCGCGAAGGGCAGCGGCGCGAACTACCCCGTCGCCGGTGCCTACGACGAGGTCCCGGGTCCGTACGACGACCTGGCCAGTGGGCAAGGCAAGGGCGACAAGATCGTGCACGCGGGTGACAACCTCGTCGACTACGACGGGTCCTCACCAGCCCGCTTCGACGGCAGGTACGGCCACGACGCGTCGCCTAAGGGCCCGCACCACCAGCAGCACAAGTTCGCACCCGACAGCGCGACGTGGCGCAAGGACTGCCACGAGCCCGCCAAGGCAGGAGGCTGAGCACCGTGCAGATCGCCGCGGACACCGGTGAGGTGCGCACGCAGGCCGGGCGGCTGCATGCTGCGGGAAACGGCTTGCTGACCTCGGCCGGGCTCGGTGCCTTGTCCGGCGGGCTGTCTCGCGCCGGTGGCGCAACGCCGCTGACGTCGGCGGCGCTCGGGACTCTCGGCCGTTCGTGGTCGCGCGGTCTGCGCGACACTGGTGAGTCGCTGGATGCCTTGGGCGACTATGCGGACGTGGTCGCCCTCGCCTTCGACGCGGCCGGAGGCTGAGAGAGGTCAGCCCTCTCGACGTCCGCCTGTCATCGCCCGAGAGGCCAGCGGGAGCGCTAGCGCATCTCCCAACTGTCCACCACGGCGAGGTTGTAGAACGTCGGCGGGCCATCCATGAGTTTGCTGAGACGACCGAAGAACTCCTGCGTCTCCGCGCGGTTGGAGGCCTCCATCGCGGCCTCTGCGGATTCGAACTCGATGATGCTGAGGTAGTAACCGGGCCTGTCCTGGTCCGCGGTGACCGTACCTCGCAGAGGTTGCGCCGCGCCCGTCACCTTCTCGGAGTCTTCTCGAAAGCTCTTGCCCAGAGCCTCGATCTCCTCCACCCGCGACGTTTGGTACTCAATGATCTGAATGAATTTCATACCCACAACCTCTTCTGGGTCAGCCACCGCATCCTCAGCGCTTGGACATACTCTGAGCCCTGTCGGGCGCCCCGTCCACGCGTTCGACCAACCTGTCCGTCGCGTACTTCTGCCTTAGCACGACCACAGCCACGGCGAGAGCAGCCAGCGTCGCCACCAGACCGGCAGCCGCGTTCTGGGTGACGCCGAGGACCAGGTAGCCGACGACCGAGGCGGCGCCGCATACGAACGCGTAGGGCAGCTGCGTCATGGTGTGGTCTATCAGATGGATGCCCGACCCGATGGAGGACAGGATCGTGGTGTCGGACAGCGGCGACGTGTGGTCACCGAAGATGGCACCGGCGAGCACGGCACCGAACGCCGGGATCAGGAGTCCGATGTCCGCGGCGACCACGATCTCGGCCGCTATCGGTAGTAGCAGCCCGAAGGTGCCGAAGGTGCTGCCCATCGAGAACGAGATGAAGGAGGCAACGAGGAACAGCAGCACGGGCAGCAGCGAGAACGGCAGAGTGCCGTCGATCAACTGGGCGACGTATTCACCGATCCCGAGCATGGAGATGATCTCGGCCGTCATCCACGCGAGGAAGACCACGGCAACAGCCGTCAGCATCGACTTGGCGCCCGAGAGTGCCGCAGCCGCCACCTGCCGCGGGGGCATCCCCCTCATCAGCAACTTCAAGCCGGACACGGCGCACGCGGCGAGCCCGCCGTAGAACAGGGCGAGGATGACGTCGGTGTTCGCGAGAACCTTGAGCGGCGTCAGCGCTCCGTCCGTGCTCGAGATCCCGATCCAGAGTGCGCCGGCGACCGTGAAGCCGATCAGCGTCAGCACCGGAAGAACCAGGTCGCTCACCTTGCCGTTGTCGCGCGTGGGCAGGTTCTGGTCGGTCTCGCCCGGGGCGCTCCCGCGAGATGCGTCGAACAAGACACCTTCCTTGGCGGCCAACTCGTCATGTCGGCGCATCGGCCCGAAGCTGAGGCCGAAGAATGCGACAGCGAACACGAACAGGATCGCCGTGATCGCGTAGTAGTTCGCCGGGATGGTCAGCAAGAAGGCTTCGTACCCCGAGTACTCGGTGATGTTGTTGGCGGTGAATATCCCCGCCATCGCGGTCGCGATGAAGGCGGCCCAGCCGGAGATGGGCGTCAGGATGATGACGGGAGCAGCCGTCGAGTCCACGAGATACGACAGCTTCGCCCGCGAGATGCGATGCCGATCGGTGATCGACCGGCTGACGTTCCCTCCGACGAGGCAGCTGAACGCATCGTCGAAGAAAATGACGGTGCCGAGGACGATGGGCACCAGGTGCGCCTGGAAACGTGTCCTGACCTTCGTGATCGCCCACTCGGAGAACGCCAGGAGGCCACCGGAGACGTAGATGAACGCAGTCAGCACGCCCAGGAGCAGCACGAACGCGCTGATGTACATCTCCTCGGCGATCTCACCTTCGGCGATGATCAGCCCACCGACGACGTCCGCGATGAGTGAGAAGGCCTCGGCGGGGTTCCAGTCGCTGTAGAGCAGTGCGCCGAGGACGATTCCCGTGCCTAGCGCGAGGAAGATCCTCTTGGTGACGATGGCCAGCGTGATCGTCACGACCGGGGGAATGAGCGACAGCGCAGACGGTTCCACGAGAACTCCTCAGAGTGTGGGTCGCTTCAGTCGGTGTCCTTGTCGGCGACGAGGTAGGTGACGAGTCGGCCGAGCCGCTCGACCTCGCACGCGATCTCGTCGCCCTGCTGCACCCAGCTGGGCGGGTCCATGCCCATGGCGACGCCTTGCGGCGTGCCCGTGAAGACGACATCTCCCGGTTCGAGGGTCATGACCTGGGACAGGTCACTCACCAGCTCGGCAACGGAGAAGATCATGTCCGCCGTGTTGGAGTCCTGCCGCAGCTCGCTGTTGACCCAGCACTTCAGGTCCAGGGCCTGAGGGTCAGGCACCTCGTCGGCCGTGACCACGAACGGCCCCAGGGGGGCGAACCCGTCGATCGCCTTGCCGTAGGTCCATTGCGGGCCGCGCATCTGGAGGTCGCGGGCGGACAGGTCGTTGCCGGTGGCATAGCCGAAGACGTGGTCGAGGGCGTCCGCCACAGGAACCCGGTGCGCGGGGCGCCCGATCACGGCCACCAGCTCGACCTCGTAGTCGACCTTCGCCGTGACGGCCGGCGCTGCGACGTCGGTACGATGGCCCGCGAGGCTGTTCGCGAACTTGGCGAAGTAGATCGGGTGCGCCGGGATCGGGATGCCGGACTCCTCCGCATGCTTGCGGTAGTTGGCCCCGACGCAGATGATCTTGCCCGGGTCGGGCAGTGCCGGCCCGTAGACGACCTCGGACTCCGGGATGGGTACGCCGGCCGACCCGAGCACCTGCCGCAACTGCTCGAGGGCCTGGGCACCTCCGGCGGCCACGTCCTTGACGGAGTCCGGCGCGCGTTGGCCCGCACCGCGCGCCGTCTCCCGTACGTCGACGATGCCCGCGTCGGTCCAGATGCCCAGCCGCAGCCCATCGGCCGAGTGGAAGGAAAGAAGTCTCACTGTCGAACGCTCCTCCGACTGGTGACAGTTGGCCATAACGGGCAAAAGCCCACAAACGGTGAAACTTCAGTCTGAACTGACTACGATATGAGTGTCAAGGATCGATCACGGCCGGGAAGGCAAGGGGTGGCGGTGACAGCAGGGGGGACGACGGGCGGCCCGCTCGGCGAGCGGGCCTACAGCGAGTTGCTGCATCGGCTGATCACGCTGGAGATCCCGCCCGGCGCAGCGCTCAGTGAGGAGTCCCTCGCCGCCGAGCTCGGTGTCGGGGTGACTCCCATCCGTCGTGCGCTGGCTCGGCTGGCCCAGGAGGGGCTGCTGCGGGTCTATCCACGACGGGCGACGATCGTCGAGGAGGTCCGGATCAGCGACGTCCAGCATCTCTGGGAGATCCGCGTACCGCTCGAGGAGACCGCCGCCTTCTACGCGGCGCAGCGTGCATCGCCGAGTCACAAGCGGCACCTCCATGAACTCATCGGGCAGCTCGAGGACCCACCGACGGAGGCCGGCGAGGTGCTCGAGCTGCACAGACGAGTCCACGAGGCGGTCGCGGCCGCGTCGATGAACCCCTTTATCGCCGATCGAACCGCCAAGCTGCTGAATCTGACCCTGCGCTGCTGGCACGTCCTCCACCGGTCGGGCAGCCTTGACGACCACGATCTCCGTCCGCACCACCTGCCGCTGCTCGAGGCGATCATCGAGGGCGACCCCGATGCGGCCGTCGCCGCTAGTCGCCTCCATGTGAAACGGTCCCTCTCGGCGTCCGGCCCGAACGGTCCGCGGGCGGTGCGAGCTGCCGCACCACCGGAGATCTCCGAACGACGTCCTTCTCAAGTCGGTCGCTGACTTCTAGCATGCCGACTGGTCGCGTCATCGGTGCTGTAGCTGCCAAGGGGAGGCCCGCATGGGCCGCAAGCTTGCACTCGTCGTGTCCCTGTCCACCTGTCTGGCGCTGGTGCCGGGCCTTGCACAGGCTCATCCGGGAGGTCACGGCGGCAAGCCGGGCTTCTCACCCGGGGCACCCGGGGTGGGGGATGACTACTTCCCGCTCGACGGGAACGGCGGGTACGACGTGCGGCGCTACCTGTTGGACGTCGCGTATGACCCGTCGTCCGACGAGCTGACCGGCGTCGCGACGATCGAAGCGCGCGCGACCCAGAACCTGTCCAGCTTCAACCTCGACTTCGAGGGCCTGACCGTGCGGTCCATCAAGGTGGACGGACATCGGGCGGGCTGGAGTCGCGACGGTGGTGAGCTGACCGTGACGCCGGCCCGAGGCCTGCGCGACCACAAGCGGTTCAAGACTGTCGTGCGCTACGACGGGGTGCCCGAAACGCTCCTGGACGGCTCCGGTTTCATCCACACCGATGACGGCGCGCTCGTGATCGGCCAACCTGACGTTGCCGCCACCTGGTTCCCGGTCAACGACCATCCGATCGACAGGGCTTCCTACCGGTTCAACATCACGGCGCCGTCCGACCTCCAGGTCGTCTCGAACGGCGTACTCAAGCATCAGCATCGGCATGGCAGCACCAGGACGTGGACATGGGACGCCAAGGAACCGATGGCGTCGTACCTCGCGATGATGGCCATCGGAGAGTTCGACGTGCACGCCTACCGCGAGGACGGCATTCGGTTCTGGGACGCGCTCGACCCCGATCTGTTCGACCCGGTCGCGGCGCCGCGGACGGGAGAACAGTTCGCCCTGTCAGACATCGGCGACCTCGCCTACAAGCGGCTTGCTCGCACGATCAGTGTGCCTGCAGGCGGGGCGGAGCTGTCCTTCTGGGTGACCCGCGACACAGAACCCGACTGGGACTTCCTGTTCGTCGAGGCGCACACGGTCGGGCAGGACGACTGGACGACACTGCCATCCGTGGGCGGACCGACGACCCAGGACACCGATTGGGCATGTCCGTCCTGGCTCGAGCTGCACCCCTTCCTCGAGCACTACCAGACCGACAACGGCGACGAATCCTGCTCGCCGAGCACCGACAGCGGTGAGTGGTGGGCTGCGAGCGGCGCAAGTGACGGCTACGAGCAGTGGACCGTCGACCTCTCGGACTTCGCGAACAGCGACGTGGAGGTCTCGATCAGCTACGCGTCGGACGGCTCCGTGCAAGGTCGCGGTGTGTACGTCGACGACATCACCGTCTCGACAGGGCAGGGCACGACGTCGTTCGAGGACGACGGCGACACCTTGGACGGATGGACCGTGCCTGGGGCGCCCGCCGGAAGCCAGGCCAACCCCAACGACTGGATGGTCGGCACCGTGGACGATGTGCCGTCGAGCGTGGGCACCATCGCCGAAGGCTCGTTCGCGCGCCAGGCCGAGATCATCGACTTCCTGTCGGACAACTTCGGTCACTATCCCTTCTCCGCTGCCGGCGGAATCGTCGACGACTTGCCGGGACTGGGCTTCGCCCTCGAGAACCAGACGCGCCCGATCTACGCGCTCGACTTCTTCGACACCCCGGTGAACGGCGATGCCGTGGTGGTGCACGAGATCGCGCACCAGTGGTTCGGCGACAACCTTGCCCTCGAGCGGTGGCAGCACATCTGGCTGAACGAGGGGTTCGCGACCTACGCGGAGTGGCTCTGGAGCGAACGCGAGGGACTGGGCACGGCGCAGGAGATCTTCGACTCGCTGGCCGGCATCCCAGGCGACGACCCGTTCTGGTCGCTGACGATCGGCGACCCAGGGGGGGACAACCTGTTCGAGATCCCCATCTACTTCCGCGGCGCGATGACGCTTCACGCGTTGCGGCTGGAGGTGGGCGACGACGACTTCTTCCGGATCCTGCGCCGCTGGGCACGGTCGCAGGCGGGCGGCAACGTCACGACCGACGAGTTCATCACCCTGGCCGAGCGCACCTCGAGGACGCAGCTGGACGACTTGTTCGACGTCTGGCTGTTCACGCCGGAGAGACCGGCGACGCTGGAGGCGGCCGCCGCCCGGTCCGGCAGCGGCTCGAGTGACCTCCGACAGGGCTCCTCGACAGTGCGCCGGCTCATGCCTCGCCACGATCTGACCGAAAAGCTCGCCTTGCGCTGAGACCCATGGTCCGGCCGATGCGGCGGGTTCGGCGCTCGCTCCAACGGGCCCTTGACCGCTCGACCTCGGCGGCGCACCGTGTCAGCAGAGGCACGCACGGTGAGGGGGTGCGGCGGGCTCAGAGGCGCCCGTCGTCCGCGCTGGCACGCCTTGGTGGGGGGATCGGTGCGGCGAACCAGAGCGGTGGTGGTCGCGGGCGCGTTCCTGGTGGCGCTGGCGACCGGAACAGCGCCGGCGGCCGCGGTCTCCAGCTCGCCCGACCTCGTGGCGTCACCGGACGACCCGCGGGCCGGTGAGCAGGTCTCGCTCAGCGGGTCGGGATGGGACCGGGCGTCGGACCCCGACGACAGCTCCGGCGGTGTCGACTTCGCCGCCCTCGACGACTGCATCCTGCTCTTCGGCGGTACGCCTGCCACCGAAGGCCGGTGCGCGACGAGCGGCGGAGGCACCCTCGACGGCGGCCTGACGGTGCCCGTCGGGACCAAACCGGGCACCGTGACGATCCTCGCGTGTGCGCCGGACTGCTCCAGCAACCTGCAGGCGCGAGTCCAGGTGACCGTCCGGCCGGGGCTGGTCGTCGTGCCCGATCTCGACGAGCAGACCTACGACGAGGCGCAGGCGTCGCTCGCCGCACAGGGTCTGGTGCTCGATCCAGACATCGGGCGTCCTGACGATGCCGATGCCGTCGTGACCGAACAGTCGCCGGATGCAGGCGACGAGGTCGAGGAGGGCACCGAGGTAGGCGCGACGTTCGAGGTCGTGTCGCCGAACGGCAACAACGACGAGGTTGCGGTGCCCGACCTGTCCGGGCTCCGCCTCGGCGCCGCTCGCCGTGCGCTTCAGGCAGACGGCCTCCAGCTCGCGGTCGACCCGGACTCGGGCGACGAGGGACGGGTCGACGACCAGGACCCGGCGGCCGGCACGCTCGTCGATCCCGGCACCGTCGTCACTGTCACCCTGCGCGTCATCGAGGCCGGGCTGGTCGCCGTCCCTGACGTCGTCGGGTTCGACCTCGACGAGGCGCAAGCCGTCATCGAGGGCGCCGGTTTGATCCTGCGGGCCGACTCCACCGACGACGGGAGCGTGCTGCGACAGAATCCGGGCGCGGGGACGCTGGTCCCGCTCGGATCGGTGGTCGGCGTCGGCCTCGAGGCGCCAGCAGGCGGGCCGGAGTGGTGGATGTTCGCGCTGGCTGGCGGTCTCGCAGTCGGGGCCGTCGGCGCCGGCATCCTCAAGGCGCGCAAGGTCCGGTCGCGACGCGACCGTTCGTGGGTGCGCGAGCACGTCTCCGTCGAACCCGGTGAGAGCACGTCGTCCTACGACGTCGCGTCCGCCGGCCCCAGTCACACCGTGCGGCTGGAACCGCGCGAGCCGTCACCCGTCACGGTCCTCGAGGAGATCAAGTCATGACCACGCCGACCCTCGCCGTTCCCGGAACGGCCCGCGCGTACCTGCTCGGGGACCGAGAGCCCGACCTCACACCGGCGCCGACCACCGGGCTCGAGCACCTCACGAAGGCGGCGTCGGAGGGCGTGCGTGGGCAGGCGGCCACCGTGCTCGCCGGAATGCTCGAGCTCGAGCTTGCGGACCTGCTGCTCGCAGGCTGGCGACGGTACGACGCTCTGACGCGCGCCGCCGAGTCGACTCTTGACAAGCCGCACTCGAGTGTCGTCGTCGACCTGGCGACACATCGGGTGACCGTGACCCACGAGCCGCGCGTGGACATCAGCATCGACGGGTTGCCGGTCGCCCATGTCGATGCCGAGCTGACGATCGTCTTCGACATCACCGGCATGGCGGCGACGGTGCGTGGTGGCGCGCTGGTCGACATCCAAGGGGGAGCCTGCACGATCACGGCCACGTTGTCGGTCGAGGGTGTCGAGGTCGCGAGTCGCAGCACGACCGTTGCGCCGATGGTCGTCATCCCGCTACGGGAAGGCCTCCCTCTTGTCGACGGCTCGCGGACGATCGTCCTGCCCGAGCAGACATCGGTGCCTCCTACCGTCAGTGGCAACTGAGGGGGGCAACTGAGGGGGGCAACTGAGGGGGGCAACTGAGGGGGGCAACTGAGGGGGGCAACTGAGGGGGGCAACTGAGGGGGTTGGCTAGAGGGTCGCCTCGTTTGCCTGCTCATGCGCGCACTGCAAGAAGGTCTTCCGGCGCGGCACGTCGTCCGAGCTTTCCGTGCCCGGCCAAGCGGCTTGGCAGAGCCACCGGGCCGCGCTGACGTTGATGTCCAGCATCCGCTGCCAGTCTTCGGCGCTGGTGTCCGCAATGCCGTCGTAGCGGACGATGCCGGCGCTGTGCACGAGGGCGTCGATGCGCCCGTAGCGGTCGAGGACCGAGGAGACCAGGCTGGTGCACCCTTGTCGTCCCGCTCGACTCCGGTGTCGTGCACGATCACGGTCGCACCGCGAGCGGCGAACAGGTGGGCGTACGCGGCGCCGAGTCCACGGCCGGCGCCGGTCACGAGAACGATCTGGTCGCTGAACGAGATCACGGCGACGCACGGTAGCAATCGGCCGTCAGGGCTTGTCGGCGTCCGGTGATAGAACCCGGGCATGGCGATGTTTCTTGTCCTGCTCCGCCGGTCCGGCCCTGCGTGGGACCCGTCCCGGCTGCTGGAGGAGCAGAGCGGCTGGCCCGCGCACGCGTCGTTCATGGACGGGCTCGTAGACGACGGCTTTGTCGTCCTGGGTGGGCCGCTCGCCGACGAGCACCGCGTGGCGCACGTCGTCGAGGCCGACTCGGAGTACGCGATCCGCGCCACCCTGTCGCGAGATCCGTGGAGCGAGACCCATCTGCAGGTGGACACCATCGACCCCTGGACGATCCGGCTCGACGGGCGACGCTGATAGGCAGCCTCGGGTCCGCGGCGTGCACTTCCGGCCTACTCCGCGCCGAAGCGGTCTCGGTGCTCCTCGGGGATGAGCGGCGTGGTGCCTCTGGCCTTGAGCTGCTGGACAGCCCAGGTGTTCCCGTCGGGGTCGCTGAACCCGAAGAACGTGCCACCGTCGCGCTCGTCGATGACGCTGATCTCGCTCGCCTCGACCCCCCGACTGACGAGCTCCTCCCGGGCGGCCGCGGCATCGGCGACAACCAGCTGCAGGCCGCGGATCGAGCCGGGCGTCATCTCCTTCTGCGCCGGCAGGTCCCCGATCACGATCGAGCAGCCCGAGCCCTCAGGGGTGAGCTGGACGACGTGCATCTGCTCGGTTCGCGTGTCGTGGTCGAGGGCGAACCCGACCTGGTCACGGTAGAAGGCGACGGCACGGTCGATGTCGCTGACCGGGAGTACGACGACCTCCAGGGTCCAGTCCACGAGAGCCTCCTCGACACGTCAGGTCTGGGCAGCGCCCTGAGTAGTAGCGAGGATAGCCAGTGGCCCCGGGGCCGCCGCACGTCCACACGTACGTCGCCCTGCGAGACCCCGAGGGGAACGAGTTCTGCGTCTGCTCACAGTCGGCGAACGCTGCGGCTCAGTTCTCGCCGCCGATGTCGGTCTGGTAGGCCTCGTAGACCAGGTCAGCGCCCCGCTGCCGGTGGCGGCTGAGCCTCGCGATCAGCGTGGTGGCGAGCTCGCGGACGACATCGACGTCAGTGGCGACCATCGGCTCGGCCATGCGCGCCAGCAGACGATCGGTCATTCCCGTGATCGTGACGTGTTCGCGGGTGAGGGTGGCCACCGAGTGGGACAGGCGCGGTGCCGTCGTCAGCACTTCGCGGTAGAAGCCGTCCGCTGCCTCGGTGATCGCGATGTGCTGTCGGAAGTCGGCGGTGAGCTCGACGAGTGCGACGTTCACCCGTTCAGTCCAAGCCTCGATGCGGTCGGCGGCCGGTGCAGCCAGTGCCTGCTCGAGTGCGCCCATGGACTCCAGGAGCTCTGCCCTGCGCAGACGCAGCGAGTCCAGGCCTGGATCGATCTGTGTCGAGTCGGTGGTCATCAGGGCCTCCGCATGCGGATGTGCTCCCGATGTTGAGGCACGGAGTCGCGTACGTCTAGAGGCCAGCCGCACCGGTTGTCCGGTGAACAACCGTTGCTCGATGCCTCAGCCCGGGCCGGCCATCATCGCGGTGAGATCGCCGACCGGGCCGAGATGGCGCAGCTTGTCGGGATTGATCTGGTTGTGCACCGAGACGATGCGCTCACCGTGGATCTCCAGCGCCATCACGCCCAGGATCTCGCCGGCCTTCGAGAAACCCGAGCGCCGGGCTGGCCGTTGACGAGCACGGGCTCGAGCTCGAACCCGAGGCGGTCGGCCTGGTGGATGAGCCCGAGCACGAACCTCCCGACCCGGGTCGCGCCGCGCACCGGCGTACGCACCGCGGGTGCTTTGCCGCCGCCGTCAACGGCTGACCCGCCTTTCGGCAGTGATCACGCAACTTCATCAGTGATCATGCACTTGTGCGGATCGCGCGCATCGCCGCAGGTCAGTCCCGCTCCCTTCGCCGGTGATCATGCAGTTGTGCAGGGAGTTGCCGGGTGCCTAGGCGCGTGACTCGATGAGCGCGCGCAGCCTGTCGAAGCTGTCCGTCCAGCCGTCCTTGTGCAAGGCCAGCCTCGCCGCGGTGGCGAACTCACCCTGCGAGAGCGAGACCTGCGTTGCGTCGCCGACGTCCTCGAGCGTCAGGACGACGACAGTCTCCCGGTCGTCGGGATCGGGCTCCTCCCAGCGGAAGGTGTAGACGAGGCGGCTCGGGAAGTCGATCTCGACATACTCGCCAGCGAGGTGGAACAAGTCGCCCACGGGCGGCTGCATGGTGAAGCGGTAGCAACCCCCGACGCCGAGGTCGAGCTCGATCGCCGGCGTCGTAAACCCGTGTGGCCCCCACCACGTCGCCAACTCGGCTGGCTCGGTCAGCGCTGTGAATACTCGCTCGCGGGGCGCATCGAGAAGGCACTGCAACTCCAGGACCGAGTCGCCCGGATGCCGGTTCATGGACTGACCTTGCCACCGGAGGGCATCGAGGGGGAGTCACCTGCATTCCCGCCGCCACACCCTCAACGTCAACAGTGATCATGCAGTTGTGCGGATCGCGCACATCGCCGCAGGTCAGGACCCAGGCCATTCGCTGGTGATCATGCAGTTGTGCAGCGCCGCCCGCGGAGGTCGTCGGGAGCCGTAGCGTGGCCTCGACGGAAGGAGTCCACGTGAACCGTGGCTGGTCGGCATACGGGCCAATGCAGGCCGTCAGCGACGAAGACGGCTGGGCTGACGAGATCCGCAGCGGCCGCCCTGAGCTTGCCGACCTGGGGCGGCTCGGCCGTCGCGCGATGCGGGGCGTGGTCCGGGCCGCACGGGCGGATCTCGCGCCGTCACTCGGCGGGACGCTGCGCGAGCATCTTGGGCCGGTGAGCACTGACGTCGCCGTGGTGGAGGAGTCGTGGCCTGGCTACGACCACGTCAATGTGCAGGCGGGGCTGGACTCGTGGCTCAGTGCGTCGGGGCGCGATCACGAGATCGTCGGTGTGGCCGGCTTCCAGCACGAACCGTTCGGCCTGACCGAGCTCCTCAATCCCAGTGCTGAGCGGGAACGGTGGGGGCCGCGCCCCGGCAACGTGGCGACCAGCAACCTGCCGACTGGACCGGACGGGCAGGTGCGCCCCTGCGTCCTCTGTGCGGTGTACCTCGTGACGGATGGCGACCGGCGCACCGCCTTGTTGCTCCGCGGCGCCGACCAACACGGCATGTACGAGGGCGTCTCGCTCCAGGTGGTGAGCACCGAGCCGGGGGCAGCGGCCGAGGCTGCCGCCGACGTACGCCGACTGGCCGTGGCGAGCAACGTGTTCCGCGGACAGGTGCTCTCGTTCGGCGGGGAGATGTTCGAGCCGGGTCAGACGTTGCTGCACTTCCATCGCCGAGCACCACTGGACCGGTCGGCCGTCGTCCTTCCCGACGGGGTGCTCGAGACGGTCGAGCGCCAGGTCGTGGGCGTCGGGCGGCACCGCGCTCGGCTACTTGCCAGTGGCCAGCACCTGAAGCGCGGCCTCTTGCTCTACGGTCCGCCCGGCACCGGCAAGACGCACACCGTGCGCTATCTCGTGGGCCGGACTGAAGGCGTCACCGTGATCAAGTTGACCGGAGAGGCACTGCACCTTGTCGCCCAGGCGTGCTCGGTCGCACGCACACTTGCGCCCTCGATCGTGATCGTCGAGGACGTCGACCTGATCGCAGAGGACCGCGAGGAATCCGGTGGTCCGCACCCGCTGCTGTTCCAGCTGCTCAACGAGATGGACGGCCTCGGCGACGACGTCGACGTCGTCTTCCTGCTCACCACCAACCGCGCCGACCTGCTCGAGCCGGCGCTGGCGGCTCGGCCTGGTCGCGTCGACCAGGCGGTCGAGCTGGCGCTGCCCGACGAGTCGGCGCGGCGCTCGCTGCTGCGGCTCTACCGTGGGCAGCTTGTCGTCGACGAGACGCACCTCGACAACATGGCCACCAGGACGGAAGGCGTCACGGCATCCTTCCTCAAGGAGCTGCTGCGCCGGGCCGCGCTGATCGCCGCGGACGGGGACGTCGACGATGACGTGCGCAGCGACGCAGCGGTCACGGTGGCGGCCGAGCATCTGGACGCCGCACTCGCGGAGCTCGATGCGACCCGCAACGAGATGACCAGGGTGCTGCTCGGGGCTACCCGCACAACTGCATGATCACCGGCGAAGAGCACCGGGTCTGACCTGCGGCGATGCGCCGGTACTGCATAACTCAGGGGACCCGAAGCAGCGCCCACTGGTACTCCCAAGACCCGGGTGGGCCCGGCGACCAGGTCTCGAACTGCTCGAGCGATCCGTGTCGGCTGAGCATCTCCTGCAACCGTGCGTGCGAACGGACGCTGAAGAAGCGTGGCGGGTGGATGTCATCTTCCACTCTGGGACCTTCGGAGTCGGTGCCTCCCCAGAGTCCGACGGCCAGGGGCGAACCCCCTCGAAGGACTCGTCGGATCTCGTGCATGGCCGTGTCGAACTCGGCGTCGGGGACGTGCAACAGCGTGCTCATGGTCCAGCCGGCGTCGAATGCGTGAGCGGGGAACGGCAGATGGAGGACCGAGGAGACCCGAGCGTCGACCCCGGCAGCGCGACAGAGCCGGATGTGCTCGGCCGAAAGGTCCACTCCCGAGACATGGAGACCTTCGGCGAGAAACGCTTTCGCGTCGTGGCCGGGTCCGGTGCCCACCTCCAAAAGATGGACACGGTTCTCCGACGTGAGGAGGCGGGCGAACGCCTCGCGCCGCTCGATCCGGCGAGGGTCGAGAGTGCGTTTCGCCCTCTGGCCGGCCTCCTGGTCGTAGAAGGAGGCGAGGTCTGCCTCCAAGTCCTTCTCGCGCATCAGCCGCCGGCCGCGAGGGTGCGGCCGAGGGCGCGCGCCTCGAGGCCGATCTCCCGTAGCAGGCCCGACAGCTCGGCCTTGATCCCGATGAAGTGCAGGCCCGGTGCCGACGGCAGCTCGTTGGCGCCATGCATGCGCGGCACCCCACGGCGGTCCAGGACACCGAGGTGGCCGACGAGCGGCTCGAGACCGGTGGTGAACCCGGTCGCGGCGATCACGGCGTCCGGCTCGATGACGCCGCCGTCGGCCAGGCAGATCCGCGGGCCGTCGACCGAGACCGTGGCCGCGACCACGCGCACCCGCCCCGACCGGACAGCGTCCACGATCCCGGTGTCAAGGATCGGCACGGTCCCCGTCTCGCGGAACTGCGTGTACGGGTTGCTGGTGCGCGGCAGTCCGTGCGCCGACAGGTCGGGGACGCTGATGCGCCGCATCCCGGCTGCGAGCGGGTCCATGAGGGCCGCCGGTGCCTTCTTCAGCGCGATGCCGAAGAGCTGGTTGGGGAAGCCGTGGACGTCGCGGCGCACGATGTTCGGCGGTGTGCGCACCGACAGCGACACCGTCGCGCCGGCACCGAGCAGGTCGAGGGCGATCTCGGTGGCCGAGTTCCCGGCGCCCACGACGAGCACGTGCTGGCCGGCGTACGGCGACGGCTCCCGGTAGTCGGCCGAGTGCCGCAGGTCCCCGGTGAACGTGTCGACGCCGGGCCAGTCCGGGCGTCGCGGCGTGTGGCTGTAGCCGGTGGCCAGCACGACCCGACGGGCCGACCGGACGCCGTCGTCGGTGGAGACCAGCCAACCGTCGCCGCCGTCGGCGGGGTCGATGCGCGTGGCTGCGACGCCGAGCTCCGGACTCAGACCGTGCTCGCGGGCGTAGTCATCGAGGTAGCGGACCAGGTCGTCGCGGGCCACCCAGCGACCGTAGCGACGCGGGATCCGCATCCCAGGCAGTCCTGACAGCCAGCGGATCGTGTGCAGGTGCAGGCTGTCGTAACGCGCGGCCCACGAAGCGCCGACCTGGTCTGCCTTCTCCAGCAACGTCACGGGCCGGCCCTCCCGGGCCAGCGCTGCGGCGGTGGCCAGGCCTGCGGGACCGGCACCGACGACCACGGTGGGGGCCTGCGCTGCGATGACCACGAGCACACCGTAGGGGGCCGTCGAGTCCGGGTCGCCGTCTGTTCCGAGTCAGTTCGCGGCGTCGGTACCTTTCCGTCATGGCTGACGCCGACGACGTACGCCGGCTCGCGCTCGCCCTGCCACACGTGGTGGAGATCGAGAGCGACGGCTTCGACTTCCGGGTGGGCGACAAGGGGTTCGTCTGGTCCTATCCCGAGCGCCGACCGGGCCAGCGCCGGATCATCCGCTCCGACATCGCGGTGCTGTTCGTCGGTGACGAGGCGGAGAAACAGGCTCTCGTGCTCGGCGAGCCGGATCTGTTCTTCACAACGCCCGCCTATGACGGGTGGCCACTGGTGATGCTGCGACTTGCCGAGGTGGACGTCGAGCGGCTGCAGGAGCTCGTGTCCGACGCGTGGCGGATGCGCGCCCCGGACTCGCTCGGGTAACGCCGGGGACGATTTGCGAACCTTCTGCGGACTTGCCGCGTGCCCGCGACAAAATGTTTCTCGGTTGTGCGAACCGAACCCCAGGTTGTGGCGTCTATTGATAGTCCGCGTGGAACACACCTGCGCTTCGGCCGGAGGGGCTCATGACTTTCAAGAAGGCATTTGTCGGCGTGGTCGGAACCAGTGCGCTTGTTGGCGGCATGCTGACCGGCACGGGGCCGGCGCAGGGAGCGACCGGCGACTGTGAGGACAACGTCGGCTACCGGATCAGCGAGCGTCCCGTCTATCGGGAGAACGGCGGGAACACGCTGGTCATCGGACTCAGCAGGACGACACGCACCGTCACGTTCCGTGTGGTTGAAGAGTCGGCGTGCGAGCTCGAGTCCGGCGACAAGTGGTCCGTGCACAGTCCCTACTTCCACGCCGAGGGGACGTACGACGGGACGGCGGCCAGTCTCACGGACAGCGTGCGGGTCGCGGTTCCCAATTCCGACAGCGAGGCGGGGGACGGGTCGGCCACGGTGACGCTCGAAGACGTGACCGGGTCGGATAACGACTTCAGCTTCGCGCAGGCCCTCACTCTCAAGCGTCGGACCGAGTGGCGGAACTTCAACGTCTTCTACGAGTCGCCGGTGCCCAAGTGCCGCCCGCTCAACGGCAGCAGCATGGGCGCGAGGGGCCAGCTCTTCCGGGCGTCATGGACCGCGGACAAGTACCGCCCGTATGCGGGCCGCAGCGTCAGGCTGCTGAGAAATCCTGGCGGGCCGTTTGGTCCTGGCCACACCGCTGATGACCTCGCGGACATCACGATCGACACCGGCGTGACGGACTCGCAGGGCTGGGGTCGATTCGTGTTCAACCCACCGTTCGACGCGACGTACGTCGCGCACTACGGCGGCAACGGCGTCTCGGCGCACTTCGACTCTGCTCCGGACTTCGTGAACTGCAACAACTAGTCAGGCAGCGGGAGAAGCGAACCACACGGTTCGCTTCTCCCACACGCCTGGACCGAGCCGGCGCCCGGAGCAGACGACGATGGCGAGCTGTGGCGGGCCGTCCTTGATGTAGTAGCGGGGCATTCCTCGCGCCGCCGACACCTCGACGCGCTCGGTCACCCGGTAGCACAGGCGCGCTTTGGCACCGTGCACGACGATGCGGTCTCCACGGTGCAGTTCGGCGAGCAGGCGATTGCCGAGCGCGCTCCCGTCCGGCCAGGTGTGTGCATTGAGCAGCACGTTCCCAGCGGGGTCGCCAGGACGGACGCCTTGCTCACGGTCAAACGCGAAGATGGACTTCCCGCCGTTCGTGAGGGGAGCCACGCCGGGCACCCCCTGGGAGTCGCGCGGCGGTGTGATGACGGCGGCACCTCTCGTGACACCGGGCACCGTGATCATCCGGGGACCGAAGGCACGCGAGACCTTCGGGCACGACGGGCGGGCCGTCGCGGCGGGGCGTGGCGACGGTGCGGCGGTGGCACGCGCGACGGGTTCGCTGACGCTGGGAGTCGGTGCCGCTTTCGTTGGCTCAGCCTCGCTACCGGCTCGCGCCAGCCAGACCGTGCCCCCAGCGACGATCGCCGCCAAGGCGACGGCCACCCCCCGCTGCACCGGCTGGTCCACGGTTTCGTCCCCGCCTTCGATGATCCCTCCTGCGACGCTACCCGAGCGGCGCGGAGGCAGGAGGTCTCACCGCCGCCAGCAGGCTGTCGAGCAGTTGGCGGGTGTGCGGCTCGTCGAAGACCTCGCTGATCCATGCGACGGAGTCGGCACGGTCCGGTGAGCGGACGTTGGGCTCCAGCCAGTCGGTGGCGGCGATCTCGGTGATGTGTCCGAGCTGCGCGATGAGCATGGAGAAGTGTCCGCGCCGACTCACCTCACCCGGCCCGCCGGCCTCCCGATAGGCATTCGTAAGAGCGCGGGCGCGGCCCGCGTCGGCGCGGGCGAACTCGAAGAGCACGTACCCGAGTTCCTGGCTCGGGTCAGCCGCCCCGCTGTTGTCCCAGTCGATGACGCACAACCCGCCGGCTGCCGTCGGCAGGACGTTGTCGGCCCAGAGGTCGCAGTGGCAGGTCCGCAGCACCTCGGGTGGCTCGATCCATGACTCCAGGGCGACCAGCTCATCCCGCAGGTCGGCCAGCCGACCGGCAAAGGGTGCACCAGCGTCAACAAGCTGCTCGACCAAGTGATCCCAGCGATCTGCACCGACCGGTTCGCGGTGCCACGGGTCCAATGCGCCGAAGTTGGCGAACGGGACCTGGTGAATGGTCGCCACGACCGCGCCCACCATCGCCGGGTCGAGACTGGGGTCCGGGGCACGCAGGTCAACCCACTCGTACACCCTGACCCGTCGGCCGTCGACGTCCGCGAACACAGATCCGTCATGGGTACGCCGCACCTGCGGCGTCGGTACCCCGGCGGCGTGAGCCGCCTCCTGGAACGTGGTCGCAAGTCGTACGTCGTCCTCGCCGGTCTGGCCAAACGGCTCCTTCACCGCCCAGCTGCCGTCCGTCGTCTCCAACCGCCACACGACCCCTTGCTTGCCTCGCGCGACGGGTCGGTCCGAGAGTGTCGCGCCGCTGCCGAGAGTGAAGACTCGCGCGACTTCCACGGCATCCACGCGGCCACTCCCGTTATGTGTGCCAGTCGTCAGGGGGGTCCTCGCCGACCATGCCGTCGACGGCCTCGCGGAGCAGGTCGGCGTGGCCCGTGTGCCGGCCGTACTCCTCGATCATGTCGCAGACGAGTCGGCGCAGGCTCGCATGGCGACCGTCGGGCCCGGACGCGTCGATGAGTTGGTCGAGCCCGCCGTCGGCCAAGGCCGCGTCGAGCCGCGCGCGGGACCGTTCGACGGCGCTGTCCCAGAGCGCATAGAGCTGCTCGGGGGTGTCCTCGGCGGCGGAGCTGAACTCCCAGTCAGGGACGTCGTCCCGGTATGTGGTGTCCCACGGTGCGCCGGTTGGTTTACCGTTCAGCTTGGTGGCGAAGGAGTAGTCCTCGACGAGCGCGAGGTGTTTGAGCAAGCCGCCAAGAGTCAGCGACGAGGCGCCGATGCGGGTCTGCATCCCGGCGGAGTCGAGGTGGCTGACCTTCCAGCGGAACGTGGTGCGCAGCCGGTCAAGGGCACCGATGAGGTGCTCGGTCTCGGTGCCGGCGAGCGGGGGCTCCCATGGAGGCGGCTCCCACGCCTGGTCGCTGTCAGTCATGGCGCCACAGTAGATTGTGACCCTCTCCGCGCTGAAGTCGCGTGACGAGGGGGGGTTGGTCGGATCTGCCCGGTTCATGTGTTTTACTCGTGGGTCTCCTGCCCCCTCTCCCAAGGTGATTCACGACTTGCCTGCCGGCCGTCACCGTTCGACCCCGCCCCCTCTCCTCCGACTCCGGAGACTGGGCGCACCAGCAGCGCTTGCCCTCGTCGCCCTGATGGCGGTCGCGGCCCCGGTCGCCGCGTTCACCCAGGTGACGACGGCCGACAAACCCAGGACGCGCCTTGCCAAGCAGGTGGCGGGGGATGCGGTTCGCGCCGAGATCCATGCCGCGTCACGCTCGAGCATTCGCCTGAAGGTGCCAGTACCCGGCGCGCGACCCGCGGCGGAGGCAACCAAGCAACCGGTCCGGCTGCGGACCAGGTGGACGACGACGCGGCTCAACGTCTGGAGCCGGCCCGGCGAGAGCTCCAAGCTGCTGACGGTCCTTGACAGTGTGACGAAGGTGCGCGCGAGCGGCGTCGCTCGCGGCCAGTGGGCGGAGATCAAGTACGGCGATCGGATGGCGTGGGTGCGCAAGGCGTTCCTCGTCGTTGAGAAGCCCAAGCCGCCCGCGCCCACGCCGAAGGTTCGCGTGTCGCGTTCGTCCGCTGCCCCGGCTGGCCTGTCGGGCGCGCCGTGTCCCGACGGTTCCTCTGTCGAGAGCGGTCTCCAGTCCAACACGGTGAAGGTTTACCGCGCCGTCTGCGCCGCCTTCCCGGCGGTCGACAGCTGGGGCGGCCGGAGCGGCTCGGGCAACCATGGTGCCGGGCTTGCCTTGGACATCATGTGCACCGGGTCTCTCGGTGACTCGATCGCCAACTACGTTCGCGCGCACGCGTCCGAGCTCGGCGTCAGCGAGGTCATCTGGGCTCAGCGCATCTGGACGGTGGAACGCAGCAGCGAAGGCTGGCGCTCCATGGAGGACCGCGGGTCGACGACGGCCAACCACTACGACCACGTGCACGTCTCCACCTACTCCTGACGGCTGCGTGGTGGGGTCCGACACCGGCCCGACATCCTCGTCGGTGCGCGCCTCTACTCTCGCGCCATGGCCACGGTCCACGAGCTCAGTCGCACCGAGGCCCGCCGCATCGCCGTGCGGGCGCAGCTGCTGACGAAGCAGCGGCCTACCGACCTGATCGACACGGTGCGGCGACTCTCGCTGCTGCAGCTCGAGCCGACCAGCGCGATCGCGCCGAGCGCGGAGCTGGTGCTGTGGAGCCGCCTGGGTTCGGCCTTCGATCCGCAGGAGCTGTGGGACGCCCTCGACGAGCAACGCCTGATCGAGCTGCACCAGACGCTGCGCGTGCCCGAGGACATCGCGCTCTTCCGCGCCCAGATGGCCGCGTGGCCCGGGTCCGGCGAGTTGTCGGATTGGCAGGAGGAGGTTCGCGACTGGGTGCGGGCGAACAACGACTGCCGTCGCGAGATCCTCGAGCGGCTTCGCGCCGACGGGCCGCTGCCGAGCAGCGAGCTGCCCGACACCTGCGTGGTGCCGTGGAACTCCAGCGGCTGGAACGACAACCGGAACCTCCGGATGATGCTCGAGCGACTCGTGGCGCGAGGGGAGGTCGCCGCCGCCGGTGGGACGGGTCGCGACCGGCTGTGGGACCTCGCCTCGCGGATCTATCCCGACGACCCCGTTCCCCCGGTGGACGAAGCGCGGCGGCGCCTCGACGAGCGCCGCCTCAGCTCACTGGGCATCGCCCGGGCCACGGGCACCAAGCTTTCCCTCGAACCGGTCGATGTCGGCGAGGCGGGTGAGCCCGCGACCGTCGAGGGGGTTCGCGGTCAGTGGCGGGTCGACCCGGCCCAGCTCGGCCAGCCGTTCGCCGGTCGCGCGGCGCTGCTGTCGCCGTTCGACCGGCTCGTCGCTGACCGCAAGCGGCTGGGAGAGCTCTTCGAGTTCGACTACATCCTCGAGATGTACAAGCCCGCCGCCAAGCGCCGGTGGGGTTACTACGCCCTGCCGATCCTGTACGGCGACCGGCTGGTCGGAAAGCTTGACGCCGCGGCCGATCGTGCGGCCGGCGTGCTCCGCGTTGCGGCCGTGCACCAGGACGTGCCTTTCACCAAGGCCATGACGACGGCAGTCGACCGCGAGATCAGTGACCTGGCGCGCTGGCTCGACCTGGACGTCTTCCGGGCCGACTGAACCGTTACCGCGCCGTACTTCTCGTCGAGCTCTCGGGTGTGCGTCCCGTCCGGCATGCGCCGCGCTACGCGGGAGGTGACTACCGCGCGATGTGAGGGAGCGGGTCAGGCGCTGGTTGCCATGGCAGGGGGTTGTCGTCGTTCGGGTGGGTCGCCGGTGCGTTCGGGTCGGTGTTTGCGGTAGGTCTTGCCGAGGGGGCTGGTCCAGGTTTTGTCGCCGGTTTGCGGGTCGAGTTTGAGTCGCCAGCCGCCGTGGGTTTTGGCGTTGTGGTGGGTGCGGCACAGCGTCCGAGGTTGAGGCGGATGGTGCGTCCGCCGAGGGTGTATTCGATGACGTGGTCGAGGTCGCAGGCTTGTGCTGGTCGGTTGCAGCCGGGGAATCCGCAGGTGCGGTCCCGCGCGGTGAGGTGGGCGGCGAGGGCGGGTCGGGGTCGGTAGGTGTGGGGGGAGGTGTCGAGGAGGGCGCCGGTGTGCGGGTGGGTGGTCCAGCGGGTCCAGTCGGTGTCGGCGGCGAGCTGGCGGGCCAGGGCTGGGGGGATGGGTCCGTAGCCGGGGAGCTCGCCGGGGTTGTTGGCGAGGCCGAGCAGGGTGGGCAGGTCGATGATGACCGCGGCGGAGCGTCGTCCGCCGCAGCGGCACCGCGGCAACCCTGCCGCGCCGTGGGCGGCATCAGTCGTGTCGCTGTTCGCGCGGGCTGGGATTTCGGTGCCGGGGAGGGCGGTGCCGGTGGTGAGGGCGAGGAGGACGTCGACGCGCAGGGCGTCGATGCCGGGGTCGTCTTCGCCGGCGGTTTGCAGGGCGTGTTTGGCGGTGTGTGCGCGGGCGGTGAGGGCGTCGAAGGCGGCGTCGGCGTCGGCGGCGGGGGCGGTGACCCACCAGCCGGTCATCGCGTCGGGCAGCGGGTAGGGGTCGATGGACCGTTCCTTGCGGGCTTTCTGGTAGCGGTCGGCCGCTGCCTCGGGGTCGGCGGCGATGACCGCGCGGCGCAGCGCGGTGCGGGTCTCGGCGACGGTGAGGTCGTCGGCCTGGTCCAGCACCTTGTCCTGGACCGTCGTCACGACGTCCGGGTCGAGCCCGTCGACCGTGGTGGCGAGGGCGGCGGCCTGGAGGTAGCTGATCCGCCCCGACGCGAGCGCGTCCAGGGTGTCGGTCAGCGGGCCGGTCAGTGCGGCGGCGACCATGGTGCGGTCCGCGGCGGTGTGCGGGGACAGCCGCAGCGCGGCACCGACCTCGAACCGCGCCGCCTCGCCGGCCATGCCCACCGAGGTGGTCGCGTCCACCACCGACGCCAGCGCCCGTTGCTGGTGGGCGGCGACCATCGCCGCGGCGCGTTCCCAGGCGACGATCAGATCCACCCGCGCCCGCCGGTCCAACGACGCAGGGTCGATCCGGGCCAGCGCCGCGACCGTCTCCGGCGTACACGGCGAGGCGGCCGCCTGCGCCACCAGCCGCGCCGCACCGTAGCCGGGGTCCAGCTCGCACAGCCCCGGCCCGGCCGGGTACACGTCGACCCCGCCGACCCGCTCAGGCACCCACCACCGATCCGTCCTCACACCAACGAACCTAGACGCCACCACCGACAAAACCCGAAGCCCCACAACGAGAAACCACCCACCTGTGGACGGCCGGTCTCTTGGTTCAGTAGGCGGCCGAGAGAGTGCCACGGCTGTTCGTAGCCGGGACGCTAGCGTCGTGTGCATGGAACAGCGCATCAGCTTGGTGACCCTCGGCGTGTCCGACGTCGGCCGGGCGAAGGAGTTCTACGACCGGCTCGGCTGGACCGGCCAGGAAGTCGAGCAAACAGTCTTCTTCCAGGCTGGCGGCATGGCCGTCGTCCTGTGGGGCCGCGACGAGCTGGCGGCCGACGGCAATTTGGACGACAGGGGCGGGTCGGGCGGGGTGGCCATCGCGCAGAACGTCCGGACGTCTGGCCAGGTCGATGACGTGCTCGCCGCGGTGACCACGGCCGGCGGCACGGTCACCCAGCCAGCGCGCGAGACGTTCTACGGCGGCTACGCCGGCTACTTCACCGACCCTGACGGGCACGCGTGGGAAGTCGCGTACAACCCGGGCTTCACCATCGCCGACGACGGCTCGCTCACCCTGCCGGACTTCGGCGCGTCCCAGCCGCCCGACTAGCGCCTTGCTACGTTGCCGCCGTGACCAGGTGTGCCACGGGGCGAACATGAAGGCGGTCGTCTACGACCGGTACGGACCCCCCGACGTGCTGCATGCCGAGGACGTCCCGGCACCTTTCCCCTCCGCTGGCCAGGGGCGGGTCAGGGTCGTTGCGACGTCGGTGAACCTCAGCGACTGGGAAACCCTGCGCGGATCGCCCGCATACGCGCGGATCGGTGGGCTGCGTTCCCCCGCCCGCCGGATCCTTGGCTCGGACATCGCGGGCGTGGTCGACGATGTCGGGGAGGGCGTGACCCGGTTCCGGCCCGGAGACGAGGTGTACGGCGACAACATCGCGCTGAAAGGTGGCTTCGCGGAGTACGCACTCGCGCCGGAATCAGCCCTTGCCCACAAGCCGGCCCAGCTCACGTTCGCTGAAGCGTCGACAATCCCGCAAGCGGGCGCGATCGCCTTGCAGGGCACGAAGAAGGTTGTGGCGGGGAGCCGGGTGCTGATCAACGGCGCCGGCGGAGGGTCTGGATCGTTCGCCATTCAGCTCGCCAAGCGGCTCGGTGCTCACGTCACGGGGGTCGACAACGCAGCCAAGCAGGACTTCATGCGATCGCTGGGTGCGGACGACGTGATCGACTACCGCCGGGACGACTTCACCCGGACGACTCGACCGTACGACCTGATCCTGGACCTGGTCGCGCACCGCTCGGTGTTCGCCTACCGCCGCGCGCTCGCACCCGGTGGCACGTATCGGTGCGTAGGCGGGTCGGTGCGCGCGCTGCTGCGTGTGCTGACCGTCGGCTCCATGGCGGGGCTGCTCACCGGTCGCTCAATCGCCGTGCTCGCCGTGAAGGAGGGCCCAGCCCACTTCGAGCCGCTCGCGGACCTCTGCGTTGCCGGGGAGGTGAGCATCCACATCGACCGTACCTTCACGCTCGACGAGGTTCCGGCCGCACTTGCCCATCACGGTGAGGGACGCGCTTGCGGCAAAGTGGTTGTCACAGTCGCGGACTGACTGCCCGTCACCCGAAGGTCAGACCGTACTTCTCCATGATGGGCATGGTCGCTGCCATGTCCCCCTCGATGCCGTACGGGTCGATGATGGGCCCTAGGTCCACGTCAGGTGCGGCAGTGTCGATGATCCGAAATGCCTTTTCGAGACCACCGGGGCTGATGATCTCGAGCAGCCGCGCTGGCTGATCGGTCGCGTTCCAGAAGGTGTGCCATTCGCCGCGCGGCTTGAAGACCAGATCGCCGAGTGTCGCCTCTACCTCCTCGCCGGCGGCGTGGAATGACACACTGCCTTCGAGGATGAGACTGAACTCGTCCTCCTTGGTGTGCCGGTGCATCGGCGCGGCGATGGAGCGGGGCGCAAGCAGGTGCTCGACAACAGCGAACCTGCCGCCCCCGTCCTCGGAGTCGATGAGAAAGCGGTCTCGACAACCGTCTACCGATCCGAGTACTTCACCCTCGCCGGCTTTGATGATCCGTTGGCTCATCCCCGCATTGTCCGCCGAAGTGGATCCTGGCGCTATGGCGAGCGCAGAGGCTCCAGGATCACGATTGCGGTCTCTGTGGACCGGCGCGCGGCGTAGCCGTCCAGGTTCGTGTCGATCTCCTGCCACCTGGCCCACAAGCGTGACCGTTCCTCGCCCTCGGCAGCGCGTGCCCTGACCATGCGCCGCCCGTCGGTCAGTTCGACCGTCACTGCCGGCTGCGCTTGCACGTTGAGCCACCACGCCGGCTCGCCGTCGGCCCAGCCGTTCATCGCCATGGTGACGAGGTTCGGCCCGTCCTCGATGTAGCCGAGGATCACGCTTCGCTCGTTACCGGTGCGCCGCCCCGTGGTGGTGAGTCGCAGGGTGCCCCAGCGACTCGTCTTCGGACGCCACAGGCCGACGTGACTCCTGGTGACGCGGAAGAGGGCGCGGTGGACGTACCAGGCCGTGACGACAAACCAGCGAGGAGGGAGCCGCGGCTTGTGTTCGCGTTCGTCCGACATGACCGCCCTCGGTGTTGACCCTCTCGTCGAGACTAGCCAGAGACCTCCTGCCGGGTGGGTCCGCCGATCCAAGGCGGCCCTATGCTGCTCTGAACCGAGCCGACGCTCCTCTCGACCCCAGGAGCACCGCATGACCGAACCATCGACCAGCTGGCAGTTCGACACGATCACGTACGCCGGGGGATCGCAGGACGGACCGCGGGCTAGCGTGCAGCTGACCCGTCAAGGGAAGCAAGTGCACGCCGAGGGGTCCGGTAATGGGCTTATCGACGCCGTCTGCGACTCGATCTCACAGGCCACAGGGGTGGCGGCGCGAGTAGTCGCGTTCCGCGCATACTCGGTCGGCCCTGGAAGCGAGGCCGTCGGCGAAGTCGAGCTCGAGGTAGAGATGCCGGGCCGCCGGGTAGTGGTCACGGCGTCGTCCACGGACGTGGTGGAGGCGGCCGGCCGGGCCTTCCTCGCAGCCATTAACCAGCACGGCTTGAAGGCGCAAACGGTGCGCTGAACCGACGCAGCACAGCAGACAAGCGGTCAAGCCGCGGCAAGAGGTTGCCAGCGGCATGAGCGTGGCTCGGTCACATGAAAGGTGGGCGTCAGAGTCGCGCGAGTACCGAGGCCAAGAGAGCGGCTCTCTCGGCGAGGCTGTCCGCCTGGATCTGCTCGTGGGCTGCGTGTGCGCCCTGACCGCGTGGACCGAAGCCGTCTAGCGTCGGGAGACCTGCGGCGCCCGTGATGTTCGTGTCGGCTGCGCCGGCCGCAGGCGCCGCCGTGACGTTCTGTCCCACCGCCGCACCGGCCTTCACCACGACGCCGAGGAGGTCTTCGTTACCGCCTGGTGCCCACGCGGGACGGCTGGAGAGGGTCTGGACGTCGAGCTGCGCCCCCGGACGCACCGGTTGCAGCGACGCAAGTCGGTCGCAGACCCGACGTTCGGTCTGCAGGTCGACAAACCGCAGCCCGATCTCTGCGTGTGCGTGACCGGCAACGACGTTCGTACGACGTCCACCGCCGATCGTTCCGACGTTGGCCAGCACGGACGGCTCCGCCTGCACGGTTTCCCTGACGGCGAGCAGCTGGTCGATGAGCTCATCGACGGCCGAGACGCCTGACGCCAGATCGAGGGCAGCGTGAGCCTCGCGACCGGAGGCCTCGATGCGCACCCGAGTACTGCCGCGGCGCGCGGACTTCAGCCCGCCGTCGGGGTGCGGCGACTCCAGGCCGAGTGCTGCGACCGCGCCGGACATGTTGGCCTCGACAACCTCTCTGGCGGTGGGACTGCCAACCTCCTCATCTGCTGAGACCACCAGCCGGACGGGCCGCGACGGTGTTGTCCCACACTGCGCCAACACCTCCAAGGCCATCTCGGCGACGATCAAGCCGCCCTTCATGTCGAAGACCCCGGGTCCACGGATCGTGCCGGCGTCGTCGCCGAGCGGCATCGTCTCGAGCCGGCCGACCGGCCACACGGTGTCGTGGTGCCCGAGGAGCAGGACGTGCGGCTCCGATGACGACTCGGATCCCCAGCGGGCGACGACATGGTCACCCGTGGGGGAGGGCACCCGTTCGACCGAGGCACCGAGCTCGTCGTACCGCGCGACGAGCACGTCGGCCAGTGCGTCGAGAGCCTCCGCGTCACCGGTCGGGGTCTCATGCCGCACGTAGTCAGCCAGCCTCTGCCGAGCCGGCGTGAGGAGGCTTGCGGCGGCGCAGGCGAAGCCGTCGTTGAACGGAGAACGCGTCATGGATACTGACACTATCCCTGTGTCGAGGGATCTCACCAGACTGTGGCAACCCTTGACTTACGCCCAAAAACGTGGGGAGACTCATTCGCCGGAGAGGTTGCATACTCTACGTATCCACGCCCGTCACTCATCGTCGGAGCCTCATGCCAAGCACGGTCACGGTCACCGCCCGGACGCTGGTCGCCGCCGAGGAGCGCGACGCGGCGGCTCGGCTGTACCGGCAGGTCTTCGGCCTCGCTGACACCGACGCGGCGATGACGCCGAAACTGCTGGCGGCACTGCAGCACCACGGTGGGTCGGCTGTGGGGGCCTTCGACGGCGACGACGAGCTCATCGGTTTCGCCTACGGCTTCGTCGGCCTCGACGACCACGGTGCCTACCACCACTCGCAGGCCGCGGTCGTCGCGCCGGCCCATCAAGGCAGGGGCATCGGCCGCGAGCTGAAACTTGCTCAGGCGGAGGTCGCCCGATCGACCGGCGTGGGTTCGATGCGCTGGGCCTATGACCCGATGCACGCCCGCAACGCGCACTTCAACCTCGACGTGCTCGGTGCCACCGGCCGTTGGTTCCACCGCGACTACTACGGGATGAACGACGAGCTGGGCCGTACGGACCGCGTGCTCGTCGAGTGGCCGGTGCAAGGACAGGAGCCCGCGCTGCGCACCACACACGAGCTCGCAGTCCCACAGCCGGTGCCCGCCTGGTCCGAGGTGGTGCGTGACGGCGCCGACACGTGGCTCGCGATCCCCGCCGATTGGAACCACCTCGCGCACCACGACCCCGAGCGCGCCGCGACCCTGCGCAACCGGACCGCAGACCAGCTGGAAAGTCTCCTGACTCAGGGCCGCGCGCTGGTGTCGTGCGCGCGGGCCAGCGAGGCGACCGCGGTCTACCGGATCGGGGAGGTCAGCGGTGACTGACGCGACGCAGAAGCAGCGCAGTCGCGAGGAGAACCGGCGACTCTCGAGCCCCGACGACCGCTACCGGGCCAGGCTGCAGCGCCGTTCGACCGCCAATGTTCTGTTTCAGCGGCTGATGCAGCAGGAGATCGTGAACCTCGCCGCTACCCTGGAGCGGCTGGAGGCCGATGGTTCGCTCGAGCTTGCGGCTAGACGCGCGGTCGCGGCGAAGCGCCGGTTCGTCACCGGCGCCTCGAAGTCATGGTCGTACGCCTCTCTGCTGGCGACGGACCTGTCGGCCAGCCTCGCCAACGTCACCCTCATCGACGGCACGGTGGTGCGAGCCGTCGACGTCCTCTCCGACGTGCGCCCAGACGACGTCCTGATCGCCTTCTCGTTGCGCCGCTACGCGCGCTCGACGACTGTCATCGCGCGAGAGTTCTCCGCCGCCGGGGGCTCCGTCATCGGGATCACCGACGCCGAGGACAGCCCTGTCGCGCGGCTCTCCGACGTATCGGTCGTCGTCGGCACCGACAGTGCGTCGTACGCCGACTCACCCACCGCGGTGGCTGCGGCTGTGCACATCCTCGCCACGCTCACCGCGGCGAGCGCGAAGGGCGCCCGCAGGAGGCTGGCCCGACGCGATGTCCTGACCCGTCAGCTCGACGTCTACGAACAGGAGCTCTGACGATGCGCGTCCGTCGGGTGGAGCTGCTGCGGGCACGGCTGCCGCTGGTCCGCGAGTTCGAGACCAGCTCGCATCGCAAGTCTCACCTCGAGCACATCCTGGTGCGCGTCGAAGACGCCGACGGCGTTGTCGGTTGGGGCGAGATCGCGTCACCGTCAGGTCCCTTCTATGCCGCGGAGACAGTCGACACGTGCTGGCAGATCGCCCGCGAGTACCTCGTGCCGCGATTGCTCGGCGCAGACTGGGACGAACCCTCGCAGGTGCCCGGCCTGTGGGCGAAGGTGCGCGGGCACGAGTTCGCCAAGGCCGGCTTCGACATGGCCTGCTGGTCGCTCGCGGCGCAGACGCGAGACGTGCCACTGGCCGCGGCACTCGGCGGCGAGCGGCACAGCGTCGTCGCCGGTGTGAGCCTGGGAATCGAGAAGACCACCGGTGATCTCGTCGAGCAGATCGTCAGGTACGTCGAGAGCGGCTACCCGCGGGTCAAGCTCAAGATCGCCCCCGGCTGGGACGTCGAGCCGGTCCGGGCGGCGCGGGAGAGATTCCCTGACTTGACGCTCCAGGTCGACGCCAACGGGGCCTACACGGAGAGCCGGGAGGATCTCGCGGCGCTGCGCGACCTGGACGACTTAGGCTTGGTGATGGTCGAGCAACCGTTCGCGGCGCGTGACTTCACGGCGCACGCGCGGCTGCAGGCCGACCTGGTGACGCCGATCTGCCTCGACGAGTCGATCGTCGACCTGCACGACCTCGAGACCGCGCTGGCTATGAAGGCGTTGCGCGTGCTGAACATCAAGGTTTCCCGGATGGGTGGTCTGACGGCTGCCTGCGCCGCCCACGACCTCGCCCGCGAAAACGGCATAGACGTCTGGTGCGGCGGCATGCACGAGTTCGGGATCGGGCGCGCGGCGAACGTTGCGCTGTCGAGCCTGCCCGGCTTCGTGCTGCCGTCGGACGTCTCGGCGTCGGACAGGTACTACGAGCGAGACGTGGTGACACCTCCGATCCACGCGAATGTCGGGACCGTCACGGTCCCGTGGCAGAAACCCGGGCTCGGTCACGACGTCGACGAGTCCTACGTGCGGTCCCTGTCGACCCGCAAGGCAGAGCAGCACGTCTGACCGTCGCCCTCCGAACCCCCGCTGGGCCCGACACAACGAGGAGATCTCCTGATGCCCGAGTCGACGCCGACGTCCTCGGCAGAATCCACTCGGACGGCTAGCCGGCCGCAGTCCGAGACAGCCGCAACCGCTCCGGATCGCGCCAACGCCTACGAGGTCGCGCAGTCCGGCCGGATGCGGACGATCACCAGCGCGATCTCCGTGATCGGGCTTGCCGTCTGCGCGGTTGCCGGCTTCTTCGTGGAGGCTCCGACGCTGTGGGGCCTCGCGCCCATCGTCCTGTACGCGGCGCTGTGCTTGCTGGGCATGGACCTCGTCGTCGCCACCGTGGTCAGTCTCGTCGGCGGCGTGCTCATCGCCCAGCAGACTCCGGAGGAGTTCGGCAACCTGCTTGGCGCGTCGATGGCCGACCTGGTCACCCAGATCGGGCTCATCATCATGCTCGGAGCCGGTGTCGGTGAGGTGCTTCGCGTCACCGGAGTCGCCGACACCATCGTCCGCGCGGTGATGCGGGTAGCCGGTGTACGGAGCCAACGAGCCGTGCTCCTCGGCGGGATGCTCTCCTGTGCAGCCCTGGTCACGAGTCTCGGCACGCTCGCCGGCGCGCTGGCCATCGCCGCGCCGATCCTGTTGCCCGTGGCGGCGCGCATCGGGTTCACCAGGTCCGCTACGGCCGCGATGATGTTCGTCGGTGGCTGTGCGGGTCTGGCCCTTGCTCCCTTCGCCGGGTCGAACGTTGCGATCATGGACGCCGCGGAGGTCAGCTACCTGACCTACCTGACGTACGGCGCCGCCCCGCTCGCCGTGCTGTCCATCGCGATGGCGATGGTCGTGGTGCCATGGATCCAGCGCCGGACAAGGAACACCGACGACTTCTACTCCGAGGCCGAGCTCGAGACCGACGACTCGAACGTGTCGGAGAAGTCGGGACGTCCGACGGCGGTGTTCCTCGCGATGTTGGTGGTCACCGTTGTCTACGCGACGGTCACGAACGCGGGTACGTCGTTCCCCCTGCTCGCCCTGCCACTGCTGGGCGTCGTCACCGGCTTCGCCGGCAGGCTCTCGTCCAGCGACATCGCTTCGCACATGTATCGCGGCGGATCGCGGCTGCTGAGCATCTTCCTGCTGTTCTGGTTGCTGGCTGCGCTGTTCCTCACCATCGACGCACTGCAGCCCTACGAGGTGATCCTTGACAAGTTCGGCCCGCAGTTGGAGTCGATCTCCGGTCTCGGGTTCTCCAGCGCGATCGCGCTGCTCGGCTGGGTCGGAGTCCCGGGTGCGACCGCGGCACAGGTCGTGCTCCTGGACAAGGTGTTCGGCGACCTGGCGTCCACCGTCGGCGTCGGCGCCGGTGCCTGGGTGATCGTGCTGCTGTGGGCGTCCAAGGCGGACACATACGGACCGTTCCCGAACGCCAACATGATTGGCGCAATGGGTCTGGCCCGGTCGACCAACCTGAGGTCGCTGCTCTACACGGGCTGGATGGTGCTCATCCCGGCCTGTCTCCTGTACGTCATCCTGCTCGCCGTGCTGGTGTGACGGCCGTCGCGGACCTCGTCGTCACCGGAGGCATTGTCGTCGACGGCACCGGCGGGGAGTCACTGCTCGCCGACGTGGCGGTCGCCGACGGTCGGGTTCAGGCGATCGGTGCACCGGGGTCTCTCCGGGGTGCCGAGACGCTGGACGCCGAGGGCTTGGTCGTCTGCCCGGGCTTCATCGACCTGCACTCGCACGCCGACTTCAGCATCACCGGGCATCCCGGCGCTGACACCGCGTTGGCGCAAGGCGTGACCACGTTGCTGACCGGCAACTGCGGATGGTCGCCGTTTCCCGTCGCCGACCTCGACGACCTGCGGGCCGCTGCGGCGTTCCTGACGCCGGAGCTGGACTGGTCGTGGACCGACCTGGCCGGCTACGCGGATGCCGTGCAGGCCGCTCGGCCGGCGGTGAACATCGCGTTGCAGGTGGGGCACTCGGCGCTGCGGCTCGCGGCCATGGGCGGTGCCGAGCGCGCACCCGACGACGCCGAGCTCGATGCCATGGGCAGGCTGCTCGCGGATGCCGCGGTGCAGGGCGCCTACGGCTTCTCGACAGGGTTGATCTACGCGCCCGGTGCCTACGCCTCACCGGCTGAGGTCACGTCGCTGGCCCGGGTCGCGGCCCGACACGGACTGCTCTACTCGACCCACATCCGCGACGAAGCCGACGGCGTCGTCGGGGCGGTCGAGGAGGCGATCGAGACCGCGCGGGCCAGCGGGGTGCGACTGGAGGTCTCGCACCTCAAGGCAATGGGCCGGGAGAACCACGGCGCCGTGGCCGATGCGTTGCGGCTGGTCGACGACGCCCGAGCGGACGGCGTGGACGTGGCGTGTGACGTCTACCCCTACACGGCCTCGTCGACGACACTCTCGTCGCGGCTGCCCACCTGGGCGCTGGACGGTGGCGTCGACCGCCTGGTCGAGCGGCTCGCCGACCCGCCGGTGCGCGCGCGAATCGTCGGCGAGCTCCGGGCCCGGATGCGACGTGATGTCGACGCGGAGGGAGTCGTCGTCGCGGACCTGCCGCCGGGGCCGTTCTCGTCCGCCCGCGGGCAGAGCGTGGCCGACCTGGGTCGCGAGCTCGCGGTGGAGCCGGCCGAGGCCGCGGTCCGCCTTCTCGCCGGTCATCACGGCGCCGTGGCGGTGGTCAACCACGCGATGGCGGAGGACGACGTCCTCACTGTCTTGCGTCACCCGACGGCGAGCGTCGCGAGCGACGGCTGGGTGCTGCGCCCGAGCGGCGCCGGGCAGCCGCACCCACGCAGCTTCGGCACGTTCGCACGGGTGCTCGGTCACTACGCGCGTGACACCCGCGCCCTGTCACTGCCCGAGGCGGTACGCAAGATGACGTCGTTGCCCGCGTCGCGGCTGGGGATGGCCGACCGGGGCGTGCTGCGTTCCGGCACGGTTGCCGATGTCGCGGTCTTCGACCCGGACGCGGTCGTCGACCGCTCGACGTACAACGATCCCTGGCAGTTGGCGACGGGGGTCCGGCACGTGCTGGTGTCCGGTGAGCCGGCGGTGCGCGACGGCTCGCTCACCGGCGTACGCGGTGGGCGCGTGCTACGACGGGCGGCGGCGTAGACGGCTAGCCGTCGGTCCCCTCGTCCGGTCGACGGGCCAGCCCGGTGAGGTGCGGACGGCACAGCGGGAGCGCGAAAGACATCGACTGGTCGGTGAGCCGGCTCTCATCGAAGCCCGCCAGGCGGATCGCCGCTCTGGTGTCCCGTGACAGGTGACAGCCGGCCGCGAACCGTCCCCACAGGCGGTCGCCTCGATCCTGCACCGACGCGAGGCGGGTGCCGTCCGCCGCGCGTACGTGCTCGAGCACCAGCAGCACGCCGCGCGGTCTGAGGACACGTCGCACTTCCGCGAGTGAGGCATCCAAGTCGCCGACGCTGCACAGCACCAGCGTGCACAGGACCGCGTCGACGGAGCTGTCGGCGACGGGCATCTGTTCCGCAGTGCCGGCGACGAGTACGACGGGTACGCCCCGTTCGCGGAGCGCTCGCACCCGCGGCCCGGCTGTTCTTCGCATATGTGGTTCGGGCTCGAGGGCGACGACCCGATCGACGGCGGGAGGCACGTGGCCGAGGTCATGACCCGGGCCGAGCCCCACGACGAGCAGCGTGCCTTTGGCGGGTGCCAGGGCCTCGCGACGCCTGGCCGCGAGCTCGGTGCGTTCGCCCAACGCCGCGAGAGCCGTATAGACCACCGCGAAGACGGGGTGCTCGCGCCGGGCCATGGCAGTCAGTCTCGCGCGTGGACCGAGCGACGTCGGCGCGATCGATCAGGTCGGTGCGAGTGTGTCGAGCAGGCGGATCAGGTCGGCGAGGCCTGCTGCCTCATGCTCGGGGCGTGGACCATGCGGGTCGAGGTCGTGGCCGGGACGCTCCAGCCGGACGACGGTGATGCCGGCTTCCAGCGCGCCCCGGACGTCGCGGGCCGACGTGGCTACATGGACCATCGGGCCGAGGGCTCGCCGCGCCTCGTCGTAGATGCGCGGCGCGGGCTTGTAGGCCTGCAGCCGCTGCGACGTCATCGCTACGTCATGGTCGACTAGGGCTGCTGCCTGGGTGCACTGGAACAGCTCGTCGTCGACGTTGGACAGCAGCCCGAGCCGGTAGCCACGGGAGGCGAGCGACGGCAGTGACGCGGCCACGTCGGACCAGAGCGGCCACCTCGGCATCGAGTCCACCAGTGCACTGACACCAGCGGCTACATCGCCGTCGATGTGCAGTGACGCGTACGCCTCCGCCAACGCGCGTTCAGCCAGCACGTGCCACGGCACCCAACCCCGGCACCCCTTCTGCGCAGCCTTGTTCGCCGCGTCCCACTCGTCGTAGAGCGCCTCGCCCGTCGTCGACCAGCCGTGCTCGACGGCGAGCGCCTCGAACGCGGCGCCCCCGCCCCGGCGCGAGTCGAGCAGTGCACTGAACAGGTCGAACGTGACGACCGGGCGCCTCGGCGCTCGGCCGCCGATCGACGTGCTCAACCCTCGACCACGCTGCGCACCAGCTCAACCGGGTGCATCGCCTGCCGCTGCGTTCCGTGGTGGATCTGCTGCCGGCACGAGACTCCCGTCGCCGCGAGAACCGTGTCCGCGGGCTCTGCCTCGATCGACGGGAACAGCCGGTCGCGGCCGACCGCCATGGACATCTCGTAGTGCTCGGCCTCGAAGCCGAACGAGCCCGCCATGCCGCAGCAACCCGCGTCCAGCTCGACGACCTCGACGCCGGGGATCCGCTTGAGCAACCCGACGGTGGCGGCAGTGCCGACCTCCGCCTTCTGGTGGCAGTGCCCGTGGTACATCACCCGCCGGCCGGCGAGCCACGAATCGGTCCGCAGCCGCAGCCGACCGTCATCGATGGCGTCGGCGAGCAGCTCCTCCACCTGCTTCACCCGGCCGGCGACCTCGCGCACCCTCGGGTCGTCGGGCAGCAGCGCGACGTGCTCCTCGCGCAGCATGAACAGGCAGGACGGCTCGCAACCGACGACGGGGGAGCCGGGCACGGTCCCGTCGGCGAGCGACGCCGCCAACGAGCGCGCCTTCGCCTTCGCGTCGTCGACCAGGCCCTTGGACATGCTGGCCCGGCCGCAGCAGCCGCTGCTGCTCAGCTGCACCGCCCAGCCGGCCTGTTCGAGCAGCTCGATGGCGGCCCTGCCGATGCCGGGCTCGGTGAACGAGGTGAACGAGTCGGCGAGGAACGTGACGGTGCCCTGAGATCCCGTGCCGGCGGCCGGTGACCGGGTCTTGAACCACCGGGGCAGCGTGCGTCGCTGAAAGACCGGCAGTGGACGTTGCGCGGCGATGCCGAGCCGCGCGCCCATCACCCGTCGCAGCGGGCGGAACCGGCCGGGCAGGTTCGACACGGGTGCGGTCGCCGAGCCGAGCCGGTTGAGCAGCCGAATGGCGCCGAACACCCGCGAGCGCATCGGCACGCCGTGCACGTCGTGGTAGTGCGAGAGGGTCTCGCTCTTGAGCGTCGCCATGTCGACGCCCAGGGGACACTCGCTCTTGCACGCCTTGCACATCAGGCAGAGGTCGAGGATCTCGTGGAGCCGCTCATCGCCCAAGGCCGCCTTCGGGTCCGGCTCCGACAGTGCCTTGACGAGCGCGTTGGCGCGGCCGCGGGTCGAGTGCTCCTCCTCCCGTGTGGCGATGTACGACGGGCACATCGCGCCCGACGTGCTCTTGCGGCACAGCCCGATGTTCATGCAGCGGTCGGCCGCGCCGCGCATGCCGTCAGTGACCTCGAAGCTCAGCCGCGTCAGGATCTCCGGCGCGGGCGGCAGCGACCGGTCACGCAGGTTGTCCGTCATCGACGGCGCATCCACGATCTTGCCGGGGTTCATCAGGTCGGCCGGGTCGAACAGCCGCTTCACCGAGCGCATCGCCTCATAGAGCTCGTCGCCGAAGATCGATCGGTTGAACTCGCTGCGCACCAGCCCGTCGCCGTGCTCGCTGGAGTTCACCCCGCCGTACTCCGCGACCAGGTCCTTGACCTCTTCGGCGACGGCGCGCATGGCGCGCACCTGCGCGTCGTCGGCGACGTCGACGAACGGTCTGATGTGCAGGCAGCCGACCGAGCAGTGACCGTAGAACCCGGCCGTCATGCCGTGCCGGTCGAGAACGCCGCGCACCCGCTCGGCGTACGCCTCGAGGTGCTCGGGGTCGACGGCCGTGTCCTCGATGAACGCCAGCGGGCGGCGGCTGCCCACGCTGTTGTCCATCAGCAGCCCGAGGCTCGACTTGCGCACCTTCAGCAGCGCCGACTGCTGCTCGGGGGTCACGGCCCGCATCGTGTGGTAGCCGTGCTTGTTTGCCTCCCACAGCCGGGTCAGCTCGTCCAGCTCGGAGACCAGCGTGTCCTCGTCGTCACCGGTGAAGGACACGAACAACAGCGCCGCAGGGTCGCCCTCGAGGGTCTCGCCGAGGCCGGCGTACTCCACCTTCTGGCGCGAGAGGTCGAGGATCGTCTTGTCCATCATCTCGACCTGTGCGGGGACGCAGCTGAGCGCGTCACCCGTCGCCGCGATCGCTGCGGGGACGCTCTCGAAGTGACCGACCGCGAAGACCGTGCGACGGGGCTTAGGCACCAGGTCGACGAGCGCGCGGGTGGCGATGACGAGTGTGCCCTCCGCGCCGACGACGAACTTGGCGAGATCGAACGGCGTTTCGTCGGCGAGCCGGTCGAGGCGATATCCGCAGGCACGCCGCCAGAACGTCGGGAAGTCCTCGGCGATGGCGCGCGCGTTGGACCGCACCAGTCCAGGCAGGTCGCGGTAGAGAGCACCCTCGAGCGTGTCGGCCCCGGCGCGGCGGGCGCGCTCGGCCTCGTCGACAGGCTCGAACCGCGCACGGCTGCCGTCGGACAGCACGACGTCGAGGGCGCGGACGTGGTCGATCGTCATGCCGTAGCGGACGCTGCCGCTGCCCGCGGAGTTGTTGCCGATCATCCCGCCGAGGGTGGCGCGGTTGCTGGTCGACGTGTCGGGCCCGAACATCAGGCCGTAGGCCGCGGCGGCGTTGTTCAGCTGGTCCTGCACGACGCCCACCTCGACGAGCGCGGTGCGGGCTTCGGGATCGATCTCCAGGATGCGGTCCATGTGCCGCGAGAAGTCGAGGACCAGCCCGGGGCCGACCGTCTGACCGGCGAGGCTGGTGCCCGCGCCTCGGGCCACCAGGGGTACGCCGTGGGTGGCCGCGGCCTGCACCGTGGCGACGACGTCGTCGTCGTGCTTGGGAAAGACGACACCGAGCGGGCGGATCGAGTACATGCTCGCGTCGCGCGAGAACAGGTGGCGGGTGTAGTCGTCGAAGCGCACCTCGCCGTCGAGGTCGCTGCGCAGCCGGCCTTCGAGGTCGGCCCCGGTCACCCGGCCTCCAACCGCTCGAGGCCGGCGATCAACCCCTGCGGGTCGATCGGCACACCAGCGACGCGCAGGCCCATCTGCACGCCGGACAGCGTGCCGGCGAGCATCAGGTCGTTGAAGTGTCCGAGGTGACCGATGCGGAAGATCCGGCCGGCGAGCTTGCCGAGCCCCGTGCCCAGCGACATGTCGTAGCGGTCGAGCACCAGCTCGCGCACCTTGTCGGCGTCGTGGCCGTCCGGCATCATCACCGCCGTCAGTGACCCCGAGTGCTCGCGCTCGTCGGCGCAGAGCACCTCGAGCCCCCACCCGCGGACCGCTGCCCGCGTCGCCTCGGCATGGCGCGTGTGTCGCGCAAACACCTGCGGAAGCCCTTCGTCGTGCAGCATCCGCAGCGCAACCTTGAGCCCGTAGAGCAAGTTGGTCGCCGGCGTGTACGGAAAGTAGCCCGCCTTGTTGTTGGCGAGGATCGGCTCCCAGTCCCAGTACGAGCGGGGCAGCCGCGCGGTCTTCGACGCGGCCAGCGCCTTCTCGCCCACCGCGTTGAAGCTCAACCCCGGCGGCAGCATCAGGCCCTTCTGCGACCCCGCGACCGTGACGTCGACGCCCCACTCGTCGTGGCGGTAGTCGATCGAGGCCAGCGACGAGATCGTGTCGACAAGCAGCAGCGCCGGGTGACCGGCGTCGTCCATCGCGGCGCGGATCTCGGGGACGCGGCTCGTCACGCCGGTGGACGTCTCGTTGTGCACGACGCACACGGCCTTGATCGTGTGCTGGTCGTCAGCGCTGAGCCGCTCGGCGACCGTGGCGGGGTCGGCACCGTGCCGCCAGTCGCCCGGCACGAAGTCGACCTCGAGACCCAGCGCGCGCGCCATCGCCTCCCACAGCGTCGCGAAGTGACCGGTCTCGAACGCCAGCACGCGGTCGCCGGGGCTCAGCGTGTTGACCAGCGCCGCTTCCCAGGCGCCGGTGCCCGACCCCGGGTAGATCACGACCGGGCCCTCGGTCGCGAAGACCGGCCGGAGATCGGTCATGACGTCGTGGGTCAGGCGCGCGAAGTCGGGTCCGCGGTGGTCGATGGTTGCCGCCGAGATTGCCCGCAACACCTCGTCGGGCACGTTGGTGGGGCCGGGGATCTGCAGGAAGTGGCGGCCGGTGGGGGCGGGCATGCCGGATCCTCTCACTCGGTCCTCACGTGCGGTTGCGCGGCCTGGTCCCGGGGCACACGGTCCGGGATGCGGAGTCCTTCTATCCGGCTCGCGGGGGACAAATCCACCCAAGTCATCCTCTTGACGGATAGGTCGGCACAACGGATACTCCTTCCCTTGCTGTGACAGTTCCGCGATCCGAAACCCCACGGGGTCCGGGAGGCCGCTAGCCATGTCGTTCGAAGTCGTCTCGATCCTCGTTCTGATCGTCGTCTTCCTGATCGCCACGTTGATGCCGATCCACATGGGGGCCCTGGCGATCGCGGCCACGTTCCTGCTCGGCCTGTGGGTCCTGGACGGGACCAACGAGGAGAAGATCGACACGATGGCCGGGGGCTTCCCCGGCGACCTGTTCATCATTCTCGCCGGCGTCACCTACCTGTTCGCGATCGCGAAGAACAACGGCACCGTCGACTGGCTGGTGCACGCCGCCGTCCGGCTGGCGGGCGGGCGCATCGTCTACGTGCCCTGGATCATGTTCCTGGTCACCGCCGCGCTCACTGCCGTCGGTGCCGTCGTGCCCGCGGCCGTCGCGATCATCGCGCCCATCGGTCTCGGCTTCGCCCGGCGCTACCGCATCAACCCGGTGCTGATGGGCCTGATGATCATCAACGGCGCCACGGCCGGTGGCTTCTCTCCCATCAGCATTTTCGGCAGCATCACCAACGGAGTGGTGGAGCGCAGCGACCTCGAAGGCAGCCCGGTCTTCCTGTTCCTGGCGTCCTTCGTCTTCAACACGATCCTCAGCATCGTCGTCTTCGTCATCTTCGGCGGACGAGAGCTGGTCGGCGCGCGCGACCTCGGCGACGGGACGATCGAGGGTGACACCCGCGATCACGGCGGCGAGACGGCCCCGACCGCGGGCGGTGGTAGCGCGGGCGGAGGTGCTGCCGGCGGTACCCACCACCCTCACCCCCCGCGCGAAGGCCCAGCGGCGCAGACGGGTACGCCGACGACGACCGTTGTCGACGACGACGCGACGGGCGACGTCGTCACCGAACTCAACACGATCCGCGCGCTCACGGTCGTGGGCATCCTGGTGCTGGCGATCGGCTCGCTCTTCTTCGACCTCGACGTCGGGTTCACCGCGTTCCTCATCGCCATCCTGCTCTCGCTCGCCGACCCGGGCGGCACCAAGGGTGCCGTCAACCAGATCGCCTGGCCGACGGTGCTCCTCGTGTGCGGCATCGTGACCTACGTCAGCCTCCTCGAGGAGATCGGCACGATCGACTGGCTCGGCGACGAGGTGGCGACCATCGGCGCGGCCATGATCGCTGCGCTGCTGATCTGCTACATCGGTGGCGTCGTGTCCGCGTTCGCGTCCACCACCGGCATCCTCGGAGCGCTGATCCCGCTGGCGGTGCCGTTCCTCCAGGACGGCGAGATCGGCGCCATCGGTCTCATCACCGCTCTCGCGATCTCGTCGTCGGTCGTCGACTCGAGCCCGTTCTCCACCAGCGGCTCCCTGGTCGTCGCCAACTCGCCCGAGGACCAGCGCGACTTCGTCTTCCGCCGGCTGATCCAGTGGGGCTTCTCGATGGTCGCGATCGCCCCTTTGGTCACCTGGGCCGTACTCGTGCTGCCCGGGTGGCTCTGAGCGGGGGGACATGACGCCGGCGAGCGGAGTTCGTCGAGGTCGACTCCTGCCGTACGACGGCACGCTCCCCGTCGTGGACCCAACAGCCTGGGTCGCAGACGATGCCACGTTGGTAGGCGCTGTGACGCTCGGCCCGCGGGTCAGCGTCTGGTACGGCACGGTGATCCGTGCCGACGGTGACGTCATCGAGATCGGCTCGGGCAGCAACGTGCAGGACGGGTGCGTCCTGCACTCCGATCCCGACCACCCGGTGCGGGTCGGCACCGACGTCACGCTGGGCCACCGGGCTGTCGTGCACGGCTGCACCGTCGAGGACGGCGCCCTCGTCGGGATGGGCGCCGTGGTCCTCAACGGCGCGCGCATCGGCAGCGGCTCCTTGATCGCCGCCGGCTCGGTGGTGCTCGAAGGCACCGAGATCGAACCCGGGTCGCTGGTAGCCGGTGTTCCCGGCAAGGTGCGGCGCCCGGTGACCGATCAGGAGCGGGCGCGGATGTCGGCCGGCGCAGCGTCCTACGTCGCCCGCGCCGCGCGCTACGCCAACATCGAAGTGTCCGGGGACGAGGAATGACCCAGGTCGAGGATGGGGACGCGGCCGCGACACGCGGCCCTCTCGACGGCTTGCGGGTGCTCGAGGTCGGCGTGTTCATGGCTGCACCCTTCGCCACGATGCAGCTCGCGGATCTCGGTGCGTCGGTCCGCAAGGTCGAGCACCCGGAGGTGGGCGACCCGGTGCGGGCGACCGGTCCCTTCGTCGAGGGCCACAGCTCGCCGTACCTCCGCCTCAACCGCAACAAGCAGTCGGTGGCCTTGGACCTGAAGTCCCAAGGGGGCCGCGAGGCGTTCCTGCGCATGGCTGCGGATGCCGACGTCGTCGTGGAGAACCTGCGACCGGGAGCCATGCGCGCGCTCGGCCTCGACTACGAGAAGGTGCGCGAGGTCAACCCAGGCGTCGTCTACGCCTCGGCGTCCGGCTGGGGGCAGGACGGTCCGCTCGCGTCGCGGCCGGGCCTCGACATCATGGCCCAGGCCCGCGGCGGACTGATGAGCATCACCGGCACACGTGACGGGCAGCCAGCCAAGGTGGGCGTGCCGGTGTGCGACCTCGTGTGCGGCCTCTACGTCGCACTCGCAGTTACTGCTGCGTTGCGCGAGCGCGACCGCACCGGTGAGGGTCAGTACGTCGACGTCTCCCTGCTGGAGTCTGGCGTGTCGCTCGCGGTGTGGGAGGCCGGGCGCTACTTCGCGACAGGCGAGGTCGGACGTCAGCTCGGCTCGGCGCACCAGAGCCAGGCGCCCTACCAGGCGGTGCGCACGGCCGACGGCTGGGTGACCATCGGCGCGATCACACCGAAGACGTGGACCGCGTTCTGCGACGTGCTCGGACTCGGCGACCTGCGCGACGACGAGCGCTTCGCCGACTCGTCGAGCCGGCACGCCCGCCGCGACGAGCTGATCCCGACGATCGAGGAGCACACCAGCCAGCGTGCGACCGCGGACCTCGTCGACGCGCTGGACGAGGCGGGTGTGCCGTGTGCGCCCATCGCCGACTACGCGCAGGTGTTCGGCGACGAGCACCTCAGCGAGCGCGGCTTCTTCTGGGAGGCTGCTCACCCGCAGCTCGGTCCGGTGCGACAGGTGGGCTCACCGATGCGCCTCTCGCGCACGCCGCCGCGCCACGGCGACGCCGGGCCGGTACTTGGCGCGCACACCGTCGAGGCGCTGCGCGACGCCGGCTACTCCGACGACGAGGTGGACGCCCTCGTCGCAGCCGGCGTCGCCGGCGCGTCCGCGGCCGCGGCACGGTCGGGCGGCTAGGAGTCAACGTGGCCGATGACCTCGTGGTCGAGCAGGAGGGCGCGGTGCTCACCGTGACCTTCGACCGTCCTCGCCAGCACAACGCGATGACGTTCGCGATGTACGAAGGCCTGTACGACGCCTGCGAGCGCGCCGACGACGACGGCGACGTACGGGCGATGGTCCTGCGGGGCGCGGGGGGCAAGTCGTTCGTCTCCGGCACCGACATCGCGCAGTTCCGCGACTTCGCGGACGGCAAGGACGGCGTCGAGTACGAGCGCCGCATCGCGCGGGTGGTCAGCCGCCTGGAGGACGTCACGGTGCCGACGCTCGCGGCAGTGCGCGGATTCTGCATGGGGGGCGGCCTGGCGATAGCCGCGGTCTGCGACCTGCGCGTCGCGTCGACGACCGCGAGGTTCGGAGCCCCCATCGCCCGGACGCTCGGCAACTGCCTCTCGGCCAACAGTGTGTCCGTGCTCGTGTCCCGACTCGGTGCACCGCGTGCTCTCGACGTGCTGCTGCGAGCCCGGGTGCTCACGGCGGACGAGGCGCTGGCCGCTGGTTTTGTCGCGGAGGTGTGCGACGACGACGCCGTGGACGCGACGGTCGAGGACATCCTCACGACCCTGCTCGCGCACGCCCCGCTCACCATGTGGGCGGCGAAGACAGCCGTGTCCCGGTTGCGGCGCGCGAGCCTTCCCGACGACGCCGACCTCATCGAGCGCACGTTCGGCAGTGACGACTTCCGCCGCGCGGTGCGGTCCTTCGCCACCAAGGAGAAGGTCGCGTGGACCGGCCGGTGAGAGGCCCGCGCCGCGCGGGCGTCCAGTCACTCGACCGCGCCTTCGAGCTCCTGGACGTGCTGGCCGACGCCGATGGGGACGTCGGGCTCAGCCAGCTCGCTCTCGCGGCTCAGCTGCCTATGCCGACCACGCACCGGATCGTGCGGAGCCTGGTGTCGGCGGGTTACGTCGTGCAGCTCCCGACACGCCGCTACACCCTCGGACCACGATTGATCGGGCTGGGCGAGAGCGCCGGCCGGATGCTGGACGCGTGGGCCCGCCGGCAGCTGGCGCACCTCGCCGAGAGTGCCGGTGAGACCGCGAATCTGGCGATGCTCGACGGCGACATGGTCGTCTACGTCGCGCAGGCACCCTCGTCGCGACACACGATGCGAATGTTCACCGAGGTCGGGCGGCGGGTGTTCCCTCACTGCACGGGCGTGGGCAAGGCGCTGCTCGCCGGGGTCGGCGACGACACCGTCCGCGAGATGCTGGGACGCGTCGGCATGCCGGTCCGCACCGACCGCACCATCACCGATCCCGACGCGTTCACCGCCGAGTTGGCGCTGGTGCGCGCGCGCGGCTACGCGGTCGACGACGGAGAGCAGGAGCAGGGTGTGCGCTGTGTGGCCGTCGCGCTGCCCGGAAACTCGAAGACGGCGATCTCCGTCTCCGGACCCGCCGGTCGCCTTACTGCCGACTCGTTTCCGACGCTCGTCCCGCTGCTGCGCTCGGCTGCCGATGGCCTGTCCGGTCAGTCCGGCGGCGTTGCGGCCCAGGAGGTCGGGCGGGCCTAGCGTGGAGTCGCGGCGCCGATCTCCACAGTTTTCGTTGACACCCGTCCGTCCACAGAAGCCGGCACGAACGGCTGCCGAGCGGGCGCGGCGACCACGATCCGTGCATGACCTCGAGCGCGAAAACCGTCGTCCGCATCACGAGCCCCGCGGACATTCTCGGTGTCCTGCCGCACCGGATCGGTTTCCAGCCGACCGAGAGCGTCGTCCTGCTCTGCCTTCACGGCCCGCGTCGGCGCGACGGTGTCGTCATGCGCATGGACCTGGCGCCCCATGACGCCGACCCCGACGTGGCGGCCGACATGGCCGCGAGGGCGGCGGTCTCGGGTGCGACCGGCGCGATCGTCGTCGTCTACACCGACTCACCTGATGACGAACCGATGGGCCTGCCCCGGCGCGGGCTTGTTGCCTTTCTGATCGACGCCCTGAAGGCATCGGGGGCGACCGTGCCGGAGGCGCTGCTGGTGCGTGACGGTCGCTGGTGGTCCTATCTGTGCGATGACGACTCATGCTGCCCGGCCACGGGCTCGGCTCTGCCGCAGGAGCCCACGCCGGCCGCCGCTCACTACGCCGCGGAGGCGGTGGCTGAGGGAGCCGTCGTGCTACCCGATCGGGTGGCGCTGGTGCGCACGGTGTGCCCGCCGCGCAACCCGGACGCCGACCTCGCCCGGCGGCAGGCGCGGAAACGCGCCGTGGGGAAGCAAGCGGCACTGCTCGACGGTGGCGACGCAACCGCTCTGCGCGACGAGGCGATCCCGTTGCTGCGGTCACTCAGGTGCCGATGGGCCGATGGATCACGGGAACTGTCCGTCGATGAGGCCGCCCAGGCAGTGTGCGCGCTGAGCGTCAAGGCCGTGCGCGATGAGGCCGTCACGATGTTGCTCGACGCCGATCCCCGTCCGTTCGTGGAGCTGCTGTCGGCGTTGGCGCGCCATGCGGACGACGAGGACGCACCCGGTGTCTGCACGGCGCTCGCCTGGGTCGCCTACGCCGCCGGCAACGGGGCCATGGCGAACATTGCGCTCGAGCGGGCGCTGCATTGCGACCCCGGCTACGAGATGGCTCACCTCATCGACGAGGCGCTGGCCGGCATGGTGCCGCCGAAGCAGGTGCGCAGGATCACCCGCGACGTGCGCCTCGAGCTGCGCCGGGGCTCGTGACCATCCTGTCGGTGAGAGCCGCGATGATGGTCGGGTGACCGCCGAGCCGACCATCCCTGGCCGACCCCTCGTGGGGCGCTCCGACGAGCTGGCCGCCCTGCTCAAGCTCGTCGGGATCGATGCGACGACGGGAGGGGGCCGCGGTTCGTCGGGCAACGGTGGGTCGGGCGGCGGCCCGGGCACGGGGTCCTCGGTGCTGCTCTCCGGCGACGCCGGCATGGGCAAGACCCGGCTGCTGAGCGAGCTGCGAGCCCGGGCGCAGAGCGCCGGCTGGCGGGTGATGGTCGGCCACTGTCTCGACTTCGGTGACATGGCGCTGCCTTACCTCCCGTTCAGCGAGGCCTTCGGGCGGCTCACGATCGAGGCGCCGGCGCTGGCCCAGTCCCTGGTCGAGGCGAGTCCGGCCGTCGCCCGGCTCATGCCTCGCCGGCGGTTGCTCACCGATGCGGCGGCAGACGATGACCGGGAGGTCCCCGTCGACCGGGCCGACCTCTTCGAGGCGGTGCATGCGGCCCTCGCCCAGCTGGCGCGCGTCCAACCCTTGCTGCTCCTCGTGGAGGACGTGCACTGGGCCGACCAGTCGACCCGCGAGATGTTGAGCTTCCTGTTCACCCGCCAGTTCGACGAACAGGTTTCGGTGGTCGCGTCCTACCGCAGTGACGACCTGCATCGCCGCCATCCGCTGCGCACGGTCGCGGCCGAGTGGGCGCGACTGCCGACGGTCAGCCGGGTGGCGCTCCGCCCGCTCGCGGACGACGACGTCCGTTCCCTCGTCGGTCTGCTGCACCCGATGCCGATGTCCGAGCGGGATCTGCGCGGCATCATCGCTCGCGCCGAGGGCAATGCCTTCTTCGCCGAGGAGCTGGTGGCCGCCTCCGCCCACGGCAGCGGCCTGCTGCCGACCGATCTCGCTGACCTGCTGCTCGTCCGGCTGGACCAGCTCGACGACGGCGGGCGGCAGGTCGTGCGTGCCGCGTCCGTGGCCGGTCGCCGGGTTCCCCACGAGCTGCTCGCCCATGTCGTCGACCTCGACGGGCCGACCCTCGACGTTGCCCTGCGCACCGCGGTCGAGACCAATGTGCTGGTCCCGGTCGGCGCCGACGGATATGCGTTCCGCCACGCGCTGCTGGCCGAAGCGGTCTACGACGACCTGTTGCCCGGAGAGCGGGTGCGCCTGCACGGCGCCTATGCCGCCGCGCTCATCGCCCGCGACGTCGACGGGACGGCGGCCGAGCTGGCCAGGCACGCGCGTGCCGCCCACGACCTCGAGACGGCCACCCGCGCCAGCATCCAGGCGGGCGACGAGGCGATGGCCGTCGGCGGTCCCGGTGAGGCGGCAAGCCACTACGAGATGGCGCTCGAGCTGCTCGCCGATGGCCACGACGGCGAGCCGCGGGCGGGGGCGGGTGAGCCGATCGATGTGGTCGCGCTCGTCATCCGTGCCAGCGAGGCGGCGATTGCGGCCGGCAACGTCTACCGAGCGGGCGCGCTCGTCGAAGAACGGCTACGGCTGCTGCCACCCGATGCGTCGCCGTTGCAACGCGCCAAGCTGCTGCACGCCCAGGCCATCTCGGCGCTGGTCAGCGAGAGCACGGTCGACATCCTGGCGGTGACAACGGAGGCCATGGCGCTCGTTCCGGCTGATCCGCCGACTCCGCTCCGCGCGCGGGTCGTCGCCGCGCATGCGCGGGCCACCGCCGATCGTTCGCGCCACGCCGAGGCGGCTCGCTGGGCGAGCGAGGCGCTGGGGATGGCCCGTGAGCTCGGCCGAACCGATGTCGCCGCCGACGCCGCTTCCACATTGGTGTGGCTCGGCAAGCGGGTGGCCAACCCCGACGCCTCCCGCCATGTTCTCGAACAGACGGTGGCTGACGCTCGGGCCGCGGGGGAGGTGGCCGCCGAGCTTCGGGGTCAGTACAACCTCGCCATGCTGCACTTCGAGGTCGGGCGGCTGACCGAAGCGGAGGAGGGCTTCCGCACCGCGGCCGAGCGTGCGCGCGAGGCCGGGCGACCGTGGGCGCCCTTCGGGATGGAGTCGCGCGCGCTGTCGGGCCTGGTGGCCTACGTGCGCGGTGACTGGAACGCCGCCAACCGCATCCTCGACGTCACCGGCGAGACGCCCTCCGGAGGGGCGGAGGCGGTGCTCGGCTCGATTCGGTTGGCAGTGAGCGCGGGCCGCGGTCAGACCGACGATCTCGCCCTGGTTTCCTACTTGCGCTCCTGGTGGGAGAAGGACGGCCTCGTCGCGGTCCATGCCGCCGCAGCCGCCATCGACCTGCACGGTGACGCGGGTGACCTCGCGTCGGCCATCGCGGTGCACGACGACGTCGTGGCAACGGTCGGCAAGATGTGGGAGATACCTGCGTTCCAGGCCCGGATCCGTCTGAGCGCGCTGCTCCTCGGCCAGCTCGCCTCGGAAGCCGCGCGGGCCTCTGCTCTTGATCGCGCACTTCTCGGAGAGCGTGGGACGGAGCTCGTCGGTGCCGTCGCTGCTGTCGTCGCGCGTGACGAGGAGCGCGGCAGCACCCGTGGTCCGGAGGGCCAGGCATGGCTCGCCAGGGCGGCCGCCGAGCACGCCCGGATCCGCTGGCTCATCGGCGTCGACGCGCCCGGCGAAGATGAACTGGTCGCCGTGTGGGAGGAAGCGGTCGAGAAGTTCGCGACGTACGGCCACGTCTTCGAGGAGGCGCGCTCACGGGCCAGGCTCGCCGCGGTGCTGCGCGCCGTCGGCCGCGCACCCGACGCCGATGTGCAGGCCGACCTCGCCCGGGAGGTCGCCCGGCGGCTTGGCGCCGCGCCCCTCGTAGCGGAGCTGCGCATCCTGGGCGGCGAGTCGGGCCCGGGTCAGCGCGTCGAGCAGCGCCGCGACGAGGCGTTGACCGCGCGCGAGCGCGAGGTGCTCGCGCTGGTGGCCCAGGGCCGCAGCAACCGCGACATCGCCGGCCAACTGTTCATCAGCGCCAAGACGGTGAGCGTGCACGTCTCCAACCTCATGGCCAAGCTCGGCGCGGGCGGGCGCACCGAAGCCGTCGCCGTCGCCCGTCGCCGAGGCCTCCTCCCCGACGACTGACTGACCCCCACTCCCACCCCTTCAGCGGTGATCATGCAGTTGTGCAGGTCGCGGCACTGACCATCACTGCGGCTTGGCATGGGCTGGGAGGATCGGGGAGTGCCACTCCCGCCGGTCGAGCCCAAGCGCGAACCTCCCCGCACCTACAAGCGGCGCGCGGGCCGGGTCACCAGCGGGCAGGCCGACGCGCGCGAGCGGCTCTGGACGGTGCTCGGCGTCGACATCGACGGTTCGCCGCTGCACCTGCCGACCTTGTTCGGGCGTACCTCCGACGTCGTGGTCGAGATCGGCTTCGGCATGGGCGAAGCGACCGTTGCGATGGCTGCGGCACAGCCGGACCTCGACGTCCTCGCCGTCGACGTGCACAGGCCGGGCCAGGGTGCGCTCCTGCGGGCGGTCGACGAACAGGAGGTCACCAACCTGCGGGTCGGCGACGGCGACGCCTTGATCCTGCTGCGCGAGATGCTCGCTCCGGGGTCGCTGCACGGTGTTCGCGTCCTGTTCCCCGACCCGTGGCCGAAGCGGCGGCACTGGAAGCGGCGGCTCGTCGGGCCGGGCTTCGCCGACGTGGTCGCGTCCCGGCTCGCACCCGGAGGCTGGGTGCACGTGGCAACCGACTCTGCGCCGTACGCCGAGCAGGCGCGCGACGTGTTCGGCGGGCATCCCCTGTTCGCGCTGACCGACGACGTGCCCTGGCGGGTGTGCACCCGCTTCGAGGAGCAGGCGATCGCCGCCGGCCGTCCCGCGTACGACGTCGCCGCCGTGCGCCTGGCGATCGAGGCGCGACGGTGAGCGAGGTCGAGGTCGGCGAGCAGGGAATCCGGCTCGGGCAACTGCTCAAGCTGGCCAACCTCGTCGAGTCCGGCGGCGCCGCCCGCGCCCTGCTCGGGTCGGGCTCGGTGACGGTCAACGGGTCGGTCGAGACCCGCCGCGGCGCCCAGCTGAAGGTCGGCGACGTGGTCGAGTGCGCAGGGGAGCGGCTGACGCTGACCTGAGCCGGTGTTCAGGCACCCCGGCAGGCCGCCACATACGCTGCGGGCATGGCGGAGACGGAACTACCCAGCCGGGCCCGGGTCGTGGTCGTGGGTGGTGGAGTCATCGGGACGTCGGTCGCCTACCACCTGGCGAAGCTGGGCGAGGACGTGCTGCTGCTCGAGCGCGACCGGCTGACCTCGGGGACGACGTGGCACGCAGCCGGGCTGATGGTGACGTTCGGGTCGACGTCCGAGACGTCGACGTCGATGCGTCAGTACACCCGCGACCTCTACGCACGGCTGGAGGAGGAGACCGGGCTCTCGACCGGCTTCAAGCCGGTCGGCTTCATCGAGGTGGCCAGCGACGACGACCGGCTCGAGGAGTACCGCCGAGTCTCTGCGTTCAACCGGCTCTGCGGCATCGACGTACACGAGATCTCCGCCGCCGAGGTGGGTGCGCTGTTCCCGCTCGCGCGCACCGACGACATCCTCGCGGGCTTCTACGTCGAGGACGACGGCCGCGCCAACCCGGTCGACGTGACGATGTCGCTGGCGCGCGGTGCACGGATGGCCGGCGCGACGGTGCTCGAGGGTGTGCCGGTGATCGACGTGGTCACGCACGGCGGGGCGGTGACCGGCGTGCGTACGGCGAGGGGCGACGTCGAGTGCGAGGTCGTCGTCAACTGCGCCGGCATGTGGGCGCGCCAGCTCGGCGCCCGGTCGGGCGTCAACATCCCGTTGCAGGCGGCCGAGCACTACTACCTGCTGACCGAGCCGATCGCCGGCATCTCCAGCGACTGGCCGGTGCTCGAGGACCCCGCGTCCTACGGCTACTTCCGCGAGGAGGGCGGCGGCCTGATGCTCGGCCTCTTCGAGGCGGAGTGCGCGCCGTGGCACGTCGACGGCATACCGGAGGACTTCTCGTTCGGTGTGCTGCCGCCCGACTGGGAGCGGATGGGCCAGTACCTCGAGGTCGCGATGCGCCGGGTGCCGGTGTCGATCGACGCGGGCATCCGCACGTTCTTCTGCGGGCCGGAGAGCTTCACACCCGACCTCGCGCCGGTGGTCGGCGAGGCGCCCGAGGTGCGTGGCTACTTCGTTGCGGCGGGGCTGAACTCCATCGGGATCCTCACCGGGGGCGGGCTCGGCCGGGCGCTCGCCCAGTGGATCGTGGACGGGCGCCCCGACCTCGACGTGACGGAGATGAACATCGACCGGCTGCACACCTACCAGGCCAACCCCGAGTACCTGGCGACCCGCACTGTCGAGTCACTCGGCACGGTCTACAAGACCCACTACCCGACCAGGTCGATGGAGACCGCTCGCGGTGCGAAGAAGTCGCCGCTGCACGACTGCCTCGCCTCTGTCGGCGCCTACTTCCGCGACGTGAGCGGCTGGGAGGGTGCGGACTGGTACGCCCCCGCCGGCGACTCGCCGACGGTGGACGCGCTGTCGTGGGGGCGGCAGAACTGGTTCGAGTGGTGGGCCGCGGAGCACCGTGCCATTCGCGAGGGCGTCGGCCTGATGGACATGTCGTTCATGTCGAAGTTCCTCGTGCAGGGCCGAGACTCCGGTCGCCTGCTCGAGTGGCTGTCGGCCGGCCACGTCGACGGCGAGGCCGGCGTCATCACCTACACGCCGTGGCTCAACGACGGCGGCACGATCGAGGCCGACCTCACCGTCACCAAGCTCTCCGACGACCGCTTCTGGGTCGTCGCGTCGGACACCGCGCACGGGCACGCCCTGGCGTGGATGCGACGGCACATCGACGACATGCACGTGACGGTCACCGACGTGACGTCGGGCTGGGGACAGATCAACGTGCAGGGCCCGAGGTCTCGCGAGGTCCTGCAGTCGCTCAGCTCGGCGGACCTGTCGAACGGCGCGTTCCCGTTCAGGACCGCGCGCGAGATCGACCTCGGCCTCGCCCGGGCGCTGTGCGTGCGCATCACCTACGTCGGCGAGCTGGGCTACGAGCTCTACATTCCAGCCGAGCAGACGACGCACGTGTACGACCGACTGGTCGCCGCCGGATCACCGTTCGGCCTGCGCCACGCTGGCCTCAAGGCGCTCGCGAGCCTGCGTATGGAGAAGGGGTACCGCGACTACGGCCACGACATCGACAACACCGACTCGGTCCTCGAGGCGGGCCTCGGGTTCGCGGTCGACGAGTCGAAACCCTTCCTCGGTCGCGACGCGGTGACCGCCCGCAAGGCCGAGGGACCGTTGTCCCGTCGCCTCGTGCAGGTGCTTCTGCGCGACCCGGAGCCGATGCTCTTTCACGCCGAGCCGGTGCTGCGCGACGGGAAGCCGGTCGGCTACGTGCGCGCCGCGTCCTACGGTCACACGCTCGGCGCCGCGGTCGGCCTGGCGATGGTCGATGGTGGCGAGCCCGTCGACAAGGCGTGGCTCGAAGGCGCGGAGTGGGAGGTCGACATCGCCGGCCGGCTGCATCCCGCGACGGCGTCACTGCGCCCGTTCTACGACCCTACGTCCTCGAGGGTCAAGGGCTGACCCTTCTCGTCCTGGTTGCTCAGGCGCGAAACATCCCGGGGCGTGGCTGCTTCTCAGGTGCGGCATAGCCGGATTCCCACGGGAAGCGCCCGGCGATGTCGTCGTAGCTCAGCTGGAACACGGGCACCGAGAACTCGTCGGGCCATTGGTAGAAGCGATTCGCTTCGAACACGATCTCGCCAGGGTTGGAAAGGGTCTCGACGATGATGCGGTGCGGCCAAGGGGCGAAAGTCAGAAGCTGGCCCGGCACCAGGTCGGCGCCGGCCCGGACCCGGTCGTGGAGCTCGTTGAGGACCCCGAAGGTGGTGTCCTGGCCCGCGCCGAGGATCAGCAGCTCCGGGTGCCCAAGCCCGAAGAGACCCACCGTGTAGCCGAAGTCCGGGTCGCCAGGGTCACCCCCGTCGCAGCCGGGCGCGGTGCATGTGCCACCGCCGACGTAGACGATGTGGACCCCGTATTCGCGGACGTTGGCCGTGGTCACCACGGCTTCCTGATCCATCCACGCGATGGCCTGCGCGTCGTTCATCTGCTGCCTCCCGAGCGTCGTCGTCAGGACGTCGACGTTAGGCAGAACCTCCGACATTTTCGGCGACGAACTCCACTAGGACGTTTCCGCGGAAACGTCTCCACGTCTCGTGGGTCCTCGTTCTCCGTTCGAGTCAGGCGCCGACGCGCTCCAGGAACGTGTTGTGCCGCTCGAGCAGCAGGGCCCGGTCGGGGCGCTCGGCAACGCGTCTCGGCAAGGACACCGCGGCGGCGTGTATCTCCTGGAGGCCGTGCAGCAACATCGGCCCATCCTTCTCGCGCAGCACCGTCGGAGACACGACCACCCGAAAGTCCGGTGTCACCGACAGCATGTGCTGGTCATAGGCGGCGTGGTGGATCTTGCACATCGCCATGCCATTGGGGACGACTGGTTCGCCGCCGATTGCGTCCGAGCGGATGTGGGCAGCGTCGAGCAGGGGAATGTGCCCGAGACGGCAGATCGTGCACCGCAGTTCGTAGGCCCGCAGAACGCGGCTGCGAAAGATCGGCTGGTGCAGCCTCTGACGCGTCAGTCGCTCGGCATACCGGCGCTTCATCTCGGGGTCGAGGCGGTCATCGCTCGCAAGCGCACGTTGCTCGGCGTCGACGGCGACGGTGAAGTCGAGGGTCGCGTCGTTGTGGCCGATGACATACACCGGGAACTGCGCGCTGTAGACGCCCTCGAAACCCGAGCCAGGCAAACACCGCGGCGCGGACCTCGTCCTCCGCCCCTACCGACCGCACTCGCTCAGCTTGGCGCCCGCGGACCGTCGCCACAGCATCCACGCGCGGGCGATCGGGTGCCGTGGCGGAGACTGTGGACATGTGGGATCTCGCGGTCGTGGGTGCCGGGCCGGCTGGGGCCTCGGCCGCGTTGGCGGCACTGTCGGCCGACCCGTCGGCGTCGGTCCTGCTGATCGACCGTGCCGACTTCCCGCGCGACAAGCCGTGCGGTGACGGCATCGCGCCGCACGCCGTCGATCTCCTGACCGCGCTCGGTGCGACCGACGCGGTGGCCGGCTTCGCTCCGGTGTCCCGGCTCGGTCTCGGGTTCGCGAAAGGCCCTCGCGTCGACGGCGTGATGCGGCGCCCGGCGTACGTCGTGCCGCGCACTGTCTTCGACGCGCGCCTCGCCGCGGCGGCCGTGCGTAGGGGAGCCACCTACGAGCGGCGGCGCGTGCGTGACGTCGCGGTCTGCGGCGACCATGTCGTGCTCGACGGCGACATCCGGGCGCGTGTGGCCGTTGGGGCGGACGGGGCAAACGGGGTCGTACGTCGGGCAATGGGGGTGCCCAAGCCCGATGCTCAGCATGTGGCGGTCGCCATTCGCGGCTACGCGCCGGTGAGCAGCGGGCGCGGCGATCGTCAGCTCATCACGTTCGCCGACGAGGGATGGCCGGCCTACGCGTGGTCGTTCCCCATCGGCGACGGGCGCGCCAACGTCGGCTACGGCGAGACGCTTCGACCCGGTCGGCGCCACCTGACCCGCGCCGATCTGTTGTCCCGCCTCGAGAACCTGCTGCCGGGTGCGGCCGATCACGGCATGGACTGGCGTGCTCATCACCTGCCGCTATCGTCCGGTCGCCCGCGCCAACCGCACGGACGCGTGCTTCTCGCCGGCGACGCGTTGTCGTTGATCAACCCGCTGACGGGTGAAGGCATCTACTACGCCGTCCTGTCCGGAGGGCTCGCGGGCCACGCCGCCGTCACGAGCACGCGGCGGGGCGACGACCCAGGTGCGAACTACGCACACGCACTTGCGACCGAGCTCGGCCGGCACCTACGACACACGACCGTCGTCGCCAGGCTGGCGCGCCGCCGCCCCGCGGTCGACGCAGCGGTGCACGCCGCGTCGCGCAACCGGGCAGTCTTCGACGACTTCGTCGAGCTCGGCCTCGGCAGGGGACTGGTGACTCCGCGTCTGCTTGGCGCGCTGCTCAGAAGTGCCACACGTGGCTAGGCCGACGCGCGACGAGCTGCTTGCCTGCGCCGGCCGACGTATCCCGTCTGTCCTGGCGCCAGCTCTGCGCGTGCTCTTCTGCGGCATCAACCCGGGCCTCTACACGGCATGGGCCGGACATCATTTCGCCAAGCCGGGCAACCGTTTCTGGCCCGCGCTGCACCAAGGCGGCTTCACACCGCGACTGTTCCGGCCGGCCGAGCAGGCCGAGCTGCTCCCACTCGGTCTCGGTCTGACGAACCTCGTGGACCGCGCAACCGCCGGTGCAGCCGAGCTCAGCGCCCGCGAGCTGCGGGCAGGAGGACGTGCACTCGAGGAGGTCGCGATCGAGCACGAACCGGCGTACGTCGCGATCCTCGGCGTCACGGCATACCGGACGGCATTCGGCGAACCGAAGGCGACTCTCGGCCCGCAGGCCAGGCGGCTCGGCATGTCGCAGACATGGGTGTTGCCCAACCCGAGTGGGCTGAATGCGCACTACCAAGCGGACGAACTCGCAGGATTGTTCGCCGAGCTGCGGGTCGCCGTTTCCGCGGACCGTGGGACGAGACACATCCCCTGACTTGTCGCACCATGTGCGCGGTCGGTCACGCTAAGCGGCAGCGTTTCGGTGTGAGCGTGAGGAGGCGAGCGTGAGACATCGGCCAACCGGGTCGTTCCCGACCCTGGCCGTGACTCGAATGCCCGGCAGGGCGCATACTGAAGGGGATATGAAGCCGAACCGCGCCTCTAGCCGGCGCCCCCTGGCCACGAGTCCGTTCAAAGCTCCCGTCATCGCGCCCTTGGAGCAGTACAAGCTGAAGGACCGGGTCACGCACGACACCTATGGTCTCGGCTGGGTGGTAGGCGTCGAGGTCGACATCGCGGTACTCGTCGATTTCGGCCAAGGCGAGCCACGCCGGATCGTGGCGCCTTACGACAGGCTCAGCCGGCTCTGATCCGGCCACGCTCAGCCGGCTCTGATCCGGCCACGCAAGGTGACCACCCTGGTCTATTTGTGTGCTAGCGTCCGTGTCGGTTGCAGTTAGCAGACTCCTCGTACGTAGCGGACGCTCGCGGTTGCAAATGCAGCAGCGGCGTCTTCTGTCTTTCAGGCTCGGTTCGGGAAGCGTGCCGAAGGTGATCGCCGCAACCCGGGACGGCAAACCCGCCGTCTCGACCCGCACCGCAGAAGGAAGAACAGATAATGGCTCAAGGCACAGTGAAGTGGTTCAACGCTGAGAAGGGTTTCGGATTCATCGCGCAGGACGGCGGCGGCGCCGACGTCTTCGTGCACTTCTCGGCCATTCAGGCTGACGGCTACAAGTCGCTCGACGAGAACCAGCGCGTCGAGTTCGAGGTCACGCAGGGCCAGCGCGGCCCGCAGGCCGAGGCCGTTCGGCCCGTCTGAGTGCACCATCCGGGGCTTCGCGCTCCGGGCTACCGAAGGGCCCCCGTCTGCAGACGGGGGCCCTTCGTCGTCAATGTTGCCGCAGTGCACTCGGCGCGACCGCCGAGTCACCCTCGTCGGCGCCGCCGTAGCGCTGCAGGAAGGCGGCTACGGCAGGGTGCCCGTCGCGGAGGGCACGTACGGCGGCCGCAAGCTCGGCGGGCGGCACCTGCGCGCGTAGCAGGTCGCGTACGGCGCGGGCGCCGTCCCCGGCCCCGGCGCGCACCGATTGCTCCGTCGTGCGGGTGATGACGCCACTGGCGCGGGCGACATCGTCCAGCTGGGAGTCGAGGGCGTCTGCGGCGACCTCGCCCCGCTCGACCTGGTCGGCGAGGTTGCTCAGCATCGACACCCGCGCCACCACCGCCGGGTTGCCGATCTTCACGCGTTGCGCGCTCATCAGCTGGGACAGCATCGGCGCCGACAGGCCGAGCACCTGAGCCAGCCGGGCCTGCGTGAGCCCGAGACGCGCCTGGATGCGTCCGAACACCTCGCCGAGGGAAGCGCCGTAGAGCCGCGACTGTTCGCTGCGGTTGCGCTCGACAGGGGCGGTGTCGCTCACCCGACCTCCCTGAGACTTCGGGTCACCATGTCATGCCTTCTGCATGGTGGCGACGAACACGTGCCGGCCGTCAATCGAGGGCTCCCGGTGCACCAGCAACTCGACGAGTACCTCGTGACCGTCTCGATGCAGCGCCGGAACGGTGACCGCCTGCTCAAGAATCGTGCGCCGCCCGGTCAACAGATGCAAGGTGAACGACGCGATGTGCTGCTCGCGCAGCCGTTCCGGGATCACCGTGACAAGCCGCCGACCCACAAGGTCCTCGCTCGTCCAGCCCAGCAGAACGGTGACGGAGGGACTGACCGCGAGGATCTGGTTGGTGTCATCGGCCGCGACGAGCGCCTCAGCTGAAGCCAGGACGTCCGCGGGGTTCCACTCGACTGCGGGCATCGTCGCGTCGAGAACGCCGCCGGTCACTCCGGGCCAGCGCCGGGGTTGCTCACCCTCGGCCTGCCGCGCAACCTCGGCGCAGAGCCATCGGCGGAGTAGCTGGATCTCGGGCTGCGGCGGTGGCACCAGCAGCAGCCCGGACTCCGACATGGCGACCGCATGGTCGAGAGCCCGGCCGAGCTCGGCGAAGCAGCGCGCGCCATCACCGGTGAGCTCGAGGAGGACGTCGCGGTGCGCGGCCGCTGATTCCTCCTCGAGAAGCGGCGCGACCGCGGTGGTGAGCGTGCCGAATGCGTCTACCGCGGCGCCGTGATCGGCGAACTCGTCGGGTCCGTCGGGTACGGCCTCCCACGAGGCGAGGAAGTACTCCCTGAGCAGCGCGTCGGCGTGCTGCTGCCAGGCAGCGAAGAGAGCGATCGGCAGATCGACAAGCGTGGACGTGAAGGACGAAGGCACCGGCGCGGTCTCCGCCGCCGGCTCTACGGGGGGAGGGCCGGCGCCGTCGGCGTTGCCGAGCTCGAACCAGACCGTCTTGCCGTTGCTCGGCAGCTCCTCCGTCCCGAAGCCGTCGGCCAGCAGTCGCACCATCTCCAGTCCGCGCCCGGTCGTGGCGCCGGTGCCGTAGTCGCGCTCGGCCGGAAGATGCGGGCTCTGGTCAGTCACCGCGATGCGTACTCCGCTGGCCGACGCCGTGATCGCGACGATCATGTCCGTGTTCGCATGCATGATGACGTTGGTGACGAGCTCGCTGACGAGCAGAGCAGCTGCGTCCGCGTGACGTTCCGCGCCCACCTCGGTGATCAGCTCACCCACCGCACGCCGCGCGATGGCTGCGCTCTCGGGCCGTGCGGGCAGGGTCAGCCTGCGATCGCGGACACCGTCGGGCCACGATGTCGGCACGTCAACCCCGAGCCCGTACGACGACCGCAGGCGTTGCCGGCTGCCGTCGTCGCTCGTCCATGACGTGTGGTCCCTCCCAGCGGCCGTGTGCGCCGTTTCCCGGGCAAACCGGCCAAGCCCCCCGGCTGGCCCATCGTGTCACGAACATGCCGACGTTGCGAGAAGGCGGTGCCTAGGCGGCGTTGGGCTTACGGCGGCTCGAGCGGCGACGATTGCTGCGCCGGTCGAACTGGCGACTCTGGTCAGCCTGGCTGCTCGACGGGCGGGACTCGTGCGCGGGGACGGGTGTCACCACGAACGGGCTGCCCGACTCGGCGAGGCGGGTCACCGCTGGAGTGCCGGGTGCGGCTGTCTCCTCGGTGACCGAAAGCCCCGCCGCGGCGAAGAGCCGGCGAGCAGAGGTGAGCTGCTCGCGCAGCAGCATCGATGCGACGACACCATCGGAGCCCGCCCGCGCCGTGCGACCCGAACGGTGCAAGTAGTCCTTGTGGTCGTTCGGCGGGTCGACGTGCACGACCAGGTCGACGTCGGGGATGTGGATGCCCCGGGCGGCGACGTCGGTCGCGACGAGCACGCGGACCTGCCCGCGCGAGAACGCGTCGAGCGCGCGCTGGCGCTGACCCTGGGAGCGGTTGCCGTGGATGGCGGCGCCGCGCACGTCGAGCCGGGAGAGCTGCTTCACCAGCCGGTCGGCACCGTGCTTGGTGCGCACGAACAGCAGGGTGCGCGCCGGCCGTGCAGCGATCTCGGCCAGCACGGCGACCTTGTCCTCGGTGCGCACGACGAGCGCGCGGTGCTCCATGGTGGGCACCGCCGAGCCGGCCACGTCGACGGCGTGCGCCGCCGGGTCGGTCAGGTAGCTGCGCACGACGCGCCCCACCGCGCCGTCGAGCGTCGCCGAGAACAGCAGCCGCTGCCCGCCCGACTGGGTCATGTCGAGGAGCCGCGTGACGTCGGGCAGGAAACCCATGTCGGACATGTGGTCGGCCTCGTCGAGCACGCTGATCTGCACGTCGGTGAGAGTGCAGACGCCCTGGCCGATGAGGTCGAGCAGGCGGCCGGGCGTGGCGACGACGAGGTCGACGCCCTTGCCGAGCGCGGCGATCTGACGGCCCATGCTCGCGCCGCCGTAGATGGCGACGGTCTTGACGCCGACCGCGTGTCCGAGCGGCTCGAGCGCGTCGCGCACCTGGTTGGCGAGCTCGCGGGTCGGCACGAGCACGAGTCCTCGGGGGCGGCCGGTGCTGGAACGCCCGCCGGAGGTGGTCCCACCGGAGATCTTCTGCTCCGCGATGCGGGCGATCATCGGCAAGCCGAAGGCCAACGTCTTGCCCGAGCCGGTGCGGGCCCGCCCGAGGATGTCACGGCCGGCGAGCGCGTCGACCAGGGTCGCCGCCTGGATCGGGAACGCGGTGCGGATGTCGCGGCGCTCGAGGGCGGTGACGAGCCGCTGGGGGAGACCCAGCTTGGCGAAGGACGTCTCGACCGGGCCGCGGTCGGCGGTAGCCGCGGCGAACCACGACTCCATCTCGCGGTCGGCGGTGCGGGGTGAGGTTGTCGGTGTGCGCACGTTGCGCGCCTTGGGGGAGCGCTGGTTGCCGCGCCGCGGCGCGGGGTTGCGCGAGGACGACGGCGGGCCGCCCGAACGGCGAGTGGACGACGTACGTCGAGGTGCGTGGGAAGGCATGCGGATGTGACTCCGGTTGATCAGGGGCCGCGCTCGTGGGCAACGGCTGGGGCGGCAGCGCCGCGTCAGGAAGCTCGTCACGTGAACGACCGCGCAGGCAGCTCGCCCGCGGGAGTGGTGGCGACGTGCCACCTCGTTTCGCGCTCAACAGTAGCAGTCCGGGCAGCGTGCCCTCGTCGCCGCGGCGCTCAGAAGCCGGGGAACACCGCGCGCAGGCGGTCGAGGTCGGCGGTCCCCGTGGCCGTGTACGGCGGGGTGTGCGCCGTGTCGAGTCGGCCGTAGACCATCCGGAGGAACGCCTCTGCCGGCATCCGCAGCGTGCCGTCGACCTCGTCGGCGTCGCCCTCGGGCTCGCGCACGTGGGCCAGCCCGCCGTGCAGGTGGAGCACCAGCTCGCCGGTCGGCGAGGTCGTGGTGACCGCCAGGCGCATCTCCTCGCTGTGGCGACGGGTGGCCAGGTGCAGCGTCACGGGCAGCAGGTCGAAAAGGACGGGGATCGACTCCCGGGCGAGCACGGCCCCTGGGTCGAAGGCCACCTCGACGTCCCACCCGTGCACCGCCTGCTCCGCGATCCGCAGGCGAAGGACGTCGGGGGCGTCGAGGTCGTGGCCCAGCACGTCGACGTGCATCGCCTCGATGACGGCCTCGTCGATCTTCTCGAGCGTGCTCACGAAGCGGTCCCCGGTGACGACGTACTCGCGCGCCTTCTTCTCGGGGGTGTAGTCGGCCCAGCGTGCCCAGATCTCGGCCGTGGCCTCAGGGGCCGGCCCGTCGCCGGAGGCGGCGAGCCGTAGCAGCCCGATCTCGGCGCCGGTGGCGAGATGGGAGAGCACGTCCGCCACGCTCCAGCCGTCGTCGAAGGACTGGGCGCGCAACTGAGCCGGGGAGAGGCCCTCGACCACCCGGCTCGTGCGGTCGTGCAGGGTCCGCAGCACGCCGACCAGATCGCGGAGGGAAGACGTCATGTGTCCAGCCAACCACGGCCGGTGGCCCCGATCAGGCTCCCTGCTCGCCCAGAGTGTGAATCGCATCACGCGGTGGTAAGACCGCCAGATGAGCGAACCGACAGACCGGCCGAATTCGGCACATTCCGACGGCGCCACCGCGACGACGGGGCGGCCCAGCAATCGCGAGCGCATCGAGAAGGCGCTGCTCGGTGGGGCCACCTACCGCAGCCTGGGGGAACAGAAGCTCACCCCTGCGGAGGAACGCTTCGAGAGGGGCCGCCGCACCGTCGGGCTCTTCCTGGCGCCGATCGTCTCGCTGGTGTTCCTCGCGCTGCCGCTCGACATGGCTGCCAAGCAGCAGACGCTGGCCGGCGTCCTGCTCGGCGTCATCGTGCTCTGGATCACCGAGCCGGTGCCGATCCCCATCGGCGGCCTGATCGGCGTCGGGGCCATCGTCCTCATGGGCGTCGCGTCCTCCGACGACGTCCTCGCACCCTTCGGCTCGCCCACCGTCTTCACGTTCATCGGGGCGTTCATCCTCGCGCAGGCGATGCTGACCCACGGCCTGGCGAGGCGCTTCGCGTTCCGGTTGCTCTCGTTCCCGGGCGTCGGCAAGACGACGACGCGGGTCATCATCGCGTTCGGTGTCATCACCGCTGCACTGTCGGCCTTCGTGTCGAACACCGCGACGGTCGCCATGCTGCTGCCGACCGCGCTCGGCATCCTGGCCACCATCGCCTCCCTCATGGAGGAGAAGGGCGTGGTCAAGGAAGGCTTCGACCCCACGCGACTGCGCGTCGGTGTCGCACTGATGCTCATGCTGGCGTACGGCGCGAGCGTGGGTGGCCTGCTGACGCCCGTCGGCAGCCCGCCGAACCTCATCGGCCGCGGCCTCATCGAGGAGGCCACCGGCGAGCGCATCTCGTTCTCCGACTGGATGATCGTCGCCTTCCCGATCTGCCTGGTCATGTTCGTGGCGCTCGCCATCGTCCTGCTGCTCCTCAACAAGCCCGAGATCAAGGAGATCAGCGGCGTCGAGACGTACGTCGCCGACGAGCGGCGCAAGATGGGCAAGTTCTCCGCGGCCGAGCGCAACACGTTGATCGCGTTCGTCGTCACCGTCTCGCTCTGGATCATGCCTGGCATCGTCGGCATCGTGTCCGGTACCGACTCCGACGCCTACACGACGGTGACTGACCGCTTCGACGAGGGCATCGTCGCGGTGCTGGGCGCGTCCCTGCTGTTCCTGCTGCCGACCGACTGGAAGAAGCGCGAGTTCACGCTCACCTGGAGCGACGCGGCCCGCATCGACTGGGGCACCATCATCCTGTTCGGCACCGGCATCATCTTCGGCTCGCTGCTCGCCGACACCGGGCTTGCGGAGACCATCGGCAAATCCAGCTCCGAGGCGCTCGGCCTGAGCAGCGTCGTGGCCATCACGATCTTCGCCGCCGTGCTGGCGATCCTCGTGTCCGAGACGACGAGCAACACCGCCTCGGCGGCGGTTGTCGTACCGATCATCATCCCCATCGCGCAGGCAGCCCAGGTCGACCCGTTCGTGCCGGCGCTGGCGGCCACCTTCGCCGCGTCGTTCGGCTTCATGCTGCCGGTGTCGACGCCGCAGAACGCCATCGTCTACGGCTCAGGCGTGGTGCCGATCACCAAGATGATCCGCTCCGGCTTCTCGTTCGACGTAATCGGCGCGATCCTCATCATCATCCTGCTGCCCATCATGGTCTCGGTCATCGGGCTCGGTAGTTGATGCCCCAACGGATCGCGGTCGTCCCCGGTGACGGGATCGGTGTCGAGGTCGTCTCGTCGGCGCGCACGGTGCTGGACGCCGTGTGCGAGGTCCACGGGATCGAACTGACCTACGAGGAGTTCGACTGGTCCTGCCAGCGCTACCTCGACACGGGCGCGATGATGCCCGACAACGCGCTCGAGACGCTCCGCGGCTTCGACGCGATCCTGCTCGGCGCGGTCGGGTGGGCGGGTGTGCCCGACCACGTGTCGCTGTGGGGACTGCTCATCCCGATCCGGCGCACGTTCCGGCAGTACGTCAACCTCCGACCGACCCGCGTCTTCGAGGGCGTCGACAGTCCACTGCGCGAGGTGAAGCCCGACAGCGTCGACCTCGTCGTGGTCCGCGAGAACGTCGAGGGGGAGTTCTCCGAGATCGGCGGACGGCTCAACCGCGGGTTCGACGACGAGATGGCCGTGCAGGAGTCGGTCTTCACCCGCAAGGGCGTCACCCGCATCGTCGATCACGCCTTCGAGCTGGCCCGGTCGCGGCGCGGCATGCTGACCTCGGCGACCAAGTCCAACGGCATCGTCCACACGCTGCCGTTCTGGGACGAGATCGTGCGTGAACGTGCTGACCGCTACCCCGACGTGACGTGGGACCAGGAGCACATCGACGCACTCGCCGCCAAGTTCGTGCTCGACCCGGGTCGCTTCGATGTCGTCGTCGGCTCCAACCTGTTCGGAGACATCCTGAGCGACCTCGCCGCCGCGGTGGCGGGCTCGATCGGCATCGCGCCCTCGGCCAACCTCGACCCCACCCATACCTACCCGTCGATGTTCGAGCCGGTCCACGGGTCGGCCCCGGACATCGCCGGGCGGGGGGTCGCCAACCCGATCGGCACGGTCTGGTCCTGCGTGCTCATGCTCGACCACCTGGGCCACCAGGGCGCGGCAGCCGGGCTGATGGCCGCGATCGAGGAGTCCCTGCGCAGCCCCTCGACCCGCACGAAGGACCTGGGGGGCGAGGCGGGCACCAAGGAGGCCACCGACGCCCTGGTCGAACTCGTGCGTCGCTGACAGACACCCCTCCTGACCCTGCGCGAGGTGCTGCCTCGCCAACGCGCCCGTCCAGGAACATCTCGCGGCCAGCGGCCGTTGCAGTGGGTGTACCCAGGAATCGAGCCGCCCGAGAGGGGGACCCGCCATGCCCCAAACCACTGCCCTCCGTCCGGGTGCTGACGACGATCAGCGCCTGGCGACCCAGCCTGTGCCCGACGCCGTGGCAGACGGTGTGACGGTGAGTGAGCCCGACCTCGACGAGGCTGCGCCGACTTCCGACCTGATGCGCGTCTACCTCACCGAGATCGGCCGTACGCCGCTGCTCAGCGCCGCCGAAGAGGTCGAGATCGCCAAGCGCATCGAGGCCGGCGTCTACGCCCAGGAGCTGCTGCGCCGCCACGACGCGGGTGAGGAGAAGCTCGCCGCACGCCGCCGCCGTGACCTGGTCGAGGTCGCGGAGGACGGCCGCGCCGCCAAGGCCCACATGGTGCGCGCCAACCTGCGCCTGGTCGTCTCCGTCGCCAAGAAGTTCGGCAACCGCGGTGTCCCGCTGCTCGACGTCGTGCAGGAAGGCAACGTCGGGCTCATCCGCGCCGTCGAGAAGTTCGACTACGCCAAGGGCTTCAAGTTCTCGACGTACGCCATGTGGTGGGTCCGCCAGTCCATCGGCCGTGGCCTTCCCGAGCAGTCCCGCACCATCCGCCTGCCGGTGCACGTCAACGAGGAGGTCTCCAAGGTCGCCCGGGCCCGCCGCGAGCTCACCCAGCAGCTCAACCGGTCGCCCGACGACGAGGAGCTCGCCGCGCTGACCGGGCTCAAGGTCGAGCGAGTCGCCGAGCTGGCGCGCCTCGGCCGCGACCCGCTGAGCCTGGACGCGCCGGTCGGCGACGAGGGCGACACGGTGATCGGCGACCTGATGCTGGACGCCACCACGCCGTCGGCGGCCGATGCCGTCGAGCACGACGCGATGGTCGACGAGCTCTCCCGGGCCATCGACCGGCTGCCGGCGCGTGAGGCTGCCATCGTGCGCATGCGCTTCGGTCTGTCGAACGGCACGCCGCACACCCTCGACGAGATTGGGCGCGAGCTCGGTCTCACCCGCGAGCGCATCCGGCAGCTCGAGAAGCTCGCGCTCGCCAAGCTGCGCCATCCCAGCGTCACCGACGAGCTGCTCGACTGGGCCAGCTGACCTACAACCATCCGCCCCGCCTCCCACCAGGAGTGCGGGGCGGACGGCTGTCCGGGGCGGATCGGGGCCGGACGTGCGAGGCTCACGAGGGTGCGCCGCGTCGCCGTCGCTCTCGGAGCCGCCGCCCTCGCGCTGTCCGCGTGCACGGCGGCGGACGACTCACGGTCGGCCGCGCCGGGGGCGGCCACCGACCGAAACGACATGTCGGCGACACCGCCCGAGCCCGCCGCCTCGACGGCGCCGTCCACCTCTACCCGCTCCAGCGCAACGCCGACCGCGCGACCGCGAGGCCATGCCGGGGTCAACGTCGAGGCGGCGATGCGTGACGTGCGGGCACTGGCCGAGGGCGGGCCGCGCGAGGCGACCAGTGGGGCCTACGAGCGCGCGGCCGGGTACGTGCACGAGCGGTTCCGCAACCTCGGGTACGACGTGCGCCGGGAGCGCTTCGGCGTCCCGGCGGGGAACTCGTGGGGCGTCCCGGTCGGGGCGGGTCGGACCTCGAACGTGGTCGCGACTCCGCGGGGGCTCGGGCCGCGCGCGCCGTACGTGCTGGTCGGCGCGCACCTCGACACGGTTCCGCAGTCGCCGGGCGCCGAGGACAACGCCAGCGGAGTCGCCGCGATGCTCGAGCTCGCACGACTGGCGGCGGACCGGCGCGATGAGCTGCGCCATCCCGCCATCTTCATTGCGTTCGGCGCGGAGGAACCGCGCGGGCCGGCCGACGACGAGCACCACTTCGGCTCGCTGCACCACGTCGACCGGATGGGTCCGGCACAGCGCAAGGCATTGCGTGCGATGGTGTCGCTGGACCGAGTGGGTGCCGGCCGGGACGTGCCTGTGTGCACGGGCGAGCTGGGCACCGCCCGGGTACGGCGGGCACTGCTGGCCACTGCCGAACGCGCCCGCATCCCGGCCCGTAGCTGCGAGAACCGCACCAGCGACCACTGGCCGTTCGAGAAGGCGGGGCTGCCTTCGGCCCGCCTCGGCGGCAACGAGCTCGACGGCTACCACACGCCGCGGGATCGTCCTCGCCTGGTCCGTCCGGAGATGGTGGCGCGAACCGGCCACCTCATGTGGGCCTGGCTCACCGGCCCTTGACTGCTCCCCGCTGCCGCTCGGTGAGTGCTGCTACCGGGCGCCCCCACTGTCGCCAATCGGGTGAACCGATGGACCACGTGGCTGCCCTGGACTGGCTCGACCGGTACGTCCGAGCATGGATCTCCTACGATCCGCGCGATATCTCCGCGCTGTTCAGCGGGGACGTCGCCTACCGCTATCACCCCTATGACGATCCCATCGTCGGCAGGGAAGCCGTCGTCGCGTCCTGGCTCGGCGAGGACACGTCAGGTGACGCCTCCACTCGCGACCAACCCGGGACCTACGAGGCCGAGTACTCACCGGTTGCCGTGGACGGCGACACCGTGGTGGCCACCGGCACATCCCGCTACCGCGAAGCGCCGGACGGTCCCGTTGTCCGCAGCTACCACAACTGCTTCATCATGCGCTTCGACGCCGACGGTCGATGCCGGGAGTTCACCGAGTACTACCTGCGCCGTCCGTGAACATGCCGCGGACCGGTCATCCCGTCCCGGGCGGCGTGGCGAGCACGGTGGGGACGAACTCGAGCAGTTGCAGCCTGCCGTCGAAGGTGCGGTGGGTGACTGTCTCCAACGCGACGTCGGGCCACTCGTCGTAGATCCGTTCCCGACCGGAGCTACCGGTGACCACGGGGAAGACGACCACCCGGAACCGATCCACCAGCCCCGCCTCGACCAACGACCGGCACAGGCTCAGGCTGCCGATGGTGCGCAAGGAGACGTTCCCGTCCTGTTTCATCGAACGGACGGTCTCGACCGCGTCGGCGTCGATGAGGCGCGTGTTGACCCATGCGAGCGGCTCGCGCAGTGTCGACGAGAACACGACCTTGGGTGTCGCGGTCAGCTCATCGAGGCCTTGCTCGGCGGCCTCGGCGAACCCGGCCATCAACCGGTAGGTGGTCGCGCCCATCAGGACGGCGTAGTCGCCCTTGGCGTCCTCGCCGAGCCACTCCAAGTACTCGGGTCCTTCGAGACCCCAGAACCCGGGCCAGCCTTCAGCGGCGGCGTAGCCGTCCAGCGACGTGATGAAGTCGACCATCAGTTCCTGCATCCGTGGATCCTTCCAGTTTGCTCAAGGGGTGGGCGAGAACTCATCCCGATGCAACAGGCGGTTCAACACGGCGTCGGCCTCGGGCATCGCGGCCATTTCCGCTGCCACGGCTGCAGCCGCGTCGGAGAAGGCTGGCTCGTCCAGGAGTCGCCTCGCAGCTGTCGCGACACCGGAAGCGGTGACGTCGACACCGTCGAGGACGAGCCCGGCACCCGAACGTGCCAGGGCCTCGGCATTCATGTGCTGGTCCGCCCCCTGGGGCAACGCGAGCTGAGGCAACCCGTGTGAGAGGGAACCGAACATCGAGCCGGCCCCGGCGTGGGACACCACGAGGTCGCAGCGAGGGAGCAGCAGGGAGTGCGGGAGGTACCGGGCGACCACGACGTGCGCGGGCTGGGCGCCGAACGCGTCAGGATCCCCGTCCGGCCCGGTGGTGACGATCAGATTTGCCGGCAGATCACGCAAGCCGTCGATGGCCGTGCGCAGTGTCTCGACCGCGTCGCTGAACACGGTTCCGAGGGTCAGGTGCACGGTCCGCCCGTACGGCAGCTCGCCCAGCACCATGTCGATCTCTTCGCTCGGCCCAGGCAGGCCGGCCCGATGCCGCAACGGCACCAGCCGGGTCCAGATCCAGTCGTCCGGCGGAGGTTGCAGGCTCGGCGGGCAGACGCTCAGATACAACGCGTCGCGTACGCCGTCGGCCTTTCCGTTGCCGCCGGACGACCGGATGAGCTGGTCGATCGTCGGTCCGAAGAGGTCCCAGATACGGACCGGTGGCATCAGCCCCAACCCGTGCACGACGTGCAACGCCTGTTCGTTGATGGTGCCCACCACCGCCCCCGCGAGATCAGTCTCGTCGTGTATCACCACGCCCGGTCGCCACTGCGACGAACGTGGCACCAACGTCGTCACTCGCTCCGTGGCTGCGTACAGGAAGTACTCGATCCAGTTCGTCGACGCCCCCGCGGGCGCGGTCGCTGGACCGACCGACCAGGTGGCGATGCCATGGCCCTCGATGTGCTCGGTCATCCCTTTGCCGGTCGCGAACACGACCTCGTGGCCCGCCCGTTGCGCAGCCTTGGCCATGGGCAACATGGTGTTGACGTGCCCGAACATCGGGTTGGCTGTGAACAGAACGTGCATGCCGACGAGGCTCCTTGGTCGCACCTTCTCCTGCGTCTCTCCAGAATGCTCCCGGTCGGCTCATCCGTGGCTGCCACCGAGGGGCGGCCCGCTGGCTCGGCGGACCCGGTCGAGCACCACCCGCGCCGCCGCCCCACCGACTACCCGCGGAGCGAAGTCCGGGCCGATCCGCACCGGTACGAGCTCGGCGGCCATCAACGTGTCGCCCCAGTACGTGAGCTCGAGCAGGGCACCCTCCCGTGTCTCCTGGGGTTCCATGTCGAACACGTAGTTGCCGAGGCTGTACGCGATCAGTCCGTCACCACGGGCCTCGACGCCCTGCACCCAATGGGGGTGGCCTCCGACCACGAGATCGGCGCCAGCGCGGAGCAGCGCTCGGCCGACTTGTCGCTGGTCTTGCACGGTCCCGGTGGTGTACTGCGTGCCCCAGTGCGGCAGCACCATGAGCACGTCGACGTCGGGCCGCAGACGGCGCACGGCGTCGAGCACCCGGTCGAGGTCGGCGCGGACCAACGGGCCCGTTCGCGGTCGCATCCGCACGCGCAGTGCGCCCGGTTGTCCAGGGCCGGCCGCCGGTGTCTCCCCGATGGCGTCGAACGCCAGCACGCCGAACCGCAGCCCGCCTCGCTCGACGACCGCGGGTGCGAGCGCCGTACGCAGGTTCGGCCCGGCGCCCACCGGCACCATGCCCGCGGCGCGCACCCGACGGACGGTCCGCACCAGCGAGTCGGGGCCGTAGTCGCCGACGTGGTTGTTGGCCAGCGACAGCAGGTCGAAGCCGGCGAGCCGCAGCCCTCGCCGGACGCGCGGGTCGGCACCGAAGGAGTCGCCGCCCTGGCGGGGTGCGCCGGTACGCGCGAGTGTGCTCTCCAGGTTGCCGACGGTCAGGTCGGCGGCGGCCAGTCGTCGTGCGGTCGGCCGCAACGCCGCAGCGAAGTCACCGACGCTTGCCATCCGCGCGCCAACTCGTCGGGCCAGCATCAGGTCGCCGGTGACGGTGGCGGTCGTGACGCGACCGGGTCGAGGTCCTGGCGTGCGCAGGGAGTACGACGTGGGGCGCCGCAACGGGTGGACCCCGTCGACCCGTGCGACCCGCACCCGCGGACCCACCACGGTGGCCGGCAAGACCGCCAGCACTCGAGCGTCCCGAGTCGCCGACACGACTGCGCGCGCGGCTGACGTCACCCGGACGTCCGGACCGACTGTGACGCGCGGTGCGGCGACGACACGAAGCGGCCCCGGCGACGCACCGAGCTCGCGCCAGTTCGTCACGTTGCCGGCCAGCACTCGCCGTGCCAACGCGCTCGACACGTCGAGTGCGTCGCGCGTGGGGTGGGTCGCGAGCACGAGTGGGGTCGAGGTCACCGGCGACGCCGGCGCCGACGTAGCCGACCGCGAGGGGCTGTTGGCCGCCGCCGACGGCGGCCCGGTCGGCGAGTCACTCGGCCCGCTCTCGCCGCGTCCTGCGCCGCTGCAGGCCGCGAGCAGCCCCACTGCGACCAGCGCGGTGACCGAGCGGCTTCGTGCGGGCCGGTCGGTCATGCCCTCAACCTGTGAACGGCGCCAGCGCTACGCCGGCGTTCTCGAGCGCGGCACGCACATCGCGCAGCAAGGCCACGGCGCCCGACGTGTCGCCGTGGACGCACAACGACGACGCGTCCACGACGATGTCAGTGCCGTCCGCGGCAGTGACCAGGCCCTCGGTGGCGATCCGCACGGCCCGCTGTGCTGCCTGTGCGCGGTCTGTCACGACGGCACCGTGCTCGCCTCTCGGCACGAGGGTTCCCGCCGAGGTGTAACCACGGTCGACGAAGGCCTCGGGTACGGCGCGCAGCCCGGCGTCCGTGGCCAGGGCGAGCAGTCGCGACCCAGGCAGGCCGAGGACGGCGAGTGCACCGTCGTAGGCAACTACCGCCTTCACCACCGCTCCCGCATGACCGTCGTCGCGGACGGCGGTGTTGTAGAGCGCACCGTGCGGCTTGACGTAGGAGACGCGGGTGCCGGCGGCGCGCGCGAACGCATCGAGGGCACCGACCTGGTAGAGCACCTCGTCGGCGAGGTCGTCGGGCTCGATGTCGATGCGCCGCCGCCCGAAGCCGGCCAGGTCGTGGTAGCCGACCTGGGCGCCGACCGTGACGCCGAGCGATGCGGCACGGTCGCACACGCGTCGCATCGTCTGCGGATCGCCTGCGTGGAAGCCACACGCCACGTTGGCGCTGGTGACGAGTTCGAGCAGCGTGTCGTCGTCGCCGAGCCGCCAGGTGCCGAAGCCTTCACCGAGGTCGCAGTTGAGATCCACGACTGCCACGCCGTCATCCTCGCACTGCAACGTTGCTAGTGCGCCGCCTCGGCGAACGTCATTCGCGAACCCGGTCGCGCCTGCGCGAGGAGGGCAAGATCGACTGCGTCCACAACGGCAACGACGGGGTAGCCGCCCGTCGTCGGGTGGTCGGCGAGGAACACGAGCGGGGTCCCGCCGGAGGGCACCTGCACCGCGCCGAGCACCAGACCCTCGCTCGGCAGCTCGTCCGTGCGGGCCCGCGCCAGCGACGGGCCGTCGAGCCGCAGACCCACGCGGTTGCTATGTGCGGAAATCGTCCACGAGGTCGCGAGAAGCAACGACATGGCCTCGTCGGTCAGCCAGTCGTCGCGCGGGCCCTTCGTCACGTGGACCGTGATGACACCCGCAGCGGGCGGGTCCCACGCGAGCACTGCCGGCCCGGGCAGCGCGTGCACCCGGACGCCGCCGAGTGCGACCCGGTCGCCGTCGGCGAGCGGCGGCGGACCGAGTCCGGACAGTGTGTCGGTCGCGCGGCTGCCGAGTACGCGCGTGACGCCGAAGCCACCGGCCACTGCGATGTAGTTGCGAACGCCCACCGTCGCCGGACCCACCTCGACGACACTGCCCGCCGCCACGGATAGCCCGGTGCCGACCGAGACAGGCGCGCCGTCCAGGGTGACCGGTGCGGCGGCGCCAGTCACGGCAACGGTCACGGCGACCGTGAACCGCACGGCGCAACCGCCCAGCGTGGTCTCCAGCCCGGCGGCGTCCGGCGGGTTGCCCACGAGCCGGTTGGCGGCCCGCAGTGCCGATGGGTCGAGTGCGCCCGAGTGCGGTACGCCGAGGTGAGCCCAGCCGGGTCGGCCGAGGTCCTGCACGGTGGTGAGCGGACCGGCCCGCAGGATCTCGAGGACGCTCATCCGGCCGGCCCCGCGGTGTCAGCCTCGTCGAACCGCACCGTCATGCCCGGCACCAGCAGTGCGGGCGGATCGCGGTTCAGGTCGAAGAGCGTGCGTGAGGTGCGGCCGATCAGTCGCCAGCCGCCGGGGGAGTCACTCGGATAGACGCCGCACCACGGCCCGGCGAGCCCGATCGCGCCGGCCGGGACGCGGGTCCGCGGCGTGTCCAGCCGCGGCACCTGCCGGTCCTGCGGCAGGCCGGCCAGGTAGGCGAAGCCGGGAGAGAAACCGCAGAAGGCCACGGTGAACTCGGTCGACGTGTGGATCCGGACGACCTCGTCGACCGGCATCCGCCAGTGGTCCGCGACCGCTGCGAGGTCGGGCCCGTCATAGCGCACCGGCACGGTGACTCCGGTCGCGGGAACGCGGGTTGTGGCCGACGGCGCCGGCCAACCGGCCAGCAGGCCGGCGGCGTGGTCGGTGTCGGTCACCCCGTCGAGGAGCACCGTCCGCGCCCCGGGGACGACCTCGCGGATCCCGGGCAGCTCGCCGGCCTCCCGGCGGCGGAGCACCTCGGCGTACCAGGCCTGTGCCTCGGCGAGGTCGGCAAGCTCGACGAGCAGGGCCGTCCGGCCGGCCCGGCGGATGCGCACGCCCGCACGCTACTTCTCCCGTGCAAGGATCGACGGCATGGACGCCCATCATCCGCGCCGGCCCGCCCTGCTGGGCAAGGTCGCGTTGGAGACCTTCGGCGGCGCGCCCGACCCTGCCGAGCTCGCCGAGGCGGCGCACGCGACGGCGTCGGCGCTCGTCGACGCGGGACGGCGGGCAGACGACGAGGAGACGACGCGCAAGCTGGTGGGCCTCGTCGACGACCACGGCCTCGAGACCATCGCCGAGCTGTGGTCGGAGCGGCCCGCACGATCTCTGCCAGGGGTGCTGTGGCGGCTGTACGCGCTGCGTGAGTGGGTGCGCTGCGATCCGGCCGGCGCGACTGCCGACTTCGCTGCGGGCCGAGAGGTCGCGCAGGTCGCACGGGTGGTCGCGGGCGCTGCTGAGCCGCCGACTCCGCAGGCCATGCGCGACCTCGCCGACGCGATCCTCAGCGGTGTCTTCCGCGGCGACCTGGCCGTGGCCCTCGAGCGGGCCGGCGCCTTCTGCCGGGTCGTGTCGGCCGGCCGGGCGCACCGCGCCGACGACGTTCAGGAGCACGACCCGGACACGGCCAGCCTGCTCACGGCGCGGGCGGCCAGTATGGCCCGCACCGCCGACGACCTGGAGGCGGCAGCCCGCCTCTGGCGCTCGAAGGACCTCGTCTGATCGGGTGACCGTGGCCCCGGAACATGACATCCGGCCGCGGTGTTGGCAGACTCGGGTCGGCTCCTCCGGGGGCTGACCAGGGCGCCGGGCCGCGGTAGCCCCGGGTCCCATATGAAGCCGCTTCGAGCGGCCACGCGCCGTGAGGCGCTCCCGGCCCGGCGCCTGTTCTTCTCTCGTCCGTCCCTCTTCGTCCCCATACGGGCCGTCGCGGCTGTCCGCGTCGTTACGCGACCGTGACCTGGGACGTTGCCCGGGGGGTGTGTGCCGACCCGCCCGAGGGGAGGCAGCAGGATGTCCGCTTCGAGTGCAGCTCCGTGCGAAGGAGACGTCCATGACGGCACGCTGGCGACGATCCGGTCGAGGCGTGGGCCTGATGGTGGCGATGGTGGTCATCGTTGCCCTGCTTGCCGGCCATCGATGGGCCGCGGCCGCTGCTCCTGCCGGTGGCACGTCGTACGTCAACCCGGTGAGCAGATCGTTCGCCGACACGTTCGCCGATCCGGCCGTGATCCGCGGCAAGGACGGCTGGTGGTACTCCTACGGCACCTCCGACCCGTTGCGCGAGGGCGAGGGCCGCAGCCACCGCATCCCGATCGCCCGGTCGCACGACCTCGTCGACTGGGAACACATCGGTGACGCCTTCAGCGACGCCACCCTGCCGTCGTGGGCCGAGCCAACTGCCGGCATCTGGGCCCCCGACATCCGCTACGTCGACGGCGAGTGGCGGATGTACTACGTCGTCACGGAGACGAAGGTGTCACCGGTAGAGGGCGACAACGCGATCGGGATGGCGACCGCGCCGTCACCCGCGGGGCCCTGGACCGACAGTGGTGCGCCGGTGGTCGGACCGCGACCGGCCCCCGGCGGCGGCTACCTCTGGACGTTCGACCCTGCGGCGGTCACGGACACCGACGGTTCGCAGTGGCTCTTCTACGGCTCCTACTTCGGCGGGATCCACGTGGTGCGCCTCGACGACGAGGGTCGGCACGCGGTGGGGGCACCGACGATGGTGGCGATCGACAACAAGTTCGAGGGTGCCTACGTCATACGACGGGACGGCTGGTGGTACCTGTTCGCGTCGACGGCCAACTGCTGTGCCGGCCCGACCACCGGTTACAGCGTCCAGGTCGGCCGATCGCGCGATCTGCGCGGGCCCTACGTCGACAGGGAAGGCACGCCGCTGACGATCTCGCGCGCCGGTGGGACGCCGACGCTCATCCAGAACGGCAACCGATGGATCGGCGCCGGCCACAACGCCGTCGTCACCGACCTGGCCGGCCAGGACTGGATCGTCTACCACGCCATCGATCCCGCCGACCCCTACCTGGACGGCACGAGCGGCATCAACGAGCGGCCGATGCTGCTCGACCGTCTCGACTGGATCGACGGCTGGCCGCAGGTCCGCGCCGGCCGCGGGCCCAGCGACGGGCGCGAACGCGGGCCGGTCACCGACGGGCAGGTCGCTTCGACGTCACTCACCCGCGTCCGGGACAAGGGCTCGGTACGGGTCGAGGCCGACCTCAAGGGGCGCGCGCCGGGGCTCACGGTCGGCGAGCCGGGGAGTCGCCCGCAGGTGAGTGCCGTCGTCGACAGCGACGCGGGTGTGCTGCGCGTCCGCGCACTCGGCCGCAACGGCGCCGCGCGGGTCGCCACGGCACCGCTGCCGGCCAACTTCGATCCTGACGTGTGGCATTCGGTCGTCCTGCAAGTCCGCGACGGCAGGGCCTACGCCGACCTCACGCACGCCCGGCTCGGTGATCCCCTCGCGGTCGCCCGTCTCCGACTCCCGAAGGACGCAGGCGAGGGTGCCCGGGCCGGTGCGACCGCTGGCTCCGAGGTCGCCAACCTCAGTGTCCGGACGCCGACACCGCCGGTCACCCGGGCCGTCCGGGAGGACGTGCCCGGCCGTCTGGTCTCCCGCGAGAGCGACGAGTTCAACGGGTCCACGCCCGCTCCGGGGTGGTCGTGGGTCCGCCAGGACCCCAACGCCCAGGTCACCGGCGGCGTACTGCGGTGGCCGACGCAGGCCGCCGACCTGGTGGGCGACGGGAACAATGCCGGCGTCTTGTTGCGCGACGCACGCGAGGGCGACTGGACCATCGAGACGAAGCTGTCCATCGACCTCGGCACCGACACCGTGCGCAACTTTCAGCAGGCCGGCCTGATCGCCTACGTCGGCGATGACCTGTTCACGCGGTTCTCCCACGTAGCCATCTGGAACACCAGGCAGACCGAGTTCGGAAAGGAGATGCCCTACGCGGGGCGGACATCCTTCGGTGGCACCATCGTCGGGCCCCCTGCCGACACGACGTGGCTGCGCCTCACCCATCACGAGGATCGCCGCGACGGCGAGCACGAGCTAAGGGCGTGGTCGAGCCGCAACGGCCGAGACTGGGTCAAGGGCGGAGTTTGGACCTTGCCGCCTGATGCCGACCTGCGAGTCGGCCTGGTGTCACACGGCGGCGAGGGCGCGACCGCACGCTTCGACTACTTCCGAACGTACCGATGAAACGGATCGGACGGTTTGCCACCACGTCTGCGTCGACCGATGAACGACAGGCCAAGGACCGAGCACACACAGCGCAGTACCGAGCAGGAGGAACACCCATGACCGGCATCGAGCTCCCCGGCGACGTCACCAGGCGCCGCTTCCTCGTCATCGGCGGCGGCGTGGCGGCTGGCGCGGCCCTCTCGGCGTGTGGTGGCGGCAAGTCTGCCGACGAGGCTGCGGGTGGTGGCAAGACCGACAGCAAGTTCACGGGGAAGTACGACGGCCCGGCCGTGACGCTCGCCTACTGGAACGGCTTCACCGGCGGCGACGGGCCGTTCATGGACGAGCTCGTCAAGCAGTTCCAGGCTGAGAACTCCAAGATCACCATCAAGCAGAACACCATCGAGTGGTCCGACTTCTACCAGAAGACACCCGCCGCGGTGAGCGCCGGCAAGGGTCCCGACGTCGGCGTCATGCATCAGGACCAGCTGGCGACCAACGCGGTGCGCAAGGTGATCGTCCCCGTCGACGACGTCGCGGAGGCGCTCGGGCTGGAGGAGTCCGACTTCAGCGCGGAGGTGTGGAAGGCGGGCATCTACAAGGACCAGCGCTATGGCATCCCGCTCGACGTCCACTCGCTCGCGATGTACTGGCGAAAAGACGTCACCGACAAGGCCGGGGTCACTGAGCCCCCGACCGACGCGGAGTCCTTCACGGCGGCGCTCAAGACACTGCAGAGCAAGGGCGAGGACCAGCCGTTCTGGATGCCCTCGAAGTGGCCGAGTCACCTGATCTTTCTCTCCCTGCTCTGGCAGAACGGCGGCGAGCCCTACGCCGAGGACGGCTCCAAGGCGACCTTCGACTCCGATGCAGGCATCGATGCCCTTTCGTGGCAGGTCGACCAGATCAAGCAGGGCTTCAGCAAGCGAAACGTCGCTCCAGACACTGAGTACATCGGCTTCAAGAACGGAGACGTGGCGCTCACCTGGAACGGCATCTGGCAGATCAACGACCTCAAGACCGCGAAGACGCCGTTCGGTATCGCAGCGATCCCGACGATCGGGTCGCAGGACGCCGTATGGGCCAACTCGCACAACTTCTTCATCACCAAACAGGCGACCGGCGACGACAACAAGTTCGACGCCGCACGCGTCTTCATCGACTGGATGAGCAAGAAGTCGGCCGAGTGGGCGGGCGCCGGGATGATCCCCGCCCGGTCGTCAGTGCGCGAGACCGCGGACGTCCAAGCCACGACACAGGCGCCGATCGCCGAGAAGATCGACAGCATGCGCTTCCTGCCGCCCGTGCCGGGAGTCGGAGACGTGCAGGTGCAGACCCTCGAGGTCGCCGTCAACGAGGCCACCCTGTTGAAGAAGTCGCCGGCCGACGCGCTGAAGGAAGCGGCGGAGAAGGCGACGAGCCTGATGGAGGCGAACCTCAAGAAGTACGGCGGCTGACGATGACGAGCACGGCTGCACCGGCGGCACCTGTGCAGCCTGACCCCGACACCGCGGGGGACGACGGCGCGGTCGGTGGCCGGAGCCGAGGCGGCCTGACTCCGTGGCTGTTCCTGGCGCCGTACCTCGTGCTGTTCGGCGGCTTCGTCGTGGCGCCGGCCGTCTACGGGCTCTGGATCAGCCTGCACGACTGGGACTACACGTTGCCGGGCAAGCCCTTCGTTGGCCTGGACAACTACGCGGCCCTGGTCGATCCCGACTCGGTCGGCTTCGGCCGGTTCTGGAACAGCATGCAGGCGACCGGCATCTTCACGCTGATGAGCGTTCCCCTGCTGCTGATCCTGCCGCTCGCTGTCGCGCTCGTGATGAACCAGAGCTTCCCGGGCCGCAATGTCTTCCGGGCCATCTACTTCGCGCCGTACGTGCTCGGCGTCGCGGTCGTCGCGGTGATGTGGCGCTTCCTGCTCGACAACAACATCGGGCTGGTCAACCACTACCTCGGCAAGCTCGGCCTGCCGGATGACATCGCGTGGACCACGTCGGTGCCGGCGGCGTGGTTCGCTCTGGCGGGCGTGACGGTGTGGTGGACGTTGGGCTTCAACGCCGTCATCTACCTCGCCGGCCTTCAGGACATCCCGCGCGAGCTCTACGAGGCAGCCAGGGTCGACGGCGCGAGCCGCTGGCAGCAGCTCCGCCACGTCACCATTCCCGGCCTGCGACCTGTCACAGCGTTCGTCGCGATGATCACGATCATCGCGTCGGCCAACATGTTCGGACAGTCCTACCTGATGACCGAGGGCGCGCCAGGCACAGAGACACGCACCGCGATCTACGAGATCGCCGAGACGGGGCTGCGCAACTTCCAGATGGGCCGCGCGGCCGCGATGAGCTACGTCCTGACCCTGTTCCTCATGGTCGCAAGCGTGCTCGTGTTCCGCCTGTTCCGCGACAAGGACGCCTGATGAGCACCCCACGTGTCGCCCTGCGCTATGTCGGGCTCGTCGTCCTCGCCGCCCTCTTCATGAGCCCTCTTGTCTTCATCATCGTGACGTCGTTCAAGACCCCTTCCGAGGCAAGCGGGACGCCGCCGACCTGGATCCCGCGCGACATCACCGGACAGGCCTACTCGGTCGTGCTCGACGCGGCTGAGACGCCGGTCTTCCGGTGGTTCGTCAACAGCATGATCGCCGCGTTCGGCAACGCACTGCTCGTGGTGGTGACGGCGGCCCTCGCGGCCTACCCGCTCGCCCGCATGCAGTTCCGCGGCAAGCGGATCGTCTTCGCGACGATCGTGGCGACACTGTTCATCCCGCCGGTGATCCTGACGATCCCCAACTACCTCATCGTCGGCGAGCTGAAGTGGCTGGACTCGCTGGTCGCGGTCATCGTGCCGACAGCCGCGTCGGCGTTCGGCGTCTTCTTCCTGCGCCAGTTCTTCCTGGGGTTGCCGCGGGAGCTGGAGGAGGCCGCGCTCATCGACGGCGCGAACCGCGCGCAGGTCTTCCTGCGGATCGTCCTGCCCCTGTCGAGGCCGGCGCTGGTCACGCTCGGGCTGCTGGCGTTCCTGACCAACTACAACGACTTCCTGTGGCCGGTCTACGTGCTCTTCAGCCCGGAGTTCCAGACGCTGCCTGCGGGCCTCGCCACGATGCAGAGCGCCAACGCGGTTCGCTACGACCTGCTGATGGCTGGCGCGGTGGTCGCCAGTGTTCCGGTGCTGCTGATCTACTTCGTGTCGCAGCGCTTCATCATCGAGGGAGTGTCGCGCTCGGGGCTCAAGGGCTGAGGCGCTCGCCGTCAGCCTTCGGGGTGGTCGCCTCGGTTGCGGTCGGCCAGGAAGCGCTCGAACTCCGCCCCCAGCTCGTCGGCGGTCGGGAAGCCGCCACCTCCGGAGAGCAGGCCGTCCGCACCGTGGGACGCAGTGTAGGCGTCGTACTGCTGCTCGAGCGCGGTCACGATCGCGCCGACCTCACTGGACTCCGCGACCTGCTCGTCGACCTGCTCGCGGGTGCGCTCGGCAGCGGTGCGCAGCTCGCCGACCGGCAGGGACAGCTCGCCGGCCGTCGCGACCGACTCGATGAGCACCGCCGCCGCCTCGGGGTAGTCGGCCTGCGCGAGGTAGTGGGGCACGTGGACGGCGAAGCCCATGGCGTCGTGCCCGGCCTGGCCCAGCCGCAGCTCCAGCAGGTTGGCGACGCTCCCTGGGACCTGCACCGTGCCGATCCACGGCGCGTGGCCCTCGATGAGCTCGGAGCGCGTCGCGTGGGCGGTGACCGTCGTCGGCCGGGTATGGGGGACGCCCATCGGGATGCCGTGCACGCCGATCGTGAGCCGGACGTCGAGCCGCTCGACGAGCAGCTGCACGGCGGCGAGGAACCTCTCCCACTGCACGTCGGGCTCGGCGCCTTCGAGGAGCAGGAAGGGGACGCCGTCGCGGTCGTGTACGGCGTGCAGGACCAGGCCCGGCTCGTCGTAGGACTCCCAGTGGTCCTGGACGAACACCATCGGCGGACGGCGGGACCGGTAGTCGAGCAGCTGGTCGACGTCGAAGGTGGCCACCAGCGTGTGCTCGAGGTCTCCGAGCAGCTGCGCGCGCAGCAGTCGTCCGGCCGAGCCGGCGTCGATGAAACCGCTCAGCGAGTGGACGAGGACCGGCCGCTCGAGCGAGGGCGGGTCCGGCTCGAGTCGGTAGAGGTCGTGGGGATCCAGCACCGTCGCTCTGTCGTCGGCCCTAGGCGGAAGGGTGCTCGGTGAGCTGGGCGAGGTAGAGCTCGGCACCGAGGCGCTCGACCAGCTCGAGCTGGGTCTCGAGGTAGTCGACGTGCTCCTCCTCGTCCTCGAGGATCGCCTCGAAGAGACGGGCGGAGGTCACGTCACCGACCTTACGCATGTACTCGCTGCCCTCGCGCAGACGCTTGACCGCGTCGAGCTCGATCTCCATGTCGGCCTTGAACTGCTCGACGACGCTCTGGCCGATGGTGAGCGGGGACAGCCGCTGGTAGTTGGGCAGGCCCTCGAGGAACAGGATCCGGTCGGTGAGCGTCTCGGCGTGACGCATCTCGTCGATGGACTCGCTGCGGGTGTGGGCGGCCAGCTTGGCGAAGCCCCAGTTCTCCTGCATCCTCGCGTGCAGGAAGTACTGGTTGATCGCGGTGAGCTCGGCCGTCAGCTGCTCGTTGAGATACGCGATGACCTGCTTGTCGCCCTTCACCCTGCTCCTCCGGTCGGCTGCAGTGCTGCAGGCTGACAGCCTGTCAGACGGCGACCGGCAGTCGCATCGCGGCGTCGGCCTCGTCGAGCCTGCGGAGCCGGTCGCAGATGCGGTCGACGCAGCTGCCGCAGCCGGTGCCGGCTCCGGTGCGCTCGGCCACCTCGTGCTCGCAGCGCGCGCCGTCGGCGATCACGTGGTCGACCTCGTGCTCGCTCACGGCGAAGCAGATGCAGACGTACACCGGGGGCTCCTTGGAACAGGTAAGGCAAACCTTAGTCGACGGGGTGGGGTTCCGTCGACCCGTGCCCTGCCGGTGGGCTCGGCAGGGCACGGGTCGGGTGTCGAAGCGGCGGTCAGCGCACGCGCGGCTGGAGCAGGTGGTTCTCGGACTCCTGCTTGTGGCAGCGCTCGTCGTGCCCGATCTGACGGAACAGGTCGGCCAGCGACTCGAACGACCCGTATTCGCCGCACAGAACCGACGAGTACGGCGTGGTCTCGAAGTCCGGGTTGTCGCGGACCAGCTCGGCGTACGAGTGCTCGGCGTGGTCCTCGAAGTCCGCGTTGAGGCGGTGGCTCCAGGCCGGGCGGACCGCGTAGAGCAGCCAGCTGAAGTGCCAGTAGCCGAACGAGATCAGCTTGGGCAGCAGCCGGAACCGCAGCCAGCCCTGCTTCTCACCGGAGCGGGCGACGAGCTCGGCCAGGATCATCATGTGCCACTGCTCGTTGTCCTGCTGGGCGCGGAACTCGAGCACCCGCTGCCAGATGCGCCTGGCGAGCCACGGCTTGCGGTGGTTGCGGCTCATCCGTTTGTACGACGCGGTCTCCCAGGTCTGGTAAGGCACCCGGGCGACGACCTCGAGGACGAGGAACTTCTTGAACGTGGCCTTGCGGCCGTAGAGCAGGTCCATCTGCAGGAAGAGTGCCTTGGCGGCCAGGCTGTGGCGTCGACGAGGTGCGTCGAGCGTCTCCTGCTGCGCGCGTACCAGCTCGTCGTGCGTGAGCTTGGGGGGCTCGCCGTGGCCTGTGGTGGTCTCCGGCTGGTAGGTCGTGGTGTCGAGCAGCATCGTCATGGCGTTCTCCGTGTCGTGTCCGGGGCGGATACACGACCAGAGCCGCCATGGGCGTCCCCTGATACGTCAGGCGGTGACGAGGTCGCGCTCGAACCACACGGTCGCGAGCGCGTCCACGAGCAGCCGCCCGCGCCAGGGGCCCACCCGGATCAGGTGCCTTCGGCGTCGCTGCCGAGGGTCACCCGGACCGTGTGCTCGGTTCCTCCGCGCCGGTAGGTCAGCTCGACCTTGTCGCCGGGCTGGTGCGAGCGGACAGCCGCGATGAGGGCGTCCGCGCTTGCGACCGCGCGGTCGCCCACGGAGGTCACCACGTCGCCTTGCCGCAGACCCGCGTCCGCGGCCGCGCCGCCTTCCTGTACGAGCGCGACGCCGGCGCCCTCCGAGTCGGCCCCGGCCGCGGAGCTGGCGTCCTGCACGCTGACTCCCAGCTGGGCGTGGACCGCACTCCCGGACTCCACGAGCTGCTCTGCGACGACGCGAGCCTGGTCGACGGGGATCGCGAAGCCGAGGCCGATCGAGCCGGACTGCCCGCCGGCTGCCGAGCCCAGGCTGGCGATCGCGCTGTTGATGCCGACCACCTCGCCGGCCATGTTGACCAGCGGGCCGCCGGAGTTGCCGGGGTTGATGGCGGCGTCGGTCTGCACGGCGTTGATGACGGTGCTGCGGTCCTCGCCGGTCGCATCGGCGCCGCCGGTGCGCACGGGACGGTCGAGGGCGCTGACGATGCCGCTCGTCACTGTCCCCTGCAGGCCCAGCGGCGACCCGATCGCGACGACCTCCTCGCCGGGCGAGAGCGACGACGAGTCGCCGAGCTTGGCCGGCGTGAGGTCGGTAAGGCCCTTCGCGCGGATCACCGCGAGGTCGGTGGCCGGGTCGCGCCCGACGATCTCGGCGTCGGCCGTGTCGCCGTTCTGCAGCGTGACGGTGAGCTGACCGCCCTCCGCCGTGGCAGCGACGACGTGGTTGTTGGTGAGGATGGTCCCGTCGGTGTCCAGGACGACGCCGGTGCCCTCGCCGCCTCCGGTCCCGGTCCGGGCCTCGATCGACACGACGCTGGGCAGGACCGCGGCTGCGACCTTCTCCACGTCGCCGGCGGCGACGTTGCTCGTGCTGGTGGTCCGGGGCGCGTCAAGAGCGCTGGCCGCGGGCTGCGCAGTCGGGTCGTCGGTGGTCGCGGTCACTGCCGCGCCGACGCCACCGCCCACGAGCCCGGCGGCCAGCGCCACCGCGACCAGCGCGAGCACGCCGCGGCGGCGCCCAGCCGTGGGTGGCTCGGGGGGCAGCGGCGGCTGGGTGGGCGGCGGGGTGCCCACGGGGCGCCACGGGTCGTACGGGGTGCTGGTCGTCGTCTCGGTCATGGACACAGGTTGGCCGCGCCCCCTGAGAAGAGGCTGAGAGTCAGCCAAGGACTGCAGAAGAACCCGGCGGCTGGGGTGGGAAGCGCACCGTGACGGCAGTGCCCCCACCCTCAGCACGACCCGCCGAGACGCTGGCGCCATGGCGCTCCACCGCGTGCCGGACGATGGCCAGGCCCAGGCCGGAGCCCGGCATGGCGCGGGCGGTCGGCGAACGGTAGAAGCGGTCGAAGATGTGGGGGAGGTCCGCGTCGCTGATGCCGGGGCCCTGGTCGACCACCGTCAGCACGCCGTCGTGCAGCGTCGTCGCGACGCTGCCGCCCGGCGGGCTCCACTTGGCGGCGTTGTCGAGGAGGTTGGTGACGGCCCGCTCGAGCGCCGAGGCGTCCCCGAGCACGGTCCACGGCTCGGCGTCGGTGTGGAACGCCACGTTCGGTGCCCGCCGAGCGACCCGCTCGACGGCGCGGTGCACGACGTCGGTGAGCTCGACCGGCTCGGGATCGGCGGTCGGGGAGTCGTCGCGGGCCAGCTCCACCAAGTCGCCCACCAGCTCACCGAGCTCGGCGACCTGGGCGCGCACGTCGTCGAGCAGGTCGCGACGGTCCTGCGGGGGGAGCCCACCTTCCCGTTGCTCGCTCTGCGCCAGCAGGTCGAGGTTGGTGCGCAGGCTGGTGAGCGGCGTGCGCAGCTCGTGGCCGGCGTCAGCCACCAGCGCGCGCTGCCGGTCGCGGGAGGCCGCGAGCGCACCGAGCATCGCGTTGAAAGCCCGCGTGAGCCGGGCTATCTCGTCGCTGCCCTGCACCTCGATCGGGGTCAGCTCCTCGGTGGCGGCGATGTGCTCGGCGGCGGCGGTGAGCTCCTCGACCGGGCGCAGGCCGGTGCGGGCGATGACGAGACCGGCGTACGCCGCCAGCGCGACTCCCGTCCCGCCGACCAGGAACAGCACCAGCCGGAGCCGGTCCAGCGTCTGGCCGATCTCCGCGGTCGACTGGGCCAGCACCAGGGCGAGCCCGTCGTTGATCGGGACGGCAACCACGCGGAACCGCCCACCGTCGGTGCTGACGGCGGTGCGCAGGGACTGGCCCTCCTGCCCGCGCGCGACCGCGAGCTCCGGGTCGCCGAGCGGTGGGGCCAGACTGCCGCGCGCGAAGACGCCGACGCTGTCGGCCTGCAGGATCGCGATGCGCACGTCGGCGGCGGCGCCGAGCGCCGTCGCGGGCAGGTCGCGGAGGGTCTCGGGGTCGGCCAGCGCGGTGTTGACCGACGCCCTGGCGCGGTCCATGAGCTCGGCGTCGCCCTGCCTGTGCAGCTGGTCGCTGACCGTGATGTAGGCGGCGGCGGACGTGAGCGCCACGGCCAGCCCGACGCCGAGCGCGGCGAGCACGCCGACGCGCGTGCGCAGCCGGAGCCGGGCGAAGCGCGATCGCGCCCGGCGCGCGGCAGCGACCAACGGGTCCAGGGTCGTCACGGCGGCGTCTCACGCAGGGCGTAGCCGACGCCGCGCACCGTGTGCACCAGGCGTGGTTCCCCTTCCGTCTCGGTCTTGCGACGCAGGTAGCCGACGTAGACCTCGAGCGAGTTGGCTGTCGTCGGGAAGTCGTAACCCCAGACCTGTTCCAGGATGCGGTCCCGGCCCAGCACCTGACGGGGATGGCGCAGGAACAGCTCCAGCAGCGCGAACTCCGTGCGGGTCAGGCGGACCGGCCGCTCGCCGCGCCACACCTCGCGGGTGGCGAGGTCGAGCCGCAGGTCGGCGAACGCGAGCGTCGTGTCGGCGCTGGTCGCATCGCCCGGCTGCGTCCGGCGGAGCAGGGCTCGCAACCGTGCCAGCAGCTCCTCGAGGGCGAACGGCTTGACCAGGTAGTCGTCGGCGCCGGCATCGAGGCCCGCGACCCGGTCGGCCACCGAGTCGCGCGCCGTCAGGACGAGAACCGCCACATCGTCGCCGTCGGCCCGCAGCCGCCGGCAGGTCTCCAGCCCGCCCACCCTCGGCATCATCACGTCCAGGACGACGGCGTCGGGTCGGGTCTGCGCCACCGCATCGAGGGCCTCGGCCCCGTCCGAGGCCAGCTCCACGGCGTAGCCGTTGAAGGTGAGGGAGCGGCGCAGCGACTCGCGCACGGCGCGGTCGTCGTCGACGACGAGGATGCGCTGGGCATGCTGCAGCTGGTGGCCGCGGCCCTGGTCCGGCATGCGGCCATCCTGCCGCGCCAGCCTGAGAGAGCCCTGAGCCACCCGAGGGCACGACTACCAAAACGGGCAGATCCGGGATGTAAGGGTTTACATCCGGCCAAATGCGTGAAACCTTGCTGGTGTGGAAGCGCTTACATGGCGCCCATCCCCGTCGACCGGGGCCGGGCCCGCGACCGACAGCAGTCGCGCACCCCGCTCCCGCGGCGGCAACGCCAACGCCACGATCTACCAGGTCGCCAGCAAGGCCGACGTCTCCATCGCGACCGTGTCGCGGGTCCTGCGGGGGACGGCCCCCGTGGCTGTCGCCACCCGCGACCGGGTGCTCGCCGCAGTTGCCGAGCTCGGGTTCGTCCCCAGCAGGTCCGCCCGCTCGCTCGCCGAGGGGCAGCACGCCGCTAGCGGCATCGTGTTCCCCGACCTGTCCGGGCCTTACTTCGCTGAGGTCGTGCTGGGCTACGAGGAGGTCGCCGCCGAGCTGCGCCGTAGCGTCCTCATCCTCTCGACCCATGGGCGGGAGGCGGCCCGCGACATGGTGCTCGACCTCGCGTCCCGGGTCGACGGCCTCGTCGTCCTCGGCCGCACGGTCGGCGACGACGTGCTGTCCGAGCTGGCCCGTCGCGGCCTGCCGCTGGTGGTGCTCGCGCGGGACCCCCTCGAGGGCGTCGACGCCGTGAACGCCGAGAACACGACGAGCGCCCGTGAGCTCACCACCCACCTGGTGCGTGACCACGGCTATCGCGACGTCGCCTTCGTGGGTGACGCGAGCACCTCGCCGGACACCCACCAGCGCTGGCGCGGCTACCGAGAGGCGCTGCGCACCCTCGGCCAGGTCGCACCCCGGCGCCCGGTCCCCTGCGCGTTCGACGAGCGCGGCGGGCACAAGGCCGCGACGCGGCTGCTGCGCGGAAAGCCACCGCGAGCCCTGGTCTGCGCCAACGACGAGATCGCCCTCGGCGCGGTTACCGCCGCGGAGGACCTCGGCCTGCGAGTACCCGACGACGTGGCCATCACCGGCTGGGACGACGTGATGGCCGCGCGCCATTCGCGGCCCGGCCTCACCACTGTGCGCCAGCCGATGCGTCGGCTCGGCGCCCAAGCCGCCAGGCGCCTTCACGAGCGTCTCGGCGGCGACACCAGCGAATCAAGGCATGAGGTGCTGCCCACGCAGCTCGTGCGACGTGCCAGTTGTGGGCACCACTTCGAGGAGGACCAATGAGTACATGGAAGCGGGCCGGCGCACTGGCGCTCGTTGCAGCGCTGGCGCTGACCGGCTGCGGTCGCGACGATACCGAGGGCGGGGGCGAGGACACCAAGGCCAAGAGCGTCGCGGAGGGCAAGGCCAAGGGCGACATCACCGTGTGGGCGCTCGGCGCCGAAGGCGAGAAGCTCGGCGAGATCGCGAAGGACTTCGAGGCGGAGAACCCCGACGCCAAGGTGAACGTCACGGTGATCCCGTTCGACGCCGCGCACGACAAGATCGCCACGGCGATCGCGGGCAACCAGACACCCGACGTCAGTCTCGTCGGCACGACCTGGCTCCCGGAGTTCTCCGGGTCCGGCGCCCTCGACACCACGCCGACCGACCTGATCGACAAGAGCAAGTTCTTCGAGGGCTCGTGGGCGACCACCGACGTCGGCGGCACGTCGTACGGCGTGCCGTGGTACGTCGAGACCCGGCTCATCTACTACCGCACGGACATCGCGGAGAAGGCCGGCGTCACGCCCGAGGACGGCTGGAGCCAGGACGACTTCAAGGCCTTCACCAAGGCGATGCAGGACAAGGGCGGCGCCAAGCACGGGATCTACCTGCAGCCCGGTGCTCAGGGCGCGTGGCAGTCGTTCATGCCCTTCGCCTGGCAAAAGGGCGCAGAACTCGTCGAGGGCGACAAGTTCACCTTCGACACCGAGCCGGCGCGCAGCGCGCTCGACTACTACGCGTCCTTCTTCAGCGACGGGATCTCGCCAACCACGCTGAACACCGCAGCCGGCGAGATGGAGACGGGTTTCATCCGCGGTGACATCGCGGCGTTCGTCTCTGGCCCGTGGCACATGGGGATCCTGCGCGACCAGGGCGGTGCCGAGCTCGAGGGCAAGTGGGACGTGGCGCCGATGCCCACCGAGGAGGCCGGCACGTCCTTCACCGGTGGTGGCGACCTCGTGGTGTTCAAGGAGTCCAAGAACCGTGACACCGCGTGGAAGTTCGTCGACTTCCTGACCCAGGAAGCGGCGCAGCAGAAGCTCTACGAGCTGGTCGGCAGCCTGCCCGCCGTGCAGAGCGCCTGGGAGACCGGCGAGCTGTCCAGCGACCCGCTGCTGAAGAAGTTCGGCACCCAGCTCGAGGACGCCAAGTCGGCGCCCGCCATCGCGACCTGGGAACAGGTCGCCAGCTCGCTCGACGACGCGATCGAGCAGGTCTCGCGCGGCAAGCAGGAATCGGCCGCGGCGCTCAAGAGCGCCGAGGACAAGGCCAACGCGATCGGCACCGGCTCCTGACGATGGCCACGACCATGGCTGCGGACGCAGCTCCCACCTCTCGGCGACCGGGCCCACAGCGGGTCCGCCGCCGGGAGGGCCGGGCCGGCATCGGCTTCGCCCTGCCGTTCCTCTTGCTCTTCGCGGCGTTCACCGCCGGTCCGGTGCTGATGTCGCTCGGGATGAGCTTCACCGACCTGACCAGCCGTGACATCCGCAACCCGCTGGCGGTGAACCCCGTCGGCATCGAGAACTACACGAAGCTGTTCGAGGACGAGACGTTCCGCCAAGCGGCGTTCAACACGTTCTACTTCGTCGTGGTGGGCGTGCCGCTCACGATGGTGCTCGCCCTGGCTGTTGCGGTCGGCCTCAACTCGGGCATCAGCAGGTTCCGCACGCTGTTCCGGGTCGGCTACTACCTGCCCGTTGTCACCAGCATCGTGGCGATCGCGGTGATCTGGCGTTTCCTGCTCCATCCGGACAGCGGCATCGTCAACACACTGCTGGGCTACGTCGGCGTCGAAGGGCCGTCGTGGCTCGGCAGTACGACCTTCGCCATGCCGTCGCTGATCGTCATGGCGGCCTGGCGCAACCTCGGCTTCCTCATGGTGATCTTCCTGGCGGGACTGCAGACGATCCCCAAAGAGCTGCACGAGGCCGCGTCCATCGACGGCGCAGGGTCGTGGGGTCGGTTCCGCCATGTCACGTTGCCGATGATGCGACCGACGCTCCTCTTCGGGGGCGTCATCACCGGCATCGGCTACCTGCAGTTCTTCGAGGAGCCGTTCGTGATGACGCGCGGCGGCCCGCTCGACAAGACGCTGTCGCTGTCCTACTACATCTACAACCAGTTCGGCTTCGGCAACTACAACTATGCCGCGGCCATGGGCTACGTCCTGTTCCTCTCCATCGTCGTGCTGACGCTGGTGCAGTTCCGGCTGCTGCGGGAGAAGCCGTGAGGAGGCCGACGTGACGACATCGACTCGAGGTCCCGCGCCGGTCCCGGCGCCGGCAGTCGCCACCGGCGACGTCCGGCCGGCGCGCGGGAGACGCGGCGGTGGCAAGAGCGTGGGGGAGGCCCACGACCAGCCGTGGGTCTACGTGGTCCTGGTCGGTGGCCTGGTGCTTCTGGTCGGGCCCTTCATCTGGATGCTGCTCGGCTCGTTCCGGCCCGACCGGGAGCTCAAGGAGGTGCCGCCGGCCTGGTTGCCGGAGGAGCCGACGCTTGGCAACTACCAGACCTTGTGGGAGCGGCTCGACTTCCCCACCTTCTTCTTCAACAGCCTCTTCGTCGCCGTTGCCGTCACCCTGGGCAACCTGGTCTTCTGCTCGATGCTGGGCTACGCGCTCGCCAAGCTGGACTTCCCGGGCAAGCGCATCACGTTCGCTCTCGTGCTCGGCACGCTCATGGTGCCGGCGATGGTGACGTTCGTGCCGCTGTTCGTCGTCGTCAGCAACCTCGGTCTCGTCAACACGTTCCCGGGCCTGATCTTCCCGTTCCTCGCGCTGCCCTTCGGCGTCTTCCTGATGCGGCAGTTCATGATGGGCCTGCCCGACGAGCTGATCCACGCTGCTCGCGTCGACGGCGCAGGGGAGTTCCGCATCTTCCGCAGCGTCATCATGCCGCTGTGCGGCCCCGCACTCGCGACGATGGGAATCCTCACGTTCCTCACGTCGTGGAACAACTTTCTCTGGCCGCTGGTCGTGGCGCAGTCGGAGGAGAAGTACACCCTGCCGGTGGCCCTCGCCATCTACTCCGTCGGGGAGAACAAGTCCGACTACGGACTGCTGATGGCGGGTGCCGTCGTCGTGGTGGTCCCCGTCCTGCTCATCTTCATCGCCTTGCAGCGGTTCTTCGTGCAGGGCATCGCCATGACCGGCATCAAGTAGGCGGGCAACACAGCTGCACAGCATTGCAACCATCCCTCTGTCTCACCCGATCGGGAGACCAGCACATGAGAAGAGCACACCGACTCGCCGTCGCCGCCGTCGCGGCCGCAGGGGCCGTCACGGCCCTGGTGACGCCACCTGCCGCCGCCGCTCCGCCGCCCGGTGCGAAGGGCGTGATGCAGACGTACGCCGAGGACACCTGGGCGTCGATGGAGGCGATGATCGACCCACGGACGGGTCTCGTCGCCGACAACATCAACGGGGACCTCTCCGGCGCCTCGCGCAGTGGCTACACCTCGCCGACCAACATCGGCGCCTACATGTGGAGCACGCTGGTCGCACGCGACCTGAAGATCATCAAGCCGAAGCAGGCGCACACCCGGCTGAGCCGGACGCTTGACGCGATCAGCAAGCTCGAGCGGCACGACGACAGCGGCATGTTCTACAACTGGTACAGCCCCGCCGACGGTCACAAGCTGCGCATATGGCCCGAGAACGGGGACACGGTCCATCCCTTCCTCTCGAGCGTGGACAACGGCTGGATGGCCGCGGCGCTGATGACAGTTGCCAATGGCGAGCCACGACTGGCGAAGCGGGCCACGGCGCTGGCCGACTCGATGGACTTCGGGTTCTACTACGACAAGGACGCGGCCAACTCCGGCGGCGCCGGTCTCATCCGGGGCGGCTTCTGGGACGAGCCGCCGGCGCAGTGCTCGGTCAAAGGCAACCTGCGCAACCGCGGCGAAGACGTCTATTACACCTGCCACCACTACGGCAACTTCGTCTCCGAGCCGCGCATCGCGTCGTACATCGGCATCGTGCAGGGCCAGATCCCGGCCAAGCACTACTTCGGCCCGGCCCGCACCTTCCCGGCCACCTGTGACTGGAGCTGGCAGGAGGAGCAGCCGACCGGTGTGACCAAGAACTACCTCGGGGTCGACGTCTACGAGGGCCACTACGACTACCGCGGCATCGAGTTCGTCCCGACGTGGGGCGGCGACATGTTCGAGGAGCTGATGCCCGACCTGTTCGTGCCCGAGGCGGCATGGGGCAAGAAGTCGTTCGGCATCAACCACCCGAACCTCGTGCGCGCGCAGATCGAGCACGGGATGGACGACGCCGACTACGGCTACTGGGGCTTCTCACCGTCGAGCAACCCGACGGGCGGCTACCGCGAGTACGGCGTCGACGCCCTCGGCATCACCACCGACGGCTACAACTCCGACCAGGAGCGCACGACGTCCGATGGTGGGTACCAGGCCGCGGGCTGCGCGCGTCCCGAGCGGACGCCGACGTCCTACGGCGACGGTGTCGTGACCCCGCACGCCGCGTTCCTCGCCCTGCCCTACGCGGAGAAGGAGGCGCTCGCCAACCTGGCAAACCTGCGCAAGGACTTCGACGCCTACGGTCCCGGCGGCTTCTACGACGCGATCGCGGTCGGCAGCGGCACGGTGGCCAAGCGGCACCTCTCGCTCGACCAGGGCATGGTGATGGGCGCCCTCGGCAACGTGCTCGCGAAGGGCAACCTCCACCGCTACTTCACCCGAGGCGACGTCGAGCGGTCGCTGCGGCCGGTCATGACGCAGGAGGAGTTCAGCATCAGCCCCGCTCGGCGGTGACCACGGACCAGCCACCGCCCGGTCGTCCGGGCAGTGGCTAGGGTCGCCGGATGCGGGCAGTCGTCTTCGACGAGTTCGGGCAGGTACCTGAGGTCAGGGAGGTGCCCGACCCCGACCCGGGTGAGCACGGGGCCGTCGTGCGGGTCGAGGCGAGCGGACTGTGCCGCAGCGACTGGCACGCCTGGGCCGGCCACGACCCCACGATCGGCCTGCCCCACGTCCCGGGCCACGAGCTGGCCGGTGTCGTGGCGGCGGTGGGCTCGGCGGTCACCCGGTGGAGCGTCGGCGACCGCGTCACGGTCCCGTTCGTCTGCGCGTGCGGGCGCTGTCCGCAGTGTCTGACCGGCAACCACCAGGTCTGCGACCAGCAGACCCAGCCGGGCTTCACCGGGTGGGGGTCGTTCGCGGACCTCGTGGCCCTCGATCACGCCGACGTCAACCTCATCGCGCTGCCGGACGACCTCGACTCCGTGACCGCGGCGGCCCTGGGCTGCCGGTTCGCGACGGCGTACCGCGCCGTTCTCGCGCAGGGGCATCTCGCGCCTGGTCAGTGGCTCGCGGTGCACGGCTGCGGCGGGGTCGGCCTCTCCGCCGTCATGGTGGCGGTGGCTGCCGGCGCCCAGGTCGTCGCGCTCGACGTCAACCCGGCGGCGCTCGCGCTGGCCGCCGAGCTCGGTGCCGCGGTGTGCATCGACGCAGCGGCGGTCGACGGTGACGTCGCTCGTGCCGTGCGCCGCGCGACCGGGGGCGGCGGCGCGCACGTGTCGATCGACGCGCTGGGCAGCCACGAGACGTGCGCCGCGTCGATCCGCAGCCTCCGAAAGCGGGGCCGGCACGTGCAGGTCGGCTTGCTCCCGCCCTCACTGGGCGAGCCGACGATCCCCATGTCGCGGGTCATCTTCCACGAGCTCGAGATCGCCGGCAGCCACGGCATGGCGGCCCACGACTACGGCGAGATGCTGGCGCTGGTGGCTGCGGGCCGGCTGCGACCGGACCGGCTGGTCACCGGCCGGATCGGCCTCCACGAGGCGGGCCCGGCGCTGGCCGCCATGGGCGAGGCCCGTTCGTCGGGGGTCACCGTCGTCGTCCTGTGACCACGGGCTCGCCTGTGTCGCAGCGGGCGAACGAGGGTATGGCGGGCATAACGAAGTCCGGCGTCCAGCGGAAGCGCAGGTGTCCCGATGACCACGACCCGTCCTGCCGGAGGCTCGCCCTCCGCGGCTGACCTCTTCCCCACGCGCTACCTGCCCCGCCCCGAGGTCCGCGAGCTCCCCGCGGCCCCCAGCTCGACGTGGCGCATCATCGGCCCGGGGATCATCGCGGCGGGGGTCGGCCTCGCGTCCGGCGAGTTCATCCTCTATCCCTACATCGCCTCGCAGGTCGGCCTGGTCTTCATCTGGGCCGCCCTCGTCGGCCTGCTCACGCAGTTCTTCCTGAACATGGAGATCGAGCGCTACACGCTCGCCACCGGCGAGACCGCGCTCACCGGGTTCAGCCGGTTCTGGCGACACTGGGGGCTCTTCTTCGCGGTACTCACCTACTTCGCCAACCTGTGGCCCGGCTGGGCGCTCAGCTCGGCGACGCTGGCCACCTACCTGTGGGGCGGCAACGCGAACGCCATCGCCATCGGGATGCTTGTCGTGATCGGTCTCGTCCTGACGCTCGCACCGGTGGTCTACGTCGCGCTGGAGCGCGCGCAGATGGTCAAGGTCGGCGCCGTCCTGTTGCTCGTTGTGGTCGGCACGCTGTTCGCGGTCACCGCTGACGCGTGGGGCGACGTCCCGAAGGCCGTCACGGACGCCGGCATCCCGTCGGCACAGCTCGGCTGGGCCACGCTGCTGGGCGCGCTCGCCTTCGCCGGAGCCGGAGGTGGCCAGAACCTGGTGCAGAGCAACTGGATCCGCGACAAACGCTTCGGCATGGGACGCTACGTGCCGCGCCTCGAGAGCCCCGTCACGGGTGAGCCGGTGGCGGCGCCGAGCACCGGGTTCATCTTCGAGCCGACGTCCCAGAACCTGTCGCGCTGGAACACCTGGTGGCGCTTCGCCAACAAGGAGCAGCTCTACACGTTCGTGCTCATCACGTTCATCTCGATCGTCTTCACCTCTCTGCTCGCCTACTCAACCGTCTTCGGTCAGGAGGACCTGCCCGACGACATCGCGTTCCTGGAGAGCGAAGGCGAGGCGCTCAAGAGCGCGGTCGGAGACTGGTTCGGCGCCTTCTTCTGGTTCATCGGGTCGCTCTCGCTCTTCCTCGCCGCACTGGGCATCGTCGACTACACGAGCCGGATGGCCGCAGACGTCGTCAAAACCTCCTACGCCAAGGAGGCGTCGGAGAGCAAGCTCTACTTCGGGCTGGTCTGGGGTCTGGTCGCTGTCGGCACGTTGGTCCTCCTGGTCGGGTTCGACCAGCCGCTGGTGCTGATCGTCATCAGTGCGTGCGTCGGTGGTGTGATGATGTGCGTCTACTCGGCGATGCTGATGGTCATCAACCGGCGTCTGCTCCCGGAGCCGATCCGGTTGCACGGTCTGCGGCTGGGCGTGCTCGCCTGGTCCTTCCTCCTGTTCGGCGTCCTGTCCGTGCTGACGATCTACGACCAGGTCAAGGAGAACTTCTGAGCACGGCTCGGACGTCGCAGCGCTGGTGGTGACACCACGCGGGGCGGCTGCGGGGGGTCTGCGAGACTGCTGGTGCCCGACACGGACGGAAGGGATCTGACAAACCGATGGCCGACTTCGAGCTCAACCACCCCGGCGGCGCGATGCCGCTCCCCGTGACGCAGGCGACGGAAGGGCCTTCCGGTCTCGAGATCAGCAAGCTGCTCAAGGAAACCGGCTACACCACGCTGGACCCCGGCTACGTCAACACCGGTGCATGCACGTCGAAGATCACCTTCATCGACGGCGACGAGGGCATCCTTCGCTACCGCGGCTACCCCATCGAGCAGCTTGCCGAGGGGTCGAACTTCCTCGAGACGTCCTACCTGCTCATCTACGGCGAGCTGCCGTCGGCGCAGGAGCTCGAGGGCTTCACCGACCGAATTCGCAACCACACGCTCCTGCACGAGGATCTGAAGCGCTTCTTCGACGGATTTCCCCGCGATGCACATCCCATGGCGGTGCTGTCGTCGGCCGTGAGCGCGTTGTCGACCTTCTACCAGGACAGTCTCGACCCCTTCGACCACGACCACGTCGAGATGTCGACCGTGCGTCTCATGGCCAAGCTCCCCACCATCGCGTCCTACGCCTACAAGACCGCGGTCGGCCAGCCGCTGCTGTACCCCGACAACTCGTTGGGCTACATGGACAACTTCCTGCGCATGACCTTCGGCGTCCCAGCCACGCCGTACGAGGTCGACCCCATCATGGCGCGCGTGCTCGACATGCTCCTGGTACTGCACGCCGACCACGAGCAGAACTGTTCGACGTCGACGGTCCGACTCGTCGGCTCCAGCAACGCCAATCTCTTCGCGTCGGTGTCGGCAGGTGTCAATGCCCTGTTCGGACCGCTGCACGGCGGTGCGAACCAGGCAGTGCTCGAGATGCTCCTACGCATCCACCGCGAGGGCGGCGACGTCGACTCGTTCGTACGCCGGGTCAAGGACAAGGAGCCGGGCGTCAAGCTCATGGGCTTCGGTCACCGCGTCTACAAGAACTACGACCCGCGCGCGGCCATCGTGAAGAAGGCGACCCGTGACGTGCTGGAGGGACTCGGCGTCGACGACCCGCTGCTCGACATCGCGATGAAGCTCGAGGAGGTCGCGCTGGCCGACGACTTCTTCGTCGAGCGCAAGCTCTACCCCAACGTCGACTTCTACACGGGCGTCATCTACAAGGCCATGGGCTTCCCGACGCGCATGTTCACGGTGCTCTTCGCCCTCGGTCGCCTCCCGGGCTGGATCGCCCAGTGGCGCGAGATGATCGAGGACCCGGCCACCAGGATCGGCCGCCCGCGTCAGATCTACGTCGGCGAGGCCGAGCGCGACTACGCGCCCATCGGCGAGCGCTGACCGCAGGACGCAGCGAGCGCGTCGGTTTCGCCACACCGCTCTGGTGGTAGTTCCGAGGGAACAATCCCCGGACGGAAGGCCGTCGATGATGCCGGCACGCTCCACGGTTCTGCTCACCACTGCGGCTGTCGCGGCTGCCCTCGTCGTGACGTCGCCGGCAGCGTCGTCCGCCGATCGCCCACGTCCGGGTGGTCAGGCTCCCGGGGCACCGGGCGACAAGGCAACGTGGACGCCCGCGGACAAGCACGGGTTCGGCACCTCCCGCACGCTCGACAGCGAGGTGTGGTTCACGCTTCGTCCGGGCCAGCTCAGCGAGATCTTCTACCCCGACCTGGGCACTCCCGCCCTGCGCGACCTCGAGTTCGTCGTCACCGACGGCAAAGGGCTGGCCGAACGGACATCGCAGGCAAGCAGCGAGGTGCGCGCCGACGACGCCAAGGTGCCGGCGTTCACCCAGACGGACACCTCGCCCACCGGTCGCTGGCGCATGGAGCGTCGCTACATCACCGACCCGGCACGGGACACCGTGCTCGTCGATGTGACATTCCGTTCGCTCACCGGCCGGCCCTACCGCGTGTACGCCGTCGCCGACCCGAATCTCACCAACGAGGGCGACGACGACCACGCGGCGGTCCGTCGCGGCGATGTCGTCGCGTGGGACGAAAGCTCGGCCATGTCGCTGCGCTCCGACCGTCCTCTGGTGAACGGCTCGGTCGGTTTCCTCGGCACCAGCGACCTGCGTACCGACCTGGCCGCCGACGGTGACCAGGACGCCACCTGGACACAGGCCGATGCGGGAAACGTCGTGCTCGGCGCCCGGCTGGCAGGTGTCACCGGTGTCGGCAGGGGCAACAACAACGCTGCACACCTCGCGCTGGGCTTCGGATCCGACGCCGCCGCCGCCCGGCAGGCGGCCGCCGGATCCCTGCGGGCCGGCTTCGAGAAGGCCGGGCGCTCGTACGCCGATGGCTGGCACGGCTACGCCGACGGGCTGCGTCGTGCTCCGCAAAGCACCAGTGGCCTGACCGACGCATACTGGGCCTCCGTCGTCGTCAACGCCGCCTCGGAGGACAAGCGCAACCGGGGCGCCTTCATCGCGTCGCCGACGATGCCGTGGGTGTGGGGCCACGAGATCGAGGGGCTCTCCTCGCCGTCGGCCGCCTACCACCTGGTGTGGTCGCGCGACCTCTACCAGCACGCGACCGCGCTGATCGCCGCCGGCGACACCGCTGCCGCCCAGCGCGCACTGGACTTCCTGCTCTTCCGCCAGCAACTCCCCGACGGCTCCTTCCCGCAGAACTCCGACGTCGAGGGCCGCATGGTCTGGGACAACCTCCAGCTCGACGAGGTCGCGCTCCCACTGGTGCTCGCGCAACAGCTCGGCCGCAGCGACAGCCGCACGTACGAAGCGGTGAAACGCTCGGCGGACTTCCTCCTCAGCTTCACCCGCTCCGACGACTTCGGTCCGCACTCCGCGCCCTGGTCGCCCCAGGAGCGGTGGGAGAACCAGAGCGGCTTCTCGCCCGGCACCATCGCCGCGGAGATCGCCGGGCTCATCTGCGCCGCCGACATCGCCCGAAAGGTCGGCGACACCGCCTCGGCGAACCGCTGGCTCGCGACCGCCCACGACTGGGCCGACCGGGTCGAGGGCTGGACGAAGACGACCACCGGGCCGCTCGACCCCGATCCTTACTACCTGCGCCTGACCAAGGACGGCAACCCCAACAGCGGGGCGACGTACAACGTGGGCGACGGCGGGGGCACCTACGACCAGCGCCGGGTCGTCGACCCGAGCTTCCTCGAGTTGGTGCGGCTGGGCATCAAACCCGCCGACGACGCGGTCATCCGCAACACCATCGAGGTCGTCGACCGCGAGCTCGGCTACACCACGCCGGACGGCCGCCAGTTCTGGCACCGCTTCACCGACGACGGCTACGGCGAGGACGCCCAGGGCGGCCCGTGGCGGCTGGGAACGCCCAACGAGCAGGCCACCATCGGGCGGGTCTGGCCGATCTTCGCCGGGGAGCGCGGCGAGTACGAGCTGCTCGCGGGCGAGGGCAACCCGCTCGACCGGCTCCGCGACATGGCCGCCGCAGCCAACGACGGCGGGATGGTCGCCGAGCAGGTCTGGGACGAGCACCCCCCGTCCGGTTCGCCCGGTTTCACCCCCGGCGAGGGGACGTTCTCGGCCACCCCGCTCACCTGGTCGCACGCCCAGCTGGTCCGGCTGGCCTGGTCGATCGATGCCGGGGAGCCGGTCGAGCGTCCAGCCGTTGTCACCTGCGAGCTCCTTCGTGAGCGCTGCTGAGCGTCTCACCGGTTTCCGGCCAGGCTCCTACACCTGGGCCCAAGATCGGTCGATAGCACCCGGGACTACCACCGGGAAGGGCGATGGCGGCACAGGCGGAGCCTCGACGCACCGCCAGCTGGGTCTTTGACAACACTGTGTTCGCCGGCGGTGCCGTCATCGGGCTGCTGGCGCTCGTCAGCATGCTCCGCGACGACCAGTACGACGTTACGTGGCTGATCGCCGCGCTCGTGAGCGCCCCCGTCATCGCCTTGATGAGCCGTTTCCCGCTCGTCCTGGACCGGTCGACGGGCGGCATCGAGGTGGGTTTCGACTCCTCGGTCCTCGTCTTCCTGGCCTGCTTCATGGACGCCGTTCCCGCCCTCGCGATCTGGACCGCGGGGCAGGTCCTCTCGCAGCTGACCAACTCCAAGCGGCCGCAGGTCCAGCGGTTCAACATCGGCATCGGCATCCTCTCCGGCTACGCCGCGCTTGTCGTGATGCGTGCCATCAGCCCTCTGGACGAGACGTCGCCGCGCGAGCTGCTCGCTGTCGGCCTGGGCTGCGCGGTTTACTTCGCCGTCGACTACATCGTGTCCGGGGTGTCGATCGGGATCGAGGAGGGCAGCTCGGCCACCGCGGCCCTTCGCCACGGCAGTGGGCTGGCGGCGCTCGGCGTCTTCGTCTCCATCGACAGCCTGGGCTATCTCGGCGCCCTCGTCGTCCGTGCGTTCCCGGCCTGGGCCAGCATCCTGCTTGCGGTTCCCTTGCTTACCATCCTGGTCGCCACCCGTGCCCTTGCCCGTGGCAACGAGCACCGCCGACGCCTCGCCGGTCTCTTCGACGCCGCGGCGGCGGCGCAGGGGCTCCACACCGCCGAAGAGCTCGAGGAGGTGCTGCGCGTCCACGTGCGTGCGGTGGTCCAGAGCGGTACGGCGCAACTCGGCGAGGCGCCGCCATCGGCCAAGGAAGTGGGCGCGCGAGTCCGGACCGGAGCCACCGACCTGTGGCTGGTCGCCCCCGCCGTCCACCGCGCCCGGGCCTCCGTGCAAGCCGACCGCAAGGCTCTGGAGGCGCTGGCCGCCGTCGCCGAAGAGGCGTTCTCCCGGCTCTCCCTCGTCGGCGAGATGGGCTACCTGGCCCGACACGACGCCCTGACCTCGCTGCCCAACCGGACCCTCTTCCTCGACCGCGTCGAGCACGCGGTCGCGCGCAGCCGACGTGCCGACGGCAGCATCGCGGTGCTCTTCCTCGACCTGGACGGCTTCAAGGCCGTCAACGACCGCTTCGGCCACGCCGAGGGCGACGAGCTGCTCAAGACCGTGGCGTCGCGCCTGATCAGCCGGGTGCGAGCCGGCGACACGGTCGCCCGGCTCGGTGGCGACGAGTTCGCGGTGCTCGTCGAGAACGTGCAGGACGCAGCCGAGGTCGAGGCACTGTGTGGCCGCCTGCTCGCGGCGATGCGCGCCGAGATCATGATCTCCGGCCACGACGTGGTCGTGGGCACCAGCATCGGGGTGGCACTCGCGAGCCCCGACGACGACGCGGCCGGGCTGTTGCGCAACGCGGACATGGCGATGTACCGCGCCAAGGCGCTGGGCAAGGACCGGTTCTTCGTCTACCAGTCATCGCTGCGCGAGGAGAGCATCATCCGCCTCGAGCTCATCGAGGAGCTTCGCTCTGCCATCGCCACCGACCTCGTCGTCCACTACCAGCCGGTGTTCGACCTCACGACCAACCGCATCGACGGCATGGAGGCTCTGGTGCGCTGGCGCCGCAACGGGGTGCTCGTCGCGCCGGACGTCTTCATCCCGGCGGCCGAGGAGAGCGGTCTGGTCGTCGAGCTCGGGCAGCAGGTCCTCGCCCAGGTGATGGAAGACGTGCCCTCGCTCGTGCAGGCGGCAGGACACCCGCTGAACATCGGCGTCAACATGTCCGCCCACCAGCTCCGCGAGACGGCGTGGGGCGTCCAGGTCCGCGAGGCCGTCCGCATGCTCGGCGACAGCCAGCTGGTGCTCGAGATGACCGAGACCGTGCTCGTCGAGAACGACGACGAGACGCGCGGGGCGCTGCACGAGCTCAAGGCGGCCGGGGCGCTGCTGGCCATCGACGACTTCGGTGTCGGGTTCTCCTCCATCGGCTACCTCCAGCACCTCCCGGTCGACATTCTGAAGATCGACCGCAGTTTCACCGGCACCATCGACACCGACCCGCGGGCGGCGGCCCTGCTCGAGGCGATCCTGGTCATGGGCGCGGCGCTCGACCTGAGGGTGGTCGCCGAGGGCATCGAGCGCGGCGCGCAGGTGGAGCGGCTGCGCCAGGCGGGCTGTTCGCTCGCGCAGGGCTTCCTGTTCGCCCGCCCGCAGGCCCTGCCCGACGCGCGGGTCACCCTTCGTCGCGACGCGACCCGGCACCGGGCGTCGGTCCTCGCGCAGACCGCCGTCTGAGTTTCGAGCCCGAGGGTGCCCGACGCCGGCCGGAATTCGTCCTCTGTCGATGTTCGGGCCACCCGGATGTGGGGTAACCTACGGTAACGTAACCGTAGGGTTAGTCGACCGCCACCTTGGAGGAACGCCCGTGACCGTCGCACCCGAGCGGCTGAGCCAGACCGACCTGCTCCGCGAGCTGGAGCCCGTCGTGGAGGCCAACCTGGAGCGCCACCTGACGGTGGCCAAGGAGTGGATGCCCCACGAGTACGTCCCGTGGAGTGAGGGCCGGAACTTCGACGGGGTGCTCGGCGGCGAAGCCTGGGACCCCTCGCAGTCGAAGGTCTCCGACGTCGCCCGCACCAGCCTCATCGTGAACCTGCTCACCGAGGACAACCTGCCGAGCTACCACCACGAGATCGCCACCGTGTTCGGACGCGACGGCGCCTGGGGGACCTGGGTGCACCGGTGGACAGCCGAAGAGGGCCGCCACGGCATGGCCATCCGCGACTACCTGCTGGCCACCCGCGCCGTCGACCCCGTCAAGCTGGAGCGGGCTCGGATGACGCACATGGGCGCGGGCTTCGAGTCCGACAACCACGACGACCTGCTGCGCTCACTGGCGTACGTGTCGTTCCAGGAGCTGGCTACGCGCATCTCCCACCGCAACACCGGGAAGCTGACCGCCGATCCGGTGTGCGAGGCGCTCCTCACCCGCATCTCGCTGGACGAGAACCTGCACATGCTCTTCTACCGCAACCTGCTCGGCGCGGCGCTGAAGGCGGCACCCAGTCAGACCATGCGCGCCATCGCCGAGGTGGTGCGGACCTTCCAGATGCCGGGCTACACGATCGAGGACTTCACCCGTAAGTCCGTGCAGATCGCCCTGGCGGGTGTTTACGACCTGCGCATCCACCGCGACGAGGTGCTCGCACCGATCCTGCGCATCTGGGACGTGTTCGAGGTCGCGGGGCTCGACGCCGACGGCGAGAAGGCCCGCCAGGAGCTCGCGGACATGCTCGAGGGTCTCGAGTCCTCAGCCGCGCGCTTCGAGGACAAGCGCGACCGGCACCGCGAGCGGCTCGCTGCCCGAGGGCACACGTTCGAGCAGGTCTGAGCCCGCCGCTGCAGTGACCTGCGGCCCGGGCATGGCATGGCCGTGGCCGTCGCCGCCCGGTGTCGGTGTCCGGGACAGCCCGACGGCGAGCGCCACGGTCGCGGCCATCACCACCAGCTCGACCGCGGCGACGGCGAGGAACACTCTGGCGGCCTCGCGCCGGCTGCGCACGGAGTCGCCGCTGTCTGCAACGGCCGCGACGGTCCGGTGTCGGTGCCACCAGCCGAGTCCACCGAGCGCGCCCAGCGCGACCACCTTCGCGAGCACGAGTCGGCCGTACGACGACGAGAACAGTGGCTCGAGGCCGCCCAGCCGGATGACGGCGTTGACGACCCCGCTCACTGCGACGGCCACGAAGCACCACAGCGCCAGCGCGCTGAACCGGGGAACGGCCTGGCGGAGCCCTTCGCTCGTCGTCGTCGCCAGCCAGGCGAGCGCGCCCAGCCCGCCTACCCAGAGGGAGGCCGCGACGATGTGCACGAGCAGGCTGCCCACGGCCATCTCGTGCTTGGCCAGCGAACCGGAGTGACCGGTGAACGCTGGCGGGGCGAGGGCCATCACCGCCACGTACGTCGCCACGGCCGCGTGCCCAAACGTCGTGCTCGCCCGGGCAAGTACGGCGGCGAGCACGACCAGGACGGCCTGGACGGCGAGGCCGCGCCCCTGAGCGGTCTGGCTCAGCACACTGCGCAGCAGGTCGGGCGCGAGGGCATCCCCGGGTGGCACGCCGAGCAGATCGGAGGACGTGAGGGCCGTCTCGACGACCACGGCCAGCAGCCAGACGAGCGCTGCCCGCGCCGCCAGCCGAGCGGTGTGCTCGGCGTCGCCGTCCAGCCGGCCGGTGCCCTGCGGAAGCAGCAACGCCGCCACCAGCAGCAAGCCGACGGTGGCGAGCCCGGCCACCTGGGCGACCAACCGGGCCAGGGGCAGTCCCCACCCCGTGACCGGCCCGGCGTCGGGCAGCCCGGCAGGCGCCGGCTCCGGTGCGCCGCCACCCACGAGGAGGACGACGAGCAGGACCGCGACCGCGACGAGTCCGGTCCCGACGGCCCAGCGGGCGAGGTCGCCGCGTGAGGGCCCCTCCCGGCCGCGTCCCGAGACGCGTCGCGTACGCCGGCCGGTGAGGCTCATCGGGACCTCGACGTGGACGGGTCACGACGGTGCGCGGTCAGCAGGAGGAGGCCGCCCACCAACGCGGCCGCGGCGATGCCGCCCGCGACCCACCCGCGGCCGGCGCCGCCACTCTCGCCGACCGAGCCGGGCGGTGCGTCGGAGCCCGCCGTCGGGTCGGCCGCCGTTCTCAGCGTGAACGCCGCCGTGTCCGTGACCGGGTGTCCGTCGGCCGACAGGGCGCGTACCGCGACTCGGTAGCCGCCGGCCGCGGTCGAGTCGACGGCGACGGTTGCCGTGTTGTCGACGACCTGCGTGTCACCGCTGTCGACGCGCTGACCGTCGGGTCCGGTCACGGTGACGACCGTCTGCCCGCCGAGGTTCTCGTCGAAGGTGAGCACGACGCGCTCCGGTGCCGTCACCACCGTCGAGCCGTCGGCCGGCGACACCTCGACGAGCTTGGCATGGGCGGACGCGGGCAACCCGCTCACGAGCACGACGGCGACACTCGCGAGGGCGGCGACAAGACCTGACGTCGCCCGCCGCGCGGTCATGCCGGCCGCCTCCGCAGGAGCAGCAGGCTCACGGCAAGCGCCGCGAGAGCGACGAGTGCGCCGATGCCGGCCAGCGTCCGTGCAATGCCGTCGCTGGAGTCTGCGGTGACCGCGTCCCCACTCGTCGTGGTGGGAGCCTCGTCGGCGGGACCGTCCGCGGCGGCGAGGTCAAGGGTCGGCGCGGGGTGCTCCGGCTCGGCTTTTTCCTCCGTCGCCGTCTCGTCCCACCGCGCGACCTCGCCGTCGTCGTAGGTCTGTACGGCAGGCAGCTCGATGGTGGTTGCCTCTTCGGGGAACGGCCCGACGCTGAGCTCGAACTCGTCGAACTGCTCGGGGCGCACGCCCTCTCCGCGCTGCGCCGTCCAGGTGACCGTGGAGGCGACTTCGGTGAGGGTGAAACTGCCGACCTCGACGGGCTTGTCGAGCTTCTTCTTCGTGATCTCCGCGGTCCAGCCGGGCAGCGCCTTGGTGGACACGAACGCGAACGGTGTCTCCTCCGGCAGGGTGACCGAGAGCTTCACGGTGCTCGCGGTGTCCGACTCGGTCGGCACCCGGAACACGAGCTTGCCGAACCCTCCGGGCTTGGCGTCGGGCGAGGAGACGGTGACGTGGGCGCCGGCGGGCAGAGCGCCGACGACGAGGAGAAGGGTGGTGCTCGCCAGCACGGCGAGCACGCGCAGGGGTGCACGCAGCAAACGGACAGACATAGGGGAAAGCCTCTCGAGATGTGGGGACGGGTGCTCAGCCTGCGACGGCGAGCGGGGGTCCCCTGCGTGGCTGGCTTGTCGCCAGCAGCGTCGAGAAGATCGCGAGAGTGCGGTCCACCGGGCCGCGCAGCGAGGGCATGTCCGAGGCCGGCACCGGACCGGTGAGCAGCCGAGCGGCGCGCACGGGGGCCGCCACCAGGGCGGCGAGCCGCCAGCACCAGGCTTCGCCGCGACGCAGCAGCAGCGCGGTGAGCGCTGTAGCGGCGACGTGGCCGGCCAGCATCGTGAGCGAAGCGCCCGGCGACATCGCATGGTCGACCAGGGCGTGGCGATGGGCCCCGGCTCCGCCGGCAGGCACCGCCGAAGCCGGGTGCGCCGAGTCAAGGAGGACGTGGGCCGCCACCTGCGACCCGAGCAGGACGGTGAGGAGCGGAGCCAGCGTCCAGCGGCGACCACTGAGGGCGACGCTCACCAGCACGCCAGCGGAGCCGAGCACCGCGAGCGGGACGCCGGGGGGCAGCGCGCCACCGCCGACGACATGGCCGAGCAGAGCGAGGCCGGTGGCGCTCAGGCCGACAACCGAGCCGCGCAGGAGCCGGGCCGGGCCGGTGGTCGGCCAGCCGTTGTCCATGCGCGCCGGGCTCACCGGCGCCAGACTACCGAGGCGAGTTGCGGACCCTGCAATGGCGGTCATCGGCTCGGTCAGGTCGCGCTGGGTAACCGCACCTCGACCCGCCCGCTCTCGACGCGCACGTCGAAGGCCGGCACGGGTGCGGTGGCCGGGCCACGGCGCACCGACCCGTCATCGAGGCTGAAGCGACTGCCGTGCAGGGGACAAGTGACGGTGGTGTCGACGACGTCGACATCGCCTTCGTGAAGCGGCCCGGCCAGGTGGCTGCACCGGTCGGAGAGCACGTCGATGCGTTCGCCACTGCGGACGACCAGCACTGGCACATTGTCGTTCGGCGGGCCGAGGACGTGACGCTGCGGCACACCGTCTCCGGCGAGGTCGTCGAGGGCACACAGGTCGTGCCAGCCCGTACGCACGAGGTGCGGCACCACTGCAGCGTGGTTGGCGCCGGCGGCCTGCCGGAAGGAGAGGTGGCCGCCGAGGAAGCCGGCGAACCCGAGCAGCCCGAGGCCTGCGTAGGAGAGGGACTTGCCGCGTTGCCGGGCACCCGAGCGCCGCGCGGCCAGCGACGCGGCGTACAGCCCCAGGGCGGCGATGTTCGTGACGGCGTGCACCAGGCCTACTCGTTGCTGCTCCTCGTGGAGCTCGGACCAGTCGGCCCATCCGGACACGGCGGTCGGGGCGGCAGAGAGCAGGCCGGCGCCGACGAGGGTGTCGGCGGCGCGCTCCTCGCCACCGAGCGCGTCGAGCAGCGACGCGGAGAACAGCGCGCCGATGGAGACCTGGACGAGCGTGGGGTGCAGCGGATGGCCGAGCCAGACGCCGTGCAGCGCGTCGCGGGCCCGGCCGGTGCCGAGCAGGCTCTGCACCGTCGAGCGAAGCGGGTCGACGACACGGTCGAGGGGTGTCGCTCGCTCGAGCAGCGAGACGGAGTCGAAGGGCTTCATGTGAGGTACCTCACCCGTTCCTCGGTGGTCAAACGGAAACTCAGGGCTTCGCCTCCGACCACCGGGACAGCACGGCGACGTCCGCGACGAATCGGACCCCGCTCCCTGCGGCCCAGCGGGCGGCGGCCTGGTCGAGGCTCTCGTGCAGGATGCGGGTCACCACGTCACCCTGCGCCTCAGGTGCGTGGACGAGCAACTCGTCGTGCAGGCACAGCACGATCTCTCCCATCGGCGGGTCGGTGGCGGCGAGCGCGGCCCGGACCGTCACCGCCCACATCTTGAACAGCTCCGCGGCGGCGCCCTGCACGAGCGCGTTGCGCGCGAAACGCCCCCGGCCGGCGATGGCCGACCGGTCTTCGGCGGCCACCGGGTACATGCGCACCAGCCGACCGCCGTACGTGCGCACCGCGCGACCCGCCTGGCCGTCGGTGTCGCCCGAGCGAAGGTAGTCCATCGCCACCGGGTAGGCGCGCTCGAGACCGCGCAACGCCTGGCCCGCCGTTCCGGAGGTCTGGCCGTACATCGCCGCCAGCACCGCGACCTTCGCCGTCGGCCGGTCGCACCCGAGTCGGGAGGCGACAGGTGCGTAGAGGTCCGCGTCAGCGGTCGCGGCGGCCAGCGCCGGGTCTGCCGAGACGGCGGCGAGCACGCGTGGCTCGATCTGGCCCAGGTCGGCGCGGACGAACACGTGCCCGGGCTGCGCCGCGACGGCCTCCCGCAGCTCCGCGGGCAGGTTGTGGAGCCCGGCCTGCGCGGTCATCCGCCCGGCCGCGCCGTCGCTGCCCTGCCAGGCACCTCGCAGCCGTCCGTCCGCGCCGACGTGGCGGTCGAGCCATGAGTAGCCGTACGTCGTGGCGACCCGCTCGGACTTGCGCCAGGCCAGCAGCGCGTCGACCACGGGGTGCGTCCCGCGCAACGGCTCGAGGCGCCACGAACGGGTGTCCGGCACGTCGATGCCGACGCGGGCGAGCATCGCGCGGACCTGGCCCGGGTTGCGGAGGTCGACGGTCTCGCCAGGCACGTGGCTGTGCACCGCCTCGTCGCGTGCCCCTCTCGAGCGAGCCGCAGCGTCGTCGTCGACCGGGCGCTCGCCGGCGTGCCTGGCGATCAACCGCGTCGCGGTCTCCCGGTCGAGCGGCAGCCCTGTGGTAGCGAGGTCGACGCAGAGCAGCGCGGCAGCGGACTCCGACCACGCGGTGAGCACCGGCAGTGCGGGGTCGCGGGGAACGCGCCGGCGGTCGGTCAGCTCGCCCAGCTTCACCTGCTGTTCCTCCGCCGTCCGCAAGGCCAGAGCGGCCCAGGCAGCTGCCCGCTCGGCGCTCGCCGGCCCGTCCGCCGCCCACTCGGCCCGCAGGTAGCCGTCGGGACGCACCGGCTGCTCGGGGTCACCCTCACCGGCTCCCGCCGTCGTCGCCAGCAGGTCGAGCTGGCCGCTCACCGGCAGCCCGTCGAGGGGCAGGGACCGCTGCGTCGCCCAGACCAGAGCCGGGTCGTCCTGGGCGCCGCCGTGGAGGAGCCGGTGCACCGCGGCGACGTCCCAGCAGCCGACCAGGCGCACGCCCGCGGCGGCGAGGTCGGTCGCTGTTGCGGCCGCAGACCACCAGACCCAGCGGGGCGTGAGCTCGCCCGCGACCCGTCGTACCAGGGCATTGCGGTCACCGGTGAACGCCCAGGTCCTCGCGCCGAGGGCCAGGCCGAGCCCGGACCCGTCCGGCACGGTCGCGACCGCCAGGAGTGACCCAGGTCTCATTCCCGCCCACGCGTGTCGCAGCACGTCCAGGGCCGCGTCGGGCTCGCTGGGCAGGGGCGTCACCCGAGCATCCTGCCGTGGTCACGGGTGGTTGCGAGGCCACCCACCGGGCAAGGGCTCATGGCGAACGTGAACGTACGACGAGAGGGAACCCTTTTATGCAGACGAGGCAGATCGGTGCCACGGCAGTCAGCGCGATCGGACTGGGCGGGATGCCGCTCTCGATCGAGGGCCGCCCGGACGACCGGCGACACGCCGTCGCCACCGTCCATGCCGCCCTCGACGCGGGCCTGACGCTCATCGACACCGCGGACGCCTACCACCTCGACCCCTCCGACGAGGGACACAACGAGTCGCTCATCGCCGACGCGCTCGCCACCTGGTCGGGCGGCGCCACGGACGTGCTCGTCGCCACCAAGGGCGGCCACCTCCGGCCCGGTGACGGCGCGTGGACGCTGGACGGGTCGCCGCAGCACCTGCGTGACGCGTGCGACGCGTCCCTCAAGCGTCTCGGCGTCGACGCGATCGGTCTCTACCAGTTCCACCGGCCCGACCCCCAGGTGCCGTTTGCCGAGAGCGTCGGGACCGTCGCCGAGCTGCTCGACGAAGGAAAGATCCGGATGGCCGGCGTCTCCAACGCCAACCCCGACCAGATCCGCGAGGCCCAGCAGATCCTCGGCGGGCGTCTCGCATCGGTGCAGAACCAGTTCTCGCCCGGCTACCGCTCCAGCGAGCCCGAGCTGCGCCTCTGCGACGAGATGGGCATCGCCTTCCTGCCGTGGAGCCCGTTCGGTGGCATCTCGAAGGCGAGCGAGCTCGGCTCGGCGCACGCGCCGTTCGCCGAGGTCGCGCGGGAGCGCGGGGTGAGCCCGCAGCAGGTGACGCTGGCCTGGATGCTCGCCAAGTCGCCGTTCGTGATCCCGATCCCGGGCTCGAGCCGGCCGGAGACCATTCGCGACTCCGCCGCCGCTGTCGACCTGACGCTGACTCCTGAGGAGATCGGCAGGCTCGACGCGCGTTGACGCCTGGCGGCGACGTTCGGGTTAGGGTTCAGGCGCCGCAGTGCCTAAGCCCAGTCGGGGAGCCTCACGTGTCCGAGACGCCGCACTTGCATGACGAGGTCGACCCCGTGGTGGCCGAGATGGTCGTGGCGATCCGCGACCGCTTCGGTCTGCGGGGGCTGCGGGCCGCGTCGGGGATGATCGACAACGAGATCACCCTGGCCGAAGAGGCCGTCAAGGAGCTCGCCGTCACCGAGCCCGCCACCGACTAGCCCGCGTCAGTTTCCGCCGAGTCGACCACGTTAGGTAGGCGCAGCAGTGCCTCAACAGGTCTGCCCGCCTGTTGAGGCAGTGCTGCGCCTGTTGTCGCTCGGCCACTCCGGCTGGCCGTCGGGTCCGGCTGTACGTCGGGCCGCGCGCTGGTCACGTGGCGTCGGGATCACCGCGTCGCAACCGCTTGGTCTGGCCCCGTCGCTTCTTCGCCACGATGCGACGCTCCTTGGCTGCCTTGGACGGCCGGGTCGGCCGGCGCTGTCGAGGCGGGGGTGCAATCGCCTCGGCGACCACCGCGACGAGACGCTTCTCCGCCGCCATCCGGTTGCGCAGCTGGGAGCGATGTTCCGACGCAGCGACCGTGACGACTCCGTCGACGAGTCGCCCGGAAAGACGGTCGAGCGCTCGCTCCCGCTGGATCGGCGACAGTGCCGTCGACGCCGCGGGGTCCCACGAGAGCTCGACGCGCGAGTCCGACGTGTTCACCGACTGGCCACCCGGCCCGCTCGAGCGGGAGAAGCGCCAAGTGAGCTCGGACGCCGGGATGGTGACCCGCCCCGTGACGGTCAGGTCTCCTGGCATGCCGCTCAGACAATCAGCCCCGCCAAGCCTCCGGATAGACGTCGAGCTCGGTCGCTTTCGCCGACAGCCAGACGTCCTGGCCCGGACGCAGGTCGAGCTCGGCGACCGCGGCGGGCGTCAGGTCGACGAGCGCGCCGGGTTCGCCGCTGACCTGTACGCGCACGCGGTCGGCGAGCATTTCGAGCCCGGTGACGGTGGCACGCCAGATGTTGCGCGGGCTGGCGTGGTCAGGGCGCTCGGTCTGTACGGCGATCGCGGCGGGCCGCAGCGCGACGAGAACGCTGGTTCCGGTGGTCGGCAAGAGGGTGTCGGGCGCCGCAATGAGGGTGCCTCCGCCTTCCAGCTGCACCGTGCCGTCGTCCGAGGCGAGGATCCCCGGGTAGAGGTTGAGCCCGACGAGGCGCGCGACGTACTGGGTGGCGGGACGGCGGGCGACCTGGGCGGGTGTGCCGTGCTGGACGACGCGTCCGTCCTCGATGACGAGCAGCCGGTCGGTCATCACCATGGCCTCCAGGGGATCGTGGGTGACGATCAGCACCGGCCCCGGGAAGTCGGCGAGGTGACGGCGCAGCTCGGTGCGCACGTCGAGGCGAGTACGGGCGTCGAGTGCCGCCAGCGGTTCGTCGAGCAGGAGCAGGCCAGGGTCGGCCGCAAGAGCGCGGGCCAGTGCCACGCGCTGTGCCTGCCCTCCGGAGAGCTGGTCCGGCTTCCGGCTCGCCAGCTCGGCGAGGTCCAGTTGGCGGAGGTAGCGCTCGGCGTGCTGTCGCGCACGACGTCGGCCGGCGCCGCCGGAGCGGGACGCGAACGCGACGTTGTCGCGGACGCTGAGATGCGGGAAGAGCCGATAGTTCTGGAACACGAGGCCCACCGGGCGTTTCTCGGCCGGCACGAAAGCGTCGGAGGCCGCGTCGTCGAGGACCGTGCCACCGAGCCGGATGCTGCCCTCGGTCACGGCGGTGAGCCCCGCGAGAGCGCGCAGCAGGGTGGTCTTGCCGGCGCCGTTCGGTCCGAGTACGCCGAGCACCTCCCCGGGTGCCACTGCGGCGGCGACGTCGAGCGTGAACGCGCCCCGGCGTACGACGATCGCCAGGTCGAGCGAGCCGGCCCGGTCCGCTGGCGCAGCGTCGGTGAGGGTCACTGCACGGCTCCGGTGTTGAGCCAGCGGTCGCGCAGTCCGACGAGGACGGCGACGGAGACGGCGAGCAGGACCAGCGACAAGGCGATGGCGGCTTCGGGGTCGCGTTCGAGTGCGAGGTAGACGGCGATCGGCATCGTCTGGGTGCGGCCGGGGAAGTTGCCGGCGAAGGTGATGGTGGCGCCGAACTCGCCGAGGGCGCGCGCCCAGCACAGCACCGACCCCGCCACCAATGACGGACCGATGAGCGGCAGGGTGACACGCCGGAACACCGTGAGGCGGGACGCGCCGAGCGTGGCCGCGGCCTCCTCGTATCCGCGGTTCGCAGTGCGGAACGCACCCTCGACCGTGACGATCAGGAACGGCATGGCGACGAACGTCTCGGCGACGACGACACCCAGCGTGGTGAACGGCAGGGTGAACCCGAACCATGAGTCGAGGTACTGTCCGACGACGCCGCGACGACCGAAGGCCAGCAGCAGCGCCACACCGCCCACGACCGGCGGCAGCACCAGGGGGAGGGTGACGAGTGCGCGGAGCAACCCCCTGCCACGGAATCGAGCGCGGGCCAGCACCCACGCCAGGGGCACGCCGAACAGCAGCGACACAACCGTGGCCGCACTCGCGCACACCAGCGACAGTCGCAACGCGTCGACGACTGCGCTTTCGGCGAGGATCTGGTCCAGGCTTCGCCACGGCGCGCGGATCACCAGCCCGGAAAGCGGCAGCAGCAGGAACACGACCGTGACGAGCGCCGGCAGAGCCAGCGGCCACGGGATCCCGGCCCGTCGGGTGGGATCGTCGCGGACGCGGCGCGCCACGGCGGGCGTCGTCAAGGTTTGCTGAACCCTGCCTCGGTCAGGGCGGTCATCCCGGCAGGCGAGAGCACATAGTCCACAAAGGCCTGCGCGGTGGGTTCGTTCTCCGAGGCGCGGAGCGGGGCGATCGGATAAGTGGTGGAAGCGTTGATCTCATTGGGAATCTCGATGCCTTGCACCGAGTCCTCGGCCGCGCGCACGTCGGTGACGTAGACAACGCCCGCGTCGACTTCACCGAGACTCACCTTGCTCAGGGTGGCCTTGACGTCGACTTCCTCAGTGACGGGAGTGACCTTGACCTTGGCGTTCTCGAACACCTTGAGCGCGGTGGCTCCGCAGGGGACCTGGGCCTGGCACAGGGCCACCTTCACGTCCTTCTCCGCTAGGCCGGCGACGGTACTGATGCCCGCCGGGTTGTCGGGGGGCACCGCGATCTGCATGGTGTTCGACACGAAGTCCGTCTGGTTCCCAGCATCTCCACTGCTGACGACCTGATCCATGGTCGTGCCGCTCGCCGACGCGAACACGTCCGCGGGAGCGCCCTGACCGATCTGCTCGGCCAGCCCCGAGCTCGGACCGAAGTTGAACACCACCTTCGTCCCCGGGTTCTCCTTCTCGAACTGTCCGCCCAACGTGGTGAAGGCCCCCTGCAAGGATGCGGCCGCGAACACGTTGATGGTGCCGGTCAGCCTGCTGGACGCGCCTGCAGACGGCGAGTCTGTGGTGCTTCTCGCGTCATCGGAGCCACCGCAACCCGACAGCAACGCAGTGACGGCAACCAGGACGGACCAGGCGACCGGGATGCGGCGCACGGGCTCTCTCGTCGCGGGTCTCGACATCAGTGCGACTCGGGGACTTCGACGACGACGTTCGTGGATTTCACTGCCGCAACCGCGAGAACTCCCGGATCGAGCCCGAGCTCGTCGGCGGCCTCGCGGCTCATCAGCGACACGATGCGATGCGGGCCGGCCTGGATCTCCACCTGTGCCATCACGGTGTCGCGAGTGACCTTGGTGACCAGGCCGAGGAAGCGATTGCGGGCCGACTCGGACACCACCGGCCGCGCGACCGGCCGCTCAGCCAGGGCCGCGGTTTCCTCGGCGAGGCGGGCAAGTGCGGCGCCGTCGATCGCCTGCCGCCCGGCGGCATCGAGCGTGCTGACGACACGCCCGGCCTCCACCCAGCGCCGCAAAGTGTCGTCGCTGACCCCCAGCAGCGCGGCGGCCTCGCTCACCCGGAACACCTGCACGGCAGGACCCTATCCGCGAATGCCACCCTGCGAACAAATCGGGGGCGCATCAGCGGCGATGTCGACGGCTGAACATTCCGCGAATGCGGCGGGCGCCCGACGTCGCCGGATATGTCGGCAACATCACCGGGCGAGTAGCCGTCCGACCACGCGAAGCAAGCCTCCTGCCGCACGTTTGCGGCGCCCTGGCGCGCGGTAGCCTCCTCCGCGTCGCGCACAGCGCGGCTCTCGCACCGGCCGCCGAGTCCTGCCCGCCGGTGCGGGCGGATCGAACTCATCGCCACGGGCAGGAGTGGGGGACCCACTGCGGCCGTTCGTCGCCTCCGACGACGCGACGGCCTTGGGGTCAAGTCGGCCCCGGACGCGGGCAACCAGCCCGCTCCCGGTCGCCGACCAGGCACCTCTCGCCTGAACCCGACAGCTGACCTCGCAGGCGGCGAGAGGAACCACCATGGCGCAGCCTGCCCTGCGCGGCTCCGGCCGGCATCGCAAGCCCAAGAACCGCACCCGGGCCATCGGCCTGGCCGCGGCCCCGCTGATCGCGTTCGTCCCCCTGACCACCGTCTCGCCCGCCGAGGCCGCGACCACCAACACGTGGGAGCGGCTGGCCCGCTGCGAGAGCGGCGGCCGGTGGCACATCAACACCGGCAACGGCTACTACGGCGGCGTGCAGTTCTCGTACGGCACCTGGAAGGCGTACGGCGGCGGCCGCTACGCGTCACGCGCCGACCTGGCGAGCAAGAACGAGCAGATCACCATCGCCGAGAAGCTCCTCGACGACCGCGGCTGGGGCCCCTGGCCCGGCTGCCGGAACAAGCTCGGGCTGGACCGCGCGGACGCTCGTGGCACGCCCGACCACATGGGCAACCGTGGCGGCAGCAAGGCCTCGCGCGGCAAGCACCGCAAGCCGGCCGGCGTGGGCGTCTACGTCGTACGCCGCGGTGACACGCTCTCGGCCATCGCCAAGCGCAAGCACGTCCCCGGCGGCTGGCACCGGCTCTACAAGATCAACAAGCGCACCATCGGCAACAACCCGGGCCGCATCCACCCGGGCCAGCGGCTGAAGCTGCGCTAGGACGGGTTCGCTAGCGACGCTCCCTGCCCGGGCGTCGCTAGCGAACCTGGAATCCGGACAGGCCCTCCTCGGCCTCGTCGCGAGTCCGGACGTCGCGGACGACGGCGCCGCCGGGCCCTTCGCGGCACCACGCGACCATCCGTCCCACGGCGCTGTCCTCGCCCTCGAACACCGCCTCGACGCTGCCGTCGGACCGGTTACGGATCCAGCCGGCGACCCCGGCGTCCCGTGCCATGGTGCGCGCGGTGTCGCGGAAGAAGACGCCCTGGACGTGCCCCGTCACGACAACCCTGGTGCGTGCCACCCGATGTCCCCGCCCCGCGCCTGACCGGGCCCTCAGGCGCCCGGCGCCAGGGCCTCGAGCACCTCGTGCCCGCGACTCGTCGACGCGGCCGGGTCGGCGTCCGGCGCGCTGACCTCGTCGTCGAAGTTGAGGTCGACGAAGAGCTCGGTGACGCCCTGGCCGGCGATGGTGGCGAGGTCGGCGCGGATCTCGTCGAGCGAGCCGGTGAGCGGCCGCCGGTCCTGCGCGCCTCCGGGACGGACCCGGACCACCCCACGGGAGATGAAGCGCAGCCGCCCCGGGTCGCGGCCGCTCTCGACCGCCGCGTCGCGGACGACGTCGATCGCCGACCGCACCGAGTCGAGCGCCTGGCCGCTGCTGCTCATCCAGCCGTCCGCCAGCCGACCGGCGCGGCGCAGCGCCGGCTCGGCGGTACCGCCGAGCAGGATCGGCGGGTGCGGCACCTGGACGGGTCGCGGCGCGACGAAGGACGCCGGCACCTGGTGGAACTCACCCTGGTAGCTGACGACGCCGTCCTCGTCCGGTGTCCACAACGCCCGCAGGCAGGCGAGGAAGTCGTCGGCCCGGGCACCGCGGCGTTCGTACGGCGCGCCGACCGCGGCGTACTCCTCCTTGACCCAACCGATGCCGAGTCCCAGGTCGAGTCGCCCGCCGGACACCACGTCGAGAGTCGTTGCCTGCTTGGCGAGCAGCGCTGGGGAGAAGTACGGCATGTTCACGACGGCCACCCCGAGCCGCACCCGTGACGTGTGCGCTGCCATGAAGGCGAGCGTGATCAGCGGGTCGGTGACGTTGCGGTAGACGGATGGCCAGCGCCCCTCGGTCGGGTCGGCGGGGTAGAGGAGCCGCTGGAAGGTCCACAGGGTCGTGTAGCCGAGCTCCTCGGCACGGCGGCCCAGCGCCACCTGGTTGTCCGGGGTGGCCCAGGAGCCCGAGGTCGGCAGGGCGAATCCGACCTGCATGGGACGCCTCCTTCCGCCTGTCGCGGGCTCAGACGCTACCGGCCGGGCGGCGGATGAGGCGTCTGAGGTGGCTCAGGCCGCATCTAAGGCCCCCCGCCCACCCAAGATGCGCACTCTGCCCCATGTGGAGCACCCCGCCTCAGGACGAATCTTGTGGATGTCCGCAAGAGAGAAGTACAAGGGAGCTGATCGAAGATGATGCCGATCCTGGCCGCAGAGCTGATCAAGGTGCGCGACGACGATCTGCGTCGTGACGCCGACCTGGCGCGACTGGTCGCGGTGCGTCCTCCGCGTCACCGGACCCGGCGCATCCTGCACGCGCTGGGCGGGAATCACAGCCCGCGCACGCACGGCCCGTCGCCGAGCCTCGCGAGCCCTCGCAGGTCACCGGCGCGGTAACTGCCGAACGGAAGTGCGTTGGTGTCGAACATGACCTGATAGGGGTCGTCAACATGGCCCAGACCGACGAGGTGGCCGAGCTCGTGCAGCAGAACCGCACGGGCGTAGTCCTCCTCGCCGGTGCTGAGCGCCCGTTGGATCGACGGGCCGTGAAAGACAGCGATACCGCTCACGTAGCGACTCTCGCCCTTCTCGGGCGAGCCGAAGACGTCGGGGCCCGCCCGCCCCAGGACGTTCGCCGTGAGCAGGGGGGACTCGGCGGGCGTGGACCACGCGACGAGGACCGGCGCCCACCGGTCGCCGTACCGCTCGCGCTGGTAGGCACGACGGTGCTCCGTCGGGGCCTCGGTCGTCGGACCCTCGTCGAGGAACTGCAGCCCGGTAGCCGTGGCGAGCTGGCCGAAGGCCCACCGCAGCAGGTCGGCCCCGCCCTCCGGCTCGCCGTCGGGACGGACCACGTAGCGCACCGGACGGCAGGGGTCGAAGGCGACCGGCGTTCCGTCCGGATGCTTGGCCGTGTAGACGAAGCCACCGACGCCCGGCGGTGGCGGTGGGGGAGTGCCGAGGGGCATCTCGGCGGCCTTGAGCGCGCGGGAGGGTACGTCGACGCCGGACCGCCCACCGTCCGCCTCGGTTCCGAGCAGCCCGCACCCGGTCGTGGCGCAGACGAGCGCCGCCACCACCACTAGCCGTGCCCGTCTGAGCCCGCTGCCCACACCCACAACTCCCTCGTCAGGACAGTCATCGGCAGGCCCCGCGGCGATCCGAAGGGATCATCGGTCAGGTGGCCAGGACCCCGACCAGCCAGACGAGCACCATCAGGACGCCTGCGAGGAGCTCGACGAGCGCCCCGATCCCCACGCCGACGAGCACGGCCCGGGTGGAGCGCCAGGCGGCCTGCGGGTCGGAGAGTCGCGCCAGCTCCGCCAGAAAGATGCCGCCGACGCCGCCGACGATCAGCCCGACGACCGGGATCACGAAGAAACCGACGACGGCGCAGAGGGCGCCGATCAGCTGCGTCGACCGGGGAGCGCCGGCCGCACCGGCAGAGCGGGCCGGGAGCAGGTACTTCGCCGCCGTCCCGGCGACGGCCAGCCCGGTCACGAGGACCGCAACCGTGATCCGCACCGGTCCGCCGCCGTCGAGGAACACCCACGCCAGCGTCGTCGCCCAGATCAGCAGCAACCCCGGCAGAACCGGGAGGAGTATGCCGACGAGCCCGACCAGCATCACCAGCCCGACCAGCACCTCGGTGACCGAGGACAGCTCTCGCACGGCGCCTCCGCTCGCGGGTTTGTCGCGGTCGGTCCGGAGCAGGGATATTCGGACCCTATGGCCTCACCGGCCCCGCAACGGACTGACCGGCCGTACCCTGCAGTCCCGAGGAGGCGCCATCTCATGACCGACAGCAGCGATCGCAAGGCCGTCGTCGACCGTGCGCCGACCGGCGTGCTCGTCGGCGGCGAGTGGCGGGACGCGTCGGGAGGCGGGCACTTCGCCGTCCGCGACCCCGCCACCGAGGAGGTTCTCGTCGAGGTCGCCGACGGCGGTCCCGAGGACGCGACCGCTGCCCTGGACGCGGCCGTCGCGGTCCAGGGCGACTGGGCTGCGACGCCGCCCCGCGAACGTGGAGAGGTGCTGCGCCGGGCGTGGTCGCTGCTCCTCGAGCACGCGGACGAGCTCGCGCTGCTGATGACGCTGGAGATGGGCAAGAGCGTTGCCGAGTCGAAGGCAGAGGTCGTCTACGGCGCGGAGTTCTTCCGGTGGTTCTCCGAGGAGGCGGTGCGCATCGAGGGTCGCTTCGCCCACGCCCCGGCGACGCCGGAGCGGCTGCTCACGATGAAGTCGCCGGTCGGTCCCTGTCTGCTGATCACACCGTGGAACTTCCCCCTCGCGATGGGCACCCGCAAGATCGGCCCGGCCATCGCCGCAGGGTGCACGATGGTGCTCAAGCCGGCCCAGCTCACGCCGCTCACCTCGCTGCGTCTCGCGCAGCTCCTGTCCGAGGCGGGTCTGCCCGACGGCGTGCTCAACGTCGTACCGAGTGCCTCGGCGAGCAAGACGGTCGGACCGCTGATGTCCGACCCGCGGCTGCGCAAGGTGTCCTTCACCGGGTCGACCGAGGTCGGCCAGAAGCTCGTCGAGCAGTCGGCGCAGAACCTCCTGCGGCTCTCGATGGAGCTCGGTGGCAACGCGCCGTTCGTCGTTTTCGCCGATGCCGACCTCGACGCCGCGCTCGACGGCGCGATGATCGCGAAGATGCGCAACAACGGTGAGTCATGCGTCGCGGCCAACCGGTTCCACGTCGCGGCCGACGTGGCGGAGGAGTTCACCGGCCGGCTCGCGGAGCGGATGGGAGCGCTGGCGGTGGGGCACGGGGCTGACGCAGGCACCGAGGTCGGCCCGCTCATCGACGAGGACCAGCGGGGCAAGGTCGAGGAGCTCGTGCTCGACGCGACCGACAAGGGTGCGAAGGCGCTCACCGGCGGGCGCCGCGTCGACGGGCGCGGCTACTTCTACGCGCCCACCGTTCTCGCGGGCGTCGGCGACGACGCGCGCATCCTGACCGAAGAGGTGTTCGGGCCGGTCGCGCCGGTGACCACGTTCGAGTCCGAGGACGACGCCATCACCGCGGCGAACGCGACGGAGTTCGGTCTGGTCGCCTACGTCTACACGAACGACCTGAAGCGGGCCCTGCGCGTCGTGGAAGGTCTCGACACCGGCATGGTGGGGCTCAATCGCGGCCTGGTGTCCAACGCCGCCGCGCCGTTCGGTGGCGTGAAGCACTCCGGCTTCGGACGCGAGGGCGGCACGGAGGGGATCGAGGAGTATCTCGAGACGAAGTACGTCGCCATCGACATGTGACCACGTATGGAAGGCGGGCTGAATGAGCAGCACACTGCTGGAGCAGTACGACCACTCCCTGCGCGAGTTCGACACGCGTGTCGCCCTGGTGCGCGACGACCAGTGGGCGGGCTCGACGCCGTGCACGGAGTGGGATGTGCGGACGCTCGTCGCCCATCTCGTCGACGAACAGCGCTGGGCGCCGTACCTGCTCTCCGGCGGCAAGGTGAGCGAGGCGAGCGACCGCTTCGCGGGCGACCCGCTCGGCGACGACCCGAAGGCGTCGTGGCGCGAGGCGAGCGCCGCCGCCCGGGAGGCCTTCGGTGCCGACGGTGCCCTCGACAAGCCGGTGGCGGTGTCGTACGGCGAGATCAGCGCGCGCGACTACCTCTGGGAGATGACCGTGGACGCGACCGTGCACGCCTGGGACCTGGCGCGGGCGATCGGCGCCGACGAGCGGCTCGACCAGGAGCTCGTCCGCCGGGTCTACGCCGCGACGGAGAAGGACGCCGCGACGATCGCGGCCAGTGGCATGTTCGACCCACCTGTCAAGGTCGCGACGAACGCCGACCTGCAGACCCGCATGCTCGCCCTGTTCGGCCGGTCAGCCACCTAGGGCCTCCTGCAGCCACGACGGACCGGCCGAGGCCGCGCCGAGCTGTGCGCAGCGCGCGCGTAGCTCGCGGTCGGCGGTGATGACGAGCACCGGTCCGTCATGGCTCCCGGCCTCCTCGACGATCGCGTCGTCGCCCGAGCCGGCAGCCGCCACGACCGTCACGCCGGGGTGGGCAGCCGCTGCCGTTGAGGCCGCCACGGGACGCGCGGCACCTTCGACGACGACGCGGACTCTGGGCCACCAGTGCTTCAAGGTGGTGCGGTCCAGCGTGTCGGGCAGCGCCGCGTCCGCTACCCCGGTGACGGGCAATGGAGCGAGCCGGTCCAGCAACCGCGTGTTGGCACCGACCCGGTCGCGCCACCAGCCGTCGGGGCGCGAGCCGACGACGTTCGCGGCGTCGACGACCACCGTCAGCGGGCGCAACGCCGAACGGAGCAAGGGCCAGGTGCCGGCGAAACCTGGGTGCAGGTCGAGGTCGTCGACGGCGTCGGCCCCGTGCCAGACCACGTCGATGCTCTCGCCGCCGGTGGGCTGGGCGACGACGTCCGCGGTCGCTTCGGCGAGAATCGTGGCGTAGGTCCAGCCGCCGTGCGCCTCGTCGTAGCGGCCGTGCACGTGGGCCTGGTCGGGCGCCACGCCGCCCTCCTCGGTCGCCTCGCGCAGCGCGCCCGCGACGGCAGGCTCGTGGTTGTGCCGCGCCCCGCCGAGCAGCCCCCACGTGCCGCCGAAGTGGCTCCACTCGGCGCGGTGCTGGAGCAGGACGTGGTCGCCGTCGTCGTCGCTGCGGTGCAGGAGCAGCCCGGCCGCCCCGAACAGGCCCCAGTGGCGATGCCCTTGGTCGCACTCGACCCAGCCGTCGCCGTCACCGCGCGTGTCGGGTCGGCCGTTCGTCATCGGCTGGCCGCCTGTCGCTCGCTGATCCAGGCGTCGATGCGTGCCCACCACTCGAAGAGCCAGTCGATGCGCTCCTCACGCCCGTCCGGCACCTCGGCGGCCGGCACGATCCACCAGCGCATCTCGATGACGCTGTCCATCGGCAGCTCGCGCCACACGTCGAGCACGGTTGTCATGTGCTCGACGCCGGTGTGCGCGACGAACACGACATCGGCTTCTCGTGCGTTGGTGAGAGCAGCGAGCACACCGCCTGGTCGCGGCGCCAGCACGTGCCGCAGCCGTTCCGCCTTCTCGGCGTCGTCGATGTGGCCTTTGCTGCGCAGCCGTTCGATCGATCGCTTGCGACGGTGCTCGGTGAAGTTGCCGCCCTCGGGGAAGATGACGAACGCGTCGTTCTCGTCGAGGTTGCGGGTGAGCTCGCCGACCTGCTGCTCGACCACGTCACCGGTCTTGCCCGGGTAGGGCCGGATGAACCTGTTCGGCAGGCGGTTGAGCACCACGTCGATCGCCGGGTCCCACTGCATCGTGTCCTTGAGGACGATGCGCGGCTCGCGGGCGTACCAGTTGACGAGGGCGTGCACGACGAGGAACGAGTCGCCGGGACCCGCGTGCCGGCTCAGGATGAGCAGCGGCCTCCCGTCGTACGACGTCGGGGGTGGGCCTTCCACGTCGACGCGCACGTGCAGCACGCGCTGGCACTCCCAGTAGATGACCTGGAGGTACCACCGCACCAGCGCGTAGTGCGCGAGCTGGAAACGTGGCCCGCGCAGTCGCCAGCCGAACCCGCTCGCGACCCACAGCCCGAACATCACGAGGAGCATCACCGACTCGAGCACGAGGTGCAGCAGCACCATCCAGAGCAGCCGCAGCGCTCGCCAGCGGCCCGGTAGCACCGTCGAGATCGCGGCAGCGACGATGAGCAGCACGGGCAGCGTCGTGATGGCCAGGAAGGTGAGCACGATGAAGGCCGGTGCCAGGAGCACCCGGCGCACCAGGAGGGGCGGCAGCACGTCGGCTCAGCCGGCGCGCTGCGGCAGCGCGGCGAGGTAGGAGCGGGTGGCGGCGTAGGCACGGTCGATGCGGCCGGACAGGTCCTCGAAGTGCCGGTAGCGCAACGTGGACCGGGGCGGGTCCTCGTCGCCGGTGGGCAGCAGGTGCAGGTCGACGGTGTCGGGAAGGCTCGCCATGTCACCCGCGAACCGGTGCCGGCGGGCGATCTCGAACGCGACCGTCGCCACCTCCCACGGCTTGGTCGGCACCTGGAGCGGGCGGTCGATGCGCCCGACCTGGAGCACGAAGACACGGCGCGCGCCGAGCTGGACCGCGCGACCGACGGGGATGGAGTTGACCAGCCCGCCGTCGAGGAAGTGCTCGTCGCCGACCTTCACCGGAGGCAGGATGCCCGGCACCGCAGAGCTGGCGAGCACGGCGTCGACGAGTGGCCCGTCGACGAACCAGTGCTCGGCGGCTCGCTCGATGCTCGCAGCGACGCACTGGAAGCGGATGGGCAGGTCCTCGATGCGGGTGCTGCCGTGCTCGGCCTCGATGAGCGCGCGGAGCGGCTCGTTGGAGTGGGCGTGGGTGCGCGTCCGGGCGAGATGCCGCACCCGCCCGAGGGTGGAGCCGCTGTACAGGTCGGAGTCGGCGATCCCGCGCCACACCTCGGTCAGCCGGCGCACCGCCTCGGGGGTCGGGTTGGCCGCGATGGCCGCGCCGTTGATCGCGCCGACCGAGGTGCCGACGACGAGGTCGGGTGTGATGCCGACCTCGAGCAGTGCCCGCAGCATGCCGACCTCGTTGGCGCCGAGCAGACCCCCGCCGCCCAGCACGAACGCCGTCGCACCCGGTTGTCCGGGCTCGTGCTCGCTCACCCGAGAGATCGTCGCACGCCGCCAGCGGCCCGGCCGGACGGTCAGGCCTCGCCGGCAGCCATGTCGAGGAGCCGGTCGAGCACCCGGGCGTCGCTGCGCAGCCCGTCGTGGGCGAACTCGCTGGTCACCCACGTGTGACAGTTGCCCACCCGCTGGGCGGTCTCCATCGAGAACGCGTACTCGACGTACATGTCGTCGTGGTAGACCGCGGCGGCGAGTGGCACGTCGTTGGCCGCGAGCCGGTCGATGTCGTAGAGCGGCGGCCAGTCCTCGTGCGCGGCGAGCAGCTCGGCCGTCTCGCGCAGCGGCGCGAGGGTGTGGTCGGTGTCGAACATCCAGGGGTAGATCATCTCGCCGGTGAGCCGCAGGGGTCGCGCGTCCGGTGCCAGCGCGGGCAGCTTCTCGCGCACCCGTTGCGCCGACCACTCGGTCGCCGCGCCCTGCGCAGTAGCATGGCTTCGTGCAACAAGGCGTAGAGCGGCTGCGTGACGAACGAGGTCGTCGACTCGACCGCGGCCAGGAACTCGTCCGCGAGCTCGCTCCCGGCCCAGGCCGTCTCGAGCAGGTAGTGGACCTTCTCGAACCCGTCGCTCGCGCCGAGCTGGATGCCGAGCGACTGCAGCCGCTCCACGGTGAACGGGTCACCGGACGACAGCCGCACGTCGTTGGCCGCCAGATGGTCGGCGATCGAGTCGAGCAGGTCGCCGTCGTCGGGGTAGCGCTCGAGGAAGCGGCTGGTGCGTCCGTCGACGCGTTCGTACGTCGCGCGGTAGACGTCGTCGGCCGGACGGTCGAGCGGTGCGAGCCCGCCGGTGACGACGGCCGTGCGCACGCCTTCGGGGGCGTACGACAGGTAGGTCAGCGTGCAGAAGCCGCCGAAGCTCTGGCCGAGCACCGTCCAGGGTTCGTCACCGACGAGCTCGCGCCGGAACGCCTCGGCGTCGCGCACGATCGCGTCGGCCCGGAAGTGCGTGAGGTAGCGCGCCTGCTCGGCGGGGGAACCGACCGCGGCCAGCGTCTGCCGGGTAGCGGGGGTGGACCGACCGGTGCCGCGCTGGTCGAGAAGCAGGACGCGGTGGTCCTGGAGAGCCCGGCCAAGCCATCCGTTGCGTTGCGTCGGCCGCGGCGCGCGGCCACCGGGACCGCCCTGGAGGAAGACCAGCCAGGGCAGCGACCTGGTCGCGCTTGCGGGGCGCGACCGCCTCGCGTGCGAAGACGGTGAGCGTCGGCCCGCCCGGGTCGTCGTGGTCGAGCGGGACCTCGAGCTCATGGTCGGTCAGCTGCATGCCGGGGAAGCGGTGGGTGGCCAGGCGCATCCGCCGACGGTAGCCCGAATGGGACGAGTGGGACACTGCCGCCATGTTGCCGTGGCAGGGTGAGCTGGCCGGACGCCTCGACGAGCGCGTCATCGTCTCCGAGCTGTTGCGGGGCAACCCGCTCGGCGATCCGCACGAGCGACCGTTGTGGGTCTACCTCCCGCCCGGCTACGACGACGCCGACGAGCGCTACCCGGCGGTCTACGTCATCCAGGGCTACACCGGTCACGTCGCGATGTGGGCCAACCGCACGGCGTACCGGCAGCCCTTCGTCGAGACGGCCGACGCGGCGTTCTCGAGTGGTGAGGCGCCGCCGTGCATCGTCGTCTACGTCGACGCGTGGACGGCTTACGGCGGGTCGCAGTTCGTCGACTCGCCCGGCACCGGCCGCTACCACTCCTACCTGTGCGACGAGGTCGTGCGGTGGGTAGACGCGAACTACCGCACCGTCGCAGCGCCGCAGTCGCGAGCGATCATGCGGCAAGTCCAGCGGCGGCTTCGGCGCGATGATCACGCCGATGCTGCGACCGGACCTGTTCGGCGCGCTCGCCACGCATGCCGGCGACTCGCTCTACGAGCTCGGCTATGTGCCGGAGTTCGGGCGAGGCCGTGCGGTTCCTTCGCGAGTACGACGGTGACATCGGCCGCTGGTGGGACGACTTCCGCTCGCGCACGGCGTTCACCAAGGAGGCCGACGAGGTCCTGCTCATGACGCTCGGCTGCAGCGCGTGCTTCTCGGCGCGCGACGACGGCACCGTGGAGCTGCCGTTCGACTCCCGCACCGGCGAGCTGCGTCCCGAGCAGTGGGCGCGCTGGCTCGCGTGGGACCCGGTGCGGATGATCGACACGTACGCCGATGAGCTGCGCGGTCTGCGGGCCGTCTGGATCGACGCCGGCACCCGCGACGAGTGGTTTCTCGACCTCGGTGCGGAGGCGTTCCGGGCCGGGCTCTCGCGAATCGGCCTCCCGGACGACCGGATCGCCTTCGAGCTCTTCGACGGCGCCCACGGCGCCATCGACTACCGCTACCCGATGGCCATGACCTGGCTCGCCCAGCGCCTCGAACGCTAGTCGACCGGGCAGGCAGTGCTGCGGGATTCGGACGGGCGCAGGTTCAGTGCAACGGGGATCGTGGCTGCGATGCCCGCTGCGACGACGAGCACGGCGACACGAAGGCCGTCGGTTTGCGAGTTGGCGATCAGGACGAGAACGGCGAGGCCGGCGGAGGCGCCGACCTGGGTGCCCGTGGACGCCATGCCGGAGGCGATGCCCTGGTCGCCGGCTGCCACGCCGGTAGACGCGGCGATGTACATGGTGGTGTAGACGACGCCATCGCCGATGCTGAGCAGGATCAGGCCCGGGACGAGGGCGCCGTAGGAGGCGCTCTCCGACATCGCCAGGCCGAGCCCCGACGCGCCGAGCGCCCCGAGCGCGAGCGCGCCGACGAGGGTGACCCTGAGTCCGAACCGTGTTGCCAATCGTCCACCCAGCGCCGACCCGCCGACCACGAACGCGGTGGGAAGCAGGAACGCGACACCCGTCTGGAAGGGGTCGTAGCCACGCACGTCCTGGAAATAGAGGGTGAGGAAATAGAGCACCGATCCGAAGGTGGCCGTGAACAGCAGCGCGATCGCGATCGCGGTGCTGAGGTTGCGGTTGTCCAACAACCCAAGGGGCATCAGCGGGTCGCGGCTGCGCGACTCGATGACGACGAACGCGATCAGCAGCAGCCCGCCTACCAGGGCGCTGGCGAGGATCGCGGGCGATCCCCAGCCGAGCTCCGGTCCCTGGACCAGCGCGAAAACCAGAAGGGTGATGCCGACGCTCGCGCTCACGGCCCCCGGGATGTCGAAGGTCCTTGACGTGTCGCGTTTTCGGTCGGCGGCGATCAGCGAGAAGGAGAGCCCGAACGCCACCGTCGCCAATGGGACGTTCACGAGGAAGACGGCCTGCCAGCCGAACGCCGTGGTCAGCGCCCCGCCGAGCAGGACCCCGAGCACGAGGCCGGCGGCGCCGGCACCACCCCACACCGCGAGTGCCTGGGAGCGTTCCGGTCCTTCCGCGAAGGTGGTGTTGATCAGCGACAGCGTCGCCGGGAACACGAGTGCTCCCCCCAGGCCCTGGACGACCCGAGCCGCGAGCAAGATCTCCGGGGCGCCCGCGAGCCCTCCGGCGAGCGACGAGATCGCGTAGAGGAGCAAGCCGGCCATGAAGACCCGCCGCCGGCCGAGCAGGTCCGCTGCGCGGCCGCCGAGCAACAGGAATCCGCCGAACGCCACCGCGTAGGCGCTGATCACCGATTGCAAGGTCTGGTCAGAGAAGCCCAGCCCGCGCGCGATGTCCGGCAAGGCGATGACGACGATGTAGGCGTCGACCGCCACGATCAGCTGAGCAAACGCCAGCAAGGCCAACATCGCCCCCCGCGGGGCTGATCGGTGCCCGCGGCCTGGGAAATCCATGACGGGACATACTCGCCTTCGTAGTTGGCCGAAGCCACCGGGTTTTCGCGCTCCTGCACAACTGCATGATCAGCGCGGGAGGATGCTGGGATGGGGTTGAGTGGGGGCAGGTCCAGCCGGGCGACGAATGGAAGGACACGAGCATGACGATCGTGGTCGGGTACGTGCCTACCGCGGAGGGTCGGGCGGCCCTTCGCCGCGCGGCCGAGGAGGCTCGGCTGCGCTCCAGCCGCCTGGTCGTCATCAACTCGAGCAAGGGCGGGCCTCACCTCGACGAGGCCGACGCCATCCGCCACGAGAGCGAGCTGGCCCAGGTGCGCGAGCAGCTCGACGGCGAAGGTATCGAGAACGAGGTGCGTCAGCTCGTCCGCGGACTCGACCCGGCCGACGACCTCATCGCCGTCGCCGAGGAGACGTCCGCCGACTTCATCGTGATCGGGCTGCGCCGTCGTACGGCGGTCGGCAAGCTCATCCTCGGCAGCAACGCGCAGCGGATCCTGCTCGACGCGCCCTGCCCCGTCCTCGCGGTCAAGGCCGCCGAGGGTGAGGCCTGACCGTGCCTGACACGCCGACGCTCGCCATCACCGGCGACCCGTTCGCCGACGCCCTGCTGGGCGCAGACCCGTTCGCCCTGCTGGCGGGGATGATGCTCGACCAGCAGTTCCCGATGGAGCGAGCCTTCGCCGGGCCCGCCCTGATCGCGTCGCGACTGGGAGTCGATCGCCTCGACCCCGGCGTGATCGCGGCCTATGACCCCGCCGCGTTCGTCGCGCTCTGCACCGGGCCGCCGGCCGTCCACCGGTTCCCGGGCAGCATGGCGGCGCGCCTCCAGCTGCTCGCGCGGGTGATCGTCGAGCAGTACGACGGCGACACGGCCGCCCTGTGGAACACCGCCGCCACGGGGACGGACCTGCTGACCCGGCTGCGCGCGCTGCCAGGCTTCGGCGAGGCGAAGGCGAGGATCTTCCTCGCGCTGCTCGGCAAGCAGTGCGACGTTCGCCCCGAGGGGTGGCGCGAGGCGGCGGGCCCGTACGGCGAGGAAGGCGCGCGCCGCTCGGTGGCCGACGTGCGCGACGCGGCCTCGCTGGCGGAGGTCCGGGCGTACAAGCAGCAGCAGAAGGCGGCCGTGAAGTCGAAGGAGCCCCGCCCCGCGCCCGGAGGGTGACGTCCGTCCAACTCCCTGCGACCGACGGCACGGGAGCATTAGATTCCTCGCAGGAGATCAAGGGAGGCTGGCCGTGGACACGCGACAGCCCCGATTGTTGTCCCCGCAACTGTGAGCGACACGACCATCAACGGCCTGGGCGGCAGTCAGCCCCTGGGGCCTGCTGACAGCGCTCTGCTCGCCACGCTCGTCCTCCAGGCGCCGGTTGCCTTCGTCCTCTACGACACCGACCTGCGCTACCGCCGGATCAACCGGATGCTCGCCGAGATCAACGGCCTCCCGATGGAGGCGCACATCGGCCGGCTGCCGAGCGAGGTCCTGGCGCCGGAGCTCGGCGCGGCCGTGGAGGCCCGCTTGCACGAGGTGCTGCGGACCGGCCTGGTGATCTCCGACGACGACTTCACCGCACCCTCGCCGCTCACCGGTGAGATCAACCACTACCAGTCGCAGTGGTTCCCGGCTCGCGACGAGAGCGGCGTCGTGATCGGCGTCGCCGTCCTGGTGACCGACGTCACGGCCCGGTTCCGGGCGGAGAAGGCCCTTCGCGAGAGCAATGAACGCACCGCCGAGTTGCAGCGCGCGACGGCCGCTCTGTCGGGCGCCCTGACGATCGACGACGTCCGGCGCGCCATGACGAGCGTCGGCGCGTCCGCCCTCGGTGCGACCCGCACCGAGCTCGACCTCCTCCCGGATCATCGTCTGGGGCCCGCCGAGACCGCCCCGGACGAGGCGATCCCGGTGCAGGGCACGGCGGACCCGACCATGGTCGACCTGGCGCTGCTCGTCTCCGGCACCCGCATCGGGACGTTGCGTCTGACGGTCGCAGGCGAGAGGTGGCGCCACAACGAGGACCGGGTGTTCCTGGAGGCGCTGGCCGGGCAGTGCGCCATCGCCGTCGAGCGTGCCCGCCTGTACGAGCGCGAGCGGTCCACCGCGGCGGCGCTGCAGCGCAGCCTGCTCCCGGACCGGCTGCCCGAGCTGCCGGGAGTCACCCTGGCGGCGTCGTTCCGTCCCGGGTCGCTGGAGGCGGAGGTGGGCGGCGACTGGTACGACGCCTTCGCGCTGCCGGACGGCCGGCTCGCGCTGGTCGTCGGCGACGTGATGGGCAAGGGGGTGGGCGCCGCCGCGGGGATGGGCCGGCTGCGGGCAGCGCTGCGGGCTCTCGCCCTGGTCGACCCGCTGCCCGAGTCGGTGCTTCGCGGCCTCGATCTGGTCTTCACCGCGACCGAGGACCCCGACCAGATCGCGACCCTCGTCTACCTGCTGGCGGACCCCGCATCCGGTCGGATCGCCGTCGCGGCCGCGGGCCACCTGCCCCTCGTCCTGCTGCGCGCCGGCGGGGCGCCCGAGCTGGTGGACGCGGGGGGCGGCTCGACCCCGCTCGGCTGGCCGGAGCCGCGCTGGCAGCGCACCCTCGAGCTCGGGCCGGGCGACACCCTGGTGGGGTTGACCGACGGCGTCGTGGAGCGACGAGGCTACGACCTCGACGAGGGGCTGGCCGAGGTGCTCCTGGCCGTGGGGAAGCCGGCGGACAGCCTCGGCGAGCTCGTCGACCGGGTCGCCCAGACCATGCTGGGGCAGACCGCCGGGCGGGACGACGCCACGTTGCTCGCCCTGCGATTCGACGGCTGAGCGACGCGCGGACCGGGCTCGCCGCGGGCGCCGAAGGCGGTGCGATTCGGCAGGCCGTGTCACAATGATGTGTTGCTAGGCGGCGGACGCCGCCCCCAGTCCCAGACCGCCAGCGCCCCCGTGCAGCACGCGCGCGGCGCATGACGAGAGGTAGCACGTGTCGGACACGGCTCGCCCCCTTCCGCCTGAGCTCGACAACCAGCAGGGCGAAGAGCGACCATCCCGCAAGAAGGTCTCCGCGGCCACCGCGGCCCGCCGCGCGACCGCCACCTCCAAGGTCGCCCCAGCGAAGAAGTCCAGCAGCAGGAAGGTCGAGCCGGTCAAGAAGCCCGCCAAGAAGGTCGAGGCGGGGAAGAAGGCCGCTGCGCCGGGCAAGAAGGACGGGCCGGCTCGTACGACGGCCAGGAAGGCGTCGGGCGGCAAGGCGGCCGCGGGCGGCAACGGCTCTGCTCCTCCCGACGCCAAGGGTGCGGTCACGGCGGTCCCCGGCGCCGTGGCTGGCGACGGGAAGGACGTTCCCGCGAGCGACCTGCCCGAGGAGGAGCCCACCGACCTCCCCGAGGGCCAGACCGAGGAGTTCGTCCTCGCCGACGACGACGAGGAGGACGCGCCGGCCCAGCAGGTCGCCACCGCGGGCGCGACCGCCGACCCGGTCAAGGACTACCTCAAGCAGATCGGCAAGGTCGCCCTGCTCAACGCCGAGCAGGAGGTCGAGCTCGCCAAGCGCATCGAAGCCGGGCTCTTCTCCGAGGAGAAGCTCAACGCCGGTGAGAAGTTCGCGCCGAAGCTGAAGAAGGAACTCGACTGGATAGCCGAGGACGGCCGCCGGGCGAAGAACCACCTGCTCGAGGCCAACTTGCGCCTCGTCGTCTCGCTGGCCAAGCGCTACACCGGTCGCGGCATGCTCTTCCTCGACCTGATCCAGGAGGGCAACCTCGGACTGATCCGCGCGGTGGAGAAGTTCGACTACACCAAGGGCTACAAGTTCTCGACGTACGCCACCTGGTGGATCCGCCAGGCGATCACCCGCGCCATGGCCGACCAGGCCCGCACGATCCGCATCCCCGTGCACATGGTCGAGGTGATCAACAAGCTGGCCCGGGTGCAGCGCCAGATGCTTCAGGACCTCGGGCGCGAGCCCACGCCGGAGGAGCTCGCCAAGGAGCTCGACATGACTCCGGAGAAGGTCGTCGAGGTGCAGAAGTACGGCCGCGAGCCCATCTCGCTGCACACCCCCCTCGGTGAAGACGGCGACAGCGAGTTCGGCGACCTCATCGAGGACTCCGAGGCAGTCGTGCCCGCCGACGCGGTGTCGTTCACGCTGTTGCAGGAACAGCTGCACTCGGTGCTCGACACGCTCTCCGAGCGCGAGGCGGGCGTCGTCTCGATGCGCTTCGGTCTCACCGACGGCCAGCCCAAGACGCTCGACGAGATCGGCAAGGTCTACGGCGTCACCCGCGAGCGGATCCGCCAGATCGAGTCGAAGACCATGTCCAAGCTGCGCCACCCGTCGCGTTCCCAGGTGCTGCGCGACTACCTCGACTGAGCCGGCCCGACGCGCCGTGGTCTCGGCCAAATTCGTGTGATATAGGTCATAGCCCCGCCCCCGAGGAGGCCGTCGCTATGGTCCGAGCCGGTCACACCACGCGTCTGGTCGCCATGGCAGCCCTCGCCGTGGCCTTGATCGTGCCGACGACCTCCGCCGCGGGTGCGCCGGGAGCCCCGCCAGGGCCAGGGGCGTCGGCGTCCACTCCCGAGCTCAGCGAGAGCTCGCGGCTCGCCGACCGCCGATCGCTGGTGGTGGGCGACCGCGCCTACGCCATGAGCACCGCGGACACGCTCTACCCGGCCGCAGGCTGGCACATCCGCGGCGAGATGGGTGGTGTGTGGACCCCGCCGGTCAAGCTCGTCGACGGCGTCTGGTTCCGCCTCGGCAGCCGCTGGCTCGGCGACCCCGACGGCGTGCCCGCCATGCGGACGACCGCCGGCTGGGGCTACACGCGTACGTCGTTCGCGCCGGTGGACCAGGTCACCGTGCAGCGCACCGACTTCGTGCCCGACGGCACGCGGGCCACTCTGGTCGGTCTCACCCTCTCGTCCACGACGAAGCAGACCGTGCCGCTGGCACTCGACGCCCATTCCGAGCTCATGTCCGCCTACCCCTGGGGCTGGACCACGCCGAACGCCGGCACGTTCAACCTCCAGGACACGGGCGCTTACCACAAGGGCTCGCTGCTGTTCCGGGAGACCGGTACACCCCCTGTCGCGAATGCTTCGCGACACGACTGGGCCGCGTTCGTCGCGGGCAGCAAGCCGCCGACGTCCCACGAGCTCGGACCCAACCACCGCGGACCGCAGGACCCCGCCGTGGTCTGTCCCGCTGACGGCCCGGCGCCGACGACGTGCGACGACGGCGCCTTCGGAAAGGGCACCGGTGGGCAGCTGGGTTGGCAGGTCAAGCTGAACCGGAACAAGCCGACCACTCTGTGGTTCGCCGTCGCCGGGTCGGACAAGGGCGTCGGGCCTGCGCGTGCCGAGCTGAAGAAGGCACTGGCCAACCCGGCGAGGGCTCTGGCGAAGAAGGTCGCGTCCCGCCAGAAGCTCGCCGCCAACACGCAGGTCGAGCTTCCCGGTGACCCTCTCCTCGAGCGGAGCATCGCGTGGAGCAAGCAGAACCTCGCCGACTCCGTCCAGGAGGCGCACGACCTGCGCCTGCGCAAGGTCGACGAAGGTCGCGCGTACCCAGCTCCCCAGGGCAGGTTGGCGAAGGCGCGCTGGCTGGGCGCGGGCTGGCCGGACTATCCGTGGCTGTTCGGCACCGACGGTGAGTACACCGCCTTCGCCAGCGTCGCGATGGGCCAGTTCGACGACATCAAGGCGCACCTGCGGGCGCTGCGCGACGTCAGTGAGGTGATGAACGGCAACAGCGGCAAGGTGGTCCACGAGGTCATGCCGGACGGGTCCGTCTACTACGGCACCCTCGACTCAGCCGGCAACACGGACGAGACCTCGAAGTTCCCCAGCGCGGTGGCCCTCATCTGGCGTTGGACGGGCGACCGCGCGTTCCGTGACGACCTCTACGCCTTCACGGTCCGGAACATGCGCTACGTCGTCGGAGAGCTGGACGACGACGGCGACGGCTGGCCGGAAGGTCTCGGCAACGTGGAGCGGTCGGGCATGGGCGTGGAGAAGCTCGACAACACCGTCTACACGATCCGCGGCCTGCGCGACCTGGCCGACCTGGCGCGCAGCAAGGGGGACGCCGCGACGGTGACGTGGGCCTCGGACCGCGCCGCGGCGATGGAAGCCGCGTTCGAGGGGTCCTGGTGGTACGGCGGGGACACCCACCAGTACGCCGACTCGATCGACGACCCCGCCGACCCGGCGAACGACAACACGAAGATCCTGCAGCGACACTGGATCGGCGTGACGCCGATGGACGCCGAGCTGGTCCGCGACGGCCAGGTCACCCGGCCGCTCGCCACCGATGCACATGGCCAGGAAGCTCTGGAGCAGCGACAGAAGGACTGCTACTCAGGCGAGTTCGGGCTCTTCCACACCGGCACCGGCCCGACCTCGGCGCCGGAAGGGAACCCGGGGGCGTCCTGCGACAGCTCCGTGTCGACGGTGCGGAGCGAGCGGTCGGTGTTCTCGCTGAACACCGGCATCATGGCGGTCGCCGAGGGCAACTTCGGCCGGCTGGGCGAGGACGAGCAGCAGCGGTACACGACCGGCAACGCCCGCATCCAGCTCGACCCGAACGTGTGGGAGATGCCGGGGGCGATGCCGGAGATCGCACCGAGTCCCGACTTCCCGGCCAACATCGGCCGGCCGCTCTACGACCGATCGATGGTGCTGCAGGCCTGGGGCACCTACGGCACGCTGTGGCCGGTCGTGCACCACCAGCTCGGCGTCAGTCCCGACATCGGGCGCGGTCGGCTCGCGGTCGTCCCGCAGGTCCCCGACGGGCAGAGCCGGGTCGCCGGCAAGCAGATCAAGGTCGGACGCGGGTCGGTCGACGTCACCGCCGAGCGTCATGCGCGGAGTCTGACCACGCGCGTCAGCCGGCACCTCTCGGCGGACCTGTCGATCGGCCACGTGCTGCCCGACGGTGCCGAGGTCTCCTCGGTGACCCTGAACGGCGCGCCTACGGCCTACCAGGTGCGCTCGACAGCACGCGGCAAGGAGGTCGTCGTGGACGCCGGGTCCCGCCGGGGCACGAGCACCCTGGTGGTCCACGTCTCCTGACTCGACTCCTGAGCTGACGGCTACCTGGACAGGCTGCTGCCGCGCCTGCCCGCCAGCTCGGGAGAGCGGGTGAGCCTGCTGATCGGCAGCTCGAACCACGACTTCGCGCCTCCGGTGGCGACTGCGTCGTGACCCCATCGGCTCGCGAACTCGTCGAGGATCCGCAGCATGATCTCGGCTTCCGTGGGGTCGCGGGAGGACACCAGGGAGGGCTGCAGCGAGTGCGGCTCGTAGACCTCGACGCGCAGTCGCGCCTCGCGCAGGTGCAGCCGCAGGCACAGCCGCTCGCGGGCGCGCCCCCGGGTGACCGCGTTGGCCACCAGCTCGGTCACCAGCAGCTCGGCGTCGCGGAGGGTCATGCGGTCCAGGACGGCGGGGAAGCGCCGGATGGCCTTCCGGGCGGCCTGGACGGACCGGGGCTCGGCGGAAAGCCAGGTCTCCTGGATCATCAGCCGCTCCTCGTACCCCCCGGCGCACCGTCTTCGTTGCCGACGACCTCGCGGATTGGTCCGCGATGTTGGTACGCCCGTCGTGCCCTCCAACGACCCAGCGGACGGAAAGTCACGCCGGAATCTGCGCAGGTCAGCGGGACGTGCGAGAGGGCCCCGGGAAGTCCTGGGGCCCTCTCGATGTCGTGGGGTGTTTTGGGCTATTGCGACCTGATCTAGCGCTCGCCCTCGGGGGCGACCGGCGGTGTCTGGGCCAAAGTCTCGCTGTCGTCCTGGAAGCCGACCGCGATCTCGCGGAGCTTGGCCTCGTGGCTGCGTCCGTGGTGGGCGCAGAACAGCAGCTCGCCGCCGGACGGCATGGTCACGCGGATGTAGGCCTGCGCGCCGCAGCGGTCGCAGCGGTCGGCAGCACTCAGGCGTGCGTGCGGGGCTAGAGCAGTGTTCACGTCGCCCTCTCCTCCGTGTTGCGGGTAGTACCTACAGACAACATCCAATCACCTGGGGTTCGTTCCCGAGACCCCGCTCGTCTTGGTTCGCTGTCCGCGTACACCCGGCCGGCTGATGCCGACCCTGTTGCCCGCTTCTGAGCATTCTCGAACACTCCGCAGCATCACAGCCCGGTCACAGCGTGTCGATCCCCCGTTCGGCCCGTCCGGAGCACCCGAATCGCCCACGATGGGGACCCTGTGCAGTGGCCTGCTCACCCACTGGCGATGGGTGCGTGGCGCCGCCAGGCGGCGTCCCCCGCCGGCGATAGCCTGATCGGGTTAGCCCGCCGGCGCCACAGGTCCGGCCCCTACCGGATGCAGGTGACCGTCCGCGTGACCCAGACGCTCCACGCCCGCCGCGACGGCCAGTTCGAGCCGGATGCCTACACGGCGCGGAACCTGCTGGTCCTCGAGGGCCTGGAGGCGGTCCGCAAGCGACCCGGCATGTACATCGGGTCGACCGACTCCCGCGGGCTGATGCACTGCGTGTGGGAGATCATCGACAACGCCGTGGACGAGGCGCTCGGCGGCCACTGCCACCACATCGAGGTCGACCTTCGCGCCGACGGCTCCGTCGAGGTTCGTGACGACGGCCGTGGCATCCCGGTCGACGTCGAGCCGCGCACCGGTCTCGCAGGAGTCGAGGTCGTGATGACCCGGCTGCACTCCGGTGGCAAGTTCGGCGGCGGTTCGTACGCCGCGACCGGCGGCCTGCACGGCGTAGGCGCCTCGGTGGTCAATGCCCTCTCCGAGCGTCTGGACGTCGAGGTCGACCGGGGCGGCAAGACGCACGCGATCAGCTTCCGGCGCGGCGCGCCGGGGGAGTACGCCAACGGCAGGCCGAGCAGCGCCTTCACGCCGGGGTCGGGCCTGCGGGTGACCGGCAAGGTGGCGAAAAAGCGCACCGGCACGCGGGTGCGGTTCTGGCCCGACAAGCAGATCTTCCTCAAGGACGCGGGACTCGCCCTCGACGAGCTGCACAACCGGGCCCGTCAGACGGCGTTCCTGGTGCCGGGTCTGACCTTGCTCGTCCGTGACGGCCGGACGAAGGAGGTCAGCGAGGCGACCTTCCACTACGACGGGGGCATCAGCGAGTTCTGTGAGTTCCTCGCGCCCGACCAGGCGGTGTGCGACGTCCTCCGGCTGCGGGGGGTCGGTGAGTTCAAGGAGACGGTCCCGGTCCTCGACGACCAGGGGCACATGACCTCCCAGGAGGTCGAGCGCGAGCTCACGGTCGACGTGGCGCTGCGATGGGGCTCGGGTTACGACACCACGGTGCGTTCCTACGTCAACATCATCGCGACGCCCAAGGGCGGCACGCACGTCCAGGGCTTCGAGCGCGCGCTGGCCAAGACGCTCAACGACGCTCTCCGCTCACAGCGGGTGCTGAAGGCCAGCGAGGACGACGTGGTCAAGGACGACGTCCTTGAGGGCATGACGGCGGTCGTCACCGTTCGTCTGGCCGAGCCACAGTTCGAAGGCCAGACCAAGGAGGTGCTCGGCACCTCGGCGGCGTCGAGGATCGTGGCTGCCGTCGTGGGCAAGGAGCTCAAGGCTGCGCTGACGACGACGAAGAAGGCCGGCAAGCTGCAGGCGAAGACCATCCTCGAGAAGGTCGCGTCGGCGGCGCGGACCCGGGTCGCCGCCCGTGCCCACAAGGAGCTGCAGCGGCGCAAGAACGCACTCGAGACGTCCTCGCTGCCGGCCAAGCTCGCCGACTGCCGCAGCGACGAGGTCGAGCGCAGCGAGCTGTTCATCGTCGAGGGCGACTCCGCGCTCGGCACCGCCAAGCACGCGCGCGACTCCGAGTACCAAGCGCTGCTCCCCATCCGCGGGAAGATCCTCAACGTCCAGAAGGCCTCGGCGTCCGACATGCTCCGCAACGCCGAGTGCTCGTCGATCATCCAGGTGATCGGCGCCGGCTCGGGTCGCACGTTCGACCTCGACGCGGCGCGCTACGGCCGGGTCATCATCATGAGCGACGCCGACGTCGACGGCGCCCACATCCGCTGCCTGCTGCTCACCCTCTTCTACCGCTACATGCGGCCGATGGTCGAGGACGGTCGGGTGTACGCCGCCGTGCCGCCGCTGCACCGCATCGAGGTCGTCAACGCGGGCGCCAAGGCCAACGAGGTGATCTACACCTACTCCGAGGCCCAGATGCGCAAGACGGTGAGCGACCTGCAACGTCGCAACAAGCGCTACAAGGAGCCGATCCAGCGTTACAAGGGCCTCGGCGAGATGGACACCGACCAGCTGGCCGAGACGACGATGGACCCGCGCCACCGCACGCTGCGCCGGGTCAGTCTCGGCGACGTCCAGGCCGCCGAGGAGGTCTTCGACCTCCTGATGGGCAACGACGTGGCCCCACGGCGCGACTTCCTCGTGGCCGGCGCCTCGCGCGTCGACCGCGCCAGCATCGACGTCTGACAAGCTGCCCCCAAGCACTCAGTCGCGACGGTCAGCCGACCGATAACCCTGGTGTGCTCACCTGGATCGCCGTCCTGTCGCTAGCCGGCGTGGCAGTGCTCGCCGCGCGCTGGGTGCTGCGCCGCGTCGACTCGCTGGGCAGGCCACGTCGCTTCCCCGTGACGTCGATCCTCGCGCTGCTCGTCCTGGCCGCCGGTTGTCTCGTCCCGGTGGTGCGCCATCAGCGCAACGAGGCGGCGCTGTCGGACGTCGCGTCGGACCTCGCCGGGCGGCAGGTCGACGTCCGTTGCCAGACCGCGGGCCAGGAGTGGGTGGACGCGGGCAGCGAGCTCGGCTACGTGCCGTACGACGCAGCCGGCCGTCCGGCTCGGTGGACGCTGATCAAGCGTGCGCAGTGCGCCGCGCTCTCGGCGTACCGCGGCTCAGACCATCAACGACCCAGCCTCGACGAGGTCGTCGCGGTGCACGTGCTCACCCACGAGGCCATGCACCTGGCCGGGCACACCGTTGAGGCGGACGCGGAGTGCCGTGCGATGCAGCGCGATGCGCGGACGGCGCGGCTGCTCGGCGCATCGCCGGAAGCCGCTGCGGCCCTGGCCCGTCGGTACTGGAAGGAGGTGTACCCCCGGATGGAGCAGGACTACCGGGCAGCTGAGTGCACCTCGGGCGGCGCCCTCGACGAGTTGGGCTCCGACCCGCCCTGGTCGTCGTAGAGGTGTCGGCCGGCCGGTGACGGGGCAGCATCGGTCCGGGACTTCTCTCCACACAGGAGGACCGGCGATGGCCGACACGACGGTGGACAGACCAGGACCGCAGCAGGAAGGGCCGCTCAAGCGGATCATCAGCCGCAAGCTGCTGTTGCTCTTCATCGTCGGCGACATCCTCGGCGCCGGTGTCTACGCGCTCACGGGTGAGGTGGCCGGCGAGGTCGGTGGCGCGTTGTGGGCGCCGTTCGCCATCGCCTTCGTCGTGGCTGCGCTGACCGCCTGCTCCTACGCCGAGCTGGTCGGGAAGTATCCGCGCGCTGCCGGGGCCGCGCTCTACACCAACAAGGCATTCGGCCTCCCGTTCTTCACGTTCGTCGTCGCGTTCGCCGTGATGTGCTCGGGCATCACCTCGGCCAGCACCTCGGCCCGCGCGTTCGGCGGCGACTACCTGAGCGAGTTCGTCACCCTGCCCGTTGTGCTCGTCGCGGTCGTGTTCCTGGTGATCCTCGCCCTCGTGAACTTCCGCGGCGTGACCGAGTCGGTGAAGGCGAATGTCGTCCTCACCTTCATCGAGCTGAGCGGCCTGCTGATCATCGTGGGGATCGGCGCCTGGGCCATCCTCAACGGGGACGGCGAGCCGGGGCGACTCACCGAGTTCGACTCGAGCAACGGTGTGGTGCTCGGCCTGCTCGGTGGCGCCTCCCTGGCCTTCTTCGCGCTCGTCGGCTTCGAGGACTCGGTCAACATGTCCGAGGAGGTGCACGAGCCGAGCAAGACGTTCCCGCGGGCTCTGTTGGGTGGCTTGCTCATCACGGGCACCCTCTACATCCTGGTCGCGATCACGTCGTCGCTGCTCGTCGACGCCGAGACGCTGCAAAAATCCAGTGGCCCGCTGCTCGAGGTCGTCAAGGCCGGCGGCGTGGACTTCCCGCCGAAGCTCTTCGCGCTGATCGCGCTCTGCGCCCTGACCAACACGGCGCTCATCAACATGTTGATGGCCTCGCGCCTGGTCTACGGCATGTCGCGTGAGGGCATCGTGCCCGGCTTGTTCGGCCGGGTGCATGACCGGCGGCGGACTCCGTGGGTGGCCATCATCTTCACCACACTGCTGGGCTTCGCACTCGTCTCGACGGGCAAGGTGGAGGACCTCGGCGACACGACCGCCCTCCTGCTCCTGTGCGTGTTCGCCGTCGTCAACGTGGCGGTGCTCGTGCTGCGCCGCAACCCGGTCGACCACGGGCACTTCCAGGCGCCGACCGTCGTTCCTGTCCTCGGCGTGGTGACGTGCCTGGTGCTCGCAAGCCCCATCGGCGGGCGCGAGGCGTCGGTCTACCTCACGGCCGGCGTGCTCGTCGGCATCGGTGTGGTGCTGTGGTTCGTGAACCGGGCGATCGTCGGCAAGTCCGCGGACATCGACGCGGAGCGCCTCTCCCGCGCCGAGTAGGCGACGCAGTTGTCACCCGGACCCAACTGACGAAGCCGCCTCCATGCCGCGCTCCAGCTGGTGAAGCGCGTCCCGGATCGGCCACAGCAGCACCTCGCGCGCGCCGGCGGCGGCGTACGCGGCCAGGGCCTCCGAGCAGTGCTGGGCGCTCCCGATCGGCAGGTGCACCAGCTCCGCGGGGTCACGGTGCAGCGTGGGCGCCAGCACCTCGGTGAGCACCTGCTCGGCCTCTTGGCGATCGTCGGTGACGAAGAGCCACATCGTGGCCATGGCATCGGGGAAGTCGTCCGGTTCTCGACCGGCCGCCTGCAGGTGCCCGTCGAGCCGGGCACGGGCCTCGTGGTACTGCTGCGGTGTCGCGTTGTACGCCGAGGCGAACCAGCCGTCGGCCACCGCCGCCATGGCGGCGAGCCGTCGATCGGACCCCCAGCTGCCGAACCAGATCTGCGGGGGGACGTCGGGTATCGGGGCCAGTCGCGACTCGGCGGCGTAGTAGGTCCCTGCGATGGCGGGCTCGCCGCGCGCCAATGCCCTGACCATTGGCAGCGCCTCGTCGAAGCGCGCGAATCTCTGCTCGAAGGGGATGCCGACGGCCTCGTAGTCGGCCCGGCTCGACCCGGGGCCGAGCCCGCCCACGACCGGACCCGCTGTCAGGCTCGCGAGTGTGGTCAGCATCTTGGCGACCACGACCGGGTGACGTACCACCGGCAGCGCGATGCTGGTGGCCAAGGTCATCTCGCCTGCCGCGGACAAGACGCTGGCGAGGGCGGTCGGGCCGTCGAGCCAGGGCTTGCCCCAGACAAGGTGATCGTTGGCGGACAGCGTCGTGTAGCCGAGGTCCTTGGCGCTCCTGGCGTAGGTGCGCAGGTCCTCGCCCGTCGGCGGGCCGTCGCCCAGGTCGGCGAGCGGCAAATGAGCCCCTATCCGCACGATCCCTCCCTGCGCCTGAGCAAGGCCTCTCCTGCAGCATGGCCCATCCGATGACTTCGGCGGCTCCGAAGGGTCAGAACTCACATGGACGCTACGAACCTTGCCGACCGCTATGGACTTCCGCTGGTCGACTGGCAGCGGGTGGAGACCCGCCTCGCCGGTGGCCCCGAGGCGCTGGCCGGGACCGGTGGACCCGACAACCGCAGCTGGCTGGCGACCACGAACGCCGACGGCAGCCCGCACCTGACCGGCCTCGGCCCGCAGTGGGTGTCCGGCCTCTTCTACTTCACGACCGGCGAGACGACCCGCAAGGGGCGGAACCTGGCCAGGGACCCCCGATGCACGCTGGGCGTCTCCACGGACGAGTTCGACCTCGCGGTGGACGGGGAGGCCGCCCTGGTCACCGACCCCGATGTCGTCGCGGACATGGCCGACCGGTGGGCAGCCGGAGGGTGGCCGGCACGTGTCGACGAGTCCGGCATCGGGCTGACGGCGGAGTACAGCGCGCCGTCCGCAGGACCGCCGCCGTGGCGGGTCTACCGGCTCACCCCGCGTCAGGCAACGGTGGTGCTGAACGTCGACCCCGGCGGCGCCACGCGTTGGCGGTTCTGACCACCGTGCCCGGATAGCCTGCGCGGATGTCGCTCAGCCGGCCGCAGGCCGTCGCCTGACGCATGCACGTCAACATGGCGACGAGTGCCGGCCATGCCGGCCGGCCGAACGAGGACTTCGTCGGCGCCGTTTCCGGCGCCGCCGTGCTCCTGGACGGTGCCGGCATCCCGGGAGCCGACTCGGTCTGCGTTCACGGCGTCGCCTGGTACACGCACCGACTCGGCGGCGCACTGCTCGGTCGTCTCTCGCGTGACGACGGGGGAGACCTCGCGTCGATCCTCGCCGCCACGATCGGCGAGATAGCCGCCGATCACAGCGGCACCTGTGACATCGCGAACCCCATCAGCCCGCAGGCGACTGTGCTGATTGCCCGCGCTCACCAGGGCCGCCTCGACTATCTCCTGCTCGCTGACTCGTTCCTCGTCCTCGACCAGACCGGCGGTGAGTCGCACGTCATCACAGACGACCGTGAGGTCGCCACCAGACGCATCTGCACCGCGCCCCTGGACGGCGTTCCTCCGGGGACTCCGGAGTACGACCGCATCCGGGACTCCTGCATCGAGGACTTTCGCGCTCGCCGGAACCAGCCGGGCGGCTACTGGATCGCCAAGGATGACCCGCACGCTGCGGAGGAGGCGGTAACCGGCAGCTGTCCCCTTCAAGGCCTGGACAGCATCGCGCTGCTCAGCAACGGCGCCAGCCGCATCGTCAGCCCGTACGGCGTGACCGACTGGGCCGGCGTACTGGAACTGCTCAACACTCAAGGACCGGCCGACATCATTGGCCGCGTCCGGCAGGCCGAAGCCCGCGTGTCCGGAAGACCCGACGCTCCGGCCCCTGACGACGCCACGGTCGCGTACGGCACCCAGCTGTCCATGGCCGCATACTGACGCCATGACGTCGGCGCGGTCTCAGCTCGTGGCCATGCCCGTCGTCCTGCGTTTCGCAGTCATCGGCGCAGTGGCTGCTGGCATGCTCGGCGCTCTCGTTGGCCTGGTCCTCGGGCTACGTGCGCATCCAGCGACTGCGTGGTTCGCCGTGTTGGAGGTGGGAGTGCCGGCCGGGATAGCCGGCGCTGCGATCGGAGCCGTCGTCGGAGTCGTCGCGCTCACAAGGTCAGTCGTCCGGCATCGCGCGGCGGTCGCCAACCGGGCCGTCCGTGAGCGGGAAGGCGAGCGAGCCGGCGCCGACCCACCACTCCATCACGTCGTAGGCGAGCCGGCCCGCCACGACGGAAGGGTCGCCGTCCGACAGCCGCGCGGCCGCGGCGGGGTCGCACGCGAAGATCGACATCCCGCGGTACGCCGGGTCGGTCTGCTCGTCGAACGGCCCGTTCACGACCACCACGCCCTGCTGCCTCAGCTCGGCGCGGTAGGCGAGGTGGTGTTTCTGGAGCTCATCGAGCTCGTCGTCCGACATCTCCGGCGCGTCGGCCGGGCGCCGCAGGACCACGATCGTGTAGACGTCGAACGCGTCGGGGATGTTGGGATCGCGTGGCATCGGTACGCTCCTGGCCTGCGACGTCCAGGTCGGCCGACGAGCGGCCGACCTGGACACCGGGGTCAGGCGATCTCGAACCGATCGAGGTTCATGACCTTGTCCCAGGCAGCCACGAAGTCGCGCGCGAACTTCTCCTTCGCGTCGTCGGTTGCGTAGACCTCCGCGATGGCTCGGAGCTGGGAGTTCGACCCGAAGACGAGGTCAACGGCAGTGGCGGTCCACGTGACGTCGCCCGTGGCGCGATCCCGACCCTCGAACACGTTCTCCGACGAGGCCGACGGGCTCCACTCCGTGCTCATGTCGAGCAGGTTCACGAAGAAGTCGTTGGTCAACGTCTCCGGCCGGGCGGTGAAGATGCCACGCGGTGACTGCCCGGCGTTGGCGTTCAGCGCGCGCAGACCGCCGACCAGAACAGTCATCTCAGGGGCGGACAACGTCAGCAGGTTCGCCCGGTCCAGGAGCAGGGTCTCCGGAGGGAGCTTTTCGCCCGCCCGTAGGTAGTTGCGGAAACCATCCGCCCGCGGTTCGAGCGCGCTGAAGGTCTCCACGTCGGTCTGCGCCTGCGAGGTATCCGTGCGGCCGGGCACGAACGGAACCGTGATGGCGAACCCGGCGTTCTTCGCCGCCGCCTCGACGGCCGCACAACCCCCCAGGACGATCAGGTCGGCCAGCGAGACCTTGGTGCCGTCGGACCGCGAGGTGTTGAAGTCCTGCTGGATCGCCTCGAGGGTCTGCAGCACCTTGCCCAGCTCGGCCGGGTCGTTGACCTCCCAGTCCCGTTGCGGCTCGAGCCGAATGCGCGCGCCGTTGGCCCCGCCACGCTTGTCAGTGTTGCGGAACGTTGCCGCTGACGCCCACGCGGTCGAGACCAGCTGGGAGATGGACAGGCCCGACTCGAGGACCTTGGCCTTGAGAGCGGCGATATCCCCGTCCGCGATCAGGTCGTGATCGACGGCCGGAACGGGGTCCTGCCACAGCTGCGGCTCCGCGATCCACGGCCCGAGGAAACGCGAGACGGGTCCCATGTCGCGGTGCAGCAGCTTGTACCAGGCCTTGGCGAACTCGTCCGCGAGCTGGTCGGGGTTCTCCAGAAAGTTGCGCGAGATCGGCTCGTAGATCGGGTCCATCCGCAGCGCCAGGTCGGTCGTCAGCATCATCGGGGCTCGCCGGGTCGCTGGGTCGTGCGCGTCGGGCACCGTGTCCACCCCGGCGCCGTCCTTCGGCTTCCACTGCTTCGCGCCGGCAGGGCTCTCGGTGAGCTCCCACTCGTAGCCGAACAGTGTCTCGAAGAAGCTGTTGTCCCAGGCGGTCGGAGTGGGTGTCCACGCACCCTCGAGTCCGCTGGTGATCGTGTCCTTGCCCTTGCCGCTGCCGAACGTGTTCTTCCAGCCGAGGCCGCCCGCTTCGACAGGAGCGGCCTCAGGCTCGGGGCCGACGTACTCACCCGCGGCGGCGCCGTGCGTCTTGCCGAACGTGTGCCCGCCCGCGATCAGTGCGACCGTCTCCACGTCGTTCATCGCCATGCGACGGAACGTCTCGCGGATGTCTCGCGCCGAAGCCAGCGGATCCGGAGTGCCGTTGGGCCCTTCCGGGTTCACGTAGATCAGGCCCATCTGCACGGCGCCGAACGGACCTGTCAGCTCCCTGTCGCCGCTGTAGCGCTCGTCGCCGAGCCATGTGTCCTCAGGCCCCCAGATGATCTCCTCGGGCTCCCAGATGTCCTCGCGCCCGAAGCCGAAGCCGAAGGTCTTGAACCCCATCGACTCCATGGCGCAGTTGCCGGCGAAGACAAGGAGGTCGGCCCAGGAGACTTTCCGCCCGTACTTCTGCTTGACCGGCCAGAGCAGTCTGCGCGCCTTGTCGAGGTTCGCGTTGTCGGGCCAGCTGTTGAGCGGGGCGAAGCGCTGAGAGCCGTCGCCACCACCGCCACGCCCGTCTTCGATGCGGTACGTACCCGCCGCATGCCAGCTCATCCGGATCAGCAGCGGCCCGTAGTGCCCGTAGTCGGCCGGCCACCAGTCCTGCGACGTCGTCATGACCTCGAAGATGTCCCGCTTCAGCGCGTCGACGTCGAGCGTCTCGAACTCTTCCGCGTAGCTGTAGTCCTCGCCCAGCGGGTTGCCCCGGGGCGAGTGCTGATGGAGAACCTGCAGGTTCAGCTGGTTCGGCCACCAGTCCTGGTTCGTCCTCGGCCGACCCGGCTCCGCCGTCGGGGCGTCAATGACCGGGTTCTCGCTCTCGCTGCCGCGTTCAGACACGTCGTTCGCTCTCCTGTCCTCGCTGGTTCATCTGATGGTTGTTCCCGTTTGCTGGGTTGCTCTGGTTGCCGCGACACACTCCGGACACCGGCCCCAGAAGATCACCTCGGCTTCGTCGATCTCGTAGCTGGAGCCGTCGGCCGACAGGCAGGGGGCGTAGCCGATCACGCAGTCGACGTCCGCAATGGCACCACACGACCGACAGACGACGTGGTGGTGGTTGTCCCCGACCCGCGCCTCATAGCGCGCCACGGAGTCCTTGGGCTGGATACGCCGCACCAGCCCCGCGCCGGTCAGCGCGCGCAGGACGTCGTAGACCGCCTGGTGGGAGACCTCACCAAGGTTGTCGCGCGCGACACCGATGATCGAGTCCGTGTCGGCGTGCGGATGATCATGTACGGCGTTGAGGACCGCCACGCGAGGGCGCGTGACACGCAGAGCGGCCGCGCGCAGCATGCGTTCGTAGTCCGAGGTCGTACGCACGGGTGGCAGTCTGACTCATATTCTGGAATCAATCAAGAAGTCGCGAGGGCTCTCGCGCAGAGCAGACATGGGCGCGAACGAGGTGGGCCAGATCTTCGGGCTCGCTGACGCCGGGGACAGCTGTCATTCATGCGTCGGATCGGCTGACCGGTCAGGTGCCGGGCGGCCGGTAGTTCACTGTGCGCCGGAGCGCCTCGTCGATCTGGTCCGCAGTGAGCAGCTTGGTGGTCTGGATGCTCACCGCTTCGCTGCTGTTGATCGCGATGGCGATGGCCGCGGCAGCCTCATCGTCGGGCACGTCCGCGATGGCGAACACGTCGGTGTCGCCGAAAGCGAAGTGGAACGAGTCGAGGTGGCCACCCACGGCCTCGAGCATCGACGACACGGCGTCCACCCGGGCCTTGGCACCGGCGGCGCGCACGCCCTCCAATCCTGTGGCCGTGTAGTTGGCAGTGATCAGGTACTTGGGCATGAGAGAACCTCTCGGGTCGAGAACTCGCAGGCTATTCCGAACGCCCTGCTTGTCAACGGCACAACAGAGCCTGGCGCGAACCTCGACTAGCGAGTCTCACCCTCCGGCGACTGCCGCGACGGGTTGGCTCCCCGGCGTACCCGAGCCGTCGCGCTTGCCGGTCGCGGGGGTGAGGTCGATCGGCACCCCGGTGGCGGCAGCGGCTCGCGGAGGAGCGCTGCCCGCCCAGGCGAGCAGCAACGTGTCCTCGCCGCGCAGGAAGCGGTGCGCACGGACGCCGCCGGTGCCGCGTCCCTTCGCGGGGTACTCGGCGTAGGGCGTCACCTTGACCGATCCCGCCTCGGTGCCGGGCAGCGCGGACGACGAGCCGGAGATCGTGACGACGGCCGCGTCGGCGCCCGGGTCGACAGCACCGAAGAAGACTGCGCGCGCGTCCTTGGCGAGTCGCACACCTGCCATGCCACCGGCGGTACGGCCCTGCGGTCGCACGGACGACGCGGAGAAACGCAGGAGCTGGGCATCGGAGGTCACGAACACCAGGTCCCAGCCTTCGTCGATCAGCTGGACCGCACCCACCACCCGGTCGCCGGGCTTGAGGGCGATCACCTCCCAGTCGTCGCGCTGTGGGTAGTCGGTGGTGACGCGCTTGACGACGCCCTGCTCGGTGCCGAGCGCGAGACCGGGGGAGTCCTCGCTCAGCGAGGCGAGACAGAGGACGCGTTCCTCGGCGTCGAGCTGCACGAACTCCGAGATCGGCGCGCCGCCGGACAGGTTGGGCGCGTTCGCGGTGTCGGGCAGGGCGGGCATGTCGATCACGCCGAGCCGGATCATGCGTCCCGCACTGGTCACGACGGCGACATCGCCGCGCGCGGTCGCGGGCACGGCGGAGAGGAGCACGTCGTGCTTGGCCCGCCCACCGCCCGACGACAGCGTGTCGCCGGTGAGGGTCCGGGCGAGCAGGCCGGTCGACGAGAGCAGCACCCAGCACGGGTCGTCGGCGACCTCGAGCGGGGTCGCGGACGTGACGGCGGTGCCGGCCGACTCGAGCAGGACGGTACGCCGCGGCGTACCGAACTTCTTGGCGACCTCTCCCAACTCGCTCGACACGGTGCCGCGCAGCACTGCCTCCGAATCGAGCAGCGCCGTGAGCTCGTCGATGGTGCGCCGCAGCGCGTCCTGCTCGGTCTCGAGCTCGATGCGCGAGAACCTGGTCAATCGGCGCAGTGGCATCTCGAGGATGTAGTTGGTCTGCACGTCGCTGAGGTCGAAGACCGTCATCAGCCGGTCGCGCGCGGCGGCCGTGTCGTCGCTCGAGCGGATCACCGCGATGACCTCGTCGATGTCGAGGATCGCGGTGAGCAGCCCTTCGACGAGGTGCAGCCGCTCCTGCGCCTTGCGGCGGCGGAACTCACTGCGCCGGCGTATAACGTCGAGGCGGTGGGCGACGTAGACCTCGAGCAGCTCCTTGAGGCCCATCGTGTGGGGCTGGCCGTCGACGAGGGCGACATTGTTGACGCCGAACGAGTCCTCGACCGGGGTGAGCCGGTAGAGCTGGTCGAGGATCGCGTCGGGGTTGAACCCGTTCTTGACCTCGATGACCAGCCGAAGGCCGTGGTGGCGGTCGGTCAGGTCGGTGAGCTTGGCGATGCCCTGCAGCTTCTTGGCGCCGACGAGGTCCTTGATCTTCTCGATGACGCGCTCCGGGCCGACGCCCCAGGGCAGTTCGGTGATGACGATGCCCTTGCGCCGAGCGGTGATGTTCTCGACGCGTGCGGTGGCCCGGGTGCGGAACGTGCCGCGGCCCGTCTCGTAGGCCTCGCGCACGCCGTCGAGGCCCACGATCTTGCCGCCGGTCGGCAGGTCCGGCCCCGGCACGAAACGCATGAGGTCGTCGAGGGTGGCGTCCGGGTGCTTGATGAGGTGGCGCGCGGCCGAGATGACCTCGACCAGGTTGTGGGGAGCCATGTTGGTGGCCATGCCGACGGCGATGCCGCTGGCGCCGTTGACGAGCAGGTTGGGGAAGGCCGACGGGAGCACCTCGGGCTCGTACGACTGGTCGTCGTAGTTGGGTCGCAGGTCGACGACGTCCTCGTCGATGCTGTCGGTCATCAACTGGGCGGCGGGCGCGAGCCGGCACTCGGTGTAGCGGTACGCCGCGGGCGGGTTGTCGTTGCCGAGCGACCCGAAGTTGCCGTGGCCGTCCACCAGCGGCAGTCGCATCGCCCAGGGCTGCGCCATCCGGACGAGCGTGTCGTAGATCGCCGTGTCGCCGTGGGGATGCAGCTTGCCCATCACGTCACCGACGACGCGGGCACACTTGACATGGCCGCGGTCGGGCCGCAGCCCCATCTCGTTCATCTGGTAGAGGATCCGGCGGTGAACCGGCTTGAGGCCGTCGCGAGCGTCCGGCAGGGCGCGCGAGTAGATGACCGAGTAGGCGTACTCGAGGAACGACCCCTGCATCTCGTCGGACATGTCGATGTCGACGATGTGCTCGACGAAGTCGTCGGGGATGACGGTCTTGCTGCTGCGGCGGGCCACGGCGTACTGCTCCTGCCTGGTCGGACGGGTGAGTGAGGTCTCCACCCATTCTTATCCGCCGCGCCCGTCCGGCCCGCGCACGACCCGCGCGGCCGGGATCAGCCCGGGGCGTCGAGGTTCTGGGACAGCAGGTCCGCGAGCTCGTCGAGGGCCTGGTCGGCACCCTCGCCCTCGGCGCTGAGCACCACCTCGTCGTCCTTGCGCACGTCGAGGCCGAGCACCGAGAGCATGCTGCGGGCGTCGACGGGGTCGCCACCCTTCGCGACCTGGACACGCACCGGCTTCTTGGCCGCCGCCTGGACGAAGATCATCGCCGGTCGGGCGTGCAGCCCCACGGACGAAGCAACCTTCACACGACGTTCGGGCATCGGCGAACTCCTTGTGGGGAGGGCTACGGGCGGACGGTGGCTTCGCAGTCTGCCGAGCGCCGGGCTCGAGCGCCACTCGCACGTGGTGAAGGATGAAGGCCATGACGGTGCTGCGCGGGATCGGAGTCTGCCCAGGAGTCGTTGCCGGCCCGGTGGTCCGGATGCCGGACCCCGTCGCCGAGCCCGCGGAAGGCGACACCGTTGCCGACCGCGAGACCGAGGCGGCCCGGGTGCGGCCAGCGATGGACGCGGTGGCGGCCGACCTCCAAGAACGCGCGGCGGGTGCGAGCGGCGAGACGCAGGCGGTCCTCGAGGCCACCTCGTTCATGGCCGCCGATCCCGCCCTCGCCGATCTGGCCGAGCAGGGTGTCAGCGAGCGAGGGCTGTCCGCCGCGCGCGCCACCTGGGAAGCGGCGAACACCTTCCGCGACATGCTCGCGAGTGCGGGTGGCTACATGGGAGCCCGTGCGGCCGACGTCGAGGACGTGCGCAACCGCATCGTCGCGACGATCCTCGGCGTACCGGTGCCCGGTGTGCCGGACCCGGGCCACCCGTTCGTGCTCGTGGCCCGTGACCTCGCGCCGGCCGACACGGCGACGGTGAGCCCCGAGCGGGTGCTCGGCTTCGCGACCGAACAGGGTGGGCCGACGAGCCACACCGCGATCCTGGCGCGGGCACTCGGCATCCCGGCTGTCGTCGGGTGTCCGGGCGTGCTCGACCTCGAGACGTCCGACACCGTGCTCCTCGACGGCAGCACCGGGACCGTGGACACCGCGCCGTCCGACGAGGCTGTGGCGGAGGCGAGGGAGAGTGCCCGGCGCCGTCGGGGTGCCGATCATGTCTGGACCGGCGAGGGAGCGACCTCCGACGGACGGCGGGTGCAGCTGCTGGCCAACGTCGGTGACCCGGCGGGAGCCGTGGCGGCCGCGGCGGCGGGCGCCGAGGGCGTCGGTCTCTTTCGCACCGAGTTCCTCTTCCTCGACGCATCGTCGGAACCCTCGCCTTCCGATCAGCAGAAGGCCTACGCCGAGGTCTTCGCCGCCTTTCCCGGAAAGAAGGTCGTGGTCCGCACGCTCGATGCCGGCGCGGACAAGCCGCTGCCGTTCCTCGACCAGGGCGAGGAGCCCAACCCGGCACTCGGGGTGCGCGGCCTGCGCATCGGGCTCGCCGACCCGGGCGTGCTCGAACGCCAGCTCGAGGCCATCGCCGCAGCGGCCGACGAGAGCGACGCGGACGTCTGGGTGATGGCGCCGATGGTCGCGGTGGCGAGCGAGGCCGCCGACTTCGCGGCCCACGCTCGCTCGGCGGGGGTGCGTACGGCCGGGGTGATGGTCGAGGTCCCGTCAGCCGCGCTGACTGCGCACCACCTGCTGGAGGTCGTCGACTTCGCGAGCCTCGGCACGAACGACCTCGCCCAGTACGCGATGGCGGCCGACCGCATGTCCGGCGTACTCGCCAGCCTCAACGATCCCTGGCAGCCGGCGCTGCTCCGGCTCGTCGAGATGACCGGAGCAGCGGGGGAGGCGACCGGCAAGCCGGTCGGCGTCTGCGGCGAGGCGGCCGCCGATCCCGCGCTTGCGGTGGTCCTGGTCGGGCTCGGCGTCACCAGCCTGTCGATGTCGGCGCGCTCGATCGCCGACGTCGGCGCCGTGCTTGCTGACGTGTCCTACGACGAGGCGCGACGCATCGCGCGGCTGGCGATCGACGCTCGCGACGCGACCTCGGGCCGCGACGCGGTCCGTGCCGAGCTGCCCCAGCTCGCCGACCTCGGGCTCTGAGATCCCGGCTCAGGTGCCGGGCTTGCGACCGAAGGAGTGCACGGCCGTGCCGGTGCCGACCCGGTCCCACATGTCCCGCGCGATCCTCGGGACGATGTGCACGCAGCCGTGCGATCCGAGGCTGTTGTAGAGGTAGCGGTCACTGGTGTGGAACGCCTGACCGCCCGAGAAGAACATGGCGTAGGGCATCGGCGTGCCGTAGATGCTCGACACATGGTCGATGTTCTTGCGGTAGACCCTGAACTTCCCGGTGCGCGTCTCGTAGCCGTTGCGGCCGCTCCGCACCGGCCACGGACCCCACACGCGGGTGCCGTTGCGCGCGATCCACACCGTCTGGCTCGTCAGGTCGACGCAGACGACCTTGCTGCGGGTTACACAACGCCCCGCGTTCGCCTTGGCCAGCTTCAGTCGCTTGACCAGGCCGTAGGTTGTCGGGCCGGCGTAGCCCGCGACGGGCTTGACGCCGTAGCGTTTCTGGAACGCCTTGATGCGCGCACAGTCGGCGGCGCTGTTGCGACCGTTGACGGCCAGGCCGAGATAGCGCTCGACCTGACGCTGGTAGGGGCCGGTGGTGCAGGACGTGGCGGCGCTCGCGCCGGTGGCCGGGGCGAGCCCCGAGACGAGGGCGATCGCGGCGAGCAGAGTGACGACGCGCGCGGCAGCCTTGCGTGCGGACATGGATGACTCCCCCGTGGGCTTCTCGGCGGGCCACGGTCGTGGCCGGACATCGACCAAGACCCGCCGTCGCGCCTGCGTGATGCACCGGCTGCGTGTGAGACGCGCCACACCCTCGGACGGTTGCCCCTGTCATTCAGCCGCAGATGGCCTCGTCCAGGAACGCATCGACGGCGTCGTCGGGGTCACCGCGGAACGTTGGCGTGAGCGCGACGGTGACCTGGTGGTGCGGGTGCGGTGTGGAGAACGACCACGTCTGGTACGCCAGTGCATCGCCGTCGTTGCCGTAGAGGCGGACGCCGCACGAGGTGCTCCGCCAGGCCAGCCCGAGCCCGTACCTTCCGCCCTCGACACCCGGCGTCTTCATCTCGTCGAGCAGGTGACCCGGCAGCAAGCGCCCACTGAGCAGTGCGGCGAAGAACCGGTTGAGATCCCTGGTCGTGGAGATCATCTCGCCGCTTGCGCCCATCACCGACGGATTCATCTCTGTGTAGTCGAGGAGGGGCAGCTCGCCGCCGTTCGGCACGTAGCCGTGCGGATGTGGCCCGTGAATCCGCGGCGACGCCCCCGGCACCGCGGTGCCGCGCAGCCGCAACGGTCGGAGGATCCGGCGCTCGATCTCCTCGCCGTAGGACCGTCCGGTCACCGTCTCGATGACCTGCCCGAGCAGGAGGTAGTTGGTGTTCGAGTACTCGAATCTCGACCCCGGTGGTTCGAACGCAGGAGGGTTTGCCACCGCGCGCTGAACCAGCTCGGCCGCGGTCCAGGTCCGCCACCGGTTGGCCAGGAACTCCTGCCCCGGCGGCATCGGCAGCGTGTGCAGGACGTCGTACACCCCGCTGGTGTGGCTGAGCAGATGGCGCACGGTGATGCGGTGACCATTGGGGACGACTCCGGGCAGCCACCTCTCGACCGCGTCGTCCAGCCGCAGCCGACGCTCGCCGACCAGCTCCAGGGCCACCGTCGCGACGAACGTCTTCGTGATGCTGCCAACCCGGAACCGGCCGTCGACCGGGACCGCCCGCGTCTTGCCAAGTTCGGCGGCACCGCTGGTGCTTCGCCACACGCCATGCTCGTCCCGCACCTCCGCGAGCGCGCCCAACGCCCCGGCGGCTACGACGTTATCCAGCCGTTTGTGCAGCCCGGCGCGATCCGGATCCTTCGGCGCGGCGGTGGCTGCTGTCGTCGCCGTCACTGCCAGCACTGTCATCGCAGTCACCATGGTCCGCAACACTCGCTTCATCCCGACCTCCTCGTGAGAAATCAACGAGAAGCCAGCCTGAGCGAGTAGGGGCGACGGAGACATCGGGGAGCACCCTGGGTTCCTCCCCGAAAGCCTTCAGGGGTCCCGGGTCTTCTCGCGGAACTCGCTGGTCACCGGCGTTTCGTGTGGTGGGTCGCCGGTGCGTTCGGGTCGGTGTTTGCGGTAGGTCTTGCCGAGGGGGCTGGTCCAGGTTTTGTCGCCGGTTTGCGGGTCGAGTTTGAGTCGCCAGCCGCCGTGGGTTTTGGCGTTGTGGTGGGTGCGGCACAGCGGTCCGAGGTTGAGGCGGAGGGTGCGTCCGCCGAGGGTGTATTCGATGACGTGGTCGAGGTCGCAGGCTTGTGCTGGTCGGTTGCAGCCGGGGAAGCCGCAGGTGCGGTCGCGGGCGGTGAGGTGGGCGGCGAGGGCGGGTCGGGGCCGGTAGGTGTGGGGGGAGGTGTCGAGCAGGGCGCCGGTGTGCGGGTGGGTGGTCCAGCGGGTCCAGTCGGTGTCGGCGGCGAGCTGGCGGGCCAGGGCTGGGGGGATGGGTCCGTAGCCGGGGAGCTCGCCGGGGTTGTTGGCGAGGCCGAGCAGGGTGGGCAGGTCGATGATGACCGCGGCGGAGCGTCGTCCGCCGCAGCGGCACCGCGGCAACCCTGCCGCGCCCGCCGCGACTGGCCACGCTGGCGTTGTCGTTGTCGGAGCCGGTCGCGCGGGCGGTGCCGTTGCTGCGCGCGGCGGCCGGTGTCGGTGCCGGGGAGTGGGGTGCCGGTGGTGAGGGCGAGGAGCACGTCGACGCGCAGGGCGTCGATGCCGGGGTCGTCTTCGCCGGCGGTTTGCAGGGCGTGTTTGGCGGTGTGGGCGCGGGCGGTGAGTGCGTCGAAGGCGGCGTCGGCGTCGGCGGCGGGGGCGGTGACCCACCAGCCGGTCATCGCGTCGGGCAGCGGGTAGGGGTCGATGGACCGTTCCTTGCGGGCTTTCTGGTAGCGGTCGGCCGCTGCCTCGGGGTCGGCGGCGATGACCGCGCGGCGCAGCGCGGTGCGGGTCTCGGCGACGGTGAGGTCGTCGGCCTGGTCCAGCACCTTGTCCTGGACCGCCGTCACGACGTCCGGGTCGAGCCCGTCGACCGTGGTGGCGATGGCGGCGGCCTGGAGGTAGCTGATCCGCCCCGCCGTCAGCGCGTCCAGGGTGTCGGTCAGCGGGCCGGTGAGGGCGGCGGCGACCATGGTGCGGTCCGCGGCGGTGTGCGGGGACAGCCGCAGCGCGGCACCGACCTCGAACCGCGCCGCCTCGCCGGCCATGCCCACCGAGGTGGTCGCGTCCACCACCGACGCCAGCGCCCGTTGCTGGTGGGCGGCGACCATCGACGCGGCGCGTTCCCAGGCGACGATCAGATCCACCCGCGCCTCGCCGTCCAACGACGCAGGGTCGATCCGGGCCAGCGCCGCGACCGTCTCCGGCGTACACGGCGAGGCGGCCGCCTTCGCCACCAGCCGCGCCGCACCGTAGCCGGGGTCCAGCTCGCACAGCCCCGGCCCGGCCGGGTACACGTCGACCCCGCCGACCCGCTCAGGCACCCACCACCGATCCGTCCTCACACCAACGAACCTAGACGCCACCACCGACAAAACCCCAAGCCCCACAACGAGAAACCACCCACCTGTGGACGGCCGTCCAAAGCACCTGGTTGCCACCCGTCACGGGCACCGGTCAGGCTGTGGGCATGAACGAATACGACGTCCTGGTGGTGGGTGGCGGCGCTGCCGGCCTGAGTGCGGCACTCGTCCTGTCACGGGCGCGTCGAAACGTGGCCGTGGTCGATGCCGGTGCGCCACGTAACGCGCCGGCGGCGCACATGCACGGTTTCCTCTCCAGGGATGGCATGCCACCTCGGAAGCTTCTCGCGGCGGGCAGGGCTGAGGTGTCCGGATACGGCGGCGACCTGATCGACGACACCGTGGTTGCCGTAGAACCCGGCTTCCACGTACGACTCGCGAACGCCGCACCGTTGAGTGCCCGCCGGATCCTCGTGGCCACCGGGCTCCGCGACGAGCTGCCCGACATCCCCGGTGTTCGCGAGCGATGGGCACGGGACCTGTTGCACTGCCCGTACTGCCACGGCTACGAGGTCCGTGACAAGCCGCTCGGTGTGCTCGGCGACTCGCCCGACGGTGTCCAGCACGCTCTGATCGTGAGGCAGTGGTCGCCCGACGTCATCCTGTTCTCCCACACCTACGCCCTCAACGCTGACCAGCGAGAACAGCTGACCGCCCGGGGCGTCCAGATCGTCGAGGGCACGGTCGCGCGTCTTGTCGTCGACGACGATCAACTGCGTGGCATCGAGCTGAGCAACGGCGCCGTCATCCCTCGCACGGCATTGTTCGTGCGACCGCGCTTCGTGCCGAACTCCGACCTGCTCACCGGCCTGGGCTGCGACATGGACGAGAACGGCTGGGTGGTCCACGATCCGGTCGGGCGCACCTCCGTTGCCGGCGTGTGGGCCGCAGGCAACGCCGTCGACCCCCGCGCACAGGTCATCACAGCGGCGGGCGCCGGGTCAGCCACGGCGATCGCGCTCAACGCGGACCTGGTCGACGAGGACGTCGCGCGCGCCGTCGCCGATCAGCGCGCCGGCCACGCGACGACGACTAGCCCTTGAGGTCGGGGAAGTCCTCCTCGCGGAACTCGCCGTCTGGCCGTGCGTCCCCGCGTTCCTGTTCGGTGCCGCGAAGCTCGACCCGGCGGATCTTCCCGGAGATGGTCTTCGGCAGGTCGGCGAACTCCAGCCGGCGGATCCGCTTGTAGGGCGCGAGGTGCTCGCGGGCGTGCCGGAGGATGTCGAAGGCCGTGTCGGCGTCCGGCGCGTGTCCGGCGGCGAGCACGACGTACGCCTTGGGGACCGCGAGGCGTACGGCGTCGGTCGCGGGTACGACGGCGGCTTCGGCGACCGCGGGGTGCTCGATCAGCACGCTCTCGAGCTCGAACGGTGAGATGCGGTAGTCGCTCGCCTTGAACACGTCGTCGGAGCGCCCGACGTAGGTGATGTAGCCATCGGCGTCGCGGCTCGCGACGTCGCCCGTGTGGTAGAAGCCGCCGCGCATCGCCTCGTCGTTCAGTGCGGTGTCGTCCTTGTAGCCGGTCATCAGCGCGACGGGCCGGGCTGAGAGGTCGAGGCAGATCTCGCCCTCGTCGCCGGGCTCCGACGTGACCGGGTCGAGCAGGGTGACGGTGTAACCGGGCAGCGGCCGGCCCATCGAGCCGGTCTTGAGTCGCGCTCCCGGCGGGTTGCCGATCTGCGCGGTCGTCTCGGTCTGGCCGTAGCCGTCGCGCACGGTCTTGCCCCAGGCCTGTTGGACCTGTTCGATGACCTCGGGATTGAGCGGCTCGCCGGCGCCGACGACCTCGCGCAGCGACGGCACGGGGTGAGCGGACAGGTCCTCCTGAACGAGCATGCGCCACACGGTCGGTGGTGCACAGAACGTGGTGACCTCGCAGCGGGCCATGGTGTCGAGCAGCCGGCCGGCGTCGAAGCGTTCCTGGTTCACGACGAAGGCGGTGGCACCCGCGTTCCACGGTGCAAAGACGTTTGACCACGCGTGCTTGGCCCAGCCCGGCGAGGACACGTTGAGATGGATGTCGCCGGGCTGCAAACCGATCCAGTACATCGTCGACAGATGGCCGACCGGGTAGGACACGTGGGTGTGCTCGACCAGCTTGGGCTTCGCGGTAGTGCCGCTGGTGAAGTACAGCAGCAGCGTCTCCTCGGCACGGGTGGCGACCTCCGGCTCGAACGACTCCAGCAGGTCGGCCGCGTCGTCGTAGCGGAGCCAGCCCTGCACCGCCGGGCCGACCGCGATGCGCGTCCAGTCGCCGCGGACGTCGGCGAAGTTCGGGGTGTCGGCCGACGCGGTGATGACGTGGCGCACGTGCCCGCGCTCGATGCGGTCGGCGAGATCGCGCGGACCGAGCATCGTCGTGGCGGGGATGATGACGGCGCCCAGCTTGATCGCGGCGAGCATCACTTCCCACAGCGGAACGACATTGCCGAGGACGAGCAGGACGTGGTCGCCGCGGTCGACGCCCTCACGGCGCAGCCATGCGGCGACCTGCGAGGAGCGCGAGGACATCTCGGCGTAGGTCAGCCGTTCCTCGCCGCCGTCGGGCCCCACGATCCACAGAGCCGGCGTGTCCGGCTGCTCGCGGGCAAGGACGTCGAACCAGTCGAAGCCCCAGTTGAACGTCTCGAGCGCCGGCCAGCGGAACTCGCGCACCGCGCTCTCGTCGTTGTCGCGGTGCGCGAGCAGGAGGTCGCGCGCTTCCCGGAATGTCTCGGTCGCTCCCATGCCGACGACCCTCGCACCCGACCCCTGACGGGTCAACGGCCGCTCATGGCCGCCCGCCCACCCGGGTGATGGCGCTCGCCGCGAGTCGGTTGCCGGCCGCCAGCGCCGACTCCGGCTCGGGATGCAGCAGCCATGACGCGAGGAAGCCGGCGGCGAACGCGTCGCCCGCGCCGGTGGTGTCTACGACCTCGACGTCGACCTCCGCGGGCGCTCGCGCGGCGATGAATCCGCCGTGCCACAGCGCGCCCGCCGCGCCGACCTTGACGACTGCTTCGCGGTACGTCGAGGCGAGCGCGGCAGCGGCATGACGTGGGTCCCGGTTGCCGGTGAGTGCCTCGGCCTCGTCGGAGTTGGCGAACAGGAGATCGGCGTCGCGAGTCTGGTCGAGGAAGTCGTCGGTACCGGCCGCATGCAACAGAGCCACCGACGACGGGTCGATCGAGACCGTCATGCCGCTCGATCGGGCCAGCCCGAGGGCAGCGACGCCGGCGGCGCGCGACGCGTCGTGCAGCAACGTGTAGCCCGAGAGGTGCAGGTGGGTGCCTGGCCGGAAGACGTCGTCGGGCAGGTCGTCCGCGACCAGGCCGGCATTGGCTCCGGTGTCGGGCAGCATCGAACGCTGCCCACCGGGCTCGACCAGGACGAGACAGGTGCCGGTCGGCACGTCAGGGTCGATGCCGGCTCGTACGTCGACACCGGCCGCAGTGAGGTCGTCCAGTGCCGACTGTCCGAGCGCATCGGCGCCGACCCGGCCGACGAACACCGTGGGCACGCCGAGGGCGGCGAGCCACGACGCGACGTTCGCCGCCGAACCACCGCCGCCAGTGGTGATCCTCGACCGGGTGTCGCTGCCCATCGCGAGCGGTCCCGACATCACGGCCAGGACGTCGGTCATCACGTCTCCGACCACGACCACCCGCAGGGTTGCGGCACCTGATGGGCCGGGGCTCATGGTCGTGGCGCCGCGGCAGCGACGGCGATGCGGGCCGCGAGGCTGGCGTTGGACAGCACGATGCGCACGTTTGCCTCGAGGGTCACGCCGTCACTCTCGCGGTGGAAGAAGTCGAGGAGGAAGGGTGTCACGCCCTTGCCGTGCACGCCGGCCTTCTCGGCAGCCGCGAGTCCGGTCCGGAGCAGGCGCTCGTGCAGGGTCGGGTCGACCTGCTCCTCGGCGGGCAACGGGTTCGCGATCACGAGACCGACCCGGTCGGTGCCCAGCGCGGACCGGGCCCGCAGCACTGCGGCGATCTCCTCGGGGGAGTCGACCCGCCAGTCGACCGGGAACCCCGAGTCGCTGAGGTAGAAGCCCGGGAAGGCATCGGTGCGGTACCCGAGCACCGCGACGCCGAGGCTCTCGAGCCGCTCGAGCGTCGCCGCGACGTCGAGGATCGACTTGACCCCGGCGCAGACGACGGTGAGTCCCGTGGTCGCGAGCGACTGGAGGTCCGCCGACTCGTCCCAGGTGTCGCGGGCGTCACGATGCACCCCGCCGAGACCGCCGGTCGCGAAGACGGCGATACCCGCGCGGGCGGCCAGGTGGGAGGTCGCGGCGACCGTCGTCGCGCCGTGCCCTCTGCGCGCCGCGACGGGCGCGAGGTCGCGGGTGCTCACCTTGACGACGTCGTCGCTGGTGGCGACCTGCTCCAGCGCGGCGTCGTCGAGACCGACGTGTGCGACACCGTCGACGACTGCGATGGTGGCGGGAACGGCGCCGCCACGGCGTACGGCATCTTCGATCTCGCGGGCGATGCGCAGGTTGTCCGGGCGCGGCAGCCCGTGACTGATGATGGTGGACTCGAGGGCGACGACCGGACGGCCGGTCGACAGCGCCTCGGCCACCTCGTCGTTGACGTGCAGCACGTCCCGCACGCTAGTGCAGGTCGATGCTTTCGCCTTCGACGACGACGACGACAATCGGCTCGAGCCGACGCGCGAACAGGACGAACGCCGTCCCGAGCAGCAGCAGACCAGCACCGGTGGTCGCGAGCCACCCCGATGTCGCGCCGCTGTCCGCGAGAGTCGGCGGCACGGGGGCCGGCTGGTTCGTCGGTGCGGCAGCGCCGGCAACGACCTCGAACCCACCGAGGAAGTCCTCGGTCGGCGCGGCGACGGGGTAGCCGAACGGTCCGACGATCCCGGCCGGCAGCAGCAGGACGAGGCCGTCGGGCGCGTTGGGCGCCACGGTGATCCGGCAGGAGAAGCTCGCCGACTGGCCGTCCGCCAGCGACATGAGTGCGATCTCGGCCGGAGGCCCGAAGATCTCGAGCAGCTCACTGGTGCCGGGCGGTGCGGGGGTCAGGGCCCCGCCCTTGGGTCCGCAGGCGACGGCGAGGTGGTCGGGGTCGGTCAACGGCCCGTCGGGATCGAAGTCCGAGGGCTCCTCGTCGGCGAGCAGCCCGGCGACCAGAACGCCGGTCAGCCGCGCGTCGTAGGTCGCCGGGTCGTTGACGTAGTCGAAGCCGGAACCGTTGACGAACTTGATGGACAGGGTGGTGGAGTCACCCGCGTTGATGACGTCGGGCGGGTTGCTGGCCACGACCTCCGGCGCGACGGGCGTCACGCCAACGCTCTCCGTGTCGCCCACCTGGAGCGTCTCGTCGGTGACGGTGTCGTGCTGCTGCAGCCGGGCGTCCAGCTCGAGCTGGCCTTCTGTCTCCTCCGCCACGGCGGCGGCGAACGAACGGAACCCCTGGCGCGACCGGGCCTGCTTCCGCGCCGCGGACGACGTGTCGTTCGCACGCGTCGCCCAGCGGGCCATGCCGGAGAGCGGGCCCTCGGCGTTGCCCTCGAGCTCGAACAGGTCCTCCAGGCTGAGGTGCAGTGGTGCGCCGAGGCGCAGGGTCGTGGTCTCGGCCTCGATCGGCAGCTCGCCGACGGCATTGACGGTGAGGTCGGTCTCCTCGGACTTCAGGTCGATCGGCTTCCACTCGTCGTTCTCGTCGAGGTAGTCGATGCGCAGCAGGTCGCGGTTGCCAGGGGTGTCGCGCACGCTCAGCTCGACGCTGTCCTCGAGCAGCACGTCGTCGAAGTCGACGTTCTCCACGACGAGCTCGAACTGCGTCGGCTGGCCGCCGAGGGCGAAGGCGTCGAGTCCCTGGACCGTGACCTTCGGCTCGGGCAGCGCGGCTGCCTCGACCTCCGCTGCAGGGTCGTCGGCGTCGTCCGTGGCTGCCGGGGCAGACGACGCGGTAGCGGCTGCCGTGCGGTGCGTGCCCGCACCGTCCGCGGCGAGCGCCGGACCGGCGGTGAGTACGAGCGGTCCGGCGACGAGGCACGCGCCGAGGCTGGACGCGAGCAACGAGCGAAGGGTCACGGGGTTCTCCGATGGGCTGAGGGAATCGACAGGCACCGGATGGTCGGTCGCAGTCCCAACGTGCACGCCCGACTTCACTCCGTGACCGGTGCACAGAAGATTAGGGCACGCGGCGTCACGGCGGGGCGCACTCAGGACAAATGTGTCGTTCCGCTGCCACTGCGTGGGGATCGGACGGTCCGCCGCGCCTGGCTACCCTCGGTCGGGTGGCGCAGCGTGGCATGCCGTACCCGGCCCACTGGGAGGCCGACGTCGTCCTGCGCGACGGTGGCACCGCACACCTGCGCCCGATCCAGCCCGACGACGGTGATCGGATCCGCCGGTTCCACTCGAGGCTGTCCGACGAGACGATCTACTTCCGCTTCTTCGCGCTCTACCGCGAGCTGACCGACGCCGACATCCACAAGTTCACCGTCGTCGACTACGTCGACCGGGTGGCGATCGTCGCGACCGTGGGCGAGGAGATGATCGGGGTCGTCCGGTACGAGCGCGTGGACGCCGCCGAGGCCGAGGTGGCGTTCAACATCGAGGACGCCCACCAGGGCCGGGGGCTGGGCTCGGTGTTCCTCGAACACATCGCGGCGGCCGCGCGCGAACGAGGTATCGCGCGCTTCGTCGCCGACGTGCTGCCGGTGAACCGCAAGATGCTGCACGTCTTCCAGGACGCGGGATACGTCGTCACGCACACGCAGGAGGACGGTGTCGTCCGGCTGGAGTTCGGCCTCGAACCCACGGAGGACTCGGTGGCAGTCACCCAGGCGCGGGAGCACCGCGCCGAGGCGCGCTCGGTGGAGCGGTTGCTACGGCCGGACAGCATCGCGGTGGTCGGCGCGAGCAGGTCGCCGCACTCGATCGGCCACACGGTGCTGCGCCATGTCATCGACGGCGGGTTCACCGGTCGCGTCTACGCGGTGAACCCGAACGCGGACGAGGTGGCTGGCATCGCGTCGTACGCGTCGGTGCACGACATCCCCGGGGATGTCGACCTCGCTGTTGTCGCCGTCTCCGCCGACGCCGTCGACGGTGTCGTCGCGGGCTGTGCGGCCAAAGGCACGCACGGCCTGCTGGTGCTCTCGGCCGGGTTCGGCGAGACCGGCGCCGAAGGGCGCGAGCGCCAAGGCCAACTGGCCCGGACTGCTCGCGGCGGAGGCATGCGGGTGATCGGCCCGAGCTCGTTCGGAGTGGTCAACACCGATGCGACGGTTTCGCTGAACGCGTCGCTCTCACCTGTGCTGCCACCGCGGGGGAGAGTGGGCTTCTTCTCGCAGTCGGGGGCGCTCGGCATCGCGTTGCTCGACAATGTCGTACGCAGGGGGCTCGGCATCTCGACGTTCGTGTCGGCGGGCAACCGCGTCGACGTGAGCGGCAACGACCTCATGCAGTACTGGGAGGAGGACGAGGGCACCGACGCGGTCATGCTCTACCTCGAGTCGGTGGGCAACCCACGCAAGTTCACCCGCATCGCCCGTCGGCTGGCCCGCCGTAAGCCCGTGGTTGTCGTCCGCTCAGGTGGTGCACGTGGCGCCGTCCCGCCGGGCCATCAGGTGCGCGAGACCCGAGCGCCCGCGGCCGCCATCGACTCGTTGTTCACCCAGGCCGGTGTCATCAGGGTGCGCAGCATCCACGAGATGTTCGACGTCGGCCAGCTGCTCGCGACCCAGCCGCTGCCCGCCGGGCGACGCGTCGCAATCCTCGGCAACAGCGATGCCCTCGACGTTCTCGCCGTCGACGCATGTGGCGAGGTCGCGCTCGAGGTTGTCGGAGGGCAGCACCGCCTCGGGGCAGATGCGAGCCCGGAGGACTTCGAGAAGGCGCTCGCCGACGTCTTCGCGGACGACGCCGTCGACTCGGTCGTCGCCCTGTTCATCCCGCCGCTGGCCACGCGCGACGAGCAGGTCGCGAGGGTGCTGTCCGCATCGGCCGCAACGGCGACCAAGACGGTCGTGTCGACGTTCCTCGGCATGCGCGGCGTGCCCTGGGCGCTGCGCACGTCCGAGGGTCGCGGCTCGATCCCTTCCTACGCCACGCCCGAGGACGCCGTCCGCGCGCTGGCCGCGGTGACCGACTACGCCGAGTGGCGCGCCACGCCCGCCGGTCACAGCGTTGCTCCGTCGCGCCTCGATGTGCCCGCCGCGCGTCGACTCGTCGGGGAACTGCTCGGGAACGCGGCAGACGTGGAGCTCGACCAGGCCGCACTCATCCGGCTGCTCGCCTGCTACGGCATCACGTTGTGGCCCTCGCTGCCCGTGGCCGATGCCGACGAGGCCGTCAGCGCGGCCGCGTCGGTCGGCTACCCGGTCGTGCTCAAGGCGCTCGCCCCTTACCTCGTGCATCGCAACGACCTCGGCGGCGTCGTGACGGGCATCGAGGACGAGGCCACACTGCGGGCGGCGGTCGCGGCGACGGTGTCGCGTTTCGGCGACGACGCCGCGGAGCTCGCCGTGCAACGGATGGCGCCGCCGGGAGTCGCGTGCGTGGCGGGCTGCGTCGAGGACCCGCTCTTCGGCCCGGTGGTGTCGTTCGGTCTCGGCGGAGTCGCCACCGAGCTCTTCGCCGACCGGGCCTTCCGCATCCCGCCGCTGACCGACACCGACCTGCGCGACCTGGTCAGCTCGGTGCGTGCGGCACCGCTGCTGTTCGGCCATCGCGGGTCGGCGCCGGTCGATGTCGCGTCCCTGCACGACCTGTTGGCCAGGCTCGCGCGTCTCGCCGACGACCTGCCCGAGGTCAGCGAGCTGGACCTGAACCCGGTCCTGACCGGCGCGGACGGGTGCCACGTGCTCACGGCGCGGGGCCGGCTGGCACGACCGGGGGCGCGCACCGACCGCGGCCCCCGAGCGCTGCCGGGGTGAGCGTGGGGGACGGCGGACTCCGCGGGCCCTCTCAGGTGCAAGGATGGATGGCATGACGGACACGTCCTTGGCCGGGCTCCGCGCGGCGATCCAGCACGCGGGCTACTACCCCGAGCTGGTGGCCGACACGGTCGACGCCGCGGTGGCCGACGAGGAGATCGAGTCGTTCGTGGTGCATCAGGAGACGACGTTCGACTCCGACGAGGTACGCCGGCACATCACGGTGCTCGTGCTGACCCGCACCCGCCTGGTGCTCGGTCACGCCGACGACCACCCGGCGGACCCGCTGACTCCCGCGCCGTTCGTCACTGCGTCCACCGAGGCGGTGCCGCTGGACAGCGTCCGCTCCGTGGTCGTCAACCGCGTGGTGACCGATCCCGCGCGTTACCGCGGCGGTGCCGTGCCCCAGGAGGTCACGCTGACCATCGGCTGGGGCGCGGTGAGCCGGCTCGACCTGGAACCCGCAGCGTGCTCCGACCCCGACTGCGACGCCGACCACGGCTACACCGGCACCGCGTCCTCTGACGACATCGCGCTGCGGGTGAGCGAGGCGGCCGAGGGCGCCGACGCGGTCGTGCGGATGCTCGGGTTCGCGACGTCGCTGTCGCGCGCCACCGCGCGGTGACCGGCCCGCACTCCGCCCGGACAACCGACGATTCGGCGGCCAGCGACGCGTGGCCGGCAACTCCGCGCTACGGCGAGCGGTCGCTCTCCGACCTGATGCCTTCGGTGCTCCATGCACTCGGCGTCCCGGTCGAGTCGCCGGCTCTCGCCGTCCCCGAGACCCGGCGCGTCTGCATTTTGCTCGTCGACGGGCTCGGCCTGAACCTGCTGCGGCGCTCCGCGTCCCACGCGCCCTTCCTCGCGTCGCTGCTGCCGGACGCCACCGTGCTGACGGTGGGGTTCCCCACGACGACCGTGACCAGCCTGACGTCGTTCGGCACCGGCCTGACTCCTGGCCAGCACGGGCTGACCGGTTTTGAGTTCTTCCTGCCGGAGATCGGCCGGCCGCTCAACGGGCTGCGGTGGGACGCCGCGGTCGACGGGCGCGACCTGCAGCCGCTGCCCACCATGTTCGAGCGCGCCGCGGACGCCGGCGTTGCGGTGACGCGCATCGGGCCGCGAGCCTTCGCCAGGACCGGGTTCACCGAAGCCGGGATGCGCGGCGGCGTCTACGACGGCGCCGACACACCGGGGGAGCTCGTCACGGCGTCATTCGACGCGCTGCGCCGCGGCGACCGGTCGCTCGCCTACGTCTATCTGGGCGACCTCGACCAGACCGGCCACCGTCGAGGTTGCGCGACGCGTGCCTGGGACTGGCAGCTCGAGCACGTCGACCGCCTCGCCGGGCAGCTTGCGTCGGTGCTCCCCGACGGCGGGCTCCTGCTCGTCACGGGTGACCACGGCATGGTCGACGTACCTGCGCAGGAGCAGGTTGACCTCGCCCGGGCTCCGGCGCTCGACGACGGCGTGCGCCTTGTCACGGGGGAGCCGCGCGTCTCCTACGTCCACGTTGAGGACGGTGCGCTCGCCGACGTCCGGTCAGCCTGGACGGAGACTCTGGGGGAGCGCGCGTGGGTGCTGACGCGTGACGAGGCAGCTGCGGCCGGATGGTTCGGCCCCGAGGTCGCCGGGCACGTGTCGGCGCGCATCGGCGACCTGGTCGTGGCGATGCGTACGGCCTCCTCGGTCGTCGACTCGCGCCGGATGTCGGCGGGGCTCCTGTCGCTAGTGGGCATGCACGGTTCGCTCACCGATGACGAGATGCTCGTGCCGCTGCTCACGCACGCAAAAGCCTGAGCCCCCGGCCGGCGACTGGTCCGAAAAGACCAGATAAGGCGGGGCAATCGGAGTACGTTGCGAAAGCTGGCCCGCTCGGCCCGCGGCCCCGAACGGGAGAGTGCAGTCGTGTCCATCACCCAACGCTTGGCCCGGTTCTCCGCCGCACACCCGTGGCGCATGCTCGCCACCTGGGGCGTGGTGCTGCTGGCGTCGTTCGTAGCGATCGGCACGCTGCTCGGGTCGGCACTCACGACGGACCAGGACATCACGACCAACCCGGAGTCCAAGCAGGCCGCCGATCTGATGATGCAGGGCTTTCCCCGGCAGGACGGCGCCAGCGAGTTCGTGATCGTGCACTCGGCGACCAGTTCGGCGGAGGAGCCGGAGTTCCGGGCGTTCGTGGGCGAGGTTCAGTCTGCGCTGGACGGCACCGGGGCGACGCGGGCGGTCGCGGACCCGTACGCCGCGGAGAACTCGACGGCGATCTCGCAGGACGGCCAGGCCGTGCTGCTCGCCGTCACGATGGGCGCGGATGCCGACGAAGGAATCGTCGACGTGCTCGACGAGGTCAAGACGGCGGACAGCGATCCCGCGTTCGACGTAGCGGTCACCGGCGAGTTCACCATCGACCACGACTTCAACGAGCTGGCGTCGCACGACCTGGAGAAGGGAGAGCTGCAGATCGGCCTGCCGGCCGCGCTCGTCGTGCTGCTCCTGGTGTTCGGTGCGGTCGTTGCGGCAGTCGTCCCGATGGGCATCGCGATCGGCTCGATCATCGTCGCGATCGCGCTGTCCGCGGTCGTCGGGCAAGCAGTCACTCTGTCGTTCTTCATCGTGAACATGGTGACAGCGATGGGCTTGGCACTCGGCATCGACTACAGCCTGTTCGTGCTCTCTCGCTACCGCGAGGAAAGGCACAAGGGGCTGGAGAAGACAGACGCGATCATCGCGTCCGGCGCCACGGCCAGCAAGGCCGTGCTCTTCAGCGGCAGCTCGTTCGTCGTGGCTCTGTGCGGGCTCCTTCTGGTGCCCGACACGATCCTGCGCAGTCTGGCCTTCGGGGCGATCCTGGTCGGCATCGTGACCGTGGTGGCTGCTCTGACGCTGCTCCCGGCCATTCTCGCTCTGCTCGGCGACAAGGTGAACGCCCTGCGGCTGCCGTACTTCGGCCGCGACCAGGCGGCGGAGAGTCCGTTCTGGGCGCGAGCGGTCCGCGTCGTCGTACGCCGTCCCGCGACCGCCCTCGTGCTCAGCGTGCTCGTCCTGCTCGTGCTGGCCGCACCCGTGCTCGACCTGCGCACCGGCAACGCCGGCGTCAGCTCGCTCCCGGACCGCACGTTCTCCAAGGCCGGCTTCGAGGCACTCGAGCGAAGCTTCCCCGGCACCGCCAGCGCCGACCCGGCACAGGTCGTCGTCGGTGGCGACGTGAACTCCGCCGAGGCTGCGGCGGCGCTGACCGAGTTCGAGGCAGCGCTGCAGGCAGACCCGGACTACGGGCCGCCGACGACTGACGTCTCCGCCGACGGTGACGTGGCCGTGGTGAGCATCCCGATCAGCGGTGACCCGAACAGCGAGCAGGCCAGGCTGGCCGTGGAACAGCTGCGCACCGACCTGGTGCCTTCCGCGCTGGAGGGAACGGATCTCACCGGCTATGTCGGCGGTGCGACCGCGGAGAACATCGACTACACCGACCTGATCAACAAGTGGCTGCCGCTCGTGCTGGCCTTCGTGCTCGGCGTGAGCCTGATTCTGCTCACGGTGCTGTTCCGCTCCGTCGTCCTGGCCGGGACCGCCGTGCTGCTCAACCTGCTGTCGGTGGGCGCTGCCTACGGATTGCTGGTGATGGTGTTCCAGAAGGGCTACGGCACCGGCTTCTTCGGCTTCCAACAGGTGGAGCGCGTCGAAGCCTGGGTGCCAGTGTTCTTGTTCTCGGTGCTCTTCGCGCTGTCGATGGACTACCACGTCTTCCTCGTGACCCGGATCCGAGAGCGCTACGTGCAAAGTGGCGACACGGTCGATGCGGTCGTGCATGGCATCGCGGCGACCGGGCGCATCATCACCGGTGCGGCGCTCATCATCGTTGCGGTCTTCGCCGGCTTCGCCGCCGGTGACCTGGTGATGTTCCAGCAGATGGGCTTCGGCGTCGGCATCGCGCTGCTGCTCGACGCGACCATCATCCGGATGCTCGTCGTCCCCTCCGCCATGACAGTGCTGGGTCGCTGGAACTGGTACTTGCCGTCGTGGCTGGACTGGCTCCCCGAGTTGCACGTCGAGGGTGACCCCACGTCACCGGCCCATGACGCCGCAGCCTCGTCCTCCTCCGTCATCACGCTCCCGGAGCAGATGACGCCGGTCAGCCCTGACACGACGGCCGAGCCGGGAGCAAGGCCCCGCAACTGAGCCGGCCCAGCCTGGCCGCACTGCCCCGCACCTCCGCCGACCGACCATTTGTGTTTGACGCAGTGCTGTGCGGGGACGGCAGGTGAGGCAAAGGAGGCCGACATGGATGCATGGCTCTGGCTGCTGGTGGCCATTGTGGTGATCGCCGTCCTCGTGGGGGCGGTCGTCATGGCGGGAAAGCGACGCGAGACGCAGAAGGTCGAGCGCGCCGGTTCGATCCGACAGGAAGCGAGCGAGCGATCCACTCACGTGCAACAGCGTGAGAGCAAGGCTGCGGAGGTCGAGGCCAATGCCCGCGCAGCGCGAGCCGAGGCAGACGCCAAGGCCGCCGAAGCGGAGCAGCTTGCCGTCAAGGCGCAGGACCAGAAGGCTTCGGCCGCGGAGCAGCGCTCAGAGGTGGACGAGCACTTCCGCAAGGCCGACGAGATCGATCCCCGCGTCGACGGCGGGTCTCACGTCGACCGCGAGCCTCAGGCCGAGCGCGAGCGGCCCGTCGAGAGGGACCGCGGCACCTCGAGCTGACGTCCAGCCGCTCTGCTGCGGCTCGCAACGCGCTCGTCAGTAGACCAGGCAGAAGGGGTGACCCACCGGGTCGACGAACACCCGGAAACCTGACTCTCGCTCGGCATGCTTCCGCCGAGCGCCGAGTGCAACCACGGCACGCTCTGCCTCGTCGACGTCCTCCACCCGGATGTCGAGGTGGAATTGCTATGGGCTCAGGGTCGGGCCAATCAGGTGGGACCCAGGTCGACACACGCTGGAAGGCCAGCTGGCGCACTTCCGGCGCAGGACCGATGGCCACCCAGTCGTCGCTGTCCTGGATCACTTTCATGCTCAGCACTTGCGCATAGAACGCGGCTAGTGCGCGAGGGTCCGGGCAGTCGAGGACCGTCTTCTCCAAACGTCCGATCACGCACGTCAGTCTGCGCCGAGACAGACGAAGCCGTCGAGACCGGTCTCGGCGGTCGTGGTCCCGAGAGCCGCGGCCGGTGTTTCCCCGGCCAGCAGCCGTGCGTGGAACGCCTCCATGAAGGGCCGGGTCGGCTCGTCAGCGACCGGTACGACGCTGGCGACCAGCGTCCGGGTGCCGAGCGCCATCACCGCGGCGGCCAGGCCCATCAGCTCGTCGCCCGGCTTCACGTCGGACAGGCCCGAGTCGCACGCCGAGAGCACGAGGACCTCGGGTGCCCGCCCGAGCCGCTCGAGGTCATAGACGGTCAGCGGACCGTCGGCCATCTCGAGGCAGGAGAACTGCGGGTTGTCCGAACGGAAGTGCCCGTGCGCCGCGACGTGGGCGAGCGCGGCACCGTCGAGGACCTCGCGTGTCGCGTCGGCGGTCGCTGCCGTGCCGGTCAGCGCCACCGCGCCGGGATAGCAGCCCTGCAGGGCAGCGATCTCGGTGTCGGCGTGGTCCAGGCGGGGGCCGGCGACCAGAGCCACCCGGCCACGGCGTCGATGCGGTGCCACGGACGCCCGCTGCCACAGCCGCGCGGACGGGGCGACCGTCACCGGACGGCCGCGCAAAGACGGCAAGGCAGCCCACGGCAGTGCGTGCAGGTCACCCGTGGGTACGACGACGACCGGCCGGTCGTGGACGACCCGCCGAAGCGGGTGGAAGAGCATCGTGTCGAGCGCCGTCGAGGCGACGTCACGCCCGCTCTGTGCCAGGTCGCGCAACCGACCCGACGGCGAAGGCTCGGCAAGCCGGGCCAGCGCGAAGCGCAGGGCGTCGACCTCAGCGGCCGCCTCCTGGTAGGTGCAGAGCTCGTGCAGCTGCGCTCTTCCGTCGGCGAGGGTGACCGCATGCAGGCCGTCGCCGTCGCGGACCAGCTCGACGAGGACCCGGTCTCCCAGGTCACCGTCGAGCGTGCGTTGCTGCCAGGCGACCGGGGCGTCGGCACTGCCGCGGGCGTGGCGCGCCAGGTCGCGCACCGAAGCCTCGAGCGCGTCGCGCTGCTGCTGGACGCCGGACAGGTCGTGACCGGCAAGAGCCTCGTCGCGCAACCGCGTCTGCACGGCCCGCAGCCGGCCCAGCTCCTCAGCCAGCTGGTGGTCGCCCGGTGGCCGCACCGGCTGAAGGTGCAGCACGCTCGCGCGCGATCGCTCGGCCCAGCCCAGGACGTCGCGGGCGCGCCCACTCTGGATGGCGAGCCGGACCCCGAGGGCTGCCATCTCCTCGCCCAGGACGGCTGCGTGTGCCCGAAGGTCGGTGGAACCCAGCGTCGCCGCGTTCTCGGCCCGGACCGTGAGGCCCCGGCGCAGGGCTCGCTGAGCCGCGGCGACGTCCGACCGGGCCAGTCGCAACAGTGCCTCGGCGTGCCACGCGGTCGCTCGTACCTCGACCGGTCCGCGGTTCCGGGCCGCGGCGACCTCGGCGAGCAGTCGTGCCGCAAGCCGGTGCGCACCGCCCTCGAGCGCGGCCCGCGCGGCGACGAACAGGCTCTCCATCGCTGCCACCGACCAGCCGGCGCGCGCACACTCGTCGGCTGCCCGCCGGGCGGCCCGGGTCAGGGCGGCGCCGCGTTCGCCGAGGTCCCAGCGCGCCTGCACGGACACCTGCCGAGACAGCCGTGCCCACGTCGGCCGGCCCTGCCGCGAGAACGCGAGCCGGGCCAGGTCGGCCGCATGCAGAGCAGCGGCCGGACGGCCCGCCTGCAATGACGCGCGGGCGAGCAGCAGCCGGGCCTCGGCGGCGTCGTAGGCGAGCCCCCGCCCCTCCAGTGAGACCAGCGCCTGCGTTGCGCAGTCGGCGGCCTCGGTGCCGAGCCCGACAGCGAGCAGCGCCTCCGCGCGGTCGAGCAGCACCGAACTCGTGTCGCCGCTGATGGCGGCCCAGCCGCGCTCGGACTCCTCGAGAAGCTTCAGTGCGAGGGGTACGTCACCGGCCAGACCGTGGGCGAAGCCGAGGTTCTGCTGTGCGCGGGCGAGCTCTCCGGGGAGGTCGTGCGCCCGGGCGAGCACCGCGAGCCGTTCCAGATCGGTGACCGCGCCGCGGTGGTCACCCAGGTAGGCGCGCAGCGGGCCGCGGTTGCCGAGCGAGCGCGCCTCCCACTGCACGTCGCCGGCGCGACGGATGCCGGGAAGGGCGGCGCGGTAGCAGGCCAGCGCCTCGTCGTGGCGCCCGATGCGTTGCAGGACCAGCGCGCGCTGGGCCAACAGCCGGCTGGCGTCCGCCCCGCGCAGGAGGGGGCGCGCGCGGTCGGCCTCGGCGAGCGCGTCAGCGGTGCGACCGGACTCGGCCAGCACGAGCGTGAGGCTCATCCGCGCCTCGCCCTGCCGCTGGCGAAGACGAAGGCGTACGGCGCGGTCCACGGACGCCGTCAGGTCACGGGCCGCCCCGCCGATGTCGCCCATCTGCCGGCGGGCAAGGCCGCGCGCGCGCAGCGCGACGACGGCGGCCTCGTCGTCGGCGGTGCGCAGCAGCTCGTCGGCGACCTCGACGACGGTCAACGGCTGCTCAGGCGCCCGTTCGACGAGCCAGGTGGCACTGGCGAGCCGCCCCCCGAGCGTGGCGGTCATGGTCGCAGGATGTCAGACAACGACCCACGATGTGACGATCGGCGAATCTGGCGAATCGTGGAAGACGCACCGCACGCTGATCGGTCCCGCGGGCACGTCCTCGATGCGGAAACGGCCGTGCCCGTCGGTGTCCTCCATGCTCGTCCCGCCGGGGTGGCGGATCTCGAGCCTGGCCGGCCGGTCGGTCTGGCCGATGAGGCGCCGGTTGTCGTCGCCCGAGGCGACGACCTCGAGCACGATGACCCCTGTGCTGCACTCGAAGGTGAGCATCCGCGAGGTCGTCTCGGCCCGGGTGCCGCTGCCCGCGAGCGCGCTCTCCGCTGTGTCGGCCGCGAGCGCGGCGAGCTCGGCGTCGATGGTGAGCCAGGTCAGGCTGGCGTCGGCTGCCTGGACGACGGCCTCCGGCACCGGGTCGGTCTCGTCGAGAGCCGCACGCACCTGGCCGATCAGCCGTCGGTCGTCAGCGTCAAAGTTGACCATCACAGGCTCCCTTCGCCGGCCGGGAGCGCGCCGTCGATGACGAGTTCGCGTCGCAGCCTTTCCAGGCACCGGCCGCGGGTGGGGCCGATGCTGCCGACCGGCATGCCGAGAGCCTCGGAGACTTCGGCGTAGCTGCGATCGGGTGTGTAGGCGAGCACTCTCAGCAGGGTCCGGCAGCGCTGCGAGAGCCGGTCGAGTGCCGTTGCCACGAGCTGGCGCTGCTCGCCGAGCTCGACGATCGCCTCGGGCGAGTGCGCGTCGTCGGTCGGGCGGTCGACCAGGTCGATGGTCTCGTTCGGGGTCTCCCGGCCGGCGCGGCGGATCGTGCGCAGGCTCTCGTTGCGCGTCGTGGTGGCGAGCCACCCGGCGACGGCCTCCGGCTCGCGCAGCCGGGGCAGCGACTCGACGAGCCGCAACCACACGGTCTGGGCGACGTCGGCCGCGTCGGCGTGTCCGAGCCGGTAGGAGCGGGCGACGTTCCACACCAGTCCCGAATAGCGCTCCACGAGCGCGGACCAGGCTCCTTGGTCGCCGCTGCCCGCGTCACGCACGAGGACGGCGAGCTCGCTCACGACCGGCTCCCGCCGTCGTGCGGCGCAAACCCGAACGAGGCGACTGCCTCGGCCTGCACCCGGGCGGCGGGCACGTCCTGCTCCGCGCTGCGGCGCGCGATCTCCGCGGCGACGCGAGGCGCAGCGAACGAGGTCCCGCTCCAGGTCGCGAAACCCGTGAAGCAGTCGGGGTCGATGTTGGCCGTCTTCGGCAGTGGGCCGTCGAAGACGAGGAAGCTGCTCGCGACGTGCTCGCCCTCGGCCCACACGTCGACCCAGTCGCCGTGGTTGGAGAACTCGGCACGCGAGTCGCCGTCCTCGGCAGAGCGCGCCCCGACACCGACGACGTGGTCGAGCGCTGCCGGCCAGAACGGCCGGTCGGAGCCGGCGTTGCCGGCGGCCGCGACGACGACCGCGTCGGCACCGAGGTCACGGATCGCGCGGGAGACCTGGGCCGGCGGCCGGTCGTCCAAGGTGTAGGCGCCCAGCGAGAGGTTGACGACGTCGACGCGGGCCCCGGTGTCGCGGACGCGTCGGCCGAGGCGGCGCAGCGCGCGCAGCAGCTGCAGCTCGTCGCAGACACCGTCGCTCGACAGCACCCGGTCGACGATCAGAGCGGCGTCGGGAGCGTGCTGGCGCACGACCCCGGCGACGAAGGTGCCGTGCCCGGCCTGGGCGTCGAGGCGGTAGTCGTTGTTCTCGTCGGGCTCGTCGTCGACGACGTCCTCGTTGGCGGCCCACGAGCCTGCCGGGAACCATGGGTGTGCCGCGATGCCGGTGTCCAGCACGGCCACCGTCACCTGGCGTCGGGCCGAGCCGGCTGCTTTCGGTGCGCTGGGTGCCGCGCGCAACGGCTGGGGAGTGGTCGCGGGTCCGCCACCGTAGCGGGGCTCTCCGCGGAACATGTGCACCGGCGACGCGAGCGGGCGCGCCCCCTCGGGCGAGAAGCGGTCGCCGATCAGCTCGGGTACGTCGACCTGGCCGCCCAGCTTGAAGTGTGCGACGCCCAGGTCTTCCAGGTCGTGGCGGTCACCCGCCCAGCGGCCCATCGCCTCTTCCACCTGCGTGACGTCGGACGACTCGACGAACAGCTCGTCGCGCCGGATGATCGCGCCGAACGGGTTGTCGTCGTCGTTGACGGTGCGCAGCTCGCGACGCCGGTGGAGCAGCTGGGCGAGCCGCTCGGCCTGGTCCTCAGGCGTCCACATGGCGATCCTCCTCGACGACGTGGTGGTTGGGGGTGTCCACCGGGCTGGTCATGTCGACGACCACCGTCCCACGATCGGGCGCTGTCTGGCGCGCCGGCGGTACGCACGGCGGACAGCATCCCGGATGCGGTCCCGCTCGACGTCGACGTCCCCACCGCGCTGGTCTGCCCACCTTCGCGCGGTGCCCCCGTGCGCTCCGAGGCGCCCCCTGCCCCGTGGAGCCCGTGGGACGTCGACGTCGAGCTGTCCGTCAACCACCCGGTCGAGAACAGACAGGCCACGCCCGGCGCGCACGACAGTCCTGAGCTGCGTGCCTTCCACGGCGTGCCCCTTCCCTGCCGGTCCCCGACGTCGGACGGATGCCGCCCTTGTCGACGGCCGGGTGGCCGTTGATTGCTGACGCCCTCAGGTGGGGCGTCGTGCAGGAAGGAGCAGCGCCAGGGGCGCGGTGATACAGAACGGGAGAAAAAACCCCAGAAAATCCCTAGTCGTTGCGACGAGCGCCGAACATGATGTCGTCCCAGGACGGCACCGACGGGCGCCGGCCGCCTCGAGCGACCTGGCGAGCCTGGCGGTTCTGGCGTTCGGGCGGCTCGGGTCGGCTGACACTCGCGGCCTCGACGTCGAAGACCTCGTCGGCCGGGTGCACGGTCGCCGTCGGTGCGGGCGGCACCGGCACGCTCGTCAACCGCCGCTGCTTGGCCGACGGCAGCTCTTCGCCCCGTGCCGGACGGCCCTCGTCGACCAGCCAGCGTGCCTCGTCGTCGGCCGGCATGAGCACCCGGCCGCGGGGATCGAACGACCACTGCGCGACGTGCTCCGCGCCCGCGGCGAGGTAGGAGAGGTGGACGGTCCAGCGCGTGTCGTCGGACCGCCAGGCGTCCCAGCGGACTCCGTCGGGTGCGACCTTCTGCTCGAGGAGCCGGGACTCGACGAGCTCGCCGAGCGCCGGCGCCGAACCGCCGCTGCCGCGGCGGGCCGGAGCGGTCTGCGCCGTCTGGGCAACGTGCTCGCGTTCGGCCAGCACGGGCACCGCATAGCGCTCGATGCGGTCGAGCGAGATGCCGGCCGCCGCGGCGACCTCGTCGGCGCTCTGGCCGGAGCGGATGCGAGCCTGGATCTCGCGGGGCGTGAGCTGACTCTCCAAGGCGGTCTCCGGTTTGCTCGTCGCAGGTCGTCCGGGGTTGGCCTGCGGCTCGGCTTGCCCGGACCGCAGTGCGGTGGCGAGCCGGTTGTCGATCGGGACCCGGAACTGGTTGCCGTCGTCGTCCTCGAGCACGAGATGGGAGCGCTCCGGCGTCACGGCGACCAGCCTTAGGTCTGTCATCGTGTGGCCTCCCGGCGAGCTGCGGACCGACGTGTGGCCGAGGCTATGCGCTTCGCGGGCACGCACGGTGGAGGCGCGCCCGGCGATTCGTCGACATGTCGCGTCTCGGGTGATCGGCTGCCCTCGTCACCGCTGCGCCCTCGCGTCACCGGAGGGCAGGGCCGCGGCGTCGTCGTCGGGCTCGGGGCCCGCCCGGTCGCGCAGATGGCGGTAGGCCAGCGCGCAGACCACCACCGCCGACGACCCTGAGCCCACCGCGATGAAGAACGCGTTGCTCGCGCCGGATGCGTCCACCACCCGCCCGGCGAGGTAGATGCCGAGGGAGAGGCCGATGACCACCCCGGTGATGGACCACGTCAGTCCCTCGGTCACCTTGCCCGGCGGCACCAGCCGCTCGGTCAGGGACGTGCCGCTGATGAGCGTCGGTGCGATGCCGAGCCCGGCGAGGAAGAGCAGCGGCGCCAGCAGCCCGACCCGGTCGATGAAGGGCAGCACCGCCACGGTCGCTGACATGACGGCCGCGCCGATCAGCATCCGTCGCGGAAGCGGTGCGCGCCAGTGGATGGCGCCGAAGCCGATTCCCGCGACCATGCTGCCGCCGGCGTAGCACGCCAGCAGCGGGCCGGCGAGCGACCGGTTGCCGTGCTCGTCGGCGAACGCGATCGCGGAGATCTCGACCGAGCCGAAGACGCCGCCGACGAAGGCCATGATGACGAAGAGCAGCGGCATGCCGCCGCTGCGCAGTGCGGACGCCCCCGAACCGCTCGCGTGCACGGGAGCGGGTGGTGGCTCCGAGCGCCGATGCAGCACCAGGGCCGCGGTGCCCACGGAGACGAGCGCCGCTGCGCTGAGCAGGCCGGCCTGTATCGACACCTGTGTCGCGAGGACCGTGACGAGCAGCGGGCCGACGACGAAGATGAGCTCGTCGATGACCGACTCGAACGAGTAGGCCGTCTGCAGCCGCCGACTCGGGCCGAGGAGGTAGCCCCACCGGGCGCGGACCATCGAGCCGATCGACGGGCCGAAGGTGGCGCTCGCGGCGGCCAGGACGAAGTAGGTCCAGGTCGGTGCCTCCGCCGAGACGACGGCGACGAAGGTCACCAGCAGCACGACGTGCAACGTCACCGAGGGGATCAGCACCCGGCTCTGCCCGAGCCGGTCGACGAACCTCGCGATGAGCGGCGCCGACAGCGCGTTGACGAGCGCGAACGTCGCCGACAGCGCTCCCGCCACGGCGTAGCGCCCGGTCTGCCCTTCGACCAGCAGCACGACGCCGAGGCCGATCATCGAGATGGGCATGCGCGCGACGAACCCTGCGGCGGAGAGGGTGGGACCACCTGGGGTGGACAGCAGGTCGCGGTAGGGGCCGAGCACAACTCCTGACGCTACGGGACAACACCCACAATGCGCCTGCGAGTATGTGGACGTGCAACCCGACACCGCGCCGTACGACGCCCTGCTCGTCGTCTCGTTCGGTGGGCCCGAGGGCCCTGATGACGTTCTCCCGTTCCTCCAGAACGTCACCCGCGGTCGGGACGTGCCGAGGGAGCGGCTGCTCGAGGTCGCCGAGCACTACGCCGGGTTCGGCGGGGTCAGCCCCATCAGCGCGCAGAACCGCGCTCTGGTGCGGGCGCTGGAGGCCGACTTCGAGGCGAACGGCCTCGACCTGCCTGTGTACTGGGGCAACCGCAACTGGACTCCCTACCTCGCCGACACGATGCGGCGGATGGCCGACGACGGGGTGACACGGGTGCTGGCGTTGCTCACGTCGGCGTACTCCTCCTACCCCGGGTGCCGGCAGTACCGCGAGGATCTCGCGGGCGCCCTCGCACTGCTCGGTGACCGCGCGCCGGTCGTCGACCGGGTGCGCCACTACTTCAACCACCCGTCGTTCGTCGAGACGATGGTCGCGTCCACGGTGACGGCGCTGGAGTCGCTGGACACACCGGACGCGCGTCTGGACGCCCGTCTCGTCTGCGTGACGCACTCGATCCCGGAGCCGATGAGTGACGCGAGCGGACCGTCGGGGGGTGCCTACGTCGCCCAGCACCTCGATGTCGCACGGCTGGTCGCCGCCGGTGTCGCGGCGGCAACCGGTTACGAACAGCCCGTCGATCTCGTCTACTGCAGCCGCAGCGGGCCGCCGTCGCAGCCATGGCTCGAGCCCGACGTCAACGACCATCTCGAGACACTCGCCGCTGCCGGGGTGCCCGGCATCGTGCTGGTCCCGATCGGCTTCGTCTCCGACCACATGGAGGTGAAGTACGACCTCGACACCGAGGCGGCGGCGACGGCAGCCCGGCTCGGACTACCGCTCGTGCGAGTGCCCACCGTGGGGACCGCGCCGACGTTCGTCGCGGGCGTGCGCGAACTCGTGCTGGAGCGAGCGGCATCGGTGCGCGGTGAGTCGCCGGTACGCGGTGCGCTCGGCGAGCTGGGACCCAGCCACGACATCTGCCCGAGCGGCTGCTGCCGCAACCTGCGTGACCCGCACCGGTCCGCCGTTGCCGGCGCGGGCTGACGCTGCAGCACGGGTGATACTGCGGCGCGAACCGGCGTACGGCGGTCAGGTGGCCGACTGCAGGAACGCGCGCGCCAGCGGACCCGCGGTCTTGGATCCGGACTCGCCGTCCTCGACCAGCACCGCGAACGCGAGGTCGCCGCGGAAGCCGATCATCCACGCGTGTTTGCGCGGCGGTTTCGCTTCGCCGTACTCCGCCGTGCCCGTCTTGGCGCCGACCGGCTCGCCTTGCATGGCCAGGACAGAGGCCGTTCCCGTGCTGACGGTGTCGAGCATCAGCCGGTGCAAGGTCCGTCCCACGCGACGTGGCAACGCGTCGAGTGCGGCCGGGGGCTTGGTCACCTCGGGCAGCAGCACCGGCGAGCGCGGCTTCCCGTCGGCCACCGCTGCCGCGACCATTGCCATCCCGAGCGGGCTCAGCTCAACCTTGCCCTGACCGATCGTGTCCGCGGCCTGCTCGACGGCGGAGGCGGCCGGCGGGACTGAGCCACTGAACGCCTCGACACCCAGGTCCCACTCGGCGCCCACACCGAACGTGCCCGCGGCCTCGGAGAGCGCGTCGTTGTCGAGCTCGCGGGTGGCGTTGATGAACGCCGTGTTGCACGACTGGGCGAAGTCGCGCGCGAACGGCACCCGTCCCAAGGCACCGAGTGCGTCGTAGTTGACGAACGTCTTGCCCTCGACCGACACCGACGACGGGCACGCCACCACGTCCGAGGGGGAGAGGCCGGCGGTGAACAGCGCGGCCGCCGACACCACCTTGAAGGTCGAGCCCGGCGCATAGCGCCCCGCGACGGCACGGTCGAACGTGCTGTCGGCCGGTGCGTTGGCAACCGCGAGCACCTCGCCGCTGCTGGGCTGTACGGCGACGAGTGCCGCCGGGCCGGGCGCCTTCGCCAGTGCCCGCTCGGCCGCGTCCTGCACGCCGCGGTCGATGGTCGTCGCGAGCGGCGTCCCGGTCTCGCCGGGGAAGGTGTGCACCAACGAGACGACTTCCTCGTCGCTGATCCGCACGAGCCGCACCTCGCCGGACGGGTCGCCGGCCAGCTGTTCCTGGAATGCTGCCTGCAGTCCCGACGCGCCCACGGTGTCCGCGGCCGACGTGAGAGGTCCGGCCTTCTCGAGCGTCTCCTTCGTTGCGGGCCGGACGGTGCCCAGCAGAGCACGGGCATACGTCGCCGTCGGCGCGAGGGTCAGTGTGTCCTCGCGGAAGACGAGCCCGGGCAGCGCGCGCAGCCGCTCTTCGACCTTGCCGAAGGCGGTGTCGCGCAGGGTGATCGCCGGCACGAACTGGTCGGGCGGCGCCGCCTGCACCCGGGCGCGCAGGGCGGCGGGGTCGACCCCCACGCGCGCGAGCGCGGCGTACGCCCGTGCCGGCTGGGTCAGTCGGCGCGGTTCCACGCCGATGTCGACGACGGGTTGCTCGGTCATCAGCGGCTGGCCGTCGCGGTCGAGCACAGGAGCGCGTTCCGGGACCGACCGGGAACGGCCCAGCCGCGTTGCCGCGGTGAGCTTGGGATGGACCGTCTTGGGCGTCCAGTGGACGAGCCATCGCGCGTTGTCGCCCTCGCCGGTCTCGCGAAGGGAGAGGTCGGTGTTGTAGGTCCAGTCGCCGAGGCCACGCAGCTGCATCGTCACGCGGACCGGGACCCGGCTGCGCCCTTCCTCCGGCTCGGGCACGGCTCCGACGACGGCCCGCACCCGGGTGACCGCGAGGCTCTCGCGGACCTGCCCGAGCAGCGCCGCGGCGGCCTTCGGCGCATCGGTGTGCCGGGCGGCCCCGGCGTCGTTGCCGGCCGACCACGCCTTGGCGTACGCCGTTGCCGCCGCCTTCACCTCGTCGCCCTGGTCGTCGCCGCACGCGGTCGTCGTCGTGGCCAGCAGCACCAGCGCCGCCAGCCCGCTCAGCTGCCGCCTGCGACGTCCCGCCGACCCCCGCACCCTGCGCGTCACTCCCAGCACCTTCCTGCCCCGGACAGCCACCCTGACGGGAGGCGGACGGGACATCCTGCCTCATACCGGGCGGTGCGACGAGCGAGATAGGGGACCCGGGCCGCGGGAGGGCGTGGCGGCGGTGGGCACACTGTCGCGGTGACCGACGTCGACTCAGCCGCCCTGCTCGAGCTCGCCGAGACCGCTGCGCGGGCGGCGGCCCGCCTGCTGGTGGAGGGCCGGCCACCCGGCGACCTCGAGGTGACCCAGACCAAGTCCAGCCTCACCGACATCGTGACGGTGATGGACGAGGCCTCCGAACGGCTCCTCGTCGAGCACATCCGCGCCGAGCGTCCGGACGACGGCTTCCTCGGCGAGGAGGGCTCGGCGGAGACAGGGACCAGCGGCGTGACGTGGGTGCTCGACCCGATCGACGGCACCGTCAACTACCTGTACGCCATCCCCGCGTTCGCGGTCAGTGTCGGCGTCGTCGCCGGCGGAGACACCGTCGCCGGGGTTGTCTGCAACCCGGTGAGCGGCGAGACCTGGACCGCACGTCGTGGCCACGGCGCGCGCCTCGACGGCAGACCGGTGCGAGTCAACCCGGCACCGGAGCTGCCCATGGCGCTCGTCGCGACCGGCTTCGGCTACGACGCGAAACGGCGGACGCAGCAGGCCGAGATCGTGCGGGAGATCATCGGTCGGGTGCGCGACATCCGGCGGATCGGCTCGGCCGCACTCGACCTCTGCGCGCTGGCGACCGGCCGGGTCGACGCCTACTTCGAGCAGGGCCTCAAGCCGTGGGACCTCGCGGCGGGCGGGTTGATCGCCGAGGAGGCCGGCGCCCGGGTCGAGGGGCTCGGCGGGCGTCCGCCCGGTGCGGACCTCGTTGTCGCCGCGCCACCCGGTCTGTTCGAGCCATTCGAGGCGATGCTCGCCGAGCTGGGTGCCGACAGTGACTGAGGGCGCGCAGCTCGTTCTCGGTCCGCTGCTGCGGTTCGTCGACGCCACGACCGCGTCCGTCTGGGTGGAGACCGACCGTCCCGCCACGGTGCGGGTGCTCGATACCGAGTCACCGACCTTCGCCGTGCACGGTCACCACTACGCCCTCGTCGAGGTCGACGGCCTGGCTCCCGCGAGCACCACGGCGTACGACGTGCGCCTCGACGGCCGGCTCGTGTGGCCACCGCCCGACTCGCCGTTCCCGCCGAGCATGATCCGGACCTACGACGAGGCGCGGCCGCTCACCCTGACCTTCGGGTCGTGCCGCACGTCCGTCGAGCACACGCCGGAGATGAACCGGATGCACGGCGTCGACACGATGCGGGCGTTCGCGCGCCGGATGGCGGGCCAGTCGCCCGACGCGTGGCCCGACGCACTGCTCCTGGTGGGTGACCAGGTCTACGCCGACGAGACGTCGGAGCGGATGCAAGAGCTCATCAGCAAACGCCGCAGCCTCGACGAACCGCCGGGGGAGGAGCTGGCCGACTTCGAGGAGTACACGTACCTCTACCGGCTGGCCTGGACGGACCCGGCCAACCGCTGGCTGCTCTCGACGCTGCCGACCGCGATGATCTTCGACGACCACGACATCCGTGACGACTGGAACACCTCGATGGCGTGGCGCCAGATGATGGCCGCAGAGCCGTGGTGGCACGACCGGATCGTCGGCGGTCTGGCGTCCTACTGGGTCTATCAGCACCTGGGCAACCTCTCGCCGGACGATCGCGCCGGCGACCCGCTGCTGGCTGCCGTGCGCGCGGCCGAGGGCGACGCCGGTGACCTCGTCGACGAGTTCGCGTGGCAAGCCGACCAGGACCCGCGCACCAACCGCTGGAGCTACGCTCGCGACTTCGGCCGGGTGCGGCTCGTCGTGCTCGACTCCCGGGCCGGCCGGGTGCTCGAGCCCGGCCACCGCGCCTTGCTGGACAAGGACGAGTGGGAGTGGTTCGAGGCGCAGGCGCGCGGCGACATCGACCACCTGCTCATCGGCACGTCGCTGCCCTACCTGCTGCCGACCGGCATCCACCTGGTCGAGGGCTGGAACGAGGCGGTCGCCGAGGGCGCCTGGGGGCCGCGGCTGGCGCGCGCCGGCGAGCGGGTGCGCCAGGCCGTCGACCTCGAACACTGGGGCGGCTTCCGGCGCTCCTTCGACGCGATGGCGCGCGTGGTCCGGGAAGTCGCGACCGGCGTGCGCGGCCGGCCGCCCGCGACGATCGTGTTCCTCTCCGGCGACGTCCACTACTCCTACCTGGCGCGGGCGACCGTGCCGGGCCAGAGCTTCCGGTCGAGCCGCATCTACCAGGCCGTCTGCTCCCCGATCCGCAATCCGCTTCCGCAGGCGATGCGCTACGCCAACGGTGTCGCGTCGTTCGGTCTCGCCCGCCTGGTCGGCCGCGGGCTGGCCCGCGCCTCCAAGGTTCGCGAGCCACCGATCTCCTGGGACGTCGAGCACGGTCCGTGGTTCGACAACGCGCTGGCGACGCTCGTCCTCGACGGGCGCTCGGCGAGCATCGTGTGGGAGAGCGGCCAGATCGCCGACTCCGGTGGCGACAGTGCCTCATCCGGCGCCGCCTCGCCCGAGGGAGCGGATACGGAGGCCGAACAGGACGTGCGGGTCGACGAGCTGCACCGGTTCGCGCTCTGACCTCGGATCATCGATGCGGGGGTGGACGGAACGGTCGGGTCGTCAAGGTCCGGACATGGATGCGGCCAAGAAGTACGACGCAATGGCTTCTCAGCGGGCCTCCGTGGCCGCCTGAGACCAATGCATCGTCATTTCTGGCCGCATGGCAACTAATCCGGCCCGCAATGGCGCGAGTGACGGTGCCGTCCACCGCAAGGTGCGAGGCCGGCGGTTAGGACGCCGGCTTGTCGGCCTCGTGCTCGCTGACCAGCCGCTCCAGCGATTCGAGCTCGCCTTGGCGGACGGCGACGTCGTACACGTCGCTCTCACGCTCGGCGTGGTCGAGGGCGCGCCGGGCGGCGTGGATGCGGCCACGGATCTCGCTCAGGAACTCGCTCATGCCTCCCAGCCTCTCACCGTCACCCGGATGCTCGATGACGGGCAGCCTCGCGGGACCGGTTCTCACGCAGGGCAGAGCGCGGTTGCGTGGCCTATGTCACTGACGGCGAACTGTCCCGAAACGTCCGACTCTTGAGCATGTCGGGCCAACTGCGCACACTGCGGGCAAAGATGGGCTACGATCCGCCCCGCGTCAAGGCGCGGACCCAGCCGGCAGGTGTCTAGAAGCCTGTGCCGTCGGAGGGGGCACAAAAGCGTTGCCCCGCGCGTTACACGGCCCGCACGACACGATCGCCCGATCCGAGCCCCAGGATCGCACCACAGTGGCAAACCTAGCCACCCTAGAGAAAGGGTGACTTCTCCCTATGGCAACTGACTACGACTCCCCGCGCAAGACCGATGACGAGATGTCCGAGGACAGCCTCGAGGAGCTGAAAGCCCGTCGGGCCGACAAGTCGGCCGGCACCGCCGACGTCGACGAAGCCGACCTGGCCGAGTCTCTCGAGCTGCCCGGCGCCGACCTGTCCAACGAAGAGCTCTCCGTCCGCGTCCTGCCGAGACAGGCCGACGAGTTCACCTGCTCGAGCTGCTTCCTGGTCCACCACCGCAGCCAGCTCGCGAAGCAGAAGGGCTCGCGGCTCATCTGCAAGGACTGCGCCGCCTGATCCGGGGCACAGTCCCTCTATGGCGGATCCCATTGCGGATGACTCCGCACCCGACCCACGGACGCCCTCGTTTCGCGAGCCCACCGAAGACGGCAAGGTCGGCGAGCTGGTAGCTCGCCTCGTCGACTCCACCGCCGATGAGGTCGAGAACGCTCGCGAGCGAGGGCGGACCTTCGGTGAACTGACCCGCGTCCTCGCCACGTCTGCTCGAACCGCCGGACGACGGTCGGTGGGCGGTGGCCGCTGGCTGACCGAGGTGTTCGTCGACGCCGCCCCGCGCATCCCTCTGCGCACCCTCGCCACCCTGCACGCTCAACATCCGGGCCTGGACCGCGAGGACCTCGCCCAGACACTGATCTCCGGCGCCGCGAAGGCTACCGCCACCGTGGGCGCGGCCGGCGGCGCGCTGGCAGCCGTCGAGTTCGCCGCGCCGCCCACGCTGCTGACGACACCGGTGCAGATCGCGGCCGAGACGCTCCTGATCGCGGGAGTCGAGATGAAGCTGATCGCCGAGCTGCACGAGGTCTACGGCCTCGCCGCGGAGGGCCCGGCGCGCGGGCGCGCCACGGCGTACCTGGTCGCGTGGACGAACCGCCGCGGCATCGACCCGCTCGACCCGGCCTCCCTCGCCGTCGCTCTCGGCGCCACCGCCAAGCACGCGCTTCGCCGCCGGCTGCTGCGCCGCGCCGGCCGGAACCTCTCCACCCTTGGGCCGATGATGTCCGGGGCCGTGGCGGGCAGCATCGTCAACCACCGTGAGACGCGTCGCCTCGGCGACCAGGTTCGCGCCGACCTCCGCGGCCGGGCCAGGTCGGCGGGGTAGGTCAGCGGACCGCCGTGCGTGACGCCTCGATGGCGTCCGCGAGCGCCCGCGGCCGCCGGGTTGCGACGAACCAGTAGGGCGTGGGGTCCGCAGGGTCGGCGACGTCGACGCGGACTCCCTCGGGCACCCAGCCCCGGATGAGGTGGTAGGCCGCCGGGTCGGACTCCGGTCCTCGAGTCGCCCTGGCCGCGCCGGCGTCGAGCGCCCGGGCCGGACCCAACAGGTCGACCGGGATGTGTGCCTGACCGGCTCGAAGCTCACCGTCGGCGACCTGGACACTGGCCGCCGACGCGACCAGACCCCAGGACAACAGCACACCGGGCACCACCAGCAGCGCGACTCCCCAGAGCGGCCCAAGCGCGGCGTAGAAGGACACCGCGAGCGTCGCGACGAAGAACCACCCGACGACCCAGAGCCAGACCGGTGGCCAGAGCCGTTCGTCGTAGTCCCGTCCCTCCGGCGTCTGCACCCGCCAACTGTGGCACTACGGTGCCGCGCATGCCGATTCCGACCGGACCGCGGGCCTTCGACCGGCTCGCGAGCGAGCTGATCGCCGATCAGCTGGCGGCCGTCCCCACCCTGGGCAGCGCGCTGGGCCTGACCGAGTACGACGACGCCCTGCCCGACCTCTCGGCCGAGGCGATCGCCGAGCGCGAGCGCGGCGAAGACGCGTGGGCAGCGCGTCTCGGTGCCCTCGCCGACGACGACCTGACGGCGGCAGAGCGCGTCGACCGCGACCTGGTGCTCATGGTGCTGCGTGGCCGCTCCCTGATGCGCGACTGGGCCGACTGGCGGCGCAGCCCGGATCACTACGCCGGCGCTGCCCTCTCGGGGGTCTTCGGTCTACTGGTCCATCGACTGCGGCCCGAGGACGAGCTGGCCGCAGCGGTCGCCGCCCGGCTGCACGCGACGCCGGACCTGCTGGCTCAGGGCACCGCCAACCTCGACCCAGCGCTCGCTCATCCCGCCCTGCTGGAGCGCAGTCTCGGCCAGGTGCGCGCGGGCGCGGCCTACTCCCGTTCGGTGGCCGGCGAGTTCGCCGACGGCCCCGGTCGGCGCCTGGTGGCCGAAGCAGGCGAGCAGGCGGCTCTGGCCTTCGAGCGATTCGGCGCTCACGTCGAGAACCTGGCGACCCGAGCGCACGGCGAATGGGCGATCGGCGAGGAGCGCTACGACGCATTGCTGCACCACGCCGAAGGACTCGGCTACGGAACCCGCGAGCTGCGCGAACGGGGGCGGACGGCGTACGACGAGCTCGCCGCGGACATGCGCGGCCGAGCCGAGGATCTGCGCGGCCACGACGACTGGCGCGCGGTCATCGAGGAGCTCAACGCCGACCATCCAGCGACGCCCGAGGAGATGCTGGAGCTCTACTGCGAGGCCACGGCGTCCGCAAGGGCGTTCATCGTCGAGCACGATCTCGTGACTCTGCCTCCCGGCGAACGCTGCGAGGTGGTGCCGTCGGCGCCGTTCACCCGCAGCATGCTGGCCGTGGCTCACTACATGCAGCCCCCGCCGTTCGCCCCGGCGCAGGACGGCGCCGGCCCGGTCGGCCACTTCTTCGTGCCCTACCCGCCCGACGGCGCAACACCCGAGCAGGTCGCGGAGCGGCTCGCCACCAACAACCGGCACGGGCTCTGGTCGGTCGCGGTGCACGAGGCATACCCCGGCCACCATTGGCACTTCGCGTGGCTCGCCGAGCTCAGCCGAAGAGGTGAGCCGCGACCGCTGCGCTCGGTCTTCGGGTCGACGTACTTCGTCGAGGGATGGGGCCTCTACACGGAGGAGCTGCTGCGCGAGCAAGGCTTCTTCCGTACGCCGGAGCAGCAGCTGAGCCAGCGCGACTTCCGGCTCTTCCGCGCCGCTCGCATCGTGGTCGACACCTCGCTGCATCTCGGCGAGATGACCGTCGACGAGGCCGTCGACTTCATGTCGACGAAGGCGTCGCTGTCGCGGGACACCGCGCGTGCCGAGGTGCTGCGCTACTGCGCCTGGCCGACGCAGGCCTCGTCGTACCTCACCGGCGCCCTCGAGCTGGCCCGGATGCGCGGCCGCTGGCTCGACGAGGACCGCGGCTCGCTGCGCGACTTCCACGACCAGGCCGCCGGGTCGGGCCGGCTACCCATCTCCCTCGTCGAGCGATCGCTGTTCGGCTGAGTAGTGTCGGGAACGTGAGCCACACCGGACCAGTCGACGTCCTGATCCGTCGGCTCGACCCCGATCTGCCGCTGCCGGCCTACGCCCACCCGGGCGACGCCGGTGCCGATCTGGTCACCGCGATCGACGTCGAGCTCGGCCCGGGGGAGCGCGCGATGGTGCCGACCGGCGTCGCCATCGCGCTGCCCGACGGCGTGGCGGCCTTCGTCCATCCCCGCTCGGGGCTTGCGGCGAAGTTCGGGGTCGGCATCGTGAACGCGCCAGGCACCGTCGATGCCGGCTACCGCGGCGAGATCACCGTGGTGCTGGTCAACCACGACACCACCGAGCGGGTGCTGCTCCGCCGCGGCGACCGCATCGCCCAGCTGATCGTGCAGCGGGTCGAGCGAGCGCGATTCCACGAGGTCGACATGCTGCCCGGTTCGGCGCGAGGCGAGGGCGGCTACGGGTCGACTGGAGGGTTCCACGACCCGACCGCGACGGGTGCAGACGACAGGCCGGCGGCAACGACCGGTGCGGACAGGAGAGACCTGTGAGCGTGTTCCGACGGCGCCGTGGTGGTGCTGACAACGGCGCTGACGACGCGAGCACCGACGAGACGTACGAAGAGGCCTACGACGGCGAGACCTACGACGACGCCGAGGTCGGCGACGACGAACTCGAGCCGGCGCCGTCCCCCTCGTCGAACGAGCCAGGCTCGCGCGGGCACGGCCCGTGGGACCTCTCGGAGGTTGACGATCCCGCCGACGGCCGTGTCAACCTCGGCGCACTCTGGCTGCCCGGCACGGAGGGTCTGGAGATCCGCGTCGAGGCCGACCAGAACACCGGCATCATCGTCGCGGTCACCATGGTGCTGGCCGACGGCGCCTTGCAGGTGCAGCCCTTCGCGGCGCCGCGCAGCGAAGGCGTCTGGGACGAGATCCGGGCCGACATCCGCGCGGGCATCACCAAGCAGGGCGGCGTCAGCGACGAGGTCGAGGGCGAGTTCGGCACCGAGCTGCGCACTCAGGTGTCCGTGCGCGACCAGGACGGACGCTCCGCCGTCGCAGCCGGCACGCTTCCTGGGGGTGGACGGGCCGCGCTGGTTCCTGCGCGGTGTCCTGACCGGGCGGCCGGCGACCGACCCGAGCGGCGACGCCGCCGAGCCGCTGATGAGCCTGTTCCGCAACATCGTGGTGGTTCGCGGCACCGAGGCGATGGCACCCCGCGACCCCATCCCGCTGCGGCTTCCCGACGACCCGACGCTGGCCCAGGACGGGGAAGACGACGAGGAAAGCGACCCGCTGAGCCCCTTCCAGCGCGGCCCGGAGATCACCGAGATCCACTGAGCCGGCAGTCGACACCTGGCATACGCTGGTCGACATGAGCGAGAACTCGCCCGGCGTCCTGCGCCGCGCGCTGACACGTCTCGCGTCGTCGGCCAAGGAGCACGAGGCCGCGGAGCTTCAGGAGGACTCCGTCCGAGTCGGCGCGAGTCTTGTGTGCGATCTGTCCCGCCACGAGCGGGTCACGGTCTGCGGCACCCTGCGCAGCGTGACGTTGCGGCCGCGGGCCGGCGTGCCGGCGCTGGTCGCTGACCTCTACGACGGAACCGGCTCGATCTGCCTGGTCTGGCTCGGCCGCAGGCAGATCCCCGGAATCGACGCCGGCCGGTCGATCGTCTGTTTCGGCCGGGTGACCTCCGACGGTGACGCGCTCACCATCTTCAACCCTCGCTACGAGCTGCGCCCGGCCGGATCCGAGTGAGCGAGTCGGCGCCACCGCAGAGCCATCCCCCGGAGGTCGACGCCCAGACCGTCGAGGAGGTCGTGCGTCGTCGGCTCGCCGAGGCGCTGGGCGGCACTCGCGGGATGATCGAGGGCGCCGTTCCCACGATCGCCTTCACGGTGACCTATCTGCTGACGCGCGAGCTGCGCCCGGCCCTTGCCATCGGCGTCGGAATGGCGGTCGTGCTCCTCGTCGTCCGCGTGGCGCAGCGCTCTCCCGTGCAGTTCGTCGTGAACAGCCTGGTCGGCATCGCGATCGCTGCCGTCTTCGCGCTGCGTTCGGGGAAGGCCGAGGACGTCTTCCTGCCCGGCATCATCTACAACGCCGCCTACGCCGTCGTGATGTCGCTGTCCGTGCTGGTGCGCTGGCCCGTGGTCGGTCTGATGATCGGCTCGGTGACCGGCGACCTCTCGTCGTGGCGGCAGGACCCGGGCATCGTCAAGCTCTGCAGCCGGCTGACGTGGGTGCTCGTCGTGCCGTGCGCCCTGCGCGTCGCTGTGCAGTACCCGCTCTACCTCGCCGGCGAGGTCGGCTGGCTGGGCGTCACGAAGATCGCGCTCGGCTGGCCGCTGCAGGTTGCCTCGCTGTCGGTGATGGTGCTCCTGCTGGCGCGCGGCCACACGCCGGTGCGCCCTGCCGAGGTCCGCGAAAGCTGATCTCTCAGTGCGAATGCGAATGAGGGGCGAGCAGCTCCTCGAGGTCCGTCCCGGTTTCCGGTGTCGCAACGAACAGCAGCTCGTCACCGGCCTCCAGAGGGTCGTCGGGGCTGGGCACGATCGGCTTGCTCTCGCGGATGATCGCCACCAGCGCGGTGTCCGTCGGCCAGGCGATGTCGCCCACTCGGCGACCGACGCACGGGGAGTCGGACGGCAGGGTGAGCTCGACCATGTCGGTGTTCGACTGCTGGAACGTGAAGATGCGCACCAGGTCGCCGACGCTGACCGCCTCCTCGACGAGCGCCGTCATCAGGCGCGGCATGGACACGGCGACGTCGACCCCCCAGGCCTCGTCGAACATCCACTCGTTCTTGGGGTTGCTGACCCGCGCCACGGTGCGCGGCACGCCGTACTCGGTCTTGGCGAGCAGCGAGACGACCAGGTTGACCTTGTCGTCGCCGGTGGCGGCCACCACCACCTGACACTCGTGCAGGGCGGCTTCCTCGAGCGACGTGACCTCGCAGGCGTCGGCGAGCAGCCACTCGGCCGACGGGACCGAGGACACCTTGATGGCGCTCGGCTCCTTGTCGATCAGCAGCACCTCGTGACCGTTCTCCAACAGCTCGCTGGCGATGGACCGTCCGACACTGCCCGCGCCGGCGATGGCGACACGCATCAGGCCTCCTCGAGGCGGCTGCGGAACGCGCTCTCGACCGACTCGGCGTCGTCGTCGCGCATGACCACATGGACGATGTCGCCGTCCTGCAGCACGGTGTCGGCACCCGGCAGCAGTCCGTCGCCGAAGCGGGTGAGGAAGGCGACCCGCGCTCCCGCATGCTCCTCGATCCGGGAGACGCGCTCGCCCACCCAGAGCGGGTCGACCGCGACCTCGGCCAGGCGGATCGTGCCGCTGGGGTCGCGCCACTCGGGCTCGGCTCCGTGGGGGAGGAGGCGGCGCAGCATCTGGTCGGCGGTCCAGCGCACGGTTGCGACGGTGGGGATGCCCAGGCGCTGGTAGACCTCGGCGCGGCCGGGGTCGTAGATGCGGGCCACGACCTTGTCGACGCCGAACGTCTCGCGGGCGACCCGGGCGGCCAGGATGTTGGAGTTGTCGCCGCTGCTGACCGCGGCGAAGGCATGCGCCTCCTCGATGCCCGCCTCGCGCAGGCAGTCGCGGTCGAAGCCGACGCCGTTGACCCGCCGGCCCTGGAACGAGGCACCGAGGCGGCGGAAGGCCTCGTCGTTGCGGTCGATGATGGCGACACCGTGGCCCTGCGCCTCGATGATGTGGGCGAGTGTCGACCCGACGCGCCCACAACCCATGATGACGAAGTGCACGGTGCGTCCCTTCGTCGCGCACTCGGCGACCCGCGTGCACGATGCGAGGCGCCCCCAGAGGCGACGCTACACGGTGCTCCCGGCGTCCCTCGGCGGCCGTCGCCCAGGCCCTAGCATTCAACCTTGTGCCCCAGGTGACGGACGCGGTCAAGCGCTTGCTGGTCGGGCGGGCCATGCGCAGCGACCGGCTGGGCGAGACGCTGTTGCCCAAGCGGGTCGCTCTGCCGGTCTTCGCGAGCGACGCGCTCTCGTCGGTGGCCTACGCGCCGGACGAAGTCTTTCTGACGCTCGGCATTGCCGGCTTCGCGGCGTATACGTACTCCTGGAAGGTCGGGCTCGCCGTTGCGCTGGTGCTGCTCGTCGTGGTCGCGTCCTACCGGCAGAACGTGCACGCCTACCCGAGCGGCGGGGGCGACTACGAGGTCGCCACCGTCAACCTGGGATCCCGGGCCGGGCTGACGGTGGCAAGCGCGCTGCTCGTCGACTACGTCCTGACTGTGGCGGTGTCCATCTCCTCCGCCGCGCAGTACGCCGCGTCGACGATCGACGCGTTCCAGGGGCGTGAGGTGTCCGTGGCCGTCCTTGCCGTGCTGTTGCTGACGGCGGCGAACCTGCGCGGCGTTCGCGAGTCGGGCACCGCGTTCGCGGTGCCGACGTACGCGTTCATGCTTGCCATTCTCGGCATGGCGATCTGGGGCTTCGGTCGCTACTTCTTCGGTGACCTGCCCGATGTCACCAGCGCGCGCTTCGACCTCACGGCCGAGGACGAGTACGCCGCTGGGCTGACCGGACTGGCCGGCGCCTTCCTGTTGCTGCGCGCGTTCTCCTCGGGCTGCGCTGCTTTGACGGGCGTCGAGGCCATCAGCAACGGCGTCCCGGCGTTTCGCAAGCCGAAGTCGCGCAACGCCGCGACTACGTTGCTGATGCTGGGCACCTTGGCGGTCACGATGCTGATGAGCATCATCGTCCTGGCTCGCGTCATGGGTGTACGGGTGGCCGAGGACCCTGTCGAGCAGCTGCGCCTCAACGGAGAGGAGGGCGAGGCACTCAGCAACGGTGGGGTTCGCTTCCCCGACGGGACGACCTATGTCCAGGACCCGGTCATCGGGCAGGTCGCCAAGGCGGTGTTCGACAACCTGCCGCTCATCGCCGCCGTCGTGACTACCGTGACCGGACTCATCCTGGTGCTGGCCGCCAACACCGCCTTCAACGGCTTCCCCGTGCTCGGCTCGATACTCGCGCAGGACCGCTACCTGCCCCGCCAGCTGCACACCCGCGGCGACCGGCTGGCCTACAGCAACGGCATCGTGATCCTCGCCGGCTTCGCGATCCTGTTGATCGTGGCGTTCGACGCCGAGGTCACCCGGCTCATCCAGCTCTACATCGTCGGCGTCTTCATGTCTTTCACGCTCAGCCAGACCGGCATGGTGCGGCACTGGACCCGGCTCTTGCGCACGGAGACAGACTCCGTTCGACGACACCGGATGCAGCGCAGCCGGGTCATCAACGCCGTCGGCCTCTCGGTGACCGGCCTGGTGCTTGTCGTCGTCCTCATCACCAAGTTCCTGCTCGGTGCCTGGATCGCGATCGCGGCGATGGTAGTCATCTACCTCTTGATGAAAGGCATCCGGCGGCACTACACCCTCGTCTCGAAAGAGCTGGTGATCGACGAGGACGAGGACACCATGCTGCCCTCGCGTACCCATGCGATCGTCCTCGTGTCGAAGATCCACAAGCCGACGATGCGGGCGATCAGCTATGCCCGCGCCATGCGGCCTACGACGCTCGAGGCCATCACCGTCGGCGTCGACGCCGAGGAGACCGGGGCGCTGCAGCGCGAGTGGGACCGGCGCAACATCCCGGTGCCGTTGAAGGTGCTCGACTCGCCGTTCCGAGAGGTCACCGACCCCGTCATCGACTACGTGCGTGGCCTTCGCCGGGGCAGCCCGCGCGACCTGGTGACCGTGCTGATCCCGGAGTACGTCGTCGGGCACTGGTGGGAGCACCTGCTGCACAACCAGAGCGCGTTGCGGCTCAAGGGCAGGCTGCTGTTCACCCCGGGTGTGATGGTCACGAGTGTGCCGTGGCAGCTCAAGTCCTCCGAAGGGCTCGAGGATCGGCCGGACGGCGCCGCGCCCGGCGCTGTCCGGCGAGGAGACTCGACCCGCGGATCCCGCGGACCCGGCGGAATCGGCGGCGGGTGACCCTGACGCCGCCCCACGGCCCCGAGACGACCGGGACGCCACTGTCGCGCGTCGGTGCGACCCTCGAGCTCGACGTCGGCCCGGTGGCGCACGGCGGTCACTGTGTCGCGCGCCATGGCGGCCGGGTCGTCTTCGTGCGCCACGCCCTGCCGGGCGAGCGAGTGCTTGCGGTCGTGACCGCGGGCAGCGACGCGTCGTCGTACTGGCGGGCGGACGCCGTCGAGGTGCGCCAGCCCTCGCCGGACCGGATCGCGCCGCCGTGCCCGTGGTCCGGTCCGGGCCGGTGCGGCGGATGCGACTGGCAGCACGCGGCGCCCTCCGCGCAGCGCGAGCTCAAGGCGGCGGTCGTCCGCGAGCAGCTCGCGCGGCTGGCCGGCGTCGACTGGGACGGCGTCGTCGAGGAGCTGCCGGACGCGCCGGACGGGCTCGGCTGGCGGACCCGGGTGTCCTACGCGGTGGACACGGACGGCCGCGCCGGGCTGCGGGTGCACCGCTCCCACGGGGTCGTGCCCGTCGACCGGTGCCGCATCGCCCATCCGTCGGTGCAGGAGGCCGGCGTGACGGGACGCACCTGGCCGGGTGTCTCGTCGGTCGACGTGGTGGTGTCGGTGGGCACCGGTGACCGCCTCGTGCTGGTCGACGGAGCGGTCGACCGGGCGGACCGGTCCGCTGCCGCCGTCGTCGTCGAACGGGCGCTCGGCCGGGACTTCCGGGTCACCGGCGCCGGCTTCTGGCAGGTGCACCCGCGGGCTGCTGACGTGCTGGCCGAGGCGGTGCTGGCGGGCGTCGAGGCTCAGGAAGGGGAGTGGGTGCTCGATCTCTACTGCGGGGTGGGGCTGTTCGCCGCCGGGCTGGCCGCGGCCGTCGGCCCGAACGGGCGGGTGATCGCCGTCGAGTCGGACCGGCAGGCGGTGGCCGACGCGCGCGCGAACCTGGCCGACCTCCCGCAGGTGCGCGTCGAGGCCGGGCGGACCGACCGGGTGCTCCGGCGGGCGTCGGTGCACCGGGCCGACGTGGCGGTCCTGGACCCGCCCCGCTCCGGAGCGGGCCGGGCCGTGGTCGACCAGCTGGTCGCCCTGGCGCCCAGGGTGATCTGCTACGTCGCGTGCGACCCGGCCTCGCTGGCGCGCGACGTGGCGCGCCTCGCCACCGGCGGCTACCGGCTCCAGGCGCTGCGGGCCTTCGACCTCTTCCCGATGACCCACCACGTGGAGTGCGTGGCGGTGCTGGTTCCGCAGGCCGGCCGACGGCGCGGGTCCGCCAGGAACTAAGGTAAGCCTTCCCTAACAAGGAGGTTCAATGCCGGGACGGCCATGGCGGACTGCAGCGGCTGTGACGGTGCTGCTGCTCGTGAGCGGCTGCGCCGATGACGGCTCGGGGGTAGGGGCGTCGGCGAGCGGGTCGGGGTCGGGCTCCCTGGCCGGGTCAGGCTCCGGATCCGGATCGGGGCTGGCCAACGAGAACCTGAGCGGCACGACGGACGACAAGGCGGTCGCGGCCGCCGTGACGAGCTATCGGTCCTACGTCGTCGCCGAGGTCGACGCGCTGATCGGTGACGCCAAGGTGTTCACCGACGCCGTCCGCGCCGGCGACCTGGATGCCGCCAAGGCGGCGTACGCGCCGAGCCGGGTCCGCTGGGAACGCATCGAGCCGATCGCCGGGCTGGTCGAGGAGATCGACGGCAAGGTCGACGCCAGGGTCGACGACTTCGAGGGCGTCGACGACCCCGCGTTCACGGGCTGGCATCGCATCGAGCACCTCCTCTGGGAGAGCCGGGACATCAAGGCCGCCGCCCCGTTCGCGGACGGGCTCGACGCGGACCTGGCCTCTCTCAAGAGCGCCATGGCCGACCTCGAGGTCCCACCGGCGGCGGTCGCGCTGGGTGCGGGGGAGCTGGTCGAAGAGGTGAGCAAAGGCAAGATCACCGGCGAGGAGGACCGCTACTCCCACACCGACCTGTGGGACTTCGCCGCCAACATCGACGGTGCGCAGGAGGTGGTCGACTCCTTCGCCGCCGCGCTCCAGACGCTCGACCCCGACGCGCTCGCCGCGGCCCGCCAGGGGATCGCCGACGTCGAGGCGAGCCTCGAGCCCTACCGGCGCGGTGACGGCTGGGCGAGCTACGAGGAGCTGACGGCTGACGACAGGGACCGCTTGACGGCGCAGCTCGGCAGCCTCGCAGAGACCCTCTCGGGACTGCCCGCGGCGCTGGGCCTGAAGTGAGCCCGGGCGAGGCACCGAGAGGCCTGTCGCGGCGGGCTCTGCTCGCCGGCATGGCCGGCTCCGGTGCGGTCGGCGCGCTGGCCGGCGTCGGCGTCGCGACCGCCACCGCCGACACCGGCGCCGCCGGCACCGCCACGGCCGAGGACAGCACGGCGGAGTCGGCGCTGCTGCGTTTCCACGGTCGCCATCAGGTTGGCATCACCACCTCGCCGCGCCCCTTCGCGCTCGCGGCAGCGTTCAGGTGCGTCGACGGCGACCGTGCCGGGCTGGCGCGGACCCTGCGGGCTCTGACGGGTACCGCGCGTGAGCTCGTCGAGGGCAGGACGCGCGCGCCGACCGTGCAGTGGGCCCCGCCGCAGGACACCGGCGTGCTGGGGGCAGACGCGCCCGCGGGCGCCGCGGTGACAGTCTCGGTCGGCGCGTCCCTCTTCGATGACCGCTACGGGCTCGCTGACCGTCGGCCGAGCGCGCTGCAGAAGATGCCGTTCCTCGCGAACGACCGGCTCGATCCCGAACGCAGTCATGGAGATCTTCTGGTCACGGTCCAGGCGGACCGGCCTGATGTGCTCGCCCACTCGTTGCGCCAGCTCATGCGGGCCACTCGCTCGGGACTTGTCCTGCACTGGCTGCTCGACGGCTACAGCCGCCCCGACCCGCACCAACAGCGAGCCGGCACGACCCAGAACCGCAACCTCATGGGGTTCAAGGACGGGTCGGCGAACCCCGACGCGCGCGACGACGCGCTCATGGACCAGCTGGTCTGGGTGCAGCCGGACGACGACGAGCCGGGCTGGGCGGTCGACGGCAGCTACCAGGCGGTGCGCGTCATCCGGATGTTCGTCGAGCACTGGGACCGGACCCCGCTGCGCGAGCAGGAGCAGATCATCGGCCGGCACAAGGTGAGCGGCTCCCCTCTCGGCCAGAAGCAGGAGCACAGGGATCCGGCGTACGACGAAGACCCTCGTGGCGCGCGGATCCCGCTCGACGCGCACATCCGGCTGGCCAACCCGCGCGACGAGCAGGCACTGGCGCGCCGGGTGCTCCGCCGGGGGTTCAACTTCACCAGAGGCTTCGACGGCTCGGGCACGCTGGACCAAGGGCTGGCGTTCATCTCCTACCAGCGACGGCTCGCGCAGTTCCTCGAGATGCAGGAGCGACTCAAGGGTGAGCCGCTCGAGGAGTACACCCTCGTGCAGGGCGGCGGCTTCTTCTTCGCGCTCCCGGGTGTGCGCAACGAGCGCGACTACCTCGGTGGCGCGCTGCTCGGCTAGTGCCGCGCCCCGGCGCGACGTGGCACGATCTCGCAGGTGACCAGCAGACCCGCCGCGGCCGACCAGCTGCGCGACCTCGCGCGGCTGCGCCGGGTCCGCGACCGGATCGACCGGGAGTACGCGAAGCCGCTGGACGTCGAGGCGCTCGCTCGCGGCGCGCACATGTCGGCCGGGCACCTCAGCCGCGAGTTCCGGCGCGCCTACGGCGAGTCGCCGTACAGCTACCTGATGACCCGGCGCATCGAGCGGGCCATGGCACTGCTGCGTCGTGGCGACCTCAGCGTCACCGACGTCTGTTTCGAGGTCGGCTGCTCGTCGCTGGGCACGTTCAGCACCCGATTCGCCGAGCTGGTCGGTGTGCCGCCGAGTATCTACCGGCGCGAGGGGGCGCGCGCGACGGCGGGGATGCCGCCCTGCATCGCGAAGCAGGTGACCAGACCGGTCAGGAATCGAGAAGCGCCGGTCACGGAGCCGCATCTAGCGTGACCGTCATGGACATCACCATTCACCAGGCCTACCTCCCACACGACGACCCCGACGCCGCCCTGGCCTTCTACCGCGACACTCTCGGCTTCGAGGTCCGGGGCGACGTCGGATACCAGGGGATGCGCTGGATCACGGTCGGCCCCGCCGGCCAGCCCGACACCTCCATCGTCCTGCACCCGCCGGGCGCCGACCCGGGCATCACCGACGATGAGCGCCGCACCATCGCCGAGATGATGGCCAAGGGCACCTACGCCAGCATCAACCTGGCCACGAAGGACCTCGACGGCACGTTCGAGCGACTGCAGGCCAGCGACGCCGAGGTCGTCCAGGAGCCGATCGACCAGCCGTACGGCATCCGCGACTGCGCGTTCCGCGACCCCGCCGGCAACATGGTCCGCATCCAGGAGCTGTCATGACCACCATCGCGTCCGTCACCCTCGAGGTACCCGACCCCACGACCGCCGCCGCGTTCTACTCAGCCGCTTTCGGTCTCGGCGCCCGGCTGGACGTCCGCCCCTCCGAGGCACCGACCACCGGCTTTCGTGGGTTCACCATGTCGCTCGTGGTGTCCCAGCCGAGCACCGTCGACAGCCTCCTCGGCAGCGCGCTCGACGGCGGCGCCACGGCGCTGAAACCGGCCGAGAAGGGGTTCTGGGGCTACGGCGGCACCGTGCGTGCCCCGGACGGCGCCGTATGGAAGGTCGCGACGTCGTCGAAGAAGGACACCGGTCCCGCCACCCGGCAGATCGACGACGTCGTGCTGTTGCTCGGGGTCGCGGACGTCAAGGCGAGCAAGCGGTTCTACATCGACCGCGGCATGGTCGTGAAGCGGAGCTTCGGCAGCAAGTACGTCGAGTTCGCCAGCAACGGGTCGGACGTCAAGCTGGCGCTGTACGGGCGCCGTGCCCTCGCCAAGGACGCGGGCGTCCCCCCGGACGGCACCGGATCGCACCGCATCGTCATCGGCAGCGATGCCGAGGCGTTCACCGACCCGGACGGGTTCGCGTGGGAGACCGGGTCCACCCGGGCACGGTCGGCCTGACGCCCTGTCCGAGCGATCAGGTACACAGAGATCAGGTAGACAAGGGGGTCCCGCGACCGCGACGGCGGGCTCAGCAACAGAGGAGACACATGGGCACGGCCAGTAAGACCGCGACGAAGCGCAGCACGACGAAGCCCACGCTCCACGGTGCCGACAGCCACGATCTGATCCGTGTGCAGGGCGCGCGCGAGAACAACCTCAAGGATCTCAGCGTCGAGCTCCCCAAGCGTCGGCTGACCGTCTTCACCGGAGTCTCCGGGTCGGGCAAGAGCTCGCTGGTGTTCGACACGATTGCCGCCGAGTCGCAACGGATGATCAACGAGACCTACAGCGCCTTCGTCCAAGGGTTCATGCCGAACCTGGCCCGGCCGGACGTCGACCTGCTGGCCGGGCTGACCACGGCGATCATCGTCGACCAGGAGCGGCTGGGCTCCAACCCCCGTTCCACCGTCGGCACCGTGACGGACGCGAACGCGATGCTGCGCATCCTCTACAGCCGGCTCGGCAAGCCACACATCGGACCGCCGACCGCCTACTCGTTCAACGTCCCGACCAGGACGGCGAGTGGGGTCATGAGCACCGAGAAGTCCGGCGGCCGGGTCGAGAAGGACGTGGTGCGCGACGTCGTGTACCTCGGCGGCATGTGCCCGCGCTGCGAGGGGATGGGCGCGGTCAGCGACTTCGACCTCACAGCGGTGTACGACGAGAGCAAGTCGCTCAGCCAGGGTGCGCTCACTGTCCCCGGCTACAGCATGGACGGCTGGTACGGCCGCATCTTCAGCGGAGCCGGCCTGCCCATGGACAAGCCGATCGGGAACTTCAGCAAGAAGGATCTCGACAAGCTGCTCTTCGGGCCGCCGACGAAGATCAAGGTCGAGGGGATCAACCTCACCTACGAGGGCGTGATCCCGAAGATCCAGAAGTCGATGCTGTCCAAGGACGTCGACGCCATGCAGCCGCACATCCGCGCCTTCGTGGAGCGCGCGATCACCTTCCAGACCTGCCCCGAGTGCGACGGCAGCCGGCTGACCAGGGAAGTCCTGTCCTCGAAGATCAAGCGCAAGAACATCGCCGAGCTCTGCTCGATGCAGATCAGCGACCTGGCCGACTGGGTCCGGAACGTCAAGGAGCCGTCGGTGGCGCCACTGATCGCCGGCCTTCAGCACCTGCTCGACTCGTTCGCGGAGATCGGGTTGGGCTATCTCTCGCTCGACCGGCCCTCGGGCACGCTGTCCGGGGGAGAGGCGCAGCGCACCAAGATGATCCGCCACCTCGGCTCGTCGCTCACCGACGTCACCTACGTCTTCGACGAGCCCACGATCGGCATGCACCCCCATGACATCGAGCGGATGAACAAGCTGCTGCTGCAGCTGCGCGACAAGGGCAACACGGTGCTGGTCGTGGAGCACAAGCCGGAGGCGATCGCGATCGCCGACCACGTCGTCGACCTCGGCCCGGGCGCCGGCACGGCTGGCGGCACCGTCTGCTTCGAGGGCACCGTCGAGGGCCTGCGGGGGAGTAACACCACCACCGGCCGTCATCTCGACGACCGGGCGAGGCTCAAAGGGTCGGTGCGTTCGTCCTCCGGTGCGCTGGAGGTCCGCGGCGCGTCGACGCACAACCTCCGGAACGTCAACGTCGACATCCCGCTCGGGTTGCTGTGTGTGCTCACGGGCGTCGCCGGTTCCGGCAAGAGCTCGCTGATCCAAGGGTCGGTCGCCAAGCGCGACGGCGTGGTGGTGATCGACCAGGGCGCGATCAAAGGCTCGCGTCGGAGCAACCCGGCGACGTACACCGGGCTGCTCGACCCGATCCGCAAGGCCTTCGCGAAGGCCAACGGCGTGAAGCCGGCGCTGTTCAGCTCCAACTCCGAGGGCGCCTGCCCGACCTGCAATGGTGCTGGTGTCATCTACACCGAGCTGGGCGTGATGGCCACCGTCGAGTCAACCTGCGAGGAGTGCGAAGGCAGGCGGTTCCAGGCGGCGGTGCTGGAGTACACGTTCGGTGGCCGGAACATCGCCGAAGTCCTCTCGATGCCCGTCAGCGAGGCCCTGGAGTTCTTCGGCGACGGCGAGGCGCACACGCCGGCCGCGCACAAGATCCTCGTCAGGCTCGCCGACGTGGGGCTCGGTTACGTCAGCCTGGGCCAGCAGCTCACCACGCTGTCCGGGGGAGAGCGGCAGCGGCTCAAGCTCGCCACCCAGTTGGGTGGCGGCGACGGCAGCAGTGTCTATGTCCTGGACGAGCCGACCACCGGCCTGCACCTCGCCGACGTCGAGCAGCTGCTCGGCCTGCTCGACCGGCTCGTCGACTCCGGCAAGTCGGTCATCGTCATCGAGCACCACCAGGCGGTCATGGCGCACGCCGACTGGATCATCGACCTCGGCCCCGGCGCCGGTCACGACGGCGGCCGGATCGTCTTCGAGGGCACACCCGCCAACATCGTCGCCGACCGCTCCACCCTCACCGGCGAGCACCTCGCGGCGTACGTCGGCAACTGACCGAATCCCCACGGCTGGCATATATCTCGACGTCGAGATATCTTGGTTCGGGTAGGAGGGTGCGGCGCGCGGCCCTCTGGGCAGGATGGACAGCGACGAGAGGAGACGCCGTCGTGGACGGGTCGACGAACAGCTTCGGGAGCAAGGGCACGCTGCAGGTCGGAGACGCCTCGTACGAGATCTACCGACTGTCTGCGGTCGAGGACCTGCAGGACAAGATCGCTCGGTTGCCCTACTCGCTGAAGATCCTGCTCGAGAACGTGCTGCGCACCGAGGACGGCGCGAACATCACCGCCGACCACGTCCGAGCGCTCGCCTCGTGGGACCCGGAGGCCGAGCCGGACATCGAGATCCAGTTCACGCCGTCGCGGGTGGTCCTGCAGGACTTCACCGGAGTGCCGTGCGTCGTGGACCTCGCCACGATGCGCGAGGCGGTCAACGACCTCGGCGGCGAGGCGGCGAAGATCAACCCGCTCGCCCCCGTCGAGCTCGTCATCGACCACTCGGTGATCGCCGACCTGTTCGGCGCGCCGGACTCCTTCGAGCGCAACGTCGCCCTGGAGTACGAGCGCAACGTGGAGCGCTACCAGTTCCTGCGCTGGGGCCAGACGGCCTTCGACAAGTTCAAGGTGGTGCCGCCGGGGACCGGCATCGTGCACCAGGTCAACATCGAGTACCTCGCGCGCGTCGTGTTCGACCGTGACGGCGTCGCCTACCCGGACACCCTGGTCGGCACCGACTCGCACACCACGATGGTCAACGGTCTCGGCGTGCTGGGCTGGGGTGTCGGCGGCATCGAGGCCGAGGCCGCAATGCTCGGGCAGCCGGTGTCGATGCTGATCCCGCGCGTCGTCGGGTTCAAGCTGACCGGCTCGCTGCCCGAGGGCGCCACCGCGACCGACCTCGTCCTCACGATCACCGAGATGCTGCGCAAGCACGGCGTCGTCGGCAAGTTCGTGGAGTTCTACGGCGACGGTGTGTCCGAGGTCCCGCTGGCCAACCGCGCGACCATCGGCAACATGAGCCCGGAGTACGGCTCGACCGTCGCGATCTTCCCGATCGACGAGGAGACCATTCGCTACCTGCAGATGACCGGTCGCGACGAGAACCGCGTCGCGCTGGTGGAGGCCTACGCGAAGGAGCAGGGGCTCTGGCACGACCCGGCGGTGGAGCCCGTCTACTCCGAGACCATCGAGCTCGACCTCGGCAGCATCGTCCCGTCGATCGCCGGCCCGAAGCGGCCGCAGGACCGGGTCGCTCTCGCTGAGGCGAAATCGGGATTCCGCAACGCCCTCGTCGACTACGCCACCAACAATGAGCCGGAGCACAGCGGGGTCGACCAGTCGTCGGACGAGTCGTTCCCCGCGAGCGACTCGCCGGCCTACGAGGGAGCCAACGGCAGCGGTGCGCCGCACCGGTCGCCCGACCGCGGCGATACGCGCCGACCGTCCAACCCGGCCACCGTCAGCCTCGACGGGCAGCAGGTGGAGATCGACCACGGCCACGTGGTCATCGCCGCCATCACGTCGTGCACCAACACGTCGAACCCGACGGTCATGATCGGCGCGGCCCTGCTGGCGAAGAAGGCCGTCGAGCGAGGCCTCGAGCGCAAGCCCTGGGTGAAGACGACACTGGCCCCCGGCTCCAAGGTGGTCATGGACTACTACGAGCGCGCTGGCCTCACGCCGTACCTCGACAAGCTCGGTTTCAACCTTGTCGGCTACGGCTGCACCACCTGCATCGGCAACTCGGGCCCGATCATCAACGAGGTCAGCGAAGCCGTGACGGACAACGACCTCGCTGTGGTGTCGGTGCTCTCCGGCAACCGCAACTTCGAGGGACGCATCAACTCCGAAGTCAAGATGAACTACCTGATGTCCCCGCCGCTCGTGGTCGCCTACGCGCTCGCCGGCTCGATGGACATCGACATCACGACCGAGGCGCTCGGGCAGGACACCAACGGTGACGACGTGCTTCTCAAGGACATCTGGCCGACCAGCCAGGAGATCCAGGAGGTCGTCGACTCGGCGGTGGCCGCGGAGATGTTCAGCCGCGACTACGCCGACGTCTTCACCGGTGACGAGCGCTGGCAGAACCTCCCGACGCCGGAGGGCAACACCTTCGCGTGGGACACCGACTCGACCTACGTGCGCAAGCCGCCGTACTTCGACGGCATGCCGCCCGAGCCGGAGCCGGTCACGGACATCGACGGCGCGCGGGTGCTCGCCTGGCTCGGCGACTCCGTCACGACCGACCACATCAGCCCGGCCGGGTCCATCAAGGCCGACTCGCCGGCGGGTGACTACCTGCGCGAGCACGGCGTCGACCGCCGTGACTTCAACTCCTATGGGTCGCGCCGGGGCAACCACGAGGTGATGATCCGGGGCACGTTCGGGAACATCCGCCTGCGCAATCAGCTAGCCCCGGGCACCGAGGGCGGGGTCACCCGTGACTTCACCGCAGACGGCGAGGTCACCACGATCTACGACGCCGCGCAGCACTACGCCGAGTCGGGCACGCCGTTGGTGATCCTGGCCGGCAAGGAGTACGGCTCGGGCTCCTCGCGCGACTGGGCCGCGAAGGGCACCGCGCTGCTCGGCGTGCGCGCCGTCATCGCCGAGTCGTACGAGCGCATCCACCGCTCCAACCTCATCGGGATGGGCGTGCTGCCGTTGCAGTACCGCGACGGAGAGAACGCCGAGTCGCTCGGACTCACCGGTGAGGAGGAGTTCAGCATCAGCGGCGTGACGGCGCTCAACGACGGGGACTCACCGCGCGAGGTCCAGGTGCGAGCCGGCGACATCGAGTTCGCCGCGCGGCTGCGCATCGACACCCCGGGTGAGGCCGACTACTACCGCCACGGCGGGATTCTGCAGTACGTGCTCCGCTCGCTGCTGCACGCCTGACCGTGGTCTCCGCGAGCGTCTTCGCCATCCTCGCGGTGGCGGTGGCGATGGGCGCGCTCGTCCAGGGTGCGGTCGGGCTCGGCCTCGGCCTCGTCGCGGCACCCGTCATCACCCTGGTCGACGCCTCACTGATGCCTGACGTGATGCTGTGGCTCGCGTCCGTCTACCCGCTCGCGACGCTCGTCCGCGAGTGGCGCGACAGCGACTGGCGCGGTCTCGGGTGGGCCTTTGCGGGGCGGCTGCCCGGCACGGCGGTCGGCATCGTCGTGGTCGCGTGGGCGTCCACCCAGGTGCTCGGCCTTCTCGTGGGCACGATGGTGCTCCTCGCGGTCGTCCTGACCGTACGGGTGGTCCGGCTGCCGATGACCCCGGGCGTGCTGGTCGGGGCCGGGGTCATCGGGGGAGTGACCGGCACCGCGACGTCGATCGGCGGACCGCCGCTGGCGATCGTCTACCAGCACGAGTCCGGTCCCCGGTTGCGGGCCACCCTCGGGGCTTACTTCATCGGAGGCGGCCTGCTCTCCCTCGTCGGGCTGGGGCTCACGGGTCAGCTGGACCGGGACGACGGGCTGGTCGCCCTGATGCTCTCCCCGTTCCTGCTCGTCGGCCTGGGGCTGGCCGCACTGGTGCGCCGCCACGTCGACGCAGGTCACACGCGTGCGGCGGTGCTCATCGTCTGCGCAGCCTCGGCCCTCGCCCTGATCGTGCGCAGCAGTCTGGCCTGACGCACGTTTGACCTTCGCGAACCCGAGCAAGGATCCCTCTGACGCGCTGCCGCGGTCGCCCGGCGACGGTCCTCACGGGAAGGGCACAGATGAGCCTCCTGCGAACGAAGACGGTAGAAGAGTCGATCCGGGACACGGAGGAAGGTGAGTTCCGGCTCAAGAAGGAGCTGTCCGCGCTCGACCTGACCGTGTTCGGCATCGGTGTCATCATCGGCACCGGCATCTTCGTGCTCACCGGCGAGGCCGCCAAGACCACGGCCGGCCCTGCGGTCGCCATCTCGTTCGTGGTGTCGGGTGTGGTCTGTGCGCTCGCCGCGCTCTGCTACGCCGAGTTCGCGTCGACCGTTCCGGTGTCCGGCAGCGCCTACACCTTCTCGTTCGCGACACTCGGTGAGCTGCCCGCGTGGATCATCGGGTGGGACCTCATGCTCGAGCTCGCCCTCGCCGCCGCGGTGGTCGCAGTCGGCTGGTCGGGCTACTTCACGTCGCTGATGGACACGATGGGCATCACGCTCTCCGAGACCTTTGCGGGCGAAGAGGCCACCTTCAACATCCCGGCGGTCATCATCGTGCTCATCCTCACAGCCATCCTGGTGACCGGCATCAAGCTGTCCTCACGGGTGAACGCCGTCATCGTCACCGTCAAGATCGCGGTCGTGCTGCTCGTCATCGTGGCCGGCCTCTTCTTCGTCAAGGGCTCGAACTACTCGCCGTTCATCCCCGACGCCGTGGAGCCGGAGGGTGAGTCCGGTCTCAAGCAGCCGGCAATCCAGGCGTTGTTCGGCCTGACCCCGACGGACTTCGGGGTCCTCGGCATCTTCACCGCGGCCGCTGTCGTCTTCTTCGCGTTCATCGGTTTCGACATCGTCGCGACGGCGGCCGAGGAGACCAAGAACCCGCAGCGCGACATGCCCCGCGGCATCCTCGCCTCGCTCGCCGTCTGCACCGTGCTCTACGTCGCCGTCTCGCTGGTGGTGGTCGGGATGCAGAAGTACTCCGAGCTCAACATCGAGGCACCGCTCGCCGAGGCGTTCAAGGCCAACGACGCGGACTTCATCGCGACCCTCATCACGATCGGTGCCCTCGCCGGTCTCACCACCGTGGTGATGATCCTGATGCTCGGCCAGAGCCGGGTCATCTTTGCCATGTCGCGCGACAACCTCCTGCCTCGGTCGCTCGCCAGCGTCCACCCCCGCTTCGGCACGCCCTACCGCATCACCATCGTGATCGGCGTCGTGGTCGCGCTGATGGCGGGCTTCATCCCGCTGGCGGCGCTCGCGGAGCTGGTGAACATCGGCACGCTGTTCGCGTTCGTCGTGGTGTCCATCGGCGTCATCATCCTGCGCCGCACCAGGCCCGACCTCGAGCGCACCTTCCGCACGCCGTTGGTCCCGCTCGTACCGATCCTCTCGGTCCTCGCCTGCGTCTGGCTGATGCTGAACCTGCCGCTCGACACGTGGCTGCGGTTCCTCGCGTGGATGGCCATCGGTTTCGTCGCCTACTTCACCTACGGCGTGCGACACAGCCGCGTCGGTGAGCGGGAGCACGCCAGTCGCTAGGGATGTCGCGGTTGCTCGCTAACCTCGGCGGCGTGAGCGCGGCGATCGTCCCACCAGGCTGGCCGGCCGAGGTGCGCCCGCCGGACACACCGGGGTGGGAGCGCAGCGCGACGTCGTGGTTCTTCGACCTGTGCCCACCCGACTACCGCATGCACGAGGTGCTCCAGCGCCACCCGGTAGTGCTGGCCCGCTTCGCCCATCACCACGTGCAGGCGGGCATCGAGGCGGCCCGCCTCGGTCTCGCGACGACTCGGGAGGACCTGCGCGACGTCGCCGACAGCGAGACCGTCGCGGCGGCCGTGGCAGCGTGGGAGCGCGAGGGCGCCCGGCTCGTTCGGACGTCGCGTGCCGTGGGCCTCGTGGAGGAGGCACTGCGCGGCCGGCGGTTCGTGCGGAGGTTGTGAAGATGTGTGGCGCAGGTCGAGGACGGCGCGGACGGGTCCGGGCGGGATCGTAGACTCACGGGCACGCGGCGTGAGCCGACCGACCGGGACGCGGCGTGAGCCGCCTGGCCATCGAAGGGGGCACCATCCGTGGGACTGCTCGAGTCGATCCGTGGGCCGCGCGACCTCCGCAGGCTCGACCGGGCCCAGCTCGACGCCCTCGCCGCAGAGATCCGCGAGTTCCTGGTCTCCTCCGTGGCGCGCACGGGGGGCCACCTCGGCCCCAACCTCGGCGCCGTCGAGCTCACGCTGGCGCTGCACCGCGTCTTCGACTCCCCGCGTGACCGCATCCTCTGGGACACCGGCCACCAGGCCTACGTGCACAAGATCGTCACCGGCCGCGCCGACGGGTTCGTCGCACTGCGGCGCAAGGGCGGCCTCTCCGGCTACCCCAGTCAGTCCGAGTCCGACCACGACGTCATCGAGAACTCCCACGCGTCGACCTCGCTGTCCTACGCGGACGGCCTCGCGAAGGCCTACCAGCTCCGCGGGCTGGTCGACCGGCACGTCGTCGCGGTGATCGGCGACGGCGCGCTCACCGGCGGCATGTCGTGGGAGGCGCTCAACAACATCGCCGCCGGCGACGACCGACGGCTGGTGGTCGTCGTCAACGACAACGAGCGCTCCTACGCCAACACGATCGGCGGGCTCGCGCACCACCTCGCCACGTTGCGCACCACCCGCGGCTACGAGCGGTTCCTCGAGTGGGGCAAGCAGGTCCTGGGCCGTACGCCGGTCGTCGGCGGCCCGATCTTCGAGACGCTGCACGGCTTGAAGAAGGGCATCAAGGACATCGTCGCGCCGCAGGGCATGTTCGAGGACCTCGGCCTGAAGTACATCGGCCCGGTCGACGGCCATGACGTCGAGGCGGTCGAGCACGCCCTGCGGCGGGCACGCGGCTTCCACGGCCCCGTGCTGGTCCACTGCATCACGACCAAGGGCAAGGGCTACGAGCACGCGACGAAGGACCTCGCCGACAACTTCCACAGCATCGGCGTCATCGACCCCGAGACGGGGCAGCCGCTCGCGCCGTCGGGCAGCACGCCGTGGACCGAGGTCTTCGGCAAGGAGCTCGTCTCGATCGGCGAGGACCGTCCCGACGTCGTCGCCATCACCGCGGCGATGCTGTTGCCGACCGGGCTAGGGCCGTTCGCCGAGCGCTTTCCGCAGCGCGTGTTCGACGTCGGCATCGCCGAGCAGCACGCGACCACGTCGGCGGCGGGACTCGCGATGGGTGGCATGCACCCCGTCGTGGCCATCTACGCGACGTTCCTCAACCGCGCGTTCGACCAGGTCGTCATGGACGTCGCACTGCACCGCTGCGGTGTGACCTTCGTCCTCGACCGTGCCGGCATCACCGGCGAGGACGGCGCGAGCCACCACGGTATGTGGGATCTCTCCGTGCTCCAGGTCGTCCCCGGTCTGCGCATCGCGGCGCCGCGCGATGCCACGACACTGCGTGAGGAGCTGCGCGAGGCCGTCGCGTTCGAGGACGCGCCCACGGTGGTGCGCTTCCCGAAGGGCGCCGTGGGGGCTGACCTCCCAGCGGTCGCACGTGAGGGCGGCGTCGACGTGCTGCGCCGCGGCGCAGCCGACGACGTCCTGCTCGTCTCCGTCGGCGCGATGGCCGAGACCTGCCTCGAGGTGGCCGAGCGGTGTGAGCGGCAGGGCATCGGCGTCACGGTCGTCGACCCGCGCTGGGTCAAGCCGGTCCCCGACCAGCTGGTCGAGATGGCGCGACGCGTTCGCACGGTTGTCACCGTCGAGGACGGCGTACGCGCGGGTGGTGTCGGCGGTGCGGTCGCGCAGGCGCTGCGCGACGCGCGGGTGACGACCCCCCTGGTCGACTTCGGCATCCCGTCGCGCTTCCTCGACCACGGAAAGCGTGCCGAGGTGCTCGCCGAAATCGGCCTGAATGCGCAGGACATCGCCCGCCAGATCGTCGAGGCGGTCGCCCAGTTCGAGACCGCTCTCGAGCAGCAGCCCGTCAGCGACTGAGCCCGCGGCAGCGATGCCGGGCCGCGACTTGGGAACGCGTCGCGGTCCTGGCCGACATCCACGCCAACCTGCCGGCCCTCGACGCGGTCCTGGCCGACGTCGACGCGGAGGGTGTCGACCGGGTCGTCCTGCTCGGCGACATCGCCAGCGGGCCGATGCCGGTCGAGACGCTCGATCGCCTTGCCGCCTTGGGGGAGCGTGCCGTGTGGGTGCACGGCAACGGCGAACGCGACCTGGTCGACGCGTTCGATGCTCGGGCGGCCGGCCAGAGCACCGCAACCCCCAGACACTGGCGGGTCCACCGTCGCGCTGTTGGAGCGTCGCCACCGCGACCTGCTCGCCGACCTCCCGATGTCGGTGCGCCTCCACCTCGGTGGACTGGGACTCACGCGGTTCGTGCACGCAACACCGCGCCGCGACGACGAGTTCGTCGTGGTCGACTCGCCGCCGTCGTGGTGGGACGAGGTGCTGGACGGCGTGGCCGAGCCGACCGTGGTCTGCGGTCACACCCACGTGCCCTTCGACCGGCTGATCGGCGGTCGCCGGGTGGTCAACCCGGGCAGTGTGGGGATGGCCTACGGGCCACCGGGCGCCTACTGGGCCCTGCTCGGCCCCGATGTTCGGCTGCGGCGCACGGCGTACGACGCAAAGGCCGCCGGTGAGGTGCTCTCGGCGAGCCCGGTCCCCGGCGCCGCTGAGTGGGCACGCGAGTACGTCCTGGAGCCCTTCGGCGATCTCGAGGCGCTTGCCGAGTTCCGTCGCCTGGCTGAGCGCGACGCTGCGCGTCAGCGGTAGCGGACCGGTCGGGTCAGCGGCGTCTCGACGGCAGCGTCGCGGAGCACGATCTCCGCGGGGCGACCGCCGGGCGTTGCCAGCGTGACCTCGTCGACGGTGAGTAGCACGGGCCTGGTGAAGCCCCGCTCGCTCTCGTCTGTGGCCGCCGCTGCGGCAGCGGCGTATGCCGGGTCGATCCGCGACAGGTCGAGCCAGCCACGGCGGCGCATCGGCACGGCGGCGGCTCGCATGCCGGTGCCGTCCTGGGCGCACAGCGCGGTGCGCAGGTTGCGCGACCCGAGCAGCGTGACCACGTCGCAGTCACCCATCGGCCGCAGCGTCGTACCGGTCGCAGCGAACGTGCCGGGAACCGTGCTCTGCACGACCCGCCGGGCCGCCAGTGTTCCCATCCGCTCGAGGTAGTCACGGGCGACCGGCCACCACGGGTACGGGTTCACGCCGGCTGCAGCCAGTGCGGTCTGGGGGATCAGCACCACCTCGTCGGGGTCGGAGCCGACGCCCGCGAACCCCAGGCCGAGATCCAGGACGTCGCCCAGGACCCGGCTGCGCACCCAGGCGAGGCCCGGGTGCAGCGCGTGGTCGACCGGCAGGCCAACGGGCCGGGCCAGGTCGCGCAGTTCCTCTAGGTGGCGCTCGGCCGCGATGCGTCGTCCCCGCAGCCAGTTGCGCAGCCGGATCCGGGCCAGGTCATCCTCGGGGTCGGCCCCGGCGAGCGCGTCCCTCAGCTCGCGCCAGCTGACGTCGATGGGGGTGCCGTCGGTGAGCAGCACACCGTCATCGGTGGGCACCAGGTCGATGTCGTCGAGCACCGAGACCGCGAGCGCGATACGGCGCAGCAGCAGCGTCTCAGGAGGCTTCATTGCCTGAAGGTACCCGCCGCAATGGCGCCGATACTGGGCTATCGGAGTGACAAGGGTCCGCGCACTCACCCGACTGGATGCATGTCCCACGACCGGTACGTCCGACGTGGCGCACGGTGACGACGGTTCACTCGCAGGCGGCCTCTAGCGAGGCAGGCTCGCGGCGCCGGACGGCAGGAAACGGTGACCGACAACGCGTTCCGCGACCCCCTCACGGTCTAGGTAGGGCGTGATCCCGCCCAGGTGGAACGGCCAGCCGGCGCCCAGCAGCATGCAGAGGTCGATGTCACGTGGGTCGGCGACCACGCCCTCGTCGAGCATCAGCCCGATCTCCTCGGCCAGCGCGTCGAGGGCCCGCCGGCGTACCTCATCCTCGGACAGCGGTGTGTCGCGCTGCTCGAAGAGCTCGGCCACCTCGGGGTCGACCGTCGGGGTGGAGCCGTCCATGACGTAGACGCCGCTCTTCCCGGCCGCGACGAGCCGCGCGAGGTTCTCCGAGACACCGAAGCGGTCGGGAAAGGCCTCGTGCATGGTCTCGGCGACGTGCAGCGCCACGGCTGGACCGACGAGCTGCAGCAGCATGAACGGCGACATCGGCAGGCCGAGAGGCTCCAGCGCCTTGTCGGCCACCTGGAACGGCGTCCCGTCGTCGACGGCGCGGGTGACCTCGCCGAGGAAGCGGGTCAGCAGCCGGTTGACCACGAAGGCCGGCCGGTCGGCCACGAGTACGCACGACTTCTTCAGCGTCTTGCCGACAGCGAACGCGGTGGCGAGCGCGGCGTCGTCGGTCTTCTCTGCCCGCGCGATCTCGAGCAGTGGCAGGACCGCGACCGGGTTGAAGAAGTGGAAGCCGACCACGCGCTCCGGGTGCTGGAGCTGCGATGCCATCTCGGTGACCGACAGCGAAGACGTGTTGGTCGCCAGCACGCACTCCGGCGGGACGACGGCCTCCACCTCGGCGAAGACCTGTTGCTTGACCTTCATCTCCTCGAAGACCGCCTCGATGACGAAGTCGGCTCCGGCGAACGCGTCCTTGCCGGTCGAGCCGGTCACCAGGGCCTTGAGGCGGTTGGCCGTGTCGCCGTTGACGCGCTTCTTGGCGAGCAGCTTGTCGATCTCGCTGTGCACCCAGTCGACACCCTTGTCCAATCGCTCCTGGTCGAGGTCGGTCAGCACCACCGGCACCTGCAGACGGCGTGCGAACAGCAGTGCGAGCTGGCTCGCCATCAGCCCGGCACCGACGACGCCCACCTTGGCGACGTCGCGGGCGAGCGCCTTGTCGGGAGCCCCGGCTGGTCGCTTGGCCCGCCGCTGCACGAGGTCGAAGGAGTAGAGGCCGGCGCGTAGCTCCTCGCCCATGGCCAGCTTCGCGAGCGCCTTGCGCTCCGCCGCGGTGCCTTCGTCGTGCGGCGCGTGGCGGGCGAGGTCGATCAGGTCGAGTGCGAGGTACGGCGCCGGCGCCGCACCGTGGACCTTGGCGTCGGCGGCAGCGTGACCGCGGGCGAGCGCCGCGTCCCAGTCGGCAGCGCGGTCGGGCTCCGGACGGTCGACCACGACCTCGCCGCTGACGACGGCGGCGGCCCAGCGCAGTGACTCCTCGAGGAAGTCGGCGGGCTCGAACATCGCGTCGGCGATACCCAGCTTGAATGCCTCTGGGCCGGCCAGCATGCGGTTCTGGTCGAGCGCGTTCTCGACGATGACCTTCACCGCGGTGTCGGGCCCGACGAGGTTCGGCAGCAGCTGAGAGCCGCCCCAGCCGGGGATCAGCCCGAGGAACACCTCGGGGAACGCAAGCGCCGGGACCCGCGCCGAGATGGTGCGGAAGTGGCAGTGCAGCGCGAGCTCGAGGCCACCGCCGAGGGCGGCGCCGTTGACGAACGCGAACGTCGGGACGCTCGAGCTGCGCAGCTTGCCGAACACCGTGTGGCCGAGCGCGAAGTAGTCGCGCGCGTCCTCGACGGAGCCACCCGCCTGCATCACCTTGAGGTCGGCGCCGACGGCGAAGACGAACGGCTTGCCGGTGACCGCGATGGCTGCGAGGTCGTCGCGGGCCAGGGTCTCGTCGACGGCGGCGTCGATGTTGGCCATGCTCCGCGGGCCGAACGTCGTCGGCTTGGTGTGGTCGAAGCCATTGTCCAACGTGATGAGCGCCGCGGTGCCGGCGCCGCCGGGCAGGTCGACGTAGCGGACGGGCGCACGGGTGACGACCTCGTCGGGGAAGTCCAGCATGCTCAGGCCTCCTCGCCGTTCCAGTGAGGGTTCTCCCAGATGACGGCGCCGCCCATCCCGATGCCGACGCACATGGCGGTGAGGCCGTAGCGCACCTCGCGGTGCTGCTCGAACTGCCGGGCCAGCTGGGTCATGAGCCGGACGCCGGACGAGGCCAGCGGGTGGCCGAGCGCGATGGCGCCGCCGTACTCGTTGACGCGCTCGTCGTCGTCGGCGACGCCGAAGTGGTCGAGGAAGGCCAGCACCTGCACGGCGAAGGCCTCGTTGAGCTCGAACAGGCCGATGTCCTCGATCGCGAGGCCGGCGTTGGCGAGTGCCTTCTCGGTGGCGGGGACCGGGCCGATGCCCATGACCTCCGGCTCGACACCGGCGAAGGCGAACGAGACCAGGCGCATCCGCACCGGCAGGCCGAGCTCGCGGGCGGTGTCCTCCGCGGCGAGCAGACACGCTGTGGCGCCGTCGTTGAGGCCTGCGGCGTTGCCCGCCGTCACGCGGCCGTGCGGGCGGAAGGGTGTCTTGAGCGATGCGAGCTGCTCCATCGTCGTACCGGGCCGCGGTGGCTCGTCGCGCGTCGCGAGGCCCCAGCCCTGCTCGGCGCTGCGCGTCGCCACCGTGACGAGATCCGGCTCGATGTGGCCGTTCGCATAGGCCTTGGCCAGCTTGTCCTGACTGGCGACGGCGAACGCGTCGCAGCGCTCCTTGGTCAGTGCAGGCAAGCGGTCGTGGACGTTCTCGGCCGTCGCGCCCATGACGAGCGCGGACGGGTCGACGAGCTTCTCCGCGATGATGCGCGGGTTCGGGTCGACACCGTCGCCCATCGGGTGGTGGCCCATGTGCTCGACGCCGCCCGCGATGACCACGTCGTACGCGCCGAACGCGATGCCGCCCGCGGTCGTCGTCACCGCGGTCATGGCCCCCGCGCACATGCGGTCGATCGCGAAGCCCGGCACGGTCTTCGGGAGGCCGGCGAGCAGTGCGGCGGTGCGGCCGATGGTCAGCCCCTGGTCGCCGGTCTGCGTGGTCGCCGCGATGGCGACGTCGTCGACGCGCTCGGGCGGCAGCTCGGGATGGCGGCGGACGAGTTCGCGGATGCAGCGGATGACGAGGTCGTCGGCGCGCGTCTCGGCGTACATGCCTTCGGGACCGGCCTTGCCGAACGGGGTGCGCACACCGTCGACGAAGACGACGTCGCGGACCTGCCTGGGCTCACGGGGCACCGGGTCCTCCTGCAGTGAGAGGTCGAAGCGGGGGGTTCGGTCCGCCTCGTGGGTGATGCTACTTGCGGGTAACTAGTGCGGTCCGCGTGGGTCGCGCCGGTTGGTCAGAGCTCGGTGTCCCACCAGAGCACGACCGACTCGCGCGGAGTTGCTGGCTGTTCGGCCATCAGCGCGGCAACCTCCGGCTCGCGGCTGACCGGCAGGCAGAGACGACGGCGGGTGAGGGCGACGTACGCCGCTCGTTGGGGTCCGTCGCGGTCGGGAGCCGGCCGCGACCATCGCTCGACGTTCGGGTCGATGCCGAGCTCGCGCAGCACCGCGACCGCGAGGTCGGCGCTCGGGCCGTCGGGGCGTGGCTGGTGGTGGAAGTGCTGCCAGAGCGGGCCGAGGCCGGTCCACGGATGCCGTGCGGTGAGCTCGACGACGACGCGACGGCGGGCGTGGGCGTCGAGGGCGCGCGCGACGTCGGGCAGGTCCGCGGTGTTGTAGAAGACGTGGCTGCAGACGACGACGTCACACTGCTCGACGTCGTCGGCGACGCCGGGCCAGCGGCCGAGGTGCGAGCGCAGGTCGGGCGTGGGGTTGGTGTCGCTGCGCCGGAGCGCGGTCGCGACCTCGTCCAGCATCGGCAGGGCCTCGTCGACGACCACCAGGCGGGCGGCAGGCGGCACGAGCGGGAGGCTGGCCGCGCCGCCGCCGACGCCGACGTCGAGCACCGACCCACCGCGCGGCAGCGCCTCGCGCGCTTTGGCGAGCAGCGGTGAGCCAGCATCGGTGTCTCTCGGCCGCGTGGTGTCGACGCGGAACAGCTCGGGCGGGTGGCCGTAGGGCGACTCGGGCGCCGCCGCGAGGATCTCGGCGTCGATCGTCCACGCTGCGAGCTCGGCCGCCCACTGCCCGGCGGCGGTGAGTTGCGGGGTCATGCAGGCACGAGGTGCTTGAGGGCTTCGCGGCGGGAGAGCGCGCTGAGGCGGTCATCGCGCTCGGCAACGAATTGTCGTACCCATTCGGGGTTCGTCTTCGCCAGGTCTCGCAGCGCCCACCCGATCGCCTTGCGCAGGAAGAAGTCGCGGTCATCGAGGTTGGCGTCGATGCAGCGGATGAGCAGGTCGAGGTCCGTGAAGTCCTTGGCGCCGACCTGGCAGATGATCGAGACGCGGCGCAGCCACCGGTCGGGGTCGGTGCTCCAGACGAGCATCGCCGACCGTGTGTCTGCCGGTGCTGCGTGCAGCAGGTCGGCGATCCGGTGCGCGACCTCGTCGACGAGGTCCCACCACGCGCCGGTGACGATGAGGTAGCGGTAGAGGTCGAGCGACGACGGGTCGCGGGCCCATGTCGTCGCGCTGCGGTGTGCGGCGATGGCCAGGGCGGCGTGGCGCTCCTCGCGGTACTCGGCGTTGTCCCAGAGGTCGCGAATGGCGCTCTGCCACTCGTCGCGGTCGTCGAGCGGATGCTCTGCGACGACGGAGCGGACGACCTGCCGGATGACCGGCAGGTTCACGCCGAGGCAGGGCATCTCGGACTTGAGGTAGGCGCGCATGCCCTCGGCCTTGGTGGGGTCTGCGACCCCCGCCAACTCCCGTCGGACGAGATCGGCGACTGCAGCGGAGCGCGACACGTCGGCCACGGTAGCGGCGCGTGCCGGCACCGTCCGGGGGCGGTTAGGGTGGCGGCCATGTCGTCTGAGGCGCCGGTCGTGGTGCTCGGCGGCGGACCGGCGGGGCTCGCGGCGGCTTGGCAGGCGGCGAAGAAGGGCCACCACGTCACGCTTCTCGAACGTGCGCCGCGGGTGGGCGGGATGGCCGGGTCCTTCGAGGTCGGGGGCGTGCGCGTCGACCACGGCAGTCATCGGCTGCACCCCGCGACGCCGCCGCACCTGTTGGCCGACCTCCGCGAACTGCTGCGCGGCGACCTGCAGACCAGGCCCCGCAACGGGCGACTGCGGGTCGCCGGCACCTGGGTCGGCTTCCCGTTGCGCGCCGGGGAGCTGCTCCGTGCGCTTCCGCCGTCGATGCTCGCGCGGGTCGCCGCCGAGGCCGTGACCGCGCCGGCGCGCAGAAGCAACGGAGCATCGAGCTTCGCCGCCAGCCTGACCAAGGGTCTCGGGCCCACGCTCTACGGCCAGCTGTACGCGCCGTACGCCGAGAAGCTCTGGGGGCTGCCGGGCGAGCGCATCTCCGCCGACCAGGCCGCGAAGCGCGTCACCGCCGACACACCGTGGAAGGTCGCCGCCCGGCTGCTGCGCGTCGACCGGCGCGGCACGTCGACGGGACAGGGCCGCGTCTTCTACTACCCGCGACGCGGCTTCGGGCAGATCGTCGAGGCGCTCGCCGACGCCGCGGCCGCCGCCGGCGTCGACATCCGGCTCGGCTCCGAGGTCACCGATGTCGTGCATGACCGCGACGGCGTACGGGTCCGCACCAATGTCGTGCATGACCGCGACGGCGTACGGGTGCGCACCAAGGACGGCGAGGCCATCGAGGCCGCCCGCGCGTTTTCGACGCTGCCGATGCCACTGCTCGCCCGCGTGTGCACCCCCGGACCCAGCGACGCGGTGCTGGCCTCGGCTGCACAGCTCCGGTTCCGCGCCATGGCTCTCGTCTACGTCGTGCACGAGGGCGGCCGCTGGACGCCGTACGACGCGCACTACCTGCCCGGCCCGGAGACGGCGGTGACGCGCATCTCGGAACCGGCCAACTACCGCGACAGCGCCGACGACCCACCGGACCGCAGTGTGCTGTGCGCCGAGATCCCGTGCGCGGTGGGGGACGAGGTCTGGACCGCAGACGACGACGCACTGGCCGCGATGGTCGACGACGCGCTCGTCGCAACCGGCCTGCCGCCGGTGCGTCGCAGTGCCGTCTTCGTACGACGGCTGCCGCATGTCTACCCCGTCTACGAGAACGGGTACGCCGAGCACCTCGCCGGGCTCGACGCGTGGGCGGGCTCACTCGGGACCGTCACGACGTTCGGCCGGCTCGGGCTCTTCGCGCACGACAACACGCACCACGCGATGGCGATGGCCTACGACGCGGTGACCGCGCTGCGACCCGACGGCTCGCTCGACGAGCCGGAGTGGTCGGCCGCGCGGGAGCGGTTCGCGAGCCACGTGGTCGAGGACTGAGCCACCGGCGACGACCCCAGCTCGCGGTGCACGGCGGGCAGTACGCGCCGCAGATAGACACCGAGCCGCACGAAACTCGTGCCTGCTTCGCGAAAGCCGTAGGTGATCGGCACCTCGCCGTAGCGGTAGCCCTTGGCGAGCAGGTCGAGTGTCAGCACCTGCGCGTAGTTGTAGTCGTGCACGACCTCGGCGTCCGCCGCAGCCGCCGATGAGAAGGCCCGGAAGCCGCTCTGCCCATCGGTGATGTCACGACGGCGAGCCACCCAGCGCAGACACATTGTCAGCACCCGGTTGCCGAACCTGCGATGCGGCAACATCCGGCGGATGCTGCCCGCGAACCGCGAACCGGCGCAGTAGTCGAGCTCACCGGAGAGCACGGGGGCGGCCACCTGCGCCACGTCCTCGGGGAAGTACTCGCCGTCGGCGTCGAGGTAGACGACGGCGGCCGGGCCGAACGCGCAGGCCTCCGCGAGCCCGCGTCGCACTGCTGCACCCAGGCCGAGGTTCGCCGGCTGCGCGACGACGGTCGCGCCGGCGGCGGCTGCCTCGGCCGCGGAGCCGTCGCGTGACCCGTCGTCGACGACGAGTACCTCCACGGGTCGCCCGCCGCAGGTGGGCGGCACCCGGCGTACGACGTCGCCGACCGTCGTCTCCTCGTCGTAGACGGGGATCATCACCACGATCGGCGCGCCCGGCCGCACCGCAACGGCCGGGGGTCGTGGTGGCACCGCGCGCGCCACCCGCAGCCGGCCCCAGAAGCCCGGTGCCGGGACGAACAGCGCCACTCCGCCCACCACCAGCGCGTAGAGCGTCTTGAGGGCGTGCGTCGCCAGTGCTATCGCGAAGGCGACACCGGGGGAGACACCGGTGCCGACCAGAGCGGCCGTCGCGACGGCTTCGTAGGTGCCGAAGCCACCCGGAGTCAGTGCAAGCGTCTGCGCCGCGATGGTGACGGCGGTGACCCCCACCGCTTCGTACGCCGTGAGCGGTGCCCCGGCGGCGCGCGCAACCGACCAGACGACGGCCGACTCGAGCGCCCACGCAGCGACGGCGGCTGCCGCAACCGCCGGCCCCGGCACGCGCAGGAGATCGGTGTGCCGGCGCGACCACAGCAAGCCGCCCACTGTGACGGCGACGAGCAAGGTCGCCGCGGCCGCGAGGCCGACCACGCCGGCGCCTCCGGCAGCGTCGACGAGCATCGCCGGTGCGAGCGCCGCCGCGAGCGCGAGCACGGCCAGCAGGTCGGCGCCGCGCAAGGTGACGGTCGACGCCGCCACCGGGCCGATCGGCAGGGTGGTGCGGCGCACGACGCTGACGGGTCGCAGCGCCTCACCGAGCCGGGCCGGCAGCACGTGGTTGCCCAACAGGGCCACGTGCAGCGCGGCCCACGACTGGCGGAGCGGCAGAGCGGGCAACACCCGCCGCCACGACCAGGCACGAAGCGCGAAGGCGGCGGCATAGGCACCGAGGGCGAGCGTCACGCCCAGGGGATCGCGGACGAGCGCGCTCGCGACCTGCGCGAGGTCGTCGCCGCGTACCGCGTCGGCAAGGTAGACACCGGAGAGCGCGAGCAGCGCGACGGCAGCCGCCAGCCGGAGCCGGCGGGACCGGAGCAACCTCACTGGCGCACCCCTCTCCCCTTTCTCGTTTGGTGAGGCTACCCTTACCCGCGCGGCCCCTCGATCGAGGGGCCGCCCACGCCTAGCAGGCGTCGCCACCGCGCCCGCGTCGCCGCCGAGAGGAGCCGCGCGTGACTGTTGTCGTCACCGGCGCGTCGGGCTTCCTCGGCTGCAGCCTCGTCGCCGGCCTCGTCGCGCGTGGGGAGCACGTCGTCGCCGTCGACCGGGTCCCGACGGCCGAACGCGACGGGGTTCTCGCCCTGACTGCCGACCTGCTCGACCGCGACGAGCTGGTCGATACGGCGCTGGGCACCGCGGACGCGGTCTTCCATCTGGCCGGGTGCCCCGGCGTGCGCGACGACCCCGCCGGGCCGGCCGCGACCGATGCGCGGCGCCAGCGCGACAACGTCGACGCCACGGCGCGCGTCCTCGCCGCTGTCCCGTACGACGTCCCGCTCGTTGTTGCCTCGTCGTCCTCGGTCTACGGCGGCAGCCGTCGTGGGCGTCCGTCGAGGGAGCACGACGGACTCGAACCGCGGGGTGGATACGCCGCGAGCAAGATCGCCGTCGAGGCGCTCTGCGCGGAGCGGCTGCGCCGTGGCGGTGTGGTCAGCGTGGCCCGCCCGTTCACGGTGGTCGGAGAGGGCCAGCGCCCGGACATGGCACTCTCGCGCTGGCTGGCCGACGCGCGGGCCGGAGAGCCGCTGCGTGTCTTCGGCTCGCTCGAGCGGACCCGTGATCTCACCGACGTCCGCGACGCGGCGAGGGTGTTCATGGCCCTCGCCGACCACAGGTTCCGCGGCGCCGTCAACGTTGGTACCGGGCAGGCACACAGCCTGGCCGACATGGTCGCGGCCGTGGCGAACGCCATCGGCTGCGACCAGCGCGTGGTCATCGTGCCCGCTGCACCGGCCGAGGTGTCGGCCACGCGCGCGTGCACGCGTCGGCTTCGCGCGGCGGTCGGCTTCGTGCCGCACACCGACCTGCCTGACGTCGTCGCGCGGCAGCTCGCCGCCGAGGGCGCCGTGGAGGTGGCGGCGTGAAGGCGCTCACCGGCTCGCTGCGGGCGGCAATGCTGCTTGCCGCCGGCGTAGCGCTCACCGCGGCCGCCCTCGGCGTCGGCGTGCGGTCGAGCATCGGCGGACACACCTCCGTCGACGAGCCGCAGTACCTGCTGACCGCGCTGTCGCTGTGGGAGGACGGCAGCCTCGACATCTCCGACGAGCTCGCGGCCGAGCGGTGGCGCGACTTCCACGACGCCGAGCTGCCCGTGCAGACCGAGGTGCTCGAGGGAGGCCGGGCGCTGAGCCCGCACGACCCGTTGCTGCCCGTGCTGCTCGCGCTGCCGATGGGACTCGGCGGCTTCCTCGTCGCCAAGCTGGCTCTCGCCCTGCTCGCCGCCGCCTGCGCGGCCCTGACCGTGTGGGTGGCCGTCCGCCGCTTCGCGGTGCCACCGTGGCTCGCCGGGGCAGGCGTCGCCATCCTCTTCGGGGCGCCGCCGCTCGCGGTCTACGGCCAGCAGGTCTACCCCGAGCTGCCCGCCGCGTTCGCCGTCGTGGCCGCCGTGGCCGCGATCACCGGACCACTCGGCCGACGCGGGCTCGTGCTCTGTGCGGCCGCGCTCGTCGCGCTGCCGTGGCTGTCGGTGAAGTACGTCCCCGTCGCCGCAGCACTCGCCGCCGTGGCTTTGCTGGTGCTGATGCGGGCGGGCCGCCGTCGTGCCGCGCTCGGGTTGCTGACTGCACTGGGCGTTGCCGCGGCCGGGTACGCCGTCGCGCACCAGGTCGTCTACGGCGGCTGGACCGTCTACGCGACCGGCGACCACTTCGTCTCGACCGGGGAGCTCAGTGTCGTCGGCACGTCGCCCGACTACCTCGGCCGCACGACCCGGCTGGTCGGCCTGTTCTTCGACCGTGGCTATGGCCTGGTGTCGTGGCAGCCGGTGTGGCTGCTCGCACTCGTCGCTGTCGCGGCGATGCTGCGTCGTCGGCCGAGCGGGACCGCTGCGCTGCTGCTGCCGGTCGCGGCAGGGTGGGCGGTCGCCACCTGGGTCGCGCTCACCATGGACGGATTCTGGTTCCCCGGCCGCCAGGTCGTCGTCGTACTGCCGCTGCTGGGCGTCGCTCTCTTGTGGTGGCTCGCCCATGTCGAGGCGGCGCCTGCCCGTGTCGTGGCCCTCGCCATGGGATCCGTCGGGATGCTGGCGATGGGCGCGCTGCTGCTCGACGGCTGGGCGCGCGAGATCACCTGGGTCACCGGCTTCCAGCTCGTCGACGACCCGCTGCGCGATGCGTATGCGTCGCTCTTGCCCGACTACCGCGTAGCGGGGACCGCCACGTGGCTGCGCCATGGCTTGGCCGCGGTCGTCATGGTGCTCCTCCTCGCTGCCGGCTGGCGCCGCGCCCACCGGCGTACCGCAGACCGACCGGGGCCACCCACCCCCTCAACGAGTGAACCCGTCCTGATCCCCCCAGAAAGAAAGGCTGTTCCCATGTCCCGCGCACTTTCCGTTCGTACCGCCGCTGTGACAACCGCTCTCGCGGTCGCGCTCACCCTCGGTGTCGCCGGCTGCAGCGACGACGACGGCTCCGGCACCGGAGGCTCTGGCTCAGGTTCCGGCTCGGGGTCGGGCAGCGCGTCCACCCCCTGACGGTGCAGCCCATGCCATCTGCGAACGACCCGAGTAGGAGACCTCGACCATGCTGACCGCGTTCTTCGTGATGCTGCGTGAAGGGTTCGAGGCCGCGCTGATCGTGGCGATCCTCTACGCCTACCTGCGCAAGACCCAGCGCCGTGACCTGATGCCCGCGATGTGGGTCGGCGTGGGAGCGGCCGCGGCGCTCTCGGTCGGGGCCGGCGTCGTCATCCACCTCACGATCGAGTCGCTCGAGGGGGAGGCCCGGCTGCGCGCGTTCGCAGCCATCTCGGTCTTCGCCGTCGTCGTGCTCACCTGGATGATCTTCTGGATGCGCAAGCATGCGCGGGCCATCAAGGGTGAGCTGGAGAGCGGCTTCGACGCCGCGATGTCGGCCAAGTCCAAGGTCGGGCTGGCCATCACCGCGGCCGCGTTCTTCGCCGTGCTGCGCGAAGGACTCGAGGCTGCCCTGTTCATGATCGCCGCCGCCACCACGGCGGACGGACTCGACGTGTTGATCGGCGCGATCCTCGGACTCGCCCTCGCCTGCGTGCTCGGCTACGCGGTCGTGCTCGGTGGTCGCCGGATGAACATGCGGCAGTTCTTCCGGGTCTCCGGCGTGGTGCTCATCGTCTTCGCGGGCGGGCTGCTGGCCCGCACCGTGCTCTTCCTGCAGGCATCGGGCGACCTCGCGATCAGCTGGAACAACGTCTACGACGTCACGTCGGTCACCTGGCTGACGCAGGAGACCGAGGTCGGCAAGTTCCTCGGCGCGATGTTCGGCTGGGACCCGCGCCCGTCGATCGAGCAGGTCATCGCCTGGGTCGGCTACGTCGGGATAGTCACCTGGCTGTTCCTGCGCGAGCCCCGCAAGGCTGCGGCTACGCCTTCGACGAGTCGTCCGCCTGCCGAGTCGCCCGCGCGAGAGCACCGGACAGCGCCGCGGCGGTAAGGGCGACCTGCCATTTGCGGGCACCGTGCGCGCGCAACCGGCGGGTCACCTCGGCGACGTCGGGGTGAGCAGGCGGCTCCCAGGCAAGCCGGCGTACGGCGTCGGGGGCCAGCAGATTCTCGGTGGGCAGCCCATGCTCGTCGGCGATGGCGGCCACCGCATTGCGCGCGGCGGCCAGCCGGGCCGCGGCCTGCGGGTCGCGGTCGCCCCAGCTTCGCGCGGGCGGCGGTCCGTCGTGGGCGGCCTTGAGCTCGGGCAGGTCCTCCTCGGGGACGGCCCGGCCCGCCCCGATGGCCCCAAACCAGGTGTCGACCTGCCGGCGCAGTGAGCGGCCGCCGAAAACCGGCAGCGCCAGCAGGTCGGCCTCCGATTCAGGGAGCGCCAGCGCCGCGGCGACGATCGCCGAGTCGGGCAGGACGCGGCCCGGTGCGATGTCGCGGCGTCGCGCGACGTTGTCCCGCGTCTCCCAGAGCGAGCGCACCACCGCCAAATGACGGCGCTTGCGGACCCGGTGCAGACCCGACGTACGGCGCCACGGCTCGACCCGCGGTTGCGGGGGAGGCGCCGCGACGATCGCGGCGAACTCCTCCTCCGCCCATTCGCGCTTGCCCTGCTCCTCGAGCTCGGCGGCGAGGGCGTCGCGCAGCTCGACGAGGACCTCGACGTCGAGCGCGGCGTAGCGCAGCCATGGCTCGGGCAGCGGCCGCGTCGACCAGTCGGCGGCCGAGTGGCCCTTCTCCAGCCGGAAGCCGAGAACCTCCTCGACGATGGACCCGAGGCCGACCCGCGGATAGCCCAGCAGGCGGCCGGCGAGCTCGGTGTCGAAGAGCCGGGTCGGGCGCATGCCGATCTCGCCCAGACAGGGCAGGTCCTGGGAGGCGGCGTGCAGCACCCACTCGGCGTCCGCGAGGGCCACGCCGAGCGTCGTGAGGTCGGGCAGCGGGACTGGGTCGATCAGGACGGTGCCGACCCCGGCGCGGCGCAGCTGCACGAGGTAGGCGCGTTGCCCGTAGCGGTAACCGGACGCCCGCTCGGCGTCCACGGCGACCGGACCGTGCCCGGCGGCCAGGCTGGCCACGGCGTCGGCCAACTCACTGGGGCGAGTCAGGGGGGTGGGCACTCCGTCACGTGGCTCGACGAGCAGAACCGGCGGTTCACGGTCGCTGTCGAGGGCGTCGGCGTCGGCGTCGGCCGAGTCGACCGGGGCGTCAGCGGTGCCTTCTGCCCTGATCGGCTCCGGAGACTGGCTCACGATTGTCACCGTACGTCGTCAACGGTGCGGACCGGGGGTTGGCTGGCCGCGCCGAGGGGAGGTTTGCCCTACCGTGTGCGACGTGTGACGCTACGCGACGACGTTGGCCCGCATCGCGACGACGACCATCTCGGCTCGATCGCCGGTCCCGAGCTTGCGCGCGATCCGCGCGAGGTGGCTCTTGACGGTGAGGGCGGACAGGCCGAGTGCCGATCCGATGTCCTTGTTCGACTTCCCGTCGGCGACCAGCTGAAGCACCTCGACCTCGCGGCCGGAGAGCCCTTCGGCGCCGGTGGCCCGAACGGGGCCGCGCCGGACAGTGGTGGGCAGGTCGCCGGCGAGCGCGCGGCCGGCTGCGGCCGCCGTGGTGCTCACCAGGAAGCCCCGCACTCCTGCGCTCAGGGCGGCGCGCACGGCGAACGGGTCCTCCGAGGAGGAAAGCAGGACGCCGCGGGCCCAGCCCATGCTTCGCAGCTCGCGGACCAGGTTGATCCCCGCTCCGTCGGGCAGCGATCCGTCGATGACCACGAGGTCACGCGAGGTCGCCGCCCGGGCGCGGACCCGCGCCTCGGAAAGGCTCCCGGCTTCGGAGATGTCGCCGGCACCCAGGGAACGCAGCGAGCGTGCCAGCGACTCGCGGACGAACGGGCTGGCTGCCACGACGAGCACGCTGAAGTGCGTGGCGCGGTGGGGTGGCGGCGTGGAGCCATGCCGCTCGACCAGTGCGGTCACCGGGATCTCCAAGTTCCTTCGCGGGTACCTGTCGCCAGTGACATCGGCCGCCACCCACACGACCTGAAGCGCGCAGACGGTCGAACCGGGGCTCAGCGCGAGCGTGAACCACGCCTGGCGGGCAGGGCCACCACGCCTGCCGGGACAGGCGGCAGACCCGCCGTCGTGCACAGGAGCTCCGACCAGGCCAGCAGGTGGGCGTCGAAGGCCTCGTCGAGGGGCGTCCAGGAGGCGCGGATCTCGATCTGAGCGGTGCCGGCCTGCTCCGCGATGGCGCCGAAGCTCTCCGAGGCGACTCGCGTCACGGTGCCGCTCGCCGCGGTGAACGCGGCACCGCGTCCCTCCAGCGCCTCGAGGAGCCATGCCCAGCCGACCCCGGGCAGGAGCGGGTCGGTGGCCATCTCCAGCTCGAGCTCGGCGCGCACGTAGGTGACCAGACGGAAGGTGCCGGCCCAGGCCTCGTGCCCCGCCGGGTCATGCAGCAGGACGAGGCGGCCGGTGGCCAGGTCCTCGTCGGCTTCCGGGTCGCTCCCGACGACGTCGGCGGTGAGGGCAACGGCGTACGGCGCGAGGCGCTGGGGTGCGGGTGTCTCCTCCAGCACGACCTCGGGCCGCAGCGTTGCCGAGCGGAGCGACGCGAGCGCTGCCTGGAACTCCGGCGGCGCGTCCTCGTCCTCGCGGTGGGCGACCATGACGGCAGGGTAGGCCCGCCGCGGCCCGACGCGCGGGATCTGCGTCGCTGCTTAGGTCACTCGGCGTGGCGGACCGTACGCTGACGCGAATGGCTGCTCTGCTCGCGCTCCTGTCCAGCCTCTTGTGGGGGGGCGCCGACTTCCTCGGCGGCACGCTGTCGCGGCGCCTGCCTGCACCCGTGGTCGTCGCCGCGTCACAGGCGGCCGGCCTGGTCGTCATCGCGGTCGTGGCCGTCGCGATCGGCGAGACCGACGCACCTCGAGACTACGTGCCCTGGGCGATCGGGTCCGGTCTGGCCGGCATGGTCGGTCTGGTCGCGTTCTATGCGGCGCTCGCGTCGGGAACCATGGGCGTCGTCGCGCCGGTGGCGGCTCTCGGTGTGGTCGTGCCGATCGGCGTCGGGATCGCCCGAGGTGAGCGGCCCGGGACCCTGGAGCTCGCTGGCATCGTGGTAGCCGTCGCGGGCGTTGTGCTCGCCAGCGGCCCGGAACTCTCCGGACGTGCGGGTGCACGACCTCTGCTGCTGGCGCTCATCGCCGCTGTCGGGTTCGGGTTGGCGCTGTTGTTCATCGCGGAGGGCAGCCAGACCAGCGCGGTCATGACGCTGGTCGTCATGCGCGTCGCGTCGGTCACGGTCCTCGGTCTCGGCTTGCTGGTCGTCGCAGCCCGGTCCCGAAGAACCCGCACCAGGGGCCCGCGATGGGGGCTTCCGCTGATCGCCCTGATCGCCGTGATCGGTGTCGGGGACGTCGCCGCCAACCTCGCCTTCGGCTACGCGAGCACGCGCGGCCTGGTCAGTGTTGTGGCGGTGCTCGGCTCGCTCTACCCGGTCGTGACCGTGCTGCTCGCGCGGATCGTGCACGGGGAGCGGCTGGCGGCTGTCCAGACGGTCGGGGTCGCGGGCGCGCTCACCGGTGTCGCACTCATCGGCGTCGGCTGACAATGGCGGCCGCCGACGGTCGTGACAGCATCGGGCGGGTGAGCCCTGTCCCCACCCTCCACGACTCGGCGTTCTTGCGCGCCTGCCGGCGCGAGCCGGTGCCCCACACCCCGGTCTGGTTCATGCGCCAGGCCGGCCGGTCGCTGCCGGAGTACCGCCGGGTGCGTGAGGGCATCCCGATGCTCGAGGCGTGTCAGCGACCCGACCTGGTCACCGAGATCACCCTGCAACCGGTGCGTCGTTACGGCGTCGACGCGGCCATCCTGTTCAGCGACATCGTTGTCCCGCTCAAGGCGATCGGGGTCGACCTCGACATCAAGCCCGGCGTCGGCCCCGTCATCGCCCAGCCGATCCGCAGCCGCGACGATCTCGCTCAGCTGCGCGAGCTGGAGCCCGACGAGGTCGCTTTCCTCGCCGACGCGGTCCATTCGGTTGTTGGCGAGCTCGGCGCAACACCGCTCATCGGCTTCGCAGGCGCGCCGTTCACCCTCGCGTCGTACCTGGTCGAGGGCGGTCCGTCGCGCAACCACGAGCGCACCAAGGCGATGATGTACGGCGAGCCGGCGCTGTGGGCAGGGCTCATGGAGGTGCTCGCCGACATCACCACCGCGTTCCTGCGGGTGCAGGTGCAGGCCGGTGCCAGCGCCGTCCAGCTCTTCGACTCGTGGGTCGGCGCGCTGTCCGCTGAGGACTACGCGGCCCATGTCGCGCCGCACTCGGCCCGGGTGCTCGCCTCCGTCGGCGAGCTCGGGGTGCCCCGCATCCACTTCGGTGTGGTCACGGGGGAGCTGCTCGCCCAGATGGGTGCCGCCGGCGCAGAGGTGGTCGGCGTCGACTTCCGGCTGCCGCTGGACGAGGCCGTGCGCCGCATCGGCCCGGGCCGCGCCGTGCAGGGCAACCTCGACCCGGCCGTGCCGTTCGCTCCCTGGGCCGTGGTGGCCGAGCGAACCCGCGCCGTCCTGTCGGCCGGCCGCGCGGCCGAGGGACACGTGTTCAACCTCGGCCACGGCGTGCTGCCCGACACCGATCCCGACGTGCTGGCGCGGGTGGTCGACCTCGTGCACGAGGAGAGCGCCGACCCGCGGTGAGCGGGGCGGCGCCCTCTGCCTTTACACGTCTACGGCCTCAGAACGTCGACTGTCTCTGAACGTCTTGTGTCAGCCGGGCAGGCCGTCGGCCGGCTGGGTGGCCGGAATGGTCGCGGACCGTCGGCGGCGCAGCACCAACCAGACTGGGAAGCCGAGCAGGAGCACGGTCGCCGCGAACGGCAGCACCGCACCGAGCACCGTCAGCGCCACGACGACCGACCCGGCAAAGGCGTCCCAGCCGCGCTGCAGCCCACCGAGGAACCCGAGGTCGTCGTCCTCGCCCTTGGGCGTGTCGACGTCGGGTGCAACCAGCGAGAGCTCGATGGTGGCCATCGCGGTGACGTCCTCGAGCGCCTTGCGCTGAGCCTCCAGTGACTCGAGGTCGGCCTCGCGCCGCGTGAGTTCGCCCTCGACCTGGACGACCTCGCCGATGGTCTTGGCCTCGTCGAGGAGGGCACGCACCCGGGCGACGCTGCGTCGCTGAGACTCGACCCGACTCTCGACGTCGACGACCTTGGTCGTGACGTCCTGGGCGTTCTGCGAGGTGGACAGCCGCTTGCCGAGGTCGGCGAGGTCGGCGAGGACCTGCCGGAATGCCGCGGGGGGCACGCGCAGCGTCATGGTGGCCGCACTGGCCCGGCCGGACGACGCGTCCGCCGACGTCTCCTCGGCCGACACGGTGCCGTCGGCTGCCCGCACCCGGCCCTCGGCGCGGATCACGGCCTTCTCCACGTTGCGCACCCGGACCGAGAGCTCGCCGCGATAGACCATCGAGCGGTCAGCCGGCAGCACGCGCGCGCTGTTGCCGGTCTTGGCTGCCTCTTCGTCGGTCGGGCCGGCGAGCGCCGCCCTGGCGTCGTCGGGTGCGGCGACGTCGCTGGACGACGTCCCACCTCCCGAGTCGTCGTTTGCTTCACTCGCGGATCCGGCCTTGTCCGCACTACCACCGAAGCCACCACAGCCGGCGACCAGCAAGGCCGCCGCAAGCCCGAGAACTATTCGACCTGTGCGCATGACTGCCTCCGCTGGATGACTGGATGACCGACCGGCGCCACGAGCTCCGGATGTCACTGTGACGCGGCCCTGCCACATCCGGTTCCGCCCCCCAGATCGCGGAAGGGTCACGATCTGCGAGGGTGACGGCCATGGCCGACGCACCTGCCCGCCACGTCGTCGTGGTGGGCGGTGGCATCGCCGGGCTGTCCGCCGCGTTCGCCTCGGTGCGTGACGGGGGCCCGGGCGTGCGGGTGACCCTGTTCGAGTCCTCCTCGCAGGTGGGCGGCAAGCTGCGCGTCTCGGAAGTCGCGGGCGTGCCGGTCGACGAGGGTGCCGAGGCGCTGTTGGCCCGCCGTCCCGAGGCGGTCGACCTGGCCAAGGCCGTCGGCCTCGGCGACGACCTGGTGCCGGCGGAGACCACCTCGGCATCCGTGTGGAGCCGCGGACGGCTGCATGCCCTGCCGGCGGGCACCGTGATGGGCGTGCCCACCGACCTGCGGGCGCTGTCGGCCGGAGGTCTGCTGACGGCCCGCGAGCTCGCGCGGGTGCCGCTCGACACCTGGTTGCCGCGGACCTCGCTGCACGAGGACGTGGCGGTGGGCGCGTACGTGGCCAAGCGGCTCGGCCGCGCGGTGGTCGACCGGCTCGTCGAGCCGCTGCTCGGTGGGGTCTACGCGGGCCGGGCCGACCGGCTCTCGTTCGAGGCGACGATGCCCCAGCTCTTCGAGCACGCAGGAGCCGAGCGGTCGTTGCTGTCGGCGGCGCGTCTCTCACGGTTGGCCAGCACGGCCGACGGACCGGTGTTCGTGGCGCCGCGCGGCGGTGTCGGCCGGCTCGCCCAGGCCGTAGCCGACCGGGTCCGGGAGGCAGGCGGCCAGCTTCGCACCGGCAGCGCCGCACGCGAGCTGCGTCGCACGCCCACCGGTTGGTCTTTGACGGTCGGGTCCGCGCACGCGCCGGAGGTCGTCGAGGCGACCGCGGTGGTGGTGGCGCTGCCCTCGGCCGCCGCGGGGCGGTTGCTGCGTCGTGAGGTGCCGGCAGCCGCCTCCGAGCTCGCGCAGATGCGGGCGGCGTCCACGGCGGTCGTCACCCTGGCGCTGCCCACGTCGGCTCTCCCTGCGCTGCCGCGCGGGTCGGGTTTCCTGGTGCCGCCCGTGGAGGGCCGCCTGGTCAAGGGTGTGACGTTCTCGTCGAGCAAGTGGGGGTGGTACGCCGAGGCGGCGCCGGGGATGGTCCTGGTGCGTCTCTCGGTCGGCCGAGCAGGAGAGGAGGCCGATCTCCAGCGCAGCGATGACGAGCTCGTCGAGGCGATGCTGGTCGATCTCACCGACCTGCTGGGCCTGACCGACCCGCCGATCGACGCGCGGGTCACCCGCTGGGGCGGCGGCCTGCCGCAGTACGCCGTCGGCCACCGTGCTCGCGTCGACCGCGTCCGGGCTGCCGTGGCCGGCCAGCCGGGCCTGGCCGTCTGCGGCGCGACGTACGACGGCATCGGCGTGCCTGCCGTGATCGCCTCCGGTGCGCGAGCCGCCGCGGAGGTGCTGGACAATGGCAGGCATGACTGACCCCGCTGTTCCCGGACGCGCTCCCACGCGGCCGAAGGCGCGCGACCTCAACCAGGTGATCCGCTACACCATGTGGTCGGTCTTCAAGGTGCGCGTGGCGCTGCCCGAGGACCGCAACGCACTGGCCGAGGAGGTCGAGGAGCTGGTCGCCCAGCTGGCCGCCAAGGACGTCACGGTGCGGGGCACCTACGACGTCGCGGGGCTGCGGGCAGACGCCGACTTCATGGTGTGGTGGCACGCGGAGAACCCGGACGACCTGCAGGAGGCCTACGCCCGGCTGCGCCGGACGACCCTGGGCGTCGCCTGCGAACCGGTGTGGTCGGTCATGGCCCTGCACCGGCCGGCGGAGTTCAACAAGGGCCACCTGCCGGCGTTCCTCACCGACGACTCACCGCGCGACTACGTGTGCGTCTACCCGTTCATCCGCTCCTACGAGTGGTACCTGCTGCCCGGCGAGGAGCGGCGGGCGATGCTTGCCGAGCACGGGCAGATGGCACGCGGCTATCCCGACGTACGCGCCAACACGGTGTCGTCGTTCGCGCTCGGCGACTACGAGTGGATTCTCGCGTTCGAGGCGGACGAGCTGCACCGTATCGTCGACCTCATGCGGGAGCTGCGTGGGTCGCGGGCCCGTCTGCACGTCCGCGACGAGCTGCCGTTCTACACCGGGCGTCGTAAGCCGCTGGCCGAGCTCGTCGCCGGGATGCCATGACCGAACCGGCACGCGACGAGCTCGACCCGGACGAGCCGGGACGGCCTGGCCACCACCAGGGCGGTGACGACGTGCGCGGTGTCGTCGACGCAGATCAGGGAGCCGGTCAACGGACCGATCACGGCGTCCATCATTGGCATGGCCGGCGGCTGCTCAACCTCCGGGCACGCACCTGGGTGCTCGGCCTGACTCTCGCGCTGGGCGTCGTCATCGTGGACATCTGCGTGCAGGGTCCGCTGACCCAGCTCGACCTCGCGTTGCAGGCCTGGGACGGCGAGGAGTCAGTCCCGTGGTTGGCCAACCTGGCCTGGCCCTACGACAAGCTCGGTCAGCGTTCGGTGCTGCTGCCGATGTTGCTCGTCGTGGCGGGGGTCCTGGGCCGCAAGCACCGCACCTGGCGACCCTTCGTGCTCTCGCTCGTGACCTTCGTGCTGCTGAACGTGGTGGTCGGCGCGATCAAGATCATGCTCGGCCGGGGCGACACCGACGGCGGTGACCCGTCGGTGTTCGTGGGCGGCGTCATCTTCCCGTCAGGCCATTCGTCGAACATGGTGCTCACCGGCGCGCTGATCATCTACCTGCTGCGCCGCTACACCGTCGACCCGCCCGTGCGGCTGCTCGCCATCGTGGTTGCGGTGACGACGTTCGTGACCTGCGTCACCTCCGTCTACATCGGGAGCCACTGGCTCACCGACCTCATCGGCGGCGCGCTGGTGGGAGGGCTGCTCTTCGAGGCCGTCGTGGTGTTCGACCGCGCGACCGCACGGCTCGCCGGGCTCACACCGCGGCAGCTGCTGGAGACCCCTGCGCTACTCCTCCGCGCTCTCGAGAGCGATCGAGACCGAGTTGATGCAGTAGCGATCCCCGGTCGGCGTCTGGGGAGCGTCGTCGAAGACGTGTCCGAGGTGCGACCCGCAGCGTCGGCACCGGACCTCGGTCCGCCGCATGAAGAGCGACCGATCCTCTAGCAGCTCGACATTGTCGGAGTCGCTCGGTTGGTAGAACGACGGCCACCCGCAGTGCGAGTCGAACTTCGCCTCACTGCGGAAGAGCTCCGCACCGCATGCTCTGCAGCTGTAGACACCCACCTTCTTGGTGTCGTTGTACTCGCCGGTGAACGGCCGCTCGGTGCCTGCCTCGCGCAGCACGTGGTACTCCTCCGGGCTGAGCTGGTCGCGCCAGTCGGCCTCGGACTTCTCGATCTCGTACGCCATACCGCCAGCCTACGTCGCGAGTTCCTGGTCGCGCCGGTAGCGTGCCGCGCATGGCCTCGCCGTACGTCGAACTGGAAGTCGGGGAGCGGACCGTGAAGGTCAGCAATCCGGAGAAGCCGTACTTCCCGGACGCGGGGGTGCGCAAGATCGACATGGTCGAGTACTACGTGGCGGTCGGCGACGGTGTGCTGCGCGCACTGCACGAGCGGCCGACAACCATGGAGCGGTGGCCCGACGGCTTCCGCGAGGACGTCAAGCGTGCGACCCGCGCCGACCCACGGGGCGAGGCGTTCTACCAGAAGCGGGTGCCCAAGGGTGCGCCGTCGTGGGTGGAGACCGCGCACATCACGTTCCCGTCCGGTCGTACGGCGGACGAGGTGGCACCCATGGAGGTGGCGACCGTCGCGTGGATGGCCAACCTCGGGACGTTGACGTTCCATCCCTGGCCGGTGCGGCGGGCCGACGTCGATCACCCGGACGAGCTGCGCATCGACCTCGACCCGCAGCCGGGCACGGACTTCGACAACGCAGTGACGGTGGCCCGCGAGGCCAAAGACGTGCTTGACGAGCTGGGCTGGGTGGGCTGGCCGAAGACCTCCGGCGGGCGCGGCGTACACATCTATGTCCGCATCGAGCCACGGTGGACGTTCACCGACGTCCGACACGCCGCCATCGCTTTCGGTCGCGAGCTCGAGCGGCGGATGCCCATGGAGGTCACCACGAAGTGGTGGAAGGAGGAGCGCGGCCAGCGCGTGTTCGTCGACTACAACCAGAACGCCCGCGACCGCACCATCGCCTCGGCGTACTCCGTGCGTCCGTTCGCGCACGCGCCCGTCTCCGCGCCGCTGCGCTGGGAGGAGCTGGAACAGGTCGCGCCGACCGACTTCACCGTCAACACGATGCCGGCCCGCTTCGCCGAGCTGGGCGACCTGCACGCGGGCATCGACGACGTCGCCCACGACCTGTCGCCGCTGCTGGAGTGGTACGAGCGCGACGAGCGCGACGCAGGGCTGGGGGACATGCCGTACCCGCCGGACTACCCGAAGATGCCCGGCGAGCCCATGCGGGTCCAGCCGAGCCGGGCCAAGCGTGTGACCAGCGACGACGACGCCACCTAGCCATTTGGAGCTCGGGCAACCGGGAACCTTTTAGGGCAGTGAGTGCGACAGTCCTGGTATGGCGGCAAACGCAGCGTCGGGGGACCCTGAGCTGCTGGCCGCCTTGGCCGGCGGAGACCTCGGCGCGATGCGGTTGCTCTACGACCGGCATGCACCCTGGCTGTCCGCAAGGCTGACCCGCCGCTGCAACAATCCGGACGCTGTTGCCGACGTCCTCCAGGACACGTTCATGGCGTTGTGGAAGGGCGCAGAGCGTTGGCGTGGGGACGGCGAGGTCGGCGCCTGGCTGTGGGGCATCGCCGCCCGCCGGCTGGTGTCGCGGCTTCTCGGTGACCGGGTACCAGGGGTGCTGCGACAGCGGCCGTATCACCAAGACCGGCACCCGTCCGTCCTCGCGGTTCTACCGCGTAGTCGTCAAGGTCACCGACTGGCGCTCCTACACGATCGAGCGCGTCCGAATCACGTACACCACCCGGAAACGCATCTGACCCTCTCTGAGCAAGCCCGCCAAGATCGTTTGGGCCGGATCGGCTGCTTCGGATGCCGTTTTGGCCGCCGATCCGGCACGAACGATCAAGAAACGCCTAGCCTCGACGTGTGGTGAGCCCCATCGCCGACTTCACGCTTCGACGGTTGACCGAGAAGCGGGAACACCTCATCGCCGGCGGAGAGAGGCTCACGCTCACTGACCACGCGTTCGTCAGCTCTGCCCTCGTGTCCATGTTCGAGATCCTGTCCGAGCACATGGACGTGACCGGCCGGGGTGAGAAGCCCGCGTGCACCTGCGGACGCGGCTATCCCTGCCACACCACGAAGGCGCTGGCGTGGGTCTTCCACGATCACGTGGACTACGACGAGACGTGGGACCCCAACACCAAGTAGCTCTCAGGTGATGACCCGGTCGGTGCCGGCCACGACGTGCAGCAGGGGCAGGTCGAGCAAGTCGCGCAACCGGCCGCTCCAGCCGCGGTGCAGGGCATCCTCGACGATGTGGGGTGGGGTCACGACGATCACCTCGTCGACGCCGTGCCGCTTTGCTGCCTCCTTGGCGGCGGGCACGGGGTCGGACCCGGTGATGGAGCCCTCTGCCTCGATGCCCGCGGCCCGCAGCAGCTCGAGCGAGGCGTTCACGACCCGCATGGCCTCGATCTCTGCCTCCTGCGGCGTGTCGTCATCGTCATCGTCGTCGTCGTCGAAGGCCTCCCGGAGGTGGCCGAGGGCGATGTCGTCGAGCGCCTCGATGAGGCGGTTGTGCTCGGCGTCGGCGGCGGCGAGGACGTGGGCACGCAGCTGCTCACCCTCGTGCAGCTGGGCGATGCGCACGACGTCGTGTTGCGTGAGCGTCTCCTCGGTCAACAGCAGGATCGTGTACAACGCGCGTCCTCCCGGAAGGTCAGGCGCCGAGGATCTCGGCCAAGTCGAAGAGTACGGGGCGCTCGAGCTGCTCGTACGTGCAGGACTCGGGCTTGCGGTCGGGCCGCCACCGCCGCCACTGGGCGGTATGACGGAAGCGGGTCCCCTCCATGTGGTCGTAGGCGACCTCGACGACGAGGTCGGGCCGGAGCGGCACCCAGGACAGGTCCTTCTTGGCGTTCCACCGGCTGACGGCGCCGGGCAGCCGGCCCTTCTGGTGCGCGTCCGCCTCGGCCCACTCCTGCCACGGGTGACCGCTGATGTCCTCGACGGCGTAAGGCGCCAGCTCGTCGACCAGCTCGGCACGACGTTTCATCGGGAACGAGGCAGAGACCCCGACGTGCTGCAGCTGGCCTTCGTCGTTGTAGAGCCCGAGAAGCAGCGAACCGACGACCGGTCCCGACTTGTGCCAGCGGTAGCCGGCCACCACGCAGTCCGCGGTCCGCTCGTGCTTGACCTTGAACATCGCGCGGGCGTCCGGTTGGTAGTGCCCGTCCAGCGGCTTGGCGATGACACCGTCGAGGCCGGCGCCCTCGAACACCTCGAACCACCGCCGGGCCTCCGCGACGTCGTCGGTGGCCTGGGTCGTGAACACGGGAGGTGCGGCGTCGGCGAGCAGCTCGACGAGCCGCTCGCGCCGTTCGCTGAAGGGCGTCTTGACCAGCGACTCGTCGTCGACGGCGAGCAGGTCGAACGCGACGAACGACGCGGGCGTCTCTGCGGCCAGCATGTCGACGCGTGACTTCGCCGGATGGATGCGTTGCAGCAGTGCCTCGAAGTCGAGGTGGTCACCCGTGGCGATGACGACCTCTCCGTCGACGACGCAGCGCTCGGGCAAGTTGTTCTTCACCGCCTCGACAATTTCGGGGAAGTAGCGCGTGAGCGGCTTCTCGCCACGACTCGACAGCTCGACCTCGTCGCCGTCACGGAACGCGATGCAGCGGAAGCCGTCCCACTTGGGCTCGTAGAGGTAGTCGCCCTCGGGGATCGTCTTCACCGACTTGGCCAGCATCGGTCCGAGCGGCGGCTTGAGCGGCAGCTTCATGGCGGCCATTCTGCTCGCCGGGTGGCCTGCGTGTGAGGATGGGGTGTGGTTCCCGAGCGAGTGCGACGGCTCTCGCCCTATCTGCTCTCGGGCTTGCTGACCGTGACGGGGTCGCTGCACTTCCTGGCACCGAAGCCGTACGCCGAGATCGTCCCGACGCAGCTGCCGGCGCCGTACACGCTCGTCTATGCCAGTGGCGTGGCCGAGCTGGCGTGCGCGGCTGGACTCGCATATCCACCGACCCGGCGGGTGGCCGGCTGGGCGACGGCGGTGCTGTTCGTCGCCCTCTTCCCGGCCAACGTGCAGATGGCGATCGACTCGGACGGGCGCTCGACGGCCTACCAGTTAGGGACCTACGCCCGGCTTCCGGCGCAGGTGCCGCTCATCATCTGGGCAGTGTCCGTCGCGCGCCGCGCCGGCAAACGGTCGCGGGCCGATCAGCCCACGACGTAGCGCGCCAGGAGGCTGCCGTCCTCCTCGAGCAGCCGAGCGAGCGACAGGGGGACGGGACCGTCACCGCCCAGCGGCGGCCCGGAGAGGATGCGCAGGCCGAAGCCGCCCACCAGCGCAGGGGTGACGGTGAGGCACAGCTCGTTCAGCCGTCCGGCGGCCGTGATGTCGGCGAGCAGCCGCGGGCCGCCCTCGCACAGCATCCGGGTCAGGCCGCGTCCGGCGAGCTCGTCGAGGGCCTGCGCGAGGTCCACCGCGTCCTCGCCGGCCACGATGACGTCGGCGACCTCCGCGACAGCGGCCAGGTGCTCGCGCGCTTCGGCGTCCGGGGGCGTCCTGGTGATGACCACGGTGCGCTGCGCCCCGCCGTGAAAGAGGTCCGAGGTCGGCTCGAGTGCCAGCCGTCTTGTGACGACTGCCAGCACCGGCGCGGGTGGCTGGCCGGCCGCGGCGCGCTGCTCGGCGTGCGCCGGCTTCGCCCGCAGTGCCCGGTAGCCCTCGGCGCGCGCCGTGCCGGCGCCGACGAGTACGACGTCGGAGAGCGCGCGCAGGGTCGCGAAGACGCTCTTGTCCACCTCGGTGGCGAGACCGCCGGCCCGGCCGTCGACCACGGCGGAGCCGTCGACCGAGGCGACCATGTTGGCCCGAAGCCACGGCCTCTCAGGCGGATAGGCGTAGAACGCGAACGGATCGACGTCGTGCTCGGGTTGTGGGAGCAGCTGGCGCATCGGCCGATCTTTGCATGCGGCCTTCGACGCGAGTCACTCCTTGACGACGAGCACGGGGCGGTGCGACTGGTTGAGCACGCGGTAGGCGGTCGAGCCGAGGAGCACACCGCGCAGCGAGCTCTCGCCGTACGACCCGACGATGATCATCCTCGCATCGTGCTCGTCGGCGACCTGGAGAAGAGCGGGAGCGGGCTTCTCGTGCACGAGAGCCACCTGTGCGGTCGCTCCGGCCGCTGCGACGCGCTCCAGTGCATGTTCCGTCGCGTGACGGCCCATCTCCTCCAGGGCGGTCTGGTGCGCTCGGAACTCCTCGCCGACCCCACCCGGCGGCGCCACGCCGTAGACGAGGACGAGCGGCTCGCCGTAGCGCAGCGAGAGGTCGATCGCGACCGTGAGCGCCCGGTCGGCACCGGCGGACTCGTCGTACCCGAGGACGAACGTCACGGCGTCACCGCCGGGGGTGGCTCGACGAGTGCCGGGTCGGCCACACCCGCCCGTTCATGCCAGAACGCCGTGTCCTGTCGTCGCCAGACCACCATGAGCACGAGCCCGGCGAGGAAGACCGACACTCCGATGACCAGCGGTGGTCCGACCCCCAACCACGACTGCCCGGTGTAGGAGTTCTCCGGGTCGGCCATGTCGATGATCGACTCCACGAGCAGCCAGGCGAGCAGCGCTGCCCCGACGACCGGCCCGACACCGATGAGCACCAGGTTTCGCGCGCTCTTGAGGAGGTGGCGACGGTAGTAGATCGCGCAGGCGAACCCGGTGAGCGCGTAGTAGAACGCGATGAGCAGCGAGAGGGCGGTGAGCGAGTCGAAGAGCGCGTTCTCGCTGATCAGGCTCACGACGAGGTACCAGACGATCGCGATCCCCGCGACCCACCACGTGGACACGTCGGGGGTGCGGTACTGCGGGTGGATATGGCCGAACGTCGCGGGCAGCGCCTGGCGCCGCGCCATCGACAAGGCCGTCCGGGACGCCGGGATGATGGTGGTCTGGGTGGACGCGATGGCCGACGTGGTGACGGCGAGCAGCACGATCCAGTCCCAGCCGCCGAGGATGTCGGTCGCGAGCAGCCCGAAGATGAACTCTTCCTCCTCCGCGTTCTCGGTCAGGAAATCGGTCCCCGCGTTCGCGACGAGGGCGAAAGCAACGCCGACGTAGGTCAGCAGCAGGATCAGCGTCGACAGCACGCCGGCCTTGCCGGGCGCGTTCGCGGAGCCGGATGTCTCCTCCGTGAGGTTCACCGCCGACTCCCACCCCCAATAGGCGAAGACGCCCAGCAGCAGCCCGCCCGTGAGTGCTGCTCCGCCCTCGGCGAACGGGTTGAGCCACGACAACGAGGGTGACGGTGCGCCAGCGGCCGCGTCGCCCTGCGCCACCTGCACGATCGCGACGAAGGCGAAGACAAGGAGCGAAACCACCTGGGCGATGATGAGGCCGTTCTGCACGCGCGCGGACAACTCAGTCCCGAGCACGCAGAGCCAGGTCATCACGAGGACGAGCATCACCGCGCCCACCGTGACGGCGGCCTTCGACTCGGCCAGGTCGTCGAGGCCAACGGTCAGGAAGGCGAAGCGCACGCCCACGTCTGCAAGAGCACCGATGACGAGCACGCCAGTCATCGTGATCGCCCAGCCGCCGATCCAGCCGAACCACGGGCCCATGGCGCGGGTGACCCACGAGAACGTCGTGCCGCAGTCCTTGTCGACGCGGTTGAGGTAGTAGAACGCCGAGGCGATCATCAGCATGGGCAGGAACGACGCGAGCAGCACGCCCGGCGCGTAGACGCCCACGAGAGCGACGATCGGGCCCAGGACTGCCGCCAGTGAGTAGGCGGGGGACGTCGCTGCGAGCCCGATCACCAGTGCGTCGAGGAAACCGATCGCATCGGGCCTCAGTGACGCGGCATCACTCGTGCTGTGGTCCGTGTCCATGGCCCTCCCAGCGGTCTCGGCGTACCCCGCCGGTCGCCACCATCACCTTGCTCCCGACGCCGGGAAGGATCAAGGACAGAACCGGACCGCTCTCGTTCAGCGCAGAGGTGGCCGGCGCCGGCGCGGCCGGGTCATGGCGGCGCCGATGAGCGCGACGCAACCCGCCGCGATACCGACCTGGCACGCCACCACCAGCAGCCACGCGTCGACGTCGGCCCAGTTCGCGAGCGCCGTTCCGCCGATGGCTCCGATGATGCCCACCGCGACGGTGAGCAGGCACCCGATCGGCTGCCGGCCTGGGACGACGAGCCGCCCGAGCGCACCGATCACGAGCCCGACGAACAGCGCGCTGATGAAACCTTCCGCGTTCATGGCGACGACCCTATGCGGACGACCGCGACCGACTCCGCGGGCATCACGACGCCGCGACCCGTCGAGTCGGGTGGTTCGTCGGTCGATGCCAGCAGTACGTCGGCGACCGCGCTGCCGAGCGGCACCTCTTGCGCGGCGTCCGCGAGATTGCACACGACACGGAGTGACCCGCGATCCACCACAAGCCATCGCGCGTCCGAGTCGTGGGCGACCGTGACCAGGTCGAGGCGCGGGTCGCTGAGCTCCGCCTCCCGGCGACGCAGTTCAACCAGTTTGCGGTGCCACCCGAGCAGCGCGGCGTGCGGGCCGCCGTCGGCCGGTTCGGACCAGTCGAGCACCGACCGCCGGAACGTGGCGGGGTCCTGGGGGTCGGGGATGTCCGACTCGGCCCAGCCGTGCGCGGCGAACTCCTGGCGTCGCCCCGCGCGCACGATCTCCGCGAGGTCAGGCTCCTGGTGGTCGGTGAAGTACTGCCACGGCGTCGACGCACCCCACTCCTCGCCCATGAACAGCATCGGCGTGAACGGCGACGTCAGGACCAGCGCTGCGCCGATGCGCGCGAGGCCGGGGGAGATCGACGCGGTGATGCGGTCGCCGGTGGCGCGGTTGCCCACCTGGTCGTGGTCCTGCAGGTAGCCCAGGAAGCGGTACGCCGGTGTGCGGGTCGGGTCGACCGGAGCACCGTGGTCGGCGCCTCGGAACGACGACCAGGTCCCCGCGTGGAAGAACGCGCCGGTCAACGTCCGCGTGAGCGCGTCGAACGGGTCGGCCGCGAAATCGGCGTAGTAGCCCTGGCCCTCGCCGGTCAGCAGCGTGTGCAGCGCATGGTGGAAGTCGTCGCTCCACTGCGCGGTCATCCCGAGCCCGCCGCACTCCCTCGGCGTCACCATCGCCGGCTGGTTGAGGTCGGACTCGGCCACCAGTGTCAGCGGCCGGCCCAGATAGGGTGCGAGCGCGTCGACCTCCCGTGCGAGCTGGCCGAGCACGTGCTCGTCAGAGTCGTCGATGAGGGCGTGCACCGCGTCGAGCCGGAGCGCGTCGACGTGGTAGTCGCGCAACCACGACAGCGCGTTGTCGATGATCCAGCGGCGCACCTCGTGACTGCCCTCGTCGTCCAGGTTGACCGCTGACCCCCACGGCGTCTGGTGGCGCTCGGTGAAGTACGGCCCGAACCGCTGGAGGTGGTTGCCGCTCGGACCGAGATGGTTGTAGACGACGTCGACAGCGACACCGAGGCCGCGCGTGTGACAGGCGTCGACGAACCGCTTGAGCGCGTCCGGTCCGCCGTAGGGCTGGTGCACGGCGTAGGGGTGCACGCCGTCGTACCCCCATCCCTGCACGCCGGGGAACGCGCCGACCGGCATCAGCTCCACGACGTCCACACCGAGCTCGACGAGGTGGTCGAGTCGGGGGAGAACAGCGTCGAGCGTCCCCTCGCTGGTGAACGTGCCGATGTGCAGCTCGTAGAAGAGCGAGCCGGGCAGCGCGACCCCGCGCCATGCATCGTCGGTCCACTCGAATCGGTCGTGGTCGTAGGCGCGGCTCGCCCCGTGCACGCCCTCCGGCTGCCAACGAGAGCGAGGGTCGGGCAACGGCGTCGTGTCGTCGTCGAGGAGGAAGCCGTAGTCGCTGCCGTGGGACAGCGTCACCGTCGCCGTCCACCAGCCGTCGCCAGTCGTGGCGAGCTCGACCCGCTCGCCGTCGACGAGCGCGCCCACGCGTCGCGCCGACGGCGCCCACACCTGCAGCCTCAATTCCCTTGCTCCTTCGTCTCGACGAGCAGCGCCACCGGCAGGGGGTCGAGCAGCGTCGCCAGCGGCACCGCGCCACCGTCGAACGTCCGACCGGTGAGCTCGTCACGCCACGGCCCCTCGCCGAGCTCGACGGTGTGCTTGGCCCAGCCGCCGGAGCGCTCGAGCCCGACGGAGAGCCGGGTCGCAACCGTCACCGCCTCGCCGCGCCGGAACGCCAGCGCATGAGGAGTCGTCGTCATCACCGGCGCGTAGCCAGCGTCGTCGCCGAACCACTCGGGATGCGTGCGGCGCAGCCGCACGGCACGCGAGACGACGAGCAGCTTCTCGTCGTCCAGGTCGGCAGGGCCGCCGCCGTAGTCCAGGCGGGCAAGCCGGTCCCGCCGGTCGGCGAAGTCGACGGGACGCCGGTTGTCGGGGTCGACGAGCGAGAGGTCGACCAGGTCGCACCCTTGGTAGATGTCGGGAACCCCCGGCATCGTCAGCGCGACCAGCTTCTGCCCGAGCACGTTCGCACGGAATACGGGGTGGAGCCGGTCGACGAAGGCAGCGAGATCGGTCATCACCTGGCTGTCGGCGAGCACCGCCCGCGCGAACGAGTGCACCGCGTCGTCGTAGCCGTGGTCGGGTTCGGTCCAGGTGGTGAAGCGCTTGGCCTCGCGGGTGGCCTTCTCGAGGTACGCCGAGAGCCGCTCCGCGTCGAGCGGCCACGCGCCCACGAGGGTCTGCCAGAGGAGGTACTCGGTGTTCGCGTCGAGCTCGTCCGGCCGGTACGCCGACGTGGCCGCACGCCACGCGACGACGTGCCCGCCCCACTCGTCGGGCAGCTCTGAGAGCGCGAAGAGCCGCGCGCGCACGTCCTCCGACCTTTTGGTGTCGTGCGTCGACAGGGTGGTCATCGTCGCCGGCCGCGTCCGCTGCTGGCGCTCCGACCACGCGTGGAACTCGTCAGGTGTGACCCCCAGGTGCTCCGGGTCCCCGCCCACGTCGTTGAGGGCGCACAGCCGGAACCACCGGTAGAACGCGGTGTCCTCGACGCCCTTGGCCATCACCGGACCGCAGGTCTGCTGGAACCGCACGACGAACTCGTCGCGCAACGGTCCCCGTCCGACCTCGCCGCGCGCCAGGGCGCCGACCAGCTCCGCCGTGTCGTGGCGGTCCTCGGGCAGCCGGGTCAGCGCCGTCGCCACCGCGTGGTCGATGATGGTGACGGACTCCTCCGGCGCCTGCTCGTCCGTCACGACATAGGCCCGGTAGACCGGGAACGCGACGAGGACCTCGACCAGCGCCTCGCGGAGCCCGCGGCGCGTGTGGTCGCGAAGCTCGATGTGGATGTGACAGATCTCGGCCGCGAGCTCGACCAGGCGGTCGATCTCGGCGTAGAGGCCGTGCTCGACGACCCAACGCTTCGCGGCCTCGACGACCGGCGCGAAGGTGTCCGGCTCGCCGGTCAGCTCGGCGTAGAGGCGGGTCAGCGTCGGCTCGGCGGCGCGGTCGACGAAGAGGCCGCCCGCGCGCAGCAACGCGTCGTAGCCCGTGGTTCCGGCGCACGGCCAGTCGGCGGGCAGCGTCTCGCCGCCTTCCAGGATCTTCTCCGCGACCACCCATGCGCCGTCCGTGGCGGCGTGCAGGCGGCGGAAGTACTCGCGCGGGTCGGCCAGGCCGTCCGGGTGGTCGATGCGCAGGCCGTCGATGCGGCCCTCCGCGACGAGTGCGAGCAGCACGGCATGGGTCTCGGCGAACACCGCGGGGTTCTCCACCCGCACCCCCACGAGGGTGTCGATGTCGAAGAACCGGCGGTAGTTGAGCTCCTCGTCGCCGACCCGCCAGTGCGCGAGTCGGTAGAACTGACGGTCGAGCAGCTCGCCCATCGGCCGATCCTCGGTGCCCTCGCGTACCGGGAACTCGTGGTCGTAGTAGCGCAGCACCGGCTCGTCGCCGGACGGCCCGCCACGCTCGAGCACGATCTCCCCGTCCGCCAGGCACTGGCCGATGCGCTGGCCGAGCACCGGCATCAGGATCGCTCGCTCCTGCGCGGCCCAGTCGACGTCGAACCACCGGGCGTACGGCGAGGACGGTCCCTCGCGCAGCACGGACCAGAGCGCGGTGTTGAGGGACACCGGAGTCGGCACCGCCATGTGGTTGGGCACCACGTCGACGACGAGGCCGAGGCCCCGATCGCGCGCCGTGCCACTGAGCCGGCGGAACGCCGCGGCACCGCCGAGGTCCTCGGACAGCCGTGCGTGGTCGACGACGTCGTAGCCGTGGGTGGAGCCCGGTACTGCTTGCAGGACCGGCGACAGGTAGGCGTGCGAGACGCCCAGCACGTCGAGGTAGTCGAGCAGGTCGGCGGCCGCGTCGAAGCCGAAGTCCGGCCGGAGCTGGAGGCGGTAGGTGCCGGTGGGGTGCCGGCCCGCCATCAGCGGGCCATCAAGGCACGCTTGAGCACGAGGATGGACCGCGCCTCGACCGTGACCGGCTCATCGGCCTTGACGGTCGGACGGTCGTCGATCAGCGGCGCTGCGGTGTCGACGACGACCGACCACCGCTCGCCGTAGGCCTCCTCGGGCACCCTGAAGACCATGTCCTCTCGATGGGCGTTGAAGAGCAGGAGGAACGAGTCGTCGACCACCGCTTCCCCGCGCGAGCCGGGCTCGGCGATGGCGTCGCCGTTGAGGAAGACGCCGAGCGACCGGGCGAAGCCGACCTGCCAGTCGGCAGCGGACATGTGCTCGCCCGCCGGGGTGAACCACTCGATGTCGCCGAGCTCCTCGTCGCCGATGTGCGGATCGCCCTGGAAGAAGCGGCGCCGCCGGAAGACCGGGTGCTCGCGGCGCAGCCGTGACACCAGCTCGGTGAACTCCATCAGCGCCCAGTTCTCCCGAGCGTCGCCCCAGTCGACCCAGCTGATCTCGTTGTCCTGGCAGTAGGCGTTGTTGTTGCCGCGCTGTGAGCGGCCCATCTCGTCGCCGTGCAGCAGCATCGGCACACCCTGCGACAGGAACATGGTCGTGAGGAAGTTGCGCTTCTGCTTCTCGCGCAGGGCCAGCACCTCGATCTCGTTGGTGGGTCCCTCGACGCCGCAGTTCCACGACCGGTTGTGGCCCTCCCCGTCGGCGTTGCCCTCGCCGTTGGCCTGGTTGTGCTTCCCGTTGTAGGCGACCAGGTCGTCAAGGGTGAAGCCGTCGTGGGCCGTCACGAAGTTGACCGACGCGATGGGCCGGCGGCCGTCCTCCTGGTAGAGGTCCGCCGACCCGGTCAGGCGCGAAGCGAACTCGCCCATGGTCGCCGCCTCGCCGCGCCAGAAGTCGCGCACGGTGTCGCGGTACTTCCCGTTCCACTCGGTCCACAACGGCGGGAAGTTGCCGACCTGGTAGCCGCCCTCGCCGACGTCCCAGGGCTCGGCGATCAGCTTGACCTGGGAGATCACCGGGTCCTGCTGCACGAGGTCGAAGAACGCCGAGAGCCGGTCGACCTCGTGGAACTGGCGGGCCAGCGACGACGCGAGGTCGAAGCGGAAGCCGTCGACGTGCATCTCGAGGACCCAGTAGCGCAGCGAGTCCATGATGAGCTGCAGCACGTGGGGATGGCGCATCAGCAAGGTGTTGCCGGTGCCCGTGGTGTCGTAGTAGTGCTCCGGCTTGCCGTCGACGAGGCGGTAGTAGGCCTGGTTGTCGATGCCGCGGAACGACAGTGTCGGGCCCTTGTTCGAGCCCTCGGCCGTGTGGTTGTAAACGACGTCGAGGATGACCTCGATGCCCGCGGCGTGCAGGTCGCGCACCATCGACTTGAACTCGAGCACCTGCTCTCCACGCTGGCCGCTGGATGCGTAGGCGTTGTGCGGAGCGAAAAAGCCGATGGTGTTGTAGCCCCAGTAGTTCGTCAGGCCGCGCTCGACCAGGTGGTGGTCCTGCACGAACTGGTGCACCGGCATGAGCTCGACGGCGGTGACACCGAGCTTGGCCAGGTGCTCGATCATCGCCGGGTGGCCGAGGCCGGCGTACGTCCCGCGGATCTCCTCGGGGATGCCCGGGTGCGTCATCGTCAGGCCCTTGACGTGCGCCTCGTAGATGACCGTCTTGTGGTAGGACGTACGCGGGTGCCGGTCGTTCTGCCAGTCGAAGAACGGGTTGATGACGACCGACTTCATCATGTCGGGGCCGCTGTCGAGGTCGTTGCGCTTGTTCGGGTCGTCGAAGTCGTAGCCGAACAGCGACTGGTCCCACTCGATCTGGCCCTCGACGGCCTTGGCGTAGGGGTCGAGAAGCAGCTTGGCCGGGTTGTTGCGCAGGCCCCGCTTCGGTTCGTAGGGCCCGTGCACCCGGAAGCCGTAACGCTGCCCGGGTCCCACGCGAGGCAGGTAGCCGTGCCAGACGAGCGCGTCGACCTCGGGCAGGTCGAGGCGCGACTCCTTGCCCTTGTCGTCGAAGAGGCACAGCTCGACCCGCTCGGCCACTTCCGAGAAGACGGCGAAGTTCGTCCCCGCGCCGTCGAAGGTCGCACCGAGCGGGTATGCGGTGCCGGGCCAGATCTCCATGGAGCGGCTCAACGAGGCTGCGTCTGCAGGCCGGGCATCGGGAAGCCTGCCGCGAACTCTCGCACCTCGGCGCCGATCCGCTCGACCTCCGCCTCGTCGCCGGCGTTCTCGGCGGTCACGACGGCGTCGATCCATCCCGCGACGCGGTCCATGTCGCCTTCCGCCATCCCGCGCGAGGTGACCGCGGCCGTGCCGAGGCGGATGCCCGACGGGTCGAAGGGCTTGCGCGGGTCGAACGGGACGGTGTTGTAGTTGAGCTCGATCCCGGCGCGGTCGAGCGCCTTGGCCGCCTTCTTGCCAGGGATCTGCTTGCTCTCGAGGTCGACGAGCAGCAGGTGGTTGTCGGTGCCGCCGGAGACGAGCTGGAAACCGCGTGACATCAGGCCTTCGGCCAGCGCCTTCGCGTTGGCCACGATCGTGTGCGCGTAGTCGCGGAAGCTGTCTGTCGACGCCTCACGCAGGGCCACCGCGATCGCTGCGGTGGTGTGGTTGTGCGGCCCACCCTGCAGCCCCGGGAACACCGCCTTGTCCAGCGCCGACGCGTGCTCGGCGGTCGACATCAGCATCGCGCCACGGGGACCGCGCAGGGTCTTGTGCGTCGTGGTGGTGATGACGGGGGCGTGGCCGACAGGTGAGGGGTGCGCCCCTGCCGCCACCAGGCCGGCGATGTGCGCGATGTCGGCGACGAGCACCGCGCCGACCTCGTTCGCGACCTCGGCGTAGGCCGGGAAGTCGATGGTGCGCGGCACCGCCGTGCCACCGCAGAAGATCACCTTGGGGCGCTCCGCCCGCGCCACGTCGCGCACCTCGTCCATGTCGACGCGACCGGTCTCCTTGCGCACGCCGTACTGCACGCTGCGGAACCACTTGCCCGTCGCCGAGACCTTCCAGCCGTGGGTGAGGTGTCCGCCCATCGGCAGCGCCATGCCCATCACCGTGTCGCCGGGGGACAGGAACGCCAGGTAGACGGCGAGGTTCGCGGGCGACCCGGAGTAGGGCTGCACGTTGGCGTGCTCCACGCCGAAGAGCGACTTTGCCCGCTCGATCGCCAGCGTCTCGACCTGGTCGATCACCTGCTGGCCCTCGTAGTAGCGCTTGCCGGCGTAGCCCTCGGAGTACTTGTTCGTCAGTACCGTGCCAGTCGCCTCGAGCACAGCGGCAGACACGTAGTTCTCCGATGCGATGAGTCGTACGCTGGCGCGCTGGCGGTCGGCCTCGGCCGCGACGAGTGCCGCGACCTCCGGGTCGCCGGTGCGCAGGTCTGGCTCGGGCTGGTGCGTCATGCGGTGTTCCCCTCCGGCGGTGACGGTCCTCGCCAGGCTATCTGGCGGCGCTCAGCGCAGTGTGCGGTACGCCTCGTCGTACCGGGCCAACACCACGTCGGCGACCTCGGGGGCGGGACCGAGCGGCCCGCCGACCACGTCCGCTCCGCTGGCCGCCAGGCGGTCGGCGAACAGGCCGGGCGAGAGCAGGTACGACGCGACCGCGACTCGTGGCGCGCCACGGGAGCGCAGAGCCGCCACCGCGTCCTCGACGCTGGGTTCGGCCGCCGACGCGTACCCCGCCTGGACGGCCCACCAGCCCTTCACGGACCAGTCGCCGGCGAGTGCGGTGACCGTCGCGACGGCCTCGGGGTCCGCCGACCCGGCCGCGGCCAGGACGACGGCGGTGTCCGGGTCGCCCGGCTGCACGCCGACCTCCGCGAGTCGACGTTCGAGCGCAGCCAGCAACAAGACGTGCGGACCCAGGACCGCGGCTTGCACGGTCGGGTGGCGGGCGGCGGCAGTCTGTGCGGGTATGTCGACGCGCGAGTGGTAGGCCGCGGTGAGGAGCAACGGCACGACGACGGCGGGCCCGCCGGCGGCGGCGAGTGCGTCAGCCAGCCGCGGGTCGGCGTGGTCGAGGTAGCAGGCCCGGGCGTCGACTACCGGGCGGCGCCGGCGTACCTCGGCCACCAGCGCCTCGACGCTCTGCGCGGCGTCCGGGTCGCGGCTGCCGTGGGCGACCGCGAGGAGCACGGGAGCGCGGCTCGTGGCGGGGCTCACCCCAGGGCAGCGTGCAGGTCGACGACGTCGCCGACGACGATGACGGCGGGCGGTTTGACGTCCCGCTCGTGCGCCAGGTCGACGATGGTGGCGAGCGTGCCGACGGTGGTGCGCTGCGACTCGCTGAAGCCCGACTCGACGATGGCGACCGGGGTCTCGGCGGCCTTGCCGTGGGCGATCAGCTCGCGGGCGGCCACCTCGAGACCGCTGACCCCCATGAGGAGCACCAGCGTGCCGTCGATGGTGGCCAGCGACGGCCAGTCGAGTCCCTCGTGGCCGGACGCGACGGTGAACTGGCGAGCCCGGCCGCGGTGCGTGACGGGGATCCCCGCGGCGGCCGGGACGGCGACGGCGCTGGTGACGCCGGGCACGACCTCGACCGGTACACCGGCGGCGACGCACGCGAGTGCCTCCTCGCCGCCGCGGCCCAGGACGAAGGGGTCGCCGCCCTTGAGCCGGACGACGCGGCGGCCGGACTGCGCGTGCTCGACGAGGAGCCGGTTGATCTCGTCCTGCGGCAGCGGGTGGTTGCCGGCCGTCTTGCCGACGTCGACGACCACGACCTCGTCGTCGAGCTCGTCCAGCAGTGCGCGGGGCGCGAGGCGGTCGACCAGCACCACGTCGGCCTCGGCGAGCAGGCGCCGTCCACGGGTGGTGATCAGGCTGGGGTCGCCGGGACCGCCGCCGACCAGCGCGACGTGCCCGGAATGAGCTCGGCGGCGGCGCAGCGGCAGCGTGCCGGAGTCGAGGGCGAGGGCGATCGCGTCGCGAAGGGTCGCGGCCCGTCGTGGGTCGGCGTCGGTCGTCACCGCGACCGTTGCGCCGCCGGCGCGGGCCACGGCGGGGGTCCAGGCGGTCGAGCGCGCCGCGACGTCGGCCCGCACGCACCAGACCCGATCGGCCTCGGCTTCGTCGGCCACCTGCTGGTCGGTGACGCGGTCACCGGTGGCGGTGTGCACGAGCCACGCGCCGGTCAGGTCGCCGGGCTCGAAGTCGCGCGGCACCCACACTGCGGTCGCGTTCTCGTCCAGCAGGTCGGCGAGGTCCTCGCAGACCGCCGGCGCCACGACGTGGACCTGTGCCCCGGCGTCGACGAGGCCGCGGGCGCGACGGGCGGCCACCGGACCGCCGCCCACGACGACGGCGCGGCGCCCGCGGACGTCGAGCGAGAGAGGGTACGGCGTACGTGCTCCTGCCGCGTCGCCGCTCATGCCGGCGCCCCTGCGAGGTGGATGCCGCACTCGTCCTTGCCCATGCCCGCCCAGCGGCCGCCCCGCGGGTCGACGTCACCGGTGGCTCGCCTGGTGCACGGGAAGCAGCCGATGGAGCGGTAGCCGTCGAGCTGGAGCGGGTTGACGAGGACGCCGTGTGCCTCGATGTAGGCGTCGACCTCGGGCTGGGTCCAGCGCGCGATCGGGTTGACCTTCACCTTGCCGTTGCGCGCGTCCCAGTCGACAACCGGCGTGATCGAGCGCGCGAACGACTCGTCGCGGCGGAGCCCGCTCGCCCACGCGTCGTAGCCGGCGAGCGCGCCGTCGAGCGGCGCGACCTTGCGCATCGCGCAGCACCGGTCGGGGTCGCGGTCGTGCAGGCGCGGCCCGTGCTCGGCGTCCTGCTCGGCCACCGTGCGCTCCGGATGCACGGTGATGACGTTGAGGCGGCCGCGGTAGACCTCGGCGACGGCGTCGCGCATGCCGATCGTCTCGGCGAAGTGGTAGCCGGTGTCGAGGAACACGACGTCGGTTCCCGGCGCGTGGCGCGCGACGAGGTCGATGAGGACGGCGTCCGCCATCGACGACGTCACGCAGAAGCGTGGGCCGAACGTGCGGGCGGCCCACCGGATGACGATGTCGGCGGCCGCGTCCTCGAAGCGCCAGGCCGCTCGCCTGGCCAGGGCCTGGCGGTGCTCGGTGAGCGACGTCGGTCCCGCGAGCTCCCGTGGCACGAGACTCGGTGCGGCGGTCCGGACCGGCTCGGGAGCCCGGAGCAGGTCGGCGGTCACTGGGTCACCGTCAGGCCGACGAGCTTGAGGCTGAACACGCGGGTGCACGACCGGCAGTGCCAGGCGCCGTGCTGGTCCTCGTAGGGCCGCAGGTCCTCCTCGCCGCAGAACGGGCAGTAGAACGGGACGGCGCGCTGCTCGCTCATCGCAGGGCCTCCTCGTCGGTGCGACCGACCCATTGCGCGAACCGCTCGCCGGTGTGCCGCTCGTCGGCGTACCGGCGTACGACGCGCTCGACGTAGTCGGCCAGCTCGTCGGCGGTCACCTTGTGGCCGCGCATCTTGCGGCCGAACCCCGCGTCGAGCCCCAGGCCGCCGCCGAGGTGTACCTGGAAGCCCTCGACCTGGTTGCCGTTGTCGTCGCGCACCAGCTGGCCCTTGAGGCCGATGTCCGCGACCTGGATGCGGGCGCACGAGTTGGGGCAGCCGTTGACGTTCACGGTGATCGGCTGGTCGAAGTCAGGGAGCCGGCGCTCGAGCTCGTCGACCAGCTTGGCGGCGCGCGCCTTGGTCTCGACGATCGCGAGCTTGCAGAACTCGATGCCGGTGCACGCCATGGTGTTGCGGCGGAACGTGCTCGGGCGTGCGCGCAGTCCAAGGCCGGCAGCAGCGTCGACCAGGGAGTCGACGCGCTCGGCGGGCACGTCGAGCACGAGCAGCTTCTGGTGGGGCGTGGTACGGACTCGCCGCGAGCCATTCGCCTCGGCGATGTCGGCCAGCCGAGCAAGCGTCGTGCCGTCGACCCGGCCGGCGGTGGGCGCCAGGCCGACGTAATAGCGGCCGTCCTTCTGCCGGTGCACGCCCACGTGGTCGTTCTGTCCGTAGGGGACCGGCGGGGCGGGCCCGTCGGAGAGCGTGCGGTGGAGGTACTCCTGCTCGAGCACCTCGCGGAACCGCTCGACGCCCCAGTCGGCGACCAGGAACTTGATGCGCGCCCGGTTGCGCAGCCGCCGGTAGCCGTAGTCGCGGAACACGCCGACGACACCGGCCCAGACCTCGGGCACCTCGTCGAGCGGCACCCACGCGCCGAGCCGCTGCGCGAGCATCGGGTTGGTGGACAGGCCGCCGCCGACCCACAGGTCGAAGCCGGGGCCGTGCTCGGGATGGACGACGCCGATGAACGAGACGTCGTTGACCTCGTGCGCGACGTCCTGCAAGGGCGAACCGCTGATCGCGGTCTTGAACTTGCGCGGCAGGTTGCTGTACTCCGGCGAGCCGATGTACTGCTCGTGGATGGTGTCTATCGCCGGCGTGCCGTCGACGATCTCGTCGGCGGCGATGCCCGCCACCGGCGAGCCGAGGATGACGCGGGGCGTGTCGCCGCAGGCCTCCGCCGTCGAGAGACCGACGCCTTCGAGTCGCCGCCAGATCTCGGGCACGTCCTCGACGCGAATCCAGTGCAGCTGGATGTTCTGGCGGTCGGTGACGTCGGCGGTGCCGCGGGCGAACTCCTCTGCGATCTCGGCGATTGTGCGCAGCTGTTCGGTGCTGAGCTGTCCGCCGTCGATGCGTACCCGCAGCATGAAGTACTCGTCGTCGAGCTCGTGCGGCTCGAGCACCGCTGTCTTGCCGCCGTCGATGCCCGGTTTGCGCTGCGTGTAGAGGCCCCACCAGCGGAAGCGGCCGCGCAGGTCAGCCGGGTCGATCGACTCGAAGCCGCGGTGGGCGTAGACGTTCTCGATGCGGGCGCGGACGTTGAGCCCGTCGTCGTCCTTCTTGGTGCGCTCGTTCGGGTTCAGCGGCTCGAGGTGACCGAGCGCCCACTGACCCTGACCCTTGCGTGAGTCGGGTCGCCTCGGACGAGGCTGGGCATCCGTGCGGGGAGGCGCCATGGTGGCGGTCGTCTTTCGCTGCAGTGGCGCGCATCACACGCCATGCCGGGGCCGCCTGCTCAGGCAGGGCTCCCGTGAGGGCGCGGGCCGCGCGCCGTCGAGTGGGACGGCGGAGGTCAGCCGCGCATACAGACCGCGCTCGACACGTGACCGTGGTCGACGTGGAGCCGTGCGACGAGGTGCGCACCAGTGGCAGTCATGCGAACAGAGTGCCAGTTGTCTCACCGTGGCGTCCACGGCATCCCACCATCCGGACCCCTCGCCCCTCGACCCCACCCTTTCCCCGGTGATCATGCAGTTGTGCGGGTCCCCGCCATCCCCGCAGGTCAGCGCCCCACAATTCCGCGGGTGATCATGCACTTGTGCGGACCCGCAGCGATGCGTGCGAGCAAATTCATGGGCGCCGCGCGCTGGGCGACCGACGAGCGATGCCGGCGCCCGCGGCCGCAATCCAACCTGCACAACTGCCTGATCCATGGCTGGTGAGGTGGGGCCTGACCTGGGCGTTTGCCGGCCACCTGCACAACTGCATGATCACTGGCTGGTGAGGTGGGGCCTGACCTGGGGTTTTGGTTGGTCACCTGCACAACTGCATGATCACTGGGGAGGGTGGTTGGCGCGTTGGGGGGTGGCGCGGGTGACGAGGGCGGCGGTGTCGAGGCCGTCCGGGAGCGTGCCGAGGGCGTGGCCCCAGTCGCCGGCGAGCCGGGAGCCACAGAAGGCGTCGGCGACGTACGGCGGTGCGTGACGCACCAGCAGCGACCCCTGCAGGCAGAGCGCCATGGCCTCGACCAGTCGTCGGGCGGACGACTCGGTGGCCTCGGTGAGCGCCTTGCGCAGCCGGTCGACGGCCTCGTCCAGCCGCGCGTCCGCCCCATGCGCCAGTTCGACCTCGGCGAGGAAGGCCACGACGCAGCCCGGCTCGCGAGCGAGTGCCCGGAGCACGTCGAGGGCGTTGACGTTGCCCGACCCCTCCCAGATGGAGTTGAGCGGTGCCTCGCGATAGAGCCGCGGCAGCCCGCTCTCCTCGACGTACCCGTTGCCGCCCAGGCACTCGAGCGCCTCGCCGACGAGCACCGGTGCCCGCTTGCACACCCAGTACTTCCCGACCGCGACGGCGAGACGCCGGAAGTCGCGCTCGCCCGTGTCGAACGCCGCGGCGAGCCGCATCGCCAGCGCGGTCGCTGCCTCCGCCTCGACGGCGAGGTCGGCGAGCACATTGGCCATGAGCGGCTTCGCAGCGAGCACCGAGCCGAAGGCCGAGCGGTACGCCGCGTGGTGCGTGGCCTGTGACACCGCCGCGCGCATCAACGCCGTCGACCCGAGCACACAGTCGAGCCGCGTCGCCCCGACCATCTCGAGGATGGTCGCGACCCCGCGACCCTCGTCGCCCAGGCGCTGAGCCCAGGTGCCGTCGAGCTCGATCTCGGCCGACGCGTTCGAGCGGTTGCCGAGCTTGTCCTTGAGACGTTGGATGCGCCACTCGTTGCGAGCTCCGTCGGGCAGCACCCGCGGCACCACGAAGCACGTCAACCCGCCGGGCGCCTGCGCGAGCACCAGGAAGACATCGCACATCGGCGCGGAGCAGAACCACTTGTGCCCGGTGAGCTGGTACTCGCCGTCGGCCGCGAGCGGTACGGCGCGCGTGGTGTTCGCGCGGACGTCCGACCCGCCCTGCTTCTCCGTCATGCCCATACCCGCGAGAAGACCGGCCTTGGCCGACGGCGGCCGCAGGCCCGGCTCGTACGTCGTGGCGCGCAGCCCGGGCTCCCACTCGGCGGCCACCGCGGGATCGGTCCGCAGCGCTGGGACGGCCGCGTAGGTCATGGACACCGGGCAGCCGTGGCCTGCCTCCGCCTGCGACCAGACGACGAAGCCGGCGGCCCGCGTGAGGTGGGCTGCCGGTCCCGCGTCCGGCGACCAGGGGGCCGCGTGCAGCCCGGACGACACCGCGACGTCGAGCAGCGCGTGCCACGACGGGTGGAAGTCGACCTCGTCGAGGCGGCGGCCGTAGCGGTCGTGGGTGCGCAGCGCCGGCGGGTTTGCGTTGGCCTGCTCACCCCAGCCTTGCGCCTCCTCGGACCCGGCTCGTACGCCGAGGCGAGCCAGCCCGTCGAGGGCGGCGTCGTCGGGGCCGGTGTGCCGCCCCACCGCCTCGATCAGCGCCCTGTCCTGGGAGAAGACGTCGTAATCGATCAGCGGGGGTGGCTGGTTCGTCACGTCGTGGGTAGGAGGGGGCACGTGGCCTACCGTAGAGGCGTGGCGACGGAGGCTTCTCCTGCGCAGAGGGGCGTGGCCTCCGTGCGCCGTCGTGCCCGCCACATCCTCTGGCGGCTGACCAAAGAGACCACGGCGATCTGCTTCCGCTACCGCGTCACCGGGCTGGCGGCCGAGGCGGGCTTCTTCGCCCTGCTGTCGCTGCCGCCCCTCGTTCTCGGGCTCGTCGGGTCCATCGGCTACCTCGGCAACTGGGTCGGCGAGGACACCGTCACCGACGTCGAGAACAAGATCATCGAGCTCGCCGGCGAAGTGCTGACGGCCGACGTGGTCAAGGACACCATCCAGCGGACCCTGCGCGACGTGTTCGAGGACGGCCGCTTCGACCTCATCTCGATCGGCTTCGTCATCGCCCTGTGGTCGGGCTCCCGGGCCCTGAACGTCTTCATCGACACGATCTCGATCATGTACGGGCTGGGCGGCAAGCGCGGCATCATCCGCAGCCGGGTGCTGTCGTTCAGCCTCTACGTCGGTGCCGTCCTGGTCGGCTCGGTGCTGGTGCCCCTGATCCTCGTCGGGCCGACGCTGCTCGGCCGGTTGCTGCCCGAGCAGGTCGGTTTCCTCGAGTCGCTCTACTGGCCGGTGTCGGCGATCTTGTCGATCGTGTCGCTGACCTCGCTCTACCACATCAGCTGCCCGGTGCGGACGCCCTGGCGGCGAGACCTCCCCGGTGCCGGCCTGACCGTGCTGATCTGGGTCGCGGGCAGCTACGTGGTGCGCTGGATCATCACGATCTCGGTCGGCGGCGCGTCGATCTACGGGCCGCTGGCCGCACCCATCGTCCTGATGATCTGGCTCTACGTCCTCGCCATCGCTGTGCTCATCGGCGCCGCCTTCAACGCGGCCATCGAGGAGATCTGGCCCCGACGGGAGATCTCGGCGGCCAAGGAGGCAGCCGAGGCGGCGCGGGCGCACGCGGATGCCGGTCGCGAGCGGCGCACCAACGGCGGACGCCGGGCGAGCGACGGCCCGTCGCCGGCGACGCCCGACCAGACCGCGCCGGTCAATGGGTCGCGCCGGCGCAAGGTGCCGCGGCGCCGCCCGGGTCTGGACACCGGCGAGGTCGAGCTGCCACCCAACCGCACGCCCGGCGAAAATCCGCTCGCTCCCGGGCGCGACCCGCGCTAGCGTCAGCCACAGACGAGCTTGCACCGGCCCAGACGGGCCGGCAAACCCGGAAGGAGGAGATGACAGTGACTGTTCACGACCTCGCACGCCTCCTCCCCGGCGCCCGCTAGAGCTCTCGCAGCTCGATCTCCGACAGGGCGCACCCATCCGCCCTCGAAGGAATCGCCATGGTTGCGCTCGATCTCCCGTCCCTCGGCTGGGACGACCAACTCGACTCCGCCTTCGCCGCCTACCGGTCCGACCAGGTGCCCGCCCGCGTCACCCGGGTCGACCGTGGTGCCTGCGACACGCTCTCCGCCGACGGTCCGATCCGCGTCACTCTGTCCGGCGCGCTGCTGTCCAAGGCCGCTGCCGACCCGGTGGCCACGCCGTGCGTCGGCGACTGGCTGGCCGTCCGCCGCTGGTCGGACGGCAGGGCCACGGCGGAGGCTGTGCTGCCCCGGCGTACCGCCTTCGTGCGGGCCACCGTCACTCCGGGTGTCTCCCAGGGCCAGGTGCTCGCGGCCAACGTCGACGTGGCCGTGGTCGTCGAGGGCCTGCATCCCGAGAGCGACATCGGGCGGATCGAGCGGTTTCTCGCCCTCGCGTGGGAGAGCGGCGCGACTCCGCTCGTGGTCCTCACCAAGACCGACCTGGTGCCTGACGCCGACCAGGTCCGTGCCGATGTCGCCGCTGCCGCGCTCGGTGTCGAGGTTCTCGCCGTCAGTGCCGAGACAGGGGAGGGGATGGAGGACCTGGAGTCGTACGCCGTCGCCGGCCGCACGCTCGCCTTCCTCGGCCCGTCCGGCGCAGGCAAGTCGACGCTGACCAACGCGCTGGCCGGTGAGTCATTGATGGCTGTCCGCGCGTTGCGCGCCGACGGGAAAGGCCGGCACACGACGGCGCACCGCGAGCTGTTCCTGCTTCCCGGGGGAGCGCTCGTCGTCGACACGCCAGGATTGCGCAGTGTCGGGCTGACCGACATCTCCGAGTCGCTCGACGTCGTCTTCGCCGAGGTGGAGGCGCTCGCCGAGCAGTGCCGGTTCGGCGACTGCAGCCACGACACGGAGCCGGGCTGCGCTGTGCAGGAGGCGCTCGCGTCCGGCGAGCTGCCCGAGCGCCGCTACGAGTCCTACCTCAAGCTGCAGCGCGAGGCGCGCTGGATGTCGATGCGCCACGACGCCCGGCTCCGCGCCGAGGAACGCGCCAAGTGGAAGCGCATCCACAAAGAGGTCCGCCAGTCCGGCCGCACCCGCCCGTAGCGCTTGCCGAGTGGCACCCTGCCGAGCGCGACCGCGAGTCGACCACGTTAGGTAGGCGGAGCACTGCCTCAACATGCTGGCAGCCCTGTTGAGGCAATGCTGGGCCTGTTGTCGCGACGGGTCGGGTCAGCCGAGCTCGCCGGTGTCGTTCCACCGCAGCACCGCGGGAGTCTCGCGCTCGTAGCCCAGCACACAGATGCCGCCCGTCGAGAGCCGTAGCCGAGCGCCGTCGGCGACGTCCAGGCCGATCCACCGCGCGCCGAGCACCCTGCTCATGTGCCCGTGGGAGAACGCGAGGACGGGTCCCGGAGAGGACCGAGCCAGCTGTACGACGTGGTCTGCTCGCCGTCGTACGGCGTCCGCCGTCTCCCCACCCTGCGGGCCGTCGCGCCACAACGTCCACCCCGGCCGCGACTTGCGGATCTCGGGCGTCGTCAACCCCTCGTCGTCGCCGTAATCCCACTCGGTCAGCTCGTCGACGACCTCGGCCCGGTCGCCGAAGCCGGCCAGCTCGCACGTCGTGCGTGCCCGGACCCGCGGGCTCACCAGCACCCGACCGAACGTCACGCCGGCGAGCCGCGTCCGCAACTCGGAGGCGTGGCGCCGACCCGCTTCGGACAGCTCGAGCTCGGTCGTGCTGGTGTGCCGTCCCGACGCGCTCCACTCGGTCTCGCCGTGCCGGACCAGCCACAGGTCGGCGGGGTTGTCGTCGGCGGCATTGTCGTCGGTGTCCGGCACGCGGCACACGCTAGCCCCGACCGGCGGGGTAGAACGGTGCCATGACCCAGGCAGCAACTGACCGCCAGGACGAGCAGCACGTCGACGTCGTCGTCATCGGCATGGGGCCGGGCGGCGAGGACCTGGCGGGCAAGCTCGCCGAGGCAGGCCTCGACGTCGTTGGCGTCGAGCGCGAGCTGGTCGGGGGTGAGTGCCCCTACTGGGGATGCGTGCCGAGCAAGATGATCATTCGCGGTGCGAACCTGATCGCCGAAGCGCGCCGGGTCGACGGGGTGGCCGGTACGGCGACCGTCGCGCCGGACTTCGCACCCGTCGCCCAGCGGATCCGCGACGAAGCGACCGACGACTGGGACGACCGCGTCGCCGCCGAGCGGTTCGAGGGCAAGGGCGGCACCCTCACGCGAGGCTCGGCCCGTCTCGACGGACCCGGCCGGGTCGTTGTCGACGACCGGACGTACGTCGCTCGGCGTGGCGTCGTCATCGCGACCGGGACCGCGCCCGTCATCCCCCCGATCGACGGCCTGGCGGACACGCCCTACTGGACCAACCGTGAGGCGATCTCCACCCGGAAGGCGCCCGCGTCACTCGTCGTTCTCGGCGGCGGTGCGATCGGCCTCGAGCTGGCGCAGGCGTTCGCGCGTTACGGCTCGCGCGTGACGGTCATCGAGGCGCTCGATCGCGTGCTCGCCTCCGAGGAGCCCGAGTCGAGCGAGCTGGTCGCGAAGGCGCTCGAGGCCGATGGGGTCGAGCTGCGCGCCGGTGCGAAGGCGGTACGGGTCCACGCCGAGGGTGAGGACAAGGTCGTCGAGCTCGAGGACGGTACGTCGGTGCGAGCCGAGGAGCTGCTCGTCAGCGTCGGACGGCGGGCCAACCTCGGCGACCTCGGCCTCGACACGGTCGGGCTCGACCCGTTGGCCAAGGTGATCGAGGTCGACGACCGGATGCGCGCGGGCGAGGGCCTCTGGGCCATCGGCGACGTCACCGGCATCGGTCCGTTCACACACATCTCGATGTACCAGGCCGGCGTGGCGCTGGCCGACTTCCTCGGCGAGCACGGTGAGCCCGCCGACTACCGCGGGCTCGCACGTGTCACGTTCACCGATCCCGAGGTCGGCTCGGTCGGAATGACCGAAGAAGCTGCGCGGGAGAAGGGCCTCGACGTCCGGACCGGCACCGCCAAGGTCGAGACGTCCGCGCGCGGCTGGATCCACGGCCCGGGCGGTGAGGGCGTCATCAAGCTCGTCGCCGACAGAGGCGAGGGCGTGCTGGTCGGTGCGACGTCGGCCGGACCATGGGGCGGCGAGGTGCTGTCGATGCTGACGCTCGCCGTGCACGCCAGCGTTCCGGTCTCACGGCTGCGCACGATGATCTACGCCTACCCGACCTTCCACCGCGGTGTCCTCGACGCGCTCGCGGACCTCGACCTCTAGGAGCGCTCCATGTCAGACAACGCCGGCCGGCTCGACGCCATGACGCGTGAGCGCATCGTCGCAGTGAACGCCTCCGGGCGCATCCCGGTGATGTTTGTCCACGGTCTCTGGTTGCTCGCGAGCAGCTGGGACCGTTGGGCGCAGCTCTTCGAGAACAACGGGTACGCCCCGATCGCGCCGGGCTGGCCGGACGACCCCGACACGGTCACCGAGGCGAGGGCACATCCGGAGGTGTTCGCCAACAAGACCGTCCGACAGGTCGCCGACCACTACGCCGCCGTTGCCGAGCAGCTGAACGAGAAGCCGGCCGTCATCGGGCACTCGTTCGGCGGCCACCTGACGCAGATCATCGCCGGGCGGGGTCTTTCCACGGCCTCGGTCGCGATCGATTCGGCACCCTCCCGCGGCGTGCTCGCCCTGCCGATCTCGACGCTGCGGTCGGGTTTGCCTGTACTCCGCAACCCTGCGAACCGGCGCCGCGCGGTGATGCTGACCTATCAGCAGTTCCGCTACTCATTCGCCAACGCCGTCGTCGAGGACCAGGCGAAGAGGCTCTATGACACGTACGCCGTACCGGCCCCCGGCAGGCCGGTCTTCCAGGCTGCGGTGGCGAACCTCAACCCGTGGACCGAAGTCCAGGCCGACAGGGAGAACCCGGACCGGGGCCCGATGCTGATCATCTCGGGGCAGCGTGACCACACCTCGCCACCGGTCATCAACCGCGCCATGTACAGGAAGCAGAGGCGCAATGCGGCCACGACCGAGTTCAGCGAGATCCCCGGCCGCGGGCATTCGCTGACCATCGACGACGGATGGCGCGACGTCGCCGACACGGCGCTCGCCTTCATTCAGCGGTTCGTGAAGTAGTCGCGAGTGATCGCTGCGGTCGCTGCCTTCGCAGGCTCCTGTCCATCAGCTGCCGATGACGCCTCCGTCGTCCTTGGAGATGACCACGGTCGCTGACCTCGGCGTGGTGATGCCGTCGGTCTGCGGCCAGGTGCTGCCGCCATTTTCGCCAGGGTGCTGGATGTTGACGAACATCGTCCGCTGGTCGGGTGTCGTGATGATGCCGGTCACCTCGCATCCGATGACGGCGGTGAGGAAGCGGCGGATCTGGGGTGCTCCGGCTTCGTCGTTCACGTAAGGGTTGGCCGCGAGCATCTGGTCGTTGGCCCCTCCAGGCTGGGTGCCGTCGGTCTGGATCCACACCCGTCCGTCCGGGTCTGCCCAGATCCCGTCGGGGGACCCGAAGCCTGACTCGTCTGCGACGGTCGACCCGTCACCGCTCGAGCGCCCTTGGCCGGCGATGACGAAGAGGTCCCAGGAAAACGTCGTCGACGTATGGTCGCCGCCGTCCTCCTCCCAGCGGATGATGTGCCCCCACCTGTTCGGCTTCCGTGGGTTGGCGGCGTTGATCACCTTTGCTGCGTTGTTGTTGTTGGTGCATGTGACGTAGACCAGTCCGGTGTTCGCGTCGACGGTTGCCCACTCGGGGCGGTCCATTCTCGTCGCGCCGACTGCTGCTGCCGAGATGCGGGTCTTGACCAGCACGTCACCCTGGTCGGCGAAACCGTTGTCAGCGGTGAGCGGCCCCGACCCGTGCACCAAGGGAAGCCAGGTGCCGCTGCCGTCGTCATGGAACCTCGCGACGTACAGCGTGCCTTCGTCAAAGGGGCTACGGCCTTGGGCGCGCATTGCGTGCCAGTTCTTGGTGCTCACGAACTTGTAGATGTACTCGTTGAACTGGTCGTCACCGGTGTAGACAACGACACGCCCACCCTTGGTGACGTGGACGTGCGCGGACTCGTGCTTCACCCTGCCGAGCGCGGTTCGCTTGACCGGCGTGGACGTCGGGTCGTATGGGTCGATCTCCACGACCCACCCGAACCGGTTCGGCTCATTGGGTTCGTTGGGTGAAACCCGGAACCGAGGGTCGTGGATGGCCCATCGCTTGGCGTCGCCGCCGACGCCGTAACGTGCGGTCAACGCCTGCTGCTCAGCCGTGAACTGCGCAGCCGGGGCATCCACTCGGAAGTAGCCGTTGAAGTTCTCCTCACAGGTCAGGTAGGTCCCCCACGGCGTCGACCCGTTGGCGCAGTTGTTGAACGTGCCGAGAGGGCGGGTGCCCGCCGGGTCGGCGCTGGTGCGCACCAGTCGATGCCCGGCGGCGGGGCCGGAGAAGGACATCGGTGTGTTGGCGGTTATCCGTCGGTTGCGTTCCGATCGGACGACGTGCCAGTGCCCGAGCGAGTCCTTCTCGATCTCCACGACAGACACGCCGTGCGCGGCCTGCGCCTTGCGGACCATCTCGAGGGTGTACGCCGCCGGCGGCGGCACTGGCAAAAGGCCCGTGTGCAGGTACCCCTCGTCGGTGTTCTCGTGGTTGAGCACCAGCAGACCGTGCTCGCTGCCAGCTGGACCGTGCTGTAGGGCGAAGTAGTGCATGCCGTCGTGGTCCATGCCGACTTGCTGCTCTTGCTCGGCGGCGGTGTTGCCGGCCGGGACGAACGCGGGGTAACTGCCGAGAATCGGCGTGCCCCACGGGATAATGACGCGTGCGGTGTATCCCGCCGGGACCACCACCTCGTCGGCCGCGCTCAGCGGGACCGGCGTGAAGCCGAGCAGCTGGTCGGCGTGGGCCGTCGACCTGCCGCCGCCGGGGCCCGTCCATGCAGCTACGGGTGCCGCACCGAAGACGTTGCCGGTGAGAAACCCGGCGGCCGTTGCGAAACCTCCGGCCAGCACGCTGCGCCGCGACAGCCGGCTCTCGATGACGGCCGCGAACGACGGGTGCGTCGCCGGATTGGTGCTGAGATCGTCCGCATCGATGTCCACGGCTGTGTCTTCACCGTCGATGTTGTTGATCATTGCTCGCCCCTTTCGGCGTCGGATGGGCAGCGCTCACGTGCACAAGGACGGCGGCACCCCCGGCCGGGTTCGCCCCAGGTCGGCTATTTCTGCCGCAACATTGGCGAGCCGTCAGGAGCCGGCAACCGCCATCGAGAGCGGCGAGGGAAATCTCGGCAGCACCCGCGTGCCGCCGAGCCAGTCGGTCAGCCGCGCTGCCTCGTTCTCGACGACGCGCAGCCCGTCCGAACCGATGTCCTCCAGTATCTGCAGCACGACGTCGCCCGCGTCCGTCTGGCGCCAGCCCCCGACGATCCGTCCGTCCCACCACACCGTGGGTCCGGCGTTGCCGCTGGTGTCGAACAGCTGTGCCCTGTAAGGGCCGAGGTACCAGTCGCGCTGGTACCAGCCCATCGTGGTCGGGTCCAGCGGTGGCAGCAGCGCGCCCCACGGCTCGACGACGTCCGGCGCCTCCAGGTCGTCAGGCATCAGGTACCCGACCCCGCCGTCCACCTCGACCTCCACCGCTCCGATGTCGGCCAGCGCCCGGCGTACGGCCGACACTGTCGACCCGAGCCACCACTTGATGTCGGCCGCCGTCCCGGGGCCGAACGTGCGCAGCCAGGCGGCAACGAGCTGTGCCGCGCCCTCGGCTGCGCTCGGTGGCGCGAGCTCACCCCCGAGCCAGGACCGCATCGAGGCCCAGCGTGGCCGCGAGGTGGTCCACGCACCGGCATTCGTGGCTCGGACGATGAGTCCGGCTGCGGACAGCGTGGTCAGGACGCGAGGACCGACCGGCGCCTTCCCACCCCACGACCGCCCTTCGCCGTACGCGATGGCGCCCTCGAGCAGGGGGATCTCGTCGCGCAGCTGCGATGACGTGGCTTCCCGCCCGTCGGACAGCGCGGCCAGCACCCTCGTGCCCGCCTCGGCGAGCCACGACGCACCGTCGCGATGCAGCCCTGCCTTCTCGACATCGCGGATGAGCCGGCGACGTTCGCCGTCGGCGACGCGGTCGCTGGCTCCCGCCTGAGCGAATCCCAGCGACTCCCGCGGGAAGACGAACAAGGTACGACGCATCGCGAGGTGCTTGACCAGCGAACGGTCGACGTACAGCGCGCGGTCGAGGTCGGCTGCAGTCATGTCGTCGACGCGCGCCCAGGCTGACAGGTAGACCGTCGCGGGATCGGTGCCGTGCAGGCAGACCATGCTCCTGGTCGCTTCGACCACGTCACCCGCTCGAGTGCGGGGTGCCAGGCGGTGCCGCTGGGCCAGTCGCGCTCGGCGCTCGGCCACGTCGACGATCCGCACCAAAGAGATCCTGCCAGGGTGGTCATCGGCAGCGGCGTCCGCGCGGGCGAAGGATCGCCAGGTGATCAAGAAGGGGGATCGAGACGTGTGGTGGGCGATACAGGATTTGAACCTGTGACCTCTTCCGTGTCAGGGAAGCGCGCTAACCAGACTGCGCCAATCGCCCGTGCGGTAGTGCTCGAGGTGGAGACGGGATTTGAACCCGTGTAGACGGCTTTGCAGGCCGTTGCCTCGCCTCTCGGCCACTCCACCGAGAGAGGCCGGAAAGCCTCTTTCGAGCGGACGACGGGATTCGAACCCGCGACCCTCACCTTGGCAAGGTGATGCTCTACCAACTGAGCCACGTCCGCGTGCCACCCAAGGCGAGAGCCACCCCGGCGTGCGAGGTAGACGATAACCCATCGTGCGGAGGCCGACCAAAGCCATAGCCCCGAGGCGCTAGGTTCCCGACATGCGCATGGTGACCGTCGACGGCGACGCGCTCTCCCTCGAGGACCTGGTCGCCGTGGCCAGGGGTGAGGCCGCCGCCGAGCTGGATCCGTCGGTCGAGGAGCGGATGGCCCCCAGTCGCGCCGTGGTCGCCGCGGCGGTCGACGCGGACACGGTCATGTACGGCGTCACGACCGGCTTCGGCGCTCTCGCCGACACCCACGTCGGCCGGGCCGACCTCGAGCAGATGCAGCTCGCCCTGGTCCGTTCGCACAGCGCCGGGGTGGGCGAGCCGTTGCCCGACGACGTCGTCCGCGGACTGCTCCTGTTGCGGGCGCGCACCCTGACGGCCGGCTACAGCGGCGTACGCGTCGACCTGCCGCGGCGCCTTCTCGCGCTCCTGGACCGCGGGCTGCTGCCGGTGATCCCGGGCAAGGGGTCGGTGGGCGCCTCCGGCGACCTCGCCCAGCTCGCCCACCTGGCCCAGCCGCTGGTCGGCGAAGGCCGGCTGCGCCGCCAGGGCGATCGTGACCTGCGCGGCCGGCCGAGTGCCGAGGTGCTCGCCGAGGCACGTCTCGAGCCGCTGGTCCTCGCCGCTAAAGAGGGCCTGTCGCTGATCAACGGCACCGAGCCGATGCAGGTGCTGCTCGCGCTTGCCGTCGACGAGACCGGGCTGCTCGTGAAGGTCGCCGACCTGGCCTGCGCCATGAGCGTCGAGGCACTGCTCGGCACCGACCGCGCGTACGACGAGCGCGTGCAGGTCATCCGGCCCCATCCCGGCCAGCTGGTCAGCGCCGCCAACCTTCGCCTTCTCCTCAACGGTTCGCCGTTGATCGCGTCGCACCGGCAGAGCGATCACGCGGTCCAGGACTCCTACTGCCTGCGCTGCGCCCCGCAGGTGCACGGCGCGGTGCGAGACGTCCATGCCCACGCCCGCCGGGTCATCGACATCGAGCTGGGCTCCGTCGTCGACAACCCGGTCATCGTCCCCGACGGCGAGGTCATGTCGACCGGCAACTTCCACGGTGAGCCGCTGGCGTTCGCCGGCGACATGCTCGCGATCGCGGTGGCCGAGCTGGGCGGCATCGCCGAGCGGCGCACCGACCGGATGCTCGACCCGGCGTTCTCCCGCGACCTGCCGGCGTTCCTCGCCAGCCACCCGGGCACGAACTCCGGCTACATGATCGCGCAGTACACCGCAGCGTCCCTGGTCAGCGAGAACAAGATCCTCGCCCACCCGTCGAGCGTCGACACCATCCCGACGTCGGGCAACCAGGAGGACCACGTCTCGATGGGCTGGACCTCGATGCGCAAGCTGCGCGAGGTGATCGCGAACGTCCGCGCGGTGCTCGCCGTCGAGCTGCTGGTGGCGGCCCAGGCGCTCGACTTCCGCGCCAGCATCGCCTCGCCCGGGGCCGGCGCCGGTGCCGCCCACCGGGTCATCCGGTCGCGGGTGCCGACGATGGACGCCGACCGGGAGGTGGCCGAGCAGATCGCCGCCGTCGACGCGCTGCTGCCCGAGGTCGTCGCGGCCGCGGAGGACGCCGTCGGTGGGCTCGCCTAGCCCGCAGGGTGCGGGGGAGCCGCTGGCCTGGTTCGGCGGCCGGCTGGCCACCGGGCTGGTCGAGGTCACCGACGACCTGTCGGTGCTCGACGGCGGCGGCTGGTGGGCGGTGGTGGTCGACTTCGAGGGCCGCGCGACGTGCGCTCGGTTCAACGAGACGCGAACGGCCCCGCCGCCACCGGGGACCTGGCCGGGGGTCGCTCGAGAAGCGTGGGCGTCCTCGATGTGCCGCGACACCTACGGCGCGGCCGTCGCACGGGTCCGCGACGAGATCGCTGCCGGCGAGGTCTACCAGGTGAACGTGTGCCGCACCCTGTCCGCGCCGGCACCGGACGGTGCCGACGTCGTGGGCCTCGCTCATCTGCTCGCGCACGGCAACCCCGCGCCGTACGCCGGGGTGGTGCGCCTGCCCGACCACGACGTGCACGTGGCGACCGCATCGCCCGAGCTGTTCCTGCGCCGCGACGGCGATGTCGTCGAGTCCGGCCCGATCAAGGGCACGGCCCGCACGCCCGAGGGCTTGACCGCGAAGGACATGGCCGAGAACGTGATGATCGTCGACCTGGTGCGCAACGACCTCGGCGTGGTGGCGGCGACGGGGTCCGTCGAGGTGCCGACGCTGTGCAACGTTGAGACGCACCCCGGTCTGGTCCACCTCGTCTCCCGGGTGCGGGCGCGGCTTCGGCCGGACACCTCGTGGGCCGCGCTGCTCGCGGCGACGTTCCCGCCCGGGTCGGTCAGCGGTGCCCCGAAGTCCAGCGCGCTGCGGCTGATCGGCGAGCTGGAGCCGGTGCCCCGGGGTCCCTACTGCGGAGCCGTCGGGTGGGTGGACGCCGACCGGCGTACGGCGTGTCTCGCTGTCGGGATCCGCACGTTCTGGCTCGCCGCGGGGCGTCTGCACTTCGGCACGGGGGCCGGGATCACCTGGGGTTCGGACCCCGCGAGAGAGTGGGACGAGACCGAGCTCAAGGCGGCGCGGCTGCTCGCGGTTGCCACGGTCGCGTCGGAAGCGGAGGGACCACGCCTATGAAGACCTGGGTCGACGGCACGATGGTCGACGCCGCCGAGGCGCGCGTGTCGGCGTACGACCACGGCGTCACGGTCGGCGACGGCGTCTTCGAGACGGCCAAGGTCATCGGCGGCGAGCCCTTCGCACTCACGAGGCACCTCGACCGGCTCGTGCGGTCGGCCGCGGGGCTCGGCCTTCCTGCGCCCGACCTGGCGAGGGTGCGCGGCGCGATCGACGAGACGCTCGCCGCCAACGACACGACCGATCCGCTGCGCCTGCGCCTCACCTACACCGGGGGCGTGTCGCCCCTCGGCTCCGACCGGGGGGACGCCGGGCCGACCCTGCTGGTGGCGGTGGCGCCGTTGGCCCTCTGGCCTGCGACGTCGGTCGTCGCGACAGTTCCGTGGACACGCAACGAGCGGTCTGCGACGGCCGGACTGAAGACCACGTCGTACGCCGAGAACGTCGTCGCACTCGCTCACGCGCACGCAGCCGGCGCCGCCGAGGCGCTCTTCGCCAACACCGTGGGGCAGCTGTGCGAGGGCACCGGGTCCAACGTCTTCGTGGTCATCGGCGGCGAGGTCGTCACGCCGCCGCTGTCGTCGGGCTGCCTGGCAGGTGTCACCCGCGCACTCGTCGTCGATTGGTGTGACGTCGTCGAGCGCGACGTGCCCTTCGACGCGCTGCGCATCGCCGACGAGGTGTTCCTCACGTCCTCCACCCGCGACGTGCAGGCGGTGGGCCAGGTCGACGACCGCGTGCTCGAGGGCGCGCCCGGACCGGTCACCGAACGGATCGCGAAGACGTTCGCCGAGCGGGCGGCGGAGTCGAGCGACCCCTGATCGTCAGTGGTGATGCTCTCGCGTCGACGTGCGGTCGGCCGGTTTCGACCGGTCGGTGTGCAGCTGGCGGGCGAGGCTCAGCCCGTCGAACTCGGTCCACTCCTCGCTCACCCGGTCGTCGACGAACCGGAAGATCGTGATGCCGGCGACCTCGACCTGCACTCCGGTCGGGGCGACGCCGACGAGGTCGCCCTTGTGCACCGCTCGGCCGCGCCATCGCACGGCTACCTTGTCGCCGTCGGCCACCACCAGGTCGACGTTGAGCTTCGGGTCGTAGAGAGAGCTGCTCAGGAGCATCGCGCGGTGGCGCAACCCCTGGTGGCCGTCGGGGTGCCCGGGCAGCTTGTCGTGAAAGACGAAGTCCGGGGCGTAGAGCCGCTCGAGCGCGTCCACGTCGGCGGCGGCCAGGGCTTGTAGAGCATCAACGGCGAGCACGGCGACGTCCGCCATCTGACCTCTTTCTGGTGTCGTCTCACCGTCGCCCTAGTCCGTTGCATGGTCAATCGGACGTGCGCACCAGTCTTCAGTAGCCCGAACGGTGACCGCATACCGTCCGTTGGGCCTAGTGTGCGGGCCATGGAAGGAGCACGCCCGGTCCGTGCGCCGCGTGGGTCGCAGCGCTCCGCACGCTCCTGGGGCGCCGAGGCCGCGCTGCGCATGCTGCAGAACAACCTCGACCCCGAGGTGGCCGAGCGCCCCGACGACCTGGTCGTCTACGGCGGCTCAGGACGGGCGGCGCGCAACTGGGCCTGTTACGACGCGATCGTGTCGTCGCTGCAGTCGATGGCCCCCGACGACACGCTGCTCGTGCAGTCGGGCAAACCGGTGGGCGTCGTGCGCACCCACGAGATGGCACCGCGGGTGCTCATCGCCAACTCGCTGCTGGTGCCGCGCTGGGCGACACCAGAGCACTTCCGCGAGCTCGAGGACGCGGGCCTGATGATGTACGGCCAGATGACCGCCGGCTCGTGGATCTACATCGGCACCCAGGGCATCCTGCAGGGCACCTACGCGACCTTCGCCGAGGTTGCCGCGCAGCACTTCGGCGGGACCCTGGCGGGCACCGCCACGCTGACCGGGGGTCTCGGCGGCATGGGCGGCGCGCAGCCGCTGGCCGTGACCGGCAACGGGGGCGCGGTGCTCTGCGTCGAGGTCGACCCCTGGCGGGCGCGGCGCCGGCTCGACCACGGCTACCTCGACGAGATCGCCGACTCGCTCGACGACGGGCTGGCCCGGGTCGATGCCGCGCGCTCGCAGAGGAAGGCGCTCTCGGTGGCGGTGGTCGGCAACTGCGCCGACGTGCTCCCCGAGCTGGTACGCCGAGGCTGGGCTCCCGACATCGTCACCGACCAGACCTCCGCCCACGACGCGCTGCACGGCTACGTGCCCAACGGGCTGACGCTCGAGGAGGCGATCGACCTACGGACGGCCAAGCCCGACGAGTACGTCGGCCGCGCCCGCGCCGCGATGGCCGAGCACTGCCGGGCGATGGTCGACATGGCACGCGCCGGGGCCGTCGTTTTCGACTACGGGAACGGGTTGCGGGGGCAGGCGCTCGACGCCGGCGTCGAGGACGCGTTCTCCTATCCCGGGTTCGTCGTCGCCTACATCAGGCCGCTGTTCGCACGGGGGGCCGGGCCGTTCCGGTGGGCGTGCCTGTCGGGGTCGCCGGCCGACCTGGCGGCCACCGACGAGGCGGTGCTGCAGGCGTTCCCCGACGACGACCCGCTGCAGCGGTGGATGCGCTTCGCCGCGGAGAACGTGCAGGGTCAGGGGTTGCCGGCGCGCATCTGCTGGCTCGGCTACGGCGAGCGCCACGTCGCGGGGGAGGCGTTCAACGAGCTGGTGGCCCGCGACGAGGTCTCGGCGCCCGTGGTCATCGGGCGCGACCATCTCGACGCCGGGTCCGTCGCGTCGCCGGAGCGCGAGACCGAGGGGATGCGCGACGGGTCCGACGCCGTCGCCGACTGGCCGATCCTCAACGCGCTGCTGAACACGGCGTCCGGTGCGTCGTGGGTCTCCGTCCACCACGGCGGCGGCGTCGGGATCGGCAAGTCCATCCACGCGGGCGTGGTCGTCGTCGCCGACGGCACCGCCGACGGGCACGAGCGGGTCACCCGGGTGCTCACGAACGACCCGGGCACCGGCGTACTGCGCCATGCCGACGCGGGTTACGAGATCGCCGAGCAAGCCGCTCGCGAGGTCGGCATCAGGGTCCCGATGCTCGACGGCACCCACGCGCCGCCGTGGCAGTCCTGACGTCCTAGCCCGCAGTGCGCTGGCGGGCGCGGTAGGCGGCGACGTGGAGGCGGTTGCCGCAGGTGCGGCTGTCGCAGTAGCGGCGGGACCGGTTGCGGGACAGGTCGACGAGGACGCGCTCGCACCCAGGGGCGTCGCAGGTGGCCAGCCGGTGGCGCTCACCGGCCATCAGCACGAAGGCCAGCGCCATGCCGCAGTCGGCCGCGAGGTGCTCGGCCAGGCGGGTGCCCGGCGTGAAGTAGTGGACGTGCAGCGCCCAGCCGTCGTGGTCGGTGAGCCGTGGCGTCGTGCGCGCGTCGAAGATCAGGGCATTGACCAGGGCGACGGCGCCGTCGTCGTCCTGGGCCCGGAAGACGGCAGCCAGCCGGGCGCGCAGCCGGTGCATCGGCGCGAGGTCCTCGTCGGTGAGCGGGCCTGCCTCCGAAATGCCCTTGTCTTCGACGAAACGGCTCAGGTCCTCGGTCGACTCCAGGCCTTCGGTGCCCGCGAGGTCGGCCGAGCTGTTGACCAGTGCGACGACCCTGCCGAGCGCGCAGACTGTGTCGTGACCTAGATCCACCTGTCTCCTCCCACTGCTAAGGTCCGACAGCAGTCTAGGCACGCGATGCTCATGTCAGGCTCATGTTTGTGGCTCTAACCGGGCGCCGCCGTGGGGAGATCGATGAGGCTCGTCGTCCGAGGTGTCGGACGTCTGCTCACCATGGCCGGACCGCCGGTCCCGGATGCGGCGCTGGTCGTCGACGAGGGGCGCGTGTCGTGGTCTGGGCGCGAGGCCGACCTGCCCGCTGGCCCGGACGGCGACGAGCTCGACGCGGGCGGTGCCTGCGTCGTACCAGGGTTCGTCGACGCCCACACGCACCTCGTCTTCGCCGGCTCGCGGCGCGACGAGTTCGTGGCCCGCCTCGCTGGCCAGGCCTACGACGGCGGCGGCATCCGCACCACCGTCGAGGCCACGCGCGCGGCGTCCGACGCCGAGCTCCTCGACCTCGCGGCAGGCCGGGCGGCGGCTGCACTCGCGCACGGCACGACAACGATGGAGGTGAAGACCGGTTACGGGCTCACCGCCGCCCACGAGCTGCGCCTGCTCGACGTGATCGCCGCCCTCGCGGACCGGACCCCCATCCGGCTCGAGGCGACCTACCTCGGGGCCCACGTGGTGCCCGCCGGCCGTGACCGGGACGACTATGTCGACGAGGTCGTCGCCACCCTGCCCGAGGCCGCTGCCCACGGCGCGCGGTGGTGCGACGTCTTCTGCGACGAGGGCGTCTTCACGGTCGAGGAGGCGCGCCGGATCCTGCTCGCCGCCCGGTCCCACGGGATGGACCTGCGGCTGCACGCGGAGGAGATCGCCCGCACTGGCGCGGCCGGGCTCGGTGCCGAGCTCGGCGTCGCGAGCACCGACCACCTTGAGCACGTCTCGCCGGAGGACGCCCGCGCGCTGGCGGCAGTGGGCGTCGTCGCTGTCCTGCTCCCGAGCGTCACGCTGTCACTGCGGTCGGGGGCCTGGTCCCACGCCGGCGTCCTGCGGGAGGCGGGGGTCGAGTTGGCGCTGGCGAGCGACTGCAACCCCGGCACGTCGTGGTGCGAGTCGATGCCCTACGCGATCCAGCTGGCGTGCCTGGCGATGGGTCTCTCGGTCGACGAGGCGTTCCGGGCGGCGACGCTGGGGGCGGCCCGGTCGCTGCGGCGCACCGACGTCGGGCATCTCGGGGTGGGCGCGTGGGGCGATCTGGCGGTGCTGGAGGCCGAGCACGAGGCGGATACGGTCGCGCACCTCGGGGCTCCAGCCGTGCGGCGGACCATGGTGGGGGGCCGGCTCGTCAGCTGAGCGGGGCGCTCAGGCGAGCGTGGCCTAGGTGAGTGAGGGGCAGGTGAGCGGGGGCGCTCAGGAAGTGAGCAGCGCCTCGATGGCGCGGTCGACGTCGAGGTGGTTGAGCTCCTCGCCCTGGGGGCAGAGCGCGTAGCTGCGGCCGAGGAAGTCGACCAGTTCACGGGAGGAGGCCTGCAGGAGTGCTTCGCCGTCGGGGGAGGTGAGCCCGATGAAGACGACCTCGGCACCGGCGCTCCAGGACGGCCAGACCCGCACGTCGCCGTCTCCGGCGGGGCGGTGGACCCCCGTGGTGAGCAGCTCGCGGGCGAAGACCCACGAGACGCCGTCGCCCTGGCCGGTGCGGAAGGTCGCGTGCACGGCGTAGGGGTCCTCGGTGTCGTAGTGCATGACGACCGGGAGGGAGATGCCGCCGTCTCCGGGACTCACCAGTTGGACGATGAGCTCTCGCGTGACGGTCGAGGGCACCCAGCCTTTCATGTCCGACTCCTCACCTATGCCGCTTCGCCCGGTAGGCGGAAGGCGATGACTAAGCATTCCCCGTCCTGCCCGGCCCGAAAACCTCGCGCCGCCGACCAACTAACGAGGCAGTCCGTAAGGTGTTACGGGTCGAAAGGGGCGAGGGTGCACGACCAGGGACAGGGTTCCCCGACGGAGACGCGGCGCGAGGGGCCCGGGGTCCGGGGGCGGATCATGGGCGTCCGCGACTGGATCAGGCGAAACAAGGCGTTCAACAGCGTCTACCGGGTGATCATCGGGGTCCTCGGCACCGCGATCATCGTCGGTGGCTTCGCCTTGATCCCCTTGCCCGGTCCTGGATGGTTGATCGTCTTCGCCGGGCTTGCCCTGCTTGCGACGGAGTTCGCGTGGGCCGAACGATTGCTGGACTACGCCCGCGACAAAGTGCGTGCATGGACCGAGTGGGTCAAGCGGCAGTCGCTGACGGTGCGGATCCTGCTCGCGGTGGCCACGTTCGCCCTGGTCGTCGCCGCCGTGGTGGGCGTGGACGCCTGGATCGGGCTGCCCGGCTGGGTGCCGGTCCTCGGCGACTAGTCCGGTAGGGTTTCGCCCCGCACCCGGGCGATTGGCTCAGTTGGTTAGAGCGCCGCCTTCACACGGCGGAGGTCACTGGTTCGAGTCCAGTATCGCCCACCATGATCCGGGAACCCGGCCGGCAAATCCGGCGCGGAACGGGCAATCGGACTAGCGTCCGCCCTTATTGCCCTCCTCCCGTCTGGGGTCGCCATGCGCCTTCGCCGCTCCGACCGACTCGGTGTCCTCGTCAGCGCCGTTCTCTCCACAGGGGCGCTCCTGCTGCCGCTCGTGGTGCTGCCGGCCGCACCCGTCGGCGCCGCGACCACCATCAGCTGGACCCGCCGGGCCAGCTTCACGCAGCCGGTGCAGGTCGTCAGTGCCCGCGACGGGACCTCGCGGCTGTTCGTCGTCGAGAAGGCCGGTGTGGTGCGGATCTATCGCAACGGGACGGTCTTCGGCACGCCCTTCCTCGACATCCGCGGGCGGGTCGACGACGCCGGCGAGGGCGGGCTGCTCAGCATCGCCTTCCACCCGTACTGGAAGTCCAGGCCCTACTTCTGGGTCTCATACGTCGACAACGGTGGCGACCTGCAGGTCGTCCGGTTCAACGTGTCCCGCTACACGAACAACACGGTGTCCGTCGGCACGGCGCAACCCGTCGTCAAGGTGTTCCACCCGGACGCCTTCGACAACCACTTCGCCGGCCAGCTGGCGTGGGGCAGGACCGGCTACCTCTTCCTGTCCACCGGAGACGGCGGCGGCAGTGGCGACCCCGGGAACAGCGCGCAGGACCTCACCTCACTGTCGGGGAAGATCCTGCGGATGGGTGTCGTCGGCCGGCACGCCGCCTGCGGTCGGCCCTACTGCGTCCCGTCGAGCAACCCCTACGCCCGTAGCTCCACGAGGAAGAAGCTGATCTGGGCGTCCGGGGTGCGCAACGGCTGGCGGTTCTCCATCGATCCGCGGACGGGCGACCTCTGGATCGGCGACGTCGGGCAGGGCCGTCGCGAGGAGATCGACAAGATCGCGATGGGCCGGGGTGGACGCAACCTGGGGTGGTCCTGCAAGGAGGGTCGGCTCATCTTCAACTCGAGCCGGTGCCGCTCCGGCGTGACCTACCACAACCCGCTTTACACCTACGGTCGTGACTTCGGCACGACCATCACCGGCGGTTTCATCTACCGGGGCAGCCGCTACCGCAGCCTGCTCGCCGGCCGCTATGTCGGGGCTGACTTCGGGTCAGGCCGGACCTTCGTCACGACGTCCTCGGGCCTGCGCACTGTCGGGTCGCTGGACGGCATCACCAGCTTCGGCGAGGGCGGCACCCGCGAGCTGTGGGCGGTCACCATCGGCGGCGGGCTCTACCGGATGTCCGCCCGGGCCTGACCCCGAGGGCCCCTTGCGCCCTTGCCTGGCCGCCCCTTAACCGGGGCGCGCCTGCGCGCGGCCCGTCGCTAGCATCGCAACCACCGCGCGTAACCGGCGCGCAGCCGACCCCAGGGAGTGACCCGCCGTGTCCGACCTCCGCATCACCGTCTCCGGCAGCGAGCGCAGCGTCGCCGCCGGTACGACGGCCGCTGAGGTCCTCGAGGGCGACCGGTCAGTGGTCGCGGCCCGCCTCGGCGGTGAGCTGCGCGACCTCGCCCACGTGCTGGCCGACGGGGACGACGTCGAGCCGGTGGCGATCGACAGCGAGGACGGCCGCGCCATCCTGCGCCACTCGACCGCACACGTCATGGCGCAGGCGGTGCAGGAGCTCTATCCCGGCGCCAAGCTCGGCATCGGGCCGCCGATCGAGAACGGCTTCTACTACGACTTCGATGTCGAGTCGCCGTTCACCCCCGAGGACGTCGCCAGCATCGAGAAGTACATGCAGCGGATCGTCAAGGAGGGGCAAGCCTTCTCGCGGCGCGTGGTGTCTTATGACGAGGCGCGTGCCGAGCTCGCGGCAGAGCCTTACAAGCTGGAGCTGATCGGCTTGAAGGGCGGTGGCTCCGACGACGACGGCTCGTCGGTCGAGGTCGGCGGCGCCGAGCTCACGATCTACGACAACGTCCGGCGCGGCGGCGAGCTGGCGTGGAAGGACCTGTGCCGGGGGCCGCACGTCCCGTCGACCCGTCTCATCGGCAACGGGTTCAAGCTGACCCGGTCAGCAGCTGCCTACTGGCGGGGGAGTGAGAAGAACCCGCAGCTGCAGCGCATCTACGGCACCGCGTGGGAGTCGAAGGATGCCCTCAAGGCGCACCTGCATCGGCTCGAGGAGGCGGAGAAGCGCGACCACCGCCGGCTGGGGGCCGAGCTCGACCTGTACTCGTTCCCCGACGAGATCGGCTCCGGGCTCGTCGTCTTCCATCCCAAGGGCGGCGTGATCAAGCGGGAGATGGAGGACTACGTCCGCGCGCGCCATCTCGAGGAGGGCTTCCTTTACGTCGGCACCCCGCACATCACCAAGCAGGGGCTGTTCGAGACCTCGGGACACCTGCCGTACTTCGCGGACACGATGTTCCCGCCGATGGAGATGGAAGGCACCAACTACTACCTCAAGGCCATGAACTGCCCGATGCACAACCTGATCTTCCGGTCGCGCGGACGGTCCTACCGTGAGCTGCCGCTGCGGCTGTTCGAGTTCGGCACCGTCTACCGCTACGAGAAGTCCGGGGTCGTGCACGGCCTGACCCGGGTGCGCGGACTGACCATGGACGACTCGCACTCCTACGTCATGCCGGAGCAGGCGTCGGCCGAGATCAAGCACCTGCTCACCTTCGTGCTGGGGCTGCTCAAGGACTTCGGCCTCGACGACTTCTACCTCGAGCTCTCGACCCGCAGCGCGGAGTCGGGCAAGTTCATCGGCACCGACGAGCAGTGGGAGGACGCCACCAGGATCCTCGAGGACAGTGCTCTCGAGACCGGCCTCGAGCTGGTGCCCGACCCGGGTGGCGCGGCGTACTACGGCCCCAAGATCTCGGTGCAGGCGCGCGACGCGATCGGGCGTACCTGGCAGCTGGCCACGGTGCAGTACGACTTCAACATGCCCGAGCGCTTCGGCCTCGAGTACCAGGCCGCCGACGGCTCGCGGCAGCAGCCGGTGATGATCCACTCGGCGAAGTTCGGCTCGATCGAGCGGTTCATGGGCGTGCTCGTCGAGCACTACGCCGGTGCCTTCCCGCCGTGGCTCGCGCCGGTACAGGTGTTGGGTGTCCCCATCACCGACAACCACGTGCCCTACCTGGAGGACGTCGCGAAGCGGCTCCGGTCGCAGGGCGTACGCGTCGAGGTGGACACCTCCGACGACCGGATGCAGAAGAAGATCCGCAACGCGCAGAAGCAGAAGGTGCCCTACATGTTGCTCGCCGGCGACGACGACGTCGCCAAGGGTGCGGTGTCCTTCCGTTACCGCAGCGGCGAGCAGAACAACGGGGTGCCGGTCGACGACGCGATCGACGAGATCGTGCGCGCGGTGCGCGATCGGGTGCAGGTGTGACCGAGTCCGACAGGAGTGCACCCGTCACGCCTGAGATCGTCGCCCAGGACGGCGTCGGAGAGCCCGATCGGCTACGCCGGCTGTGGACGCCGCACCGGCTGGCCTACATCAAGGGCGAGCCGGGGTCCGGCCGCGACGAGGTCGACGGCTGCCCGTTCTGCCGCATCCCGACGCTGGACGACCGCGACGGTCTGGTGGTGGCCCGTGGCGAGTCGGTCTACGCGGTGCTGAACCTGCACCCCTACAACCCGGGGCACCTGATGGTCGTGCCCTACCGGCATGTCGCGGACCTCGAGGACCTGAAGGACGACGAGAGTGTGGGCCTCGCCGACTTCACCCGCCGCGCGGTGATCGCCATCAAGACCGCGGCGACACCGCACGGCTTCAACGTCGGGCTCAACCTCGGCCATGTCGCGGGCGGGTCGCTCGCCGACCACCTCCACCAGCACGTGGTCCCGCGCTGGGGCGGCGACGCGAACTTCATCACGGTGCTGGCCCAGACCAAGGTGATCCCGCAGCTGCTGGCGGAGACGCGCGACATGCTCGCCGAGGCGTGGCCGGTGGCGGAGTGACCGGCCCGACCGCCGGCGCCCGGACGCAGCGCCCGGTGCTGCTCTACGACGGGGAGTGCGCGTTCTGCCGGCGAGCGGTCGAGCTCGCGATCGCTCGCCTGCCGTCGAGCGCGGTCTTCGCGCCGTACCAGACCACCGACCTCGCGGACTACGGCGTCAGCGAGGCCGAGGCCTCGCGATCGGTGCAGTGGATCGACCGCGCCGGCCGGGTCAGCCACGGCGCCGCCGCCGTCGCGCGGCTGCTCGTCACAGCGGGTGGCCGGTGGGCGCCGCTCGGGCGGCTCGCCCTCGTCCCGCCGTTCGCGTGGCTCGCGGAGGCGGTCTACCGGCTGGTCGCGTTCGCCCGTCGCCGAGCGCCGCGAGCCTCGGCCTAGTCAGCGGTCTCTGTTCCTTTTCATCGGGCGGGACCGGAGTTGATCGCAACCAGCCCCCACAGCGGTGCCGGGACTGCGCTGCTTTCGGCAGCTGCTTCAGCGGCCATGACCGTCGAGCTCTCGGGCGATGTGGGGCCGCGTTGCGATCTCCGAACAGTGGATCTATCAGCAGGGCTGGGGACACCGATCGTCCGAGCTGCGGGGCTGCGGTGCGCTCTGTCGACCGCAGCTCCGCGAGCTATTGACTCGCTCAGCGGGCAAGCTCGCGGCCCCCGCCACGGTTGCGTCGCCGCCGACGGCCGCGGGCCTCGGCCTAGTCAGCGGTCGCGGGTCAGCCGCTCTTCGCCTCGCCCTGCACCTTGGCGGCGACATGGCTCGGCATCGGCTCGTGGCGCAGGTAGGTGCGCGAGAACGTGCCGGTGCCGTGCGAGAGCGAGCGCAGGTCGACCGCGTAGCGGGTGATCTCCACCTGCGGCACCTCGGCCTTGACCATGGACCGGCCGATGCCGACCGGCTCGGTGCCGGTCAGCCGGCCGCGCCGGGTCGAGAGGTCGCTCATGATCGAGCCGACGTACTCGTCGGACACGAGCACCGAGACCTCGTCCACCGGCTCCAGCATGTGCATCTGGCCGGCGTTGGCCGCCTCCTTGAGGGCGAGTGCACCTGCGGTCTGGAAGGCCATGTCCGACGAGTCGACCGAGTGGGCCTTGCCGTCGAGGAGGGTGACCCGCAGGTCGACCACGGGGTAGCCCGCGGCGACACCGCGCTCCATCTGGGCGCGCACGCCCTTCTCGACCGAGGGAATGAACTGACGCGGCACGGCACCGCCGACGACCTTGTCGACGAACTCGAACCCGCCGCCGGACCCGAGCGGCTCGACCTCGATGTCGCAGACGGCGTACTGGCCATGGCCTCCGGACTGCTTCACGTGCCGGCCGTGACCCTTCGCCGGCCCGGCGAACGTCTCGCGGAGCTGCACGCGCACCGGCACCGACTCGACGTCGACGCCGTAGCGGTTGCGAAGCCGATCGAGCAGCACGTCGAGATGTGCCTCGCCCATGCACCACAGGACCAGCTGGTGAGTCTCGGCGTTCATCTCGAGGCGCAGTGTCGGGTCCTCGGCGACCAGGCGGCCGATGCCCTGCGAGAGCTTGTCCTCGTCGGCCTTGGACTTGGCGACCACGGCGACGGGCAGCAGCGGCTCGGGCATCACCCACGGCTCCATGAGCAGGGGCTGGTCCTTGCTCGACAGCGTGTCGCCGGTCTCGGCCTGCGTGAGCTTGGCGACCGCGCAGATGTCACCGGCGATGGCCTGCGGCACGGTGCGCTGCTGCTTGCCAAGGGGCGAGGAGAGGGCGCCGACCTTCTCGTCGACGTCGTGGTCCTCGTGCCCGCGGTCGACGCCGAAGAACTCGCTGAAGTGCCCCGAAACGTGGACCGTCGTGTCGGGGCGCAGGGTGCCGGAGAAGACGCGTACGAGCGAGATGCGCCCGACGTAGGAGTCGGTCGTCGTCTTGACGACCTCCGCGACGAGCGGCCCGGTGGGGTCGCAGCTGAGCGGGCCGATGGGCTCACCCGAAGGTGTCGTCACCGGCGGCACCTCGTGCTCCAACGGCGAGGGGAACGCCTCGGTGATGATCTCGAGGAGCTCGGCCGTCCCAAGTCCGCTCGGCGCGGCCATGGCGAGCACGGGATAGAACGTGCCGCGGGCCACGGCGGTCTCGAGGTCGTCGATGAGCACCTTGAAGTCGATGTCCTCGCCGCCGAGGTAGCGGTCCATCAGCGACTCGTCCTCGGACTCGGCGATGATCCCCTCGATCAGCCGGTCGCGCGCCTCGGAGATGAGGGGCAGGTGCTCGGGGTCGGGGTCGCGCTCGGTGCGGGTGCCGCCGGAGTAGTCGAACACCCGCTGCGACAGCAAGCCGATCAGCCCCGCGGCGATGCCGTCGTCGCCGGCCAGGGGCAGGTAAAGGGGCAGCACGGACTCGCCGAACACGCGCTGACAGACCGCGAGGGACTCGTCGAAGTCGGCGCGGTCCTTGTCGAGCTTGGTGATGACCACGGCGCGCGGCATGCCGACCGCTGAGCACTCTTCCCAGAGCATCTTGGTGGCGCCGTCGACGCCGTCCACGGCGGACACGACGAACAGCGCCGCGTCGGCTGCGCGCAGTCCGGCTCGCAGGTCACCGACGAAGTCGGCGTAGCCGGGGGTGTCGAGGAGGTTGACCTTCACGCCGGCGTGCACGAGTGGCGCAAGCGTGAGAGAGACCGAGCGCTGCTGACGTCGCTCGGCCTCGTCGAAGTCGCTGACGGTGCTGCCGTCCTCCACCCGTCCCGCGCGCGGGACGGTGCCGGTCGCCGCGAGGAGCGCCTCGGTCAGCGTGGTCTTGCCTGAACCTGAGTGGCCGACCAGCACCACGTTGCGGAGAGCACCCGGCTGGTCGACCGCCGGTCCAGCTCCCGCGGCCCCGGCACCACCGTGACTTGTCTGCTGCGCCATGAGCGCCTCGCCTCCCAGCGTCGTTTGGGTGCCCCGACCTTGCACCCGTCGACCGCGGGCGCACAAGGGCCCGGAAGGGTCGATCCCGGCCCGTGGCCCGGTCCGGCTCTACCATGAGGCGCCCCCCGCAGGCCGCTCCGAGAGCCGAGAGAACCGCTCCCATGCTCAACCGCTTCGCCCGTGCGTTGTTCACGCGCATCTTCACCCCGATCGCGGCGTTCCTGGTTCGCCGGGGTGTCAGCCCGGACGTGGTCACGCTGATCGGCACCCTCGGCGTGGTGGTGGGGGCACTGGCCTTCTATCCGCGGGGCGAGTTCCTCTGGGGCACCGTCGTCATCACAGTGTTCGTGTTCTCCGACCTCGTCGACGGCACCATGGCGAGGATGAGCCAGCGCTCCAGCCGCTGGGGTGCCTGGCTCGACTCCACCCTCGACCGGGTCGGCGACGCCGCCGTGTTCGCCGGCATCGCGATGTGGTTCGCCGGCGAAGGCGACGACCTGCTGCTGACGGCCCTCTGCCTCTACTGCCTGGCGACCGGCGCGGTCGTCAGCTATGCGCGGGCCCGGGCGGAGGGACTCGGCATGACCGCCGACGTCGGAATCACCGAGCGCGCCGACCGGCTGGTGGCCATCCTGGTCTGCACCGGACTCGACGGGATGGGCGTGCCGTACGTGCAAGCGCTGGCGCTGTGGTTCCTCGCCGTCGGCAGCACGGTGACGATCGGCCAGCGGGCTCTCGCCGTCCGGGCGCAGGCCATGGCCGAGTCGCCCGGGCGCGGATGAGGGACCGGCTGACCTACCGCGCGTACGCCGGTGCCTGGGGCTTCGTCAGGCGGCTGCCCGAGTCCACGGCGTACCGGCTGTTCCGGCTCGTCGCGGACGTGGCATGGCGGCGGCAGGGACCGTCGGTGCGTCGTCTCGAGGCCAACCTGCGGCGGGCCCGCCCGCACGCGTCGCCGGCCGAGCTGCGCGCGCTCTCCCGCGAGGGGATGCGGTCCTACCTGCGCTACTGGTGCGAGGCGTTCCGGCTACCCGACTGGGATCGCGAGCGGGTCGTGTCGACCGTGCGGGTGGAGAACGAGCACTACCTGCGCGGCGCACTGGCCCAGGGGCGCGGTGTCCTCGCCGCGCTCATGCACATGGGCAACTGGGACCACGCCGGTGCCTGGGCGAGCCTCACCGGTGCGCCGGTCGTCACGGTGGCCGAGCGGCTGCGCCCCGAACAGCTCTATGCCCGCTTCCTCGCCTACCGCGAGCAGCTGGGCATGGAGATCCTGCCGCTGACCGGTGGCGAGGGCGACCTGCTCGACACGCTGTCGCAGCGGCTGCGCGACGGGCGCCTCGTGCCGCTGCTCGCCGACCGGGACCTGCGGGCCAGCGGGATCCCGGTGGAGCTGCTCGGCGAGCCCACCCGGATGCCACCGGGGCCGGCGATGCTCGCGCTGCGCACCGGCGCGGCGCTGCACCCGGTGAGCATCTGGTACGCCGAGGACGGCCGCCTGGTGATCCGGTTCCACGACGAGGTGGTCGCGCCCGAGCAAGGTCGCACCCGTGAGAAGGTCACCGCCATGACCCAGCAGGTCGCCGACGTCTTCGGGGCGGCGATCAGCGCCCATCCGCAGGACTGGCACATGCTCCAGCCGCTGTGGCTCGACGACCTGCACCAGGGGCGGCGGCCCGGGTGAGGATCGGCATCGTCTGCCCCTACTCGTGGGACGTGCCGGGCGGGGTCCAGTTCCACGTACGGGACCTCTCGGAGGTGCTGCTCGCGCGTGGCCACGAGGTCTCGGTGCTCGCGCCGGCCGACGACGACACACCCGTACCGGCGTACGTCGTGCCGGCCGGTCGGGCCGTGCCGGTGCCCTACAACGGCTCCGTCGCGCGGGTGAACTTCGGGCCGGTGTCGGCGACCCGCGTGCGGCGGTGGGTGCGTGAGGGTGGCTTCGACGTGCTGCACGTGCACGAGCCGATGTCGCCCTCGCTCTCGGTGCTCGCGCTCTGGGCGGCGACCGGGCCGGTGGTGGCCACGTTCCACACGTCCAACCTGCGGTCGCGAGCGATGTCCGCGGCCTACCCGATCCTCGAGCCGGCCCTGGAGAAGATCGGGGCCCGCGTCGCCGTCTCCGAGGAGGCCCGGCGCACGCTGGTCGAGCACGTCGGGGGAGACGCGATCCTGGTGCCCAACGGCGTCTTCGTGGACCGGTTCGCCCTGGCACAGCCGGAGCCGGCCTGGCAGGGCGAGGCCGGCACCGTCGGCTTCCTGGGCCGCCTCGACGAGGCCCGCAAGGGCCTGCCCACCCTGCTGACTGCGTTTGAGCAGGTGGTGGCAGCGAGGCCGGGCGTCCGGCTGCTCGTGGCCGGGCGGGGTGACGAGAAGGACGCCACCGAGGAGGTGTCGCCGGCTGTGCGGGAGGCGGTCACGTTCCTGGGGCAGGTGTCCGAGCGCGACAAGGCCAGGCTGCTGCGCAGCGTCGACGTCTACGTCGCCCCCAACCTCGGGGGCGAGAGCTTCGGGATCGTGCTGGTGGAGGCGCTCGCTGCGGGGGCGGCGGTGCTGGCCTCCGACCTCGACGCCTTCCGCCGCGTGTTGGACGACGGGCGCGCGGGCGTCCTCTTCCCGGTCGGCGAGGTCGACGCGCTGGCGGCCGGGCTGCTCGACCTGCTCGGCGACCCGGAGCGCCGCGCGGCGCTGCGCGGGGCAGCCACCGCGTCGGCGCGCCGCTACGACTGGGCCACGGTCGCCTCGGACCTGATCGCGGTCTACGAGACCGTCGCCGCAGGAGCCGAGCGGGTCGGTGAGGACGTCAGCCGGGGCTGGCGCGACCGGCTGCGTCGCTGACTGAAGGTGTGGCGTGCGCGCCGTACTGTTGATGCTCGTGGGCTTCCCCGGCGTCGGCGTGAGCGTGGCCCTGGTCGCCCTGTTGCTTGTCGCCGGGTGGTACCTGTCCTTCAGCGCGACGCGCCTGGACCGCCTGCACGCACGGATCGAGGGGGCACGCAGCGCGCTGGACGCCCAGCTGGTCCGGCGGGCGTCGGTGTCGTTGCAGCTCGCGACGTCCGGGCTGCTGGACCCGGCCACCAGCCTGTTGCTGGCCGAGGCCGCGCACCGGGCGCGCGAGGCCGACGAGGTCGAGCGCGAGGTCGACGAGAGCAACCTGACGCGCGCCCTGCAGGCGGCCTTCGGCGAGGACGGCGTGGGCGAGGCGCTGGCCGCCGACCCGGGTGGCGCCGAGATGCTCGCCGAGCTGGCGTCTGCCTGCCAGCGCGTGGGTCTGGCGCGCCGCTTCCACAACGACGCGGTGCGCGGCGCGCGGGTGGTCCGGCGCAAGCGGGTGGTGCGTTACCTGCGCCTGGCGGGACATGCCCCGTGGCCACCGACGTTCGAGATCGACGACACGATGCCCGACCCCCTCCAGAGCTCCCGGGCCACTCCGGGTTCTACGGTTGTTCAGTGATAGCCCGCCTTCCGACCCTCCTGTCCGCGGCGGTCGTCTCCGGCGTCCTGGTCCTCGGCGCGTGCTCTGACGACCCAGCGCCCAAGACGGTCGCGCCTGAACCCTCGCCGAGCTCGTCCAGCCCGTCGCCGACCCCCACGGTCGCGAAGAAGAAGCCCAAGAAGAAGAAGGCCAAGCCACCGCAGATGTCCTTGCTCTCCGGTCGCAAGGGCCGCCGTGACCACGGGGTGATCGCGGCGAAGATCGACAACACCGGTAGCGGCCGGCCGCTCATCGGGGTGCAGCAAGCGGACGTGGTCTACGTCGAGCAGGTCGAAGGCGGGGTCACGCGCCTGGCCGCCGTCTACTCGAGCACCTTTCCCGACAAGGTCGGCCCGGTGCGCAGCGCGCGCATCACCGACATCGAGCTGCTCCGGCAGTACGGCAGCACCGGCCTCGTCTACTCCGGCTCGCAGCGCAGGCTCTCGGACAACCTGCGGGCGTCCAAGCTCCAGCTCGCCTCCAACGACGCCAGCGGTCGCGGCTTCGCGCGCAGCGGCGCGCGGCCGGCGCCGTACAACGTCATCGGTGACATGTCGAGCCTGCGCCGCCGCATCGGCAAGACGTCGAAACCCAAGGTGGTGGGCTACACCTTCGGCAAGGCACCCAAGGGGGGCTCCCGGGTGCAAGCGTTCACCGCGTCCTACCCGAGCGCCCGGGTCGGCGGGTCGTGGGCGCCGCGCAAGCAGCGGTGGATGCTCAGCATCGACGGCCGTCCCGCGTTGTCCGCCGGCGGCTCGCGGTTGCGAGCGTCGACGTTCGTCGTGCAGTTCGCCGACGTCAAGCCGTCGATCTACCACGACGTCAACGGCGCGAACACGCCCAAGACGGTCACCGTGGGCCAGGGCCGCACCCTCGTGTTCCGCAACGGGAAGGTCTACGAGGGGCGCTGGGGCCGCAAGAAGCCCTGGAACCACACCAAGCTCACCATCGGGGGCAAGAAGGCGGTGTTCGCCCCGGGCCAGGTCTGGTTCGCGCTCGTGAAGCGCGGCGCGCCGGTCAGCGTCAGCCGCTAGATCCGCCGCTAGGGGAACCACCCGCGCCCGATTGGCCCGCCTGCCTCGCTCGTGAGCGGGCCTACCATGGACGTGTTGCCGCAGCTAGAGAGAGGTTCACCGTGCCCAGCCACGAGTCACCCCGTCCCGGTCAGGCCGCAGACGCCGCAGGCGTGACCGGCAGTGCCCGCGTCAAGCGTGGCATGGCCGAGATGCTCAAGGGCGGCGTCATCATGGACGTCGTCACGGCGGAGCAGGCCAAGATCGCCGAGGACGCCGGTGCCGTCGCGGTGATGGCCCTCGAGCGGGTACCGGCCGACATCCGCGCCGAGGGTGGCGTCTCGCGGATGAGCGACCCCGACATGATCGACGGCATCGTCTCGGCCGTCTCGATCCCGGTGATGGCCAAGGCCCGGATCGGCCACTTCGTCGAGGCCCAGGTGCTTCAGTCACTCGGCGTCGACTACGTCGACGAGTCCGAGGTGCTCAGCCCCGCCGACGAGGCGCACCACATCGACAAGTGGGCCTTCACGGTTCCCTTCGTCTGCGGAGCGACGAACCTCGGCGAGGCGCTGCGGCGCATCGGCGAGGGCGCCGCGATGATCCGCTCCAAGGGTGAGGCCGGCACCGGCAACGTGATCGAGGCTACCCGGCACATGCGCTCGATCCGCACCGAGATCCGGCGGCTCGCGACGCTCGGCGAGGAGGAGCTCTACACCGCCGCGAAGGAGCTGCGCGCGCCCGTCGAGCTCGTCCGCGAGGTGGCCGGGATCGGCAAGCTGCCCGTCGTGCTCTTCACGGCCGGCGGCATAGCCACCCCTGCCGACGCGGCGATGATGATGCAGCTCGGCGCCGAGGGCGTCTTCGTCGGTTCGGGCATCTTCAAGTCCGGCGACCCGGCGAAGCGTGCCGAGGCCATCGTCAAGGCCACCACGTTCCACGACGACCCCGACATGATCGCCAAGGTGTCGCGCGGCCTCGGCGAGGCGATGGTGGGGATCAACCTCGAGTCGTTGTCCGACGACCAGCGCCTGGCGACCCGCGGCTGGTAGCAGCACGCCCCCGCCGCCCGTGACGACGATCGGTGTCTTCGCGCTCCAGGGTGACGTGCGGGAGCACCTGAGGGTGCTGACGTCCCTCGGTGCCAGCGCCGTGCTGGTACGCCGTCCCGCCGACCTCGCCGGGATCGACGGTCTGGTGCTGCCCGGTGGCGAGTCGACCACGATGCAGAAGCTGGCCGTGGCGTTCGACCTGTGGGCGCCGCTGCGGGCGAGCATCGCGGACGGCCTGCCGGCCTTCGGCTCCTGCGCCGGGATGATCCTGCTGGCCGACCGGATCGAGGACGGCATCGAGGGCCAGACCACGATCGGCGGGCTCGACATCGTCGTACGCCGGAACGCCTTCGGTCGCCAGGTCGACTCGTTCGAGGGCGAGATCGACTTCGACGGGGTTGCGGGCGGGCCGATGGAGGCGGTGTTCATCCGGGCGCCATGGGTGGAGTCGGTCGGCGAGGGTGTCGAGGTGCTGGCCCGGCTGGGCACCCACGTGCACAGCCTGACGACGGGCGAGGGACCGGGCGGAGTCGCCAGTAGAATCGTCGCCGTCCGTGGTGGGACGACCCAGCAGCTGCTCGCCACGTCCTTCCATCCGGAGCTCACCGGCGACCCCCGCGTCCACGAGCTCTTCCTCGAGATCGTCAGGGAGCGTGCATGAGCGGCCACTCCAAGTGGGCGACGACCAAGCACAAGAAGGCCGTCGTCGACGCTCGGCGCGGCAAGATGTTCGCCAAGCTCATCAAGAACGTCGAGGTGGCGGCACGCACCGGCGGCGGCGACCTGGCCGGCAACCCCACGCTCTACGACGCCGTCCAGAAGGCCAAGCGGTCCTCGGTGCCCAACGACAACATCGACCGGGCGGTCAAGCGCGGGTCCGGTGTCGAGGCGGGCGGCGCCGACTACCAGACGATCATGTACGAGGGCTACGGCCCCAACGGTGTCGCGGTGCTGGTCGAGTGCCTCACCGACAACCGCAACCGCGCAGCCGCCGAGGTGCGCACCCTGATGACGCGCAACGGCGGCTCGATGGCCGATCCAGGCTCGGTGTCCTACCTGTTCAACCGCAAGGGCGTCGTCCTCGTCCCGAAGACCGACGGCATGACCGAGGACGACGTGCTCCTCGCCGTGCTCGATGCGGGCGCCGAGGAGGTCAACGACCTCGACGACGCGTTCGAGGTCGTCTCCGAGGCGACCGACCTGGTCGCCGTACGCACCGCCTTGCAGGACGCCGGCATCGACTACGACTCGGCTGAGGCGTCCTTCCTCCCGTCCGTGCACGTCCCGCTCGACGAGGAGGGCGCGAAGAAGGTGTTCCGCCTCGTCGAGGCGCTCGAGGACTCCGACGACGTCCAGAACGTCTGGGCCAACTACGACGTCAGCGACGAGATCATGGAAAGGGTCGGCTGAGGTTCGACATCCCTCCCGCGCAATCGACCACGTTAGGTAGGCCCAGCAGTGCCTCAACAGGCCGCCATGCCTGTTGAGGCAATGCCCCACCTACCTAACGTGGTCGACTCGGCAGGGGTGGATGGCGGTCGCGGGGTGGGGTTGCGGCGCGTCGGTCGGTCGTAACGTCGGTCGGCGCGGCTAGCCTCGGGTCCGAACAGGTGTTCGGACGAGAGGGCGTACGACGTGCGCGTGCTGGGTGTCGACCCGGGCCTGACCCGCCTCGGTCTCGGTGTGGTGGAGGGCCTGCCCGGCCGGGCGCTCACCATGGTCGCCGTCGACGTGGTCCGCACTCCGCCGGCCGCCGACATCGGTGCGCGGCTGCTCGCCCTCGACAAGGTGATCTGCGCCTGGCTCGAGCTCTACCGGCCCGACGTGGTCGCGGTCGAGCGGGTGTTCAGCCAGCACAACGTGCGCACCGTCATGGGCACCGCGCAGGCCAGCGGCGTCGCGATCGCCTGCGCGGCCCGCCACGGCGTGCCTGTCGCGCTGCACACCCCCAGCGAGATGAAGGCGGCGGTCACCGGCAGCGGCCGCGCCGAGAAAGCGCAGGTGGGCGCCATGGTGACCCGCATCCTGCGCCTCGACGCGCCGCCCAGGCCGGCGGACGCCGCCGACGCCCTCGGGCTCGCCATCTGCCACGTCTGGCGCGGCGGGGCGAGCGCCCGGCTGGAGGCAGCCGTGGCTGCGCAGGTGAGCGGGGCGGGCCGATGATCGCCTTCGTGGCCGGGCGGGTCGCGGCGTTAGCTCCCGACGGAGCCGTTCTCGAGGTCGGCGGCGTCGGCCTCTCGCTGCAGTGCACACCGGGCACGCTCGCTGCGCTCCGCGTGGGGGAGTCCGCCCGGCTGCCGACCTCGCTGGTGGTGCGCGAGGAGTCGCTCACGCTCTACGGCTTCGCGGACGAGGACGAGCGGGTCGTCTTCGAGCTGCTGCAGACGGCGAGCGGGGTCGGCCCACGGCTGGCGCAGGCGATGCTCGCCGTCCACGCACCCGACGACCTGCGCCGGGCCGTCGCCACTGACGACCTCATCGCTCTCATGCAGGTCCCCGGCATCGGCAAGAAGGGGGCCCAGCGCATCGTGCTCGAGCTCAAGGACCGCCTCGGCGCGACCGCGGGCGCGGCCGGCGGGCTCCCACAGCGGTCGTCCTCGACCTCCGCGTCGCCGGTGTGGCGCGACCAGCTGCACGGCGCGCTGATCGGCCTCGGCTGGTCTCCCCGGGAGGCCGACGACGCGGTCGGGCGCGCGGCCGGCGAGGCCGAGGAGGCGTTGGCGGCCGGTGACCAGCCCGACGTGGCCGCGCTCTTGCGCTCCGCACTGCGCAGCCTGAGTCGCGCATGACGGGCGTCCACGCTGCCGAGGAGGCGACCCGGCTCGTCGACGCCGACGCGGCAGGCGACGAGCGTGCGGTCGAGTCCGCGCTGCGGCCGCGGTCCCTCGGTGAGTTCATCGGCCAGCACCGCGTACGCGAGCAGCTGGGCCTCGTCCTCGAGGCCGCCCGCCAGCGCGGCCGGGTGCCCGACCACGTCCTGCTCAGCGGCCCACCCGGTCTCGGCAAGACGACCCTGGCCATGATCATCGCCACCGAGCTGCAGGCGCCGATGCGGGTGACCAGCGGCCCGGCGATCCAGCACGCCGGCGACCTCGCCGCCCTGCTGTCCAGCCTGGCCGAGGGCGAGGTGCTGTTCCTCGACGAGATCCATCGGATGGCCCGACCGGCCGAGGAGATGCTCTACCTCGCGATGGAGGACTTCCGGGTCGACGTGGTCGTCGGCAAGGGACCCGGCGCGACGGCGATCGCGCTGGACATCGCGCCGTTCACGCTGGTGGGTGCCACCACCCGGGCCGGCCTGCTGCCCGGGCCGCTGCGGGACCGGTTCGGCTTCACCGCCCACATGGACTTCTACACGGCCGAGGACCTGGAGGCCGTCCTGGTTCGCTCGGCCAGGCTGCTCGACGTCGAGCTGCAGCCCGACGGGGGGCAGGAGGTCGCCGGCCGATCACGGGGGACGCCCCGCGTCGCCAACCGGCTGCTGCGGCGGGTCCGCGACTATGCGCAGGTCAAGGCCGACGGGGTGGTGGGCCGCGAGGTCGCGCGCGCGGCGCTCGAGGTCTACGAGGTCGACGAGCAGGGGCTCGACCGCCTGGACCGTGCGGTGCTCGAGGCGCTGGTCAGCAAGTTCGGCGGGGGACCGGTGGGCTTGTCCACGCTGGCCGTCGCGGTCGGCGAGGAGCGCGAGACGGTCGAGGAGGTCGCCGAGCCCTTCCTCGTGCGCGCCGGCCTGCTCGCCCGTACGCCGCGGGGCCGGGTGGCCACCGCCGCGGCGTGGCGGCACCTGGGCCTGGTCCCACCACGGGGGCTGGCGCCCGCCGTCGTCCGGGCGGACGAAGGGGTCACACTGGACCTGTTCGACGAAGCCGACGAGGTAGAGGGAAGATAGACTCCCGCGCGGCCCGCGGAGACCCGCGCCGCGCCAAGTCCCCTCCGAAAGGACCGCTCCACCGTGGACGCCGTCGCAGGCTTGTTGCCGTTCGTTGTCATCCTGTTGTTCTTCTATCTCCTCATCATCCGGCCGGCCCGGACCCGGGCCCGGAAGCAGCAGGAGATGCACGAGGCACTCCGCGTCGGTCAGGAGGTCATGACCGGGTCGGGCGTCTACGCGACGATCACCGCGGTCGAGCCCGAGTGGGTGGTGCTGGAGCTCGCTCCCGGCGTGAGCACCCGCTGGGCGAAGCCGGCGATCGCCCGCATCGTCACCGAGGTTGAGGTCGAGGCCGGCGGCGAGACCACCCAGTCCGTGGACGACCAGATCGATCTCGACCGGCCGGACAGCCACGACCGGGCCGACGGCGGCGGGACATCCAGGGCCTGACGAGCGTTTCCCCACGAGCCGGAACACGCGCCCCGCGCGGCGCAGCGGGTCCGGCACCGATCGAGGAGAGAGATCCAACGTGGCAGGACCCAACCCGACGAGCCACCCTGGCCGCACGCTGCTCATGCTCGCGGTACTTCTCGTGGCGATGGTGGCTGCGATGTTCGCCACCGGAGCGACGAAGCCACGGCTTGGCCTCGACCTGCAGGGCGGCACGAGCGTCGTCCTGCAGCCACGGATCGCCGGCGGCGGTGACCCGTCCGAGGACGCGCTGTCCCAGGCGGTCGGCATCATCCGCCAGCGCGTCAACGGGCTCGGCGTGACCGAGGCCGACGTGCAGACCCAGGGCGGCAACATCGTCGTCTCGGTGCCCGGCGCCACCAGCCAGGAAGCGGTCGAGCTGATCGCGTCCACCGCTCAGCTGCGTTTCCGCCCGGTCCTGCAGGTCACTGCCGGTGCCCCGGTCCCCGAGCCGTCGGCGAGCCCGAGCGGCTCGGCGCCGGCGTCGCCGCCCGGGTCGGCCAGTCCGACGCCGTCCGGGTCCCCCTCCTCGGCCGGTCGCGCGGTGCCGAAGTCGCTCCAGGCAGGTGCGAGCCCGGCCGCCACGCCGGAAGGCACGGCCCCGGCACCTACCGCTCCCGCGCCCACGGCTCCCGCGCCGGCCGCCGACGTCCCGCCGCAGCTCCAGGAGGAGTTCGCGACCCTCGACTGCACCAAGGCGCGCAACCGACAGGGCGGTGGCGACAAGCCCGCCGACGAGCCGATCGTCGCGTGCAGCCGCGAGGGCGACGCCAAGTACCTGCTCGGCCCGACCTCGGTCGAGGGCACCCGCATCGACTCCGCCAGCGCGGGCCTGCGCCAGAACACCACCGAGTGGGTCGTCAACCTCGACTTCGACGGTCGCGGCACCTCCCAGTTCCGCGAGGTGACCACCGAGCTGTCCGGCCAGACGACCCCGCCGCTCAACCAGTTCGCCATCGTCCTCGACAACGTCGTGGTGTCGGCGCCTTCAGTGGAGGACCCGATCCCCAACGGGCAGGCCGAGATCTCCGGCAGCTTCACCCAGCAGAGCGCGCGCGACCTCGCGAACGTGCTCCGCTACGGCGCCCTGCCGCTCACCTTCGACCAGGGTGAGGTCAACACGATCTCGGCATCGGTCGGGGAGGACCAGCTGGACAAGGGGATACTCGCCGGCGCCATCGGTCTCATCCTCGTTGTCGTCTACTCACTGCTCTTCTACCGGGCGTTGGGCATCGTCAGCATCTTCAGCCTCGCGATCGCCGGCTTGATGACGTGGGGGCTCATCTCCCTGCTGGGCGAGGCGATCAGCTTCGCGCTGATCCTCGCCGGCGTCATCGGCGTCATCGTCTCGATCGGCATCACCGCAGACTCGTTCGTCGTCTTCTTCGAACGATTGCGCGACGAGATCCGCGAGGGCCGGCCGATCAGGGTGGCTGTCGAACGAGGCTGGGTGCGAGCGCGACGTACCATCCTCGTCGCCGACGCCGTCACCTTCCTTGCGGCCATCGTCCTGTACTTCCTGTCCATCGGCCGTGTGCAGAACTTCGCGTTCACCCTCGGTCTGACCACGGTCATCGACGTGTTCGTCGTGTTCATGTTCACCAAGCCGTTGGTCACGTTGCTCGTGCGCCGCGACTTCTTCGGCAAGGGCCACAAACTGTCGGGGCTCAACCCGGCAAGCATCGGCGCGAAGGAGTCGGTGCCACCGACGACGCGGCCGAGAGCCCGTAGACCGTCGCCAGCGACGTCCGCGCGAAGCACGAGGGAGGCCTGATGTCGCGGCTCGGTCAGCTAGGTCACCGGCTCTACACCGGTGAGGTCTCCTACGACTTCGTCGGGCGCAAGAAGCTCTGGTACTCGATTTCGGCCGCGATCTTCCTGCTCTCCTTCCTCGGGTTGCTGTGGAAGGGGATGAACTTCGGCATCGAGTTCCGCGGTGGCGCGGAGTTCCGCGTGCCCGACGCGCAGTGCTCCGTCCAGCAGGCGCGCGAGAGCGTCGAGGGCGGACTCACCGCTGAGCCCATCGTGCAGAAACTGGGCAACGGCCAGATCCGGGTGCAGACCGAGACGTTGCAACCGGGCCAGGCCGACGAGGTCGTCACGGCGCTGTCCGAGGAGTGCGGCGTCGCGGAGGAGGAGATCAACCGGCAGGTGATCGGACCGACGTGGGGCGGCGAGGTCACGAACAAGGCAATCACGGCGCTCGTCGTGTTCCTGTTGCTCGTCGTGGCGTTCATCTCGCTGATGTTCGAGTTCAAGATGGCGATCGCGGCCACCGTGGCGCTGCTGCACGACATCCTCATCACCGTCGGTCTCTACGCGCTGGTGGGTTTCGAGGTCACGCCGGCGAGCGTCATCGGCCTGCTGACCATCCTCGGTTATTCGCTGTACGACACGATCGTGGTGTTCGACTCGTTACGCGAGAACACCCGCGGCATCGTCGCCGGCGGCCGGATGACATACAGCGACGCCGCGAACCTCTCGGTCAACCAGACCCTGGTGCGCTCGATCAACACGTCGGTGATCGCGTTGCTCCCTGTGGGCGCGATCCTGTTCGTCGGCGCCTACGCGCTGGGCGCGGGTGTGCTCAAGGACCTCGCGTTGGTGCTGTTCGTCGGCATCGCGGCCAGCACGTTCTCGTCCATCTTCATCGCCACTCCGCTGCTCGCCGACCTGAAGGAGCGCGAGCCCGCGATGATCGCGCTTCGCAAGCGGGTCGAGGCGCGCCGCGCCGGGCGCCCGACAACCGTGGCGGAGCGGAAGAGCTCGCGGTCCACGACTGCCGGAGGCGGGTCGGGGGGCACAGCACTCCTGGTCGCCGACGACGAGGCCACCGACACGACTCGCGACGATGACGTCGGCGAGGCCGCCGACTCGGGCGACGGCGTCGACGAGCCGGCCCCGCGACCGGGTCCGCCCGCCCCGCCTCGCCAGGGCTCGCCGGCCAAGCGGAGCCAGCCGAACAGGTCCAAGGCGAAGTCGAAGTCGAAGTCGAAGAACCGGCCGTCGGGCAAGAAGCGCCGGTGACGGACGGCGTGGCTGGGCACGATCTCGCCGCACTGCTGGGCGAGCGGATCCGCGACGTACCCGACTTCCCCAAACCGGGCATCCTGTTCAAGGACATCGCCCCGCTGCTCGCCGACCATGTGGCCTTTGCGGGTGCGGTCGACGCAGTCGTGGCTCACTACGGCCGGGGCACCCTCGACAAGGTGGCAGGCATCGAGGCACGGGGGTTCATCTTCGGCGCGGCTGTGGCCTACCACATGGGTGCGGGGTTCGTGCCCGTGCGCAAGAAGGGCAAGCTCCCGGGCCCCACGCTGGAGGTGTCCTACGCCCTGGAGTATGGCGAGGCGACGCTCGAGGTGCCCTCCGATGCCTTCGCGGCGGGCGACCGGGTGCTGGTCGTCGACGACGTTCTCGCGACTGGCGGTACGGCCGCGGCCACCGTCGACCTGGTGCGGCAGACCGGTGCCGAGGTGGTCGGCCTCTCGGTCCTCATGGAGCTCGCGTTCCTCTCGGGGCGAGACCCGCTGGTCGACCGCGGAGTGGATCTGCACGCCCTGCTGACTGTCTGAACCGATCGCTACCTGGGCCGGCCGGTAGACTCGAGGCATCCGGCGTCTCTCGTGACAGGTGGAGTGGCCGTGGCTGATGCGCCCTCGCGAAGTCCGGTCGGGCTCGAAGGAGCCGCCGACCGTGACGCAGACGAGGCTGCGCCCAAGCGCCCGGACACGCTCGGGGACAGCGCTCCTGACGACGCCGACGGGGTGCCGGCGGCAGTGGCCGAGGCGTCCGATGCCGACACCGAGGACACCGAGTCAGAGTCGGCCGGCCCGATCTCGGCACCGGCCTCACGCCGGATGCGCGCGCGACTTGCCCGGTTGGGGGCCCAGCGCACCCAGGTCAACCCGGTCCTCGAGGCGCTCTTCCGCGTCGTGCGCACGACGCACCCGAAGGCCGACCTGCGGCTGATCGAGCGGGCCTACGACACCGCCGAGCGCCACCACCGTGGTCAGCTCCGCAAGAGCGGCGACCCCTTCATCACCCACCCGCTCGCGGTCACCACCATCCTGGCCGAGCTGGGCATGACCCCACCCACCCTGTGCGCGGCCCTGCTGCACGACACGGTCGAGGACACGCCGTACACGCTGGTAGCGCTGCGCCGCGACTTCGGCGACGAGATCGGCGACCTGGTCGACGGCGTCACCAAGCTCGACAAGGTCAAGTACGGCGAGTCGGCGCAGGCCGAGACCGTGCGCAAGATGGTCGTCGCGATGGCCCGCGACATCCGGGTGCTCGTCATCAAGCTCGCCGACCGGCTGCACAACATGCGGACCCTGCGCTACCTGCGTCCGGAGAAGCAGGAGCAGAAGGCCCGGGAGACGCTGGAGATCTACGCACCCCTGGCGCACCGCCTCGGCATGAACACCCTGAAGTGGGAGCTCGAGGACCTCGCGTTCGCCACGCTCTACCCCAAGGTCTACGACGAGATCGTGCGCCTGGTGACCGACCGCGCGCCGAGCCGCGACGAGTACCTCGGCGCGGTCATCGACAACGTGACCGGCGACCTGCGTGGCGCCAAGATCCGCGCGTCGGTGACCGGCCGGCCCAAGCACTACTACTCGATCTACCAGAAGATGATCCTGCGCGGGCGTGACTTCGCGGACATCTACGACCTGGTCGGCATCCGGGTGCTCGTGGAGTCGGTGCGCGACTGCTACGCGACGCTCGGCAGCATCCATGCGCGGTGGAACCCGGTACCCGGGCGGTTCAAGGACTACATCGCGATGCCCAAGTTCAACATGTACCAGTCGCTGCACACGACGGTGATCGGTCCCGAGGGCAAGCCGGTCGAGCTGCAGATCCGCACGTTCGCGATGCACCGACGCGCCGAGTACGGCGTCGCCGCGCACTGGAAATACAAGGAGGACGGTTCGGGCGCCAGCGGAAAGGGCGGACCCGACGGCGACACCGGCGCTCGCCCGCGCGACGACGCCGCCAACGACATGGCCTGGCTGCGCCAGCTGCTCGACTGGCAGAAGGAGACCGAGGACCCGGGGGAGTTCCTCGAGACGCTGCGCTTCGACCTCAAGGGCGCCGAGGTCTTCGTGTTCACACCACGGGGCGACGTCATCGCGTTGCCCGCGGAGGCAACTCCGGTCGACTTCGCCTACGCCGTGCATACCGAGGTCGGCCACCGGTGCATCGGGGCGCGCGTCAACGGCCGGCTCGTGCCGCTCGAGAGCACGCTGGACAACGGTGACGTGGTCGAGGTCTTCACCTCGAAGGCGCAGGGCGCCGGACCGAGCCGCGACTGGCTGACGTTCGTCAAGAGCCCACGGGCCCGCAACAAGATCAAGGCGTGGTTCTCGAAGGAGCGCCGCGAGGAGGCGATCGAGCACGGGCGGGATGCGATCGCCAAGGCGATGCGCAAGCAGAACCTCCCGGTGCAGCGGCTGCTCTCGACCGAGTCACTCACCGCCCTGGCCCATGAGCTGCGCTACCCCGACATCTCCGGGCTCTACGCCGCCATCGGCGAGAACCACGTGTCCGCGCAGTCGGTGGTCGGCAAGCTGGTGGAGTCGCTCGGCGGCGCCGAGGGGGCGACCGAGGACCTGGCCGAGGTCACGACGCCCGGCGCCACCGCGAAACGGCCGCGCTCGGCCGGTGACCCCGGCGTGGTGGTCAAGGGCGCCTCCGACATCTGGGTGAAGCTGGCCCGCTGCTGCACACCGGTGCCGGGTGACGGCATCGTCGGATTCGTCACCCGGGGGAGCGGCGTCTCCGTGCACCGCGCCGACTGCGTCAACGCCCAGTCGCTCACCAGCCAGCCCGACCGCTTGGTCGAGGTCGAGTGGGCACCGTCGGCCTCGTCGGTGTTCCTGGTCGCGATCCAGGTCGAGGCGCTCGACCGGTCGCGCCTGCTCTCCGACGTCACTCGCGTGCTCTCCGACCAGCACGTCAACATCCTGTCCGCGTCGGTCACGACCACCCGCGACCGTGTCGCGATCTCGCGGTTCACCTTCGAGATGGGCGATCCCAAGCACCTCGGCCACGTGCTGCGCGCCGTCCGCGGCGTCGACGGCGTCTTCGACGTCTCGCGCGTCACCAGCGGCACGACCTGACAGCCGGAGTACCGAGCTGCGGAGTTGCGGTGCATGGAGCCGACCGCAGCCCGCTCCCGGCCGGTGATCGCAACCAGGCCCCACAAAGGGCCCGGGTTCGGGCCTGTCGCACGTTGGCTGAGCGGCAAGCCGGGCCGGTCGTCGGGCTATGTGGGGGCGGGTTGCGATCTTGGGGGCGGACGAGAGGGACGACGGACCTGTCGACTACCTGTCGACTACTGTCGGGCCAACCTGCGGAGTTGCGGTGAATTGAGTCGACCGGGGCCCCGCAACTTCGACGTTTCAGCCCTTGCGCGCCGATGCCTTCGGTGCCGGACCGTCGGCTCCCGTTCGCCAGCTCCTGGTCCGAGCGTCCGGTAGGCCGAAACCCGCCCGCCTCCAACCGCTGCGTCCCCGTCCGCCGTCCGCAAACGTGAAAGATCGCAACCAGGCCCCACAAAGGGGCCGGGTTCGGGCGTGTCGCACGTTGGCTGAGCGGCAAGCCGGGCCGGTCGTCGGGCTATGTGGGGGCGGGTTGTGATCTTGGGAGGCGAGCCGGCCACGTGAGTGACGAAACATGGCAAAGTCGGGCGGCGGGCCGGCTGGGCAGGTCGGGCGGCGGGCCGGCTGGGCAGGTCGGGCGACGTGCAGTCTGGGCAGGTCGGGCGACGTGCAGTCTGGGCAGGTCGGTCAGCGGGCCGGCTGGGCAGGTCGGGCGGCCGGCCGGCTGGGCGGGTCGGTCAGCGGGCGACGAGCGGTCTGAGCCGATCGGTCAGCGGGCGACGAGGGGTCTGAGCCGATCGGTCGGTCAGCGGGCGACGAGGGTCATCTCGAACGAGTAGGTCTCGGGGCGGTAGACGTGGCGGCCCAGCTCGACGGCGCGGCCGGTGTCGTCATAGGTAGTGCGTTCCATGGTGAGCAGCGGCGCACCGCGGCGTACGCCGAGCAGCCGGGCCTGCGTCGCGGTGGCGGCCTGGGCTCCGATGCGCTGGCTCGCGATGCGCATGTGCACCCCGACCGAGCGCATCAGCTCGTAGAGTCCGCGCGACTCGAGCTGCTCGTCGTCGAAGGGCGCGACGCCGACCGGCAGCCAGTTGGCAAGGATCGCCAACGGCTCGCCGGCGGCACTGCGCAGCCGCTCGAGTGCGACCAAGGGCTCGCCCGGTGGCAGCCCGAGCAGGGTGACCAGGTCGTCCTCGGCCGGCACCGTCTCGTGGCGGATGACGGCGGTGGTCGGTGACTGGCCGCTCTTGGCCAGGTCGTCGAAGAGGCTGCTGAGCTCGACCGTTCGCTTGACCTGCCCCTGGACGACCTGCGTGCCCACTCCGCGCTTGCGCACCAGCAGGCCTTTGGCCACGAGCTCCTGGATGGCCCGGCGCATCGTCGGCCGGGACAGACCGAAACGGTCGGCGAGCTCGAGTTCGTTGTCGAGGCGGGTGCCGGGCCGGAGCTCGCCCCTCTCGATGGCCTCCTCGATCTGACGCGCCACCTGGAAGTAGAGCGGCACCGGACTGGACCGATCGAGCACGACGGGCGGGGAGGTCACGAGGCGGCTCCGGCGGTGAGGGCGACCGACGTCCGAGACTTTGTCAGGACATCATGACTTGCTGTTGACATGGCTGTAAACCCCGACAATGCTCCTGATCACGCTCGGCCACGCTGCCATCGCCGTCCCAGGGAACCATCGTCGTTCGCTGCACGAGGAGCAAGGGTTCATGCGCATCGGACTTGCCGGCGTCGGCCGGATCGGCGCCTTCCACGCGCAGACCCTGCGTGCGATCCCCGAGGTCACCACGCTGGTCGTCGCGGACGCCCTGCCCGCCCGTGCCCACGAGGTCGCGGAGCGCGTCGGCGCCGACGTGGTCGACGAGCCGGATGCGCTGTTCGCCGCGGGCATCGACGGGTTGGTCATCGCAGCCGCGACGGACGCCCACGCCTCGCTGATCCTGCAGGGCGTGGACGCGGGGCTGCCGGTGTTCTGCGAGAAGCCGGTCGCGCCGGACATCGACGGCGCCCTCGCCGTGCTCGACAAGGTGGCCGGCAGCGACGTGCCGGTCCACATCGGCTTCCAGCGGCGCTTCGACGAGGGTCATCGCGCTGCCCGCGACGCCGTCGCCTCCGGTGCCCTCGGCTGGGTGCACACGATGCGGTCGGGCACGCTCGACCCGTATCCGCCGACCCCGGAGTACATCGCCGCGTCGGGCGGCTTCTTCCGTGACTGCAGCGTGCACGACTTCGACGCCATCCGGTTCGTCAGCGGGCAGGAGGTCAGGGAGGTCTACGCGGTCGGCGCGAACCGGGGCGAGGACTTCTTCCGGGCGGCCGGCGACGTCGACGCAGCCGCTGCCCTGCTCACGCTCGACGACGACACGTTCGCCGTGGTGTCGGCCACGCGCTACAACGCCCGGGGCTACGACGTCCGCCTCGAGGTCCTCGGATCGGAAGACAGCCTCAGCGTCGGGCTCGACGACCGGATGCCGCTGCGCTCGGCGGAGCCGGGCGTGACGTTCCCGGCGGGCACGCCCTACCCGCTGTTCATGGAGCGGTTCCGGCCGGCCTACGTTGCCGAGCTCACCGCCTTCGCCGAGATCGTCGCCGGTGGAGCGACGGCCACCTGCACCGTCGCGGACGCCCTGGAGGCCGTCTACGTCGCCGAGGCCTGCGAGCTCTCGCGCGCCGAGCACCGGCCGGTCGCCGTCGCGGAGGTTCGCCGGTGACGCGCGAGGTCGCGACACATGCCGCAGAGACCGGTCCGGTGCGGGCCTCGCACGCACCGGTGGGTGAACGCCTTGCCGGAGCGCCGATCTCGTGGGGCGTGAGCGAGGTGGAAGGCTGGGGTCACCAGCTGGCGCCGGATCAAGTGCTCGACGAGATGCGTGGCCTCGGGCTCGTGGCCACCGAGTTGGGGCCGGACGGCTTCCTGCCCGACGACCCGGCCGAGAAGGCCGCGACCCTCGCGGCCCACGACCTGGCCGCGGTCGGCGGCTTCGTCCCCGTCGTGCTGCACGATGCAGGTCGGGACCCGCAGCCCGACGTGCAGCGTGCGCTGGACGGACTTGTGGCCGCCGGCGCCGACGTTCTCGTGCTGGCCGGCGCGACCGGGCTCGCCGGGTACGACGAGCGGCCGACGCTCGACACCGACGAGTGGCGGCTGCTGCTCGCCACCCTCGACCGGCTCGTCGCGGTGGCGGCCGAACGCGGGGTGCGCGCGTGCCTGCACCCGCACGTCGGCACCACGGTGGAGCGTCCCGACGAGGTAGCGCGCGTCGTCGATGGGTCCTCGGCGCCGCTGTGCCTCGACACCGGACACCTGATGGTCGGCGGCTGCGACCCGGCCGACCTGGCCCGGCAGTCACCGGATCGAGTGACCCACGTGCACCTCAAGGATGTCGACGCCGACCTCGCGGCCCAGGTGCGGGAGGGCGGGATCGGCTACTACGCCGCCGTACGCGCGGGCATGTACCGACCGCTGGGGAGCGGCGACGTCGACGTGGCCGGCACCGTCACCGCGCTCGAGGCGGCCGGCTACGACGGCTGGTACGTCATGGAGCAGGACGCGGTGCTCGACAACGAGACCGACGGCGAATCGGCATTGCGCGACGTGCGCACCAGCGTCGACTACCTCCGGGGGCTCGGGTGACCGGCTACGAGGTCCTCACGATCGGCCGGGTCGGTGTCGACCTCTACCCCTTGCAGGTCGGCGTGCATCTGGAGGACGTCGAGACGTTCGCGAAGTTCCTCGGCGGCAGTGCGACCAACGTCGCCGTCGCCGCGGCGCGCCACGGCCGCCGCTCGGCAGTCGTGACGCGCACCGGTGATGACCCGTTCGGCCGGTTCGTGCACAAGGCGCTGCGCGAGCTCGACGTGGACGACGCGTTCGTCGGCAGTGTCGCCGACCTGCCCACCCCGGTGACGTTCTGCGAGATCTTCCCGCCCGACGACTTCCCGCTCTGGTTCTACCGTCAGCCTTCGGCGCCCGACCTGCAGGTGCGCGCCGACGAGCTCGACCTCGACGCCGTCCGCGAGGCCGGCGTGTTCTGGGCGACCGGTACCGGCCTGTCCGAGGAGCCCAGCCGCGCGGCGCACCACGCCGCCTGGCAGGCGCGGGAGCGTCGGCCCCTCACCGTGCTCGACCTCGACTACCGGCCCATGTTCTGGGACTCGCGCGAGCACGCGTCGGAACAGGTGGGCAAGGCACTGGAGCAGGTGAGCGTCGCGGTCGGCAACCGCGAGGAGTGCGAGGTCGCGGTCGGTGAGACCGACCCGCACCGGGCCGCGCAGGCGTTGCTCGAGCGCGGGCTGGACCTGGCAGTGGTCAAGCAGGGACCCGATGGCGTGCTCGCCCGCAGCCGTGACGAGCTCGTCGAGGTCCCTCCTGTCGAGGTCGACGTGCTCAACGGACTGGGCGCGGGCGACGGGTTCGGCGGCGCGCTCTGCCACGGCCTGCTCGCCGGCTGGCCACTCGAGCGGGTCCTACGGTTTGCGAACGTCGCGGGGGCGATCGTGGCGGCACGACTGGAGTGCTCCACCGCCATGCCGACCACCGACGAGGTCGAACGGGCGCTCGTCGGCGGTGTCAAGGAGGTGTCCCGTGCCTGAGCTGGACTTCGAGCGCATCCGTGAGACCCGGGCCTACCACCCCGAGTGGGTGGGCCAGGCCGCTGCGCACCGGCTACGCCGACCGGTCCTCGCCGAGTCCGGCCGGCTGCTGCTGGTTGCCGCCGACCACCCTGCCCGCGGCGCTCTCGGCGTGCGCGAACGGCCGCATGCCATGGCCAACCGCTACGAGCTGCTCGACCGCTTGGTGACCGCGTTGGGACGGCCGGGTGTCGACGGCGTCCTTGGCACCGCCGACATCCTCGAGGACCTGCTTCTTCTCGGCGCGCTCGACGACAAGGTCGTGATCGGGTCGATGAACCGAGGTGGTTTGCAGGGCTCCGTGTTCGAGCTCGACGACCGCTTCACGGCGTACACCGCCAACGCGATCGCCCAGTCGGACTTCGACGGGGGCAAGATGCTCGTCCGCATCGACTTCGACGACCCCGGGACCGCGTCGACGCTCGAGGCTGCGGCCCGCGCGGTCGACGGCCTGGCCGCGCACGGCCTGATGGCGCTCGTGGAGCCGTTCCTGACGCGTCGCGTCAACGGCAAGGCGCGCAATGACCTTTCCACCGAGGCTGTCGTGCACTCCGTGGCGATCGCGTCGGGGCTCGGACGCACGAGCGCCAACACCTGGCTCAAGCTGCCGGTGGTCGAGGGCATGGAGGCGGTCATGTCCTCGACGACACTGCCCACCTTGCTGCTCGGCGGCGACCCCGACGAGTCACCCGACGCGACGTTCGCGACCTGGGAGAAGGCGCTCGCGCTGCCCGGGGTGCGCGGGCTGGTCGTGGGGCGTGCGCTGCTCTACCCGCCGGATGACGACGTCATCGCCGCTGTCGACGCTGCCGCCTCGTTGGTGCGGCTTCCGGGCGAGGCCACCCGATGACGCCGGCCACGTCGTGGCATCGCCGCGCCGGCTCGCTCGCCAACGGCTCACGCAGCGTCGACCTCTCCGCCGCCGAGGCCGGCTGGGCGCACAGCTCACTCGTCGTCCTCGACCTCGCACCAGGAGAGTCCGCGTCGTGGTCGACCGGCGACGACGAGCTCGTCGTGGTGCCGCTGCAGGGATCCTGCTCGGTCGACTGCGACGGTGAGAAGGCCGAGCTGGCAGGCCGGGCCAGCGTGTTCCGCGGCGTCACCGACGTCGCCTACGTCCCCCGCGACGCGAAGCTGACCGTGTCGAGCGCCGACGGGGCCCGCGTCGCGCTGCCCGGCGCGCGTGCCAAGCGGCGCCTTTCCTTCCGCCATCTCCCGGCGTCCGACGTCTCCGTCGAGCTGCGCGGTGCGGGCGTGATGTCGAGGCAGGTGAACAACTTCGGCACTCCCGGTGTGCTCGATGCGGATGCGCTGATCACCTGCGAGGTGCTGACCCCGGCCGGCAACTGGTCGTCGTACCCGCCGCACAAGCACGACGAGCATCGCGGCGAGCCGCAGCCAGAGGCGGAGCTCGAGGAGATCTACTACTTCGAGGTCGCCGACGGGCCCACCGGTCCGGGCGTGGCCTACCAACGCGTCTACGGAACCGCGAAACGACCTGTCGACGTGCTTGCGGAGGTGCACAGTGGCGACGTGGTGCTGATCCCGCACGGCTGGCACGGTCCGTCGATGGCTGCGCCCGGCTACGACCTCTACTACTTGAACGTGATGGCGGGACCGGGCGACGAACGTGCCTGGCTGATCTGCGACGACCCCGCGCACGCCTGGGTCCGCAGCACGTGGGAGGACCAGCCCGTCGACCCGCGGCTGCCGTTCTACCAGCTCCCGGGGAGCCCCTCATGAGCATGGTGCGGCTCACCGTCGGGCAGGCACTGGTGCGCTTCCTCGCCGTGCAGCACTCCGAGCGCGACGGCGCCGAGCACCGGCTCGTCGAGGGTTGTTTCGGCATCTTCGGTCACGGCAACGTCGCCGGTGTCGGCCAGGCCCTGCTCGAGGCCGAGCTCGCCGACGCGTCGCTCCTGCCCTACCGGCAGGCGCGCAACGAGCAGGCAATGGTGCACGCCGCGGCCGGCTTCGCGCGGATGCGCAACCGGCTGTCGACGCTCGCCTGCACGTCGTCGGTCGGTCCCGGTGCGACGAACATGGTGACCGGTGCGGCGCTGGCGACGATCAACCGACTCCCGGTTCTGCTGCTGCCCGGCGACGTGTTCGCCACGCGGGTCGCCAACCCGGTGCTGCAGGAGCTGGAGGACCCCAGGTCGCTCGACGTGTCGGTGAACGACGCGTTCCGTCCGGTCTCGCGCTACTTCGACCGCGTCAACCGCCCGGAGCAGCTGCCCGCGGCGCTGCTGGCCGCGATGCGCGTGCTCACCGACCCGGTCGAGACCGGGGCCGTGACCCTCGCGCTTCCCCAGGACGTCCAGGCCGAGGCGCACGACTGGCCGGCCGAGCTCTTCGAGCCGCGCGTCTGGCACGTGCCGCGCCCGCTGCCCGAGACGGCGGCGCTGACCCGCGCGATCGACGTCGTCCGCACGGCGCGCCGGCCGTTGCTGGTGGCCGGCGGGGGAGTCATCTACGCCGAGGCCACCGAGGCGCTGCGTGCGTTCGTCGAGACCACCGGCGTGCCGGTGGCCGAGACCCAGGCGGGCAAGGGCGCGCTGCCCTACGACCACCCTCAGTCGGTGGGCGCCGTCGGGGCGACCGGCACGTCGGCGGCCAACGAGCTCGCGCGCGACGCCGACGTCGTGATCGGCGTCGGGACCCGCTGGAGCGACTTCACCACTGCCTCGCGCAGCGTCTTCGCCGCGGATGGTGTGCGGTTCGTCAACGTCAACGTGGCGTCCTTCGACGCCGCCAAGCACGCAGGCGTGGCCGTGGTCGCCGACGCTCGCACGGCCCTCGATGCCCTGCGCGACGGTCTGGCGGGCTGGTCGGTCGAGCCGGACTACCGCGAGCGCGCGACGCGACTCGCCTCCGACTGGGACGTTGTGGTCGAGCGTGCCTACACACTCGGTCACACGCCCCTGCCCGCCCAGTCCGAGGTGCTCGGCGCGGTGAACGACGTCAGCGAGCCGACGGACGTCGTCGTGTGTGCCGCCGGGTCGATGCCCGGCGACCTGCACAAGCTGTGGCGCACGCGCGACCCCAAGGGCTACCACGTGGAGTACGGGTTCTCGTGCATGGGCTACGAGATCGCGGGCGGTCTGGGCGTCAAGCTCGCGGCACCCGACCGCGAGGTCTTCGTGATGGTCGGCGACGGCTCCTACCTGATGATGGCGCAGGAGCTGGTCACCGCGGTGCAGGAAGGTGTCAAGCTCGTCGTCGTCCTGGTGCAGAACCACGGCTTCGCGTCGATCGGCGCGCTTTCCGAGACGGTGGGCGCGCAACGCTTCGGCACCAGCTACCGGCGGCGCGGGGCGGCCGGACGCCTCGACGGCGACGTGCTGCCGGTCGACCTCGCCGCCAACGCCGAGAGCCTCGGTGCCGACGTGTTGCGGGTGCGCACGGTCGACGAGCTGCGGACAGCCCTCGTCAAGGCGCGCGAGTCGGAGCGCACCACCGTCGTGCACATCGAGACCGATCCGCTCGCCCCGTGCGCCTGACAGCGGCGCGTGGTGGGACGTGCCGGTCGCCGAGGTCTCGACGCTGGACACCACCCAGGCCGCGCGCGCGGCGTACGACGACGCCAGGCGCGCCCAGCGCGGCTACCTCTGAGAGGACGACGGATGAGGACCATCGAGCACTGGATCGGCGGCGGCGAGACCGCCGGTGCGTCCACCCGCAGCGCAGCGGTGTGGAACCCGGCGACGGGCGCCCAGCAGGCGCAGGTGCTGCTCGCGGAGCCCGCCGACGTCGACGCCGCCGTGCAGTCCGCGGCGAAGGCGTTCGACGAGTGGCGCGACGTCGGCGTGGTGCGCAGGGCGCGCACCATGTTCAAGTTCCGCGAGCTCGTGGATCGGCACACCGACGAGTTGGCCAGGCTGATCGCCGACGAGCACGGCAAGGTTGTCGCGGACGCGCGCGGCGAGGTGACGCGCGGTCTCGAGGTCGTCGACTTCGCGTGCGGCATCCCGCAGCTGCTCAAGGGTGAGTACTCCGAGCAGATCGCCACCGACATGGACTCCTACTCGTTCCGCCAGCCGCTCGGGGTCGTCGCGGGCATCACGCCGTTCAACTTCCCGGTGATGGTGCCCATGTGGATGCACCCCATCGCCATCGCGACCGGCAACAGCTTCGTGCTCAAGCCGAGCGAGCGTGACCCTTCGGCGTCGAACCTCGTCGCCCAGCTCTATGCCGAGGCCGGGCTGCCGGAGGGCGTCTTCAGCGTCGTCCATGGTGACAAGGTCGCCGTCGACGCGATCCTCGACCATCCGCAGATCGCGGCGGTGTCCTTCGTCGGGTCCACGCCCATCGCGCGGTACATCTACGAACGCGGCACGGCATCCGGCAAACGCGTGCAAGCACTGGGCGGCGCCAAGAACCACGCGGTGGTGCTGCCCGATGCCGACCTCGACTTCACCGCCGAGCACCTCGTCGCGGCGGGCTACGGCTCGGCCGGGCAGCGGTGCATGGCGATCTCCGCCGTGGTCGCCGTGGGTGCCGCCGCCGATCCCTTGGTCGAGAAGGTCCGGGCGCTGACCGAGGCCCTCAAGGTCGGCCCCGGACAGGAGGAGTCGTCGGACATGGGTCCGGTCGTCACGAGTGACGCGCGGGACCGGGTGCTCGGCTACGTCGATGGTGGTGTCGACGCCGGCGCCACGCTTGTCGTGGACGGGCGGTCGCTGCAGGTCCAAGGCAGCGAGGACGGCTTCTTCGTCGGCCCGTGCCTTTTCGACGACGTCACCACCGAGATGGACATCTACCGCGACGAGATCTTCGGGCCGGTGCTCGTCGTCCTGCGCGTGGGCACGTTCGACGAGGCGATCGACCTGGTCAACGCGAACCCGTACGGCAACGGGACCGCGGTCTTCACCTCGAACGGCGAGGCCGCGCGCACCTTCCAGCGACGGGTGACCGTCGGGATGATCGGGGTCAACGTGGCGATCCCGGTGCCGATGGCGTTCCACTCGTTCGGCGGTTGGAAGAGCTCGCTCTTCGGCGATCGCCATGTCCACGGCCCGGAGGGCGTGAGCTTCTACACCCAGGCCAAGATCGTCACCAGCCGGTGGCCGCACGTGCACGACGCCACCGGCGCACACCTGAGCTTCCCGACACCACACTGAATACCGGAGGATCACGATGGCATTGAGCAGGAGATCCGTCACCACGGTCGCCCTCGCGGCGACAGCCACTCTGGCACTCGCGGCATGCAGCGGCACGGGCCAGGAGGAGAGCAAGTCAGACCCCGGCACGGGTAAGGGCAGCTACGGCTACACCTTCGCCGTCGTGACCCATGGCGCGGCCGGCGACACCTTCTGGGACGTGGTCAAGAAGGGCGCCGAGAAGGCCGGCGCCGACGAGGGTGTGAAGGTCGACTACAAGAGCGACGGCGATCCGCAGCGCCAGTCGCAGCTCATCGACGCGGCCGTCAACCAGGACGTGGACGGCCTGGTCGTCTCCATGGCGAACCCGGACGGGCTGCAGTCCTCGATCGAGAAGGCCGTGGACGCGGGCATTCCGGTCATCACCATCAACTCCGGGCAGGACCGCTCGGCGGAGTTCGGGGCCATCTCCCACGTGGGACAGGACGAGGGCATCGCCGGTGAGGGCGCCGGTGAACAGATGAAGGAAGCCGGTGTGAAGAAGGCGCTCTGCGTCATTCAGGAGGCCGGCAACGTCGGCCTCGAGGAGCGCTGCGCGGGCTTCAAGAAGACCCTGGGCGGCACCGTCGAGAACCTGCAGGTGCAGAACAGCGACCCGGCCGGCGCGCAGTCGACCATCCGGGCGAAGCTGCAGGAGGACGAGGCAGTCGACGGCATCCTTACCCTCGGGCCGGTCATCGGCTCGGCGGCGATCCAGGCCGTCGAGGAGGCGGGCGCCGACGTCCAGCTCGCCACGTTCGACCTCAACGCCGACGTCACCAAGGCGATCGCGGACGGGAAGATGCTCTTCGCGGTCGACCAGCAGCAGTACACCCAGGGCTACATGCCGATCGTGATGCTGACTCTCTACAAGTCGAACCTGAACACGATCGGTGGCGGGCACCCGGTGCTGACGGGGCCGGGATACGTGACGAAGGAGAACGCGGACGAGGTCGCCGACCTCGCGAAGGCAGGCACCCGCTGACCCGATGACGCGAGGGGGAGACGCTCGCGGCCTCCCCCTCCCCGGACCCCCGGAGGAAGCATGACCGCAACCGTCGAGCGCGAGGCCGACGAACGGGTAGCGCAGATCGGCATCCTGCGCCGGCTGCTCGTGCGGCCGGAGCTCGGTTCGCTCATCGGCGCCGTCTTCATCTTCGTCTTCTTCGCCGCCCTCTCCGACGACTTCCGGTCCACCCGGGGAGTCGCGAACTGGCTCGATCCCGCGTCGACACTCGGGATCATGGCCGTGGCGATCGCGTTGCTCATGATCGGCGGCCACTTCGACCTGTCCGCCGGCGTGGCGACCGGGACGGCAGGGCTGGTGACCGCGATCCTCACGACGGAGTACGGCCTGAACATCTGGGTGGCTCTCCTCGTGTCCCTCGTCGTCTGCCTCTCCATCGGGCTGCTCAACGGGTTCCTGGTGGTCCGCACCGGGCTGCCGAGCTTCATCATCACGCTCGGCACGTTCCTCATGCTGCAAGGGCTCAATCTCGGCGTGACGAAGCTGATCACCGACACCGTGCAGGTAAGCGGGATGGGCTCGGTGCCTTACTACGAGAGCGTGCGCAAGATCTTCGCGAGCACGATCGAGGTGAACGGTGAGCAGTTCCGCATCGCGATCCTGTGGTGGGTGCTCGTCACCGCGCTCGGTTCCTATGTGCTGCTGCGGACCAGGTTCGGGAACTGGATCTTTGCCGTCGGCGGGGACAGCAACGCCAGCCGTAACGTGGGTGTGCCCGCGGGCCGGACGACGATCGCCCTGTTCATGACGGTGTCGGCCTGCGCATGGCTGGTTGGCACGATCAACGTGATCCGGCTGACGTCGGTGCAGGCCAACTCCGGCTTCGGTGGCGAACTCCGCTACATCGTCGCGGCCGTGATCGGGGGGTGTCTGCTCACCGGCGGCTTCGGCTCTGCCATCGGCGCTTCGGTGGGTGCGCTGATCTTCGGTATGACGTTGCAGGGAATCATCTACGCCGGCTGGGAGGCCGACTGGTTCCTGTTCTTCCTGGGGGCGATGCTGCTGCTCGCCGTCCTGGCCAACCAGCTCGTGCGTCGCTACGCCGAGCAGACCCGGAGGTGACGCCATGACTGACGAACAGTCGCCGGATCAGCCGTTGCTCGAGATCGAGGGCATCTCGAAGTCGTTCGGCAGCGTCATCTCGCTGAAGGACATCTCCACGACGGTGCGGGCCGGCCAGGTCACCTGCGTCCTCGGCGACAACGGCGCCGGCAAGTCGACCTTCATCAAGATCCTTTCCGGCGTCTATCAACCCGACGCAGGGGAGCTGCGTGTCGACGGCGAGCCCGCGCACTTCGCGACACCGCGCCAGGCGCTCGACGCAGGTTTCGCCACCGTCTACCAGGACCTCGCGATGGTGCCGCTCATGTCGGTGTGGCGGAACTTCTTCCTCGGTTCGGAGCCGACCAAGGGGTTCGGTCCGTTCAAGCGGTTCGACAGCGAGAAAGCGAAGACGATCACCAGCAAGGAGATGCTCGACATGGGCATCGACATCCGCGACCCCGACCAGCCGGTCGGCACGCTCTCGGGTGGCGAGCGGCAGTCCGTCGCGATCGCACGAGCGGTGCACTTCGGCGCGCGGCTGCTCATCCTCGACGAGCCGACGTCGGCGCTCGGCGTCAAGCAGGCGGGAGTGGTGCTCAAGTACATCGTGCAGGCGCGTGACCGCGGGCTCGGCGTCATCTTCATCACGCACAACCCCCATCACGCCTACCCAGTCGGCGACCGCTTCCTCATCCTCAAGCGCGGCCGCAGCCTCGGTGACTACGCCAAGAACGAGATCAGTCGCGACGAGCTCACCAACCTGATGGCCGGCGGGGCCGAGCTCGAGGACCTGGCCAAGGAGCTGCAGCGGGACGACGCTCAGGGCAGCGTGGGCAAGGAGATCGCCGCGGAGGCGCGCGCGCTCAAGCACTGACGAGCGGGAGGCCGGACGCGCGGCAGGTCAGGAGAACTCGGCGAGCGTCTTCTCCGCCTCGGCCAGCCACTCGCGTCGTGCCTGGGCGGCCGCCTCAGCCTTCTCGACGGCGTCGGTGCGGCCGGCGTCGCGGGCGGTCGCGGCCTCCTTCTCGAGGCTGGCGATCGACGTACGAAGCTGCGCCACCGTGGCCTCCGCCCGGGCCACTGCCTCGGGGTTGGACCGCTTCCACTGGCTCTCCTCGGCCGCGCGGATGGTGTCGTCCACCTTCCGGAGCCGCTCCTCGATGTCGTCGCGGGCGTTGCGGGGCACGTGGCCCGCCGCCTCCCACTGCTCGTGGATCCCGCGCATCGCGGCGCGGGCAGAGCGCGGGTCGGTGACCGGGACCAACCGCTCCGCCTGCGTGAGGAGGGCCCGCTTGCGCTCGAGGTTCGCCTGCAGGTCGGCGTCGCGGGCAGCGAAGACCTCGCCGCGCGCGGCGAAGAAGACGTCCTGCGCCGCACGGAAGCGCGTCCATAGTTCGTCCTCGACGTCACGCCTGGCCCGCCCGGCCGCTTTCCACTGCCGCATCAGCTCGCGGTAGCGCGTCGCGGTCGCGCCCCAGTCCTTCGAGTCGGAGAGCGACTCGGCCTCGCGGATCAGCTTCTCCTTGGCCTCCGTCGCCGCGGCGCGCGAGATGTCGAGCTCGGCGAAGTGGGCACGCCGGTGTTTGTCGAAGGCAGTGCGGGCGTGGCTGAAGCGCTTCCACAGGGCGTCGTCGGTCTTGCGGTCGAGACGCGGCGCGACCTTCCACTCGTCGAGCAGGGCGCGCAGGCGGTCACCCGTCGGCTTCCACTCCTTCGAGTCGACGAGGGACTCCGCCTCGGCGACGAGCCGCTCCTTCGCCGCCTTGGCCTTCTCCCGCGCCCTCGCGCGGTGGGCGTCGGCCTCGGCCCGCTTGGCCTGCACCGTCACGGTAAGCGCGTCGACCCGGCGCTCCAGCGCGGCGAGGTCGCCGACGGCGTTCGCGCCGGTCACCGCCTCGCGCAGATGCTCGACCGAGGTCAGCGCGTCCTTGGGGGCCAGGCCGGCGGCCTGCACGCGCTGCTCGAGCAGCAACACCTGGCCGGCGAGCTCGTCGTACTTGCGGCCGAAGTAGGCCAACGCCTCGTCCGAGGTGGCGCCGGGGTAGGAGCCGACCGACCGCTCGCCCTCGCCGGTGCGGACCCAGACGTTGCCTTCGTCGTCGACCCGGCCCCATTGCGCCGGGTCCGACGCGAGGGCGGCCGGCGCGTCCGGGCCGGCCGGGGCGACGGGCGGAGGCGTCACCACCCCCGGCGTGACCGGCGGTGGTGCAGGCGGGGGAATCGTGCCCGGCCCGGGCACCGGCCGATCCGCCGGAGGGTGCGGCGTCGGGTGTTCCACCGCGGGTGGCTCCGGCACGGGCGGAGCGGGCGGAGGTGGCTGCGGCGCAGGCGGCTCTGCCGCGGGCGGCCCGGGCGCGGGAGATTCCGGCGCGGGCGCTTCAGACGCAGGCGGTTCCGGGGCGGGTGGCTCCGGCGCGGGCGCGTCGGGCGCAGGTGGCTCGGCCGCGGGCGGAGGCGGCTGGCCGTCCTCCCGCTGCTCGTCCACCGGCTGGTCGCTCACGTCAGGCCTTCCCGATCGTGACGGAGCCGATCTCGACGTTCAGCTTCGGCTTGCCGTCGCCCTCGCCGTTCGCGTTGTCCGCGCCACCCTGCGCGACCTTCTCGACCACGTCGAGGCCCTTGGTGACCCGGCCGAAGATCGTGTAGCCGCCACCCTCGGTCGGCAGCTTGGTGTCGTCGTACACGATGAAGAACTGGCTGCCGTTGCTGTTCGGGTCCTGGCTCCGGGCCATCGCGACCGTACCCGCGGGGAACATGCCGTCCGGAGGGACGTTCTCGACACCGAAGCCGTAACCCGGGCCGCCGCTGCCGGTGCCGGAGGGGTCGCCGCACTGGAGCACGAAGATGCCGTCGGTGGTCAGGCGATGGCACGGTGTCTTGTCGAAGTAGCCGCCCGTGGCCAGGTGCTTGAAGCTGTTCGTCGTGCATGGCGCCGCCGCGGTGTCCATCTCCACCGTGACGTCGCCCTGGTTGGTGGCGATGGTCGCTGTGTACGGGGCCTTCGCTGCCTTCGCGTCGAACGTCGGCACGGCGACCTTCTTGGCCGCCGGCTCGGTCGTCTTCGTGTAAGTACAGCCGTCCGAGCCGCTGGCGGAGGGGGACGCTTCCGGCGAGGAGGTCGCAGGCGTGGGACTCTCGCTCGGCTCGCTGGCCGCCGTCGCACCGTCCTTGTCGTCGTCGAGCAGCATGGACAGGCCGACGACGCCGCCGATCACCATGACGACCGCGACGACGACCGCCGTGACCTGCTGCCTGCGACGTCGCTTCGCGGCAGCGGTGACACGGCGTTCCTGCTGGCGCTCGTAGCGCTCGCGAGCGAGCTGCCGTTCCCGCTTGGCACTCCCGGCCACGCGTCCTCCTCGGGTGTCCTGCCTGCCGGGGCCCGGGCGCGAGGCACGAACGCCTGGCTGGGGCCCCCTAGTTTCGCGCGCCAGTCTAGGCAGGCGGCCGGTCAGGCGTTTCGCGTGCCGTGGCTGGCCGCCGGTAGGCTCGCAGGGTTCTCGACCGCGAGCGGAAGGCCCCCCGTGCTGATCGCCGGCTTCCCCGCGGCGGCCTTCGACACGAACTGCTACGTGCTCGCGCCGTCGCCGGGTGAGGAGTGCGTCGTCGTCGACCCCGGCGTCGACGTGGTCGAGCAGCTCGACGAGGTGATCGCCGAGCACCAGCTCCGGCCGGTGGCGGTGCTGCTGACCCACGGGCACATCGACCACACGTTCTCGGTGGCGCCCGTCTGCGGCGCGCGCGGCATCCCGGCGTACCTGCACCCGGAGGACAACGGCATGCTCGCCGACCCGCTGACCGGCCTCTCGCGCGAGACGGCCACCCTCTTCGGCGGTCGCCTGGAGTGGAGCGAGCCCGACGACGTCAAGACTCTCGCCGACGGCGAGCCGCTCCACATCGCGGGGCTCGACATCACCGTCGACCACGCCCCTGGGCACACCCGCGGGTCGGTGGCCTTCCGGCTGCCCTACGGCGTCGACGACGCGCCCGAGGTCATGGTGGCGGGCGATCTGCTCTTCGCCGGCTCGATCGGGCGCACCGACCTGCCGGGTGGCGACCACGCCACGATGCTGCGCAGTCTCGCCAGCAAGGTGCTGACCCTGCGCGACGACGTCCTCGTGCTGCCCGGGCACGGACCTCGGACCACCATCGGCGCCGAGCGGCGGACCAACCCGTTCCTGCAGGGTCTGGAAGACGGTGGACCGGCGGCACCGGGCCGGGGGCTGTAGCTGATGGCACGCCCGTCCGCGGTCAGCGGATTTCCCGAATGGCTGCCCGGTGAAAGGCTGGTCGAGCAGCACGTCCTCGACCGGCTGCGCGAGGTCTTCGAGCTCCATGGCTTCGTCTCGGTCGAGACCCGAGCCGCCGAGCCGCTCGACCAACTGCTGCGCAAAGGCGAGACGGACAAGGAGATCTACGTCCTGCGTCGCCTTCAGGCGGATGACGACGACGCCGGTGGTGGCGCGCAGAGCGGTGTCCTGGGGCTGCACTTCGACCTGACCGTGCCGTTGGCCCGCTACGTCCTCGAGCACGCCGGCCACCTGCACTTCCCGTTCCGCCGCTACCAGATCCAGAAGGCCTGGCGCGGCGAGCGGCCGCAGGAGGGCCGCTACCGCGAGTTCACTCAGGCCGACATCGACGTGATCGGGCGGGACACGCTGGCGTTCCACGCCGAGGTCGAGACGGCTCAGGTCATCGCCGCGGCCTTCGCGGCGCTCCCGTTGCCGCCCGTGCGCATGCAGATCAACAACCGGCGGCTCATCGAGGGCTACTACCGCGGTCTCGGCGTCGACGACGTCGCCGGCGTCATGCGTGTCGTCGACAAGCTCGACAAGGCCGGGCCGGATGCGGTGCAGACGATGCTCGTCGACGAGGTGGCGCTGTCCGACGAGCAGGCCAAGGCGTGCCTGCGCATGGCCGACGTCGTGAGCGAGGACAGCGGCGCCCTCGTCGAGCGCGTTCGCTCACTCGGCGTCGAGCATCCCCTGCTCGACCAGGGGCTCGACGAGCTGGGCCGGGTGCTCGACGGCGTGCAGGGCCTTCGCTCCGAGCGGTTCGACATCGCCGCCGACCTGCGCGTGGCGCGCGGGCTCGACTACTACACCGGCACGGTCTACGAGACACGGATGACCGGCTTCGAGCGACTCGGCTCGGTGTGTTCGGGCGGTCGCTATGACGCGCTGGCCAGCGACGGCCGTACGACGTACCCGGGCGTGGGCATCTCGCTCGGTGTCACCCGCATCCTCGCGCCGCTGCTGTCGCGCGGGCTCCTCACCGCCAGCCGCAGCACGCCGACATGCGTGCTGGTGGCGTTGCCCGACGAGGACGCGCGGTCGACGTGCGCGCGTGTCGCCGCGAGCCTGCGCGCCCGCGGCATCGCGACCGAGGTGGCGCCGGAGCCGGCGAAGTACGGCAAGCAGATCCGCTTCGCGGAGCGCCGCGGCATCCCCTACGTCTGGTTCCCCGGGGCTGCCGGCGACGGTGGCGACGAGGTCAAGGACATCCGCTCCGGCGATCAGGTCGCGGCCGACCCGGCGGACTGGTCGCCTCCGGCCGACGACCTGCATCCGATCATCAGCGCCAGGAACGAGGAAGACCTGTGATCCGCACGCACACCGCCGGCTCGCTGCGTCCTGCCGACGGCGGGCAGACCGTGACCCTCGCCGGGTGGGTGGCGCGGCGTCGCGACCACGGTGGCGTCGCCTTCATCGACCTGCGCGATGCGTCCGGGGTAGTGCAGGTCGTGGTGCGCGACGAGGCAGTGGCGGCGGGGTTGCGTGGAGAGTTCTGCCTGCGCGTCGAGGGGGACGTCGCCGTACGGCCCGAGGGCAACGCCAACCCGAACCTCCCGACGGGTGAGGTCGAGGTGGTCGCGTCGACCGTCGAGGTGCTCAGCGAAGCAGCGCCGTTGCCGTTCCAGCTCGACGAGCACGTCGAGGTCGGTGAGGAGGTGCGGCTGCGCTACCGCTACCTCGACCTGCGGCGCAGCGGACCGTCGCAGGCGCTTCGGCTGCGCTCGCAGGTGACGCGGGCGATCCGCGAAGTGATGCACGAGCACGACTTCCTCGACATCGAGACGCCGACACTGACCCGATCGACGCCTGAGGGGGCGCGCGACTTCCTGGTGCCCGTCCGGCTGCAGCCGGGCCACTGGTACGCGCTGCCGCAGTCGCCGCAGCTGTTCAAGCAGCTGCTCATGGTCGCGGGCCTCGAGCGCTACTACCAGATCGCCCGCTGCTACCGCGACGAGGACTTCCGCGCCGACCGGCAGCCCGAGTTCACCCAGCTCGACATCGAGATGTCGTTCCCGGACGAGGACGACGTGTACGCCCTGTCCGAGCAGGTCATGTCGCGCATCTGGCGCGACGTACTCGGCGTCGACCTGCCGACGCCGTTCCCGCGGATGACATACGCCGAGGCGATGCGCCGCTTCGGGTCCGACCGGCCCGACGTCCGGTTCGGCGTCGAGCTGACCGAGGTCACGTCGTACGTCGCCGACACGTCGTTCCGGGTCTTCCAGGCGCCCTACGTCGGCGCCGTCGTGATGCCCGGGGGAGCGGCGCAGTCGCGCAAGGAGCTCGACGGCTGGCAGGACTGGGCGAAGGCACGCGGCGCGCGCGGTCTCGCCTACGTCCTGGTGCAAGAGGGTGGCGAGCTCGGCGGGCCGGTGGCCAAGAACCTCAGCGACAGCGAGCGCGCAGGCCTCGCCGAGGCGGTCGGCGCCTCCGTCGGCGACGCGGTGTTCTTCGCGGCCGGCGACCCGCGCGAGGCCCGCGAGCTGCTCGGCGCCGCGCGTCTGGAGATCGCGCGGCGCGGGGACCTGGTCGAGGAGGGCCGCTGGGAGTTCCTCTGGGTGACCGACTTTCCCATGTTCGAGCCGGACGGCGAGGGCGGCTGGACGGCGGTCCACCACCCGTTCACCGGCCCGACCGACGCGTTCGCGGCGACGTTCCAGGACGAACCGGAGCACGCGCTGGCCCGGGCGTACGACCTGGTGCTCAACGGTGCCGAGCTTGGCGGCGGGTCGATCCGTATCCACCGTGGCGAGATGCAGCAGCGGGTGTTCGACGTCATCGGGCTCACCAAGGACGAGGCCGAGGGCAAGTTCGGCTTCCTGCTCGAGGCGTTCCAGTACGGCCCGCCGCCGCACGGCGGTGTCGCCTTCGGCATCGACCGGATCGCGGCGATGGTCGCGGGCCTCGAGTCCATCCGCGAGGTCATCGCCTTCCCCAAGTCGGGTGGCGGCTACGACCCGCTCACGGGTGCGCCGACGCCGATCACCGCGGAGCAGCGCAAGGAAGCGGGAGTCGACGCGACTCCCAAGGATGCCGACGACGCCGTGCCGGGCAACGCCCCCGGCCACGCCGTACGCCCGAGCGACCAGCGCTGACCTGCACCTGACCTCCCTCTTTCGGGTGATCATGCAGTTGTGCAGGACCTGCACAACTGCATGATCACCGAGGTGGTTCGGGGGGAGATTCAGGACGTGCGTTGGGGGATTCGGCCGCTGGTGAACAGGTGCTCGCAGCGGTAGCCCAGGCGCAGGTAGATCCGCCGGGCCACGTCGTTGTCGCTGTACATGCCGAGGGTCACCCAGCCGCGGCCTTCCGCCAGCAGACGTCGGGTGAGCCATGCGGTGACCGCCGCGCCGAGACCGCGGCCACGCAGGTCGCCGTGCGTCGCGATCGAGGCGAGGAACGGCACGTCGGCGACGTGGACCGTCTCGGCGGCCACCGCGGTGAGGTGGCCCTCGTCGTCGCGGGTCCCGCACCACCGTCGAGCGTGACGCTGACCCGGCTTCACGTCGTGGCGCGGGCTCCAGCGCTCGAGAAAGTCGTGCACCTCGTCACCGTGCGCGCCGTCGATGATCCCGTCGTGTCCGAGCCAGCCGACGGCGTCCTCGCCGGGCTGGTGAGGCGGCGGCGACCACGTCGCGAACCACTCCCAGTCGTTCCTCAACATCATCCGGTAGGCCGGTGCAAGGTGTTCGGTGATGCCACGCGGGAGGGTGAAGCCACCGACCGTGCCGGGCTGGTCCTGCACGACCCACTGAAAGAGCGCTGCGGCGGAGGGTGGCTTCCCGAGGCAGATCAACAGGTTTCGTCCGGCTTCCCGGTGCGACGGCCGCAACCAACCCACCGCGCCGTCGGGATGGCGCCACCCCTGCAACTCCTCGTCGGTGCCAGTCCAGGCGCGGGCGTACGGGTCGTCGGCGGAGGCCGCCACGATCTCCCGGGCGCCGACCAGTTGCTCTGGGACGGCGACGGCGCCGCTCACGGACGGCCCGCGCCGACCGGCGCACCGTCGCCCGCGTCCGCGGTCACCGGCGGAACGTCGACGTGCTCGCGGAGCCCGATGCGGTTGTGGACCCGGCGCAGCCACCCGGGCGCCCACCAGTTGCGGTCGCCGAGCAGCGTCATGGTCGCCGGCACGAGCAGACAGCGCACCAGCGTCGCGTCGACAGCGACGGCGGTCGCCAGCGCGAGGCCCATCTGCTTGATGCCGAGCAGCTTTCCGGCCGCGAAACCGAGGAACACGATGAGCATCAACAACGCGGCGGAGGTGATGATGCGGCCGCTGCGCTGCAGGCCGAGCTCGACGGCCTTGTCGTTGGGCAGCCCGGCGTCGTACAGCTCCTTGACCCGCGAGAGCAGGAAGACCTCGTAGTCCATGCTCAGCCCGAACGCGAAGGCGAACACGATCACCGGCACCCAGGTCTCCAGGGCACCGGTCGGCGTGAAGTCGAGCAGGTCGGCTCCGTAGCCCTCCTGGAAGACGAGCACGAGTACGCCGAAGGTCGCTCCCAGCGACAGCGTGTTCATCACCAAGGCTTTGATCGGCACCAGTACCGAGCCGGTCATCAGGAACAGCAAGGTGAACGTGCCGAGCCCGACGACGAGCACCGCCCACGGAAGCCCGTCGAGCACCACTTGCTGGAAGTCGAGGAGGGCGGCCGCGTCGCCGGTGACCCACGTGCGGAACTCGGGACGGTCGTCGCGCAACGCCTGTACGAGGTCCTTGGCGCGGTCGCCCTGCGACTCGCCGTACGGCTGGAGCTCGACCGACGACCAGCCGTCCTCCCGGTTCAGGGCCGGGCGCGCCTCGCGCACCAGGTCGCCGCGCGCCACGGCATCGACCGACGCCTGGAGCTCCGCCGCCGGCACACGCGCGAGCACGACGACCGGCTCCGTCGCGTCGCGCGGGAAGTGCTCGGCCGTCGCCAGCGCGAACGCCCGGCTCTCGAAGCTCTCGGGCAGCAGGTCCGAGCCGCCGTTCTGGAAGTTGGCGGCGAGGAACGGCGCCCCCGCGGCGAGCAGGGCGAGCGAGATACCGGTCGTCACCAGGATCGCGCGCCGCTGCGTGGCCCGCGCCAGCCTGGCGAAGAAGCCGTCGTCAGCCACTCGCGAGGTCGGCACCTTGATGCGGCGGTGGAAGAGCCCGAGCAGGGCCGGCACCAGGGTGAGACCCGCGAGCAGGGCGACCACGATCACGCTCACCCCGGCCGCCCCGAGCGCGCGGAAGATCGGGTCCTCGAAGACGAACAACCCGCACAACGCCGTCGCGACGGTGAGTGCAGAGAACGCGATGGTCCGCCCCGCCGTGGCCATGGTGACGACCGCGGCGTCCTCGGGGCCGCGGCCCAGTCCGCGTTCTTCGCGGTAGCGGGCGACGACGAGCAGCGCGTAGTCGATGGAGAGGCCGAGGCCCATGACGGTCGTGACCGAGGGGACGGCGGGGTCGAGGTCCATGACGTGGGAGAGCCCGTAGAGGCTCGCCAGGCCGCCGGCGATCGACACGAGCGCGCCGAGGAACGGGATGCCCGCGGCGAGCAGTCCGCCGAAGAGGAACACCATGACGACGAGGGTGATGGGCAGGGCGATGAACTCGCCGACCTCGGTGTCCTTCTGCGACTGCTCGGCGAGCTCGTCGTCGAGCAGCATCTCGCCGCCCAGCAGGACCTCGGTCGAGGTCGCCGGCCCGATCGCGCGCAGTCGCTCGGTGACGCGGTCGAGCAGCAGTGGCTCGTCGGCCATGTCTTGCGGTTCGAACTCCCGGACCATGTCGACGACGAGCAGCCCGGCGTTGCCGTCACGCGCGATCAGACCCGCGTCGGCCGGAGCACTCACCGGGTCGACGACGCGGCCCACACCGTTGATGGCGCGCAGGTCGGCTGCGGCCTCGGTCAGCTCGGCGCGGACCCGAGGGTCGCCGAGGTCACCCTCGACGAGAGCCGTGACGGAGGAGCCGTAGGTCGCCGACTCAGCGAGGTGGTCGAAGCCCGCGAACGACTCGATCGCGCTGCCCGAGTAGTCGGTGCCGAGCCGGTCGAAGACGCGCACTCCGCCGGTGAGGCCGGCCACGAACAGGACCAGCCAGCTAAACACCACGAGCCGCCGATGGCGGAAGCAGAAGCGGCCGAGCGACGCGAGCACGCGGGCCATTCTCCCCAGGCGGGTGGTGTCCCAGACCTGGGGGGCGGGCTCGGACTTCGGGCGGCGGGTCCGACGGTGGAGGGGGTTACGGTCGGGGCGTGGACCTGTTCGAGTCGGCGGCCGACGACGCGGCGGAGGCGTCCGCTCCGCTCGCCGTACGCATGCGCCCGCGCAGCCTCGACGAGGTCGCGGGCCAGGACCACCTGCTGGTGCCGGGCTCTCCGCTGCGCCGTCTCGTGGAGGGCGGCGACGGTGTGGCCGGGCCCGCGTCGGTGATCCTGTGGGGGCCGCCGGGCACGGGCAAGACGACGTTGGCCTACCTCGTGTCGAGCGCGACCGGGCGTTCGTTCGTCGAGATGTCGGCGGTCAACGCCGGAGTCAAGGAGGTGCGCGCGGTCATCGACCATGCTCGGCGCCAGGTCGGGATGTCGTCCCGCCAGACTGTGCTGTTCATCGACGAGGTGCACCGCTTCTCCAAGACCCAGCAGGACGCGCTGCTGCCCGCCGTCGAGAACCGCTGGGTGACGCTCGTCGCGGCCACGACCGAGAACCCGTACTTCTCGGTGGTGTCACCGCTGCTGTCCCGCTCGCTGCTGCTGACGTTGGCGCCGCTCGACGACGAGGGCATCGCGTCGCTCGTACGCCGTGCTGTTGACGACGCGCGAGGTCTCGACGGAGCGGTGTCGGTCACCGACGAGGCCATGGCGCACCTGTTGCGGGTCGCCGGGGGAGACGCGCGGCGGGCGTTGACCGCGCTCGAGGCCGGCGCGGGCGCGGTGCTCGCGGTCGGTGGCGACACCCTCGACGTCGAGACTCTCGAGGCGGCGGTCGACCGGGCGGCGCTGCGCTACGACCGGGACGGCGACCAGCACTACGACGTCATCTCGGCGTTCATCAAGTCGATCCGCGGCTCGGACGCCGACGCGGCGATGCACTACCTGGCCCGGATGATCGAGGCGGGCGAGGATCCGCGCTTCATTGCCCGCCGGCTGGTGATCCTGGCCTCGGAGGACGTGGGGCTGGCCGACCCGACGGCGTTGCCCGTGGCGGTGGCGGCGGCCGAGGCCGTGGCGCTGATCGGCATGCCCGAGGGGCGCATCAACCTCGCCCAGGCGACGCTGCACCTGGCGCTCGCGCCGAAGTCAAACGCCGTGATCGTCGCGGTCGACGAGGCGCTGGCCGACGTACGTCGAGGCCTGGCCGGACCGGTGCCGCCGCCCCTGCGCGACGCGCACTACGGCGGGGCGAGCACCGTCGGCCACGGCAAGGGCTACGTCTATCCCCACGACCAGCCCGGCGGTGTCGCCGAGCAGCAGTACGCGCCCGACGCGGTGCAGGGGCGCACCTACTACCGGCCGACGGGTCACGGAGCTGAGTCCCGCCTGGCCGAGCTCTGGGAGCGGCTGCGCGCCCGCGTCCGCGGCGATTGATCAATCACCTGACCCACGCACTCAGCTCCTTTTGAGAGCAAGATCGTTTGCAATGTTCGGCATGGATTCTCGGGACAACCAGATGCCGAACGTTCCAATGGATCTTCGGTAGGGGGCGGGGCCTTGGGCTCGCAACTCACCCCGGGTGATACCGAGCTCGTAGTCGTCACTGGAGCGCAGGCCTTCTTGGACGGGTCCGCCGGAACGCAGCGGCTGACGACGCATGTCGCCACGCTCGAGGCTGCCGGTCGTGAGAAGGACTGACGGAGCCGACCTGTGGAGGGTGTGAGGTTGTGAACAGCCCTGTCCACGCCCGACTGGGACACTCCGCCGGTCGTGCAGCGGCCACCGGGCGGCGGGGTGCCAGACAGCCACGGGCTGCGGTGAATCCACGTGACGCCCGCGATAGGGTCGCGGCCATGTCGGGTGGAGAGATCGCGGGGCTCATCGCTGCAGGTGCCTTCCTGCTGCTCGTGGGCGTGCTCGCGATACCCCTGGTCAAGCTCGGTGGGTTGTTCGACGAGAGCAGCAGGCTGGTCAAGGGCGTGTCGGACGAGACCGTGCCGTTGCTCAACGAGGTCACGACCACGGTGAGCACGACCAACGCCCAGCTGGTGCGGGTCGACGCCATCACCTCGAACGTCCAGTCCATCACCACCAACGTCTCGGCGTTCGTCGCTCTCCTCGCGTCGGTCTTCGGTACGCCGGTGATCAAGGTGGCAGCCTTCACCTACGGCGTGCGCAATGCGCTGTCCGACCGCCGCCGTGGCACTGTCGAGAAGCGGGTCCGCTCCGAGATCAGGTCGGAGCAGGCCAGCGCCCGGGCGGCCAAGCGGCGGCGCAAGGGTTGAGGCTCCAGACGCGGCAAGGCGACTGTGAGAGCGACGAGACGAAGGCGGTGAGAGTGTGAGGCGCTTGTTCTGGATGACCGTGGGCGCGACGGTGGGCGTGTACGCCGTACGCAAGGTCTCGCGCATCGCCGAGTCGTTCACCCCGGCGGGCGTGGCGCGCAACGCGGGTGGCATCGGAGAGTCGATCCGCTACTTCGGCGACCAGGTGCGACTCGGCATGGAGCAGCGCGAGGCCGAGCTGCGCGACGCGCTCGGCATCGACAACGACCCCCACGAGGGATCGCCCGAGGACGCCGCCGACCTGCTCGACCGACCCACAGCCCCCCGAAGGAGCACGAGGAGCCGACGCTGATGGAGACCGCCGAGATCAAGCGTCGGTGGTTGGAGTTCTTCGGCAAGCGTGACCACGCGGTGGTGCCCTCCGCCTCTCTGCTGCTGGACGACCCCAACCTGCTGTTCGTCAACGCCGGCATGGTGCCGTTCAAGCCCTACCTGCTGGGTCAGGAGTCGCCGCCCTGGCAGCGCGCCACGAGCGTGCAGAAGTGCGTGCGCACCCAGGACATCGAAGAGGTCGGCAAGACCACGCGGCACGGCACGTTCTTCCAGATGAACGGCAACTTCTCCTTCGGCGACTACTTCAAGGAGGGCGCGATCGACCTTGCCTGGGAGCTGGTGACCTCGCCGACGGCCGAGGGTGGTTTCGGCATCGACCCCGACAAGATCTGGGTCACGGTGTTCCTCGATGACGACGAGGCGTTCGACCTCTGGCGCAAGATCGGTCTTCCCGACGAACGCATCCAGCGACGGGGGCTCGAGGACAACTACTGGCACATGGGCGTGCCGGGTCCGGGCGGGCCGTGCAGCGAGATCTACGTCGACCGTGGCCCGGAGCACGGCCCGGACGGTGGACCGATCGTCGACGAGGACAGGTTTCTCGAGATCTGGAACCTGGTTTTCATGCAGTTCGAGCTGGGGGAGGTGCGCACCAAGGTCGACTTCGACACCGTCGGCGCGCTGCCGAGCCCGAACATCGACACCGGCATGGGCCTCGAGCGGGTCGCCTACCTGCTCCAGGGCGTCGACAACCTCTACGAGATCGACGAGGTCTTCCCGGTCCTCGAGCGGGCTGCGGAGCTGGCCGGCAAGCGCTACGGCGCCCAGCACGACGACGACGTACGACTTCGTGTCGTCGCCGACCACGTGCGCAGCGCGCTGATGCTCATCGGTGACGGCGTCACGCCGGGCAACGAGGCGCGCGGCTACGTGCTGCGCCGACTGCTGCGCCGCACCGTTCGCTCGATGCGGCTGCTCGGCGTCGACGAGCCGGTGCTGCCCGAGCTGTTTCCCGTCTCACGCGACGCGATGTCGCCGTCCTACCCCGAGGTGGCGCGCGACTTCGGGCGCATCAGCCAGACGGCGTACGCCGAGGAGGAGACGTTCCGGCAGACGCTGCGGGCCGGCACGACCCTGCTGGACACGGCGGTGCGAGAGACGAAGGCGGCGAGCGGCACGCAGCTGTCCGGGGCGAAGGCGTTCCAGCTGCACGACACCTACGGCTTTCCCATCGACCTGACCCTCGAGATGGCCGCCGAGCAGGGTCTGCAGGTCGACGAGGACGGGTTCCGCGCCCTGATGCGCGAGCAGCGCGAGCGCGCCAGAGCCGATGCACAGTCGCGCCGGACTGGCCACGCCGACGCCGGGGTGTTCCGGGAGCTTCGCGACGCCGGGCCGACGGACTTCCGCGCCTACGTCGAGCTCGAGTCCGACGCGACGCTCATCGGCATGGTGAAGGACGGCGTGGCGGTGCCCGCGGCCCGCCAGGGCGAGCACGTGCAGGTGGTGCTCGACCGGACACCGTTCTATGCCGAGTCGGGCGGGCAGATCGCCGACGAGGGCGAGATCGTCGCCGACGGCGCGCGGCTCAAGGTCGTCGACGTCCAGCGCCCGATCCGCGGCCTCGTGGCCCATACCGTCGAGGTCGTCGAGGGCGAGGTCACCACCGGCCAGCAGGTGCACGCGGCTGTCGACCGTGACTGGCGGCTGGCCGCCTGCCAGGCCCACTCGGGCACGCATGTCGTCCATGCGTCACTGCGCCAGGTGCTCGGCCCCAACGCCCTGCAGAGCGGTTCCTACAACCGGCCCGGCTACCTGCGGCTCGACTTCGCCTGGGGATCGGCGCTGGACAAGAGCACCCGCAGCGAGGTCGAAGAGGTGGCCAACCTCGCGGTCCGCGACGACCTGCTGGTGTCGGCGTCGGTGATGCCGCTGGCCCAGGCGCGCGAGATCGGCGCGCTGGCGCTGTTCGGTGAGACCTACGACGAGGACGTACGCGTTGTCGAGATCGGCGGCGAGTGGTCGCGGGAGCTCTGCGGCGGCACCCACGTGCTGCACTCCTCGCAGGTCGGCCCGATCACGCTGACCGGTGAGTCGTCGGTCGGCGCCGGTCTGCGTCGGGTGGAGGCTCTGGTCGGGATGGCGGCGCTGCGCTACCTGGCCCGAGAACGCTCGCTCGTCGCCGAGCTGACCGATGTCCTCAAGGTGCGCCCCGAAGAGCTGCCCGACCGGGTGGCGGCGATGACCGCGCGGCTACGCGAGGTCGAGAAGGAGCTGGACAAGGTCCGCTCCACCCAGGTCCTGCTGGCTGCCGGCGGCCTCGCGGCCAACCCGACCGACGTGTTCGGGGTTGGCGTCGTCACCCACCGGGTGCCCGACGGCACGGGTGCCGACGACCTGCGGCGGCTGGTGCTCGACGTACGACACCGCATCCCGGCCGAGCGTCCGAGCGTCGTCGCGGGGGTGACGGTGGTCAACGACCGTCCCGTCGTCGTGGTGGCCGTGAACGACAAGGGCCGGGAGTGGGGCATCAAGGCCGGCGACCTGGTGCGGGTGGCCGCCCAGGTGCTCGGCGGCGGTGGCGGGGGCAAGGACGACGTGGCCCAGGGCGGGGGATCGGACCCGACGCGGATCGACGAGGCGCTGCGCCAGGTCGAGCACGTCGTCGGCCAGCGCGTCACCGGCAGCACCTGACCCGGCGATGAGGGACGGAGCGCGGCTGGGGGTCGACGTCGGGTCGGTGCGGGTCGGGGTCGCCGCCTGCGACCCGGCCGGAACGCTCGCCACGCCGGTGACCACGCTGCGCCGCGACGCCGGCGACCTGGACGCCCTGGCTGACCTGGTCACCGAGCGTGAGGCGATCGAGGTCGTGGTGGGCCTGCCGACGTCCCTGTCGGGCCGCTCGGGGCCGGCGGCACGAGCGGCGGAGCAGTACGCCGAGGCGCTCGCCGCCCGGCTCGCGCCGGTGCCCGTACGCCTGGCCGACGAGCGGTTCAGCACGGCCGGCGCCCAGCGCGCGCTGCACGCGGGTGGGGTCGACACGCGCAAGGGTCGTAGAGTTATCGACCAGGCTGCGGCTGTCATCATCCTTCAAGGAGCGCTTGACGCCGAGAGGACCACAGGAGTGGCGCCTGGCCGGGTGATCGGGCCGCCCAGCAGCGCGGCGGCCGCGGACCACGATGAGACCAGAGGGTGAGGCAATGACCGACCTGTCCGTGTGGACGGAGGACGATCAGCCCACCCGCCGTCGGAGACGACGCCGGCGCGAGCACCGCAGCAAGTTTGCGGTGCTGCTCTCCTTCGTCCTGGTGCTGGCCATCGTCGGCGGTACGGCGGCGCTCGTCTTCGGCATCGGGGGCAAGCTCAAGGACGCGTTCCAGTCCTCCGCCGCCGACTACCCCGGTCCCGGCACGGGCAAGGTGCAGGTCGAGGTCGTCGAGGGCCAGACGGTCGCGGATGTCGGGCGAACCCTCAAGCGCCAGGACGTGGTGGCCAGCGTCGAGGGGTTCCTCGAGGTGGCCAATGGGGAGCCGGACGCCTCCTCCCTGCAGCCCGGCTTCTACAACCTCCAGCGCAAGATGCCGGCCGCCGACGCGCTGGCCGCGCTGCTCGACCCGAAGTCGCGGATCACCGCTGCCGTGACCCTGCCCGAGGGGCTGCGGCTCGACGAGGCCCTCAAGACCCTCGCCACCAAGTCGAAGATCCCCCTCGCCGACTACCGGAAGGCGCTGCGGTCGGCCGCCAAGCTCGGGCTTCCCGCTTATGCCGGCAAGAACCCTGAAGGCTTCCTCTATCCCGCCACCTACGACGTGCAGCCCGACTCGACGGCGGCGAGCGTGCTCAAGGAGCTGTTCGCCAGCTATGCCAGCGTGGCCGAGGAGACCGGTGTCGACCGCACCCCGCGCAAGCCGTACGAGATCGTCATCATCGCGAGCCTCCTCGAGGGCGAGGCCCGCCACGACGAGGACTTCGGCAAGGTCGCCAGGGTCGTCTACAACCGGCTCGCGAAGGACATGCCGCTGCAGTTCGACTCCACGGTCAACTACGCGCTCAAGGCCGACAAGAAGATCGTCACCTACGACGACCTCGGCCAGGACTCGCCGTACAACACCTACAAGAACAAGGGCCTGCCGCCGGCACCGATCAGCTCGCCCGGACAGAAGGCACTCGATGCTGCCGTCAACCCGCCGGACGGTGACTGGCTCTACTTCGTGACGACCAACCCCGAGAGCGGCGAGACCAAATTCACCAACGACTACAAGGAGTTCCTGCGGTTCAAGCGGGAGCTCAAGTCCAACCAGTAGCCCGGTGACCCCGGTTGACGGCGCCCGCCGCGCCGCCGTGCTCGGCTCTCCGGTGGCCCACTCGTTGTCGCCGGTGCTGCACCGGGCGGCGTACGCCGAGCTCGGGCTGAGCGGCTGGACCTACGACGCCCAGGACGTCGACGCAGCGGCCCTGCCGGCGTTCCTTAACGGCCTCGATGAGTCGTGGGCCGGGCTGAGTCTCACCATGCCTCTCAAGCGGGCCGTGCTGCCGCTGCTCGACGGGGCCAGCGACCTGGTCCGCGACGTCGGTGTGGCGAACACCGTCGTACTGGGCGGGGACGGCAGGCAGGGCGAGAACACCGACGTGCCCGGCATGGTCGCCGTCCTGCACGAGCGGGGCGTCGACCGGCCCGGCAGCGCCTGCGTCGTCGGCGGTGGAGCGACCGCGACGTCCGCGCTGGCCGCGTTGGGCCAGTCCGGCGTGGACGCGGCACGGGTGTTCGTGCGCGATCCCGCACGCGCGAGCGATCTCACTGCGGCGGCACAGCGGCTGGCCCTGCACCCGGTGATGGTCCGCTGGTCGGAGGACCGCGGGTTGGATGCCCACGCGCTGGGCGAGGCCGACGTGGTGGTGTCGACGCTGCCGTCCGGCACCTCGGGCGCGATCGCCGCAGCCCTGCCGGACCGGGTCGCCGGCCTGCTCCTCGACGTCGTCTACGACCCCTGGCCGACCCCGCTGGCGGCCGCGTGGGGGTCCCGCGGAGGGTCGGTGGCCGGGGGCCTCGACCTGCTCGTCCACCAGGCCGTGCGCCAGGTCGCGCTGATGACCGGCCGAGCAGTCGGGGACGACCTCGTGGAGGTCCTGCGGCAGGCAGGCAAACAGGCGCTGCGTTCCGCCTGAGCCCCGGCGCCGAGCGCTCCCGAGCGTTCGCTCAAGCCGGGTGCCCCGATCGCCGATGGCCCTAGGGAGACGGCATCCGTAGGCCAGCGCGAGGTGGGATCGATGAACGAACCGCATGACGGCTCCGTCATGGGCGCGAGCAGGTCGGCCCAGATGGACCGCATCCTGAACGAGCTGCTCGACCAGGCGCCCGAGATCGAGGCTGCTTCGGTCGTCTCCTTCGACGGCCTGCCGATGGCCTCTGCCCTCCCCGAGGGGATGGACGAGGACCGGGTCGCCGCGATGTGCGCTGCCCTCCTCTCGCTGGGCGAGCGCGCTGCCGAAGGCCTAGGCCGCGGACTGCTCTCGCAGGTCTACGTCGAGGGCGAGAACGGCACCGTCTTCCTCATCTCGGCCGACGACGAGGCAGTGCTCGTGGCTGTCGCCGCACGCGGGGCGAAGACCGGACTGATGCTCTTCGAGGTACGCCGAGCCGCCGACGCGCTGGGTGACGCGCTCCGCGAGGACCCGGCACCGTCGCTCGCCGCCGTCGAGACCTTGATCACCGAGGACGTCGAGCCGGCGTACCGCCCCCGCTCAGAGCCGGCATTGCCGCTCCAGGTGGTCTCCACGGACAACGCGTGGACGGACCGAAGCGGCTCGCTGCCCACGACCGATTGGCGCTGAGATGAAGCTCGAGGGAACGCTCGACGCCTTCAGCATGCCCGACATCTTCCAGCTGCTCACCTTCACGAAGAAGACCGGCGGCCTGCACCTGGCAAGCCAGGGAGCGGACGGCGTGGTCTACTTCGCCGGCGGTGCCGTCACCGGAGCCTCCGCCGACGGTTCGCGCCAGGCACTGGTACGGCGCCTCATCGGCGCGGGAGTGATCGACGACGAGGCTCTCGAGTCGGCCGTCAGCCGGGCAACCGAAGGAAACGGCACCGGCGTCGTGAAGGCGCTGCTCGAGGCAGGCGCCATCGACGCAACGCTGCTGCGCAAGGCCGTCACCGACCAGACCGTCGACGCGATGTTCGACCTGCTCCACTGGCTGCAGGGTGATTTCGCCTTCGTCGTCGACGAGCTCAACCCCGACGACGTCGGCGTGACCCTGACCGTGGAGAGCGTTGTCGCCGACGCCGACAGCCGCCGCGAGAGCTGGGAGTCCGTCTCCAAGGTCATCCCGACCCCTCAGTCGGTGCTGAGCATGCCTGTCGTCCTGCCGGCCGACCCCGACGTGACCCGCGAGGAATGGTCGCTGCTCGCCCTGGTCGACGGCCGGCGCAGCGTCGCCGAGCTCGTGGACCTGACCGGGAGCGGCCAGTACGCCGTCGTCTCCAACCTGGCTGCGCTCGTGGAGCGCGGGCTGCTGTCGGTGCGCGCAGCAGGCGACGCCGACCTCGACCACGTGAGCACCGTTCATCGCCGGCACCGGCTGCTCGCAGCCCTCGAGGGCCAGCCGTTCAGGCCGGTCCAGCCGGAGCCGACGAGCGCTCCGCCAATCGCCGACGTGCCCGCGCCGGCCACGGTCGAGCCGGTCCAGGTCGCCTCGCAGGCCAAGCACGCGCTCGGCCCGCAGGAGCCTTCGGGGCTCGACGCGCCGGAACCCCAGCCGGTCGAACCTCTCGCGATTGACTCCGTCCCGTCCATGCTGGGCGGCGCCCACGTCCCCGGTGACGTGACCCCGCAGCGTCCCGAACCGTTCCTGCCCCGCCGGACCGCCACCTTCGACGAAGGCGCCCTCGATCTTCCATCGCTGCCGTCGCGCGGGCCGAGCACGCCACTGTCCGTGGTGGGCGACGTCGTCGGCGCCACGGCGATGGCCGTCGACCCCGACGCCGCCTCGGTGATCGAGCGCGACCCCAATGTCAACCGCAGCCTGATGCTGCGCCTCATCGCCGGCGTCCGGGGTCTCTAGGCCATGGCGAGTGCGCGGAGCCGGCGGCGCGGCGGCCAGGCCGTCAAGGTCGTCGTCACCGGGCCCTTCGCCGCCGGGAAGACGACGCTGATCCGCACGATCAGCGAGATCACGGTGCTCTCCACCGAGCGGAGCGTCACGGACAGCACGCGTAAGCGCAAGCCTGAGACCACCGTCGCCATGGACTTCGGCCGCATCACCATCGACCGCGAGCTGATCCTCTATCTGTTCGGCACACCCGGTCAGGACCGCTTCGACTTCATGTGGGAGATCCTGGGCGAGGGGATGATCGGCTATCTCCTGCTTGTCGACGCCGAACGCGAGGACTCGATCTCCGAGGCCGGCGGGATCCTGGGCGCGTTCCGCACGATGGCGCGCGTGCCGTACGTCGTTGCTCTCAACCGGGCCTCCGCCGATGACCATGCACTGATCGCCAAGGTCCGCGACCGGTTGGAGATCCCGTCGGACGTCGCGATCCTGTCCGTCGACGCCACCGACAAGGAATCGGTCAAGAGCGTGCTGCTCGCCCTCCTCTACGCGGTCCTCGACGAGGTCGAGGCCGACTCCGTCCGCGTATGACCGCCGTGTGGGGACTCGAAGAGCCGCGCGGCCGGCACCGCAGACCGGACCCGTCTGTCCTCGTCCAACTGGTCTTCGAGGACCGCAGCGAGCTGACCCTCGAAGACTCGACGCTCACCCGCGCCATGGGCCACGTCGCCGCGCTCCTCGCTCACAATGACGCAAGCGTCGCTCAAGACAACGCGAGGGTCGACCCCCCCGTGGAAGTTCGATCTCCGCCTGCTGATGGGACGGCATCTTCAGTAGCCGGGCTCTTCTCCCGATGGAAAAGCAAGCTTGCCAGGCGAAGGGACCAGTGGTGAAGCAGCTCGGCGACATCCTGCTGGAAGGGGGGCTAGTCACCCCTGTCCAGATGGATGCCGCCTACGAGGAGCAGGAGCGCGTCGGTCGCGCCCTCGGCCGGGTGCTCATCGACCAAGGCGTCCTCAGCGAGTCGCAGCTCGTCTCCGCGCTCGCCACCCAGATCGGCCTGCGCTTCGTCGACCTCGGCGACATCGCGGTCGACGGCTCGGCTGTCGGCCGGGTGCCCGGGGCAGTCTGCCGTCGGCACTCCGCGATCCCGATCGGCTTCGAGGACGGTCGCCTGCTCGTCGCGATGGCAGACCCCGCCAACGTCTTCGCCATCGACGACATCCGCTCGCTCACCGGCATGGACGTCAAACCTGTCGTGGCGACCCGCAGCGATGTGGCCGCCGCGATCGACCGCTACTACCGCGCCGACTCCGACCTCGACGACCTCACCAGCGCTCTCGGGATGGACGAGGAGGAGGAAGACCTCTCCAAGGTCAAGGAGATCGTCGAGGACGCCCCGATCGTCAAGTACGTCAACCTCCTCATCACTCAGGCCATCCAGGACCGGGCGTCCGACATCCACCTCGAGCCGACGGAGTCCGATCTGCGGGTGCGGTTCCGCATCGACGGCGTGCTCCACGAGGTGATGCGTTCTCCCAAGGCGATCCAGTCGGGCGTCATCAGCCGACTGAAGATCATGGCAGACATCAATATCGCCGAGAGGCGCGTCCCGCAGGACGGCAGGCTCTCGGTCAACGCCAACGGGAAGAAGATCGACCTGCGTGTTGCCACCCTGCCGACGGTGTGGGGCGAGAAGGTCGTCATGCGGATCCTGGACAACTCGACGGTGCGCCTGGACCTGACCGACCTGGGATTCGCGGAAGCCAACTACGAGCGCTTCTCGGCCAGTTTCACCAAGCCCTACGGGATGATCCTGGTGACCGGCCCCACCGGCTCCGGCAAGTCGACGACGCTCTACGCCACCCTGAACATCGTCAGCCGCCCCGAGGTCAACGTCATCACCGTCGAAGATCCGGTCGAGTACCGCCTGCCCAACATCAACCAGGTGCAGACCAACGTGAAGGCCGGGCTCACCTTCGCCTCTGCCTTGCGCTCCATTCTTCGCTCCGATCCCGACATCGTGCTGATCGGTGAGATCCGCGACCACGAGACAGCGCAGATCGCGATCGAGGCGGCGCTCACCGGCCACCTCGTCCTCTCGACGCTGCACACCAACGACGCGCCGTCGGCAGTGACGCGGCTCACCGAGATGGGCATCGAGCCCTTCCTCGTAGGCTCCGCGCTCGACGCCGTGCTCGCCCAGCGGCTCGCCCGGCGGCTGTGCTCAAAGTGCAAGGAGTCGTACACACCGACCCAGGAGGCATTGGTCCAGGCTCGATTCCCGTGGGAGGACGGCAAGGACCTGCCGACGCTTTACCGCCCGGTGGGCTGCACGGCCTGCTCCAAAACCGGCTACAAGGGCCGCCTCGCCCTGCACGAGGTCATGGTGGTGAGCGAGGAGATCGAGCGGCTCGCCGTGGAACGTGCGCCGGCGACCACGATCGAGCACGTCGCCCGCGAGCAGGGAATGCGAACGCTGCGCGAGGACGGTCTCGACAAGGTCCTGGGCGGGGTCACTTCCCTGGACGAGATCCTCCGCGTCGTCGTGTAAAGCCTGCACAACGCCCTCCGCGCGGGCTCAAGCACCCCGGCCGGACGGCCGATGCCACCCAACAGAGACCTGCCGCCCTGGCAGGTCCACATGCTGCGCGACCGCGCGGTGGAGAGGGGATCCCGTGGACTCCGTGGATCCGTCCGTGCAGCCGCCGGCTTCCGCCGACGAAGGATGGGGCTTCTTCCCCGCCCCGGCTGTCGCGGAGCCCGTCGCCGACGTTGTCGCGGAACCGGACACCGAGCCTGTCCTCGAGCCCCTGCCGGCCCAGGCTGCGCCGGAGGCGACGTACACCCTGGAAGCGCCTGCACCAGTCGCGGCGCAGCACGCCTACGTGGCTGAGCCGAGCACGCCCACGGTCCCCGCGCCCGCCCCTGCCCCCGACTTGGAGACCGTGGCTGTTCCTGTCACCGGGCCGGCGCCCGCGGACCACGGGTCGCCCCTGCTCGCAAATACCGAGGCGGCTGAGACGGCCTATGAGCGCCCCTCCACGGAGGCGGCCGCCGAGGACGGCGACATCGACCTCAATGACCTGCTCATGCTGGTCCTCGACAGAGGCGCGTCCGACCTCCACCTCACGTCCGGCGCGCGGCCGTCGCTGCGCGTGAACGGTGAGCTCCGCCAGCTCGAGGAGTACCCCGTTCTGACGCCGCCGGTCGTCCAGCGGATCCTCTACGCCGCGCTGACGCAGAGGCAGCGCGAGAAGTTCGAGGAGATCCTCGAGCTCGACTTCGCCTACAGCGTCCCCGGCCGCGCGCGGTTCCGGGTCAACGTCTATCGGCAGCGCGACGCCGTCGGAGCTGCCTTCCGCGTCATCCCGTTCGAGATCAAGAAGCTCGAAGACCTCGGCGTCCCAGCGTCGGTGGCGAGGTTCGCTGGGCTCGAGCGTGGTTTCGTGCTCGTCACCGGTCCGACGGGGTCGGGCAAGTCGACGACCCTGGCCTCCCTCGTCGACATGGCGAACCGGACCCGGCACGACCACATCATGACCGTCGAGGATCCGATCGAGTTCCTCCACCGCCACCAGTCCTGCATCGTCAACCAGCGCGAGGTGGGGGAGGACACGCACTCGTTCGGTGCCGCCCTCAAGCACGTGCTGCGACAGGACCCCGACATCATCCTGGTCGGTGAGATGCGTGACCTCGAGACCATCTCGGTCGCCCTGACCGCCGCCGAGACCGGCCACCTGGTCTTCGCCACCCTGCACACGTCGGACGCCGCACAGACGATCGACCGCATCATCGACGTCTTCCCACCGCACCAGCAGCAGCAGGTCAGGGTGCAGCTCGCCAGCGCCCTGCAGGGCATCGTCTGCCAGACGCTGGCGAAAACCAGCGACGGCAAAGGACGCGCGGTGGCGACAGAGGTGCTGGTCGCCACTCCGGCGATCCGCAACCTGATCCGCGAAGGCAAGACCCATCAGATCTACTCGTCGATGCAGGCCGGGCTCAAGCACGGCATGCACACGATGGACCAGCACCTTGCCGACCTGGTCAAGCAAGGACGCATTTCCTACGAGGTGGGCCTCGAGAAGTGCCACCACGTCGAGGACTTCAACCGGCTCACCGGCCGAGGCTGAGAGGCAACACCATGGCAGCGACGACGTATCAGTACTCGGTGCGCGACAAGACGGGAAAGGTCGTCTCGGGCACGCTCGACGCCGACTCGGAGACGGCCGTCGCGAACAAGCTCAGCCAGATGGGCTACGCCCCGCTGAGCATCAGCAAGCAGCGTGTCGGCATGAAGAGCGACATCAAGATCCCGGGCATGGGCAAGAAGGTCAAGCTCAAGGACCTCTCGATCATGTCGCGTCAGTTCGCCGTGATGATCAACTCGGGCCTTTCCCTGCTGCGCGCGCTGACCATCCTCGCGGAGCAGACCGAGAACAAGGAGCTCGCCAGGCTCCTGGGCGAGGTACGCAACGACGTCGAGACCGGCGTCGAGCTCTCCTCCGCCCTCGGCAAGAACCCCCAGGTGTTCCCGCCGCTCATGGTCAACATGATCAGGGCCGGTGAGGTGGGCGGCTTCCTCGACACGGTGCTGCTCCAGATCGCCGAGAACTACGAGGCGGAGGTCAAGCTCAAGTCGAAGATCAAGTCGGCCATGACCTATCCGGTCGTCGTGTTCATCATCGCCATCCTCGCCGTCGTGGGGATGCTGCTGTTCATCGTGCCCATCTTCGCGACGATGTTCGAGGATCTCGGCGGCGAGCTGCCGGCCCCCACGAAGATCCTGGTCTTCCTGAGCGGGGCCATGAAGATCGCGGCACCTGTCGGCTTCGTCGGCCTCATCGTCTTCTTCATCACCTGGCCGAAGGTCAAGCGCACGCAACGCGTCCGCAACGTCGTCGATCCGCTCAAGCTCAAGGCGCCGATCTTCGGCAGCCTGGTGCAGAAGGTCGCGCTGAGCCGCTTCGCGCGCAACCTCGGGACCATGATGAGGTGCGGGGTCCCGATCCTGCAGGCCCTGGACATCGTGGCGGCAACGACCGGCAACGTCGTCCTGGAACGCGCGATCCGCGACGTCCAGGAGAGTGTCCGCAGCGGTGAATCGCTGGCAAAGCCGCTGGAGAACCACGCCGTCTTCCCGCCGATGGTGGTGCAGATGATGGCCGTAGGCGAGGACACCGGTGCGCTGGACACCATGCTGCACAAGATCTCGGACTTCTACGACGCCGACGTCGAGGCGACGACCGAAGCGCTCACGTCGCTGATCGAGCCGCTGATGATCGCCGTGATCGGCGGAATCATCGGATCCATGATCATCGCCCTCTATATGCCGATCTTCTCCGTCTTCAAGCTCATCGGCGAGTAACCGTTCGTCCTAGCCCCTTCGGGGGCGGGTCGCGATTGTCCCCAGGTTTTACTCAAGCAGCATCTGCGCGACACCGAAAAACAACGTGTCATAGAGCCACACCGGCAAGTAAACGGCACACCCGTCGCGAGGCGGGGTCGCAAAGCCAGGGAACCGCGTGACAGAGATCGCGGTCAGCCCAGCTGCCTCGGCCGGCATCCACCATGGTGCTGCGGGGGACCGGCGGAGTGGTTCAACGAGAATTCAGGTCCTGAAAGGACGAGGCACATGCTCGCACGGCTTCGCAAGACCAGCGAGGAGAACGAGGGCGGATTCACGCTCATCGAGCTCCTCGTCGTCATGATTATCATCGGCATTCTCGCCGCGATCGCCATCCCGGTGTTCCTCTCGCAGCGTGCGAAGGCCCAGGACAGCGCCGCCAAGGCCGACGTCTCGACGATCGGCAAGGAGCTCGCGACCTGGTACGTCGACAACACGGGCGTTCCCGCGGTCACCCAGGTGGGGAGTCGCTACCTGCTGGCCGGCGTCGACATCGGCAAGTCCAGCTCCAGCGTCGTACTGGTCAACACCAACATCACCGATGACACCCACTGGTGCGTCGACGTGAACAACCCCAAGGGTGACAAGAAGGCCTACAAGTACTCGGCCAAGGGCGGCCTCGCAGAGACCGCCTGCGCCGCCGGCGACATCACCTGATCCATCGCACTGAACGACCACTGGGGCAGCTCCGACGGAGCTGCCCCAGTTTTCGTGCCCCTCATCGGCGGAATCGTCGGATCCATGATCATCGCCCTCTATATGCCGATCTTCTCCGTCTTCAAGCTCATCGGCGAGTAACCGTTCGTCCTAGCCCCTTCGGGGCGGGTCGCGATAGTCGCCACGTTTTGCTCAAGCCGCCTCGGTGCGACACCGAAAAACAACGTGTCATAGAGCCACACCGGCAAGTAAACGGCACACCCGTCGCGAGGCGGGGTCGCAAAGCCAGGGAACCGCGTGACAGAGATCGCGGTCAGCCCGGCTGCCTCGGCCGGCATCCACCATGGTGCTGCGGGGGACCGGCGGAGTGGTTCAACGAGAATTTAGGTCCTGAAAGGACGAGGCACATGCTCGCACGGCTTCGCAAGACCAGCGAGGAGAACGAGGGCGGATTCACGCTCATCGAGCTCCTCGTCGTCATGATTATCATCGGCATTCTCGCCGCGATCGCCATCCCGGTGTTCCTCTCGCAGCGTGCGAAGGCCCAGGACAGCGCCGCCAAGGCCGACGTCTCGACGATCGGCAAGGAGCTGGCGACGTACTACGTCGACAACACCGCCGTTCCGGTTGTCGCTCAGGCAGGCGGTCGCTACACACTGGCCACCGTTGACATCGGCAAGTCCAGCTCCAGCGTCACACTCGACGCGGTCGTTGCCGGTGCCGGCATCGTCGACGACACCCACTGGTGCGTCGCCGTGACCAACGCCAAGGGCGACAAGAAGGACTACAAGTACTCGGCCAAGGGCGGCCTGGACACGGGCAACTGCCTCGCGGCGGACATTTCCTAACCCATCTCAACGCACGACCACTGGGGCAGCTCCGACCGGAGCTGCCCCGGTTTCGTGCTCCTCAGCCCACCGATCGGCGTAGCAGCCTGGCTCAAGGCTCGGCGTCCGACATCCGATGACAAGCACATCTGCACCGCAATCCCGCAGGGAGGGTCGACCGCGCCATGGCAACGTCCGGGCATCAGGCCTTGACCCTCGAGCGCGTCGTCGCCCCCGGTCCGAGAATGGAGACGTACTGATGCGGCTGCTTCCCGGGTTCCGCCGGAGCGCACAGGCGCACGGGGACGACGGATTCACGCTCCTCGAGCTCGTCGTCGCCGTGATCATCGTGTTCACGGTCATGGCAGCCATGATCGGCCTCTTCGTCGGCTCGCTGCGCACCGTGACACAGGCCAAACAGCGCCAGACCGCGGCCGCGCTTGCCACCCAGACCCTGGAACGACTGCGCGCACTTCCGTACGACGTCATCAAGGTGGGCGTGAACAATGGCACCGCCGCCTACACGGCCGATCCCAACATCGCTGACGGCGCAACCGCGACGCCGCGGTTGTTCCGCGGCACCATCGACGAGCTGCTGCTGGCGAACGCCTCCCAGGTCACCGCCCCGCTCAGCAACCACCGCGTGGTCACCACGGTCGAAGGCATCGCCTACACGGTCGGTGTCTACGTCACCCAAGCCGCCACCCCGCAGCCTGCCTACAACCTCACGGCCATGGTCACCTACAGCACGAACGCCAGCAAGGGCACCAAGACGGTGATCCAGCGCAGCACGGCCTACTCGCCGAGCGGTTGTCTGTCGACGGCGACGCACCCGTTCGCGGGTCCGTGCCAAGCATCGTTCTCAGCCCTTGCCGGCATCACTGCCGGGAGCATCGTCGTCAGCAACCCTGCCGACCCGTCCGCCCTGATCACGGGTCTGGGAGGAACGGCGATCGGGCTCGAGCTCCCCGAGGTCTCCGCTTCGACCGGCATCGAGCAGACGACCACGATCACTGCCGGCGTAAAGACGACCGCGGCCACCGCCACCAACGGCGCGACGACCACAACCAGCGGTGGACAGACGGCCGCGACCGCCGCCGACAGCGACCCCTCCACCCCTGCCGCTGGCGCCTCCGACAGCAAGACTGCCCCCGCGCAGACAAGCACCGCGCAGACGCTCACCGGCCTCATCGGGACCCTGACGGCGACCCCGACGACCACGGACCCTGGCAACGCTGCGTCGCAGGTGTCCGCGGGCGCTACCGGCTGCGTCGCCAGCGACGCAGCAGGTACGGTCATCGCCAGCGGACAACCCTGTGCCAGTGGCATGGTGCGCGGGCTGGGAACCACGGCCGCTGTGAACGTCGACCTCACCGACTTCGGCGCCGGGGGGGCAGTGCCCAACCTGCCGCCGTTCTCCGCGGTCAGCGTGGGACAAGCGGGCGTCGTCTCGCGAGCCATGGCGGGCAGGTTCACCGCCGCCAACGCCCAGACGTGCACCCTCGTGTCGCCACCGAACTGCGCGCATGCCGGCGTGACCCGGACCTTGGGCACCGTCACGGTTGGCTCACTCCCGCCGAGGAACGGTGGGGACACCGGCCCGGCGGCGTACACCAACTCGTTCTCCCTCACCGGGCTCAAGGAGACGGCGCGCGCCGAGTCGGGAACCGGGGCGCGACCCCCAGTCATGACCCGCGACGCGGGGACGCTGAGCTACTGGAACGGCGCGACCTACACCAGCGTCGTGCTGCCCGCGTCGCCGGTGGCAGATGCAGCGTATGACCCGCCGGCGGTGTCGATGGCGTACAAGGCGGGCGGGGTAGGGTATGTCGGCCTCAGCGTCGACTCGGTCATCAATGTGAGCAAGGTGGTGGCCGGGACTGTTTCCCCGGCGGGCTGCATCCCGCTCGCGTGCACGCAGCAAGCCACGTCCGCCAGCAGCCTAACGGCGGACACGCTGTACATCGTCACGCTCAACGGCGTCGAGCAGACGCGGTTCACGGTCAGGACCAACCTCGGGGCGCTCATCGCCGAGAGCTCCTACCGGGCGGCTCCCCTTGCGTGACATCGCGACCCGGATCCGACGACGTCTCGACGGCGACCAGGGCCTCTCCTTGGCGGAGGTGCTGATCACGATGGCCATCTTCGGCGTCGTCATGGCGGTTGTCTACCAGGCCATGATCTCGGTGCAGAAGATGACCGGCAAGGCACAGAACAGTGCTACGGCCGTCAGCCAGGTGCGCGCGGGCCTCGACCAGATCGACAAGCAGGTCAGGTCGGGCAACGTGCTCTACAGCCCGGCCGACGAACCTGCCTTCGTGGCGTCGTGCACGTCAGCTGGAACAGCCGGGACGTGCATGCGTGTCTACACCCAGACGAACGGTGCCCAGCGTTGCGTCCAGTGGCAGGTGATCGCCGATCCTGCGCACCCGGGCACCAGCCTGCTGCGCAGCAGGGGCTGGGCGGCGACCTGGATGACCGACGGCAACGTCTCGAGCTGGGCCACAGTGGCGCGCGGCCTCGTCACAACCCCCTCAACCATGCCGTTCACCCTCCAGGGTGGCGCCACGGCGTACAAGTCCCGGTTGCTCGACGTTCGTCTCGAGGCCGTGGACGCGCGGCGACCCGGCAATCCCGTCGTGATCAGTGCCTCGCTCTCGGGCCGCAACACCAACTACGGCTACGACACCGGCCTCTGCAACCCCGTCCCACCCGCCTGATGGAGACTGAAATGCGACCGAAATTCCTGCGTGGCAACGACGAAGGCATCGCGCTTGTCGCGGCGGTGGCCGTCGTCATGCTGGTGACCCTGTTGATGGGGTCGATCGTGGCTTACGCGATGAGCGAGTCGCGGCAGACCGGTCGCGATCGCCAACGTTCGTCCGCGATCATGTCGGCCGAGGGTGGCGTCGACACCACCCTGGCCAAGATGCAGGGCGTTGCGCTGAACGTGCTGCCGTGCGGGGACACAGTGACCAACGGCCAGAGCGCTCCGGACACGTTCAGCGTGGTCACCACGGTGACCTACTTCAACGCTGCGGGCACCGTCCTGGCCTGCCCGCTGGCGATCGGCGCGCTGCCCGCGCAGGCCCTAGTCAAGACGACGTCGCAGTCGAACGCGCTCGGCGGACAGGCTGCCGCGCGCCGCACCATCGAGTCCCAGGTGCAGCTCAACCCGCAGTATGGGCTGGCCAAGGCCATCTTCGGCAACGCCGGGGTGACCTTCAGCGACGGCGATGTCTACGGGAGCGAGCCCGCCAAGTCCGATGCCGACGTCTACAGCAACGGCAACGTGAACTGCGACACAGGCAGCTACCGTGGCTCTGTCATCTCCCAGGGCACCCTCACGCTCGGCGGCTGCAACGTCGCCGGCAACGCCTGGGCCAAGCTGGGCATGTCGGGCAGCGGCGCCTCCTTCGGCGGCGTTCTGGTCTCCAACGGCAACGTGGTGCTCGCCAACTCGAGTGCCGTCACCAACACCGTGCGTGCGAGTGGCACCATCCGTAATCCTGGGGGCACGACGTGGGCAGGCTGCGCCACCCCCGCCAAGTGCGCAGCGGGATCCACGGTCACCCCTCCGCCCGCTGAGCCGTTCCCGCAGCTGCCGTACAACCCCGCCACGGTCGCCAAGTGGGTCGAGGCCGGCTACAACCCGACGGTGGTCGAGAAGAACACCTGCTCGGGGGGCACCGCCGACGATGCGGCGGACTGGATCCTTGCAAACGGACCAACCCTCGCTCAGCCGACAATCCTGCACACGACGTGTCCCGGCGGCATCTACTTCAAGAACAACGGCGACATCCTGCTCAACAACAACCTGGTGATCTTTGCCGACGGCGGGGTTAGCTTCAAGAACAACGCGACGTTCACGTCGACCAACACCACGATGCGCTACCTGTACTTCGTCCAGCCGTTCGGCTCGCCCGTCGCAACCATGCCGTGCTCTGTTGACGGCATTGACATGAAGAACAACCTGGACGTCGCGCCGACGGTCAGCACGCTCTTCTACACCCCGTGCAACGTCTCCAACAAGAACAACTCGGACTTCAACGGTCAGATCTATGCCGGCGGAACCGTCACCTCCAACAAGCACCTCGAAGTCAACTTCCGGCCCATGCCTGTGTACGGGCTCACGAACGTCGTGCTGACCTACAACCTCGACATCCTGTTCAAACGGGAATCCAGCGCCCCGTGAGTCGGATGCCTGGCCGGGCCGTGCAACTGCCCTACCCTCACGACTCGTGACCATCCTGCTCGCCGTCTTCAGCGCCATCCTCGGGCTCCTCGTCGGTTCCTTCCTGAACGTCGTGATCTGGCGCGTGCCGCGCGGGGAGTCGGTGGTGCGTCCCCCCTCGCACTGTCCCGCCTGCGAGCACGTCGTACGGCCGAGGGACAACGTCCCGGTCGTGAGCTGGCTGGTGCTCCGTGGTCGCTGCCGGGACTGCGAAGCGCCCATCAGCGTGCGATACCCACTTGTCGAGCTCCTGACGGCGGTCATCTTCGCGGCGCTGGCGTGGCGCATCGGTCTCGAGCCTGATCTCCCGGCCTTCCTCTACCTGGGCGCGATCGGCGTCGCCCTGGCCCTCATTGACCTGGACGTCAAGCGGCTGCCGAACGTCATCGTGCTGCCCTCCTACCTCGTGGGCGGCCTACTGCTCGGTATGGCTGCGCTTGTCCAGCGCGACCTGTCGTCGTACCTCACGGCCTTGCTCGGCATGGCCGCGCTGTTCTCCCTGTACTTCCTGCTGGCCTTCATCTACCCGGCGGGGATGGGGTTCGGCGACGTCAAGCTGGCGGGAGTCCTCGGCCTCTACCTCGGCTGGCTCGGCTGGTCCGAGCTCCTGGTGGGTGCGTTCCTCGGGTTCCTGCTGGGGGGCGTGGTGGGCGGCGGGCTGATGGCGCTGGGCCGGGCCACCCGCAAGTCGAAGATTCCCTTCGGCCCGTTCATGCTCGCCGGTGCCTTCCTGGCGGTGCTGTGGGGCGGCGCGCTGGCCGATTTGTACCTCGACGCTCTCGGCTGACCCTTCGCAACTGGCTCCAGGCGCACAGATCCGCCCCGAACCAACTTTTTGAGCGCTGTTCGCTCAAGGGCTGGCTCCGTCAGGTCGATGCGCTGAACTGTCAAGGCTCATAGGAGCAACGTGCGGCTTATGCCGCTTGCGGAGGGAAGGCGTCGTGGCAGTTCGTTCGGCCATCGGTCTCGACATCGGATCCTCTGGCGTGCGTGCCGCCGAGCTGTCCTTTTCCAAAGGCGAAGTCACGCTCGAGAAGTTCGGCCAGGTGGCCCTGCCTCCGGGCGCGGTCCGTGACGGTGAGGTCGTCGACCCCGACGCCGTTGCGCAGGCCATCAAGGCGCTGTGGTCGCACACCAAGTTCTCGAGCAAGAAGGTCATCGTCGGCGTCGCCAACCAGAAAGTCGTGGTTCGGCAGGTCGACCTTCCGTGGGCGCCCCCCGCTGAGCTGAAGAAGTCGTTGGCCTACCAGGTGGCGGACTTCATCCCGATGCCGGTCGAGCTGGCCGTCCTCGACTTTCACCCCACCGAGGAGCTCACCGCACCCGGCCAGGGACGCACGTTGCGCGGCCTGCTCGTCGCAGCTTCCCGCGAGATGGTGCTCTCCTCCGTCTCTGCGGTGCAGCAAGCCGGCCTCCGCCCGACGATGGTCGACCTCACGCCCTTCGCCGTCCTCCGCTCGCTCGGCAACACCGACGACCTTGGACTTGACGGACAGATCGAAGCGCTCGTCGATGTCGGCGCAAGAGTCACCAACATCGTCGTCCACCAGGGCGGTCTTCCGCGCTTCGTGCGCATCCTGCTGATGGGCGGCCAGGACATCACCGACGCCGTCGCCGAGCGGATGGGCATCGAACAGGGCCACGCCGAAGAGCTCAAGCAGCGACTCGGCTGCACCGGGCCAGCCGGGGACGTCGCCGACGAGGTCGCCCTGCGCGTCATCGAGGCGACGACCGCGAGCTTCGTCGACGAGGTGCGTGGGTCGCTGGACTACTACACATCGTCTGCTGGGTCTGCGCCCATCTCCAGCCTGTCTCTCGCCGGCGGTGGTTCGCGGCTGCGCGGTCTCGACGGGCGGCTCGGCGCTGCCACCAGGCTGGACGTCGTCGCGGGTAACCCGCTCGTCTCGATGCGCACCGGCAAGACCGGGCTCACCCCCGAGCAGATGCAGTTCATCGAGCCTCTCGCCGTCATCCCGGTCGGCCTCGCCCTCGGAGCCGTGTGATGAGCGCCGCGACACTGACCACCATCCGCACCGGCACCCTTCCCCGGGTCAACCTGCTGCCGCCGGAGATCGCGGAGGAAGCCCGCTTCCGCCGGCTCCGAGCCGGTCTGGCTCTCGCCGTGGTTGTTGCCCTCGCCGCCGTCGGGTCGCTGTTCTTCCTCGCCGCCAGCGACGCCGCTAAGGCACAGGACGACCTTGCGGTGGCAGAGGCACAGAAGGTGGTACTCGAGGGCCGTGCCGCGGAGTACGCCGCGGTGCCTGCGACCTACGAAGCACTCGACGCTGCGCGCACCCAGCTCACGGCCGCCATGGGCCAGGAGATCCGCTGGTCCTACTACCTCAACGACCTCAGTCTCTCGATGCCTCGCGACTCCTGGCTGACCTCCCTCAGCGCGGCAGGACCGGGTGAAGCGGCGGCGGCGGCAGCACCAGCGGCCGGAGCAGCCGGGGCGGCCGGCGCACCAGCTGCCCTGCCTACCGGGCTCGGCCAGATCACCTTCACCGGTAAGGGCTACGCCCACAACGACCTGGCGACGTTCCTGCAGATGCTCGCCAAGCAGAAGGGTTTCGCCTCGCCCTACTTCACCGCCTCGACCGAGGGGGAGATCGGCACCACCGACATCGTCGAGTTCGATTCGACCGTGGTGCTCACAGAGGACGCCCTCTCCGGTCGGTACGCCGCCGGCACGAGCGCGATGTCGGAGGTAACCCGATGAACCGCACGCGCAAACTGTCGGTCATGACCGCAGTGCTCATCCTCGCTGTCTTCGCGGCCGGCTGGTTCCTGCTCGTTGCACCAAAGCTCAGTGACGCAGCCGCTCTACGCGACAAGGTCACGAAGCAAGAGCAGGCCAACCAGACCATCGAGGCTCAGATCGTCACCCTCCAGGCCCTCGCCAAGGATCTCCCCTCCAAGACCGCCGAGCTCGCCGCGCTGCACCGCCAGCTGCCGGCCGACCCGGCGCTGCCCAGTCTGATCCGCAACCTGACCGCGGCAGCGCGGGCCTCGGGCGTGGAGCTCGTCTCGCTTGCGCCCACCGCGCCTACCGCGCTGGCCCCTGCCGGCGCACCCGCGACAGTGGCCGACCCAAAGGCCGCTGCGAGCGAGGCTGTGTTCCAGATCCCGCTGGTCCTGGCCCTCGAAGGCGGCTACTTCGAGCTCGAGCACTTCCTCAGCAAGCTCGAGGCCCTGAAGCGGGCCATGCTCGTCACCGGGTTCGACGTGGCGAGTGCGCCAGCGGCGGCAGCAGTCGGCACCGGCACGGCAGCCGACGGCGACACGAACAACCTCACGATGTCGGTCAAGGCCAGGGTCTTCATGCGATCGCAGCCGACCGCCGTCGCACCTGTGGCCGGCGCAGTGGCCGCGCCCACAGGCACCGCCAGCCCTGCCGCTACGGCCGGTGCTACACCGGCGGCCACCGGCGCTGCCGGTCCTACTCCCACACCCACGAACTGAGGACGGACAGACGATGAGCGAGCTACCGCTCCCGTTCGCGGGCGAGCCGACCGAGGCTACCGACGGACCCCAGGATGAGCTGCCGGGCACCAGGAACCGCGCAGTCGTTGCCCTGCTCGTTGCCGGCGTTGTCGCCGTCGCTGGTGTGGCTGGCTACTTCGTGTTCCTCTCCGGCGGGTCCGATCCTGCGGCCGAGACCGCGGTTGCTCAGGGTCCCGCCGCAACCACGACGCCGAGCCCCGAGGCCACCTCGACCACCGGCGCCACCAAGGCGGTCAAGAAGTCCAATCGGGCAATCGGCAACGACCCGTTCGAGCCGCTTGTGGTCGAGCCGGTCGCTGCGGTCGCCGGGGCTACGGGGGCCGACGGCCTGCCGCTAGCCGACCCGGGCGCGTCATCGACTCCGGTGCCGACGCTCGTACCGGTCCCTGCCTTGCCGGGGGCCACGTCAGCGCCCACGCAGACGACGGCGCCGACGCCAGTGCGCACGCCGACGGCTCAGCCCGCGCCGGGTCACCAGGTCAAGTTGCTCTGGGTGAGGTCCGACAACGCGGCCGCCACCCTGCTGGTCGACGGCAAGCGCCACAGCGCCGTCGCCGAGGGTGAGGTCTTCGCGACCTCCTTCAGGTCCTTGGACTATCTCAGCGGGGACTGCGGAGTCTTCCAGTACGGCGACGAGCGCTTCGACCTCTGCCAGGGCGACAGCGTCACGCTGCGCTAGCCCGGCCCGCACCGCCGTCCGGCGGCGCGTGGAAGGATCGGCGCATGCTGCGCTGGCTGACCGCGGGGGAGTCGCACGGTCCTGCTCTGGTGGCGACCCTCGAGGGGCTGCCCGCCGGGGTTGCCGTGACCACCGACGATCTCGCTGACGCTCTCGCCCGCCGCCGCCTCGGTTACGGCCGCGGTGCCCGGATGTCCTTCGAACGCGACGACGTCGAGCTGCTCGGCGGCGTACGCCACGGCCGGACGATGGGTGGTCCCGTCGCCGTCCGCATCGGCAACACCGAGTGGCCCCGGTGGGAGAAGGTCATGTCGGCCGACCCCATCGCCCAGGATGAGCTCGACGGCCTCGCTCGCAACGCCCCCCTCACCCGTCCCAGGCCAGGTCACGCCGACCTCGTCGGCATGCAGAAGTACGGCTTCGACGACGCCAGACCGGTGCTCGAACGAGCGAGCGCGCGCGAGACGGCCGCCCGCGTCGCGCTCGGCGCCGTCGTGCGGGCCTTCCTCGACCAGAGCATCGGCGCGCGCCTGGTGAGTCACGTCGTCGCCATCGGCGAGGCGGACGCACCCGACGGCGCATGGCCCACCCCCGACGACCTCGCGCGTCTCGACGCCGACCCCGTTCGTTGCCTCGACCCTGCCGCGAGCGCGGCCATGGTGGAGGAGATCGACCGTGCTCAGAAGGACGGCGACACCCTCGGCGGAGTCGTCGAGGTGCTGGCCTACGGCCTGCCACCGGGGCTGGGCAGCCACGTGCACTGGGACCGCCGGCTCGACTCGCGGCTCGCCGGTGCCCTGATGGGCATCCAGGCGATCAAGGGGGTGGCCCTCGGCGACGGGTTCGAGAGCGCCCGACGGCGGGGATCCGCGGCCCACGACGAGATCGAGCAGGGCAAGGGCGGACTGCACCGGCGCACCGCGCGTGCCGGAGGCGTAGAGGGTGGCATGAGCACCGGCGAGCCGCTGCGCGTGCGTGCCGCGATGAAGCCGATCTCCACCGTGCCTCGTGCTCTCGACACCGTCGACGTGGCCACCGGCGAACCGGCCCAGGCCATCGCGCAGCGCAGCGACGTCTGCGCGGTGCCCGCCGCCGGCATCGTGGCCGAGGCGATGGTGGCGCTGGTGCTGGCCGACGCCGTGCTGGAGAAGTTCGGCGGCGACTCGGTGACCGAGACGGCTCGCAATGCCGCCGCCTACCTCGACGGGCTGGCCTTCCGCTGATGGCACCTCGCGTCGTCCTGGTCGGACCCCCCGGCTCGGGCAAGACCACGGTTGCCCGCCTCGTTGCCGAGCGCCTCGACGCGCCGATCCGGGACACTGACGACGACGTGGAGACGCTGGCCGGGCGCCCCATCTCCGACATCTTCGTCGAGGACGGCGAGGAACGATTCCGGGTCCTGGAGCGCCACGCGGTGCAGGACGCGGTGCGTGAGCACGACGGCGTGCTCGCCCTCGGCGGTGGCGCCGTCCTCGACGCCGACACCCGCGCCCTGTTGCGCGACCACCTGGTCGTCTTTCTCGACGTGTCGATCGGCGATGCGGCCAAGCGCGTCGGGTTCAACCGCGACCGGCCCTTGCTGCTCGTCAACCCACGAGCCCAGTGGGTGCAGCTGATGGAGGCACGCCGGACCTTCTACGAGGAGGTCGCGACGGTGCGTGTGGAGACGGACCACCGGACGCCGGAAGAGATCGCCGACGAGGTCGTCGCGGCGGTCGCGGAACGACGACCGTGACTGCCCCGACCCGTGTCACGGTTGCGGGCACCACGCCGTACGACGTAGTGGTGGGCACCGACCTGCTCGGCGAGCTGGTTCCGCTCGTCAGCAACCAGGCGAACCGGGTCGCGGTCGTGCACCCGCCCGCGGTCGCGGATCTGGCGGTGCGCATCGAGAGGGTGCTCACCGATGCAGGCTTGAGCGTCACCCGGGCGACGATTCCGGACGGTGAGGCCGCGAAGACGATCGGTGTCGCCACTGACCTGTGGTCGGTGCTCGGGCGGGCCGGCTTCACCCGTAGCGACGTCGTGGTCGGCGTCGGCGGGGGCGCGGCGACCGATCTGGCCGGGTTCGTCGCGGCGACCTGGCTGCGTGGCGTGCGGGTCGTGCATGTGCCGACGACGCTGCTCGGCATGGTCGACGCCGCGGTGGGCGGCAAGACCGCCATCGACACCGCCGAGGGCAAGAACCTGGTCGGCGCCTTCCACCCGCCGGTGGGTGTGCTCTGCGACCTCAGCACGCTTCGGACGCTGCCGCGCGCCGAGGTGGTGAGCGGCCTGGCGGAGACGGTCAAGGCGGGGCTCGTCGCAGACCCGCGCATCCTGGAGCTGATCGAGAGTGACCCCGAGGGGGCTGCGTCCCCCGACGGCCCGCACCTGCACGAGCTGGTGGAGAGGTCGGTGCGCTTCAAGGCCGAGGTGGTCGGCGCCGACCTGCGCGAGGCAGGTCGGCGCGAGACCCTCAACTACGGGCACACACTCGGCCACGCCATCGAGAAGGTCGAGGGCTACACCTGGCGTCACGGCGATGCGGTGGCGGTGGGCATGGTCTACGCCGCAGAGCTCGCCCACGCGGCAGCCCGGCTGGACGGCGCGGACGTGGCGCGCCACCGGGCCGTGCTCACGTCGCTCGGGCTGCCCACGGGCTACCGCGCCGACGCCTGGGTCTCGCTGCGGGAGGCGATGAGCGTCGACAAGAAGTCCCGCGGTGACGTGCTGCGCTTCGTCGTCCTGGACGGGCTCGGCCGGCCCGGCATCCTCGAAGGGCCTGACGAGTCGCTTCTCGAAGCCGCCTACGAAAGACTCTGCACATGAAAAGGCTTTACGCATGAAAGGACCTTGCGCATGACCCGCGTGCTCGTGCTGAACGGGCCCAACCTCGGGCGGCTCGGCACACGTCAGCCCGAGGTCTACGGCCACGAGACCTACGACGAGGTGGCCGACGCCGTCCGCGCCGCGGCCGCTGAGGTCGGGCTCGAGGCCGACGTACGCCAGACGGACGACGAGTCCGAGCTCGTCGGCTGGCTGCACGAGGCCGCCGACGAGGGCGTACCGGTGGTGCTCAACCCTGCCGCGTTCACCCACTACTCGTACGCGCTGCGGGACGCCTGTGCCGCGCTGACGACCCCGCTGGTCGAGGTGCACCTGTCCAACCCGGCCGCCCGTGAGGAGTTCCGCCACACGTCGGTGGTGGCCGGGGTGGCCACCGGCAGCATCACCGGCTTCGGGCTGGACTCGTACCGGCTGGCCCTGCGGGCGATCGCCGCGCGGGCCTGAACGGGTCCCGGCGGTAGGGTCGCCGGCATGCCTGACACTCACGCCGTACGCCGCGGTCGCCTGCGCGCCTTGGTCGCCGAGAGCGAGGCCCAGGCCGCTCTGGTGACCCGCCTGGTCAACGTCCGCTACCTGACCGGCTTCACCGGCTCCAACGCTGCCTTGCTCGTCACGCCCGACCATGAGGTGCTCGCGACCGACGGTCGCTACATCACGCAGTCGGCCGAGCAGGCGCCCGATGTCGAGCGGGTGATCGAGCGAGGCTGCGCCGCTGCTCTGGTGGCGCGCGCGGGCCGCGACAAGGTGGGTGCACTCGGTTTCGAGGCCCACGATGTCACCGTCGAGTCGCATGACGCGCTGCGAAAGATTGACGACGCGCCGCCGCTGGTCGGGTTCGGCCACCCGGTCGAGCGCCTGCGCACGGTCAAGGACGACGAGGAGCTCGCGCACCTGCGCGAGGCCTGCGCCATCAGCGACCGCGCGCTCGCGGGCCTGCTCGACGGCATCCGGCCGGGCCGCACCGAGCGCGAGATCGCGCGCGAGCTCGAGGGCAGGATGCTCGACGAGGGCGCCGACGGTCTCGCCTTCGAGACGATCGTCGCGACCGGGCCGAACAGCGCCGTTCCACATCACAGCCCCACCGGCAGGGAGGTGGCGACCGGTGACTTCCTCAAGATCGACTTCGGTGCTCTCTACCGCGGCTATCACGCCGACTGCACCCGGACGTTCGTCGTCGGCGCCGAGCCGGCCGACTGGCAGCGTGAGATCTACGACCTCGTCCGCACGTCACAGCGGGCCGGACGGCACGCGCTTGCGCCGGGTGCCGATGTCAAGGAGGTCGACGGCGCCGCCCGTTCGGTGATCGAGAAGGCCGGCTACGGCGACAACTTCACCCATGGCCTGGGCCATGGTGTCGGCCTGGAGATCCACGAGGCGCCGACCGTGGGTTACAGCGCGACGGGTAGGATCGACGCTCGTACGCCGGTCACCGTCGAGCCCGGGATCTACCTCCCGGACCGCGGGGGAGTCCGCATCGAGGACACCCTGGTGGTGAGGGACGGCGAGCCGGAACTGCTGACCACCTCGCCCAAGGACCTCCTGGTCCTGTAGCGCGACGGGACGACGACGAAGGAAGCTCCACCGTGGCCACCACGAACGACCTCAAGAACGGCATGGTGCTCAAGATCGACGGCAACCTCTGGTCCGTCGTCGAGTTCCAGCACGTCAAGCCCGGCAAGGGTGGGGCGTTCGTGCGCACCAAGCTCAAGAACGTCCTCTCCGCGAAGGTCGTCGACAAGACGTTCAACGCCGGCACCAAGGTCGAGACGGCCACGGTCGACAAACGCGACATGCAGTACCTCTACAAGGAGGGCGAGGACTTCGTGTTCATGGACACGCAGTCCTTCGAGCAGCTGCACGTCCCGGCAGCGACACTAGGCGGCTCGTCGTCGTACCTGCTGGAGAACCAGGACGCGGTCGTCGCCCTGCACGAGGGCAACCCGCTCTACGTCGAGCTGCCCGCATCGGTCGAGCTGTCGATCTCTTACACCGAGCCGGGCATGCAGGGTGACCGGTCGACGGGTGGGACCAAGCCCGCCACGCTCGAGACGGGCGCCGAGATCGCAGTGCCGCTGTTCATCGTCACCGGCGAGAAGATCAAGGTGGACACCCGCGACGGCAGCTACCTCGGGCGCGTGACCGGGTCATGACCGGCTTCCGCCGATGAGCGCGCGCACCAAGGCCCGCAAGCGGGCCCTCGACGTGCTCTTCGAGGCGGACCAGCGGGGGGTCGACGTGCTCGAGACCCTGGCGGGACGCGTGGCTGGTGGCGACCCGCCCGTGTCGGAGTACACCGTCGCGTTGGTCGAGGGGGTCGTCGCGCAGCAGGCGCGCATCGACGAGTTGCTCGAGACCTACTCGCAGGGCTGGTCCCTGGACCGGATGCCGGCCGTCGACCGCACCGTCCTGCGGTTGGGCACCTACGAGCTGTTGTGGCGCGACGACGTGCCGGACGCGGTCGTCATCAGCGAAGCCGTCGCCCTGGTCGGTGACCTGTCGACGGACGAGTCACCGGGGTTCGTCAACGGCCTGCTGGCACGGTTGCTCGACCTCAAGCCGACGCTGGCGACCTGACGCTCAGTCGAGGGCGCGCCGCGCCTCGGGGTTGAGGACGCCCCACATGATGAGCTGTTCGGTGAGCTGGCTCGGCGACTCGTCGTAGATGACGGCGAGGGTGCGCAGGTCGTCCTGGCGGATCGAGAGGACCCGGCCGTTGTAGTCGCCGCGCTGGGACTGGATGGTGGCCGCGTAGCGCGCGAGCGGTCCGGCACGTTCGGCCGGCACCACCTGCAGTGCCTCGAGGTCGATGATGAGTCGGGGCGGCGGCTCGGCCGCACCACCGGGAGAGCTGTCCGGCAACAGCTCGGACACCGGCACGCCGTAGAAGTCGGCGAGCTCGGCGAGCCGCTGCACGGTCACTGCGCGGTCGCCGCGCTCGTACGAACCGACCACGACTGCCTTCCAGCGACCGTCGGACTTCTCCTCGACACCGTGCAGCGACAGCCCCTGTTGGGTGCGGATCGCGCGCAGTCGCGAGCCGAGGGCTCGCGCGTAGTCGGATGGCATGTCTCTGCCCTTCCTTCCCCCGTGGTCACGTCTCGTGACTGCTGAGCGTGGTGATGGTCGGACGTCGGCCAACACTCTCTGATGGTGGTGACGCTCCGTGACGTTACTGGGAGACTGTTGCAGTCTCAAGCGCAGGGCGGGATGGATCGCGAAAATCAGGGCCGAATGGGTGACCGGCCAGCCTGGCCAGAGTGCTGCGGTCACGGAAGTTACGCCATTCGCGGCGGGGCGTGTCCGGCCGCTCGGAGCGCCGCTGCTAGCGTGACGGCGCAGCAGGACCACATCCTTTAACGACCCGTCCAGTGAGGCGGGGAAGGAGGTCGGTCGGCGCATGACGCCCGCCCGCAGCCAGCCCAGTCAGACGCCCCCAGGGCTCTCCGGGGACTCGCCGCCGCACCCCCAGGGGCATCCGTCCCGCGTGGTGCTCGAGCCGGCAGACATCGCCAGAGCCCTCACGCGCATCGCCCACGAGATCCTCGAGCGCACCAAGGGCTCCGAGGGTCTCGTCCTGCTCGGCATCCCCTCGCGGGGGGTTCCGCTCGCCCACCGCCTCGCCGAGCGCATCGCCGCCGTCGAAGGCGCCGCCGTCCCGGTGGGCGCCCTCGACGTGACGATGTACCGCGACGACCTGCGCCTCGGGCCCGCCCGGGCACTGGAGCACACCGACCTGCCGCCAGGTGGCATCGAGGGCCGCACCGTCGTCCTCGTCGACGACGTGCTCTTCTCCGGGCGCACGATCCGCGCGGCGCTCGACGCCCTGGGCGACCTCGGCCGTCCGCGTCGCGTGCAGCTCGCCGTCCTCGTCGACCGCGGCCACCGCGAGCTGCCGATCCGGGCCGACTACGTCGGCAAGAACCTCCCGACGTCGATGTCCGAGCGGGTGCACGTTCTGCTCGACGAGAGCGACGGCACCGACCTGGTGCGCATCGAGACAACACCAACTGACGGAGCTCGCGGGCAGGGAGACCACCGATGAAGGCACACCTGCTCTCGAGCGCCGACCTCACCCGCGACGACGCGATCCTGGTGCTCGACACTGCCGAGGAGCTCGCCCGCCTGGCCGACCGGCCCATCAAGAAGCTGCCCACGTTGCGGGGCCGGACCGTGGTCAACCTCTTCTTCGAGGACTCGACGCGCACCCGCATCTCCTTCGAGGCAGCCGCCAAGCGGCTCTCGGCCGATGTCATCAACTTCTCGGCCAAGGGCTCGAGCGTCTCCAAGGGCGAGAGCCTCAAGGACACCGCGCTGACGCTGGAGGCCATGGGTGCGGACGCCGTCGTCGTGCGCCACTCGTCGTCCGGCGCTCCGCACCGGCTCGCCACCTCGGGCTGGATCCGGGGCAGCGTCGTCAACGCCGGTGACGGCACCCACGAGCACCCGACGCAGGCCCTGCTCGACGCGTTCACCATGCGCCGCCGGCTGGCGGGTGGCACGGGTGACCTCGCCGGGCACCGAGTCACGATCGTGGGCGACGTCCTGCACTCGCGGGTGGCGCGCTCGAACGTGCTGCTGCTGCACACCCTCGGCGCCGAGGTGACGCTGGTCGCACCGCCGACGCTGCTGCCGGTGGGTGTCGACTCATGGCCCTGCGCGACGTCCTACGACCTCGACGGTGAGCTCGCCAAGAGCGACGTCGTGATGATGCTGCGGGTCCAGCGGGAGCGGATGGGTGCGGCGTTCTTCCCGTCGGCCCGGGAGTACTCCCGGCGCTACGGCCTCGACGCGCGTCGGATGGCGCAGCTGCCCGACCACGCGATCGTCATGCACCCCGGCCCGATGAACCGCGGCATGGAGATCGCCGCGGAGGTCGCCGACTCCGCAAGATCGACGATCGTCGAGCAGGTCACCAACGGGGTCAGCGTGCGGATGGCGGTGCTCTACCTGTTGCTGTCCGGTGCGAGCGAGGGAGGTCCCGCATGAGCGGGCACACCACGACGTACGTCGTGAAGGGCGCGCGGCTGGTCGGCGGCGAGGTCTCCGACCTCGTCCTCGAGGACGGCGTCATCACCGAGGTGGGCAGCAGGCTCAGTCGTTCGGACGCCCAGGTCGTCGATGCCGACGGGCTGGTCGCGCTGCCCGGGCTGGTCGACCTGCACACCCACCTGCGTGAGCCCGGTCGCGAGGACGCCGAGACCGTCGACACCGGTACGGCCGCTGCCGCGCTCGGTGGGTTCACCGCGGTGCACGCAATGGCCAACACCGAGCCCGTCGCGGACACGGCAGGGGTCGTTGAGCAGGTGTGGCGGCTCGGCCGCGAGGCGGGTCACTGCGACGTGCACCCCGTCGGCGCGGTCACCGTCGGACTGCGCGGCGAGGCGCTGGCCGAGCTCGGCGCGATGGCCGACTCGGCCGCGCGGGTGCGGGTCTTCTCCGACGACGGGAAGTGTGTCTCCGACGCGGTGCTGATGCGGCGCGCGCTGGAGTACGTCAAGGCGTTCGGCGGGGTCGTCGCGCAGCACGCGCAGGAGCCGCGGCTCACCGAGGGCGCACAGATGAACGAGGGCGAGCTCTCGGGTGTGCTCGGCCTGCAGGGCTGGCCGGCCGTGGCCGAGGAGGCGATCATCGCGCGCGATGCGCTGCTCGCCGCCCACGTCGGCTCGCGGCTGCACGTGTGCCACGTGTCCACCGCGGGGTCGGTCGAGATCCTGCGCTGGGCCAAGTCGAAGGGATGGAACGTCACCGCCGAGGTGACGCCCCATCACCTGCTGCTGACCGACGAGATGGCCACGACGTACGACCCGGCGTACAAGGTGAACCCGCCGCTGCGCGGCGCGGACGACGTCGAGGCCCTGCGCGCCGCGCTCGCCGACGGCACCATCGACGTCGTCGCGACCGACCACGCGCCGCACTCCCACGAGGACAAGGACTGCGAGTGGTCGGCCGCCGCTCCCGGGATGCTCGGCCTCGAGACTGCGCTCTCGGTGGTCCAAGAGGCGATGGTCGAGACGGGGCTGCTCGACTGGGCCGAGGTGGCCGACCGGATGTCGGTGCGCCCGGCCCGCATCGGCGGGCTCGACGGCCATGGCCGGCCGCTCGAGACCGGCGCGCCGGCCAACCTGATCCTGGTCGACCCCGCGGCGCGCCGGACCGTGGACCCGTTCGCGTCTGCTTCGCGCAGCCGCAACACGCCCTACGCCGGTCGCGAGCTCCCCGGCGCCGTCGTCGCGACCTTCCTGCGCGGCCGCCCCACCGTCATCGACGGAAAGCTCACATGACTTCTCCAGTGCACACCAACAACAACTCCCGGGTGATCATGCAGTTGTGCAGGAGGCGCTGCTCCACCGCAGGTCAGACCCCCTCTCCCTCTGCGGTGATCATGCAGTTGTGCGGGTGCTGCCCATGAGCCGTCCCGCTCTGCTCGTTCTCGAGGACGGCCGGACCTTCCGCGGCGAGTCTTACGGCGCGGTCGGCGAGGCGTTCGGCGAGGCCGTCTTCTCGACCGGGATGACCGGCTACCAGGAGACGCTGACCGACCCGTCGTACCACCGCCAGGTCGTCGTGATGACTGCCCCGCACATCGGCAACACCGGCGTCAACGACGAGGACGGGGAGTCCGGGCGCATCTGGGTGAGCGGCTACGTCGTGCGCGACCCGGCCCGGAGATCGTCGTCGTGGCGGTCCCGCCGCAGCCTCGACGACGAACTCGAAGCCCAGGGGGTGGTCGGCGTCAGCGGCATCGACACCCGCGCTCTCACCCGACACCTGCGCGAGCGCGGCGCCATGCGCGTGGGGCTGTCCTCCACCGAGGGGGACGAGAGGGCACTGCTCGAGCGCGTGCTGGCCGCCCCACCGATGGCCGGCGCCGAGCTCACCAGCGAGGTCACGACGACCAGTGCGTACGCCGTGCCGGCGGTCGGTGAGCACCGCTTCACGGTCGCCGCTATCGACCTCGGCATCAAGCGGATGACGCCGCACCGGATGGCCGAGCGGGGCATCGAGACCCATGTGCTGCCGGCGACGTCGACGATCGACGACGTGCTCGCCACCTCACCCGACGGCGTCTTCCTCTCCAACGGACCCGGCGACCCCTCCGCCACCACGCACGCCGTCGAGCTCACTCGGGCGCTGCTCGACCGACGCGTGCCGGTCTTCGGCATCTGCTTCGGCAACCAGATCCTCGGCCGGGCGCTCGGCCTGGGCACCTACAAGCTGCGCTACGGCCACCGCGGCATCAACCAGCCGGTGCAGGACCGCGCGACCGGCAAGGTCGAGGTCACCGCCCACAACCACGGCTTCGCCGTCGAGGCACCAACCGACGGGCGGTTCACGACGCCGTACGGCGAGGCCGAGGTGTCGCATGTGTGCCTCAACGACGACGTGGTCGAAGGGCTGCGGTGTCTGGACGTGCCGGCGTTCTCGGTGCAGTACCACCCCGAGGCCGCCGCCGGACCGCACGACGCGGCGTACCTCTTCGACCGCTTCACCGGCCTGCTGCGTTCGACCGACTCACCGGCAGGAGCGGCCCGTGCCTAGGCGCACCGACATCTCGAGCGTGCTCGTCATCGGGTCCGGGCCGATCGTCATCGGGCAAGCCTGCGAGTTCGACTACTCGGGGACACAAGCCTGCCGGGTGCTGCTCGACGAAGGCCTGCGGGTCGTGCTGGTCAACTCCAACCCGGCGACGATCATGACCGACCCGGAGTTCGCCGACGCCACATACATCGAGCCGATCACGCCCGAGATCGTCGCGAAGGTCATCGAGAAGGAGCGCCCCGATGCGCTGCTCGCCACCCTCGGCGGGCAGACCGCGCTCAACACCGCGATGGCGCTGCACGAGGCGGGTGTGCTCGCGGAGTACGGCGTCGAGCTCATCGGTGCGAACGTCGACGCGATCGAGGCCGGTGAGGACCGGCACCGATTCAAGGAGATCGTCGAGTCGATCGGCGCCGAGTCGGCGCGCAGTGTGATCGCGCACACCATGAGCGAGTGCCTGGCAGCAGCTGACGAGATGGGCTACCCCCTCGTCGTACGCCCGTCGTTCACCATGGGCGGCGCCGGCTCCGGGCTGGCGCGCGACGAGAGCGAGTTGCGCCGGATGGCCGGTGCGGGCCTGCAGGCGAGCCCCACGACCGAGGTGCTGCTCGAGGAGTCGCTGCTCGGGTGGAAGGAGTTCGAGCTCGAGCTGATGCGCGACCGTGCCGACAACGTCGTCGTCGTGTGCTCGATCGAGAACGTCGACCCGATGGGCGTGCACACCGGCGACTCGATCACCGTCGCACCGGCGATGACGCTCACCGACCGGGAGTACCAGCGGTTGCGCGACATCGCCATCGACGTGATCCGTGCGGTCGGGGTGGACACGGGCGGGTGCAACATCCAGTTCGCCGTCAACCCCGTCGACGGCCGGATCATCGTCATCGAGATGAACCCGCGCGTCAGCCGGTCGAGCGCGCTGGCGTCCAAGGCCACCGGGTTCCCCATCGCCAAGATCGCCGCGAAGCTGGCCGTGGGCTACACCCTCGACGAGATCCCGAACGACATCACCCGCGAGACGCCGGCATCGTTCGAGCCCACCCTCGACTACGTCGTCGTCAAGGTGCCGAGGTTCGCGTTCGAGAAGTTCCCTGGTGCCGATCCCCGGCTGACGACGCACATGAAGAGCGTCGGCGAGGCCATGGCGATCGGTCGCAACTTCACCGAGGCGTTGCAGAAGGCGCTGCGCTCGCTGGAGCAGCGCGACGCGTCGTTCGACTGGTCGGTCGCCGGCCTGCACAACTGCATGATCACCGCTGATGGAGAGGGGGTCTCACCTGCGGCGGAAGGGCACGACCTGCACAACTGCATGATCACCGAGGAAGGGGTTGGTGGTGGGGCGGTCCGGGAGCTGGTGGCCCGGGCGGGGGTGCCGACGGAGGGGCGGCTACGGGTCGTGTCGCAGGCGCTGGCGGCGGGTGCGACCGTCGAGGAGCTGCACGAGTCGTCCGGCATCGACCCGTGGTTCCTCGACCAGATCGCGCAGCTCGGCGAGCTCGCCGCACAGATCGCCGACTCCTCCGAGCTCGACCGTGACCTGCTTCTCCGGGCCAAGCGCAACGGCTTCTCCGACGCGCAGCTAGGCGCCCTCCGGGGGATGCCCGAGGACGTCGTCCGCGGTGTGCGGCACGCCCTCGGCGTACGTCCGGTGTTCAAGACCGTCGACACCTGCGCCGCCGAGTTCGCGGCGCTGACGCCCTACCACTACTCGTCGTACGACGAGGAGAGCGAGGTCGCGCCGCGCGCCGAGCCCGCGGTGCTGATCCTGGGCAGCGGGCCGAACCGCATCGGCCAGGGCATCGAGTTCGACTACTCCTGCGTGCACGCCTCGTTCGCCTTGCGCGAGCAGGGTTTGCGCACCGTCATGGTCAACTGCAACCCCGAGACGGTCTCGACCGACTACGACACGTCCGACCGGCTCTACTTCGAGCCGCTGACCCTCGAGGACGTGCTCGAGGTCGTCCACGCGGAGATGCAGGCGGGCCCCGTCGTCGGCGTCATCGTCCAGCTCGGCGGCCAGACGCCGCTGGGCCTGGCCCAGAAGCTCAAGGACGCCGGCGTGCCCATCGTCGGCACCAGCCCCGAGGCGATCCACCTCGCCGAGGACCGCGGCTCGTTCGGAGAGGTGCTCGCCGACGCCGGGCTCACCGCGCCCAAGCACGGGACCGCCACGTCGTACGACGGGGCGCGCCGCATCGCCGCCGACATCGGCTACCCGGTGCTGGTGCGGCCTTCCTACGTGCTCGGCGGTCGCGGCATGCAGATCGTCTACGACGAGGAACAGCTCGCGACCTACATGGCCGAGGCGACCGAGATCTCGGCAGAGCGTCCGGTGCTCGTCGACCGTTTCCTCGACGACGCGATCGAGATCGACGTCGACGCGCTCTTCGACGGCGAGGAGCTCTACCTCGGTGGCGTCATGGAGCACATCGAGGAGGCCGGCATCCACTCCGGCGACTCCGCGTGCGTCCTTCCTCCGGTGACGCTCGGCCGCGAGGAGGTCGACCGGGTGCGCGAGTGCACCATGGCGCTGGCCCGCGGCGTCGGCGTACGCGGGTTGCTCAACGTCCAGTTCGCACTCGCCGCCGGCGTCCTCTACGTGCTCGAGGCGAACCCGCGCGCGTCACGCACCGCACCGTTCGTCTCGAAGGCGACCGGCGTCCCACTCGCCAAGGCGGCCGCCCGCGTCATGCTCGGCGCGACTGTCGCCGAGCTCCGCACCGAGGGCCTGCTGCCGGCGACGGGCGACGGCGGCGAGCTGTCCTTCGACGCGCCGGTCGCGGTCAAGGAGGCGGTGCTGCCGTTCAAACGGTTCCGCACCGTCGAGGGGCGCGGGGTCGACCACATGCTCGGACCGGAGATGCGCTCCACCGGCGAGGTGATGGGCATCGACGCGTCGTTCGGCACCGCGTTCGCGAAGTCGCAGCTTGCGGCGTACGGCGGGCTGCCGACCAAGGGTGTCGCCTTCGTGTCGGTGGCCAACCGCGACAAACGAGCCATGATCTTCCCCGTCAAGCGGCTCGCCGACCTCGGCTTCCAGATCGTCGCCACCGAGGGCACCGCCGACGTGCTGCGCCGCAACGGCGTCGAGGCGTCGGTCGTGCGCAAGTTCAGCGCCGGTCAGGGCGCGGGCGGCGAGCCGACGATTGTCGACAAGATCCTCGCGGGCGAAGTCGACATGGTGGTCAACACGCCGACCGGGAGGGCCGCACGCGCGGACGGCTACGAGATCCGCGCCGCCGCGGTGGCGATGGACCGCCCGATCATCACCACCGTCCAGGAGCTCGCGGCGGCGGTGCAAGGCGTGGAAGCGCTCGGCCGCGGAGAGCTCGGCGTACGGTCGATCCAGGACTGGGCCGCCCTCACGCGGGGTGTCCTGGACTCCGGCGACGACAGCACGGACCGAAAGGGGAGTGTGTGAGCGAGGCCACGAGTCGACCCGTTCAGGTGCGCGGCGAGGTGCTCGCCACCCGCAAGGTCGGTGCCTACCACCATCTGACGCTGGTCGCCCCCGGCGTGGCCGACCAGGTTCGGCCCGGCCAGTTCGTCGCCCTCGCAGTCGGCGGCAGCGGGAGCGGCCTGACGTTGCGGCGCGCGTTCTCGATCCACCGGTCGGACATCCGCGGGACCTATGGCGGCACCGTCGAGATCGTCTATGCCGTGCACGGCGCCGGCACGGCGTGGCTCGCCGAGCAGCCGCTGCATACGCCCATCGACGTGGTCGGCCCACTCGGCAAGCCGTTCGCCCTCCCGCGCGACCGGGTCAGCGCGACGCTGGTCGGCGGCGGTTACGGCAGCGCGCCGCTCTTCCCTCTCGCGGAGGTTCTCTCGGCCCGGGGTTCGCGCGTCGACTTCGTACTCGGCGCCGCCACCGACCAGCGTCTCTTCGGAGCACTCGATGCCAAGCGGATGGCGTCGTCGGTGGCGGTGACCACCGTCGACGGGTCGTTGGGCACGCGCGGCCTCGTCACCGACGTGCTGACCGAGGTGCTCGACCGATCGCGGTCCGAGGTCGTCTATGCCTGCGGGCCGATGGGCATGCTGCGCGCCGTCAGCAACGTCGCCGACGCGCACGGGCTCCCGGTCCAGTGCGCCGTGGAGGAGTCGATGGCCTGCGGCATCGGGGTCTGCATGACCTGCGTGCTTCCCGTCGTCGGCGAGGACGGCGTGACCCGCATGCTCCGGTCCTGTGTCGACGGGCCGGTGTTCCGCGGCGACCGGGTGCGCTGGGACGACATCGGAACGGTCCCGGCGGACACCCTCGGTGCGCCTGCGGTGGTGCACGCATGAGCACGAGCCGGTTCAGCGTGCGCACCGTTCCCGCGCCGGTCCGCGCCGACGAGCCGCGCTACGACTTCCGCGCCCAGCTCGGCGGTGTCGAGCTGCCCAACCCGATCCTCACCGCCTCGGGCTGCGCGGCGGCGGGTCGCGAGCTCGATCAGTTCTTCGACGTGGCCGCTCTCGGCGCCGTGGTCACCAAGTCGATCATGCTCGAGCCCCGGTCGGGGCGTCCGACGCCACGGATGGCGGAGACCGCCAGCGGCATGCTCAACTCCATCGGGCTGCAGGGCCCCGGCATCAAGGCATTCCTCGCCGACGACCTGCCCTGGCTGCACGAGAAGGGTGCCCGTGCGGTCGTCTCCATCGCGGGCAGCAGTGTGGAGGAGTACGCCACGCTCGCCAAGCGGCTGCGCGGGGCGCCCGGGATGGCGGCCCTCGAGGTCAACATCTCGTGCCCCAACGTGGCCGACCGCGGGCTGGTGTTCGCCTGCGACCCGGACGCCGCGGCCGAGGTGATCGACCAGGTGCGCCACAACACGTCGTCGACGGTGCCCGTGTTCGCCAAGCTCTCACCGGACGTCACCGACATCGTCGCCGTCGCCCGCGCCTGCGTCGACGCCGGCGCCGACGGGCTGTCGATGATCAACACCCTGCTCGGGATGGCCCTCGACATGGAGACCATGCGCCCGGCACTCGCCGGGGTGACCGGTGGCCTGTCCGGTCCCGCGATCAAACCGGTGGCGGTGCGCTGCGTGTGGCAGGTGCACGCCGCACTGCCCGACGTACCGATCATCGGCATGGGCGGTGTCCGCAGCGGGCTCGATGCCCTCGAGATGCTGCTCGCAGGAGCGAGTGCGGTGTCTGTCGGGACGGCGGTCTTCAGCGACCCGCACGCGCCGGTCAGGGTGCTGCGCGAGCTGCGCGACGCGCTCGTCGCTCGCGGCTTCGAGCGCGTCTCCGACGCCGTCGGCCACGCGCACCGGCCGCCCGGGCCGGCGCCAGCACCCGGAGGCGGCGCGCCCGACGCGCACGAAGGGGTGGACACCCGAGAGAGAGCAGGAGCCGAAGGTTGACCCCCACACCCGGCCCCACATCCGGCCTTGCACCCGCGCCTGTCGCCGTTGCACCCGTAGCCGTCGCCCTCGACGCCCCCGACCTCGACACGGCACTTGCCTGGGCCACCGCGGTCGGACCGCACGTCAGCACTGTCAAGGTGGGTCTGGAGCTCTACCTCCGTTACGGCGGCGAGGCCGCCTCCGGCGTGCGCGCGGCAACAGGGGGCCGGGCGGTGTTCCTCGACCTCAAGCTGCACGACATCCCCAACACCGTCGCCGGAGCCGCCGGCGCGGTCGCTGACCTGGCGCCGGACTTCCTCACCGTGCATGCCAGCGGGGGAGCGGCGATGATCCGCGCCGCCGTAGAGACGCTGCCATTGACGAAGGTCACGGCAGTAACCGTCCTCACGTCGATGAGTGACGACGACCTCGCGGCCGTCGGTCTTGCCGGGCCGGCACCCGACGCCGTACGCCGACTCGCCTCCCTCGCCGTCACCGCCGGTGCCCGGGCGATCGTGTGTTCGCCACGCGAAGTAGCCGACGTACGTCGTGAGGTCGGTCCGGAGGTCACTCTCGTCACACCGGGTGTTCGCCCGTCCGGTCAGGACACGAGTGACCACTCGCGCGTCGCCACACCCGAGCAGGCTCTGGCCGACGGCGCCGACCTCCTCGTCGTCGGACGGCCGGTGACGGGCGCCACCGACCCTGGCAAAGCCGCAGCCGAGCTTGCCGAGATGCTGTCGACGCGCGCGACCCCTTGACAACGCACACATCTGTCCAGTCGTCGTCGCGAACGTGTCTGTTCGTTCAATTGCTTGTCAGGCCTTCCACTCGCTAGGTTCCACGAGATCCCCTGTTGTTTTGCATCCGACGCCGAGGTGACCGCAGTGGCGCTACCCCCGCTTACTCCCGAGCAGAGGGCGGCCGCCCTCGAGAAGGCTGCGATGGCGCGGCGCGAGCGGGCGGCGGTGAAGAACCGGCTCAAGCATTCCGGCGCATCCCTCAACGAGGTCCTCAAGGAGGGTCGCGAGAACGAGGTCGTCGGGAAGATGAAGGTGGCCGCGGTGCTTGAGTCGTTGCCCGGCGTGGGGAAGGTGCGGGCGCGCCGCATCATGGAAGAGATCGGCATCTCCGAGAGCCGTCGCGTACGCGGTCTCGGCACCCAGCAGCTCGCAGCCCTCGAGCGAGAGTTCGGCGGCAGCGCCTGATGCCCGCCGGCCCGGCAGGCGGGTCGGGGGAGCGTCGGTTGGTCGTGCTCACCGGGCCGTCAGGGGTCGGCAAGAGCACCGTGGTCCGCGACCTGCGTCGCGGCCATTCAGAGGTGTGGCTGTCCGTTTCAGTGACGACCCGGTTTCCCCGGCCGGGCGAAGTCGACGGCGTGCACTACCACTTCGTGACGCACGAGAAGTTCGACGACCTGGTCGCCACCGGCGAGCTGCTCGAGTGGGCGGAGTTCGCCGGCAACCGCTACGGCACGCCTCGCGGGCCCGTCATGGCGCACCTGGAGCAGGGCCGCCCGGTGCTCCTCGAGATCGACCTGCAGGGTGCCCGCCTGGTCCGCGAGCGGATGCCGGAGGCGGTGCTGGTGTTCCTGGCGCCGCCCAGCTGGGACGAGCTGGTACGCCGGCTCACCGGCCGCGGCACCGAGCCGCAGGAGGTGATCGAAAGCCGCCTGGTCACCGCCCGGGAGGAGCTCGCCGCCGAGCCGGAGTTCGACGAGACCCTGGTGAACACGAGCGTCCAGGACGTGGTGAACCGCCTGCTAATCTTGTTGCGGGTCCGTGAGCCGGCCTCCGAGCCCCCCGGCGACGCCGAGCGGTCCGACCGCTCCGGTGCATCGACCCCGACCGACGCCCCGTAACGGAAGGCCACCTGTGTCCGGCACACCCGCCGCGCCTGAGGGAATCACCAACCCCCCCATCGACGACCTGCTGCAGGCCACCGACTCCAAGTACAGCCTGGTGATCTACGCCGCCAAGCGGGCCCGTCAGATCAACGCCTACTACTCCCAGCTCGGTGAAGGCCTGCTGGAGTACGTCGGCCCGCTCGTCGAGACCCACGTCCACGAGAAGCCGTTGTCCATCGCGATGCGCGAGATCAACGGCGGTCTGCTCACCGCTGAGCCGGTCGAGCAGGCCTGACGCCTTCACGACCGTGACGATGCACGGCGAGCCCGAGGACGGCGCCGTCAACGTCGTGCTGGGCGTGTCCGGCGGCATCGCGGCGTACAAGGCTGCCGAGCTGCTCCGGCTGTTCACCGAGAGCGGCCACCGCGTCCGAGTGGTCCCCACCCGCGCCGCCCTGTCGTTCGTGGGTGCGCCCACGTGGGCCGCGCTGTCCGGCCAGCCGGTGACCACCGAGGTCTGGGACGACGTGCACGAGGTGCCCCACGTGCGGCTCGGCCAGCGGGCCGACCTCGTCGTCGTCGCCCCGGCCACTGCCGACCTGCTGGCCAAGGCCGCCCACGGGCTGGCCGACGACCTGCTCACCAACACCTTGCTGACCGCCCGGTGCCCCGTGGTGCTCGTCCCCGCGATGCACACCGAGATGTGGTTGCACCCGGCCACCCAGGACAACGTCGCGCTGCTTCGCAGTCGCGGCACCGTCGTGCTCGACCCCGCCGCCGGCCGGCTGACCGGCGCCGACACCGGCCCCGGACGGCTGCCCGACCCCGAGGTCATCTTCGCCGCCTGCCGCGCCGTGCTGCGCCGGGGCGCAGGCGCGCTGGCCGACCTTGCCGGCCGGCACGTCGTCATCTCCGCCGGCGGCACCCGCGAGCACCTCGACCCTGTGCGGTTCCTCGGCAACCGGTCCTCGGGACGGCAGGGCTACGCCCTCGCTGCCACCGCGGCTGCCCGCGGCGCCGAGGTGACTCTCGTCGCCGCCAACGTGGCGCTGCCCGACCCGGCGGGGGTGAAGGTCGTCCGAGTCGTCTCCGCCGAGGCGATGCGCACCGCAGTGCTCGAGGCCGCGGGCGACGCGGACGCGGTGGTCATGGCGGCCGCTGTCGCTGACTTCCGCCCCGCCGACCACAGCGCCACCAAGATCAAGAAATCGGCGGGAGACCCGCCGCCGGTCGAGCTGGTGCGCAACCCCGACATCCTGGCCGAGCTGTCGGCGCAGCGACGCCGCCCGGGCCAGGTGGTGGTCGGCTTCGCCGCCGAGACGGGCGACTCGTCTGGCGACGTGCTGGCACACGGACGAGCCAAGCTCGCGAGCAAAGGTGCCGACCTCCTCGTGGTCAACGAGGTCGGTGCGGACCGCGGCTTCGAGCTCACCGACAACGCAGCGGTCGTGCTGGGCGCCGACGGCAGCGAGGTCGTCCTGCCTCTCGCGCCCAAGGAGGTCCTCGCCGACGCGGTGTGGGACCTCGTCGCCGCACGCCTGTCGGGTTCTGCGGGCGCCGCCCGCTAGACTCGCGGGGATCCCCAACCGTCGTTACCAGCCTGACCTCCGCTATCGCCGACAAGGAAAAAACGTGTCTCGACGCCTGTTCACCTCGGAGTCCGTCACCGAGGGCCACCCGGACAAGATCGCCGACCAGATCAGCGACTCGATCCTCGATGCCCTGCTGAAGGACGACCCGCGCAGCCGGGTGGCAGTGGAGACGCTGATCATGACCGGCCAGGTCCACGTGGCCGGCGAGGTCACCACGACGGCGTGGGCCGACATCCCCACCCTGGTGCGCGAGCGCATCCTCTCGATCGGCTACGACTCGTCGGCCAAGGGCTTCGACGGCCACTCGTGCGGCGTGTCGATCTCGATCGGCGCGCAGTCGCAGGACATCGCCCAGGGCGTCGACTCGGCCCACGAGGCGCGCACCGGAGAGAGCGTCGAGGACCCCCTCGACCGGCAGGGCGCGGGCGACCAGGGACTGATGTTCGGCTACGCCTGCAACGACACCCCTGAGCTGATGCCGCTGCCGATCGCCCTGGCCCAGCGCCTGGCCCAGCAGCTGTCCGCGGTGCGCAAGGACGGCACCATCCCCTACCTGCGCCCCGACGGCAAGACGCAGGTCACCATCGAGTACGACGGCCACCACGCCACCCGGCTGGACACTGTGGTCGTCTCCAGCCAGCACGCCAGCGACATCGGGCTCGAGTCGATGCTTCAGCCTGACGTGGCCGAGCAGGTCGTCAAGCCGGTGCTCGACGGCCTCGAGATCGACACCACCGACTACCGCCTGCTGGTCAACCCGACCGGCCGCTTCGAGATCGGCGGCCCGATGGGCGACGCCGGTCTCACCGGCCGCAAGATCATCGTCGACACCTACGGAGGCATGGCGCGCCACGGCGGCGGCGCCTTCTCCGGCAAGGACCCGTCCAAGGTCGACCGGTCGGGTGCCTACGCGATGCGCTGGGTCGCCAAGAACGTCGTCGCCGCCGGGCTCGCCAAGCGCTGCGAGGTCCAGGTGGCCTACGCGATCGGCAAGGCGCAGCCGGTCGGCCTGTTCGTCGAGACGTTCGGCACCGAAGCCGTGCCGGTCGAGCGCATCCAGGACGCCGTGGTCGAGGTCTTCGACCTGCGTCCGGCCGCGATCATCCGCGACCTCGACCTGCTGCGCCCGATCTACGCCCAGACCGCGGCCTACGGCCACTTCGGCCGCGAGCTGCCCGACTTCACCTGGGAGCGCACCGACCGCGTCGACGCCCTCCGCGCCGCAACCAGCGCCTGACCGGCTGCCGAGTCGACCACGTTAGGTAGGCGCAGCAGTCCCTCAACAGGCGGGCACGCCTGTTGTCGCACTGCTTCGCCTGTTGTCGCACGCTGGTACGCCGCCCTGACGGACTGCTCTGCTGAGATGGGGGTCGTGAGCGAACCGGGCGACGAGGGCGGCGAGCAGCTGACCCTGTTGCGTGGTCGCACCCGTAGACCCGGGCGTCCGCCGGGTCAGCGTCCGGCCCCGGAGCTCGCCGCCGACCAGCCGGTCGCCCGCATCGTCGTCGACGTCGGCCTGGCCCACCTCGACCGGCCGTTCGACTACGCCGTGCCGGCGACCATGGCCGAGACGGCACAGCCCGGGGCGCGGGTCCGGGTCCGCTTCAGCGGCAAGCTCGTCGACGGCTTCGTGGTCGCGCGTGCCGACGGGTCCGACCACGAGGGCCGCCTCGCCCCGCTGCACAAGGTCGTCTCGCCCGAGCGGGTGCTCGCGCCGGAGATCGCCGACCTGGCCCGGGCCGTGGCCGACCGCTACGCCGGCACCCTCGCCGACGTGCTGCGCCTCGCGGTCCCCGCCCGCCACGCGCGCGCCGAGGCCGCCAAGCCCACGCCCGCCACCGACCCGGCCACACCGCCCGGCCCGCCACCGGCCGACGCGGCCCGCTGGTCGGCGTACGAGCACGGCCCGGCCCTGCTCCGCGCGCTGGCTGCGGGCGGCACACCCCGCGCGGTCTGGCAGGCGCTCCCCGGCGCCGGCTGGCCGCACGAGGTCGCCCACCTGGCGGCCGTCACACTCACGGCCGGCCGCGGCGCTCTCGTCGTGGTACCCGACCGGCGTGACGTCGCCCGGGTCGACGCCGCACTCACGGCCGCCCTCGGCGAGGGGCGCCACGTCGTGCTGACCGCCGACCTGGGCCCGGCCGAGCGCTACACGCGATGGCTCGCCGTACGCCGGGGCTCCGTCCGCGTTGTCGTCGGCACCCGTGCCGCGATGTTCGCGCCGGTCCACGACCTCGGGCTCGCGGTGGTCTGGGACGACGGCGACGACCTCCACGCCGAGCCGCGGGCCCCCTACCCGCACACCCGCGAGGTGCTCGCCCTGCGCTCCGCCCACGAGCACGCCGCGCTGGTCGTGGGCGGGTTCGCCCGCACCGCCGAGACCGCCGCGCTCATCGAGGCGGGCTGGGCGCGGTCGGTGGCCGCCACCCGCGCCGAGGTGCGCCGGGCTGCCCCCGCCGCGCGGGTGGCGGGCGACGACGCCGACCTGGCCCGCGACGAGGGAGCCAGGGCGGCGCGGCTGCCCAGCCTGGCCTGGCAGACCGCGCGCGACGCTCTCGAGAACGGCCCGGTGCTCGTCCAGGTGCCGCGCGCCGGCTATGTCCGCTCGCTGTCCTGCACCGACTGCCGCGGCCCGGCCCGGTGCGTCGCCTGTCACGGCCCGCTCGCCACCGCCGGGCGCCACGAGTCGCTGACCTGCTCCTGGTGCGGGGTCGTCGCGGCGACCTGGGCCTGCCCTCGCTGCGGCGGACGCAGCACGAGGGCCGGTGTCGTCGGCGCCGCGCGGACCGCCGAGGAGCTCGGGCGCGCGTTCCCCCGCACGGTCGTGCGTACGTCGGGGGGCGCCGACGTCCTCGACGCGGTCGGCCCGGAGCCGGCGCTGGTCGTCGCGACCCCTGGCGCGGAGCCCGTCGCCGAGGACGGCTACGCGGCGGCGTTGCTGCTCGACGGCTGGGCGCTGCTCAACCGGCCCGACCTGCGGGCGGGCGAGGAGACGCTGCGTCGCTGGATGGCCGCCGCGGCCCTGGTGCGACCGGCTTCGCGCCACGGCCGCGTCGTCGTCGTCCTCGCCGACAGCGCGGCCGGTCCGGCCCAGGCGCTCTTGCGCTGGGACCCGGCCACCCAGGCCGAGCGCGAGCTGGCGGAGCGCACGTCGCTGCAGCTCCCGCCGGCGGTGACGATGGCCTCGCTCACCGGTGCCCGGGCCGCGCTCGAGGACTTCGTCGAGGCGGCCCAGCTTCCGGCGAGCGTCACCGTGCTGGGACCGGTGCCGGTGCCGGACACCAGCGCCGGTGACGCCGCCGAGCGACTGCTGCTGCGGGTGCCCCGCTCCGACCGTCGTGCACTCGCCGACACCCTGCGCCAGGCCAGCGGCGTACGCAGCGCCCACAAGGCCTCCGGCAGCGTCCGGGTCCAGATCGACCCCCTGGAGATCGCGTGAGCGGCGACGTGCCGAGCGAGGAACGAGCGAGAGGCGGATCGCGACCAGGAGGCACAGCCGTCCAGACCGTCGTCTTCGACTTCGGTGGGGTGCTCATCGACTGGGACCCGCGTCACCTCTACCGCCGGCTGCTGCCCGAGGGCGAGGTCGAGGACTTCCTCACCGAGATCGGGTTCGGCGAGTGGAACCTCGTGCAGGACTCGACCTCGCGGTCCTGGGCCGATGCCGTCGCGGAGCTCAGCGCCCGCCACCCCGACCGGCGCGAGCTGATCGAGGCCTACCCGGCGCGCTTCACCGAGACCATGGCCGGTCCGATCGAGGGCACCGTCACCGTGCTGCGCGAGCTGCACGCCCGCGGCACCCGGTTGCTCGGCCTCACCAACTGGTCGGGCGAGACCTTCCACTACGCCCACGAGCTCTTCGACTTCCTCGACGTCTTCGACGGCATCGTGGTGTCGGGCGAGGAGGAGCTGGCCAAGCCCGACCCGCGGATCTTCCACGTCATCCGCGACCGCTACGGCCTGGTTCCCGACGAGACGCTGTTCATCGACGACTCGCCGACCAACGTCGAGGCGGCCGAGAAGGAGGGGCTGCTGGCCCTGCTCTTCACCGACCCCGACCAGCTGCGCCGCGATCTCGTCTCACTGAGCCTGCTGTAGCCCGACTCTTGGCAGGGCTTCGTAGACTGGCTCCCAGTCGCCGCGCCCGTCGTCGTACGCAAGGAGTCTCCGTGCCGCTCCAGACCATCCGACTCTTCGGCGACCCCCTGCTGCGCACCCCCGCCGAGCCGGTCGTCGATTTCGACAAGGAGCTCCGCGTCCTCGTCCAGGACCTCACCGACACGATGGTCGATGCGCCCGGTGTCGGGCTGGCCGCACCGCAGATCGGCGTCAGCCTGCGGGTGTTCACCTACCACGTCGACGACGACCTGGGACACCTCGTCAACCCCGTCCTCGAGCTCTCCGAGGAGCAGGAGGAGAGCGACGAGGGCTGCCTGTCGCTGCCCGGGCTCGCCTACCCGACCAGACGGGCCGTGCGCGCTGTCGCCAAGGGCATGAACATGTACGGCGAGCCGGTGACCGTCGCCGGTGACGACCTGCTGGCGCGCTGCGTGCAGCACGAGACCGACCACCTCGACGGCATCCTGTTCATCGACCGGCTCGACCGCGAGCAGCGCAAGCTGGCCATGCGCGCGATCCGCGAGTCGGAGTGGGCCGGCGAGGCCGTGCCGCAGGTCAAGGTCAGCCCGCACGCGACGCACGGCCGGGCGCTCTAGGCCGCCGGTGCGCCTCGTCTTCGCCGGCACCCCCGAGGCGGCCGTCCCGTCCCTCGACGCGCTCCTCGACTCTGCCCACGAGGTGGTGGCCGTCCTCACCCGCCCGGACGCCAAGGCGGGTCGCGGGCGCCGGATGGTCGCCTCGCCGGTGGCCCAGCGCGCGGCCCAGGCCGGCGTCGAGGTGCTCAAGCCGAAGCGGGTCGGCGACCCCGCGGCCCTCGACCGGCTTCGCGAGCTCGCACCCGACTGCGCACCCGTCGTCGCATACGGCGGGATGGTGCCGCCCGCAGCGCTCGAGGTGCCGACGCACGGATGGGTGAACCTGCACTTCTCGCTGCTGCCGGCCTGGCGAGGCGCCGCGCCGGTGCAGCACGCGCTGCTGCACGGCGACGAGGTGACCGGTGCGAGCACCTTCCGGCTGGAGGAGGGCCTGGACACCGGGCCGGTCTTCGGCGTCCTCACCGAGACCGTGCGGCCGACCGACACCGCGGGCGACCTGCTCGACCGGCTGGCCCGAGCAGGCGCCGGCCTGCTCCTCGCGACCGTCGACGCGCTGGAGGCGGGCAAGGTGCAGGCGATCCCGCAGCCGCCCGACGGCGTGTCGCTCGCGCCGAAGCTGACCGTGGACGACGTCCGGGTCAACTGGTCCACGCCGTCGCGTCACGTCGACCGGCTGGTCCGGGCCGCCACCCCCGCACCCGGTGCCTGGACCACCTTCCGCGGTGAGCGCCTGGGGCTCGGACCGGTCCGGCCTGTCGAGGACGAGGGCGCGGGCCCGGGGGTGCTCGACGTCACCAAGTCGCGGGTGGTGGTCGGCTGCGTGTCGGGCGCCGTCGAGCTGGGGGAGCTCCGGCCATCGGGCCGTCGGCCGATGTCCGCACCCGACTGGGCGCGCGGCCTGCGCGACATCGACGGCGAGCGGTTCGACTAGTGCCACCCGCGCAACGTCGGCGTCCGGTTCGACGAGTCGGCCGTCCGACTCCGGACGCGCCGCGCCGGGCGGCGTACGAGCTGCTGCGCGCCGTCGACGAGCGCAACGCCTACGCGAACCTCGCGCTGCCCGACCTGCTCTCCCGGCACGGGCTGTCCGGGCGGGACGCCGCGTTCGCGACCGAGCTCGCCTACGGCACCCTGCGCGGCCGCGGCACCTACGACGCCGTCGCCGCCGCTTGCGTCGACCGCCCCCTCGACCAGGTCGACCCGGCAGTCCTCGACCTGCTGCGGCTCGGCGCCCACCAGCTGCTCGCCACGCGCGTGCCCATGCACGCAGCCGTCGCGGCGACGGTCGAGCTGGCCCGCGCGACGGTCGGTGAGGGCAGAGGGAAGTTCGTCAACGCGGTGCTGCGCCGGGTCGGCGGCCGCGACCTCGATGCGTGGCTGGACGAGGTGGCCCCCGACGCTGACGACGACCCGCTCGGCCACCTCGCGGTCGCCCACTCACATCCCCGCTGGGTGGTCTCCGCGCTGCGCGACGCGCTCGGCGGCGACCTGACCGAAACAGCCCACCTGCTCGCCGCCGACAACGAGCCGGCCAGCGTGACGCTCGTCGCGCGGCCGGGTCGCGCCGAGGTGGCCGAGCTGCTCGCCGCCGGGGCCGAGCCCGGCAGGTGGTCGCCGTGGGGCGCCCGGCTGCCGGCCGGCGACCCGGCCGCGCTGGCCGCCGTGCGCGAGGGCCGCGCCGGGGTGCAGGACGAGGGCAGCCAGCTGGTCGCGCTCGCCCTCGCCGCCGCGCCGATCGAGGGCAGCGACCGCCGGTGGCTCGACCTGTGCGCCGGACCCGGCGGCAAGGCCGCGCTGCTCGGCGCGCTCGCCCGGGAGCGCGGCGCGCGACTGCTCGCCGCCGACCTGACACCCCACCGTTCGGCGCTGGTCCGCCGGGCCGCCGGTGCGGACGCCGACGTGGTGGTCGCCGACGGACGGAACCCGCCCTGGCGAGCAGGCACGTTCGACCGGGTCCTCGTCGACGCGCCGTGCACCGGGCTCGGTGCGCTGCGCCGCAGGCCCGAGGCCAGGTGGCGGCGCCAGGCCGGCGACGTCCCCCGCCTCGCCGAGCTCCAGCGCGCCCTGCTGACGGCCGCGCTCGACGCGACCCGGCCGGGCGGCCTGGTCGCCTACGTCACCTGCTCGCCCCACCTCGCCGAGACCCGGACGGTCGTCGCGGACGTCGTACGCCGGCACGGCGGCGCCGACCGCGTCGACGCCCGCGAGGCGCTGCGCGCGGCCGTCGGCGGCGACGTCGTCGACCGGCTGGCGCTGGGCGAGGGCCCCGACGTGCAGCTGTGGCCGCACCGGCACGGCACCGACGCCATGTACCTCGCCCTGCTGCGCCGCCGCTGAGACGACCAGCCCCGGCACTAGGCTCGCGCCGTGGGCGTCCAGATCTCGCCGAGCATCCTCGCGGCCGACTTCACCGACCTGGCCGGCGAGGTGGCGCGGGTCGCGCAGGCCGCCGACTGGGTGCACGTCGACGTGATGGACAACCACTTCGTCCCGAACCTGACCATCGGCCTGCCCGTCGTGGAGCGGCTCGCCGCTGTGAGCGAGATCCCGATCGACGCCCACCTGATGATCAGCGACCCGGACCGCTGGGCTCCCGGCTACGTCGAGGCGGGCGCCCGCAGCGTGACCTTCCACGTCGAGGCGTCGACCGCCCCGGTCCGGCTGGCCCGCGAGATCCGCAACCAGGGAGCCCGCGCCGGGATGGCGCTGCGGCCGGCGACGCCCGTCGAGCCGTACGCCGACCTGCTGACCGAGCTCGACATGCTGCTGCTGATGACGGTGGAGCCTGGTTTCGGCGGGCAGGCGTTCCTGGACGTGGTGCTGCCCAAGATCCGCCGGGCACGCGAGCTGATCAAGGGCCGCGACCTCGACCTCTGGCTCCAGGTCGACGGCGGCGTGTCCGCCGAGACCATCGACCGCTGCGCCGACGCGGGGGCGGACGTGTTCGTGGCGGGATCGGCCGTCTACGGCGCCGACGACCCCGCGGCGGCCGTCGACGCGCTGCGCGCCCAGGCGGGCGCCGCGTGCGACCGCGCCTGGTGGCGCGACTGACCGTCGCGGCTGCGTCGCTTCATGGCAGACTGTGCGGCGCTACAAACGCGTGCTCCGGGGTCGGTGAAACTCCGAACCGGCGGTGACAGTCCGCGACCCGCGTCCGTTGGCAGCGCTCCTGCCGCCTCCGGCCGGTTGACCCGGTGGAACTCCGGGACCGACGGTGAAAGTCCGGATGGGAGGTGCACGCGCGGGTCGCGTCGGTCAGCAGGCCGTCGCGCCCGTCGCCGACGCACGTCGGCACCACCCGGAGCGCGCCCGAGCGAGGGAGCGCAGGGTGGCCAGCGAGGCGGAGACGGTCGCGATGCGACGCGCGGTCGCGCTTGCCTCGCTGGGCGGCCCCGGCACCCGGCCCAACCCCGAGGTGGGCGCGGTCGTCCTCGACGAGGCCGGGCACGTGGTCGGCGAGGGCTGGCACGAACGGGCCGGCGGGCCGCACGCAGAGATCGTCGCGCTGGCCCAGGCCGGTGGACGCGCACGGGGCGGCACGATCGTGGTGACCCTGGAGCCCTGCAACCACACCGGGCGAACCGGTCCGTGCGTCGACGCAGTGCTCGCCGCGGACGTGCGCCGGGTGGTCTTCGCCGTGGCCGACCCGACGCCCGTCGCGGGTGGAGGGGCCGAGCGCCTGCGGGCTGCCGGGCTCGACGTCGAGGGCGGACTGCTCGCCGACGAGGCCGCCGCCGGCAACGAGCGCTGGCTGTTCGCCGTACGCCGTGGCCGTCCGCTCGTGGTCTGGAAGGTTGCCGCCACGCTCGACGGCCGGGTCGCCGCGGCCGACGGCACGTCGCGCTGGATCTCCGGCCCCGCGTCGCGATCCGACGCCCACCGCCTCCGGGCCTCCTGCGACACGATCGTCGCCGGCGTCGGGACGGTGCTCGCCGACGACCCGCAGCTGACCGTCCGCGACGACGACGGCGCCACGACCGGCACGCAGCCGCTGCGCGTGGTCGTCGACTCCGCGGGCCGCACGCCGTCGGACGCGAGGGTGTGCGACGGCTCCGCCGAGACCTGGGTCGCCACGGCGGCCGAGGTCGGCCGCGACCCGGGCGGCCGGGTCGACCTCACCGCCCTGCTCGCGGCCCTGCACGAGCGTGACCGCCAGTCGGTGCTGCTCGAGGGTGGGCCGACCCTGGCGGGAGCGTTCCTGCGCCAGGGTCTCGTCGACCGGGTGGTGGCCTATCTCGCGCCGACCCTGCTCGGTGCCGGCGTCCCCGCCCTGGCGGGCACGGGCATCGAGACCCTCGCCGACGCCGTCGGGCTCGAGGTCGAGGACGTGACCCGCCTGGGACCAGACATCCGGGTCAGCGCCCGCCCTGTCCGAGAGGAGAGCTGAGATGTTCACCGGCATCGTCGAGGAGCTGGGGGAGGTGACGGCGGTCGATGACCGCGGGGACAGTGTCCGGCTCGTCGTCCGCGGCCCGCTGGTGACCTCGGACGCCGTCCACGGCACGTCCATCGCCGTGAACGGCGTATGCCTCACCGTGGTCGACATGGCCGACGGGACGTTCGGGGCCGACGTGATGCGCGAGACGCTGGACCGAAGCGTGCTCGGCTCGCTCGCCGTCGGGTCACCGGTCAACCTCGAGCGGCCGATGCGCCTCGACGGTCGTCTCGGCGGCCATCTGGTGCAGGGACACGTCGACGGCACGGCCACCATCGTCGGGCGCGAGCACTCCCCGCACTGGGACCTGGTCCGCATCACGCTGCCCGCCGGGCTCGCCCGCTACGTCGTGCACAAGGGCTCGATCACCGTCGACGGGGTGTCGCTGACCGTGAGCGCACTCGACGACGAGACGTTCTCCGTCAGCCTGATCCCGACCACGCTGGCCGTGACGACACTGGGCCGCAAGGTGGTGGGCGACCCGGTCAACCTCGAGGTGGACGTCGTCGCGAAGTACGTCGAGCGGCTCGTCGCCGCGAAGGAGGCGACCGGCTGATGAGTGGATTGCGTTGGCTGTTCGAGGCCGAGATCGCGATCGGCGACCAGCACATCCTCTGGCGCGAGGTGATCGGCAACCTGTTCGGTCTGCTGTCGGCGCTGGGCGGGATGCGCCGGCGGGTCTGGGCCTGGCCGGTCGGCATCCTCGGCAACCTGCTGCTGTTCACCGTCTTCCTCGGCGCCACCTTCGACACGCCCCAGGACAAGACGCTCTGGGGACAGGCCGGGCGCCAGATCTTCTTCATCGCGGTCTCGCTGTGGGGCTGGTGGCGCTGGCATGCCGCAAGCGCTCGCGGCGGTGCCGGCGACGGCGGCGCCATCACGCCGCGGTGGGCGACCTGGGGAGAGCGGTTGCAGCTGGTGGTTCTCTACGCGGTCGGCACCGCGTTCTTCTGGTGGCTGTTCGGCATCATCGGCTCCTACGGCCGGTTCACCGAGGCCTGGATCCTCACCGGCTCGATCCTGGCGACCTACGGCATGGCCCGCGGCTGGGTCGAGTTCTGGCTGATCTGGATCGCGGTCGACGCCGTGGGGGTGCCGACGCTGGTCAACGCCGGCTTCTACCCGTCGGCGGTGCTCTACGGGTTCTACGGCGTCTTCTGCATGGTGGGGTTCGTCGTGTGGATCCGGTCGCGGCAGCCGACGGCCGACGACCCGAGCTCCTCCTCGGTGGACGCCGCGGCATGAGCCGGACCGCGGGCCTGGACACCGTCGAGCGGGCCATCGCCGACCTCGCGGCGGGCCGGCCGGTGGTGGTCGTCGACGACGAGGACCGCGAGAACGAGGGCGACCTGGTGCTCGCCGCGTCGAAGGCGACGCCCGCCCTGCTCGCGTTCATGGTCCGCCACACGTCCGGCGTCGTCTGCGTGCCGATGCTCGGGCGCGAGCTCGACCGGCTCAAGCTGCCGCCGATGACCTACGTCAACGAGGACCGCAAGGGCACGGCATACTCCGTCTCGGTCGACTCCCGCGACGGCATCACCACCGGCATCTCGGCTGCCGACCGGGCCCACACGATCCGGGTGCTCGTCGACTCGGCGACCGAGCCGCACGAGCTGACCCGGCCCGGCCACGTCTTCCCGCTGCGCGCCGCCGAGGGTGGCGTGCTGCGCCGGCCGGGTCACACCGAGGCCGCGGTCGATCTCGCGCGCCTGGCCGGCCTCACCCCGGCCGGGGTGATCGCCGAGATCGTGAACGACGACGGGTCGATGGCGAGGCTGCCCGAGCTGCGGGCCTTCGTCGTCGAGCACGGTCTCGCGCTGGTCTCGATCGCCGACCTGATCACCTACCGGCGGCGCAACGAGAGCCTCATCGAGCGCGTCGCCGAGACGCGGCTGCCGACGTCGTACGGCGAGTTCCGCGCAGTGGGCTACCGCAGCACGGTCGACCCGGCCGAGCACGTCGCCCTGGTGCGCGGCAACATCGGCGACGGCGTGGACGTGCTCGTGCGGGTGCACTCCGAGTGCCTGACGGGCGACGTCCTCGGCTCGCTGCGCTGCGACTGCGGCCCTCAGCTGGCCGCCGCGATGCGCGCGGTGTCCGACGTGGGACGCGGTGTCGTCCTCTACATGCGCGGCCACGAAGGACGCGGCATCGGGCTGATGCACAAGCTCGCGGCCTACGGGCTGCAGGACGGCGGCCGCGACACCGTCGACGCCAACCTCGACCTGGGGCTGCCCGCCGACGCCCGCGACTACGGGCTGGCCGCTCAGATCCTGGCCGACCTCGGCGTGCGCACCATGCGGCTGCTCACCAACAATCCCGCCAAGCGTGCGGGGCTCGCGGGGTACGGTCTCGAGATCGTCGAGCGAGTGCCGTTGTCGGTGCACCCGACGCCCGAGAACCTGCGCTACCTGCGCACCAAACGCGACCGGATGGGCCACGAGCTGCCGAACCTCGGTGTCGACGCCGAGCTCGCCGACCACGAAGGGACGCCGACATGACCGGAACGGGCGCGCCGCGCGGGGACGTCGCGGGCGGCGAGGCGATGCGCGTCGGGGTCGTCGCCGCCCGCTGGCACGACCAGGTCATGACCGGCCTGCTCGACGGCGCACTGGGTGCGCTCGCCCGGTGCGGCGTGCGGGAGCCCACCGTCGTCCGGGTCCCGGGCTCCTTCGAGCTCCCGGTCGTCGCCCTGCGGCTGGCCAGCACCGGGTATGACGCGGTCGTGGCGCTCGGTGTGGTGATCCGTGGCGGAACCCCGCACTTCGACTACGTGTGCCAGGCGGCCACCGATGGTCTGGTTCAAGTCAGCGTGGCGACAGGTGTGCCGGTCGGCTTCGGGCTGCTCACCTGCGACGACGAGGAGCAGGCCCTGGCCCGTGCCGGCCTGCCCGGCTCGACCGAGGACAAGGGTGGCGACGCAGCGCTCGCCGCGCTTGCCACCGCCGTGACGCTCGGCGACCTGCGCTACGGCCGCGGCCCGGGCTGAGGGCCTCTGCGAGACTCGTCGGCGTGAAGACGTTCGACACCCTCTTCGCTGAGCTCAGCGACAAGGCCCGCGACCGCCCGCCGGGCTCCGGCACCGTCGCGGCGCTGGACGCCGGCGTACACACGATCGGCAAGAAGGTCGTCGAGGAGGCAGCCGAGGTGTGGATGGCCGCCGAGCACGAGACCCCTGAGCGGGCGGCGGAGGAGATCTCCCAGCTGCTCTACCACGTCCAGGTGCTCATGCTGGCCCGCGGCGTCACCCTCGACGACGTCTACGCTCGTCTCTGACACCTCTCCTGCCGAGCCCTGAGGAAGGTCCGCCCCGTGCTGCGAGTCGCTGTGCCCAACAAGGGCCTGCTGGCCGAGTCGGCTGCCGAGATGCTGCGGGAGTCGGGCTACCGCCAGCGCAGCGACGTCCGCGAGCTCGTGCTGCACGACCCCGACAGCGACACCGAGTTCTTCTACCTGCGCCCGCGCGACATCGCGGTCTACGTGGGCACGGGCGAGCTCGATGTGGGCATCACGGGGCGCGACCTGCTGCTCGACAGCGGCGCCGCCGCCGAGGAGGTGCTCCAGCTGGGCTTCGGCGAGTCGACGTTCCGCTTCGCCGCCCGGCCGGGCTCCGCGACGAGCGTGCAGGACTTCGCCGGCAAGCGGGTGGCGACGTCGTACGGCGGGCTCGTGTCCAAGTACTTCGCCGACCACGGGGTCGACGCCGAGGTGATCCGCCTCGACGGCGCGGTGGAGACCGCCGTACGTCTCGGTGTCGCCGACGTCATCGCCGACGTCGTGTCGACCGGCACCACGCTTCGCCAGGCCGGTCTGGAGATCGTGGGGGAGCCGATCCTCGAGTCGGAGGCAGTGCTCGTGCGGCGGACCGGCGCGCCGGCGTCACCCGCGCTCGACCAGCTCACCCGGCGCATGCAGGGCGTCATCATCGCCCGCCGCTACGTCCTGATGGACTACGACATCCGCGTGGAGCTGGTCGAGCAGGCGGTGCAGCTCACCCCCGGCATCGAGTCGCCGACCGTGTCGCCGCTGCACGACCGCGGCTGGGTCGCGGTGCGGGCGATGGTGCCGCGCGCGGACACCAACCGGGTCATGGACGACCTCTGGGAGATCGGCGCCCGGGGCATCCTCGTCACGGACATCCACGCCTGCCGGCTGTGACCGGCACTGGCGCACCGGGCCGGATCGTGCTGCGGCCCCGTCGGGGCCGGTTCGTGGTCTACGTCTGCGCGGTCGCCGTGCTCGCCGTGCTGGGCGGGATCGCCGTCGCCCTCCCCTCGGAGACCTGGGGCTTGTCGTCCAGGGTCGGGCTGGCGCTGGTGGCGGTGGTGACCGCGGCGTTCCTGCACCGTCTCGCCTCGGTGCGCGTCGAGGCGGACGACGACGGCGTGCGGGTCGTCAACATCCTCACGTCGCGCCGGCTCGCCTGGGCCGAGGTCGTGGGCGTGCGCCTGGTCGCCGACGACCCGTGGATGATGCTCGACCTCTCCGACGGCACGGCCATGGCGGCGATGGGCGTGCAGAAGGCCGACGGCGACCGGGCTCGCCGCCAAGCCAAGGCGTTTGCCCGGATGGTCGTCGAACGCACGCAGACCCCCCGCGAGGGCTGACCCTGCCCGGGTCGGGGCCACCGGCGCCGTACGCTCGACCCGTGACCGACGTAACGTCGCCCGTCCACCTCGCCGAGCGCCTCGACGTGCAGGGCTACCTGGCCGACGAGGGCGTCTCGACCGCGGCCTACCTCGCGCTGACGATGGGCCGGCCGCTGTTCTGCGAAGGCGACGCCGGTGTCGGCAAGACGGCGCTCGCGGCGGCCATGGCCGGCGTGCTCGACGCACCGCTGATCCGGTTGCAGTGCTACGAGGGGCTCGACGCGGCGCAGGCGCTCTACGACTGGGACTTCCCACGCCAGCTGCTGCACCTGCGCGCCGCCGAGGCTGCCGGGGTGACCGACGCGGGACGGCTCGAGGCCGAGCTGTACGACCGTCGCTTCCTCGTGGCACGCCCCTTGCTGCAGGCGCTGGAGACGACCCCGAGCGTGCTCCTGGTCGACGAGGTCGACCGTGCCGACGACGAGTTCGAGGCGTTCCTGCTGGAGGTGCTGAGCGACTGGACGATCTCGGTGCCCGAGCTCGGCACCATCCGTGCGGAGACGCCGCCGTTCGTCGTGGTCACCAGCAACCGAACCCGGGAGGTGCACGACGCGTTGAAGCGACGGTGCCTCTACCACTGGCTGGAGCACCCGGGCTTCGCGCGCGAAGTGGCGATCATCCGCCGGCGGCTCCCCGACGTCACCGAGGCGCTCGCGGCCGGTGTCGCCCGCGTAGCCGCCGCCGCGCGCAGCGAGGACCTGCTCAAGCCGCCCGGCGTGGCCGAGTCGCTCGACTGGGCCGAGGCCATGCTCGCCCTCGGCGCGCGCGACCTCGACCTCGACCGGGCTGCCGCCAGCCTCGGCGCGTTCCTGAAGTACCGGGAGGACCAGGAGCGCGTCACCGGGCGACTGGCCGAGTGGGCGGCGACGGGATGAATGCGCCGCAGGTGGACGACGTCACCGCGACGTTCGTCGGCTTCGCGCGCACGCTGCGGGCCGCCGGGGTCGCCGCAGGCCCCGACCGGCTGCACACGGCCGTCGCTGCAGCGGCGGGCCTCGACGTCACGAGACAGCGCGACGTCTACTGGGCCGGCCGCCTGACGCTGTGCGCGGGCCCCGACGACATCGAGCGCTACGACCGGGCGTTCGCGGCGTATTTCGGCGGGGAGGAGGCGCCGCCGCTGCGCACCATGCCGCCCGTGGAGGTGGTGCGCGCGGTCGCGGTGCCGGGGGCGGAGAACGTCCGCGATGCCGCCGCCGACGACACGGCCAAGCCCGTTGCAACCGCGAACGAGACGGAGATCCTGCGCCACCGCGACCTCGCAGTCCTCACCCGGGCGGAGCGCGAGATCGTGGCTGGGCTGATCGCGGCGATCGACCCGCTCGGCCCCCTGCGCATCTCGCGACGCCATCGGCCGGCCCGGGCCGGTGCGGTCGACCCGCGGCGTACGGTGCGCGCCATGCTGCGCCGCGGCGGGGAGCCGGTGCGCCTCGAGCGGCGGGCGAAACGGCCGCGGCCCCGGCGGCTCGTCATGGTGGTGGACGTCAGCGGCTCGATGCAGCCCTACGCCGACGCGATGCTGCGCTTCGCCCATGCCGCGGCGCGCCGCCGGCGGGGCACGGAGGTGTTCACCGTCGGGACGCGCCTGACCCGCGTGACCCGGGAGATCGCGGGGCGCGACCCGTCCGCCGCGCTGTCCGCGGTGGCGGACGCGGTGCCGGACTGGAGCGGGGGCACCCGACTCGGTGAGCTGCTCAAGGCGTTCCTCGACCGGTGGGGACAGCGGGGGGTGGCGCGGGGCGCGGTGGTCGTCGTGGCCTCGGACGGGTGGGAGCGCGGCGACGCGACGCTGCTGGGGGAGCAGATGACGCGGCTGCACCGGCTGGCCTACCGGGTCGTGTGGGCGAACCCGCATCACGGCAAGCCCGGCTACGCGCCGGTGACCGCCGGGATGGCTGCGGCGCTCCCGCACGTTGACGCGTTCGTGGACGGACACTCGGTCGCCGCGCTGGAGCGGCTCGCGCGCGTCGTGTCGGCGGGTGTCACCGTTGCGTGACGTCGTCGACCAGGTGACTGGCTGGTACGCCGACGGCGACCGCTTCGCGCTCGCGACGGTAGCCAACACCTGGTTGAGCGCCCCTCGGCAGCCCGGCGCGGCGATGGCGGTCGCCGGGTCCGGCGACCCCGTCGGCAGCGTGTCGGGCGGCTGCGTCGAAGGTGCGGTCTACGAGCTCGCCCAGGAGGTCCTCAGCACCGGCGAGCCCGTGCTGCAGCGCTACGGCGTCAGCGACGACGACGCGTTCGCGGTCGGGCTGACGTGTGGCGGGATCATCGACATCTTCGTCGAGGCGGTCGACGCGACGACCTATCCGGAGCTGCCCGAGGTCGTCGCCTCGCTGCATGCCCACGAGCCCGTGGCGGTCGCGACAGTCATCGACGGGCCCGGCCGGGTGGGAGCGCACCTCGCGGTGTGGCCCGACCGGTCGGCCGGGGCGCTCGGGTCCACGCGTCTCGACGACGCGGTGGCGGACGACGTACGCGGGATGCTCGACCACGGCCGCACCGGCGTACTGCGCATCGGCCCGGACGGCGAGCGGCGCCAGGACGAGCTCAGCGTCTTCGTGCAGTCCTTCGCGCCGCCGCCGCGGATGCTGGTCTTCGGCGCCATCGACTTCGCAGCTGCCGTCGCCCGGGTCGGGAAGTTCCTCGGCTACCACGTCACGGTGTGCGACGCGCGCGGCGTGTTCACGACGCCGAAGCGTTTCCCGGAGGCCGACGAGGTCGTCGTCGAGTGGCCCCACCGCTACCTCGCGTCGACGCAGGTCGACTCGCGCACGGTGATCTGTGTGCTGACCCACGACCCGAAGTTCGACGTGCCCCTGCTCGAGGTGGCGCTGCAGACCAACGCGGCCTACATCGGGGCGATGGGCAGCCGGCGTACCCACGCCGACCGCCTCGCCCGGCTCCGCGAGGAGGGCGTGAGCGACGAGTCGCTGGCTCGCATCGCGTCGCCGATCGGGCTCGACATCGGTGCGCGCACGCCCGAGGAGACGGCCGTGTCGATCGCCGCCGAGATCGTCTCCCAGCGCTGGGGCGGCACCGGCACCCGCCTGGCGCACACCGACGGCCCCATCCACAAACCCACCACCACCCCCAACCCCCCGCGGTGATCATGCAGTTGTGCAGGTCGCTCGGAAACCCGCAGGTCAGCCCCCCACACTTCCGCGGTGATCATGCAGTTGTGCAGGCCGAGGTCGACCGCCGGCTTGCACCCGCGCGCTCGATCTCCCCGGAACGGACGTGAGCCGGGTCGCCGGCCTGGTGCTGGCGGCGGGGGCAGGCAGTCGGCTCGGTGAGCCGAAGGCCACGGTGGTCATCGCCGGCGAGCGGATGGTAGACCGCGCCGTCCGCGTCCTGCGAGAGGGCGGCTGCCTGCCGGTCTACGTCGTGACCGGGGCGGTCGACGTGACCGTCGACGGGGCTACGACTGTCGCGAACCCGGACTGGCCCACCGGGATGGCGTCCTCGCTGCGTGCGGGCCTGACGGCGCTCGGCCGCGAAGACGACGTCGACGTGGTAGTGGTCGCACTGGTCGACCAGCCAGGTGTCGGCGCACCGGTCGTACGCCGGCTGGTGGCGGCGTTCGCCGGACCGGCCACCGTCGCGGTGGCGACGTACGCGGGCAGCGCGCGCAACCCGGTCCTGTTGGGACGCGACCACTGGACCGAGGCAGCCAGCCTCGCCACCGGCGATGTCGGCGCCCGGCCGTTTCTCCGCGCCAACGCTGACGTGGTGATCGCCGTGGAATGCGGGGACATCGGCGATCCGGCCGACATCGACACCCCGGACGACCTGGCCTCGTTGTGACCCGCCGGCCGCCCCAGCCTGCACAACTGCATGATCACCGCTGAATCGCGTGGGTCTGACCTGCGGGTTTCCGGGCGACCTGCACAACTGCATGATCACCGTGGAATGGGATGGAATGGCGGGGGCTGACCCGCGGGCGGGCGGGGCGTTCACCAGGATGGTCTCCCTGTTCCCTAGGCTGGTCGGCGTGCTGGTGGGATCGCGCAGCGAGACGGGACACGTCCGGCGTCGCAACGAGGACTCGCTCCTGGTCGACGAGGAGGGCGGGGTCTTCGCTGTGCTCGACGGGCTCGGCGGTCATCCGGCGGGCGACGTCGCGAGCGCACGGGCGGCGTCCGCCCTGGGCGAGGCGCTCGGCGTCCCTGCGCTGGCCGAGGCCGACGACCCCAAGCCGCTGCTGCTCTCGGCCGTCGAGGGCGCGCATCAGGCGATCCTGAGCGAGGTCGCCCGTGACGACGACCTGACCGGCATGGCCACCACGCTCGTCCTCGCCGGCGTCAGCGGCGACGAGGCATGGGTGGTGCACGTGGGCGACAGCCGCGCCTACCTGCTCGCCGACGACCGGTTCCGTCAGGTCACCGAGGACCACGGCATGGGCGGTTACCTCACCCAGGCGCTCGGGCTGGAGGGCCGGGTCCACCCCGACACCACCAAGGTCACACTTTCGGACGGTGCGCGGCTGCTGCTGTGCACCGACGGCCTGACGAACATGGTCGACGACGCGAACATCGCGGCGATCGTGTCCCGCGGCGACGACCCTCAGGCGACCTGCGACGCCCTGGTCCAGGCGGCCCTCGACGCGGGCGGCATCGACAACATCACCGTGGTCCTGCTCGCGACCTGAGTGGCTTGCGCCGACCACAGCTCGGGCTAGAACGGCGGTGCGAGCTCGGCCAGCGCCGACACGGCGGCCGGGAAGATCGAGGCGGGCGGGTTGACGATGCCGGCGCCGACTTGGCCGGTGCCGGCCACCTTGCCCGCCATGCCGGTGTTGATGTGGGGAAGGATGCCGGTCCGCACCACGCGGGTGACGTCGATACCGGTCGGCGTGCCGCGGAAGTCGAGGACCGGGATCTGGTACGTCGGGTTCTCGGCCAGCGTGATCTCGTACATCAGCTGGGTCGCGGCGATCGCCTCCGGCACACCACCGCCGACGAACCGCACGATCGCCGGGGCAGCGGCCATCGCGAAGCCGCCGATGCCGGCCGTCTCGGTGATCGCCGAGTCACCGATGTCGGGATTCGCGTCCTCCGGTCCGAACGACCCGAGATACAGCCCGTCCGGTGTGTTGGCCGGGCCGACGAACCACGCGTCGCCGGTGCCGGACACCTGGATGCCGAAGTCGGTGCCGTTGCGCGACATGGCCACGACCAGTGTCGAGCCGGGCACGTCGCGCGCCGCGTCGGTCGCGAGCTTGCACGCGGGCATGCCGAGATTGAGGAAGAAGTGGTCGTTGCCCGCGATGAATCGGCAGACCTTCGCCACGTCGGCCGACGGCGCCCCCGAGTCGATCAGCGACGGCAGGAGCTCGCGCACGAACATCAGCGTCCCGGCCCGGTTGCGGTTGTGCCCCTCGTCGCCCATCTGCAGCATCTGGGCCGCGATGGCCTTGACGTCGACCGGCCCGCCGGCGCGCACCGCGGACTGCAGCAGCGGACCCACCACCGCCGACATCCAGCGCAGCTGGTCGACGACCTCCGGCCCGTAGGCGCCGTAGCGCAGCACCTTGCCGAGCCCTTCGTTCAGCGAGCAGTACGCCGTCCCGCCGTGCCGCGGATCGCGCAGCTCGAACAGCCACATCGACGGGCTCACCACGCCGGCCATCGGGCCCACCGCGCTGTGGTGGTGGCACGAGTCCAGGGCGATGCGCTTGCCCGCAGACAGCAGCTCCTCGGCACGCTCCGGCGAGTCGGCCATACCCTCGAGCAGCATTGCGCCGATGAGCGCACCACGCAGTGGACCCGATGCGCGGTCCCACTCGATGGGCGGCCCGGCGTGGTAGAACGCGCCGCGCTCCAGACCGAGCGCCTCGTGCGCCGGGCGTACGTCGACGAGCTCGGCGCCCGCGGACAGCAGCCGCCCGACCGCCGTCGCGTTGGCCTCTTCGCGCCGCGGGTCGGCCATCACCCGGGCCAGGGCGCCCTCGATACCGTCGTCCGGTGGCCGCCAGTCGACCTCGTCCACCGGCACCGCCTGCGCGGTCAACGCCTCGGCGAACATCGACACCCCCGCGCTGATCACCCGCGGCTCGGCCGACAGCAGCGACGACGGCTCCCCGGTCACGTGCCCACCTCCACGAGCTCGACGGCCGCCCGGGCTGCTGCCGCGTTGGACAGGTGCACCGATGCGCCCGCCGCAAGCAGCGCGGCGGTCTGCCGGTCCAGTCCCTGCGGGTCGTCGGCCGCGCCGCACAGTGACACGACCACCGCAAGCGAGCGATCGTCGTCCGAAGCGGTACGCCGAGCCGCCGCGATCGCCGGGGCCAGCTCGCTCGCGGGGTCAGGATGTGACCCGTGGCCGAGCACGACGTCGAGCAGCGCCACCCCCGCGGTCGGGTCGGCAGCCTCGACGGCAAGCCGTTCGAGCCGCGAGCGCTGGTCGATCATCGGATGGGCCCGCCCCTGGGTCAGCGCGTCGTCGCCGAAGTCGACCATCAGATGTCCGTCGGTGCGCAGGTCGGCACCCACGGCCCAGTCGGGCTCGAGCGGGATGTTCGAGGCGATCCGCCCCAACGACTCGGCCGCGATGACCATCGCCTCGTCGCAGAGCGTGCCGCCGGCGAAGAGCCCGCGCAGAGTGCCGCCAGCCTTCGGCGCGCCTGCCGCCGGCCACCCCGCGGGCTCGCTCCACGAACCTCCAACCGCCTCGACGGCGGCGCGCGCGGCCGCCGTGAGGTCCGGACGCCCGCGGCCGAGCAGTGCGAGCTGCACCGGCGTGGCCAACGACGCGGCGAACGCCGCGATCTGCTCGGCCACCTCCGGCGCGGGCGGCTTCGACACGACGACGACGAGCTCAGTCGCGGGGTCGGTGTCGAGCATCTCCAGCGCCTGCCGGGTCGACCGGCCGCCGACCTCGGACGACAGGTCGCGCCCTCCCACCCCGAGGCAGTGGCTCACGCCGGTGCCGGCGCCGTCGAGCAGGCACATCACCTGTTGTGCGCCGGTGCCCGAGGCCGCGACCAGACCGACCGGGCCGGGACGCACCGCGTTGGCGAACCCGAGGCCGACACCGCCGACGGCCGCGGTACCGCAGTCGGGACCCATCACCAGCAGGCCCCGCCGGGCACCTTCGTCCTTCAGCCGCACCTCCGCGGCCACCGGCACGTTGTCACTGAACAGCATCACGTGCAGCCCCGCCTCGAGCGCGTCCATGGCCTCGGTGAAGGCGTGCTGCCCCGGCACCGAGACCAGCGCGAGGTTCGCCTCGGTACGCCGAGCCGCCGCCCCGATGCTCCGCGCCGGCGGTGCCGCCCCCAGCCCGCCACCACCCGGGCTGCCCGCCGACGAGCGGGTGAGCGCGGTGTCGACCTCGGCCCGGCCGCGGGCGAGCGCGTCGTCGTCGCCGGCCCGGATCGCCACGAGCAGGTCGTTGGCCCCAGCCCCGGACGGCGGGTCGAAGCCCATGCCGCGCAGCGTCTCGAGGTTGAGCGACGTCGCCATCGCGACCTGCGCGGCCTCGACGCCGGCGACGTCGGCGACCGCGCGACTGACCTGCATCAGCGTCACCGAGTCGTGGTACTCGCCATGACGCACGTCGACGACCGTCGTTGCCATCACGCCACCTCCGAGCCGGGTGCCCCGGCGCGGGCGCCCACGCGGACCGCCGTGCGCACGCCGTGTGCCATCGCCAGCCCCGACGAGTGGCCGACCGCGATCAGCCGGGCGACGGGCAGGGTTACCGAGTCGTCGCTGCCGAGTGCGTCGACGACGTCGAGCAACGGGGGGATCCCGTGCCCACCGACCGCGTGGCCGAGCAGCGTCGCGCTCAACGCCGTCGTACGCCGACGGGCCTCTGCCGTCACCACGGCGCTGAACTCGCGCCGCCACGAGTCGTCGGCCGCGTGCGATGCCACCATCATCCCGGCCAGCACGTCGTCGCCCGCCGGGGTCAGCCCGTCGCCGAGTCCGAGCAGCGCGACGGCGGCCCGCTGCACGCCGTCGGTGTCGCAGTCGGACAACGCGCGTTCGAGAGCCGCCACGCCGTCGGTGAGCTGCCCCGGCAGCGGCGGGAGGTCGGCAAGGTCGGCAAGGTCGGCATGGTCGGTGCGTGGTCCGGACGCCCATCGGTGCGGAACCCGCGGTTGCCACCACCGTGCGACGTGCCAGGACAACGGACCTGCGCCGACCCGGCCGTCGCCCACCGTCGCGGGCATCCCCACCGAGACCGCACCGAACGGCCGAGTCGACCTCGGTTGCGCGACGACCACCGCGCACGGCAGACGGAGCGCGTCGGCGGACTCCACCGCGACCACCGTGGCGCCGGCCAGCTCAGCGACATAGACGGCGGACGGGAACACTCCGACCACGACGGCATCGCGCGCCGGACCGGCCAGGAGCCCGCGGAGGAGGGCGCTGGCGGCCGCAGGCGTCGTGACGCTCATGTGCTCCTGCTTCCACGCGCAGTCACGGGTTCCTCCAGCCGGGCGGACGACGACGTCAGTGCGGGAAACGTACAACCGAGGGCCCCCATGTCTGTCCGGAAACCCCGTACGGCGTCCCACACTCGGACGTATGGTTCCGCCAACCTAGGTGCTGGTGTGACGCAGGTCACGCTGGTTCGCAGCCCTCAGGAGGGGACATGGCACTCGGTTGGAAGGTCGTGCATGGTGGCAAGACTCCGCCGCCAGGCGAGGTAGTAGGGCCGGACGAACGACTGTCCTGGCCCAGAACTGTCGGCATCGGCGCACAGCACGTCGTAGCCATGTTCGGCGCAACCTTCGTGTTCCCGCTGGTGATGGGTCTCGACCCGAACCTCGCGATCATGATGTCCGGCGTCGCGACGATCCTCTTCCTTCTCATCACGCAGAACCGGGTGCCGAGCTACCTCGGCACCAGCGCCTCGTTCGTCGGTGGCGTCATCGCGATCCGGGCGGCCAACGGCGGCGACGCCGCTGACCCGGTCGTGATCGGCTCGATCCTGGTCGCCGGCCTGGTGCTGGCCGCGGCGGGCATGCTGATCAGTTATCTCGGAATCGGCATCATCCACCGCATCTTCCCGCCGGTCGTGACCGGCGGCGTGGTCATGCTGATCGGCTTCGGGCTCGCCTACGTCGTGGCCGACATCTACTGGGGGCAGGACCGGTGGGTCGCGATGATCACGATGACCGCGGTCTTCCTTATGACGGTGATCCTGCGGGGGTTCTGGGCCCGCATCGCCATCCTGCTCGCTCTCGTCTTCGGCTTCGCCCTCTCGTGGGTGCTCGACAAGACCATCGGCGACATCACGTCCTTCAACCCGGGCGCCGGGGCGGTCGACACGCACCCGCGGGTCAACTTCGACGGTGTGGAGAGTGCCGACTGGATCGGCTTCCCCGACCTGACCTCGCCCGACTTCAAGATGTCCGCGATCCTGCTGGTGCTGCCAGCAGTCATCGCGCTCATAGCCGAGAACACCGGCCACGTCAAGGCCGTCGCCGCGATGACCAAGCGCGACCTCGACCCGATGATCGGCCGCGCGATCATGGCCGACGGCGTCGGCACCGCCATCAGCTCGTCGGTCGGTGGCTCGCCCACCACGACGTACGCCGAGAACATCGGCGTCATGGCGGCCACCCGCGTCTACTCGACGGCGGCGTACTACGTCGCCGGTGGCGTGGCGATCCTGTTCGGCCTGTGCCCGAAGTTCGGCGCACTGATCGCGGCGACGCCCGGCGGAGTGCTCGGCGGCATCACCGTCGTCCTCTACGGGATGATCGGCCTGCTCGGTGCCAAGATCTGGGTGGAGAACCGGGTGGACTTCGGCAACCCGATCAACCTGGTGCCGATCGGCGCGGGCATCATCCTCGCGGTGGGCCCGGTCCGGCACGCGATCACGGATGACTTCGTTCTCGAGGGGATCGCACTCGGCACCATCGTGCTCCTCGCGGGCTACCACCTGCTGCGCTGGCTCGCACCGGCGTACATGAGGGAGGGACTGGACGACCACCCGGCTCTCGACGAGAGCGCTACCGCCGCCGCACAGCACGGGGGAGCGCACCGGTCAACCACCGGCGGGCCCACCGGTGGTGCTGCCCAGGCGCCGCCGGGCCCACGGAGCGGGCAGGAGACGCACGAGACGAACACCTAGCCCGTACGACGCGGGACAGGCGAGGGCCGCGCGGCCCCCAACACGGTGAGCCGCGCGGTCCTCGCACGTTCCGCCCCCCGATAGGAGAGGATCAGCCGGGTGAAGCCGTCACCGTTCGCCTACCTCGCGCCCTCGTCGCTGGACGAGGCAGTGGCGGTGCTGGCTGACATCGGTCACGACGGCAAGGTGCTCGCCGGCGGCCAGAGCCTGGTGCCGATCCTCAACATGCGCCTCGCCGCGCCCGCGCACATCGTCGACATCAACGGCATCGACGGGCTCGGCTACGTGCGCGTCGAGCGGGAGGGCGTACGCATCGGGGCTCTCGCGCGGCACGCGGAGGTGGAACGCGACCCGGCCGCGCGGGAGGCGTTGCCCTTGCTCGGCCAGGCCCTCCGGCTCGTCGCGCACCCGGTGATCCGAAACCGTGGCACCACCGTCGGCAGCCTTGCCCACGCCGACCCCAGCGGTGAGATGACCGCTGTCCTGGCACTGCTGGGTGGCTCGATCGAGGCAGCGAGTCAGGGCTCGACGCGCACCATCGAGGCCGCCGACTTCTTCGTCGGCCCGCTCGAGTCGTCGCTGTCTGCCGGCGAACTCGCCGTGTCGGCGTTCTTCCCGTCGCTGCCGGAGCACACCGGGACGACGTTCATGGAGGTGGCCCGCCGCCACGGCGACTACGCCGTCTGCGGGCTGGCCGCCGCCGTGACCCTCGACGGGGCCGGCGCAGTGACCGTCGCGCGCGCGGCGTACATCTCCGTCGCCGCGACACCGGTCGTCCTCGACCTGTCGGCATCTCTGACGGGCAGTGACCCCCGCGACGCCGACTGGGCCGCCGCCGGCGACGCCGCGGCCGACCAGGTCGATCCCGAGCCCGACATCCACGCGAGCGCCGACTACCGCCGACACCTGGTGCGCGTGCTGACCGCGCGGGCGCTGGCCGAGGCCGCGGGGAGGGCGGCATGAGCGAGTCCGTCGAGACGACGTACGACGTGGTGCTGCACGTCAACGGTGTGCCCCGCACCGCCACCGTGCCCGGACGGCGGCTGCTCTCCGACTGCCTGCGCCACGACCTGCAGCTGACCGGCACCCACGTCGGGTGCGAGCACGGCGTGTGCGGTGCCTGCACCGTGCTCGTCGACGGCCGGCCGATGCGCTCCTGCCTGCTCCTCGCGGTGGGAGCACAGGGCCGGGAGATCACGACGGTCGAAGGGCTCGGCGGTCCCGAGGACCTGCACCCCGTGCAGCGGGCGTTCCGCGAGTGCCACGGCTTGCAGTGCGGCTTCTGCACGCCCGGCTTCCTCACCACGATCGCGGGCTTCCTCGAGGAGAACCCGGCGCCAACCGAGAGCGAGGCGCGCGAGGCGATCTCGGGCAACCTGTGCCGCTGCACCGGCTACCAGAACATCGTCAAGGCAACCCTGCGGGCCGCCGAGCTGCGTGCTTCCAAGCAGCGGGGGACCGAGCTGCCGACGTCGGGGGAGGACGGCGCGTGACGACGAAGCTGTTCGGCCAGCCGGTCCAGCGGGTCGAGGACGTCAAGCTGGTCACCGGCCGCGGCCACTACCTCGACGACCTCGGGCAGGGGGCGCTCGGTGTGGCGTTCGTGCGCAGCCCGCACGCCCATGCGCGCATCACCGACATCGACGCCAGCGGCGCGCTCGACGTCGAGGGGCTCGTCGCCGTCTACACCTACGACGACCTGGTCGCCTCCGACCTCGCGCACGGCACCGCCGTCGCCGAGCGGCTGCCGCTGTTGATCCCGCACCCGTCCCTGTACGCCCCGCGCACCGGCTACGCGCTCGCCCGCGACGAGGTCAACCACGTGGGCGAGCCGATCGTCATGGTCGTCGCCCGTGACCGCTACATCGCCGAGGACGCGGCCGAACGGGTCATCGTGTCGTTCGACTTCCTGCCACCCGTCGTCGGCGTCGAGGCCTCGCGGGCGGCGCAGCGCATAGTCCACGACGACGTGCCCGACAACGTCTCCGCCCACATGCGGCAGGAGGTCGGCGACGTCGACGCTGCCATGGCGGCCGCGCCACACACCCTCGACCTCGACCTCGAGATAGAGCGCAGCGCGTCGATGCCCATGGAGGGCAAAGGGGTCTACGCCCGCTGGGACGCCGCTGACGGGTCGATGCGCGTCTACTCGTCGACGCAGACCTCGACGAGCGTGCGCGCCGCGGTCGCGGCCAAGCTCGGCCTGCCGCCGTCGAAGGTCGACTGCATCGCGCCGATGGTTGGCGGCGGTTTCGGCGTGAAGATCGTGCACCCGTGGCCGGAGGAGGTGCTGGTGCCGTGGGCGGCGCGCGCGCTCGACCGCGAGGTCAAGTGGGTCGAGGACCGCCGTGAGCACTTCGTGTCGTCGGCGCACGAGCGCGGGCAGATCCAGCAGGTGCGGGTGGGCTTCGACGACGAGGGGCTGCTGCTGGCGCTCGACGTCAAGTTCTGGCACGACAACGGCGCCTACACGCCGTACGGCGTGATCGTGCCCATCATCACGTCGACACAGCTGCTCGGGCCCTACAAGCCCAGGACCTACCGGTGCGAGTGGTGGTCGCTCTACACGAACACGGTCATCGTCACGCCGTACCGCGGCGCCGGGCGCCCCCAGGGCGTCTACGCGATGGAGCGCACCATGGACGCGATCGCGTCCTACCTCGGCGTCGACCGGGCCGAGCTTCGCGAGCGCAACTTCATCCAGCCCGACGAGATGCCCTACGACCACCACCTGACGTTCCAGGACGGCCGGCCGCTGATCTACGACTCCGGCGACTTCCCCGCCTCGCTCGACAAGCTGCGCAAGCTCGTCGGCTGGGACCAGGCGCTCGCCGACGCGGCAGGCGCCCGGGCGGAAGGGCGCAAGGTCGGCGTGGGCCTCGCGTGCTACGTCGAGGGCACCGGCGTCGGCCCCTACGAAGGGGCGCACGTCGTCATCGAGTCGTCGGGCAAGGTGAAGGTCGCCACGGGGCTGACGACGCAGGGACAGGGCCACTTCACGTCTTTCGCGCAGATCGCGGCCGACGAGCTGGGGGTCGGGCTCGACGACGTCGAGGTCGTGACCGGCGACACCCGCCGTTTCGGCTACGCCGTCGGCACGTTCGCCTCCCGCGCCGCCGTCATGAGCGGCAACGCGATCGCGATCGCGTCGCGCAAGGTGCGTGCCAAGGCACTGCGCCTGGCGGGCGATGCCCTCGAGGCCGACCCGGGTGACCTCGAGATCGTCGACGGCGTGGTGCGGGTGAAGGGTTCCCCGCACTCGTCGATCCCGCTCTCCACCGTGGCCGTGCTCTCCAACCCGCTGCGCTACGCCTTCGACGAGGCGTCGAAGGCCGCGACGCAGTTCGCCGTCGGCGACGCCTCCGCGCCTCCGGTGGCCGACGACGAGGAGCCCGGGCTCGAGGGCACCGGCTACTACTCGCCGACGCAGTCGACGTTCGCCAACGGCATGCACGCCGTGGTCGTCGAGACCGACCCCGACACCGCCGAGATCCACGTGCTCCGCTACTGCGTGGTGCACGACTGCGGCCCGCTCATCAACCCCCTCATCGTCGAGGGCCAGGTGCACGGGGGAGTCGCACAGGGCATCGGCGGTGCGCTCTACGAGCGCATGGAGTACGACGAGAACGGTCAGCTGCTCAATGCCTCCTTCATGGACTTCCTGATGCCCTACGCCTCGGAGATCCCGCACATCGAGATCGACCACCTCGAGACGCCGTCGCCGCTGAACCCCCTCGGCATCAAGGGCGCCGGGGAGGCGGGCGTCATCCCGTCCGCCGCCGTGTTCGCCGCGGCGATCGAGGAGGCCGAGGGCTTCCCGATCCGGCGGATGCCGATCTCACCGAGCGAGCTGTTCGACCTGCGACGCCGGCACGCCGCCGGGGAGCTGCCCGGCCTGCCACGACGAGAGGACGCCACATGAGGGTCACCGGATCGGCCACGCTGAACGCCTCGCGCGAGGAGGTGTGGGTGGCGCTCAACGACCCCGCCGTGCTCGCCCGCACCATCCCCGGCTGCGTCCGGCTGGAGGAGGTCGGGCCGGACAGCTACCGGATGACCATCACGGCCGGCGTCGCGTCGATCAAGGGCACCTACCAGGGCGATGTGGCGCTCGCCGACCAGCAACAACCCGGATCGTTCACGTTGCGTGCGTCCGGGGCGGGTGCACCCGGCACGGTCCAGGCCGACGTGAAGGTGACGCTCGCCGAGGACACCGGGACGACCCGCCTCGACTACGACGCCGACGCGATCGTCGGCGGCATGATCGGCGGGGTCGGGCAGCGGGTCCTGGCGGGTGTCGCGAAGAAGACGGCCGGCGAGTTCTTCCGCAACGTCGACGACGTGCTCACCGGCAAGTCGCACGCCGTGCCGACCCCCCGTCAGGAACCGGCCGATGCCGGTGCGCTGGCCAGCTCGGGCCAGGCAGCAGCCGACGGCGCGGCCGAGGCCGGCAGGGTCTATGGCCCGGGCGCCTCGGCCGCCGTGGCCGGCGGGGGCGGGGGCGACTTCCTCAAAGGTGCTGTCTTCGGGGCTGTGGTCGCCCTGGCCGGGGTGCTCGTCGGCGCGCTGGTCGGCAAACGGGCTGTCCCAAGGCCCTGGGACTAGCCTGGACCTCCACGACATGGCGGCGGGAGGAGGTGGCGGATGAGGACATTCACCGTGGCTGCGGTGCAGATCGCCCCGCTGCCCGGCCCGCTGACGGCTGCGTCGGTCAAGGGCAACCTCGACAAGGCGGCCGAGTGGGTGCAGCGCTGCGTCGAGACGACCGGCGCCGAGCTCGTCGTGCTCCCCGAGAGCGTCACGACAGGCTTCACGCCCGGCATCGGCCCGGATGACCTGTGGCACCTGGTGTCCGAGATCCCCGGCCCCGTCGTCGCGCCGCTGCAGGACGTGGCGCGCCGGCTCGGCGTACACGTGGTCGCCGGCACCTACGAGCGCGGGCCCGAGCGGGGTGTCGTCTACAACGCGGCGGTGCACGTCGGCCGGGACGGCGAGGTGGGCGGGGTCTATCGCAAGACCCACCCGTTCTGCACGGAGATGCGCTCCCGCGGGGGTTGGGTCACGCCCGGCGACGAGGTCACGGTCATCGAGACCGACCTCGGCCGGCTGGGGCTCATCATCTGCTTCGACGGCGACTTCCCCGAGCTCTCGCGCATCACCGCCGTCCGGGGCGCTGAGGTGATCCTGCGACCGTCCGCGCTGCTGCGCTCGGCGGACATCTGGGAGCTCACCAACCGCGCACGCGCCTACGACAACCACGTCTACGTCGTCGGGGCGAACGCGACAGGCATCGACCCGGGCGGGGTGCTCTACTTCGGCAACTCCATGGTGGTCTCGCCCATCGCCGAGGTCATCGCGCGCGCGGCGAGCCACGAGGGCTGGGTCGCCGCGCGCCTCGACCCGGACACTGCGATGGCCTCGCTCACCCCCGGGTCGAGCGTGCCGCAGGTGTTCGACCACCTTGCCGACCGCAACCTCGACCTGCTCCGCCGCTACGCCGACGACCTCGTCCGGCCGGCGGCCACGTCGTTCCCCCACAAGGCCCCTGACGGCGAGGTCGTCGACTGAGTGAACACCCACGACATCACCGCCACAGATCTGCTCCGCGCCCGGCTGTCGGACGCGCCCACTGTCCTGCTCGCGGCGGAGACGGTCGTCGACGTGCTCGTCGACTGGGGCTACATGCTGCCGAGCCTCTACCTCGAGAGGGGCAGCCGCCTGCGCTGTGTCGCCCAGCGGGGCTACTGGCAGGTCTACGACGGGCTGCTCTCCGGGGCGGGGATCCTCGGCCGGACCTACCAGCTCGGCACCACCCAGGTGCTGCGCGACGTCGCGAAGCACGACGACTACATCCGCGCGATCCCCAGCGTCGCTGCGGAGGTGTGCGTCCCGCTCTTCAACGACGGCCGCGTCGTGGGTGTGCTCAACGTCGAGTCGTCCGGTGACTTCTCAGACGACGACGTCAAGCTGATCGAGTCCGTCGGGGAGGCCTTCGTCGACCGCGTCGGCGAGCTCGGTGGGCCGCCTGGCGAGGCACCCGCGGAGATGCTCGCCCGGTTCGCGTTCGAGCTCGCCTGCCTGCACGACGCCGACGAGATCGCCCGGCAGACACTCTTCGCGGCCGATGCGCTGTCCGACATGGGCAGCGCCTGCCTTTTCCTCTACGACGGCGACAAGCTGCTGCCGTCGGGCATCCGCGGCCCGCAGGGCGCCATGTTCGCCGACCTGCCCGAGCAGACAGTCACCCAGATCGCCTCCTACGTCTCCAAGGCCACCTCCAGCTATGCCTCTGGGCTGACGCCGGGGGACGGGTTCGAGGCGACGCACGTACTGCGCGAGGGGGGTGTGGTCTCCCTCGTCGTGCTCGCACTCGTCGCCAAGGGCCAGCGCGAGGGCGTCATCGTGCTGGCCGACGACCAGGCGCGGCCCGACATCAAGCGGGACATCTCGCTCCTCGAGCTGTTGGCAGCGACCTCGGCGGCCATGATCGCCGCTGCCGGGGCCAGTGCCGCCCTGCGCCGCTCCCAGCGGCAGCTCGCCCACCAGGCGGAGCACGATCCGCTGACCGGCGTCGCCAACAGGGCCCGGCTGCTGCAGGAGGTGGCCCAGCAGCTCGACACCGCCGACCAGTACCGGGGGCCGGTCGTGCTCTTCATCGACCTCGACGGTTTCAAGGACGTCAACGACAACCACGGACACCGCACCGGCGACGAGCTGCTCGTCGAGGTTGCCGGCCGCCTCAGCGGTGCCGCCCGGGAGTCCGACCTGGTGGCGCGCATCGGTGGCGACGAGTTCATCGTGCTGTGCCGCAGGGTCGCGGCCATCGAGGAGGCGACGGCAGTCGCGCAGCGCATCATCGAGCGCATCGCCGTGCCGATCCGGGTCGACGCCGGAGTCGAGACGCTGAGCGCCTGCGTGGGCATCGCCGCGGCCGACCACCACCGGTCCGCGGAGGACCTCATCGCGGCCGCCGACCGCGCGATGTACGAGGCCAAGGCCGCGGGCTCGGGCACCTGGGCAGTCGCCCAGTCCTGACCCCCCGTCGGGTTGAATGGCGCCCATGGCCCGGATCCGTGTCGGCATCGACACCGGTGGCACGTTCACCGACGTCGTCGCGATCGACGAGGAGTCCGGCGAGCAGGTGACCACCAAGACACCGTCGACGCCGGTCAACCCGGCCGACGGCTTCCTCACCGGCGTCGCGAAGGTGCTCGACCTGCTCGGCACGACGGGAGCCGACCTGAGCGCGGTGAGCCACGGGACGACCGTCGCGACCAACCAGCTCCTCGAGGGCGCCGTCGGCGACCTCGGCTTCATCACCACCGAGGGCTACGAGTTCGTGCTCGAGATCGCCCGGCAGAGCGTGCCCGACGGCTACGGCAACTCCTACTTCTGGGTCAAGCCGCCGCGCATCGTGCGCGCCGACCGGGTGCGGACCGTCCGCGGCCGCCTCGACTTCCAGGGCAGCGAGGTGCGGCCCTTCGACGAGGAGCAGGCCACCGAGGTCGCCCGGTGGTTCCGCGACCAGGGGCTGACCACGATCGGGGTCTGCTTCCTGCACTCCTACGCCGATCCGGTGCACGAGCTGCGGATGCGCGAGATCCTGCGGCGCGAGCACCCCGACGCGGTCGTGTCCATCTCCAGCGACGTGCTGCGGGAGTACCGCGAGTACGAGCGGTCGGTCACCACGCTGGTCGACGCAGCGGTCAAGCCCAAGATGGCGTCGTACGTCGCCAACATCAAGACCCGCCTCGACGAGGTCGCCCCCGGCGTGCCGTTCTACGTGATGAAGTCCAACGGCGGGGTGCTCTCCGCCGACGAGGTCGTCCACCAGCCGATCACCACCGTGCTGTCCGGTCCGGCCGCAGGCGCTCTCGGCGCCGCCCTGGTCGCGCGCGAGGCAGGGATCGACCGCGTCCTCACCTGCGACGGCGGTGGGACCTCGACCGACGTCGCCGTGGTGCTCGACGGCGAGCCGGCCCTCACCACGGAGGGCACCGTCGGCCAGTACCCCAGCAAGATCCCCATGATCGACGTGGTGACCGTGGGCGCGGGCGGCGGGTCGGTCGCATGGCTAGCGCCCGAGGGCACCCTCAAGGTCGGGCCGCGCTCGGCGGGCGCCGACCCCGGCCCGCTCTGCTACGGACGTGGCGGCACCGAGCCCACCATCACCGACGCGCACCTCGTGCTCGGACGCATCCCGCCGCACCTGCTGGGCGGCGAGATCCCGCTCGACGCCGACCGCGCACGTGCCGGCCTGTCCGCGCTCGCCGAACGGCTCGGCCTCGGCCTCGAGGAGTGCGCCACCGGCATCCTCGAGATCTCGGCGTGGAACCAGGCCAACGCGCTTCGCCAGGTCACCGTGCAGCGTGGTCTCGACGTCCGCGACTTCACGCTGACGACGTTCGGCGGCTCCGGCTCGCTCCTGCTCTGCCGCCTCGTCGACATCCTCGGACTCGCCGGCGTCCTGGTCCCGCGCAACCCCGGCAACGTCTCCGCGTTCGGGCTGCTGACCGTCGACGTGCGCAACGACTACGTGCAGACCGCGGTGAGCCGCCACGACGCTCTCGACCTCGACATGGTGCAGGGCATCGTCGACGATCTCCAGGCGCAGGCAGCCAAGGCGCTCGACCGTGAGGGCTTCCCTGCGGCCGAGCACCGCTACCTGCGCACCGCAGACCTGCGCTATGCCGGGCAGGCGTTCGAGGTGCGCGTCGAGGTCCCCGACGGGCCGATCGACGAGAGACTGACGCGCGCCGTCGCCGACGGCTTCCACGCAGCCCACGAGCAGCTCTACGGCTACGCGTTCCGCGACGACCCGCGCCAGCCGGTCGAGTGGGTGAACCTGCGCGTCTCCGGTGTCGGTCCGATCCCGCGGCCGCGACTGCCGGTGCTGCCCGCCGCCCAGGGCGGGCCGGAGCGGGCACGCACCGGCGTACGCCGGGTGTTCTTCGACGAGCACGTGGACACGCCGGTCTACTGGCGTCCCGACCTCGGTCCCGGCGACGTGCTGCACGGCCCGGCGGTCGTCGAGGAGTTCGGCTCGACGGTCCCGCTGCATCCGGGCTTCGCCGCCCGCGTCGACCGGTTCGGCAACCTGCTGGTCACGAGGGAGGACGCGTGAGCGCGCCATCGGTCGCCGGCGTCGACCCCGTCGTCCTCGAGATCGTCGAGGGGTCGCTCGCCGCGATCGAGCGGGAGGTGGAGACGGCGATCGGGCGTACGGCACGCTCGCCGATGATCCGCGACGCCCACGACTTCCGGGCCGGCATCCACGACCGCCGGCTGCGCAAGCTCACCGGCCGTTCCTACTCCGCGCTCGTGCACCCGGTCGCGCGTGACTTCCCGCTCGAGACGATGCGCCCCGGCGACGTCTACTTCCACAACGACGTCTACCTTTCCGAGGGCGGCATCGGTCACCTCCCTGACCTCTGCGTGACCGTGCCGGTCTTCGACGACGGCGGCGGCGAACCTGACGTCGTGGCCTTCGTGCAGGCGTTCGGCCACCACGACGACATCGGGGGAGCGGTGCCGGGGTCGATGCCGTCGAAGGCCACGTCGGTCTTCGAGGAGGGCTTGATGGTGCCGCCCATCAAGCTGTGGGACCAGGGCCGTCGCAACGAGGCAGCCCTGCGCATCATGACCCGCAACTCACGGATGCCCGACTCGCTCGCTGCCGATCTCGACGCCGAGTCCTCCGCCTGCCTGATGGGTGCGCGCCGGCTCAGTGAGCTGTTCACCCGCTACGGGCGCGACACCGTCGAGGCGTGCTTCGACGCGGTCATCGACAAGACCACGCAGACCTACCGTCGCGAGATCCTGTCGAAGATCCCCGACGGCACCTATGTGTGGGAGGACTACGCCGAGCACGATGGCGTCGACGAGCCGCGACTGCACGCCCAGCGCATCACGCTGACGATGGACAGCCAGGCCGACCCTCCGTTGGTGCTCGACTTCACCGGGACGTCACCGCAGGCCAGGGGCCCGATCAACCACTGCGGCGACTATGCCGAGGGCAACTTCCTCAAGAAGTGGCTCGCGCCCATCCTGCGCAACCTCGCGGACACTCCCGCGCGGATGGCCGAGCTGGACGTGAACGAGGGAGTCGTGCCGCTGATCGAGATGCGTTTCCCGCCGCCTGGGACACTGCTCACCCCCGTCTTCCCGGCACCCACCAACGCGCGCACGTTCGTGATCCTGCGGCTGCTCGGCGTGCTGGCCGGCGTTCTGGCCAAGGCGGTCGACGGCCGGATGCCCGCCGACCAGGAGACGATCCGTTACACCGGCGTCTACGGCGCCGATCGCGACGGTGCGCCCTACCTGATGCGTGAGGTGCTCGGCGGCGGCTCGGGCGGGCGCTACTACGCCGACGGCGAGGACACCATCCACGTCGTCCCCGACTCGCGCAACCTGCCGACCGAGTTCACCGAGTCACGCTTCCCGTTCCTGGTCGAGCGGCTGGGGCTGGCCGTCGACTCCGGCGGGCCGGGACAGTTCCGCGGTGGGCTGGGTTACGAGAAGCACATCCGGATGCTGAACGACGCCCACTTCATGTCGATCGCCGACCGGTCGATCCTGGCCTGCTGGGGTGTCAAGGGCGGGCTGGCCGGCCGGTCGTTCGAGGTGACCATCGACCCCGGCGGTCCGGCCGAACGCGAGGTCGACGCACTCGCCGACGCCGAGCCGGTGCGCGCAGGGGAGGTCATCCGCATCCGGACCACCGGCGGCGGCGGCTGGGGCGACCCGATGACCCGCGCGGTCGGCGACGTCGTCCGCGACGTGCGGTGGGGCAAGGTCAGCGTCGAGGGTGCGCGTGCCGACTACGGCGTGGTGCTGACCTACGACGGGGAGAGCCCGGTCGTCGACTCAGCGGCGACGTCGTCGCTGCGCGCGGAGCGGCGGGCCGCCCGCTCGGGTGACGAGCCGTTCTTCGACCGCGGCCCGGGCTACGCCCGTCTGTCCGGCGGCGCCGAGCACGCCGACGTCGATCTCCTCTGACCTGAAGATCCTTTGCGCCCGATCGGCCGCGAAACCCGCGGTTTGGTCAGCTGATCCGGCACAAACGATCAACGAACGAGGGCGAGGCATGTCACCAGGGGCGCCGCAGGCACCAACGGTCCTGCCGTCGGTCGCCGGCTCCGGCCAGGGCATAGGCAGATTGCAGCCGTCCGACGAGCTCGGCCCGCCGTGGCCACACGTCGATCGCAGTGGCCCGCACGACCCGCAGGTTGACGGACTCGAACGCTTCCTCACGGATGTTGTCCGACGTGTGCCTGACCAACTCGCGATGTGTCGACCCGTCGTACTCCCCGACCAGCCCGACGTCGGGATCGAGCAGGTCGGCCTCGCCCAGGAGCACACCGTCCTCGGTGAGGATCCCCCGGTTCACCTGTGGCACTGGCAACCCGGCCTCGACGACCCAGACCCACCGAAGCCTGGTCTCGGGCAGCGAGCGGCTTCGCGGGTCGAGCAGTGGGACGGCGAGGCGGGCCGACGGAACGCCTCGCACTCCAGGGTGCGACTCGACGTAGCGCCGGAGCGCGTCTCCGCTCGTCACCCCAGCCGCCCAGGCCGCATCGCCGGCCACGAGCCCTTCCTCGGCCCCGTCGCGGCACAGCACGTCGAACACCGCGCGCGTGGCTGTGGTGAGCCGGACACCGTTCGCCTCGATCAGGTCCTCGTCGGACAACCGCGACCGGTCGACCGCAAGGCCTGGCCGAGGCCGGACGTGCCCTCTGGTGCCGACGTGCACCAGGATCGGCAGGAGCCGGCGGCCGGCCGGACCGGCGCGGCCGTCCAACGCCACGACCCCTTGTCGATACAGCGCAGCCCAGCCGCCGAGCACAGCACCGGACGGCAGCCGGGCCAGCAGCGCTGCGATGCGCACCCGCGGGTCCGTCGCGTCCAGGTGACGGGAGGCGCGCACCCCCGGTCCGAAAACGGTGCCAGCGCGCGGTGCCGAGCTCGTAGCGAGTCAGACCCGCGTCGGCCCCCATCGCGAGCGTCAGCGGACCGCGCAGGGCGACCCCGGAAAGGACGGGCGGTCGGCGCGACATGGGCGCGACCCTCGCGGACCTGCAGCGCCGTAACCCGGGTCAGGGTCGATCTGTGGACGCCGAAAGTGGCTGCCCGCCTGTGAAATCCCAGCAGCCAAGCTGATCATTTGTGCCGGATCGGTCGCGAAAAGGCCCGGGAGTCAGCCGATGTGGCGCAAATGATCTTGTTCGGGTTGATGCTCTGTGCTCAGGGTGACGCGGGGCGGGCCAGGTCCGAGGGCAGGGAGGACGCGGCGGCCCGGTCGAGCAGCCACAGCGTGCGCACCCGGCCCTGGGGTCCGGCGGCCGGGATCTGGGTCGGACCCGCGCCCGAGAGCGCCAGCGCGACCGCCTTGGCCTTGTCCTCGCCGGCCACCACGAGCCACACCTCGCGAGACGCCTTCAGCGTCGGCATCGTCATCGACAGACGCACCGGCGGCGGCTTGGGGGAGGCCCGCACGGCGACCACCGGGCGCTCGTCGTAGAGCGACGGCTTGCCCGGGAAGAGCGACGCGACGTGGCCGTCCGGCCCGACGCCGAGCAGGCAGAGGTCGAAGGAGGGCACCGGGCCGTGGTCCTCCGGCCGGGCGGCTGCGGCCAGCTCGGCGGTGTAGCGCTCGGCCGCGGCGTCGGGGTCGGCCCCGTCCGAGCCGTCGGAGGCGGGCATCGGGTGGACCCGAGCCGGGTCTAGGGACACCTGGTCGAGCAGGGCGGCGCGGGCCTGCGTCACGTTGCGCTCGCCGTCGCCCTCGGGCAGGAAGCGCTCGTCACCCCACCACACGTCGAGCCGCGGCCACTCGACCGCGCTGCGGGCGGCGGAGGCAGCCACCGACGCGAGTGTCTGGTTGAGGATGCCGCCGCCGGTCAGGACGACCGACGCGCGCGCCGCCCCGGCCTGGATGTCGACGAGACGCGTCACGAGCCGGGCACCCACCGCCGCGGCCAGCTCGTCGGCGTCACGGTGCACGATCACCGTCGGCGCGCTCACGAGCTGCGCCTCGTCGCGGTCGTCCTCTTCGCCGCGCCGGTACGCGTGGACTTCTTGGCGGCGCGGGGCTTCGTCTTGCGCGCCCCGTTCTTCGACGCCGGCTCCTTCCACACGTGCGTGCGCTTGGGCGGCCGGTCGCTGAGTCCACGCACACCTGTCGCCGCCTCGAGCGCGTCGGCGTAGGGCTGGTCGGCGTCGAGACGTCGCAGCTCCTCGGCCAGCAGGTCGCCGAGATCGCGACGCTGCAGCGGCAGCTTGCGGTCGGGGCGTCCGGTGTTCGCGAGCGTGGCGGATCGGCCGTCGGGGCGGTCGATGCGCAGCTGGGCGCCGTTGTCGAACCGCACCTCGACAGCGGTGATGCCGGGTCCGGCCGAGTCGGCGACCTTCGCGCGTACGCCGAGGCGCCGGCTGAGCCATCCGCCGACCAGCGCCGCACTGGGGTTGCCGGCCTCGGCGTCCACCTTCGCGGACTTGGGTTCCCCGTCGCAGCCGTCGTACGCCGAGGCGAGCAGTGACCGCCACGGGGTCGTCCTCGTCCACGCCAGGTCGGTGTCGCCGGGTGCGAAGTCCTTGGCACGCCGCTTGAGCTCGGCGATCGGGTCGTCGCTGTTGGCACTGTCGGTGATCCGCCGCGACGCGAGGACGCCGAGCGCATCCTGGGCGAGCTTGTCCGGCGCGTCCCCGTGCCACCAGGTGACGACCGGGGCGTCCGGTGCGAGCAACGGCAGCACGACCGACTCGGCGTGCAGCGTCAGGCGCCCGTACATCCTCATCACGACCGCCTCGTTGGACCCGAGACGCCCGCCGACCTGCACCTCCGCGTCCAGGCGGTCATCGGCCTCGAGCCGGCGGCGCACGACGATGACCAGCCGGCACGGGTGTGCCTCGGCGGCCGCGGACGCCGCCGTCTCGGCAGCGCCGACGTTCTGCTCGTCGGCGACGACCACCAGCGTCAGCGCCAGCCCGGTCGCCAGCGCGCCGGACGCGCGCCGCTCGGCCGCGAGCGTCTTGACGATCTCGGCGCCGTTCGTGTCCCACAGCGTCGTTGTCACGCGCATCCTCCGCTCATGGCCGCCGCCAGACGCGCCCGTCGCGGGCGAGCATCTCGTCCGCGCCCCGGGGACCCCATTCGCCAGCGCGGTAGAGCTCGGGTTTGCCGTTGTCGGCCCAGTGCTCCTCGACCCGGTCGATGACCCGCCAGGACATCTCGACCTCCTCGTTGCGCGGGAAGAGGGTCGCGTCGCCGATGAGGACATCGAGCAGCAGCCGCTCGTAGGCCTCGGGCGACGACTCGGTGAACGAGTGCCCGTAGAGGAAGTCCATCGAGACGTCGCGCACCTCCATCGACGAGCCGGGCACCTTCGAGCCGAAGCGCATGGTGATGCCCTCGTCGGGCTGCACCCGCACGACCAGCTGGTTGTGCCCGAGCTCCTCGGTGTCGGTCTTGGCGAAGGGCAGGTGGGGCGCGCGCTTGAAGATGATGGCGATCTCGGTGACCCGCCGTGGCAGGCGCTTGCCGGTGCGCAGGTAGAACGGCACGCCGGCCCAGCGCCGCGTCTCGACACCGAGGCGTACGGCGGCGAAGGTCTCGGTCGTCGAGCCCTTCGGCACGTCCTTCTCGTCGAGGTAGGACGGCACCCGCACGCCACCGAGCCAGCCCTGGTCGTACTGGCCGCGAACGGCGTAGGCGTCCAGGTCGTCGGGCAGTGACAGCGCACCGAGGATCTTGGTCTTCTCGGTGCGGATCGCCTCCGCGTCGAAGGCGACGGGCTCCTCCATCGCCGTGAGCGCGAGCAGCTGGAGCACGTGGTTCTGCAACACGTCGCGCCCGGCTCCTGCCGCGTCGTAGAACGCGGCGCGGGTGCCGATGCCGCCGTCCTCGGCCATGGTGATCTGCACCGAGTCGACGAAGTTGCCGTTCCACACCGGCTCGAAGAGCGTGTTGGCGAACCGCAGCGCGAGCAGGTTCTGCACCGTCTCCTTGCCGAGGTAGTGGTCGATGCGGAAGACGTCCTCGGCGGTGAACACGTCGTCGACGAGGGCGTTCAGCTCGCGACTGCTCGCCAGGTCGTGGCCGAACGGCTTCTCCACCACGACACGCCGCCAGCCGCCCCGCTCGGCGTTCTCGGCCATCCGGGTGCGCTGCATCTGCTTGAGCACGGTCGGGAACATCGCCGGCGGGATCGACAGGTAGAACGCCGCGTTGCCCCGGATGCCGTGCGTGTCCTCGAGCGCGATGAGCGTCTCGGCCAGCTTGTCGAACGCCGCGTCGTCGTCGAACGCGCCGGACACGAACTGGATGCTCTCCGCGATGCGGTTCCACACGTCCTCGCGGAAGCCGGTCCGCGACCCCTTCTCGGCCGCCTCCCGGGCGAGCGACGCGAAGTCGCCATGGCTCCAGTCGCGGCGAGCGAAGCCGAGCAGCACGAAGCCGGGCGGCAGCAGGCCGCGGTTGCCGAGGTCGTAGACCGCCGGGATCAGCTTCTTGCGGGCAAGGTCACCGGTGACGCCGAACACGACCAGCGCGCAGGGCTCGGGCACCCGAGGCAGCCGCCGGTCGCGGACGTCGCGCAGCGGGTTGCCGCGCAGGCCGGGCACACTCTCGGTCACGCCGCGCCCTCACACACCTCGAGCAACCGGCGTACGCCGGCGTCGCGCTCACGCAGGTGCAGGCGCACGAACGGGCGGGACCGGCCGACGAGCGCCCGCTGGTCGCCGAGTGCCTGCGCCAGCTGCAGCCGCCCGAACGAGTAGGGCCGGCCGGGCACCGCGACGTCGCGCTCGACCGCGCCGGTCACCTGCAGGAACGCACCCACCTGCGGGCCGCCCTTGTGGAACTGGCCGGTCGAGTGAAGGAAGCGGGGACCCCAGCCGAACGTGACGGCTCGGCCGCCGAGGCGGCGGGCCAGCGCCGGACGCAGCCGCGCCACGTCGGACTGGCCACGCCGGTCGAGGTAGGCCATCACGGCGAGGTAGCCGTGGTCGCCGACCTGGCCGAGCAGCCCGCGTAGCACGGCATCGAGGTCCGTCGGGTCGCCGAGCGCCGCGAGGTCGGCGTGCACCTCGACCGGGCCGTCGACGAGCACCGGCTCGCCCTCGGGCAGCGGGTCGTCACCGGCCTCGTCGAGGAGTGCCTTGGTGTTCTCCTTGGACTCCGCGACATTGGGCTGGTCGAACGGGTTGATGCCCAGCACCCGGCCGGCGATCGCAGTCGCGTACTCCCAGAGCAGGAACTGCGCTCCCAGCGAGCCGGTGACCGCCACGTCGGCCTGGGCGTCGTCGGCACCGCCTCTGCCCACGAGCGTCACGCGCTGGGTGTCCTTGGTGGCGTCGGCGAAGCCTGGTGCGTCGGGGCCCTCGACCACGACGGGAAGCACACCGGTGCCCTGCTTCCCGGTGGACTCGGCCACGAGCTGCTCGGCCCAGTCGCCGAAACCGACGATGCCCGAGCCGGCGTCGGCGATCGCCATCTTGTCGCGCCCCTCGGCTGCACCCGCACCGAGCGCCGCACCGAGTCGCAGACCCGGGTTGTCGTCGTCACCGGTCAGGAACGAGCGCAGGACCCGCGCGTCGGCGAGCAGTCGCCCGACGTCGGCGCCGGCGAGGGCGCTCGGCACCAGCCCGAAAGCCGACAGCGCGCTGTAGCGCCCACCCACTGCGGGGTCGGCGAGCACCACCTCGTAGCCCGCGGTCTCGGACTCCTTCTGGAGCGGCGACCCCGGATCGGTCACGATGACGATGCGCTCCGCGATCTGCCTGTCGGTCAGGCCCGCGTCGCGGAAGGCCAGCTCGTAGGCACGGCGGTGGCTGTCGGTCTCGACGGTGCCGCCGCTCTTGGACGCGACGACGACGACCGTACGTTCGATGCGGTCGGCCAGCGCGGCGGCCATCTGGTGCGGGTCGGTCGTGTCGAGGATGGTGAGCTCGACGCCCGCGGTGCGGGTGATGACCTCGGGCGCGAGCGACGACCCGCCCATGCCGGCGAGCACAACGTGGTCGAGCCCGGCGTCGACGAGGCGTCGGCGCAGCTCGTGCAGCCGGGGGAGCAGATCCTGCGACGAGTCCGGCAGGTCGAGCCAGCCGAGTCGCTGCGCGGCCTCGTCGTGCGCGTCGGGGCCCCAGAGGTCGGGGTCCTTGGCGATGAGCCGCGCGGCCACGCCCTCCAGGTCGGCAGGCACCTCCGTCGTGGTGCGTACCTCTGCCGGAGCGGTCACGAGGGCGACCCCGTGCCGAGCCGCTCGAGCTCCTTGGCCGTTGACTCGAGCAGCTCCTGCCACGACGTCTCGAACTTCTCGACACCCTCGTCCTCGAGCACCTGCACGACGTCGTCCATGTCGATGCCGGCGTCGGCCAGGGCGGACATCACCTGTGCCGCGGAGGCGTACTCACCCCGGACCGTGTCGCCGCGGATCACCCCGTGGTCGGCCACGGCGTCGAGCGTGGGCTCGGGCATGGTGTTCACGACACCGCTGGCGACCAGCTCCACGACGTACTGCGTGTCGTCGTACGACGGGTCCTTGACGCCTGTCGACGCCCACAGCGGGCGCTGGGGGCGAGCGCCGGCTTCCGCCAGGACGTTCCAGCGATCGGAGCCGAATACGTCCTCGTAGCGCTGGTACGCCAAGCGGGCGTTGGCGATGGCCGCCTTGCCGCGCAGCTGGCTCGCGTCGGCCGAGCCGAGCTTCTCGAGTCGCTTGTCGACCTCGGTGTCGACGCGGCTCACGAAGAAGGATGCGACCGACGCCAGCCGGGCCAGGTCGTGTCCGGCCACCCGGGCCCGCTCGATGCCCTCGAGGAAGGCGTCCATGACCTCGGAGTAGCGCTCGAGGGAGAAGATGAGCGTGACGTTGATGCTGATGCCCTCGGCGAGGCACTGCGCGATGGCGGGCAGGCCCGCGCGCGTCGCCGGGATCTTGATGAAGAGGTTCGGCCGGTCGACCAGCCACCAGAGCTGCCGAGCCTCGGCGATCGTCTTCTCGGTCTCGTGGGCCAGCCGCGGGTCGACCTCGATCGAGACCCGGCCGTCGACACCGTCGCTGGCGTCGTAGGCCGGGCGCAGCACGTCGCACGCCCACCGCACGTCGTACGTCGTGACCATGCGGACCGCCTCTTCTACCTCGACGCCACGCAGGGCGAGGTCGCGCAGCTGCCGGTCGTAGAGGTCGCTGTCGCTGACGGCCTTCTGGAAGATGGTGGGGTTGGTCGTGACGCCGACGACGTACTTGTCGCGGATGAGGTCGCTGAGGTTCTCGGTCGCCAGCCGGCCGCGGCTCATATCGTCGAGCCAGATGGCGACGCCCTCCTCGGAGAGCCGGCGCAGCGGGTCGGTGCCCGAGGTCGGGGTGGTCGGGTCGGTCATGTCGTTCCCTTCGTTCGGAGCCGCCGGGACAACCGTCAGCTGCCGGTCGTGCTCCCGGTGATGAGGCCGACCCGCTCGAGCGTCGCGTGGGCGGCTGCCACGACACGGTCACGGGTGAAGCCGAACTGCTCGAACAGCACACTGTGCGCGGCGCTGGCCCCGAAGTGCTCGAGGCTGACGATCTCGCCGGCGTCGCCGACGACCTCACGCCAGCCCTGCGCCACGGCGGCCTCGACGCTGACTCGTGCCTTCACGCCACTGGGCAACACCTGCTGCTGGTAGGCCTGTTCCTGCTCGCGGAACCACTCGATGCACGGCATCGAGACGACGCGGGTCGGGGTGCCCTCTGCCTCCAGCGCCTCCCGGGCCGCGACAGCGAGCTGCACTTCGGACCCGGTCGCGACCAGGATGACCCGCGGCTGGCCGTTGCTGGCGTCGGCGAGCACGTAGCCGCCGCGCGCGGTGCCCTCGGCCGACGCGAACGTCTCACGGTCGAACGTCGGCAGGTTCTGGCGCGACAGGCACAGCCCAGCGGGCCGGTCGGTGTTCTCGAGGATCGTCCGCCAGGCCACCACCGTCTCGTTCGCGTCGCCGGGCCGAACGACGTCCAGGCCCGGGATCGCCCGCAGCGCGGCGAGGTGCTCGACCGGCTGGTGGGTGGGCCCGTCCTCGCCGAGGCCGATGGAGTCGTGGGTCCAGACGTAGGTCACCGGCAGCCCCATGAGCGCGGCGAGGCGGACGGCGGGTCGCATGTAGTCGCTGAAGACGAGGAACGTGCCGCCGTAGGGCCGGGTGCCGCCGTGCAGCACGATGCCGTTGAGGATCGAGCCCATCGCGTGCTCGCGGATGCCGAAGTGCAGCACCCGTCCGTAGGGGCCGCCAGGGAACGCCTTGGTCTGGCGGTCCTCGGGCAGGAACGACGGCTCGCCCTTGGGCGTGGTGTTGTTGGACTCGGCCAGGTCGGCGGAGCCGCCCCAGAGCTCGGGCAGGGCCGGGACGATCGCGTTGAGCACCTCACCGGACGCCTTGCGGGTCGCGACACCCTTCTCGTCCGCCGGGAACGTCGGGAGGTTGCTCGTCCAGCCGTCGGGGAGCCGCCGCGCCTGCATGCGGTCGAGCAGCGCCTTGCCGTCGGGGTTCGAGCTCGCCCACGTGTCGAAGGTCGGCTGCCACTCGGAGTGCGCGGTGCGGCCGCGGTCGAGGACCTGGCGGGCGTGCGTGAGCACCTCCGGGTCGACGTCGAAGGACTTCGACGGGTCGAAGCCGAGGATCTTCTTGGTCGCCTCGACCTCCGCGCCGCCGAGGGCGGCGCCGTGCGCCTTGCCGGTGTTCTGGGCGTTGGGAGCGGGCCAGGCGATGATCGTCTTCAACGCGATGAACGACGGTCGCTCGGTCTCCGCGAGGGCCGCGTCGTAGGCGCGGGCCAGCGCCTGGACGTTCTCGTCGTACTTGCCGCCCTGGCCGATCCAGTCGACGCGCTGCACGTGCCAGCCAAGGGCCTCGTAGCGCGCCGCCACGTCCTCGCTGAGCGCGATGTTCGTGTCGTCCTCGATGGAGATCTGGTTCTGGTCGTAGAGCAGCACCAGGTTGCCGAGTCGTTGCACGCCGGCGATGGACGACGCCTCGTTGCTGACGCCCTCCTCCATGTCACCGTCGGAGGCGAAGCACCAGATCGTGTGGTCGAACGGGCTCTCGCCCGCGGGTGCGTCGGGGTCGAGCAGGCCGCGCTCGCGCCGGGTCGCCATGGCCATGCCGACGGCGTTGCCGACGCCCTGGCCCAGCGGCCCGGTGGTGGTCTCGACACCGGCCGTGTGGCCGTGCTCGGGGTGACCCGGCGTCAGCGAGCCCCAGGTCCGCAGCGCCTTGAGGTCGTCGAGCTCGAGGCCGTAGCCCGACAGGTAGAGCTGGAGATAGAGGGTCAGGCTGGAGTGGCCGGCCGACAGCACGAACCGGTCGCGCCCGGTCCAGCCGGGGTCGGTGGGGTCGTGGCGCAGGTAGCGCTGGAAGAGGAGGTACGCCGCGGGAGCCAGGCTCATCGCCGTCCCCGGGTGCCCGTTGCCGGCCTTCTCGACGGCGTCCATGGCCAGCACCCGGATGGTGTCGACGGCCTTCTGGTCGAGGTCGGTCCACTCGGTCTTCTTCGCGGTGCTCACCCGGGTTCAGGGCTCCTTCGACGTCTCGTCTCGTGTGGCTGGCCTGGCTGCCGAACTAGCTCGCGTCCGGGTCTGCGCGGGTCCCCCTCCTGCTTCGCCGAGCCTACCCGCGGGGCTCCGCGTCGTTGACGGCGCGCGGGATACAGTTGGGCTGCCCGGAGGGCTGACCCGCAAACAACCGGCTCGGAACGAGGTGTGCGTGACCGCCGTCGACTCCCGCCCCGCGACGGGCGCGGTGACGGCGACGCCGACCCGGACGGTGCGGTCGGTGCTCGGGGGCTACCTCGCTCTCACCAAGCCCCGCATCATCGAGCTGCTGCTCGTGACGACGGTCCCGACCATGTTCCTGGCCGAGGCAGGGGTGCCCTCGCTCGGCCTGGTGGCGGCGACGCTTGTCGGCGGATCGCTGGCCGCGGGTAGCGCCAACACCCTCAATTGCTACCTCGACCGCGACATCGACTCGCTCATGCACCGCACGGCGAAGCGCCCGCTGGCCACCGGGCTGGTCCGGCCGGCCGAGGCGTTGGCCCTGGGTGTGGTGCTCGGCGTCCTCGCGGTCGGCTGGCTCGCGGTCACCGTCAACCTGCTCGCATCGGGGCTGGCCCTGGCCGCGATCCTGTTCTACGTCTGCGTCTACACGATGGCGCTCAAGCGCCGGACGCCGCAGAACATCGTGTGGGGTGGCGCGGCCGGCTGCATGCCGGTGCTGATCGGCTGGGCGGCGGTCACCGGGTCCCTGTCGTGGGCGCCGGTCGTGCTGTTCGCGATCATCTTCTTCTGGACACCGCCGCACTACTGGCCGCTGTCGCTGCGGTTCCGCGACGACTACGCCGCTGCCGGTGTCCCGATGCTTCCCGTCGTGGCCGACGTGGTGGTCGTGGCCCGTCGCGTCGTGGTCTACAGCTGGCTGATGGTCGCGACGTCGCTGCTGCTGTGGCCGGTGGCGGGCACCGGTCCGGTCTACGCCGCGGCGGCCCTGGCCCTGGGGACGGCCTTCCTCGTCGAGGCCCATCGGCTGCTGGCCCGGGCCCGGTCCGGCCGCGGCGACCTGGCGCCGATGCGCCTCTTCCACGGGTCGATCACCTATCTCACGCTGCTGTTCCTGGCGATCGCGATCGACCCGCTGATCGGCTGACCCAGCCCTCACTCCGCCGGTGGTGCCAGCCGCATCGCCACCCGCGCACCGCCGCCGGGTGACGCGCTGACGCGAACGTCGCCACCGGACGCGGCCGCTGTGCGCCGGGCGATGTCGAGGCCGAGCCCGGTCGAGCCCCCACGGCTCTCACCGCGATGCACGACGTCGTGGTCGTCGAAGCCGGGGCCGTCGTCGTCGACGACCACCAGCACTCCTGCGGCGTCGAGCGGGTGCACCGAGACGGAGAAGTCCGTGCCCTCGGGCGTGTGCGAGAAGACGTTGCCGATCAGCGCGTCGACCGCCGCACCGAGGTCGTCGGCGCTGGCCCGCACCAGACAGGGCCCGTCGGGCAGATCGAGGGCGAGGTCGCGGTCCTGGTCCTCGGCGAGCACTCGCCAGAAACCGGCGCGCTCGGCGACGACGGCGCGCGCGTCGCATCGGGCCGCTCCGCCCTCGCGCATCGGGCGGCGGGCCTCGCGGATCACGGCGTCGACCTGACGGTTGAGCTCGTCCACGTCGCCGAGCAGCCGGTCCCGGTCGTCGGGGTTCGGCAGACCCTCGGCGTCCAGCCGCAGCGCGGTGACCGGCGTACGGAGCCGGTGGGAGAGGTCGGCCACCGCCTCTCGTTCCGACGCGAGCAGCTCGCGGATCCGGGCGGCGAGCTGGTTGATCGCCAGCCCGACGTCGTGCACCTCCGGCGGCCCCGCCGGCTCGACGCGGGCGTCCAGGTCGCCGTGGCCGAGTCGCTCGGCGGCATTCGCGAGCGCGGTGATGGGGGAGGTGATCGAGCGGGCCAGCCGGTCGGCGACGACGAGGGACATGAGGACGAGGAACACGCCGAGCAGGCCGAGCACGAGCCACGCCTTCGTGACGCCCTGCCGCAGCCGCGACTCCGGCACCAGCGTCACGATGGCCGCCTCGCCGTCGGGGCGGAAGACGGGCTGCCGGACGACCGCACCGCCCACGTTCGTCCGCGTCACCGACGTCGCTCGCGGCACCACGCCCGCGTCCACGCCGTCGAGTGCTGCTGTGTCGCCCACGACGGTGCCGTCCGGCATCCGCACGACGGTCACCAGGTCGCCCTGGATCTGCGCGAGCGCGTCGGAGACGTCGGCCGCTGTTCCGTTCGCTGCCGGACCGACCAGGGACTGGCTCTGCGCGGTCGCGTCGGAGACCGCCTGGTTGGTCGCAGCGCGGCTGACCAGCAGGGCGAGCGGAAGCAGGAACGCCAGCAGCACGACTGACGTCGTGGCGGCGACGAGCACCGCCAGCCGCCGCCTCACCGGTGGTGAACCCGTTCGGTCACCCGGTGCCGCCGTCGGTCGACGAGGCCGGTTCGACCAGCTTGACGCCGACCCCGCGGACGGTCTGGAGCAGGCGCGGATCCTGCGCGGTCTCGCCGAGCTTGCGACGCAGCCAGGACAGGTGGACGTCGACGGTCTTGTCGGCGCCGCCGTACGGCGACTGCCACACCTCGGCGAGCAGCGTGCGCTTCGACACCACCTCGCCCGGCCGGGCGGCGAGGTAGGCAAGCAGGTCGAACTCGCGCGGGCGCAGGTCGAGGTCGGTTCCGCCCAGCGTCGCCTTGCGCGTCCGCGGGTCCACCACGAGGTCGCCGACAACGAGGGCGGTCTCGCCCTCCGGCGCGGTGCTGCGGCGCAGGACGGCGCGGATGCGCGCGTCGAGCTGGTCGGCACTGAACGGCTTGATGACGTAGTCGTCGGCGCCGGCGTCGAGTGCTCCCACGACCACCCGGTCGTCGTCGCGGGCAGTGGCCACGATCACCGGGACCTTGCTGACCGAGCGCAGCATCCGCAGCATCTGTGCGCCGTCCATGTCGGGGAGGCCCAGGTCGAGCACGACGAGGTCGGGACGTTCCTCGACCGCACGGTGCAGACCGGCCATCGCCGTCGGCTCGGAGGCCACCGCGTGTCCGCGCTCGGTGAGCGCACGGGTGAGCGCCGTGCGGATCCGGACATCGTCCTCGATGAGCAGTACCGACGCCACCCCGCGACCGTAGCGCTGGGGTCGCCTTAACGTTCCGTTAACCACGCGGGGGACAGACTGGCGGCGTGAACAAACGCGTCGCGCTCGTCGGCCTGTGGCTGGCGTTCGCCGTGGCCGCCGTCGGCGTCGGGTTCGGTGCGTCCGGGCTCGTCGACGATCCGTTCACCGGCGCGTCCGGCTCCGTCGAGAACGTGAACGACCCCACGCCGTCCCGCACCGCGACTCCGTCAGGGAGCTCATCCACGTCACCGTCGCCCAGCGCGTCGGCGACCTCGTCCCCCTCGTCGACGGCGACCGGCGGCGCGTCCGCGGGTCCGGTCACCCGCACGAAGACGACCTCCGGCGGGTCGATCGTCGCCCAGTGCCGCGGCGGCCTGGTCTCGGTCAGCGCCTCACCCGCGGTCGGCTGGGAGCTGGACGACATCGACCGGGGACGGAGCCGCGAGGCGCGGGTGCGCTTCGAGCGCGGCGATGGCGACGACAAGGGTCGCGTGGACGTGCGGGTGCGGTGCTCCGGAGGACGCCCGACCTTCGCGGTCGAGGAACGCGCCGACGACGACTGATCGGTCAGCCTTGTCCCGTGGCGATGAGATCGGGCGACCGTCCCCTCGCCGACGCAGTTCCTGTCCCGGGCACGCCCGACCGCTGCGACGAACCGAGCAGCACCCTGAGCGCGGCGATCCACACGAGGGACGCGCCCAGCACGTGCACCCCGACGAGGACGACCGGCAGGTCGGTGACGTACTGCACGTAGCCCACGGCGCCCTGCCCGAGCTCGACACCCAGCAGTACCGCGGCGCGCCGACGCAGCACCGCGGGCGCATCGACCGCCCACAGGGTCACGAGCAGCCCCGCGGTCAGCCCGACCAGCAGGAAGACCGCGTCCGCGTGCAGCTGCGAGACGGTCGCCAGGTCGAAGGGGAAACGGTCCTGCGCGTTCTTGTCGCCGGAGTGCGGCCCGGTCCCGGTCACGACCGTGCCGAGCAGCAAGGTGACCGAGGCCACCCCGACGAGGGCGCGCGTGCCGACCACCACCTCACGGCGTACCAGCGGACGGGGACTCGCGAGCGGCTCGCCCTGTGCCCGCTCGTGCGCCAGCGCGGCCACCGCGATGAGCCCCATCGACACCAGGAAGTGCGCCATCACCGTGGCCGGATGCAGCTCGGTCAGCACCGTGACCGCGCCGAGCATCGCCTGCACCACGATGCCTGCGAGGAGCAGCACCGCCGGCCGGAGCAGGTCGGGCCGGCGCGCTCGCCAGGCCACCACCAGCGCGGCGACCACCGCCGCCGAGAGCACGAAGGTCAGCTGGCGGTTGCCGAACTCGATGAAGCCGTGCACCCCCATCTCACGAGTGGGTACCAGGCTCTCGTCGGTGCACCGAGGCACCGTCGGGCAGCCGAGGCCGGACGCGGTCAGCCGCACCGCGCCACCGGTGACGACGATGACGGTGTTCATCACCAGCGCCCAGAGGAACACCCGCCGTACGGCGGCGGGGGAGGGCCGCCACTGCCGCAGCTGGGCCAGGCGGTCGCGCATGCCGTGCAGCCTACGGCGCGACCACGTCCTCCACGGCCACGACGGGAGCCGCCACCGGGGAAGTGCCGCCGCCCGGCAACCGCAGGGAGAGCGCGGCTGAGACGAGCAGCAGGACGCCGGCTGCGGCGAAGCCGATGGTGAGACTGGTCAGGTCGGTCAGCAGCGGCAGCAGGAGGCTGCCGGTGATGCCGCCCAGCATCAGCGCGAACGACGAGGCGGACACGGTCGTCGCGCGGCGGGACGAGTCGACGCGGCTGTGCATCACCTGCTTGAGCAGCGGCCAGCTGGCTCCGTTCCACAGGTAGAACGCGGCGTACGCAGTCCCGGCCAGGACGGCCGTGGGGGAGAGCGCGATGCCCGCCAGTGCCAGCGCGCAGAAGACCAGCAGGGCGGCCGTGGCGCGGGCGACGGACCCGCGCGCCGCCCGGCGAGCGCTGATTGCCAGGGACGACCCGAGCGCCGATGCCCCGAACGAGACTGCCATCACGACGCCGAACACCGCGCTGGCGTCGGTTGCGCCGTCGGCGAGCTCAGCGAAGCGGATGGGGCCGAGCAGCTCGAGGGTCGCGAGCACCATCCCGGCGATGAAGGTGACCATCAGAAGTAGCCGCAGCGCCTGGTCCCGGGCGGCCAGCGCGACCGTGTCGCGGACGATCGTCGGGACCTCGCGGAGGCTGTTGCGCAGCAGGGCTCGGGTGCCGATCGTGGCTGCCGGACCGAGGGGCGTCACGAGCAGGATGACTGCCAGGAGGTTGACCACCCCGAAGCCGGCCGCGACGAGGATCGGCAGTCTGAGGGGGGCCGACCCGCTGTCAGCGAGCATGGGCAGGACGCCCCCGAGCACCGATCCGATGGACAGGGCCAGACCGTCGGCCACGGCGGCCCGGGACAACCCGGGAGTGATGTCGGTGCCCGGGCTGATCTGCTCCACCGCGTCGACGTACCAGGACTCCAGCGGACCGGAGTCCAGCGCCCTCCCGGCACCCACCAGCGCGAAGGCCGCCATGAACATCAGGAGGTTGGTCGACGCCGCGAGAAGGAGAAGGCCGGCGATCTGCAGCACACCGGAGAGGACCAGGACCGGACGGCGGCCGATCGCGTCGGCCAGGCCACCGGTCGGCAGCTCGAGCACCAGCGCGATCAACGAGTGTGCGACGAAGACCAGGCCGATCTCGGCGACGGTCAGTCCGCGGGACTTCGCCAGCAGCACGGTCACCGGGATCGCGAGCCCGATCGGCACCCAGCGCAGCGCGGTCAGGACGACGAAGCGGCGGCCGGCGGAGGTCACGGAGAGGCTCACAGCGGGTACTCCGGCAGTGGAAGGACATCGACGTGCACGATCACGAGCTCGGTGTTGTCTGGCGTAGCCTCGGCGGCGTCGACCTCGGAGTCGCGCCAGCGTGCGACCACGTCGTTGACCTCCTGGGCCATCGCCGTGACGGACTGCGGCCGCATCCGCATCGCGTAGTCACTCAGCGAACCAGCGGCCTCCCAGTCGTCGCCGAGGTCCCGGTGCTTGTCGACGTAGGCGGACAGCGTCCGGCGTCGCTGGTCGACCTGCATCAGCAGCAGCTCGTCGACGACCTCTCGGGCAGCCGGGTCACCGAGGAAGTCCGACGTCTCCCAGTGGGTGCTGCGGTGCAGGGCCCGCCACCAGCGCTCGCGTCCGTTGCCCTCGCCGGGGACATCCTCGACGAAGCCGTAGGACGCGAGCTGGCGCAGGTGGTAGCTGGTCGCCCCGCTGCTCTCGCCGAGCCGGGAGCCGAGCAGCGTCGCGGTGGACGGCCCGTCGAGGCGCAGCACCCCGAGGATCCGGCCGCGCAGCGGGTGAGCGAGCGCGCGCAGGGCACGAGACTCCCGGACGTCGATCGAGCTCTGCGGCGGCGGGCCTGGCGGCGGAATGGCCATGAAGGGCAGCGTAGAACCGCAAAGGATCCTTTGCAAGGGTTACTTTGCAGAGATGTCTTTGCGGTTCACTCCCAGCGGAAGGTGAGTGCCGTCGCCGTGCCCGCGGCCAGCGCCCACGCGGCGAGCGTCCCGACCGACGTCCACGGCAGCGCCGCGCCGTCGCGGAGCACCTCGCGCAGGCCTTTCGCGAGGGCAGCCGCGGGCAGCGCCTTCGATGTCATGCCTCCAGGCGGCCCCGCACGACGCTGTCCGAGGAGTGCGCGGGGTTCCCGTCGGGAGGCTCCGACGAGATGTCCACCAGGGGGTAGTCACCGAGGTCCAGGTCGGCCGGCAACGGGAACGTGCTGCTGCCGCCCTCCAGCAGACCGACGGACACCAGCCGCTTGGACTGGGCGTCGAGCAACCACACCTCGTAGAAACCGCTCGTTGGGGCCAGCCCGGTGACTTCCACCGCCAGTCGACGACCTTGCGAGTCCTGCACCACCCGGGCCACGCCGGTGGCGCTCCGGTCGTTCACTGGCGCGAGCGTCGCCTGCGACACCACGGTCTGTGCGGGCTCGTCCTCGCCGGTCACGAGCAGGGTGCCGGCGACCCCCAGCAGGATCCCGGCCGCTGTCCCGAGCGCCGCTGCCACCAGTCCCAACCGGGGGCGGCCACGCACCGACCTTTCTGACGGGGTAGAGACGGCTGCGTTGCCCGGGCCGGCCGGACTGGACGTCGTCCCGGGGACGGCGCGCGGGCCTACGGAGTCGGGACGAACGGCGGGGTCGAGGTCGAGGTCGTCGGCGATTCGTCGCCACACCTGAGGTGGTGGTTCGGCGATGGCCTCGTCCCGCCGCACCGAGCGCCCGACGACGGCGACCCTCTGCAACGACTCGAGCTCGTCCTGGCAGAGGCTGCACACACGTAGGTGGGCGTCGTCGTCGACAGAGCCTGCGCGTTCGCCAAGGGCACGCAGGGCGAGTGTCTCGGGGTCACAGTGCGGCACCGCCCACCTCCAACCGCTGTCGCAGACGCGCGAGGCTGCGCCTGATGTGGCTCTTCACCGTGCCGAGTGGGAGGTCCAGGGTGGCGGCGATCTGCTGGTGCGGGAGCTGATCGAAGAATGCGAGCTCGACGATCTTCTGCTGTGGCTGCCCCAGCCGGCCGAGCTCGTGCGCGATCAGGACTCGTTCCGTCACGTCGTCCGACACCGGCTCGCTCGCCGATGGCCCGACCAAGGCCTCGGCCGCGTCCATGGACCGGCGCTCCCGCTCCTTCCCGGCCCATGCATCCGCGATGGTGCGGCGCGTGATGCCTACCAGCCAGCCCGCCAGAGTCCCGCGGGACGGGTCGTAGCCGTGCCGGCCCCGCCACCCCGAGACGAACACCTGCTGGGTCACGTCCTCGGCGTCGGCCCGGCTCCCGAGCGACCGCAACGCCAGGGTGTGCACCAGCCCACCCCAGCGCGCGTAGGCCTCCGCGAGGCAGTGCTCGTCGCCGGCAGCGAACCCCTCGGCCACGTCGGCGTCGCTGAGCGACCCGCCCGCAGCGGTGGAGGACTCCTGCACGCGCCTGACGCTACCCGGCCGACCCATGGTGGCGGTCATGTTGACGGGCGGTCCGGCGTCGCGGTGACCACCAGGTTGCTCTGGTAGCCGCCGAGGGACGGGATGTAGGCGCCGCTGCAGGTGATCAGGGTCAGCCGTGGGGGTCCGTCGCGGGCGAAGAGCTCCTCGGTCGGCAGCCTCTCCTTCTCGAGCGACTCGCGCGCAACGACCCGGTAGGTGAGCTTTGCTCCGCCGGCCTGCGTGAGCAGGATGACGTCGCCCACCTCGATTGCGGCGAGCCGGAAGAACACGCCCTGGCCCTGGGTGCGCGAGTCCACGTGACCGGCGAGAACGGCAGAGCCCTCGAGGTGGCCCGGTGCCGGTCCGAACCGGTACCAGCCGACCCGACGGGCGTCCTTAGGGATGACCATCGCACCGTCAGCCCCAACTCCCACGGGCTGCACTGACGCCCGGACGTCGAGGCGGGCCACCTGCACCCGCACCGGGCGGCGCGTCGTCGGAATCGGCTGGGCGGAAGGCACGGATGTCCCGACGCTCGGCACGGATGGCACCCGCTGCGGAGGGCGCGACCCGACGTTGTCGGGCGGTCGGTCGAAGACTCGACCTGCCGTTACCGCGATCACCACGGCAACGCTGGCGGCAAGCACGATCCACGCGCTCCGTCGTCCTCTCGCCCGGGTGCTCACCATCGCTCCTTGCTCGGGACAGCAGGTGTCCGGATGGGCAGGCGGACGGCACGGGCGGACGCCTGTCCGCCCGCCCGCACCGTCCGCAGAAATGGCGCGTCGTTCCCGGGTCAGCGACCGCCGGCACGGAGGGCAACGAGGCGGCCCGCCGACGCGGTGCCCGCGAGCAGCGCCAGCCCCAGAGCAGCGAACGCCCAGCCGGGCAGACCCTCATCGGTGCCGGCCAGGCCGGCCTCGCCCGCTGGGACACCGTTCGGCGCGGAGTGCAGGCCGCTCACCTCCTGCACCGCCAGCGCGAGGGACTCGCCCTCGGCCGACCCCCACGCATAGACGATCGTGTTCACGCCTTCCTTGATCGGCACGTCCGCGGGACCGATGGCGACCGTGTCGGTACCGGCGAGCGCGACGTCGGCGCTCACTGTGCCCGCGGGGAGATCGGCCTTCGCCTCCTTCGGGTTGACGACGTTGTCGAACACGACATCGCCACCAGCGCGGACGTCGACCGCAGGGGCGGCAGCGACATGGCGCACCGTCAGCCTGCCCTCGCCGGCCGAGGTCTTGGCGGTGTCGTTCACGAACACGTTGAGCGCGGGGTCGCCGCCTTCGGTCAGGTTCGCCGTCACAGTGGCGTCGGCCCCGGCCGGAACCTCTGTGTCATCCGCCTGTAGAACCGGCGTCCCGCCGTCCGGCGAGTCGCCATCAGCGAACACCGCGAGGTCGTAGGTCCCGGCCGGCACGGCCAGCGCCTTGAGGGTGCCCGGCGTGAGGTCGTCGAAGAGCAGCTTGTCACCGGCGTACACATCCACCCGGTCGGCCCCTGAGCCTGTGGGAATGGCGTGCAGCACCGAGACGGTGGCCTTGCCCGAGGCGGCGGAGGCGGGAGACGCCAGTCCGAGCACCCCGGTGGTCGTGAGTCCGACGGCGAGGCCCGCCGCGAGAGTCCTGCGCATGATGCCTCCAAGAGGTGATAGTCGGTTGCGACATTCATCACCTCTTCCGGCGCAGATCCCCGAATGGATGCAGGACCGGCCCAACTTCCCGCAGGAAGTTCACTCCCAGCGGAAGGTGAGTGCCGTCGCCGTGCCCGCCACCAGGGCCCACGCGGCGAGCGTCCCGACCGACGTCCACGGCAGCGGCGCGCCGTCGCGGAGCACCTCGCGCAGGCCTTCCGCGAGGGCAGCCGCGGGCAGTGCCTCGAGCACCGGGTGGGCGCCGTCCGGGAAGCGGTCGAGCGGGACGGCGATGCCGCCGCTGACCAGGAAGAGCAGGTAGACGAGGTTCGCGGCCGCCAGGGTGGCCTCCGCGCGCAGCGTGCCGGCCATCAGCAGTCCCAGCGAGCTGAACGCGGCCGTGCCGACGACGAGGAGGACGACAGTGGCGACGACCGAGCCGTGCGGCGACCAGCCCAGGGCGAGCGCGATGGCCGAGAGCAGCACGATCTGCAGGGTCTCGACGGCGAGCACCGCGAGCGACTTCCCCACCAGCAGGCCCCAGCGCGGAAGGGGAGTGGCACCCAGCCGTTTGAGCGCGCCGTAGCGGCGCTCGAACCCGGTGCCGATCGCCAGCCCGGTGAACGCGGTCGACATGACGGCCAGCGCGAACACACCCGGGGTGAGGAAGTCGACCCGGCTGGCTCGCGAGCCGAGATCCATGAACCGCACGGAGCTGAACACCGTCAGCACGAGGACGGGGATGACGAGAGTGAGCAGCAGCTGCTCGCCGTTGCGCAGGACCATGCGAATCTCGAGCCCGGCCTGCGCACGGACCATCGCCGGGAGCGAGGCCGCTCCGGGGTTGGGCGCGTACGACGTGGTCATGGGCGCAGCCCCCGGCCGGTGAGCTCGAGGAAGACGTCCTCGAGCGAGCGCCGTTCGACGGTGAGGCCCTCGGGCATCACCCCGCGGTCGGCGCACCACGCGGTGACCGCGGCCAGCAGGTGCGGGTCGACACCGCCGGCCACCAGGTAGCTGCCGGGCGCCACCTCCTGCACCTGGGCTCGCGCGGGCAGGGCGGCGCGCAGCGAGTCGACGTCCAACCCGGCGGGCGCCGCGAAGCGCAGCGTGCCGGTCGCCCCCTTGGTCATCAGCTCGTGAGGTGTGCCGGCCGCGATGACCCGGCCGTGGTCGACCACCACGACCTCGTCGGCGAGACGTTCCACCTCGTCCATGTAGTGGGTGGTCAGCACCACGCTGACGCCGTCGCGGCGCAGGTCGTCGACCAGGTCCCACGTCGCCCGCCGGGCCTGGGGGTCGAGCCCCGCGGTCGGCTCGTCGAGGAAGACGAGCTCCGGCCGGCCGACGACGGCCATCGCGAGGGACAGCCGCTGCTGCTGCCCCCCGGAGAGCCGCCGGATCGCGGTGGCGCCGCAGGACCCCAGCCCCAGCCGCTCGGTGAGGGCGGCGACATCGAGCGGGTGCGCGTGCAGCGCGGCGATGTGCTGCAGCATCTCGGCGGCCCGCAGGCCGGGATAGACCCCGCCCTGCTGGAGCATGACCCCGACCCTGGGGCGCAGCGCCGCCACGTCGGCCCACGGGTCGAGGCCGAGCACGCGGACCGTGCCGGCGTCCGGTCGGCGGTAGCCCTCGCAGGTCTCCAGCGTGGTGGTCTTCCCCGCGCCGTTGGGGCCCAGCACGGCCGTGACGGTGCCGCGGCGTACGGCGAGGGTAAGCCCGTCTACCGCGGTGGTCGCGCCGTAGCGCTTGACCAGGTCGAGGACCTCCACCACCGGCTCGGACACGGCCCGCAGTCTATGGAGGGGTTGGGTCGCGACAGCGACAAAAGGGGGACAGTCGCGACAGCGACAAAAGGAGGGGACAGTCGCGACAGCGACAAAAGAGGCACAGTCGCGACAGCGACAAAAGAGGCACAGTCGCGACAGCGACAAAAGAGGCACAGTCGCGACGAGCAATCGCGACAGCGACAAAAGGGGACAGTCGCGACAGCGACAAAGGGGGACAGGCACCTGGATCATCGAAGGGGACCGCCCGGAACGGCTGGGCCACCGGCCGGGTCCGCTGCCTTGCGGGGGCTGGTTGCGATCACCGAGTCAGCGGGGAGTGCCGACCCTCATGATCGCCCCGGATGTTCGGACCGACCGCGGCCAAGAAGTACGACGCAATGCCGATTCGGCTAGCTGCGGCGGCTGCTTGATGCGAATGCATCGTCTTTCCTGGCCCTGAGCGAGGCCAGCCGCCCGGGCTGGGTCCCGGCCGGTCGGAGGTGACGGCCACCTCCCTCGGCCGTACCAAGATCGCAATGGCGCCCCACAAAGCCGGGGTGCCCACCCGCGCGCCCGCTCGGGGGCGGCTGGGTCGCGGCCAGGTCCGGTGCCTTTGTGGGGGCTGGTTGCGATCACCGAGCCAGCCGGGCGTGCCGACCCGCGCGCCCGCACCGGAACGCGCCAGCGTGACGCACGCCACTTGGATGGGCGTACGTCCGGTTTGCGGTCGGCGGTGAATAAAGGCACACTGGCGTTGTGAAAAACGTAGGTACGACCGCACCGGTGGCTGCCGCCGCCGGGCCGGCGCCTGCCAGCGAGGCCCGTACGCGTGACCGGGTCGCCAGGTCCATCCTGGAAAACGGCCCCTCGACCGCCACCGCCCTCGCCGGCCGGCTGGGCCTGACCTCCGCCGCCGTGCGCCGCCACCTCGACGCCCTGCACGCCGACGGGCTGATCGAGGACCGCGCGCCGCGAGCCAGCGTGGCCCGGCGCCGCGGACGACCGGCCAAGATCTTCGCGATCACCCCCGCGGGACGTGACTCGTTCGACCAGGACTACGACGACCTCGCGGCCAGTGCCCTGCGCTTCATCGCGGAGAGCGGTGGCAGCGAGGCGGTCTCCGCGTTCGCCCGGGCCCGGGTGAGCGAGCTGGAGGCCCGCTACCGGCCGCTGGTCGAGGCTGCGCCCGAGGAGAACCGGGTCGAGGCCCTCGCCGAGGCGCTCACCGCCGATGGCTACGCTGCCACCGCCGGCAAGACGAAGGGCACCGACCCGTCCGGAGCCGGCGCCCCCGGCACGCAGCTGTGCCAGCACCACTGCCCGGTCGCCCACGTGGCCGAGGAGTTCCCCGCGCTGTGCGAGGCCGAGACCGAGGTGTTCGCGCGCCTGCTCGGCACGCACGTCCAGCGACTGGCGACGATCGCCCACGGCGACGGCGTCTGCACGACCTACATCCCGACCGGAAAGACAGCCCTCCCCACACCGCACGTCCCTGCTCCGACCCGGAGGACACACCGATGACCGACACCGTGCCCAGCACCGCTCACCCCGAGCTGGACGGCCTGGGCCGCTACCAGTTCGGCTGGGCCGACTCCGACGTCGCCGGTGCCAGCGCGCAGCGTGGTCTCTCCGAGGCCGTGGTCCGTGACATCTCGGCGAAGAAGGGCGAGCCCGAGTGGATGCTGAAGATGCGTCTGAAGGGCCTGCGCCTCTTCGGCAAGAAGCCGATGCCGACCTGGGGCTCCGACCTCTCGGGCATCGACTTCGACAACATCAAGTACTTCGTGCGCTCGACCGAGAAGCAGGCCACCTCCTGGGACGACCTTCCGGCCGACATCAAGAACACGTACGACAAGCTCGGCATCCCCGAGGCGGAGAAGCAGCGCCTCATCGCCGGCGTCGCGGCGCAGTACGAGAGCGAGGTCGTCTACCACCAGATCCGCGAGGACCTGGAGGAGAAGGGCGTCCTGTTCCTCGACACCGACACCGCGCTCAAGGAGCACCCGGAGCTCTTCAAGGAGTACTTCGGCACGGTGATCCCGGTCGGTGACAACAAGTTCGCCGCCCTCAACACGGCCGTGTGGTCCGGTGGGTCGTTCATCTACGTGCCGCCCGGCGTCAAGGTCGACATCCCGCTGCAGGCCTACTTCCGGATCAACACCGAGAACATGGGCCAGTTCGAGCGGACGCTGATCATCGCCGACGAGGGCTCCTCGGTGCACTACGTCGAGGGCTGCACGGCGCCGATCTACTCGAGCGACTCGCTGCACTCCGCCGTCGTCGAGATCATCGTGAAGAAGGACGCGCACGTCCGCTACACGACCATCCAGAACTGGTCGAACAACGTCTACAACCTGGTGACCAAGCGCACGGCCGTGCAGGCCGGCGGCCGGATGGAGTGGATCGACGGCAACATCGGCTCCAAGGTGACGATGAAGTACCCCGCCTGCTACCTGCTCGGCGAGCACGCCCAGGGCGAGACGCTCTCCGTCGCGTTCGCGGGCGAGGGCCAGCACCAGGACGCCGGCGCCAAGATGGTGCACTGCGCACCGCACACGTCATCGACGATCATCTCCAAGTCGGTCGCACGCGGTGGCGGGCGCACGTCCTACCGCGGCCTCGTGCAGGTGCAGGAGGGCGCGCACCAGTCGAAGTCGACGGTGAAGTGCGACGCCCTGCTCATCGACACGATGAGCCGGTCGGACACCTACCCCTACGTCGACGTCCGCGAGGACGACGTGACGATGGGCCACGAGGCGACCGTCTCCAAGGTCAGTGAGAACCAGCTCTTCTACCTGATGAGCCGCGGACTCACCGAGGACGAGGCGATGGCGATGATCGTGCGCGGCTTCGTCGAGCCCATCGCCAAGGAGCTGCCGATGGAGTACGCACTCGAGCTCAACCGGCTCATCGAGATGCAGATGGAAGGATCGGTTGGCTAAGTGACAGCCGAGAACATCTCTCGCGAACAGGCCGGCGCCGCCGCCCAAGCCGCTCAAGCAGCTCAAGTACTCAGCCCCGAGACCGGGGGATTCAGCGGCAAGCCGCACTCCCACGGCGCCACCCCCGTCAAGGGCGACAGCCGCGGCCTCCGCTTCAAGTCCTACGACGTGAAGGACTTCGACGTGCCCGGCGGGCGCGAGGAGGAGTGGCGCTTCACGCCGCTCGACCGTCTCCGCGGCCTTCACGAGGACCTCGACGCCGCCGACGGCAGTCTCGCGATCGAGGTGTCCGCCGCTCCCGAGGTCACCGTCGAGACCGTCGGCCGCGACGACGAGCGGCTGGGTCACGCCGGCATACCGGGCGACCGGGTCGCCGCGCGCGCGTGGTCGTCCTTCGAGAAGGCCACCGTGCTGACCGTCCCCACCGAGGCCGTCGCGTCCACGCCCACCGTGGTGAGGTTGCACGGCCAGGGCGGCACTGCCTTCGGCCACCTGCTGGTCGACGTCAAGCCGTTCGCGCAGGCGGTCGTGGTGCTCGACCACACCGGCAGCGCGACCTACGCCGACAACGTCGAGTTCGTGGTGGGCGACAGCGCGTCGCTGACCGTGGTCAGCGTCAACGACTGGGACGACGAGGCAGTCCACCTGTCGCAGCAGTCGATCAAGGTGGGTCGAGACGCGCGTTTCAAGAGCATCGTCGTGTCCTTCGGCGGCAACGTCGTGCGCATCGTGCCCGAGGCCCGGTTCACCGCGTCCGGGCGGTGACATCGAGCTGCTCGGTCTCTACTTCGCCGACGCCGGCCAGCATCTCGAGCACCGGATGTTCGTCGACCACGCCGTGCCCCATTGCAAGTCCAACGTGACCTACAAGGGCGCGCTGCAGGGCAACGAGGCCCACACCGTGTGGATCGGCGACGTGTTGATCCGCGCAGCGGCCGAGGGCACCGAGACCTTCGAGCTCAACCGCAACCTCGTGCTCACCGACGGCGCCCGCGCCGACTCGGTGCCCAACCTCGAGATCGAGACCGGCGAGATCGTCGGCGCCGGCCACGCCAGCGCCACCGGCCGTTTCGAGGACGACCAGCTGTTCTACCTCCAGTCGCGCGGCATCCCCGAGGACGAGGCGCGCCGCCTCGTCGTACGCGGCTTCTTCGCCGACGTCATCAACCAGATCGGCATCCCCGACGTGCAGCAGCGGCTGCTGGCCGCTGTCGAGCGCGAGCTCGAAGGGGCGGTGCACTAGTGGCCGACTACCAACGCGCGTGCGCGGTCGCTGACGTCGACGAGGGCAGCGCCATCCGCGTGATGATCGACGGCAAACCCGTCGCGATCGTGCGCAGCGAGGGCGAGGTCTACGCGATCTACGACGTCTGCTCGCATGCCAACGTCGCCCTGTCCGAAGGCGAGATCGAGGACCAGACGGTCGAGTGCTGGCTGCACGGCTCTCGTTTCGACCTGGTCACCGGCCGGCCGACCGGCCTGCCTGCCACTGTGCCCGTCCCTGTCTACCCCGTGAAGATCGACGGCGACGACGTTCTCGTCTCCGTCACGAAGGAGAGCTGAACCGTGAGCACCCTCGAGATCCGCGACCTGCACGTCTCGGTCCAGACCGAGTCGGGCCCGAGCGAGATCCTGCGCGGTGTCGACCTCACCGTGAAGCAGGGCGAGACCCACGCGATCATGGGACCCAACGGGTCGGGCAAGTCGACTCTGGCCTACTCCATCGCCGGCCACCCGAAGTACACCGTCACGAGCGGCACGGTGACCCTCGACGGCGCCGACGTCCTGGCGATGACCGTCGACGAGCGCGCCCGCGCAGGTGTCTTCCTCGCGATGCAGTACCCCGTCGAGGTGCCCGGTGTCTCGGTCTCGAACTTCCTGCGGTCGGCGAAGACCGCCATCGACGGCGAGGCCCCGAAGCTGCGCACCTGGGTCAAGGACGTGAAGGAGGCCATGGACCGGCTCTCGGTCGACCCGTCCTTCGCCGAGCGCAGCGTCAACGAGGGGTTCTCCGGTGGCGAGAAGAAGCGCCACGAGATCCTCCAGCTCGACCTGCTGCGGCCGAAGATCGCGGTGCTCGACGAGACCGACTCGGGCCTCGACATCGACGCACTACGGGTCGTCTCCGACGGCGTCAACCGGGTCCGCGAGTCGGGCGAGGTGGGCGTGCTGCTCATCACCCACTACACGCGCATCCTGCGCTACATCAAGCCCGACTTCGTGCACGTCTTCATCGACGGCCGCATCGTCGAGGAGGGCGGGCCGGAGCTGGCCGAGCGCCTCGAGGCCGAGGGCTACGAGCGCTTCGCGAAGGCGGGAGCCACCCCGTGACGGCCGCACTCGACGTCGAGAGGGTCCGCAAGGACTTCCCCATCCTCGAGCGGGTGCTGCCCGGCGGCCTGCCGCTGGTCTACCTCGACAGCGCCAACACCTCGCAGAAGCCGCGCCAGGTCATCGACACGATCGCGGAGTTCTACGCAGAGCACAACGCGAACGTGGCGCGCGCCATGCACACCCTCGGCCAGGAGGCCACCGAAGCCTTCGAGGGTGCCCGCGACAAGATTGCGTCCTTCATCGGAGCGCCGCGCCGCGAGGAGGTGGTGTTCACCAAGAACTCCTCCGAGGCGCTCAACCTGGTGGCCAACGTCCTGGCGTGGGCCGACGCCCCGCACGGGCTCGGGCCCGGTGACGAGGTCGTCATCACCGAGATGGAGCACCACTCCAACATCGTGCCGTGGCAGCTGGTCACCCAGCGCACCGGCGCGACACTGCGCTGGCTCGGCGTCGACGACGAGGGCCGTCTCGACCTCTCCGACCTCGACACCGTCGTCAACGAGCGCACCAAGGTCGTCTCGCTGGTGCACGTCTCGAACGCTCTCGGGACGCTCAACCCGGTCGAGTTCGTGGCGCGCCGCGCCCACGAGGTCGGCGCTCTCGTCGTGGTGGACGCGTCGCAGTCTGTGCCGCAGATGCCCGTCGACGTGGCCCGGCTCGGCGCCGACTTCGTCGCCTTCACCGCCCACAAGATGTGCGGCCCCACCGGTGTCGGCGTGCTGTGGGGGCGCTACGACCTGCTGGCTGCACTGCCGCCGTTCCTCGGTGGCGGCGAGATGATCGAGACGGTCGACATGGCCGGCTCCACCTACGCGCCGCCGCCGCACCGCTTCGAGGCAGGCACGCCGCCCATCGCGCAGGCGGTCGGTCTCGGTGCTGCCGTCGACTACCTGTCCGCGATCGGCATGGGCGCGGTCGCCGCGCACGAGAAGGCGATCACTGGCTACGCCCTCGAGCGCATCGCCGACCTCGACGGCGTCCGCGTGATCGGCCCATCGACCGCGGTCGACCGCGGGGGAGCCGTGTCGCTCGTCGTCGAAGGCGTCCATCCCCACGACGTGAGTCAGGTGCTCGACTCGCTCGGCATCGCCGTACGCGCGGGCCACCACTGCGCCCGGCCCGTGTGCCAGCGCTTCGGCGTGCCCGCGACGACGCGGGCATCCTTCTACCTGTACACCACTACCGCCGAGGTTGACGCGCTCGTGTCCGGCCTCGAGCGGGTACGGAGGTACTTCCGGCCGTGAGCATGCCGATCGACTCGCTCTACCAGGAGATCATCCTCGATCACTACCGCAACCCGCACAACAAGGGGCTGCGGGACCCGTTCGACGCCGAGGTGCATCACGTGAACCCCACGTGCGGCGACGAGATCACCCTGCGGGTGCACGTCGAGCCCGGTGACCGTGGCGCGGTCGTGCAGGACGTCTCCTACGACTCGCTCGGCTGCTCCATCTCGCAGGCCTCGGTGTCCGTCATGACCGACCTCGTCGTCGGCAAGCCGGTCGACGAGGCCATGCGCACCCACGACGAGTTCCTCGCCCTCATGCAGTCCAAGGGCGAAGGCGAACCGGACGAGGACGTCCTGGAGGACGCCGTGGCGTTCGTGGGTGTGTCGAAGTTTCCCGCGCGCATCAAGTGCGCGCTGCTGGGGTGGATGGCTTGGAAGGACGCGACCGCACAGGCGCTCGACCGCCGCCACGTCGACCCGACGACCGACCACACAGTCGAGATCGCGACGGAGGAGTCCGCATGACCGACACCGCCACCAACCCCGCCGGCCCGGCGAAGGTCGAGGACGTCGAGGAGGCCATGCGCGACGTGGTCGACCCGGAGCTCGGCATCAACGTCGTCGACCTCGGCTTGGTCTACGGCCTGCACGTCGACGACGCCAACGTCTGCACGATCGACATGACGTTGACCTCGGCGGCCTGTCCGCTCACCGACGTGATCGAGGACCAGACGAACTCCGCGCTCGCCGGCCTGGTGAAGGAAGCGCGCATCAACTGGGTCTGGATGCCGCCGTGGGGTCCCGACAAGATCACCGACGAGGGCCGTGAGCAGCTTCGCGCCCTCGGCTTCAATGTCTGATTCTGCGGTCTGACCCACACCGGGTCTGACTGGCCGTCAGCCGAAGGTGTCGCAGGCGTTGGCATCGCCTGAGCGGTAGCCGGTGAGGAACCACTTCTTGCGCTGCGCGGCCGACCCGTGGGTCCACGACTCCGGGTCGATGCGGCCCTGGGTGCGTTGCTGAATGCGGTCGTCGCCCACGGCCTCCGCAGCGTTCACGGCTTGGTCGAGCTGACGCTCGCTGATCGACACGTTGCCGCGCTCGTTGGAGAGCCTGCTCCATACGCCGGCGTAGCAGTCGGCCTGCAGCTCGAGTGCGACCGAGGGCTCGTTCTGCCGATCGGGGTCGGCCTGCTGCGCTTGACGCATCTGGCGTTCCGTGCCGAAGAGCGTCTGCAGGTGGTGGCCGGCCTCATGGGCCATGATGTACGCCGCGGCGAACCGCCCCTCCGCGCCGAAGTCGCGCTGTAGCTGCGCAAGGAAACCCAGGTCGATGTAGATCTCCTCGTCCGGAGGGCAGTAGAAGGGACCCACCTGGGAGGACGCCGTACCGCAGCCCGTCTGCACGCTCTGTTCGAAGAACGCCAGCCGCGGGGGCCGGTAGTTCTCGCCTCGTCGGGACAGTTCCGCATCCCAGGTCTCGTTGACCTCGTTCCACACCTTGATGAGGTAGCAGTCCTCGTAGCGGTCGAGGGCACCCTCGGAGTTGCACCGGCGCTCCAGCTCGGCTGTCGACTCGCCCGTGCCCGCGCCCTGCACGCCACCGCCCTGGGGGATCAGTTGCCCTGCGTCGCCACCCTGGCCGCCGAGGAACGTATAGGCGAGGAAGATGAGGAGGCCGACCAAGCCGCCGCCACCGCCGATCGCGATGGCCCCGCCACGACCCCGGCGGTCGTCCAGCCCGCTGACGTCGACGTCCGAGTCCGAGAACGTCACGGCTGCCTCCTCTGGCGGCGGGCCTAGACTGGGACCATGCTTCGCCCGCCGTCGTGATGTCGCCTGCCTACCCCGCCGGCCGACCTCTGCACCCCATGACGACGAAGGACACTCAGTGATCACCGCCACCGGCCTCGAGCTACGTGCGGGGCCCCGCCTCCTGCTCGGCCCGACGACCTTTCGCATCGCCCCCGGCGACCGCGTCGGTCTCGTCGGGCGCAACGGCGCGGGCAAGACGACGCTGACCAAGGTGCTGTCGGGCGAGGCGCAGGCGCCTGCCGGTGAGGTGACGCGGTCGGGTCACGTCGGCTACCTGCCCCAGGACCCGCGCACCGGCAACCTCGACATGCTCGCTCGCGACCGGATCCTGTCGGCGCGCGGCCTCGACGAGGTGCTCCGGCGGATGCGCGACACCGAGGGCGAGATGGCCAGCGCCGACAGCGAGACACACGACCGCGCGATGGCGCGCTACGGCCGGCTGGAGGCCGAGTTCCAGGCTGGCGGCGGGTACGCCGCGGAGAGCGAGGCGGCCGCGATCTCGTCCAGCCTCGGTCTGCCCGAGCGGGTTCTCGGCCAGCCGCTGCGCACCCTCTCCGGTGGTCAGCGACGACGCGTCGAGCTCTCGCGCATCCTGTTCGCCAGCACCGGTGCCGACGCGACATTGCTGCTCGACGAGCCCACCAACCACCTCGACGCCGACTCGATCGTCTGGCTGCGCGACTACCTCAAGACCTACAAGGGTGGTCTCGTCGTCATCAGCCACGAAGTCGGCCTGCTCGAGCAGACCGTGAACCGGGTCTTCCACCTCGACGCCAACCGCGCGGAGCTCGACTTCTACAACCTCGGCTGGAAGGCCTACCTCGCCCAGCGCGAGACCGACGAGCGACGGCGCAGGCGCGAGCGCGCGAACGCCGAGAAGCAGGCGTCGGCGCTCAAGGCCCAGGCCGACCGGATGCGCTACAAGGCGACCAAGGCCAGGGCCGCGCAGAGCATGGACAAGCGTGCCGCGCGACTCCTCGGCGGCCTGGACGCAGTACGCCGGTCCGACCGCGTCGCCAAGCTGCGCTTCCCCGAGCCGGCCCCGTGCGGTCGCACTCCGCTCAGCGCCGAGGGCCTGTCGAAGTCCTACGGCTCGCTCGAGGTCTTCACCGATGTCGACCTGGCGATCGACCGGGGCAGTCGCGTCGTGATCCTGGGCCTGAACGGCGCCGGCAAGACGACGCTGATGCGGTTGCTCGCCGGCATCGAGGAACCGGACACCGGGCAGGTGCTGCCGGGGCACGGGCTCAAGGTCGGCTACTACGCGCAGGAGCACGAGACCCTCGACCCGGCGCGCACCGTGCTCGAGAACATGCGCAGCGCAGCGCCGTCGATGCTGGAGTCCGAGCTGCGGCGCATCCTCGGGTCGTTCCTGTTCTCCGGAGACGACGTCGAGAAGCCGGCGGGTGTCCTGTCAGGAGGGGAGAAGACCAGGCTCGCGCTCGCGACCCTCGTCGTCTCGAGCGCGAACGTTCTCATGCTCGACGAGCCGACGAACAACCTCGATCCGGCCAGCCGCGAGGAGATTCTCGGTGCCCTTCGCACGTTCCAGGGCGCGGTCGTGCTCGTCACGCACGACGAGGGCGCAGTTGACGCACTTGCCCCAGAACGGTTGATCCTGCTGCCCGACGGGGTCGAGGACCTGTGGAACGAGGAGTACGCCGACCTGGTGGCTCTCGCCTGACGTACGACGAGCGCCGCGCCCGCTGCCCGAGTTGTCCTCTGGCGCTCCCGCGTTGATGGGACGATCATGCGCTTGAATGGTCTCGATCTTGCGACCGAGGAGGCAGACGTGGCCAGCCTGAAGAAGGGTGCCCGGATCACGGGCACCGAGCGGAACAAGCTCGCCGCCGACCTCAAGCGGAAGTACAACTCGGGCGCCAGCATCCGCGCGCTGGCTGCCGAGACCGGCCGGTCCTACGGGTTCGTGCACCGGATGCTCAGTGAGACGGGTGTCACACTGAGGGGCCGCGGCGGAGCCACCCGCGGCAAGAAGTCCTGACCGGCCCTCCGTCGGCAGAGGGGTCGACGCCAGCAGTCGACGGTGACGGCGTACGACTGGAGTTCGCAGACGCGCTCGCCACCGTCACGCTCGATCGTCCCGCACAACGCAACGTGCAGACGCCTCGGACGTGGCGCGCGCTTGCGGCGGCAGGGGAGCGGGTGCGCGACTCGGACGCGCGCGTGGTCGTGCTTCGAGCAGAAGGGCCGTCGTTCTCCGCGGGTCTCGACCGGGCGATGCTCTCCGGCGGCAGCGTCGACGGGGAGCCGGGGCTCGCGCAGCTCGCGGGCCTCGACGACGCGGCGCTGGACGCGAGCATCGCGGGATTCCAGGAGGCGTTCGCCTGGTGGCGTGACGACCGGTTCGTGTCCATCGCCGCGGTTGCCGGCCACGCGGTGGGTGCGGGGTTCCAGCTCGCGCTCGCCTGCGACCTGCGCGTGCTCGCGGACGACGCCCAGTTCTCGATGCGCGAGCCGTCGCTCGGCCTGGTGCCCGACCTCGGCGGGACCAAGCCGCTCGTCGACCTGGTCGGCTACTCCCGGGCGCTCGAGATCTGTCTGACCGGCCGCTGGGTGGGAGCGGCCGAAGCCGTCGGCCTGAGGCTCGGCGAGCTCGTGGTGGCCCGCGACGACCTCGACGCAACGGTGGCCGACCTGGCGGCGGCTATCCTCGCCGCACCGGCGGGCGCCGTACGCGAGACCACGTCGCTGCTGCGCGCGGCCGCCACCAGGACGTACGACGAGCAACGCGCCGCCGAGCGGTCGGCCCAGAGCAGACGCCTGCGCGCGCTCGTCGCCGAGAGAAGGAGCGGCTAGTGGTCGACCTGCGGCTGTCCGACGAGCAGCGCGCCGTTCAGGACGCGGTGCGCGAGTGGGTCGCCGAGGTGGTGGCCCCGCAGGCGTTGCGCAACGACCGCGAGGAGCGCTTCCCGCAGGAGGCGCTCGACGGGCTTCGGCAGACCGGGTTCGTCGGCATGTCGATCCCGGAGAAGTTCGGTGGCGGCGGTGCCGACCCGCTCACCTACTGCCTGTTCATCGAGGAGCTCGCTCGGGGGGACGCGAACGTCCGCTCGATCATGTCCGTGCACCTCGGGCTGGTCGCCGGGTCGATCGAACGGTGGGGCAGCGAGGAGCAGAAGGCCGAGTGGCTGCCGAGGATGTCGACCGGCGAGGTGCTCGGCTGCTTCGGGCTGACCGAGCCCGACCACGGTTCCAACCCCGCCGACCTGCGCGCGACCGCAGAGTCGCTGCCCTCAGGCGGCTGGCGGATCAACGGGCGCAAGGTGTTCATCACCAACGGATCCATCGCCGGCGTCGCGCTCGTCATGGCGCGCACCGGTGGCAGCGGAGCCAAGGGTGTGTCCGCGTTCCTCGTGCCGACCGACCGGCCGGGCTTCAGCGCGAACGTGCTGCACGGCAAGCTCGGATTGCGGTCGTGTGACACCGCCGAGCTGGTGCTGGACGACGTCGAGGTCGACGCGTCGGCGCTGCTCGGCGGTGAGGGTGACGGTCTCAAGGTGGCGCTCTCGGCGCTGGACGACGGGCGCATGTCGATAGCTGCGTCGTGCGCCGGCGTCGGCCAGGCGGCGCTCGATGCGATGGTCGCCTATGCCGGCTCGCGTGAGCAGTTCGGCAAGCCGATCAGTGCGCACCAGCTGGTGCAGGAGATGATCGCGAACGCCGCGGTCGACGTGGACGCCTCGCGCCTGCTCACCTGGGCGGTCGCCGACCTCAAGGCGCGCGGCGAGAAGTACTCGCTGGCCGCCTCGAAGGCGAAGCTGTTCGCGACCGAGGCATCGGTGCGGGTGGCAAACAGCTGCATCCAGGTCCACGGCGGCTACGGGTACGTCGACGAGTACTCCGCCGCGAAGCTGTTGCGCGACGCGCGGGTGACGACCCTCTACGAAGGCACCAGCGAGATCCAGAAGCTGCTGATCGGCCGCGCTCTCACCGGCGTCTCGGCGTTCTGAGCCGACCGTGCAGGTCTACCTGGAGACCGAGCGGCTCGCCCTCCGGCACTTCACCGGAGCCGACGTCGACCGTCTGGTGGCGCTCGACAGCGACCGCGCGGTGATGAAGTTCCTCACCGGCGGCCGGCCGACGCCGCGCGACACGATCGTGGACGAGGTCCTGCCACGGCTGATCGCCTCCTACGACGACATCGACGGGTATGGCGTCTGGGCTGCAGACGAGCGGGCCAGCGGGCAGTTCGTGGGATGGTTCGCGCTCCAGCCGAGGGAGGGCCGCGGCGCCGACGAACCCGAGCTCGGCTACCGGCTGCGCCGGGCGTCGTGGGGTCGGGGCTACGCGACCGAGGGCTCGCGCGCGCTGATCCGCAAGGCGTTCACCGAGCTCGGCGCCTTGTCGGTGCTGGCTGAGACGATGGCGGTGAACCTCGCGTCCCGCCGGGTCATGGAACGACTCGGCATGACGCACCTGCGGACCTTCCACGAGACGTGGGAGGACCCGATCGAGGGCGTGGAGCACGGGGAGGTCGAGTACCGGATCACCAGGGACGAATGGGAGCGGCAGACGGGAAGCAACCTCGACCCACCGACGTTGGGCCGGGTGTAAGCATCATTACAAGGAGGCGCCGGTGTCGATGAGCCACGGCCCCTGGTCGATGTATCGCTCGATGACCCGCGACGGCGACGTCAAGCGACGCAAGCTCGCGCCAGGAACTGGCAAAAGGATCATCGCGTTCGCGCGCCCCTACCGCCGCGACATCTCGTTCTTCCTGGTGCTCGTCGTCATCGACGCCATGCTCGTCGTCGCGCTGCCGCTGCTCTTCAAGGTCATCATCGACGAGGGAGTCAGCAAGAACGATCGTGGCGTCGTCATCACCGTGGCTCTGGTCATCGCGGGACTCGCGGTGTTCACGGCACTCCTGACGCTGATGATGCGGTGGCTCTCGTCCCGTGTCGGTGAGGGCCTGATCTTCGACCTGCGCACCCAGGTCTTCTCGCATGTGCAGCGCATGCCGGTCGCCTTCTTCACCCGCACGCAGACCGGCGCGCTCGTCAGCCGTCTCAACACCGACGTGATCGGCGCTCAACAGGCGTTCACCTCGACGCTCTCGTCGGTAGTGTCCAACGTCATCGGGCTCGTCCTCGTGGTCGCGACGATGTTCTACCTCTCGTGGCAGATCACCGTGGCGGCGCTTCTGCTGACCCCGTTGTTCCTGCTGCCGGCCCGCTGGGTCGGTCGCAAGCTGCAGGCCATCACCCGCGAGGCGATGCAGCTCAACGCGTCCATGGGCACCACGATGACCGAGCGCTTCAACGTCTCCGGTGCACTGCTGGTCAAGATCTTCGGCCGCCTCGACGACGAGTCCTCGTCGTTCTCCGACACCGCCGGCCGCGTGCGCGACATCGGCATCAAGCAGGCGATGTTCGGCCGGGTGTTCTTCACCGCCCTCTCCCTCGTCGCTGCCCTCGCGACCGCGCTGGTCTACGGCATCGGAGGTCTGCTCGTCATCGACGACACCATCGAGCTCGGCACCCTGGTCGCGCTGGCTGCGCTGCTGAGCCGGCTCTACGGTCCGCTCACCGCGCTGTCCAACGTGCAGGTCGACGTGATGACCGCGCTGGTGAGCTTCGAGCGCGTCTTCGAGGTGCTCGACCTGCCGCCGATGATCGACGAGAAGCCCGACGCACGACGTCTGGGCCGCGGGTCGACAGACGTTGAGTTCCGCGGCGTTTCGTTCCGCTACCCAACGGCGGACGAGGTGTCGCTGGCGTCTCTCGAGTCTGTGGCGGTGCTCGACCACGCGCCCAGCGCCGAGGTGCTGCACGACGTCTCCTTCCGCGTCACCCCGGGCACGATGACCGCGCTGGTCGGTCCGTCCGGCGCCGGCAAGACGACGATCATCAGCCTGGTCGGGCGCTTCTACGACGCGACCCAGGGCGCCGTCCTGGTCGGCGGGCAGAACGTGCGCGACCTCACCCTGGCGTCGCTGCACGACGTCGTCGGCGTCGTCACCCAGGACGCCCACATGTTCCACGAGACGATCCGCGCGAATCTGATCTACGCCCGGCCCGACGCGACCGAGGCCGACCTGGTCGAGGCCTGCCGCGCGGCGCAGATCTGGGACCTGGTGGGCGCATTGCCTGACGGCCTCGACACCACGGTCGGCGACCGCGGCTACCGGCTCTCCGGCGGCGAGAAGCAGCGCCTCGCGCTCGCCCGGCTGCTGCTCAAGGCACCCGATGTCGTCGTGCTCGACGAGGCTACGGCCCACCTCGACTCCGAGTCCGAGGTCGCAGTGCAGCGCGCTCTCAAGATCGCGTTGCAGGGGCGCACGTCCTTGGTCATCGCCCACCGGCTCTCGACCGTGCGTGACGCCGACGAGATCCTCGTCGTCGACGAGGGCCGAGTCGTCGAGCGGGGGCGGCACGCCCAGCTGCTCGCCAGGAACGGTCTCTACGCCGAGCTCTACCGCACGCAGTTCGCCACGCAGGAGCGTGACGACGACGACCGCATCGTGCCGCGGCCGCTGCGGACCGGGTGAGCGCCCCTCAGACGGCGCGGATCATGCCGCCGTCGACGGGGATCATCGAGCCGTTGATGTACGACGCGGCGGGGGAGAGCACGAAGGCCGCCACCCGGCCGAACTCGTCCGGCTCGCCGTAGCGACGCAGCGGGATGAGACCTTCGAACATCTTGCGCGTCTGGTCGGGCTTTCCGGTCGACTCGTCCAGCTCGCGCACCCGGTCGGTGTCGATGCGCCCCGGCAACAACCCGTTGACCCTGATCTTCCGGTCGCCGAGCTCGTCGGCCATCGTCTTGGCCAGCATGCCCAGGCCCGGCCGCAGCCCGTTGGACGAGGCAAGCCCGGCGACCGGCTGCTTGACCGATGACGACAGCACGAAGGCGATGGAGCCGCCCTCTTCGCCGACCGTCGAGACCACCGCGCGCGCGACTCGCACAGCGCCCAGGAAGACCGACTCGAAGCCTGCTCGCCACGTCGCGTCGTCGAGCGACATCGCCGGACCGGCCTTGGGCCCGCCCGAGCTGATCAGCGCGCCGTCCAGACGTTCCCAGCGGCCCATGGCCGCCGCGACGAGCCGCGAGTCGATGCCGTCCTGGCCGATGTTGCCGGGCACCGCGATCGCGTGGTCCGGCCCGCCCAGGTCGTGGGCGACCGACACGAGAGCGGCCTCGTCCCGGGCACACAGCACGATGCGGGCGCCCTCGGCGACCAGCGCCCGGGCTGAGGCGAGTCCGAGTCCGCGGCTTGCGCCGGTGACGACGTACACACGATCGCGTAGTCCAAGGTCCATGGTCGACATCCTGCCCTGAACCGCGGATTAAGGTGCAACCGGTCACCCACGGCGCCGACGACGACAGCGAGGACGACAACATGACGGAACCGGCCCCCGGCTCCCTCGACGACGTAGCGACCTGGGTCACCGAGGCGCAACCGGGATCGGTGACCGCGCTGACCGGCGCGGGAATCTCGACCGAGTCGGGCATCCCGGACTTCCGCGGTCCCAACGGTCTGTGGACCAAGAACCCCGGCGCGCAGAAGCTCTTCGACCTCGACAGCTACCTGGCCGACCCGGACGTACGCCGCAGGTCCTGGCTCGCCCGCCGCGACCACCCGGCCTGGCGGGCCGAGCCGAACTCCGGTCACCACGCCCTGGTGGCCCTCGAGCGGGCCGGGCTGCTGCGAGCCGTCATCACCCAGAACATCGACCGTCTCCACCACCGCGCCGGCCACGACCCGGCCAGGGTCATCGAGGTGCACGGGTCGATGCACGAGGTCGTCTGCATGAGCTGCGGCCGTCGCACGACGATGCGCGAAAACCTCGACCGGGTCGACGCGGGCGACACCGACCCGGCGTGCCTCGACTGCGGTGGCATCCAGAAGTCCGCCACGATCTCGTTCGGCCAGGCGCTCGACCCCGATGTGCTCGCTGCCGCCGCCCTCGCCGCGCGGGAGTGCACGCTGATGCTGGCCATCGGCACGACACTCCAGGTGCATCCCGCTGCCGGCCTCGTCGAGGTTGCGGCGGTCGCGGGCGCGCGGCTGGTCGTCGTCAACCGCGATCCCACGCCGTACGACGTGATCGCTTCGGCCGTCATCCGCGAGCCCATCGGCGAGGTCCTGCCGCAGCTGGTCGCCCCGCTCGCGGCATGACGCGAGCGCCCCTCACCGCCCTGGTGCGGCCGCGCAGACTCGTCCCCGGTGACCGGGTCGCCGTGGTCGCCACCAGTGCACCGGTCCTTCCGGACCGGCTCGACCGCGGCGTCGCGGTGCTGCGCTCCTGGGGGCTCGACGTCACGGTCGGAGCCCACGCACTCGAACGCGTCCGCCACCTGGCCGGTCGCGACGCCGACCGGGCCGCCGACCTGCAAGCGGCGTGGTGCGACCCCAGCGTGGCGGCCGTCCTGGTCGCCCGGGGAGGGTCGGGCGCGTCGCGGCTGCTCGACCTGCTCGACTGGGAGGCCATGCGCCGGGTGGACCCGAAGGTGCTCGTCGGCTTCAGCGACGCGACCGCGCTGCACGAGGCGGTCGCCACCCATCTCGGCGTCTCGTCACTGTTCGGGCCGATGCCGGCCTCGCAGGTGTTCGGCGGCGAGCGACCGGACGCACGGACCGCCGAGCACCTGAGAGCGACGCTGTTCGAGCCCGAGACCGTGCGCACGCTGCACGCCGTCGAGCCGACGACCGTGGTCGGCGGGCGTGCCACGGGCGTGCTGGTCGGCGGCACCGTTGCCCGCCTGAGCTCCACGATCGGTACGCCGGAGTCGCGGCCGGCCGCCGGAGGCATCGTCGTGCTCGAGGACGTCGACGAGGCGCCCTACCGGCTCGACAGCCATCTGACCCAGCTGATCCGCACCGGTTGGTTCGACGACGTGCGCGGCGTCGCGCTCGGCACCTGGGAGAACTGCGGCGACGAGGCTTTGGAGACCGTCTCCGCGCGGCTCGAGGATCTCGGGGTGCCCATGCTCACCGCGCTGCCGATCGGGCACGGCGTACCCGCACTCACGGTGCCGCTCGGCGTCGAGGCCGAGCTCGACGCCGATGCGGGCACGCTCACGCTGGTGGAGCCCGCGCTGTCCTGACGGACGGGGTGTCGGACGGGGCGGGCGCACCTGGCTCCTGCGGGCCTTCCCCGCCCGCGCGGGTGGTCGCGTCGGTGGCCTCGCGGCGCGCCAGCAGGACGAAGCCGAACAGTGCCAAGACCGCGAACAGGAACCACTGGACGGCGTAGGCCAGGTGGGGGCCCTCACTCGGCTCCGGCTCGGGCAGTGCCTCCGGACGGGTGCGCGGGGCCGGGCTCTCGCGGATCCGCTCCGCGAACGCGCCGTACACGTCGTAGGGCAGGTCGCCGGCGATCGCGTCGACGTTGATGCGCGTCACCTGGCCCCTCGGCGGTGCGGCGCCGGTCGGTGCCGGCTCGCTCAACCTCAGCCGTGCCGTCACGGTGACAGTGCCCGCCGGTGGGTCGGGAACGTCGGGCACCTCACGTGCCGACTGGCCCGCTCGGACCCAGCCCCGGTTGACGAGCAGGGCAGGGCCGGAGTCGGTGACGAGCGGCGTCAGCACGTAGAAGCCGACGTTGCCGTCGAAGGGCCGGTTGCGGACCAGCAGCTGGTGGTTCACGTCGTACCGCCCCGTGGCCGTGACCCGCCGCCACTGATCCGTCGACGCCGGTGCGCGGCCGACGGCGAGCACGTCCGCCGCGGCGGCCGCCGGTGCGGCAACGCTGTGCTCGATCACGCTGTTGCGCTGATGCCGCTGTTCGAGCCGGTCGAGCTGCCAGGAGCCCAGTGCGACGCAGCCGACGGCCACGGCAATCGCGCCGGCCAGCAGCCGCAGCCAGCGCAGGCTCAGCAGGAAGCGGTACACCGCTCGACCGTAGCCCGCGGCGCCTGCTCGCGGCAGTGATGGGGCACGTACCCTGTGGGGGTGCTGACCGACACCTACGGTCGTGTCGCGACCGACCTGCGCGTCTCGCTGACGGACCGCTGCAACCTGCGCTGCTCCTACTGCATGCCGCCCGAGGGGCTGGACTGGCTGCCCGGTCCCGAGGTTCTCAGCGACGACGAGGTCGTGCGCCTCGTCCGCGTCGCCGTCGCCGAAGGTGTCACCGAGGTCCGGTTCACCGGGGGAGAACCGCTGCTGCGCAAGGGCCTGGTGGGCATCGTCGAGCGCGTGGCGGCGCTGGAGCCGCGGCCCCGTCTGTCGATCACCACCAACGCCATCGGTCTCACCCGCACTGCGGCAGCGCTGCGTGACGCCGGTCTGGACCGCGTCAACGTCTCGCTCGACACCCTCGACGCCGAGCGCTTCGCCCGGCTGACCCATCGCGACCGCCTCCGCGACGTCCTCGACGGACTTGCCGCCGCGTCCGCGGCCGGGCTCGAGCCGGTCAAGGTCAACGCCGTCCTCATGCGCGGCCTCAACGACGACGAGGCCGCACCGCTGCTGCGCTGGGCCGTCGACCACGGCTACCGCATGCGGTTCATCGAGCAGATGCCGCTGGACGCCCAGCACGGCTGGGATCGCGCCGACATGGTCACCGCCGACGAGATCCTGGCGCAGCTCACGGCCGAGTTCGACCTCTCACCGCTGGGCGCCGACGACCGCGGCAGTGCACCTGCGGAGGAGTGGCTCGTCGACGGCGGCCCCGCACGCGTCGGCGTGATCGGCAGCGTGACGCGCCCGTTCTGCGGTGCCTGTGACCGCGTGCGCCTCACTGCAGACGGGCAGATCCGCAACTGCTTGTTCGCACGCGACGAGTTCGACCTGCGCACGGCGATGAGGGCAGGCGCTCCCGACGACGACCTGGCCGCCCGGCTGCGCGCGGCGCTGCACGCCAAGAAACCCGGGCACGGCATCGACGATCCCGGCTTCCTGCAGCCGACCCGGCCGATGTCCGCGATCGGCGGCTGACCCCGCGGCGTCAGCCGGTGGCCGGGTCGCCTTCCCAGTCGGCGACCGCCACGGTCTCGCGCAGAAAGCCACGCGTCTGCAGGAACTGCGACAGGTGGTCGCGGTGAGCCTCGCAGGCGGCCCAGGCCTTGCGCCGCTCGGGCGGATGCAGCTTGGGGTTGTTCCACGCCAGCACCCAGTCGGCCTCGGCCCGGCAGCCCTTCGCCGAGCAGATCGGTGAGGCCTGCTCCGCAACGTTGTCGGGTTGGGTCACGGTGCCGGTGCCGGTCCGTCGAGGGCGCGACGGTCCTCGACCGGACCGTCGGTCATCTCCGGCATGACAACCATCCGCTCGCGGCCGCTGTTGGCGACGACCACCGAGATGTAGGGCAGCACGAGGGCGGCGCCGATCAGCACCCAGCGCAGCCACCCGTCGCCGACCATGACGGCCGCGACGAAACAGACGGTCCGGATGCCCATGGAGAACAGATAGCGGCGCCTGCGGTTGTCCACGTCGTCGCGCAACCCGCGCCGGGCACCGGTGATCTGATGCACCGGCTGTTTGGGACGCCGGCCCAGGCCGAGCCGCGGGGTGCGGGTCACGCCACCACACTAGGTGCAGGCACAGTCAGGTGCAGACGGCGCCGGCCGCCAGATCGAGGAGGGTCCATGAGCAACCGCACCTATCGCGTCACCGAGATCGTCGGAACGTCCAACGAGGGCGTCGACGAGGCGATCAAGAACGGCGTCACACGGGCAGCCCAGACGTTGCGGCACCTCGACTGGTTCGAGGTGACCCAGATCCGCGGGCACCTCGTCGACGGCCGGGTCGACCACTTCCAGGTCGGCATGAAGATGGGCTTCCGCCTCGAAGACGGCTAGCCCCTCGCGAGTCGACCACGTTAGGTAGGCGCCGCAGTGCCTCAACAGGCTGGCAGACCTGTTGAGGCACTGCCCCGCCTGTTGCGGCTCCTCCGGCGCGCCTGACGCCATTGTGGTGCCATAATGGCTTGACGTGGTGCCAGATGGGTGCCACCATGATGTCATGGAACTCACGCCGTACGTCGACTCGCTTCGCCACGAGCTTGCCGTGGCCGCCGAAGCCGGGGGAGCGGAGGCCCAGGCACTGGCCGAGCGGCTGACGGCACCGCTGGAGTCTGCGGTGCGGCTCGCCTTGCTGGACGCCTTGTCCGCCGCTGCGGGTGAGATCACCCGCGACCTCGCGCCGGGCTCGGTGGACCTCCGCCTCCGCGGACGTGACCCCAGCTTCGTCGTGACGCCGCCGCCGACCGACTCCTCCTTCGAGGAACCTGACCCTCTGGCGTCACACACCCCGCTCGGGTCTGTACCCGAGGCCGGCGACGGTGCCATGGCCCGGATCAACCTCCGTCTCGCCGAAGACCTCAAGGGACGGGTCGAGGACGCCGCAAGACAGGTGGGCCTCTCGGTCAATGCCTGGCTCGTGAGTGCAGCCACAGCCGCGTTGGACGCAGATGACGGCGGTCGCCGCCCTGGGCGTCGCGCTGCGCGACGTGGTGAGCGCTTCTCCGGCTGGGTGCGCTGACACACGACACGCATCGGCACAACACATCGAAACAACGTCCCAACACCTCGTCCCACCCGGGACGCCCCACCCACGCCATTCGAAGGGATCATCATGCCGACTTTCAACACCCCCGAGCCGATCTCGGTCACCATCGGGTTCGCCGTCGGCGATGCGCGCATCGTCGCCAGCGACCGAGCGGACACCGTGGTCGAGGTACGGCCGAGCGACCCGTCACACGAGCCCGACGTACGAGCGGCCGAGCAGACCCGCGTCGAGTACGCGGCCGGCCAATTGATGGTCAAGGCAGCGAAGCAGCGGGGCCTCGGAGTGTTCGGCAGGACCGGGTCGATCGACGTGACGATCGAGCTGCCCACCGGCTCGCACGTGCACGGTGACGCCTCGGTCGGGGCGTTCCGCACCGTCGGCCGCCTCGGCGAGTGCCGACTCAAGATGTCGAGCGGGGACATCCACGTCGACCACACCGGCGCTCTCGACGTGACGGCCGGAGCCGGCGCCATCGTCGTGGAAAGCGTCGCCGGTCACGCCGAGGTCAGCAACGGATCAGGCAACGTGCGTGTGCGGGAGGTCCACGGCGCGGCAGTCATCAAGAACTCCAACGGAGACGTCCGGGTCGGCGAGGTCACGGGTGATCTGCGGGTGAGCACGGCCAACGGGGAGATCTCCGTCGATCGCGCACACGGCGACGTGATGGCAACCTCCGCCAACGGGCACGTCCGGGTCGGCGACGTCGCCCGTGGTTCGGCCTCGCTCAAGACTGCGAAAGGTGATGTCGAGATCGGCATCCACGCTGGTGTCGCTGCACTGCTCGACGTGCACACGTCGTTCGGCAGGGTGCGCAACCACCTGAACGGTGCGGACGGTCCCGAACCGACCGACGAGACGGTTCAGGTGCGGGCCCAGAGCAGCTACGGCGACATCGTGATCCGCCGCTCCTGACCCCAGATGTTGCGCGGCCTGCCCCCTCTCCGCTGAGCGGAGGATGCGCCTCTCCGTCGCAAGACCGATGCGCCTCCGCGTGCGCTGACCTAGCGTAAGTACGTGGCGTCCCTCGTAGGGGCACCTGCGTCAGCGCGACGACTGCGGGTTGCCAAGTTCGTGCCGCCGTTAGGCGACGCGCTGCTGGCTGGCGCGTTCGTCGCCGGAGCCGTCGCGGAGGCATTGGCCAGCGACACGGTGAGGTCCCCCCTCACGCACGCGCTGCTCGCCGTGCCGGCGATGGCCGCCCTCGCCTGGCGGCGCGGGTACCCCCTGTCGGTGGCTGCCCTGGTCATGGGGAGCAACATCGCCATCAACCCCGACGGCGAGTTCTCCACGCTGCTGGCGCTGGTGCTCGTGTCGTTCACCCTCGGCGCGGAACTAGACGCCCCGAGAAATCGCGTCGGGCTGGTGCTGGTCACTGTGCCCTTCCTGGCGGCGATGGTGAGCATGGGGCTGGAACCGAGCGATGTGGCGGCGGCGCTCGTATTCCTGGGCGGTCCGTGGGCCGTTGGAGTGGGACTGCGCCAACGGACGGCACGCACCCAGGAGGCCGTCGACCGAGCAGCCCGGCTGGAGCAGGAGCGTGAGGCGCAGAACGCTGAGGTGGCCGCACAGGAGCGCACGCGGATCGCGCGCGAACTGCACGACATCGTGTCCCACTCGATCAGCGTCGTCGCCATCCAGACGCAAGCGGTGCGTCGACGCCTGGGCCCCGAACATGCCCAGGAAGCGCAGGACCTTGCGGCAGTGGAGACGACGGCTCGTCAGGCACTCGCCGAGATGCGCCGTCTGTTCGGTGTCCTGCGCAGCGACGGCGAGGCCGCATCCTTGGTGCCCCAGCCCGGGCTGGGAGAACTGGAGCTGTTGGTGCAGCAGGTGCGGGCGGCAGGGTTGCCGGTCGACCTGCGCACGGAGGGCGATCGGATCGAACTACCGCCAGGGGTCGACCTCGCCGCGTACCGGATCGTGCAAGAAGGACTCACGAATGCACTCAGGCATGCCTCGGCGCAGCGGGTGTCGGTGAGGCTGCGGTACCTGCCCACCACGCTGGAGATTGCGATCGAGGATGACGGCCGTGGCCCGTGGAGTCAGGACGGTGGGCACGGCCTGGTAGGCGTTCGCGAGCGCGTCGCCCTCTACGGAGGCAGCGTCGAGTTCGGGCCTGCGCCCGGCGCTGGTTACCTCCTGGCCGCCTCGCTGCCGGTGCGGGAGCGCGGGTGAACGAGCCCTACACGAGCGTGGTGATCGCCGACGACCAGGGCATGGTTCGCGCCGGCTTTCGTTCCCTGCTCGCGGGTGAGCCGGGGCTGCGGGTAGTCGGGGAGGCCAGTGATGGCGAGCAGGCGGTCCAGATGGTGCGTCGCCTGCAACCAGACGTCGTGCTGATGGACATCCGGATGCCGGTGCTGGACGGCATCGCCGCGACGAGCCGGCTGGTTGCCGAGAACACCCGCTCACGAATCCTCGTCTTGACGACTTTCGATCTCGACGAGTACGTGTTCGCCGCGCTGCGCTCCGGCGCCTCGGGGTTCCTGCTCAAGGACGCACCCGCTGAGGAGCTAGTTGCCGCAATCCGCGTCGTGGCGGCGGGAGACGCTCTGCTAGATCCCGGCGTCACTCGTCGGGTCATCGATGCCTTTGTCCATCTACCGGCTTTCCCCGAGCGGAATCTGCAGGCGCTCGCTGCGCTGACCCCACGCGAGCGAGAGGTGCTCGGCCTGATGGCCCGCGGACAGTCGAATGCCGACATCGCCCGACACTTGTTCGTGTCCGAGGCAACGACCAAGACACATGTCAGCAACGTGCTCGGGAAGCTCGGCCTTCGCGACCGCGTGCAGGCGGTGATCTTCGCCTACGAGAGCGGTGTCGTCGTCGCGGGTGACGACGACGTGTCGTCTCATCCTCAGGGCTGAGAACGAGGATCCGGCCGTCGGCCGATGCGCCACGGCGAACGCACCCGGCACCGTGGAGGAAACTCACCAAAGGAGATTCCTCTGATGACCAGCACCATCCATCCCCAGATCGCGCAACCCTCGACCGCCGGGTCGGATGCCGCGCCGCCAGGAACCACCGACGCTGCACGATCCAGGGGCGGCTTCGCCCTCAGCATCCGTCGCTGGTTTCTCATCGCGGCTCCCGTGCTGGCGGGACTCTTCGCGATCCTTGGCGCGTCTGCCGATCCCGCGGTAGGTGAGGACGGCCGCGCCCTCTACAAGGCGTACGCCGAGAACCCCGAGACATTGCAGTTCAAATCGTTCGGTTTTCACTGGGCTTACGCGTTCTGGCTCGTCCCCACGCTCCTCATCGCTGGCTTGGTCCGCGGCCGCGGAGCCTGGATCGCGAACGTCGCGGCCTTCGTGGGCTTCGTGGGACTCACCACGCTGCCAGGTCTGCTCATCGTTGATTTCTACGACTCTGCGATCGGTCAGGTGGCCGGAGTCGAGACCACGGCTCAGGTCAGCGACACCATGGAGGGCATGTGGGGCGTGTTGGCAATCGTCACGCCAGGCATCATCGGCTTCATGCTGGGTCTGCCCCTTGCCGCCCTCGCCGCGTGGCGAGCGGGTCTGGTGCGCTGGTGGGCTCCCGTCGCCGTCGTCGCCGGGTTCGTCTCCTTCGCAGTCTCGGGCGTCGCTGTGTGGGGCACCGTGCTCACAACCTGCTGCTTCACTGTGCTCGCCTACGAGCTGGCTCGCGGCACCAGATCGAGTCACCCCGAGCAGTCCGCGGTGTGATCCCAAGTCGTAGGGCTCGCGGAGGGCGTCGCGAACGTGCGTGGGCAACGCGTGGTGATCGTACTGATGCCAATTGACTGTCGCCGATCGCCGTGCGGCGTCCCACGGCCGCCGGACCGCCGATGCGGAAGGTCAACCAGCGTTCACGCCAAGTAGTAGTGCTTGCCTCGAAGGGCCGGAGCCTGGTAGAGAACACGCCAGATCGCCATGGGATCGACGCGACTGCCCTGGTTGTCGTGACCGGAATGCGTGATCTGGGGGGGCAGCGTGTCGGACACCGGCCGGGTGCACGACACCACCCGGGTGCACGACACCACCCGGGTGCACGACACCACCCGGGTGCACGACACCACCCGGGTGCACACCACTCCTGTGCACGGCACCACCCGGGAAGACGACACGACCCCGGTCCACGACACGTCGAAGATCCTCGACCTCCGGCCGGTGGGAGACGAAGAGCAGTCCTCCGGGCCCACCAGCGGCTCGACCCCCGAGGTGATCGACCTTGAATCCGCGGGTCGGAGTGTCGCGGCGTCGCCGCTGAGCGCCAGGGAACGCATTGCCTGGATCGACCTGGACGAGCAGCAGGCTCGGCTTCACCGCGACCTGCAGCGAGTTACCCGGACGACAACGGCCCGCTCGGCCGGGTCATCGGGGACGTCACCTGCTCCGAGCCGCCCGACGCCGGTCCCGCCGCGACCGGCAGCGTGGCGACGGCCGGCCATCACAGGCGCCATGGCGCGCCCCGAGCCGACGCGAGCAAGCGAGCACGCACCGGCGTCCAGATCGGCATCGTCGGCTGCGCCGCCGACCCCGGCAGCAAGGCGCGAGCCGCCCTCTCAGCTAGGCCGGTGGGCGCTCGCCGTCGCCGCCGGGCTCCTCGTGCTGGCCGTCGCCTCGGCGGCGCTGTTGCTGGTCGTGCGCGACGTCGGCGCCCCCGATGCCGCGGCGCCAGACCGCAGCCGCCCGACCCTCGGCAGCGCGGTGCTGTCAGCCCTGGCGTTGGGCTGGCTGCGCGACAGCACAGTCGAAGGCACCCGACTGGCGGTGCCTCCCGAGCTGCGCGATCGCGTCGCGGCGGCGCTGCCCGGTCGGGACGTCCGGGAGTACTCCCCCCGGGTCGAAACGGACCTCGTGCTGGTGCCGACGGGCAGCGAAGCCTCGGCCGTCGAGGCGCGGCGGCTGGTGGCGCGGTCCTTTCCTGTCGCCGCGGTCAGCCCGGACTTCGAGCTCCGGCAGGTGATGGCGCCAGGGAGGAGCTGGGCCCGGGAGCTGGCGGCCAGGACCGCGGCGGGCCGGGAGCTCGTGCAGAACGACGCTCTCGTCTTCACCGCCCGGGCCAAGGCCGCGCTGCGCGCCGGACACGTAGACCCTCGCCTGCTGACCGTCTTCGCCGGGCTGGCCCTGGAGCACCGCGTCGCCGTCGACGTCCCGCCCTCTCCGGTTTCGACCGGCGCCGACTCGGTGCGGCTCACCGCAACCATCCTCCGGGTGGACGGCAAACGAATGTCCGACTACCCGTGGGGAGCGGCGAACGTGAAGGCTTTCCTCACGGTCCAGTCGCCCTCGTTCACGCCGGTTGCGGTCGAGCGTCGCGGCGCCCGGCCCGGCGTGCTCGCCGTCCACTACGCACTCCCGTCGCCAACCGGCCTCCTCGACGGCGCCGTCTTCACCACCTCTCGATAGGAGCACTTGATGAGCGCCTGCCGTCCAGCACGCCGGATCCGTGTCGCTGCCGTCCTCGCCGCCGGGTTGGTCGCCGCGACCACCCTGCTCCTGGCGCCGCCCGCTAAGGCCGCCGTCCCCGGCTACGTGCGGTTGGCGCACTGGTCGCCGGACACCCCGGAGGTCGACGTCTGGGTGACAAGCTTCAAGGGATCGAGCTTCTCCAAGGTGTTCCCGGCCGTGGGCTACGGGACGGTCTCGGACTACCAGCGGCTCACGCCCGGCGTCTACACGGTGGCGATGCGTTCCCCCGGCGCGGCGAAGAACAGCCAGCCGCTGTTGCGCACCAACGTGACCGTGGAGCCCAGCGGTGCGTACACCGTGGCCGGTGTCGGCCTGAACGCGGACGTCGCTCTCAAGGTCCTCAACGACGACCTCACGCGTCCCAGCGCGGGCACGGCGCGGATGCGCGTGGTGCAGGCCTCGTCCGTCGCACCGGTGGTCAGCGTGGCGACCACGGAGGGGACCACCATCGCAGCGGATGCCCAGTTCCCGTCCGCGACGGACTACCGCGAGGTTGCTGCCCAGCAGTGGGAGATCGAGGCACTGCCACAGGATGACGGCGTCGCCCCGGCAAGCAGCGCGGTTGACGTCAAGGCCGGCCTGATCTACACCGCGCTGGTCCTCGATAAGGACAAAACCAGCATTCAGCTCGTCGTCCAGGCAGACGCTGCTGCGGCGTCGGGTGAGCCGGTGGGAGGCGTCGACACCGGGATGGGTGGCGGTGCGCGTGGCAACAGCGGAGGGACCTGGACGCTCGGACTGCTCGCGGTCTCCACGGCATCGATAGCCGGAGGGTTGCTGTTCCGGCGGCGGTCGAGGCTCGAGCTCGGATGACGGGTCGGCACCGTCGTCACGGGGGCTGCACACTCCTGCTGGGCCTCGGGTCCGCAGGGGCTGCGGTCGCGACGGCGGCGCTGGTCGGCGTACCGCCATTCAGCTCCGAGGCCGCCGTGCGAACCGTGTATACGGCGCCCACCCTGAGCCGTCCGCTGGTGGCCGCCACCGTGCCGGCCGCTCCGGCGTCCATCCTTCCGAGCGGCGGCGGAGAGGGCAACCGACGAAGGCCATCCGGGTGAGACCGGTGCGGCTGGAGATCCCGCGGATCGCGGTGAGCACCTCTCTGCAGCGATTGCGCGTCCGCGACGGAGCGCTGCAGCCACCGAGCGACCCGGACCGGGCCGGCTGGTACCCCGACAGCGCGGTTCCAGGCGACCTGGGTGCCGCAGTGATCGCCGGGCACTTCGACTCCCGCAGCGGGCCCGCGGTGTTCAACGAGCTGGCTGCCCTGCGACCCGGCGACGTTCTCGCGGTGACGCGATCCGATGGACGCACCATCCGGTTCAAGGTGCACGACGTTCGGCGGGTGTCCCAGTCGCGGTTCCCGTCGAAGTTGGTCTACGGCGCGACGCCGGACCGCGCACTACGGCTGATCACGTGCGGCGGTCGGTACGACGAGGCGAGCGGGCGATACGCGGACAACGTGCTGGTGCTCGCGCTCGCCGGGTAGCCCAGTACCAACCAGCAGGCAGCGCCCTAGCTCGCCTTGCTGACCGGGGACATGCGACCCCCAAGCCGAGACGGCAGCGGCGGCCCCCCGAGGGCACGCCGTTACTCGTTGTAGTTGTTTGAGTAAATCGGTCTCCCCGTCACCGCCCCGCGCTTACCCTACGTGCACGCGTCTTACGTCGATTGCGGGCGTTTCGTGCGAGGGGGCTTCGTGGCGGTCACGCCTGGCCTCGTCGCTCGCCGCACGCACGTCGGCTGAGCACTGCCACGGGAGAAGGTCGTGATCCACGTCCGCCGCCTGGCTGTCCGCACGTTGCTTGCCTGTGCCCTGATCCTCGCGACCGTGGCAGCAATGCCCGGCCAGGCTGCCGCGGCCACAGTCCCATCCGGCTTCTCCCACACGACGTACGCGAGCGGGTTGAGCCGGGTGACCGCGATGGCATTCGCCCCTGACGGCCGCCTCTTCGTCACGGAGCAGGCTGGCACGGTGCGCGTGATCAAGAACGGGGTCGTCAACCCCACGCCCTTCGTCACGCTCACGGTCGATCATCGAGGCGAGAGGGGTCTGACGGGCATCGCGTTCGACCCGGCCTTCGCAACGAACCGGTACGTCTACTTGTATTACACCGCGTCCACGCCCGCATCCCACAACCGCGTGAGCCGGTTCGTCGCCAACGGAGACGTAGCTCAGACCGTCAATGGCGTGGTCACTGAGACCCCGCTGATCGACCTCGACAACCTGAGCACCGCCTGGCTGCACAACGGCGGCGCCCTGAACTTCGGGAACGACGGCAGGATCTACGTAGCTGTCGGCGACAACGGCGCGGGGGCCAACGCGCAGAGCCTGAGCACAGCCAAGGGCAAGCTGCTGCGCATCGGCTCCGACGGTTCGATCCCGTCCGACAACCCGTTCGTGGCTCAGACGACGGGTGTCAACCGGGCGATCTGGGCGCTCGGGCTCCGCAACCCCTACACGACGGCCGTCCAGCCAGGCACCGGCCGGATGTTCGTCAATGACGTCGGGCAGGACACGTGGGAGGAGATCAACGAGGGCAGCAGGGCGGCGAACTACGGGTGGCCCGTAACGGAGGGCCCGACCTCGGACACCCGGTACCGGAGCCCGTTCTATGCCTACCAGCACAACACCGGGACCGTCACCGGATGCGCCGTCACTGGTGGGGCGTTCTACAACCCGCCGGCAGCGACATTCCCAGCCGAGTACGTCGGGGACTACTTCTTCGCCGACTTCTGCGGCAACTGGATCAAGCGTCTCGACCCCGCAACCGGCGTCGTCACGAACTTCGTCGCCGAGACGAACAGCGAGCCGATCGACCTCCGCGTCGGCCCTGACGGCGCGCTCTACTACCTCGCGAGGAACACCGGGGGCACCGGCAACATCGGCCGGATCGCCTACACCAACACTCAGGCGCCGCAGATCACCGAGCAGCCTGCCAGCCAGACGGTCAGCGTCGGCGCTCCCGCGACCTTCACCGTCGATGCGGCCGGAACGCAGCCGATCTCCTACCGGTGGCAGCGCAACGGCGTGAACATCTCGGGGGCCACATCACGCACCTACACGCTGGCGTCGGCGGACACGAGCGACAGCGGGGCACGCTTCCGTGCCATCGCGACCAACACTGTGGGCAGCACTACGAGCGCCGAGGCAACGCTCACTGTGACGACGAACCAGCCACCGACCAGCTCCATCACCGCTCCGGCTTCGGGCACGACGTACGCCGGCGGTGACACGATTCTGTACGCCGGTACCGCCAGCGACCCCGAGACCGGAGCGTTGTCCGGCAGCGCCTTCACCTGGTGGATCGACTTCCACCACGACACGCATGCGCATCCCTTCCTGAGTCCGGTGACGGGTTCCACGGAAGGTTCCTTCACCGCACCGGCAAGCGGTCATGTGGAGAGCAACGTGTGGTATCGCATTCACCTCAGAGTGACTGATCCGGCCGGCCTCACCTCTGAGTCGACCCGCGACGTCATGCCGCGCAAGTCGACGATCAGCCTGCAGACCAACCCGACAGGGCTGCAGGTCAACCTCGACGACCAGCCGCGTGTCTCGCTGTACTCCACAGAAGGCGTTGCTGGTGTCGTCAGGAAGCTTGAGGCGCCCGCCACCCAAGTTGTGAACGGCGTGTCCTACGCCTTCACGTCTTGGTCCGATGGTGGGGCGCGCGTTCACAACATAACGACGCCTGAGCAGAACACGACCTACACCGCGAGCTACGGGCCGGCAAGCACCACGACGATCACCCCGACTGCCGACAGTCTGGCTCAGGAGAACTTGGCGACGACCAACTTCGGGACGACGGCCTCGATGGCATCAAGGGGGCCGTCGCCCACCCAGATCTCGTATCTCCGTTACAACTTCCCCGCCGCTCCCGCCGGCTACGCGCTGTCCAGCGCTACCTTCGGGTTCCGGACGACTGACATCGCCTCCGCGGGCTCGACGCAAGCGGTATCAATCCGCACCGCAGGAGACACGTGGACAGAGACCGGCCTCACCTGGAACAACCGCCCCAGTGTGGGGAGCACCACGGTCGGTTCGATCCCTGCTGGGACCGTAGTGAGCAGGGCATACGTAGTCCCTCTGGACGCAACGGTCGTGCGTGGACTGCTGGGAGCTACGTCCACGGTCGCGTTGACCCACAGCGGCGACGACTCCTTCTGGCTCTGGTCGCGCCAACACGCAAACCCGAGCTATCGGCCCGCCATCACGCTGACCTTCAGCCCGGCAACCGCCGGCGACACCACGAGCCCTTCGATGCCAGGCGGCCTGAACGCCACCGTCTCGGGATCGTCGGTTTCCCTTGCCTGGACAGCCTCGACGGACAACGTCGCGGTCACGGGGTACGACGTGCATCGTTCGGACACATCGGGCTTCACCCCTAGCTCAGAAACGCTGGTGGGCTCCGCCACCGGTACGACGTTCACCCACGCCGGGGTCGGAGCCGGAACGTGGTACTACCGAGTCGTCGCAAAAGATGGCGCAGGCAACCGCAGCACGCCTTCCGCGCAGGCCAGCGCTGTCGTCACGTCCACAACTACACCCACCACGGTCAGCCGGACGCCCACGGCAGATACGTACGCCAACGAGGGCGCGGCCTCGACGGTCTATGGCGCAACCTCGTCTCTCGCGTCCCGCGGCAGCCTTGGCTACGTCAGCTACCTGCGCTTCGTAGTCCCCGCGGCGCCCTCAGGAAAGACCCTGACCGGGGCGGTGCTCCGCATCAGGACCTCGAGTGAGACGTTCGCCGGCTCGGCCTCGGGTCACTCGGTGCAGTTCGCCAGCGACTCGTGGAGCGAAACGACCCTGACGTGGAGCAACCGGCCGGCGCGCTCAGGAAGCTCACTCGGCACCATCGCCGCCGGCGCGCCCAACACCTTCTACGACACGGTGCTCAACGCCTCAGCCCTGCAGTCCCTGGTCGGCGCGCAGGGCACGCTGGCCATCACAGGTGTCGACAGCGACAACCTGTGGTTCTGGTCACGCACGCATGCCACAACGACGTACCGGCCGCTGCTGATCCTGACCTACAGCTGAGTCCCCGAGGAGCGGAGTCGACCGGCGCGAAGAGGCGAAACCGGGGTACGACGAAGAGCGGGCGCGCGGCATCCTCGACGCAGCTCTCGCGGACTGTGTGCGGACTACAGCCGCCGTGGGCTGACGCACCCACAGGTCAGAGGGCTAGGACGCCTTGCTGACCGACGACATGTTGAAGTCGGGGATGCGCCAGGCCGGCGTGGCCGTTCGGGTGAAGTGATCGTTCCACTCGCGGGCCAGTGAGCGCTCGGTGAGACCGACCTCGCTCACCCGCGACAGGAGGTCGACCGGGCTCTCGTTGAAGCGGAAGTTGTTCACCTCCGCCACCACCTCGCCGCCCTCGACGAGGTAGACGCCGTCGCGGGTGAGTCCGGTGAGCAGCAGGGTCTGCGGCTCCACCTCGCGGAGGTACCACAGGCAGGTGAGCAGCAGGCCGCTCTCGGTGCCGGCGATCATCTCGTCGAGACCGCGGGTCGCGGTCGGTGACTCGACCAGGAGGTTGTCGACGTACGGCGTGACAGACAGGCCTGTCGTCTGCGCCGAGTGACGCGTCTGCACGAGCGAGGTCAGCGTGCCGTCACGGATCCAGTCGGTCGACTCGGTCGGCAGGCCGTTGTCGAACACCGACTGCGCGGCGCTGGACGACCCAGCGACCACGAACGGCGTCGCCTCCAGCCCTTCGGCGGCGGGATCGCTCCACATGCGGATCGGCACGTCGGTGAGCTTGTCGCCGACCCGGGTCCCGCCGCCGGGACGGCTGAAAACGGTGCGGCCGTCCGCCGCGTCGCGGGCGATCGACGACCAGTACTGGTAGACGAGGAAGTCGCAGACCGTGCTGGGCGGCAACAGCGTCTCGTAGCGATCGGCCGGCAGGTCGACCCGGCGACCCGCCCACGCGAGCCGGCGCCGGATCTCGGCGTCGAGGTCGGGCACCGCGACGTCGTTGAAGTCACGCGTGCCCTGACCCACCCACGACGAGCGGGACCAGTCGGCGGACTTGCCGGTGATCTCGATGCGCCCCGTGGGCTGGGCGCAGCGATGGCGAAGGCCCGTGCTCGTGGCGAGGTACGTCGTGGACACCTGGTGCTCGGCGAAGCCGAACAGGTCACGACCCTCCGCTCGAGCGGAGGCGAAGCTCTCACCGAGCGCGGGTGCGACGTCGCCGAAGACACTGATCGAGGTCTCGACTTGGGGATCGCCCCACGTGGGGTCCTCGGCGGCGGGCTCGACCAGCGGAGCGGCGTCCTCGGCCGGCCGGGCGTCCCTGGCCGCGGCCTCGGCGGCACGCACCAGTGCCTCGACCTGGTCACGGCCGACGTTGCTGCGCGACATAGCACCGACGGCTGTGCCGTCCTGGCCGTCGACCGTCGCGATGACCGTGAGCGTGCGCCCGCGGGTGACGCCGTTGGTGGTGAGGGTGTTGCCCGCGAAGCGCAGGTTGGCCTCGCTGGTCTCCTCGGCGATGACCACGCAACCGTCGGCCTTCGTCAGCTCGAGCGCCCGCTCGGTGAGCTCCTGAGGACGCAGGGGACCAGTCGCCGTCGTCATCGACCCGCCTCTGCTTGCGTGTTGAGGATCCGGACGCCGCGGAACAACGACGTCGGTGCGCCGTGGCTGACGGCGGCGACCTGACCCGGCTGGCCCTTCCCGCAGTTGAACGCGCCGCCGAGAACGTAGGTCTGCGGACCGCCGACCGCCTCCAACGACCGCCAGAAGTCCGTCGTCGTCGCCTGGTAGGCGACGTCGCGCAGCTGACCAGCGAGCCGGCCGTTCTCGATGCGGTAGAACCGTTGCCCGGTGAACTGGAAGTTGTAGCGCTGCATGTCGATCGACCAGCTCTTGTCGCCGATGACGTAGATGCCGCGCTCGACGCGGGCGATCAGCTCGTCCGCGGACGGCCCCTCGGCGGCAGGCTGCAGCGACACGTTCGCCATCCGCTGGATCGGGACTCGCGCGGGGGAGTCGGCGTAGGCGCACCCGTTGGAGCGACCGAGATCCTTGAGACGGGCCATCGACCGGTCGAGCTGGTAGCCGACCAGCAGCCCTTCACGCACGATCTCCCACTGCTGCGCCTCGACCCCTTCGTCGTCGAAGCCGACGGTGGCGAGCCCGTGCGCGTCGGTGCGGTCGCCGGTGACGTTCATCGCGGCCGAGCCGTACCGAAGCGAACCGAGCTGGTCGAAGGTCGCGAACGAGGTGCCGGCGTAGTTCGCCTCGTAGCCCAGAGCGCGGTCGAGCTCCGTGGCGTGGCCGACCGACTCGTGAATCGTGAGCCAGAGGTTCGACGGCTCGATGACGAGGTCGTAGTCACCGGCCTCGACGCTCGGGGCTTGCAGCTTCTCGGCCAGCTGGTCGGGCATCGCCGCAAGCTCGCCTGACCAGTCCCAGCCGGTACCGGTCAGCCACTCCCAGCCGCGGGCGACGGGCGGGGCGAGCGTGCGCATCGTGTCGAAGCGGCCGGACTCCTCGTCGACGGCGACCGCCTCGATCTGGCTGTGCACCCGCACACGCTGCTGTGTCGTCGTCGTACCGGCGAGGTCTGCGTAGAACTTGTTCTCGAGCACCGCATGCAGCGACGACTCGACGTGCGACACGACGTCATGACCAAGCAGCTCCGCGCTGCGGTCGGCGAGCAGGGCGACCTTGTCGCCGTCGGGCACGTCGAACGGGTTCACGTCGTACGACGACACCCACGTCACCTCACCGTGAGCCGGCTCGTCGGCCAGCTCGACGCGCGACGTGGAGAGCGGCCGGCTGACCCTGGCGACCTCGACGGCCTGCTCGGCCACTCTGACGCAGGCCTCCGGCGTGAGGTCGACTCCCGATGCGAAGCCCCACGACCCTTCGTGCACGACGCGCACCGCGAAGCCGACGTCCTCGCCGTCGTGCGAGCCGTCGAGGCGTGCGTCGTGCAGAGCGAGGTGCTGGTCACGGACCCGTTCGAGCCGGAAGTCGGCGTGTTCGGCGCCGAGTTCGCGGGCCTTTGCCAGCGCCGCGTCGGCGAGGGCTTGCATCGGCAAGCTGGTGAAGGCGTCGTCGACGTGTGCGGTCAAGAAGGTCTCCGTCCGGCGCTGGCTGAGAGCAGGATCTCGACCCTAGCGTCCGTCCCCGCCCCGTCGCTCACCCCGCGGCTCGGGGCCGGACGACCGGCCCGATAGCGTCGCGCCCGTGAACGACACGAGCCGATCCGTCCTGGTGACCGGAGGCAACCGCGGCATCGGGTTGGCCATCGCCCGGGCCTTCGCCGATGCGGGCGACCAGGTCGCCGTGACCTACCGGACGGGCGAGCCACCCGAGGGGTTCTTCGGCGTCAAGTGCGACGTGACCGACGCCGGGTCCGTCGACGAGGCGTTCAGCGCCGTCGAGGCCGAGCACGGTCCGGTGGAGGTACTCGTCGCGAACGCCGGCATCACCCGCGACCAGCTCATCATGCGCATGGCCGAGGACGAGTTCTCCGCGGTCGTCGACACCAACCTGGGCGGGTCCTGGCGGGTCGCCAAGCGCGCCGCCAAGGGCATGCTGCGGCTCAAGCGCGGGCGGGTCATCTTCATCTCCTCGGTGGTGGGCCTGCTCGGTTCGGCGGGCCAGAGCAACTACGCCGCGTCCAAGGCCGGCCTGGTCGGACTCGCCCGATCGCTCGCCCGCGAGCTCGGGTCGCGCGGCATCACGTTCAACGTGGTTGCACCCGGCTTCGTCGAGACCGACATGACGGCGGAGCTCGCCGACGACCTGCAGGCGACATACAAGTCGCAGATCCCGCTTGGCCGGTTCTGCACGCCCGCCGAGGTCGCGCGCGTCGTGCGCTTCGTCGCCGGGGAGGACGCGGCGTACATCACCGGTGCGGTCGTGCCGGTGGACGGCGGCCTCGGCATGGGCCACTGACGAGAGCGAGGACCGACGGACATGGGTGTGCTCGAAGGCAAGCGGATCCTGGTGACGGGCGTTCTCACGGACTCCTCGATCGCCTTCCACGTGGCGCGGATCGCGCAGGAGCAAGGGGCCGAAGTGGTCCTGACGTCGTTCGGCCGCACCATGCGCATCACGCAGGCGATCGCCAGGCGACTGCCGACGACGCCGCCGGTGATCGAGCTCGACGCCAGCAGTGACGAGGATTTCGCGGCACTCGCCGAGCGGGTGCGCGAACATGTCGACGGACTCGACGGTGTGCTGCACTCGATCGGGTTCGCGCCGAAGTCGGCACTAGGCGGCAACTTCCTCAACACGGAGTGGCCCGACGTCGCGACCGCGATGCAGATCTCGGCGTACAGCCTCAAGGCACTCGGCGTGGCGTGCCAGCCGCTCATGCCCTCGGGCGGCTCGATCGTCGGTCTGACGTTCGACGCCACGGTGGCGTGGCCGAAGTACGACTGGATGGGTGTGGCCAAGGCCGCGTTCGAGTCGACCGCGCGCTACCTCGCGCGTGAGCTCGGACCCAAGGGTGTGCGGGTCAACCTTGTTGCTGCCGGTCCGGTGAAGACGACGGCCGCCCAGTCGATCCCTGGCTTCGACGAGTTCGAGGACGTGTGGTCGACACGGGCCCCGATCGGCTGGGACCTCACCGACGCCGATCCTCCTGCGCGCGCCTGCGTCGCTCTGCTCTCCGACTGGTTCCCGAGGACGACCGCCGAGATCGTGCACGTCGACGGTGGCGTCCACGCCATGGGGGCCTGATCGCCGTAACGGGAGCGTGACCGCTACTGTCACTGCATGCTGGAGGACGACATGCGCCCCGCGCTTGTCGAACTCCGGGTGCTCGAGGGTGCGAATCTCTATTTCCCCAGACCAGCGGTCAAGCTCACGCTCGACGTCAGTTCACTGCTCGACATGCCCGATCGCGACGCGTCGGCCGTGGGCGCGGCACTCGGTGTGCCCTCCCTGCGACCTGGTCGGGCGGGGACCGGTCTGCGTCAGCGTTTCGCTGGACGCGTAGTCACCGCATTGATACGCCGGGTAGCCGCCGAGGCGGGGACGACGCGACTTGCGGTGCGCAACCGGCCGACCGGTGACCTGAATCGGGTCGTGGTGGCCTATCCGTGGCGGCGACGGGGCCGGGCGGAGGCGCTGGGACACGCGATCGCCGGCGTCCTCGACCGGTTGGGATCGCGCGACCTGCACGATTCCGTGAAGGCGGCCGGTGCCTACGTGCGAGGTGCCGAGCCGGGCGAGGGTCCGTCGATGCGTCGCCCCCATGTGCCGGTCATCGCGATCACCGGCACCAACGGTAAGACGACGACGTCGCGGATGGTGGCGCGGATGGGCCAGTGTGCCGGCCTCGTCGTCGGCTGGTCCTCGACGGACGGCGTCTACATCGACGGCGAGCTGGTCGAGGCCGGCGACTTCTCCGGGCCGCTGGGAGCTGCCCAGGTGCTCGACGACGAGCGGGTGGAGCTCGCGGTGACCGAGACTGCGCGCGGCGGCATCCTGCTGCGCGGCGTCGGGGTCTCGCACAACGACGTGAGCGTCGTGACGAACGTCAGCGCCGACCACCTCGGCATGCAGGGCGTCGACACCGTCGACCAGCTTGCCGAGGTGAAAGCCGTCGTGACGCGCGTGACGCGTCCCGAGGGCTGGGTCGTGCTCAACGGCGACGACCCGCGCACCTTCGCGATGCGACTGGGCACGGCCGCGCGCGCGGTCATCTTCAGTCGCGACTCGGAAGCGCCCTCGCTGCGCCAGGCGCTGGGCGAGGGTGGCCGCGCCGTGACAGTCATCGACGGACAGATCACCGTCCTCGACCCCGGCGCCGAGGCGGACCCGCTCGTCGCCGTCATCGACGTGCCGATGACACTCTCCGGGCTCTCCCGGTTCAACGTCGAGAACGCACTTGCTGCCACGGGAGCCGGCCTCGCGGCGGGACTGCCGCGGACCGCCGTGATCGACGGCCTGCGGTCGTTCCAGCCGGGGCCGCAGGACAATCCGGGTCGCATGAATGTCTACGACCTACATGCGGTCACCGTGGTGGTCGACCTTGCCCACAACGAAGCCGGTGTCGAAGCGCTGCTGGAGGTGCTGCAGGGTCTGCGCCCCGCGGGCAACGTGGTGCGTCTCGTACTCGGCGGCGTGGGTGACCGCACCGACGAGGTGATCCGCGGCATCGGCGAGCTGGGTGCCCGGGGCGCCGACGAGGTCGTCATCGCGCACAAGGAGCACTACCTGCGCGGCCGCACGCGCGATGAGCTGGCCGACTTGATGCGTGAGGGCGCCGCGCAGGTCGGCGTCATCGACGTGGCGCAGCACGACAGCGAGCTAGCGGCGCTGAAGGCGCTGGTCGACGTGTCGCGAGGCAGCGACGTCATCGGTGTCATGTGCCACGCTGAGCGCGAGGCTGTCGATGCCTGGCTGCGCGGCGCCGGTGGCACCATCGACGGTCCCCACGAGATCAGGGACAAGGTTCTCAAGGCGGGAGCGCCATCGTGACACCTGACCCCGACGAGCAGTTCCGGGCTGCAGTGGCCGGGGTGGGCGATCTGACCACCGATCCCGGCAACGACGTGAAGCTGCGGCTCTACGCTCTCTACAAGCAGGCCACCGAGGGCGACGTGTCGGCGAAGCGGCCAGGCATGACCAACCCCGTCGGCCGGGCGAAGCACGACGCATGGGCGTCGGTGGCCGGCACGTCGTCGGACGACGCGAAGCAGCAGTACGTCGAGCTGGTGGCGGACCTTCAGGGACAGTGATCGCCACTGAGGCCGCCCCGGCAAGCTGACATCCGCCAGCGGGCAATCGCGGTCCGCACTGCGGTCGGCGTGCTTGGTCAGAACGGCGGGGGGTCCAGATCGAGGTCTGGTGGTTCAGGTTGCTTTGGTGGTCGGCGCGGAGGCGCTGGTGTATCCAGGAAGGGTTCGGGTGGGACTTGGTAGACATGGCGGGTGGGGCTGGTCCAGCGCAGGGTGTTGTCGGGGAGTTGTTCGACGGTCCAGTCGGTGTGGTGTTTCATCCGGTGGTTGTGTTTGCAGCCGCAGTAGAGGTTGTGGGCGGCGGTGGGTCCGTTGGGGAACGGTCTGGTGTGGTCGAGTTCGCAGCGTCGGGCGGGGATGCGGCAGCCGGGGGCGCGGCAGGTCTTGTCCCGGGCGATGACCAGCTCGGCGAGGGCTTGGGGTGGGCGGTAGGTGGTGGCGCCGACGTCGAGGACGGTGCCGGTGGCCGGGTCGGTGAGGATCCGCCGCCAGGTGGCGTCCCCGGCCAGTGCCCGGGCGACTTGGGCGGTGACGGGTCCGTAGCCGGTGAGCTCGCCTGGCGCCTCGTCCAGCCCGGCCAGGGTGGACGCGGCGACGGCGACCTGCACGGCGACGGGCCGGCCGTGCCGGCGGGGCAGGTCGGGGTCGGTGAGACCGTCCAGGGCGAGGTCGGCGAGCGCGTCGGCGCGGCGCTGGTCCAACGTGCGTACGTCGCCGGGTCCCTTGGCCTTTGTCGCGAGCGCGGTGAGCCAGTCGTGGCAGGCCACCGCGGCCGCGGCGGGCAGGGTCGCGTAGAGGGCGGCCATCCCGTCCGGCAGCGCCCACAGCTGTACCCGCCGCTCAACGCTGGCCTGGTCGTGGCGGGTTTGCGCGGCGGCGGGGTCGGTCGCGATCACCGCCCGCGCCAACGACGCCCGCAACCGGCCCACCGTCTGCTCCGGGCCCGGCCCAGCACCCGGGTCTCCACCGCCACACATGCGGCGTCGTCCAACGGTGCTGTCGCGTCGACGATCGCCCGGGTCTTGGCCAAATCCAGGCGGCCGGCCTCAAGGGCACGGCGGGTGCCCGGGAGGCGGTCCAGCGCCAACGCCAGATGCAACCGGGCCTGCGCGCCGTTCTCGCTGATCCGCAGCTCCGCGCCGATCTCCGCCGCCGCGAACTCCGACACCCCACCGGCGGGCAGCAGGTCCCCGGCGTCACCCGGATCCAACAGGGCAGGACGGCGTGCCGCCAGCTCCCGAATGGCCGTCAGCTGCCGGGACTGCGCCCACGCCGTCAACCGCTCCGCCGCGCCCAGGAAGGACACCAGGTCATAGCCCGACAACTCGGCCGGGTCGGCAGCGAGCAGCGACGCCAGGCCCGGGCCCGGCGCCAACGACTCCAGGTCCGCGCTCCCGGTCGCCGTCATCGTCTCGAACATGTATTCGATTATTCCAGCCCACACCGACAAGAAATGAGTCGAGAATCCCTTTGTGGATAAGGGATTTCTCCCCGAGGCCGCAGGATCACCCGACCGGCGCTACACCCTTGTCAGGTCGTGGCGCATGACCGGCCGCGTCGGACTATCTGCGACGACCGTGGTGAACCCTGCTCGGGTGAACGCCGAGACCGTGCCGGGGAACAGGTTGCGGCTACTGCCCTCGACCGCTGTGTCGATGGGGTAGCCCTCCACGGCCGGTGCCCCCGCGTTTTTGGCAGCCAGCAAAGCCGCATGGATCAGCGCGGACATGATGCCTTGGCCGCGGTGCCCGTTGCGGATGTAGAAGCAAGGCAGCGACCACACCGGCAGGTCGTCGACCGTCGCCAGGAACGGCTTGCTTTCGAGCCACCCGAGCTCAGCGCGTGGCGTGAGCCGGCACCAGCCCACGGCTCTGTCACGTTCGTCGAACGCAAGCAGCCCAGGAGGCCGTCCGTCGACGATCGACGCCTTCAGATCTTTCCTGTTCTCTGCGCGCGGGCGCTTGTGATACTCCGGTCCCAAAAGCCAGTACATGCACCAGCATCCGTTGCCCGCACCCGCTCGCCCGAAGAGATCCTCCAACGCCGGCCACAGGTCCGACGTAACGGGCGCACAGTGCAGGTCCACGCAATGCACCCAACTACGGGTTGACGGGAGCGACGTCCGGATCGGTCGCGGTCGGGCCGACGTGCGCACCGGCCTGTGCCCGGCTCGACATCTGCTCGAGCTCGGCAAGCACCAGCGCATGCTTGTCGACGCAGAGAACGACGAGGTCGCTGGGGTTGGCCCGGGCCATCGCGTGGTGGACGGCCGGAATCTCGTCGAGCACCACCTCGACCTGCTTGCACCGCGCGCCGTCGGCCATGCTGGCGCGTGCGCCCTCGGCGACCAGCTGGGCTACGTCACCGCGTTCGCGGCCGCGCAGCGCGGCATCCTCGCGCACGACCAGCACGTCGAAGAAGCCGGCCGCGACGATGCCGAGCTCCCGCAGATCCTCGTCACGGCGGTCGCCGGCCGTCGAGATGACGCCGATGCGCGAAGGCTTGCCCAGCTCCGAGGTGGCGGCCGCGCTCGCGGCGAGCTGCTCGACGAAGTCGCCGAGCATGCGCATGCCCGCGGCGTTGTGGCAGTAGTCGATGATGACCGTTGTCCCGCCGACGTCGATCTCGTTGAGCCGGCCTGGGGAGAGGTAGTAGGACGTCGTGAACGTCCGGAGTCCCTGGCGGATGTCGTGCAGATGAGCGCCGGCCGCAAAGGCTGCTGCCGCTGCCGCGAGGGAGTTCTGCACGTTCATCTTCGCCCGGCCGCCGAACGTCGCGGGAAGCAGATGCGTCCAGGCGAGCTGCATCGAGCGCCGGCCGTGGCGGATCACGATCATCTCGCCGAGCTCGCCACGCTCCAGGATGACCGCGCGTCCACCGCGCCGGCAGTGCTCGTCGATCATCTCCAGCGTGTCGCTGCCGGCCTCGGCCATGGAGAACCACACGACCTCGCCGGAGCAGCGTCGGCGCATCTCGCGCACGAGCTCGTCGTCGGCGTTGAGTACGGCGAAGCCGTCGCGTGGCACGGCCTCCACCACCACCTGCTTGACCTCGGCCAGCTGCTCGAGGGTGTCGATGCCGCGCATGCCGAGGTGGTCGGGAGCGACGTTGAGCACCACGGCGACGTCGTTGCGTTGGTAGCCCAGCCCTTCGCGCAGGATGCCGCCGCGGGCCACCTCGAAGACGGCGAAGTCCACGGCGGGGTTCTGCAGCACCATCCGGGCGGACTTCGGCCCGGACGCGTCGGCCCTGATGACCAGTCGCTCGTCGATGACGATGCCGTCGGTCGAGGTCATGCCGACTCGCCGGCCCATGCCCTTGAAGACGTGGGAGATCATCCGAGACGTGGTCGTCTTGCCGTTGGTGCCGGTGACGGCGACGATCGGGATGCGGCTGGGAGCGCCGGGCGGGAACATCGAGTCGACCACGGGCTTGGCGACGTACTGCTGCTCGCCCACGGTCGGGTGCGTGTGCATCCGGAAGCCCGGCGCGGCGTTGACCTCGCAGATCGCGCCACCCGTCTCGCGCACCGGCTCTGCGATGTCGGGACTGATGAAGTCGATGCCGGCCACGTCGAGGCCCACGACCTGCGCTGCCTCCTCGGCGATCTCGACGTTGTCGGGATGTGCCTCGAGCGTGCGGTCGATGGAGATGCCGCCGGTGGACATGTTGCCGGTCAGGCTGAGCTTGACCATCGTCCCCTCGGGAGGCACGTCGTCGAGCTCGAAGCCCTGGTCGCGCACCAGCTGCGTCGCAGCGTCGTCGACCTTGATGCGGGTGAGCACCTTCTCGTGGCCGACGCCCCGGCGCGGGTCGGCGTTGGTGTCGTCGACGAGCTCGCGCACGGTCCTTGTGCCGTCGCCGACGACGTGCGCGGGCACCCGCTCGGCGAGTGCGACCATGCGCCCGCCGATCACCAGGACCCGGTAGTCCTTGCCGGTGATGAATGACTCGACGATCACCCAGCCACGCCGTGACTCCTCCTCGGCCACCGCGAAGCCGGCGCGTACGGCGTCGGCGTCCCGGAGGTCGAGCACGACGCCCCGGCCGTGGTTGCCGTCGAGCGGCTTGCACACCACCGGATAGCCGATGCGTGCGGCGACGCGGACGGCCTGGTCGGCGGTGCGCACGGACGCCGACTTCGGCACCGGCAGCCCGGCGGCGGCGAGCAACCGCGTCGTCAGGTCCTTGTCACCGGCGATGTCGACGGCGAGCGCAGACGTGTTCGACGTCATGGTGGCGCGGATGCGCTGCTGGTGCACGCCCTGGCCGAGCTGGACGAGCGAGTACTCGTTGAGCCGCAGCCACGGGATGTCACGGGACACGGCCTCGTCGAGGATCGCCTGCGTCGACGGCCCGAACGCCGTGCGCTCGGCCTGCAGCAGGAACGACTCCAGTTCCTCGGGGAACTCGAAGTCGGGGTCGGCCCGGACGAGATGGTTCACCAACCGCACGGCCAGCTTGCCGGCCGCGAGACCGACCCGCTCGTCGACGTACCCGTAGATGACGTTGTACTGGCCGCGTACGCCCGTGCCCCGCGTCTTGCCGCGGCGGATGTCGTGGCCCGCCTCCTGCTGGAGCTGGAGAGAGACGTGCTCGGCGACGTGCCCGAGCCAGGTGCCCTCCTTGAGCCGCTCGAGGAACCCGCCGCGGTGACCGCGCGAGCAGGAGTGCCTCGAGATGCCGGGCAACGCGTCGATCAGCTCGTCGACGAAGCCCGGAACGGTGTTCGACGGGTAGTCCTCGAGGGACCCAAGGTCGACGAGCAGATGGATCGCTGGCTCGAACGACCACAGGTTGGGACCGCGGTAGACCCGCGTCTCGAGGATCGCGAGATCGGGCGTCGCCGGGGCCGTCACTGGTCGTCCTCCTCCGTCTCGTGGCGGAGCGCGCGCGCCGGATGGGTCTCCTCGAACGCGATCAGCCGTCGCTCCAGGAGGTCGAAGCTCGCGCCCTCCGGCAGCGTGTGCACCACCACACCGGAAAGGAACAACGGCGCCCCCTGCTCGGCGAGATGAGCGTCGGTGACGGCCGACGAGGCGTCCGCGACGAAGACGCAGCCGCTCCCGACCACCTCGAGCACCCGGCCGCCGCGCACCACGGCTGCAGTGTCCTCGTCCACACCGATGCCGAGGAGGCTGGGGGAGCGGGCGACGAGGGAGAGCAGCCGGCCCTGCCGGTTGCGCTGGGCGAAGTGCTGGTCGACTATCACGCCCGGCAGCAGCCCGAGCCCCGCGGCGAGCTGCGTGGTTCCCTGCCGTGGCGTCGGCCCCTCGTCGCCGAAGGCCACCATGTGCTCGCTGACGGCGCTCGCGCCCGCGGAGGTCCCGCCCACGACGGCACCCCTCCGGTACGCCGCGTGCAGCGCGGCGCCGAAGCGGGTCCCGACCACGGCAGATGCCAGCTTGAGCTGGTTGCCCCCGGTCAGGAAAACGGCATCGATGTCGTCCAGCAGCGCAGCCGTGGCCGGGGCGTCGGCCTCCTCGCGCGTCTCCGGGCGCATCCGCACGACGTCCGCGGCGCCCAGCCGGCGGAACGTCTCGTCGTAGGCGTCGAGCACCTCGACGCCGAGCGAGGACGCGGTGGCCACGACCGCGACGCGCACGCCCTCGCCGCCGGCCAGCCGCACGAACTCGCGCAGCACCCGGCGGTGCCGGAGCCGGTCCTCGGCCCCGCCGATGACGAACAGCGTCCCTGGCGGGACGGCGCTCACACTGGCGGTCGGCACGGGCCGAGCGTAGCGACGCCCCTGGCGGGAGCATGATGGGCGCTATGAGCGACACCCGTCATCTCGTGCTAGTCCGGCACGCGGAAGCGGCGACCGGCGAGCGGGCAGTCGGTGACCACGAGCGCGCGCTGACCCGGCAAGGACGGGATGACGCGGTCCGCCTCGGTGACCGGCTGGCCCGGCTGAGCATTCCGATCGGCGCCGCCTACTGCTCCAGCGCGCTTCGAGCCCGCGAGACGTGGGCCGCGCTGGCGACCAAGTGGTCCGGGCTTCCGGAGCCGGCGTACCTCCGCTCCGTCTACCAGGCCGGGCCGAGGGATCTGCTCGCCCTGGTGAGCGAGACGGCCGACGACGCCCGCGGCGTGGTGCTCGTCGCCCACAACCCGGCCGTCGCCCAGGCCCTCGCCGAGCTCGACGAGGCGGCGCCAGGACGGTTCCCCGCCGGGGCGGCCGCCGTCCTCACCGCTCAGGGACCGTGGTCGGCGCTGCGCGACACCGAGCTCGTCGAGTTCCTCGGTCCGACCGACCCCTGACCGGCACGCCGCCCGGCCTCAGGTCGGAGGGGTGGTGAGCGAGAGGCCCTCCTCCTCGTCGGCCGCCTCGACCTCCTCGCGGGAGATGCCGAGCAGGAAGAGGATCGCGTCGAGATAGGGCACCGACAGCGCGGTGTCCGCCGCTTGCCGGACCGCCGGCTTGGCGTTGTAGGCGATGCCCAGCCCGGCCCGCGCCAGCATGTCGAGGTCGTTCGCGCCGTCGCCGATCGCCACGGTCTGGGAGACCGCGACGCCGGCCTCATGGGCGAACCGCTCGAGCGCGTCGGCTTTCCCCGCCCGGTCGAGGACCGGGCCGACAAGCCGGCCGGTGAGCCGCCCGTCGACGACCTCCAGCGTGTTGGCTGCCGCGTAGTCGATGCCGAGCTCGGTGGTCAGGTGGTCGGTCACCTGGGTGAAGCCGCCGCTGACGATGGCGAACCGGAAGTCGAGTCGCTTGAGGGTGCGCACGAAGGTGCGGGCCCCCGGCGCGAGCTGGATGTCACGGCGTACGTCGTCGAGGACCGAGGCGTCGACCCCGGTCAGCATCGCGACCCGCCGGCGCAGCGACTCGGCGAAGTCGAGCTCGCCGCGCATCGCGGCCTCGGTGACCTCCGCCACCTCGTCGCCGCAGCCGGCGCGCACGGCGAGCATCTCGATCACCTCGCCCTGCACGAGCGTCGAGTCGACGTCCATGACGATGAGCCGCTTGGCCCGCCGCTGGAGCCCCGAACGCTCGACCGCGATGTCGACGCCGAGCGAGGCGGCCGCGAGGGCGAGGCGCTTGCGCAGCTCGACGGGGTCGGTGCCCGAGACGTCGAGCTCGACGGCAGTCACCGGGTAGCGGGCGATGCGCACGATGCGGTCGATGTTGCCGCCGTAGTCGGCGATCCGACCGGCGACGCCGGCCATCGCCGCCGGCGTCAACGGGTGACCGACGATGGTCACATGGCTGCGACCCTTCCGGCGCGCGCCCTGGTCACCCTGGCCCGGGGAGACCTCGATCTCCATGCCGAGCGGGTCGAGCGCGGCCTGGAGGGCACTGCGCAGCGGCGCCTCCTCGTGCGGGCGGGCGACGATCAGCACACCGAGTATCAGCCGCCCGCGGATGACGACCTGCTCGACGTCGACCACGCTGGTGGGGTGCGACGCCAGCGCGGTGAAGAGGGCCGATGTGACGCCGGGACGGTCTCGGCCCGTGACGGTGACGAGGATCGTCCCCTGCTCGGACTTGTCGTCGGGCATGACCATGGCGGTTCCCACACTAGAGAGGAAGGCTCAGGTCGAGACGCGCTGGCCCTTCCCGACGACCGTGATGCCGCCCTCTGACACGACGAAGCCCCGCGCGATGTCCTCCTCGTGGTCGACACCGATGCGTGCGCCTTCGGGGATCACCACGTTCTTGTCCACGATCGCGTTGCGGACGACGGCGTGGCGCCCGACCTTCACGTTGTTCATCAGGACGCTGCCGCTGACCTCGGCCCAGGAGTTCACCTGTGCCCAGGGCGAGAGGACCGACTTCTCCACCCGGGCTCCGGAAACGACCGCGCCCGAGGAGATGAAGGAGTCGATCGCCCGACCGACCCGGCCCTCCTCGTTGTGCACGAACTTCGCCGGCGGCAGCGGTTCGTGGGACGTGTAGATGGGCCAGTCGTTGTTGTAGAGGTTGAACACCGGGTGCATCGCGATGAGGTCGGCGTGGGCCTCGTAGTAGGCGTCAAGCGTCCCGACGTCGCGCCAGTAGTCCCTGTCGCGCTCGGTCGACCCCGGCACGTCGTTGTCGCCGAAGTCGTAGACGTGGGCCGCGCCGGTCTCGACCAGCATCGGGATGATGTTGCCGCCCATGTCGTGCTTGCTGCTCGGGTCCATCGCGTCCCGGCGCAGGGACTCGAGCAGCACGTCCGTCGAGAAGACGTAGTTGCCCATCGACGCGTAGACCTGCGTGGGGTCGTCACCGAGCCCTTCCGCGTCCGTCGGCTTTTCCCGGAACGCCGAGATCAGCCGACGGTCGTTGGCGGTCTCAATGACCCCGAACTGGTCCGCGAGCTCGATGGGCTGGCGGATGGCCGCCACGGTCACGCCGGCACCGGAGTCGATGTGCTGACGCACCATCTGGCTCGGGTCCATGCGGTAGATGTGGTCGGCGCCGAAGACGATGACGTAGTCCGGCCGCTCGTCACCGATGAGGTTGAGGCTCTGGTAGATCGCGTCCGCGGACCCCGCGAACCACCGCGGCCCGAGCCGCTGCTGGGCCGGCACCGGGGTGATGTAGTTGCCGAGCATCGCCGACAGGCGCCAGGTCGCCGAGATGTGCCGGTCGAGGCTGTGGCTCTTGTATTGCGTCAACACGACGATCTTGCGATACCCGGCGTTGACGAGGTTGGACAGCACGAAGTCGATGAGCCGGTAGATGCCGCCGAAGGGCACCGCCGGCTTGGCCCGGTCGGCGGTGAGCGGCATCAGCCGCTTCCCCTCGCCACCGGCCAGGACGATCGAAAGCACGCGGGCGGGCATGGTGCGCACCGTACCCCGGTGCAGGCAGTATCAGTCCATGCGCGTGGACCTTCTGACCCGTGAGTACCCGCCTGACGTCTACGGCGGCGCCGGCGTCCATGTCGAGTACCTCGCCCGTGAGCTGCGCCGGCTGGCCGAGGTGCGGGTGCACTGCATGGGCGCCCCGCGTGACGAGGAAGGCGTGACGGCGTACGACGTGCCTTTGGGTCTCACCGGCGCCAACCCCGCCCTGCGGGTGCTGGCCACCGACCTCGGCATGGTCGCCGGCACCACCGGCACCGACATCGTGCACTCGCACACGTGGTACGCCAACCTGGCCGGTCACGTGGCGAGCCTCCTGCACGGGGTGCCGCACGTGGTGACCGCGCACAGCCTGGAGCCGCTGCGGCCGTGGAAGGCCGAGCAGCTCGGCGGCGGCTACGCGCTCTCCTCCTGGGCGGAGCGCACCGCGATGGAGGCGGCGGACGCCGTCGTCGCGGTGTCGAGCGGCATGCGCGACGACGTGCTGCGCTGCTATCCCGAGGTAGACCCCGACCGCGTCCACGTGGTGCACAACGGCATCGACACGCAGGAGTACCAGCCCGACCGCCGCACCCACGTCCTCGAGAGCCACGGCGTAGACCCGGACCGGCCGTCGGTGGTCTTCGTCGGCCGCATCACCCGCCAGAAGGGCCTGCCCCATCTGCTGCGCGCCGCGCTCTCGCTCGACCCGCACGTGCAGCTGGTGCTGTGCGCCGGAGCGCCGGACACCGAGGAGATCCTGGCCGAGGTCACCGTGCTCGTCGAGGAGCTGCGCCGTGACCGGGACGGCGTCGTGTGGATCGCCGACATGCTGCCCAAGCCCGAAGTGATCCAGCTGCTGACCCACGCGACCGTGTTCGCGTGCCCCTCGATCTACGAGCCGATGGGCATCGTCAACCTCGAGGCGATGGCCTGCGAGGTGCCGGTCGTCGCGACCGCCACCGGCGGCATCCCCGAGGTCGTCGCGGACGGCGAAACGGGCCTGCTGGTGCCGATCGAGCAGCTCGACGACGGCACCGGCACGCCGCTGGAGCCGGCGCGCTTCGAGGCCGACCTGGCCGCGCGGTTGAGTGACGTGCTGTCCGACCCGGAGCGAGCACGTGCCATGGGCGAGGCGGGACGCCGCCGAGCGATCGAGGCGTTCTCCTGGGCGGCCGTCTCGACGCACACCCTCGACCTCTACCGCTCCCTGCGCTGACCCGTCGTCAGCCGGGCGGAGCACTGCAGGCTGCCTCGAGGGCGCGTCGGGTCGCCACCTCGACATCGCGCAGGGTCGCGCTGCGCAGGGCGATCTCGCCCGCGGTCACCGCGCCCCCGTCGGACTCGATGGCCGTCTCGAGGGCTGTCCGGAGCCGCTGCGCAAGAGCGGCCAGTCGCTGCGCCGGCGCCGGGGCGCACGGCGGCAGGAGCGCGTCCCGCGCGGGTCGGCCGAACTGGGCGAGCCCCTCGGCGCCGACCGGCGCGGACCGCGCGAGGTCGAGGCGGACGAGCTCCTCCGTGGCCTCACGCATCGCCGCCAGCAGCTCGCGGTCGGCGTCCCTGACGGTGCTCGACACCGGCGGGACCGGGCCGATCGACTGCACGATCCAGCGCCCGCGCCCCGCGGGGACGAGGCCGAGGTCAGCGCCGACGCCGAGGGCCGCCTCCCCGGCCTCCACGGCCGCCTGGTTGAACGCGGCCGGCCCGGTCAGGCCGGCGATGTCACCGGGCCGGGGGAGCACCAGGCGCAGACTCGCGACACCCCTCCCGCGCAACCTGCCGAGCGCATAGCCGAGCGCGACGTCACCGTCCTCGCCCGGCACCCCGCCGACCCGGTTGGCGTCGTTTTCCCGGCCCGCCACCGCGTCGGCCGCCTCGTCCAGGCTGATCGCACCCACGAGGGCTGCGTTGCCCCACGCGACCAGACGCGCGGCGGCAGGAAGCTCGAGCATGCCGACCAGGCTAGGCCCGATCGGCGTGGCCGTCCCTCCCTCTCGGCTCCGCTGTCCCTCCCTCTCGGCTCCGCTGTCCCTCCCTCTCGGCTCCGCTGTCCCTCCCTCTCGGCTCCGCTGTCCCTCCCTCTCGGCTCCGCCTGGGGAAGCGCTCGGTAAGTTGCCATGCATGTCCGACGTCGTGCACTTCTCCGGCGTGAGCGTGCTGCGCGACGGCGCAACCCTGCTCGACAGCCTGGACTGGGAGATCGCCGAGGGGGAGCGCTGGGTCGTGCTCGGTCCGAACGGCGCCGGCAAGACCACGTTGCTCCAGGTCGCGTCGGCCAACCTCCATCCCAGTCGCGGTGCGGCCTCCCTGCTCGGCGAGACGCTCGGTGCCGTCGACGTCTTCGAGCTGCGCCCGCGCATCGGGCTGTCCAGCGCGGCGCTGGCCGACCGGCTGCCGGCGAGAGAGACCGTGCGCGACGTCGTGCTGACCGCGTCGTACGCCGTCGTCGGCCGCTGGCGTGAGCGCTACGACGAGCTCGACACCGAGCGAGCCGAGACGCTGCTGGGCGCGCTGGGCGTGGCCCGCCTCGCCGAGCGGCGCTACGGCACGCTCTCCGAGGGCGAGCGCAAGAGGGTGCAGATCGCACGCGCCCTGATGACCGACCCCGAGCTGATGCTGCTCGACGAGCCGGCCGCCGGTCTCGACCTGGGCGGCCGCGAGGACCTGGTACGCCGGCTGGGTCAGCTCGCACAGGACCCCGACTCGCCAGCCCTCATCCTCGTCACCCATCACGTCGAGGAGATTCCGCCCGGGTTCACCCACGTCATGTTGCTTCGTGAGGGTGCCGTCGTGGCTCAGGGACCGCTCGAGACAACGCTCACCGCCGACCACCTGGCGCGCACCTTCGGGGTTCCCCTGGAACTGCAGCGCTATGGCGGGCGTTGGTCAGCACGAGCGACGAACGGCGCGTGAACAGCACTCGCAGGTCGCCGAACTCATAGGATCGCGTTATGGCGCGGATCGGGACGAACTGATGGGTGACTACGACTGGGCACTCTGGCTCGGACTCGCGGTCGTCCTCGGGCTGGTCGAGGTGACCACGCTCGATCTCATGTTCCTGATGCTCTCCGCAGGCGCGCTGGCCGCAGCGGGTACAGCCGGCCTGGGGATCCCGTTCGTCGTCCAGGTGATCGTCGCGATCGTTGTCTCCGTCGCGATGATCGGGGTCGTCCGGCCGGTCGCGCTGCGCCATCTGCGCACCCCCGCGGAAATCCGCACCGGAACCGCCGCACTCGTCGGTGCCGACGCCGTGGCGATCGAGCGCGTCGACGCCCGCAGCGGCCAGGTCAAGCTCAAGGGCGAGGTGTGGTCCGCCCGCACCTACGACCCCTCGGAAGTCATCGAGGCGGGACGCAGTGTCCAGGTCGTGCAGATCGACGGCGCGACCGCGGTCGTCTACGAGACGGAGACGTAAATGGAGTCAGTCATCGCCCTTGGCATCGCCGGCGCCATCGCCGTGCTCTTGCTGGTGGCGCTGTACAAGACCGTCCGCATCGTCCCGCAGGCGCGGGCGGGCGTCGTGGAACGACTGGGTCGCTACCAGCGAACGCTCAACCCGGGTCTGACCGTGCTGGTTCCCTTCATCGACAAGCTGCGGCCGTTGATCGACCTGCGGGAGCAGGTCGTGTCGTTCCCCCCGCAGCCGGTCATCACGGCCGACAACCTGGTGGTGGGCATCGACACGGTCATCTACTTCCAGGTGACCGATCCCAAGTCGGCGACCTACGAGATCGCCAACTACATCCAGGGCGTCGAACAGCTCACCGTCACGACCCTGCGCAACGTCGTCGGCAACCTCAACCTCGAGGAGACGCTGACCTCGCGTGACCACATCAACAGCGCGCTGCGGGTCGTGCTCGACGAGGCGACGGGCAAGTGGGGGATCCGGGTCAACCGGGTCGAGATCAAGGCGATCGACCCGCCCACGTCGATCCAGGACTCGATGGAGAAGCAGATGCGCGCCGACCGCGAGAAGCGCGCGACGATCCTGACCGCCGAGGGCTTCAAGGCGTCCCAGATCCTCACGGCCGAGGGCGAGCGGCAGGGCGCGATCCTGCGGGCCGAGGGTGAGGCGCAGGCTGCGGTGCTCCGCGCCGACGGCGAGGCGCAGGCCATCCAGCGGGTGTTCGACGCGATCCATGCCGGCAACCCCGACCAGAAGCTGCTGGCCTACCAGTACCTCCAGGTCCTGCCGCAGATCGCTCGAGGCGACTCCAACAAGGTGTGGATCGTGCCGAGCGAGCTCGGCGAGGCCCTCAAGGGCATCGGCGGTGTTCTGGGCGGACTTCGCCCGGACGACAAAGACGAGACGGGACCACCGAGGCCGCCGATCCAGCCCGTCTGAGCCGGAGAGCGACGCGAGTCTGGCTCGGTTGACAAGTCGTGACGATCAGAGTCCAGTGACAGCAACCGTTTTTCCCGGGTGGAGGCGTCATGGCCAAGGACCAGTACATCGCACGGTTGCGCGCGGTACCGCTGTTCGCATCGCTGTCGAAGCGAGAGCTCGATCTCCTGCTCCGTCAGGCGGACCACCTGCGTTACCCGGCTCGCTACCGGGTCGTCCGGGAAGGAACGTCTGGAGAGGAATTCTGGATGGTGATCGAGGGGGAGCTGGCCGTTCACCGTGGTGGGGAAGAGGTCGCACGGCTGGGCCCGGGTGACTACTTCGGGGAGCTCTCTGTCATCGACTCCGCCCCGCGTGACGCCACTGTCGTCTCGACCACGTCCGTCGAGCTTCTCGTCATCGGGCGCCAGAGATTCTGGGCCACCCTCGAGGGGAGCCCGACCTTGCTGCGGAAGATCACCGTCGGGCTGGCTCGACGGCTCCACGAGCTCGACGCTGCGGACTCGGCGGCCCGGGCCGGCCGCCTCGTCGATCTCAACTCCGAAGAGGTCGTCGAGGCTCCCTGAAGCCGCTTCCCGGGGGCACTGCGGTGTCAGGCCCGGGTCTGGTCGAAGACGAAGACCGCGAGAGCGACGTTGTAGGCCCAGGAGCCGCCACAGGACAAGGCGAACGCGCTCATCAGCAGCCGGAAGTCCCGGTGCCGCAGTGGCGCCGTCAGGCCTGTGCGGCCGTGGCTTCTCTTGTGCGTGTTCACAGGACTCCTAAGCCGAGTCAGCCCCAGAGCGAGTCGATGCCGAACACGCTAGGAGATCTGATCACCGGCCGTTGGTGAAACCCCCGATGCTGGCCGTTTGCGCTGCTAGCGTGCCGCGCGTGAGGACCCGGTGAGGCTCGAGTTCCTCGGAGTCCGCGGCTCGACGCCGGCGCCGGGGAAGGACTTCGTCCGTTACGGCGGCCACACGTCCTCGGTGGCCGTCTGTGCCCAGGACGCCGACGCGCCCACCCTGGTTCTCGACGCGGGCACCGGCCTGCGTGCGCTCACCGCGCGGTTGCGAGGCCGGGCGTACGACGGTGCGATCCTGGTCAGTCACCTGCATTGGGACCATGTGCAGGGCTTGCCGTTCTTCGGGTCGGGTGACCGGGACGACGCTCGGGTCGACCTCTACCTTCCGAGCCAGGGCGGTAGGTCCGGCAGAGACCTGCTGGCACAGACAATGTCGCCGCCGGCGTTCCCGATCACCCCCGAGGGATTGCACGGGCGTTGGACGTTCCACGCTCTCGCGGACGGTGTCCACGCGATCGAAGGGTTCAACGTCACTGCTGTGGACGTCGAGCACAAGGGGGGACGCACGTTCGGCTACCGAGTCGCCGATGCCGTCGCGTCGATGGCCTATCTCCCTGACCACGCGCCGTCGGCGGGCCGCTCCGCCGTGCTGATGCGGATGTTGCAAGGGGTCGACGTGCTGGTACACGATGCCCAGTTCCTCGAGGGAGAACGCGCGCTAGCCGTTGAGTACGGCCACGCCACTGTCGAGGACGCCGTCGCCCTCGCCGTCGAATGCGGCGCCGGGACACTGGTGCTGTACCACCACTCGCCGGCGCGATCGGACCAAGCCCTCGACGAGATCGGCGCTTGGGCAGCAGATCTTGCCGACGGGCTGCCGATCGTGGTCGCCCGCGAGAGCGCAATGCTGGACGTCGGCCCACGGACAGTCAGGCTCGGCGACGCTGTGTCGCCCCGTCACCCGACCACCCGCGATGACCATTGACGACAGGCGCCGCAGGACCACATGATCGCCACAAGTCGTGATCGCCACCGAAGGCGTCATGGATCGGGGGAAGGTCGCTATGACCGGTGTAACCCAGTTCCGCACCAGATGGCTCCGGCCCGCTGTTGTCCTTGTGACGGCGGCTGCCTCGGCAGCGGCGTTCGCGAGCTTGACCGCGCCTGCAGCCTCGGCGCACGGCACTAAGGAGCTGCCGGACCGCCTGGTGGTTACCCGTGCGCTCGATGCCGAGGTGCTCGCAGGAGGGCTCCCGACGGCAGCTCCGGGCGGACAGGCGGCGGGCTTTGCCCGTCAGGGGCGGACCTTCACGGTGGTCGTCGAGAGCCGTCTGGGGACAGGGGTCGCGCAGCGGCGAGTGCCCGTGGGTCAGGACACGTTGATCAGGCTCTCTGCCACGGCTGCGGGCCCGGCGCTGGCGGGCAGCTTCGGAGCGGTGACGTCAGGGGTGCTGAAGAGGGGGTCGTCGCTGCTGACGATCAGCGGCGTCACGTGGTCGCAGGCGGAGAACCTCGTCATCACGGCTTCCGGGCCCGCCAGATCGGGGCTAGCACCGGACGGTATCTCCGTCACCGTCGCACACCAGGCGACGTACCTCAGGGGCGGGGCTGCCGCGGGTGCCAAGGTCGACTTGAGTGGCTGTGATGCGACGCCCACGACGCCCACCTGCGTCACGCTCGTGTTGGCTGACGGCGCGGTGGGTCCCATCCTGCTGTCCAGCAGCCCGTGCGCAGGCTTCGACGCCGAGATCACCTGCCGCACCAACAATCAGGGCAACGCGCAGCGGCTCATCCAGGCCTACGTCGACCTCGACCCCGCCCGCTACAGCATCACCAACCCGGCCACCGCGATCGTCAGCTGCGACAAGACGTTGTGCGGGAACGGTGGTGTCACGAAGTTCCCCCTTCACCTCGACCTCGGCAACACCGGCGACTTCACGACCCCCGAAGCATGTCCGGCCAAGGGCCGGATCGGTGCCAGCCAGATCATCCGTGCGCCAGACGGTGCCAAGATCGGCCATGCCTGCATGGACTACCGGCAGAGCAGCCGAGACAACGCTGGCGACCTCTTCACATATCTCCTCTTCGACTATGACGCTCGAATGATCCACTGACGGACGCTGCGTCAGCGCGGTCCTGCAGTCTCAATGCCACGTCCAGCGGTGTAGGGAGGCCAACGACGCCGAGCGCGTCGAGCACGTCCTTGCTCTGCTGCGCAAGCTGCTCCGCATTCGGGTCATCTTCGGAGCTGGCAACCTGGGCAAGACCGAGTAGCACGAACCCGCGCTCGTGCTGCGTGTCTGGTTGCGAGCTCAGTTCCAGTGCGCGCTCGAGTTCGACTCGAGCGGCGTCGAGGGCGCCGGCGAGGAGATGGCAGTAGCCGAGGATGCGGTGCAGAGTCGGCAGGACCATCGGCGCTTGAACCTTGTGCGCCCGCTCGAGCGCGGCGAGGGCATGGCTCCTCGCCGCGCCTAGAGCGCCTTGCAGCAGCAGGCACTCGGCTACCGCCGCTTCGGTGTCGATGAGCTCTTGTGGCGCTCCGAGTTTGTCAAAGCGCTCCCGAGCGTCTGAGAGTTGCGTCATGGCATCGGCGTAGCGCCCGGCGCGCGAGGAAGCTCGTCCGCTCTCGCGCAACACCAGCGCGATCAGCTCCTCGTCGTCGACCGCCCGCGCCGCGCGCAGAGCCTCATCGAGCAGGACCTCGGCGTCCTCCAGGCGACCCTGACGGATGAGCACGTCGGCCTGGTTGTAGGCGGTATTTCCTTCGTTGACGACGTCGCCGAGTCGCCGGTAGATGTCGGCTGCTCGTCGGGACATCGCGAGTGCCTCGTTCCAGTGCCCCTCGAAGATTGCTCGTACGGCGAGGTTGTTCAGGCTCTGCGCTTCTCCCGAAAGATCGCCCAGCTCCTCGTAGGCGAGCAGCGCCAAGCGGCCATAGGGCAGGTCCTCCGCGTGGGCCGACCAAAGGTGCACCGTCTGCATCGCGAGATAGGCCTGCGCCAGGGCGACCTTGTCGACTGAGTCCTGTGCTTCGCTAACGCCCAGCGCTCCCCAACGGAGCGCGTCGGCATAGCGGCCCTGGCTGACCAGGCAGATTGCGTAGCGCGTGGCCAACAGGGACCGAACCGCCCCCGCCGACGGTCCTTCCAGCCCGTCGAGCAGGCGCATGCCGCGGCTCAGCCTTCGCAGCGACTGGGTGAAGCTTGCCGTGGCGCTGATCGATTCGCGCCTCTTTGAGCATGATCCGAGCGACTTGCGCCGGATCTGCGCCTAGTGACTTACGGGCCTGCCGGTAGGAATCGGCGGCCTCGTCCACCGAGCCCACCAGGAAACGCATGTCCCCGAGAGCCTCGTGTGCAGCGGAGACCTCAACGGCTCGGACAGTAGGAAGGCGGCGGGCGGACTGCGACGGCGCGTTGCATGAACTCGATCGCCTCGATGTTGGCGTACTTCGCTTGAGCCCGCTGGCCCGCCAGCCTCGAGTAGGTCCAGGCACGGTCGAAGGATCCGGCATGGAAGAAGTGCAGCGACAGCACTTCACAGACCCGCTCCGGTTCCTCCGCCGAACGCTCGATCGTGTTGCCCACCTGCTCGTGCAGGACTTGGCGGCGCCGGAAGGGGAGCCCCTCGTAGGCCACCTCGCGGATCAGCGCATGTCGGAACCGAACCTGACCGGGATCGCCTGGATCGAGGAAGTCGCGGAACTCGGGAAGGTGCTCGCCCAACCGAACGTGCTCACGATGGTCGGACACCAGCCGCTCCAGCACCGGCAGGTCGGCGACCATGCCGAGCACCGCGGCATAGCGCAGGATCGTGCGATCCAGCGGGGGCAACCTGTCGATCTGGCTGGTCACCAGGTCCTGGACCGACTCCGGGAGGTCGGTGACCGACCCGGTCCGCCCCGCCGCGTCCAGGAGCTCCTCGAGGAACATGGGATTTCCTCCGCTGTGCTCCACCAGCGCCGCCATGGCGTCACGTGACATCGGCAGCTCGGCTGTCGTACGTCGCACGAGTTCCAGAGCATCCGCAGTGTCCAGCGGGTCGGGACGCACCGTTGTCGACCGAGGGCCAGACCTCGGCACGTACCCGCTAGACACGTCCCGGCGCGTGGTCAACACCAGCCAGGGCCGGAACGGGGCAGACCGAGCGAGCCGATCCATGAGGTCGGCCGACGCGTCGTCCATCAGGTGCGCGTCCTCAATCACCAGCACGGTCGGGCCGGACAACAACCTGGCGAGCAGGTCATCGACGGAGTCCTCCAGCCGGGCCTTGCGAAACTGCTCGTCGAGCTCCGAGGCCTCGCGCGTCGTTGGCACGGTCACGTCGAGCGGCATGGCGATGAGAGGCAGCCAGGCCAACAGCTCGGGCGCAGTAGCGGCAACGAGTACGCGCAATCTGTCGGCGGTCTCCTCCGCCCCGGCCTGGGGATCCAGGCTCAAGGCGCTTCGCAGTATCGAGCGGAACGGGAAATAGGGGGTGGACGCCTCATAGTCGCCACACGACCCCTTGAGCACGCGGGCAGCGGGTGCGACGGCCAGCAGTTCAGCCACGAGCCGGGACTTACCGATGCCCGGCTCGCCCACGATCTCCACCTGGTTGCCTTCGCCTCGCGATGCCGATTCCCATGCGACGTGCAGCGCGGCCAGCTCGGCCGCCCGGCCGACAAAGGTCGTCGTCGACCGGCGGCCGGTGCGGAGCCCGAGGACAGCGCCGATCCTGGCCGCCGCCACGGGGTGCGTCTTGCCTTTGACGTGGAACGGTTCCAGCGGGCTGGTCTCGAACCGGGTGGGCGATCGCTCGACCGTCGCCGTCGTGGCGAGCACCTCGCCGCCGCCGGCTTTGGCCATCACCCGAGCGGCGAGATTCACCGCGTCACCCTTGATGGAGTACGTGCGACGGAATGAAGGCCCGAAGTCACCGGCGAAGACGTCACCGCGGTTGACGCCGACCTTGAGGCTCAGGATGCCTGCCCGGTCCATCACCAGTCGCACAGCGCGGAGCATTCGCTCCTCGACCCTTCCGCCGCTGCGCGGCGCGCCGGCGACAAGCATGATCTTTCCGCCGTCGCGCGCGATGTCGGTTTCGAAGAACGTGATGCCGTGCTGGTCGGTTGCCCACTGCACAATGCGCACACAGTGGTCGAGCGCGTCCGCCACCGCACGGATTCCGCCGGTCCTGGCCAGTTCGTCTGTGCCGCTGAAGCGCACGAACGCCACGGCCACCGATCGGTGTTCGGCCTCGCCTGGCTCAGCGAGCACCTGTTCGCGCAAGGCCTCAGGCAGGTATCGACCCAGCTCATGGTTGTCGTCGGGCCCGGTGCGTCGCTGCTGTGGTAGCGCGGGCAGATGGTCGCCGGGCCGAGCCCGCAGAAGGCGCGTTCCGTCGGCTGGGCCTGCGCGGTGAGCCGTCGGGGCCAAGAGTGATGCCGTTTGCTCGCTGAGCACGACCTGCCCTGCGGAGGCGACCGACTCCAGAGCAGCAGTGGTACTCGCCTCCGCTCCGACGACAAGCAGTTCGAGGTGGTGGCCGGGATCACCGACCAGGTAGAAGTCGAAGAGTCCACTGTGCACTCCGGCGGACATCCGCAGGGTGACTGCCCCGGACGTCGTCGCGATTCTGCCGACCGTACGCAGTGTCGCGCGCATGTCGTAGACCGCGCGACACGCGCGGCCGGCGTGGTCGTCACCCCGGAACAGCAGGAGTACGGCGTCGCCACCCCACTTGACCAGATCACCGCCCTGCGGCTGCGCGGCACCGAGCAGGGCGGAGAACGTCGCGTCGAGAAGCTCGCTCATCTCTTCCGCGCCGACCTTGCCCTTACGGGAGAGGCGCTCCGTCAGGCGGGTGAACCCCGAGATGTCGACGAGCGCGAGCGAGCCTTCTACCTGCATGTGCCGGTTGTCGCCGTGCGTCGGTCTCCACGAGTCCAACAGGTCCGGGACGTACGGCCGCAGCGGGTGAAGGCCTGCAACCGCAGTCGTCATCGAAACCCCGGGACGTTGGGTGGGGCTAGTACGCCGCGAGTCTAGGTCGCATCATCGCCGGTGTCCGCGTATGCCCGAAATGCAGTAAGAGCGGTCAGGCCGTCGGAATCCGACGCGCCGCGAGCGCCTCGGCCCGGGATTGCAGCTCGTGGTCGCCCGCCATCGCGCTGAGGAAGTCGTCGCGGTTGAGGCTGTGCAAAACGCAGTCCTCACGGGCTACGACGGACGCCGTGCGAGGTATGTCCTGAAGTAGTGCTATCTCGCCGAAGCACTCTCCGGCGCCCATCCGGCTCAGGTGCTCACCGCGGTAGGTCGCGTCCAGATTGCCGCTTTCGATGACAAAGAAGAGATCTCCGGGGTCGCCTTCGCGCACGACGACCGTGCCGGCCGGCACCTCGACCCTGGTGAGCCGTCCGGCGAGCATCTCGACGAGGGGCCGGACCAGTGGGGCGAACAGCGGGACGCTGCGAAGCAGAGCGACGCCATCAGGCTCGGAGACGACATGGTCCATCCGACGCAGGCGCGGCATGGCAGCCAGCCCGATCAGGACGATCGGTAACGAGATGACCACGAGCCCCCACCGCAGACCGGGACCGGCGATCAGTAGCGGCATGGCCAACGATCCCAGCGCCATGGTTGCGATCAGCCCGCTCTCCAGTGCGCCGAACACTCGACCGAGGACAGCATCGGGCGCGATCCGCTGGATGATGGTGGACGCGTTTATGTCGACCACAGGGTTTGCCATGCCGATGATGAACATGGCGATGAACGCCGCGGCCGGGGTGGGCCACGCGGCGATGAGCAGTAGGGGCAGGGCCCAGAAGACGACGCCCCAGCCGAAGTCGGTCGCCAGGCGGTGGCGAACCGCCAAGCCCACGGCGAGGAAACCGCCCAGGATGGCGCCCACGCCCAGCACCGAGTCCAGGTATCCCAACCCAGCAGGTCCTAGGTCGGTGAGGTCCAAAGCGATGGCCACACCGAAGACAAGTGATGCACCGGCGATAACGGTCTGCGCGCAGTAGGTGGTCATGACCAGGAGCAGGTCGGGGTGGCGTCGGACGACCCGGAAGCCTTCAAGGGCCTCGCTGACGAAACCCGGCGCCTTGCCATCCTGAGCATCTCCATCCGGCTGCCCGCTCGAGTCGGCAGGGATGCGAGGAGGTCGGCTGACGGAGATGCTGGCGACCAGAACGGCTGACAGCACGAACGTGCCGGCGTTGAGGACGAACACTGTGCTCACGTCGGCCACGGCGAGCAAGAACCCAGCGAGCGCTGGCCCTGCGAAGAAGGCGAGACTCTCCAGCGTGCTGGCGACACCGTTGGCGGCCGTCAGTTGCTCAGGGCTCTCAACGAGGGAAGGCGTGAGGGCCAGCTGCGCAGGGCGGAATGCCGTCCCGACGATTGGTGAGAGCGTGGCGAGGACGAACACGAGCAGCGCTGGCCCGTCCCACTTCACGATCGCTGCTGCGGCGAGAACAAGAACGCCCCGAACAACGTCACAGGAGACCATGACGGTCTTGCGCGAGATCCGATCCGCGAGGGCGGCACCGAAGGGTGCCGTCAGAGCCATCAGCGTGAATCGGACTGTCCCCCAGATGCCGACCGCCGCGGCGCCACCCTCGCCGTATGCCCAGACAGCGATCGCCGTCGCATAGGCCCAGTCACCGATCAGCGACCCGGCGAGCGCCAGGTTGAGCTGTCTGAGACCAGGCCGGCGCAGCACCATGGTCAGCGATCTCGTGGTCTGTCGGACGGACGCCCCAATATTCACGATCAAGATCTAGTCGCTCGGGGTGCTGAGGGCAACTCCAGGCGCTCGCCCGTCGCAGGCTAGGAAGCGTCAGAAGACTCGAGTTGCGCCGCAATCGTCAATACCAGCTCGACGTACCAGTCGGCGTGGTTGTAGTGCCAGATCGCGGAGCGCAGGGCCGCGTCACCACGGCCCGCGCCGTTCGCGCACAGGTAGTTGGCCGCGGAGAAGATCGCGTCTGCCGGGTCGCGGATGTCGGCGTCGCCGTCTCCGTCACCGTCGACGCCGTAGCGAGCGAACGTCACCGGCATGAACTGCATAGGTCCCTGTGCGCCAGCAGACGACGTTGCGGTGTTGCGGCCGTGGCCCGTCTCCACCTGGCCGATCGCCGAGACGATCGTCCACGACAGCCCGTCGCAGGTGCGCGCGGCGGCCACGTAGAGCGCCTTGTAGTCCGCCGGAGCGGTCCGGGCCTCGGCACGCGCGACGAGCGCGGCGGCCGCCTGGGCGGCGGCTGCGGCCAGGGCGCGCAGGCGAGCGGCGGCGGCCTCGGCGGCTGCCACGGTCTTCGCCCGGGCGCTGAGCCGGGCCAGGCCCGACTGGGCCTGCGCCAGGACTGCGGTGAGCTCCTTCTGGCGCTCGGCGACGTCCGACGCGGTCACGACGAGAGCATCGGCGTTCGCCGCGAGGGTTCGTGCCGTTGCTCGGGTGTTGGCCGCGGCGCGCGACCCGACGTTTGCTTCGGTGCGGCCCCCGGCGACGAGGCGGCTCACGTAGGCGACCTGTCGCATCGCGTCGGGGGCGTTGTCGGCTTCGAGCACGCTCGCGTAGAGCGCGGCCGACCCACCGGACATGTACAGCGCGCGCACCCGGCCCGCGAGCCGGCGTTCGCTGTCGCGGGCCACCTTGGCGGCTGCGTCGGCGGACTCGTCGGCCGTCACGCTGCGGGTGACGCTCTGGGCGAGGCTGCGCAGGGCCTCCTCGTAACGGCGGGTGGCGCGGTCGACCTGCGGCTGCAGGGCGTCGACGTGTGCGGCGGCTGCCTTCGCGGCGGCTGCCGCCTCTTCGCCCGTCTCGGCGTGCGCCATGGGGGCGGGCAGCGCAGCCGAGAGCACCAGCAGCGCAGCCGCCAGCACCGCGGCACGCCGCGGAGCCGTCGAGGAGCGCAGGGGGTTCACCCGTGGTACCTCGGCGCGCTCGCGACGTGCCTTGACTGATCGCGAGAGCCGTCACCCCATCGCATAGAGTCACCGCGATGGAGACGAGGCACCGGTGAGCGTCCTTGAGGCTCTCGCCGTGCTCGCCGCGGGCCTGGCCGCGGGCACCGTGAACACCATCGTCGGCTCCGGGACATTGATCACCTTTCCGGTCCTGCTCGCCATCGGCTACCCACCGGTCCTGGCCAACGTCACGAACACCGTCGGGCTGACCCCCGGGTCGCTGAGCGGCTCCTACGGATACCGGCGGGAGCTGTCCGGACAGCGGCGCCGCCTGGTCGGCCTCGGTGCCGCGTCGGTCGTGGGTGGCGCGGTCGGCGCCCTGCTCCTCCTCAACCTGCCCGAGGAGGCGTTCCAGGCGGTCGTGCCGGTGCTCATCGCTCTCGCGTGTGTGCTCGTGGTGCTCCAGCCCCGGCTGGCGAGCCGTCTCGCGCACCGCGAGCACGCCGCGACGCACGGCGGTGTCCCACTTCACGTCGGTGTGTTCGGGTCAGGCATCTACGGCGGCTACTTCGGCGCCGCTCAGGGCGTCCTGCTGATCGGGTTGATGGGACTCTTCCTCGACGAGGACCTCCAGCGGATCAACGCCGCCAAGAACGTCCTTGCCGGGTTGGTCAACGCGGTCGCCGCGCTGATCTTCGTCGCTGTCGCCGAGGTCGCCTGGAGCGCGGCCGCGCTGATCGCGGTCGGCTCGGTGGTGGGTGGGCAGCTCGGCGCGATGATCGGACGCCGGGTGCCGGGCACTGCGCTGCGCGTCCTCGTCGTCATCGTCGGCGTCATCGCCATCGTCAAGATCCTCACGGACTCCTGAGCCGCCGTGACGACGTACGCGTACGAGACGGTGTCCTCGTCCGACGACCCTCGCATCGTCGACTACGTCGCGCTCACCGACGTCGACCTGCGCCGGCGCAAGGAGCCCGCCGAAGGCCTCTTCATGGCCGAGGGGGAGCGGGTGATCCGCCGCGCACTGGACGCTGGGTTCGGTCTGCGATCACTGTTGCTCGAGGACAAGTGGCTGCCCGCGCTGCAGGACGTGCTCGAGCAGACCGGGGCACCCGTCTACCTCGCCACCCGCCCGGTGCTGGAGGAGATCACCGGCTTCGACGTGCACCGCGGGGCGCTGGCGGCGATGTCGCGTCGCCCCCTGCCCTCCGTCGACGAGGTGCTGTCGACCGCCTCTCGGATCGCGGTGCTCGAGGACATCAACGACCACACCAACATCGGCGCGATCTTCCGCGCGGCCGCCGGTCTCGGCCTCGACGCGGTGCTGCTGAGCCCGCGCTGCGCCGACCCGCTCTACCGGCGCTCGGTGCGGGTGTCCATGGGTGCTGTGTTCGCCGTGCCGTGGACGCGTCTCGCCCGGTGGCCGGGAGGACTCGACGTGCTCGTCGAGGCAGGGTTCACGGCGCTCGCGCTCTCACCCGACCCTGATGCCACGCCGATCGGTGAGGTGGCCACCGCGGCGCGGGGCCGGTGCGCCCTGCTCCTCGGCGCGGAGGGACCTGGTTTGAGCCGGCGGGCCCTCGAGCGGGCGGACATGCGGGTGCGCATCCCCATGGCGCACGGCGTCGACTCGCTCAACGTGGGTGCCGCGGCCGCGGTCGCCTTCTACGCGCTGAACGCGGACCGGGGTCGCGACGGGCCCGGTCAGAGCCGCCGGTAGCGCGCCTCGACGAGGCAGTAGGCGCCGAAGCAGATGAGCCCGGCCGCGGAGAGGACGAGCAGGAACTGCCCGAACGGAGCGCTCGCGATGCTCTTGAGAGCCACGTCGAGACCCTGCGCCTTGCCCGGTTGGTGATCCAGCGCGGCCTTGATGACGAGGACGCCCACCAGGGCGATCACGAGTCCGCGAGCGAGGTGGCCCACCTGGCCGAGCCGGCGGGCGAAGCCGAACATCTGCCCTCTCATGCGCCCGCGGTCCAGATGCTCCTCGAAGTCGGTGCGCAGTCCCCGGACGGCGAGCACGATGCCCACGGCGGCGATCGCGGCTCCGGCAAGGATCAGGATGGTCTGGCCGCCGGGAGCATCGAAGACCTTGGCTGTCAGCGGCTGCTGGCTGGACCCGGAACCGGTCCCGGTCACCATGCGAACGGTGACCACGGCGAAGCCCAGGTACAGCAGGCCGTCCCCGGCGGAGGCCAGGCGCTTGACGGTGCGCTTCTTCTCGTCGGTCTCGTTGTTGCGACCCCAGGCCGCCTCGGAGAACCGCCACAGGGCGTAGCCCAGGAAGCCAAGCACCATGGCCCAGAGCACGGCACTGCCGAACGGTTGCTCGGCGACCTTGCTCAGCGCACCGTGGTGGTCTGTCTTCTCCTGGCCGCCCATGGCGACCTGGAGGGCGAGGATCCCGATGAGCACGAACACGACGCCCTCGGCCACGAAGCCGGCGCGAGCGACGGCGCGCAGCGCGTCGCTGTGCGCGGCCTGGTGCACCGTCCCTTTTGCACTGGAATCTGCTGCCCCGGAGGGTGGGCTGGTGCCGTCGACAGAAGAAGTCATGGACTTGGTCTACCCCGCGACGGCCGTTTGCATCGCGAGAAGCCGGCAGGAAGCGCGCAGCAGGCCAGATGGGGGACGGCTCTCTTGTGCGCGGCGGACACGCGGTCACGTCCTATTGCGCTGCGTGACCCATCGGCGCATGCTCCCCAAAGGGGGCAGTTCGGCGCAGGGGGGTCCATGAGCAGCACGAAGACCGGCGGTACGGACGATCTTCAGGTCGTCGCCGACCCGAGCCTCGTCGCTCCGCGCACCGAGACGCAGCCGGGCGAGCAGCCGCCGCCCGCACGCACCGCGCGGGCGCGTCCGCGCCAGGAAAAGGCCCAGCGCCAACGGCGCGAGCGCCCCGAGCGGCGGGTGCTCATCCCCCTCCTGTGGCTCAACACGGTGATCGCCCTGGTCCTGGCCGTGGGCCCGCTGCTGCACGAGGTCGCCGAGACACCGTCTCCGGCCGGTGACGCCCGCGGCGTGGCCCTGGCCGCGTTCGTCGTCTGGTCGCTCGCCTTCCTTCCCGGCTGGCTGTTCGTCCGTTTCCTCGATCGGCGAGCGGCCTCGCTCTGGGACGAGTTCGTCGTGCACCTGCACCGACTGGGGCTGGACGAGCCTGGCCGGCTGCCCGAGCCGCCGGGCTCCTCGTCGTACCACGCGAAGTGGGAGAGCAGTGGCGGACGGGAGCATCATGACGCGCGCAACCTCTATCGGGAGAAGTTCGACGCCTACTACGGCCGTTCCGTGTCGAGGTTCGGCACGCAGGTGCGCCAGCCCGTCGCCACCGAGGCACTGTTCCCCGTGTTCCTCGTCACGGCCCTCCTCGCCGTCGGCTGGACGACGATCCTCTACGACCCGCAAGCCGCTCTCGGCGACCGGACCGACCCCACGCTGTTCACGGCACTCTGCTTCTGCTTCGTCGGTTCCTATGTGTTCTTCCTCCAGATGCTGCTGCGCCGCTACTTCCAGACCGACCTGCGCGCCGGGGCCTACGTGGCGGGCTACATCCGCGTCGTGGTCTCGCTGTTGGTGGTTGTGATCATCTATGTCCCGCTCGCAAGGATCGGCTCGGACGAGCTGCTGCTCATCGTTGCCTTCATGGTCGGCTTCTTCCCCCTGGCCGGCATCCAGTACCTCACCCGCAAGGCCTCACGGGTGCTCCGCGGGCAGGTCCCCTCGGTGGTTCCGGCCTATCCGCTGAACCGGCTCGACGGGCTCAACGTCTGGTACGAGGCGCGGCTGCTCGAGGAAGGCATCGAGGACCTGCAGAACCTGCTGACCGCCAAGATCGTGGATGTCATCCTGCACACGCGGGTGCCTGTCGGCCGGCTCGTCGACTGGATCGACCAGGCGCTGCTGCTCGTGCACCTGCCCGCCGAGGCGATGGAGTCGGACCAGGCCGGGTTGTCCCAGAGCAAGAAGTCGCGGGAGGCCGCAAAACAGTCCACGAAACATCCCCGCTACGCGCTGCGCTCGTGCGGAATCCGCTCGGCCAGCAGCCTGGTCCGCGCTCTGCACGGGCTGTCCTCGTTCGAGCGGGACGATCTGCTCGAGCGCATCGCGGCGAAGGCCGAACACTGGGACGCGACGTCGGTCCTGTCGCTGCACCGAGTCCTCGCGAGTGACCGTCGCCTCGGTGCGATCTACAACTGGCAGGGAGACGACGCGCCGGCGCGGGACCCGCTGCCGCATGCGGAGCTGGGCCCCCAGCCGGCAACTCAGTCGCAGGTCTGATCAGTCGCAAAATCTGAAGGGGTGGACAGCATGGCGGGCGACCTCAGGACGACCTCGACCGACCGGCCCACAGTCGGGCGGCCCCGGGTCGGGCCCGACCTGCTCGACACCGACCCGGTCGCCGTCCGTCGTCCGTGGCTCCCGGCCCAGCTCGCGGCCGGCTTCGACGCGACGACGGTGATCGAGCTGGCCTACATCGGCGTCGACGAGATCGTCGACGAGATCGCGACGCTGACCGTCGCGCCATGGCCGGCCGCAGACGGACTCGGGCGACTCTGCTTCGACGGCAGTGCGTCACGCGGGCACCTGCTGGTGCACGTCGACGAGCTGCGCCAGCAGCTGTACGCCGGGTGGCTGCAGCGCAAGCCTCGGATCGGCGACGTGTTCGGCGCCGCTGTCGCCCCCGAGGTCGAGGCAGTCCTGGCCGCGGGCGACGACGTGGGTCTGGACAAGGAGCGCCGGCTCGCCGACGCGCTGCCCGGAGACGTCCATGACCTCAGCGCCGAGGCGCGCACGGTCGCGAAGCTGGCCTACTACGCGGCGCTCGCGCCTGTCGGCACGATGGAGACGGCCGGTGAGCTCGGCCAGGTGTCCAACGCCAGGCCGGCCGCACCCCGTCCGCCGACCCGCGTCCGAACCAAACGCTGGTCGGGCCGCACCGTCCCCACGACGACGGCGGCCAGCGAGACGGGTCGCGAGGATGCCCCGCCGGCTCGGTGGGCGGTCGACGCCAAGCGGGTGCAGGAGCCGGACCCGGACGGGTTCCTCGCCGAGCTGCGGGCTAACCCCGGCTCGCTGGTCTACTTCCTGCTCAACATCGGTGACGGTGACAGCCAGCTGCTGTTGCTGCCGCCGGACGAGCGGCACGAGGAGCGGCGCGCAGTCATCGTCGACATCGGCTCGTCGCGCAAGATGCCAGCCCTCGTCGAGACGTTGGCGGGCCTGCAACTGCTGCCCGACCCGACGGCGACTCGCAACCTCTTCCCGGTGGTTGTCGCGACGCACCCGCACGACGACCACATCGGCGGGATGTCAGAGTTCCTCGACACCTACGCGCGGGCCGGCCAGATCTCCGACTTCTGGGAGCCGGGGTACTACCACCCCAGTGCCGCGTTCGTGGAGATGATGAAGCTGCTCGAGGAGTGCGGGCTGACGCAGACCCAGCCGACGAGCGGGCTGGTGCGCTATCTCGGGTCGACGCGGCTGACCGTGCTCGGCCCCGGCGCGGCGCTGCGCGCCGCGTACGACTCGTTCGGTGTCGACGTCAACGATGCGTCGATCACCCTGAAGGTCGAGTTCCCGGTGACCCGTGTCGTACGCAAGCCCGCTGCTGGGTCGCCGCACGAGAACCGTGCCGACCTGCGGACCACCCAGCCATGGTCGCTGATCCTCGGCGGCGACGCACAAACCCGGTCATGGGCGCAGGCGGTCGTCGACTTCCCTGATCTGCACCGGGGCACGAATGCGGCGCTCTACCGCGAGCTCTCCGCGGCGCGCGGTCGCGACCACCTCGCGGCGCAGATCATGAAGGTCTCCCACCACGCGTCGAAGCACGGCATCAACCTCGAGCTGATCGAGCGCGTCAAGCCGCAGCTCGCGCTGGTCTCTTCGGTGGCCGGCGGCGGCAAGTACAACTTCCCCCACGAGCTGGCGACCGACGCGATCGCAGAGGCACTCCGTCCGACAGTGAAGTCGCAGAAAGCCCAGCTCGATGACGCCGACCTCGGCATCCACTACACGAGCGGGCTGGTCCAGCGGGACGGCGGCGCCAAGCCGCTCGGCTCGATGGCGATCGTGGTGCCTCCCAAACGGGGTGCGGGTCTGCAGATGTGGCGCTTCGGTGACGAGGCACGCGACCTCGTCGACCTGCGCGAGGCCCGACGGCTCGCGCCGATCCGTCAGACCCCCCGCTGAGCGGGAGCATTCACGGGTTGCCCGGCCCGAAGTCGGGTGGAGCCGAGAACGTCACCGCGGCGACCGAGCGGCGCAACGGTCCCGGAAGGCGAGTCGTGGGGATCTCGAGATGCTCTCGGTCGCTGCGGCCTTCCGCCAGCGCGGCCAACGCGCTCGCGGCGTGCAAGTGACGCGCGAACAGCTCGGCCGGCCCGCTCACCGAGAACGAGATGCCAACCAGCGGTCCGACGTCGAAACCCTTGTCCCGCCACCACGACATGACGCGTCGGGCCGCGGCCTCGTCCGGCTCGACCTCGGCCAGGCGCGCGCTGGTGAGCTGCTGGGGCGAGGGTTCCTTCGTCCCGTCGCGTGCAGCGAGCACGACCTGGGCCGACACCGGCGTACCGCTCACCGCTAGAGGCCGACCCCCGTGTTGAGGATCAGTGTCTCGAGCTGGGAGACGTCCTCGGTGCTGAGCGTCCCGCGGGACGCCGAGCCGTCCGCCATGCGTGCCGAGGGCACGCCGGCCGGGGTGACGTCGATCGGGGCGGCGGACTGGCCGGGTCCGAGGCTGCGCACCTTGGCGAGCAGCACCGCGCGATGAGCGTCCACAAGTCCGGCGCCGGTCGCGAGGTCGACACCCGCGCCGGCCGGGTTGTTCATGCCCGGCCGGTCGAACGAGTGGCCTTCCGTGATGTCGCGGGCGGTGCTCTTGAGCACCTCACGGACCTGTGCCGGGGTGATCGCCGGGTGAGCCTGCTTCAGCAGTGCGGCGACTCCGGCCAGCTGAGGCGCCGCCGCTGACGTGCCGCTGATCGCTGCCCAGCCGTCGTCGGCCGCGGTCTCGTCGCCCGCGGGGTGGGTGCCACCATCGGCGAGGTCACGGTCGATGTCGTCGCCCGGTTGCAGCGGCAACATGATGTACGCCGCGCGCGGGCGCATGCCGACGAGACCGCACACGTCGGGGGAGTTGCGGCCGGGGTAGATCTCACTGGCGAAGCCGCTCGAGTAGTCGGACGCGCGCATCGACCCGTCGGCGTCGAGGTAGACGCCTCCCGCCGAAAGGACGTCGGGGTGCTGCCCGGGAAAGCCGAACTGGCCGTTGCCCGCGGAGAACACCACGATGATGCCGCTCGCCACCGCGACGGCGATGGCAGCCGCCATGGCGTTGTCGGCCGCGCTGAGCGGGCCGGTGCGCTTGTCGGAGCCCCACGAGTTGCTGATGATCTGGGGGCCCAGGGCGACCGCTGCGTTGATCGCGCCGACGGTGTTGGTGAAGTTTGCCTTCACCATCGTGAACTCGACGTCGGGTGCGACGGCGAAGATGTTGGCCGACTCGGCGGTGCCGTGGCCGACCTCGTCAGCGTCCGGGTCGGAGGCGCCCGGCCCGAGGACCACCGGGTTGACCCGGTAGCCGCGTGCCGCGAAGAACGGGTGTGACCAGTGACCTGAGTCGGTCATCACGACCTTGATGCCGCGCCCTGTCGTGCCACCGCGGTGCGCGAGGTCGGCGTTGCAGGCGAGCGAGACCCCGGCAGGCACGTCGAGGTGCCAGTAGGCCTTGGGCGGCGGGAACGCGTTGGTGGCGAAGTAGTAACGCGGTTCCTCGAGCGCGACCCCCTCGATGAGGTTGCGGAAGTCGGTGCCGGTGGTGTCGATGAGGCCGGGCCGGTCGGTGCGCGCGTTCTCGACAAAGGTCGCGGTGTCCTCGCGGTGCTGCTCCTTGATGACCGGCCGCTCCTCGGCGACCAGCTGGGCGCCGAAGGCCCGGTCGAACAGCGACGGCGGGCCGGCGATGTTGATGGTGCTGCTCGAGATCTGCAGGACCTCGAACCCGGCGGCCTGCAGCTGGCTGACCGCGCCGAGCACGACTTCGCGCTCCGACATGACAGCCGTGGCGCTCGCCGCGGTGACTGACTCCATCGCGAACATCGACATGCCGCCGATCGACCGCGGCGATACTTGCGCGAACACACGCCTCGGCAGCCCGTTGGCCTGCTTGGGCACCGGTGGCCGCGTCGGCTTGCCGCCGCCACGGGCCGTCGTACGCCGATCGCGTGCGGCCGCACGCCCGCGCGACGCCGCCTTCCTGGTCGACGCTGCCTTCTTCGTCGTTGCCTTGCGACCGCGCCCCGAGCCTGCCTCGGCCATGTCGATCACCCCCAGAGACTTCGACCATGCTCCAGGCGTGCAGGCGCGTCAAGGCGGGCGCGCCAGCCGACTCGTCGCGCCATTTCGTCGCTAGGCTGCCCTGGTGTCGTTGATCATCACCAACTCGTTGACCAAGAGTTTCGGCCGCGCCGTGACCGCGGTCGACCAGCTCACCGTCGACGTGCCGCCGGGCATCGTCGGCCTGGTCGGGGCCAACGGTGCCGGGAAGTCCACACTCATCAAGATCCTGCTGGGGCTGCTGCCGGCCACGGCGGGGACGGCGCAGGTCCTCGACATGGACGTCGCCACCGATGGCCTCCGCATTCGTGAGGTCGTCGGCTACATGCCCGAGCACGACTGCCTGCCGCCCGATGTGACGGCGACCGAGCTCGTCGTGCACATGGGCCGCATGTCGGGGCTGCCGACCACGGCCGCCCGCGAGCGCGCCGCCGACACGCTGCGCCATGTCGGTCTCTACGAGGAGCGCTACCGGCCGATCGGCGGCTACTCGACCGGCATGCGTCAGCGGGTCAAGCTCGCGCAGGCGCTCGTCCACGACCCCCAGCTCGTCCTCCTCGACGAGCCGACCAACGGACTCGACCCCGCCGGACGCGACGACATGCTCGGGCTCATCGCCCGCATCGGCACGGTCTTCGGTATGTCCGTGCTCGTCACGTCCCACCTGATGGGGGAGCTCGAGCGGGTCTGCGACCACGTCGTCGTCATCGACGGCGGCCGGCTGCTGCGCTCGTCGTCGACAGCCGACGTCACGGCGGTGACGCAGTTCCTCACCCTCGAGGTGAGCGAAAGCGGTGAGGAGGTCGCGCAGCGGCTCACCGAGGCAGGCGTCACGGTGCGGCCAGAGGGCCGGCTGCTCGCCGTGGACCTGCGCGACGGCGACACCTACGACCTGGTCCGTGACGTCGTCGCCGACTTGGGAGTCGGGATGATCCGCCTCCAGCAACGACGCCAGCACATGCTCGACATCTTCCGGCCGCCCCCGGTCGACGTCGCCGCCGACGCCAGCTCGAGGGAGGTGTAGGTCATGTCCGGATCCGGCGACACGGGCGTCATCCACGACATCGGCTATCGCCACTACGACGGTCCACGACTCGGCCCGGCCTACATCGGCAAGACCTTGTTCGTACAGAGCCTGCTTGGCACTTTCGGCATCGGGCGATCGGCGAAGTCGAAGGTGATGCCGCTCCTTCTGCTCGCGGTGATGGTCGTCCCGGCGCTCATCATGGTCGCGATCGTCAACTACGCGGGGGACGACGAGCTGCCGACGGAGTACACGGCGTACGCCGTGAACCTGCAGATCATCATCTCCGTCTTCGTCGCCGCCGCGGCGCCCCAGGCGGTGTCGCGCGACCTGCGCTTCCGCACGGTGGCGTTGTACTTCTCCCGGCCGCTGAGCCGCGTCGCCTACGTCAACGCCAAGTTCCTGGCCATGACGGCAGCACTCTTCGCGTTCCTCGCCCTGCCGCTGCTCATCCTGTTCGCCGGCGCGCTGCTCGCGAAGATGGACGTGTGGGATCACCTACGGGACGTTGCGGTGGGCCTTGCGGGGGCGCTGGTGTTCGCCGTCGTCCTGGCCGGCATCGGGCTGGTGATCGCCGCGTTCACGCCAAGACGCGGGCTCGGGGTCGCCGCCGTGATCACGGTCCTGATGGTGCTCACGGTCGTTGCGGGAACCGTGCAGGGCATCGCCGATGACCAGGGGAACGACAAGGTCGCCGGATGGGCGGGGCTGCTGTCGCCGTACTCCCTCGTCGACGGTGTGCAGTACTGGGTGTTCCGCGCCGAGTACTCGGGCGTCACTCCTCCGCCCGTCGATGCGGGCGGCCCGGTCTTCGTGGCGGTCACGATCGCTCTCGTCGCCGGCTGCTACGGCCTCCTCATGCTCCGCTTCCGGAGGGTGTCCGTCTCGTGAGCCTGATTACGCTCGATGCCGTCTCGCGGTGGTACGGCAACGTCGTCGCGGTCAACAACGTCACCATGGCCATCGGGCCGGGCGTCACCGGTCTGCTCGGACCGAACGGCGCGGGGAAGTCGACTCTCATCAACATGATGAGCGGCTTCCTGGCACCGTCGTCGGGCAGCGTGACCCTCGACGGGGAGGCCGTCTGGCGCCACGAGGAGATCTACCGGCAAATCGGCATCGTGCCGGAACGGGAGGCGACGTACGACGCGGTGAGCGGGTGGTCGTTCGTCCTCTACAACGCCAAGCTGCACCGGCTCCCCGACCCCGCCGCGGCGGCCCATCGCGCGCTCGACCTCGTCGAGATGTCAGACGTCGCGAACCGCGAGGTCGGCACCTACTCCAAGGGCATGAAACAGCGCATCAAGATGGCCTCCGCCCTCGTGCACGATCCTCCGGTGCTGCTGCTCGACGAACCGTTCAACGGGATGGACCCGCGGCAGCGACTCCACCTGATGGACCTGCTGCGCTCGATGAGCGAGCAGGGCCGCACCGTCATGTTCAGCTCGCACATCCTCGAGGAGGTGGAGCAGATCGCCGACACGATCGAGGTGATGGTGGCCGGGCGGCACGCGGCGTCCGGCGACTTCCGCGAGATCCGCCGGTTGATGACCGAGCGCCCGCACCAGTACACCGTGCACTCCAGCGACGACCGGGCCCTGGCCGCCGCCGTCATCGCTGACGGCTGCGCCTCGGCCGTCGAGCTGGTGGCGCCGGTCCAGGTCCCGGTCGGCCCGAGTGCGTCCCCGCAGGCAGCAGCGGTGGCGATGGAGACACCAGGGATCCTGCACATCCAGGCAAGTGACCACGGGCGGTTCATCCACATGCTGCCGCGCCTCGCGCGGGACCGCAGCATCCGGCTGCTCGAGGTGTCTCCGGCGGACGAGTCCCTGGAGAGCGTCTTCGCCTACCTGGTGACGCGATGAACTCGACTGTCGCGCGCCTGACGGTGAGCGTGCTGCTCGGCCGGCGCCGCGCCCTGCTGCTGCTGGCTCTGCCGGTCGTGCTGCTGGCACTGGCCCTCATCATCCGAGCAACCGTCGATGCAGCCTCACGCGACGAGGCGACCGTGGGAGTGCTCGGCGCGTTCGCGGTCGGCACGCTCGTGCCGCTCCTCGGCCTCATAGCGGGCACGGGTGCGATCGGGCCGGAGATCGACGACGGCTCGATCATCTACCTCCTCTCGAAGCCGCTGAACCGGCACACGATCACCGTCACCAAGCTCGTCGTCGCGATTTCGGTCGTCTTCGCGTTCGCGGCCGTTCCGGTGACCCTGGCCGGACTGATCATGTACGGGACCGCTGACGGACTGGCCCTCGGCTTCGGGCTCGGCACGCTGGCGGCCGGCATCGCCTACTGCGCACTCTTCCTGCTGCTCGCGGTGCTGACCCGCAACGCGGTCGTCGTCGGCCTGATCTACGCGCTGATCTGGGAGTCGCTCGTCGGCAGCCTGGTGCCGGGCGCCCAGGCGTTGAGCATCCAGCAGTGGTCGCTCGCCGTGACGAAGCAGGTCGTCGGCGAGGACCAGGCTGCAGCGCTCGATCTCACCGCCGCCGTCGGGCCGACCATCGGGATCATCCTGCTCGTGGCGCTCACCCTCGCCGCGACCGTGTTCGCCGGCAGCCGGCTGCGGTCGCTGCGCCTTACCGGTGACGAGTGACCGGAGCTGCGAGGGGCGGTGCGACGGCAGGCCGCCGGGTGGGGGAGCAGTCGCTGATCGCGCCTTGGAGCAGCTCGCGCAGCACGACGTGCGGCGTGGGCATACAGGCCCGCGCGATCCCCTCCACGGCGATGCGGACCGTGTTCGGCGCTGCGTGCTTGCGGAAGCCGTTCAGCGAGAAGCCCACATCGGCGATCCGCCGATCGGCCCACTCCGCGGCCACCGGCACCTGATCCAGGGTCTCGCGGCTGGCCGGTAGCAGGTCGTCGGGCGACCGCCCGTCGAGCTTGCTCAGCATCCGGTCGGCCGTGCGCACCGAGATGGCCATGACGTTCTGCCGCTCGGCCGACACGAGCGGGAGAGCGGTGCGGGCGGCGCGCCAGGCGATGAGGGCGTCCACTCGCTCGTCCGGGGTGTTCGTCTCGATGACCGACGGGATGAGCGGCGCCAGCGCCGAGCGATGCTCGTCGGGGGTGTGGTCGTTGACCAGGCGCGCCAGCTCGGCCAGCAGGGGGTGCGTGCACCGGGGATGGTCGCTCCACCGTTCGCCGGCCAGCACCGAGGCGAGCTCCATGAAGCAGGCGCCTCGGCGCGGGTTGCGGTGCTTTCCGCGGGACAGCACCGGCAGCATGTCCGGCGCGTACGTCGAGGCCTTGGGCATGGGCACCTCCGTCGCGAAACGTCGACTCCGTGCCAGTCTGCCCCCCGATCCCGCGCACTGCCAGGGTCCGGCCGCCTTCGCTTGTGGGATCTTCTCCCCGTTTTGCCGGTAGGGCCGAAAGATCATCGGCCCACGATGATCTTGATCTAGGTGGGATGCTCGACTCGGCAACAGTGACAGAGAGGATTCATGGTGCTCTTCCACATCGAGCAGGTTCACACCCCGGAGAACTGCCCCTTCGGCCGTGGGGGGTCCCGCTCCCTGCACGACGCAAGCGTGTCGGAGGTGACGCTCGTCGCCATGTACGGCGCCTTCATGGAGCACACGATCTATCTCATCGTGCAGGCCGACGACTTCGAGCAGCTCAACAAGTTCCTGCTGCCAGGCATGAAGATCTGCACGACGAAGATCACGCCTGTCGGCGAACGGCCTCTGCCGAGCTCGTGGTCGTGAGTCACGCAGATCTCATGATCGGGCTGGTTCGACCCACAGACTGACCCACGGACTTCAGCCGCCGCCCGTATCTGTCGATAGAGCGGCCGAGGGAAAGGCCACGCCAGGCTGGCGGGCGATGGCTTGAACTGGCGGGAGGAAGCGCGGTGACCATGACAGCGACGGCAGAGGATGTGGCCCAGATGTGGCCGGCTGAGCAGGCGGAGGAAGCACTCCGCCGCATCGTCACGGTGCTCCTGCATAGCCTGGAGCCGATGGACGTCCGCGAGATGGCCGTGCTCTGCCTGGCCTGCGACGCACTGGGCATCGACGAGCCGATCATGATGAGCGAGCCACGGGTGAGAATGTCCCGCTAGTAGGCGCCTTCGGCACACAGCCTGCGGACGTCCATCGACTCGGCTGCCTGAGGCCGGCAGGTGAGGAAGCCCTGCAGCTGGATCCCACTGGCAGCGCGGCGCGCTGCTCTTCGGTCTCCACGCCTTCTGGACGCGCGCGTACGCACGGCCGGTGACCTGCGGCTTTCGAGTGGATCCTGGTGTCCGAGGGGGCTTGAACCCATCCGCCATAGGGCTGTGAACTGCGACGCCAGCCGTCTGAGGCCACAGTCTTCACGGTCTCGTAACTGTGGGCTAGCGTCTGAACAACTTGGGCGGTGAATGCGGGTCATGTCGACCGTTTTCGTCCACCGGAAGGAGGCCTGTCACGTGATCCAGTGCTTCATCAGGTCATGACGCTGGAACAGCCGACCTACATCGGGTATCCTGGCAGCAGCGCTCGGCGGCCGATGCTGCCGTCGACGACACTCGGCGCGGCCGAGCCGGCCCGATCGGCACGCTGCCCGGTACGGCGAGAGCAGCATGGTGTCCAACGGCGACCCCGAGCTGGCGTTCGGCCCGGCCGGATGACAAGCGGCGACTTCAGCTTGGGCAAACGCTCAGCGGCTCTACTACGCCAGGATTGCCACGCCGTTCCAGGCACACCGAGTGCAAGGGTCCCGCGGCGACGCGGTGTCCCGCACGACAACGTCGCGCAGCTCGGCCGCAACGGCGGCCTGGGTGCGAGGTCGATCGCGACGAAGAGAACTCGGCACTGTTCAGCGACAAGGACCAGACCTGGGCAACAACGACGAGTCCAGCCCGCACTTCGGCAACGTGTACGTGTGCAACGTCGGGTTCCGCGGAACCGCAGGCTCTGAGCCCGTGCTCTTCGCCCGTCCACCGACGGCGGCGACACCTGGAGGCCCCGTCAGCTGACGGCAGCGACCAACAACAGCCAGACCGGTGGCCGCCAAGGCTACACCATTGGAATCGACTCCGAAGGCGTCGTGTATCTGGAGATCGAGGGGTTCGACCGGGAGTTGGGCACTGGCGTGTTCTTCCAGGCGCGATACTTCGACGGTGGCGACCACTTCGAGCGGCCGCGGGTGATCCAGGCGATCGCCGGGATCGGGCAGTTCGAGCCGGCGCAGGGGCGCTTCACCATCGACGGGATTGCTGGGGCGCGGACGAACACCTTCCCCAGCATGGACATCGCCAACGGTGCCCCCACCGGCGCGGATGCAACCGACGAGATCGTTGTCAACTGGTCGGACGACCGCGCCGGGACCAACCAGGAACGGGCCTATCTGATCAGGTCGACCAACGGCGGCGAACAGTTACGGACAACGCCAAACGGTGTCTACGGCCGGTGACCGGGCCAATCAGCCGGCGGTCGCGATCGCTCCCGACGGTGTGGACGTCTACGTCGTCTACAACGCCTACCTGGATCTCTGGCGCAACGACACCACGTCGCCTCGCCGCATGCTCGGCGTGGTGAACCATGTCGACGCCGAACGGCGCGCTGACAGCGCGGCACCGCGGAGCGGTCGGCGACGCACGTGGATCCAGCGCGAACGGGCTCACTCGGAGTTCATCGGCGACTACAACTCGCCGAACCAATCCGCGCCGAGGGCACGGCGTTGTGACACGTGCTGGACTCATCGGTCTGCCCCGCGCATCGATACCGACCGGCGCGCGTGCTACAGACGTTCGCGGGCGGCTCCGCGCCGATGCGGCGACCGACCCCGGGATCGCCTGGTGCCAGCCCTACGACGGCGGCCGGTCCATTCTAGACGGCGCTCGGCCAGGCCCGAAGGGCGAATGCCACAAGGAATGAGCCGCTGCTGCTCTCCCACGTGCTCGGCGGCATCCAGACGGCCGCCGCGCGCTGGCGACTGGCGCTGCGACCCGGAAAGACCGTGAGCGCGGGCCGGGGGCGGCGCCCACGGGTCGCCCCCGCGGACCAGGCTGCCGACCCGCCGGGACGAAAGGCCGGTGGGACGAAGGAACTGGCCTGTGACCTGTGTCCAACAGCCGCAGGACGGGCCCCGACCTGCGCTTCGCGGGTCAATCTCGTGGGTGTCCGAGGGGGGACTTGAACCCCCATGCCCCGTAAAGGGCACTAGCACCTCAAGCTAGCGCGTCTGCCAATTCCGCCACCCGGACGAGGTGCCTGGACGCCGGGGGGACCGACGTCCAGTGCGCGGATACCTTAGCAAAACGGCGACCCCTCGTCCGACCGGCATGCGGCCCCGGTGGGTGGCCTCGGCAGCCACCTCCGCACGCCCGGTTAGGCTCACCGTCGGCGGAGCACGGCAGCACAGGACGACCGACGGAGGTGCCGTCTTGACCCCGGCCACGGGCGCGACACCGAGCGCGCAGGACGAGGTCGCCGATATCGCGCGCGACCTCATCCGCATCGACTCCACGAACTACGGCGACGGCAGCGGGCCCGGCGAGCGCGCGGCGGCGGAGTACGTCGCGGCGAAGCTGTCGGAGGTCGGTCTCGAGCCCGCGGTGCTGGAGTCGGAGCCGGGCCGGACCAGCGTGGTGGTCCGCTGGGAGGGCGAGGACACCTCGCGGCCGGGGCTGGTCGTCCACGGGCATCTCGACGTGGTGCCGGCCCAAGCCGAGGACTGGACCCACGACCCGTTCGGCGGCGAGATCGCCGACGGCTGTCTGTGGGGCCGCGGCGCGATCGACATGAAGGACATGGACGCGATGGTCCTGGCGCTGGTGCGCCAGTGGCGCCGCGAAGGGCGCCGTCCGCCGCGCGACGTCATCCTCGCGTTCCTGGCCGACGAGGAGGCCGGCGGGCTCAAGGGCGCGCACTGGCTCGTCGACCATCACGCGCACTTGTTCGAGGGCGCCACCGAGGCCGTCAGCGAGGTCGGCGGCTACTCGTTCTCGCTGGACGGTGACCGGCGGCTCTACCTGCTGGAGACCGCGCAGAAGGGCATCCAGTGGCTGCGCCTCGTCGCGAAGGGTCGTGCCGGTCACGGCTCCATGGTCGCCGACGACAACGCCATCGTGACGCTGGCCGAGGCCGTCTCGCGCATCGGCCGCCACGACTGGCCGGTGCGGCTGACCCCCACGGTGACGCGCTTCCTGGAGGAGATGTCCGAAGCACTGGGCATCGAGTGGGACGGGAGCAACCCCCAGCCGGTCCTCGACAAGATCGGCTCGCTCGCGCGCATCGTCGGCAACACCCTGCGCAACAGCGCCAACCCGACCATGCTCGACGCCGGCTACAAGCACAACGTCGTGCCACAGACCGCGACGGCGATGGTCGACTGCCGGTTCCTGCCCGGGTTCGAGGACGAGCTGCTCGAGACGATCGACGAGCTGATCGGCCCCGACGTACGCCGCGAGACCGTCATCCGTGACATCGCTCTGGAGACGACGATGGACGGCGACCTGGTCGACGCGATGGTGGGTGCGTTGCATGCCGAGGACCCCGGTGCGCGCGTCATCCCGTACTCGCTCTCCGGTGGCACCGACAACAAGTCGTTCTCGCTGCTCGGCATGCGCGGTTTCGGGTTCGTGCCCCTGCGCCTGCCGCCGGACCTCGACTTCCCGGCGTTGTTCCACGGTGTCGACGAGCGGGTACCGCTGGACTCCCTGCGCTTCGGCGTGCGGGTGCTCGAACGCTTCCTCAAGACCTGCTGACCGGCGTACGACGCGTCGTTCGCCCTCAGGCCGTGCGCACGACCCGGATCACCCGGCGCCGCAGGACGACCCGTCGGCTGCCGTCGGCGTAGAGCCGCAGCCGCGAGAGCTCCCAGTGGCCGTACTCGGCGTGGTCGGTGAGCAGCCGACGGGCGGCCCCGCGGCTGGTGCCGCGGGGCAGGTACAGGTCCCGATACTCGTACTCGGTCATCGCAGACCATTGTGCGCGCCGGGCGCTAAGTTCGGGGCCATGTCCGAGCACGTGCGCGCCGCCGCCGATCTCCTGAAGTCCGCCATCGACCGCCATCTCGAGGCCTGCGAAAGGCGATCGGGGGAGGAGGACCCAGCCGTCCAACGGGCCTACGACGCGGTCCGCGAGGCCGCGGAGTCCTACGACGACGCCCTCTTCGACGCCTACGAGGAGGTCACGCCGTTCGAGTTCTCGACCGGGCCGCAGTTCGAGACCATCGAGGTCAGCGACGAGCGGACCCCCGCGCGGGTCTCCGTCCTCGTACGCCGCGACTTCGCCGTCACCTCGCCCGACGACCTGATGGCCGTCGGTCAGGCCCTGAGCGAGGACGAGGACGACGACGGCAAGCTCACCCCGGTCGAGGCCCTCGCCGCGCTGCTCGAAGAGCAGGGGCTGGACGTCACGGTCGAGACCGAGGACGCTGGCCTGCACTACCTCGGCGGCACGATGTGGGTGGTGAGCCAGCCGGTCGAAGACGACTCGCTGACGGCCGCGCCGTTCGTGACGGCCGACGAGTCGCACCTGCTGATCCGCCTCGACGAGGAGGTCGTCGGCTGACGCCGGGGCGGCTCAGCGTTCCGGGTAGCCGAACGAAGGGGCCGACACGTCGTCGAGAGCTGCCCTGATCTCTCCGGGCAGGCTCAGCGACTCGGCCTCCAGTGACCCGCGCAGCTGCGCCGCCGTACGCGCGCCCACGATCGGGGCGGTGACGCCGGGCGCGTCTCGCACCCAGGCGAGCGCGACCTCCAGCGGCGAGGCGTCCAGGCCGTCGGCCGCGGTCGCGACCGCGTCGACGATTCGGCGCGACCCGGGGTCGAGGAACCGCTGGACGAACGACCCGAAGTGCGGCGACGCGGCGCGCGAGTCGGCGGGCGTGCCCGCTCGGTACTTGCCGGTCAGCACGCCTCGCCCCAGCGGCGACCACGGCAGGACGCCGAGGCCGAGCGCCTCCGCACACGGCAGCACCTCACGCTCGATGCCGCGCTGGAGCAGCGAGTACTCCATCTGCGTCGAGACGATCGGTGCGCGCCCGGGCCACGACGCCTGCCGGGTGGCTGCCTGCGCGGTCTGCCAGCCGGCGTAGTTGGAGACGCCGACGTAGCGCGCCCGACCCGACGACACTGCGGCGTCCAGCGCCGAGAGCGTCTCGTCCATCGGCACCGCGTCGCTCCAGGTGTGCACCTGCCAGAGGTCGACGTGATCGGTCTCCAGCCGCTGCAGCGAGGTGTCCAGCGCGTCCAGCAGTGCCCCCCGCGAGACGTCGACCACGCGGTCGCCGGTCCGCCGCGAGATGCCCGCCTTGGTGGCCAGGACCACCTCGGAGCGGTCGACGACCGAGCCGAACAGGCTGCCGATGACCCGTTCGGCCTCGCCGTCGCCGTAGCTCGCCGCCGTGTCCAGCAGCGTCCCGCCGGACTCCAGGAACAGCTTGAGCTGGTCGGCCGACTCGTGCTCGTCGGTGTCCCGGCCCCACGTCATCGTCCCCAGGCCGATCCGGGAGACGGTCAACCCGGCGCGACCGAGCCTGCGCTGCTCCATGGCGCCGAAGGCTACCGATCATCCGCTGGATAGGGTCGCGGACCATGCGACTTGCGGTGAACCTGGGCTACTGGGGCAGCGGCAACGACAAGGACAACCTCGCGCTCGCGCAGGAGGCCGACCGGCTGGGCTACTCGGTCGCCTGGGCCGCAGAGGCCTACGGCTCGGACGCCGCGACGGTGCTCGCGTGGATCGCCGCCCACACCGAGCGGATCGACGTCGGCTCGGCCATCTTCCAGATCCCGGGACGGACCCCGGCGATGACCGCGATGACCGCCGCGACCCTCGACACCCTCTCGGAGGGGCGGTTCCGGCTTGGCCTCGGCGTCTCCGGGCCCCAGGTCTCCGAGGGGTGGCACGGCGTGCGTTTCGACAAGCCGCTCGCGCGCACCCGGGAGTACGTCGACATCGTCCGCCTCGCGCTGGCCCGCCAGACCGTGCAGTACGACGGCGCGCACTGGACCCTGCCGCTGCCCGAAGGGGCGGGCAAGGCGCTGCGCCTCACCGTCCCTCCCGTGCGCGACACCATCCCGATCTATCTCGCCGCGATCGGCCCGAAGAACCTCGAGCTGGCCGGCGAGGTCGCCGACGGGTGGCTCGCGATCTTCTTCGCTCCGGAGTTCGCGGGGGATCTGCTCGGCCACATCGAGGCGGGCCGCACCACGGCGGGCAAGTCCCTCGAGGGCTTCGATGTGGTGCCCACCGTGCCCGTCGTCATCGGTGACGACGTCGAGGCCTGTGCCATGCCGGTGCGGCCCTACGCCGCGCTCTACGTCGGAGGCATGGGCAGTCGCAAGCAGAACTTCTACAACCAACTCGCCGTCCGGATGGGCTACGCCGACGCCGCGGGCACGGTGCAGGACCTCTACCTCGACCGCAAGCACCGCGAGGCCGCCGGGGCCGTGCCGTTCGAGTTCATCGACCGCACGTCGCTGATCGGGCCCAAGGAGCGCGTCCGCGACCGGCTGCACGCCTACGCCGAGGCCGGCGTCACCACGTTGTCCGTCGCCTCGTACGCCGGGTCGCTGGAGCAGCGGGTCGGCACGCTGCGGCTGCTCGGGGAGGCCCTGGAGGCGGCAGGGCTGGGGGACTAGCCCGGTGGACTCCTGGTGGCATGCCGTCGTCTACGGCCTCGTCCAAGGCTTGACCGAGTTCCTCCCCATCTCGAGCAGCGCCCACATCCGCGTCACCGCGGCCGCCTTCGGGTGGGATGACCCGGGTGCTGCCTTCACCGCGGTCACCCAGCTGGGCACCGAGACCGCAGTGCTCCTCTACTTCCGGCACGAGATCTGGGCCATCCTGCGCACCTGGACGCTCTCGCTCTTCCGCCCGCAGCTGCGGGGGGAGTTCGACGCGCGGATGGGGTGGTACATCATCGTCGGCACCCTGCCGATCGGCGTCCTGGGCTTCTTGTTCCAGGACGAGATCGAGGGGCCGGCACGCAACCTCTGGCTGATCGCCTCGATGCTCGTCGTCTTCGGCCTTGTGCTCGGCGTCATCGATGCGCGCGCACGCAACGCCCGGCCACTCGACCGGCTCACGCTGCGCGACGCGATCATCTACGGGGGAGCACAGGCCCTGTCACTCGTGCCGGGTGTGTCGCGTTCCGGCGGCACCACCGGTGCGGGCCTGGTGATGGGCTACCGCCGCGAGGCCGCCGCGCGCTACTCGTTCCTGCTGGCGATCCCGGCAGTGGTGGTGTCCGGGCTGTTCGAGCTCAAGGACGTGGTGTCGGGGGAGGCGCCCGTCGAGTGGGGCCCCACGCTGCTGGCCACCGTGCTCGCATTCGGCGTGGGGCTGGCGGTCATCGTCTACTTCCTGCGCTACATCAGCACGCACACGTTCCGGCCGTTCGTGATCTACCGGGTCGTGCTCGGCCTCGTGGTGCTCGCGCTCCTGGCGACCGGCGTGCTCGACGCCTGATCGCCGCGGTCAGCTCAGCCAGGACGTGGGGTTCTGCACGGCGCCGTCGTCACGGACCTCGAAGTGCAGGTGCGGGCCGGTCGAGTAACCCGTGGAGCCGATGACGCCGACCGGCTGGCCCTTGCTGACCTGCTGACCCTCCTTGACCAGGAAGCGCGACTGGTGGGCGTACAGCGTCGCGATGCGGCGCCCGTCGATCGTGCCGTGGTCGATGACCGTCATGTTGCCGTACGCCTTGTTGGTGACCGTCATGATCACGCGGCCGTTGTCCGCGGCGTACGCCGTGCCGTCACCCACACCGAAGTCGGAGCCGGTGTGCAGCTTCGTGTAGCGCAGGATCGGGTGGAAGCGCATGCCGAACGGCGACGTCAGGCCGCCGGTCGACGGGTCGGCGAAGGCGCCGGTGCCCTGGACGGTGCGTCCGGCGCGGGCCAGCGCAGCCGAGGCCGAACGGATCTGGGTGCCGAGCTGGCCGGAGGCGACCATGCGCGCGCGGTGGAGAGCGACGTCGCCGCCGCGGGCGGCGCGCACGGCCCGGATCGCGTTCTGCCGCTGCGCTGCCAGCTTCTGCAGTCGCAGGGTGGCGTCGACGGCGGCCTTGCGGGCCTTGCGGTAGCTGTCGTACTGCGTGGTGTACTGCGCGCGGATCGCGGTGGCGTCGTCGGTCATCTCGCGCAGCCGGGCGAGGCCGGCGTTGGCAGCCTTGTCGTAACGGACGACGGTGGCGTTGAGCGCCTCGGCGCTCGCGGTGCCGAGACTCGCGCGGCCCGTCTGGTAGGACTTGCGCACGTAGGCGACGTGCACCTTGCTCGCCTTGTCGAACCGCTCCTCCAGCGCGAGCACCTGCAGGCGCAGTCGTTCGGCGGCACTGCTGGCCTTCGCGTAGTCGGCGGCGAGCTTCTTGGCCGCGGCGCGGGCCGAGAGCATCGTCTTCTGGTTGGCGCGGATGGCGGCGATCTGCTGGTCGAAGCGCAGGAAGCGCTGCCCGGCCAGCAGCATCGCGGGGCTGGCCTCGTCGTCGAGCAGAGCCTTCACCGCGTCGGGCCGGCCGGCGACGAGGGGCTGGACGCCGCGCACCTGCGCGGCGGTGAGCTTGGCGCGGGCCTTCTTCGCGGCCGAGGTGGCCTTGGAGGTGTCACCGCTCGACCCACCGGACGAGCCGCCGCTGCCGCCGGAGCCACCCGAGCCGCCGTCGCCCCCACCACCGCCGCCGCCTCCGCCGCCCGGCACGGTGGGCGTCTGTGTCGGCAGAGGGAGCTTGGGGGTCTTGGTCGGCAGCGGCAGCGAGGGTGTTGGCACCGGCACACGCGGTGTGACCGTGGGCACGGGGAGGTCGGGGATGAGCGACGCCCCGGCTGTGCCGCCGCTCAGCGGGCAGGCAACAACCAGCGCGGACAGCGTGGCTGCCGCGCCGACCTTCGCCAGGGATCCGCGCATTCCTTACTCCTTTGCCTGCTTCGACGACAAGTAAACGAGCGAGTAGCTCTTCGGTCACGCGTGGGCGAGGCCCTGACCAGCAGGTTTACCGACGGCTACGAAGGTTTACAGCCAGCCGCTGCGTTTGAACGCTCGGTAGAGGGCGCCGCACACACCGGCCATCAGGAGAAGGACCCCTGGATAGCCGAGGCTCCAGCGCAGCTCGGGCATGTGGTCGAAGTTCATGCCGTAGATACCCGCGATCATGGTCGGCACCGCGGCCATCGCGACCCATGCCGAGATGCGTCGCATGTCACTGTTCTGCTGGACCCCGACCTGCGCCAGGTTCGCATTGAGCACGGAGGTGAGCAGGTCGTCGAAGCCCTCCACCTGCTCCGCGACGCGGACCGCGTGGTCGGCGACGTCCCGGAAGAAGGGCCGCATCCGTTCGTGGATGTCAGGAACCGCGCCGGAGGCCAGCCGCGCCATCGGCTCGACGAGCGGTCGGACACCGCGGCGGAACTCGATGACCTCGCGCTTGAGGTTGTAGATGGCCGCTGTCTCTCTGGACCGCTCCGGCGAGAAGATGCGCTCCTCGACCTGGTCGATGCTGTCCTGGACCATCAGGGCGATCTCCGTGTAGTCGTCGACCACGCGGTCGCACACGGCGTACAGCACCGACGAGGGCCCGCAGTCGAGCAGGTGCGCCTCGTTCTCGAGCCGGCGTCGTACGTCGGACAGCGCACGCCCCTCGCCATGGCGCACGGTCACCACGAACGCGTCACCGACGAAGAGCATCACGTCGCCGAGCTCGATCTGCTGGGCCGACTCGTCGTAGCGGACGGTCTTGAGCACCACGAACATCGAGTCGTCGTACTCCTCGACCTTCGGGCGCTGGTGGGCCTTGACCGCGTCCTCGATGGCGAGGGGATGCAGCTTGAACTCGTCGGCGACGTGGTCGAGCTCCTCCGTGGTCGGCTCGTGCAGGCCGAGCCAGACGAAGCTCTCGCCCTGGGTGCGGGCGGTGGCGAGCGCGTCGGACAGGTCGTCACCGACCGCCTCACGGCTGCCACGGTGGTAGAGCGCACAGTCGACGATCACGGCCTCATTGTGCACTCGTAGAGTCGTGGCCGTGACCACCGTGCTGCTCGTGCGCCACGGCCGCACCACCGCCAACGAGGCAGGGATCCTCGCCGGCTGGACCGAGGGCGTCGCGCTCGACGAGACCGGACGTCGTGAGGTCGAGGCGCTGGCCGGCCGCCTGGCGGCGGTACCGCTGGCCGCGGTCGTGTCGAGCCCGCTCCAGCGCTGCCAGGAGACCGCCGAGCTGATGCTGAAAGGCCGTGACGCGTCGACACCGGTGGCACGTCACGACGACGAGCGGGTGGGCGAGGTGCGTTACGGCGACTGGTCGGGCCGCGAGCTGAAGAAGCTGGCGAAGGACCCGCTGTGGAAGGTCGTCCAGTCGCACCCGTCGGGCATGAGGTTTCCAGGTGAGGGCGGGGAGTCGATGCGGGGCATGCAGGACCGTGCGGTGACGGCGGTGCGCGAGTGGAACGCCGGGCTGGGAGAGGACGCGGTCTACGCGGTCGTGTCCCACGGCGACGTCATCAAGGCCGTGCTGGCCGACGCGCTCGGGCTGCATCTCGACCAGTTCCAGCGGCTGGTGGTCGACCCGGCGTCGGTCAGTGTGATCACCTACACCCCGCTGCGACCCTTCGTCGTACGGATGAACGACCTCGGCAGCGACCTGTCGTTCCTCGCCCGTCGCAAGCCGGCCCGGCGACGCCGTAAGGGAGCGTCCTCGGACGCCGCGGTCGGAGGCGGCAGTGGTGCCTCGTCGGTCGAAGGCAGCGCATAGGGTCGGCGCATGCCTCGCGAGATTTTCGAGTACGACCCGCCTGAGCGCTTCGTCGCCGGCACCGTCGGCGAGCCCGGGCAGCGGACGTTCTTCCTGCAGGCCCGAGGCGAGGGTCGGACGACGAGCGTCGCGCTGGAGAAGGCGCAGGTCACGGTGCTCGCCGAGCGGATCGAGGCGTTGCTCGACGAGGTTCTCCGCCGCTCCGGCGGTGAGAGCGCGGTGCCGGCCATGAGCCCGGCCGACATGGAGGACAGCGCGCCACTCGACGCGCCCATCGAGGAGGAGTTCCGGGTCGGGACGATGGCGCTGGCCTGGGACGAGAGCGACGAGCGCATGGTCATCGAGGCGCAGGCGATGGTCGAGGGCGAGGACGAGTCCTCTCTCATCGACGAGGAAGAGGACGGGCCGCCGCTGCTGCGGGTGCGGCTGCCCGGCGCGGGCGCGCGCGCCTTCGTCCGCCGGGCGCTCGCCGTCGTCGCCGCCGGTCGGCCGCCGTGCCCGTTCTGCGGAGGCCCGCTCGACCCCTCGGGCCACGTGTGTCCCCGCGCCAACGGATATCGCCGCTCGGTATGAGGGCATGACCGGTCTCGACGTGGCCGATGCGCTCGACCTGCTGCGCAACGGCGAGATCACGGTGGAGGGCCGCCTGGTCGAGGCGTCGAACGCGACCCTGTTCTGCTCGGTGGCGGCGGACGGGGTCGAGCGGCGCTGTGTCTACAAGCCGGTGGCGGGGGAGCGGCCCCTGTGGGACTTCCCGGACGGCACGCTGGCGGGGCGCGAGGTCGCGGCTTACGCCGTGTCCCAGGCCAGTGGCTGGGACATCGTGCCGCCGACCGTGTTGCGCGAAGGGCCGTTCGGGCCGGGCATGTGCCAGCTGTGGCTCGACGCCGTCCCCGACGTCGAGCTCATCGACGTGGTGGAGCCCGACGAGCTGCCCGACGGCTGGTTGCACGTCCTCGACGCACTGGGTGCGAGCGGTCAGCCGGTGGTGCTCGCGCACGCCGACGACCCGCGGCTGCGCCGGATGGCGGTGTTCGACACGGTCATCAACAACGCCGACCGCAAGGCCGGGCACGTGCTGCCGCTGGCCGACGGGACGGTGCGCGGTGTCGACCACGGCGTCACCTTCCACAGCGACCCCAAGCTGCGCACCGTGCTCTGGGGATGGGCGGGCCGGTCGCTGGCCGACGACGACGCCGAGGTGCTGCGTGAGCTCGACGACCAGCTCGACGGCGGCCTCGGCACCGAGCTCGCCGACCTCGTGACCCGGCGCGAGATCACCGCGACCCGGCGGCGGATCGCCCGCACCCTGGCAGAGGACCGGTTCCCGCTGCCCGGTGAGGGCTGGCCGGCCATCCCCTGGCCGCCGTTCTGACCCGCGCCCGAAGGTAGGCTGCCCCATCATGCGCGCCTGGCTCGCCCCCGAGATCCCGAGTCTCCCGGGGCATGGCCCGCCCCTCCGGCTGCACGACACCGCCGCCGGTGAGACGCGGGCGACGGAGCCGGCGGCGACCGCCCGGATGTACGTCTGCGGCATCACGCCGTACGACGCCACGCACCTCGGCCACGCGGCGACGTACATCGCCTTCGACCTCGTCAACCGCGCCTGGCGCGACATCGGGCACGCGGTCCACTACGTGCAGAACGTCACCGACATCGACGACCCGCTGCTGGAGCGAGCCGAGAGGGACGGCGAGGACTGGCAGGCCCTGGCCGAACGCGAGACCGTTCTCTACCGCGAGGACATGGCCGCACTGGGCGTGCTCCCTCCCGACGACTACGTGGGAGCGGTCGAGTCGATGACGCGCATCGCCGAGGCGGTGCAGAGCCTGCGCGAGAAGGGCGCCACGTACGAGGTCGACGGCGACATCTACTTCTCGGTCCACGCCGACGCACACTTCGGGTCGGTGGCGAACCTCGACGAGCCTGCGATGTTGGCGCTCTACGCCGAACGCGGCGGCGACCCGGACCGGCCCGGCAAGAAGCACCCGCTCGACTGCCTGCTCTGGCAGGCGCCGCGCCCGGGGGAGCCGGCGTGGGACACCCCGCTCGGCCGTGGCCGTCCCGGTTGGCACGTCGAGTGCACCGCGATCACCCTCGAGCGCCTGGGCGACGGCTTCGACGTGCAAGGCGGCGGGAGCGACCTGATCTTCCCGCACCACGAGATGGGTGCCTCCGAGGGCCGCGTCCTCACCGGCCGCGTGCCCTGGGCGCGCCACTACGTGCACGCCGGCATGGTCGGGCTCGACGGCGAGAAGATGTCGAAGTCGAAGGGCAACCTGGTCTTCGTCTCCACCCTGCGGGCCGAGGGGCGCGACCCGATGGCGATCCGGCTCGCGCTGCTGGCCCACCACTACCGCAGCGACTGGGAGTGGTCGGCCGACGACCTCACCCGCGCCGAGGAGCGGCTGGCCCGGTGGCGTGCCGCGGTCTCCCGGACCGACGCCCCGCCGGCCGCCGCCGTCCTGGACGGGGTGCGACGGTGCCTGGCCGACGACCTCGACGCCGCCGGTGCCCTCGCCGTCGTCGACACCTGGGCCGCCACCGAGGCCGACCCGCCCACGACCGGCGCCTCGGAGCCGGCCGACGGTGACGGCTCCGAAGCGGCCCTGGTCGCCAGTACCGTCAACGCCCTCCTCGGCATCGCGCTCTGACCCCCACACCACCATCCTCCCCGCACCATCACCCCCACCCTTCAGCGGTGATCATGCAGTTGTGCAGGTGGTTGGTCAGTTCGGCCGCCATCAGTCCGCATGACTAGTCCGAATGGGCCAGGGAAATTCCAGCGCGCTGCTGCTTAAGTCGGGGTCGACTTCCCCGCGCCGCCGTCGCTGCAGCCCGCCGGCGCCAACTGGTCCGCGGGCGATGTCGTCTAGTCCTGCGACCCAGAGGAGACCGCGCAATGGCGACCGACGCAATGTTCACCACCGATGAGCTGCTGGCCAGTGTGAAGGGTGAGGTCCTCAGCCAAGGGGACGCGACGTACGACGACCAGCGGGCCGTCTACAACTCGATGATCGACAAGCGACCCGCCATCATCGTCCGCCCGACAGGGGCTGCCGACGTCATCGAGGCCGTCAACTTCGCTCGTGAGCGCGGCCTGCCGGTAGCCGTCCGGTGTGGCGGTCACAGCGTGTCTGGCAAGGCAGCGGTCGACGACGGCGTACTCATCGACCTGCGAAGCCTCAAGGGCACCCTCGTGGACCCGGCGCGTGGGACCGCGCACGCCAACGCGGGCGCGCTGTGGGGAGAGTACGACCGCGAGACGCAGCTGTTCGGGCTGGCGACCCCCGGCGGTCGCGTCACCACGACCGGCGTGGGCGGGTTCACGCTCGGCGGCGGCTACGGCTGGCTCTCGCCCGTGTTCGGGCTTGCCTGCGACAACCTGGTCGGCGCCGACGTCGTCACGGCCGACGGCCGTTTCGTGCATGCCAGCGAGAGCGAGAACTCCGACCTGCTCTGGGGGCTGCGCGGAGGCAGCGGCAACTTCGGCGTGGTGACGTCGTACGAGTTCCGCGTACACAAGCTGGGCCCCACGGTGCTCGGCGGCATGATCATCCACCCGGTCGAGAGCGGCCGCGAGGTGATCGCGGCGTACCGCGAGTTCATCGAGTCGGCCCCTGAGGAGCTGGTCACCGCGATCGCGGTCGTCCTTGCCCCGCCCGAGCCCTTCGTGCCACCCGAGGTGGTCGGCAAACCGGTTCTGGGCATCGTCACGATGTGGGCGGGTGACCCGGCAGAGGGCGAGGCGTCGATGTCGGCGCTGCGCGCCATCGGGCCGCCTGCCATCGACCTCGTCCAGCCCATGCCCTACACCGCATTCCAGGCGATGCTCGACGGCTTCGCGCCGCAAGGCTGGCGCAACTACCACCGCGGCGAGCACCTGCCGGCGCTGACGGACGACGTCGCCGACATCTTCCTCGAGCACGGCCAGCGCATCGAGTCGCCGATGACCCAGGCCATCATCTTCCGCCACGGCGGCGCCGTGAGCCGGGTGCCGGCGGGGTCGGCCGCGGCGGGTCACCGCGACGCGCCGTACATGTTCCACCCGATCGCCTGTTGGCAGGACGCCGCAGAGGACGGCCGCCACATCGGCTGGGCGCGCGACATGTCCGCCGCCCTGGCGCCGCACGCCACCGGTGGGGTCTACCTCAACTTCGAGCAGGACGAGGGCGAGGCGCACGTGCAGCAGGGGTACGACGCGGACACCTGGTCGCGGCTCGTGGCGCTCAAGGACGAGTGGGACCCGGGCAACCTGTTCCGGATCAACCAGAACATCCGGCCGAGTGGCACGGCCGTGCCCGAGCAGCGGGAAGGCTGAACCCGGCATGCACAACTGCATGATCACCGCTGAAGGGAAGGGGCCTGACCTGGGGCGATGACGGCTGGCTGCACAACTGCATGATCACCGCTGAAGTTTGGGGGGTGCGGTGGTTGGGGGGTGCGGTGGTTGTGGGGTCGACGGGTTCGGGGGTCAGCGCTGGTGGGGGCCGTCGCCGCGGCGACGGAGGTAGCGCTCGAACTCGCGGGCGATGGCGTCCCCGGACGCCTCGGGGGCGTCCGCGAGGTCCTTGGCCTCCTCGAGGGAGCGCACGTAGTCGGCCACCTCGGTGTCCTCGGCCGCCAGGTCGTCGACGCCGCGCTCCCAGGCCCGGGCGTCCTCGGGCAGCTCGCCGAGGGGGATGGGGACGTCGAGCAGGTCCTCGATGTGGCGCAGCAGCGCGAGGGTGGCCTTGGGGCAGGGCGGTTGGGCGACGTAGTGCGGAACGGCGGCCCAGATCGACAGCGCCGGTACGCCGGCCTGGGTGCACGCGTCCTGCACGATCCCGACGATGCCGGTGGGGCCTTCGTAGCGCGACGGCTCGAGGTGCAGCTGTCGGGTGACGGCCTCGTCCGACGACGTACCCGTCACCGGGACCGGCCGGGTGTGCGGCGAGTCGGCCAGCAGCGCCCCCAGCGTCACCACGGTCTCCACGCCCAGCTCGTGGCAGACGCCGAGGATCTCGGCCGCGAACGACTGCCACCGCATGTTCGGCTCGATCCCGCGCACCAGGACGACGTCACGCCCCGTCTCGGGCACCCGCGCGTAGGACACCCGCGTCGTGGGCCAGGCCACCAGGCGCCGGCCTTCGTCGTCGAAGGACACCGTCGGCCGATTGACCTGGTAGTCGTAGTAGTCCTCGGGGTCGAGCGCGGCCAGCGGCGTCGCCGACCAGACCTGCTCGAGGTGCTCGACGGCGGTCGTCGCGGCGTCGCCGGCGTCGTTCCAGCCCTCGAAGGCGGCGATCATCAGGGGGTCGACCAGCTCGGGTACGCCCTCGAGCTCGATCACCGGCTGCCTCCCCCTCGCCCTCGCCCATCCCGCTGCCCCGTCGCTGTCAGCGTACGTGGTAGGCCCACCCCGTAGACTTTGCCGCAATGTCGAACACGCCGGAGTCGCTGCGCACAGCCCTGTCCCAACGCGTCGTCGTGGCCGACGGGGCCATGGGGACCATGCTCCAGGACCAGGACCCCACCCTGGACGACTACCAGGGGCACGACGGCTGCAACGAGATCCTCAACGTCTCCCGGCCCGACATCGTCCGGGCAGTGCACGAGGCCTACTTCGACGTCGGGGTCGACGCCGTCGAGACGAACACCTTCGGCGCCAACCTGGGCAACCTGGCCGAGTACGACATCCAGGACCGCATCGAGGAGCTCTCCGAGGCGGGTGCGCGCATCGCACGCGAGGTCGCGGACGAGCGTACGACGCCCGACCAGCCTCGCTGGGTGATCGGCTCGGTCGGGCCGGGCACCAAGCTGCCGACCCTGGGCCACGTCACCTACGCCAAGCTGCGCGACGCCTACCAGGCCGAGACCCGTGGGCTGATCGCCGGCGGCGCCCATGCCGTGCTGATCGAGACCGCGCAAGACCTTCTGCAGGCCAAGGCGGCGCTGATCGGGTCGCGCAGGGCCATGAAGGAGGCCGGCGTCGACCTCCCGCTGCTCTGCCAGGTCACCGTCGAGACGACCGGCACCATGCTGCTTGGCTCCGAGATCGGCGCCGCACTCAACGCCCTGGAGCCGGTCGGCATCGACTTCATCGGCCTCAACTGCGCCACCGGGCCGGCGGAGATGAGCGAGCACCTGCGCCACCTCTCGCGGCACGCCCGCGTCGGCCTCTCCTGCATGCCCAACGCCGGACTCCCGGTGCTGGGCAAGAAGGGGGCGTCCTACCCCCTCACGCCGGAGGAGCTCACCGACGCCCACGACCACTTCACCCGCGACTTCGGGCTCGCCCTCGTCGGAGGCTGCTGCGGCACGACGCCCGAGCACCTGCGCCAGGTCGTCGAGCGGGTGCAGGGCCGGGGTCTCGCGACGCGCAAGCCCCGCCCCGAGCCGGGAGTCGCCTCGCTCTACCAGCACGTGCCCTTCCGGCAGGACACGTCGTACCTCTCCATCGGCGAGCGGACGAACGCCAACGGGTCGAGGGCCTTCCGCGACGCGATGCTCGAGCAGCGCTGGGACGACTGCGTCGAGATCGCCCGCGACCAGACGCGGGACGGCGCCCACCTCCTCGACGTCTGCATCGACTACGTCGGCCGTGACGGCGTCGAGGACATGAAGGCGGTCGTCAGCCGGTTCGCCACCGCCTCGACCCTGCCGCTCGTGCTCGACTCGACGGAGCCCGCGGTCATCGAGGCGGGGCTCGAGCTGCTCGGCGGCCGCGCCGTCGTCAACTCGGTCAACTACGAGGACGGCGACGGGCCCGACTCGCGCTTCGCCAGGGCCATGCCGGCGATCCGCGAGCACGGCGCGGCCGTCGTCGTGATGTGCATCGACGAGGAGGGCCAGGCCCGCACCGCGGAGTGGAAGGTGCGGGTGGCCTCACGCACCATCGACGACCTCGTCGACAACTGGGGCATGCGGACCGAGGACATCCTGGTCGACTGCCTGACCTTCCCTATCGGGACCGGACAGGACGAGACCCGCCGCGACGGGCTCGAGACCATCGAGGCGATCCGCGAGATCAAGAAGCGCTACCCGAGCGTGCAGACCACGCTCGGCGTCTCGAACATCTCCTTCGGCCTGAACCCCGCCGCCCGCATCGTGCTGAACTCCGTGTTCCTGCACGAGGCGACCAAGGCCGGCCTCGACTCGGCGATCGTGCACGCCGCCAAGATCCTCCCCATGACCAAGATCGAGGAGGAGCAGCGTCAGGTCGCGCTCGACCTCGTCTACGACCGCCGCCGTCCGGAGACCGACTCCGAGCCGGCCTATGACCCGCTGTCGCGCTACCTCGACCTGTTCGAAGGCGTGGACGCCGCGGCGGTGCGCCAGTCGCGAGCCGAGGAGCTCGCCACGCTGCCGCTCGGGGAGCGGCTCGCGCGGCGCATCATCGACGGCGAGCGCAACGGCCTCGAAGGCGATCTGCAGGAGGCGCTCGACTCCGGCAAGTCCGCGCTCGACATCGTCAACGAGCATCTGCTCGACGGCATGAAGGTCGTCGGCGAGCTGTTCGGGCGCGGCGAGATGCAGCTGCCCTTCGTGCTGCAGTCGGCCGAGGTGATGAAGACGTCGGTGGCTTGGCTCGAGCCCCACATGGAGAAGACCGACGAGGACGGCAAGGGCACGATCGTGCTCGCCACGGTCAAGGGCGACGTGCACGACATCGGCAAGAACCTCGTCGACATCATCTTGTCGAACAACGGCTACACGGTGGTCAACCTCGGCATCAAGCAGCCCGTGTCCGCGATCCTCGACGCCGCGGACGAGCACCGCGCCGACCTGATCGGCATGTCCGGCCTGCTCGTGAAGTCGACGGTCATCATGAAGGAGAACCTCGAGGAGATGAACTCCCGAGGAGTCGCTGCGCGCTGGCCGGTGATCCTCGGTGGCGCAGCGCTCACCCGACCGTACGTCGAGCAGGACCTGGCCGACGTCTACGACGGCGAGGTCCGCTACGCGAGGGACGCGTTCGAGGGACTGCGACTGATGGATGCAGTCGTCGGTGTGAAGCGTGGTGTGCCCGGCGCCGAGCTGCCGGCGCTGCGCAAGCGCCGTGTGCGCGCGACCGAACGCCCGGACACGACGCCGGTCGAGGACATGCCGGCGCGCTCGGACGTCGCCACCGACAACCCGGTGCCCAACCCGCCGTTCTGGGGCGATCGCATCGTCAAGGGGCTCGCCCTCGCCGACTACGCGTCGCTGCTCGACGAGCGGGCGACCTTCATGGGTCAGTGGGGACTGAAGCCCGGCCGCGACGCCGACGGCGCGTCGTACGAGGAGCTCGTGGAGACCGAGGGACGGCCGCGGATGCGCGCCTGGCTGGAGCGCGCGCAGTCGGAGAAGATGCTCGAGGCGGCGGTCGTCTACGGCTACTACCCCGTGGTGAGCGAGGGCGACGACGTCGTCCTGCTCGACGACTCTGGCGGCGAGCGCTACCGGTTCACGTTCCCGCGGCAGCGCCACGGTCGCCATCTCTGTCTCGCCGACTTCTTCCGTCCCCGCGAGTCGGGGGAGACCGACGTCCTGGGCTTGCAGCTGGTGACCATGGGCCCGCGAATCGCCGAGGTCACCTCCGAGCTGTTCGCCAAGGACGCCTACCGCGACTACCTCGAGCTCCACGGCCTCTCGGTGCAGCTCACCGAGGCGCTCGCGGAGTACTGGCACAAGCGGATGCGGGCCGAGCTCGGTTTCGCGGGGGAGGACCCTGACGACACCGAGGCCTACTTCGACCTGCGCTACCGCGGTGCCCGGTTCTCGTTCGGCTATGGCGCCTGCCCCAACCTGGAGGATCGCGCCAAGCTGGTCGAGCTGCTCAAACCGGAACGCATCGGGGTGAAGCTCTCCGAGGAGCTCCAGCTGCACCCGGAGCAGTCCACCGACGCCCTGGTGATCCACCACCCGGAGGCGAAGTACTTCAACGCACGGTGAGCCGGCCCGGCTGAGGCCGCGTGTGACGCCCAGGCGCAGGATCGGCGGCGAATTGTTGCCGAATCGCGACGTGCCCTGGCATCGGTCCCGGTTCCACGGCCGGTGTTCCGCCGCTAGTGTCGCCAATCGCTGGCTCCGTTTGAGCCGGAACTCAATGGCGTCTACAGGTGGGAGAAACAGCGTGCATTCGACATGGCGCCGAGCAACGGTCGCGTTCGCGGCCCTCGGTCTGATGGCCGGTGGGCTCACGGCGTGTGGTGGTGACGACGACGGCGAAGGCGGCGGCGGCGGCGGCGGTGGCGCAGCCAAGGACCTTGCTCCGCTGGTCATCGGCACCACCGACAAGGTCACGACCATCGACCCGGCCGGAAGCTACGACCTTCCCTCGTGGACGTTGCAGTACAACATCTACCAGAACCTCCTCAGCATCCCGGCCGGCGGCAACACGCCCGAGCCGGACGCGGCTGAGTCCTGCGACTTCAGCGACGACAAGACCTACGTCTGCAAGCTGAACGCCGGCCTGAAGTTCTCCGACGGCAGCGACCTCACCGCAGAGGACGTCAAGTTCTCGATCGAGCGCGTGATCAAGCTCGCCGACCCCAACGGCCCGTCGTCGCTGCTCGCCAGCGTCGACACGGTCGAGGCGACCGACGACGCGACGGTGACGTTCAACCTCAAGGCCCCGGACGCGACTTTCCCGTTCGTCCTGACGACCGGCGCCGGCTCGCTCGTCCCGAGCGACGTCTACCCGGCCGACGCACTGCACCCCGATGGCGACGCGATCGGCTCCGGCCTCTACAAGGTCGACAAGTTCGACAAGACGCAGCAGGTCGTGCTCTCGCCGAACGAGGAGTACAAGGGCAACCAGGAGCTCAAGAACAGCCAGACCATCGTCTCCTACTACCAGCAGGAGTCGGCGCTCAAGACCGCGCTGGAGAGCAAAGAGGTCATGGTCGCTTACCGGTCGCTCTCGCCGACCGACGTGAAGGACCTGCAGGACAACGGCGAGTCCAAGGGCATCCAGGTCGTCCTCGGTGCCGGCACCGAGATCAACTACCTGGTGCTCCAGAACGTCAAGGGCCCGTTCAAGGACAAGGCGGTACGCCAGGCGGTCGCGCAGGTCATCGACCGTGAGGCCATCGCGTCCAACGTCTACAACGGCTCCGTCGACCCGCTGTACTCCATGGTCCCGCAGGGCCTTGAGGGCCACACCGAGGCCTTCCAGGAGCAGTACGGCGAGCCCGACGCGGCGAAGGCCAAGAAGATCCTCGACGACGCCGGTGTGACCACGCCCGTGAAGACCACGATCTGGTACACGCCGTCGCGCTACGGCGCCACGTCAGCCGACATGTACGCCGAGATCGAGCGCCAGCTCAACGACAGCAAGCTCTTCCAGGTGTCGCTGAAGTCGGCGGAGTACGAGCAGTACAAGGAGGAGTACCCCAAGGGCACCTACGAGGCGTGGCAGCTCGGCTGGTTCCCGGACTTCCCCGATGGTGACAACTACCTGTCGCCGTTCTTCGACTCGAAGAACAACTTCCTCCAGTACGGCTACAACAACCCCGAGGTGGACAAGAAGCTGGCCGAGCAGAAGGCCAGCACCGACCCGGCGACCCGCGAGGCGGCGTTCGGCGAGATCCAGAAGCTGACCGCCGAGGACGCGCCCATCGTGCCGATCTGGCAGGGCAAGCAGGTTGCCGCCGTTCTGGACGGCGTGAAGGGCGTGGACGAGACCTTCGACCCGTCGTTCACGTTCCGGTTCTGGATGGTCAACGGAGTCGACGTCTAGTCAGTCAGGCTCCGTCGAGGCAGATCCCGGGGGCTCCGTCGCCACGTGGCGGCGGGGCCCCCGTCTTCGACCCGGGGCTGTAGCCTCTTGCCGCGCCACAGCAGTTCCCGAGGTCTTGCGCAACGACGCCGCCCCTGCGTCCCGATGAGGTGAGTGAGCCATGGCCGCCCGAAGCGGGTCCTTGCGCAGGTACATCCTGACCAGGCTGCTGCTCGTCATCCCCAACATCCTCGTGCTGCTGACGATGGTCTTCCTGCTGATGCGCGTCGCACCGGGCGACCCGGTCAGCGCAGCCCTTGGCGGACGGCTGCCGCCCGACGAGATCGCCCGCCGCCGCGAGGCCGCGGGGTTCGACCGGCCGCTCATCGTGCAGTACTGGGAGTACGTCTCCGGCGTCCTGCGCCTCGACTTCGGCACCACTCTCACGGACAACCGCGATGTCACCGAAATCTTCATCGTCAACGGCGGCGCCACACTGACGCTGACGGTCGCCGCGATGCTCGTCGCGCTCGTCGTCGGGATCCCACTGGGCCTTTATGCCGGCCGCCGCCGCGACACGGCCTCCGACGTCGGCATCCGGCTCTTCGGCATCCTCACCTACGCCGCGCCGGTCTTCTTCGTCGGTGTGCTCGCCCAGATGCTCTTCACCACCAAGCTCGGGTGGCTGCCGTCCGGCAAGCAGGCCGGTGCCATCACCCAGGCCACCACCGAGGAAGTCACCCACATCTTCCTGCTCGACGCTGTGCTCGCAGGCAGCAGCGACGCCTTCATCGACGGGCTCAAGCACCTCGTGATGCCGGCGGTCGTCCTGGGGTTGCTGGTCACCGGCGTCTTCATCCGGCTGATCCGGGTCAACGTCGCACAGACCATGCGTGACGACTACGTCGAGGCCGCTCAGGCCCGCGGCGTTCCCGAGAAGAAGGTCGTGCGTCACCACGCCTTCCGCAACGCCCTGGTGCCGTTCATCACCGTGCTCGGACTCCAGGTCGCGCTCCTCTTCGGCGGGGCCATCCTCACCGAACAGACGTTCAGCTGGCCGGGGGTCGGCAGCCAGCTCATCCGCTACCTCACCAACCGCGACTACGCCGCGGTCCAGGGGATCATCACCGTCTTCGCCCTCATCGTGGTGCTGATCAGTCTGCTCATCGACATCGTCAACGCGTTGATCGACCCGAGGGTGAGGTACTGACATTGACCACCATCGGCGGCACCCCTCTTCCGACGGCCGGCGACACCGACAGCGGCCCCCATGGGGACGGCCGGCGGCACAATGTGCTGGCCCGTATCTGGGCAGGCTTCCTCTCGCCCTACCGGCGTTCCAAGGGCGTGGCCCGCTGGATGCTGGGCATGGGCACTCTGGTCACCGCGCTCATGGCGTTGGTGGCCGTCTTCGCGCCGCAAGTCGCGCCGTACGGCTTCAACCAGGTCAGCGACGGCGGGCAGCGGTTCCCCAAGCAGGCCGCTCCCTCTGCCGACCACTGGTTCGGCACCAGCGTGCAGACCTACGACGTGTTCAGCCGGGTAGTTTGGGGCACCCGCACCGCGCTCGAGGTCGTGCTGCTCTCGCTCGTCCTCTCGGTCGCGCTCGGTGTGCTGCTGGGTCTCGTCAGCGGCTACTTCGGCGGCAAGCTCGACCGCGTGTTGGTGCTGATCATGGACGCGCTGTTCGCGTTCCCGTTCCTGCTCCTCGCGATCGTTATCGCCTTCCTGCTCTCCGACAAGCTCGGCGGCGGCATCGTCACGGCAGCGATCGCCATCACCGTGGTCTACGTCCCGCAGTACTTCCGGGTGGTGCGCAACAGCACAGTGAGCGCCCGGGAGGCGACGTACGTCGAAGCTGCCCGTACCATCGGCGCGCGGCCGGGCACGATCATGTTCCGCTACCTGCTGACCAACGTCGTGCAGAGTGTGCCGGTTATCGCCACCCTCAACGCCGCCGACGCCATCGGCACCCTCGCGGCCCTCGGCTTCCTCGGCTATGGCGTCCAGCCGACCGAGGCCGCGGAGTGGGGCTACGACCTGTTCCGCGCGCTGCCCGATGCGACCTCCGGCATCTGGTGGACATCGTTGTTCCCGGGCCTCGCCATCGTCGTGCTGGTCACCGCCCTCACCCTGGTGGGCGAGGGGCTCAACGAGACGCTCAACCCGACCCTGCGCCAACGGCGGCTGCTCACTGTCCGGCTTCCGGAGCGCACCGGTCACCCGAGTCGAGCGACCGCGGAGGAGGGCACATGAGCGTGCTGGCCGAGCCAGTCCCCACCCCGGCGCCCGAGAACGGCGAGCCGGTTCTCTCGGTGCGCGATCTGCGGGTCTGGTACGCCACCGAGATCGGGCCGGTGCGCGCCGTCGACGGCGTGTCCTTCGACCTCTTCCGGGGCGAGACGCTGGGTCTGGTAGGAGAGTCGGGGTGCGGAAAGTCGACGCTCGGGCGTGGCGTACTGGGCCTGCTGCCGCCCGGCACCGCAGTGGACGGCGAGGTGCTCTACCGCGGCCAGAACCTGGTCACACTCGGAGACCGGGCGCTGCAGGAGCTGCGTGGGTCGCACCTCGGGTTGATCTTCCAGGAGCCCATGACGCGGCTCAACCCGCTGATGCGGGTGAGCGAGCACTTCGAGGAGACGCTCAACGCGCACGAGCCGAACCTGGACAAGAGCGAGCGTCGCCAACGCGCGCTGGTGGCGCTGCGCGAGATGGGCATCCCGCCGAGCCGCTACCGCAGCTACCCACATGAGTTCTCGGGCGGCATGCGCCAGCGCATCATGATCGCGCTCGCGCTCGTCCTGCGCCCCGCGTTCGTCGTGGCCGATGAGCCGACGACCGCGCTCGACGTCCTCGTCGAGGCCCAGATCGTGCGCATCCTCGCGGAGCTGCGCCGCAGCCACGACACCTCGCTGCTGTTCATCACCCACAACCTCGGCATCGTCGCCGAGGCGTGCGACCGCATCGCGGTGATGTACGCCGGGCGCATCGTCGAGCAGGGGCCGGCCCGGCAGGTCTTCCGTGACCCACAGCACCCCTACACGCGCGAGCTGCTGCGGTCCACGATCTCGCTGTCGACCACCGGGCTGCACTACATTCCGGGCGCGCCGCCGGACCTGAGCGACCCGCCGCCGGGGTGCCGCTTCCACACCCGCTGCCCCGACGCGATGCGGGTGTGCGCCTCGAAGCTTCCGGTGCCGGTCCGAAGAGGCGAGGGCGAGGTCGAGTGCTGGCTGCACGGCCCGCAGTCAGAGGTGCCTGCGGGCGGCGACGCCCCGCTGGACCGAGGGGAGATCGACGTTGCCGACGAAGCCTGAGACCGCAGCTGCCGCGCACCGCGGTGGCGAGCCGTCCGCCGAACCGTTCCTCCGCGTGCGCGACCTCGAGGTCCACTTCGCCCTCCGGGGCGGCAACCTCTCGCGGCTGGTCGGTCGCGACACCGGTGCCGTCAAGGCCGTCGACGGCGTGAGCTTCGACCTGCGCGAGGGTGAGGTCCTCGGCCTCGTGGGGGAGTCGGGATCAGGCAAGTCGACCCTCGGACGCGCCCTGCTCGGCCTCGTCCCGGCGACCAAGGGCAGCGTCGAGCTGCACGGGGAGCCGATCACCGGCCGCTCGGCGAAGGAGATGCGTCAGCTGCGCAAGACCCTCCAGATGGTCTTCCAGGACCCCCACGCGTCGCTCAACCCTTCGATGGACATCGAGACGGCGGTGGGGCACCCGCTGCGCATCCACGGCCTGACCAAGGGCAAGGCGGCCACCCGCCGCAAGGTGGTCGAGGCGCTCGATCGCGTCGGTCTGAGCCCCGTCGAGCGCTATCTCACGAAGTACCCCCGCGACCTGTCCGGTGGCCAGAAGCAGCGCGCTGTGCTCGCCCGCGCGACCATCCTCGACCCGGCGCTGCTCGTCGCGGACGAACCGATCTCGATGCTCGACATGAGCGTGCGTGCGAAGATCCTCGAACTGATGCTCGACCTGCGCCGCGAGCTCGACCTGACCTACGTCTACATCACCCACGACCTGGCGACGGCCAAGTTCTTCTGCGACCGGGTGGCGATCATGTATCTCGGCCGGATCGTCGAGATCGGCCCGGTCGAGGAGATCTTCCGCGACCCGAAGCACCCCTACACCCGGTCGCTGCTCGCAGCCATCCCCGAGCTCGACCCGACGTCCGAGGGTCCCCGCGACCTGCCGCGCGGCGAGATCCCCGACGCGGCCCGCCCGCCGCTCGGCTGCTCGTTCCACCCGCGCTGCCCGAAGGCGTTCGAGGTCTGCGGATGGGAGAGTCGCGACCTGCGCGTCCTGCTCGAGCAGCGGTGGCTGACGCTGGACGCCGACGAGTACGACCGCGAGCAGGCCTACTTCGGCGACCTGTCGGTGCTCGACGAGCCGGGGCACACAGTGAGGCTGACGTCCTCGCGCGGTCACTCCGGCGACGAAATCGCTGCGACCCTGCGTGCGATCAGGGAGTCCGACCCCGACGAGCCGCTGTGGCGAGGGCTGCGCGAGGTGAAGGTCGAGGCCGGGGCCGTCCGCCTGGAGTTCTTCGACGGCGTCGATCCGCAGCTGCGGGCGACGGGCGGGGTCGACGTGGCCTGCCACCTGCACGACTCGGCACAGCGGCGCGAGGCGGAGAAGCTCGAGGAACAGCAAGAGCTCGACGTATGACGGAGCTGGAAGCCGTCCTGTTCGACATGGACGGCCTGCTCGTCGGCACCGAGGAAACCTGGTTCGAGGTCGAGAGCGAGGTGATGGGGCGCCTCGGCGCACCGTGGGGCCCTGAGCACCAGGTGTCGCTGGTCGGCGGCTCCCTCGAACACACCGCCACCTACATGCTGGCCGTCGCCGAACGCCCGGATCTCGCGCCCGGCGACGTCGCGATCGCGCTGCTCGACGGCATGGAGGACGCCCTGCGCCGTGGCCCGGTGCACTGGATGCCCGGCGCCCGCGAGCTGCTGGCCGAGGTCGAGCGGGCCGGGCTGCCGGCCGCGCTCGTGTCCTCGTCGGCGCGGCGGCTCGTCGACGCCGTGCTCGATGCCATCGGGCGCGAGCACTTCGGCGCCACTGTGTCCTCCGACGACGTCGCGCACACCAAGCCCGACCCGGCGCCCTACCGCCTCGCCGCCGACAAGCTCGCCGTGCGTCCCGAGGCGTGCCTCGCGCTCGAGGACTCCGCGACAGGTGCGATGTCGGCGCGTGCCGCGGGCTGTGTCACGGTCATCGTGCCGAGCCTGGTCCGAGTCGACGACAGCGTCGCGGACGCCGTCGTCGACTCGCTGGTCGACATCGACCTCGCCTGGTTGCGCAGACTCGTCGCTACTCGGTCGTGATCGCACGCAGTACGTCGAGGCGTGCCGCCCGCCGTGCCGGGAAGATCGCCGCGAGCACCCCGATGAGCCCTCCTACCGCGAGGTAGATCACCAGCTGGGCGTAGGGAACGACAACCTCCTCGATGCCGTCGTCGGCGAGAGAGCTCACCATCGAGGTACCGAGAACGATGCCCAGCGCAATGCCCAGCAGTGCGCCGAAGATCGCGATGACGACGGACTCGAGCCGGATCATCCGGCGGACCTGCCGGCGAGCCATGCCCACGGCCCGCAACAGTCCGATCTCCCTGGTGCGTTCGATCACGGACAGGGCCAGGGTGTTGACGATGCCGAGTGCGGCGATCAGCACGGCCAGCGCGAGCAGCACATAGATGAAGCCCAGGAGCTGGTTGATCTGTTTGCGCTGCTCGTCCTTGAACTCGCTCTGGTCGCGCACCTGCAGGTTCGCGGACGCCCCGGTCGCCGCGGTGATCCCCTTGCGCACCTGTGTGAGGTTGGCGTCGGGCTTGACGGTCATCGCGACCACCTGGTCGAGGTGCGCGCTGAAGTTGGCGTTGTAGGTGTCCAGCCCGATCAGGTAGTTCCCGGCGATCTGGTTCTCGGCGTAGGTCCCGCCGAGGGTCAGGGTCGTCTTGCCCGTCTTGCCGAACTCGACAGTGATCTGGTCGCCGACCTTCCACTTGTTTTCGGTGGCCACGTCCTGGTTGACCAGGATCTCGCCCTGCCCGAGCGCGGCGATGTCGCCGCCGACCACGTCCAGCTGCAGGGTGCGGTCGACGGTGTCGGCCGTGACGCCCTGGATGGCTGTGACCTTGCCGTCGATCTGGGCCTGACCGGCCCGGAACGACGTCACCGCGTCGATGCCGTCGACCTTGCCCATGGAGTCGGCCACGCTGGCCGGGATGGGCGAGAAGGTCTTCGTCGCCACGATGAAGTCGGCACCGACACTGCGGTCGATGGTCGCGTTGGCGCTCTTCGTTATCGAGGAGCCGAGGACGCCTCCGGCCGCAACGAGCGCGAGCCCGACCATGAGCGCGGAAGCCGTCGCCGCGGTGCGCCGGGGGTTGCGCCGCGCGTTCTCGCGCGACAGCCGTCCGGTGGTGCCCCAGATCCGCGGCAGGGGCACGCCGATGCCGGCCACGGCGGGCCGGCTCGCGAACGGGCTGAGCACGGCGACGCCGAGGAAGACCAGCAGCGCCCCGATGCCGACCCAGAGGATGCCCGCGTCGGCGAGCAGCCCGGACGCCATGCTGGCGACGCCCAGGCCGAGAACGGCCACCCCGACCAGAGCACGGCGACGCAGGGACGACTCGGGCAAGGCGACGTCGTCGCGCAGCGCCGCGATCGGCGGAATCTTGGTGGCCCGGCGAGCCGGGCCAATGGCCGCCACGATGGTGACGACCGTGCCGACGAGGAAGGCCCACATCACCGTGTTGGCTTGCAGGATCAGACCGCTGCCTGGGATCTCACCGATGAACGCGCTGATGAGAGCGCGCAGGCCGATGGACAGGAGCACACCGAGCCCGAGGCCGAGTATCGAGCCCAGGAGGCCGACGGCGGCCGCCTCGGCGATGACCGAACCGTTCACCTGGCGGCGGCTCGCCCCCAGTGCGCGCAGCAGGGCGAGCTCACGGCTGCGCTGGGCCACCAGCATCGAGAACGTGTTGAAGATGATGAACGAGCCGACGAAGATCGAGATGACGGCGAAGACGAGCAGGAAGATGCTGAAGAACTGCAACTGGTCCTTGATGTTGCCCGACTCAGCGGCCGCGAGTTCCTCGCCCGTGAGTGCTTCGTAGTCGGCCGGTAGGGCCTGCGCGACCCGGTCGCGCAAAGCTGCGTCGCCGACGCTGCCGTCGCCTAGCGCGAGCACCTCGGAGAAGCTGCCGTCGGTGGAGAGCACGTCCTGCGCTGTGGCGGCATCGAACAGGGTGATGGTCGCGCCGCCCAGGCTGGCGCCATCGCCGAAACCGACGATGCCGCTGACGGCGGCAGCCTTCGTGCCCGACTCGGTCAGCACCTTGATGCGGTCGCCGACCGCAAGCTCGTTGTCCTTGGCCGTGGCCTCGTCGATGGCCACCTGGCCGGCAGCAGCCGGGGCATCCCCGGAGGTGAGCCGGTAGGGATTCAGCGGGGAGTCGCCCAACCAGGCGCCGCCCATCGTGGGGGCTCCGCTGGTCTCGACGACCTTCCCGTCAGGCTTGACGATCTGCGCGAAGCCGGTGAAGTCGCCCTCTGCCTCGCGCACGCCGTCGACCTCGCGCACCTGGTCGAGCACGCTGACGGGAACGGGCGGCCGGGCCTGGGCCGGGTCGCCGCCATCGACGACGCTGGCCTCGAAGGCCGCCTTGCCGCGGACGCCGACGTCGGTGCCCGAGTAGGCAGTGGAGAAGAGCTTGTCGAACGTGGAGTTCATGGTGTCGCCGAGGACCAACGTCCCGGAGACGAAGGCGACACCGAGGACGACCGAGAGGGCCGTCAGGACAAGGCGGAGCTTGCGGGCGAGCAGGTTCTTGACGATGACGCGAAGCACGAGGTCACGCCCTCCCGGCCGCGTCGGACGACAGGGGGTTGCTGCGCGCCGAGGGGACGGCTGGCTCGTGGCCGGACTCCAGGCGTTTCATCCGCTCGAGGACCAGCGCCGCAGTCGGGGATGCCATCTCGTCGACGATGCGGCCGTCAGCAAGGAAGAGAACCCGGTCGGCGTACGAAGCGGCGGCCGGGTCGTGGGTGACCATGACCACGGTCTGGCCCATGGTGCGGACCGAGCTCTGCAGGAACTCGAGCACCTCGACGCCTGACCGTGAGTCGAGGTTGCCGGTCGGCTCGTCGGCGAACACGATGTCGGGCCGGCCCGCGAGCGCGCGGGCGCAGGCGACCCGCTGCTGCTGGCCACCCGAGAGCTGGTTGGGACGGTGGTGCAGGCGGTCGCGCAGCCGGACGGTGTCGATCACCGTGTCGAGCCATTCGCGATCGGGTTTGCGCCCGGCGATGTCGAGGGGCAGCGTGATGTTCTCGATGGCCGTGAGGGTCGGGACCAGGTTGTAGGCCTGGAAGATGAACCCGAGGTTGTCGCGGCGGAGCCGGGTCAGCCGCTTGTCGTCGAGTGACGTCAGCTCGATGTCGCCAATCATCACCGAGCCCGACGTGGCGCTGTCGAGCCCGGCCATGCAGTGCATCAGTGTCGACTTGCCGGAGCCCGAGGGACCCATGATCGCGGTGAAGTGACCGCGACGGAACTCCACGCTGACGGCATCGAGCGCGACCACGAGAGTGTCGCCCTCGCCGTAGGTCTTGCTCAGCTCGCGCGTCTGCGCGGCAGTTCCCGTCGCGGTGGCTGACCCGTTTGTGCTCACATTCGGCTCCTTGGCAGGTGTTGTCAGTCACCCACCGTATGGGTGACTGCCAGTGATTTTTCGTGCTCGCGGGAAATGTCCGGGTGACCTCCGGGTGATCTCCGGGACACCCTGAGAGCGCTGTCTAGACTTCGTCAGCCGGGGTGACCGGGGAGGGCCGCTCGTCGGCGACCTGTGCGCCGGGAACCTCCGGCACCGGCAGCAGGGGGAGTGGCGGCGGAGTGCCGCCGAAGGCAGGGCAGAGGTCCTGGTGGTCGCACCAGTCGCAGAGCCGGCTCGGGCTGGGCCGCCAGTCACCGCGCTCCGTGGCGCGCTGGATCGCGGCCCAGACGGCAGCGAGCTTGCGCTCGGTGGCTTGCAGGTCGGCCTCGTCCGGCTCGTAGCGAAGCACCTCGTCGCTGCCGAGGTAGAGCAGCTGAAGCAGCTTGGGCACCCGGCCGTGCAGACGCCAGAGCACGAGCGCGTAGAAGCGCATCTGGAACATCGCCTTGGCCTCGAACCCCTCGCGGGGAGCGCGGCCGGTCTTGTAGTCGACCACCCGCAGGTCGCCGGACGGCGCGACGTCGAGCCGGTCGACGTAGCCGCGCAGCCGCAGCCCGCTGTCGAGCTCGCACTCGACGTAGAGCTCGCGCTCGGCAGGCTCGAGCCGGCGCGGGTCCTCGAGGCCGAAGTAGGCGTCGAGGAGCTGGTCGGCGCCGTGCAGCCACTCGCCGCACGCCTCGTCGTCGGCGAAGAGCTCGCCCAGCTCTGGCGCCTCGGCGAGCAGTCGCTCCCACTCGGGGCGCAGCAGCGTGGCAGCCCGCTCCGGCGTGCGCTCACCGGCCGGCAGGTCGAAAAGCCGCTCGAGCACCGCGTGGACGACGGTGCCACGGGTGGCGAGCGGGCTGGGATGCTCGGGGAGACGGTCGATGACCCGGAAGCGATAGAGCAGCGGGCAGGTGAGGAAGTCGCTGGCCCGTGAGGGTGACAGCGACGACGGCGCCACCGGCTGTGGCACGGGCTCCTCGGCGGGCGCCCCCTCGGGCAACAGTTCAGCCTGCGACGAGGCAGCCTGCGACGAGCTCATGCCCGCGACTCTAGGTGGCCAGTCCGACAATGCCCCGACGACAGGCGGAGCCCCCGACGACAGGCGGAATCCTGACGCGCGGCGGCGGCGCCTCCCGACCACCTACCATCGGGGGGTGGACCCCCGGCCACGCCCCAGCCCCCCGACCGGCCCGCGACAGCGATCTCCCCGGCGCGACGAGTCGGGCGCCATCCTGATCGCCCGGCCCTTCGGCGTACCCGTCTATCTGGCCCCGAGCTGGTTCCTCGTCGCCGCCCTGATCACCTACGTCTTCGCAGAGAACGTCGAGGAGGCCGTCCCCGACCTCGGGCCGTGGCGCTACGCCGTGTCGCTCACCTTCGCGCTGCTGCTCTACCTGTCGGTGCTGGTTCACGAGCTGAGCCACACGGTCGTGGCCCTCCAGGCCGGCTTGCCGGTGCGGCGCATCAGCCTCTACCTGCTCGGCGGCGTGTCCGAGATCGAGAAGCCCGCGCAGACGCCCGGCCGCGAGGCGGGCATCGCCGCTGCCGGACCGGCCGTGTCGCTGGTGATCGGCGCCGTGGCCTACGGGGTCTTCGAGGTGCTGGACGAGGGCACGGTCGGCCGGCTGCTCGCCGGTGCCCTCATGTGGAGCAACCTGGTCGTCGGCGGCTTCAACATGCTGCCCGGACTGCCGCTGGACGGCGGCCGGGTGCTCGCCGCGGCCGTGTGGCGGGCCAGCGGCCAGCGCCACCACGGCGTCGTGGTGGCCGCGTGGGTCGGGCGGGGCGTGGCCATCGTCGTCCTGCTGCTGCCGAGCCTGGTGGCGAGGCTGGCCGACCGCACACCGGACGTCATCGACCTCGTGTGGGGCGCGTTGCTCGGGTCGTTCATCTGGATGGGGGCCTCGCAGTCGCTGCGCGCCGCGCAGATCCAGCGCACCGTGCCCTCCCTGTCCGCGCGCACACTCACCCGACGCGCGATCCCCGTGGCGGCCGGCGTCCCCTTGGCCGAGGCACTGCGCCAGAGCCAGGAGGCCGGCGCCCGGGCCATGGTGGTGGTCGGCGGCGACGGGAAGCCCGTCGGCATCGTCAACGAGGAGGCAGTTCGCGCCACACCGGAGCAGCGGCGGCCGTGGGTACCCGTCGGTGACTTCGCGAGGCGGCTCCAGCCCGAGATGGTCGTGTCCGCGGACGCCACCGGCGAAGACCTGGTCGACGCGATCACCCGACTCCCGTCCGCGGAGTACCTCGTCGTCGAGGCCAACGGTGACGTCTACGGCGTCCTCAGCGCCGTTGACGTCGAGCGCGCCGTGGCGCAGGTCTAGGGCGCCGGCCACCTAGACTCGCGCACGATGTCTGCAGCGTCGGGTCCCACCGGAGCAGCCCACCGAAGAGGCCCCTTCGGCGTCGGCGACCGCGTCCAGCTCACCGACCCGAAAGGGCGGATGCACACGATCACCCTCGCCGAAGGCAAGGAGTTCCACACCCACAAGGGATCGATCCCGCACGACGAGCTCATCGGCGCGTCCGAGGGCACCGTTTTGACGACGACGGGCGGGGTCACGTATCTCGCACTCCGCCCCCTGCTGGCCGACTACGTGCTGTCCATGCCCCGCGGCGCCGCGGTCGTGTACCCCAAGGACGCGGGCCAGGTCGTGCACATGGCGGACGTCTTCCCCGGTGCGCACGTCGTGGAGGCGGGTGTCGGGTCGGGAGCGCTCACGATGGCGCTGCTGCGCGCCGTGGGCGACGAGGGTGTCGTGTCGTCGTACGAACGGCGCAGTGACTTCGCCGACATCGCGCGCACCAACGTCGAGGACTTCTTCGGCGGGCCGCATCCGGCGTGGCGGCTGACGGTCGGCGACCTGGCCGAGTCGCTCGACGACAGCGACGTCGACCGCGTGGTGCTCGACATGCTCGCTCCCTGGGAGTGCCTCGACGCGGTCTCCCGGGTGCTGGTCCCGGGTGGGGTGCTCATCGTCTACGTCGCCACCGCGACCCAGCTCTCCCGCACCGCAGAGGCACTGCGGGAGCACGGCACCTTCACCGAGCCACAAGCCTGGGAGTCACTGGTGCGCGGCTGGCACCTCGAGGGTCTGGCCGTCCGCCCGGAGCACCGGATGGTCGGCCACACCGGCTTCCTGGTGACCTCGCGCCGGCTCGCGGACGGGGTCCGGCCACCGTTGCGCCGGCGGCGGCCGGCCAAGGCCTCCCGTGGCGAGGACGGGAGCGGGTGACGGGCCCGACCACCGGCAACCGGCGCGTCGGCGTGATCGCCGTGGTCTTCGTGCTCAGCGCGCTGCTCGGACTGGCCACCTGGACCGGCCTCGGCGACCCGGACGAGGCGCCGCAGCGCTCGCCCGGCACCCAGGGCGCGCTGCGCTCCAAACCTCCCGGGCCACCCTCGGCGAGCCCCCCGGCCGGGTCGGCGACCGCGAGCCCGACCCCGACGGTTCGCGGAAGCGAAGGCCCGGGTGGGACGCTCGCCAGGGTGGCATGGGGCAGGCTCGACCACCCGCTGTGGTGCCAGGGCACCGCCGAGCTCGTGCAGGACGTCCTGCTGGGCGACGTCGACGGCGACGAGACGTCCGAGGCCCTGGTGACTGTTCGCTGCGCGGCCGGGGCGGGAAGCCCGCCGAGCGCCCTCTACGTGTACGACGGGCGGCGCCGCGCGGTCGGCCTGGTCGGCGAGCTGCTCACTCCGCGCGACGACGTGCTGCTCACCGGCGTCGCGGTAAAGGACGAAACGGTCATCGCACGGGGCACAACGTACTCGTCGTCACGGGTGCCCCGCTGCTGCCCCGACGAACGGTTCACCGGCATCTGGCGGTGGCGCGACGGCGAGCCGGAACGCATCCGATGAATAACGGCGCCGCAACGTGTCCGATGAATGACGCAACGATGACCCATTCGGACCACACGGTTCCTCTCGCGCGTTGAAGGTCACAACCAGACGTGCCGACGGTAGTGTCAGGATTGACGGCTTCCGACCGGGAGCACCCGCGAGGGGAGGTGACGCCGTGCCGACCAGCGGTGGCGAAGGGCGCGCAGGCGCATCGAGACGTCCACATGATCTGACCCAGCAAGTTGCCGCGTTGCAGGAGGAGGTCGACGCACTCCGTCGACGCCTCACCGAGTCTCCCCGCCACGTGCGCGCCCTCGAGGACCGCGTGGCGGATCTCCAGGCCAACTTGTCGTCGGTGACCACGCAGAACGACCGGCTCGTCACGACTCTCAAGGAGGCGCGCGACCAGATCATCGCCCTCAAGGAAGAGGTCGACCGGCTCGCGCAGCCGCCCGCCGGTTTCGGCGTGTTCATCGCGCGCAACGACGACGACACCGTCGACATCTTCACCGGCGGGCGCAAGCTGCGCGTCGCCGTGAGCCCCGGTGTCGAGCTCGACGATCTGCAGCGCGGCCAAGAGGTCATGCTCAACGAGGCGATGAACGTCGTCGCGGCACTCAGGTTCGAAAGCGTCGGCGAAGTCGTCATGCTCAAGGAGCTGCTCGCCGACGGCGAGCGTGCGCTGGTCGTCGGGCACACCGACGAGGAGAAGGTCGTCCGCCTCGCCGCGCCGCTGCGCGACGGCGAGCACCTGCGGGTCGGCGAGTCGCTGCTGCTCGAGCCGCGGTCGGGCTACGTCTACGAGCGGGTGCCCAAGTCCGAGGTCGAGGAGCTCGTCCTCGAAGAGGTTCCCGACATCGACTACACGCTGATCGGCGGCCTGGCCGCGCAGATCGAGCAGATCCGCGACGCGGTCGAGCTGCCCTACCTGCACCCCGAGCTGTTCCAGGAGCACCAGCTGCGCCCGCCCAAGGGTGTGCTGCTCTACGGCCCGCCCGGCTGCGGGAAGACCCTCATCGCGAAGGCCGTTGCCAACTCGCTGGCCAAGAAGGTCGCGGAGGTCACCGGCAAGCCCGAGGGCCGGTCGTTCTTCCTCAACATCAAGGGCCCCGAGCTGCTCAACAAGTACGTCGGCGAGACCGAGCGACACATCCGGCTGGTGTTCTCCCGGGCTCGCGAGAAGGCGTCCGAGGGCACGCCGGTCATCGTGTTCTTCGACGAGATGGACTCGCTGTTCCGCACCCGCGGATCGGGTGTCTCCTCCGACGTCGAGAACACCATCGTGCCGCAGCTGCTCTCCGAGATCGACGGTGTCGAGGGCCTCGAGAACGTCCTCGTCATCGGCGCCTCCAACCGCGAGGACATGATCGACCCGGCGATCCTGCGGCCGGGCCGCCTCGACGTGAAGATCAAGATCGAGCGACCTGACGCCGAGTCCGCGCGTGACATCTTCTCGAAGTACATCAAGGCCGAGCTGCCGCTGCACCCCGACGACCTCAAGGAGAACGACGGCAACCGCGAGGCCACCGTCCACGGGATGATCCAGCGGACGGTCGAGCGGATGTACTCCGAGCTCGACGAGAACAAGTTCCTCGAGGTCACCTACGCCAACGGCGACAAGGAGATCCTCTATTTCAAGGACTTCAACTCCGGCGCGATGATCCAGAACATCGTCGACAGGGCGAAGAAGATGGCCATCAAGGACTTCCTCGACCTCGGCCAGAAGGGCCTGCGCATCTCCCACCTGCTCGCCGCATGCGTCGACGAGTTCAAGGAGAACGAGGACCTGCCCAACACGACGAACCCCGACGACTGGGCGCGCATCTCCGGCAAGAAGGGCGAGCGCATCGTCTACATCCGCACCCTCGTCCAGGGCAAGCAGGGCACCGAGGCGGGCCGCTCCATCGACACCGTCGCCAACACCGGCCAATACCTCTAACCGCTGGAAGTCGACCACGTTAGGTAGGCCCAGCAATGCGACAACAGGCCTAGCAGCATGTTGAGGCACTGCTGCGCCTGTTGCGGCATCGTGTCGGAGTCCACCACCAGGTGCCTGCCGACCCTCGCCCGGTGGCCGGGCTATCGACCCGGACCATCCCCGCACGACGTACGCTGCCAGTCATGAGCGTGTGGCGGGTCACCGGCACGGAGACCGAGTACGGCATCTCGGTGCCCGGCAACCCGGGCGCGAACGCGATGCTCATCTCCTCGCAGGTCGTCAACGCCTACGCGCAGCCCTCGTCGGCTCGCAACCGCCGCGCCCGCTGGGACTTCGAGGAGGAGAGCCCGCTGCGTGACGCGCGCGGCTTCGACCTCGCCCGCGACGTCGCCGACCCGTCGCAGCTCACCGACGAGGACGTCGGGCTCGCCAACATCATCCTCACCAACGGGGCACGGTTCTACGTCGACCACGCACACCCCGAGTACTCCGCGCCCGAGTGCACCAACCCCCGCGACGCCGTCATCTGGGACAAGGCGGGGGAGCTCATCATGGCGGAGGCGAGCCGGCGGGCCGGCCAGCTCCCCAACACGCCGCCGATCAACCTCTACAAGAACAACACCGACAACAAGGGCGCGTCCTACGGCACGCACGAGAACTACCTGATGCCGCGTGAGACGCCGTTCGCCGACATCGTGCGCCACCTCACGCCGTTCTTCGTCTCGCGCCAGGTCGTCTGCGGTTCGGGCCGCGTCGGCATCGGCCAGGACGGGCACACGAACGGCTTCCAGATCTCGCAGCGCGCCGACTACTTCGAGGTCGAGGTCGGTCTCGAGACCACGCTGAAGCGCCCGATCATCAACACCCGCGACGAGCCGCACGCCGTGGCGGACAAGTACCGCCGGCTGCACGTCATCATCGGCGACGCGAACCTCTCCGAGGTCTCGACCTACCTCAAGATCGGCACGACCTCGCTGGTGCTCGCGATGATCGAGGCCGGGTTTTTGTCGGTCGACCTTGTCGTCGACCGTCCTGTCGCGACTCTGCACGCGGTGTCCCACGACGCGTCGCTGCGCGAGCTGGTGACGCTGCGCTCGGGCCGCACGCTGACCGCCGTACAGCTGCAGATGGAGTACGCCGAGCAGGCGCGCAAGTATGTCGAGGACCGCTACGGCGCGGACGCCGACGAGGTGACCACCGACGTCCTCGACCGCTGGGAGTCGGTGCTCACCCGGCTCGAGGCCGACCCGATGTCCTTGCACCGGGAGCTCGACTGGGTGGCCAAGCTGCAGATCCTCGAGGGCTACCGCTCGCGCGACGGGCTCGACTGGGACTCGCCCAGGCTCGCCGCCGTCGACCTGCAGTATTCCGACGTGCGTCCCGACAAGGGACTGTTCAACCGGCTGTCGGCGTCCGGGCGGTTCGACCGCATCGTGACCGACGACGAGATCGTCCGCGCGGTCACCGAGCCGCCGGAGGACACCCGCGCCTACTTCCGCGGCCGCTGCCTCGAGATGTACGCCAACGAGGTCGCCGCCGCGTCCTGGGACTCGGTCATCTTCGACCTGCCCGGGCACGAGTCGCTGCAGCGGGTGCCCACGCTCGAGCCGTTGCGCGGCACGAAAGAGCACGTCGGCGACCTCCTGGACCGCTGCAAGACCGCGGAAGAGCTGGTTCGAGCCATCACCGGCAACTGAGCGGTCTCGCATGCACATCGACGAGGCACGCGGGCTCTGGCAACCCGAGCCGGGCTGGCTCAACACCGCCAGCTACGGCCTGCCGCCCACACCGGCATGGGACGAGCTGCAGGCGGCCCTGCAGATCTGGCGCGGTGGCATCAGGAGCTGGGAGGAGTGGGGGGAGTCGACCGAGCGTGCCAGGGCCGCGTTCGCCCGGCTGGTCTCCGTCGATGTCGCCGACGTCGCCACCGGTGCGACCGTGTCCGAGCTGATCGGCCCGATCGCCGCATCGGTGCCGGACGGTGCACGCGTGGTGGTGCCCGACATCGAGTTCACCTCCAACCTGTTCCCGTGGCTGGTCCACGCGGACCGGGGAGTCGACGTCGTCACCGTGCCGCCGGACAAGGTGGCCGACGCGATCGACGAGCGCACGTACGTCGTTGCGTTCAGCGCGGTGCAGTCGGCCACGGGCGAGGTGGCCGACCTCGAGGCGGTCAGCGCCGCGGCAGCAGCGGTCGATGCGCTCGTGGTCGTCGACGCGACGCAGGCGATCGGGTGGCTGCCGTTCGACGCGTCCCGCTTCGACGCGGTCGTCTGCGGCGGCTACAAGTGGCTGATGTCGCCGCGGGGCACCGCCTTCCTCGCCCTCAGCAGCCGCCTGCAGGAACGAGTCCGCCCGCACAGCGCCGGGTGGTGCGCCGCCGAGGACGTGCACGGCGGCTACTACGGTCCGCCGTTGCGGCTGGCGGCCAGCGCGCGGCGATTCGACGTGTCACCGGCGTGGTTCAGCTGGGTGGGCGCCGCGCCGACGCTTGAGCTGGTCGAGTCGATCGGCGTCGCCGCGATCGGGGAGTACGACGTGGCGCTGGCCAACCGGTTCCGCGCCGGCCTCGGCCTCGAACCCAGCAACAGCGCCATCGTGGCGACCCGGCTCCCAGAGGCGGAGGAACGCCTCACCCGGGCCGGGATCCGGGCGGCGTCCCGGGCCGGCGGCCTGCGGGCGTCGTTCCACCTCTACACCACGGCCGACGACGTCGACAACGCACTGGAAGCGCTGGTCGGCTGAGCGTCGGCCGCGCTTTGGCGGCAGACCGTGGGTGGCGACGACTAGGGTTTGAGAAGCACAGGGGTCCTCCGACGGCCCCACGGGAGGCTGGACCGAGATGGCGAGCAAGGACGGCGGTCAGAAGCGCGCGTCGAAGGCGACCCAGAGCGCGAAGGAGGTCGAGGCTCAGGAGGCCTCCGACGTCGCCGAGCGCAAGGACAAGCTCGACGAGGACATCGACGCGATTCTCGATGAGATCGACGAGGCCTTAGAAGAGAACAGCGAGGAGTTCGTTCGGGGGTTCGTGCAAAAGGGGGGCGAGTGAATAACGCTGACGACGAACCCCAGAAGCAGTGCCCCGACTGCACGGAGACCAAGCCGGTTTCGGAGTTCTGGCGGAATCGCGCGACAGCAGATGGCTTGTATGCCTATTGCAAGCCGTGCGGGCGTCAGCGAAATCTTGCCGCAGCAGTCAAGCGGCGCGCGGCGAAAGGGGTGGACAGTCCGAGAGCTCGCTCCCGCCCGATCGAGGATCTCCCGCCAGGGATGAAACGTTGCCTCGACTGCAAAGAGGTCCTGCCATTAGACGATTTCGTTCGTAACCGAAGGTGCGGCGACGGCAGGACTCCTTACTGCCGGAGATGTCAGTACGCACGGGTGGCAGAAAGTCGGCAGAGGTTGCACGGTGGATCGAGGCATTATCACCTGTCGCGCCGTTATGGCCTCGGCGCCAAAGATGTGCTCGCCAGGTTGAACCGCCAGGAATGGCGCTGTCCCATCTGTTCCGTTGCGCTGACCGAGAAGACCGCCCATGTCGACCATGACCACAAGACCGGGCAGGTCCGCGCAGTACTGTGCTTCAACTGCAACGGCGGCCTGGGTCAGTTCAAAGACAACCCGGCGGTGCTGCGCAACGCAGCGGCGTACGTGGAAGGAGAGGCGTGGCATCCCATCCAGGTGGCACCGGGGGTCTTCCTCGTGCCTTCCTCACCCCGGGCTCTTCCTCCTTCACCGACTTCCTCGGCGATTTTTCGCCTGAGCTGCTACCGGGACGACGTCGGCCTCCAGCGAGTCCCCTGACCACCGAGGCGCCCCACGGCACCACCATCGTCGCGCTGACCTTCCCGGGCGGCGTGGTGATGACCGGCGACCGGCGCGCCACCATGGGCAACTACATCGCCCAGCGCGACATCGAGAAGGTCTTCCACGCCGACGACTTCTCCTGCGTGGGCATCGCCGGCACCGCCGGGCTCGCCATCGAGATCGTCCGTCTCTTCCAGGTCGAGCTCGAGCACTACGAGAAGATCGAGGGCACCACACTCTCCCTCGAGGGCAAGGCGAACAGACTCGCGCAGATGATCCGGGGCAACCTCGGCATGGCCATGCAGGGTCTCGCCGTCGTGCCGCTCTTCGCCGGATTCGACCCGGAGATCGAGGAGGGCCGCATCTTCTCCTACGACGTCACCGGTGGCCGCTACGAGGAACACAAGTTCCACTCCGTCGGATCCGGCTCGCTGTTCGCCCGCGGTGCGCTGAAGAAGCTCTGGACCGAGGAGATGACCCCGGAGGACGCCGTGCTCTGCAGCGTCCAGTCGCTCTACGACGCGGCCGACGAGGACTCCGCAACCGGCGGGCCCGACCTGACCCGGCGCATCTACCCGGTGGTGGCGACCGTGACCGACGAGGGTTTCCGCCGCCTCGCCGACGAAGAGGTGGGGGGCATCGTCGACACCGTGCTCTCCGGCCGGATGGAGAACCCCGGCGGACCCCAGGCACCGCTGCGATGACCGAGGAGACCGCACCGTGACGATGCCCTTCGGATACGTCTCGCCCGAACAGGTGATGAAGGACCGGGCCGACTACGCCCGGAAGGGCATCGCCCGTGGCCGCAGCGTCGTCGTGCTGGCCTACGACGGCGGCATCCTCTTCGTCGCCGAGAACCTCTCCCGAGCACTGCACAAGATCAGCGAGATCTACGACCGCATCGCCTTCGCGGCCGTCGGCAAGTACAACGAGTTCGAGAACCTCCGCATCGCCGGCGTACGCCTCGCTGACCTGCGCGGCTACTCCTACGACCGCCGCGACGTCACCGGCCGCGGCCTCGCCAACGCCTACGCCCAGACCCTGGGCACGATCTTCACCCAGGAGTCCAAGCCCTACGAGGTCGAGATCGTCGTCGCCGAGGTGGGGGAGACGGCCGACGAGGACCAGATCTACCGGCTGACGTACGACGGCTCGGTGGCCGACGAGCACGGGTTCGTCGCCATGGGCGGCAAGTCCGACCAGATCCTGACGGCCCTCGAGGAGCGCTATCGCGACGGCATGACGTTCTCCGACGCTCTCGCTCTCGCCGTCGAGCTGCTCGGGCGCGATCCGGTCTCCAACGAGCAGCGCAACCTGACGGCCGGCCAGCTCGAGGTCGCCGTGCTCGAGCGCGGCCGCCCGCGGCGCAAGTTCCGCCGCATCACCGGCGCGGCGCTCTCGCGGGCGCTCGGGCAACCGCCTGCGCCCGGCAACGGCGACGAGCCGGACAACGGCGAGCACGAGAAGTCCCCGCCGACCGCCCTAGCCGGCGGCTCCCACGAGCCGGCCGGACCCGAACCCGGCGAGGACAGCCCGAGCACATGACCGCCCCCGCAGAGCGGGTGGCCGAGCCCTGGGAGCTGCTCTCCGAGCGGCCGCGCACCGGTGGCTGGCTGCCCGTCGTCACCCGCACGTACCGGATGCCGGACGGCTCCGTCTCCGACTGGGACGTCCACAAGACCCCGTTCACCACCGTCTGCGTGCTCGCCCTGACCACGGAGGGGGACGTCGTGCTGACCCGGCAGTTCCGCCCCGGCCCGGGCGTCGTCGTCCACGACCTGCCCGGCGGCATCGTCGACGAGGGCGAGAGCCTCACCGAGGCTGCGCTCCGCGAGCTGCGCGAGGAGACGGGCTGGGCGGCCGAGCGGGCCGAGCTCGTCGGCTCGTCCTGGGCGTTCGGCGCCTCGACCTGGCGGCGCAACGTCGTTGTGGCCTATGACGCCCGGCCGGTCGGCGACGTCACCTCGTGGGGCGGCGAGGAGTACTGCGAGCCGATCGTGCTGTCCGTGGCCGAGTTCCGTGAGGTGCTGCGCAAGGGCAACACCACCGAGGCCGATCTCGGCTACCTCGCACTCGACGCCGCCGGACTGCTCTGCTGACGTTTCCGACGCTCAACGGCTTCCGCCCGGTCATGGCAGGCAACCGGCGTACGGTGTGACGGTGGACCGGCGGATATTCGGGCTCGAGAACGAGTACGGCGTCACCTGCACCTTCCGCGGGCAGCGCCGGCTCTCCCCGGACGAGGTGGCGCGCTACCTGTTCCGCCGTGTCGTGTCCTGGGGCCGCAGCAGCAACGTGTTCCTGCGCAACGGCGCCCGGCTCTACCTCGACGTCGGCAGCCACCCCGAGTACGCCACGCCCGAGTGCGACGACATCCGCGAGCTCGTCGTCCACGACAAGGCGGGGGAGCGCATCCTCGAGGGCCTGCTCGTCGACGCAGAGCGGCGGCTGCGCGAGGAGGGCATCGCCGGCGACGTCTACCTGTTCAAGAACAACACCGACTCGGCCGGCAACTCCTACGGCTGCCACGAGAACTACCTGGTCGGTCGGCACGGTGAGTTCACCCGTCTCGCCGACGTGCTCATCCCGTTCCTGGTGTCGCGCCAGATCATCTGTGGCGCAGGGAAGGTCCTGCAGACACCGCGCGGTGCCGTCTACTGCGTGAGCCAGCGCGCCGAGCACATCTGGGAGGGCGTCTCCAGCGCCACGACCCGGTCACGGCCCATCATCAACACCCGCGACGAGCCGCACGCCGACGCCGAGCGCTACCGGCGGCTGCACGTCATCGTCGGCGACTCGAACATGAGCGAGACGACGACCCTGCTCAAGCTCGGCACCACCGACCTGGTGCTGCGGATGATCGAGGCGAACGTCGTCATGCGCGACCTGACGCTCGAGAACCCCATCCGCGCGATCCGTGAGATCAGTCACGACATCACCGGCCGCCGCAAGGTGCGCCTCGCCAACGGGCGCGAAGCCAGCGCGCTGGAGATCCAGACCGAGTACTTCACCAAGGCCCGCGACTTCGCGGCGCGTCGCGGTCTCGACGAGGGCGTCGTCAAGCAGGTGCTGAACCTGTGGGAGCGCACGCTGATCGCCGTCGAGACCGGGGACCTCGACTCCGTGGCGACCGAGATCGACTGGGTGATCAAGCGCCAGCTCATCGAGCGCTACAGCGCCAAGCACGGCCTGAGCCTGTCGTCGTCGAGGGTCGCCCAGCTCGACCTGGCCTACCACGACATCTCGCGGGACCGCGGTCTGTTCTACCTGCTCCAGAAGCGGGGCATGGCCGAGCGAGTGGCCCGTGACCTGGACATATTCCAGGCCAAGTCGGTGCCGCCGCAGACGACCCGGGCGCGGCTGCGCGGGGAGTTCATCCGCCGTGCTCAGGAGCGCCGCCGGGACTTCACGGTCGACTGGGTGCATCTCAAGCTCAACGACCAGGCGCAGCGCACGGTGCTCTGCAAGGACCCCTTCCGAGCGGTCGACGAGCGTGTGGAGAAGCTGATCGCGAGCATGTGAGCACGGGGCGGGCGCAGCGGGGGAGCCCCTCGGCGGACGGCGGCATGCCCGAAGCCGGGTTATTGTGGGTGGCTGCCCTCCCCTTCCCCCGATCGATGAGGTCCTCTTCCGTGCGCCGTCCACTCCTGGTCCTGCTTTGCCCGCTCCTGCTGCTCACGCTGCTGGTCTCTGCCTGCGGCGGTGGTAGCGAGGGCGAGGCCGAGGACAAGGGCCTGCCCAGCGTGTCCGGCGACTACGGCGACAAGCCGAAGGTGAAGAAGCCGGCCAAGGGCGAGAAGCCGGGCAAGAAGACCACCTCGGAGGTCCTGGAGGAAGGTGACGGCAAGGAGGTCGCCAAGGGCGACCTGCTCGTCGCCGACTACCTCGGCCAGGTGTACAGCTCGGGCAAGGTCTTCGACAACTCCTACGACCGCGGCACCCCGGCGGCGTTCCCGATCGGCACCGGCCAGGTCATCCCCGGGTGGGACAAGATCCTGGTCGGCACGAAGGCCGGCAGCCGCGTGCTGATGGTCGTCGCGCCGAAGGACGGCTACGGCAAGACCGGCAACCCGCAGGCCGGCATCAAGGGCACCGACTCGCTCGTCTTCGTCGTCGACATCATCGCGTCCTACGGCAAGGACACCGCGGGTGACGGCAAGGCCGCCGCGGTGAAGGCCCCCAAGGGCCTCCCGACCGTCGCCGGAGAGCCCGGTGCGCGACCCAAGGTCACGGTGCCGAAGGGACTCGCCCCGCCGAAGAAGAACGCCGTCACCGTCCTCGCGAAGGGCACCGGCGAGCCGGTGGCCGCCAAGAAGCTCGCCGTCGTCCAGTACGACGCGGTCAACTGGGCCAGCAAGCCGCTGGCGAACAGCTGGGACACCGGCCCGCAGGGTGTGCCGGTCGCCGGCGAGCAGCCGAGCCCGTTCGACCTGCTGAAGGGTGTGCCCGTCGGCAGCCGGGTGCTGATGACCTTGACCGCCCAGAAGGGTCAGAACGCGAAGAAGGAGAGCGTCGCCGTCGTGGTCGACGTGCTCAGCCAGCACGGCCCGGCCAAGGAAGCCGAATGAGGGCGAAGAAGCCCGAGGTCGACTTTCCGGACGGCTCGCCGCCGAGCGATCTCGAGGTCATCGACCTGCAGGTGGGCGACGGCGAGGAGGCGGCGCCCGGGCGTACCGCGGTCGTGCACTACGTCGGGGTCACCTTCTCCAGCGGCGAGGAGTTCGACGCGTCGTGGAACCGCGGGGAGCCCTTCGCGTTCCCGCTCGGCGCCGGCAACGTGATCGCCGGCTGGGACCGCGGCGTCGCGGGCATGCGCGTGGGTGGCCGGCGCCGCCTCGTCATACCACCCGAGCTGGGCTACGGCGACCGTGGCGCCGGCGGGGTCATCGGCCCCGGCGAGACCCTCATCTTCGTCGTGGATCTGCTCGACCTGCGCTGACCCGTCCGCCCCTCGGCACGGTCACCGCAGCGCTGCAGCGCCAGGGTAGGTTTGCACGCTGTGTCGGCGCAGAAGACGGAGCGGTTGCTGAACCTGGTCATCTGCCTGCTCTCCACCCGGCAGTTCCTTGCCAAGGACCAGATCCGGGCGGCGGTCCCGCAGTACGCCGAGTGCCGCTCCGACGACGCCTTCGAGCGGATGTTCGAGCGGGACAAGGAAGAGGTCCGCGAGATGGGCATCCCGCTCGAGACCGGCAGCAACAGCGCGTGGTTCGAGGACGAGGTCGGGTACCGGGTCGACCGTGCGGCCTATGCACTGCCCGAGGTCCGGTTCGAGCCCGACGAGCTTGCCGTGCTCGGCCTGGCCTCCCGGGTATGGGCGCAGGCGAGCCTGGCCGGCCCGGCCACCAGAGCCCTGATCAAGCTCAAGGCCGCCGGCGTCGACGCGGACGAGTCGTCCTGGCGTGGCATCGAGCCCCGAGTGAGCACCAGCGAGCCGGCCTTCGAGGCGCTCTACGCAGCGGTGCGCGATCACCGCCCGGTGTCCTTCCCCTACCGCGCCTCCCGCGCGGGGCAGGCTGTCCAACGACATCTGGAGCCCTGGGGGATCGTCTCCTGGCACGGCAGGTGGTACGTCGTGGGACACGACCGCGATCGCGATGCCACCCGTGTGTTCCGGCTCTCGAGGGTGGCGGGGGAGGTGGAGACCCTCGGCGAGCCCGGCGACGTCACGGTGCCCGAGGGTGTCGACATCCGCGGCGCAGTGGCCACTCTTGCCGGCGACGGGACCCGCGCCGAGGCACGCCTCCGGGTCCGAGTCGGTTCGGGCGTCGCGTTGCGACGGCGAGCGGTCACGCAGACACCGGCGGCCGACGGCTGGGACGAGCTGGTGGTCGGCTTCGGCGACGTCGACAACCTGGCCGCCGAGGTCGCGTCCTACGGTCGCGCCGTCGTAGCGGTGGAGCCGGTGGAGCTGCGCGAGGCCGTCGTCGGTCGACTGCGCCGCACGCTGGGCATGCCGGCGTGAGCGGCGGAGCCACCGAGCGGCTCTCGCGTCTGCTCGCGATGGTGCCCTACCTCGTGAGCCGCCAGGGCATTCCGCTCGGCGCCGCGGCGCGCGAGTTCGCCATCAGCGAGGACCAGCTCGTCAAGGACCTCGAACTGCTGTTCATGTGCGGCACACCGGGCCACATGCCCGACGACCTGATCGACGCCGAGTGGGAGTCGGGCCACGTCTACCTGAGCAACGCCGACACCATCGCTCGCCCGCTCCGGCTGGGAGTCGACGAGGCGCTGGCGATGATCGTCGGGCTGCGGACCCTCGCCGAGGTGCCCGGCGGCCACGACCGGGACGCGGTCGAGAGGACGCTGGCCAAGCTGGAGTCCGCCGCCGGAGAGGCGGCGCTCGCCGCCACCCAGGTCAGCGTGGAGGTGGAGGGCGAGGCCGAGGTGCTCAGCACGGCGCGACAGGCGCTGACCGGACGACGGCGCGTGCATCTCACCTATTTCGTGCCTACCCGGGACGAGTCGACGGAGCGGGACGTCGACCCGATGCGGGTCGCGATGGTCGACGGCCGCTGGTACCTGGAGGGCTGGTGTCACCGTGCCGAGGCGGTGCGCCTGTTCCGGCTGGACCGCGTGGTGACCATCACCGTGCTCGACACCCCCGCCGACCCGCCGCCCCACGCCGTCGAGCGCGACCTCGACGAAGGGGTGTTTGTCCCCTCGCCCGAGGACACCCTGGTGACCCTCGAGCTCGACCCGCCTGCCCACTGGGTCGTCGACTACTACCCGGTCGAGGATGTCCAGGAAGTGCCTGGCGGCACGCTGCTCGTGCGCCTGCGGGTGGCCGACGGAAGGTGGCTTCGGGCACTGGCGTTGCGCCTAGGGGGTGCTGCGCGGGTCCTGGAGCCGGACGCGATCGCGGCGCAGGTGCGCGCGGACGCCGAGGCCGCCCTCCGCGCCTACGCGGCCTCCTGACGTCGTACGTCGGGACCGGACCGCAATAGGACGAGTGCCTCTGGCCGTTCGACGTAGCCCGTCGGGGCCTTTGCCTGGCGATCTCTCAAGCCCTTCCACGTCCTTGCCGAACATCTTCGTATCGGGTCAGCAAGACGTAGGACCAACGAAGGAGGCGAGAGCGATGACGACAATCAAGACCTCGTGCCCCGTGTGCGGGGACCTCGAGCTCACGCCTGAGCAGATGCGACTTGTTGTCTGCTCCCGCGCCGACTGGTCCTTCTACGCCTTCACCTGCGGCACCTGCCAGGACGAGATCCGCAAGCACGCCGACCAAGAGGTCGTGGCGCTGCTGGTCTCCGGTGGCGTGGCGGCCGAGCGCTGGGTCATCCCGGCCGAGGCGCTCGAGCAGCACATGGGCGCAGCGATCACCTACGACGACGTGCTCGACTTCGCGCTGGGTCTGGACAACTCGGACCTGCTCGCGGCCATGATCACGCCGCGCGTCGGCGCCTGACGGACCGCCTGACCAACCCCCTGACCGACCTCTCGTCCACCGCCGTGCCCACCCACCGGCAGGGGCTCTCGACCCGCTAAGGTCGGGCACCGTGTTCTGGTTCCTCCTCTGGCTCGTGGTCGCGCTGGCCGGCTTCGCGGCGCTCGCCCTCGTCGTCCAGCGGCTCTGGCAGCAGGGCAAGGCCCTCGCGATCGAGCTCGGCGCCGCCGCCGAGCGCCTGGAGCGGGCGTCCCAGGAGCTGAACAGCCTCAGCCAGCCCCCACCGCGAGGTCGCTGACCGAGACACCAGCGGTTCACCCGCGCTTCTACCTGCGCAGCCGTCGCTCTGACCGGCCTCGTCGTAGGATGAACCCACCAGCCTCGACATCCTGGAGCAAGCATGTTCGGCAAAGGCATCGGAGCCCCAGAGATCATCCTGATCCTGATCGTCCTGCTCCTCCTGTTCGGCGCCAAGCGGCTGCCAGACCTGACCCGCAGCGTCGGTCGCTCCATGCGCATCTTCAAGTCCGAGGTCAAGGACATGCGCAACGACGACGAGCCGGAAGCCCGCGAGCAGACGCCGCGCGAGCTCGAGGCGCAACCGAAGACCGACCCCACCCCCGAAGCCACGTCCCGCGAGCGCGTCCCCGACGCCGAGCGCCGCGAGCCCTGACGCGCGGTCCGCATTGGCACTGACCGGCATCCGGCGCAGGCGAGGAGACCGGCCGCCGCGCCGCCCACTCGGTGACCCCGAAGGCCGGATGCCGCTGGTCGAGCACCTTCGCGAGCTGCGCCGCCGGCTCACCCGCGCAGTCCTCGCAATTCTCGTGGGCGCGGTGATCGCGGGGTTCTTCTACGACCAGCTCTTCGACCTCGTCACCGAACCCTTCAACTCGATCCGCGAGGAGTACAGCGCCAAGGGCTACGAGCGCCTCTCGCTGAACTTCGGCGGCATCGGCGACCCGTTCTCCTACTTCCTCAAGATCTGCGCCATGGCCGGGCTCTTCGTGGCCAGCCCGGTGTGGATGTACCAGCTGTGGGCGTTCGCCTCACCCGGGATGCACCGCAACGAGCGGCGCTGGGGCCTGGGTTTCGTGCTCGTCAGCGTGCCGCTCTTCATCGGCGGGGCAGTGCTCGCCTACCACTTCCTCCCCAAGGGCTTCGACCTGCTCATCGGGTTCAACCCCGACCCCGAGCGGGTCGCGAACATCATCAGCCTGAACAGCTACCTGTCCTTCGTGCTGCGGATGTTCCTGGTGTTCGGGGTGGCGTTCGTCCTGCCGGTGTTCCTCGTCGCGCTGAACCTCGCCGGCGCCGTGACCGGACGCACCCTGCTCAAGGCATGGCGGCCGGTCATCCTCGGCTCCTTCGTGTTCGCCGCGGTCGCCACGCCGTCAGGTGACCCGTGGACGATGACGGCGCTCGCCGTCCCGATGCTGCTGCTCTTCTTCCTGGCCTCGCTGGTCTGCCTCGCGGTCGACCGGCGGCGGGCGCGGCAGGGCGTCGACGGCGTCGACTACACCAACCTCCCCGATGACGAGGCCAGCCCGCTCGAGGACCGGTAGCCTCCGCCCGTGCCCCGCCGGATCGCGCTGCTCGTCAACCCGACGGCAGGAAAGGGTCGCGGCGCACGGCTCTCCCCACCGGTGGCCGAGCGGCTGAGCCAGCACGGCATCGACGTCGACCTCGTGCAGGGTCGCGACGCCGACGAGGCGTTCGACGGCGCCCGTCGCCGGGTCGCCGACGGGGTCGACGCGCTCGTCGTCGTCGGGGGCGACGGCATGGTCAACCTTGCGCTACAGGTCGTCGCGGGGACTGACCTCCCGCTCGGACTCGTGCCCGCCGGCACCGGCAACGACGTCGCCCGCGCGCTCGGCGTCCCGCTGCGCGATCCGGTGGCCGCCGTCGACATCGTGGTGCGGGGCACGACGCGCGCGGTCGACGCGGCCCGCGCCTCCGGCCGCTGGTACGCCGGCGTGCTCGGCTCAGGGTTCGACTCGATGGTCAACGAGCGGGCCAACCGGTTGACCTGGCCGCACGGGCGGGCCCGCTACAACCTCGCGATCCTCGCGGAGCTGCGGACGTTCAAGCCGATTCCCTACGTGCTCGACCTCGACGGCGAGCGCTGGGAGACCGAGGCCATGCTCGTCGCGGTCGGCAACGGACCGTCGTACGGCGGTGGCATGCGGGTGTGTCCCGACGCACGCCTCGACGACGGGCTGCTCGATGTCACCGTCGTCGGCCCCATCTCCAAGACGCGCTTCGTGCGGGTCTTCCCGACCGTCTACCGGGGGACCCACGTGGTCAACCCCGCGGTGACCGTGCGCCGGGCCCGTCGCGTGACATTGGCAGCGGAGGGTGTCACGGCCTACGCCGACGGCGAACGGGTCGCGGTGCTGCCCGTGACCGTCGACGTCGTCCCGGGCGCCCTGCAGATCTTCGCCCCGTAGATTGGCGGGATGAGCAGCCCCGCCGAGCGGTACGCCGCCGCTCGCCGCCGGCAGAGCGCCGAGAGCTCCCAGCTCGGCCGTTTCACGGCTCTCTACCCCTTCGGGCTCGACCCTTTCCAGGTGCGCGCGTGCGAGGCGCTGGAGGGTGGCAACGGCGTGCTGGTCGCGGCGCCGACCGGCTCGGGAAAGACGGTGGTGGGCGAGTACGCCGTGCACCTGGCCCTCGCCGAGGGACGCAAGTGCTTCTACACGACCCCCATCAAGGCGCTCTCGAACCAGAAGTACGCCGACCTGGTCCGCCGCTACGGCGCGGAGCGCATCGGTTTGCTCACCGGCGACAACACCATCAACGGCGAGGCACCCGTGGTCGTGATGACGACGGAAGTCCTGCGCAACATGCTCTACGCCGGCTCACCCACCCTGCGTGGGCTCGGCTACGTCGTCATGGACGAGGTGCACTACCTCTCCGACCGGTTCCGCGGAGCCGTCTGGGAAGAGGTCATCATCCATCTGCCGGAGTCAGTACGACTCGTGTCGCTGTCGGCGACCGTGAGCAACGCCGAGGAGTTCGGCGACTGGCTCGTCACCGTGCGCGGGCACACTGTCGTCATCGTCGAGGAGCACCGACCCGTCCCGCTCTGGCAGCACGTCCTGGTCGAGCGGCGTCTCTACGACCTCTTCGTCGCCGAGTCGGCGTCGTCCAGCGCGCCGAAGATCCACCCCGAGCTGTCACGGCTCGCCCGCGAGCAGAACCGTCTGGTGCGCGTCGGCGACCGGCGCCCGCACCGCGGCGGCCACCGACCGCGCCGCGTCCACGTGCCGAGTCGCGTCGACGTGATCGAACGTCTCGACTCCGAGGGCCTGCTGCCCGCCATCACGTTCATCTTCAGCCGGGCGGGCTGCGACGCGGCCGTTGCCCAGTGCCTTCGCGCAGGTCTGCGCCTGCTCGACCCGGCCGAGCGTGCACAGGTGCGCCAGCACGTCGAGGCGCAGACGGCCGAGCTCGCCGAGGAGGACCTGGCGGTCCTCGGCTACCACGAGTGGCTCGAAGGCCTCGAACGCGGCGTGGCGGCGCACCACGCGGGGATGCTCCCGACCTTCAAGGAGGTCGTCGAGACACTGTTCGTCCGCGGCCTGGTCAAGGCGGTGTTCGCCACCGAGACCCTGGCGCTCGGCATCAACATGCCGGCGCGATCCGTCGTGCTCGAGAAGCTGTCCAAGTGGAACGGCGAGGCCCACGCGGACGTGACGCCGGGGGAGTACACCCAGCTGACCGGGCGGGCGGGTCGGCGGGGCATCGACGTCGAGGGCCATGCGGTCGTGCTGTGGCAACCGGGCCTCGACCCGGGCGCGCTGGCCGGCCTCGCCTCCACCCGCACCTATCCGCTGCGGTCGAGCTTCCGCCCGTCGTACAACATGGCCGTCAACCTGGTCGGCAAGGTGGGGCGCGAGAACGCGCAGCAGATGCTCGAGTCGTCGTTCGCGCAGTTCCAGGCCGACCGTGCCGTCGTGGGGATCGCGCGGCAGGTGCGACGCAACGAGGAGGGTCTCGAGGGCTACCGCGAGGCGATGACCTGCCACCTCGGCGACTTCGAGGAGTACGCCGGGTTGCGGCGAGCGATCAGCGATCGTGAGACCGAGCTGTCCCGCTCGGGTGCGGCCAACCGCCGCGCCGCTGCCGCCGCATCGTTGGAGCGGCTGCGTCCCGGCGACGTTATCCACGTCCCGGCCGGACGGCGCGCCGGGCTCGCGGTGGTGCTCGACCCCGGGCTGGAGAACGGGCCGCAGGAGGCTCGGCCGACCGTGCTCACGGCGTCCCGCCAGGTCCGGAAGCTCTCCGTCGCCGACTTCCCGACGCCGGTCGAGTCGCTTCGGCGGTTGCGACTCCCCAAGTCGTTCAACCCCCGCAACGCGGCCCAGCGCCGCGACCTCGCGTCGACGCTGCGCAACACCGGCCTCGACGGGGAGCAGCCGCGTCGCGGCCGCACCCGGTCGGCCGCCGCGGACGACGAGGAGCTGTCGAGGCTGCGGTCCGCCATGCGTGCGCACCCCTGCCACAGCTGTGCCGAGCGCGAGGACCACGCGCGATGGGCCGAACGCTATTGGCGGCTGCGCCGTGACACCGAGGCGCTGCAGCGGCGGGTGCGCACCCGCACGCACACCATCTCGCGGATGTTCGACCGCATCTGCGCGCTGCTCGACGAGCTCGGCTACCTCGACGGCGACCGCGTCACTCCAGCGGGGCAACGACTCGCGGCGGTCTACACCGAGCTCGACCTCGTGGTGGCCGAGTGCCTGCGCGACGGTGTGTGGGACGGCCTCAGTCCGGCCGAGCTCGCCGCGGTTGTCTCGGCTCTTGTCTACGAGTCGCGACAGCCCGACGACGCCGCGACGCCGCGGGTTCCGGAGGGCCGCGTCCGCGAGGTGCTCGCCGAGATCGTGCGTATCTGGGCGGGCATCGAGGAGCGCGAGCGTGACCATCGCATCGAGAGCCCCCGCGAGCCCGACCTGGGCTTCGCCTGGGCCACCCACCGCTGGGCGTCAGGCCACCGGCTCGATCAGGTGCTGCGCGACGCGGACATGCAAGCCGGCGACTTCGTCCGCTGGACCAAGCAGGTCATCGACCTGCTCGGCCAGATAGCCGACGCGTCACGCGCCTCCGAGGGAGCCCCCTCCGCTCCGGCCGGGTCGACGGCCAGGGCAGCAGCGGGCCTGCTGCGGCGCGGTGTGGTCGCCTACTCGTCGGTCGCCTGAGCAACCCGATCGTCATCTGGATCCGCTGAATCCGCTTGTTTGCGCGGAGCCTGGCCTCATAGCGTCGGCGCCATGCCCCCCTTGGTCCGTCACCAGCCACGGACCTACGCCGCGCCCCCGGTCCCTGTGCCGTGGTGGGAGACCCTCGTCGCCTACGTGCTGGTGGCCCTGGGCGTCGTCATCTGCACCCTCAGCTTCTTCTTCGCCATCTCCCTGCTCGGCTGCGAGGAGTCCGCGACCGGTGAATGCACCGACCTGACGGCGAAGATCGACAACGGCACCGTCTCGGCGGTGCGCACCGGAATCTTCGCGCTGCTCGGCCTGGCAGCGCTGCTGTGCATCGGCGTGCACTTCCTGGCCGGCCGACTGCACTTCGCCCTGGTCTGGGTCATCGCCGCGCTGCCGCCGATCATCGGGGTGGTCACCATCTCGTGGGCGACCGGTGTCACCGCCAGCCCCTGGGGACATCTCTAGCCGGCGCCGATAACCGCCTTGAACGCGGTCAGCACCCGGTTGAGCGGGCTGTCCAGCCCCCACCGTTCGCTGAGCTCCACCAGGCGGTCCGGGTCGCGCGGCGCGGCGGGGATCGTGTCGTCGTACGCCGGCAGCGGCACGTCCTTGGCCACGGCCACCACGACCGGCGCAACCGCGAGGTAGTCCTTCGCCGCCGCGAGCTTTCCGCGCGCGCCCGCCGGCATCGCGGTGTCGCCCGCCTCGACCGCGGCCAGCAGCGCAGTGAGGGTGCCGTACTTCGTGATCAGCGCCGCTGCGGTCTTGTCGCCCACGCCAGGCACGCCGGGCAGCCCGTCGCTAGGGTCGCCGCGCAGCGTCGCGAAGTCGGCGTAGGCACGCCCCGGGATGGCGTACTTGGCCGTCACGGCTGCCTCGTCGAGGATCTCGTGGCGGCCCACCCCGCGGGCGGTGTAGAGCACGCGCACGCCACGGTCGTCGTCGACCAGCTGGAAGAGGTCGCGGTCACCCGTCACGACGTCCACCGGTCGCGCTGCGCCGGTGGCGAGCGTGCCGATGACGTCGTCGGCCTCGTAGCCGTCGACGCCGACCCGCGCGATGCCGATCGCGTCGAGGACCTCCTCGATCACGGCCACCTGCGGGGTCAGCGCGTCGGGCACCTCCTCCTCGTGGCCGGTCGCGACCCGATGTGCCTTGTAGGACGGGATCGCGTCGACGCGGAAGGCCGGCCGCCAGTCGTTGTCCATGCAGGCGACGAGGTGGCTCGGCCCACGGTCGGTGACGAGCCGGGCGATGAAGTCGAGCAGCCCGCGCACGGCGTTCACCGGGCTGCCGTCCGGCGCCGTCACCGTGTCGGGCACGCCGTAGAAGGCCCGGAAGTAGAGCGACGGCGTGTCGAGGAGCATCAGTCGTTGGGTGGACACGGACCGAAGCCTGCCAGAAGCGGGCGACTAGATTGGACGCTATGACCGCCGCTCTCGCCACCCGCGACCGCCTGTCACACGCGGCCAAGACCGCAGCCGGCAGCGAGGTCGACGCCCTGCTCATCACTCCCGGCCCCGACCTGCGCTGGTTGATCGGCTACGACGCGCGACCGCTCGAGCGGCTCACCTGCCTCGTGCTGCCGGTCGACGGCGAGCCGTTCCTCGTCGCGCCAGGCCTCGAGGTGCCGGCCGCAGAGGCCGCGGGTGTGCCAGGCCTCGGGGTCGACATCGTCGGCTGGGCCGAGACCGAAAACCCTTACGCGCTGATCGCCGCCCGGTTGCCCGGCAACGTGCGCCGGGTGGGGCTCACCAACCGGATGTGGGCCGAGCAGGTCATGCGGTTCCGCGCCGCACTTCCCGGCGCCGAGCAGACGCTCGCCACCGCCGTCCTCGGCGACCTGAGGATGCGCAAGTCGCCCGAGGAGGTCGGCGCCCTGCGCCGCGCGGGTCAGGCGATCGACCGGGTGCACGCGCAGATGGGCGAGTTCCTGCGGCCGGGACGCACCGAGGCGGAAGCAGGTCGCGACATCGCCGCCGCCATCCTCGACGAGGGTCACGTCACGGTCGACTTCGTCATCGTCGCCTCGGGACCCAACGGCGCGTCGCCCCACCACGAGACCGGCAGCCGGGTGATGCAGGCCGGCGACCCGGTCGTCGTCGACATCGGCGGGACCACCGCCGAGGGCTACTGCTCCGACTGCACGCGGACCTACGTCCTGGACGAGGCGCCGGCCGACTTCGCGGCGTACTACCAGGTGCTCCACCAGGCGCAGCTCGCCGCCTGCGCTCACGCTCGCCCCGGGGTCGAGGCCGAGTCGGTCGACGCCGCGGCACGCGAGGTCATCACGGCCGCGGGCTTCGGCGCGGCGTTCATGCACCGCACCGGACACGGCATCGGTGTGGAGACCCACGAGGAGCCCTACATCGTCGAGGGCAACACGACCCCGCTCGAACCCGGCATGGCCTTCTCGATCGAGCCCGGCATCTACCTGGCCGGCCGCCACGGCGCTCGCATCGAGGACATCGTCGTCGTCACCGACGACGGTGTCGAACGGCTCAACACCACCGACCGCGACGTCGTACTCCTGGAGACCTGATCACCATGGCCGTCCACCGACACCTGCCCAGCGCCGAGGCCGTCGCCCTCCTCGACCTGACCCGCGAGATCGCGCGCGACGAGCTCGCGCCGAAGGCCGCGGCCTACGAGGCCGAGAGCCGCTTCCCCCGCGAGGTCTTCCGCACCCTCGGCAAGGCAGGGCTGCTCGGCCTGCCCTATCCCGAGGAGTTCGGCGGCGGCGCCCAGCCCTACGAGGTCTACCTGCAGGTCGTCGAGGAGCTCGCGACCGTGTGGGGCACGGTCGCCGAAGGCATCAGCGTGCACAGCCTGGCCTGCTACCCGCTCGCGATGTTCGGCACCGACGAGCAGCGTCAGCGCTGGCTGCCGGACATGGTCGGCGGCGAGCTGCTCGGCGCCTACTGCCTCTCGGAGCCGCAGTCCGGCTCCGACGCTGCCGCGCTGCGCACCCGCGCCGTGCGCGACGGCGACGACTACGTCCTCGACGGCACCAAGGCCTGGATCACCCACGGGGGAGAGGCAGACTTCTACGCCGTCTTCTGCCGCACCTCCGACGACGGCTCCCGCGGCATCTCGTGCCTCCTCGTGCCCGGCGACGCAGCCGGCCTGTCGGCCGGCACTCCCGAGCGCAAGATGGGCTTCAAGGGCTCGACGACCGCGCAGCTGTCCTTCGACGGCGCGCGGGTCGGCGCCGACCGCCTGCTGGCACGCGAAGGTGAAGGGTTCGGGATCGCGCTGTCGGCTCTGGACGGCGGACGTCTCGGCATCGCGGCGTGCGCCGTCGGCATCGCACAGGCAGCGCTGGACGCGGCGGTGACCTACGCCGGCCAGCGCGAGCAGTTCGGCCGGCCGATCCTCGAGTTCCAGGGCCTGTCCTTCATGCTGGCCGACATGGCGACGCAGGTGGAGGCGGGACGCGCGCTCTACCTGGACGCGGCGCGCCGCCGCGACCGCGGCGAACCGTTCGGCAAGCAGGCCGCGATGGCCAAGCTGTTCTGCACGGACACGGCGATGCGCGTCACCACCGACGCCGTGCAGGCACTCGGCGGCTACGGCTACGTCGAGGACTACCCGGTCGAGCGCTACATGCGCGAGGCCAAGGCCCTGCAGATCGTCGAGGGCACCAACCAGGTCCAGCGCGTCGTCATCGGCCGTCATCTGGCCAAGGGCGGCTGATCCGCCGCCTACCAATACGGTGGGAGCCATGGAGGACATCGACCGGTCGATCGTGCGACTGCTCGCCGCCGACGGCCGGACGAGCTACACCGACCTCGGCCGCGCGACCGGCCTCTCGACGTCGGCCGTGCACCAGCGGGTGCGTCGCCTCGAGGAGCGCGGCGTACTCCGCGGCTACGCCGCCGTGGTCGACGCGGAAGCGGTCGGCCTGCCGCTGACAGCGTTCATCTCGATCCGCCCCATCGACCCGAGCGCACCCGACGACGCGCCCGAGCAGCTGCGGGACATCGAGGAGATCGAGGCGTGCCACTCGGTCGCCGGCGACGAGAGCTACATCCTCAAGGTGCGCGTGGCGGCCCCGGCCGATCTCGAGGCCCTGCTGACCCGGGTCCGCGCGCAGGCCGGGGTGTCGACGCGCACGACGATCGTGCTGTCCACCCCCTACGAAGCGCGACCGCCCCGTCTCTGAAGCGGGCGCTGCAGTGGCGGCTCCTCCTTTGTGACTACTCACGGTAGTCAATTTGTCACAATGATGAACCGCTCTTGACGGACACTTGGGACAGATTGGTGAAATATGCCCCGACATAGAAGTGCGGAGTCAAAGCCGCGATCCGTCACCTGCCGAAGGGTTCGCCGCCATGACACTCGCACTGCGCGCCGCCATCCTGTCTCTGCTGACCGCTGCACTGGTCGTCACGACCACCGTGGTGGCCCCGCCCGAGGCATCCGCGGCCACCTACCGCGAGCGGGTGCTCATCGCCAAGATCAACCAGGCCCGAGCCGCTCACGGCCTGCGCGCCCTCACGCCGCGCGCCGACCTGATGTCCTACGCGCGGGCCCACTCGCGGCGCATGGCGAGTCGCGGGTACCTCTACCACACGTCGAACTTCCGGGTGATCTGCTGCTGGAGCTCCATCGGCGAGAACGTCGGCTACTCAGGCACCATCCCGAACGTGCACCGCGCGTTCATGAACTCCAACGGCCACCGCACCAACGTCCTCAGCCGTGGCAAGAGGGGCGTCGGCGTCGGCGTCATCCACTACCGCGGCCGTCTCTGGGTCACCGAGGTCTTCCGCGCCCCGCGCTAACAGTCCTCCTCAACGCTGTCGCGTTGTCCCCTCTTTAACCTGCCTGCTCGCGCGCCGCGGTCCGTGACGCGGCGGCTTGCTCGGCGGCGGCCTCGTGGTCGACCGATGAGCCGTGCTCACGCCACCAGGCCTGGCCGGCCTCCGGGAGCGTGTGGATCGGGTCGTAGTACTCGTAGCGACGGTCGAGAGCGGCCACGTCGGTGCGCTCGATGCCGGTGCGGTAGTTCTTCGTCCAGTAGGACACGCCGCGCACCTCGTCGTACTCCTCGAACTGGTGCACCCAGCGCTTACCGACGAACGGCACGTCGCAGATGATGCGCGGCGTCGCGAAGCCGGGCAGGTAGCCCATGATCGCGTGCTGCAGCTTGCGTGCCTCACCGACCGAGACTCGCCAGTGCTCCGAAAACGGGATCATGTCGCACATGTAGAAGTAGTAGGGCATGACCCCCGCACCGTCGAGCAGCGCGAAGCACAGGTCGAGCAGGTCCTCACTCGTTGCGTTGACGCCCTGCATGAGCACGCCCTGGTTGCGGACGTCACGCACACCGGCCTCGAGCATCGCGCGGGTCGCGTCGGCGACGAGCGGCGTGACCGACGCCGCGTTGTTCACGTGGGTGTGGATCGCCAGGTGTACGCCGCGGGCACGCGCCACCGTCGCCAGTCGCTCCATGCCCGCGCGGACGTCGTCCTGCAGCCAGTGCTGGGGGAGACCCATCAGCGCCTTGGTCGCCAACCGGATGTCGCGGATGTTCTCGATCTCGAGCAGGCGGGCGACGAACGCCTCGAGGTTCTTGAACGGCATGTTGGCGACGTCACCACCGGAAACGACGACATCGCGGACACCGGGAGTGCGACGCAGATAGTCGAGCATCGCGTCGTAGCGGTCGACCGGCTTGAGGTCGAACTTCAGCTTGTCGATCATTGGCGTCGAGTTGCCGACGAGGTCCATGCGCGTGCAGTGGCCGCAGTACTGCGGACACGTCGGCAGCAGCTCGGCCAGCACTTTGGTGGGATAGCGGTGGGTGAGACCTTCCGCGACCCACATGTCGTGCTCGTGCAGCGAGTCGCGGGTGGCGTGCGGGTGCGACGGCCAGTCGGTACGCCGGTCGGAGAACACCGGCAGCATGTAGCGGCGTACCGGGTCGGCGTAGAACGCGTCAGTCCACGACTGCCCATCAGCCGGCCCGGCGGGCACAACCGTGTTCATCATCTGCGGCGGCATGAGCATCGACATCGTGGCCCGCTCGGCCTGGTCGCGCTCGAGGTCGGCGTAGAGCCGGTCCTCCAGCAGGTCGCCCATGAGGGCCCGCAGCTGCTTGACGTTCTTGACGCAGTGCGCGCGCTGCCACTGCACGGACGCCCACTCCTGGGGGGTGACCTCCCGGTAGCCGGGCAGCCGGGTCCAGTCGGGCTCGACCAGCTCGCGGCGGCGGTAGGCGTAGGGCTGGAGGAGGTCGGCCGGCTCGTCGGCAACCGGGTCGAGCGGGCTCACGAGCCGCGGCGTGGGTGCTGACACAACGTCGCTCCTCGGGGTCTCGAAGGCTCGGTGACGCCCCTTGCGACGTCAAGGCGAGGGAGAACGGGATGTTCTCCGGTGTGGCCTGCAGACTACGGGAAGAAGTTCGGCCAATCCACCCGCACGCCGTAGGATCTCCCTCACACCGCCACCCCCAGCGGTGATCGTGCAGTTGTGCGGCTTATCGCCACCCGTTTGCCGGAAGGATGGTCGCGTGACGACTGGCCCGCGCTCCTCGCCCGTCGGCCTGCACCGCGTGGTCGAGCCTCCCGGCGCGCTGCCCCAGGCCGCCACCACACTGGACGCCGACCCCGCGATCCGGGCCGACGAGGTCCGGCTGCGGCTGGAGCGGCTCAACCTGGACGCCGCGTCATTCCGTCAGCTCACCACCAAGCATCACGGCGACGGCGAGGCCGTGCGCGCCGAGGTGCTCGCGATCGTCGCAGCGCGCGGCAAGATGCAGAACCCCGTCACCGGCTCCGGCGGGATGCTCGTCGGCGTGGTCGAGGAGGTCGGTCCGGACTCACCGCTCGGGCTGGCCGTCGGCGACCGCGTCGCGACCCTTGTCTCCCTCTCGCTCACCCCGCTGATGCTGAGCGACGGGCTGCGCGAGTGGGACGGTCGGTCCGAGCAGGTGCCGGCCGAGGGTCACGCGATCCTGTTCGCGCGCTCGATCGCCGCGGTCGTGCCCGACGATTTGCCGGCGGGACTGGCGATGGCGGTGCTCGACGTGTGCGGCGCGCCGGCGCTGACCGCGCGGGTGGTCCGCGGGTACGCCGAGCGCGGCGGTCGGCCGAAGGTCGCTGTCGTCGGGGGAGCGGGCAAGAGCGGCTCGATGTCCCTTGCCGCAGCCCGTTCCGCCGGTGCGACGCGCACTGCCGGTGTGGTGCCCGTCGAGTCCGAAGCCGATCTCCTTCGCGAGTCGGGCCTCGCCGACGCGGTCGCTCTCGCCGATGCTCGCGACCCCGTCGCACTCGCCGCGGCGGTCGAGAGCGCACTCGACGGCCCCGCCGACGTCACGGTGGTCTGCGTCGACGTACCAGGCTGCGAGCACGGAGCGATTCTCGCGACCGCCGAGGGCGGCACGGTCGTGTTCTTCTCGATGGCGACGTCATTCTCGGCCGCGGCACTGGGCGCAGAGGGACTCGCCGCCGACGTGACGATGCTCATCGGCAACGGGTACGTCCCCGGCCACGCTGACCTCGCACTCGAGTTGCTCCGCAGCGAGCCCGCCCTGCGCGCGCTCTTCGAGCATCGCCTCGCCACCGAGCACTGACGCGCCCGGGATACTTACGAACTGACGCCCCCTCGTGCGTACGAACTGACCCCCCAACGTGGTGAAGATCGCAACGCAACCCCACAAAGGTCGACGGCACAGTCAGCTCCACGCGTGGCCACCGGGCCGACACACCCGCATCGCTGCCCGTTGCGGGGCCTGGTTGCGATCACCGCGGGTGGGCATCCGGGTCGAGAACCTCACGGCCGGTGGGCGAGACTCCTCGGGTGACCCGCACCCTCTATCGCAACGGCCACGTCCTGACCCCCGAGTCGCCGGACGCGACGGCATTCATGGTCGAAGGTGAGGCGCTCGCGTGGCTCGGTGCCGACCGCGACGCGCCGCAGGACGCCGACGCCGTCGTCGACCTCGACGGCGCGCTCGTGACCCCCGCGTTCGTCGACGCCCACGTGCACGCCACCTCGACAGGGATAGCCCTGGTCGGCCTCGACCTGGTCGGCACCGCGAGTCTCGCCGAGTGCCTCGACCGGGTGGCGGCCTACGCCCGCCGGCGCCGGGGTGGCGTCGTGCTCGGCCACGGCTGGGACGAGACCGCTTGGCCGGAGCACCGGCCGCCGACCCGCGAGGAGCTCGACCGCGCGTCGTACGGCGGAGTCGTCTACCTCTCGCGGGTCGACGTCCACTCGGCCGCCGTGTCGTCGGCGCTGCTGGCCGCGGCTCCGGAGGCGCGCGCCGCGGACGGGTTCGCCGAGAGCGGCCACCTCACCACCGAGGCCCATCACGTCGTACGCCGGGTGGCGCGCGAGTCGGTGACCCCCGCGCAGCGACGGGAAGCACAGCAGGCCACGCGGCGCCGGGCAAGCGAGCTCGGCATCGGGTGCATCCACGAGCTCTCCGGGCCGGACATCTCCGACGCCGACGACCTGCGCGCCCTCATCGCTCTGAGCGCTGCCGAGCCCGGTCCGGACCTCGTCCCCTACTGGGGCGAGCTGGGGCCGGCCGGCATCGACGCCGCCCGCAAGCTCGGCGCGCGCGGGGCAGCCGGAGACCTGTTCGCCGACGGCGCGATCGGCTCGCGCACTGCCAGTCTGCGCGAAATCTACGTCGACGCGGACCACGCGGGGCACGCCTACCTGACCGCAGCCCAGGTGCGCGACCACGTCGAGGCCTGCACGCGCGCGGGGATGCAGGCGGGCTTCCACGCCATCGGCGACGGCGCGGTCGACACCGTCGTCGCGGGCTTCAACGAGGCGGCGGAGCGGCTCGGCGACGACGCAGTGCGCGCCGCGCGCCACCGCCTCGAGCACGTCGAGATGGTCTCCGCCGAAGCCGTCGCGGTGCTTGCCCGGCTCGGCGTCGTGGCGTCGGTGCAGCCGGCCTTCGACCGGCTCTGGGGCGGCGCCGCGGGAATGTACGCCGAGCGGCTGGGCACCGAGCGCGCGGCCGGTCTCAACCCGTTCGCCGCGATGGCAGCGGCCGGCGTGATCCTGGCGCTCGGGTCCGACTCACCGGTCACGCCGCTGGACCCTTGGGGGAGTGTGCGGGCTGCGGCGCACCACCAGACCGTGGGCTCGAGCCTTGACGTCCGCGCCGCTTTCGACGCACACACCCGCGGCGGCTGGCGCGCGGCAGGCGTCGACGACGGCGGACTGCTCGTCACCGGGGCACCGGCAACCTTCGCGTCCTGGGACACCGGTGGCGGGTCCGGCCTGCCGCGACTGGACGTGGCCGAACCGCTGCCGACGTGTCAGCGCACGGTGGTCCGCGGCGTAACCGTCTACCCGGCGGGCTGAGCCGGCGGCTCGTTGTAGGTCGTGGCCCGTTCCTGCTCACTGAGCGCGGCGATGCGGCTCATCACCTCGTCGGTGATCTCGCGGCGGGCCCGGCCCGGCGGCAGTCCGCCGTAGTCCGCGGGGTCGACCGGCTCACCGAAGCGGATCTGCACCCGGCGTACCCGCGGGAAGCGCGCGCCGACCGGCTGCACGCGGTCGGTCCCGATCAGCCCCACTGGCACCACCGGCGCCCCGCTCGCCAGCGCCAGCCAGCCGACACCGGTGCGGCCGCGGTACAGCCGTCCGTCGCGCGAGCGAGTGCCCTCGGGGTAGATGCCGAACGCGTAGCCGCGTCGTAGGACGCCGAGCGCCAGGTCGAGCGAGGCCTGCGCGTCGCGCTGCTGCTCGCGCTGCACGGGCACCGCATCGAAGGAACGGAAGAACGCCCGCCGCGGCAGGCTGGCCAGCGACCGACCCTCCCAGTATTCCGCCTTGGCCAGGAACGCCACCCGCCGCGGCACCACGAGCGGGATCGCGATGCTGTCGATGAAGGACCGGTGGTTGCTCGCGACGATGAGCGGGCCGGTCGGCGGGATCTTGTCCCGACCCTCCACGACGGGTCGCCAGACCACGCGCATCAGCACCAGGCAGAGGAAACGCGTGATCGGATAGAGCATCCAGCGGCTCCCGGGGGCAGGGCGGTCGCGACGACGCTATCCGCACGCCTGGCGACCGCCCTCGCCGCCCGTCGCCAGGCGCCGCGTTCGCCACTGAGGTGCGGCCCGAGCCCCTGGTCGGGCACGATGGGGACGAACAGATCCTCCGGCGCACCGTTGTGCAGACCGGAGGTCCTGCGGCCACAGGCCGCCCAACCCGCAAGGAGTCCGGTGGCCACCCGTCGAGTCCAGGGTCGTCTCGACCTCGACCCGGCGACAGTACGCCGAGCCCGCGCGCTGGCGCGGAAGGCCGGCCGCCCCGTGGTGCGGCTGGCGCGCACCCATACGACGGTGTCCGTCGAACGGGCGGTGCTGCGACTGGCCGGTGTGTCCGGCGCCGACCCGGACGGCATCCCGTGGGTCAACCGGCTCGTGGACGCGGTGCGCGAGGAGGTGGGACTCGAGCACGGCGTCGCCCTGCCGGTGTGGGACGCCATGCTCCGTGACGGGCACGCCGACCTCACCGAGCTCGCGCAGAAGGCCTCGACCGGGGGAGTGCGCTTCCGGGTGCCGGAGGGGCGGGACGGCGAGCGAGCCCGACGGCTGGCCACGAAGCAGGTCGGAGGCGGGATCCAGGCGATCGACCGCCGTCGCGCCGAACGGGACAAGCTCGTACGACGCGTCGGCGACGCCCCCCGCCAGCCCTGGATCTATCTCATCGTCGCCACCGGCGACATCTACGAAGACATCCCGCAGGCGCAGGCGGCCGCCCGCGAGGGCGCCGACGTGATCGCGGTGATCCGCTCGACCGGGCAGTCGCTGCTCGACTACGTGCCCGAGGGAGCGACCCGCGAGGGCTATGCCGGGACCTACGCGACCCAGGAGAACTTCCGGCTGATGCGGGCCGCCCTCGACGACGTGTCCCGCGAGCTCGGCCGCTATGTGCGACTGACGAATTACGCATCCGGCCTGTGCATGCCGGAGATCGCGACGCTGGCCGGGCTCGAGCGCCTCGACATGATGCTCAACGACTCGATGTACGGCATCCTCTTCCGCGACATCAACCCGGTGCGGACCTTCGTCGACCAGCGCTTCTCGCGCCAGGTGCACGCGCGGGCGGGCATCATCATCAACACCGGCGAGGACAACTATCTCACCACCGCCGACGCGGTCGACGAGGCGCACACGGTGACGGTGAGCCAGCTGCTCAACGAGTACTTCGCCAAGGAGGCCGGGCTCGAGGACTGGCAGCTCGGGCTGGGTCACGCCTTCGAGATCAACCCGGACGTGCCCGACTCGTTCCGCCTCGAGCTCGCCCACGCGCTGCTGGCCCGCGAGCTGTTCCCCAAGGCACCGCTGAAGTGGATGCCGCCGACCAAGCACATGACCGGCGACGTCTTCCGCGGCTACCTGCTCGACGGTTTCTTCAACCTGGTGGGCGCGATGACCGGGCAGGGCATCCTGCTCGTCGGGATGATGACCGAAGCCGTCGTGACCCCGTTCCTCTCCGACCGCGACCTCGCGCTGCAGAACGTGCGCTACGTGATGAACGCGGCCGGCAACCTGCACGAGGACTTCCACCCGCGGCCCGGCGGCTTCATCCAGCAGCGCGCCCAGCAAGTGCTCACCGAGGCGGTCGAGCTGCTCGAGCGCATCGTCGACGAGCCGGGCCCGGCGCCCCTGCTCGACGCGATCGCCGACGGCACGTTCGGGCTGATGCGACGGCCGGCCGACAAGGGCAAGGGCTACGACGGCGTCGTGGCCTGCGCCCCGGCGTACGTGAATCCGGCGACGGACCTGCTGGAGGCGGACTCATGACCAGGCCTGCACAACTGCATGATCACCGCGAAGGGAAGGGGGGCGGGAAGGGGAAGCGAAAGGGACAGGGGGTGCTGCGGCCGTACGGCGACACGACGGGCGACGGCATGGTCCAGGTGTCGTTCACCCTGCCGATGCCCCACGACAAGCTCGCCGAGGGCGCCGCGCTCCAGCTGGCCACCAAGATGGGCATGGACCCGGCCATGCTCGTGCACGCGAAGGCGATGGGCCCCGACTTCACGTTCTTCGTCGTCTACGGGTCGGTGACCCACCTGGTCGACCTGGGCAAGGTGGCGATCGTCGAGCGCGAGTACCCGCTGTTGAATGCCAAGGAGGTCAACGCGGCGATCAAGCGCCGGCTGCGGCGCAAGCTGGTCGTCCTCGGCGCCTGCATCGGCACCGACGCGCACACCGTGGGCATCGACGCGATCCTCAACATCAAGGGCTTCGCGGGAGAGAAGGGGCTCGAGTACTACCGGGAAATCAAGGTGGTGAACCTCGGCGCCCAGGTCCTGGTGCCCGAGCTGGTGGCCCGGGCGCGTGCGGAGAAGGCCGACGCCGTGCTCGTCTCCCAGGTCGTGACCCAACGCGACGCGCACCTGCAGAACACCCGCGACATGTCGGCGGCGTTCCGCGAGTCCTACCCGGCGGAGCGCCGGCCGCTGCTGGTGGTCGGTGGGCCGCGCTTCGACGAGGCTGCTGCGGCGACGCTGGGCGTCGACCGCATCTTCGGTCGCGGCACAACGCCGGGAGAGGTCGCGAGCTATCTCGTGCACGCGATCGATCACGGCGACGAACCAGGTCTGCACCACGGAGCCGAGCGGACGAGCGCATGAGTGACCACGCTGTGTCAGCGCGCGACCCGCGATCGGGAGTGACGGTCACGCACCGTCGCTACGTGCCCTACTCGCACGCGCACTACGCCGGCGGTCTGGTCGACGGCGCCTACGTGCTCGGTCTGTTCGGCGACGTCGCCACCGAGGTCTGCATCCGCACCGACGGCGACGAGGGACTGTTCGCGGCCTACTCCGAGGTGGTGTTCCACTCACCGGTGCAGGCCGGCGACGTCGTCGAGGTCGAGGCCACGGTGACCCGCGTCGGGACGCGTAGCCGCGAGCTCGCGTTCGTTGCACGTGTCGTGGCGCGCGGGCGTCCCGACCGCTCGACGTCTGCCGCCGAGGCACTTTCCGATCCGGTGGTCGCGGTGACCGCGCGGGGCACGGTGGTCGTGCCGTCGGGGACGTGACCCGCTCGTGCCACGGGGATCCTCCGAACGGAGGACGTCGAGAGTGCGTGTCGACGCGACACGCCGAGAACCCTTGCAAATACTCGGGAAACGTCGGGTGTCCGGACGGTGCCGCCCACCTGCGGCTTTGCGCATACACGCAGGTCAGGCGACGGTTGACATACGTGGCTGCGACGACAAGGGTGGCATGCGTCCACCACAGGACACCCGCAGGGGATCCCCCTCGGCGACACCACCAAGGAACCGGCTACGGGCCCAGGGACGGCGCAATGCGCAAGCGCCGTTCGGGTGCCAGGCCCGACCGCCGGAGTCGCACCGAGACGGGCAGGGGGATCACCCAACGGGGGTGGGACGCGGGAAGGGCTCGACCGCCCAGTAGACAACGCCTCCTGGAACCGGCTCCCAGCCGGACAGGGTCGGTCCGAAGGGCGGTCCGGGCCCTGACCCGTCTCTGCACCCCTCCTTGGCCAGTTCTGCTCCGCCCCGCAGGGTCACGCTCTGTTGCCGGGCACCCAGCGATCATGGCGTCCGTTGGTTTCCTAGTACCTTCGGCGACAGCCGAAAGAGGCATTGCACCGTCGGCGACAGCCGAAAGAGGCATGGCACCGTCGGCGACAGCCGAGATGGGTACGTCGGAGTCGGCGTCGGCATCGGCGGCACTCGTGATCAGCGGGAGAGGACCCACCACGTGAGCAGTGCGGCAACGGGCACCCGCCCGCACTGGACCCTCGGCCGCGCGCTCGCCCAACAGGCGGCCGCCGGCGAGGCGTCGGGGCCGCTCGCACCGCGACTGCTGGGTGCTGCGGTCGCCGGACTGCTCGCCACCGCGACGTTCCCGCCGTACGACCTCTGGCCGCTCGCCGTGCCGTCCGTTGCGCTGCTGGTCCTGGTCTGCCGCGGTCAGCGACCGCGCCGCGGTGCGCTGCTCGGCCTGGTGTTCGGGCTGGCCATGTTCCTGCCGTTGCTCGGGTGGATGCGGGTGATCGGGGTCGACGCCTGGGTCGCGCTCTCGCTGCTGGAGGCGGCGTTCTTCGCGGTGATGGCGGCGCTGCTGCCCCTCGTCCTTCGGTTGCCGGCCTGGCCCCTGTGGGTCGCCTGCCTGTGGGTGGCGCAGGAGCTGGGCCGGGCGACGGTGCCCTTCGGCGGGTTCCCCTGGGGTCGGCTGGCGTTCGGACAGACCACCTCGCCCTTCACGCCGTATGCCGCACTCGGCGGCGCACCGCTGGTCAGCTTCGCCGCCGCGCTGAGCGGCGCCCTGCTCGCGTACGTCGTGATCGCGCGCACCCGACTCGTCCTGGCCGGCGTCGCCCTCGCCGGGGCGGTGCTGGTGCCTGCGGTCGCCTTCGCGGTCCCGCTGCCGACCGATGGCACGCCGGCGACGGCCGCCGTCGTTCAGGGCAGCGTGCCGGGGGAGGGGCTGGACTTCCTCGGGGAGCGCGAGGAGGTCCTGCGCCGTCACGTTGCGGCCACCCAGCGCCTGTCGCAAGACATCACGGCCGGCCGGGTCGCGTCACCCGACCTCGTGGTCTGGCCGGAGAACGCCTCCGACATCGACCCGTTCCGCGATCCCGCGGCCCGGGCGTTGATCGACGACGCGGTGCGGTCGGTCGGCGTCCCGGTCCTCGTCGGCGCGGTGCTCGACGGGCCGGGCGCGGACTACGTCAGCAACGCCGGCATCGTGTGGGATCCCGCGAGCGGGGCCGGCGCCCGGTACGTCAAGCGTCACCCGGTGCCCTTCGGCGAGTACATCCCGTTCCGCGACCAGCTCGCCGGGCTGTTCGAGCGGCTCGACCAGATCCCGCGCGACTTCTACGCCGGCGACAAGCCGGGGTTGCTCGACGTCGGCCCGGCCCGGGTCGGTGACGTCATCTGCTTCGAGATCGCCTACGACGGGCTGGTGCGCGACGTCGTCGACGGTGGCGCGGACGTCCTGGTCGTCCAGACGAACAACGCGACCTACAACGGCACCGCTCAGCCCGCCCAGCAGCTCGCGATGTCGCGGCTGCGGGCCACCGAGTTCGGCCGGTCCGTGCTCATCGCCTCGACCAGTGGGCTCAGCGCGGTCGTGGCGCCGGACGGCCGGGTGCTTGCGCAGACTGAGGAGCGGGAGGCTCGCACGCTGGTGCGCGAGGTGCCGCTGCGCGAGGGGCGGACCGTGGCAGCGCGCCTCGGACCCTCGGTGGAGTGGCTGCTCGCCGGGCTCGGCCTGGCAGCAGCCGTGGCCGGCGGCCTGGCCGCACGACATACCCGTGCGGCCCGGGGCACGCGGTGAGCGCGCCCAACGAGTCGCAGTCCGACGGCGTCCTGGTCGTGGTGCCCACGTTCAACGAGCGGGCTGCCCTGGCCGACGTCGTGTCGCGGCTGCGCGTCGCCGCGCCGTGCGCCGACGTGCTGGTCGTCGACGACGCGAGCCCGGACGGCACCGGCACCATCGCTGACGGTCTCGCGGCAGCGGACCCCCGCGTGCACGTGCTGCACCGGCCCGACAAGCAGGGGCTGGGCCGGGCCTACGTGGCCGGGTTCCGTTGGGCGCTGGCCGGTGACTACCGCATCGTCGTCGAGATGGACGCCGACGGCTCGCACCAGCCCGAGGAGCTACCGCGACTGCTCGATGCCCTGGACGACGCCGACGTCGTGCTGGGCTCGCGGTACGTGCCGGGCGGCAGCGTTCGGCGGTGGCCGATGACCCGGCTGCTGCTCTCGCGCGGCGGCAACGCGTACGTCCGGGTCGCGCTCGGTCTCGACCTGCGCGACTCGACCGGCGGCTTTCGCGCGTTCCGGCGCGAGACCCTCGAGGAGGTCGACCTCGACGAGGTGGCGAGCGAGGGCTACTGCTTCCAGGTGGACATGGCGTGGCGGGCGGTGCGCGGCGGCCGACGGGTCGTCGAGGTGCCCATCACGTTCGTGGAACGCGAGACCGGGGTCAGCAAGATGAGCAGGGCGATCGTGGTGGAGTCCCTGTGGCGCGTGACGTTGTGGGCACTGGCGCACCGCAGCGCACCGCTGCGGGCGCGTCTCGTCGGCGAGAGGAGCTGAGCAGGCGTGGTCGGTCTACTGGTGCTGTTGTTCCTGGTCGTGCCGGTCGTGGAGATCTACGTGATCATCCAGGTCGGCGAGCAGATCGGTGCGCTGCCCACGGTTCTCCTGCTCGTCATCGAGGGCCTGCTTGGCGCGTGGGTGGTGAAGCGTGAGGGCCGACGGGCCTGGGAGGCGCTTCGCGGTGCGGTGGGCACCGGGCGGGTCCCCAGCGGTGAGCTGGCCGATGCGGCGTTGGTGCTCGTCGGCGGGACGCTGCTGCTCACACCGGGATTCGTCACCGACATCGCCGGGTGGTTGCTGGTGCTCCCGATCACCCGGCCGCTCCCACGTCGCATTCTGCGCTGGTTCGCGGCCCGACGGGCGGGCGCGGTCTTCTTCGGTACGAGCGCCTACAACGCCCGGCAGCGCGGGCGGGTGGTGCCGGGGGAGGTCATCCAGGACCGGCCGGGACGCCGGCCTACCGGAGAGAGTGGCAGCGGTCCTGACACGTAGCGCGGCACGAGCTCCTGGGGCATGGCGCGGGAGGCGCTCCAACGGACTGGCGGCGGGACGTGAGCAAGACATCGCAGGCGGGGGCACCTAGGGGGAGGCCCGGGCCGCGCCGCCGGGGGGTAACGACGCGACCCGGGGTCTCTCCGCCCTACTCACCGGTCGCACGGGGGTAGGCCCCGGACGTGGTTGTGAGGTTGGGCGCGCTTGTGATCAAGGGCGCTCTTGTGCTCAGGCGCTCTTGCGATGGCTTCTGCTGGTACCCCCCTTGACCGCCCCTCTACCCGCTCGCAGGTGCTCCAGCCGCTCGGCCAGCAACACCTCGAGCTCCTTCACACTACGCCGTTCGAGCAGCATGTCCCAGTGGGTACGGGCAGCCTTACCCTTCTTTGGTTCCGGTCGGGTGCCGTCAACCCGCAGCGACTCAGCACCGCAGGTCGGGCATTCCCAGACCTCTGGGACATCTGCCTCCAGGGAGAACGGCATGGCGAATCGGTGCCCTGAGGCACAGTCGTACGTGACACTCTGGCGCGGCGCCATCTCGACGCCCGCGTCGGTCTCGTAACTCTGGGCGCCTAGACGCGAGCCACGCAGTGCTCGCTCAGCCATAGGGTTCCTCCTGCGGATCGTGGTCCCCGTGTCAGACGGGCAGACCCCCGCCTTGTCCTGCCTCTGTAACGTCCGGAGGCCACCTCAGGATTCCCGTTCGGAGGCCTGCTGAACCCCTCCGGGCAGGTTGGCTATGCGCTTGAGCGTGGTCTCACGCGGGCCAGGCGCCGCGGGCCATCAGCACGGCCCGCAGGGTCTCGATCCGGTCGGTCATCAGGCCGTCCACCCCGAGATCGAGCAGGCGGGACATTTCGTCAGCGTCGTCGACGGTCCAGACATGAACCCGCAGGCCACGCTCGTGCGCCAGGTCGAGTAGGCCAGGCGTGACGACCCGCAGGCCGGGCACCCGGTCGGGCACCTGCACGCAGGGGTGCCGCCGGGGCGCGAGCCCGTGGAGGCGCCGGTGCAGCGACGCGGCTCGCAGGGTGGCGACCCCGCGCGGGCCCAGCGCGGTGCACAGGCGCGGCCCGACGGCCCGGCGTACGGCCTCCAGGCGGCGGCCCGAGAAGGACGCCACGCAGACCCGGTCGACGGCGCCGGTGCGGCGCAGCACCTCGATGAGCGGGTCGATGGCGAGGACACCCTTGACGTCGACGTTGACCCGCACGTCCGGCCAGGTGCCGAGGAGCTCCTCGAGAGTGGGGATCGGCTCCCGACCCCCGATGCGGGCTCGCCGCACCTGCGCGTAGGGGAGTGCGGCGACGCGGCCGCGCTGGTCGGTGACCCGGTCGAGGGTGCTGTCGTGGAAGGCCAGCAGCACGCCGTCCGCGGTCGCGTGGACATCGGTCTCGAGGTAGCGGTAGCCGAGGTCCACGGCGCGGGCGAACGCCTTGAGTGAGTTCTCCAGGCCGCCGGCCGCGCCACCGCGGTGCGCGAACGCCAGCGGACCGTCGTGGTCGAGGAAGGGGAACGGGGGCAGCGCCGGTGGGCGCGCGCCCCAACGCCTCATGTCGCAAGCGTAGGCGGTGCAGGGTGGGTCAGACGCCCGCGAACTCCCAGTGCCAGGGCTCGGGCTTGCTGCCACCGGCCTGCGCCCAGCTCGGGTGGAACCAGCCGAAGCGGGGTCCGTTCTGCTGGAGCCAGTGGTGGGTGGGGGAGCTGAAGGACTGCGCGCCACCGCCGAGGTCGACCGCGGTGCCCCAGCCGTGGTTGGAGGTCCCGGGGTCGGCGCAGAGATTGCCCTTGGCCTTGCGGCACGCGACCTGGGCCTCGTAGCTGCGGTAGGAGTCGGTGACGAGGATCGGCTTGCTGAACTCGCGGGCGTAGGCCTTGCTCATCTCGCTGAACGCGTGCGCGGCATCGGCGCGCAGGACGTGCCACTCCGCGCCCCAGAGCGAGCACAGCGCCTGGCGGGGGATCTTGCCGTTGGGGTATGCGGAGATGTCGGCGCCCTGGCAGGCACCGGGCGGCACCGTGATCTGGATCTGCACGACCTCGTTGCGACGGATGGCCTTGGCGCGGGCAATCGCGGCCGCGCGAGCCCGCTCCGCGGCGACCTGACGTGCCTTGGCCATCCGCACCGCCTCGTCCTCGGCGCGGCGGGCAGCGGCCTTGGTGTTGGCGGCTTCCTGCACGAGTCGCGCGACGAGGTCGCGCTGCTCGGCGACGAGCCGGTCGGCCTCGAGCTTGGCCTCTTCGGCCTGCCGCTGCATCCTCTCGGCGCGCTCACTGGCGGCGGCGGAGGCTTCCGCGGCGGCGTCGGCGCGGCGCTGCGCGGCAGCGAGGCGGTCGACAGAGAAGCTCTGCTGGTCTCCGACCCACTTCAGGTCGGCGGCCATCCTGCCCATCTCGGTCACGTCGCGGGCCTCGGCGAGCGAGCCGAGCATGGTGAGCTGCTCGCTGGACCCGTTGTTGCGGTAGGCCTCTGAGGCGAACCGGCCCATCGTGGCGCGCTCCTCGGCGGCGACGCGGCGCGCCTCGACGTACCTGGCCTCGCTGGCGATCGCCTCGGCACGCGCGTCACGAGCGGCGTCGCGGGCGGTGACATAGACGTCCAGGGCGGCACCCGCGCGCTGCGCGAGGTCACCGAGGCGGGTCTGGGCGACCTCAGACTTCTCGACCTGGTCGCCCGCGAGCTCCTTGAGCTGGGCGGCGGCCTGGCGCTGCTGGCGCAGCTGGGCGGCGGTGGGCGTCTCGTCGGCGGCGATCGCAGCGGGTGCGAGGCCGGCGCCCAGGCTGAAGATCACGGCGCCGGCCAGTGCGGCTCGCGTGAGGAAGGACGAAACAGGCAGGAGACGCACGAAGATGAACCCCGGGGAAGTCGGAATGATCTCACTGACGACGCTACCTGAACCTCGGCTGATGCGCGCCCTCGCTTGAGCGTGACTAGTCCGTTCGGCCACGCCGGTGGTTCGGGCCACTTCCCGGTCGAGATTGGCGCCTCGGGCATGTCCCTTCCCGGACTGCCCGAACGTTTCAATGGTGAGGGTCCAAGGTGGGCTCTGCGAACGACGAGGAGGAGCCCTATGCCCCAGTACCTGGCCCTGACCTACACCGCGGACGTGGACTGGTGGGCGCCCGAGCAGGCCAGCGAGCTCGCCGAGTACCGCCAGTTCGCGGTGGACCACGCGGGCAGCATCCTGTCCAGCGTCGTGCTGCACCCGACCGGCACGGCCACGGTCGTGCGGGTGCAGGGTGCCCGCGGGGGAGAGGTGATCACCACGGACGGGCCCTACGCGGAGACGAAGGAGGCGCTGACCGGCTACTACCTCATCGAGGCGGCAGACCTGGACGAAGCAGTAGCGATCGCCGCCGAGCTCCCCGCGGCCTGGGGTGGTGCGGTCGAGGTGCGCCCGGTCATCGCGTCCAAGTGAGCGGGCATGGTCGCTAGGCAAGCCAGCGCGCAGGACAGGGTCGCCGAGACGGTCCGGGTCGAGGGCGCGGTCATCCTCGCGACTCTGATCAGGACCGTCGGCGACGTCCAGGTCGCCGAGGACGCCGTGCAGGAGGCGACCCTGGCGGCGCTCGGCGCATGGCCGGTCACGGGGGTGCCGCCGCAGCCCCGTGCGTGGCTCACGCTCACCGCGCGACGGAAGGCCATCGACATCCTGCGGCGCGAGCGGGCCCGCCCGGGCAAGGAGCGCGACGGGCTGCAGATGATCGAGCTCACCAGGTCCGACCTGCCGACGGACGACGTCGTCCACGACGACCTGCTGCGACTGGTGTTCACCTGCTGCCATCCGGCCTTGTCACCGCCGACCAGGGTCGCCCTCGCCCTGCGGACCCTGTGTGGTCTCTCGCCGGCGCAGATCGCGGGAGTGCTCCTCACCAGCGAGGCCGCCACGACGAAGCGCCTGACCCGGGCTCGGCAGAAGATCGCGGCCGCGCACATTCCCTACCGGGTGCCGGCCGAGGATGAGCTGGGCGACCGGCTGCCGGCGGTGTGCGCCGTGATCCACAGCCTCTACACGGCGGGTCACGCGCCCGTCGACGGCGTTGTCGCGTACGACGTGGACGCGTGTGCCGAGGCGGTCCGGCTCGCCGAGCTCCTGCACGGGCTGCTGCCGGATGAGCCGATGCCTGCCGCCGTCCTGGCGCTGCTGCTGCTCACCGAGGCCCGCAGACCCGCGAGGCTCGACGTGCACGGACAGGTCGTGACCCTCGACCAGCAGGATCGCGGCCGGTGGGACGCCGCGGCCATCGGCCGCGGCATCGCGCTTCTCAATGACTCACTATTCCGCTCCGGCGGGCAGGCGGACGCCTATCAACTACAGGCTGCCATCGCGGCGGAGCACGCCCGTGCCGCCAGCTATGCGGACACCGACTGGACCGAGATCCTGCGGCTCTACGACCTGCTCGTGTCCATCGCGCCGAGTGACGCCGCCGGCCTGGGCCGGGCCGTTGCGGCAGCGGAGGCGACCGGCCCCGCGACGGCGCTGGCCATGCTGGCCGAGATCCCGCCGGGCCCGCGCTGGCATGCGGTGCGCGCCGAGCTGCTGGCGCGGGAGGGCCAATTCGCCGAGGCGGCCCGGGAACTCACTGAATCGCTGGCTGGACCGGCAACGCAACCGGAACGCGAGCACCGCACGCGACGCCGGGACGCATTTCTCGAGCGCGCCGAGCCGACCGAGCCGGTGAGGGACGAGCCGGTCGAGCCGTGACGGTGAGGGGCGCCAGGCACCCCTTCCACGGCTTCTTCGCCTCGTGCACTTAGTGCCGATAAGCGACATTATGTCAATCTGTTCGGCTTCCGGCCTGCAGAGGTTGACTCGGGGGCTCCCCTGACCTGCGCGTGATCCGTCGCCCGGGTCACTGCCCCGTTGCTGCCGCATACCGCAGGTAGACGACCCCGTTGCCGAATCGCCGCTGTTCCAACAGCTCGAGGTCGACGCGGACGCCGTCCGGAAAGAACCGGTTGCCGCCCCCGACGATGGCCGGTCCGATGAAGAGCTGGTACTCGTCGACCAGCCCGGCGCGCATCACCTGCGCCGCCAGGTGTGGCCCGTCGACGGTGAGGTCGTGGTCGGACCCGGCCTTCATCTCGCGCACCGTCTCCGGGTCGAAGGTCCGCTCGATCCGGGTCCGCTGACTGGAGACGTGGTTCAGCGTCGAGGAGTAGACGATCTTGTCGGTGCCCTGCCAGACCCGCGCGTACTCGAGGATGAACGGGTCCTGATCCGGCTCCGTGTGCGCGGTCTCCCAATAGACCATCGTCTCGTACATCCGGCGGCCGTACAGGTACGTGCCGACCGATCGGAACCGTTCGTTGACGAACTCGTGCACCTCTCGTTCCGGAGTCCCCCAGCCGAAGTTGCCGTCGGCGTCACTGACGTATCCGTCGAGCGACGTCGCCATCGAGTAGATCAGCCTGCCCATTCGGTGTCTCCATCCGTGAACGAGAGCGAGGCCGAGACCGCTGGTCCGGTCGGCGCGGCCCGGCCAAGCGACGAGCGCCGGAGGCCGGGAGTCAGGGCCAGCGTCACGAGCACCGACAACACGCCGAGCACGCCCATCGCGGTCGCGGTCTCCAGCCGGGTGGCCAGCAGGCCCCCGAGCAGCGCCCCTAGTGCCTGGCCGACCATCATCCCGTTCATCGCGAGCCCGAGGGTCTGCCCCCGGGACGCATCGTCGGAGGTGCGCACGAGCCGGTCCTGCAGCGGCAGCGAGGCGGTGTAGCCGATCGCCGAGCAGAACGCGACGACCAGCACCACGCCGATCGGCGGCGACAGGAGCAGGACCAGCCAGGGCACGGCCAGCAGCAGTCGCAGCGGCTCGACCAGCCGGTCGCGGAGCCTGGGTGGGACGAAGCGCCCCATGACGATGTCGCCAAGCAGCATCCCGCCTGCGGTCACAGCGAACACGTAGCCCGCGTGCTCGGTCAGCGGCACGAAGAGCGCCTCACAGCCGACGATGATGCCGTTGGGCACCCACAGGCACAGGTAGATCGGCCGGGTCACCGGCGAGCGCAGCAGCGTCGCGTTCAGGACGCGGGTCCGGCGCACCAGGCCGGCCTCGGACGGTACGGCCGGCCGGTCCGCGATCCCCCGCCAGATGGCCACCACGAGCAGCAGGTCGACGGCTGTCGCGATCAGGAACAGCTCGCCGGCGGCGAACCAGGCGAGCAGCAGCCCGCCGGCGCCGTACCCGACGATCTGGAACACGCCCACGGCCGCATTGAGCGTGGACCGGCCGAGCAGGAAGCCGTCCTCCCCCACGATCTGGGCGAGCAGCTTCAACGCGCTGCCGCCTGTCGCGGAGTTGACCACGTAGGGAATGGCGAGGATCGCGAACCGGGCCTGCCACGACAGCCCCGGGAGCGCCTGGAGCCCGTGCGCAGCCAGCCCTCCCCCGGCCGTGAGCAGGAGGGCGGTGCGGGGGCGCAAGCTGTCCGAGGCGCCGAGAATCGTGGCGGAGCCGATCAGGGTGATCAGCGGCCCGCCGAACAGACTGAGCGCGGTCAGCACGGTCGAGCCGGTCTCGGCGTACGTGATGGTGCCGAGTGCGAGCGAGGCGATCGACATCGAACCGACGGTCAGGCAACGGGTCAGGAACAGCGTCCGGAACTCGGGCAGCGAGAACAACTCACGGTAGGTGCGCACGGAGCAGAGCCTTACGCCGGTTGACCGACCGGCATAATGATTCGCGAGGAGGCGAAACATGGGCACCTGGTTGGTCTCCGCCGATCTGCTCGCGCGGAGCCGGTTCACGGTGTCGCCGTGGCAGGAGACTGTCGGCGCTCTCGCTCTGCTCGGCGGCACGCGCGGGCTGCACCTGCAGCCGTGGGAACGCAGCTTCCGCGCCGGTCACGTCGAGTCGTTCGGCCAGATGCTGGATGCGTACCCGGTACGCCGAGAGCTGCTGCCGTGGTTCAGCCGTCCGCGGCGGCCCGGGCGACCCGGCTGGGTCGCCGACTTCCTTACCCATGCTCCACCGGGTGTCGACCCGACGTTCGAGGACGAGCTCGCGCTCCTCGACACCTGGAGCGACGCCGCGATCCGCCGCGAGCTCGAGTGGGTGCAAGAGCGAGAGCTGCCCGGCCGACTGCGGCGTGCACCGCTGGGCGACGAGGTGGGCGGGCTCATGGAGTGGGTGTGGACGGCCGCGGTCAGCGCGGACTGGCCGCGTCGCAGGAGGGTGCTCCAGGCCGACATCGTGTCCCGCACCGCACGGCTGGCGACCAAGGGATGGGCGGCCGTTCTCGACGGCCTGTCCGCGAAGTCGCGCTGGGAGGGCAACGGCGAACTCCGGATCAACGACTACGACCTTCCGACGCGCGACCTGACGACCGCGACGGATCTCTACTTCGTGCCGACCACGAGCGCCACCAACACCAGCGGGTGGACCAAGCCAGCGAGCTACGCCGTCATCTACCCGGTCACGGGCATGCTCGCGCCGACCGGCAGCGATGCAAGCGGCGGGCTGGCCCGCCTGGTCGGCGGCAACCGCGCCACCCTGCTGCGCGCGCTGGACGTTCCGCACAGCACGACCCAGCTGGCGACCCTCACCGGCCTGCCGCTGGGTTCGGTCGGCAACCACCTGCGGGTGCTGCTGGACTCCGGCGCCGTGCTGCGCCGGCGGTCCGGCCGCGAGGTGCTCTATTGGCGGACCGCACTCGGCGACGCCCTCTGCGCCAGCGGCGGCTGACCCGTCATCCGGACGTCGTCAGCGCGGCTGGTACTCGGTGATCAGGACCGAGATGGTGACCGGCCCGAGACAGGGGCGGGAGGGAGCCGTCGCGCGGTCCAGGTGGCGTGCGGTTGGGCTCATGTCCAGCAGGTCCTGTGACTGTTGGCCGGTCAAGGGCGCGGAGTACTCGACACGCTCGGTGGCCGCCGCGTCGAAGAACGGGCTCAGCGCTTGATGCAGCCGCTGTTCCTTCGCCGGGTCGACGGACACCATCTCGGGCACCTGGTCACGAAGCTCGGCGAGGTGCCGGTCCGTTGGGCGTACGACGATCAAGCGACCTGCCGGCCGGAGAATCCGAAGTAACTCGGCAGGGTTGCGTGGTGCGAACACGTCGAGGACGAGGTCGGCGACCGCGCTCGCCAGCGGCAGCGGACGAAAGATGTCCCAGGTTGCCGCTGCGGCACGCTCGTGTGCCCGAACCGCTGCGCGCAGCGCGGGCGCGGAGGTGTCCAGGCCCAGCCCCAGGAATCCGGGCAGGCGGTTGAGCACGCCGGCCAGGTAGTAGCCGGTTCCGCACCCGCATCCACCAGAGCGCCGCGCTCCGGAGCGGTTGCGGCCGCCCTGTCGGCGACCGCCACACGCACCGGTTCGTAGCAGCCGGTGCTGAGGAACCGGCCGCGTGCCGCGACCATGGCGGCGTCGTCTCCACTGGTGGGTCGCCTGCCTGCGAGCAGGCCGACGTAGCCCTGGCGGGCGACGTCGAAGGTGTGACGCTGCGGGCACTGAACCGCGCCCTCGCCCGCGTGCAGCCGACCGCCGCACGTGGGGCAGCGCAGCAGACGCAGGAGATGCTCGCCGAGTGCCGGAGGAAGTGACACGGGACCGGGATCGTAGCGCCCGTCCAGGCGTCCACACCCCCCATCATCTCGCTAGCCGGGCGTCGCGTCGCGTTCGCTTCTTTCAGCGACGCTTCGGGCTTGCCCTTCGTGTATGTCGCTCACCCATTCCCAGCCGGGCTTGGCCGATGGGCCGATCCGCGGGTCGTCCTGACCGCCGCCGTCACGCAGGGCTTGCACGTACGCGCGGTCCTGTTCGATCCGTGCGCGTACCTGATCAGCTCCGCCGACTGACCCGTGACCCGGGATGACGACATCGACGTCGTCCGCCACGCCCTCCAGCAGCCTCAGCCCTGCGAGGTAGTCCTCGATCGGGTCATTGGTGCCGTTGAAGTTGTCGAGCATCGGGATGAAGACATCCGAGAGCATGTCGCCGGCGACGAGAACCCCGCGATCCTCGATCAACAGTGCCGCATGTCCCGGGGAATGTGCCGGATGCTCGATGATCCGGACTTGAGGACCATCCCAAGGAATCTGTGCGGTTCCGGCGGGCAGACCGGTGATGAGGCCAAACAGGTCCAGCGGTGTCTCGTCGGCGATCTCTGGCGGTAACCCCTCGGCGACGCGGGCCTCCCAGTCCGCGTTCGACCGCACGTCTCGCATGAAGGCTGCGCAGCGGGCTGTGCCGTAACGGGGTACTTCGCCGAGCTCGGTGTGCCAGAGCACGTGATCCCAGTCAGGATGCGTCGCGAAGCCTGCCACAACGGGCTGGCCCAACTCGCGAACGTCGTTCGCGAGGCAGGCCATTTCGGAGCCTTCTATCCCGGGGTCGACGAGCAACACGCCGGCCCGGCCTTGCACGACCGCTGTGTTGTTCGCGAGTAGCTCGCTCTGGTGGACCAGCACACCTTCCGCGACCTGCGTCAGCATGGGGCTCCTTCCGCGTGTGGCTTGCGTCTCGGCCGGCACCGGATCGGCTCGTGCTCGAGATCGAACCCCTGTCACGGATCCGCGCCCCGAAACCCTGTCAGAAAGGCGTGACGCTCACCACACGAACGACTCGAACATATGTTCTAATGGAAGCCGTGCGGTGGGACGAGCTCCGACTGGACGGACCGGCCGACGACGGCGCTGCGGCGGGTCCGGTGCCGCTGCTCCCCCGCGGCTCGGTGACCCGCACCTTCGACACGCCGGGGTTCCGCGGCATCACGTTCCACGAGGTCACGGCGCGGTCGGCGCTCAACAAGGTCCCCGAGGCCTCACACATGCCGTTCCGCTGGACCATCAACCCCTATCGCGGCTGCAGCCATGCGTGTGTCTACTGCCTGAGCGGCGACACCCTCATTCTCATGGGTGACGGCCGGGCCAAGCCGTTGTCCGCCGTACGAGCGGGAGACGTCGTCTACGGCGCCGAGGTGCGCGGCCGCTACCCGCGCTACGTCCGGACGGACGTCCTCGCGCACTGGGAGACCACCAAGCCGGCCTACCGCGTCACCCTCGCCGACGGGACACAACTCGTCGCAAGCGGCGACCACCGGTTCCTGACCGAGCGCGGCTGGAAGCACGTCTGCTCCGACCACGACGCTCTCGCGACCGACGACTCCTTGTTGGGCTTCGGGGACAGTAGCCCGCCGCCTCTCGGGACGGCGATCAAGAGCACCGCAGCCCTTTTCGTCGTCTCGGTGGTGCCGCTCGGGATCGAGATGCCGATGTTCGACATCACCACCGGCACCGGTGACTTCATCGCCAACGGCGTGGTGAGCCACAACTGCTTTGCGCGCAAGACGCACGAGTACCTCGAGCTCGACGCCGGCCACGACTTCGACTCGCAGATCGTCGTCAAGACCAATGTCGGCGAGGTGCTGCGCCGCGAGCTGGCCCGACCGTCCTGGCAGGGCGAGCACGTCGCGATGGGCACCAACGTGGACTGCTACCAGCGTGCCGAGGGGCGCTACCGGCTGATGCCCGAGATCCTCAGCGCGCTCTCGGACGCCGCAAACCCGTTCTCCATCCTCACCAAGGGCGCGCTGCTCCTGCGCGACCTCGACCTGCTCGTCGCCGCGGCCGAGCGCACCGATGTCTCCACCGCGGTCTCGGTCGGCTTCCTCGACGAGGACGTGTGGCGCTCGGTGGAGCCGGGGACGCCGTCGCCCCGGCGCCGGCTCGAGGTGTGCCGGTCACTCAACGAGGCGGGCATCCCGTGCGGGGTCCTGCTCGCGCCGGTGCTGCCCTTCCTCGCCGACTCCGACGCCGCGCTCGACGCAGCGGTGGCCGCCGCCGCCGAGGCCGGCGCGGGCTACGTCTCGCCGATCGCCCTGCACCTACGTCCGGGCGCCCGCGAGTGGTGGCAGGCGTGGCTGCGCCGCGAGCGCCCCGACCTGCTCCCCCGCTACGCCGACCTCTACGGCACCCGCTCCTACGCGCCCAAGAGCTACCAGCGCGACATCACCGAGCGAGTGCGCGCCGCAGCCGCCCGCCACGGCGTCGGCCGCAATTCGGTACGCCGTGGCCGGCTCGTCCCGCAACGGTCACGGTTGCGTGGCGCCGACCCGACCGTCGCGGCCTCACCCGCAGCGGCCGGACAGGTGAGCCAGGCGGACCGTTCGGCCGCCCAGCTCACCCTGCTCTGATCCCCGCGACGATCAGCCCTCGCCGTCGGCCAGCTTGGCAAAGGCCGCGAGCACGCTCGGCCAACCCTGCTCGTAGCTCGAGCGGTACTCCTGCGCCTGCTTCGCCCAGGCGTCCCAGCCGTGGTGGACGAGATCCACCCTCGTGCCGTCGCCCTCGGCGGTGAACGTCACCTCGACGGTCGTGTGCGTGTCCGCGTCACCGCCGGGGTGCCAGGTCATCGCCATCCCGTCGGGCGGGTCCCACCGGGTGACCGTGCCCCATACGTCCTGCTCCCCCGCCGTCGAGCGCTCCACCAGGCGGTTGTCCTCGAACGCGAGGCCCGCGGTCGACTTCATGTAGACGCCGAACTCCTGCAACGGCCACCAGGAGCCGATCTGCTCGGTGAAGACGCGGAACGCGTCCTGTGCGCCTCGCTTGACGTGCACGGTTCGCACGACGGGCGCGACGGTCTCTGACGTAGTCATGTGCTCTCCCTTTCAGCGAAATCCTTGAATGAAGCGAGTGCCACATCCCAGAAGCCGTCCACGAAGGCCCGCAGCTCGCCGAGCCCCCCGAGGTCGACCCGATAGAGCCGCCGGGTCCCCTCCCCCCGTCTCGTCACCAACCCTGCCTCGCGCAGCACCTTCAGGTGCTGCGACACCGCCGACTGCGACACCGGCAGGCGGGCTGCGAGGTCTCCGACCGAGCGTGGCCCGGCGCGGAGTCCCTCGAAGACGGCCCGCCGCGTCGGGTCGCCGAGTGCGGCCAGAGCGGCATGTGCATTAGCCATGACTAACATTAGTAGCGGCTAATAGATGGCGCGTCAACCCCCACGTCCCTCGAAGCCGGCCGTCGGCGGGCGGCTAGGGTCCCGGTGATGCCAGCCGCCGAGTCACCCACCGCTCCCGGACCCGCCGCCACGGAGGACACCGTGGTCCTCCGTTACGCCGACCCGGACAAGCGGATGGCAGGCGTGCGGTTGCAGCTCGACGTCCCCCTTTCGGGCCAGCGCCTCGACTTCGCCAAGGCCGCGGGTGGCTGGCTGCTACGCCTGGCCCGGCCCCCGGTGGACCGCCTCGAGTACCTGTTCGAGCTCACCCATGCGGACGGCGGGACGGAGACGACGACCGACCCGGCCAACCCCCTGCGCGCCCCCGGGGCGTTCGGCGACAAGTCGGCGCTGGAGCTGCCCGGCTACGTCCGCCCGAGCTGGCTGGAGGGGCCGTCGCCGCCCGGACGCCGCAGAGCCCTACCCGTCCCGGCGCGCGCGGTGCGCGACGAGGTCGAGGTCACCCTGTGGTCGCCGGACGGCGTCGAGGACGACGAGCCGCTGCCGCTGCTGGTCGCCCACGACGGCCCGGAGTACGACGAGCTGTCCGGGCTCACGACGTACCTCTCCGCACTCGTCGCGGCGGGCACGCTGCCCCCGGTGCGCGCGGCGCTGCTCGCGCCTGGGGACCGGGACGAGCGCTACTCCGCCAACGGCGCCTACACGCGCGCGCTGACCCTCGCTGTGCTGCCCCGGCTGCGGGCCCACCTGGCGACGACGGCCGTGGTCGGCATGGGGGCCAGCCTCGGTGCGCTCGCACTGCTGCACGCGCAGCGGCGCCACGGTGACGCATTCGACGCGCTGTTCCTGCAGTCAGGCAGTTTCTTCCACCCTCGCTACGACGAGCACGAGCGTCGCTTCCCCCACTACGACCGCATCGTGCGCACCGTCGACGGCGTGCTGCGGGCCGGCGGGCACCACTCCCCCGTGCCGGTGGTCCTGACCTGCGGCGGCATCGAGGAGAACATCGCAAACAACAGGGTGATGGCCCGCGCGCTGGCTGCGCAGGGGTACGACGCGGTGCTGCACGAGGTGCGCGACACCCACAACTACGTGGCCTGGCGCGATGCGTTCCACCCGCATCTCACCGGCCTGCTGCGCGAGGTGGCCGCGTGAGAGCCGTCGAGATCACCTCGTCCGAGAGCGGCTTCCGCGGCCACGTCGTCGCCCACGGCCACTACGGCAAGCCGGTCCTCGTCTTCCCGTCGGAGTCGGGCCGGGCGTGGGACTTCGAGAACAACGGCATGGTCGACGCCGTCCGCTGGATGCTCGACGCGGGGCGGGTGAAGCTCTACTGCGTGGACTCGGCCGACCCGGCCACCTGGTCGGACCGGTCGCTGCCGCTGGAGGAGCGCGCCCGGCGCCACGACTTCTACGAGCGCTGGATCCTCGACCAGGTCGTGCCGTACGTGCACGACGACTGCGGCGGCCTCACCGACATCATCACGGCGGGCTGCAGCCTGGGCGCCTTCCACGCCGCCAACATCGCCCTGCGCCATGCCCACGTGTTCCCGCGGGCACTGTGCTTCTCCGGCTCCTACGACCCGGCCGAGTGGCATGCCTGGGGCGAGGGCGGCGAAGCGGCGTACTTCCACAACCCGATGCAGTTCGTGGCGAACCTGCACGGTCATCACCTCGACTGGCTTCGCTCGCAGGTCTTCCTGCTGCTCGTGGTCGGTCAGGGCTCGTGGGAGGTCGACCCGACCCAGGCGCTGCCGAGCACCCACCGGTTCGCCGCGCGGCTGGCCGAGAAGGGCATCCCCCACGAGCTCGACGTGTGGGGGCACGACGTCCCGCACGACTGGCCGTCCTGGCAACGGCAGCTCGCCCACCACCTGCCACGCTTCGCCTAGGCGGCAGGCACTAGCGTGCGCGCATCGGGAGAGAGGACGGACGATGACCGACACCCGCCACCTGCTCGGCCTGCTGCTCGGCACTGAGACCGACTGGCCGAGCGTCTTCGAGGCCCTGGTGCGCCGGCTCGGACCCGTCACCGACGGTTCGGGCGCGCAGCACACCTACGACGTCGAGCGCATCACGATCGAACCCTTCGACCTGCGCGACACCCCGTCCTACGACCTGGTGATCGACCGGCTCGCCTACTGGTACTACGTCCCGCGCGAGTGGCTGAAGAAAGTCGCGCTGATGGACGGCGTCTACCTGCTCAACTCGCCGTTCACGTTCCAGGCCATGGAGAAGCACGCCGCCTACTGCGCGATGATGCGCCTCGGCCTCAAGGTCCCCGAGACCGTCCTGGTGCCCTACAAGAACCCGGTCGACCACGCGAAGTACGCCTACACCGCCGAGCGCTACAACCGGCCCTTCGATCTCGACGCGCTGGCCGACAAGGTCGGCTACCCGCTCTTCATGAAGCCCTACGACGGCGGCGCCTGGGTGGGCGTCTCACGCATCCGCGACGCCGACGAGCTGCACCGTGCCTACGACGAGTCCGGCGAGATGCTGATGCACCTGCAGGCCTCGGTCGAGGGCTACGACGTCTTCGCGCGCTCGCTGTCGATCGGCGCCGAGACGATGGTGATGAAGTTCGACCCTGAGCAGCCGATGCACGCGCGCTACTCGGTGTCCCACGACTTCCTCACTCCCGAGGTGGGCGCCGAGGTGCTCTCGATCGGTCGCATCGTCAATGCCTTCTTCAGGTGGGAGTTCAACTCCTGCGAGACGCTGGTCCGTGACACCAACGTCCACCCCATCGACTACGCGAACGCCTGCCCCGATGTCGCCATCACGTCGCTTCACTACTACTTCCCGTGGGCGATGAAGGCGCTGGTCAAGTGGGCCGTGTTCTGCACGGCCACCGGGCGGGTGCCCACACCGCATGTCGATCCCGCGCCGTGGTTCACCGTCGCCGACCGCGACGACCTGTCGTACGACGAGAAGCTGGCCGCCTACCGCGAGCTGGCCGACGGCTACTTCGAGACCGAGCGCTACCAGGACTTCTGCGCCTCGCGGCTGGCCGAGATCGACGAGGTGACGCACGCCTACGTCGAGAGCGCCGACTTCGACAAGGTGCTGGTCGACACGGTCACGGCGATGTTCCCGGCGCATGAACGCGACCAGTTCATCGCGCACTTCCGGGGCCTGCTGAAGCTGTGGGCCGACGACGAGCGGGCCCGGCTCTCCGCCTGACGCCGGCAAGCCCTAGACCGCGTCGAGAGCGGCGGCAGCCATGCCCACCGCGCGCGACGTCGGGTCGAGGTGCTCGTAGTGGCCCTCCCCGGCCATCTCGTGCAGGTCGACCTGCATGCCGGCCCGCTCCGCGGCCGCGTGGTAGATGCGGCTCTGCTCGACGGGCACGTCGCGGTCCGCGTCGCCGTGGACGAGCACGACCCGCACGTCCGGCACCGGCAGCAGCGCCAACGGCGAGCCGACGGCGTACCTCTCCGGCTGCTCGTCCGGACCGCCTCCCATCAGTGCCTGCACCGCCCCGCCACCGACGCCCTGCCGTGCCGCGGTGACCAGGTCGGTCACCGGCGCCTGCGCCACCACAAGCGCGACCTTGACCCGCGGACCGGCGCCCACCGCACCCGCCGGAAGCCGCGACCGCGACGCCGACCAGAGGGCGAGATGGCCGCCCGCGGAATGGCCGACTACCGCGACCCTCGCGAGATCGAGCCGGTCGGTGTGCCGGCTCGTCGTCAGGTGGTCGACAGCGGCGCTCATGTCTGAGAACGTCGCGGGCCACGGCGCGTCCTTGCCGCGGTAGTCGATGTTCCAGACAGCGAGGCCCCGGCCGGCGAGCATCTCCGCGAGCGGATCCTCGAGGTGGCGGTCGTAGCGCGCGGACCAGAAGCCGCCGTGCACCAGGACGACGACGGGCAGCTCGCGACCGTCGCGCGGCAGCAGCCATGCGCCGCGGTTGAGCCGGCGCCGGCCGTAGGACTCCTTCGACCGGTCGACCGCGCCGCGGTGAGTCAACGCGCGCGTTACTCGACGGTCCAGGTGTGCACCGGCTCGTTGGCGTGCATCCTGTCGACGTAGGCGCGCATCATCTCGCGCAGCGCGTCGAGCCGGTCGTGGTCGTCGTAGAGCTTGTGGAACTCCGCCGCCTGCCACGACGCGCCGTTGCGCCCGGACAGGCAGCGGGCCTCGATGATGCCGAGCAGCCGGTCCTTGTCGGCTGTGTCGATGCCCCATTCCTCGAGCCCCTGGTGGGCGAGCGGCAGCAGCCGGCGCAGCACGAGCTCGGTGGCCGGTACCTCACCGACGCCGGGCCAGTAGATCTTCGCGTCGATGCCGTCCTTCGCGCCGTTGTGGAAGTTCTCCTCCGCAGCCGAGAACGACATCTGTGACCACACCGGTCTGTCGGCCTCGGCCAGCACCTTCACGAGCCCGTAGTAGAGGGCGGCGTTGGCCAGCACGTCGATGACCGACGGGCCGGCCGGCAGGCAGCGGTTCTCGACCCGCAGGTGGGGCTTGCCGCGGACCACGTCGTAGACCGGCCGGTTCCAGCGGTAGATGGTGCCGTTGTGCAGCCGCAGCTCGCCGAGGGCCGGCACGTCACCGCGCTCGAGCACCTCGAGGGGGTCCTCGTCGTCGAGGATCGGCAGCAGCGACGGGAAGTAGCGGACGTTCTCCTCGAACAGGTCGAAGATCGAGGTGATCCAGCGCTCCCCGAACCACACGCGCGGCCGCACGCCCTGCGCCTTGAGCTCGTCGGAGCGGGTGTCGGCCGCTTGCTCGAAGAGGGCGATGCGGGTCTCGCGCCAGAGCTCCTTGCCGAAGAAGAACGGCGAGTTCGCGCCGAGCGCGAGCTGGATGCCGGCGATCGACTGGGAGGCGTTCCAGTGGGCGGCGAAGGTCTCCGGGTTCACCTGCAGGTGCAGCTGAACGCTGGTGCAGGCCGCCTCCGGCGCGATCGAGTCGGCGTACGTCGACAGCTTGTCGACGCCGTCGATCGCGATCTGGATGTCCTCGCCCCGCGCAGCGAACACCTGCTCGTTGAGGACCGAGTAGCGGGGGTTCGCGCTGAAGGCGTCCTCGGTGAGGTGCTCGGCGGTGACCGTCGGGAGGATGCCGATCATGACGACGTTGGCGTCGGACTCGTTGGCCACGTCGTCGGCGTGGTTGAGGCTGGCCCGGACGTCTCGCTCCAGCCGTTGGAACACGTCCTTCTCGAGGCGGTGGGGCGGGACGTTGACCTCGATATTGAACTGGGCGAGCTCGGTCTGGAAGTCGGGGTCGGCCATCTTCTCCAGGACCTTGGCGTTGACCATGGCCGGGTCGCCCCGGCGGTCGGTGAGGTTGAGCTCGATCTCGAGGCCCATGCTCCGGCGCTCCGCCTCGAACCGTGACTCGGCGAGCATCCGTGCGAAGACGTCGAGGCACCGGCGTACCTTCTGCCGGTAGCTCTGCCGGTCCTCGCGCGTGAACTTCGTCTTGGCGACGTCCTGCCCCATGTGCCCATTCTCCCCGGCCAGGGTGCCCACAACCGTGTCCGGTCCACGGTGCCACAGGTAGCGGCGACACGCCGCGGCAGTCGGCTGCTCTGTCGCAACCCGGCCCTACCGTCAAGGCATGCGCCTGCTCCACACCTCCGACTGGCACCTCGGCCGGTCCTTCCACCGGGAGGACCTGCTGGCCGCGCAGGCGCGCTTCGTCGACCATCTGGTCGACACCGTCCGGTCCGAGCGGGTTGACGCGGTGCTGGTGTCGGGCGATGTCTACGACCGCGCCCTGCCCTCGGTCGACGCGGTCGCCCTGTGCAACGACGCCCTGCGCCGGCTCGCGGCCACCCGCGTCCGGGTCGTCCTCACCAGCGGCAACCACGACTCCGCCCGCCGGCTGGGCTTCGGCGCCGACCTCATCGACGCGGCCGGCATCCACCTGCGCACCGACCCCGCCCGGTGTGGTGAGCCGGTGTTGCTCGACGACCGGCACGGGCCGGTCGCGATCTACGGCCTGCCCTACCTCGAGCCGGCGGCGACCCGCGACGATCTCGGGTGTACGGGCCGAGGTCACGCCGACGTGCTCGGCGCCGCCATGTCGGCGGTGCGGGCCGACCTCGGCCGGCGCCCGGACGCGCGTTCGGTTGTCCTCGCGCACGCCTTCGTGACAGGTGGGCAGCCGAGCGAGAGCGAGCGCGACATCACCGTGGGTGGGGTCAGCGCGGTGCCCGTCTCGACGTTCGACGGCGTCGACTACGTCGCGCTCGGCCACCTGCACGGCCCCCAGAAGCTGGCCCCCCACGTGCGCTACAGCGGTTCGCCGCTGGCCTACTCCTTCTCGGAGGCCCGGCACCGCAAGGGCATGTGGCTGGTCGAGCTGGCCGATCGCTCTGGTGGCCCCGCCATGGTCGAGGCGGTGCCGTCCCCGGTCGAGCGGCCCCTGGCTCAGCTGCGCGGACGTCTCGACGACCTGCTGACCGGCGAGCGCTACGCGTCCTTCGAGCAGCACTACCTGCAGGTGACGCTGACCGACCCGCGCCGGCCTCGTGACCCGATGGACCGGCTGCGCGGCAGGTTCCCGCACCTGCTGGTGCTGGCGTTCGACCCCGAGGGTGGTGACGCGACCGGTCAGCAGACCTACGCCGCGCGGGTGCGAGGTCGCACCGACCTGCAGGTGGCCACCGACTTCGTCGCACACGTGCGCAGCGAGGCCGAGCCGGACGAACAGGCACTGCTGGCGCGGGCGCTCGAAGCGGGCCGTCTGGTGGAGGCGGCCAGCTGATGCGCGTCCACCAGCTCAGCGTCACGGCGTTCGGTCCGTTCGCCGACACGCAGTACGTCGACTTCGACGCGCTGGCCGAGGGCGGGCTGTTCCTCTTCCACGGGCCCACCGGCGCGGGCAAGACCAGCATCCTCGACGCCGTCTGCTTCGCCCTCTACGGCCAGGTTCCGGGTGCCCGCCACCAGGCGCGGAGTCTGCGCAGTGACCACGCCGATCCCGACCTCCGGCCCGAGGTCGTGCTCCAGGTGACCCTGCGCGGCCGGCTGCTGCGCGTCACCCGCTCCCCCGCCTGGGAGCGCCCCAAGAGGCGTGGGTCCGGCACCACCACCGAGCAGGCCAGGGTTCTGCTGCAGGAGGCCGACGGCGCGGGTGCTGGGCGTGCCGACGCGGTAGATCGGAGCTGGCGCACGCTCTCGACCCGCGCCGACGAGGCCGGTCATCTCCTCAGTCGACTGCTCGGCCTCACGCCGGCGCAGTTCTGCCAGGTCGCGCTGCTGCCCCAGGGGCAGTTCGCCGAGTTCCTGCGGGCTGACGCCGACCGGCGCCGCGACGTGCTGGAGAGCCTGTTCGACACCGGGCGCTTCACCGCGGCCGAGGCTTGGCTGGTGAACGAGCGCAAGGCCGTGTGGACAGAGCTCGAAGCGCTCGACCGGCGCGTCGACCACGTGCTGGCGCGGGTCGCGCAGGCCGCTGGTGTCGACGTGCCGCCCGAGCTCGTCGCCGACGATGCCGGCGACTGGGTCGCTGTCCTGCTCGCCGAGGCAGAGGCGGAGAAGGCAGCCACCACCCAGGCCGCGGCAAACGCGACGTCGGCACGGGCCGAGGCAGCCGCGCAGGTGACCGCGGCCACCCAGCTCCGCGAACGCCAGGCGCGTCGCGACACGTGGCTGCGCCAGCAGGCCGAGCTCGACGCGGCGTGGACGCAGCGCGACGCCGCGGTCGCCGAGCTCGAGGCGGCTCTGGCTGTCGCCCCCGTACTGCCGTTGCTGGAGGAGGTCGCCCGGCTGCAGGTCGAGCTCGAGTCGGTCCGGGTGGATGCCCGCAGCGCCCACCAGCAGGTGGCCGGGTTCCTCGCCGCGACCGGAACATCCGGCGCCGCCGTCACCACGCACGGCCTGCCCTCAGCCGACTCGGCCACGCGGTCCTCGGCGCTCGCCCGCGCCGAGATCGGCGGCCTGCACCGGCTCGTTGACGACGAGGAGGAGGCAGCGCGTATCAGTCGCGACGCCGACGCTCTCGAGCGCACCATCGTCGCGCTCGAGGCACAGTCGGCCGAGCTGGGCGGTTGGCTCGACGATGCCGACGCCCGGCGGAGTGCACTGATCGAGGCCAGGTCGGCCGCCCAGTCCGCCGAGGCCGGCCTCCCGGCGGCGCGCGAAGACGTCGAGCGCGCGGGTGTCCGGGCCACGGCGGGTGCCCGCCGCGACGTGCTCGCCATCCGGGTGGGCGAGGCCCGCGACGCCGTCCAAGGCGCGACCGACGCGGCGCAACTGGCACGTGAGCACTGGCTGACCCTGCGCCAGGCCCGGCTCGACGGCATGGCTGCCGAGCTCGCGGCCCGGCTGGTGGCCGGCGAGCACTGCCCGGTGTGTGGCAGCACCAGCCACCCCGCGCCCGCCACAGCGACCGTGCATGCGGTGACCCGCGAGGACGAGGAACGGGCCGCCGAGCAGGCCAACGCAGCCGAGGAGTTGCGGGCTCTTTCCCGGGAGCAGCTGTCCGCTCTCGACGTGGAGCTCGCCGAGGCACGCAGCGCCGCGGGCGGCACGATCTCGCTGGGCGACTTGCAGACCGCGCTCGACCGCGCATCGCGGCGGCTCCGGGATCTCGAAGACGTCGCGGCCGGACGTACTGCAGCCGAGGCCGCGGTCGCCACCTTCGACGACGAGCGGGAGTCGCGCGTCCGCGAGCACGTGCGGCTCGCGCAGGAGCGAGAGGGCGCGCGCGCGCGATCCGGCGAGCTGCAGTCCCGGCTCCGTCGTCTCCGCGCCGTGCTCACCGCTGCCCGGGGCGACGACCCCTCGATCACGGCCCGAGCGAAGCGCCTCGAACGACTGGCCGACGGTTGCGACGGTCTCGCGCGCCAGGTGATCGAGCTCGAACGGCTCGACGGCGCGGTCGACGATGCCCTCGAGCGCGCCGAGGCCAGTGTCCGCGAGCGCTCGCTTGGGTCGCTGGCCACCGCTGCTGACGCCGCCCGCGACGAGGCGAGGATCACCGAGCTCGACGAGTTCCGCCGTCGCCACGACACCGAGCACGCGACCCTCGCCGAGCTGCTGGCCGACCCGGCTCTGGTGGAGGCCGCGGTCGCGCCGGTGCCTGACCTGGCGGCTCTGTCGGCGGCGCAGGACGCCGCCGAGCTGGCCCACGAGGCGGCGGTCGAGCACGCAGCGGCGCTGCGGCAGCGCGCGAGCTCGCTCAAGGCGCTGCGGGGCAAGCTCGACGCGGCGATCGTCGCGCGCGGCCCGGTCGCCGAGCGCTACCGGGTCGCCGACGCTCTTTCGAGACTGGCCGAGGGCAAGAGCAAGGACAACCGGCTACGGATGAGCCTGTCCGGCTACGTGCTCGCCGCCCGGCTGGAGCAGGTGGCGGCCGCGGCGAGCGAGCGTCTGCTGCGGATGACCTCGCAGCGGTTCAGCCTGCTGCACACCGCGGAGGCGGGCACCGGCCGCGGCCGGCGCGGCGGTCTGCACCTGCGCGTCCTCGATGCCTGGACAGGTAACGAGCGTGACCCGGCCACCCTGTCCGGCGGTGAGGCCTTCTCGGCGTCGCTGGCGCTCGCGCTGGGCCTGGCCGACGTGGTCACCGCCGAGGCAGGCGGGTCGCTGCTGGAGACGTTGTTCGTCGACGAGGGGTTCGGCAGCCTCGACGAGGACAGTCTGGACGAGGTCATGGGGGTGCTCGACGACCTGCGCGACGGGGGCAGGGTCGTGGGGATCGTGAGCCACGTGAGCGATTTGCGCCAGCGCATCCCGGTCCAGCTCCGAGTCGACAAGGGGCGGCACGGCTCGTCCGTACGACAGTAGTCACGGGCAGCCGCCGCGACCCATCCTTGGCCGCGGCGGCACCGAACTCCTCCCGTGAGGCATGCACCCCGTCGTGGGCGACCAGGCGCCTGGCCAGATCGCCCGGCACTTCGATTCGGCCCCGCCGAATCTGAGACAGTGGTGAGCATGCCGTCCCTGCGGAGAAGCGGCCGCGCGTTGCAGTCCGTCGACCAGCTGCCCGGCGTCGACGTGCTGGTCCAGCGCGTGGCCAAGGGCGACGTGGCGGCCTTCGAGGTGCTCTTCGACGAGGTCGCCGCGACGGTGTTCGGCGTCGTCCGGCGGGTGCTGCGCGATCCGGCGCAGTCCGAGGAGGTCGCCCAGGAGGTGCTCATCGAGGTCTGGCGCACCGCCGGCCGCTTCGACGCCGACCGCGGGAGCGCGACGACCTGGATCCACACCATGGCTCATCGCCGTGCCATCGACCGGGTCCGATCCGTGCAGGCGTCGCACGACCGCGACGAGCGGGTGGCGCACCGCGATCTGAGCCGGCCCTTCGACGAGGTCGCCGAGGCCGTGGATGCCCGTCTCGAGCAGGAACAGGTCCGGCGTTGCCTGGACGACCTGACCGACCTGCAGCGGGAGTCCGTCACCCTCGCCTACTACGGCGGCCACACCTACCGCGAGGTCGGTGAGGTGCTCGCCGTCCCGTTGGGCACCGTCAAGACTCGGCTGCGCGACGGGCTGATCCGTCTTCGTGACTGCCTGGGGGTCGAGCGATGATGCCCGAGGTGCACACCCTGACCGGCGCGTACGCGACCGACGCCCTCGACGACGGCGAGCGTCGTGAGTTCGAGGCCCACCTCGAGCAGTGCCCGACGTGCGCGCAGGAGGTCCGCGAGCTCACCGCCACTGCCGCCCGGCTGGCCGGAGCCGTCGCGCAAACTCCGCCGGCGGAACTTCGGGCGCGCGTGCTCGACCAGGTGCCCCACGTCCGCCAGCTCTCCCCCGTCACGCCGCGCCAGCAACAGGCCCGGCGCCGATGGATCCGCGAGCCTCTCGCGATGACCGCTGCCCTGCTGCTCGTCGTGGCAGCCGGCCTGGCGGTCTTCGGCGTCCAGTCCTACCAGCGCGCGGAGCGCGCCGAGCAGCTCGCGCAGCGGGTGTCGGCGGTGGCCACCGACCCCGACCGACGCGAGCTGACGAGTCCGATCGACGCAGGCGGACGCGGCATGCTCGCCGTGTCGTCCACGGGCGACGCGGTGTTCCGTGCCGAGGGACTCGCGGAGCTCGACTCCGACCAGACGTATCAGCTGTGGGTCATCGACGACGGTGGCCCGCAGTCGGCCGGCGTGCTCGACCGGCGCGGTGACGGGACCGTCGGGCAGTTCGTGGCCGACGTCGCGGACGGCGAGTCGATCGCGTTGACGGTGGAGCCCAGCGGTGGCTCGTCCGCCCCGACCACCGATCCGGTCATGGTGATGCCGGTGTCCGGCTGAGCGCTCGTGCGACGCGGCGTCACGAGCAGGGCGACGCCGAGCAGCAGCCCGGCGACGACGGCATCCACCCAGTAGTGGTTTCCGGTTGCCACCACGACGATCGTGGTCACCAGCGGGTGGATCAACGCGAGCCATCGCCATCGGGTGCGCGTCGTACGGATCACGACGAGTGCGAGCAGCAGTGCCCAGCCGACGTGCAGGCTCGGCATCGCGGCAAGCTGGTTCGCCACGGTCCCGGTGCTGGGGCCGTACGCCGACGGGCCGAGGACCGCCATCGTGTCCACGAAGCCGAGGGGGCCCATCATCCGCGGCGGTGCCAGCGGCATCAGCACGTGCACGAACATCGCCAGGCCGGTCAGCGTGATGATGAGCCGGCGGGCCCATCGGTAGTCGGCGGGCGGGCGGCGCAGCCAGCCCCACGCCAGGAACCCGAGGGTCAGCGGGAAGTGCACGCCGACGTAGTACCAGTTGGCCGCCCGCAGCCACGCGGGCCAGTTCAGCGCCCAGTCCTGGAACGTCTCTTCGTCGGGCAGACCCAGCGTGCGCTCCAGGTGCCACACCTGCCAGGCGTTAGCGTAGGCGCTGGCGTCCTGCCCCGAGATGATGGTCCGGCCGAGCCGGTACGCGACGAAAAGCGTGAGGATCAACAGGATCTCGCGAACCAGGGGTGGGCGCTCGGCGCGGGCCCCGCCGGCCCACAAGGCCCGGACCGGGCTCCGCTCGCTCACACTCACCCGGACAGATTGCCATGCGATGCCGCATTCCGGGGCCGGACTGCCAAGTAGTCGCCTAGGTGTTGCAAGCCAAGGCGTCGACGGCGGCGCGGAATCCCCATGGCACGCGAGCGGCCGCGGGCACCAGAGCCCGCCTCGCACGTGGCCGCGCGACGACTGCGAGCAGGCCGCCGGTCAGCATTCGGTAGCGCCGCGTCGCCCGCCGCCAGGACTGCTCGTAGTCGGCCGGCCGGTCCGCGAGCACGGCCGCGACGGCTGCCTCGGCGGTGGCCAGCCCGGTGGCCAGACCTTCACCGGTGAGTGCGTCGAGGTAGCCCGCAGCATCGCCGACCAGCAGCACCCGCCCCTGCGAGCGCGCCGCCGACGTCTGACGCATCGGGCCGGCACCGCGAACCTCGGTGATCGGTTCGCCGTCGCGCAGGCGGGCCTGCAGCGCCGGGAAGTCCGCCAGGACCTCGTCGTACGCGCGGCCCGGACCGGTCAGCACCGCCACGCCCACGACCTCGTCCGCGACCGGCGTGACGTAGGCCTCGGCGGTCGCCGACCAGTGCACCTCGACCAGGTCGGTCCACGGGCGGACGCCGAAGTGCCGCCGCAGGCCGTAGCGCGCTGCCCCACGTGCTCGGCGGTCGAGCCCGAGGGAGTGCCGCACCGGGGAGTGGAGGCCGTCGGCGGCGACCAGGTAGCGGGCCCGCAGGCCTGCGGCAGCCACGTGGTCGGTCTCCTGCTGCACGGCGGAGACGCGACCGACCACGCGGTTGACCCCTGCGTCGTCGGCTGCCCGGGCGAGCGCTCCGTGCAGGCTGGTCCGGCGTACGCCGAGACCGGGACCGGCCGTGAACCGAGCCTCGGCGACCCGGCCGTCGGCGACGTAGCGGATCCCGTGGAAGTCCCGGCCCTGCGGGTGGACCCCGAGGTCGCGCAGCGCTGCCACCCCGCCCGGCATCAGGCCCTCCCCACAGGCCTTGTCGACCGGATCCGTACGAGGCTCCACCAGGGTCACCTCGAGCCCGGACCGCCGGGCCCGGATCGCGGCTGCCAGCCCGACGGGACCCCCGCCGGCCACCAACAGGTCGATCATTCCGAGCCTGCGTTCGCGCTCTCAGCCGCGAGGGCGCGGTTCTCGCAGGTGATCCGCACGCGCAGCACGACGGCGTTGGCGACGGTGAACAGGAGAGCCGTCACCCACGCGGTGTGCACCAGCGGCAGCGCGAATCCTTCGACGACCACCGCGACGTAGTTCGGGTGACGCATCCACCGGTAGGGCCCGCGGCGGACCAGCGACAGCCCGGGGACGACGACGACCCGCGTGTTCCACTGCCTGCCCAACGTCGCGATGCACCACCAGCGCAGACCCTGGGCCAGCGCAACGAGCACGAGCATCGGCCAGCCGAGCCAGCCGACGAACGGGCGATCGGCCAGCACGACCTCGACGGCCGCACCGACGAGCAGCCCGGTGTGCAGGACCTTCATCGCGCGGTAGTGCAACTGCCCGCTCTCGATGCCCCCGCGCTCGAGCGCCCATCGCATGTTGCGTTCGGCGACCGCCAGCTCCACCAGGCGCTCACCACCGACAGCCAGGAGAAGCAGGAGGAACAAGACCACCGAGGTCACCATTGCAACAGCACCATCTCGGCGCAGAAACCGGGTCCCATCGCCATGAGGACACCGACCTCGCCGGGGTCGGGTCGCGGCCCGTCGAGGGTGAGCCCCAGGACGTGCAGGACCGACGCGGACGAGAGGTTGCCGACCTCGGCGAGCGACTGCCATGTCAGGTCGAAGGCACCGTCGGGTACGTCGAGCGCGCGCTGCATGGCGTACAGCACCTTGGGCCCGCCGGGATGCACGATCCAGCGGGCCACGTCAGCGATCTTGAGCTCGTGAGCCTCGAGGAACCCGCGGACGTCGTCACCGACGTTCTCTTCGACGACGTCGGCAACGCTGGCCGCGAGGACGATGCGGAAGCCGCTACCGCCGACGTCCCAACCCATCACCCGCTCGGTGTCGGGGTAGAACCGGCTGCGGGTCGCCACCACCCCCGGCCTGTCCTCGAGGCCCAGGGCGGCGGCGCGTCGTTCGCCCACGAGGACCACGGCAGCCGCGCCGTCACCGAACAGGCCGCTGGCCACCAGGTTGGGCATGGAGGCGTCGTCGCGCTGCACGGTGAGCGAGCAGAGCTCGACCGACAGGAGCACGGCCACGCCGTCCGGGTCTCCGCGCAGGTAGTCGTGCAGGCGAGCCACGCCCGCCGCACCGGCCACGCAGCCGAGGCCGAAGACGGGCACCCGCTTCACGTCGTCGCGCAGCCCGAGCCGGGGCACCAGCCGGGCGTCCAGGCTGGGCGCGGCTACGCCGGTGACCGAGGTGACGAGCAGCATGTCGACATCGGCCGGGCGCAGCCCCGCTTTGGCCAGGGCCTCGCGCACGGCGCGCTCCCCCAAATCGGTCCCCACCCGAATGAACGCGTCATTCGCCCCACCGAAGCCGTCCAGGCCGTCGTACTCGTCAACGGGCAGCGCCAGATGGCGGGTGCGCACACCGGTCGCCTGGTGTAGCCGGTCGAGCACCCGGCGGTCGGCGCCGTCGGGCAAAACGGTCGCTGCGAGCGCGTCCGTGATCGTTTTCTGCGGATATCGGTGCTCCGCCGGCACCGCTCCGACCGACACGATTCGGCTCATCCGAACGCACCCCGAGGGACCGGCATACGGCCCCCCCTACCCATCAGTTCGGACCATTTCCACAATCGTTACCGTGTCGCTTTCAGTTGGTGGCGTGGCGGTCGAGAATTAGGGGGAAGGTAGAAATCGAGAACCCCTAGGAAAGCCGCCGCTCATGTGTCCGCACCAGCCGCATTGCCCGCCCGCCGAGGCGGCCGACCGTGAGGCCGCCCACACCATGGCGTGCCATCCGGAGCAGGGCTGGAGCCTACTGTGCAACGGCGTCGTCCTCTTCGACGACACCGGCGAGCTGCTGCCCGACAACAGCGTGATCGGCCCCCACCGGCCGAGCTACCAGACCCCCTTCGCCGCCTGAGCTCATCCGGAGTAGTCGCCCACCGGAGGGCAACTGCACTGAAGGTTGCGGTCCCCCCACGCTCCGTCGATCCGCCCCACTGGTGGCCAGTACTTCGTTGACGGCGTGACGCCCTCGGGGAACACGCCGGTTGCCCGGTCGTAATCGTGCTCCCACTCCCCTGCGATCGACGCTGCCGTGTGCGGCGCATTGCGCAGCGGGTTGTCGCTGCGGTCCCACTCCCCCGAGCCGACCTTGTCGATCTCGGCGCGGATGGCGATCATCGCTGCGCAGAACCGATCGAGCTCAGCGAGGTCCTCGCTCTCGGTGGGTTCGATCATCAGCGTGCCAGCCACGGGGAAGGACATGGTCGGCGCGTGGAAGCCGTAGTCGATGAGCCGCTTGGCGACATCGTCGACCGTGACACCGGTCTCCTTGGTGATCGCGCGCAGGTCGACGATGCACTCGTGCGCGACGAGCCCCCCGCGGCCGGTGTAGAGCACCGGGAAGTGCGCCGACAAGCGGGCCGCCACGTAGTTGGCGTTCAGGATCGCCACCTCGGTTGCCCGGGTCAGTCCGTCGCCACCCATCAGCCTGATGTAGGCCCACGAGATGGGCAGGATGCCGGCCGAGCCCCAAGGCGCGGCGGCGATCGGGCCCACACCCGTCTCCGGCCCGGCAGCAGGCTGCAGGGGGTGGTTCGGCAGGTACGGCGCGAGATGCGCGCGAACCCCGACCGGTCCGATGCCCGGTCCACCGCCTCCGTGCGGGATGCAGAAGGTCTTGTGCAGGTTGAGGTGTGACACGTCGGCGCCGAAGCGACCTGGCTTCGCGACCCCGACGAGTGCGTTGAGGTTGGCGCCGTCGACGTACACCTGCCCGCCCGCGTCGTGGACCAGCGCGCACAGATCGGTGATCTCCTGCTCGAACACCCCGTGCGTGGACGGATAGGTCACCATCACCGCGGCCAGGTCGTCGGCGTGCTCGTCGACCTTCGCCCTGAGGTCGGCCATGTCGACGTTGCCGGCGTCGTCGCAGGCGACGACGACGACCCGGAGGCCGGCCATCACGGCGGACGCGGCATTGGTGCCGTGCGCGCTGGAGGGGATCAGGCAGACGGTCCGCTCACCGTGACCCATCGCCCGGTGGTAGTTGCGGATCGCCAGCAACCCGGCGAGCTCCCCCTGCGACCCGGCGTTCGGCTGCAACGACACCGCGTCGTAGCCGGTGATCTCGCAGAGCCACTGCTCGAGCTGGCGCACCAGCTCGACGTACCCCTGCGCCTGGTCGATCGGCGCGAAGGGGTGGATCGCCGCGAACTCGGGCCAGGTGATGGCCTCCATCTCGGCGGTCGCGTTGAGCTTCATCGTGCACGAGCCGAGCGGGATCATCGACCGGTCGAGCGCGAGGTCCTGGTCCGCGAGCCGGCGCAGGTAACGCAGCATCGCCGTCTCGGAGCGGTGCGCATGGAAGACGGCGTGGGAGAGGTACGACGACTCGCGCAGGCGGTCGGCGTCGAGTGTCTCGCCGGTCTCGGCGTCCAACGCGTCGAGGTCGGCGCCGGTGACGCCGAACGCGGCCAGGACAGCCTCCACCTCGCGGCGCGTCGTGGTCTCGTCCGTGGTCACGCCGACGTGGTCGGCATCGACGAGGCGCAGGTTGACTCCGCGCTCCCGCGCCTGCGCGACCACCGAGGCCGCCCGCCCCGGCGTACGCACCAGAACCGTGTCGAAGAATGACTCGTGCACGACGTCGACGTCAGGGGTGTGGCGCAGGGCGGCGGCGAGCACCACCGCGTAGCGATGCGCGCGGCGAGCGATCGCGCGCAGGCCTTCGGGACCGTGGTAGACGGCGTACATGCCGGCGATGACGGCGAGCAGCACCTGCGCCGTGCAGATGTTGCTCGTCGCCTTCTCGCGACGGATGTGCTGCTCCCGCGTCTGCAGCGCCAGCCGGTACGCCGGTGCGCCGGCCGAGTCCTTGGAGACGCCGACGAGCCGGCCCGGCAGCCCGCGCTCGAGACCTCTGCGCACGGACATGTAGCCGGCGTGCGGGCCACCGAAGCCGAGCGGCACGCCGAACCGCTGCGTGGTGCCGACCGCGATGTCGGCGCCGAGCTCGCCCGGAGGCACCAGGAGGGTGAGCGCGAGCAGGTCGGCGGCGACGGTGACGACCATGCCGTTGTCCTTGGCGGCCGCGACGAGTTGGCGCAGGTCGCGCACTGCCCCGCCGGTGCCGGGGTACTGCAGCAGCAGACCGAATGCCTCCCGGTCGGGGAGTCCGTCGGCATGCACGTCGGCAACGACCACCTCGATGCCGAGTGGCTCGGCGCGGGTCTGGATCACCGCCAGCGTCTGCGGCAGCACGTCGGCGTCCACGACGAAGGCGGCGCCGGCGGGTGCCTTGCTGGTGCGCCGGGCGAGGGTCATCGCCTCGGCCGCGGCGGTGCCCTCGTCGAGCAGTGACGCGCCGGCGACCGGCAGGGCGGTGAGGTCGGAGACCATGGTCTGGAAGTTGAGCAAGGCCTCGAGCCGGCCCTGGGAGATCTCCGGCTGGTAGGGCGTGTAGGCGGTGTACCAGGCGGGGCTCTCCAGCACGTTGCGCAGGATCACCGGCGGCGTGACGGTGCCGTGGTAGCCGAGCCCGATCATCGAGGTGACCACCTGGTTGCGCGCGGCCAGCACGCGCAGCTCGTCGAGCACTTCCTCCTCGGCGCGCCCGTCGTCGAGCCCGAGCGCGTCCGCGTCCACGATCGCCGCCGGCACTGTCTCTGCCACGAGCTCGCGCAGCGACGGCCGGCCGAGCACGGCGAGCATCTTCGCCTGGTCCTCAGGTGCCGGGCCGATGTGCCGGCGAGCGAAGGGGACGGTGGCGTCCAGCTCGCTGGCGCGCGCGCCGGGACGTGCCGAGACGGCGTCGTCGGCGCTGCTGCTGTCGCTGCGATCGGTCACCGGAAGGCCTCCAGAGGGTCGGGCCGGAACGGTGGCTCCCGCCACCGCACGGTCCCCCTCTGTCGCACGGCGCTCCAGAGTCGCCTCGCCCGTGTGGTCCGGGTGCCTGAGAGGTTCCGGGGAGGTTGCCCCTTCGGCGCCCCGCGGACGGCGCACGGCGCCGCTTCGGGGTCTCTCTCACACAGGGTCGTCAGCAGGGCCGACTCTACCCGTCCGGCCCAACTCTTCTGATACCCCGCACCACGGCACGAACACCACGCTGCACAACTGCATGATCACCGCGGGGATCTGTGCAGGTGGCGAGGGTGGGGTTGCACAACTGCATGATCACCGCGGAGGGGGAAGCGAGCTGGTTACCCCGTCTTGCGGGCCTTGCGGCGGGCGGAGAGCTCGTCGCCCTCGGCCGGCTCCTCGCCGGGGCGCTCGCTGGGCAGCTCGGCGAGGGTGCCCTCGACCTCGCGCCACACCCGGCCGACCGCGATGCCGAACACGCCCTGGCCGCCCTGCACCAGGTCGACGACCTCGTCGGCAGAGGTGCACTCGTAGACGCTCGCGCCATCGCTCATGAGGGTGATCTGGGCGAGGTCGTCGACCCCGCGCTCGCGCAGGTGACCGACCGCGGTGCGGATGTTCGGTAGCGACACACCGGTGTCGAGCAGCCGCTTGACGACCTTGAGCACCAGGATGTCGCGGAAGCCGTAGAGGCGCTGGCTACCCGACCCGTGGGCGCCCCGGATGCCGGGCTCGACCAGGCCGGTGCGGGCCCAGTAGTCGAGCTGGCGGTAGGTGATGCCGGCGGCTGCGCACGCGGTCGTGCCGCGGTAGCCGGCGTCCTCGGGCAGCGCCGGCAGGTCGTCGTCGAACAGCAGCCCCTGCTGGCCGGCGCGGGCGCGGGCCTGGATCTGCTGGGCCGGGTCGACGTCGGGGGCGGTGCCGCTCGCGCCACTGCCACGTCCTGTCGTCGTGCCGCGAGTGGTGCTCACGCCGACCTCCGTCTCGCCCCCTGGGGAAGGCTCGCAGCGGCCGGCCCCGACGAGCGGGATGACATCGCTGGAGTTACAGCAAGGGCGTTCGAGGGGAACGCTACGGCCCCGGGAGGGGCGGGTCAACGACGTGACCGGCCGGGAGCCTGGCGTGTCCCCGAACTCTCTACTTGAGGGTGAGGTCCGGGGGTCCGCGGCCCTAGCGGGGCTGGTCGCCGCCGAAATCCTCAGGCGAGATCTGGTCGAGGAACTCGCGGAACTTCTCGACCTCGTCCTCCTGCTCGTCGGGGATCATGATGCCCGCCTCCTCGAGCACCGTCTCGGCGCCGAAGATCGGGGAGCCGGTGCGCAGGGCGATCGCGATCGCGTCGGAGGGGCGCGCGCTGACCTCGATGCCGCTCGCGAAGGCGAGCTCGGCGTAGAAGACGCCGTCCTGCAGGGAGGTGATGCGCACCTGCACCAGCTCCTCGCCGGCGGCCTCGAGCAGGTCGCGGATCAGGTCGTGGGTCAGCGGCCGCGGCGGCACGACGCCCTGCTGGGCGAACGCGATCGCGGTGGCCTCGACGGCGCCGATCCAGATCGGCAGGTAGCGCTCGCCGTCTGCTTCCTTGAGCAGGACGATCGGCTGGTTGGAGGGCATCTCCACCCGGACTCCCACGACGGCGAGCTCGTTCACGCTCGCCACACTACCCGTCGGAGGGGGGCGCAGCCGCGCACCCGTCGGCCACGTCGGCGACTCTTCTGGACAGCGCCGCAAACAGCTCCGGTCAGCGGTGCACGAGCGAGCGCAACGCTGCGCGTACGAGCGCCGTGTGCAGCCTTGCGGCGGCAGCCGCCAGCTCGCGCGCCGCCTCCTCGGCTCGCGCGCGTGCTTGCGGGTCGCGCTGGCGCAACAACGGTGCGACGACCTGCTCGACGAGACTCGTCTCGCGTTCGGCGGCCGTCCGAAACGCACGCAGATGTCGCGGCTCGAGGCCGAACGAGCGCATCTCCGCGACTGCTTGCGCGACCGCGAGTGCGTCACCGTCGTAGTGGCGCGTGCCTCGGCGTGGCCCGAGCAGGCCGTAGCCCTCGATCTCGTCGAGGAGGTCGACCTCGATGCCGGCAGCCTCGACCAGCTCGTTGCGGGAGAGCCGGAGGTCGACGGCGTCACGGCGTTGGCGGAGGTCGTCGTCATCGCCGCCGGCGTCGAGACCGCGCACCGCCTTCGGCACGTTCGGCCGTCCGCCGGTGGGCTCCGGCGGTTCGAGCCCTCGGTCTAGGGCGTCGAGATGCTCCTTGATGACCCGCAGCGGCAGGTAGTGGTTGCGCTGCGAGGACAGGACGTAGCGCAGGCGCTCCACGTCGGCGTGGCTGAACTTGCGGTAGCCGGAGGGCGTGCGTGCCGGCTCGACCAGTCCCTCGGACTCGAGGAAGCGGATCTTCGAGATGGTGACCTCGGGGAAGTCGTGGCGGAGGGCCGAGAGGACCTCCCCGATGCTCATCAGCGCTCGGGAAGTGGCCGCCGCCGAGGTCATCCCTGTTCGCTCCCGTGCTGGGTCGGGTAGAACACGAGCCGGTACTTGCCGATCTGCACCTCGTCGCCACCGGCGAGCTTGGCCTCCTCGATGCGCTCGCGGTTGACGTAGGACCCGTTGAGGGATCCGACGTCACGAACCACGAAGTCATCGCCGCTGCGGACGAACTCCGCGTGCCGACGGGAGACGGTGACGTCGTCCAGGAAGATGTCGCTGGACGGGTGACGTCCGGCCGTGGTCACGTCGGAGTCGAGCAGGAACCGGCTGCCGGAGTTGGGTCCACGGCGTACGACGAGAAGGGACGACCCGGGGGGCAGCGCCTCGACCGCCGCCTGGTCCGCGGGCGAGAGACCTTCGGCTTTCTCGCCGGCCTCACCGACGTCGACGCCCGCGATCGTGACCGTCGACGTCTCTCCCGGCGTCGCACCCGGGCGCAGGGCAGCGCCGCAGTTGCTGCAGAACCGGGCTGTGTCGGAGTTGGCATGCCCGCACTGGCTGCAGAACGGCATTGACTCGCCTCCTGCTGCGACGCTGGCCGCAGTCTTCGCTGGGGATCGGTTCGTCCCTCACCCTCGACCCTAGGTCGAGGAGTGGTGGTTGTCGCAGAACCTATGGTCGCACGCGCCGCCGGTCAACAAGCGGGCGGCGCACCGCCGTCAGGTCGAGGATCCGAGACCTTCCTGGTAGGCCTTGGCGTCGAGCAGGCCACCGACACTGGACGGGTCGTCGGGCCGGATGTCGATCATCCAGCCGTCGCCGTAGGGGTCGGAGTTCACCGTCTCGGGGGCAGCGTCGAGGCTCTCGTTGCGAGCGACGATGGTGCCGCTCACGGGTGCGTAGATGTCCGACACGCTCTTGGTCGATTCCACCTCGCCGCACGGCTGACCGGCCTGCACCTGGGCGCCCACCTCGGGCAGGGTGACGAAGACGATGTCGCCGAGGGCCTCCTGCGCGTAGTCGGTGACGCCGACACGCACGGTCTCGCCCTCGCTGCGGATCCACTCGTGCTCGGCGGTGTACTGGAGGTCATCGGGATACACGGGGAGCCTCTCGTCCTCGTTACTCGGGGTCGGGCGCCGGGCGAGCGTACTCAGGCGCCGTGATCGGTCGCAAGGTGGAGATGGTGAGCTCCGTCAGCTGCCGCACCACGCCCTGGGCCTCGCGCTGGCGCAGCACGTCGAGGATGCCGCCAGGGATGTCGAGGGCGGCAGCCAGCGTGCGTGCCTCGCCGATGACCTTGAACTGGTACGGCGAGCGCAGCGACGTTCCGTCGACCTCGACGCGCCCCTCCCCTGCGTCGACGATGTGGGTGCTGGCAACCACCCGCACGGACGCGCCACCGGCGGTGCCGAGCTCGACCGCCTCGGCGCCCGCGTCGCGCAGCTCCTGCAGCGTGTCGAGGAGGACGTCGGCGCCCACGTCACCGGTCGGGTCGGTGACGGTGAAGGTGATGCCCGGCCCCGTCGCCGACAGGGTGCCGGCCAGGATGCCGAGGGTGCGGCTGCGGTCGCGCGCCTCCGCGAGGCTCTCGTCGTCGCTGCCGCTGGACAGGCGGTCACGCGCCTCCTCGAGGGTGCGGGCCTCTGCCTGCAACCGGGCGGCCCGCTCCGACACGTCGTCGAGGATGCGCACCAGGTCGGCCTGGCGCAGCCCGGCGAGGTCGGCGTTCTCGTTCGCACGTACCTGCACGGCCACCGCGAACCCAAGCAGCGCGCACAGGACGGCCGCGATCAGCTGGCCGCGCGTTGCGCGAGGGCGCAGCGCGTGGCGCAACCGTGCGCGGCCTTCAGTCACGTGCTACTCCCTCATGCATGGAACAGGTGACGGCGGATCGCCGCGGCGTTGGAGAAGATGCGGATGCCGAGGACGACCACGACGCCGGTGGAGAGCTGGGTGCCGACGCCGAGCTGGTCGCCGAGGTAGACGACGAGGGCCGCGACGAGCACGTTCGCGACGAACGAGACGACGAAAACCTTGTCGTCGAAGATGCCGTCCAGCAGCGCGCGCATGCCGCCGAACACAGCGTCGAGGGCGGCGACCACGGCGATGGGCAGGTACGGCTGCAACCAGGTCGGGACGGTCGGCTCGAGGAAGAGCCCGGCGACGATGCCGAGCACGAGCCCGAGTGCGGCGATCACCTGGTGCCCCCGGTGTCCGTGTCGTCGTCGCCCGGCGCCCGCGCGAACCGCAGGCCCAGCCCCGCCGATGCCGGCAGCTGCGCCCGGCTGCGGGTCTCGATGGCGAACTCGATGCCGTAGCCCTGCAGCACCTGCAGGTAGCTGCCACCGAAGCCCTCGCTGAACGTTGCGCGCAGTTCGTCGGCGTCGCCGATGCCCAGCACTTCGTAGGGCGGGCTCAGGGGCCGGAAGTCGACGAGGATCGCCTCGCCGGCGGAGCGGATGGCGCTGAGTGCGGTGAGGCGCTGGCCGTTGACGGCGACCGCCTCGGCGCCCGCCGCCCACACCTGGTTCACGATTGTCTGCAGGTCGCGGTCGGTGACCCGGCCGTCGTCACCGTCCTTGTCGCTGCGCGGGTCACCGGCTTGCGATTCAGAGCCGTCGGCGTCCTCGATTCGGACGAGGAGTGCCGGCCCGACAACTGCCGTTCCACCGGTGGTCTGTTCGAGGGTGGCCAGTGACCCGGCCAGCTGCGCACCCGCGGACGAGTTGGCCAACGTATCGGCGCGGGCCCGCGCCACGGAGGCGCGCAACTGCGCGAGGTCGTTGCCGAGACGGTCATTGGCTGCGGTTCGCTGCTCGACCTCGGACGCGAGGGCGGCGCGCGCCTGCGCCGCGGCGGGGGCCCGGTCACGGGTCTGCGCCGCCGCTGTCGCGAGGAGTATGCCGACGATGGCGAGACCGCCCGCGAGCAGCCAACCCGGGTGCAACGGCGAGAAGGCGTCGTCGCCGTCCGCGGACCGGCGCGCAGCGGCCTCCGCGTAACCCTCGTCGAGCGCGTGATCCATGATGTTCGTGAGCAGCGACATCGACTCGTCGAGACGTGCGGGACGGTCACCCGCGGTCCGGGACGGCATGGGTGTCATCGTCGCACGATCGTCGCACGATCGCCGGTGGTCAGCGGTCGGCTTGCTCCACCACGGTCGCCCAGCGGTCGAGCAGCGCGGCCGTCGACGCGGCGTCGGGCGCCTCCGCCCAGACGTGAGTCACCGGCTCGGAGGGGTCGGGCAGGATCAGTGCCCACGAACCGTCGGGTTCGACCACGCGCACGCCGTCGGTCGTGTCGATGGTGCGCGTACCCGCCTGTTCGACCACTTCGCGCATGACCACGCCCTTGGCGGCCCAGGGGGTCGCGACCTCCCTGCGCTGCACGTGGCTCTCGGGGATGCGCCGGTCGATCTCGGAGAGGTGCATCTGGGTGCGCGCGACGAGCCCGACGAGCTGCACGAAAGCCGCGAGCCCGTCGATCGACGGGCTGAACTCGGGCACCACGAAGCCGCCCTTGCCGTCGCCGCCGAAGACGACGTCCGGGTCACTGGCGGCCTGGGTGAGCTCGGCCGAGGACGTGGCGATCCACCGGATGTCGACGCCGTGGAACGCGGCAACCTGCTCGGCCTGGCGGGTCATGGTGACGGGCAGCGCGACCGTGCCCTTGCGACGCTCCGCGGCGACGAGATCGAGCACGACCAGCAGCGCCCGCTCGTCGTCGATGCGCTCGCCGCGATCGTCGACCAGGGAGATGCGCTCGCCGACCGGGTCGAAGCGCACACCGAAGGTGGCCCTCGACGACGCCACCAGCCGGCCCAGCCGGTGCAACGCCTCCCGGCGCTCTCCCCCGGTTTCCGTGGGCGAGCGCTCGTCGAACCCGTTGTTGACGGTGAGCGCGTCGATGCCGAGCCTGCCGAGCAGCGAGGGCAGCACCAAGGCGGCGGTGCCTCCCCCGGTGTCGACGACGACCTTGAGAGCGGCGTCGGCCACACCGGTCGTGTCGACGCGACGCAGCAGCTCCAGGGCGTAGGCCTCCATCACGCGGGGCGGGAACGCGAGGTCGCCGATCTCGCCCGGGAACGCACGCCGGTACTCGCCGCGACTGAAGGTGCGCTCGAGCTTGCGCTGCCCGGCCTGCGACAGGTCGGCACCGAAGTGGTCGAGGAACGCGATGTCGACGCTCTCGGGCTGACCGGGCGTGGTGCGGATCAGCACCCCTCCCGCGCGGCCCTGCGACGTCTCCAGGCGGGCCACGGGAACGGGCACGACCTCGAGGTCGATGACGTTGATCGCGCTCGACGTCAACGCCGCGATGACGGCTCGCTTGAGCGCGCGAGCGGCGCGGGAGACGTCACGGGCGGTGGTGACGGTCGCGCCCTTGCGCAGCGTGGTGGCCCATGCGCTGGCCAGCCGCACGGCGAGCTCAGGGGTGATCTCGACGTTGACGATGCCGGACACGCCGCGCGGGCCGAACAGGGTCCGCTGGCCACGCGACTCGAAGATGACGTTGGTGTTGACGACCGTGCCGGCTTCGATGGTCTTGAACGGGTAGACCTTGATGTCAGTGGAGATGATCGCTTCCTCACCGACGACGCACTCGTCGCCGATGACCGCCCCCTCCCCCACCCGCGCTCCCCGCATGATGTCGGTGTTCTTGCCGATGACACATGCTTGGAGGTTGCTCTGCGGACCGATGAAGACGTTGTCGTGCACGACCGCCCGGTGCAGGAACGCGCCACCCTTGACCACGACGTTGCTGCCGAGCACGGTGAACTCGCGAAGCTCAGCGCCGGCCTCCACCTTGGCGTAGTCGCCGATGTAGAGCGGGCCTCGCAGCACTGCGTCCGGATGGACGTCGGCACCTTCGGCCACCCACACCCCGGGCGAGACCTCGAAGCCGTCCAGGTCCACGTCGACCTTGCCGGAGAGCACGTCAGCCTGGGCCCGCAGGTAGGACTCGTGCGTCCCGACGTCCTCCCAGTAGCCCTCGGCGATGTAGCCGTAGATCGGCTTGCCGTCCTCGACGAGGCGCGGGAACACATCTCCCGACCAGTCCACGACCTCGCCTTCGTCGACGTAGTCGAAGACCTCGGGCTCCATCACGTAGATGCCGGTGTTCACCGTGTCGGAGAACACCTGCCCCCACGTCGGCTTCTCGAGGAAACGCTGCACGCGTCCCTCGTCGTCGACGATCGTGATGCCGAACTCGAGCGGGTCGGGCACCCGGGTGAGGCACACCGTGACCATCGCGCCCTTGTCGTGGTGGAACTTGACCAGGTCGGTGAGGTCGAAGTCGGTGAGGGCGTCGCCGGAGATGACGAGGAACGTCCCGTCGCGCAGCATGTGCTCCGCGTTCTTGACACTGCCGGCAGTGCCGAGTGGCGTTTCCTCGGTCGCGTAGTGCAACGGCATCCCGAAGTCTTCGCCGTCACCGAAGTAGTTGCGGACCAGGCTCGCGAGGAACTGCACCGTGACGACGGTCTCCTCGATGCCGTGACGCTGCAGCAGCCGCAGCACGTGCTCCATGATCGGCTTGTTCGCGATCGGCAGCAGTGGCTTGGGCATGCTGGCGGTCATGGGGCGAAGCCTGGTGCCCTCGCCCCCTGCCATCACCACAGCCTTCACGTCACGCCACCCTTTCCGTCGTCGCTCATGTCGCCTCGGTCACCCGGGTGCCGACCCGGGGCTGGCCACTCACCAGTCGCCGGACCTGCAGGGCGTAGAGAAGGCCCGCCCAGTAGTACAGAGCCGTCCCCCAGATGGCAAAAGCCCAGCCGAAGGAATGGGCCACCTGGTTGTAGAACGCGTCGCCCTCGCCGAGCAGCAGCAGCGGGAAGCCGCTCAGCAGGTTGAACGTCGCCGCCTTGCCGAGGAAGTGCACGGCAGGCGGTCCGTAGCCGTGGCGGCGCAACACGGGCAGCAACCCGGCGAGCAGGACGTCGCGGCCGACGAGGGCGATGGTGAGCCACCAGGGCACGATGTCGCGCACGCTGAGCCCGATGAGGGTGGCGAGGATGTAGAGCCGGTCCGCGGCCGGATCGAGCAGGGCGCCGATGCGTGACATCTGGTTCCACTTGCGCGCGATCTTGCCGTCGAGCCAGTCGGTGAAACCGCTCACCATCAGGACCACGACAGCGACGCCGTCGTACTCGTTGAGCACCAGCCAGAGGAACAGCGGAACGCCCAGCAGTCGCGCCATGCTCAGCGCGTTGGGCAGGGTGAGGACCCGGTCGGTGGTCGATCCGGAGTCGGCCACAGGTGGGGCCTCCCTCCGATCGAACCCGCACCCCCGAGCCTATCCGCCCGGTTCACGCGCGGCATTCCCCCCTTGGGGAGCCACCCGCGTGCCATCCTCCAGCGAGGGCCCGAATGGAAGGGGCAGCATGGCGTTCCCGTCCGACCTCGAGATCGCGCAGGCTGCGACCCTGAAGCCGCTGGGCGACGTCGCCGCGGGAATGGGCATCGGCGGCCACCTCCTCGAGCCCCACGGGGACGAAGTCGCCAAGATCAAGCTAGCCGCCATCGACGAACTGGCCGATCGGCCCCGGGCACGCTACGTCGTAGTGTCGGCGGTCACGCCGACACCGCTCGGTGAGGGCAAGACGACCACCACGGTGGGTCTCGGTCAGGCGATGCGCCACGTGGGCAAGTCCGCGACCGTGGCGATCCGTCAGCCGTCGATGGGACCGACCTTCGGCATCAAGGGCGGCGCCGCGGGGGGTGGCTACAGCCAGGTCATCCCGATGGACCTCCTCAACCTGCATCTCACCGGCGACTTCCACGCCGTGACCGCGGCGCACAACCTGCTCTCGGCGCTGGTCGACAACCACCTCTACCAGGGCAACGCATCGGACCTCGACCTGTCGAACATCACCTGGCGGCGCGTCCTCGACGTCAACGACCGGGCGTTGCGCAGCGTGGTCGTGGGGCTCGGCTCGCGCCAGGATGGCGTGACCCGCCAGACCGGCTTCGACATCACCGCGGCGTCCGAGGTGATGGCGATCCTCGCGCTGGCCCGGTCGACCACCGAGCTGCGCGAGCGGCTCGCGCGCATCGTGGTCGGCTACACCCGCGACGGCGACGCCGTGACGGCGGAGCAGATCGGCGGTGCCGGCTCGATGGCGGTGATCCTGCGCGACGCCCTCAAGCCCAACCTCTTGCAGACGCTGGAGAACACACCCGTCCTCGTGCATGCCGGGCCGTTCGGCAACATCGCGCACGGCAACTCCTCGGTGATCGCCGATCTCGTCGGCATCCATACGGGCGACTTCCTCGTCACCGAGGCAGGCTTCGGCGCCGACATGGGAGCCGAACGCTTCTTCAACATCAAGTGCCGCGCGTCGGGCCTGATACCCGACGCCGCTGTCGTGGTGACGACCGTGCGCGCCCTCAAGGCCCACTCCGGCAACCACCGCATCGTCGCCGGCCGGGCACTGCCCAAGGCTCTGCAGACCGAGAACCCCGACGAGGTCCACAGCGGCGGAGCGAACCTGCGCAAGCAGATCGAGAACATCCGCCTACACGGTGTCTCCCCTGTGGTCGCGATCAACGCCTTCCCCGGTGACCACGACTCGGAGCACCAGGCGATCCGCGAGATCGCCGAGTCGATGGGCGCACGGGTGGCCACCTGCCGGCACTTCCCCGAGGGCGGTCGCGGCGCCACTGAGCTCGCCGAGGCGGTGATCGAGGCCGCGCACGAACCCTCGCACTTCTCGATGCTGTACCCGAACGAGGCGTCGCTGCGGGAGAAGATCGAGATCGTCGCGACCCGGGTCTACGGCGCCGACGGCGTCGACTACAGCCCGGCGGCGGGTCGCCAGCTGGACAACTACGAGCGCAACGGCTTCGGCAACCTGCCCGTGTGCATCGCCAAGACGCACCTGTCCATCTCCTCGGACCCGGCCCTGCTGGGCGCTCCCACGGGCTGGCGGCTGCCGGTGCGGGAGGTGCGGGCCTCGGTGGGAGCCGGCTTCGTCTACCCCATCTGCGGCGAGATGCGGACCATGCCCGGGCTCAGCTCCCAGCCCGCGGCGCTGCGGATCGACGTCAACGACGCGGGCGAGATCGTCGGCCTGTCCTAACCTGGCCGCCGTGACCGAACGCCTGCTCGACCTCAGCGTCGATGAACTGCTTCAGCGAGTGGCCGCGCGGACTCCCGCGCCAGGGGGTGGGGGCGTCGCGGCGCTGACCACTGCTCTGGCCGCGGCCCTCGTCGCGATGTCCGCCCGGTTCGCGGGCCAGGGGGCCGACGCAGCGCGTGCCGACACCCTTCGCGACGAGGCGGCTGACCTCGCCGACCTGGACGCTGCGGCCTACGGCGCCTACCTCGCCGCCCTTCGTCGGGCGCGCACCGGTGACCCGGACCACGGTGTGGACGAGGCGCGCTCTGCCGCTGTTGACGTCCCCGTCGCGATCGCCGAGCGCGCGGCGGAGGTCGCCGTACTGGCGGCGAGGCTCGCGCAGGAGGGCAACCCGAACCTGCGGGGTGACGCCGTCACGTCCGGCATGCTCGCCGCCGCCGCTGCGGCCGCCGCAGCCGCGCTCGTCGCCGAGAACCTCGCCGACACCCCCGACGACCCCCGGGTGGCGCGCGCCGCGGCGTTGGCGGAGCAGGCCCGCACCGCCCCGTGACACCTCGTTAGTGCACCCGCCGCCCGGACTCCTGCGTCGAGTAGCCGCCGAGCGCCTCCACCGACGCGCGGAACCTCTGGTCGCCGAGCAGGTCCAGCAGAGGGTCGAGCACTCCCGACTCGAGCTCTTCGACCGTCGTGACGAGGTCGTAGGGCTCCTGCGTCACCGGCACGAAGCCGGCGCCGAAGGCCCGCGCCGCCGCGAGCACGCCGAGCCCGGCATCGGCCCGGCCGGCGACGACGGCGGCGGCGACCGCCAGGTGGGTGTGCTCCTCCCGGGCGTAGCCCTCGACCTCGTCGGCGCCGATGTCCAGCCTGGCGAGCTCGGCGTCGAGCAGCACCCGGGTCCCCGCGCCCGGTTGCCGGTTGACGTAGCGCAGACCCGCGCGGGCCAGATCGGCGAGCCCGGTCAGGCCGAGCGGGTTGTCCGGCGCGACGATGAGGCCCTGGTCCCGGTGCACGAGACGGATGACCGCAACGGGGCGGTCCCCGAGCACCCGGGCGACGTAGGGCAGCGTGTACTCGCCGGATTGCGGGTCGAGCAGGTGCGAGCCTGCGACGTGGCAGAGGCCGTCGCGCAGCGCGACCAGCCCGCCGAGTGACCCGACGTTCGACGAGGCCAAAGTGAGCCGCGGGTCACGGCCGCGCAGGGCAGAGGCGGCGAGGTCGAGCACCAGATCATGAGACCCGATTGCCACGATCGTGCGATCCACCTCGTCGAGGCCGCGCAGCAGCTCGACCTGCACCTCTTCGCCGGCGTGGTGGCCCTCCAGCCCGGCGGGGACGACGAGCAGCCCGTCGGCGCGCACCAGCGAGGTCAGCACCCCTGCTCCGCGCGGCAAGGGAGTGGCGACGATCCTGCCGCCCACGCGGCCCAGGCGCACCCGGACCCAGTCGTCGCTGCCGACGGTGGATGCGAGCTTACGTGCGAGCCGCGCGGCGACCGCCGTACGTCGGGTCGGTGCGGCGCCCTGCAGCTCGGCCAGCAGCGGCGCAGCGAAGATGTCGAACGTGAGTGCCGCTGACACGGGGTAGCCGGGCGCGCCGAGCACCGGCGTGGCGCCGACTACGCCGAGCACGACCGGATGGCCGGGACGCACCGCGACACCGTGAACGACTAGCCGGCCCTGCTCCGCGACGACCTGGGCGGTGTAGTCGTCGCGACCCGCGCTCGATCCGGCGACGATCACGACAAGGTCGGCCTGGCTCGCGGCGTCACGCGCAGCGGCAGCGAGGAGCTCGACATCGTCGGGGACGATGGCGGTGACTCGTGCGGCGCATCCTGCCTCTCGGGCCTGTGCGGCGAGCATCAGCGAGTTGGTGTCCGGGATCTCGCCGTCGGCCGCGGTGGTCCCGAGGGGGCGGAGCTCGTCGCCGGTCGGGATGACGACGACGAGCGGCTGCCGGCGTACCACGACGTCGGTGTGCCCCGCCGACGCGATGGACGCGACATCGACGGCGCGCAGCCGATGGCCCTCCGTGAGCAACAGCTCGGTGGCGCTCACGTCCTCGCCGATGGACCGGACATGCAGGTAGGGCGGCACGGCGGTCCGCAGCTCGGCGCAGGTGCGCCCATCGTCGGCGTCGATGTGGTGCACGTGCTCGCGCATCACGACCGCATCGCGGCCGTCAGGCACCGGGTCGCCGGTGTCGACGACGTCGTACTTGTCCGGCTCGAGCAGCAGCGGTGTGCTCTCGGATGCCCCGACGGTGTCGGCGGCGCACACCGCGATGCCGTCCATCGCTGCCGCGTCGAACGCGGGCGAGGAGCGCAGCGCCCAGACGGGCTCGGCGGTCACCCGGCCGACGGCATCGGAGAGCGCCAAGCGCACCGTGTCGACCATCTGCGGGCAGCCCTCCTCGCCGCGAGCACGACGCCAGGCGGCGAGGGCCTCCGCAGCAGGGATGTCCCGGATGAAGGGGCTGCCGGTCACCGTGCGCAGGCTACCTTCGACCTGCTCAGCGATAGAGCGTGACGTCGACCTCGGCATGCTCGTCGAGGCCGGTGGCCGCCTCGGGGACGACCACGTATCCGTCGGCGCTCGTGAGCACCGATAGGAGCGCCGACGCGCCGAACACCGGTGTGGCAACGCCGTCCGTCATGCGCACCTGGACGATGTCGAGACGGCCCGCGACCGAAGGGACGGCGCGCGCCAGCGTCGCGCGCGTACCGGGCTCTGGCGGGGGTTGGTCGCAGCCTCCCATCCTTCGCACGACCGGGACACCTATCAGCCGGAAGACCACAAGAGCGGACAACGGATTGCCGGGCAGGCCGATGACCGGCACGCCGGCGCACTCGGCAAGCAGCGTCGGTTTCCCGGGGCGGATGGCCACGCCGTGGCAGACGATGCCGGGCGGGCCGAGCCGGGCGACCACGTCCGCGGTCTCGTCGCGAGCACCCACCGACGACCCCGCCGACACCACGACGACGTCGCACGCATCGAGCGCCGCCCGCATCGCCCTCTCGAGGTCCGCCGGATCGTCACCCACGATGCCGCGCACGTCGGGCTCGCCGCCCGCGTCGCGGACCAACCCGGCAAGGGCCGACGCCGTGGCATCGCGCACCTGCCCCGGACGCAGAGCCACGGTCGCGCGCGGCACCACTTCGTCGCCGGTCGAGATGATGCCGACCCGTGGGCGTGCGTGGACGTCGACGGCGGTCAGTCCGGCTGCGGCCAGCATGCCGAGGTCCTGGGCTCGCAGTGGTCGTCCCACGGGCACGACGACTGCGCCGGGAGAGACGTCCTCGTCGGCCCGCACCATGCCGTCACCGGGCGCGACCGGACGCACCACCTCGACCGTTCCCGGCATCGTCTCCTGCGTGTGCTCGACCATCACGACGGCGTCCGCGCCCGGGGGAAGCACGCCCCCGGTGGGCATCCCGGCAACCGACCCCCGCGTGACGGTCACGTCCGGCTCCGCGCCCATCCGCACCGCGCCGATGACGGTGAGGTAGGAGGGCATGCCTTCCGACGCGCCGTAGGTGTCGGCAGCCACCACCGCGTAGCCGTCGACGGTCGAGCGCGCGAAGCCGGGCAGCGCAACGAGGGCCCGCACGTCCTCGACGGGAACTCGGTGCAGCGCCTCGTCGAGTCCCACGCGTTCGGTGCCGGTACGGCGACCCGTGGGTAGCGCCCGCAGGGCCTCGGCCACGGTCATCGTGGTGAAGAACTCCCGGCCGGGCATGGTTGTGTGGGCCCCTCCGCCGGTCTCAGTCCTTCGGCTGCTCGCGGGCGGACGCCGCTCCGCGCTGCAGGCCGAGAACACTCGCGACGGGACCCAGCGCCACCTGGCCGAGGCCGCAGATCGAGGTCTTGCGCAGGGTCCGTTCCAGCTCGAGCACCTGGCGCCTGGTCTCGTCGTCGACGTCCCCGCCGCCAGCGAGCACCGACGTGAGCACGGTGTGGGCCTTGGTCGAGCCGACACGGCACGGCACACACTTTCCGCACGACTCGTCGCGGAAGAAGCGCAGCACGTTGGTGGCAGCGGCAAGCAGGTCGGTACCGTCCCTGACCGCGACCAGTGCGCCGGAGCCGAGCATCGATCCCGCCTCGGCCAGTGTGGCGAAGTCGAGACGGACGTCGAGGTCAGCCGCGCCGAGGAAGTTCGACGAGGCGCCTCCCGGTTGCACTGCAGCGAGGGTCGCGCCGTCGGCCATGCCCCCGGCGAGGTCGAGCAGCTCGCGCGCAGTGGTGCCCATGGGCACGCAGTAGACGCCGGCGTTGGCCACGTGACCGGACACCGCGAAGAACTTCATGCCCTCGCTCTCCCCGGCTCCTTGGTCCTTCCACCAGGCCGCACCGCGTTCGACGATGACGGGCACGTCGGCAAACGTCTCGACGGAGTTCATCAGGGTCGGTGCGCCCCAAAGGCCGTAGTTGCCCGGGAACGGCGGCTTGTTGCGCGGCTCACCGCGGTGACCCTCCATGCACTCGATGAGCGCCGACTCCTCGCCGAGGATGTAGCCGCCCGGCGAGACGAACACGTCGATGCGCAGCCGGCGGCCGCTGCCGAGAACGTCGTCGCCGAGCAGGCCGGCGGCCTCCATCCGCGCGATCTCGTCGCGCAGCACCTCGGTCTCGGGTCCGTACTCGTGGCGGACGAAGACCCAACCCTCCTCGGAGCCCACGGTGGCCATGCCGACGGCCATGCCCTCGAGCACCAGATGTGGCTGGTCGGCGAGGATCTGGCGGTCCTTGAACGTGCCGGGCTCCGACTCGTCGGCGTTGCAGATGGTGTACTTCGGCGTCGACTCCTGACCCGCCACGAGCTCCCACTTCTTGCCTGTTGGGAACCCCGCCCCGCCCATGCCGCGCAGACCGGACTCCTGCAGGGCGGCCATCACCTCGTCGGCCGCACGGCTGCCCGTGAGCAGCGAGCGGAGCACCCGGTAGCGCTCGTCACCTGGCGCGTACGGGTCGTTGGGCCAGGGCCCGTCGCGCCCGGAGGGTGTGGGCGCGGAGTCTTCGAGCGAGGCGGAGCGCGCGGCTTCGACGAGGTCGGCAGTGGCTTCGACACCGGCAGGCTGCTCGTTGACCGCGACGGCGGGCGCGATGTCGCAGCGGCCGAGGCAGGACACCTCGCGCAGCTCGACCTGGTCGTCGTCGCCATAGCGTTCCCGGGCCGCAGCGATGCTCGCCTCCGAACCCTGCAGCCAGCAGGAGAGGTCACGGCAGAGGTGCAGGGACACCGCGGGCGGCGCCACCGTGCGGAAGTGCGGGTAGAACGAGACCAGCCCTTCGATCTCGTACTGCGGCCGCCTGGTGTCGCGCGAGAGCTGGACGAGCTCCTCGCGCGGCAGCCAGCCGCGGCGTTCCTGGATCGCGTTGAGCGCCGGGATGAGGCTGGGACCGGGGAACTTCCCGGCCCGCGCCTCGACGCCGGGGACACGGTGCTGGGCCGGCGTCATATCGGGTTCACCGGCTCGATGGCGACGGCACAGAACTTGAACTCGGGGATCTTCGCGACCTCGTCGACCTCGTCGATGGTCAGCAGGTTGGCCGCCGCCTCGCGGAAATGGAAGGGCATGAAGACGTTTCCGCGTGCCTCGCGCGTCGACACGCGGACGTGCAGCTCGACGAGTCCCCGTCGTGAGCTGACGCGGGCCAGCCCACCATCGACGAGCCCCAGGGTGCCCGCGTCCTCGGGATGCACGTAGATCTCTGCGCGTGGCGCGATCGCGTCGAGGGCGAACGAACGCCGTGTCATCGACCCGGTGTGCCAGTGCTCGAGCAGGCGGCCGGTGTTCAGCACGAACGGATAGTCACCGTCGGGCAGCTCCTTGGCCGGGAGCCACTCGGCGGGCACCAGGTGGGCGAGCCCGTCCGACGTGTTGAACCGGTCGTCGAACATCACGATGGTGCCGTCGCTGTGCTCCGGGTCGTCGTTTGGGTACAGCTTGCCGGTGCCGCCGAGATTGTCGTAGCTCAGGTTCTGGTAGCTCGGCATCACCGACACGAGCTCGTCGAACACCTCGCGGGGTGACGAGTAGTCCCAGTCGAGCCCGAGCCGCTGGGCGACGCCCTGGGTGATCTCCCAGTCGACGCGAGCCTGGCCCGGCGGGTCGAGCACCTTGCGGCCGAGCTGAACGCGCCGGTCGGTGTTGGTGTAGGTGCCGTCCTTCTCGAGGTACGACGACGCGGGCAGGATGACGTCGGCGAACTCCGAGGTCTCGGTGAGGAAGATGTCCTGCACCACGAGAAACTCCAGCGCAGCAAGCGCTTTTCGCACCTTGTTGATGTTCGGGTCGGACATGAACGGGTTCTCGCCCATCATGTACATCCCGCGCACGCCCCCGTCGAGCGCCGAGTGGATGATCTCGGTCACCGTGAGACCCCGTTTCGGCGGCAGGTGGGTGCCCCAGATCCGTTCGAAGCGGTCCTTGACCTGCTCGTTGTCCGTCGACTGGTAGTCGGGGTAGTACATCGGGATCAGGCCGACGTCCGAGGCGCCCTGCACGTTGTTCTGACCGCGCAGCGGATGCAGCCCGCTGCCGGGCTTGCCGACGTTGCCGGTGATGGAGCACATCGCGATGAGGCAACGGGCGTTGTCGGTGCCTGTCGTGTGCTGGGAGATGCCCATGCCCCAGAAGATGATGCCGGCGCCGGCCTCGCCCCAGGTGCGGGCCACCCGACGGATGAGGTCTGCGGGAACGCCGGTGATCTGCTCGCCGCGTTCCGGTGGGTAGTCGGACACGGTCGCGGCGAGCGCTTCGTAGTTGGAGGTGCGCTCGGCGATGAAGTCATGGTCGACGAGGTCGAGCCGAATGATCTCGTGCATCACCGCGTTGTAGAACGCGACGTCCGTGCCAGGCTTGATCTGGCAGTAGATGTCGGCGTGGTCGGCGAGCTTGTCGGCCCGCGGGTCGACGTAGATGATCGTCGTGCCGCGACGGTGAGCCGCCTTGAAGAACGACGACGCGACCGGGTGGTTGGCCGTCGCGTTGCTGCCCGCGATGATCGCGACATCGGCATTGGCGATGTCGCCGTACGTCGTGGACACGGCCCCCGAGCCGATGCCCTCGAAGAGGGCCGCGACGCTCGACGCGTGGCACAACCGCGTGCAGTGGTCGATGTTGTTGGTGTGGAACGCGGTGCGCAGCAGCTTCTGGAAGAGGTAGGCCTCCTCGTTGGAGCACTTCGCCGAGCCGAAGCCCGCGATGGACTCCGAGCCGCCGTCCTCGTAGATCTCCTTCAGGCGACTGGCCACCAGGTCGAGTGCCTCGTCCCAGGTGGCTTCCCGGAAGTGCGGGAGGACCTCGTCGTAGGGCACCAGCCCGCCCGGCCGACGGCGGCGCCGGCGGTTTCCCGCGCCCTTGTCGCCCTCGCCGTCGTCCGAGTCGCCGCGCACGTCCTGCGAGAGCGGACCCTTGGGATAGGCCTGCTCGACGCGGATCAGCGGGGTGGTGATGCGCTGCGGTGAAGCCGCGTAGTCCCAGCCGTAGCGACCCTTGACGCACAGGCGCCCCTGCGAGCCGGGCTGGTCGCGTCCCTCGGCGAACGAGATGGCCTTGCGGTCGCGGTCGACCCAGTAGGTGAGGGCACAGCCGACCCCGCAGTAGGGGCAGACGCTCTCCACCGCTTCGAGGTCGGTGCGCGGCTGGATCGGCACGTCGTTGATGGGTTTGTTGGTCAGCGCCCCGGTCGGGCAGGACGCGACGCACTCCCCGCAAGTGACGCAGGTCGAGGAGCCCATCGGGTCGTTCAGGTCGAACGCGATCCGGGTGCTGTAGCCCTTGCCGCTTCGGCCGATGACGTCGTTGCCCTGGATGTCGTCACAGGCCCTCACGCAGCGGTCGCAGAGGATGCACGAGTCGTGGTCGACGGCGATGACGGGGTTGGACAGGTCGATGCCACGGCCGGAGCCCTGCGGCAGTTCGCCGGCCTCGACGTGGTAGCGGCCTGCCAGCTCGAGGAGGAGATTGTCACCCGTTGTCGTCTGCTTGGGGTCCTGCTCGGGCGGCGGCTGGTCGGCCACCAGCAGCTCGGTGAGGGTCGCCCGGCTCGCCTCGATCTCGTCGGAGGTGGTGCTGACCTCCATGCCGTCCTCGCACGGACGTACGCAGGCCGCGGCGTAGGCCCGGGCGCCGACCTCGACCACGCACATGCGGCACACGCCGACCGGGTCATAGCGCTCGTCGTGGCAGAGCACCGGGATGTCGATGCCGATGTCGCGGGCGGCGGACCAGATCGTGGTGCCCTCGGCGACGGTTACCGGCTGACCGTCGATGGTCGCGGTGACCGTGCGCTGCTCGGTGGGTGCTGGAGCGGTCGTCGTCACGCGCTCACCCGCTCGGGCAATGTCATCAGCCAGCCCTCCTGTGGCAGACCACCGGATTCCTCGCCGCCGCAGTCTAAGTACCCTGGCTGGCAACCGGCACGCCGGCATTGTCGAGCCCGCGCACCTCGTAGTAGCGGTCGATCATCGCGCGCAGCCGTTCGGGCGTCAGCGCGGCGACCCGACCCGAGCCGAGGTCGAGCGTGGTCTCGAGCAGGCGTGGCGGCAGCCAGTCGTCGGCCGGGCGCCACCCCTCGCGGCGGTTGTAGGCCCGCTTCTCGAGGATGATCCGCCGCGCCGTCTCTCGGAGCTCGGCGCCGTCGACGTCCCAGCCGGTGACGGTGGCGAGCAGCGCCGCCCACTCGTCGAACGGCTCGGCGAAGACGCCGCGCAGGAACTTGCACAGGATCAGGGAGTCCATGACAGCGGCGCGGTCCTCGGTCTCGACGGCGGCCAGCACATGCGCCTCTCCCCCAGCGAGCCGCTCGAGGTCGCCGCCGAGGTCGGCCTCGTAGGCCCCCGACCGGTTGTGGTCGGCCCCGCGCGCGTTGACGGCGAGGCCCAGCGCCATGGCATGCAGGCTGCGCGGCTCGTAGCCCGGCAGCTCGAGGCCCTTGACGTGCGGCGCGAAGTCGGCCGAGCCGCCACCGACCACCTCGGCGGCGCGGCGCGAGCCCTCGGCGAGCAGTGGACCGAGGCCGGTGCCGTCCCCGATCTCGGCAAGGGCCCGCAGCAGCGCCTCGCCGTCGCCGAACCGCAGCCACGGCGCGTCGAGCAATCCCTTCTCGGCGCACTCCATGGCCCAGGCGATGGTGCCGCCGGCCGAGATGGTGTCGATGCCGAGCTCGTCGCAGCGCGCGCTGGCGGCGAGGACGAGGTCGGGGTCGGAGACACCGCACATGGGGCCGAGCGCGAACACGTTCTCGTACTCCACGCGCGTCCTCCGCCCGCCGCGTGAGGCGTAGATGTGCTCGCAGCCGATCGAGCACGACGCGCAGCTGTTGCGGGCGACCTTGCGCATGCCGTCGAGGTCCTCGGCGGCCAGGCGGTCGGCGCCCTCGAACGTCGCCTCGGTGAAGTTGCGGGTGGGCAACGTGCTGATGGCGTTGAACGCAAGCAGGTTCGCGAGCGTGCCGAGCTCGCGGTACTTCGCCGTGGCGGCGCCGAACGAGCGCGCGCGCAGGTCCTTGGCGGCCGCCAGCACGCCGGCCGGGTCAGCGGGCGCCACTTTGGTCGCGGGGCGCACCGCGACCGCCTTGACGTTCTTGGCACCGAGCACGGCACCGAGTCCGCCCCGGCCGGCGTGCCTGCCGTCGTGCGACAGGGTGGCGTAACGCACGCCGCGCTCCCCCGCCGGGCCGATCGCCGCCACGCGCCACCCGCGGCCGAGCCGCTCGCGAAGCAGTCGCTCGGCTTCGGCCGCGGAGCGCCCCCATGAATTGCCCGCGTCGATGAGTCTGGCCCCGTCGCCATCGATGACCAGCACGGATGGCTGGGCCGCCGATCCCCGCACGACGATGGCGTCGTGGCCGGTCAGCTTGCCGGCGATCGCGAAGTGGCTCGACGCGAGCGCGTCAGTGAGCAGCCCGGTCAGCGGCGACTTGGCGACGACGGCGAACTTCGCGCTCGTGGTCAACGGTGTACCGACGAGTGGGGAGAACACGAAGGCCAGGACCGCCTGGGCGCCCAGCGGGTCGACGCCGGCCGGTGCGAGCTCGCTCAGCAGCCAGACACCGAGCCCTGCGCCGCCAAGGTGCTCACGAAGCACCCGCTCCGGTAGGGGAACCTCGGTCGACGAGCCGTTGGACACGTCGACGACGAGCGCGCGTCCGAAGTAGCCCGGAGGGGCAACCGCATCGGTCACGTCAGCCGCCAGCGTCCGCGGAGAGGAACGCGACAATGTCGCCGCGCACCAGCGGCGTCTCGTCGTCGCGAGTCGTCTGGTCGCCGTTGACCGCCGCGAGGACGTGTCGTCCGGCACCTGGCAGCGGCAGGCCCACCGCGTCGGCGGCCGCGCCGACGGTCGCGGCCGACACCTTTCGGGTGCCCCGGTGCCCGCCCGAGGCCAGGACCCCGAACCGTTCGACGGTGACGTCCGGGGCGGGTCGGGCGCGAGCCGCGGCGTAGTCGGACGGCTCGTTGATGTTGGCGAACGACTCCAGGTCGGGATCCAGACTCGCAAGACGGGCATCCGCGAGCAGCGCGTCGTCACCGAGCCGCCGGGTCGGGCACTCGTCGAACAGGAACGCGGGCCGAAGCCGCTCGGCCTCCACGAGCTTGGCTACTCGTTCGGCCAGCGAAGTGCGGTAGACGGCGGCCAGCGGCTGTGGGAAGCCGCGCGCAACAGGCAGCACCACGTCGACGTCGTCGTCGAGGGCGCGCAACAGCCGGTGCACCAGCTCGGGGTGCAGGAACGGCAGGTCCGTGGAGCACACGAAGGCGGCGTCGGCACGGTCCTGCAGGGCTGCCAGCCCGACCGCCATCCCCTGCAGCGGGCCCCGCCCCTCCCTCAGGTCCTCGAGCACCTCGGCTCCGCGCGGGAGGTCGGGCAGCTCCTGGCCCGCTGCTCGAACGACTACAACGGGACCGTCGACGGCGCGCGCGACCAGCGCCGCGGTCCGGTGCAGGAGTGTGGACCCGTGCCACTCGAGTGCGGCCTTGGGCGCGCCCATCCGCGACGAGCGCCCGCCCGCCAGCACCACGCCCGCCGTCCGCATCGTCTGATGCTACGGCGCGAGAGATGCTCCGACGCGAGTCAGGCAGGCCCCAGACGGCGCAGCGCCAGGTCGGCTTCCGTGACCAGCGCGGCCACCAGCTCACCCGCCGGGAGGTCGCGACCCTGCCGGACGCCCTGCCCGGCCCAGAGCGACTGTGCGTCACCGGAGCCGCTCGCGGCCGAGGAGGTCCGCAACGGTCTGGTCAGATAGTTCATCACCGGGAAGTCGGGCACCTCGTCCTCCGGGCCGAACGCCTCGATGTAGCGGTTGCGGATGCCTCGCGCCGCCTTGCCGGAGAACGCCGTCGTCGTCACGGTGCTCGTCTCGTCGGCCAGTCGCAGGGCCTGGCGGTAGGCCGCGTTGGTGCCCGCCTCGGTCGCGCGCAGGAACGCGGTGCCGAGGGCGGCGGCCTGCGCACCGAGAGCGAGTGCCGCGACGACACCGCGGCCGTCCATGATGCCGCCGGACGCGACGACGGGCACGTCGACGGCGTCGACCACGGCCGGCACGAGAGCGACCAGACCGGGCGCCTCCGCGACTGCGGTGAGACCCCCGCGGTGGCCGCCGGCCTCGAAGCTCTGGGCCACGATCGCGTCTACGCCGGCGTCAGCGAGGGCTCGCGCATCGTCCACGGAGCCCGCCGTGGCCAGGCAGAGCGCGCCGGACTCGTGCACAGCACGGATCATGTCGGGCGTCGGGCAGCCGAAGGCGAACGAGACGACCGGTACGCCCTCGTGGACGAGCACGTCGAGCTGTGCCCACGTGTCCGGGAGGCCGCGCGGTGCCGCGGGCACGTCGGCCTCGAGGTCGAGCTGGCGGGCGACGTCGGCGATGCGTGCCCGTGCCGCGGTGGAGTCGGTACGCCGTGGTGGCGGTGCCAGGAAGAGATTCGCCGCGAAGGGACGGTCGGTGAGCGCGCGGGTGCGACGCACCGTCTGGCGAACGTCGTCGGGATCGAGATAGCCGACCCCCAGCGTCCCGAGGGCGCCGGCGTTCGCGACGGCAGCGGTCAGCTCCGGCGTGCCCGGCCCGCCGCCGAGCGGCGCCTGGACGATCGGCAGGTCGACGCCCAGCCGGGCGACGAACGCGTTGCGGGTCCACGCCGGCGACGGTCGCGTGCTGTCCTGGGTCACGATCGGTCCCTCCTGGGGCTAGACCACGATCTGCTCGCTCGCGGTGTCACCGGTCGCCGACGGCAGATCCTGGGCCGCGGCAGCGAGCAGCACCACGGCACGGTCGAGCACCTCCGCAGACTGCGTGTAGGGCAGCCGGAGCCGGTCGTCGAACGCGTGCCCGGTGCCGAAGAGCGGGCCGGGTGCGAGCCGCAGACCGCGCCCACTCGCCGCCGCGACCAGCGAGGTGGAGGAGATGGCCGGCAGCCCGCACCAGAGCACCAACCCGCCCGCCGGCACCCTGACCTGCCACCCCGGCAGGTGCTGTCGCAGCGCCGACACGAGCGTGTCCCGCTGAATCCGGAGAACGTCGCGACGTGCCGGCAGCACGGTCTCGGCGCCGTCGAGCAGGTGACACGCCGCGAGCTGCTCGAGGACCGGCCCGGACAGGTGACTGCGCGCGGCGGCGGTGGCGAACCGGCGTACCAGCTCGGGCTCGGCCCGCAGCCACCCGATGCGCAGACCGCCCCAGAAGGCCTTGCTCATCGAGCCCACGGAGACGGTGAGCCCCGGTCGGGTGAGGGCCGCGAACGGCGCCGGCGGGACCACGTCGAGACCGAGGTCGACGAGGGTCTCGTCCACGAGCGCGACGACGCCGGTCTGTTCGAGCCCGACGGCGAGGCGCCGCCGTGCCGGCTCGTCGAGCAGGAGCCCGGTCGGGTTCTGGAAGTCAGGCATCAGGTAGCCGACCTTCGGCGACGTCTGGCGGGCGGCGCGGTGCATGTCACGGGCGACAGCCTCGGGGTCGTCGGCGGAGACCGCCACGGGTACCGGACGCCCGCCGGTGCGCCGGATGGCGTCGAGGGCGTTGGGGTAGGTCGGGTGCTCGACCAGCACCCGCTCGCCGCGTCCGACCAGTACCTCCGACGCGACGGCGACACCGTGCAACGCGCCGGCGGTCACCAGCACGTGCTCGGCGGTGGTCGGCAGGCCGCGCAGCGCGTAGCGCTCGGCGATCCGGGCGCGCAGCTCGGGCAGTCCCTGGGGGTGGTAGCCGTGGCCGGGCAGCAGCCTCGGCAGCTCGGCGAGCGCGGCGGTATAGGCGGCGGGCACCTGGGACGGCGCCGGCGGCGAGGCGTGGGCGAGGTCGACGACGCCGGCCTCTGCGGGCATCGGCACCCACGCGCCCTGCTCGGGGCCGGCGGGCAGACGGGTCCACGTGCCCGAGCCCTGGCGGGCGTCTGCCCAGCCGTCTTCGCGAAGACGGCGATAGGCCGCGGCGACGGTCGCCCGGCTCAGCCGAAGCGCCGCGGCGAGCTCGCGCTCGGCCGGCAGCCGTACGCCGACGGGCAGCCGACCGTCACCGACCAGCAGGCGGAGCCGGCTCGCCAGAGCGGCGTAGACCGGCGGCCGCTCGAGCGCGAGCTCACCGACCAGGTCGCGCAGTCGGGTCGCGCCAACGGTGCGCCCCGGCCACTCGGCCGACATTGGCCTGCTGCTCACAGGCCAATCGTGCGCCAGGATGGGGTGGTGCCGCAAGTACCCGCCGGATCCGCCGTGCTGCCCTCCGCTGCGCCTCGCCGCGGAGCGAGGCACGGCCGGCGGCTGCCCCGACGGCTGGCCCAGCTCTTCGCCGGCCTGGTGCTGTACGGCGTCTCGATGGCGCTGCTGGTGCGGTCGCAGTTCGGCGTCATGCCCTGGGACGTGCTGCACCAGGGCCTGGCCCGCAGCCTCGGCGGGTCGCTCGGCACGGTCAGCATCGTGGTCGGCGCGGCGGTGCTGCTGCTGTGGGTGCCACTGCGCGAACGACCGGGATTCGGCACGGTCAGCAACGTTGTGGTCATCGGCCTCGCAGTCGACGCTGCCCTCGCGGTGCTGCCGACGGTCGACGGGCTGGCACTGCGCGTGGCCTTCGTGGTGCTCGGCATCACGCTGAACGCAGTGGCGACGGCCGCCTACATCGGCGTCCGCCTCGGCGCCGGCCCGCGCGACGGTCTGATGACCGGACTCGTGCGCCGCACCGGTCGCTCGGTACGGCTGGTGCGGACCACCATCGAGGTCGTGGTCGTCGCGACCGGGTGGCTGCTCGGCGGCACGGTCGGTGTCGCGACCGCGCTGTACGCGCTGTCGATCGGTCCGCTCGTCCACGTCCTGCTGCCTCGTCTCACGGTGCGGTAGACCGCAATGCATCCTGATTGAATGCAGCCTCCGCGGACCGCCGGGGGATGCCGACGGCATCGCGCATGGCGCTCACGTGACCGGCCAGCTCGTCGCGGGTCACCAGACCGATGTCGGGCGCCCCGAGGTAGGAGTTGGCGATCCCGGCACCGGTGACGTAGCACGCCTCGAACCCGGCGTCCTCGACCAGCCTGGCCGCCAAGGCGTTCGCGGTGCCAGGGCAGACAGGAGCGGTCCCGCCTCGATCCGTCGAGCAAGAACGTCTGTCGTCCGCGGCATCCGGCGAGGATACGGCGAGCCCCGGGCCACCATCGTGCGGCCGGGCGGGTATCGACGCCGCAACGGGGTAGACACCGGCCACCCCTGCAAGCTCGACGCAAGGAGCCCCCTCACATGACCGTCACGGACTTCCAGAATCTCCCGCTGGCGGACCGCGACCGTGCGTGGGACGGCGGGGCCGCGGAGAAGCGGGTCCGTGCCTGGGCCGAGGCCGAGGAGAAGCCGAACGCGAGATATCGGGACGCGCACGTCTGGTACGACGGTGCCAAGCCCGAGAACTTCGGCTCCTACAAGCTGCTCATCGCGGATGTGATCGACGGCCGGCTCAAGGCAGCGCCACGCGGGGTGATGGCCGCGGCGGCGGTGATGGACGGGTCACGCGGTGGAGTCGACCTGCCGGAGACCGACATCGGCCGGGTCAAGTCCCACCTGGCGAAGTACTACCGGAAGATGCGCGACACCCCGCCGTGGGAGCGATAAGACCGCTCCCGGGCCGCTCAGAGCAGGCGGGAGGGGTAGTCTGTGAGCACTGTGGTCGTCGCCTTCGGCGATGGCGTGGCCGGTGAGAAGATCGACTTGCCAGTCCCTCGGGCGGTAGTTTTCCGTTCGCTCAGCGCCGGTCGACATCGAGACACCGGGTCGGCCGACCCTTGCTCGTGGGCTGCTCTACCGGCGTGTGCCGCTGACATCTCACGTGCCCAAGAAGAGGGCACGACCGTGGCCGAAGAAGAACGCGCACCGGACAACAACAAGAACTCCGAAGTCGTCGATCCGCGAGAGTCCTTCGCGGAGCTCAGCAAGATCCTGCTGGACGCCCAGCCCCTGGGCGCCGTGCTCGATCGTGTCGCGCACCTCGTGCGCACGACGATCCCGGGCGCAGCCGAGGTCTCGGTCACGCTGATGGATGACGGTCGGGCACACAGCGCCGCCTTCACCGGTGAGCTCGCGATGTCCCTGGACGAACGGCAGTACGAAGCGGGGTACGGGCCCTGCCTGGACGCGGCTGCGAGCGGGAACACCGTCCTCATCGACGACACCAGCAACAACGCGTCCTACCCGAACTTCTCCAAGCAGGCGCTGGCCCTCGGTGTGCGCCAGACACTCTCGGTTGGGATGCCAATTCCGCAGGGCACCATCGGTGGCCTCAACATCTATGGCGTCGACGCGAAGTCCTTCGACGACGAGGCCGTGGTCCTGGCCCAGACCTTCGCGGGCTATGCCGCGGTGGCGCTGGCAAACGCGGCGCTCTATCACAACACCGCCGAGCTCGCCGAACAGATGCGCGACGCCATGCAGTCACGAGCGGTGATCGAGCAGGCCAAGGGTGTCCTGATGGCTGCACGGCACTGCTCGGCCGATCATGCGTTCGCGCTGCTGACGCAGGCCTCCCAGCGCACGAACCGCAAGCTGCGCGACATCGCGGCCGACATCGTCGCGAACGTGCAGCAGGACCACAAGAAATAGGTCGCCGGACGGGCGCCGGTCACGACCTCCCGTGCCGGGCTTCGTCGGTGCCGAAGCCAGGCCGTGCCGCACGCTCTTCGAGGGTCTCGAGCTCCTGGAAGAGCGTGATCTGCAGTCCGGCCGGCGCCTCGAAGCGCGCATTGAGAGACCGCCACGGCGTCTCGGTCGGTGGCGCCACCTGGGTCGCGCCGGCCTTGGTGAGGGTCTGGGACCGTGCTTCGGTGTCGTCGACCTCGAACGCGACCCTGATATGCCGTGCGACCTGGCGGCCGACCTCGACCTCGTCGATCATCCGCTTCTGCGCCGGGTTGGCGATCTCGAGCGTGGCCCGGCCGGCGTCCAGGATGGCGACCCGCGCTCCCCCGTCACTCTCGAAGGCCTCCTGCTCCGGCAGTCCCAAGACGTCGCGGTAGAACGCCAACGCCTCGTCGTAGTCCTCAGCCTCGACGACCAGGCGCATCTGCCGTACGCCGTTTTCCGGGCCCGGCCTGGTGGGGACATGCTCGTCGCTTGTCATGCGGGGAGCCTAGGCCGACTGCCGTCGCTCAGAACACGATGGTGCGTCCCTCGGCATCCGCCTGGTCCTGGGTGTAGGCCACGCCGTCGACCTTCAGCCCGGCCGGGTTGAGCAGAGTCAGCAGACCTCCCTTGTTGCCCAGCTGCACGGGCTCGCGAAGCTGGACCTGAGTGGTCGCCCCTGCCGGCAGCACGATCGGCTCCAACGGCATCCGGTGCTTGAGCCGGTCGAGCAGCGCCCAGCCCTCGAGGTTCAGGTCTGCGTCGGTCGTGTTGATGAGGGTCGCTGTCTCGTGCTCGGGAGCAGGTCCCACGGCATTGACCAGTGCCGCCACGATGCGCACGGCCTGGTCCGGCTCGGCCGGGTCGGGGACGGGTCCCGGACCAGGGTTGGGAATGTCCGAGACGGTGTGCCCCGTCACGTCGTCCGTGTGCCACGCCTGACTCTGGAAGGCCAGGAAGATGGCCACCCACTGGCCGGAGTCGGCGAAGCTCAGCAGCAGCCCACCGTCCTGCCAGACCCCGTCATCGCGCTTGAACTGGCCGACGTTGCCCTGGTTCATGTGAATGTCGTGGATCCCGTTCCCGGGCGAGAACCCGAAGATCTTGTCCGGGACACTCGCCTCCGGTCCCCACCGCTCACCGAACGCGTAGACCCGCGCCGAGGGGTCTGCCGTGGCCCGGGTGACGAAGTGGCCGAGCTTGTCGGCCAGGTCGTTGTCCGGGCCGGGGGTCGTCGCAGGCATGGCTGTCAGGTCCTGCCGGTCGAACAGGTTGCCCCGGATGAAGTCGAGCGCGATCCCACCGGGAGCGCTGGAGATGGCCGTGAAGCCGTCCGGGAGATCGGGCAAGGCGTTCACCAGCGGGTGCTCGAACGACTCGTCTGCGAGGTAGAGCAGCTCCGAAGGCGCCAGCTTCGAGAGCACGTTCACGGCGACCCGGTACTCCGTGCCGCCGGCGTCGATTCTGATCTGGAAGTGGGGCGAGTCCGAGCCGCCCTCAGCCTTGCTACCCACGACTCGTCCGGCGACGACTCCGTAGTGCGACAGCGGCATGAGTCCCACCCCCTCCTCAGCTGGAAGTTAGTTCTCCAGTGGAGTGATGTCGAGACTCCCGCTCTGGATACATCAGTCGTCGTCGGCGAGCTGTCGGCTGAACCAGAGACCGAACAACGGGCCTGCCAGGATCATGACCAAGAGGCGCAGCACCTGGACCGACGTGACGAACGCCAGGTCGACGTCGCTGGTCACGGCCACGGCGAGGACGGCGTTCAACCCGCCGGGCGTGGTGGCCAGGTAGCCGTCAAGGGCACTCTTGTCCGTCACCTCGGCCAACACCAGTCCGATCCCGGCGCAGACCGCGATGAGCGCCACCGTCGCGGCCGCCACCGCCGGAAGGGCACGCCGGGTCGCCCGTAGGGACTCGACGGTGAACAACAGCCCGATCTGGACGCCGATGACCACGAGTGCCGCATCCCGAAGCGGCATCGGGATCGTCGGCGCGTACTGCGAGAAGGCGAAGCAGAAACCGGCAGAGAGAACCATCGGGATCAGCAGGCTGCCCGACGGGATCGGTGCGACGCGGAGCAGCAGGACCGTCACCAACGTGCACGCGACGAGCAGTGCGACGCCGACCAGCTCCGGATGACTCCCTTGGGCGAGCGTCGCTTGGTGAACCGGTTGCGACTCGTCCGGAAGCAGTCCGACGGCAAGCGGGAGCATGGCGATCACCAGGTAGACGCGGGCGTACTGCATGACCGCGACCAGCCGCGAGTCGGCGCCGACTTCGCCGCTGACCGCCACGATGCCGGACGCGCCGCCCGGGATCAGGCCGAGTTGGGCCGTGGCCTGGTCGACGTCGGTGACCCGGGACACGACCGCCGCCGCGAGCATGCTCACCCCGATCGTCGCCAGCAGCACCAGCAGCACGGCGACCCAGTTGGCCGTGACCGCAGACAGGGACTCGCGCCTGATCAGGGTGCCGAGGGTCACGCCGAGTACGACGTGGGCAAGCCGGGACAGCGGCTCGAAGACCTTCAGCTGTCCGTCACGCCGCCACAACACGACGGCACCAGCGGCGACGATGCCAGCGAGGACGGGAGCACCTGGCAGCCCCGCCCAACCCAGGGCGACGGCCAGAGCCGTGGCGACCAGCACGACACAGGCCCACGCGCGACCGTTCTCGCGAGCAGCCGCCACACCCGCCACGTTACTGCGCCACCCACCCGACGCGATCACACTGGACCTCGGCGGCCCAACCCGAGGAGCGATCCCAGTGAGTACGACGACAACCAGGCAGTACCGAGACGCCGAAGTCGATGTGAAACTCGTGCTCTGCGCCCTGTGGATCGCGATGCTGTTCGTGTTCGCCTACGTCGACATCTTCGGGTTCTACCGCGCCGATGTCCTCGACGCGGCGCTCGACGGCAAGGTGGCGACGACGGAGTTCTCGGTGGACCAGATGTTCCTGCGTTGACCCTCGTCTACATCCTGCTGCCGACCCTGATGGTGGTGCTGTCACTCCTTCTCAAGCCACGCGTCAACCGCATCACCAACATCGTGGTCAGCATCCTCTACGCGATCAGCATCATCGTGTCGGTGATCGGCGAGGAGTGGGCCTACTACATCATCGGCAGCGTCATCGAAGTAGTGCTCCTCGTCGTCATCGCCCGCACCGCCTGGACCTGGCCGCCACCGCAGACCGACTGAGCCGCCATGCCGGACTTGTCCGGGGGCCAACCGGTACGGCAAAGCCGGCCTCACTCGTTGGAGTGAAACCGGCTCCAGCCTCGGCGTTCCTCTGTCGGGACGACAGGATTTGAACCTGCGACCCCTTGACCCCCAGTCAAGTGCGCTACCAAGCTGCGCCACGTCCCGGTGCCCCAGATCCCGCTCGGAGCGGCACCAACCCTAGCGCAGCCCGGACACCGGCTCCCGCGACCGAGCCCCGACCACGGCAGGGCTGACGAGCGCCGTCGCGCAGGGCACCAGCATCAGCAGACCGCAGCACACACCGACGGTGGTGGTGGACGACATCTCGGCGAGCACACCGAAGACGGCGTAGCCCACCGGGAGCAGGCCGAGCGAGCTGAACCCGACGAGGCTCATGACCCGCCCGAGGTAGGCCTCGTCGGTGACGGCCTGCAGGTGCCCGAGGAGGTACGCCGAGGTCGGACCCGAGGTCAGGCCCGCCAGCGCGGTGGCCGTGAGCAGGAGCGGCAGGGTCGGTGCGGCAGCGATGCCGATCATGGTGACGGCCTGCACCGCCTGCCACCACGTGCCGACGAGGGCCGGGCGGGCGACGCTGCGGAATCGGGTCACCGCCAGCGACCCGACGGCTGCCCCGGCGGAGAACACCGCGACGAATGCTGCGTACGCACCGACTCCCCAGCCCTCCTCGGTCACTCGCAGCAGTGCACCGATGTTGATGACCGGCATGGCGAACAAGCTGCACGCGGTCATCAGCAACAGCAGCGGCCGCAGGACCGGGTGGCCGCCGGCGTACCGCAGACCGGCGCCGAGCTCGCGCAGCACACCGCGGGGCGGGCCGGCGTCGGGGTCGCGGTGCGCGCGCGGGAGGCGGACGGCGAGCACGGCCACGAGCACGGCGACGAAGCTCACGGCGTCGACCAGCAGCGCGAGAGCGAGTCCACCGGTCGCGACGAGCAGGCCACCGAGCGGCGCGCCGACCAGGTCGCTCACCCGCTGACCGAGCTGTGTCATCGCCGTCGCCCTCGGCAGGTCGTCGAGCGGCACCAGAGCGCGTGGCACCATCCGCGACGCCGGGTGGTAGAGCGCGTCCACCAGCCCGAACGCCGCCGCGAGACAGGCCAGCGGCAGCGTGGCGAAGTTCATGCCGAGCGCGAACACGCCCGCACCGCCCACCAACAGGGCGCGGCTGGCGTCGCTGGCGACCATCACCAGGCGCGGACCGAGCCGGTCGGCAACGGCGCCGCCGAGGAGCATCAGCGCCGCGCGCGGGACCGTCCCGGCGGCGAGGACGACCGACGTGGCAGCGGGTCCCCCGGCCCGAGCGGCTGCCCAGGCCAGCGCGATGAACCAGATCCGGTCGCCGACGAGCGAGACGGTCTGGCCGACGAGGTAGACGAGTAACCGCCGGTCGCCCACCACGCCGCGTTGCTGCTCGGCGACCGCCGTCACGGGCGGAACGGGAACAGATGGGTGAACATGAACGCGTGCTCGCGATGTTGTCCGTCTGCGGGCACCTCGCGGTCGGACCAGCGCAAGATGACTTCCTTGAGTTCATCGCTGAGCCTGCGCATCTCGTCGGGGGTGAGCAGGAAGAGGGAGTCGCTGGCCAAAGCGGCATCGACCCAGTCGGCGCCCCACGCGTCAGCCGCGTCCTTGTATTCCCGCAGCCGGTCGAGCTGGCGACCGAGCAACACTCTTTCGGCCGCAGCCGCCACGGCGCGATCGCCGGGATCACCCAGGAAGTCAGCGCTGGACCAGCTCACTCCCCCGGGGACGGACCGCCACCACCGCTCGCGGCCGTCGGCCCCCAGCTCCGGGGCCTCCTCGACGTAGCCGTGCTCCGCGAGCTTGCGCAGGTGGTAGCTCAGCAGGCCGACGGCCTCGTCGACGTGAGCCGAGAGCGTCGTGGCGGTGGCTGGCCCCCGCGCCTGCAGGAGCTCGTAGAGCCGCAGCCGCAGCGGGTGGGACAGCGCCTTGAGGACCTTGGGGTCGGTGACCTTGCGCACGCTCCGTCTGGAGGCCATGCGCAGCACCCTAGATGCACAAGAATATTTGTGCAATACTATTTGTGCAACGCTTATCTTGCGTTCTTGCCCCGCTTCTCGCGCATCCGGACGGAGACCTCGATCGGCGTACCCACGAAGCCGAACTCCTCGCGCAGCCGGCGCTCGACGAAGCGCCGGTAGCCCGCCTCGAGGAACCCGGTCGCGAACAGCACGAACCGCGGCGGACGGGTGGTGGCCTGGGTGCCGAACATGATGCGCGGCTGCTTGCCGCCCCGGATCGGGTGCGGATGGGCCGAGACGAGGTCACCGAGGAAGGCGTTGAGCCGCCCGGTCGGCACCCGCGAGTCCCACGAGTCGAGCGCCTGCTGGAGTGCGGGCGCGAGCTTGTCCATGTGCCGTCCGGTGCGTGCCGAGACGTTGACCCTCGGCGCCCACGTCACCTGGACGAGATCGCGGTCGATCTCGCGGTCGAGGTAGAAGCGGCGCTCCTCGTCGATCAGGTCCCACTTGTTGTAGGCGATGACCAGCGCCCTACCGGCCTCGACGACCATCGAGATGATGCGGGTGTCCTGCTCGGAGAGCACATCGCTGGCATCGACGAGGACGACGGCCACCTCGGCGCGGTCGAGAGCCGACTGGGTCCGCAGCGTGGCGTAGTAGTCGGTGCCGCTGGCCTGCTTGGCGCGACGGCGGATGCCAGCGGTGTCGACGAAGCGCCAGGTCTCGCCACCCAGCTCGACGAGCTCGTCGACCGGGTCACGGGTCGTCCCCGCGACTTCGTCAACGACGACGCGGTCCTCCCCCGCCACCTTGTTGAGCAGGCTGGACTTGCCGACGTTCGGCCGGCCGAGCAGCGCCACCCGGCGAGGCCCGCCCTCCACGTCGTACTCCTCAGCCGGCGTCTCGGGCAGTGCGTCGAGCACGGCATCGAGCAGGTCACCGCTCCCCCGCCCGTGCAGGGCGGAGACCGCGTAGGGCTCGCCGAGCCCGAGCGACCAGAGTCCGGCGGCGTCGGCCTCGGTGCGCGCGTCGTCGACCTTGTTCGCGACGAGCACCACGGGCTTCCCGGCCTTGCGCAGCACGCGGACGACCGCTTCGTCGGTCTCGGTCGCGCCCACGGTCGCGTCGACGACGAAGAGCACCGCGTCGGCCGCGGCGATCGCCATCTCGGCCTGGGCAGCGACCTGTGCCTGCAGACCCTTGGCGTCCTGCTCCCACCCGCCCGTGTCGACCACGATGAAACGGCGCCCGTTCCACACCGCGTCATAGAGGACGCGGTCGCGGGTCACGCCAGGGACGTCCTCGACCACGGCCTCGCGGCGGCCGAGGATGCGGTTGACGAGGGTGGACTTGCCCACGTTGGGGCGGCCGACGACGGCGAGCACCGGGACGGGCTCGGTCGCCGCCTCGTCGGTGGTGTCGTCGACGTACTCGCTCATCGTCTGTCCCCGTCGCGCGGCCCGGTCGCGGTGACCTGATCGACGAGCGCGAGCAGTGCGTCGACGGTCTCGTCGAGGGTGAGGTGGGACGAGTCGACGACGGTGACGCCGTCACCGGCCTCGGTGAACGTGGCGACCGTCGAGTCGTCGGCGTCGCGGCGCACGACCTGGTCCCGTGTCGCGTCGACCGCGTCGGGGTGGTCGGTGCCGTGGACCTCGAGGGCCCGTCGCGCCAGGCGGGCGTCCTCGCTCGCGGTCAGCAGCACGCGGACCGGCGCGTCCGGCGCGACGACGGTCGTGATGTCACGGCCCTCGATGACGACGCCACCCTGGGCCGCCACGTCGCGCTGGCGGCGAACCAGCTCGGCGCGCACCTCGAGGTTGGTCGCGACCGCGCTGACGGCACTCGAGATGCGCGGCTCCCGGATGGCCTGCGAGATGTCCTGGCCCTCGATGGTGACGCTGGGCGCCGTCGGATCGGTGCCGATGTGGAGGGGCAGGTCGCGTGCCAGCTTGCCGACGGTCTCGGTGTCGGCGAGGTCGGCGCCGCGCTCGATCGCCCACCAGGTCAGCGCGCGGTACATCGCCCCGGTGTCGAGGTAGCGCAGGCCGAGGCGTTGCGCGACGCGGCGCGAGACCGTCGACTTGCCCGACCCCGAGGGGCCGTCGACAGCGACGACGAGGCCGCTGACGCTGCCGCCTCGGGCGGCGCTCGCGCCGTCGTCGGCGGTGTTCGCGGGCATGCGGGACCTCGTCAGGGGCGGGGGTGGGGACCTGTCGAGGGTACCGCCCCTTCAGGCGTGGACCACCCACGCGAGATCGCCGAGGGCCTCGACAAGGCGGTCGCGGGCGGCCGGATCGACGGAAAGCTCCACCAGGCCGACCGGCTGGCCCGGCGAGTGCTCGATGCGCACGTCCTCGATGTTGATTCCGGCCGCGCCGGTGTCGGCGAAGAGCCGGGCGAGCTCACCCGGCCGGTCGGGCAGGACGACGGGCACCACGGCGTACGGCGTGGGCCGGCCGCCGTGCTTGCCCGGCAGCCTGGCCCGGCCCTCGTTGCCGCGGAGCAGCACCTCGCGCAGCGCCGTACGACCCCAGTCGGCGTCGTCGCCCACGTCGTGCAGCGCCGCGATCACGGCGTCGACGTCGTGGCGCAGCTCGGCGAGCACACGGACGACGGGGTCGGCGTTGGCGGCCAGGACGTCGACCCACAGGTCGGGGTCGGACGCGGCGACCCGGGTGACGTCGCGCAGGCCCTGACCGGTGAGGGCGAGCGCGGCGGTCGCCCCTTCGGCCAGCCGCGCGGCGACGAGCGACGCAGCGACCTGTGGCACGTGGGAGACGAGAGCAACGGCGGCGTCGTGGGTGGGCGCGTCCATCGTGACGGGGACCGCTCCGCAGAGCCGGACGAGCTCCATGGCCCGGTGGCGGGACGTCTCGTCGGCCGCGCTGTCCATGACCACCCAGGCGCGGCTCTCGAACAGGTCGGCGCGGGCGGCGCCGGGGCCGGAGCGCTCGCTCCCGGCCATCGGGTGGGTGCCGAGGAAGTGTGGGGTCGGCCCGATCATGCGATCGACGTCGCGGAGCACGTCCGTCTTGACGCCCGCAGTGTCGACGACGGTGGCCGCGACGTTGCCCGCGAGCAGACTGGCGACGACCTCGGCGGTGGCTGACGGCGCGACGGCGACGACGGCGAGGTCGACCTGCTCGGCCGGCTGCGACATGTCACCCGCGCCGAGGTCGGCCGCCTGGCGGACGGTGACCGGGTCGCGGTCGGTCAGGTGCACCCGGACACCGTGCCGGCGAAGTGCGAGCCCGATCGACGTACCGATGAGGCCGGTGCCGACGACGAGGCAGCTGCGCAATGAGCTGGCCGCAGGCTCGTCCGTCGGAGCGGTCATTGGGCCAGGTCGCGGCGCAGCCGGGCGGCACCACGCAGGTAGACGTGCCGGATGTCGCTGCGATCGCGCTCGCTCTCGACGTGGAGCATGACCCGGATGACGCGCGGCAGCGCGCCGGCGATGTCCAGCTCCTGCGCGCAGATCAGCGGGACGTCGCCGATGCCCAGCTGCCGGGCGGCCAGCGCGGGGAACTCGCTGTGCAGGTCGGGCGTGGCGGTGAAGAGGACCGAGATGAGGTCGTCGGTGCGCAGCTCGTTCTGCTCGAACACGGCGCGGATGAGCTCCTCGACGGACGCGAGCAGGTGGTCGCGGTCGTCGGTGTCGAGCTGGACCGCGCCCCGGATCGCGCGTACCGGCACGCGGGCCACCTCCTGACGGTCCTCGGTCCTGCTCCTGCCGGAAACCCTAGCGAGACGGTGTCCTGCTCTTTCCCTCGTCCAGCACGTGGATAAGGGGCGGCGGCGCTTCGGCGGCGCGCGTACCTTGCGCGCGTGCCACCGCCGCCGAAGTCGCCTGCCGTCGACCGGGTGCCGGCTCCGGTGCTCGTGCTCATCGCGATCGCATCCGCCCAGACCGGCAGCGCGGTGGCCCGGACCATCTTCGACACCGCCGGTGCGGAGGGCACGACGTTGCTGCGCCTGGCCCTGGCGGGACTGGTGCTGGTGGCGGTCGTGCGGCCGCGCCCGTGGCGGTGGTCGAGGGCATCCCTGGGGGCTGCCGTGCTTCTCGGGCTGACGATGGCGGCGATGCACCTGCTGTTCTACCTGTCCATCCGCACCGTGCCCCTCGGAGTCGCGGTCACCGTCGAGTTCATCGGGCCGCTGCTGGTTGCGCTCGTGCAAGCGCAGCGCCTGCGCGAACTGTTGTGGGTGGGCTGCGCGGCGGCCGGTGTCGTGCTGTTAGGCCTCGACCGCGGTGCGGACGTGCCGCTCGGCGGGCTCGCGCTCGCGTTCGGCGCCGGGCTCTTCTGGGGTGCGTACATCTTCGCCAGCGCCCGCGTGGGTCGGCTGATCCCCGGCACGGATGGTCTTGCGATCGCCTTGGTGGTCGGCGCGCTGGTCGTGCTGCCGTTCGGCGCAGTCGGCGCCGCGCGCACCTCAGGCGAGCCCGCGGTCCTGCTCACGGCCTTCGTCGTGGCCTTGTTGTCCTCCGTGATCCCGTTCGGCGCAGAGCTGGCCGCGCTTCGCCGGATGCCGACGCGGGTGTTCGGCGTACTGATGAGCCTCGAGCCGGCCGCAGGCGCGATCGCGGGGTACGTCGTACTGGACCAGTCGCTGTTGGCCCGCCAACTGGTCGCCCTCGTGTTGGTGAGCGCGGCCAGCGTGGGTGTCACCTGGGGTATGCGGGAGGGCCAGCAACCGCCGCAGCCCCTCGACTGACGTCGGTCGTGGCAGTCACCCAGAGGAACTCGACGACCCGGCCATCCCCCTCGTCCTCGGGCACCAGGTCGGCGTGCTCCACGTGCAGGCCCGCCTGTTCGAGCGCCTCGAGGGAGGGTCGGGCACCGATGCCACCGAAGAACATCGGCACACCCAGCCAGTCGGGCTCGATCCCGTCGCCTGCCGTCACCGGAACGCTGGTCAGCAGCAGTCCTCCCGGCCGCAGCCAGCGGGCGATCGAGCGGAAGAGTTGCGTGTGCGCCGCTCCCGGCAGGTGGCCGAGTGCGTAGAACGAGACGACCGCGTCTACCGAGCCCGGGCGCAACGCGAGCGCACTGATGTCGGCTCGCACCAGCTGAGCGCGCGGCGCGAACCGGGACGCGAGGAGCAGTTGGGCCCTGGACACGTCGACCCCGACCACCCGGTGCTTCTCCGAGAGCATCCGTGTGGCGGGGTCCCCCGGTCCGCAGCCGAGATCGATGACGGTCGAGCCCTCCGGTAGCCGGTCGAGAACGGCGTCGACGAAGCCCAACCGCACCGAGTTGGCCACGGACCAGTCGCGGTAGCGTGGGCCGATCACGTCGTACCCGGCTGCCACAACGTCCACGTACGGCGAACCCACACCGGCATGCTGTCGTAGCTGACCGGGCCAGGGAAACGACTTCCAGCTCGCGGGGCAGGGGACGTCTTTCTCGCGCGCGGGGCACGAGCCGGAACGCGGAACGATTTTCAGCAGCTCAGAACGGTGGGATGTCCGGATCAGAGGCTGTCTCGCCGTCCGCATTGTCGGTCTGGTCGTCAGCACAGGGTGGGGCGGGGGGCGGGAGTCCGAGGACGGGTTCGGCGGGGACGAAGTAGGTGTGCCCGGTCGGGGTGATCCAGGTGTGCGACCCGTCGGGGTGCTGCACGTCACGCCATCCCGCGAGGGTCTTGAGACGATGACAGTGGCGGCATTTGCAGCCGAGGTTGTGTGCCGCGGTCGGGCCCTCGGGGAACGGAATGGCATGGTCGCGGTCGCAGCGCCACTCGGGCTGACGGCAGCCCACTCCGCGGCAGGTCTTGTCCCGCGCGCCCACGAAGCCATCAAGGTCGGCCGGGGCTCGGTAGGTCGTGGTGCCGTAGTCGAGCAGGTGTCCGGTGACCGGGTCGGTGACGAGGCGCCGCCAGGTGCCGTCGCGGGCCAGCGCCCGAGCCATCTCGGCAGGGATCGGTCCGTAGCCGGCCAGCTCGCCGGGATCGTCATCGAGGCCCAGGAGGGTGGTCGCGGCGACCGTCACCTGCACGTGGGGTCGGCGACCGCGGCGCCGCGGCAGGTCCTCACGCTCGAGCACGCGCCATGCCAGGTCGCCGAGCACGTCGGCACGTCGCGCGTCGATGCCGCGGCTGTCGCCGGGTGCCTTGGCTTGGTCGGCCAGTGAGGTGACTGCGGTGTAGAGCGCCATGGCCTTGTCGGCCGGAAGCAGGGCCCAGATCTCCGCCATCCCGTTGCCCATCGGGGTGAGCACGACCCTCCGCTGCGCCATCTCGTAGTCATGGCGCTCCTGCGCGCCACGGGGGTCGACGGCGAGAACTGCCCTGCGCAACGCCGCCCGCAACGCCGCCGCCGTCTGCTCGGGAGCACGGTCCGCTACGCGCGCCTCGACCACAGCTGCTGTCTCGTCGTCGAGGCCGGCGATGGCCTCGCTCACCGCACGCGTCTTCGTCAGGTCGATGCGGCCGGCCTTGAACAACGACCTCGTCCTCGGCAGGCGATCGAGATCAAGACTGAGCGCCAACCGCGCCTCTGCGCCGGTGCGCGAGATGCGCAGCTCTGCCGCGACCTCGTCGGCGGCGAACTCGCTCACCTTGTCGTCGGGAAGCCTCGACGACGGGCCTCCGGGATCGACGGGCGACGGCCGACGGCGCGCCAACTCCCGGATCGCCATCAGCTGACATGCCTGCGTCCACGCCGTCTGCCGCTCCGTCGCCCCCAGATAGCTGACCAGGTCGTAGCCCGAGAGATCCTCCGGCCGCAGCCCGCCCAGCAACCGCGCCAAGTCCGGCCCCGGCTTTACCGCCTCCAGGCTCGCGGACACGTCGGGCTCGCACGCGTCGGCCACCGGGCCTACCGACCTCGTCAGACTCTCGAACATACGTTCGATCCTAGAGAAATTCGCCCGATCGACCGCAGCGTTGTCCACACCCACCCCTTCATCGGCACCGCCGTCACTACCATCGGGGCCCATGAAGAGCGAGACGACCACCGTCGAGGCCTACCTGGACGGCGTCGAGCCCAGCCGCCAGGACGCGATCCGCGCCGTGCACCAGACGGTGCACGACGCCATGCCGGAGGGTTACGAGGAGGACATCGCCTGGGGCATGATCACCTGGACCGTGTCGCTGGATCGCTTTCCCGACACCTACAACGGCCAGCCGCTCTGCTACGTCGGCCTCGCGGCGCAGAAGAACTACAACTCGCTCTACCTGATGGCCCTCTACAGCGACTCCGACGAGGACCGCGCCTTCCGTGACCGATGGGCGGCTGGTGGCCGCAAGCTGAACATGGGCAAGAGCTGCCTGCGCTTCACGTCGTTGGCCGACGTCGACCTCGACCTGGTGGCCGAGACGGTCGCGGGGACGCCGGTCGACCAGTTCCTCTCGACGTACGAGCGCCTCCGCGCGCGCTGACCGCACGCCCCTAGCTGCACAACTGCATGATCACCACGGAGTGGCGGGGCTGTGACCTGCGACGACGCGGGTCACCTGCACAACTGCATGATCACCGTTGAAGGTTGCGGGTCAGAGGGAGACGGCGCGGTAGAGGGCGCCGATCTCCTGCTGGCTGAGCTTGCGGTGTTTGCCGGGCTTGAGGTGGCCGAGCGAGACCGGGCCGACGTCGGTGCGGACCAGCCGCGTGACGGGGTGGCCGACCTCGGTGAGCATCCGGCGTACGACGTGCTTGCGCCCTTCGTGCAGCGACACCTCGACCATCACCCGCCCGCCTGACGTGTTGACCACGCGGAACGCGTCGGCCTGCACGAGTCCGTCATCGAGCTGCACACCGGCCCGCAGCCGCTTGCCGACGTCACGGGCGACCGGTCCCTGCACCTCCGCGAGGTAGGTCTTGACCACGCCGTACGACGGGTGGGCCAGGCGGTGGGCGAGGTCGCCGTCGTTGGTGAGCAGGATCAGGCCCTCCGTGTCCGCGTCGAGGCGCCCGACGTGGAACAGCCGAGCGTTGCGCTCCGGCACGTAGTCGGACAGCGCCGGCCTGCCCTGGTCGTCGCTCATCGTGCTGACCACGCCGCGCGGCTTGTTCAGCGCGAGGTAGACGTGGTCCGGCGCCGACGCGATGCGCATGCCGTCGACGCGGATGACCGCCTTGTCGGGGTCGACGCGCAGGCCCTGCGTCCGCACGGTCTCGCCGTCGACCTCGACGCGGCCCTCCTCGATCAGCTGCTCGCACGCGCGACGGCTGCCGATCCCTGCGGCTGCCATCACCCGCTGGAGCCGCACGCCCCTCGGGTCGACCTGCTCGTCTGTCATGACGTCGACGGGACCTCGTCGTCGAGGGCGTCGAAGTCGGGGAGGAACGGCGCGAGCTCGGGCAGCTCGTCGATGTCGCGCAGGCCGAGCCGCTCGAGGAAGTACGTCGTCGTGCGGTAGAGGATCGCCCCGCTCTCCCCGTCGTGACCGCACTCCTCGATCAGCCCACGGGCCACGAGGGTGCGGATGACCCCGTCGACGTTGACACCGCGCACGGCGGAGACCCGCACGCGGCTCACCGGCTGCCGGTAGGCCACCACGGCAAGTGTCTCCAGCGACGCCTGGGTGAGCCGCGCCTGCTGCCCGTCGAGGACGAAGCGCTCGACGTACGCCGCGCAGCTGGCCCGGGTGTAGAAGCGCCACCCACCGGCGACCTCGCGCAGCTCGAAGCCACGGCCCTCCTCGTCATACCCCGCCGCCAGCGACCGCAGCGCACCCGCGACCTCGTCGGTCGGGCGCTCGGTCACCTGCGCCAGCATGACCTCGCTCACCGGCTCGTCGACGACCATGAGGATCGCCTCGAGCGCGGTCTGCAGGCTCGGCGAGTCGTCGTCGTAGCGCTCGTCATCCGTCGTCATCGGTGTGCTCCTGTGCGATCTCTACAACGGGCCCGTCCTGGACCTGGTCCGGCTCCGGGGTCACGTCGAACTCGTCGGTGACGCCGACCTCGCCCTCGTCACTTCCGGTCCAACGTACGTGCAGCTCACCCAGCGGGGTCACCTGGTCGAAGACGACCGCCCCTTCGCGGTAGAGCTCGAGCAGCGCGAGGAACCTGGCGACCACGAGGTAGGTGCCCTGGCAGTCGGCGGTCAGCGCGCGGAAGGTGCTCGACCGCGACCGCCGCAGCGCCGTCACCATGATGGCCGCTTGCTCGCGCACACTGACCTTCGGGACGTGGAGGTGGTCGACCGACAGCGTGGGCAAAGGCTTGGGGACCATCGCGTGTGCGGCCATCGCGGCGAACTCGTCGGGGCCGAGACCGAGCAGCACCTCGGGCAGCAAGCTGGCGAGGTGCGGTTCGAGCGTCACGGCACGCGGATAGCGGCCGGCCTCGTCGGCCATCCTGGCCACGAAGACGGCCGCGACCTGCTTGTAGGCGCGGTACTGCAGCAGCCGGGCGAAGAGCAGGTCGCGCGCCTCGAGCAGCGCGAGGTCCTCCTCGTCGTCGACCTCGCCGCTGGGCAGCAGCCGCGCGGCCTTCAGGTCGAGCAGGGTCGCCGCGACGACGAGGAACTCGGTCGCCTGGCCGAGGTCCCACTCCGGTCCCTTGGCCTTGATGTGGCCGATGAACTCGTCGGTGACCCTGGAGAGCGCGACCTCGGTGACGTCGAGCTTGTGCTTGGCGATCAGACCGAGCAGCAGGTCGAACGGGCCCTCGAAGAGCTCGCCGAGGTCGACGTGGAAACTGCCTGCCCCCTCGGCAGGAACTGCCGCCTCGGCAGGAACTGCTGCCTCGGCGGCAAGTTCCACAGGCGGGGGCTCGGTCACAGTCGCACGGTAGCCGAGCATGTCGCCGGTTCCGGACCCGCCCGTCCCGCCAGCAAGCTCGGTCAGGACGGGCGCAGCCGGGTGACCACGACGCTGTCCTCGCCGTGCGCCTCGAGGTCGATGAGCATCTCGGCGACCGCCTCCCGGACCAGCCGCCCGCGGTCGACGGCGATGCCGTGCTCCGCGCGCAGCACCAGCCGCGCCTGCTCGATGGCGAACAGCTCCTCGGGCGAGACGTAGACGGTGATCTTCTCCTCGTGGCGTTCCCGGCCCGACGTACGCCGGGTCGCGGGCCGGAGGCGCCGGACCTGGGCTGTCGCGGGTGCCTCGTCGTCCCCCGCGGTGGGGCGGCTCACGTGCCCGGGCACCGCGCGAGCACCTCCTTGGCAAGCTGGCGGTAGGAGTAGGCCCCGCCCGAGCTCGATGCGAACGTGGTGATCGGTTCGCCGGCGACCGTCGTCTCGGGGAAGCGAACCGTGCGGCTGATGGCCGTGTGGAACACCTTGTCGTCAAACGCCTCGACGAGGCGCGCGAGCACCTCGCGGTTGTGCACGGTGCGCGCGTCGAACATCGTCGCGACCAGGCCGTCGATCTCGAGCACCGGGTTGAGCCGGTCCTGCACCTTCTGGATCGTCTCGACGAGCATGGCCACGCCGCGCAGGGCGAAGAACTCGCACTCGAGCGGGATGATGACGCCGTGCGACGCCGTCAGCGCGTTGACGGTCAGCAGGCCGAGCGACGGCTGGCAGTCGATGAGGATGTAGTCGTAGTCGGCGATGGCGGGTGCGAGTGCACGGGTGAGCACCTGCTCGCGCGCCACCTCCGTGACGAGCTGGACCTCGGCCGCCGACAGGTCGATGTTGCTCGGCAAGAGGTCCATGCCCGGCACGTTGGTCTTGACCACGATGTCGTCGACGGTGACATCGCGCTGCATGATCAGGTTGTAGATGCTGACTTCGACCTCGTGTGGGTTGGCGCCGAGGCCGACCGACAGGGAGCCCTGCGGGTCGAAGTCGACGACCAGGACCTTGCGGCCGTACTCGGCGAGCGAGGCGCCCAGGTTGATGGTGGTGGTGGTCTTCCCGACACCACCCTTCTGGTTGCACATCGAGACGATCCGCGCCGGACCGTGGTGCTCGCGGGGCTTCGGCTCAGGGAAGAAGGGCATCGGCCGGCCGGTCGGGCCGATGGGGCGTCCGCTGTGGTCGACGGCGGGAGCCATCGACTCCGACTGCTCGACCGCGGTCGCGGTCGCCGTCGGTGGCGCGGCAGGGCCCGTGGCGCTGTCGAGAGATCGTCCGTCGTCTGGCTGGTCGAGCGGTTGGGTGCTCACAAGCCATGCTCCGTCCATTGTCGACTCGTCGGCCTGTCGCCGTACCGACCTTGGGAGCGACCATAGGGAAACGCCCTGCCCTAATCGAGCCAACACGCCGAGGCACCGACGACCGCTTCTCTCGCGCGCGAAACCGTCAGGCGTGCGCGCGCGGATGGGCCGTGGCATAGACCTCGCGGAGCCGGTCGACGGTGACGAGGGTGTAGACCTGCGTCGTCGTGACCGACGCGTGGCCGAGCAGTTCCTGCACGACGCGTACGTCGGCGCCGCCGTCGAGGAGGTGGGTCGCGAACGAGTGGCGCAGCGTGTGCGGCGAGATCTGCCGGGTGATCCCGGCCCGGTCCGCGGCGGCGCGCAGCACCGTCCAGGCGCTCTGTCGCGACAGGCGCCCGCCGCGTGCGTTGAGGAAGAGCGCCGGCGACGCCGAGCCGCTGGCCGCCCGTGCGAGCTCCGGCCGGGCCCGCACCAGGTAGGCGTTGACGGCCTCCCTCGCGAACGAGCCCACGGGGACGATCCGCTCCCGCGAACCCTTGCCGAGCAACCGCACCGTGCCGTCGACCAGGTCGAGCTCGTCGACGTCGAGGCCGACTGCCTCGGAGATGCGGGCCCCGGAGCCGTACAGCAGCTCGAGGAGTGCCCGGTCGCGGATCGCCCGTGGTGTCTGCTCCGCCCCGGCCGCCTCCAGCAGGGCCGCGACCTCCTCCACCGCGATGGCCTTCGGGAGCCGCTTCGGCGGCGGCGGCGGGCGGACGGCGCGCGCCGGGTCGGCCGTCGTCAGGCCTTCGCGGAGCAGGAAGCGGTGGAAACCGCGGACCGCCACCACGGCACGTGCGGCGGAGTTCGCCGCGAGCGGTGGGTGACGGTCACCGCCCTCGCGCAGCGCGACCAGGAACGCGGTGATGTCCTGCTCCCCCACCGCGTCGGGAGCGTCCAGCCCGCGGCCGCGCAGGTGGGCGACGTAGCGGCGCAGGTCGCGCCGGTAGGACGAGAGCGTGTTCGCCGCGAGGCCGCGCTCGACCGACAGGTGGTCGAGGTAGCCGCGCAGGGCTTCCTGGAGCGCGGTGCCTCCCGTGGTCACCTCGTCACGTCGTCACAGCGGGATCAGGCGAGCACCGTGTCGAGGTCGAGTGCTGGCACGCCGTGTGCCTCGGCGACCGGACCGTAGGTCACCTGCCCGTCCAAGGTGTTCAGTCCCTTGGCAAGCGCCGGGTCGCGACGCATCGCCTCGCGCCACCCGTGGTTGGCCAGCTCCACGGCGTACGGCAGCGTGACGTTGGTCAGCGCGTACGTCGAGGTGTGCGGCACCGCACCGGGCATGTTGGCGACGCAGTAGAAGACCGAGTCGTGCACGGCGTAGGTCGGGTCGTCGTGCGTGGTCGGCCGCGAGTCCTCGAAGCAGCCGCCCTGGTCGATCGAGATGTCGACGAGCACCGAGCCCGGGCGCATCCGGCTCACCAGCTCGTTCGTCACCAGAGTCGGCGCCTTCGCACCGGGAACGAGCACCGCGCCGATGACCATGTCGGCGTCGAGGCACGCGCGCTCGATCTCGTACGTGTTGGACGCGACGGTCTGCAGATGGCCCTGGTAGATCCGGTCGGCCTGGCGCAGCCGGTCGATGTTCTTGTCGAGCAGCAGCACCTCGGCCTGCATGCCGAGCGCGATGGCCGCAGCGTTCATGCCGGAGACGCCGGCGCCGATGACGACGACCTTCGCGGCGTAGACGCCGGACACGCCGCCCATGAGGATGCCCCGGCCGCCTTCGCCGCGCAGCAGGCAGTGCGCCCCCATCTGCGGCGCGAGCCGGCCGGCCACCTCGGACATCGGCGCGAGCAGCGGGAGCGATCGGTCGGGCAGCTCGACGGTCTCGTAGGCGATGCCGGTGATCTTGCAGTCGACGAGTGCGTCGGTGCACGTCTTGGACGCGGCGAGGTGGAGGTAGGTGAAGAGGGTCTGACCCTCCTGCATCCGCGCGTACTCCTCCTCGATCGGCTCCTTCACCTTGAGGACGAGCTCAGCCGCGCCCCACACGTCGCCGGCCGTGGCCAGGATCGTGGCTCCGGCGGCCTCGAAGTCCTCGTCGGGGATGGACGAGCCGACCCCGGCGTCGCGCTGGACGACCACGTCGTGCCCGTGGCGGACCAGCTCGTGGACGCCGGCCGGAGTGATCGCGACGCGGTACTCGTGGTTCTTGACCTCGCTGGGGATGCCGACCTGCACGGCTATCAACGTCCTTCGTGGTCTCCGGCGCCGACCCCGTTGTCGCGCGCGCGAGCTCGCGCCGGAGTCTATCCGTGGCCGCCCCACCCCACCTCCCCCGTGAGGGTCGCTGGACGATCGCGGGGGTAGGGGCAGCCGCCATGAAGGTGTACGCCGAGCGCCCGCACCGCGCTACAGGACAGCTGTCCGGTGATCTTCTCGTGCTGCTGTGGGTGCTGTTCTGGGTCTACGCCGGCACCCGGGTCCACGAGCGGGTCTCCGCCCTCGCCGAGCCGGGCCGCGAGGCCGAGCAGGCCGGGCGCGACCTGCAGAGGGGCCTGAGCGACGCCGCCGGCAGCGTCGATGACGTCCCCGTCGCGGGCGACGCCCTGCGCGAACCGTTCGACCAGGGGGCCGGTGCGGGGCGGGGGCTGGCCGACGCGGCACGTGACTACCAGGAGGCCGTCGCGGACCTCGCCCTCCTCGCCACCGTCCTGACCGCGGCCGTCCCCATCGTGCTCGTGCTGGCCAGATGGCTCCCGCGCCGCATCGCCTGGGCCCGCGAGGCCTCTGCCGCAGCCCGGCTGCTCCGGTCCGACGGCCCGGCCGCGCTCGACCTCTTCGCCCTGCGGGCCCTCGCCCAGCAGCCACTGCCGCAGCTCGCCGGGGTCGCCCCCGACCCGGCCGCCGGCTGGCGCGCCCAGGACCCCGCCGTCACCCGCGACCTGGCCCGCCTCGAGCTCCACCGCCTCGGCCTCCGCGCACCCCCACAGTGACCCCTCGCGCCCCCCGCGGAGTCGACCACGTTGGGTAGGCGGCGCACTGCCTCAACAGGCGGGCAGGCCTGTTGAGGCACGGCCTCGCCTGTTGTGGCGGTCGCGACCAGTTCAGTCCACCGTCTCCGGGGGGCCCTCGAGGCGCCGGTAGCGCAGCGACATCGTCCCTCCGGGATACGCCTTAGGCGGCTCCACCAGCTCGAACCGGGTGGGCGCCGCGCCCTCAGGGAAGAGCCTCTTGCCCTGCCCGATCACCACCGGACACACCCACAGGTTCACCTGGTCGACCAGGGCCTCGCGGAACAGGGTCTGCAGCAGGTTCGCGCTGCCCCAGGTGTGGATCCGCTCATGACGCTCGCGCAGGTCACGAACCTCGGCGCCCACGTCGGTTATCTGGGTGCTGTCGTCCCAGGACAGCTCTGGCGTGCCGCGGGACGCGACGTACTTGGGAACCCGGTCGAAGGCCAGCCCGATCCCGTCGGTCTTGCCCGGCCAGTAGCCGCGGAAGATGTCGTACGTCGTGCGACCCAGCAGCAAAGCGTCGGATGCCTGCACGTCCGCGGTGATCTGATCGCCGGACTCCGCATCCCCGAACGGGCGCTCCCAGCCGGCGTACTCGAAGCCGGCGTCCTGCTCCGTGGGGCCACCGTTGGCCTGGATCACGCCGTCGAGCGTGATGTTCATGTTGACGTGCAGCTCACCCATCGCGGTATCTCCTCTTCGTCCTCGTTGTGCGGCCGGGGGACTGTTCGGGCCAGGGGGCGTCGCCGGGACGCAGGGAACGCCAGCCGTCGGCCCGGGCAGTGCTGGCAGCCAGTACGCCGGTCACCGCCGTCGGGTTGTGCAGCCGGCCCGTGAGCACCAGGTCGCGGGCTTCGTCCAGCGCCACCCACGTCACCGGCATGTCGCGCTCCTCGCCGTCCCCCTCGTGGCGCTCGCCCTCGTCGATCGCGTGCAGGCCGCGGGCGAGGTAGCAGCGGAAGGCCTCGGTGCTCCCGCCCGGTGAGTTGTAGAAGTCGACGAGGACGTGCCACTCGTCGGCGCGCAGGTGGCCCTCCTCGGCCAGCTCCCGCTTCGCCGCGTCGAGCGGGTCCTCCCCGTCGACGTCGAGCAGGCCGGCGGGCGGCTCCCACAGGTAGGACCGGACGGGGTGGCGGTACTGGCGCACCATCAGCAGGCGGTCGTGCTCGTCGAGCGCCACTATCCCGACGGCGCCGGTGTGCACGAGCACCTCGCGGGTCACCGTCTGGCCGTCCTCGAGGCGCACCTCGTCGCGCCGGACGTCCCACACCAACCCGTGATGCACGCGCGAGCTCGACGCGACCTCGAGCGAGGCCCGCGCGTCCTCGATCGTGCCGGTCCACTCCCCCATCAGGCGAAGGTCGCGGGCGCCGGTGCCAGGTCGACCGCGTCGTCCGCGCGCCGGTCGAGCGCGGCTTCGATGAGCCCGGCGAAGAGCGGGTGGGCCTGCGCCGGGCGCGACCGGAACTCGGGGTGCGCCTGCGTCCCCACGAAGTACGGATGCTGCTCGCGCGGCAGCTCGACGTACTCGACGAGCCGGCCGTCGGGTGAGGCCCCGGAGAACACCAGCCCGGCCGCCTCGAGCCGCTCGCGGTAGGCGTTGTTGACCTCGTAGCGGTGCCGATGGCGCTCCTCGACGTACGGCACGTTGTAGCGCTCGCGCACGATCGAGCCCTCGGCCAGCGTGGCCGGGTAGAGCCCGAGCCGCATCGTGCCGCCCATGTCGCGCTCGCCCGCCACCACGTCACGCTGGTCGGCCATCGTCGCGATGACCGGGTGCGGCGTCGCGTCGTCGAACTCCGCGGAGTTGGCGCCCTCGAGCCCGGCAAGCGCGCGAGCCGACTCGATCACCATGCACTGCAGCCCGAGACAGAGACCGAGCGTGGGGATGCGGTTCTCGCGCGCGTGGCGCACCGCGCCCACCTTGCCCTCGATGCCACGTACGCCGAACCCGCCCGGCACGCAGACGGCGTCGACGCCGTCGAGCTCGCGGGCGGCGCCCTCGGGGGTCCGGCAGTCGTCCGAGGTGACCCAGCGGATCGACACCTTGCAGTCGTTCGCGAAGCCGCCGGCGCGCAACGCCTCGGCGACCGAGAGGTAGGCGTCGGGCAGGTCGACGTACTTGCCGACGAGCGCGACGGTGACCTGGTGCGCCGGGCGGTGGACGCGCCGGAGCAGGTCGTCCCACTCGGTCCAGTCGACGTCGCGGAAAGCCAGCCCGAGCCGGCGGACGACGTAGGCGTCGAGACCCTCGCCGTGCAGCACCTTCGGGATGTCGTAGATGGACGGCGCGTCCTGCGCCGCGACGACCGCCTCCTCGTCGACGTCGCACATCAGCGCCAGCTTGCGCTTGACGCTGGAGGGGATCTCGCGGTCGGAGCGGCACACGATCGCGTCGGGCTGGATGCCGATCGAGCGCAACGCGGCGACCGAGTGCTGGGTCGGCTTGGTCTTGAGCTCACCGGACGGCCCGATGTAGGGCACCAACGAGATGTGCAGGAAGAAGACGTTGTCGCGACCGACGTCGTGACGGACCTGACGCACCGCCTCGAGGAACGGCAGCGACTCGATGTCGCCGACGGTGCCACCGATCTCGGTGATCACGACATCGACGTCGTCGGCGGCCATCGCCCGGATGCGGGACTTGATCTCGTTGGTGATGTGCGGGATGACCTGCACCGTGTCGCCGAGGTACTCCCCCCGCCGCTCCTTGGCGATCACCGCGGAGTAGATCTGGCCGGTGGTGACGTTGGCCGAGCCGTGCAGGTCGCGTTCGAGGAACCGCTCGTAGTGCCCCACGTCGAGGTCGGTCTCAGCCCCGTCGTTGGTGACGAAGACCTCGCCGTGCTGGAACGGGTTCATCGTCCCGGGGTCGACGTTGAGGTAGGGGTCGAGCTTCTGCATCGTGACCCGCACGCCACGCGAGCGCAGCAGGTGACCGAGCCCGGAGGCGGTGAGGCCCTTGCCGATCGAGGAGGCGACGCCACCCGTCACGAAGATGTGCTTGGTCGGCGCGGCTGCTGCCAAAGCGGGCTCCCGTGGGCTCGGTGTGCGACTGGAGAGCCAGTCTGTCCACGGACTTCGAGGCTATCAGCCCGCTCCGTCACCAGAGCCGTCGGACCCGCCGGACCTGCCGGAACCACGGGCGTTCCCCGCAGCGAGCGGCGGCAGCAACCCGTCGACGCCCGGGCCGAGCCCGTAGGCGCCGGCGTCCCCGTCACTTTGCTCAGCGAGCGCGAGCACCAGCGCGGGCGCACCCGTTCGCGTACCGGCCGAGTCGACCGTCGAGACGCCGCCGACCCGCGACTCGTCCGCCGCCCGGCGTAGGGCAGCGACGAACCCGCCCCTCGCGACGGACCGCGGCCCGCCGGTCACCACCGCGCCGTCGCCGCCCGCGTCCAGGGCGGCGGCCAGCCCGATGAGGGCCGCGAAGCTCGTACGGCGCACGTCGCGGTCACGGGGACTGCGGTCGGAGGCCACCAGCACCGCGAGGTCGCTGCGCCGCCCGGCCTCACCGCGTACGTCGAGTGCGTCCAGCGCCTCAAGACCGGCGAGCAGCTCGGCCGCCCGTTCGTCGGGCTCCCTGGTGTTCGCCACGTTCTTGGCGACCGTCGCACGTGCCAGCACGATGCCGACCCGCTCGATGGACGTGAGCCCGTCGGGGAACTCCACATTGGGCGGGACGAGACGCAGCGCGAGATCCTCGAGAGGCGAGCGGGCCTGGTCAGGGTCGACGTAGGCGCGCCTCACCCGGATGCTGACGTGCACCGTGGCGCCCGCCGCCACGAGCGCCTGACGGGTCTGGGAGATCCGGCGCGTCCCCACCCCCGGCAGCGTCACGAGTGTCACCGAGCGACCGTCGAGACGGCCGTCGACCAGCTCGGGGACGACCTCCCGTACGAACGCGTCGGACTGGCCGAGTCGATCGTGCAGTGCCGCCGCCTCTCGGCGCGCGGCGTCGCGGTCGGCGCGCAGGTCCGCCGCTTCGCTGCGCAGTCGCTGCTCGGCGTCCTCGGCGAGCGGCCCGGCACCGACGGCCACGCCGAGCGTGATGGCGACGAGCGTCACCACGAGGGAAAGCAGGTGAAAGCGGTGAGTCCGCACGTCAGACGAGTCCCCCGGCCGCGTCGGCGACGGAGTCCCACCACGAGCCGAACTGGTCGGTAGACGGCGTGTTGCCGGTCACCACGAGCGCGGCGAGTATGGCGACCAGCGCGGTCAGCATCGCGAGCAGCGGCCACAGCGGCGTCGCGGGGCGATGCATCTCGGCGACCGCCCGCGCATCAACGTACGTGCCGCCGATGCTGAGCCGGGTGAGGAACGCGCTGGACATGCCCGACCGGCCGCGGTCGAGGAACTCGGCGAGCGTGGTGTGGCTGCCGGCAGCGACGATGACGCTGGCGCCGCGCATGTGCGCGAGGAGCATCGCGGCCTCCTCGGCGTGGCCCTTCGACGGGACGACAGCAGCTCCCATGCCCAGCCCGTCGGGCCGTTCCCGATGCAGCGTCGACCGGTCGTCCGGCGTGACGTGCGCGACGATCTCGGCGCCGCAGGTGAGGGCCGCCTCCGACATCGTGTCCAGGTCGCCCAGCACGATGCCCGGCCGGTGGCCGTGCGCCAGCAGCACGTCGGCGCCCTCGTCCACCCCGATGAGCACCGGGCGGACGTCACGCAGGTAGGTCCGCAGCGACGCGAGGTCGGCTTCGGTGTCGTAGCCCTTGACGACCACCACGACGGGACGTCCCTCCAGCGGCGTACGCAGCTCGGGGATGCCGTCGCCGTCGAGCAGCAGCCCGCGTTCCTGGCGCAGGTGCTCGACCGCGTCGCCGACGAAAGCCTCGAGCGTGACAGCCAGCCCCTGACGGGCGCGCGCCATGGCCACCTGCACCTCGTCGACACCGAGCCGCTCACCGGTGGCGATCACCTGGTCGCCGCGGTAGAGGAAGTGACCGTCGAGGCGCAACCGCTCGCCGTCGTCGACGACGGCCAGGACGTCCGTCCCGACGTCGTCGAGCAGCGGCACGCCGGCCCGTGCGAGGACCTCGGGCCCGAGGTTGGGGTAGCGGCCGCTGATGCTCGGCGACGCGTTGACGACGGCGCCGACGCCGCGCGCGATGAGGGACTCCGCGCTCACCTTGTCGAGGTCGACGTGGTCGATGACGGCGAGGTCACCGAGCCGCAGCCGATGGGTCAGCTTCCTGGTGCGCACGTCGACGCGCGCCACCCCGGTGATGCCCGGAAGGTCGGGCGCTCGCCGGAGCCGCCGCATGGTCGCGATCCGCATGCCGGCGATGCTGCCACGGCGGACAGGTCAAACCCCGGCCCCACGCCGTGGCTACTGCTTGGCGGCCGTGGCCGTGTCGAGCAGCTCCTGCGCGTGGGCGTGAGCAGTGGCCGAGCCCTCGAGACCGGCGAGCATCCGCGAGAGCTCCTGGAGCCGGCCCGCCGCGTCGAGCGAACGTACGCCGCTGCTGGTCACCGCACCGTCGCTCGCCTTCTGCACGACGAGGTGCGCGTCGGCGAAGGCGGCCACCTGGGGCAGGTGGGTGACCACGACGACCTGGGCGTCGCGCGCCAGCCCGGCCAGTCGCCGGCCCACCTCGACGGCCGCCTTGCCGCCCACCCCGGCGTCGACCTCGTCGAACACGAGCGTGGGCACCGGGTCGACGCCGGCGAAGACGACCTCGACAGCCAGCATCACCCGGGACAGCTCGCCCCCCGACGCGCCTTTGGCGAGCGGCCTGGCCGGCGCGCCGGCATGCGGACGCAGCAGCATCTCGACGTCGTCGACGCCGTGCGGACCGAATGCCAGCGACCGGCCGTCGATCGCGAGCCCGCCGGCCGACTCGGTCTGGCTGACGACGAAGGACACCTCCGCCTGCGCCATCGCCAGGTCGGCGAGCTCGCTGGACACGGCCGAGGCGAAGCGTTGCGCCGCGGCCTGGCGGGCGGCCGAGACATCCGCCGCCAGCGCGCCCAGCTCGGCTCGCAGCGCGTCGCGACGTTCGCGTAACGCGCCCACCCGGTCGTCGTCACCGTCGAGCGTCGTGAGCCGCTGCACCGAGCGCTTCGACCAGGCCAGCACCTCCTCGACGGTCCCCGCGTCACCGCCGTACTTGCGCACCAGCCGCCCGACCGCGGCACGTCGCTCCTGCACGACCGCGAGCCGGGCCGGGTCGGTCTCGACGCCGGTGGCGTAGGACGCGAGGTCGGCCCCGGCGTCGGCGAGCAGGTAGCCGACCTCACGCAGTCGCTCGGCCAGCGCCGCGAGCGCCGGGTCGTGCGCGCCGGCCTGCTCGAGTGCGGCCCGGGCGTCGGCGACCAGGCCGGTCGCGTCAGGCGCACCGTCGACCGCGCTGGCCGAGTCGCCGAGCAGCGCCGCGTGCGCCCGGTCGGCAGCCAGCCGCAGCGCGTCGGCGTGGGCGAGGCGATCCTCCTCGGCGGCCAGATCGAGGTCCTCACCGTCCTGCGGGTCGACGGCGGCCACCTCGTCGAGGCCGAAGCGCAGCAGATCGGCCTCCTGCGCGCGTTCGCGGGCGCGGGTGGTCAGGGTGGTGAGGTCGTCCTCGACCGCGCGCAGCTCGGCGTAGCGGTCGGCGAGCGTCGCCAGCGGCCCGGTCACCGGGGCAGCGGCGTAGCGATCGAGCGCGGCCCGCTGGCGAGCCGGCTGAAGGAGCCGTGACTGGTCGGACTGCCCGTGCACCGCGAGACACCACTCGGCCAGCTCGGCGAGCACCGTCGCCGGCACAGCACGCCCGCCGACGTGCGCGCGCGACCGCCCCTCGCCGCTCACCGAGCGCGCCAGCAGCAGGGCGTCGTCGTCGAGGTCCGCCCCGGCCTCGGCCGCACGGCGGGCAACGGGTCCGTCGGGGTCGACCCGGAGCCGGCCCTCCACGAGAGCGCCACCCGCGTCGGGGCGGACCGCACCGGTGTCGGAGCGGCCGCCGAAGAGCAGTCCGAGGCCGGTGACCACCATGGTCTTGCCGGCTCCGGTCTCGCCGGTGATGACCGTGAGTCCGGGTGCGAGCTCGAGGGTGGCGTCGTCGATGACGCCCAGCCCCTTGATGCGCATCTGCTCCAGCACGGCGCCCGAACCTACGTCCCGGCCCCGTCGGTCGCGGGCCTCTCATCGTCCGCGGCGGCGTGCCGCGCGCCGCGCCAGCCGCGCACCGGCAGGTCGAACTTCGCGACGAGGCGGTCGGTGAACGGGGCCGAGTGCAGCCGCGCGAGCATGACCGGGCGCTCACCGCGACAGGCCTGGACGCGCGCCTTCGGCGGCAGGTCGACAGCGCGTCGCCCGTCGCACCAGAGCACTCCTCCCCCGCCGTCGGCGCGCGGAAGCACCTCGACGGCGAGCACGGAGTGGGGTCCGGTGACCATCGGGCGGGCGAACAGCGCGTGGGCGCTGATCGGCACGAGCAGCAGCGCGTCTACGTCGGGCCAGACGACCGGGCCGCCCGCGGAGAACGCGTACGCCGTGGAGCCGGTCGGCGTCGCGAAGACGACTCCGTCGCAGCCCCACCGCGACAGGGGCCGGCCGTCGATCTCGGCGACCAGCTCGAGCACCCGCTCGCGGCTCGACTTCTCCACCGAGGCCTCGTTGAGCGCCCAGTCGCGGGTGACGACGGAGCCGTTGACGGTGACGGTCACGTCGAGCGTCATCCGCTCCTCGACCTCGTACTGCCGCGCGACCACCCGGTCGACGGTCGCGTCGAGGTTGGCCCACTCGGCCTCCGCGAGGAAGCCGACGTGGCCGAAGTTGATGCCGAGCAACGGCGTACCGGCCGCCCGGCCGTACTCCGCCGCGCGCAGCAGTGTGCCGTCTCCCCCGAACACCACGACCAGCTCGCAGCCCTCGGCCGCCGAGGGGTCGGCCGGCACCGCGGTGGCGGAGACGACGCCGAGGTCGGCGGCCTCGTCGGCGAGCACGCGCACCGCGACGCCGGCCGCGGCGAACCGGTCGGCGGCTGCCCGGACGTGACGGATCGCCTCGGGTCGCCCTGTGTGGGTCACGAACAGGACGGCACGCGTGTCGTCGGCCGCGGTGCTCACGACGGCCCTTCGGCGATCGCCGCCGCGAGCCGGTCCGGGTCCAGCGGCGGCGCGCCGCGCCGCAGCCAGAGGAAGTACTCGACGTTGCCCGCCGGTCCCGGCAGCGGACTCGCCACTACACCGCGAACGCCGAGGCCGTGCGCGCCGTTGGCATGGTGCGCGACGCCGGCAACCGCCTGGGTCCGCAGCGCGGGGTCGCGGACTACGCCGCCCGGCCCCAGGTTGTCGCGGCCGACCTCGAACTGCGGCTTGACCATGAGGACCAGGTCGGCGCCGGGCGTCGTGGCGCGGACGAGCGCGGGCAGGACGAGGCGCAGCGAGATGAACGAGAGGTCGGCGACGACGAGATCGACGGGCTCGCCGATCGTGTCCGGCTCGAGCTCACGGACGTTGGTCCGGTCGTAGACGCTCACCCGGTCGTCGGACTGCAGCGACCAGGCGAGCTGGCCGTAGCCGACGTCGACGCAGGACACGTGGGCGGCGCCGCGCCGCAGGAGTACGTCGGTGAACCCGCCCGTCGACGCGCCGGCGTCCAGTGCTCGACGTCCTGAGACGTCGAGGCCTTCCGGCTCGAACGCGTCCAGCGCGCCGGCCAGCTTGTGACCACCGCGCGAGACGTAGTCGTCGCCGGCCTCGTCGGCCGAGACCACGATCGGCACGGCCGCGTCGACCTGCGTCGCCGGCTTCACTGCGGGACTGCCCCCGACCCGGACTCTGCCGCCTGCCACCAGAGCCACGGCCTGCTCACGCGAACGGGCCAGCCCGCGCCGTACCAGCTCGGCGTCGAGGCGGGCACGGCGCGTCACGCCGGGCGCTCGTCCGCGCGCCCCGTCGCCTCCGCCAGCACGTCCTGGAGTGTGCTGTGCACGTCCTCGTAGACCTCGACGTGCTCGGGTGGCGGCCGGTCGGCAAGCGCGTCGAGACGCTCGAGGGCGGCGACCACCCGCGGGTCGCCTACGTTGTCGGTCGGTGCGCGATCGACGTGCTCGTCGTTGACCGGTCCGTCGTCGACCTGAGGGTCGTCGACGTGGTTGCCGGCGACAGCGCGGTCGTCGACCGAGCGTTCATCGATACGGTTGCCGGCGACAGCGCGGTCGTCGACCGAGCGTTCGTCGATACGGTTGCCGGCGACAGCGCGGTCGTCGACCGAGCGTTCGTCGATACGGCCGTGTGGTGTGGACCAGGTCATGACGGGCTCGTCGAATTCGACTCAGCGGTCTTCTTGGCGGTGGAATTCTTGGCTGCCGACTTCTTGGCTGCCGACCTCTTGGCTGCCGACTTCTTGGCGGCCGACCTCTTCGCGGCCGACCTCTTCGCGGCCGACCTCTTCGCGGCCGACTTCTTCGCGGCCGACTTCTTCGCGGCCGACCTCTTCGCGGCCGACTTCTTCGCGGTCTTCTTCGCCGGCGCCGACGTCCCCGAGCGGGCGCTGCGCAGCTCGCGCTCCAGCAGGTGAACCCGGTCGTCGAGGTCCTGCGCGCGTGCCCGGGCGGCTGCCAGCTCGTCACCCATCGCGAGACCGAATCGGGCCACGGCCCGGTCGACCTCGGCGCGGATGAGCCCGACCAGCAGGTCACGGTTGGCCCTGCTGATCGCGATCAGGTCATCGGTCAGCGTGCTCACCTGGCTGCGCCGTTCCGGTGACAGCACCGCGTCCACACCGGCCTCCCCCTGCGCCACGAGCGAGCGGGCCGCGACCAGTGCCCGTTCGCGGGTGACGTCGGTAAGACCGTTTGCCAGTTGGAGATAGCCGCGGAGCCCTTCGAGCACCATGTCGGTCGCCGTCCTTCCTGCCGTCCAGCCGCGTCCCACCCGGGAGACGCTACCGTCAGCGGACGCGCGTTCGTTCTGCGGTAGCGTCGCGACACACTCGAGGTCTGAGAGGGGTCATGACAAGCGTCGAGGAATGCCAGCAGGCGTTGGAGCGGCTCGCGGAGCGGCTCGCCGACGTCGACGAGGACTCGCGTCGCGACCACGCGTTCGACCGCAGCCTCAGCGCCTACGTCCCCGACCTCGACGTCACGTTCCGCGGTGAGCTCCGCGACGGCCACCTGCACGACATCTCGACCGAGCCCGCTCCGAAGGCGCAGATCAGGCTCACCGCCAACAGCGACGACCTGGTCGCCCTGACCGACGGCCGGCTCGGCTTCGGCGGGGCCTGGCTGTCAGGCCGCATCAAGGTCGAGGCGGGCGTCCGCGACCTCCTCAAGCTCAAGTCGATGCTCTAGCCGCTGCCGAGTCAGGGGTCTGCGAACCCTGCCCGGGACAGCGTGTCGGCGACGTCAGGGGGTGACGGCGCGCTCCACGCCGCGACACAGAGGGCCCGCAGGGCGTCGACCCGCTCGCCCGACCCGGTGAGGCGCAGGGCACCGTCGTCCAGCGATGCGGTCCAGCCGCCACATGACCAGCGCCGCGTCCCGGTCTCCGTCACAGCGGGATGCGGGTGCAGCAGTCCGGCATCGAGGTCGGCGGCGAGGAACGTCGGTCGCTGGTGCGGTGCGGCGCCGACGAGCTCGGCGGCGGTCGCCACTCCGGTCAGCACGAGCAGGCTGTCCGCGTCCACGCGCTGCGCACCCTCGATGTCGGTGTCCAACCGGTCGCCGACGACAAGCGCCCGCCGTGCGCCGGTCCGGCGTACCGCCTCGTGGTGAAGCGGCGGTTCCGGCTTGCCCGCCACGACCGGGTCGCGGCCGGTGGTGCCGCGGATGACGTCGACCAGAGCGCCGTTGCCGGGGGCGAGCCCGCGCGGCGTCGGCACCGTCGAGTCCATGTTGCTGGCGATCCATGGCAGCCCGCGACGTACCGCGAAGGTGCCCTCGGCGAGCAGCGCCCAGCCGACGTCGGGACCGTAGCCCTGCACCACCGCCGCGGGATCGTCGTCGGCGGAGCGCACGGGCCGCAGGCCGCGCTCGCGCAGGGCCGCGTCGAGACCGTCGCCGCCGACGACCAGCACGGACGCACCGGACGGAACCTGTCCCGCGACCAGCGTCGCGGCCGCCTGCGCCGAGGTGACGACGGAGTCCTCGCGCGCCTCGACCCCGAGCTCGGTGAGATGTGCGGCGACGGTGGCCGGCGTGCGCGAGGCGTTGTTGGTGACGAACGCGGTGCGCATGCCGAGCTCGCGGGCGGCGGCGAGGGCGGCGGGCGCGCCGGGCACGGCGTGCGCTCCCACGTAGACGACGCCGTCCAGGTCGACCAGCGCCGTGTCGTAACGGGTCGCGAGCGCCTCGGTCGTGCCCTGGGCAAGGGCCGGCAGCGGGTCCGTGCCGGAGTCGTCCCGAGAGGTCACGGTGCCTGGTGTCGAAAGCGCAGGGTGGCGCGCGCCTCGCGCAGTGCGCGCTGGTACTCCTTGCGGGTCGGGCTCATCGCCGCCGCGAGCGCCAGCTGCTCGACCGCCCCTTCGACGTCGCCGAGTCGCATGCGGGCCAGGCCGAGACCGAAGCGCGCGTAGTCGCTGTCCGGGCTCATCTCGGCGAGGTCCGCGAAGTGGGTCGCTGCGTCGGCGTACCGCCTGGCGTCGTAGGCAGCTCTCGCCAGCGCCTCTCGCACACTCGCCGAGGTCGGCTCCCGGGCCAGTGCGTGGGTCAGCAACGACGCGGCCGCCTCCGGGTTGCCCCCCTCGAGCAACCCGATAGCGCGGCGATACCAGTCGTAGACCTCACCTGCCGGCACGCCGGCCGGGTCGGAGTCCTCCGTCACCAGTCTGGTCCTCCCCTCGTGCCGCCGTAGCATGCCCGCCATGGCCACGTTCGCGACCCCGTCGGCCGGGCGGGGCCTGGTGATCTCGCCGTTCCGTGGCGTGCGGTTCGCACCGGACCGGGTCCCCGACCTCGCCGCCGTCACGAGCCCGCCGTACGACGTGATCGACGCCGAGAGCGCGGCCCATCTGGAGGAGCTCGACCCGCACAACGTGGTCCGGTTGATCCTGCCACGCGACGAGATCGGCGACGGCCACGGGCGTTACCGGCATGCAGCCGACCGCCTCGAACGCTGGCTCGCCGACGGGACGCTGCGCCGCGACGACCGCCCCGCGTTCTACGTGTACGAACAGTCGGCCAGCGGCTGGCTCCAACGCGGTCTGCTCGCGGCGGTGGCACTGCGCGATCCGTCCGAGCGGGTGGTGCTGCCGCATGAGGACGTCATGCCCGGGCCGGTCGCGGACCGCCTCGAGCTGATGCGAGCCACGTCGGCGAACCTGGAGCCGATCCTGCTGGTGTACGACGGCGGCGGGGACACCGTCGAGGTGATCGAGGGCGTCGTCGCGAGCCCGCCGACCCTCGAGACGGTGACCGAGGACGGGGTGCGCCACCGCATCTGGACGGTCCTCGACGAGCAGGTGCAATCGCGGGTGGCGGCCGATCTGCTCCCCCGCCAGGCGATGATCGCGGACGGCCACCACCGCTACGCGACGTACCGGAAGCTGCAGGACGAGAAGCACACCGCAGGCCGGGGCGCCGGGCCCTGGGACAGCGGGCTCGCCATGCTCGTCGACTCGCAGACCTCCCCGTTGCACGTCCGCGCGATCCATCGGGTCGTCGAAGGGCTCGCCCTGGAGGACGCGCTCGCCGCCGCGTCGCAGGTCTGCAAGGTCAGGGTGCTCGACGTGCCCGACGCCGACCTTGAGCCCGCGCTCGCAGCGCTCGACGACGCCGACGGCCGGCACCCCTTCCTGCTGACGGACGGCCGGGCCTTCCACATCGTCAGCGATCCGGACCCCGGCGCGGTGCAGCGCGCCGTGCCGCCCGCGCACTCGGCGCTGTGGTCCGGACTCGACGCGACCGTGCTGCACGGCCTGCTGCTCGAGCAGGTCTGGGGCATCGCCGAGGACAGCCCGCGGACGCGTTACGTCCACGACCCCGCTGCGGCGGTGCGCGCCGCCCGCCGCTCCGGCGGCACCGCCGTCCTGCTGCGGGCGGTCGACGTGAGCGCGGTGATGGAGGTCGCGGCAACGGGTGAGCGGATGCCCCGCAAGTCGACGTCCTTCGGCCCCAAGCCGCGGACCGGGCTCGTGCTGCGGCTGCTCGACGAGTAGGCCCGAGCTATGTCGCGGTAGACCTCTGCGTTGCCAGATCACTCGCGATCTCGATGGCGATCTCAATCGTCCGCGTGGTGAGTGGGGACAGAGTCCGTGCGGCCGGCCAGAGCAGGTACATCTCGCGGACCGGCGATGGATGCAGAGGATGGATGCCGAGTCGGTGGTCCGACCAGGCGTCGGACCCGTGGAGCGCAAGCCATGGCAGGATCGCGATGCCCATTCCGGCCCGCACCATCGACAGGATGGTTTCGTTGCCGGCGGTTCGGAACACGACCCGCGGTTGCGCACCATCCCGGGCGAGCGCCTGCTCCAATCGTGGCTGGTCGCAGGTAGCCGGCCACGCGACCATCGGCGCGCCGTCGAGCTGCTTCACGCGCACCGGACCATCGGGATAGTCGCCCGGTCTCGCCACGACGAAGTACGGATCGTCGAGGAGCTTGCGATGCTCGACGTCGCCGTCGAGGAGACTGTCGTAGAAGAGCAGGTCCAGTCCGGCGATCGGTGGATTTTCCGGCTCCTCCTCGGACAACCTGATGTCGCAACCGGGGTGCTCGCTATGCAGCCGGCGCACGATCGACGGCAGGATCACGTTGGACACGCTCTCGAGCGTTCCGATGTCGATCCGGCCGTCGCCGGCCTTGAATCGGTCGACGGCGTCGGCCAGCGCCGACGACATCGTGAGCAGATGACGGCCGTGGGCCAGGACCACGTCTCCCAGTGGCGTGATCCGCACCGGCTTGGGCCCGCCGGGCCGGTCGAAGACCGCACCACCGACGGCACGCTCCAACGCGGCGATCTGCTGGCTCACCGTCGACTGTGTGTAGCCGAGCCGGGCCGCCGCTCGTCCGAACGTTCCTTCCTCGGCGATGGCGGCCATGGCCGTGAGGTGGCGCAGCTCGAGATCAACCACACACCAGAGCATAGCCTAGAGCGATTAATTTGATCGAAATCAATCGTTTTTCTCGATGCGCTGACGCTCCTAGCGTCGTGGGCATGACGACGTACGGCACGTCCTCTCCGGGCGCGGCGAAGCTCGGCGGTGAACAGTCTCGCCTGCGTTCGGACCTGCCGCAGGTGGTCTGGGCGCTGGCGGCGGTGCATCTCGTGAGCCGAGCCGGCGGACTCGTGCGGTCGTTCCTCGTGCTCTACCTGACGCTGGAGGAAGGTCTCTCCCCGGCGACCGCGGGTGCCGTGATCGCCGCGGTCGGCGTCGGAGACATCGGCTCCCAACTGCTTGGCGGCTGGCTGGGCGACCGGATCGGTCGACGCCACACGATGCTGGTCGGGTTCTTGGGCACCGCCGTGGCGTTGATCGCGCTCGGATCGGCCGAGACCGTGCCGGCGATCTGGGCGGCGGCCGTCGGCGTCGGACTCATGGGCGAGCTGTTCCGACCGGCGGGATCGGCCGCGGTGGCCGACCTCCCTGCACAGCAGCGGGTCCGCGCCTTCGGACTGCTCTTCTGGGCGGCGAGCGTCGGCTTCTCGGTCGCCAGACGTTCACGACGCTGCCTCTCGTCATGACGGCCGACGGCCACAGCTCTGCGACGTACGGCGCGGTGCTGGCACTCAACGGGATCGTCCTCGTGGTCGTGCAGCCACTCGCGGTGCGACTGCTCGCCGGTCGCGACCGCGCCACGGTGCTGGCTCTCTCGATGCTCCTGGTCAGCACGCCATGAGCACCTTCGCCCTGATCCACGGCGCGGGCGACGTGGGTTGGTACTGGCACCTGGTCGCCGCCGAGCTCCGTAGCCGCGGCCACGACGTGGTCGCCCCGGACCTCCCCGCCGACGACGAATCGGCGACCCTCACCGACTACGCCGACGCGGTGGTCGAGGCGGTCGGCGGCCGAAAAGACCTCGTCGTCGCGGGCCAGTCGTACGGGGCGTTCACCGCACCCCTGGTCGCCGACCGGCTCGCCGCCGATGCCTTGGTCCTGGTGGCCGGCATGATCCCGGCTCCCGGCGAGTCGCCGGACGACTGGTGGCACAACACCGGATACAGCAGCGCGGTACGAGAGCAAGCCGCCCGCGACGGCGGCCTGACCGGCAACCCGGACCCGCACGTCAGCTTCTACCATGACGTTCCGCGGGAGCTTGCCGAGGAGGCCATCACCAGGGAACGGGCCCACCCCTCGCAGGCATCGATGGTCAACCCATGGCCGCTGGACGCCTGGCCGGACGTACCGACGAGGTTCGTGCTCTGCACCGAGGACCGCTTCTTCCCGACGGACTTCTTCCGGCGACTCGTGGCCGAACGCCTCGGCATCGAGCCCGACGAGATCGCCAGCGGCCACTGCGTCGCACTCAGCCGGCCCAACGAGCTGGCCGACCTGCTCGAGGGCTAACGCACGGACCAATCAACGGCGACCAGGCGGCCCCCGACCGTCGTGAAGGGACAGCAGTGCGACCCGCCGAAAGCGAACACACGCCCAGCCCCAGCGGCTACGACGCCGAACTTCGGCGGCACAACGAGGTTCTGCGCCGCTCCGTTGGCGTCCAGCCCCACGACCACACCCTCGACATCGGCTGTGGAACTGGGGAGACAACCCGACAGGCCGCACACGCGGCCCAGGCGGGGAGTGCGCTCGGGGTCGACGTCTCCGCTCCCGCGATCGAGCGTGCCCGCGAGCTGGCCGGGGCAGAAGGGCTCCGCAACGTCACCTTCGAGCGTGCAGATGCACAGGTCCACCGCTTTCCGCCGGAGCGCTTCGATCTGGCCATCAGCAGGTTCGGCACGATGTTCTTCGAGGACCCCGTCGCCGCGTTCGCCAACATCAGGCGGGCGTTACGCCCCGCCGGCCGCCTGGCGATGATGGTCTGGCAGGCCCGCGAGCGCAACGAGTGGGACGTCGCCATCCACCATTCCCTGGGTGCAGCCGACGGGTGCGTGCTCGGTGCTTCCGGGCTCCCGGATCCGTTCTCGCTCGCCGACCCGCCGACCGTGAAGGAAGTCCTGCAGGCTGCAGGCTTCGCCGACGTTGCGTTTACTGACGTCCACGAACCGGTCTACTACGGGGCGGACGTCGCTGCCGCCCTCGAATGGACCCGCGGCTTCACCTGCACCCACGAGCTCCTGAAGAGGCTCGATCCCGCTGCCGCAACGCACGCGGTCGAGCGTCTGCGCGAGGCGCTCGGCGCGCACTTGGGCGACGACGGTGTCTGGTTCGACTCCCGCGCCTGGATCGTCACCGCTCGTCGCGCCTGAAGGGACGGCGGGGACGGGTCGGTCGTGTGCCTCGACCGTGGGGACATCACCCCGCCCGGGACGCTGCGACGTGAGGCGTCAGGCGTCAGCCGCGCGCGATCCGCTTCACCCGCATCACCTCCACCTCGCTCCCGCTGACCGGGCCGGTGGGGCCACGCCAGAAGCGCCGTCGCAGTGCGCCGGTCACCTCGAGGAGGTCGCCGGCCTGGTACGAGCCAAGGGCCCGCTGGACGTCCGCACGCCACCCGGCGCACTCGAGCGCGTCGACGGTGGGCGCCCTCGACCGTTCGACCCCAGGCGGCGACTTGCGCCGGCGGACCGCTGGGCGGCCGACCACCAGCCGGAACGACACGAGCACGTCGCCGCTGGGCAGCTCACGGTGAATCGGCTCGGCCGCCAGCCGACCCACCAGATGGACCTCGTTGCGATGGTCGGCGGCAGCGTCGGCGCCCTCGCCAGACGGGCGCTCCCCCGCGTCCGCCACTGTCTTCTTGCCTCGCGCCGCCACCGCGCCCCTCCTCGCCGCCGAGCACGTCCCGATCCGACGTGCTGCTGACCGCCATCCTTGGGCCCGGACAGCCTCGCGCAGGCAGACGACGGTGATCTGTGGACGACGCGGCACGGTCCGCACCCTGTGGACGAAGCAACAAACCTCACGCCACTCACACGCCGAACAGCCCCCTCAGCGCCACACGCCGCAAAGCACCCATAGGGCGCAACGCCCACACCCTTGTCGGGGTTGGGTGGCCCCTGACCTGCGCAAACGCGACGGACCTGCACAACTGCATGATCACCACTGGGGAAAGTGGCTGGGGTCAGGCGGGGGTGTAGTCCGCGGGGGTGTGGTCCGCGGGGTCGCCGGCGTCGTCGCCGGCGTCGTCGTCGTCGTCGTCATCGTCGTCGAGAAAGGTCACGCCGGTGAGCTCGCCGGCCCGGGAGGCGGCATCCGTCTCGCCCTCGTCGTCGGCCTCGGCCGCGCGGCTGAACCAGAGAGCGGCGTCGTCGCGCCGGCCGGCCGCCAGCAGCGCCTCGGCGTAGGCGTAGAACAGCCGCGGCGACCACGGGCGGCGTGCCTCGTCGCGCGGGAGGAGCGCCTGGAGGGCGAGTACGGCGGCGTCGTGCTGGCCGAGGTCGCGCCGGGCGCCCGAGACGACGATCGCCATCTCCACCCGCCCGGCGGCGTCCAGCTCGCGAGCCTCCGGGCTGCTGGCCAGCGCCAGGGCGCGCTCCGACCGGCCGAGCCCGCGCTCGCAGTCGGCCATCACCGGAAGCAACGCTGCTTCGCCGGTCATCCGCCGGGCGGCGCGCAGCTCGGCCAGTGCCTCGGCGTAGTGCCCGGCGGCGTAGGCGGCAAGGCCGGCGGCTTCGCGGACGGCACCGACGCGGGCAGCCCTGCCCTGCGCCGCCATGGCATGCCGGAAGGCCTCCTCCGGCTCGTCCTCGAGCAGCCGGCCGGCCATCACGAGGTGGCGGGCCACCGTCTCGGCGTTCTTGGCCGCGAGCGCGCCCAGCTGGGCGCGGATGGTCCGGTCCAGCTCACGTCCGGTGACGTCGTCGGGCAGCTCCGGCTCGGCGGGACGCGCACGGCGGGCGCCCTCGCGCGGCCGCCCGCCGGCTGGGCGACCGCTGGTCCCGCGACCGCGGTCACCACGCTCGGACCCACGGTCCGGCCGGGCCTGCCCCCGCTCGCCTGATGCGCTCACTGCGGTCTCCTGTCGTGCGCGTCGAGTCGGCGCCATGGCACCCCGGACATGCGTCAAGGGCCACCCCGAACGGGATGGCCCTTGACGAAAGAATGTCCGGCGGCGTCCTACTCTCCCACGCGGTCCCCCACGCAGTACCATCGGCGCTGAAGGGCTTAGCTTCCGGGTTCGGAATGGAGCCGGGCGTTTCCCCTTCGCTATGGCCGCCGAAACTCTATGGAGATGTCAGTCGGGCTCCCGACCGTATCTCGGGAACCGCACAGTGGACGCGTAGCATGCACTCTCGCTTTGCAGCGAGAGAAAGTGTGTGGTCAAGTCCTCGGCCTATTAGTACCGGTCAGCTCCGTACGTTGCCGTACTTCCACCTCCGGCCTATCAACCCAGTCGTCTTCTGGGGGCCTTACCAGGTTAACCCTGTGGGAGACCTCATCTTGAAGCGAGCTTCCCGCTTAGATGCTTTCAGCGGTTATCCCTTCCGAACGTAGCCAACCAGCAGTGCTCCTGGCGGAACAACTGGCACACCAGAGGTTCGTCCGTCCCGGTCCTCTCGTACTAGGGACAGCCCTTCTCAAGTCTCCTGCGCGCACAGCGGATAGGGACCGAACTGTCTCACGACGTTCTAAACCCAGCTCGCGTACCGCTTTAATGGGCGAACAGCCCAACCCTTGGGACCTACTCCAGCCCCAGGATGCGACGAGCCGACATCGAGGTGCCAAACCATGCCGTCGATATGGACTCTTGGGCAAGATCAGCCTGTTATCCCCGGGGTACCTTTTATCCGTTGAGCGACGGCGCTTCCACAAGCCACCGCCGGGTCACTAGTTCCTGCTTTCGCACCTGCTCGACATGTCTGTCTCACAGTCAAGCTCCCTTGTGCACTTGCACTCGACACCTGATTGCCAACCAGGCTGAGGGAACCTTTGAGCGCCTCCGTTACCTTTTTGGAGGCAACCGCCCCAGTTAAACTACCCACCAGACACTGTCCCTGATCCGGATCACGGACCTAGGTTAGACATCCAGAACGACCAGAGTGGTATTTCAACGTTGACTCCACCGACACTGGCGTGCCAGCTTCAAAGTCTCCCACCTATCCTACACAAGCCGTACCGAACACCAATATCAAGCTATAGTAAAGGTCCCGGGGTCTTTCCGTCCTGCTGCGCGTAACGAGCATCTTTACTCGTAGTGCAATTTCGCCGAGTCTATGGTTGAGACAGTAGGGAAGTCGTTACGCCATTCGTGCAGGTCGGAACTTACCCGACAAGGAATTTCGCTACCTTAGGATGGTTATAGTTACCACCGCCGTTTACTGGCGCTTAAGTTCTCAGCTTCGGCCCGAAGGCCTAACCGGTCCCCTTAACGTTCCAGCACCGGGCAGGCGTCAGTCCGTATACATCGTCTTGCGACTTGGCACGGACCTGTGTTTTTAGTAAACAGTCGCTTCCCTCTGGTCTCTGCGGCCGTAGACAGCTTCGGGAGCAAGTCCCTACACCATCCGCGGCCCCCCTTCTCCCGAAGTTACGGGGGCATTTTGCCGAGTTCCTTAACCATAGTTCACTCGATCGCCTTGGTATTCTCTACCTGACCACCTGAGTCGGTTTGGGGTACGGGCCGCCATGACACTCGCTAGAGGCTTTTCTCGGCAGCATAGGATCATCCACTTCGCCTATATCGGCTCGGTGTCAGGTCTCAGACATTGCCAGACGGATTTACCTATCTGACGTCCTACACCCTTACCCGCGGTCAACCATCGCCGCGGTTGGACTACCTTCCTGCGTCACCCCATCGCTTGCCTACTACCAGTTCGGGTCGCGCGCTCCACCGTGCCTCGTCCGAAGACTCAGCCGGCTTCATGCGCTTAGCATCACTGGGGTCAGCATGGGCGTGTCAAAGCGGGTACGGGAATATCAACCCGTTGTCCATCGACTACGCCTGTCGGCCTCGCCTTAGGTCCCGACTTACCCAGGGCGGATTAGCCTGGCCCTGGAACCCTTGGTCATTCGGCGGACGGGTTTCTCACCCGTCTTTCGCTACTCATGCCTGCATTCTCACTCGTGTGGCGTCCACGACTGGGTCACCCCGCCGCTTCACTCGCCACACGACGCTCCCCTACCCATCCACACGCCTGGATGCCCGAAGGCACCTGGCTATCAGCGTGAATGTCACGGCTTCGGCGGTATGCTTGAGCCCCGCTACATTGTCGGCGCGGAATCACTTGACCAGTGAGCTATTACGCACTCTTTCAAGGGTGGCTGCTTCTAAGCCAACCTCCTGGTTGTCTGTGCGACTCCACATCCTTTTCCACTTAGCATACGCTTAGGGGCCTTAGCCGGTGATCTGGGCTGTTTCCCTCTCGACTACGAAGCTTATCCCCCGCAGTCTCACTGCCGCGCTCTCACTTACCGGCATTCGGAGTTTGGCTGATTTCAGTAAGCTTGTAGGCCCCTTAGACCATCCAGTAGCTCTACCTCCGGCAAGAAACACGCGACGCTGCACCTAAATGCATTTCGGGGAGAACCAGCTATCACGGAGTTTGATTGGCCTTTCACCCCTACCCACAGCTCATCCCCCAGGTTTTCAACCCTGGTGGGTTCGGGCCTCCACGCGGTCTTACCCGCGCTTCACCCTGGCCATGGGTAGATCACTCCGCTTCGGGTCTAGAATACGCGACTCATTCGCCCTGTTCGGACTCGCTTTCGCTACGGCTTCCCCACACGGGTTAACCTCGCCACGCATCGCTAACTCGCAGGCTCATTCTTCAAAAGGCACGCGGTCACGGCCGTCGAGCAAGCTCGACGACGACGCTCCCACGGCTTGTAGGCGCGCGGTTTCAGGTACTATTTCACTCCCCTCCCGGGGTACTTTTCACCTTTCCCTCACGGTACTTGTCCGCTATCGGTCACCAGGGAGTATTTAGGCTTAGCGGGTGGTCCCGCCAGATTCACACGGAATTTCTCGGGCTCCGTGCTACTTGGGATCCCATCTGGAAGTCGCTGAGATTTCGGCTACGGGGGTGTTACCCTCTATGCCGGTCCTTTCGCATGACCTTTGCCTATCACAACGATTTTTTACTTCCTGTCAGATCGGCAGATCCGACTAGATGGTCCCACGACCCCAAGCGTGCAACGCCTGCCGGCTATCACACACGCTTGGTTTAGCCTCATCCGCTTTCGCTCGCCACTACTCACGGAATCGCGGTTGCTTTCTCTTCCTGTGGGTACTGAGATGTTTCACTTCCCCACGTTCCCTCCGCCCACCCTATGTGTTCAGGTGGGGGTGACAGGACATGACTCCTGCCGGGTTTCCCCATTCGGAAATCCTCGGATCACAGCTCGGTTGGCAGCTCCCCGAGGCTTTTCGCAGCCTCCTACGTCCTTCGTCGGCTCCTGGTGCCAAGGCATCCACCGTGCGCCCTTAATAACTTGGCCACAAAGATTTGATGCTCGCGTCCACTGTGCAGTTCTCAAAATACGGGCGGCCCAACCTCATGCTCGCCGCGCACCCGCAGCAACTGCGCGGGCCGTCCGGCGTGAGGTGGTCCTGGCTTCCGTGACCGTCAGCGCACACGAGGAGCGCAGGCGGGTTGGAATCCGAGGTTGAAGGGGCAAAAAGCGCCCGTTCCCTCAGGACCCAACAGCGTGCCGAAGCAGACCACCCGCGCCGAGACTCGCGTTCCCACCACCGAAGTGGCTGTACTGACGAACCCGGCCCGAAGGCCTGCCAACTGGTCAATGTTCCACCCTTGAGCAACCACCTCGAGACATACGCTCGAGAAGTGGCTCTGGACACCGGCGGACCGGTGCCAGGTGCTCCTTAGAAAGGAGGTGATCCAGCCGCACCTTCCGGTACGGCTACCTTGTTACGACTTCGTCCCAATCGCCGATCCCACCTTCGACGGCTCCCTCTCTTGCGAGTTGGGCCACCGGCTTCGGGTGTTACCGACTTTCGTGACGTGACGGGCGGTGTGTACAAGGCCCGGGAACGTATTCACCGCAGCGTTGCTGATCTGCGATTACTAGCGACTCCGACTTCATGGGGTCGAGTTGCAGACCCCAATCCGAACTGAGACCGGCTTTTTGGGATTAGCTCCACCTTGCGGTATTGCAGCCCTTTGTACCGGCCATTGTAGCATGTGTGCAGCCCAAGACATAAGGGGCATGATGATTTGACGTCATCCCCACCTTCCTCCGAGTTGACCCCGGCAGTCTCCTATGAGTCCCCGACATTACTCGCTGGCAACATAGGACGAGGGTTGCGCTCGTTGCGGGACTTAACCCAACATCTCACGACACGAGCTGACGACAACCATGCACCACCTGTACAGGGCCCTTGCGGACCCGACATCTCTGCCGGATTTCCCTGTATGTCAAGCCTTGGTAAGGTTCTTCGCGTTGCGTCGAATTAAGCCACATGCTCCGCCGCTTGTGCGGGCCCCCGTCAATTCCTTTGAGTTTTAGCCTTGCGGCCGTACTCCCCAGGCGGGGCGCTTAATGCGTTAGCTGCGGCACGGAGAACGTGGAAGGTTCCCCACACCTAGCGCCCAACGTTTACGGCGTGGACTACCAGGGTATCTAATCCTGTTTGCTCCCCACGCTTTCGCTCCTCAGCGTCAGTATCGGCCCAGAGACCCGCCTTCGCCACCGGTGTTCCTCCTGATATCTGCGCATTTCACCGCTACACCAGGAATTCCAGTCTCCCCTACCGAACTCTAGTCTGCCCGTATCGAATGCAGGTCCAGGGTTGAGCCCTGGATTTTCACATCCGACGCGACAGACCGCCTACGAGCTCTTTACGCCCAATAATTCCGGACAACGCTTGCACCCTACGTATTACCGCGGCTGCTGGCACGTAGTTAGCCGGTGCTTCTTCTGCAGGTACCGTCACTTTCGCTTCTTCCCTGCTGAAAGAGGTTTACAACCCGAAGGCCGTCATCCCTCACGCGGCGTCGCTGCGTCAGGCTTTCGCCCATTGCGCAATATTCCCCACTGCTGCCTCCCGTAGGAGTCTGGGCCGTGTCTCAGTCCCAGTGTGGCCGGTCGCCCTCTCAGGCCGGCTACCCGTCGTCGCCTTGGTGGGCCGTTACCCCACCAACAAGCTGATAGGCCGCGAGCCCATCCCTAGCCGAAAAACTTTCCAGACCGAATCATGCCACTCGGTCTCGTATCCGGTATTAGCTCCGGTTTCCCGGGGTTATCCCAGAGCTAGGGGCAGGTTGCTCACGTGTTACTCACCCGTTCGCCACTGATCGCCCGGAGCAAGCTCCGAGGTCACCGTTCGACTTGCATGTGTTAAGCACGCCGCCAGCGTTCGTCCTGAGCCAGGATCAAACTCTCCGTAAATGCATGACGACAGCGCACACCGAAGTGGGCTGCCAACATTATGAAGAGCGCTCGAGGTCTGGCGAGACCCACGAGCGATCTGGCAATGAAAGACGTAACTAGCAAATGTAGTTAGTTGTCTGTCATGTACCAAAGGAATTCCGTTCGAAGAGGCTTGGACGACTCGGAGAGCCGCCGCACCACCCCGGACGGGGTTGTTTGGCATTGACTTTTGGCACGCTGTTGAGTTCTCAAGGAGCGGACGCGCACCGAGTCAAGGCCTCTCGGCCTGTCTTCGGGGCAACCCTCTAAACTTACGGGTGTGTCTGGGGGCTGTCAAACCACCTTCTCCACCCTCCCCGGAGCGTCGCGGAACAGCCCTGAACGCGGACGTCCACGGTGTTCGCGAGCTTCGGGGGCCACCCCGGGACCGGCCACCTCATCGGTGTCCGTACCTCCCTGCCGGGCGACGTCGAGAACCTTAGGCAATCACGCGTTGCAGCGTCAAATCACCGGGTCCGAGCGTGTGTCACCGGTGCCCCAGCCGGCGTCGTCGACGCCCCCCGGCACACCGGCGTCCGGGTCGTACGGCACCCGGGTGAGCACGAACGAGGCCACCTCCAGGTGCAGAGCCGTGCCGTCCGCCCGACGTACCACGCGCAGGGCCTCGCCCGCGTAGTAGCCGTCGAGCCCTTCCCAGGTGCCGTCCCCGCGCGGCCGGAAACGCGACGTTCGCCCGGGGGAAAGGGGAGGCGTCAGGCTCACGGCACCGTCCGCGCCCGCGCGCAGTACCGCCGGCGAGGGGCCCCAGAACCAGGTCCCGGTGAGTGCCACCACGTCGTCGGCGACCGCAGCCGGCGCCCAGGGCACCGGCTGCGGAGGCTCCAGGTCGGCGAGCAGGTCGAGCAGGTCGGCGCTGAGGCTGCCGAGGCCGGACGTCGCGTTCGCGAAGACGACCGCGGCGTCGCCCGCCTGGTCGTCACCGCCGTCGCCACAGCGGATCCGCAGCTCCGCGAGGAAACCGGGCATCGAGGCCCCGTGGCCGAAGGAGCGGTGGCCGTCGACGTTCCAGAGCTGGATGCCCAGCCCGTACGCCGTGGTCCACGCCTGCCCCGGCAGGTCCATGAGCCCGCGTGGCTCGCGCATCTCCGCCAGGGTCGAAGCCGCCAGAACCGAGTCGCCGGCGGCAGCTGCGGACCGCTCCGGCCGGTCCGCCCGGGCGAGGAAAGCCGCCCACCGCCCGAGATCCGAGACGGTCGTCCACAGCTGCCCGGCCGGCGCCATCGCGACCGCGTCGTGCTCGGGCTCGGAGAGCACCACGTCGGCGAAGGGGTGCACCGCGAGACCGGGCGCGGCCGGGGGCTCCGGGCGCACCGTCGTACGCCGCATCCCGAGCGGTTCCAGCAGCTCGGCGCGCATCACGTCGGCCCACGGTGATCCGCGGCGCCGGGCGACCAGCTCGCCGAGGAACGCGTAGCCGACGTTGGAGTAGTGGAACCGTCGGCCTGCCGCGGACAACCTGACCGCACCGGCCCGGAGCTCGGCGAAGCCGCCGCCGGGCGTCCGCTCCCACCACGGCGGCGGCGTCTCGGCCCCGAGACCCGAGAGGTGGGCGAGCAGCTGGGCGACCGGCACCTGCCCGAGCTCGGTGCCCGGCAGGTGGCGCTCGAGCGGGTCGGACAGGTCGAGCAGTCCCTCGTCGCGCAGTCGCATGACGCTCACCGCGACGAAGGTCTTGGTGATCGAGCCGCAGCGGTACTGCACGTCCTTGCCCGGAGCCGCGCCGTCCACGACCCCCGCACCGGCCGACCAGACGAGCTCTCCGTCGCGCACCACGCCCGCCACCACCGACGGCAGCCGGTGCTCGGACTGCTCGCGGGCGACCAGGGCGTCCAGGCGCCGCGCGGTCTCCGGGAGCAACGTGCTCATCCGGCGGCCACCTCGACCGCCGCGAGGTTGCGCTTGCCGCGGCGCAGAACCAGCCACTGGCCGTTGAGCAGGTCGTCGGCCGTCGGCACGTAGGCGTCGTCGGTGACCCGCTGGTTGTTGAGGTAGGCGCCGCCCTCCGCCACGGCTCGCCGGGCGGCGGACCGGCTCGGGCACAGGCCCGACTCGGCGAACAGCTCGACCAGCGGCGGCAGCGGCGTCCCGGCCGCGACCACGGCGCGCGGCAGCTCCTGCAGCGACGCCTCGAGTGTTGCCTCGTCGAGGTCCTCCAGCGAGCCACGACCGAACAGCGCCTGGCTCGCGGCCAGCACCGCGTCCCGCTCGCCCTCGCTGTGCACGAGCGCGGTGAGCTCGCTGGCGAGGGCGCGCTGCGCCTCGCGGGCCGCCGGCCGCGCCGCGGCCGCCGCCTCGAGCTCCTCGATCTCGGCGCGGGGACGCAGCGAGAAGATGCGCAGGTAGGTGCCGACCTGGCTGTCCTCGGCGTTGAGCCAGAACTGGTAGAAGGCGTACGGCGAGGTCATCGCCGCGTCGAGCCAGACCGTCCCCGACTCGGTCTTGCCGAACTTCGACCCGTCGGCCTTGGTGACCAGCGGCGTGGCGAACGCATGGGCCTGGCCGCCCTCGGCGCGATGGATGAGGTCGAGGCCTGCGGTGAGGTTGCCCCATTGGTCGCTGCCGCCGGTCTGGAGCACGCAGCCGTGGCGGCGGTAGAGCTCGAGGAAGTCCATCCCCTGCAAGAGCTGGTAGCTGAACTCCGTGTAGCTGATCCCCGCGTCGGAGTGCAGCCGCGCGCTGACGGCCTCCTTGGTGATCATCTTGTTCACCCGGAAGTGCTTGCCGACGTCACGCAGGAAGTCGATCGCCGACAGCGGCGCCGTCCAGTCGAGGTTGTTCACCACGGTGGCCGCGTTGGACCCCTCGAAGGACAGGAAGCGCTCGCTCTGCTCGCGCACCCGCCCCGCCCACTCGGCGACGGTCTCCCGCGAGTTCAGGGTGCGCTCGGAGCTGGGCTTGGGGTCGCCGATCAGCCCGGTGGCACCCCCGACGAGGGCCAGCGGGTGGTGACCGGCGTCCTGCAGCCGGCGCATGGTGAGCAGCTGCACGAGGTTGCCGATGTGCAGGCTCGGCGCCGTGGGGTCGAAGCCGCAGTAGTAGGTGACCGGCCCCGCGTCGAGCACCTCGCGCAGCGCGCCGAGATCCGTGCTCTGCGCGACGAGGCCGCGCCAGAGCAGGTCGTCGAGTATGTCGCTCCCGCCGGTCGTCACGGTGTGCTGCCGCCTCTCCCTCGTGTCCTTCGAGCCCGCGTCGGTGGGTCAAGCCTGCCGGACGCGGACGTCGTGCGGCGACGCGGCACGGCCGGACGGTACGCCGAGACGCTGGGCGCGCCGTCCAGGAAGAACCTCCAGGGGTGGCCGGCGCCGTCGCCGGCGACCCCCACCCGAGGGCCGGTGCGGACTGCCTCGTCCGGTCGCCCACCCGGCAGGACACGCAGCGGCGAGCTCACTGCCGTCGCGTCGGCGCCGCCCAGGGCGCTGTCGACGCCGAGCGCCATCGTGAGCCGCGCCGGGCCGCGGGCCAGCTCGCGGGCGCTACGTGCCGTCGTACGCCGCGAGCGGGCCAGCTCCTCGCCCGCGACGACCTCACCCGCGCGCAGCAGCACCGCGGATGCTTCGCCGTCGGGGCCGCAGACGAGGTTCATGCACCAGTGCATGCCGTAGGTGAAGTACACGTAGACGTGGCCGGCTGGTCCGAACATGACCGCGTTGCGCGGTGTGCGGCCGCGGAAGGCGTGCGAGCCGGGGTCGATCTCACCGGCGTAGGCCTCGACCTCGGTCAGCCGGACCGCGACCACGCCGGCCGAGCCGCGGTGCTCCACGACGGCGCCGAGCAGGTCGGGCGCGACCTCGAGGACCGGGCGGTCGAAGAACGTGCGCGGGAGAGGCCGCTCAGCGGGCACCGGGCTGCCCGGACCGGCCCGCGTCCGACCCGCCGGCCGCCCAGCCGGCGTGCTGGTGGGCGGCGTCCGCGAGCGCGGCGAGCTGCTCGGCAACCCGCGCGGGGGACGTGCCGCCGTACGTCGAGCGCGATTCGAGGGCACCGCGGACGGACAGCACCGAACGGACCTCCGGCCGGAGGCGCTCGTCGATCGCCACGAGGTCGCTGTCGCTCGCGTCCCACAGCTCCATGCCGCGCTCGTCGCACCAGCGCACCAGCCGCCCGGAGATCTCGTGGGCGTCCCGGAAGGCCACGCCGGAGCGCACCAGCCACTCGGCCACGTCGGTGGCCAGCGCGTGGCCCGTCGCGGCGGCCGCGGTGAGGCGCTCGTCGCGCACGTGCAACGTCGAGACCATGCCGGCGAGAGCGGGGAGCACGAGCAGCAGCTGCTCGACGGTGTCGAACACCGGCTCCTTGTCTTCCTGCAGGTCGCGGTCGTAGGCGAGCGGGAGGCCCTTGAGCGTGACGAGCAGCCCGGTGAGGTTGCCGATGAGGCGGCCGGACTTGCCGCGCGCGAGCTCGGCGACGTCGGGGTTCTTCTTCTGCGGCATGATCGAGGACCCTGTCGCGTAGGCGTCGTCGAGGCCGACCCAGCCGAACTCCGTGGTCGCCCAGAGGCAGAGCTCCTCCCCCAGACGCGAGAGGTGGACCCCGATCATCGCGCCGACGAAGAGGAACTCGGCGGCGAAGTCGCGATCGGACACGGCGTCGATCGAGTTGGCCATCGGCGCGTCGAAGCCGAGCTCGGCGGCGACCGCCTCGGGGTCGAGCGGCAGCGACGAACCGGCCAGCGCACCCGCCCCGAGCGGCGACAGTGCGGCGCGCTTGTCCCAGTCGACGAGGCGCTCGACGTCGCGCTTGAACGCCTGTGCGTGCGCCAGGAGATGGTGGGCGAACAGCACGGGCTGGGCGTGCTGGAGGTGGGTCATCCCCGGCATGGGGGTGGCCCGGTGGCGCTCCGCGAGACCGACCAGTGACGTCTCGAGCTCCGCCACACGTGCCGCGACCCGCCTCGCCGCGTCGCGCAGGTAGAGCCGCAGGTCGGTGGCGACCTGGTCGTTGCGGCTGCGCCCGGCGCGCAGCTTGCCGCCGAGCGCGCCGACGCGCTCGAGCAACCCGCGCTCGAGCGCAGTGTGGACGTCCTCGTCGTCGGCGGTCGGGCGGAACGAGCCGTCACGCACCGCCTTGTCAAGGTCGTCGAGTCCGGCGAGCATCGATGTGAGCTCGGCATCGTCGAGCAGGTCGGCGCCGTGCAGGACCCTTGCGTGCGCACGCGAGGCGGCCAGGTCGTACGGCGCCAGGCGCCAGTCGAAGTGCACGCTGACCGACAGCCGCGCGAGCTCCTCGCTCGGGCCACCGCCGAAGCGCCCGCCCCACAACCGGGTCGGGACGCCGCCCTGGTCCTCGCTCACGCTCACCCTTCCTCGGCAAGCCGCTGGTCACGCCGCGCTGCCATCTTGCTGGGCAGACCCCACAGCTCGACGAACCCCTTGGCGAGAGTCTGGTCGAACGCGTCACCCGAGTCGTACGTCGCCATCTCGTATTCATACAACGCGGCGTCGCTGCGGCGGCCCGTGACCGTCGCCCGGCCGCCGTGCAGGGTGAGGCGCACGTCGCCGGTCACGTGCTGGTTGGCATCGTCGAGGAACACGTCGAGCGCACGCTTGAGCGGCGAGAACCACAGGCCGTCGTAGACGAGCTCGCCCCACCGCTGGTCGACCGACCGCTTGAAGCGAGCGAGGTCGCGTTCGACGGTGACGTTCTCCAGCTCCTGGTGAGCGGTGATGAGGGCGATCGCGCCGGGCGCCTCGTAGACCTCGCGGCTCTTGATGCCGACCAGCCGGTCCTCGACCAGGTCGATCCGGCCAACGCCCTGCGCGCCGGCGCGCCGGTTGAGCTCGACCACGGCGTCGAGGGCGCTGACCGCACGACCGTCGAGGGCGACCGGAACACCGCGCTCGAAGGTGATGACGACTTCGTCCGCGTCACGCGGCGTGGCAGGGTTCTCCGTGTAGGAGTAGACGTCCTCGATCGGGCCGTTCCAGATGTCCTCGAGGAACCCGGTCTCGACGGCCCGGCCCCAGAGGTTCTGGTCGATCGAGTAGGGCGACTTCTTCGTGACGTCGATGGGCAGGCCTTTCTCACCGGCGAAGGCGATCGCCTTGTCGCGGGTCATGCCGGAGTCGCGCACCGGCGCGAGCACCCGCAGGTCCGGCGCGAGCGCCCCGATGCCCACCTCGAAACGCACCTGGTCGTTGCCTTTGCCCGTGCAGCCGTGGGCCACCTTGGTCGCGCCGTGCTCGCGGGCGGCCAGGACCAGGTGCTTGACGATGACCGGCCGGGACAGCGCGGAGACCAGCGGGTAGCGGTCGAGGTAGAGGGCGTTCGCCTTGAGCGCCGGGATGCAGTACTCGTCGGCGTACTCGTCACGCAGGTCGACGACGACCGACTCCACCGCGCCGCAGGCGAGCGCTCGCTGGCGGATCGCCTCGAGGTCCTCCCCGCCCTGACCGACGTCTGCGGCGACGGCGATCACCTCGGCGCCGGTCTCCTCGGTGATCCAACCGATGGCGACGGAGGTGTCGAGCCCTCCGGAGTAGGCGAGTACAACGCGCTCGGCCACGAGCGTTCTCCTTACGTTGCTTGCGGTTGCGGTGCGGGGTTGGTGCGGGCCATGTCGAGCAGGCGTACGGCGAGGGCTTCGCCGCCGTCCGGGTCGCGACTGATGACCAGGACTGTGTCGTCGCCGGCGATGGTGCCGAGGACTTCGGTGAGACCGGACCGGTCGAGCGCGGAGGCGAGGAACTGTGCAGCGCCCGGCGGCGTACGGAGCACGACCAGGTTGGCCGAGGTCTCGGCGGAAACGAGCAGCTCTCCGGTCAGCCTCGCGAGCCGCGCACCCGCCTCACCGTTGAGCGGCGCAAGCCTCGGGGTGCGGTCACCGCCTTCGGCCGGGACGGCGTAGGCGAGGCCCTGGCCGTCGCGGATCTTGACCGCGCCGAGCTCGTCGAGGTCGCGCGAGAGCGTCGTCTGGGTCACCGCGAGGCCGTCCTCGGCGAGCAGCCTGGCCAGCTCGGGCTGCGAGCGCACCCGCTGCGTCTCGAGCAGCTCGACGATGCGCCGGTGCCGAGCGGTCCTGGTGTTCGCGAGCTGCGTCATGGCCGGCCCCGCTCGGTCTCGCTGCGCTCGAGCAGGAACGTGAGCAGCGCCTTCTGCGCGTGCAGCCGGTTCTCGGCCTCGTCCCAGACGGCACTCTGTGGGCCGTCGATGACCGCGGCGGCGATCTCCTTGCCGCGGTAGGCGGGCAGGCAGTGCAGGACGATCGCACCGGGGTCGGCGATGGCCAGCGCCGCCTCGTCGACGGCATAGGCCAGGAACGGTGCCTCCCGTCCCTCGGCCTCCTGGCCCATCGACACCCAGGTGTCGGTGGCGAGCACGTCGGCGTGGGCGGCCGCCTCCTTCGGGTCACGCACGTGGACCGCCGAGCCACCCGTCGTGTCCGCGATCTGCTGCGCGCGCGCGAGGATCGCCGGGTCGGGGTCGAACCCGTCGGGCGAGCCGACGCGCACGTGCATGCCCGCGACCGCGCCGCCGAGCAAGTAGGAGTGCGCCATGTTGTTGGCGCCGTCGCCGAGGTAGGTCAACGTCAGGCCCGCCAGGTGGCCCTTGCGCTCCCGCACGGTCTGCAGGTCGGCGAGGATCTGGCAGGGGTGGAACTCGTCGGTCAGTGCGTTAACGACCGGCACCCGGCTCACCGCGGCCATTGCCTCGATGCGTTCCTGGCCGAACGTGCGCCACACGATGGCCGCGCACTGCCGCTCGAGCACGCGGGTGGTGTCCTCGATGGACTCGCCGCGGCCGAGCTGGCTCGACTGCGCGTCGATGACCAGCGGGTAGCCGCCGAGCTCGGCGACGCCCACGGAGAACGACACCCGGGTGCGCGTCGAGTGCTTGTCGAACACGACGGCGACCGCGCGCGGCCCCGACAGCGGCTGCAGGGCCGGGCGGTCAGCCTTCATCCGGTCGGCGAGGTCGAGCACCTCGGCCTGCTCTGCCGGCGTCAGGTCGTCGTCGCGAAGGAAGTGCCTCGGCATCCTCAGGTGCTCCTTCCGGCCGCGTCGAGCACCTCGGGCAGCACGCCGACGAAGGCGTCGGCCTGCGCCTCGGTGAGCACCAGGGGCGGCACCAGGCGCAGCACGTCCGGCGCGACAGCGTTGACGAGAAAGCCGCGCTGCTGCGCCTGCTTCACGGCGTACGGCGCGATCTCGGCCGCGAGCACGACGCCCAGCATCAGCCCGGCGCCGCGGACGGACCGGACGAGCGGGTGGCCGAGAGCCGTGATGGCGTCGGTGATGCGTTGCCCGAGAGCGGTCGCGCGGGCGCAGAGGTCGTCGCGCTCGATGGTGTCGAGCACCGCGTGCGCCGCGGCGCAGGACAGCGGGTTGCCGCCGAACGTCGTGCCGTGCTGACCGGGCGCCAGCAGGTCGGCCGCGTCGCCGAAGGCGATGCACGCGCCGATGGGCAGGCCGCCGCCCAGGCCCTTCGCGAGAGTGACCACGTCCGGTTCCGCGCCCTGCGCGGTGTGCGCGAACCACGCGCCGGTGCGCCCGATGCCGGTCTGCACCTCGTCGAGCACCAGCAGCGCGCCACGCGCGTGAGCCTGCGAGCCCGCGGCGGCGAGGTAGCCGGGCGGCGCGGGGATGACGCCACCCTCGCCGAGTACCGGCTCCAGGAAGACGGCGGCCGTCTCGTTGTCGACGACGGACTTCAGCGCCGTCTCGTCGCCGTAGGGAACGAAAGACACGCCGCCGGGCAGCGGCTCGAACGGCGCACGCTTGGCCGGCTGGCCGGTGAGGGCGAGAGCGCCCATCGTGCGCCCGTGGAACGACCCCTCCGCCGCCACCACGTGAACACGGCCGGTACGCCGGGCCAGCTTGAACGCCGTCTCGTTGGACTCGGCGCCGGAGTTGCAGAAGAACACGCGGCCCTCGCGGCCGAGCAGTCCGAGCAGCCGCTCGGCCAGCACGAGGGACGGCTCGTTCGCGACGAGGTTCGACGTGTGGCCGAGGGTCGCGACCTGACGGGTGACCGCCTCGACAACGGCCGGGTGGGCATGGCCGAGGGCGTTGACCGCGATGCCGGCCACCAGGTCGACGTACTCGTTGCCCTCGTCGTCCCACACCCGCGCACCGTCGCCGCGCACCAACGTCAGCGGCGGAGCCGCGTACGTCGCCATCATCACGTCCGACCACCGCGGCAGGACCTGGTTCGCTCGCGCCTCGGTCATCAGGGCGTCACCTGCGTTCCGACACCCTCGTCGGTGAACATCTCGACGAGCAGCGCGTGCGGCACCCGTCCGTCGATGACGTGCGCCTTCGGCACGCCACCGCGTACAGCGCGCAGGCAGGCCGCCATCTTGGGGACCATCCCGGTCGCCAGGGTGGGCATGAGCGCCTCCAGGGCGTCGGCGTCGATGGTGCTGATGACATCGTCGGCCTCCGCGACCCTGCCGCTGGCGGGCCAGTCGGCGTAGAGCCCTTCGACATCGGTGAGCACCACGAGCTTCTCCGCCTCGAGTGCCACTGCCAGGGCGGCGGCTGCCGTGTCTGCGTTGATGTTGAAGATGTGGCCGCCCTCCGCCTGCGGGCTGCGGGCGATGCTGGAGACGACGGGGATGCGACCGTCGGCCACCAGCCCGTGCACGACCCCTGGCTGCACCGACGAAACGTCACCGACCCGGCCGAGGTCGACGAGCTCGCCGTCGACGGTGATCTCGTGCTGTTCGGCGGTGAACAGGTTGCCGTCCTCGCCGGACAGGCCGATCGCGAGCGGTCCGTGCGCGTTGATGAGGTTGACGATCTCGCGCTGCACCTGTCCGACGAGCACCATCCGCACGACGTCCATCGTCTCCGGGGTGGTGACGCGATGGCCGGACTCGAAGACCGACTCGATGCCGAGACGCTCGAGGTGCGCGGTGATCTGCGGGCCGCCGCCGTGCACGATGACGGGTCGCAGCCCGGCGTACCGCATGAACACGACGTCCTCGGCGAACGCCCGCTGCAGGCCGACGTCGGTCATCGCGTTGCCGCCGTACTTCACCACGACGGTGCGGCCCTGGAAGCGCTCGAGCCACGGCAGCGCCTCGACGAGCAGCGACGCCTTCTCGAGGGCGGCCTGGTGACGGGAGCTCATGTCGAGTACGCCGAGTTCTCGAGGACGTACGCCGCGGTGAGGTCGTTCGTCCAGACGGTGGCCTCGTCGTCTCCCGCGGCCAGGTCGACGGTGATCGTGACCTGGCGTCCGGACAGGTCGCACTTGGACCGGTCCTCGGCCGCAGTGCCGTCGCGGCACACCCACACGCCGCCGAGAGCGACGGCCACCTGGTCGGGCTCGAACGCCGCGTCGGTGGTGCCGACCGCAGCGAGCACCCGCCCCCAGTTGGGGTCCTCGCCGTGCAGCGCGCACTTGAGCAGGTTGCTGCGTGCGACAGCGCGCGCGGCGGTGACGGCATCGGCCTCGCTCGCGGCGCGGGTGACGGTCACGGACACGGTCTTGCTGGCGCCCTCGGCGTCGTCCACGAGTTGACGGGCCAGGTCGGCGCACACCGAGGTGACCGCTTCGGCCAGCACGGTCTCGTCGGGGCGCACTCCGGATGCTCCCGACGCGAGCAGCAGGACCGTGTCGTTGGTGGACATGCAGCCGTCGGAGTCGACCCGGTCGAAGGTCGTCGCGGTGGCACGCCGCAGGACGCGGTCGAGCACGTCTGGCTCGACCTCGGCGTCGGTGGTCACGACGGCGAGCATGGTGGCGAGCCCGGGTGCGAGCATTCCGGCGCCCTTGGCCATGCCGCCGACCACGAAGCCGGACGCCTCGGCGACCGCCTGCTTGGGCACGGTGTCGGTGGTCATGATGGCACGCGCCGCCTCGTCGCCACCGGCCTCGGTGAGCAGCGGCGTGGCCTCGTCGACGCCGGCGAGCAGCTGGTTCATCGGCAGCCGCTCGCCGATCAGGCCGGTCGAGCAGACCGCGACATCGGTAGGAGAGACGCCGAGCGCCTCGCCTACCCACTCCGCGGTGGCGTGCGTGTCCTGGAAACCCTCCGGCCCGGTGCAGGCGTTGGCACCGCCGGAGTTGAGCACGACCGCGTCGACCCGGCCGTCGGCGACCGCCTGCTGAGTCCACAGCACCGGAGCAGCCTTGATGCGGTTGGCCGTGAACACGCCGGCGGCTGCCATGGCCGGGCCGTCGTTGACGACGAGCGCGAGGTCGAGCAGACCGCTGGTCTTGAGCCCCGCGGCCACGCCGATCGCCCGGAAGCCCGCAGCCGCCGTGACACTCACGGCGCCACCCCCGCGACCGGCAGGCCGGTCGTCTCGTCGAGGCCGAGCACGAGGTTGGCGTTCTGCAGCGCCTGGCCCGCAGCGCCTTTCACGAGGTTGTCGATCGCGGTGATCACGACGGCGCGGCCGCTGTGCGTGTCCGCGGCGGCCTGCACGTGCACGCTGTTGCTGCCGAGAGTGGCCGCCGTACTCGGCCAGGCGCCTTCGGGCAGCAGGTGGACGAACGGCTCTGTCGCATACGCCGCGTGCAGCGCCTCGCGAAGAGTCTCGGTCGTCGTACCCGGGGCGAGGCGCGCGGTCGACGTGGCGAGGATGCCGCGCGACATGGGTGCGAGCGTCGGCGTGAACGACAGCGTGACCGTTGTTTCGGCGGCGGCGCTCAGACTCTGCTCCATCTCGGGCGTGTGCTGGTGTGCGCCGCCCGCCTTGTAGGCGCTGACCGCGCCCATGACCTCGCTGCCCTGCAGGTTCGCCTTGGTCCCCCGGCCGGCACCCGACGTACCGGAGGCCGCGACCACCACGACGTCGACGGGCTCGACAAGTCCGGCGGCGAGCAGCGGCGCGAGGCCGAGCGCCACTGCCGTCGGATAGCAGCCGGGGTTCGCCACCCGGTGCGCACCGGCGAGCCGCGCGCGACAGCCGGCGAGCTCGGGCAGGCCGTAGACCCACGAACCGGCGTGCGCACCGCCGTAGTAGGTGGACCACGCCTCTTCGTCGGTCAGCCGGAAGTCGGCGCCGAGGTCGATGACGGGCAGGTCAGGTGGCAGCTGGGCGACCAGGCTCGCGGACTCGCCATGGGGCAGCGCTAGGAACACGATGTCGGCAGTGGTCAGTGTGGCGGCGCTGGTCGTGACGAAGGACGTGCCAGCGAGCTGGGCAAGCTGCGGGTGAAGGTCGGTGACCGGCCGGCCGGCGCTCGAGCCCGCCGCGACCGAGCCGATCTCGAGGTCCGGATGACCCAGGAGCAGCCGCAGCAGCTCGCCGCCTGCGTAGCCGCTGGCACCCGCCACCGCCGCCGTCTGACCCATACGCATAAGTATGTGCCTCGCCGCATGGTCATGCAAATCGGAATTCGGCCCGCCGGCTACTCCGCCGGGCCCGACCCGAAGATCGCAACCAGGCCCCACAAAGAACTGAGGCACGGACGCGGGCCACGCTCGGGGTGGGCCGAACGGCGGGCAGCCAGGTCGGCGTTGTGGGGGCTGGTTGCGATCACCCAGGCGGGCGGGAGGAGAACGGGCGGGCCGAAGCCGGTCAAGCGGGCGGGAGAGAACGGGCGGGACGAGACCGGTAGGTCGGGCGGTCGACGTCGGGCAGGACGAGAACGGTCAGGCGAGTGGGTCGTCGGTGGCGTAGGGCCGTAGCCGGAGCGTCCGGGCATCGTTGGCGCGCATGGCGTCGGCCTGCGCGACCAGGGCGTCGAGGTCGTCGCGGGCGGCATGGACGAATCGTCCGTGCAGCGCGTCGAGGTCACCGCGGGCGAAGCGCACCACCGCGCCCGTCATGTCCGCGACGGCGTTCCATGACTGTTCCTCCGGCGGGCCCCACATGGTCTCGGTCATGTCGGTGCGCACCAGGCCGGGGCTGAACTCGAGCACCGTCACACCGGTGCTGTCGAGTGCGGCCGCGAGGGTTTCGGTGAGCCGGACGAGCGCTGTCTTCGAGACGGCGTAACCCGACCAGTCAGGCTGCGGTCGCAGACCCATGCCGCTGCCGACGTGCAGCACCCGCCCGCTCCCCCGCGCCACCATCGCGGGCAGCGCGGCGCTGGCGAGCAGGTAGGGACCGCGCAGGTTCGTCTCGACGACCCGCCACCAGTCGGACTCGTCGGCCTCCCAGGGCTTCGCCTTCGCGCGGTCGCGCGCTCCGGCGTTGGAGACCAGCAGGTCGATGGGCCCGAGGTCGCGCTCGATCGTCGAGACAGCGCCGCGGACCTGGGTCGACACGGTGACGTCGGCCGGGACCGCGACGGCCTTGACACCCAGCGTCGCGCACCCCGTCAAGGTCGCGTCGAGCGTGCCGCGGGTGCGCCCCACCAGCCCGACCCGCATCCCCTCGGCCGCCAGTGCCAGCGCGATCTCGCGGCCGATCCCCCGACCCGCACCCGTGACAAGGGCGACCTGACCCTCGAGGGGACGGTCGGTGTCAGGCACCGCGGGCCACGGCGCCGGTGCGCCGGCTCGCCTCGGCCACCGCGCGCTCCCTCGCGGCCGAGACCTCCTCGACGGTGAGTGTTCGGTCCGGCGCCCGGAAGCGCAGCGCGAACGCGAGTGATGCCTTGCCTGCACCGATCTGCTCGCCTCGATAGACGTCGAAGAGGCGCAGCGACTCGAGCAGCTCGCCTGCCCCGTCCCGCAGCGCCGCCTCGACGTCGGCGGCCGGCACCGAGGCGTCGACGACCAGTGCGACGTCCTGATGGGCGACGGGGTACGTCGACAGGGGCTGCACCTGCACCGGGCCGCCCGACGCGGCCGCGAGCCGGTCGAGGTCGAGCTCCATCGCCGAGGTGCGCGGTGGCAGCTCGAAGGACTCGACGACGCGGGGGTGCAGCTCGCCGGCGTGACCGATCAGCACGTCACCGGCGTAAAGCGCGGCGCAGCGGCCGGGGTGCCAGGGCGCGTGGTTGTCTGCCTTGACGGTCGGCTCGACCCCGGCGGCACGCGCGACGGCGCGGGCAGCCTCGACCGCGTCGGCCCAGGACGCGCCCCGAGCCGGTCCCCACCAACCAGGCAGCTCGCGATGGCCGCCGAGCACGACGGCGACCCGCTGCGGCTGGTCGGGCAGGGCAGCCTCGAGAGCGGCAAGCTCCTCGTCGGTCGGGCGCCGGTCGACGGGCAGCCGGGGTGCCGGCGGCAAGGGGTCGGGGCCTGGCCGGAACACCAGCCCGACCTCGAAGAGCGCGACGTCGGCAGTGCCGCGTCCGACATTGCGGCGCAGCGCGGCGAACAGACCGGGCAGCAACGTGGTGCGCAGCAGCGGCGCCTCGTCGGAGAGCGGGTTCGCGAGTCGCAGCGCATGGCGCCGGCCGTCACCCTCCGGGAGCAGCAGCGCGTCGATGTCTGCCGTGCCGACGAACGGATAGCTCGGCGCCTCGACGTACCCCGCATGCGCGAGGGCCTGCCCCACCCGCCGGCGCAGCCGCTGGCCGTCGGTGAACCCACGCCCGGGCGGAGCGGCCGGCAGCACTGCCGGGATGCGGTCGTAGCCCTCGAGCCGGATGACCTCCTCGTCGAGGTCCGCAGGCTGGGCCAGGTCGGGCCTCCACGACGGCGGGACGACGGTCAACGTGTCGCCGCCCTCGACCGTGGCGCCGACTGCCTCGAGGTTGCGCACGACCGCGTCGCGCGCGATCGGCATGCCGGCCGTGCGGGCCGGGCGGGCCGGGTCCAGCTCGATGCTGCGGGGGGTCAACCGTTGCTCGGAGACGCTGGTGCCGACCAGGCTCGCTCCCCCGAGTTCGGCCAACAGCTCGACTGCCCGCGCCGAGGCGGCAGCCGGCAGCTCGTGGTCGACACCCCGCTCGAACCGCTTGGACGCCTCACTGCCGAGGCCGTGACGACGTGACATGCGGGCGACGGCGGCCGGGTTGAAGTGAGCCGCCTCCAGGACGATCTCGGTCGAGTCGTCGGAGATCTCGGTTGTCAGCCCGCCCATCGTGCCTGCCAGGCCGATCGGACCGGAGTCGTCGGTGATGAGGACGTCCTCCTGGTGCAGCTCGCGCGTGACGTGGTCGAGGGTCTCGAGCCGCTCGCCTTCGCGCGCGCGCCGTACGACGATCGACCCCTGCACGCGTCCGCGGTCGAACGCGTGCAGCGGCTGGCCCAGCTCGAGCATGACGTAGTTGGTGACGTCGACGGCCAGGGAGACCGGGCGCATGCCGGCGTGGAGCAACCGCTGTCGCATCCAGCGCGGCGTCGGCCGCTGAGGGTCGAGACCGGAGACCGTGCGGAGCACGAGCCGGTCCGCTGCGCTCTCGTCGGCGATCTCGCCGCGCTGTGCCTGGCCGTCCTGTTCGCCGGGAAGGGCGACGGCCAGGGCTGGGTCGCGGAACGTCACGCCGTACGCCGTTGCTGCCTCGCGCGCGATGCCGCGGATCGACAGGCAGTAGGACCGGTCCGGCGTGACCGCGATGTCGAGCACCTCGTCGCGCAGCCCCAGAGTCTCCACGGCTTCGGCGCCGACTGCGTGGTTGCCGTCGAGCACGAGGATGCCGGTGTGGTCGTCGCCGAGCCTGAGCTCGCGCGCCGAGCAGATCATGCCGTCGCTCACGTGCCCGTAGGTCTTGCGAGCGCCGATGGCGAAGCCGCCCGGCAGCGTCGCGCCCGGCAACGCCACCACGACAAGGTCGCCGACCGCGAAGTTGAGCGCGCCGCAGAGGATGCCTCGCGGCTCTGCCTCGCCGACGTCGACCTGGCACCACCGAACCGTCTTGCCGTTCTTGTGCGTCTCCTCGTCGAACGCGAGCACCCGGCCGATGAGGACAGGGCCGTCAATGTCGTGACCCGGCCGGTCGACGGTCTCGACCTCGAGGCCGGCCATCACGAGTCGCTCGCCGATCTCCCGTCCGGAGGCGTCGGGCGGCAGGTCGGCGTACTCCCGCAGCCAGGAGAGTGGCGCCCGCATCAGATGACCTCCGTCCGCATTCGTGGCAACCGCGTCATGGGCCGCATCAGAGCTCAGTCCCGAACGGGAGCGTGAACCGCACGTCGCCCTCCACCATGTCGCGCATGTCGCCCGCGCCGTGCCGGGACATCAGCGTGCGTTCCAGGCCGATGCCGAACGCGAACCCGGTGTAGCGGTCGGGGTCGACGCCCGCCGCGACCAGGACCCGCGGGTTGACCATGCCGCAGCCGCCCCACTCGATCCAGCCCTCGGACGAGCAGGTGCGGCACGGCCGGTCGGGGTTGCCGACCGACTCGCCGTGACAGATCCAGCAGCGCAGGTCCATCTCGGCGCTCGGCTCGGTGAACGGGAAGTACGACGGCCGCAGCCGCGTCGTGATGTCGTCGCCGAAGATCGCGCGGGCGAAGTGTTCGAGCGTGCCGCGCAGGTGAGCCATCGTGATGCCCTCGTCGACGACCAGGCCCTCGATCTGGCTGAAGACCGGCGAGTGCGTCGCGTCGAGCTCGTCGGTGCGGTAGACCCGCCCGGGGCACACGGCGTAGATCGGCGGCCGGCGCTCGAGCATGGTGCGGATCTGCACGGGAGAGGTCTGCGAGCGCAGCGCGACGCCGCTGTCGGGCGAGGTGACCCAGAAGGTGTCCTGCGTGGACCGGGCCGGGTGGTCGGGCCCGATGTTGAGCGCGTCGAAGTTGAACCACTCGGCCTCGACCTCGGGACCCTCCGACCACTCGTACCCCATGGCGAGGAAGATCTCCGCGACCCGCTCCTGGATGGTGCTGAGCGGATGGCGCGCGCCGGCCGGGACGCGGTCCCACGGCAGGGTGACGTCGACGGTCTCGTCGACGAGCATCCGCTCGTCCCGCTCGCGCTCGAGCTCGGCCTGTCGGGCGGTCAATGCCTCACTGACGAGGCGGCGCGCACCTCCGACACGTTTGCCGGCGTCGGCCCGGGCAGCGGGTGGGAGAGCGCCGATCTCGCGGTTGGCGAGGGCCAGCGGCGAACGGTCGCCGGCGTGCTCGACCCGCACGGCCTTGAGGGCGTCGAGATCAGCGGCGGCCGCGATGGCGCCCAGCGCGGCGTCGCGGGCCTGCTCGACCTCGTCGGCGTTCAAGGGCGTCACCTGCACAGGGTCGAAGGACTTGTTGGGTGCGGACATGAGGGCTCCGTGTCCAGGCGGCGGATCGCCGCCCGAGTCTAGGTGGGTGGTGCGCCGGGGCGATGCGTCGGTGCCCGCCGGCGGCGTGACCTCAGTCGATGAAGTCGGGAGTGCCGGCGGGCAGCACGAATCGGAACCGCGCACCGCCGGAAGGAGCCCGTCCCACCTCGATGTGCCCGCCGTGGGCTTCGACGAGCCCGCGCACGATGTAGAGCCCCAGGCCGGTGCCGCCGCGTCGCCCGGACCGCCAGAACCGGGTGAACACCCGGTCGATGAGCTGGTCGGGCACACCGTCGCCCTCGTCCATCACGGTGAAGGCGACGCCCGCGTCGGACCCGTCACCCTCTTCACCGTCGGGCAGGGCACGCTCGACGAGGACGGTCACCGAGCCCTCACCGTGCACGATGGCGTTCTCGAGAAGGTTGCTGAGTACCTGGTCGAGCTTGTCGGCGTCGACCCAGAGCTCGGGCAGGTTGTCGGCGACCTCGACCCGGAACCGCTCGGGATCCTCGCCGGACGCGACCATGCCGGCCACGTGTCGCGCGACGACCTTGCCCGGGTCGACGACCTGACGGCTGATGACGAGGCGGCCGGAGTCGATGCGGGCGATGTCCAGCAGCTCGGTGATGAGGCGCGTCACGCGGTCTGCGTCGGCGTGCACGGTCTCGAGCATCAGCCGCTTCTGCTCGTCGTTGAAGCGTTCCCACTTGGCGAGCAGCGTGGAGGTGAAACCCTTGACGCTGGTGAGCGGGGAGCGCAGCTCGTGGGCCACCGTCGAGATCAGCTCGGCGCGGCTTAGCTCCTCGCGGGCGCGGTGGCGGGTGTCGCGCAACCCCACGACCACCTGCCGCGTGGGGCCGCTGCGCACGTCGCGGACGTAGCGCGCGGCGACCAGCACCTCGCGCCCGCCCGGCAGCAGCAGGTTGCGCTCGGGGTGGCCGGTCGCCGTACGCAGCCCGGTGTAGGGCGCGGCGCAGGGCCACCACAACCGTCCGTCGAGACCTTCGAGCGGCAGTGCGTCGTCGAGCTGCTTGCCGAGAGCGGACGCCGTGTCGAGGCCGGTGATGCGTTCGGCGGCCCGGTTGAAGACCACGACCCGGCCGCCCTCGTCCGCGACGACCAGCCCGTCGGGCAGGTCGTCGTAGCCGAGGAGACCGTCTGACGAGGCCACGAGTCGAGACTACTCAACCCGGCGGTCGGATCGAGGACCGCGCGCCCGGTGCGTCCGCGCCGACGCATAGAGGCAGACCGCGGCGGCAGTGGCGAGGTTGAGGCTCTCGGCCCGGCCGTGGATCGGGACCCGGACGACATGGTCGGCGAGCTTGCGGGTGGCAACGGGCAGGCCCCACGCCTCGTTGCCGAACAGCCACGCGGTCGGTGCCTCCAGCAGCCCTCCGTCAGTCGCCTCGTCGAGGTCGAGCTCGCCGTCGCCGTCGGCGGCCAGCACCTGGAGGCCGGCCTCGCGAAGGCCATCCATGGCGGCCGGCACCGCCAGGCCGTACGTCAGCGGCAGGTGGAAGAGGCTGCCGGCCGACGCGCGGACGCACTTGCCGTTGTAGGGGTCGACGGTGGCGCCGGAGAGCACGACCGCGCCCGCACCCGCGGCGTCCGCCGTACGGATGACCGTGCCGACGTTGCCGGGGTCACGGGCGTCAGCGAGTGCGGCGACCAGCTGTACGCCGGGCGGGGCGGCTTCGGTGAGGGCGACGTCGAGGAACGCGCAGACCGCGACGATCCCTTGCGGAGTGACCGTCTGGGCGAGCGCGGTCATCACCGCGTTGCTGACCAGGTGGACCGATGCGCCGGCCGAGCTCGCGGCGTCGAGCAGGGCGCTGTCGCGGCGGGCGGCCTCGCGGGTCACGAAGACCTCGTGCACGCCACCGGGGCGGGCGACTGCCTCGCGCACCGCCTGCGGCCCCTCGGCGAGGAAGCGCCGCTCGCGCTCACGGAACGCGCGCTTGCCGAGCCGCCGCGCCGACAGCATGCGCCCGGATCGCACCGAGGTGAGTTCCGGACCGGGCGCCATCGGGGTGGTGATTGGGGACGTGCTCAGGCGGCGGGCTTGCTCGCCGGCACGTTGGCCTTGGCCAGCTCGACCAGGGCGGTGAAGGCGGTTGCGTCGTGGACGGCCAGGTCGGCGAGGACCTTGCGGTCGACCTCGACGCCGGCGGCCTTGAGACCCTGCACGAAACGGTTGTAGGTCATGCCGTTCTGCCTGGCCGCGGCGTTGATCCGCTGGATCCAGAGCCGGCGGAAGTCACCCTTGCGCTGTTTGCGGTCGCGGTAGGCGTAGACGAGCGAGTGGGTGACCTGCTCCTTGGCCTTGCGGTAGAGGCGGGAGCGCTGCCCGCGGTAACCGCTGGCGCGCTCCAGGACGTCCCGGCGCTTCTTGTGGGCGTTGACCGCCCGCTTGACGCGTGCCATCTGCTGTCTCTCCTAAAAGGTTCGTGAGGCTCTCTGCCGGACGACCCGCTGGGGTGCCGGCGAGAGCCGCTGCTCGACCTGGGCGGTGGTTACTTGCCGAGCAGCCGCCGGACCCTCTTGGCGTCCGCCTTCGAGGCCGGGACGTCGAGGGCGAGGCGGCGGGTGCGGGTGGAGGGCTTCTTCTCGAGCAGGTGTCGGCGGTGGGCCTGCTCGCGCATGACCTTCCCGGTCCCGGTCACGCGGAAGCGCTTCTTCGTGCCGCTGTGCGTCTTGAACTTGGGCATGGCAGGCGTTCTCCTCGTCGTACGACCGGCGGGTGAGCCCGCGCGGGGGATGGTGGGTCGAGCGGCCGTCAGGCTTGGACGGCGGGGTCGGGCTGGTCGGTGGCCTCCTCGGCGGCTGCCGCCTTGGCCTCGGCCCGGCTGCGCGCTGCCTTGTCCGCCGCGCGCTCGGCGCGCGCCTCGGCCTTCTTCTTGTGCGGGCCGAGAACCATGACCATGTTGCGCCCGTCCTGCTTGGGCGACGACTCGACGAAGCCGAGTTCCTCGACGTCGGCGGCGAGTCGCTGCAGTAGCCGGAATCCGAGCTCGGGACGTGACTGCTCACGGCCGCGGAACATGATCGTGATCTTGACCTTGTCGCCCTGCTTCAGGAACCGCACGACGTGACCCTTCTTGGTCGCGTAGTCGTGCGGATCGATCTTCGGCCGGAGCTTCATCTCTTTGATGATCGTGTGCGCCTGGTTCTTGCGCGCCTCGCGTGCCTTCAGAGCGGACTCGTACTTGAACTTGCCGTAGTCCATGATCTTGCACACGGGTGGGCGGGCCATCGGCGCCACCTCGACCAGCTCGAGGTCGACCTCGCGGGCCAGGCGCAGCGCGTCGCCGATAGCGACGATGCCGACCTGTTCCCCGTCGGGACCGACGAGTCTTACCTCGCTGACACGAATCCGGTCGTTGATCCTGGGCTCAGTGCTGATGGGGCCTCCTCATGAATCTGCACCTGAGTTGCCCGCAGACACGAAAAGGGCTTCCGTGCCCTACGTGCGCACAGAAGCCCCAACGACCCGTCGGGATGTTTCCATCCCACGTGGACGGGCCGCCGAAGGCGAACCGTCCGGACCGGGACCCGACGACCTCGCGGTCGTAGCGGGTGGGAGTGAGGCCTCCACTTGCACATCAAGGCCCGTCGAGGGCCCAGATGGGTCACTGCTCACGATACCAGCCCAGCCTGCCCCTGCTCACCGCCATCCGAGCCGCCACGCCTCATTGCCCCATTGCGGCGTTGCCCCGTTGCCCCGTTGCCCCGTTGCCCCCTCCCACCTCCCGTTTCTCCAGTGATCATGCAGTTGTGCAGGTCCGGCGGCTGCACAACTGCATGATCACCAAGGGGTTGGGGGTGAAGGGGTTGGGGGTGAAGGGGTTGGAGTTGGGGTTGCGGCGACCTGGAGGCCGCGGATGGCCCGTGCCTGCAGCGTCTCGTCGGTGCGCACCCGCTCGGCCACCAGCGCGGCAGCCGCAGACCCGGCCGCCTCGACACCGGCCGCGACCGGCAGCAGCAGCCGGGCGTCGGCCCCGGCTGCGGGCACCAGCACCGCGCGCGCCGGCCGGCGTACGGCGTGCCCGTCGCCGTCACCCAGCGCACCGGCGACCAGCTCGCCGAGCGTGTCGGCGAGCGCGTCGTCGTCGTACGCCGGCACCCGGCCCCTGCCCTCCGTCAGAGCCCGCAGCTCCGGTAGCTCGAGGACGGAGGTCTGCGGCCCGGCGACGTCGATGACCAGCACCTCGGCGTGCTCGGCCAGGGCGACGGCGGCCGCCCGGGCGCCGGGGACGGGCACCGGGCGTGCTGCCGGGTCGAAGCGAGCCAGCGTCTCGAGCGAGGTGAACGCGGGCAGCGCGCGGCGGCCGTCCTCGCCGGTCAGGATCGGCACCGCGACCTCGGCGGACGAGCCGCTGCGCAGGCCGTCGGCTCCCACCTCGGGCTCCCCCGCAATCGCCACGACGGGCGTCAGCACCCGGGCGACGTGCAGGGCGGCCAGCACGTCGGGCAGCCGGCCCGCGTCGGCCGCGTGGGCGACGATGGCCGCGACCAGGACAGGGTCGGCCTGGCCCGTGTCACCTGCCCCGTCGGGCTCGGGCAGGCGACGCGGCGCGTCTCCGGGACGGTTGACGGACATCGCGGCGAGGCTAACGGGAATGCTGATGTCGTGATGCCGACCACCCCCGAGCGATTCACCGACCGCGCGCACGCCGGCCGCGTCCTCGGTGAGCACCTCGCGGCGCTCGACGAGCTGGCCGGGTCCGACCTCGTGGTGCTGGGTCTGCCCCGCGGCGGTGTCGTCGTGGCGGTGGCGGCGGCGGAGGTGCTGGCGACCACGGCCGACGTGTTCGTCGCCCGCAAGATCGCGCACCCGCGGCAGCCGGAGTACGGGCTCGGCGCCCTCGCGGAGGGTGGCGAGCCGGTGTACGACGAGACGGCGCTGCGCCGGACATCGGTCACGGTCGAGGATCTCCGCGACGTCGTCGCGAGGGAGCGCACCGAGCTGGCCCGGCGAGTCTCGGCGTACCGCGGCGAACGCACGCTTCCTCCGCTCGCCGACCGGGTCGTGGTCGTCGTGGACGACGGCGTGGCGACGGGCGTCACGGCCCGCGCCGCGCTGCGCGCGCTGCGGGCGCATCGACCCCGCCATCTCGTGCTGGCCACGCCGGTCGCGCCGCCGCAGTCGATGCGGGAGCTGGCGCAGGAGGTCGACCAGACCTACGCGGTGCTGCTGCCTCGACGCTTCCGGGCGGTCGGTCAGTGGTACGACTTCTTCGACCAGACCACCGACGACGAGGTACGCCGAGTCCTCGCCCTCGGACGCTGAGCGGCTACTGGTCTGGCGGCAGCGGCTGAAGCCACACGGTCGCGCACGCAGCCCGGTCCTTGCGCTCTTCGACGTCGACTTGCAGGCAGCCCGGGTCTTCTCCCCGGTACACCCGCACCTCGACCGTCTCGTAGCTGTCGGCGGCCACGGCGATCTCCCCCTCCAGCGTCGCCGTCCCGTCAGGGGCCGGACCGCTCGAGGCGAAGAAGAGCTCGGAACCACGTGACTCGCCTGTCCGCCCGGGCGCGGCGACCGAGCGCGTCACGCCCGGCGGGTAACCGTAGACGGTGACCGTCATCACCGCATCGGCCTGGAGCAGATCGATGCCCGCGGCGAAACTCAGCTGCTTGCCGTCGAACGCGGCGGACACGTGCGGCTTGTCGTAGGCGACGCTGGCTTGACGAACCGAGAACGTCGCCGCCGCGATGCCGGTCAGACCTGCCGCGAGCGAGAAGACACACAGGGCCGCCCACACCGCAGCGCGACGGGCAGCAAAGACCATGGACAGCCCCGCGACGACGACGCTCGCGACGGCCAGCAGCGCGCCGACCGCCAGCCAGCCCTGGTGGTTGAGCGCCGTGCGGGCCAGCCCGTCACGGAAGGCCGCGACGACGGCGAGCACGCCGGTCAACAGGGTGAGAAAGGTGGCGAGACGCTCGGACACCTTCAAGCGAACATCGGCGTCGCTCACGTGCACCCCCTCCGTGACCGACACCGTCGCACACGGTTGCGCGGTTCAGCGGGCGACACGCTCGCGCTGCGCGACGTGGCACGCCACCTGATGCAACGCCTCGCCGCCGAAGGGCAGCAGGGCCGGCTCGTCGGTGCGGCAGACGTTCTCGACCAGCGGACAGCGCGGGTGGAAACGACAGGCCGGCGGAGGGTCGGCCGCGTCGGGCACCTCGCCGCGCACGACGTCGTCCGGCTGGCCCTGGTAGAGGCTCGGGTCCGCCACCGGCACCGCTTCCTGCAATGCCCGCGAGTAGGGGTGCGCAGGGTCGTCGGACACCTGCCGCCACGGACCGATCTCGACGATGCGGCCGAGGTACATCACGGCGATGCGGTCGGAGAGGTGGCGCACCATGCCGAGGTCGTGCGAGATGAAGACGTAGGTCAGGTCGAGCTCGCGTCGCAGTCGCGCCAGCAGGTTCATCGCCTCGGCGCGCACCGACACGTCCAGCGCCGAGACGGGCTCGTCGAGCAGCAGAACCTCCGCCTCGACCGCGAGCGCGCGAGCGAGACCGACTCGCTGCCGCTGTCCCCCGGACAGCTGGTGCGGCAGTCGGTGGCCCACCGCCGAGGGCAGCCCCACGAGACCGAGCAGCTCGGCGACGCGCCCGCGCCGCGCCGTACGCGAGCCCGCGAGCCCGTGCACCTCGAGCACCTCCTCCAACGTCTCGCCGACGGACATCCGCGGGTTGAGCGAGGCGTAGGGATCCTGGAACACCATCTGGACGGTGCGCCGCAGCGGGCCCAGGCCACGGCTGCGTACGTGGGTGACGTCCTCGCCTGCGACGCGCACGGTGCCGGAGTCGGCCTCCTCGAGTCGTACGACGACACGCGCTGTCGTCGACTTGCCGCAGCCACTCTCACCGACGAGTCCGAGCGTCTCGCCGCGACGGACCGAGAAGCTGACGCCGTCGAGCGCGTGCACGTCGCCGCGGCCCGGCACGCGGTAGTGCTTGACGAGGTCCGTCACCTCGAGGATCGGCTCGCTCACGTCCACTCCTCGCGCGGCACCCAGCACGCGGCGCGGCTCGCGTGGCGGTCGAGCAACGGCGGCTCCTCCTCCGTGCAGCGGTCACGGCGCTGCGGGCAGCGCGGCGCGAAGGGGCACCCCGGCGTGGTGTCGGCCGGGTCCGCTGCCACGCCCCCGATCTGCGGCAGGTCGCCCCGCTCGTCGTCGCGCACCGGGATGGACCTGAGCAGTCCTTCGCGAATACGGGTGTTGCGGCGCCCGGAACAGCGCGAGCGCGGCCGCGTCCTCGACGATGCGCCCGGCGTACATGACCAGCACCCGCTCGGCGATGCGCGCGACGACGCCGAGGTCGTGGGTGATCCAGAGCACGCCGAGACCGTGGTCGCGGCGGAGCCGGTCGATGAGCCCGACGATCTGCAGCTGCACCGTCACGTCGAGCGCCGTGGTCGGCTCGTCGGCGATCAGGAGCCGGGGTCGGGCGGCGAGCGCCGTCGCGATCAGCACCCGTTGGCGCATGCCGCCGGAGAGCTGGTGCGGGTAGGCGCGGGCCACCCGCTGGGGGCGCGGCAGGCCCACCTCGTCGAGCACCTCGAGCGTCCGGGCTCGGGCATCCTCGCGGCTCCACCCGTGGGCACGCAGCCCTTCGCTCACCTGCGGGCCGACGCGCATCAGCGGGTTCAGCGACGTCATGGGGTCTTGGTAGATCATCGCGACCTGTGCACCGCGGACATCGCGTTGCTCGCGCTCGGGAAGTCCGACGAGGTCGCGCCCGGCCAGCCGCACCGTCCCGCCGAGCACGAGCGCGTCGCGGGACAGCAAGCCGGCAAGTGCCATCGCGGTGAACGACTTGCCCGAGCCCGACTCGCCGACGATGGCAACGACCTCGCCGGCGCCGACGGAGATGTCGACGCCCCGCACGATCTCGACCTGCTGCCCACCGCTCCGTACGCCGGCGCGCAGACCCCCGACCTCGAGCAGAGCCGGCTCGGGCACGACCGCGGCCGTCACTGTTCGACGCTGCGCGGGTCGAGGGCGGAGCGAAGGCCGTCGCCGAGGAGGTTGAGCCCCACCACCGCCAGCACGATCGCCACCGATGGCACGACCATGGTCCACCAGGCGACCTCGACGAGGTTGCGCGCCTCCGACACCATCGCGCCGAGGCTGGGGTCGGGCGGCTGCGTGCCGAGACCGAGGAACGACAGCGCCGACTCGGTCAGGATCGCCCAGGACAGCGCCAGGGTCACCTGGACGACGATCGGTGCGGCGACGTTGGGCAGCACGTGGCGGCGCAGCAGTCGCCGGGTCGGGATGCCGAGCACCCGGCCGGCCTTCACGTACTCCGAGGCGGCGACGGAGAGCGTCGGCCCGCGCGCGACCCTGACGAAGATCGGCGAGTAGACGATCGCGATCGCCAGGGCGGTGTTGGTCCAACCGCGGCCGAGCGCGGAGATGACGGCGAGCGCCAGCAGGATCGCGGGGAAGGCGAACAGCACGTCGGTGACGCGGCCGGCGAGCTGGTCGACCCAGCCACCGAGGTAGCCCGCGAGCAGTCCCACGGTGCAGCCCACGAGCGCGGCCAGGCCGACGGCGAGCAACGCGACGCGCATCGAGGTGGCGATGCCGACCAGCGTCCGGGCGAACACGTCGCGGCCGAACTGGTCGGTGCCGGCCCAGTACTCGCTCGAGGGGGCTTGCAGCCGGTCGGCCGGGTGCTGCTCGATGGGGTCGTTCGGCGTCAGGCCGAGCACCGCCCCGACCGCCAGGACAGCGAGCACGACGACCACGATCAGCCCCAGTCGCCCGTTGCGGTCGCGCCAGACTCCACCGAGTAGTCCCAGCGGACCCCGGCGGCGGGACACGTGGGCGATCGAGCCGGGTGCCTCGCCGCCCGTGCCCGGTGTCAGAGGTGACGGGAGTGTGGTGCTCACGGCGTACGCGTCCGCGGGTCGATGACGCGGTAGAGCAGGTCGACCGCGAGGTTGACGAGGACGAAGCCGACCGCAACGACCAGCACCGTGCTCTGCACGACGGGGTAGTCGCGTTGGGTGATCGAGGTGAACAACAGCCGGCCCACGCCGGGCAGAGCGAAGATCTCCTCGACGATCACAGTGCCGCCCAACAGGTAGCCGAACTGGATGCCGGTGATCGTCACGATCGGCACCGACGCGTTGTGCAGCACGTGGCGCAACCGGATGCGCCCGGGCCGCAGGCCCTTGCCTCGCGCGGTCCGGACGAAGTCGGAGTCGGCGACGTCGGCGTACGCCGCGCGGGTCGTGCGCATGACGTTGGCCGCGAGCCCGACGGCGAGCACCAGCGCGGGGTAGAGCATCTGGCTGAGGTTCCCGCCGACCGACTCGGTCAGTGGGACGAAGGTGCCGGTGTCCGGGAAGTAGCCGAACAGCTGGGCGAGCGCGGCCACCACCACTGACCCGAGCACGAACTCCGGGATCGCGAGACCGAGCAGCGCGACCCCCTGCGCGGCCCGGTCGCGCGTCCCGCCCGGCCGGGTGGCCGCGAGGATGCCGAGCGCGACGCCGACGGGTGTCGCGATGAGTGTCGCGAGCACGGCGAGCTCGATGGTCACCGGGAGCGCCGTACCGATCAGCTCGGTGACCTCCCGGCCGCTGGAGAGCGAGACACCGAGGTTGCCCTGCAGCACCGACCCGAGCCAGCCGAGGAACTGCGACAACTGCGACTCGTCGAGCCCGTAGTAGTGCTCGAGTGACGCCCGCTGAGCCGGGCTCAGGGTGCCCGACTCGATGCCGAGGGCGGCGGTGATCGCGTCGCCCGGCACCGCGCGCAGCACGACGAACACGACGACGGCGACACCCAGCAACGTCAGTGCCGTGCCGCCGATGCGTCGGGCCACCCAGCGGGTGGTCGTACCGGTCATGCCTGGAGGCTCATGTCGGGCACACGTACCCGGCTCGAGCCCGCCTCACTCCGCCCCGACGGCGACGTCGCGCAGCGACGTGAGGCCCTCGTCGGGGCGCGACTCGAAGCCGTCGACGTCCTTGCCCACGAGGTAGTAGCTGTCGCCCTGGAACATCCACACCCACGGTGAGATCTCCAGCAGCTTCTTCTGCAGGTCGCCGTAGATCTGCTGGCGTTCGACATCCTCCGTGGTGCTGTTCCCCTGGACCAGCAGGTTGGCCAGCTCGGGCGACTCGAGCCCCGCAGGGCCGGCCAGGCTGGCCCCGTCGGTGAAGTACCGCCCGTACATCAGGTAGGGGTCGCTGCTGCCGCCGTTGAGGGCGACCGCCGCGTCGAAGTCCGCTGCCAGCCAGGCCTTCACATACGGCGCGCTCGGCATCTGCTCCAGGTCGAGGCGTACGCCGATCTTGCTCAGCTGTGACTGCACGCTCTGCGCCTCGGCAGCTGCCGTGGCGTACTCCCCGGTCTGCACGATCGTGCGGATCGTGATGCCGTCCCCGTGTCCTGCGTCGGACAGCAGTTTGCGCGCGGCGTCGGTGTCGCCGGGGGTGCAGGGCAGGCCCTCGGTCTCGTCGTACTGGAACGCCGGGCTGGTGATCGGTCCGGTGACCTTGCCGTCCCCGAACGCCGCCGTGTCGATCACCTCCTGCCGGTCGATCGCGCACGAGATGGCCTGGCGCACCTTGATGTCGTCGAGCGGCTTCTTCCGTCCGTTGAGCATCAGTGCGTGGTAGGCGATTGTCGGCTGCTTGACCAGCTCGAATGCCTTCTCGCCCTCGCCCTGGTCGGCGACGCTCGGATCAGACACGAGACCGAGCTGGAAGGTGCCGGCCCGCATGCCCGCGAGGATCGAAGACTCCGACGGGATGACCCGGATCTCGACCTTGTCGACCTTGGGTGCGCCATGGAAGTAGTCGTCGTTGCCGGTCAGGCTCAGCTGCTGCCCCTGCGCCCACTCGCCGAACGCGAAGGGCCCGGTGCCGTTGGGCTTCTGGTCAATCGTGCCCGCCTCGATGTCCTTGGCATGCAGGATGGACGAGTTGACGCTGGACAGCGAGTAGAGCAACGCGGCGTTGGGCGCACTGAGCGTCAACGTGACCGTCTTGTCGTCGGGCACCTCGACGCCGGTGATCGCGGTGAGGTTCGAGCGGGCGACCGCACCTGTCTTCTCGTCGAGGATGCGGTCGAGCGACGCCTTGACGTCGGCCGAGGTGAACGCATCACCGTCGTGCCACTTGACGTCATCGCGCAGTGCGAAGGTGACGGTCTTGCCGTCGCCGGAGATCTCCCACCCGCTGGCGAGGGCCGGCTCGAGCTTGCCGCCCTTGTCCGTCGTGACCAGCCGGTCGTAGATGATGCCGAGAGACTGCACGGTCTGGAACGCGGTGGCCTTGTGCGGGTCGAGGACGTCGACGTCCCCGGTGCGGGCGACGACGAGCGTGCCACCCTTGCCGCCGGCCTTCCCGCCGCCGGAGCCCTCGTCGTCCTGCGACCCGGCCGGAGAGCACCCCGACGCCTGGGCGAGGGCGACCGCGGTGACAAGCACCCCGAGCGCTCGTACCGTCCTGCGCCGAACCGACGTGCACGACCCTGCCGCCCGTACCGTCCTGCGCCGAACCGACGTGCACGACCCTGCCGCCCGTACCGTCCTGCGCCACAGAACCGATGTGCGCGACCCTGACGCCCGCGTTCCCCGCACTGCCATGGTGTGCCTCCCGCCGCCCGCACGACCCGCGCCCGTGTGCCCTTCCGGCGCACGCGCGCCGGCCGGACCGATGTGGTGAGGTTAGGAACTTACCTCTAGTCCTGACAAATCGTAACTTGCTAACGTTTGTGTCCTGATGCGCGACGCGACGACCGAGGCGCCTGCCACCGCGGCGCTGCGCGCCGTCCTGCGTCACCGGGTGCTGCGCGACCGCTTCCCGGTCGACCCGGCCGCGCCGGCCGCCCCACCCGGCGCCGTGCTGGGGGTGTCCGCGCCGCAGGCTCGCAGCGTCGTCGCCGACGGTCTGCGGCAGGTGTTCGGTGACGACGGGCCGCTCCCCCACCCGCTGCCGATGACGACCGGCACGTGCCACGACGTCGGCTCGCTCACCAAGGCGGTCGGCACGACCTCGGCCCTGATGGCGCTGGTGGACCAGGGTGCGGTCGACCTCGACGCGCCGGTACGAAGCTACCTCCCCTCGGCAGGAGGCACGTGGCTCGCCACGGTGACGTGCCGCCAGCTGCTGCGCCACCGCGCCGGCCTCTGGGAGTGGTGGCCGGCCTACCTCTCGGCGAGCTCGGCCGGCGAGGCGCTCGACGTCGTGCTCTCGCTCGACGCGCGTTATCCCGTCGATGCCGGACGGCACTACTCCGACCTCGGGTTCATGCTGCTGGGAGCAGTGGTGAGTGCGGTGACCGCATCGTCCCTCGACGCCGCGATTGCCGCTCTCGTGCTCCGCCCCGTGGGGATGGACGGCACGCGTTACGCGCGCCCGGCACTCGACGATGTCGCGGCGGGCGCAGCCGGTGACGTCGTCGAACGACGCATGCTGCTGACGGGCGAGCCCTACCCCGTGCCCGTCCGCGGGAGCGACTTCGATGGCTGGCGGACACGGGTGCGACTCGGTGAGGTCGACGACGGCAACGCGTTCTTCTGCTACGACGGCATCGCCGGCCACGCAGGCCTGTTCTCCACAGCGTCCGACCTCCTGCGCTGGGGCGAGAGTCTGCTTGCCTCGGGCGCGGGAGAGGGGCCCTGGTCGCGCGACACCGTCGACGCGTTCCTGGCGCCCGGTCCCGACCAAGGCCAACGTCTCGGCCTCAGGTCGTGGACGGACGCCAGCAACGGGTGCGCCGTCGCCGCGTTCGGGCACCCCGGCTTTCCGGGCACCGTGGCCGCCGTCGTACCCGAGCACCGGGCGACTGTGGTGCTGCTCACCAACAGGCTCCACGTCCCGGACCCGACAGCAGCCGTGGCGACCGACCCGATGTGGTGCGCGGTGCTGCACGAGGTGCACTCTCTGCTGCACGACCCGACGTTCGGCGAGGGGTGACTGTGCGCGTCATCGGCTGCATGAGCGGTACGTCGTACGACGCTGTCGACGCGGCGGTGGTGGATCTGGAGCTCGACGGCTCGACGGTCCGCGCGCGGCTGCTCGGAGTGCTGAGCGAGCCCGTGCCGGGCGACCTGCGACGGCGGATCGCGTCGGCTCTTCCTCCCGGCGCGACCTCGATGGAGGAGGTGTGCCGGCTCGACACCGAGATCGGTGTGCTCGTCGGGGACGTGGCCGAACGGGCGCGCGTCGAGCTCGGCGAGGCCCGGTGCGATCTCGTCGTCTCGCACGGACAGACCGTCTTCCATTGGGTGGAGGGCTCCCGGGCGCGCGGCACGTTGCAGCTGGGCGCGCCGGCCTGGGTCGCGGAGCGGACCGGTCTGCCGGTCGTGTCGGACCTGCGCAGTCGCGACATCACTCGCGGTGGGCAGGGGGCTCCGCTCGTCTCGCTCTTCGACGCGCTCTTCGTGCTGCCCGACCGCCCGGGTGGCGCGTCACTCAACCTCGGCGGGATCGCGAACGTCACCGTGGCGACCGTGGGGCCGGTGCTGGCATGGGACGTCGGCCCGGCCAACGCTCTGGTGGACGCGTTCGTCGACGCTCGCTCGTCGGGGCGCGAGTCGATGGACGTCGACGGCGGGCGAGCGTCGCGCGGGCAGGTCTCCGCGGACCTGCTGGACGCGCTGCTCGACGACCCCTACTTCGCGCTGCCTGCGCCGAAGTCGACGGGCAAGGAGGTGTTCAACCTCGGCTATGTCGAGCAGCGGCTGTCGCGGCTGGGCCAGGTCGCCGACGACGACGTGGTGGCGACCCTGGTCGAGCTGACAGCCGTGACCGTCGCGAGCGCGTGCCACGACCACGGCGTACGCGAGGTCGTCGCCGCGGGTGGCGGCACCCGCAACCCGGTCCTGATGGCGCGGCTGGCCGCGCGGTGCGCGCCGACGACGGTGACCACGATCGACGCGCTCGGCGTGCCGTCGCAGGCCAAGGAGGCGCTGGCCTTTGCGCTGCTCGGTTTCCTCACCGTGCACGGGCTGGCCGGCACCGTTCCGAGCGCCACCGGTGCCCGGGCGGCAAGCGTGCTCGGGTGCATCACGCCGGGACGCGAAGCGCTGCGGCTGCCGGAACCGGCGGCCGACGCTCCACAGCGGCTCGTCGTCGTGCCCGCCTGAACCTGGTCGGCTCGCCGAGCCGTGGAGTCAGGCGGACTGGTCGACGATCGCGATGACCGGCCCGCCGCCGGACGGGCCCTGGTGGACGGCCGCGACCGACACGAAGACGGCCGGGTCACCCGTGACCGACGCCACCACTCCGCCGACGCACGACTTGATCTGGCGGTGCCAGTGGACGTCGGAGTCGTCGAGCATGATGTTGCGGCGGTCACGCACCCGCCCGCTCGGGTCGGCCTCGCACTTGCAGAAGACGTTGACGACCCGGCCGCGCAGGTCGCTCGTGTGCGGGCGCTCCGGCAGGTCGTCGATGCCCGCGTTGCGGATGGCGTCCCACACGCCGTCGGCGTCGAGCGCGTCCTTCATCACGCTGTGCCCGATCTGGAAGCGTCCGCCGACGCCGCGCACGTTGCCGAGCACCACGATCTGCGCCTGGTCGAGCTCGACTCCTGACGAGCACGACGCGACGGCCGAGAACAGCGAGAGGTCCTTGTGGATCTGGTCGCCGCTCGGCATGTCGATCTCGCCGAGTGCGACGCCGATGCCCAGCGCCGTCGTCGAGTTGGAGACGTCCATCGACTTGAGGGTGTCCTCGGTCCAGACGTCGTGGCCGCGCTTCTTGGCGTCGGTGATGGTCTCGAGCGTGAGCAACGGCGTCTTGGTCTGCACGTAGTGCACGTCGGCCGGGTCGGTGATGCCGGCGCGCTCCATCGCGATCTTCACCCCGGCGGCGACCTTCTCCACCATCGCGGGCCGGCCGATGTCCTCCGGGTTGATCGTGTCGCTCATCGCGTAGCCGACTGAGAGCCGGGGCTCGTCGGTCTGCGGCGCCTGGTCGGCGTCCGTGGTCGCGAAGATGGTGGCGTGCGGGGAGATGACGCCGTCGGTGCCGCCCGACCACACGATGGGGATCTGCTTGATCTCCTCCATCGTCCTCGTGCCCCGCGCCTCGATGACTTCGCGGAAGGCGCGGTCGGCGATGATGCGCGTGTAGTCGTTGACGCCACCGTTGCCCTCGGTCTTGCCGATGACCGCGATGACCCGGTCGGCCTCGATGACGCCGTTGTCGAGGAGCCGGGCGAAACCAGACGCGTCCGACACGCTCTCGATGGCGACCTTGTGGACCTCGATGGGCAGCGGGGACGTGGTCATGGGGTGGTGGGCTCCTTCTTCTCGACGACCTTCTCGATGACCGTGCCGGCCGCGCCGCGCGTTGCCTCGGTGATGTTCTCGAGGGAGGTGATGACGGATCGTTCTCCCCCAGCCTCCACGAACCGCACCGCGGCCTCGACCTTGGGTCCCATGCTGCCGCTGGCGAACTGGCCGTCGGCGGCGTACTCGCGCATGTCCTGCGGCGTCACGTGGTGAAGGGACCGGGCCTGCGGCGTACCGAAGTCGAGCACGGCGTGCTCGACGTCGGTCGCGATGACCAGCACCTCCGCGCCCACCTCCCGCGCAAGCAGCGCGGCGGCAAGGTCCTTGTCGATGACGGCCTCGACGCCGCGCAGGGTGCCGTCGTCGTCGCGCACGACCGGGATGCCGCCACCGCCCGCGGCGACGACGACGAAGCCGGCTCCGGCGAGGGTCCGGATCGCCGGGGCGTCGAGGATCTGCAGGGGCTCGGGTGAGGCGACCATCCGCCGCCAGCCGCGCTCGCCGCGGTCCTGCCAGATCTGGCCGTGCTCGACGAGCACCCGAGCCTCGTCCTCGGGCAGGTAGCGCCCGATGGGCTTGCTCGGCTCGTCGAACCCCGCGTCGTCGCCGTCGACCCGCGTGCGGGTCACCAGCGCCGCCACCTTGCGGTCGACGCCGCGCCGGGCGAGCGCCAGGTCGAGGGCGTCGAGGATGAGGAACCCGATGGTGCCCTGCGTCTGTGCGCCGCACCAGTCGAGCGGCACCGGCGGGACGACGTGCGCGGCGAGCTCGTTCTTGACGAGCAGGTTGCCGACCTGCGGGCCGTTGCCGTGGGTGAGCACGACGTCGACGCCGGAGCCGACCAGGTCGGCGATGTGCTCGGTCGCGGTGCCGACGGCGCGGTCCTGGTCCTGCGGGCTCGCTCCGCCGTCGGGGCCGGTCATGGCGTTGCCACCTAGGGCGATGAGCACACGCATGCGCGCACCCTAGTAGCCCGACAGCCCCCACGGAGTCGACCACGTTAGGTAGGTGGGGGCACTGCCTCAACAGGCCGGCAGGCCTGTTGAGGCAGTGCCTGGCCTACCTAACGTGGTCGACTCGGCAGGCGTGGCGGCTAGTGGCCGAGGTGGCGGTAGCGGGCCAGGCGGGCGGCGAGGCGGGTGCCGGGGTCGCGGCGCAGCAGCCAGGTCAGCTCGGCCTCGAGCACGGAGGCGACCCGGGCGAGGTACGCCGCGGGCTCGTCGGCGGCGTCCGGGCGCTCGGCCACGATGCGGTCGACGATGCCGGCCTGCAAGAGGTCGAGGGAGCGCACGCCCTGCTGCTCGGCCATCTCGGGGGCCCGGTCGGTCGTTCGGTGGATGATCGCCGACGCCCCCTCGGGCGGAAGCGGCGACAGCCAGGCGTGCTGCGCGCAGACGACGCGGTCGGCCGGCAGCAGGGCGAGCGCCCCGCCGCCGGCTCCCTCACCGAGCATCAGGCACACGGTCGGCGCGTCGAGCAGCACCAGGTCGGCCAGTGACCGGGCGATCTCCCCGGCCAGGCCGCCCTCCTCCGCCTCCTTCGACAGCGCCGCACCCGCCGTGTCGATGACCGTGACCAGCGGCAGCTTGAGCTCGTCGGCGAGACGCATCCCGCGCCGCGCCTCGCGCAGCCCGGCCGGCCCGAGCTCCTGCCCCGCCGTCTGGCGCTGGCGGTCCTGGCCGAGCACCACGCACGGGGCGGCGCCGAACCGGGCCAGGGCGAGCAGCAGGCCGGGCTCGCTCTCACCCGCGCCGGTGCCGTGCAGAGGTACGACGTCGCGTGCCGTCTGGCGCAGCAGGTGACGCACCCCGGGCCGGTCCGGCCGTCGGGACCGGACGATGGAGTCCCAGGCGGGCACGTCGTCGAGCGGCTCGACCGGCACCTCCGGCACGTCCGGCGCACCCTCGCGCGGCGCGGCCAGCACGTTGAGTGCGCGGTCCACCGCCTCGGCGATCTCGCCCGGCGCGACGACCGCGTCGACGATGCCGTGCTCGAAGAGGTTCTCGGCGGTCTGCACGCCGGCGGGGAACTCCCCGCCGTACAGCGCCTGGTAGACGCGCGGACCCAGGAACCCGATGAGCGCACCCGGCTCGGCCACCGTCACGTGACCGAGCGACCCCCACGACGCGAGGACCCCGCCGGTCGTCGGGTTGCGCAGATAGACGAGGTAGGGGTTGCCTGCCGCCTTGTGGCGGCCGATCGCCGCGGTGATCTTCACCATCTGCAGGAACGCGACCGTCCCCTCCTGCATCCGTGTGCCGCCGGAGGTCGGCGAGGCGAGCAGCGGCAGCCGCTCGTCGGTCGCCTGCTCGATGGCGAGCACGAGTCGCTCGGCGGCCTGCACGCCGATCGAGCCGGCGAGAAACCCGAACTCGCAGGCCACGACCGCCACCCGCCGACCGCGGATGCGGCCCTCGCCGGTGACGACCGCCTCGTCGAGACCGGTGCGTTCGCGCGCCCCGCGCAACGCCTCGGCGTACGCCGGGTCGCCGGGCACGTCGGCGAGCGGCCGGTCCCACCCCACCCAGCTGCCCTCGTCGAGGACCGCACCGATCAGCTCGAGCGCGCCGGGGCTGCTAACGGGCGTCGACGCTGGCATCCGCAGCGCCCTCCAGGTCGTCGAGCCACCGGCGCACGCTCTCGTCGTGCTGGCCGAGGGTCGGCGGCGCGACGTGGGGCAGGTCGGCCGTCCCGTCGAAGCGCAGTGCCGGCCCCGGCAGTGTTATCCGGCCGGCGGTCGCGTGCTCGACGTCGACGAGCAGCCCCTGCGACCTGGTCTGCTCCCAGTCGTAGACGCGGTCGAGGGTGCGCACCTCGCCCGCCGGCACGCCGAGCTCGGCCAGCCGAGGCAGCAGGTCGGCGAGCGGGATGTCGGCGAAGGCGGCGTTGACGGCCGCGATGACCGCCTCGCGGTTGCCCACCCGCTGGGCGTTGTTCGCGTAACCCTCTTCGTCGACGGGCAGCCCGAACGCCGGCGCCATCCGCCGCCAGATCCCCTCGCTGCCGACCGCGATCTGCACCATGCCGTCGCTGCACCGGAACAGGCCGTAGGGGCAGATGGACGGGTGGTGGTTGCCCTGGCCGTAGGGCACTTCGCCGGTGACGGTGTAGCGGGTGCCCTGGAACGCGTGCACACCCACGATGGCCGCGAGCAGAGAGGTGCGCACGACCTTGCCGCGACCCGTCGCATTGCGCTCGTGCAGGGCGGCCACGACGCCGTACGCGCCGTACATGCCGGCGAGCAGGTCGCCGATGGGCACGCCGACGCGCATCGGGTCGTCCGGTCCGGTGCCGGTGAGCGACATCAGCCCGGCCTCGCCCTGCGCGATCTGGTCGTAGCCCGCGCGCCCGCCCTCCGGTCCGTCGTGGCCGAACCCGGTGATCGAGAGCAGCACGAGCCCGGGGTTGATCTCGTGCAGCTCCGCGACGGAGAAGCCGAGCCGGTCGAGCACGCCGGTGCGGAAGTTCTCGACGAGCACGTCCGCGTGGCGCACCAGGCGGGTCAGCAGTGCCTTCCCCGCGGGGGACTTGAGGTCGGCGGTCACCGACTCCTTGTTGCGGTTGCAGGAGAAGAAGTACGTCGACTCGCGGGCCTCGTCGGGACCCACGAACGGCGGGCCCCAGCCGCGGCTGTCGTCGCCGCCCTTCGGGTTCTCGACCTTGATGACCCGGGCGCCGAGGTCACCGAGCATCATCGCGGCGTGCGGGCCCGCGAGCGCACGGGAGAGGTCGACGACGACGACGCCGGTGAGTGGACCGGAGGCCATTTCGTGGTCTGCCATGCCGGTCAGCGTAGGGCGCGTTTCGGTCCGTTAGGCCCCGCTGTCCTCCCCCTTCGGCGTCCCGGGGACGTGGGAGGTCCGGTCGTCGCCCTGCTCCGCCGACTCGCCGTCGGGCATCTGCTCGGCCGGCTCGTCACTGCCCGGCGATGCCGTCCTGCTCCCAGGCGTGTCCGAGGGGTCCGCCGCTTTGGGCTTGTCGTCGTCGACCGGCCCGGTGGCGCCACCTACCCGCGCACCGCCACGGCTCGTCCCGCCGGCTTGGTCAGGCTCGGCGCTCTGCTTGCGGTCGTCGTAGGGCGGGACCACACCGCCGGGCTCCTGCTCGCCTGATGCAGACATCGCTCCTCCTCCGTCGGTCAGCCGGTCAGCCGCCCCCGTCACCGGTCGGCAGCGTGGTGTCGCCGTGCTTTGTGTCCTTGTCGTCCACGCCTGTGCTCTCGTCGTGCGGATCGCCGCTCGGACGGTCGGCCGGACCGGCATCAGGCGGGTTGCCCTCGTCCCGGCTGCCCGGCGCCCCGCGCTCGGACTGCGGTTCCTCCTGCAGGTGCGGACTTTCGTCCTGTTCGCTCATGCGCTCGTTCCTTCCCTCGTCTGGGCGTCCGGAACGTCGTCTAGCAGATGCGCGGCAGCGGGATCGCCGACGAGCATGTCGATCAGCCGGTGACCACCGAACGAGGTGCGGCCGAGCACCCGGCCGGGCGGCTCGTCGCGGACCTCGCCGACGATCGCGGCGTCCGCCCCGGCAGGCAGGGCCCGCATCGCCTCCAGCGCGGCGTCGGCGTGCTCCGGTGCGACGAAGGCGACGAGCTTGCCCTCGTTGGCGACGTAGAGCGGGTCGATGCCGAGGATCTCCCCGGCACCGACCACCTCGGGCCGCACCGGCACCCGGCTCTCCTCGAGGACGACGCCTACCTCTGCCGCGAGCGCGATCTCGTTCAGCACGGTGGCGACGCCGCCGCGCGTGGCGTCGCGCATGCAGTGCAGCGCCGTCGCCGCACGCCGCCGAGCAGCGCGGAGGCCAGCGACCACAGCGGCTGCGGTGTCGCTGCGCACGTCGGCCTCGATGTCGAGATCGCCGCGGGCCAGCATGATGGCGACGCCGTGGTCGCCGATCGGTTCCCGAGACCAGCACCTTGTCGCCGGGCCGGACGCAGCTCGGGTGCGAGCACCGCACGCCCTCGTCGACCAGGCCGACGCCGGTCGTGACGACGTACATCGAGTCGCACTTGCCGCGCTCGACGACCTTCGTGTCGCCGGTGACCACGGAGACGTCGGCGGCGCGCGCGGCGCCGGCCATCGCGGTGATCTCCGCCTCCAGGACGTCGGCCGCGAGCCCTTCCTCGAGGACGAGCGCCGCGGACAGCGCCACCGGACGAGCACCGGAGACGGCGAGGTCGTTGACCGTGCCGTTGACCGCCAGCTCGCCGATCGAGCCGCCGGGAAACCGGATCGGCCGCACGACGAAGGCGTCGGTGGTCAGCGCCAGCCGTGCCTGTCCCGACGGTGAGCAGGCCCGCGTCGGACAGCTGCTCGAGCGCCGGGTTGGCCAGCAGCGGCACGACGAGACCCTCGACCAGCGCCCGGCTCGCCTTGCCGCCCGCGCCGTGCGCCATCGTGACCCGCTCGTCGCGGAACCGCTGCGGCCGCCGGCGCATCGCCTCGATGCGTTCGCCGACCTGGTCCTCGCGTGACGTCTGCGCGGCTCACTGCAGCACCTCGAGGGTCAGCCGCTGCTTCGCGTACTGCCCGTAGTTGTAGTAGGCCGCGCAGGCGCCCTCGGAGGAGACCATGCAGGTGCCGATCGGCGTCTCCGGCGTGCAGGCGGTGCCGAACACCTTGCACTCCCACGGCTTCAGCACGCCCTTGAGCACCTCGCCGCACTGGCAGGCCTTCGGGTCGGCGACCCGCACGCCCGGCAGCTCGTAGCGCAGCTCGGCGTCGTAGTGCGCGTACGTCGGCGACAGCTGCAGCGCCGAGTGCGCGATCGAGCCCGAGGCCGCGCCACTCGAAGAACGGCCGCAGCGCGAACACGTCGCCGAGCACCTTGAGCGCCACCGGGTTGCCGTCGTACTGCACCACCCGGCCGTACTGGTTCTCGACCTCGGCGCGGCCCTCGGCGAACTGCTTCATGATCATGTAGACCGACTGCAGCAGGTCGAGCGGCTCGAAGCCCGCGCACACCAGCGGCATCCCGAAGTCGCGCGAGATCCACTCGTAGGGCCGGCAGCCGATGACCGTCGAGACGTGCCCGGGACCGAGGAACGCGTCGAGCCGCAGGTCGGGCGAGTCGAGGATCGCCTTGATGGCCGGGATGATCGTCACGTGGTTGCAGAAGACCGAGAAGTTCTCGATGCCTTCCTTGGCGGCGCGCAGCACGGTCAGCGCCGTCGACGGCGCCGTCGTCTCGAAGCCGATCGCGTAGAAGACGACCTGGCGGTCCGGGTTCTGCCGCGCGATCCGCAGCGCGTCGAGCGGCGAGTAGACCATCCGGATGTCGGCGCCGCGGGCGTTGGCGTCGAGGAACGAGCCCGCGGCTGCCGGGCACCCGCATCATGTCGCCGAAGCAGGTGAGGATCACGCCGTCCCGCTCCGCGATCGCGATGCCGTCGTCGACCCGCCCCATCGGGATGACGCACACCGGGCAGCCGGGACCGTGCACGAGCTCGATGTCCTCGGGCAGGTGGTCCTGCACGCCGTAGCGGTAGATGGTGTGCGTGTGCCCGCCGCACACCTCCATGATCTTGTAGTGCCGGCCGGGCTCGCAGAGCGCGGTGATCTCGCGGCCCAGCACCTCGGCCAGGTCGGCGTCGCGGAACTCGTCGACGAACTTCATCTGTCAGCTCTCCCGTCTCTTGCGGTGGCCAGCCTCTCGATGGCCACGCCGGCGTGCACCAGCACGCGGTCGCCCGGCCGGACCTCGCCCACCAGCTCGGTCGCCACCAGCTCCTCGCGGCCCTGCTCGTCACGGCAGCGCGGCGTCGACTGCCGTCGACGGTCGCCACGGTCAGGACGACGGCGACGTCGCCGCACGTGATGCAGCCCGGCTCGGCGGAGCAGGTCGCCGCCGGCCTCAGCGAGGCGCCCCAGGTCGATGTTCACCGGGTCGCTCATTCGATGCTCGACTCGGCCACGGCCTGCAGCTCGTCGGTGAACGCCTGACCCATCATCTCGAGCATCGACAGCGCCTCCGCGGCTTCCTTCTCGTCGACCTTCGACATCGCGAACCCGACGTGGATCAGCACGTAGTCGCCGACCTCCAGCTCGACGTCCTCCATCAGCCCGATGTTGATCTTGCGCTTGACGCCGACGACGTCGACGAGCGCCAGCTGGTCGTCGTTGCCGGGGAGGAACTCGACGACCTGACCGGGGATGGCAAGGCACACGGCTATAGTCCTCCTCCGAGATGGGTGTGGGCGGGCACGAGCTCGGCGCGACTGGTCGGCGATCGCCGCGGTGTCGACGTACTGCAGCCACTCGAGGATGACCTCGTCGCCGCCCTCGACGGCGACGTCGAGAGAGCCGCACGACGGGCAGGCCGGTGAGGGGTCGGGCTGCTCGAAGTCGAGGCGGCAGTCCATGCAGTGCCCGCGCACCGGCACGACCACGACCTCGGTCGTGGCGCCCTCGGCCGGACCGCCGGCCGCGGCGATCTGGAAGGACTGCTCGAACGCGTCGGCGCACCACCCGGTGGACGGCGCCGATGCGGACGCCGACCCGGGCGACGCGGCGCTCCGCCCGCCCGCCGCTCGACCGCCTCGAGCACGCCCTCGCAGTAGCTCATCTCGTGCACGTGGACGCTCCCCTACATCGACTCGCATGCGCAGGTAGCGCTTGACGTCGGCGATGGAGCGGACGCCGAGCACGACGCCGACGAGCGCGACCAGCGCGACGATGCCGGTGGCGATGATGCCGATGACTCTCATGGCAGTTCCTCTCTGCGATCTGCGGACGCGGGGGCGCGATGGCGTCCCGCGGCAGGTGCCCCCATGTCTAGTCGCTGCTCGAGCACCTCGTGCACGAGCTCGACCGCGCGGTCGACCGCGGCCGCGACAGCCGGGGTCAGACCCATGCCCTCGCCCACGTCGGCCGGCTGGCAGCCGACGACGTAGGTCGGCGGCAGCGACCCGCCGAGCTGGCCGAGGCTGGCCAGGACCGCGACCGGCGCCATGCCGTGGGCGTCGAGCTCGCCGTCGCCGAGGTCGTCGGGACCGACCTCGAGCACCGACAGGTCGCCCGGCGCGCCGTTGCCGGGCAGCGCGTCGACGACGACCAGCGCGTCGTAGCCGTCGAGCAGGTCGTAGGCCAGGTGCATGCCGCGGATGCCGTAGTCGACGACCCTGACGCCGTCGGGCACCGGCGCCCCGGCCAGCCGCCGCGCGACCTCGCTGCCGAAGCCGTCGTCGGTGAGGAACACGTTGCCGATGCCGGCGACGAGCACTCGGCCGGTCACGGGGCATCACCACCGGGAGCCGGGGCCGGCAGCGGCTCGATCTCCTCGGGCCCGAAGTAGTAGAAGCGGCCGGTGCGTGTCGTAGAGGTCGCTTGGCCGGGTCGTCCTCGAGCACCACCGCGACGTGCGTGCCGCCGTCGACGTCGAAGTAGACCCGCGTCACCACGGCGGTCAGCCCGGCGAGGAACAGGTCCTGGGCGTCGGCCCGCCGCGACGGTCGCAGCAGCACCCGGCTGCCCTTGGCGACCGGCACTCCGCCGACGAGTACGGCGTCGCCTCGCGGCTCGGCGCGGGCGTCCTGCCCTGCGTCCCACCACGGCACGTCGTCGCCGTAGACCGGTACGTCGTCCAGGTTCGGCGCGGCCGACAGGTCGGCGGTCGGCCGGCGGGCGCCGTGCAGCCGGCCCATGCGCGTCGTCGCTCATCGCGTCGCAGCGGGCCAGGATCGCGGCCGCCCGCGGGTCGGTGCCGCGCGCCTCGGCCTTCTCCTGCTCGGTCATCGTCATGACCCGCAGCGTGAGGATCTCGTCGATCTCGGTGGCGTCGAACAGGTCGCCCGCGCTCTCCGGCGCGATCGCGGGTAGTCGCCGAGGATGATCGGCGACACCAGCACGCGCGTCGGCGCCGTCGTCGTCGGCGACCAGCACCGGCCAGCACCGCGACTGGGTGCATGACGCGGCGTCGGCCGCCGCCCAGTCCGGGCCGTCGAGCAGCGACACGAACCTGGTGCCCCTGCGCGGTCAGCAGCAGGTGGGTGCCCACGAAGGAGTAGCGCGCAGCGACGTCGCGTGCGGTCCAGCCGGTCGCGTTCGCCCGGCGTCCAGCCGGTGCGGTTGACCACGTCGAGGCCGACGACGAGCAGGCGCGGATCACTGCCCGGGCCGGACCCGCGCGGTGACGGTGCCTTGCAGCGCCCAGCGAGTGCGGACCAGCCGGCCGACGAGCCGGCCGTCCTCGTAGCAGGTCTTCGACGTCCTCGCCCGCCGGCGCGGTCGACGTCGAGCGTCGCGACCGGCCCGCAGGTCGTCGATCGAGAGCCCGAGCAGCGGGACCTCGCGGGACACCGCCTCGTGGAACGGGATCCACCGGGTGCCGTCGACCACGCAGCTCGTCGACCGCGACCCAGCCGTCGGCGGTCGCGCGCTGCGACGACGCGGGCCTGCACCTGCAGGAAGCGCACGCGCGATGTCGACGCCGGCGCCCGGCGCGGCCTCGACGAATCACCTCCGCCGACATCGACGGCTCCTCGCCGACCCCGGCCGCGGCCGCGCCCTCCGGCCCGAGCATGCCGAACTGCCAGCGCACCTGGTTCTTCGGCGACGACGCGCGGTAGGGGTAGAGCAGGTAGCCCTCGTAGAGCACCGCGTCGGCGACCTGGCGGGCTGCGGTGCAGTGTCATGACGCCCGCACCTCCGCCGGGAGCAGGGCGGTGACCGTCTGCTCCCAGCGACGTGAGCCCGCGCGCCGAGCGGTAGCGCGCGAGCGCCGCGATGGTGTCGCGGTCGAGGCGGATCCAGCCGCTGCCCGGGAAGTAGAGCTCCATCAGCTCCCGCCAGGTGTCGACCGGGCAGCCGGCACGACGCCTCCAGCGACCAGGACAGCTGCTCGACCGCGAAGCCGGTCGCGCCGCGGGTGAACACCGTGCCGCTGAACAGCAGCACGAGCGGGACGTCGCCGCCGCGCAGTGCGTGCAGGTACTTGGCGGCGCTGACGTCGAAGTCGTAGGTGCACGCCACCGGCAGGTCGAACTCGCGGGAGCCCTCGAACCCCTGCACCATCGCGGTCGCGTGGGTCCACAGGAACGGCTTGAGCGTCGTGGCTGTAGCGCTCGGACGTGCCGAACAGGTCGGTCAGGCCGGCCTGCTCCTCGGCGTCGTAGGGCCGGCGCTGCGGCTCGATGCGCAGCTGCGCGCGCAGCGCGATCGCGTGCACGACCTCGCCGCTGGTCTCCGTGACCCGGAGCCGGAACAGCAGGTGTGGCGAGGCCGCATGCTCCTGCGGTCGTACGTCGAGTACCTCGAACGCCAGTGTCGTCAAGGCGCACCGGCCATATCGCTGGGTCTGCTACGGGCACGCACCTGGTCGAAGAACTCGTCCGAGCCGGCGGCGCACGTCCTGCCCGCCGTCGAAGCCCCGCCAGAGCATCCGCAGGTGCCCGACCAGCTCGTAGCAGACGTCGATGGGCACGAGGAACGCCTCGACCTGCTGGCCGGCCCGCTCGTCGTGGGTGTGCACCAGCAGGGCCTCGACGTCGGGCTGGAGCGTCGCCAGCCCTGGCGCGGCGGCCACGACCCGCTCCCAGGCGTCCAGCGAGCAGCTCCGACTCGGTAGCTCCCGCCGGCCCCGGGTAGAACGCGACGACGCGGCCGAGCGCGGAGTTGAGGAACAGGAAGGCCGTGCCGACCGGCAGCTCGAGCTCGTCCCAGACCGGCGCGGGCAGATCGGGGAAGGACAGGTAGCGGTCGGGCACCGCGCGGTAGGCCAGCGTCGCGTCGTCGTGGGTGAAGAGCAGGTAGCAGGGACGGCAGGTGCACAGCAGCGACCGGCTGCCCACGTTGACGACGTGCTGAGTGCTCGTCGGCGACGGGGGCGGCGCACATCTCGCACCGCTCGTACGGCGACGGGTCAGGTCGGCCCGACGCGGATCCGCGCCAGGACCGACAGCGCGTCCGGCGGCCGTCGCCGTCTGGCGTGCTCATGCCGGCGACCGACGCCCGGACGGCGACCTCGACACAGCCGTCGCGCTCGAGCAGCGGCACGGGCTCGAGGTGGCGGCCCGGGTCGTCGAGGTCGACTCCCGCACCGGCGCACGTCGAAGTGCGCGCCGCAGCCGTGGCAGGTGAGCACCGCGCTGCCCGGTGTCGCCGGCGAGCGCTGCAGGCCGGCCTCCTCGAACGTGGCGCCGCAGGCGGCGCAGGCGTCGCGGTAGGCGTAGACGCCGGACAGCAGCCGGCACAGCACGACGTCCAGCCCGGCGACGGTCGTCCGGTGCAGGCCGCCGACCGGGCAGCTCGTCGAGGCGGGCGGCCGCGGCCCAGACGCACCCCGCCGGCCTCCCTCGGTCGTCCGCAGCCGGGCAGTCAGCGACTCGACCGGGATCACGCCCTGGGTCGGGGCTTCGCTTCTCCTCGACGTCGATGCGCACGACCTCGGGTGCGGCCGCGCGGATCGCGTCCTCCACCGCGAGCTCGAGCGTCACCGACGAGGAGGCGCAGCCGTCGCAGCTGCCGAGCAGCTGAAGCGAGCACGACGCCCTCCTCGGTCACCTCGAGCAGCCGCACGTCGCCTCCGTGCGAGCCGAGGTAGGGGCGGACGTCGTCGAGGGCCCGCTGGACGCGGTCCTCGCACGCCGTAGGGATGCAGACCGTGCACGAGCAGCAGGCTCGACACCAGCTCGTCGGCGGCGAGCCGGTCGAGCAGGTCGTCGTCGAGCGCTCCGGCGGCATGCACCAGCTCCAGCACGCGCTCCAGACCCGCGCCGTACAGGTCGACGACGAGCCGCACCAGTTCCTCGGCGCGCTCGCGGGCGATCGGTCCCGCGGCGGCACTCGCCTCCAGCAGGAGCTCGATGCGCTCGCCCGTCGCCGCGAGGTCAGGACCTGGCGCGCTCACTCCTCCCCCGAGACGGCCGCCGTCGGGGAGTGGACCTTCTTCAGCGTCTTGCCCTCGCCGAGGTACATGTGGACGCCGCAGGGCAGGCAGGGGTCGAAGCTGCGGACGGTGCGCATGATGTCGATGCCCTTGAAGTTCTCCCGCGTGTTCTCCTCGAACAAGCGGCTGGTCCTGAACCGCGTCCTCGTAGGGCCCCGGCGTGCCGTAGACGTCGCGCGGGTTGGCGTTCCACGGCGTCGGCGGGTAGGGGTGGTAGTTGGCGATCTTGCCGTCCCGGATCACCATGTGGTGGGACAGCACGCCGCGGACCGCCTCGGTGAACCCGCAGCCGATGCGCCTCGTCGGGCACGTCGAACGTCTCCCAGGTCTTGGTGCGGCCGGCGCGGATCTCCACCAGCGCCTTCTCGCAGAAGTGCAGGGCGCAGGCGGCGGCATAGGCCTGGAAGTAGGTGCGCGCCCGGTTGCGCTCGATCGTGTTGCTCCACTGCGGGATCTTCCACTCGAGGGACACCGGTCCCTTGAGCGCGGTCTTCGGAAGGTTGATCTGCACGCTGGTGCCGGTGGCCTTGACGTAGCCGATGTCGACCAAGGCCGGCAAGCGCCGTCGACCACAGCCGGGCGAGCGGGCCACCGCCGGTGTCGAGTGCCAGGTGGTCCTGTGCCGTCGTACCAGCGCGGCGACATGACCCAGCTGTACTTGTTGTCGAGATCGCGCTTCTGCGGCTTGGGGTTGGTGTGCTGGTTCCACGGGTGACGACGGTCGACCGGGTTGCCCAGAGGGTCGTGCGTGACGAACATCTCCTGGTCTTCCCAGTCGTCGTAGTAGGAGCTGCCGAGCAGGATGCGGATGCCGAGGTTGATGTCGACCAGGCTCGTGCGTGACGAGCTTGCCGTCGACGACGACGCCCGGCGTCACGAACATCTTGTCGACCCCAGTCCTCCATGTCCTTGTAGGAGAAGTTGCAGTGCTCAGGGTCCTGGAACGAGCCCCAGCAGCCGAGCAGCGTGCGGCGCAGGCCGACCTGCTCGTAGCCGGGCAGCGCCTCGTAGAAGAAGTCGAAGAGGTCGTCGTGCATCGGCACGACCTTCTTCATGAACTCGACGTAGCGCATCAGGCGGATCTGGTAGTCGGTCATCAGCTGGATGGTCGCGACGGTGCCGACACCGCCCGGGTAGAGCGTCGAGGGGTGGACGTGCCGGCCCTCCATCAGGCAGAACATCTCGCGCGTCCAGCGGCTGACCTGCAGTGCCTCGCGGTAGAACTCGCCGGTGAACGGGTTGAGGGCCCGCATGATGTCGGCGATGGTCTTGTAGCCGTGCGCGTCCTGCGTTCGGGCGCCTGGGTGTTCTCGGCCTTCGCCAGCACGCCAGGGTTGGTCTCCTTGACCATGCGCTCGCAGTAGTCGACCCCGACCAGGTTCTCCTGGAAGATGTTGTGGTCGAACATGTACTCGGCCGCCTCGCCGAGGTTGACGATCCACTCGCCGAGCGCCGGCGGCTTCACGCCGTACGCCATGTTCTGCGCATAGCACGAGCAGGTGGCGTGGTTGTCACCGCAGATGCCGCAGATGCGACTGGTGATGAAGTGCGCGTCGCGCGGGTCCTTGCCCTTCATGAACAGGCTGTAGCCGCGGAAGATCGACGACGTGCTGTGGCACTCGGCCACGGTCATGTTCGCGAAGTCGATCTTCGTGTAGATCCCGAGGCTGCCGACGATGCGGGTGATCGGGTCCCACGCCATCTCGACGAGCCCGCGGTCGCTCGAGCTCGTCGTGTCGGTCTGCGGCATTGTCGACGTCATCTGAGTCCGTCCTCAGGATCGATGGGAGCTCACGCGGGTAACAGAACTTGAGAGGCCGCGGCGGCAGGCGGCGACCACGAACGGGTGCGGTCTACCAGGTGCGCTTAGCGCCGGTGAGCAGCTCTTCGCCGGGCTTGCGCCACTTCGGTTCCTTGTTCAAGGTGTTGGTCGTCCTGGCCCGCAGCGACCGGATCGTCCTGCCGTAGGCGCCGATGCTGGTCGTCGACAGCTTGCCGCCGGGCGGCTCGTCCATGAACGGCATGAACTTGTCGGGGAAGCCCGGCATCGTGCAGCCGATGCAGATGCCGCCGACGTTGGGGCAGCCGCCCACGCCGTTGATCCAGCCGCGCTTGGGCACGTTGCACTTGACGACCGGACCCCAGCACCCGAGCTTGACGATGCACTTCGGCGAGCCGTACTCCGTGGCGAAGTCGCCCTGCTCGTAGTAGCCGGCGCGGTCGCAGCCCTCGTGCACCGTGGCGCCGAAGAGCCAGGTAGGGCGCAGCTCCTCGTCGAGGGGGATCATCGGCGCCTGGCCGGTGGCCTGGTAGAGCAGGTAGGTGATCGTCTCGGAGAGGTTGTCACCCTGGACCGGGCAGCCAGGCACGCAGACGATCGGCAGGCCGGCCTTGCTCTTCCAGTCCCACCCGAGGTAGTCGGGCACGCCCATCGCGCCGGTCGGGTTCCCGGCCATGGCGTGGATACCGCCGTAGGTCGCGCAGGTGCCGACAGCGAGGATCGCCAGGGCCTTCGGCGCCAGCCGGTCGAGCCACTCGCTGGTCGTGACCGGCTGCCCGGTCATCGGGTTGTTGCCGAACCCGCACCAGTAGCCCTCGCCCGAGAGCGCCTCGTTGGGGATCGAGCCCTCGACGACGAGGACGAACGGCTCGAGCTCGCCACGGTCGGCCTTCCAGAACCATTCGAGGAAGTCGTCGGCGCCGCCGTTGGGACCGCACTCGAAGTCGATGAGCGGCCAGTGGACGGCCACTTTCGGCAGCCCCGGCAGCGCCCCCAGGGCGATCTCCTCGATGCTTGGCTGGGTCGCACCGGTCAGCGCCACCGAGTCGCCGTCGCAACTCAGGCCTGCGTTGATCCAGAGGACGTGAACCAGGGTGTCTTCGGCCGCGACGGCCTCGGCGGAGAGCATGTGGGCGCCTCCCGTTGGGGCCTGCGGGCTGAGGCCCCGTCACGTCGTCGACGACCGGCTGCGTCGGTCTCTTCGACGTAGGTCTTGTCCTAACGCCGGGCGCGAGACATTGTCAAGAACCAACAACAATCCGTCACGAACACGTCCGACGGGGGTCGACTCGACGCATGACGCAGAGCAGTGGGACGGACGCCGTGCGTGCCGACCACCGGGTGCGCGCACGTGCACACGTGTCGGGCCTGGTGCAGGGTGTCGGCTTCCGCCCGTTCGTGTGGCGCGAGGCGACGAGTCGCGGGCTTACCGGCTGGGTGGGCAACGACGCCGCCGGTGTGGTGCTCGAGGTGGAGGGCGCGCCGGAGTCGGTCGAGGCACTGCTCGCCGCGCTGACCCGACCTCCGCCGCTGGCCCGGGTCGACGACGTGCGCAGCGAGTCGCGGCCGGTCTCAGGTGCCGCCGGGTTCGAGGTGCGCAGCAGTGCCACCGAGGGGGCACGGCGGGCCCTCGTCTCGCCGGACACCGCGACCTGCGACGACTGCCTCCGCGAGCTGCACGACCCGGCCGACCGTCGCTACGGCTACCCGTTCGTCAACTGCACCATCGTGCGGTCCCCGCTACACGATCGTGCGGTCCGTGCCCTACGACCGGTCACGCACGACCATGGCCGGCTTCGCGCTCTGCCCGGCCTGCCGGGCCGAGTACGACGACCCCGCCGACCGCCGGTTCCACGCCGAGCCGGTGTGCTGTCCGGCCTGCGGCCCGCGGCTCCGGCTGCTCGACCGGTCAGGACGCGCGGTCGCCGCCGAGCCGATCGCGGGCACCGTCGAGCTGCTCGCCGCGGGCGCGGTCGTGGCGGTCAAGGGGATGGGCGGCTACCACCTCGCGGCCGACGCCCGCCAGGAGGGCGCGGTGGCCAGGCTGCGCGGCCGCAAGCACCGGGAGGACCGCCCGTTCGCCCTCATGGTCGTCGACGTGGCCGCGGCGCGCGAGCTCTGCGAGGTCGGCCCCGAGGAGCTCGCGCTGCTGACCAGCGCGGCCCGGCCGATCGTCATCCTGGCGCGCCGCCCCGGCACGGCGGACGGTGCGACGACCCCCGTGGCGCCCTCGGTGGCACCCGGCTCGCCGTCCCTGGGTCTGATGCTGCCCTACACGCCGATGCACACCCTGCTGATGGAGGCGTGGCGCGAGCCGCTCGTCCTGACCAGCGGAAACGCGTCCGACGAGCCGATCGCCTTCGACGACGCCGACGCGGCCGACCGACTCGCCGACATCGCCGACGCCTTCCTCGTGCACGACCGGGCCATCCGCACCCGGGTCGACGACTCGGTGTGCAAGGTCGTGCGGGGCCGCGTGCTGCCGGTGCGCCGCTCGCGCGGCTACGTGCCCAGCCCGATCGCCATGCCGCAGGAGTCTGCCGCAGCCCGTCCTGGCCTGCGGCTCGGCCCTGAAGAACACGTTCTGCCTCACCCGCGGCCGCCAGGCGTTCGTCTCGCACCACGTCGGCGACCTCGACAACTACGCCACGATGCTGTCCTACGTCGACGGCATCGCGCACCTGAAGGACCTGCTCGACGTCGACCCGGTGGTCGTGGCCCACGACCTGCACCCCGACTACCCGTCCACCCGCTACGCCACCGACCTCCCCGACGTCGAGCTCGTCGGCGTACAGCACCACCACGCGCACATCGCCTCCTGCCTCGCGGACAACGGCGAGACGGGCCCGGTCATCGGCGTGGCGTTCGACGGCGTCGGGCTGGGCACCGACGGCACCGCCTGGGGAGGCGAGTTCCTGCTCGCCGACCTCGGCGGGTTCACCCGCGCGCGCCACCTCGCGGAGGTCGCCATGCCGGGCGGCGACGCAGCGGCCCGCCAGCCGTGGCGGATGGCGGCCGCGCACCTGGACGCGGCGTACGACGGCAGCCCGCCGCCGGGCCTCGACGTCGTACGGCGGCAGGGCCGGCGCTGGGAGCAGGTGCTCTCCGCGGCGCGGGCCGGCGCGAACGCCCCACTGACGTCCAGCGCTGGCCGGCTCTTCGACGCGGTCTCGTCGCTGCTCGGAGTGCGCGACGCCGTGACCTATGAGGGCCAGGCGGCGATCGAGCTCGAGCAGGTCGCCGACCCGGCCGAGCGCGGCAGCTACGCGGTCCCGGTCAGCGATGACCCGGTGGTGCGCGTCGACGTGGCCGCACCTCGTGCGAGCGGTGACCGACGACCTGGCCCGCGGCACGGCCGCGCCGGTGATCGCCGCCCGCTTCCACAACGCCCTCGCCGACGTGGTGGTCGACGTCTGCCGGCGGCTGCGCGAGGTGCAGCGGCCTGTCCACGGTGGCGCTCTCCGGGGGCGTGTTCCAGAACGCGCTGCTCCTCACCCGTTGCCTCGACGGCCTCGAGGCAGACTGGTTCACCGTGCTGACCCACCGCTGCGTCCCGCCCAACGACGGCGGCATCAGCCTCGGGCAGGCCGCGATCGCGACGTCACGGCTGCGAGGCGGGTGAATTCAGGAGGCGAGCGCGGTCTGCGTCGCGTCCCATAGGACGTGGTACAGCGTCGTCTGCACCTCCTGCACGCGGTGCACCGACGAGGACGGTACGGCGAACAGGTGCTGCAGCGCGCCCAGCTCCGCCATCCGCCCACCGCCGTAGCCGGCCAGCCCGACGGTCATCAGGCCGACCCGCTCCGCCTCCTCGAGAGCGCTCAACACGTTCTGCGAGCCGCCGCTGGTGGAGATGGCGACGGCGATGTCGCCCGGCCGGCCGAAGGCCCGGACCTGCCGGGCGAAGACGACGTCGAAGCTGACGTCGTTCGACAGCGCGGTGACCACGGCGACGTCGTTGGTGAGCCCCAGCGCCGGCAGCGGGTCGGCCGGCGGCGGCGGGTCGACGAAAGTGTGCACGACGTCCTGCGCGTCGGTGCTGCTGCCCCCGTTGCCGAACGCGAGCAGCGTGGCGCCGGCGTCGAACGACTCGGCCAGCCGGGCAGCACACGCCGCGAGCGCCGCACCCTGGGCCGCCTGCACCTCGGAGCGGAGCGCCACGATCTCGTGCGACCTTCTGGCGCGCCGACTCGGCCGCGGCGTCGAGCACCGGCTTGCCCTCGCTGCCGCCGCCGTACAGGAACGGGTAGAGCTGCTCGACCCCGGCGGCCGGTTGGGCGGTCGGTCCGGACTCGGGCGAGTCGAAGAAGACGTGCACCAGCTCCCAGAGCAGGTGGTAGGCCGTGACGTGGCCCTCCTTGACGACGAGCGGGTCGCCGGAGCGGACCACGAGGCAGTGGTCGGCCTCGCCGCCGGCGAGCACGTCGCCGCCGTCCCCGCCGACCAGGGCCACGGTGAGCAGACCCGCCTCGCGGGCCGCGCGAAGCCCGGCGCGGACGTTGGCGCAGCGGCCGTCACCGGACAGGCCCAGGGCGATGTCGTCCGGTCGGCCCAGCACGTCAACCTGGTGGGCGTAGACGCCGTCGATGCCGCGGCGCGCGGCGACGCCCATCAACGTGGCGGCGTCGCTCACCAGCGACAGCGCGGGCAGCGCCCGCTTGCCGACGATGACCGGGTGCACGAACTCGACGGCCACATGCTGTGCGTCGGTGGCCCCCGCGCCGTTGCCGAACACGAGGAGGCGCCCGCCTCTGGTGAAGCGCTCGGCCATGGCGCGGCAGGCCAGCGCGAGGGCCATCGAGTCGTCGGCCAGGCCGAGCACCGGCGCATGGCGCCGCTCGAACGCCTGCGCGACCACGGGTTCCAGGGATGTGCCGACCATCGTCACGACGGCCTCCTCGACCGGGGGTTGCGTCTCGGCGACGCTACCCCCGCGGCCGCACCGAGGGAACGGGCCGAACCAGGAGAGAGAGACCTACTTGCCGCGCAGGCGGGCGAGAGCCTCTTCGAGGATGGCCGCGCCGTCGGTGTCGCTGCGGCGTTCCTTCACGTAGGCGAGGTGGGTCTTGTACGGCTCGGTGCGCGGCGGCGACGGGGGTGCCTCGCGGTTCTGGCCGGCCGGGAAGCCGCACCGCGGACAGTCCCAGGTCTCGGGCGCCTGGACGGTCATGTCCTCGGCGAAGCTGGGCTTCGTCTCGTGGCCGTTGGCGCACCAGTAGGAGATTCGGAAGCGGGGAGCCGACTCGCCTCGCTCGGCCTCACCCATCGGTCCGGCGCCGACACGGCTGCCCCGGATGGCGTTCCCACCTGCCACGGATCTCTCCAGTCTGCTTGCGGACGACGCTCTTACGGCCGTGCCGGTGTGCATGGTGCAGCACCCGCGGCCAGTGTACGGCCCGGCTACCTGTCAGTTCTTGAGAAGCAGGCCCAATCCCACGATCGAGGCGAACCACACGACGCCGATGGCGATGGTCATCCGGTCGAGGTTGCGCTCGACGACCGAGGAGCCACCGAGCGAGGAGGAGACGCCGCCGCCGAACATGTCGGAGAGTCCGCCGCCCTTGCCCTTGTGCAGAAGCACAAGCACGATCATGAGGATGCTGGTGATCACAAGCACGATCTGGAAGACGATCTCCACTGCCATCTCTTTCGTCGCGGACCTGGCTGGGCCAGCCTAACCTCTCGCGGCCGGAAACGCCTCAGGGCGCCGCCTGCCGAGCCGGCTCCTGCTGGAACCGGACGATCCCGACGAACTCCTCCGGGTCGATGCTCGCCCCGCCGACCAGCGCCCCGTCAACGTCCGCTGCGGCCATGATGGCCTTCGCGTTGGCCGCCTTGACCGAGCCGCCATAGAGAACGCGGACCCCGTTGGCCAGATCACGCGAGTAGAGCTCGGCGACTCGCTTGCGGATGGCCGCACAGACCTCCTGCGCGTCCTCGGGAGTGGCCACCTCTCCGGTCCCGATGGCCCACACCGGCTCGTAGGCGACGACGAGGTCGCGGGCCTGCTCGGGGGCAGGCCCTCGAGCGCGCCGGACAGCTGGCCCAGGGTGTGCTCGACGTGTTTGCCCGCCTTGCGTACTTCGAGGGCCTCGCCCACGCAGAGGATCGGCTTCATGCCCTGGCCCAGCACGGCCTTCGCCTTCGCACCGACGAGCGCGTCGTCCTCGCCGTGGTGCTGCCGGCGCTCCGAGTGGCCGACGGTGACGTAGGTGCAGCCCAGCTTGGCCAGCATCGCCGCCGAGACGTCGCCCGTGTACGCCCCGGACGCGTGCGGCGACACGTCCTGGGCGCCGTAGGCGATGCGGTACTTGTCGCCGTCGACCAGTGTCTGCACCGACCGGATGTCGGTGAACGGCGGCAGCACCGCCACCTCGACCGCGTCGAGGTCGCGGTCGGTCAGCGAGAACGCGAGCTTCTGCACCAGGGCGATGGCCTCGAGGTGGTTGAGGTTCATCTTCCAGTTGCCCGCCATCAGGGGGGTGCGCGCCATGTCGTCAGTCCTCCAGTACGTCGAGTCCGGGCAAGGCCTTGCCCTCGAGCAGCTCGAGGCTCGCTCCCCCGCCGGTCGAGATGTGGCCGAACGCCTGCTCGTCGAACCCGAGCTGGCGGACGGCCGCCGCCGAGTCGCCGCCACCCACGACGGTAAGCCCCTCGACCTCGGTGAGCGCCTGCGCCACGGCGCGGGTGCCCTCGGCGAAGGGCGCCATCTCGAACACGCCCATCGGACCGTTCCAGAACACGGTGCGTGCGTCGGCCACCCGGCTGGCGAAGAGCTCGCCGCTTCGCGGGCCGATGTCGACGCCGAGCCGGTCCGCCGGGATGGCGTCGGCAGCGACGACCTCGTGGTCGGCGTCGGGCGCGAGCTCGGTCGCAGCCACCACGTCGACGGGCAGCACGATCTCGACGCCCTTGGCCTTCGCCTCGTCGATGTACCCCCGGACGGCGTCGAGCTGGTCAGCCTCGAGCAGGCTGCGCCCGACCTCGTGCCCCTGGGCCTTGAGGAACGTGAAGACCATGCCACCGCCGATCAGCAGCCGGTCGACCTTGCCGAGCAGGTTGTCGATGACGCCGAGCTTGTCCGAGACCTTCGAGCCACCGAGCACCACGACGTAGGGCCGTGCGGGGTCGCCGGTGAGCGTGCGCAGCACATCGGTCTCGGCGATCACCAGGCCGCCGGCGGCGTGGGGCAGGCGCTGCGCCACGTCGTACACGCTCGCGTGCTTGCGGTGCAGCGCGCCGAAGCCATCGCTCACGTAGACGTCGGCGAGCGCGGCGAGCTCGTCGGCGAACGCGCCGCGCTCGTCGTCGTCCTTGCTCGTCTCGCCCTCGTTGAACCTCAGGTTCTCGAGCAGCGCGATGTCACCGTCGCCGAGCGCATCGACAGCGGCGTGCGCGCTCTCGCCGACCGTGTCGGTGGCGAATGCGACCGGCCGGCCGACGACCTCGGCGAGTCGCTCGGCCACGGGGGCGAGGGTGTACGCCGGGTCGGGCTCGCCCTTGGGTCGGCCGAGGTGTGCGCACACGACTACGCGCGCGCCGGCGTCCGCCAGCTCGCTGATCGTCGGCGCGCTCGCCCGGACCCGGCCGTCGTCGGTGATCGTCGCGCCGTCGAGCGGGACGTTGAGGTCGGAGCGGACCAGGACGCGCTTGCCCCGCAGATCACCCAGGTCCTTGACCGTCCTCATGATCCCCACCCCCTTCACACCCCTCGTCGGTGATCATGCAGTTGTGCAACCGCGGACCCGCCACCTGCGCTTCGGGATGCTCAGAGGGAGCGGCCGACGAGGGACACGAGGTCCACGAGGCGGTTGGAGTAGCCCCACTCGTTGTCGTACCAGCCGACGATCTTGACCTGGTTGCCGATCACCTTCGTCAGCTTCGAGTCGAACACGCACGACGACGGATCGGTGACGATGTCGGACGAGACGATCTCGTCCTCGGTGTAGGTCAGGTAGCCCTTGAGCGGTCCGTCGGCCGCCGCCCGGAACGCGGCGTTGACCTCGTCGACGCTGGTGTCGCGCGACACGTCGACGGTGAGGTCGGTGGCCGAGCCGGTGGGCACCGGGATGCGCAGCGCGTAGCCGTCGAGCTTGCCCTGCAGCTCGGGGAGCACGAGACCGATCGCCTTGGCGGCTCCGGTGCTGGTCGGTACGACGTTGATCGCCGCCGCTCGGGCGCGACGCAGGTCGCTGTGCGGGCCGTCCTGCAGGTTCTGGTCCTGCGTGTAGGCGTGGATCGTCGTCATCAGACCGCGCTCGATGGTGAACGTGTCGTGCAGCACCTTGGCCATGGGCGCGAGGCAGTTCGTGGTGCACGACGCGTTGGAGATGATGTGGTGGGTGGCGGGGTCGTAGTCGCCGTCGTTGGCGCCGAGGACGACGGTGAAGTCCTCGTTCTTCGCGGGCGCGGAGATGATGACTTTCTGGGCACCCGCCTCGATGTGGCCCCTTGCCTTGTTGGCGTCGGTGAACAGACCGGTCGACTCGATGACGATGTCGGCGCCGAGCTCCTTCCAAGGAAGCTTGGTGGGGTCGCGCTCCTCGAGGGCGCGGATCCGCTGCTTGCCGACGATGATGTTCTCGTCGTCGTAGGACACGTCCTCGGAGATGCGGCCGAGGATGCTGTCGTACTTCAGCAGGTGGGCGAGACTCTTGTTGTCGGTGAGGTCGTTCGCCCCGACAACCTCGATGTCGGCGCCCTGCGCGAGGGCGGCTCGCAGGAAGTTGCGTCCGATGCGGCCGAAGCCGTTGATGCCAACGCGGATGGTCACGCCATGCTCCTCGTCGTACGCCGGTTAGTCGCTCGGCGGTGCGGTCGATGCCGCATCGACCCTATCCAACGCGCGCACGAACCCTCACCCTGCGGTACGAGCCTCGCGACAACAGGCGAGGCAGCGCCTCAACAGGCCGGCAGACCTGTTGAGGCAGTGCTGCGCCTACCTAACGTGGTCGACTCGGCAAGGAAGGGGTCAGGCGTCGAGCATGTCGGGGCTGAGGCTGGCGTCGGTGCCGGGGAGGCCGAGGTCGGAGGCCCGCTTGTCGGCCATCGCGAGCAGCCGCCGGATCCGGCCGGCCACGGCGTCCTTGGTCATCGGCGGGTCGGCCAGGGCACCAAGCTCCTCGAGGCTGGCCTGCTTGTGGGCCAGGCGCAGCTCCCCCGCGACGCGCAGGTGGTCGGGCACGTCGTCGCTGAGGATCTCCAGCGCCCGCTGCACCCGGGCCCCGGCGGCGACCGCCGCACGCGCCGAGCGGCGCATGTTGGCGTCGTCGAAGTTCGCCAGCCGGTTGGCCGTCGCCCGGACTTCGCGGCGCATCCGCCGCTCCTCCCAGGCGAGCACGCTGTCGTGGGCGCCGAGGCGGGTCAGCAGCGCGCCGATCGCGTCACCGTCGCGCAGCACGACCCGGTCGACGCCGCGAACCTCGCGCGACTTCGCGCCGATGCCCAGCCGGCGGGCCGCGCCGACGAGGGCCAGCGCCGCCTCCGGCCCGGGGCACGTCACCTCGAGAGCGGACGAGCGGCCCGGCTCGGTGAGCGACCCGTGCGCGAGGAAAGCCCCGCGCCACGCCGACTCCGCGTCGCACATGGCGCCGGAGACGACCTGCGGTGGCAGTCCGCGCACCGGTCTCCCCCGCCCGTCGAGCAGGCCGGTCTGGCGGGCGAGCGCCTCACCGTCGCGGACCACACGGACCAGGTAGCGGCTGCCCTTGCGCAGCCCACCCGGTGCCACCACAGCGACGTCGGACGTGTGGCCGTAGACCTCGGCAATGTCCTTGCGCAGTCGGCGTGCGGTCGCACCGGTGTCGATCTCGGCCTCGACCACGATACGTCCGCTCACGATGTGCAACCCACCGGCGAAACGCAGCATCGAGGAGACTTCGGCCTTTCTGCAGCAGGGCCGCGTCACCGTGAGATGCGCAAGCTCGTCCTTCACTGCTGCGGTCATGGCCATGCATCAGATCCTGTCACGTGGAAGCACGTCGGCGTGCGAAAGTTCACCGGCGAAGACGTCTTGGAAGGCTGCGGCAAGACTCTTCGGGTCGTGCCGGGGCGTCCCGTCGGCACTCGCCACCGGTGCCAGGACGACCTTGGCGCCCATGCCCGCGGCCACCTTGTGCAGCGAGTCAAGGTCGGCAACCGCGTTCGTGTCGGCCAGCACGACGTCGAGTGTCAGGCCGGGTGCGTGGGTGGCAAGCACCTCGAGGTGGGCCTCTGGTGAGAAACCCGCCGTCTCGCCCGGCTGCGGCTCGAGATTGAGTGCAACGAGCCGGCGCGCCGCCGTCTCACGCAGCGCAGCCATGAGATCCGGCACGAGCAGATGCGGGATCACGCTGCTGAACCACGACCCCGGGCCGAGCACGACCCAGTCGGCCTCCCGGATCGCCCGCACCGCCTCCGGGCACGCGGGCGGCGCCGGCGGGACCAGGGTGACCTGCCGGACGCGACCGGTGGCCGTCGCCACGGCGACCTGTCCCCGAACGGTCCGGGAGCCCTCGTCGCCGTCGACCACCGCTTCGATGTCGAGGGGTACGAGCGACATCGGCAGCACCCGGCCGTGGGCACCCAGCAGCCTGGCGACCCAGTCGAGACCCTCGACCGAGTCACCCAGCAGCTCCCAGAGCGCGACGATGAGCAGGTTGCCGACCGCGTGGTCGTGCAGGTCGCCCTCGCTGCGGAAGCGGTGCTGGACGACGCGGCTCCAGGTCCGGCCCCACTGGTCGTCACCGCACAGTGCGGCCAGCGCCATCCGCAGGTCGCCGGGCGGCAGCACTCCCAGCTCGCGACGCAGCCGCCCGCTGGAGCCGCCGTCGTCGGCGACCGTCACGACCGCCGTCAGGTGATCGGTGACCCGGCGCAGTGCCGAGAGCGTCGCGGCGAGGCCGTGCCCGCCACCGAGAGCGACCACGCGGAGATCGGCGGTCGAGGACGAAGCCTGCGATGCAGGTGCGCTCACTCGCGGCCCAGGTCGCGGTGCACGACACCGGCGTCGACGCCAGCCTCCTCGAGGCGGCGCGCGAGCTCCTCGGCGATCGCCACCGAGCGATGCTTGCCGCCGGTGCATCCGACGGCGAGCGTGACGTAGCGCTTGCCCTCGCGGCGGTAGCCGTCGGCGACGACCTGCAGCAGCCGCTCGTAGCCGTCCAGGAACTCACCGGCACCCTCTTGCGCGAGCACGTAGTCACGCACCGTCGGATCCCGACCGGTCAGTGGACGCAGCTCCGGCACCCAGTGGGGGTTGGGCAGGAACCGGCAGTCGACGACGAGGTCGGCGTCGACCGGCAGGCCGTACTTGTAGCCGAACGAGATGACGGTGGCGTGCAGGTGGGACCCGTCCTCGTCGAACGCCTGCAGCACCTTGGCGCTCAGCTCGTGCACGTTGAGGTTGCTGGTGTCGATGACGATGTCGGCCTCGGAGCGAAGGTCGAGCAGCATCTCGCGCTCCCGGGTGATGCCGTCGACCAGCCGGCCGTCGCCCTGCAGCGGATGGGGCCGGCGTACCGCCTCGTGCCGGCGGACCAGCGTGTCGTCGGAGGCCTCGAGGAAGATCACCCGCGGGTCGGTGCCCTGCGTCGCCAGTGCCGCCATCGCGGCAGTCAGGTCGGCGAAGAACGAGCCGCTGCGTACGTCGACGACCGCGGCGATGCGCGGGACGTTGCCCGCCGCGTGCCCGCCGAGCTCGGCCAGGGTCGGCAGGAGTGCGGGCGGCAGGTTGTCGACCACGAACCAGCCGAGGTCTTCGAGCGCATTGGCCGCGGTGCTGCGCCCGGCACCGGACATGCCGGAGATGATCACCAGCTCGGGCAGGTGCGGTGGCGCGACCGTCGGGCCGTCCGGGGTGGAGTCGGCCGGGCTCACGTCCGGGTCACCTGGGCCTCTCCTCGTCGCCGGTCGCCTGATCGAGTGCAGGGCCCCGCAGCGGCGCGGGCTGCTCGTCGAGGATCTCACCTGTCGCGGTGTTGACGGCGGACGCCGGCCGGCCGGACGTGGCGGCGCCCTCGCCGGGCGCCAGGGCCGCGACCACTGCCGCGGCGGTGTGGGGTCCGACGCCGGGGACCTCGGCGACCTCCTCCACCGACGCGGCCGAGAGCCGCTTGAGCGAGCCGAAGTGGCGGAGCAACGCCTTGCGCCGCGTCTCGCCGAGGCCAGGCACCCCGTCCAGGACGCTCGCAGTCATCGACTTGGTGCGCCTCGTGCGGTGCAGCGCGATCGCGAAGCGGTGCGCCTCGTCGCGCACCCGCTGGAGCAGGTAGAGCCCCTCACTGGTGCGCGGCAGCACGACCGGGTGGCCCTCGCCCTGCAGCCAGACTTCCTCGAGCCGCTTGGCCAACCCGCAGAGTGCGACGTCGTCGATGCCGAGCTCGTCGAGCGCCCGCTGCGCCGCGGTCACCTGCGGTGCGCCGCCGTCGACGACGACCAGGTTGGGCGGGTAGGCGAACTTGCGCGGGCGTCCCGTCTCGGGGTCGATGCCCGCAGGGACATCCGCGCCGTCGGAATCCTGGGCGGTGCCGACCTCGCCCGTCTCGCTGCGCTCGTCGAGGTAGCGACGGAAGCGGCGGGTGATGACCTCGTGGATGGACGCCGTGTCTCCCTGGCCCTGCCCGGCGCCGCCGCGGATCACGAAGCGCCGGTACTCGCTCTTGCGTGCCAGCCCGTCCTCGAAGACGACCATGGACGCGACCACGTCGGTGCCCTGGATGTGGGACACGTCGTAGCACTCGATGCGCAGCGGCGCCTCGTCGAGCCGCAGCACCCGCTGGAGCTCCTCCAGCGCCTGGCTGCGCGCCGTCAGGTCGCTGCCACGCCGGGTCTTGTGCAGGGCCAGCGATTGAGTGGCGTTGCGGTTCACCGTCTCCATCAGCGCGCGTTTCTCGCCACGCTGCGGCACCCGGAGGTCGACGCGTGCACCGCGCCGTGTCGAGAGCCACTCGGACATGGCCGGTGCGTCGTCCGGCAGCGCGGGGACGAGCACCTCGCGCGGGACGGAGTCGTTCCAGCTGTCCGTGCTCTCCTCGCCGTACATCTGCTGGAGGAAGTGCTCGACCAGGTCGTTGGTGGTCACGTCCTCCACCTTGTCGACCACCCAGCCACGCTGGCCGCGCACCCGGCCGCCGCGTACGTAGAAGACCTGCACGGCAGCCTCGAGCTGGTCCTCGGCAAGCGCGATCACGTCAGCGTCGGTGCCGTCACCGAGGACGACAGCCTGCTTCTCCATGGCGCGCTCGAGCGCCTTGATGTCGTCGCGCAGCCGCGCCGCCCGCTCGTAGTCCTGTCCGGCGGCGGCGACCTGCATCTCCTTCTCGAGCCGGCGCAGGTAGGTCGAGGTCTGCCCGGCCATGAAGTCGGCGAAGTCCTCGACGATGGCCCGGTGCTCCTCGGCACTGACCCGCCCGACACAGGGCGCCGAGCACTTGCCGATGTAGCCGAGCAGGCAGGGCCGGCCGATCTGGCCGGCGCGCTTGAACACGCCGTTGGAGCAGGTGCGGGCCGGGAACACGCGCAGCAGCAGGTCGAGGGTCTCCCGGATGGCCCACGCATGGGAGTAGGGACCGAAGTAGCGAACCCCTTTGCGTTTCGCGCCGCGCATGACCTGCAGCCGCGGGAACTCCTCGTTGAGCGTGATCGCGAGGCTGGGATAGCTCTTGTCGTCGCGGTAGCGGACGTTGAACCGCGGGTCGAACTCCTTGATCCAGTTGTACTCGAGCTGCAGCGCCTCGACCTCGGTCGACACGACCGTCCAGTCGACCGCCGCGGCCGTGAGGACCATCGTCTGGGTGCGCGGGTGCAGGTTCGCCAGGTCCTGGAAGTACGACGAGAGGCGCGCACGCAGACTGCGAGCCTTGCCGACGTAGATGATCCGGCCGCGCTCGTCACTGAAGCGATAGACGCCCGGGCCGTCCGGGATCGAGCCCGGCGCCGGCCGGTAGGACGCCGGATCTGCCACGCATCAACCCTATGCCGCCCGAGCGACAGCTCGTGCGCGCGATGCGGTCAGGCCTCGACGACCTCGTCGCCCTCAACCTTCACGTTGACCTTGTCCAGTCCACGAGGCGCGGGTCCGCCTTTGACCGAGCCGTTGGAGGCGTCGTAGGCGCTGCCGTGACACGGGCAGGAGATCGTGTTGTTCTGCACCGACCCGACGAGGCAGGCCTGGTGCGTGCAGACCGCGGTGAAGGCCTTGAAGTCGCCCTTGGCCGGCTGGGTGACGACGATCTTCTTGTCGTCGAGCACCTTGCCACCGCCGACGGGGACCTCGGAGGTCTTCACGAGCGCCGCGCCGCCCCCGCCGCCGGTCGCCGGCGAGGACTCCGACTCGGAGGGCGACTCCGAGGGCGAGGCCTCCGTCGGCGACGGTGGTGCGCTGCTCGACGACGCGCTGCCGGAGGTCGTCTCGTCGCTGCCGCCGCCGCAGGCGGCGAGCAGCCCGGCCACGCCGACGGCGCCGGCCAGCCCGAAGGCCCGCCGTCTGGTGAGCACACCCGCCGGTGGTGCGACCGCGGCGTCGGTGGCGTGGTCGGTCTCCGGCGTGGGGCCAAGGTCGTTGTCTAAGGTCATACCGGGGCCAACGTCTGGGAGCCCGACCTGGTTCATGACCGGCGCGCCCGCGTCGTCTTCTTGGCGGCCTTCGTCGCCTTGGCAGTCTTGGCAGTCTTGGCAGTCTTGGCAGCCTTGGCGGCCTTCGTCGCCTTGACCGTCTTGGCGGCCTTCGTCGCCTTGGCAGTCTTGGCAGTCTTGGCAGCCTTCGCGGTCTCGTCGGTCGTCGCCGCCTTGCCGGTCCGGGCGGTCGTCGTCGCCCTGGCGACCTCGGTCGCCTGCTGGGTACGCCGGCTCGCCGGGGCGGTGGCGGCCGCAGCGCGCCGCCGGGCCGGCGTCCGGGGCTCGAGGGTGTCGAGCGTGGTCCGCAGGAACGCTCCGGTGTAGCTGTCGGGGTGCTCGGCGACGTCCTCCGGCGTGCCCTCGGCCATGACCAGCCCGCCGCCCCAGCCGCCCTCCGGCCCCATGTCGACGATCCAGTCGGCGGTCTTGATCACGTCGAGGTTGTGCTCGATGACGATGACCGTGTTGCCCTTGTCGGTGAGGCCCTGAAGCACGTCGAGCAGCTTGCGGATGTCCTCGAAGTGCAGCCCGGTCGTCGGCTCGTCCAGCACGTAGACGGTGCGCCCCGTCGACCTCTTCTGCAGCTCGGACGCGAGCTTGACCCGCTGCGCCTCGCCGCCGGAGAGGTGCGGCGCGGGCTGGCCGAGCCGGACGTAGCCCAGCCCGACCTCGTTGAGGGTGCGCAGATGGCGAGCGATCGCCGGGACGGCCGCGAAGAAGTGGTCCGCCTCCTCGATCGGCATGTCGAGGACCTCGGCAATGGTCTTGCCCTTGAAGTGCACCTCCAGGGTCTCGCGGTTGTAGCGCGCGCCGTGGCAGACCTCGCACGGGACGTAGACGTCGGGCAGGAAGTTCATCTCGATCTTGATGGTGCCGTCGCCCGAGCAAGCCTCGCAGCGCCCGCCCTTGACGTTGAACGAGAACCTGCCGGGCAGGTAGCCACGGATCTTGGCCTCGGTCGTCTCGGCGAACAGCCGGCGCATGTGGTCGAAGACGCCGGTGTAGGTGGCGGGGTTCGACCTCGGCGTACGGCCGATCGGGCTCTGGTCGACGTGGACGACCTTGTCGACGTGCTCGAGGCCCTTGATGGACTTGTGGCGGCCCGGCACGGTGCGCGCGCCGTGCAGCTTCTGCGCCAGCGTGGTGTAGAGGATGTCGTTGACCAGCGTCGACTTGCCGGACCCGGACACGCCGGTGACCGCGACGAAACAGCCGAGCGGGAACGTGACGTCGATGGTCTGCAGGTTGTGCTCGCGCGCCCCCGTCACGGTGAGCTCGCGGCCCTTGGTGCGCGGCCGGCGGACGGCCGGGGTCGGGATCGACCTGCGGCGCGAGAGGTAGGCGCCGGTGAGCGAGTCGGGGCTCTCTAGCAGGTCGTCGACGCTGCCGGACACCACGATCTGGCCGCCGTGCTCGCCTGCGCCCGGGCCGATGTCGACGACCCAGTCGGCGGAGCGGATCGTGTCCTCGTCGTGCTCGACGACGATGAGGGTGTTGCCGAGGTCGCGCAGCCTGGTCAGTGTCTCGATGAGCCGGTGGTTGTCGCGCGGGTGCAGCCCGATCGAGGGCTCGTCGAGCACGTAGAGCACGCCGACCAGGCCCGCACCGATCTGGGTGGCGAGCCGGATGCGCTGTGCCTCGCCGCCGGACAGGGTGCCGGACGGCCGCTCGAGTGAGAGGTAGTCGAGACCGACGTCGAGCAGGAAGCCCAGGCGGGCGTGGATCTCCTTGATGACCCGCCCGGCGATCTGGCGCTCGCGGTCGGTGAGGTCGGCGTCGCGCAGGAAGTCGTCGCACTCACGGATCGGCAGTCGGCAGACGTCGGAGATCGAGCGGCCGCCGAAGAGCACCGCGAGCGACTCGGGCTTGAGCCGCGACCCCTTGCACACCGGGCACGGGACCTCGCGCATGTAGCCCTCGTAGCGGTCCCGGCTCCAGTCGGAGTCGGTCTCGGTGTGCCGGCGCTGGACGAACGGGATCGCGCCCTCGAAACCCGTGTGGTAGGAGCGCATCCGCCCGTAGCGGTTCCGGTACTTGACGTGGACCTGGTAGTCGAGGCCGTGCAGCGCCGCCTCCCTGGCGCGCTCGGGCAGCGCGCGCCACGGCGTGTCCATGTTGAAGCCGAGGTCCTCGGCGAGGGCCTCGAGCAACCGCTGGAAGTACTCGCTCGACGTGGTGCCCGCCGCCCACGGCGCCACCGCGCCCTCGCCCAGTGACAGCTCGTCGTTGGGCACGATCAGCTCGGGGTCGACCTCGAGGCGGGTCCCGAGACCGGTGCACTCCGGGCACGCGCCGTAGGGCGAGTTGAACGAGAACGAGCGCGGCTCCAGCTCGTCCATCGACAGGGGATGGTCGTTGGGGCAGGCGAGCTTCTCGGAGAAACGCCGCTCGCGGTGCTTGTCCTTGTCCGGCAGGTCGACGAAGTCGAGGGTCACCAGTCCCCCGGCCAGACCCAGCGCGGTCTCCACCGAGTCGGTCAGCCGCCGCTTGGCCGAGGGCTTGACGGCCAGCCGGTCGACGACGACGTCGATCGTGTGCTTGTACTTCTTGTCGAGCTTGGGCGGCTCGGCGAGCGACACCGACGCGCCGTCGACCCGCGCGCGGGAGTAGCCCTTTGTCTGCAGCTCGCGGAACAGCTCGCCGTACTCGCCCTTGCGGCCGCGCACGACCGGAGCCAGCACCTGGAAGCGGGTGCCCTCGCCGAGCTCCATCACCCGGTCGACGATCTGCTGGGGCGTCTGGCGGCTCACCGGCTCGCCGCACACCGGGCAGTGCGGCCGGCCGGCCCGGGCGAAGAGCAGCCGCAGGTAGTCGTAGACCTCGGTGATCGTCCCCACCGTGGACCGCGGGTTGCGGCTGGTGGACTTCTGGTCGATCGACACCGCCGGCGAGAGGCCCTCGATGAAGTCGACGTCGGGCTTGTCCATCTGACCGAGGAACTGGCGGGCGTAGGCCGACAGCGACTCGACGTAGCGGCGCTGGCCCTCGGCGAAGATCGTGTCGAAGGCCAGGCTGGACTTGCCCGACCCGGACAGCCCGGTGAACACGATCAGGGCGTCGCGGGGCAGGTCGAGCGAGACGTCCTTGAGGTTGTGCTCGCGCGCGCCTCGGACGATCAGTCGGTCCACGTGGTGTCTGTCCTCGCCGTCGTTCAGGAAGGTCCCACCAATGCTATGCGGGCCCTCGGACAATCCCGGCCGGGCCGCGCTGACCGGCGCGCGACTAGGCTCGCGAGCCGTGATGGACACCCAGGCGGAGCCGTAATGATGGCCCAGGCGGAGCCGAGATGATTGCCCAGGCGGAGCCGAGATGATGGACAGACTGGCGGAGCAGATGGGACCGGGCCTCGACGAGCTGACCGGGTCCACGGACCGTCTGCTCGCGGCCGTCGACGAGCTGGACGAGGCGGCCGTGCGCGCGCCCTCGGGGCTGCCCGGCTGGAGCCGCGCCCACGTCCTGACCCACCTCGCCCGCAACGCCGACGCCATGGTCAACCTGGTCCGGTGGGCGGCGACCGGCGAGGAGACGCCGATGTACCCCGGCGGTCCGGAGGGGCGCGACGCCGACATCGAGGCGGGTGCCCGGCGCGGACTCGGTGACCTGCGCCTCGACCTGTCCGAATCGGCCGAGCGGCTGCTCTCGGCGTTCGCCGGCATGCCCGAAGAGGGCCTGGACCGCGAGGTGGCCACCAAGTCCTCGCGCTTCGCGGGGCGGGACCTGCCGTTGCTGCGGATCCGCGAGCTCGAGTTCCATCACGTCGACCTCGCGACGGGCTACCAACCCGCGGCGTGGTCGGCGACCTTCGTGACCCGGACCCTGGGCCAGCTCGCGCCGCTGTTCCGGACCAGTCGCGACACGCCGGTGCGGCTGCTCGTCGCCACGGACACCGACGGCCGGTGGGAAGTCGGCGGGTCGGGACCGGAGCTGTCCGGTCCGGCCCACGCCCTGCTCGGCTGGCTGACCGGACGACGCTCTGACGACCTCGACGCACTCCTGACCGTGCAGCCCCCCGGCGCCCTGCCCGCTGCGCCGACCTGGTCCTAGGGTCGAGCCATGCCCTACACCGGTGCGGTCTCCCCCGGCGGTCCGGCGGACGTCCGTGAGCTCGACGCGCTCACGGTGACCAAGATCAGCGTGGGCCCGATGGACAACAACGCCTACCTGCTCGAGTGCCGCACGAGCGGTGAGCGGGTCCTGGTCGACGCCGCCGCCGAGGCACCGCGGCTGCTGGCGCTGCTGGGAGACCGCCCGCTGGCCCGGGTCGTGACGACCCACCGCCACGCCGACCACTGGCAGGCACTGGCGGAGGTGGTGGCCGCCACCGGCGCGCGCACCGCCGCCGGACGCGACGACGTCGAGGGCATCCCGACCGCGACCGACGAGCCGCTCGACGACGGCGACACGCTGCTGGTCGGCGAGGTGGCGATGCAGGTGGTGACCCTGGTCGGCCACACCCCGGGCTCGGTGGCTCTGCGGTACGACAACCCCTCCGGGCACCCGCACGTCTTCACGGGCGACTCCCTGTTTCCCGGCGGGGTCGGCAAGACGTCGGGTCGGGCGGACTTCACGTCGCTTCTCGACGACGTCGAGCGCAAGCTGTTCGACCGGCTGCCCGACGACACGTGGTTCTACCCGGGCCACGGAAAGGACTCGACGCTCGGTGCGGAGCGGCCCTCGCTGCCGGAGTGGCGCTACAGGGGCTGGTGAGCGCGAAACAAGACGGTCCCGACCGCCGAGAGTCGGCCCCCCAGCCTGCTCCCCCCACCGTGCGGCGGTCGAAACCGTCTCGTGGCACACGGTAGGCGCGAACCGGAGGCGGGGACCATCGGCCGACCACCCAGGGCTTGATCATCCGTCCGGTTGATGTCACGTCGTCCCGCCGGTCGTCAGGGCCGCCGCGAGGCCGTGCGCGACCAGCGGCGTGGCCGCTTGCCGGTGACCGCCGCCACGACCATCGGAGCGAGGTCGTCCCGGCCCGCCTCGCCACGCGGCGACCAGCGGTAGACCGCGAGCCACAGGAGGGGGCCGGCGAGCGCGACGGATGCCAGGACGACCAGGAACGTGGCGTTGTCCGCGCCGAGCAGCTTGAGGCCCGAGGCGAGCAGGACGACGACGAGAGCGCGGCGGACGATGCCGCCCGGCGCGCTGGACGACACCCTGGCGCCGACGTAGACACCGGGCAGTGCGCCCACCACGAGCGAGGTCGTGAGGTCCAGCCGGAAGTCACCGAAGAGGAGGTGACCGATCGAGGCGGACAGGACGAGCGGGACGGCCTGGACGAGGTCGGTCCCGACCAGTTGCCCGGCGCGCATCGTCGGGTAGAGCAGCAGCAGAGCGACGATGATCAGCGATCCCGACCCGACCGAGGTCATGCCGACGACCAGGCCGCCGACGACACCCACCGCAAGGGTGGGGAGCGGCCGGACCCGCACCGGCGCGTTCTCGGCCGGCTGCGTCCCCGACGTTCGCCGGCGCACCCGCAGGTCGAGCAGCGCCTTGGCCACCATCGCCCCGGAGGCGACGAGCAGCGCCACGCCGAGGCTCGTCCGGACCAGGTCCTGCGTCGCGTCGTCGTCGCCCGTCCAGCGCAGCACCAGGACGCCACAGAAGGCCGCCGGTACCGACCCGAGCACCAACCACTTCACCAGACCGCGGTTGACCGTGCCGCGCCGCACGTGGACTGCCCCGCCGACGGGTTTCATGATCGCCGAGACCACGAGGTCGCTCGACACGGCAGCCAGCGGCTGCACACCGAAGAGCAGGATCAGTACCGGCGTCATGAGCGCTCCACCGCCCATGCCCGTCAGCCCGACGACGAAGCCGACCCCGAGCCCGGCGAGGGAGACCGCCCAGTCAATCCCCAAGCGTGATCACCCGGTCGAGTCGCCGTGGTCGCCCTCGCCCGGCTGGTCCTTGGCAGCAGCCGGGTCGACCCGCACCTTCACCAGGCTCGCGATGGTGGTGACGGCGAGGGTCAGGAGGATGAAGCCGAGGGACACGACGATCGGGATCTCCGGGATCCAGTCGATGTGCTCGCCCCCGTTGATGAACGGCAGCTCGTTCTCGTGCAGAGCTTCCATCACGAGCTTGACACCGATGAAGCCGAGGATGACGGACAGTCCGAAGCTGAGGTAGACGAGACGGGTGAGCAGTCCACCGATCAGGAAGTAGAGCTGACGGAGACCCATGAGCGCGAACACGTTGGCCGCGAAGACGAGATAGGGCTCCTTCGTCAGGCCGTAGATCGCCGGGATCGAATCCAGCGCGAAGAGCAGGTCTGTGGTGCCGAGCGCGAAGATGGTGACGAACATCGGCGTGATGAGGCGCTTGCCGTCAACGCGGGCAATCAGCTTGACCCCGTGCCACTCCGTCGTCGCCGGGAATCGCCTCTCGACGAAACGCAGGAGCGCGTTCTCCTCGAAGTCGTCATCACTGCCACCTACCGCGCCCTCACGCGCGAGCTTCACGGCGGTGTAGATGAGGAACGCGCCGAAGATGTAGAACACCCAGCTGAAGTTCTGGATGGCGGCGGCGCCCAGGCCGATGAAGATGCCGCGCATGACGAGAGCGAGGATGATGCCGACGAGCAGTGCTGTCTGCTGGTACTCACGGGGCACCGCGAACTTCGCCATGATGATGACGAACACGAACAGGTTGTCGATCGAGAGGCTGTACTCGGTCAGCCACCCGGCATAGAACTCGCCTGCAAACTGCCCTCCGGCGAACACCAGCACGCCGATGCCGAAGATGAGCGCGAGGGCCACGAACACCGAGATGGCGATCGCGCACTCGCGCATGCTCGGCTCGTGTGGCCTGCGCCCGATGATGAACACATCGACTGCCAACAGGCCGACGAGTACGGCGACAGTGGCGAGCCAGAGCCAGGTGGGAACGTTCATCGACGGTGCGTCCTCCGGTCACGACGGGATGGCCGAAGGTCTCCTCCGTTCGCCGTAGCGGACCGACGGCGCCGGGCCGGCCCCCGCAACGCAGAGCCCGGCCGTGATGACGACGCCGCCGCGAGGGAGTACTCCCCTTCACAGTGCGACCAGTGTCCCCCACGCCCGCGTGGCAGCGCTAACCGGGCCGTCTGGGCGAAGCCGCGCCCTATGCTCGGCAAAGTGGCAGGTCCCTTTCGCGTCCTCTTCGTCTGCACCGGCAATATCTGCCGCTCTGCCGTCGCGGAGCGCCTGTTGCGTAGCGGCTTGGCCGAGCGTCTCGGGGATGTCGACGCTGATGCCTTTGGCATCGAGGTGTCCAGTGCCGGCGTACGCGCGCTCGTCGGACAGGGCATCGACCCTCCATCGGCCGACGCCTTGCTCGCGCGCGGGGGTGACCCCGACGGCTTCGCGGCTCGTCAGCTCGAGGCCGACATGCTCGCTGAGGCAGATCTCGTGCTGGTCGCGACACGCCGGCACCGGGCGACGACGGCGCGGCTGCTGCACAGCAGCGTGACGAGGACCTTCACGATCCGCGAGTTCAACCGTCTCGTCCAACTGGTGGACGTGACCGCGCTGCCCGACGCGGAGCCGGCCGATCGCCTTCGCAAGGTCGTCCGGGAGGCCGCCGCGTTGCGCGGGATGGCTCACAAGGAAGGGCCCGGTGGCGATGACGTGGCGGACCCGTACGGTCGTCCGCCGGCCGCCCACGAGGAGGCAGCCTCGCTCCTCACGTCGACGCTCGCGCCCATCACCGACGTTCTCGTGGCCGCCGCCGCGCCCGTGCACGTGGACGCGGCGGTCGACGCCGCTTCCCGGCGCAAGCAGGTTGCGCAGGAACACGAGATCGCGACGGAACGGGCGCGACTGCTGGCCGTCACCAGGCGCAAGACGCGGCTGATCGCCTTGGTGGGCATCGCGGTGCTCGTGGTCTCGCTGTCCGTTCTCATGCTGTGGCAGGGCCTGGCTGCCAAACGCGAGCTCGAGGCGGCCAAGCCAGACGTCACCCGCATCCGGACCGCGCTCGTCTCCGGGGAGGCAGGGCGTACTCGCATCGCCATGGGCGACCTGCAGTCGCACACCGGGGCCGCCCGCCGCAACCTGGCCGGCCCTTGGTGGGCGGTGGCCGAGGCGTTGCCGTTCATCGGCGACGACATCGCCGCAGTCCGCACCGTCTCCAGGACGGTGGACACGCTGGCGCAAACGGTCCTGCCGCCCCTGGTGGAGGTCGCCGACACCCTGGGTCCCGACGACCTGCGGATCTCGGGCGACCAGATCGCCCTCGCCCCGTTGCAGGACGCCGCACCCCGTCTGGAGCTGGCCGCCGAGGGCGTGGCCGCAGCCGACCAGGCTCTGGCCGCGACCTCCCCGGAGGACGTGATCGGGCCGGTGCGCAGCGCGCTCACGGACCTGAGCACGCAGGTGGACCAGCTCACCGACCTGACCCGCGAGGCCGCCGCGACCGCCCGCCTGGTCCCCCCGCTGCTCGGCGCCGACGGCCCGCGCCGCTACTTCCTGGCGTTCCAGAACAACGCGGAGGCGCGCGGCACGGGCGGGCTGCTCGGCGCCTACGGCATCCTCGAGGCGGACAACGGCAAGCTCTCGGTCACCGAGCTGGGCAACAACCAGGACCTCGAGAACGCGCCAAGACGCTGCCCGTCGACCTCGGGCCCGACTTCGCCAAGCTGTACGGCGACGCGCCCCGCCTCTGGGTCAACGCCAACGTGAGCCCCCACTTCCCCTACGCGGCGCGCATCTGGATGGAGCTGTGGCGCCTGCAGCACGGCGAGCGACCTCGACGGCGTGATCGCCACCGACCCGGTCGCGCTCGGCTACGTGCTCGACGCGACCGGCCCTGTGCAGGGTGCCGGGCGGCACGGTCGTCACCGGCGCCAACGCCGCCGAGATGACCATGAGCGACGTCTACCGGCGTTTCCCCTCCGCCCGGGACAACGCCCTCCGGGACTCCTACCTGCAGAGAATGGCCGGGTGCCGTGGTCGACAAGGCGCTGAGCGGCGCACGGCGACCCGCGCCGCCTGGTGACCTCCCTGGGCAAGGCGGTGAGCGAGCGGCGGCTGCTGGTGTTCAGCCGGCACCAGGACGTGCAGGCGGGCCTGCGTCCCGTTCGCGGTCTCCGGCGTCGTGCCCGACGACGCGGCTCCCTACTTCGCCGCTGCCATCAACAGCGCGGTCCCGTCCAAGCTCGACTACTACCTCGACCGATCGATCTCCTATCGTGTCCGACACCTGCACCAGCACGAACCGGCGCGGCCGGGTCACGCTGACCATGACCAACAGCGCCCCCGCCCGCGGGCTCCCCAACTATGTCGCGCTGCCGCCGCGCCAGCGGAAGGTGCCGGCGCTGCGCAACGCACCGGTCGGCACGAACTACGTGTTCGTCGACCTGATCGTCCCCGCCGGTAGCGGCTTCGACCGGGCCACGATCGACGGCAAGCAGGTGGGGGCTGCCGTCAGCCGCCAGCGTGGCCACCCTGTCTTCAGCTTCCACATCACGCTGGAGCCCGGGCAGAAACGGACAATTGTCATGGATCTGCTCCAGCCCCGCTCCGATCTGCCGCTGGTCATCGACCCGCTCCCCCTCGTCCTGCCGCTGGCAGTGTCACAGGAGCAGAAAAACTGCTGACTCTCAGTGAGAACCTCACCCAAGAGAGGTCACTCGACTCAACGGATGTGTGACAATCTGTGCGGGCGTTCGGCAGGATCGCCTAGGATTTCTTGAAAGACCGACGGCCGCCACTGACGGCGGCCGCGGGCCAGGAGGGGGACGCACGCCCATGCTCATTCGCCGCGTACTTGCCGGGGTCGCGATCGCGCTGATCGCCTTCGTCGGCCTCGCCAGCCCGGTTCAGGCCACGGCCACGCCGACGCCGCCGTACCCGCTGCCGGACACCAGCTCCACCGCTCCGACCGAGGTCGAGGGTGCCGGAGCCGAGCTCCCGGCCTCCGACACCGAGGACTCGGGCAGCGGTCTTCCCGGCACCGGTGGCTCACTCGAGCCGCTGTGGGTCGGACTCGCACTGCTCGGCGCGGGCGGCGTTCTCGTCGCAGTCTTCCGCAGCCGGCGTGGTGCCAAGATCGGGTCCTAGGCCCCGATCAGCTAGACCCTCCAGGCCCGTGCCGGGTCCGCGGGCATCCGATCGACCCTGCGTCGGTCGGATGCCCGCGCCCGGCCGGGTCTTAGTCGTGCCTGGGGGTTGCCTCTAGACCGGGTCCGACCGGTTCGCTCCCGCGACGACGACGCCGCCCGGGGGTACGTCCCTTGTCACCACCGCGCCGGCCCCGACCAAGGCACCCTCTCCCACCGTGACACCGCGCAGGACGAGCCCACGCGCGGCGACCCAGGCGCCGTCATGCACCTCGATCGGTGCGTTGTCGAACTCGAACGTCGGCGACCGCCGGTCGTGGCTCCCGGTGCACAGGAACGCCTCCTGTGACACGCAGACGTCGTTGCCGAGCGTGATCGGCTCGAGGTTCAGCAACCACGCGCCCTCGCCGATCCAGACGTGGTCGCCGACCCGAAGCTTCCACGGCCAGTGCACGCGAACGCCGGTGCGGATGTGCGACCCCCGGCCGACCTGCGCGCCGAAGGCGCGCAGGATGGCCGGCCGGATCCGGACCGGGCAGAACCACATCTTGAAGACGAGGTGCTGGGTGGCGAACCACGCGACCTGCCACGCGACGCTGCGGCCCTTGTCGTAACCGGCGCCGGTGAAGCCGGCCAGGTTGCGGCGGTAGGGCTCGCTCATCCTCCCGGCTCCGTCACCCGAACAGCATAGGTGCTCGGCTCAGGCGAGGGTGCCCGTCAGCGCGGACGCCCCGGCTGCCTCCGTCCGCTCGGTCGTCGCCTTCTGTCTCATGACGCGCTTCACGGCCCGCTCGTCCTTGGCCTTCGGGGTGGCCCCCGTCGAGTGTGTCGTGCTCTTCGGCGCCGATTGCGAACTCGAGGTGGCCTTGGTGGTCCCGTTGCCCGAGGACTGCGTCGGGCCGGAGGTGCCCTGCCGGCCGCTGCTCGCGCCCAGGTACTTCAGGTCCTGAACGTACGGACTGTTCGTGACCTTGTTCTTCGAGCGCACCTTCGCGACCGTCGTGCCGGCTCGCACCACCTTCGCGCTGACCGACCCAGCCCGTAGCGGGACCGTGCAGGTGTCCACACCGGCCGACGCCTTGCAGGACGTCGTCTGGCCACCCACGGTGACCTGCACCGTGCCGGGCTTGGTGAGGAAGGTCAGCGCCTCCACCGTGTTGCGGGCTGGGCTGCCGCCGCGCAGCTTCATCGTCGTCTGCTGCGGGTAGCGCGGCTTGGCCTGCCACGGCTGCGTGCGATGCGTGACGTAGACCGTGTCGCGCACGATCTTCGGGCGCTGCCCGGTCTTGAACCACGTCGCGTAGTAGGCGTTGATGTCGAGCCAGGAGTAGCCCTGGCGCTGTGACGGGGCGATGTTGGCGTTCTCGGTGTAGTCGTTCCACGTGGGGATCTGCACCCACCTGGCACCGCTCTTGCGCGCGATCTTCCAGGTGTTGCGCAGGTTCTGCGAGTTCTGCGCTTCGTCGAAGACTCCCGACCTCGGGCGCGAGTCCTGCACCGACACCGGCTGCATCCACATGTCGCCGTTCGCGCGGATCTTCTTCGCCCGCCCGACTGGGCTGGTGGGGTAGGTCGCGTTCGGGTCGTTCCACTTCGGGTTGCGCGAACCCCAGTTGCTCATGCCGTAGGAGATCGAGCTGAACGACTTGGCGTAGTTCTGCTCGTTGCCGACGAAGACCGGCACGAAGGCCACCGGCATCTTGTGGGTGTTCTTCATGATGCTCATGAAGTTCGCCCACCAGGACGCCGAGTGGGCCTCCGCCTTGAAGGGCGAGACCACGAGCCGACCGTCACTGAGTCGGTGCGCGGACTTCGACCGGCCGAGCTCGGCGACGTACTTTGCCAGGGCCGACGGGCTCTTGCCGGCCACGCTGCCGCCCATGTCGGGCATCAGCATGATCCTGAACCGGGGGTCGACCTGGTGCGCGGCCTTCATCATGGTCCGCGCGGTGATCACCTGGCGGTAGTCCGAGTCGCCCGGCAGCTGCATGAGGTCCAGCGCGAAGCCGTCGAGGCCTCCGCCAATGGCCTGACGGACCTCCTTCTTGAGGTCCTGCAGCCGCCACGACGCGCCCTTGGGCGCGCGCGGGATCGGGCGGTCGCGCATGTAGCCGCCGTAGGCACGGTGCTTGCCGTTCTCGCCGTGCGGCTTCGTGTGGTTGCGCGCGTAGTAGTCGCTCTTGGGGTTCTCGTTGTCGATGGACACCGGCAGCGGCGGCCAGTAGTGCGCGAACACCAGCTTCGAGCCTGCCCCGGGCGGGGCGACGTCGAAGGCCAACGGCGACTTCTTGGACGAGGACGGGGCCGCCGCCGCGGGAGGCGGCGACGTGGGCAGACCCGACGCGACGACAGCAGCCGCCAGCGAAAAGGCCGCCAGCGCGGCCAGCCGGGTGCGTCTGCGGGCAGGGTGGCAGGGACGAGGGAACAACAGAACAACCTCCGGGGCGACCTTCTTCGACGCCTGCGAGGTGAGCTGTCGGGTTCGGGCGGAAGAAGATGGCCCGGCCACCGGAGGTGGCTTCACCCCAAGACCGTTCGCGACGGTCGCGGAACCTGGGTTCCCCGCTCCTGCCCGGCGGCCTAGCGAAAGGGGCCCGTCACGGGGGCAGGACTCGGCGTCCGCAACGGGTGCCCTCGCGGCAGAGGGCTGACGACGGGACAACCTACGAAGCGCGCCGCCAGACTTCCACCTGGGAGGTGGCACTTGACGCATCCTTGAAGTGCATTTGATTGAGGTATGACCGATTTTTCGTTTATGCGACTGTCTGCACACTTTGGGTGTGCGGTCCCCCAAGGTTACCGGCCGGTCGGGTCCCACGAGGCGCGCAGCTCAAACGCGCATCAGGGGCGCAGACCTCAGACGCGCCGGAACGCACAGCTCAGACATGCGGAACCCGCGGGTCAGACGCGCAGTGCGAGCCACGTTCGGGGACCGACGACACCGGAGACGAGCACGTGGTTGCGGCGCTGGAAGGACCGGACCTTACCGCGGGTCACCGGGCCGAACCAGCCAGTCGCGTTCACGCCCAGGCGTCGCTGGACGAGGCGAACGCTGTAGCCGGTCTTGCCGTAACGCAGCACGGGTCGCGCCTTCGCCTTGGCCCAGGCCTTCGCCCTTGCCTTCTTGGCGGCGGCCTTCTTGGCGGCGGCCTTCTTGGCAGCGGCCTTTGCGGCTGCAACGCGCAGCGCGGTCGCCTTCGCGACGGCCGCGGCCTTTGCGGCGGCGATCTGGATCTGCTCGGCCGTCGGGCTGGTCGGGATCGGCGCGGCGGTTGTCGGGACCGGAGCCGGCGTCGTCGGCACCGGCGCGGCCGTGGTCGGTACGGGTGCGGCGGTGGTCGGCACCGGCGCGGCGGTGGTCGGCACAGGTGCCGGCGTCGTCGGCACCGGCGCGGCCGTGGTCGGTACGGGTGCCGGCGTGGTCGGCACAGGTGCCGGCGTGGTCGGCACGGGTGCCGGCGTGGTCGGCACGGGCACCGGTGTGTGGGTGCCGACCCGACGGCTGCTGACCGCGAGGTACTGCAGGTCCTGCACGTAGGGCGTTGCGGTGACCTTGTGCGGCGAGGTCACCGAGGCGACCGTGACGCCGGAGCGGTTCAGGGTCGCGCTGACGGTACCGGCACGCAGCGGCACCGTGCAGGTGCCGGCTCCGGCCGGGGCCTGGCAGGACACCGAGACGCCGCCGACGGTGACGGTGACCGTGGCCGCCGCAGTGAGGAAGGTGAGCGCCTCGACCGTGTCACGGGCCGGGCTGCCGCCGCGGTGCGCCATCAGCTTGGTCTGCGCGAAGGTCGGCTTGGCCGCGAACGGCTGGGTGCGGTGGGTCAGGTAGATCGTGTCGCGCACGACCTTCGGCGCCACGCCGGTCTTGAACCAGGTCACGTAGTAGGAGTTGATGTCCATCAGGCTGGGGCCGTTCTTCCACGACGGGGCGATCTGCGCAGTCTCGGTGTAGTCGTTCCAGGTCGGGATCTGCACCCACTGCGCACCGGTCTCGCGAGCGAGCTGCCAGGTGTTGCGCAGGTTGGTCGTGTTCTGCGCCTCGTCGAAGATCCCGCCCTTGGGTCGGGAGTCCTGCACCGACACCGGCTGCATCCACAGCTTGCCCAGCGCACGAATCTTGGCGGCCCGTCCCTTGGGAGAGGTCGCGAAGGTCTCGGCCGGGTTGTTCCAGGCCGGGTTGCGGCTGCCCCAGATGCTCATGCCGTAGGAGATGGGTGCGAATGAAGTCAGGTAGTTGGACTCGTGGCCGACGAAGACCGGCACGAAGGCCACCGGCATCTTGTGGGTGTTCTTCATGATGTTCATGAAGTTCGCCCACCAGGACGCCGTATGCGCCTCGGCCTTGAAGGGTGAGATGACCAGTCGGCCATCGGCCAGCCGGTACGCGGAGGGCGAGGCGCCGAGCTCGGCGAGATAGGCCGCAAGCACCTCCGGGCTCTTGGTCGCAACGCTGGCCCCCATGTCGGGCATCAGCATGATCTTGAAGCCGGGGTCGACCGCGGGCGCGGCCTTCATCATGGTGCGGACCGTGTGGACCTGGTTGACGTCCGAGTCACCGGGCAGCTGCATGATGTCCAGCGCGAACCCATCCAGCCCACCGGCGATCGCCTGGCGGACCTCGACCATCAGGTCCTCCTGGCGCCAGGACGAGCCCCGGATCGGGCGCTGGATCGGGCGGTCACGCAGGTAGCCGCCGTAGGCCACGTGCTTGTTGTTCTCACCGTAGGGATTGTTGATGTAGTGGCGGGCGTAGTAGTCCTTGGTCGGGTCCTGGTTGTCGATCGACACCGGCAGCGGCGGCCAGTAGTGAGCGAAGACCAGCTTGGGGTCGCTGCGCAGCGAGGCCACCGAGGGCAGGTCGAACGGCAACGACGATGACCGGGCATCTGCTTGGGTGGTCGCGGTGTCCGCGGCGACGTTGCTCGCGGCCGGCAGGCCGACGGGGAGCATCAGCATGAGCCCCACGATCAGCGTGGTTCCGCGCGTCCGCGTGGTCGACGCATGACGCCTGCCCGTCGCGTCATGGGCGACGACTGGGCGTGCGGATCCAGGGAAAGTGAGTGGGGACATGCCATAGATATCGAGCCGGGGCAACGGCCGCTTGACGTTGATCACCCGTTCGGCTGTCAAGGTTTGCAAGGCGTTGACCCGATAGTGACGGCAGGCCAAGTCAGTCATGACGGCCTACAGACCAACGCCCCCCGGCCGTGTCGGCCGGGAGGCGTCGGTGCTGTCCAGAGCTGGGAAGGCTAGCCGAACGTGAGCACCAATTCCGGTGCGTAGCCGGTGCCGCCTCGCTCGCTGGACCAGAACCACAGGTTGTCGGTCCCGGCACTTCCGACGGTCATCGTGCTCGACGTGCCCAGCAGCGGCGTGACCGCTGAGACCGTCAATGCCGTCTGGCGCAAGGTGTTCGGGACGGTCCCCCCGGCAACCGTGCCGAGCAGGGTGCCCGTGGCTGCCGGGCGGCTGTTCCAGGTCAGTGTCGACTCCGACCAGGTGTTCGAGGACAGCCGCACGGGGTGCGTCTGAGTCGAGCCGGCGAACGAGTCGGTCGTCGTCCGGAAGCGCAGCACTGCACTCTTGAGCGTCTTGCCCGTCGGCGCGGCAGGGACCGTGAAGCGCAGGTAGGCGACTCCGCCGAGGTTTCCGCGAGAGAACAGCGAGGCAGTCGCGCCGAAGTTCGAGCTCGGCGCTCCCTGGTTCGCATACGTGTCCGCGGTGGGCGCGACGGTCTTGACCACAGGGGTGGCAGTCGGCGTGGGCGTAGGTGTCGGGGTGGGCGTAGGTGTCGGGGTGGGCGTGGGTGTCGGGGTGGGCGTGGGTGTCGGGGTGGGCGTGGGTGTCGGGGTGGGCGTGGGTGTCGGGGTGGGCGTGGGTGTCGGGGTGGGCGTGGGTGTCGGTGTCGGGTGGGTGCCGAGACGACGACTGTTGACCCCGACGTAGAGCATGGACTGCACGTAGGGCGTTGCGGTGACGTTGTTGGGCGAGGTCACCGTCGCGACCGTGGTGCCGGAGCGACTCAGGGTGGCGCTGACAGTGCCCGCACGCAGCGGCACCAGGCAGGTGCCGGCTCCCGCAGGGGCCTGGCAGGACACCGACACGCCACCGACGGAGACGGTGACCGTGGCCGCCGCGGTGAGGAAGGTGAGTGCCTCGATCGTGTCACGGGCGGGGCTGCCGCCACGAAGCGTCATGACCTTGCTCTGCGCGTAGGTCGGCTTGGCCGCCCAGGGCTGGGTGCGGTGAGTCAGGTAGACCGTGTCGCGGACGACCTTCGGCTCGACACCGGTCTTGAACCAGGTCAGGTAGTAGGAGTTGATGTCCAGCGTGGTGGAGCCACTCTTGAGCGACGGCGCGATGTGCGCGTTCTCGGTGTAGTCGTTCCACGTGGGCATCTGCACCCATTCGGAGCCACTGTCGCGAGCGATCTTCCAGGTGTTGCGCAGGTTCTGGGTGTTCTCGGCCTCGTCGAAGATTCCCTGGTTGGGTCGTGAGTCCTGGGTCGACACCGGCTGCATCCAGATCTTGCCCATCGCACGAATCTTCTTCGCTCGCTCGACCGGTCCGGTGCTGTAGGTCGCCTCGGCGTCGTTCCACTTCGGGTTGCGCGATCCCCAGTTGCCCATGCCGTAGCTGATCGAAGCGAAGGATGCTGCGTAGTTCTGCTCGTGGCCGACGAAGACAGGCACGAAGGCAACCGGCAGGCCGTGGGTGTTCTTCATGATGTTCATGAAGTTCGCCCACCAGGACGCCGGGTGGGCCTCCGCCTTGAAGGGTGAGATGACCAGGCGGCCGTCGGCCAGGCGGTACGCCGAGGGCGTCTTGCCCAGCTCGGCCAGGTAGGTCGCCAGGGCCTCCGGGCTCTTGTTGGCCACGCTGCCACCCATGTCGGGCATCAGCATGACCTTGAAGCCGGGGTCGACCGCGGGAGCGGCCTTCATCATGGCGCGCACGGCAAGGACCTGGTTGTTGTCGGGGTCGCCGGGCAACTGCATGATGTCCAGCGCGAACCCGTCCAGCCCACCGGCGATCGCCTGGCGGACCTCGACCTCGAGGTTGTCCTGGCGCCACGTGGTGGCGCCGATGGCGCGGGGGATGGGACGGTCACGCAGGTAGCCACCGTAGGCCGCGTGCTTGCCGTTCTCGCCACCCGGATTCTCGTAGTAGTGGCGCGCGTAGTAGTCCGTGGTCGGGTTCTGGTTGTCGATCGACGTCGGCAGCGGCGGCCAGTAGTGCGCGAACACCAGCTTGGGATGAGTGCGCAACGACGCAGCCGAGGGCAGGTCGAACGGCAACGCCTCCGACCGTGCATCAGCGGAGGCGGCGACTGCCTTCACCTCGAGGTCCTGCGGCTCGCTGCCGGCCACCGTGGTCGCAAGCGACGGGCCAGCGAGACCGAGCGCCAACAACGGCACGAGCAGTCGGGACAGACCGCGAAAAGGCGATCGGGGCATGACGAATGTGCTGTTCACGGTAAACCTCCGGGATACGCGATGGGGACGAGAGAAACTCACCCCCCACAGGCGGCCGGCGAGATCTCTGACCCGCACCGACAAGCGAGACATCGTCGTGGCTGCGAAACACCTTGAAGCGGTTCACCCGTTAGCGCCCCGGGCGGTATGCCTGCGACATGCGCGCGTTCAAGGGCAGGCAAAAGAACACCGAGCCCGCCGCGTAATCGCGGCGGGCTCGGTGTTTTGTTGGCCTAGTTGTTGGCTAGTTGTAGGTCAGTACCAGCCGCGGCGCATAGCCACTACCGCGACGTTCCCTTGACCAGAACCATAGGTTGTCGTTCCCGGGATCGGTCACTGCGACCGTCCCGCTCTTCCCTACGAGAGATCTCAAGACCGATGCGTTGAGCGAGGTCCGGTAGACCTTGTTCGACGCCGTCGCACCGGCAATGGTTCCGGCTACCGCTCCCGCAACGGACGGTCGATTCCTCCACGTGACACCTGTCTCCGACCACGCGTTGGACGCAAGTCGGACGACATGCGAGTTCTTGGAGCCGGCGAACGAGAGATTCGTCGTACGCATCTGAAGCACCGCGCCTGTCAGCGTCTTGCCGGTCGGCGCCGCTGGAATCGCAAACCTCAGGTAGGAGACCCCACCGGTCTTCCCACGGGAGACCAGCGACGAGGTCCGTCCGTAGTTGCGTGACGGGGCGCCCTGGTTGGCGTACGTGTCGGCCACAGGAGCCAGCGTCACCACACTCGCGGGCCTAGCCGGGTTGACCGGCGTGGTCGGCAGGTTCGGCAGCGTCGGAAGCGGCGTGCTCGTCGTCGAGGGCTTCGGCGCCGGCGTGGTCGTCGTGGGCTTCGGAGTCGGGGTCGGCGTGGCCGCGGGGGGCGGCTGCTGGCCCGACTGGCGCCCGCTGCTCGAGAAGACGTACTGCAGGTCCTGGACGTACGGCGTGGTCGTCACCTTGACCGGCGAGGTGACGCTCGAGACAGCCGCCCCTGCGCGCACCACCTTGGCGCTGACCGATCCGGAGCCGAGGGGCGCGATGCAGCTGGACACGCCGGCCGGGACGGAGCAGGAGGTGACCTTCGAGCCGACGGTGACGGTCACGGTTCCTGGCGCGGTGAGGAAGGTCAGCGCCTCGACCGTGTTACGTGCCGGGCTGCCGCCGCGCAACTGCATCAGTTTGGTCTGCGGATAGCTCGGCTTGGCCGCCCACGGCTGCGTGCGATGACTCAGGTAGACGGTGTCGCGCACGATCTTCGGCGCGGCACCGGTCTTGAACCAGGTCAGGTAGTAGGAGTTGATGTCCAGGATGGCGGTCCCGTTGCGCATGGACGGGGCGACGTGCGCGTTCTCGGTGTAGTCGTTCCAGGTCGGTATCTGCACCCACCCGGCACCACCGTCCCGGGCGATCTTCCAGGTGTTGCGCAGGTTCTGGGTGTTCTCTGCCTCGTCGAACACGCCGGAACGCGGTCTCGAGTCCTGCACGGAGACGGGCTGCATCCACAGTTGGCCCATCGCGCGGACTGCCTTGGCACGCCCGGTCGGTCCGGTGCTGTAGGTGGCCTCGGCGTCGTTCCACTTCGGGTTGCGCGCGCCCCAGTTGCCCATGCCGTAGCTGATCGGCGCGAACGACTTGGCGTGGTTCTGCTCGTGACCCACGAAGACGGGCACGAACGCGACCGGCATCTTGTAGGTGTTCCTCATGATGTCCATGAACGACTTCCACCACGAGGCCGCGTGCGCCTCGGCCATGAAGGGCGAGATGACCAGCCGGCCGTCACTCAAGCGGTAGGCCGACTTCGAGGCGCCCAGCTGTGCCATGTACTTCGCCAGCGTGGCAGGGCTCTTCTGGGTCATGCTGCCGCCCATGTCGGGCATCAGCATGATCTTGAAGCCCGGGTCGACGGCCGCGGCCGCCTCGAGCATGTAGCGGGTGCTGTTCCACACGCGGTAGTCGGGGTCGCCCTCGATCTGCATGATGTCCAGCGCGAAGCCGTCCAACCCGGCGGCGATCGCCTGGCGTACCTCGATCTTCATGTCCTCCTTGCGCCAGGTGGGCTCCGTACCGGACGCGGGCGCTCGGGTGATGGGACGGTCTCGTAGGTAGCCGCCGTAGGCCTTGTGCTTGCCCTTCTCCCCCTCGGGCTTGAGGAAGTTGCGCGCGTAGTAGTCGTTGGACGGGGCCTGGTTGTCGAGGGACACGGGCAGCGGCGGCCAGTAGTGGGCGAACACCTTCTTGCCCGAGCTGCGCAGCGAGCCGGTCGACGGCATGTCGAAAGGCAGCGCCGACGCGTTGGCGTACTGGGAGTCGTGCAGGGACTGGCCGGTCGGGATGTCGGGGCCGTTGGCCTGCCGGGCCGATATGGGGGTCGCTGAGAGGAGCATCGCGGCGACGGCCAGGGGGACCGACGCACGCGACAGGGTGGAAAAGCGGGCATGCAGGGACACGAGAGGGCCTTCTCCGACGCCTACGGGGTTAGCTGTCGGGTTCGGGCGGGAAAGTCGCCCGGCCACGCATGCGTGGCTTCACCCCGAGGCCGTCCGCGGACGGCCGCATTCGCGGGTCCCCCGCTCCTGCCAAGCGGCGAGACGAGCTGGACCGACCGTGGGGCAGGACTCGGCGGTCCGCGGTCGGGACGACCTCCGGTAGAGGCGTGCGCGAACAGTACTACGATTCTTTCGGAATTCAACCGTCTAATCGGACATTTCGGCCTCGGTGCGACATTCGTTCCCTAAAGCCCGTGTCCGACGTCCGGCTAGCCGAAGGTGAGCACCAGCTGGGGTCGGGCGGTTGCGTTGCCGAAGGTGCGCGACCAGAACCAGAGGTTGTCGGTGCCGGTGTTGGTCACCGCCAGGCTGGTCTGGGTGCCGAGCAGCCCCTGCAGGCCGGCGACGTCGACCGGAGCCGTGTAGGCCGTGTTGGGGACCGTCCCGGCCGCGATGGTGGCGAGGGGCGGACCGCCGGACACGGCCGGCCGGTTGTTCCAGGTGAGCCCGCCGTCGCCGCTCTCGATCCAGGCGTCGGAGGCGGCGTACACCGAGTGCTCCTCGGTCGAGCCCGCGATGGATTCCGTGGTGGTGCGGAAGCGCAGCAGCGCGCTCGTCAACGTCTTGCCCGCGGGCGCCGCCGGCAGCTCGAAGCGGAGGTAGGAGACGGCTCCGAGAGTGCCCCGGGAGGTGAGGGAGGACGTGGTGCCGAAGTTGGTTGTCTTGGCACCCTCGTTGGCGTAGGTGTCCGCGGTCGGGACCAGCGTGCTCACGACGACGTCGGGCAGGATCTCGGCGCTCGCCTCGTTGGAGCTCGTCCTGTTGTCCGCCGCGTCCGCTGCGATCACGCGGTAGTACCACGTGCCGACCGGCCTCGCGGCATCGGTGAAGGTGGTGCCCGTCACCAGGCCGGAGCTGATCCGGGTCAGGTCCCCGGGAGCGAATCCCGCGGAGGATCCCCGGTGGACCTCGTAGCCGGCGACGGCGACGTTGTCCGTCGCGGCGGACCAGGTGAGGGCGACCGTGGTCCCGGTCACCCCGGCCGCGAGCTCCGGGGCGGTCGGGGCGTCGCTGTCGGGGACGACGGCGTGGGCTTCGGCCGAGGCCGCGCTGCGGTCACCTTCCGCGTCCACCGCGACGACGCGGTAGTACCAGTCGCCGGGCGGCCGGCTCGCGTCCGTGTAGGAGGCCTCGGTGACGTGCGTGAGGAGGTTCGAGGCGCCGGGCGTGAAGCCCGCCGTCGCCGAGCGGTAGACGTCGTAGCCGACAGGGCTGCCGCTCGGGACCGGCCACGTCAGGGCCACCGATCCCCCGCTCACCGCGACCGAGGGCTCGGCCGGCGTTCCGGGGAGGGACGCGTCGGCGACGACCGCCTGTGCGGCGGCCGAGGGGTCGCTCGTGTGGCCGGCAGGGTCCCGCGCGATCACGCGGTAGAACCAGGTGCCCACCGGGGTCCCGTTCTCGGTGAACGTCGTGGTGCTCGGCTGGCCGACGAGCGTGGCCGCGGAAGGCGTGAAGCCCGCGGTGGCACCGCGATAGACCTCGTAGGCCGCCACCCCGGAGGGATCGGTGGAGGCCGTCCACGTGACCTGGACGGCCGAGCCGGTGACGTTCGTCGCGACGTCCGCAGGGACGGTCGGGGCGCCGTCGACGACGGCCTGTGCCGCCGCGGACGCGGGTCCGCGGTTGCCCGCAGCGTCGCGGGCAACGACCCGGTAGTACCAAGTGCCCTGAGGCAGGGACGACTCGGCGAAGGTGGTGCCCGTCGCGGATCCGACCGGTGTCGTCGACGCATCCGGAACCGCGGCCGGGTCGGCCGACCGGTAGACGTCGTAGGCCGTGGCTCCGCCGCTCGCGGCAGACCAGTTCAGCGACACGTCCGCGCCGTTCACCGTCGCAGTGACGCCGCTGGGAGCCGCGGGAGCGGTCGCGTCGACGAGGGCGCTGGCGCCCGACGATGCTTCACTGCGGTTGCCGTTCGCGTCGATCGCAACGACGCGGTAGTGCCATGTGCCGTCGGGACGGCTGGCGTCGGTGAAGGACGGGGTCATGCTCGACCCGATCTTGTTGAGGTCGCTCACCGCGAAGCCGGCGGCGGTGGAGCGGTGGACGTTGTAGCTGACTGCGGCTTCACCAGCCGGCGCGGACCAGGTGAGACCCACCGACGAGCCGGTGACGTTGGTCTGCAACGCCGTCGGTGCGTTCGGGGCGACGTCGTCAGGGCTGAACGTGAGGGTGAGCTGCGGGCGGAAGCTCGCGGTGGCGTGCTCGCGTGACCAGAACCAGAAGTTGTCGGTGCCGGTGTTGCTCACCGCGAGGGTCTGCTCGCCGGCCAGGCCGGCGAGGCCGAACACGTCGAGCGAGGTGCTGTACGTCGTGCTCGGCACCGTGTCGGTGATGGACCCGAGCGGGCCACCCGTCACGGCCGGCCGGTTGAGCCAGGTGAGGCCGTCCTCGGTCCAGTCGTTGGCCGCCACCGAGACGGCGTGCGGCTCCAGGGAGCCTGCGAACGAGTCAGCCGTCGTCCGGACGCGCAGCACGGCGCTGGTCAGCACCTTGCCCGCCGGCGTGGCCGGCATCGCGAAGCGCAGGTAGGACACCGCGCCCGGGGTTCCCCGGGAGGACATCGACGCGGTGGAACCGAAGTTGGTCGACTGGGCGCCGGCATTGGCGTACGAGTCCGCTGTCGGCGTCAGCGTCGCCACGCTCGGGTAGGGCGCGACGTCGATGCTCTGCGGTGCCGACGGGTCGCTGCGGTTGCCGGCCGAGTCGCGGGCGACCACCCGGTAGTAGGACGTCCCCTCCAGAGCAGCGGGGTCGACCAGACTGGTACCTGTCGTCGAGCCCAGCAGGGTTGCGGCGCTGGGCTGGAACGCCGGATCGGCCGAACGATAGACGTCGTAGCCGGCGATTCCGCCGGCGCCCGAGTCGACCGACGCGTCCCACTGCACGGTGGCCGTCGAGCCGGTCACCGCGATCGTGACAGCACCGGGCACGGACGGCGGGTCGTTGTCGACCACGACGGCCTGCACCTGCGCGGTCACCGGGCTGACGTTGCCTGCGGCGTCCCTGGCCACTACCCGGTAGAAGTAGGACCCGGGGGCCAGTTCGGAGTCGAGGAGACCCGTGTCAGGGCTGGATACGTACGCGACCTCGGTGCTGGCACTCGGCGTGAAGCCCGAGGTTTGGGACCGGTGCACGACGTACTGGATGACGTCCGCGCTCGACGACGCCGGCCAGCTGATCTCGGCGGAGCTCGCCGTCGTCGAGACCACCGAGGGGTTGCCCGGCGCGGCGGGCGCAGTCACGTCGGAGACGATCAGGAACTGCGCGTCGGACGGAAGGCTCTTGTTGCCCGCAGCATCGGTCGCTACTACCTCGTAGAACCAGGTGCCCTCCGTCATCCCTGTCTGGGTGAATGTGGTACCGGTGGTCGCACCGACCTGGTTGGCCGCGGTGGGCGTGAACGTCTCGCTGGTCGAGCGGTGCACTGTGTAGCCGGTAACCGCGCGGTTGTCGAGAGCCGGCTCCCAGGTCAGTTGCGCATCGCCTCCGGCCAGCCCCACCGTGACATTGGTTGGGGGCGTGGGCGCTGCCTTGTCGGTGGCGCTCGGGTTCCCCGCGCTGTAGTGGGTAGCCATCTGTGCGGCGGTGAGCTGACTCCGGTAGACCGCGACCTCGTCGATCGTGCCCCTCAGGTTGTCGCTGGAGTGGGTGCCGGTCCAACCGCTGAGGGTGCCGCTACCGACGCGCCAGTAGCCGCTGTAGTTGTTGGAGTTGGTCGTCGAGTTCGTCGCCACAGCCACGCCGTCGATGTAGAGAGCCATGCCTCCGGGGCCGCGAGTGCCGGCGACGTGATGCCAGGCGTTGTTGTTGATGCTCGCCGGCGAGGTGAGGACCGCGGTGTTGTTGTTCGAGGTCCGCACACCGAAGGACACGCGTCCGTTGTCGGTCATGTAGAGGTGACGGTCGGCTGTTCCGCTCGAGCCGGTCTGCGAGCTGCCGAACCCGAGGATCTTCCCCCCGCTGGTGCTGTTGGTCTTCACCCAGGCCTCGGCCGAGAACGTCGTCGGTGGTGTGATCGAGGAGCCGGTCAGGTAGACGAGGTCGTTGCTGCCGTCGAATCCGGCGGCACCGTCCGTGGTGCCGCTGACGGCGCCTGGCTGCTGTCCGCGGAGTACGCCGTTCGCGTAGGTGCCGGTCTGGCCGCGGTACGTGGCGTCCTCCGTGATGGAGCCGGTGGTCTCGCCGAGACGCCAGTAGAGGTCCGGATTGTCCTTACTGACGGTCTTGCCGTAGAAGTCAGTGGCGCCAGGGAGCGTACGGCCCGCGGCCTGCCAGTGCTTGCCGACCCTGAAGTCGGTCAGCGCGCTGGAATAGACCGCCATCTCGTCGAGGCTGCCCTGCCAGTACTCGCTGGTCGGCCGGGTCGGCCAGTTGGAGAGGGTGTCGCTGCCGACGCGCCAGTAGCCGGGGTAGCTCTGCGCGGCGCTGATCGAGTTGCTGCCAACCCGCAGGCCGTCGACCCAGAGGGTCATGCCCCCCGTGCCCTGGGCGGCCGACAGCAGGTGCCATGCACCGTCGTTGAGCGGCAGCGGGGAAGTGAGGACGGTGGTGGAGCCCGTGTAGACGCCGAACGACACGCGCCCGTCGTTGCGCATGTAGAGCTGCCGGTCGTACTGGCTGCTCCGGGCCAGCTGCTTGTTGCCAAAACCGATGATCTTGCCGCCGACGGTTGTGGTGGTCTTTATCCAGGTCTCGACGGAGAAGGCGGTCGGGCTGGTGATGCGGTCCTCACCGAAAAGGCTGCCGGTGGTGCCGCCGATCGTCATTGCGCGGCTCGGGTCGCCGGTCAGAGCGGCAGGGGTCACCTGGTAGGTGGCGGCGCCACGGAAGGTGAGGTTGTTGTTATTGATGGCGTCGGAGATGAAGACGTCACCGGTCTCGTTGAAGCGCCAGTGCGTGTTGGCGCCGTCGTACTTGATCCGCTCGGCGTAGGCCGAGGGCCCCGAGGAGACGACGACACTACGCGGGGAGGTGAGGGTGGTGTTCGTCCCGTCGCTGGCGCTCACCCGGTAGGTGTGGGTCGATCCCACGGCCAGACCGGTGTCGGTGAAGGTCATCTGGCGACGTGTCCAGTGCCACGACTTCGCCGTGGTCGTGTAGATCGGGACGGATCCGCCATCGCGGAACACCCGATAGGTGAGCGTCGCGTCGTCGGTGTCCAGGCTCTGCTTCCATGCCACGCGAACCTGACCCGCTTGCGGGCTCGACACGTACGGGGTGGGCATTGAGGGGGCGACCGTGTCAGGCGCGCCTCCGAAACGGGTCACACCCTGCTGGGGCTGACCGTTGACGGTGGTGAACTCGCCGACCGACCAGAGGTAGGTACCCGACGACGTAGGGGCGACCGCCATGTCACGCGGGCCGATGCCCTCGCCGAGCCCTTCGTTGGTGTTGGGGAACCACGGCTGCATGGTTGGTGGGTTGCTGACGCTCTGCGCGATGAAGTGCCAACGCGGGCCGTCGACCCACTGACCCATGGACGAGCAGTCGTGCGCGTGCGAGCCGCTGTAGAGGAGGTTGTTGTAGACCACGACGGCCTGGGTGGCTCCGAGACAGGTGTCGCGCCAACGCTCTGTGTAGTTCCAGTTGAGCCCGATGCGACCGTCGAACACGCCGCCACCGGAGCCCTCGTTGCCGGTGTAGAAACCTGTGGCGTCGGCAGCGATGTCCTTGACGACGGAGTTGTTGGGCACGAACGTCGACCCGAACGCGAAGTCGACGTTGCCGCCGGTGCCGTCCAGGGCGACGAGGGCGTGCGAAGCCTGGTTGTTGACCGTTTGGAAGTCGCCGCCGGCCAGCACCACCGAGTTGTCGGGCTTGAGCGCCAGTGTGCGGACCTCGTCGCTGAAGACCGGGTCCCAGGCAAGCAGGGTGCCCGGCGTCGCGGTCCCGACCGCGGATGCTGCGGCCGCGCGAGCGCGGTTCACCCCTCCGACCTGGGTGACGGAGCCGCCGTAATAGACGACTGTCGGCGTCGACGCGATGGCGCGGACGGTGGCGTTGGGCAACGGCTTGAAGTTGCTGATGAGGGTGCACGTCGCGATATCGAACGCGGCGAGGTGGTTGCGGGTCACACCGGCGGCCGAGCTGAAGAAGCCGCCGACGTAGAGGGTCTGCTTGTCCGGCGAGACGCTCAGCGAGCGAACTGTCGCAATCTCGGCGCTGCCCGCGGGCACCGTGAAGGCGGGCGCACACGTCGTCGGGTTGCCCGTGCGGGCGTCGAACACCGCGAAGTTCCGGCGCGTGATCTCACCGGTTCCCGTTGCGGCCCCCGGCGGGCGGATGGTGTTGAAGGTGCCACCGACGAACGTCAGACCCTGGGCGGACGCCACGGTCCACGCGATGCCCCCGGTCTGCCAGGTCGGCAGGGCCGCCGACGTGAAGGTGTTGGGGGGCTCGAGCGCCTGAGCCGGGGAGCTCAGCGCCGGTAGGAGTCCGATGGCCAGGACGAAGCCGACCACCAAAGCAAAAAGACGACGCACCAGATGCCCCCCATGACGACGACGAGCAGTGGCCCGCCGGATGTGACAAAGAGTAGGCAACACGCCCGGAATCCGCGCCGCATTGCCCAAGAAAGGGCTCAGGGTGAACCCGTTGGAAGGTCACCGTCACGCTCTGTCGTCAAGAGATGATCGACTATGACGTTCTGTGAGCAATGCGGAACCGTCAGTCGGGTCTCGGTCAGTCCAACCTCGGGCCGGGCACGAAGCCGCGCAGCAGGGTGGTCGAGACGTGGTCGGTGTAGGGCAGGTACTCCACGCGTACGCCGAGTGGTGCGAACTCACGCTCCAGGCGAATCCAGCGCGGCGTGCCCTGCCAGTCGGAGCCCTTGTAGATCACGTGGAAGCCCACGCTCCGCCAGGTGGTGATCTTGTCCTCGACGGTCTCCATGAAGACCTCGTCGACGAACGAGAGGGCCGAGACGATCTCCAGCCTCTCGGCCTCGGGCACGACCGGCCACCGACCCTTCATCGCGAGCGCGACGTCGTCGGAGACGACACCCGCGATCAGGTGGTCGCACATCAGGCTCGCCCGCCGCAGCAGGTTGAGGTGACCGACGTGGAACATGTCGAAGACACCGGGCGCATAGCCGACCAGCCCGCGGCGGCGCGGCCGGCCCGTCGTCGGCGACCAGGAGTCCTCTCGGCGCGATGGCGACATCAGGACAGCTCCCGGAGCCAGTGGTAGTAGTAGCCCGCCAGATAGACCGCGTGGACCGCGAACAGCACGGTATAGACCGGCGTGAAGACGTCCTGCCAGCCCCAGAGCAGGAACGACAACGACACGACCCCGTGGTCAGCCGGCAGGAGGAAGAGGGGGTGCACTCCCCCTCCGGCGGGACGGGGGTGCAGCGGCACACCCGCGGAGTCGACCTGCTCGTGGAGCTTGCCGGCCAGCGTGCCGCCGAAGTAGAGCATGACGGAGACGAACTGGAACCCGAGGGGCACGAGCAGGAGCTGGTCCTCGACGTCCAGCCGGAACCACGCCACCAGGACGGCGGCGTGCAGGCCCAGCTTGACTGCACAGTCGAGCACGTGGTCGAACCACTCGCCGGCCCGGCTGCCCGAGCGGCGCAGGCGCGCCAGCTGCCCGTCGGCCGAGTCGAGGGCGAACCCGAGGACCAGCGCCAGACCCACCAGGATGCCGAGCAGCGGGGAGGGATCGACGGCAATGAGCAGGCCGATCGCCAGGAACGAGCAGGCGCCGCTGAGCAGGCTCACCTGGTTGGGGGTGAGCCCGAGTACGTGCGCCCCGGCGGCCAGCATCCGCCCGGCGGGACGGTTGATGCGCAACGAGTAGAGCGAGACACCCTTCGGCGTCTTCTGCGCGCCGCGCAGGGCGGCCAGTGACGCGCGGAAGCTGCCCCCGTTCACCGGCGACTCCGAATCCGTCGCCCGCTCGTCACGCATGTCAGTCGGCGACAAGGTCTTCGAGGCCGCGCGCCAGCAGCTCGCCGGAGCGGACGTGGGTCGCGGGCAGGTAGACCACCCGGACCCCCACCGGGGCCAGCTGGCTCTCGATCGAGACCCACAGCGGAGTGCCGATCAAGTTGTCGCCGGCGAAGAGGACGTCGAAGCGCAGGGCGTGCCAGGCGGCCAGCTTGTCGGTCGAGACCTGCGGGACCACCTGGTCGACGTAGCGGATGCTCGAGACGATCGCCGAGCGCTCGATCAGCGGCACCACCGGGCGCTCGCCCTTGACCTGCTCGGCGAGATCGTCGGTGGTCACCCCGGCGATCAGCAGGTCGCACTGGTGTCGAGCGTTGCGGAAGAGGTTGAGGTGACCGACGTGGAAGAGGTCGAAGACGCCGGCGGTGTAGCCGACAACGGCCGACCCGCGCGACCACTCGCGCGGGAGCATGCGCCGGTCGACCGGGCTCTCCACGTCAGACCTCCTGCACCGGGCGGGGGTCGACCAGGGGACGCTGGGGTGAGGGGGTGGCGTGCTGTCGCAGGGCCAGCTGGGCCCATCCGATGGCGGCGGCCGTGATCGCCGAAGCGGCGAGCGCCGTAGCCACCACCCACACCTCCTCTGTCAGCACCGCGAGCACGCTCCCACCTATGACCGTGACCGCGCCGGTGGCCGCTCGCTGCACGACCAACTGACCAGCGCGGCCTTTGACCTTAAGCCCCAGTATGGCCGCCCCGGCCACGCAGAGTGCGACGTATTCGACAAGTGTCCAGGGCAAGATCGCCCGGATGGCTGGCCACGACTCTCCGAACGCGGACGCGCCCACCGACGACGGCAGGGCGAGCAACAGCAGGCCCCAGAGCAGAGCCAGGGCCGCCGTCAGTCCGGCTGTGGCGGCGCAGAATCGCAGGTCACGGCCACGCCGCTGGCGGACCAGGGCCGGTGTGAGCCCCAGCGAGACGAAGGCCAGCAGGACGTTGACCGGTCCGAACGCCGTGCTGGCGCCGCGGAGCGTCCCGGCTCCCGCCGCCCCGATCGCCTGCGCGACGACGAACAGGAGAATCAGCAGCGCCCCCTGCACAACGACGAAGCCGAAGGTGAGCGACTCCCCCACCCGGTCGCGGATGCGCAACTCGGCGAGCCCGGCGCGCAGCCGCAGGCGCGCGCCGATCATCACCAGGGCAACGATCATCGCGACCGTCGCGGCAGACGCCCACAGGGCAAGGGCCGTCACCGGCGAGAGGTCGGTGCCGAGAAAGAACGGCCACACCATCAACAGCACCCAGACGAGGTCCGAGGTGAAGGCCACCCACGGCCGCCCGGAGGCAGCCGAGCCGAAGCGGATCAGGTCCTGGATGCAGACCACCGGGGTCGCCACGGCGATGAGCAGCAACAGGCCCAGGGCCTCGCCGCCCGTGGACAAGGCCGACGCCGTGAACACGACGAGCACCAGCGGCACCGAGATCAGGACGACCGCGCTCACCAGGTCGAGCGTCTTCTCCCGGGCGGAATCGTGGTTGAGCGCCAGTGAGATGCGGGTCCCCAGCAGCGCGCGGGACAGCCCCAGGGCAAAGGTGAGCACGGCATAGCCGAGCGCGAAGCGACCGAAGTCGCCGGGACTGAGAACGCGCGCGACGAGCACGACGGCCAGGACGTTGGACAGGCTCGAGAGGAGCTGGTCGCCCAAGGTCACCGCCCGCCCGGTCCAGCGGAACGTCCTCATGCGAGACGGCCCGGCTCAGCGCTGCTCCGTTGACGGATGAAGAACGTGCAAGCGACCAGGACCGTCAGGTTGGCCATGGACTGGAGCAGCGAGCCACGCAGCACGATCAGCATGTAGAACGAGACGACGCCGAGGCCCACGGCGGCGGCCGTGTTGCCGCCTGCCGACTCGCCTAATCGTTCACTGAGGCGGGTGACACCGAAGCCCAGCGCGATCGAGCCCAGGACCACAGCCGGCCAGGACCAGTTGATGAACATCTCGCTCCAGAGGGGGGCGGAGAGGTTCTTGAACCCGTACTCGCTCGCCTCGGCGAGCAGGATGCCGGTGTCGGTCGGTTTGTCCGGCCACACCGAGCGCGGTACCCAGAACAGCGCCACGCCGAGCGCCTGACGCCCGTTCGTGTCCCCGAACGTGTCCACGTAGCCCACCGTGCTCACCAGCTGGGCGTAGGCGTCGTAGTCACCGTTGATCGTGAGGTTCTTCACCAGCCCGCTCTGGTTGCGTCCGCCACCGTCCGCCGTGCGGAACACGTCGGCGTAGGGGAAGACGAAGACGAGAGCGGCGGTGATCAGGATGAACATGGCCCGGGTACGTGTCCGGGTCTGGAAGCCGCCCGCCAGGAACACGAGACTGAAGAGCATGGTCCCGAAGACGTAACGCGGGCTCGTCACCGGGTTGACGACGATGAACAGAAGCACGAGGCAGCCGACCGCGAGCCACTTTCCCTTCGCCGGCTCCCCCACCTCACGGGCATGTCGGCGGGCTCGCACGATGGCGTGCGTGGCGACGAGGAGCGGCACGTAGGCGCAGACGTTGATGATCGCCTGCGTCGTCTCGTCGGGCCACAGCAGGTTGCGGCGCAGGTTGATCTCGAGCCGGGTCGAGAAGAGCGCGGCCAGCCCGATCTTCTGGACGTAGTAGAGGCAGAGCACGATCCCGACGTAGGCGAGGATCGTAGCCCGGCGCTGGGAGATCCCGTTGAGGGTGAGCGGCCGCGAGGCGGCGTGCCGCCGCGCGAGCCACATCCCGAGCTCGATGCCCGCCAGGCTGATCAGCATGATCCAGCCCGCGGTGTAGACGAACGGGATCGGTACGCCGGGTGTCGTCGTCGGCCACTGGCTGGTGCGCGTCTGCAGGAGGGGCGAGAACCCCATGAACAGGTAGACGAAGATCCAGAGAGAGAACTCCGGCAGCCGCGGGATGCCGCGCGCGATGAGCCAGGCGAGATGGACCCCCGCCCACACGATGACGACCCACGCCGTCCACCAGCCGGGGAGGACGGCCTGGCTGCTGTACGTCGCTGCCCAGCCCAGCAGGGGAACAGCGCAGCAGAGAGTCAGGACCGACCAGATGAGTATGAGCAGCTGCAACGAGCCTGGGGCACGACGACCGCGGTCACCCTCCGCAGTGTCGGCTGGGCGCGCGGGAGCAGTCTCTCGAAGCACCCCCATGCGGTCATGCTAGTCGCGCAGGCGCATCCGGGAGCGTCATTCGTGGCGTTCGGGAGGTATGGGCGGCTAACCGGGCCTACGCTGTGGCGAACGCTAGGCCAGATGACGACCTGCCCGATGGCGACCACGCCACAGCGGCTCAGAAAGAAACGGGGGAAGCCGTCTCCATGCCCGCAACTCCCACATCGCCTTCTCGCAGGCGGTTGCGCACGGTAGCCGTGGTGCTAGCCGGAGGAAGCGGGTCTCGCGTCGGCCTCGACGTGCCGAAGCAGCTGCTGAAGGTCGCCGGGCGCACCATCATCGAGCACACGATCGAGGCTCTACACGTGTGCGACGAGGTGGACGAGATCATCGTCGTGATGAGCGCCGACTTCGTGCCGGAGGCCAAGCGCCTGGTCGAGCGCGAGAGCTGGCCCAAGCTCACCCAGGTCCTGGCCGGTGGCGACGACCGCAACGAGTCGACGCGACGCGCGCTCGAGGCGCTCGGCGACGAGGAGTGCAACGTCCTCTTCCACGACGCGGTGCGGCCTCTTCTGTCCCGGCGCGTCGTCCGCGACTGCGTCGATGCGCTGGACACCTACGAGGCCGTCGACGTGGCCATCCCCTCGGCCGACACCGTGGTCCGGGTCGACGACGAGGACAACATCGGCGAGATCCCCGACCGCCGCTGGCTGCGCCGTGGGCAGACACCGCAAGGCTTCCGGCTGTCGGTGATCCGCCGCGCCTACGAGCTTGCCGAAGGCGACGAGACGTTCAACGCGACCGACGACTGCGGTGTCGTGCTGCACTACCTGCCCGAGGTGCCGATCCACGTCGTGCCCGGTGACGAGCAGAACATGAAGATCACCTATCCGGTCGACCTCTACCTTGTCGACAAGCTGTTCCAGCTCAGCTCGCATTCGACGACTCCGCGCCCCGCCGACGACCATGCGCGGCTGCTCGCCGGCAAGACGGTCGTCGTGCTCGGCGGCAGCTACGGCATCGGGGCGGACATCGCGCGGATGGCGAAGAACGCCGGCTGCGACGTCTTCTCGTTCTCGCGGTCGACGACGGGAACGTACGTCGAGGACGCGGCATCCGTCACCGCAGCACTGCGGGCCGCCCACGCGCAGACCGGGCGCATCGACGCGATCGTGCTGACCGCGGCCCTGCTCGACAAGGGGCCACTCGTCGACATGTCCGACGACGACGTGACCCGGCAGCTGCAGGTCAACTACCTCGGTCCGGTCAATGTCGCCCGCGCGGCGCAGCCCTACCTGCGCGACAGTCGCGGACACCTGCTGTTCTTCACGTCGAGCTCGTACACGCGAGGCCGTGCGAACTACGTCATGTACTCCTCGACGAAGGCCGCGGTCGTCAACCTCACCCAGGCGCTTGCCGACGAGTGGTCGCCCGAGGGCATCTCCGTCAACGTGATCAACCCCGAGCGCACCCGGACGCCCATGCGCGTGCAGGCTTTCGGTGACGAGCCGCAGGACACGTTGCTCAAGTCCGAGGCAGTCGCCGCTACGGCACTCGACGTGCTCAGCGGAGAGCTGACCGGTCACGTGGTCGACGTACGCCTGCCTTCCTCGTCCATCCCCGGCACCGACCCGCGGGTGCCGGTGGCCGAGGTCATCGCGCGCACCGTGTCCGAGGTGGAGCGCGCGAGTCAGCTCGAGGCGCTCGACGCCACGAACAACTAGCTGTCCGGGACGAAGGGACAGTCGTGCGGATCGCGCATCTCGTGACCTACCTCAGCGCCGACCACGCGTTCGGTGGTCCGTTGTCGGTGGCTCGCGCCCAGACGCAGGAGCTGGCCCAGCGCGGCCACGACGTCGAGCTGCTCACCGGGTGGGACGGCCAGGGCGCGCTCGAGATCCCTGGTGTGACGGTGCGGCGGTTCCGGGCGCGCAACATCCTGCCGCCGGCGGGGCACAGCGGTCTGGTCGCGCCCGGCCTGCTCTCGGCGCTGCGCAAGGCGGGTTCCTACGACGTGGTCCACGTGCACCTCGCGCGTGACCTGGTCACCCTGCCCGCGGCGCGCTGGCTGCGAGCACACAAGGTGCCCTACGTCGTGCAAGCACACGGGATGGTCATGCCCGACGCCCGTGCCCGGGCTCGGGTCACCGACCGGGTGGCGACCCGGTCGGTGCTGCGAGGGGCGACGCGGGTGCTGGCGCTGACCGAGGTCGAGACGGACGGCTTGGTTGCGGTGGCGGCGGGCAGCCTGCCCCTGACCCGGCTGCCCAACGGTGTCCGGCCCGCTCCGGCCGCCGCGCCGCCGCGCCGTCCGGCCGAGCCCGAGGTGCTGTTCCTCGCGCGACTGCACCCGCGCAAGCGGGTGCTCGCGTTCGCGACCATGGCAGCGTTGCTGGTGGCGCGAGGTGTCCACGCGCGGTTCCGGGTCGTGGGGCCGGACGGCGGTGAGCTCGCGGCGTTGCAGGAGCAGGTTCGCCGCGACGCTCTCGAGGGCCACCTCTCCTACGAGGGGGCGCTCTCGAGCGACCTGGTGCCCGACCGCCTGCGCCAGGCAGACGTCTACGTGCTGCCCAGCGTCGACGAGCCGTTCCCGATGAGCGTCCTCGAGGCGCTCGCCGCCGGTACGCCTGTCGTGGTCACGGACACCTGTCACATCGAGAGCATCCTGCGCCGCCACGGCGCCGCGCTCGTCACCGACGGCTCCCCCATCGCACTGGCCGACGCTGTCGCGGGAATCCTGCACGACCCCGCGACCGCGCAGCGCCTTCGCGACGGTGGCCGGCAGGCACTGGCAGAGGCCTTCAGCATCAGTGCGGTGGTCGACCGCCTGGAAGACATCTACACCGCGGCGGCAGGTGTGCAGCCGCGCGCGTGACGGCCGTCAGCGGCGGCCGGGACGCCCCTGACGCGGTGCGCGAGCGGGCGCCTGGTGCGCACCCGGCCCGTCGGCACGGCCCAGCGGCCTGGTCGCGGCCCGGTGGGACTCGGTGCCGTTGGCCGCGACGAGCACCGGTCGGTGATCGGCGTCCGCGGCGGCGTAGTAGCCGTAACCCTGGCCCGCGCCGTAGGTGTCCGAGTCGGGGCCGCGCTGTGGCGCACGGTTGACGACGGTCCCCAGCAGACGGGAGTCGACGCTGTCGAGGGCCTCGAGGCAGCGCGTCACCTGCTCGCGCTTGGTTCGCCCTGCCTGCACGACCAGCACGGCGCCGTCGGCGATGCGAGCCAGCACCGCGGCGTCGGTCACCGGCAGCAGCGGGGGCGCGTCCATCACGACGACGTCGGCGATCTCGGTGAGCGCCACCAGCAGGTCGACCATCTGCTGCGACCCGAGGATCTCGCTCGGGTTGGGCGGCAGCGGGCCGCTGGGCAGCACCATCAGGCCGTGCCTGCCCCACGGCTGCAGGGCATCGCGGAGGACGGCGTTGCCCGAGAGCACCGACGTCAGCCCGATGGCGTTCTCGACACCCATGTATTCGTTGATCTTCGGCCGGCGCAGGTCGGCCTCGATCAGCACCGTGCGCAGACCGGCTTCGGCCATCGTGATGGCCAGGTTGGCCGACGTGGTGCTCTTGCCCTCGCCCGAGATCGCGCTCGTCATGACCAGGCTGCGGATGGGACGGTCGACGTCGGCGTACTGCAGGTTGGTGCGCAGCTGGCGGAACGACTCGGCCCGCGGCGACTGCGAGCCGACCTGGACCACCAGCGGGCGGTTGGGCACATCGGTGTCCTCGACGATCACCCCGAGCGGCGCCGAGCCGGTCAGCTTGCGGAGGTCGTCCTTGCCCTTGACCGTCGTGTCCAGGTTCTCGACGAGGACTGCCACGCCGACACCGAGGCCCAGCCCAAGGAACAGGCCGAGCAGCAGGGTGATCTTCGGCCTGGGCGAGGACGGTGCGCCCGGCACGGAGGCCTGCTTGGTGACCGTCACCTTGAGCGGCGACACGGCTTCGCCCGGCGGCGTCTCCAGGCTCGGGATCAGCTTGCTGATCTCGTCGGCCACGGCCGCCGCGATGGCGCGGGCGCGGGTCGGCGAGTCATCGGTGACCGCGACGTTGATGAGCACCGTGCCCAACGGCGCATCGATCGCCACCTTCCCGGCGAGCTCGCTGGTGGGTATCTGCAGCCGGGTGGCTACGCGGTCGGTGACCGCCGGCGAGTCGGCGACGGCGGCGTAGGACTTCACCCGCTGCTGGGTGAACAGGCCGCCCTGATAGACGTCGGCGATGCCGCCGCCGTCGTCGCGGGTGGACACGAACAGGGTCGCGGTCGACGTGTACTGCTTCGTGGCGAGGGCGGTCAGTGCCGCGGCGGCTGCCAGAACCAGCAGTGCCGTGACAGCAACCAGTGCCCATCGTTTGCGCAGAGTGCGCACACTGTCACGAAGATCCACGATCATCCCGTCCGCTGACTGTCAGTAGTCCAGTGTGACACCCGAACCACCTGGTCGGCACCGCTATCACCCATCCGGCGAGGGGTCCCTGTCACTAGGCTTCGACCGAGCAGGTGGGTTCCCGGTCCCCGACGGAGCAAGGACGACTATGACGAGAAGGCTGTGGCAGGTCGCCACGGCAGGCTCGCGCGTGATCGCCTGGGTGTTCCTACGGATCCTCCCACCTCGACGCTTCGCCGTCGTCCACGGTTGGCCGGACAATGAGGGCAATGCGGTCGAGATGGTCCGGGCCCTGCTGAGGCGCTACACCGGCCGGCAGGTCGTGTGGCTGCTGGACGACGCCGCCTATGCCGGGCCGGCGTACGCCCGCGAGGAGCTGGCCGACCGCCGAGTGGTCAGGGTCCGAAAAGGCTCGCTGCACGCGCTGTGGCTCGGCCTGCGGGCAGAGACGACGTTCTTCACCCACGGCCTGTTCACCGCCGTCGCGCCCCCCGACAACCGGCTGGTGATCAACCTCTGGCACGGCGACGGTCCCAAGGCGACGCGGGACACCCGCCTGGTGCGCTCCACGGTCGTGGTGTCGGGCACCCGCCTCTGGGGTGCCTACAAGGGGCGGATCTTCGGCCTGCCCCCCACCTCCGTCGCCGTGGTCGGCAACCCGCGGATCGACCAGTTCGCCGAGCCGATCGCGCCGGCCACGCTGACCAAGCTCGGCTTGCGCTCCGACCGCCACCGCGTCCTCTGGCTGCCGACCTACCGCCAGGCCAAGGGCCCGCGGTCGCGGGCCTGGGCCGACGGGACCGGGCTCACCGACCGTGACGACGTCCGTTCGCTCGCGACCGACATGCACGGGGTTGCCGAGGGCCTGTCGATCGAGCTCCTGATCAAGCCGCATCCCCTCGACGTCGACTCCTACGACGACCTGGGCCTGCAGGTCGTGCGGGGCCAGCAGCTCGACGACGAAGGGGTCGCTCTCTACCAGCTGATGGGGACCTGCGACGCACTGATCAGCGACGTGTCCAGCGCGTGGGTCGACTACCTGAGCCTGGACCGCCCGATCGCCTTCTACGTCCCCGACCTTGCCCAGCTCAAGGAGCAGCGAGGGCTCAACGTCGACGACCTGGAAGGGCTGTTGCCCGGGCCGCTCATCACCTCGCCCGGGGACGCCCGGACCTTCCTGGAGAAGGTCGCCGCGCACGACCCCGAGGCACGCCCCTCGGCCTACCGCGGGCTCGAGCGAATCGGGGCGCAGACCGGCGCCGGCGCCGCCGACCGCCTGCTCACCTGGCTGGCCGACTACCAGAGCCTGCGCGGACGTCCCATGCTGTTCGTCCCTCCGGGGGAAGTCCAGCCGGCCACACCGGCCCGCAGTCGGCGCCGTCGCTGACACAGGTCCACCTGGGTGCCGAAACCGCGGATTGGGACCCCCTGGCCGAACCGCCTGGGTAACCTGCTCGCACGCGACGGGCCGGGGGGCGACATGGCGAGAACGATGCGGTGGATATGCGCCGGATTGCTCGTCGTCCTCGCCGGCTATCTCTGCTTCCTCGCGCTGCAGCCTGCGCCCGTCGAGTCCGCCGCGTTCAACGTCGACGCGCCCGAGGGTCCCTCGCAGCAGCTGTCCGCGCTCTTCGTCGGCGACGGTTATGCCGCAGGCGCCGGGGCGGCCTCGAGGGCGGAGGCATGGAGCTGCCTCACCGCGCGCAGCATGGGCTGGATCTGCAACCTGGACGCGCAGGAGGGCACCGGGTTCCTCGCCGACGGTCGTCAGCACAACGCCTCGTACGCACCGCTGCTCTCACGCCTGTCCGACACAAGGGCGCGCTATCTCGCTGACGTCGTCATCGTCGACGCCGGCCGGTGGGACGCGGACGCCGACACCGTGGCGCTGACCGACGCGATGGTCGCCTACCTGCGAGCCGTGCGCGCCGCGTGGCCCAAGGCAGAGCTGGTCGCCATCGAGCCCTACCGCATGGACTCCCCCGAGCCCGTCCTGGACGAGGTCGAGACGCAGGCCCTGCGCGACGAGCTGAAGCGGCTCAACGGCGCGGCCATCGACCCGATCGGCGCCGGGTGGATCGACCCTGCGGTGACCGGCCGGCTGACCGCGGCCAACGGCGTCCAGCCCAACACCGCCGGCCACGAGTACATCGCCAAGCACGTCACGGCGGCGCTGCGGGACCTGGGTCTGGACGACGCCAGGGTCACCGACACCCGAAGTCCGCTCGCCAGCTGAGCTCAGACGGCGCTGACCTGCCGGCCGACCGCGTCCTCCGCCAGTGCCACGAAGCGGTCGACCGTCTTCTCGACGTCGAACTTGCGCTCCGCGAGGTCGCGCGCCGCCGTACCGAGAGAAACGATCCGGTCCTCGTCGCCGGCCAGCCCCGCGACCCAGGCGGCGGCGGTCGCCGTCCCGGCTGCGTCCGGGGGCACGATCAGGCCTCCCGCCGCGAGGATGTCGTCCGCGCACGGGTTGGACTGGGGGACGAAGCCGAGCACCGGCCGGCCGGCCGCAAGGTAGGACAGCACCTTGCTGGGGACCGAGAACGTCGAGGCCTCGGGCTCGAGCAGGGTGAGCAGAACGTCGGCGCTGGACAGCACCTCCGGCAGCCGCTGCACGGACTGGAACGGCAGCACGTGCACGTTGGGCATCCCCTGCGTCCGGGCTGCCACATGGTCGGCCCCGTCGCCCTCCGACACCACGACCAGCTCGACATCGACTGCCCTTGCCGTCAACGCGGCGACGAGGTCGACGAGCAGGTCGGGGTTGTGCTTGCGCCCGAGGGTCCCGGCGTAGACGAGTCGCACCGCGTCCGGACGCAGGTCCTGCTCGGCCGCCCAGGCGTTGTCGCGGGGGCACGGGTAGATCTCGTCGAGCGGTGCCCAGTTGGGGATCACCGAGACGTTGGGCAGCGCCAGCCCCCACCGGTCGTACTGCGCTACGAACGCCTCTCCGATCGGGACCACGGCGGCAGCTTGGCGCAGGGCGCGCTTCTCGATGCGCTCGACGAGTCGCCGTACGACGGGCACGGTGGGCCGCGGCAGCCGGCGGGCGGCCTCGTCGCCGATGGCCAGGCTCACGATGTCCTGGTGCCACAGGATCCACGGCAGCCCGGCCGACCGGGTGTAGCGCGTGAGGCCCCGGATGACGAACAGGGGCACGTTCGCCGTGATGAGGACCTCGGGCTGCTCGCGCTCCAGCAACCGGATCAGCGCGTCGCAGTAGGCCCGCTCGAAGACGAAGCGACCCTTCGGGGAGTACTTGTCGAACGGCGCCTCGACCGTGAGCGGCGCAATCGAGAGGCCCACCGGGTCGGTCGGCTCGGTGAGGAGCCGGCCGCGTCCGGTGGTGTACTGCCCCGCATAGGTGTGGCTGACCTCGTGGCCACGACCCGCCAGGCCGCGCGAGAGCTGGACCTGGAAAGGGTGGCCGCAGAAGTCCTGGAGATGGATGCGCATCGCCGCTCGCTCAGCGGCTCTTGCGCACCTGGTCGTAGATCCAGGAGTAGGTCTGCTCCATGCCGGAACGCAGGCTGATGGACGGCTCCCAGCCGAAGTACGAGCGGAAGAGCTCGTTGTCGCTGTTGCGACCACGGACGCCCTGCGGTGCGCTCAGGTTGTACTTGCGCTCGAGCTTGACCCCGCCGATGTCCTCGGCGATGTCGACGAGCTGGTTGATCGTCACGAGCTCGGCCGAGCCAAGGTTGAGCGGCTCCGTCACGTCGCTGGCGGCGATCGTCTTCGTGCCGCGCACGCAGTCGTCGATGAACATGAAGCTGCGCGACTGGAGTCCGTCACCCCAGATCTCGATCGTCTTCTCACCGGTAAGCACGGAGGTTGCCACCTTGCGGCAGATGGCGGCGGGCGCCTTCTCACGTCCACCGTCCCAGGTGCCTTCGGGGCCGTAGACGTTGTGGTAGCGGGCGACGCGGGTCTGCAGGCCGTAGTCCTCGAGGAAGTGGCGGCACATGCGCTCGGTGAACAGCTTCTCCCAGCCGTAGCCGTCCTCGGGCTGCGCGGGATAGGCGTCCGACTCCTTGAGTGCCGTGACGTTCGGGTCGGTCTGGCGGTCCGCGGCGTAGACGCACGCGGAGCTGCTGTAGAAGAAGCGCCCGACGCCGGCGTCTTTCGCGGCCTGGAGCATGTGCGTGCTGCCCAGCACACTCAACATGCACAGCGCCTTGTTGTTCTCGATGAAGCCCATGCCGCCCATGTCGGCCGCCAGGTTGTAGACCTGGTCGGCGCCCTCGACGACCTCGTGAGCCGCCTCGAGCAGCGCGCAGTCGCGGACGAGGTTCTCAGCCGCGGAGTGGATCTGGTACCACTCGCCCATCGGCTTGACGTCGACCGCCCGGACCGAGTTGCCGTCGGCGATGAGACTCTTGACGAGGTGGCCGCCGATGAAACCCCCGGCACCGGTCACTGTTACGAGCATGGAACTAACCCCCTGAGTGGAACGCTTGCCCACCGTGGGCATGCGAGTCTATCGAAGTAATGACCACGAAAGGGGCGATCGCGGAAGCGGATGTCCCGCGACGCCTCCCCCGTTGAGCGTGGCGGCGAGCTAGCTACCGCTCATGAAGGACGAGAAGGTCCGCAGCAAGATCTTCGAGTCCAGCCAGAGCGACCAGTTCTCGATGTAGTAGTTGTCGAACCTGGCGCGCTCCTCGATGGACGTATCGCCTCGCAGGCCGTTGATCTGCGCCCAGCCGGTCAGCCCGCACGGGACCCGATGGCGGGCGACGTAGTGCGGGAACAGCGCCTCGAACTGCTCGACGAAGTGCGGTCGCTCGGGTCGCGGGCCGACCAGGCTCATGTCACCGCGCATGATGTTCCAGAGCTGCGGCAGCTCGTCGAGCGACGACTTGCGCAGGAAGCGCCCGGTGCGGCTCAGCTTCTCGTGGTTGCCGATGTTCCATCGCGTCGCCGACTCCTCTTCGTCGGTCGGGCGAAGGGTCCGGAACTTGAGCAGCTCGAAGGATCGACCGTCCAGCCCGATGCGACGCTGCCGGAAGATGACGCCGGGCCCGTTCTCGAACCGCAGCTTGAGGGCGATCGCCGCCATCGGCGCAGCGAGCAGCAGCAGTGCCGTCGCCGCGAAGACGAGGTCGACGACCCGCTTGAACCGCCACCGCGCGGTGCGGTAGGCCATCCGCTGCAGGCGGACTAGGGGGATGCCCAGCAGGTCTTCCATCTGGTTGCCCAGGGAGGAGAGCTCGAAGAGACGTGGCACGAAGAAGATCTCGCAGTCGAGACGGTCACAGGTGCGCACGATCTCGACGACGTCCGCCTCACGCGACTGGGTGAAAGCGATGATGACGTGCTCGACGCCCATGTCGCGGATCACCCGTGAGAGCGAGTTGACCCCACCGACCACCGGAGCGGCCAGCTGGTCACCCGTCAGCATCGGGTTCGAGTCGAGGAAACCGACGGCACGCAAGCCGAACTCGGGGTGCTCGAGGGTCACCCGCGCGATCTGGGCGCCGACCTGCCCGGCCCCGATGATCAGGGTCGGGTGCGACACCAGACCGTCCCCGCGCATGGCGCGGATCGCGGCGTAGGAGACCGCCCGGAAGACCAGCAGCACCGCGAGCAGACCTGCGGTCACTCCGAGGCTGTGCTGGATGTCCAGGGTGTCGCCCCAGGCGCCGGCCAGGACGGAGCTCACCGCCGCTGCTGCGACGACCCGGCCACTGAGGCCCGGGAGGTCGGCGAGCAGCGAGAACGTGAGCCGCTTGCGATAGCCACCGGCCTGGGAGAACAGGCCGACGGTCAGCGCCGCCCAGAGGATTCCGCTGGCGATGCCTCGCGAGGACGCCAGCGTGAGCACGACCGCGAAGGCCGCGACATCGGCACCGAGCAGGACCGTCGGCACGGCGAGTCGCCGTAGCCCCTGCCGAAGCCCCTCATGGGGCTCCTCGACGGATACGTCGAGGGGCACGTTCCGCTGTGCCGGGACAATGGTGGTCACTCGCCTGATCCCGACACCGCGCAGCCGTCGCCGGCTGCGGTGTGTCGTCGATCGGTCGGTGGTCCCCCTTCGGGCGCTTCCGGCGCCGTCAACACCAAGCTCAATCGATTGAGTCATTCCCCCTGCTTTCGCATAGCGTTCGGTCGCGACCGCTATCCCCACCCGCGTCGAAGTAGAGACATCATGCCGCAGAACCAGGTCGCTCCGTTCGCTTGATCGCAAAAAACGCTGCGGATTACTGACGGTCACCCGTGCGCGCCGCACGAGCGCGCAGCGTCAGCAAATCGTAGCGGACAGTGACGCTTCGCGGGTCTTCCCGGACATCGACACGCAAAACGGGGCGGAGAGCCGCTGGGTGCTCGGAATGCGACCCTTGGGCAGCCGGCAAACGACCTGGGCGTAGGACGCGTCCACCATCTCGACGAGCTCGCCTGCGGGCACCGCACCGGTGAGCTCGACCCGGTTCCAGTCGTAGCGGCCGATGGAGGCCGACACGCTGATCACACCCGGGTAGCGCTCTCGCCATTGGCCGGCCTCGTCGGCGTTGGCGCCGCACTTGAGGCTGACCCCACCCGGCTCGGAGAGGCCGATGAAGGCGAACGCCTTGCCTCCGACCTTGACGACCAGGTCGGCGTCGCCCCACGGGTAGGTCTCCTCGGCACCGGGCTTGGCGAGGCAGAACGCGATCAGCTCGTCGCGGGTCACGCGCGGCTCACGAGACGCAGAACTCGTTGCCCTCGGGATCGGTCATGACGACCCAGTGCTCACCCATCTCGTCGAAGACCTTCGCCTCGCTGGCACCCAGGGCGCTGAGCCTGGCCACCTCGTCGGTGACGCGGCTCCGTCGCTCCTCGGGCGCGACGCCCGCGCCCACCTGGATGTCGAGGTGCACGCGGTTCTTGACCGTCTTCGCCTCAGGCACGTTCTGGAAGTAGATGCGCGGCCGCGCACCCTCGGGGTCGATGATCGCCGAGCGGGACTCCCACAGCTCTTCGGGGACGCCGATCTGCTTGAGGAAGTCCGGCCAGGTCTCGAACCCGTCGGGCGGCGGCTGGACGACGTAGCCCAACGCCGCGGCCCAGAACTCCGCCTGTGCCGGCGAGTCCGAGCAGTCGAGCACGATCTGCAGCTGGGTGGTCATCGGTCGCCGTTCCTCCGTTGTTTCTCCAGGACACCGTGCCTACGACGCGCCGGCGGCCATCATGCCGCGCAGCTCCTTCTTCAGATCGCCGATCTCGTCGCGCAGCCGGGCGGCCAGCTCGAACTGCAGCTCGCGCGCCGCCTGGTGCATCTGGTCGGTGAGGGCCTGGATCAGGTCAGCCAGCTCGGCAGAGGGCAGGTCGGCCAGGCTGGCCGCGCGGCCGCCTCTGTCGCCGCGCGACGACAGGCCGGGCACCGGCGCCTTGCCCCGCGACTGCTGGCGTCCGGTGCCACCGATCAGCTCCTGGGTGTCGGCGTCCTCGCGCGCCAGCAGCTCGGTGATGTCGCCGATGCGCTTGCGCAGCGGGGTGGGGTCGAGCCCGTGCTTCGTGTTGTAGGCGATCTGCTTGGCCCGCCGCCGGTTTGTCTCGTCGATGGCCTTCTCCATCGAGTCGGTCACCGTGTCGGCGTACATGTGGACCTGGCCGGACACGTTGCGGGCCGCCCGGCCGATCGTCTGGATCAGCGACGTGCCCGAGCGCAGGAACCCTTCCTTGTCGGCGTCGATGATCGACACCAGCGACACCTCGGGCAGGTCGAGGCCCTCGCGCAGCAGGTTGATGCCGACCAGGACGTCGAAGACGCCCATCCGCAGCTCGCGGAGCAGCTCGACGCGGCGCAGGGTGTCGACCTCGGAGTGCAGGTAGCGGACCCGCACCCCGAGCTCGAGGAGGTAGTCGGTGAGGTCCTCGGCCATCTTCTTGGTCAGGGTCGTGACCAGCACCCGCTCGTTCTTGTCGGCGCGCAGCTTGATCTCGTTGATCAGGTCGTCGATCTGGCCCTTGGTCGGCTTGACCACGACCTCGGGGTCGACCAGCCCGGTCGGCCGGATGATCTGCTCGACCGGGTCACCCTTGCCACGGGAGAGCTCGTAGGGCCCGGGCGTCGCCGAGAGGTAGACGGTCTGTCCGACGCGCTCCAGGAACTCCTCCCACTTCAACGGCCGGTTGTCGATGGCACTCGGCAGCCGGAAGCCGTGGTCGACGAGCGTGCGCTTGCGGCTCATGTCGCCCTCGTACATCCCGCCGATCTGCGGGACGGTCACATGGGACTCGTCGATGACGAGAAGGAAGTCCTCGGGGAAGTAGTCGAGCAGGCAGTTGGGCGAGGATCCGGCGGCACGGCCGTCGATGTGGCGCGAGTAGTTCTCGATGCCCGAGCAGAACCCGACCTGGCGCATCATCTCGATGTCGTAGGTGGTGCGCATGCGCAGCCGCTGGGCCTCGAGCAGCTTGCCCTGCCGTTCCAGCTCGCCCAGCCGGTCGGCCAGCTCGAGCTCGATGCCGTTGATGGCCCTCTCCATGCGCTGCGGGCCGGCGACGTAGTGGGTAGCGGGGAAGACATAGAGCTGCTCGTCCTCGGTGACCACCTCGCCGGTGACCGGGTGCAGCGTCATCAGGCGCTCGATCTCGTCGCCGAACATCTCGATGCGCACGGCATGCTGCTCGTAGACCGGGAAGATCTCGATCGTGTCGCCGCGCACCCGGAAGGTGCCGCGGGTGAACGCCAGGTCGTTGCGGGTGTACTGGATCTCGACGAAGCGCCGCAGCAGCTGGTCGCGGTCGATCACGTCACCGACGCGCAGGCGCACCATGCGGTCGACGTACTCCTGCGGGGTGCCAAGGCCGTAGATGCAGGACACCGACGCGACCACGATCACGTCGCGACGGGTGAGCAGGCTGTTGGTCGCCGAGTGGCGCAGCCGCTCCACCTCGTCGTTGACCGACGAGTCCTTCTCGATGTAGGTGTCGCTCTGCGGGATGTAGGCCTCGGGCTGGTAGTAGTCGTAGTAGGAGACGAAGTACTCGACCGCGTTGTTGGGCATCAGCTCGCGGAACTCGGTGGCCAGCTGAGCCGCCAGGGTCTTGTTGGGCGCCATCACCAGGGTGGGGCGCTGCAGCCGCTCGATCAGCCACGCCGTGGTCGCCGACTTGCCGGTGCCGGTGGCACCCAGCAGGACGACATCGCGCTGGCCCTCGCGGATGCGCCGCTCGAGGTCGTCGATGGCGGTCGGCTGGTCGCCCGAGGGCTTGAAGTCGCTGACCACCTCGAAGGGGGCGACGCGACGCTCGAGATCGGTGGTAGGTCTCACGCGGACAACCGTACGTCGGAGGTCCGACAGGCCGGCGCCGCGCCAGGGCGACCGGGACTATCCCCCCGACGCGCGCTCCCCTGCCAGCCGCCGCCAGAGCGCGGCCACCGAGTCCGCGAGCTCCTCGCGTGAGCCGTCGTTGGGCACCAGGACATCGGCAACGGCGATGCGTGCCTCGCGGGAGGCCTGCGCCGCCATCCGAGCCCGGGCGTCCGTCTCGGGCAGCCCCCGCCGCACCAGCCGGTCGAGACGCGTGGCCGGCTCCGCGTCGACCACAACGACGATGTCGAATTCACCGGCCAGCTCGTTCTCGACGAGCAGCGGCACGTCGTAGACGACCACCGATCCCTCCGGCGCGGCGCGCATCATCTCGGCGCTGCGGACCGCGACGTACGGATGCACGATCGCCTCCAACGTGGCCCGCTGCGACGGGTCGGCGAAGATGGCCTTCCCGAGCCGTTCGCGGTCGAGGCTGCCGTCGGGCGCGAGCACCTCCTCGCCGAACGCCTCGACCACGCGGGCCAGTCCCGGCGTACCCGGCGCGAGCGCCTCGCGGGCCAGCACGTCGGCGTCGACGACGATCGCGCCGTGGGACTCGAGCAACCGCGCGACCTCGCTCTTCCCCGAGCCGATCCCGCCCGTGAGGCCGACCCTGGTCACAGGCGCACCGGAGCGCTGCCGACGGCCGAGGCCGCCTGGCGCGATGCCCACGCCGCGAGCGCCTCCAGGGGCCCGCGGCCCACGCTTGTTCGCCACGCCGTCGCGAGCAGCACGGCCGCGAAGACGTGCACGAGCCAGAGCGTCCGGGGGTTCTCGAACAGGAACGGACTGTCGTTGGCCACCGCAAGCACGTGCAGCGTGTAGAGCGAGAACGTCATGCTGCCGGCACAGGCCAGCGGAACCAGCGCCTTGCCGGCGAAGCGGGCAGCGAGCTGGCACAGCCCCAGCACGACCATCGAGGTCCCGATGGTGTGCAGCAGGTCGAGGGTCGTGCTGTGGTGCGGGCCGGAGGTCAGTAGCCAGGCCGGGTCGTTGGTGGGCGTGGTCCCGTAGACACCCCCGTCCAGCGCGTGGTCCACGTTCGGCACCGGGAAACCCGGCGGGAGCCGCAGCGACTCGCGGCCGCCGGCGGCGGCCAGCAGAGCGGCGGACAGCAGCTTGGCGCCCACCGCCAACAGCAGCCCGCCGACCGCGACGAAAGCGGAGGTCCGCACGGACGACAGACGCAGCCGGCCGAGCGCGAGACCCGCCAGCAGGTAGGCCATCCACGGGAAGGCGGGATAGGTGCCGGTCAGCACCAGCTCGGTGAGGAAGTCCGACCCACCCGGCTCGTCGACCTCGGTCGACAGGGCGGTGGCGTCACGGACGGCGTAGCTCACGATTGGGGCGAGCACCGCCCAGCCCAGGGCGAGCCCGGCGAGGACGGGGGCAGTCAGCCGGAGAAACGGCAGCGCCAGGACGAACAGCACGGCGTAGTAGGACAGGATCACCAGCGGCGGCGAGTCGACCATCGCCAGCAGGACGCCGACGACGAACAGCACCAGGGCACGGGCCAGGATGCCGGCCCGCGCGGCCCGCAGGTCGCCGGCCGAGCGCCGCCGGTGGCCGCCCGTCGTCAGGGCGAGGCCCACCCCGGCGAGGACCGCGAAAAGCGCCGCGGCACGCCCGCTCGCCAGCGCGTGGGACGGATGCAGGGCGCCCGTCGAGCTGACCGGCGGGAAGATGTGCGTGGCCATCATCCCGAACAGGGCGAAGGCGCGGGCGACGTCGACGCCGACCAGCCGTCCACCGCTCTTGTAGGCCACCACGGGCGCAGCCTACGGGCGAGCGGGCGACGGACCGACCGGTCCGGGCGGGTCAGGAGTCGCCGGTGAGCTTCTCCCGCAGCGCCGCGAGGGCCTCGTCGGACGCGAGCGTCCCGGAGTCGTCCTCGGTGTCCGAGGAGTACGTCGACGGCGCAGGACCGGGCTCGGCACCCGGCTCGGCGGTGGCCTCGACCTCGGACTGCTTGGCGTCCTCGATCTGCTTCATGTGAGCCTCGTAGCGGGTGCGCGCCACGGCGTACTGACGCTCCCAATCGGCCTGCTGCTCCTCGTGCCCCGGAAGCCACTCGTTGGTATCGGGGTCGAAGCCGTCGGGGTACTGGTAGTTGCCCGCCTCGTCGTAGGACGCGGCCATGCCGTAGAGCGTCGGGTCGAACGCGCTGTCGTCGCCGGCCGCCGGCGTGGCGCCCTCGTTGGCCTGCTTCAGGGACAGCGAGATGCGACGGCGCTCGAGGTCGATGTCGATGACCTTGACGAAGATGTCGTCGCCGACCTGCACGACCTGCTCCGGGATCTCCACGTGGCGCTCGGCCAGCTCGGAGATGTGCACCAGGCCCTCGATGCCCTCGTCGACCCGAACGAACGCGCCGAACGGCACCAGCTTGGTGACCTTGCCCGGCACGACCTGGCCGATCTGGTGGGTGCGGGCGAACTGCTGCCAAGGGTCTTCCTGGGTTGCCTTGAGGGACAGCGAGACCCGCTCGCGGTCCATGTCGACGTCGAGCACCTCGACGGTGACCTCGTGGCCCACCTCGACGACCTCGGAGGGGTGGTCGATGTGCTTCCAGGACAGCTCGGAGACGTGCACCAGGCCGTCGACGCCGCCGAGGTCGACGAAAGCACCGAAGTTGACGATGCTCGAGACCACGCCGGAGCGGACCTGGCCCTTCTGCAGGGTCTGCAGGAACGTCGAGCGCACCTCGGACTGCGTCTGCTCGAGCCACGCCCGGCGGGACAGGACGACGTTGTTGCGGTTCTTGTCCAGCTCGATGATCTTGGCCTCGAGCTCCTTGCCGACGTACGGCTGGAGGTCGCGGACCCGGCGCATCTCCACCAGCGAGGCAGGGAGGAAGCCGCGCAGCCCGATGTCGAGGATGAGCCCGCCCTTGACGACCTCGATGACGCTGCCGGTGACGATGCCGTCCTCGTCCTTGATCTTCTCGATCGTGCCCCACGCGCGCTCGTACTGCGCCCGCTTCTTCGACAGGATCAGCCGGCCTTCCTTGTCCTCCTTCTGGAGGACCAGGGCCTCGACCTGCTCGCCGACGCTGACGACCTCGTGGGGGTCGACGTCGTGCTTGATCGACAGCTCACGGGAGGGGATGACTCCCTCGGTCTTGTAGCCGATGTCGAGCAGGACCTCGTCGCGGTCGACCTTGACGATGACTCCCTCGACGATGTCACCGTCGTTGAAGTACTTGATCGTCTCGTCGATGGCGGCAAGGAAGTCCTCCTCGCTGCCGATGTCGTTCACGGCGACCTGAGGGGTCTGCGCGGGTGCTTCCTCGATGCTGCTTGCCGTCATATGGGTAGGGGCTCCGATACGGACATATGCTGATCAGTCGCGCGCGCGGAGGGCCGGTTTCGATGTGCCGGGACACCCTGGGTCCCCTGCGAAGGAAGCCGGGAAGATCGACATTCGAGCGCGAGCCTGCTCGGTCCGAGGAAGCGCAGGCCCTTGGCGCTCCGCCAGGATACGCACGGGCCCGAACACGGGTCAACGCGGGGCCGGACACGCTCTGTTCACCATGGCGCCTCCGTGCCCACAGGTCGAGGACGGGAGACTGGGCGGGTGGCTGGCGTGGACGTCCCGGGCGAGGGCGAAGCCGTGCTGCGCCGCGACGCCTCGGCCGCCGAGTCGTCGCACGCCAGCCGCACGTGGTGGGACGGCGAGGCCGAGCGCTATCTCGAGGAGCACGGCGCGTTCCTCGGCGACGCCCGGTTCGTGTGGTGCCCCGAGGGCGTGTCGGAGGCCGAGGCCGGGCTGCTCGGTGACGTCGCCGGGCGACGCGTCCTCGAGGTGGGCTGCGGCGCCGCCCAGTGCTCGCGCTGGCTGGCCGCCCAGGGCGCCGAGCCGGTCGCGACCGACCTGTCCGGGGAGATGCTCGCCGCCGCACGGCGGCTCGACGAGCGCCACGCGGGCGCCGGGCTGGACGTCCCGCTGGTGCAGGCCGACGCGACCCGGCTGCCCTTCAGGGATGCGTCCTTCGACCTCGCGTGCTCGGCGTACGGCGCCGTGCCGTTCGTCGCGGCACCGGACGCGGTCATGGCCGAGGTCGCGCGGGTGCTGCGACCCGGCGGACGCTGGGTCTTCTCGGTGACCCATCCGATCCGGTGGTGCTTCCCGGACGACCCCGGCCAGGGCGGGCTGATGGCGCGGGACAGCTACTTCGACCGGACGGCGTACGTCGAGCAGGACCAGACCGGCGTCGCGACCTACGTCGAGCACCACCGCACCATCGGCGACCGGGTGCGCGACGTCGTCGCTGCGGGCTTCCGGCTCGTCGACCTGGTCGAGCCGGAGTGGCCGTCGGGGCACACCGCCACCTGGGGCGGCTGGAGCCCGATGCGGGGCCAGATCCTGCCCGGCACGGCGATCTTCGTCTGCGAGAAGGACTGAGCCCGTCGCCCGGTCAGGACGTGGTGGTCGGGCTCGGCTCCGCAGCGGGGTCGGTCGACGTCGGCGTCGGGGTGGGGGTCGCGCAGGGGTCGGCGGGGTGGTCGGGATCCTCGGCCGCCTCGGCCTCCGCGTGGTCGGCCTGGGACGGGCTCGGGGTCGGGGTCGGGGTTGGTTCGGCCTCGGTGCCCCCGGCGCCGTCGGTCGAGGTGGGCGTAGGCGTCGGCGTCGGCGAGCACGACGGGCTGGGGCTGGCCGACGGGTCCGGGCTGGCCGACGGGTTCGGGCTCGTCGAGGGCCCGGGGCTCGTGGACGGCCCTGGGCTGGCCGACGGCTGCGGGCTTGCGGAGGGACGCGAGCTCGCGGTCGCCGTGGGCCGCGGTGTTGAGCCGTTGTTGGCCGGGTCGGTCCTCGGCGCCGAGGGCGTGCGGGAGGGGCCGCGCGACGCGGATGTGCTGCCGGAGCCGGGGGACCGTGCGCTCGACGGCCTCGTCCCGGCGATCGCCCGGGCGTCTGCGCTGAAGTCGCTGGCCACCTCGGAGACCGACGTCGTGGTCAGGCCGCTCGGCAGGGTCGTCGAGGGCAGCGACTGACCCGAGGCGTAAGCCCGCATCCAGGCCAGTACCGTGTCGACGTAGGACCACGAGTGGTTGTAGCCGTAGACGGCGCGGCGCAGCGACTCCTGGTCGCCGAGGTCGCGGTCGCCGGCGCACAGGTAGGCACCGGCGGCAAGCGCGGCGTCATCGATGTTGTGGGGGCTGGCCGTCCCGTCGCCGTTGCCGTCCTGGCCCCAGGTGGCCCAGGTCGAGGGGATGAACTGCATCGGGCCGACCGCACGGTCCCAGGTGGTGCTGCCGTCGTGACGGCCCCCGTCGGTGTCGCTGATCGACGCGATGTCCGGTCCGCCCGAGAGCACCGGCCCGAGGATCGGCGAGGTCGTGGTGCCCTTCGAGTCGAGCGCTCCGCCACGCGCGTGGCCGCTCTCGATGCGACCGATGCCGGCGAGCAGCGCCCAGCTCAGATGGCAGGACGGGTCGGTGCGCGCCAGGCTGGCCTCGGCCCGCCGGTAGGCCGCGAGCACCCGAGCCGGGATGTCGGTGGGTCCCGTCGCGACGTACTGGTTGGCCGTCGTGATGGCCGGCTGGTCCACGGCCGGCGCGGTCGGGACCTGCTCCTGCGTGCCCGGGGGGAGAGACAGGTCCTTGGGGGTCCCGCCGTCGACCGGCCCCTCGTCCGCGTGCGGCCGGGCCATCGTGCCGGGCACCACCGACGAGACGGTGACGGTCGTCATCACGCCGGTCACCGCCGCGAGTGCGACGAAGATCGACAGGAGGAGCAGGCGTGGACGAGCGAGAAACATAGGTGTGACGAAGCCCCCTCAAACGTGGACGATGCGGGCAGGCTGCACCGACGGTACGACGAGTGTCGCCGACCTGACCACCCCTGTTCCGAGATACGGCACAACGCGTCCGAACCATTACGGTCCGTGCGGAGCCGGCGCCTCATCAACCACTCGGGTCACACCCGTCACAGCGCCGGCGAGCGGACCTGTTCGGTCAGTGGCCGGCGTCCTGCCAGGTGCGACCGACGCCGATCGACACGTCCAGCGGCACGGCCAGCGCGTAGGCGGCACCCATCTCGCGGCGTACCAGGTCCTCGAGCGCGCCACGCTCCCCCGGCGCGACCTCGAAGACCAGTTCGTCGTGCACCTGCAGCAGCACCCGCGAGGCCAGCCCCGCGGTGCGCAGCTGCCGGTCGACGCCCAGCATCGCGACCTTGATGATGTCGGCGGCGGAGCCCTGAATCGGTGCGTTCAGGGCCATCCGCTCGGCCATCTCGCGGCGCTGCCGGTTGTCGCTGGTCAGGTCGGGCAGATAGCGACGGCGGCCCATGATCGTCTCGGTGAACCCGCTGCGACGGGCTTCGTCGACGACCTCGCGGAGGTAGTCACGGACCCCGCCGAAGCGCAGGAAGTACTCGTCCATCAGCCCGCGCGCCTCCTCGGGCGAGATGGCGAGCTGACGGGACAGGCCGTAGGCGGACAGGCCGTAGGCCAGCCCGTAGGACATCGCCTTGATCTTGGCTCGCTGCTCGTGGCTCACCTCGCCAGGCGCGACGCCGAACACGCGCGACGCCGTGAACGCGTGCAGGTCCTCGCCGGAGTGGAAGGCCTCGATCAGCGCCGCGTCCTCGGAGAGATGGGCCATGATGCGCATCTCGATCTGGCTGTAGTCGGCCGTCAGGAGCGACTCGAAGCCGGCGCCGACCACGAAGGCCTCGCGGATGCGACGCCCCTCGTCAGTGCGGATCGGAATGTTCTGCAGGTTGGGATCGGCCGACGAGAGTCGTCCCGTGGCCGCGATGAGCTGGTTGAACGTGGTGTGGATGCGGCCGTCGTCGGCCACCGTCTTGAGCAAGCCGTCGACCGTGATCTTGAGCCGCGAGGCGTCGCGGTGGCGCAGCAACGCGGCGAGGAACGGGTGCGCGCTCTGCACGTAGAGCGCCTGGAGGGCCTCGGCATCGGTCGTGTAGCCGGTCTTGGTGCGCTTGGTCTTGGGCATGTTCAGCTCGTCGAAGAGCACCACCTGGAGCTGCTTGGGCGAGCCGAGGTTGATCTCCTTGCCGATGATGTCGAAGGCGTCGTCGGCGGCGCCCTTGACCGCACCCGCGAAGCGCGCTTCCAGCTCGCCGAGCCGGTCGGTGTCTGCGGCGATGCCGGTGCGCTCCATGGCCGCGAGAACCTCGATGAGCGGCAGCTCCACGTCACGCAGCAGCGCGGTGGATGCCTTCGCCTCGAGCTCGGTGTCGAGCCGCTCGGCCAGCTCGAGGACCGCGCGGGCACGGACCACGTCGGCCTCGGCCGCTGCCGCCTCGTCGGCACCGTCGAAGGACAGCTGGCCACCGCCGCCGTCCTCGGCGCGCAGCTCGCGGCGCAGGTAGCGCAGCGCGAGGTCGGCCAGGTCGTAGCTGCGCTGGTCGGGCATCGCGAGGTAGGCCGAGAGCGCGGTGTCGCTGGTCACCCCGGACAGCTGCCAGCCGCGCGCGGCGAAGGCCAGCCCCGGCCCCTTGGCGTCGTGCAGCGCCTTGGGCGTCGCGGCATCGGCCAGCCAGGCAGCGAAGGCCTGCTCGTCGTCGGGCCCGAGCCCGCTCGGCTCGAACCAGGCACCCTCTCCGTCGCCGGCGGCCAGCGCCACCCCGGTCACGTCGCCCGTGCCCGCGCCCCAGAAGCCGGAGATGTGCACGCCGGTGCGCCGTCCGTCGCGCACGTGAGCGTCCAGCCAGGGGGCGACCTCGCCGTCGGCCAGGACCGTGCAGCTGACCTCGAAGCCTTCGTCGGCCTCGGGATCGGCGGCCGTCAGGGTGCTGTAGAGCCGGTCGCGCAGCACCCGGAACTCGAGCGCGTCGAAGACCTGATGGACCTCGTCGCGCTCCCAGTTCTGCCGGGCCAGGTCGCCCGGCATCGCGTCGACGGGGACATCGGGGACCAGCTCGGTGAGCTTTCGGTTCTGCACGACCTGGGCCAGGTGCGCACGCAGCGCGTCGCCCGCCTTGCCCTTGACCTCGTCGACGCGCTCGACGAGTGCATCAAGGTCGCCGAACTCCACGACCCACTTGGTGGCGGTCTTCTCCCCCACGCCCGGGATGTTCGGCAGGTTGTCGCTGGGGTCGCCGCGCAGCGCCGCGAAGTCGGGGTACTGCGAGGGGCTCAGGCCGTACTTCTCGGCCATCGCGGCGGGCGTGAACCGCCACATGTCGGAGACACCCTTGCGCGGATAGAGCACGGTCACGTGATCGGACACCAGCTGGAGCGCGTCTCGGTCGCCGGTGCAGATGAGCACGTCGAAGCCTTCGCGCTCGGCGCGCTTCGTCAGCGTGGCGATGACGTCGTCCGCCTCGAAACCCGGAGCCTCCAGCGACGGGATGCGCAGCGCGCTGAGCACCTCCTTGACCAGCTCGACCTGGCCCTTGAAGTCGTCCGGGCTCTTGGTGCGGTTGGCCTTGTAGTCGGCGAACAGCTCGGAACGGAAGGTCTGGCGCGACACGTCGAAGGCGACGGCGACGTGGGTCGGGTCCTCGTCGCGCAACAGGTTGATCAGCATCGACGTGAAGCCGTAGACCGCGTTGGTCGGCTGGCCGGTGGTGGTCGAGAAGTTCTCGACCGGCAGCGCGTAGAAGGCGCGATAAGCCAGCGAATGACCATCGAGGAGGAGCAGCCGGTCAGTGGGAGTCTCATCGGGTGCCACGACGGCGAGACTAGTGCGGGCCACCGACACCGTCGTCCGCCTGCCCCGGCCGTACGAGGTCCCGCGCGGGCGTCTCTAGGCTGCCGCCATGACGACACCGGACGAGCTGCTCGAAGGCGTGCGCACGATGAGCGCCGGGACCCTGGCCGAGCGGATGGGCATCGAGTTCCGCGAGGCTGATCCGCGACGGCTCGTTGCCACGATGCCCGTCGAGGGCAACACCCAGCCCTACGGGCTGTTGCACGGCGGCGCCTCCCTCGTTCTGGCGGAGACGCTGGGCTCGATCGGGTCCGCGCTGCACGCCGGCCCCGAGCGGGTCGCCGTCGGCATGGACATCAACGCCACCCATCACCGCGCCGCCCGATCGGGCCTGGTCACCGGCACGGCGACCCCGATACATCTGGGCTCCAGCGTCGCGTCGTACGAGGTCGTGGTGACCGACGAGGAGGATCGCCGGATCTGCACCTCGCGGATCACCTGCCTGCTGCGCGCCACCGCTCCCGGCGCACCACCGGCCGCCGGGTAGCCAGGCCGGTGTCGGGGCGGGCTAGTTGTTGACGCGGGCCACGGCGGCCCGCACCCGGCGCAGGCTGCGCCGCCGCACGACCACGTCGTCGGGAGTGGCGCTCACACCCTCGGCCGCGAGCCGGCGGCGCAGGATCGCCGTGGGCACGGAGCGGCGGACCACCACGGGGCCGAAGCCCAGCCGCGCGTAAAACCGGTTCGTCTCCCGGAGGTGCGGGAGCACGCTGGTGATGACGTGCTCGGCGCCCACGTCCTCGGCATACGCCGCCGCCGCAGCGACCAGCGCCTTCCCCACGCCACGGCGCCGGGCGCCGTCCCGTACCTGCAGGTAATGGACGTGGACCGCGGATTGGTCGAAGAGCGGCGCGTACGCCGTCTGGGTGAGCACCATCATGCCGACGACCTCGCCGCCGACCACGGCGAGCATGGCCCGCGCGGCAGGGTCGGCGTCGATGGCGAGCAGCCGCTCGCGGGCGCCGTCCTCGGTCACCGGCGGCATGGCCCGCTCCAGCCGGCTCCCCATGTCGCGCAGCTCGGTCCACAGGGCGACCACAGCCGGCAGGTCGTCCGCACGGGCGTCGCGGACGGACACGTGGGGACGCGTCACTGACTCCTCCATCGAGAAATGGGCCGGCTGCGTCGATGGCCGCCGCGCCCAACCGCGCCGGAGCGTACGCCTGTCCGGGCCGACACGTCGAGGGGCCCCCGGTGGCGGCATGATGTCCCCTTCGTCAGCAAAGCGCCGAACACCGTGTCGGCCATCGATCGTGGCTGGAGGTGAGGCGGTGTTCACGGGTGCTGGGACGGTGCTGAACGTCGCGACCGTGCTCGTCGGCTCCTGCCTCGGGGTCCTCCTCGGTCACCGGCTGCCCGAGCGCACGCGGGACGTGGTCACCGACGGTCTTGGGCTGGTGACCCTGCTGGTCGCGGCGACGAGCGCGGCCGCCTTGTTCGACCGTGAGCTCGTGGACGCCATCGGGTCGAGTGCCCCCGTGCTCGTCGTGCTCGGCGCCATCCTGCTGGGCGGCATCACCGGCTCGCTGCTGCGTATCGAGGAGCGACTAGAAGGCTTCGGCGACTGGTTGCGCCGCCGCATGCCCGTCGCGAGCGGTCGGGCGGAGGGCGGTCGCGCGCGCTTCGTCGAGGGCTTCGTCACCGCGTCGCTGGTGTTCTGCGTGGGCCCCCTGACGGTGCTGGGCGCACTCGACGACGGGCTGGGCCGGGGCATCGACAAGCTCGCCCTCAAGGCCACTCTGGACGGCTTTGCGTCGATTGCCTTCGCTGCCAGTCTCGGCTGGGGCGTCGCCGCGTCCGCCGTCACGGTCGCGGTCGTGCAGGGCACGCTCACGGTTCTGGCCCTGATCCTCGGCGACCTGCTGCCCGACGCCCATCTCTCGGCGCTCACCGCGACGGGAGGCGTGCTCCTCGTCGGTGTGGGACTTCGGCTGCTGCGCATCAAGGCGGTACCGGTCGGCGACTTGCTTCCGGCACTCGTCGTTGCACCCGTTCTCGTGCAGGCAGTGGTGCTGGCTCGCTAGGTTCATCACACGACCGCATGCCCGCGCGACTATGCTCCCGCGTTCGAACGAGGTGATTGTCCTGCGTGCCCGCACTCCGGGAGGTGTCCCGTGGTCAGAAGGGTCGGCCTGAGAACGGTCGGGCTGTCCGTCGCGACACTGTTCGCGGCACTCGTGTGCGTGGTGGGCCTGGGGGTCGGCCCTGCACAGGCGGAGGGGGAGTCCGTCTTCGGCTTCCTCAAGAACCCCAAGGGCGGGGAGAGCGTGCCGGTGCCCGGCGTGACGGTCAAGGTCACCGGCGGCGGAGTCAACGAGACCGCGACCAGCGACGACAAAGGCCGGTGGGCGGTCGAGGTCGGCAAGGCCGGCACCTTCACCGTTGCGTTGGACCAGAAGACGCTGCCCAAGGGCGTCACGTTGCGCAACCCGGACGCCGACTCGCGCAAGGTGCCGGTCGCAGAAGGCCAGGACAAGCCGGTGTTGTTCGCCCTCGGCAAGAGCACCAGGCAGGTGCAGAGCGACTGGGAGCGGGCTGCGCAACTTGCGGCAGAAGGCTTGCGTTTCGGGCTGATCATCGCTCTGGCTGCGGTCGGGCTCTCGCTCATCTTCGGCACGACCGGGCTCACGAACTTCGCCCACGGTGAGCTGGTCACCTTCGGCGCCATCGTGTGCTTCTGGTTCGCCACCGGCATGCACCTGCCGGGCTTCCTCCCCGACCTGCCGGCCATGAACTTCTTCGTGGCCTCGTTCCTAGCCCTCATCGTCTGCGGTCTGTTCGGGTGGGCCAACGACTCGCTCCTGTGGGCCAAGCTGCGACGACGGGGCACCGGCCTGATCGCTGCCATGATCGTGACGATCGGCCTCGCGATCCTGCTGCGCTACCTGCTGCTCTACGCCTTCGGCGGAAGCACCCAGGCCTACCCCGCCTTCCGCGGCCAGAAGGGGATCGACATCGGGCCCATCACGTTGGGTCCGGCGGACTACGTGAGCATGGCCATAGCCGTCGTCGTCCTGCTCGCTGTCGCCTGGGCGCTGCTGCGCACCAGGACCGGGAAGGCGACCCGTGCAGTCTCGGACAACCCGGCGCTCGCAGCGGCATCCGGCATCGACGTCGACTGGGTGATCAGGCTGGTCTGGATCGCGGGCACCACGCTTGCCGGGCTGGCAGGCATCCTGCTCGGGCTCGCGCAGGGCGTGAACTTCCAGATGGGCCAGCAGCTCCTGCTGCTCATCTTCGCCGCGGTCACGCTCGGCGGCCTGGGCACGGCGTTCGGTGCCCTGGTCGGCAGCCTCGTCGTCGGCATGTTCATCTCCGTGTCGACGCTCTGGATCCCCATCGAGCTCAAGAACGTCGGTGCGCTCGGCATCCTCATCGTCATCCTCCTCGTCAGGCCACAGGGCATCCTCGGCCGGGCGCAGCGAGTCGGCTGAGGCGGAAGGGAGGACGGCAATGAACTGGGAACGCATCATCGTCAACGCCCTCGAGGCCGGCATCGGGGTCGAGACCGTCGTGTTCGCCCTGGCTGCCATCGGGCTCAACGTGCACTTCGGCTACACCGGCCTGCTCAACTTCGGACAGGCGGCCTTCCTCGCGATGGCGGCCTACGGCGTCGGTGTCACAGTGGCCACGTTCGACCTGCCGCTCTGGCTCGGTGTCGTCTTCGGTCTGCTGGCAAGCATCGCCCTGGCTCTCCTGCTCGGCATCCCCACGTTGCGCCTTCGCGCCGACTACCTCGCCATCGTGACCATCGCCGCGGCCGAGATCGTGCGTCTCATCGCGCGGTCGGTGACCTTCAAGGACACCTTCGGCGGTTCCGACGGACGGCAGGACTTCGCGGGTGACTTCTACGCACTGAACCCCTATTCCGAGGGCGAGTACAACATCGGATCCTTCGGGTTCAACGAACGCCAGATGTGGGTGCTCACCGTCGGCTGGATCCTGGTGGGCCTCTCCTGCCTGATCGTCTTCCTGCTGATGCGCAGCCCGTGGGGTCGCGTGCTCAAGGCGATCCGCGAGGACGAGGACGCGGTGCGCAGCCTGGGCAAGAACGTCTACTCGTACAAGCTGCAGAGCCTGGTCATCGGCGGTGTCCTCGGCTGCCTCGGTGGCTTCATCCTCGCCCTCGCCCGAGCCTCGATCCAGCCGGACGTCTTCGGTTCGGAGACGACGTTCTTCGCCTACACCGTGCTGATCCTGGGCGGAGCCGCTCGCGTCGCCTCACCGGTGATCGGGGCCATGATCTTCTGGGTGGTGCTCTCCCTGACCGACAACATCCTCAACGAGGCCATCGACGCCGGTTACATCTCCTCGTCGGTCATCAACAACACCCAGGTGGGCCAGTTCCGGTTCATGCTGGTGGGGCTCGCGCTGATGCTGCTGATGATCTTCAGACCGCAGGGGATCTTCGGTGACAAGAGGGAGATCGCACTCGATGCCCGCTGACCAGACGTCCGAACCGGCCGTCCGCCACGAGGTCGGCAGCCGCCGCGGCCGCCGTGACGCGGCCACGACGGCCCTCGCCGACGTACCGCACGAGCCGGGCGCACCCAAGCCCGACCCGATCCTGGTGGCCGACGGCGTGCTGCGCCAGTTCGGTGGCCTGACCGCCGTCGACGTGGAGCACATCGAGATCCAGCGTGGTGCGATCACGGCGCTCATCGGGCCCAACGGGGCAGGAAAGACGACGTTCTTCAACCTGCTCACCGGCTTCGACCAGCCCAACAGCGGGACCTGGTCGTTCGGCGGACGGTCGCTGTCCGGCGTACCGGCCCACCGGGTCGCCCGCCTGGGCATGGTGCGCACCTTCCAGCTGACCAAGGCCCTGTCCAAGCTCACCGTCATCGAGAACATGCGGCTGGGGGCGACCGGTCAGCGCGGCGAGAACATGTTCCGGGCGCTGTTCGGCAGCATCTGGCGCTCGCAGGAGCAGGAGATCACCGAGCGGGCCGACGACCTGCTCGCCCGCTTCAAGCTCGACACCAAACGCGAGGACTTCGCGGGAAGCCTCAGCGGCGGCCAGCGCAAGCTGCTCGAGATGGCTCGCGCCCTGATGGTCGGGCCGGAGCTGGTGATGCTCGACGAGCCGATGGCCGGGGTCAACCCGGCGCTGACCCAGTCGCTTCTCGGTCACGTCAAGGACCTGCGCGAGGACGGCATGACGGTGCTCTTCGTCGAGCACGACATGGACATGGTCCGCGACATCTCCGACTGGGTCATCGTCATGGCACAGGGCAGGGTGATCGCCGAAGGCCCACCGGATGCGGTCATGGGCGACGCGCGGGTGATCGACGCCTACCTCGGGTCGCACCACGACGCGCCGATCACCGAGGAAGAGGAACAGCAGATCATCGTGGCGGCCGAGGAAGCCCTCGAGCAGGAGCGGGCCGAGCAGGAGGAGAGCTCATGAGCACCCCATCCTCGGACGCTGCTGCGTCGGAGAGCAACCAGATCGCCAAGGGTGATCGCAGCACGCACGAGAACGCCGCCAAGGACTCGCTGCTGCGCGCGGACGAGATCGTGGCGGGCTACGTGCCCGGGGTCAACATCCTCAACGGCTGCGACTTCTACGTCGGCGACGGCGAGCTCGTCGGCATCATCGGCCCGAACGGCGCCGGCAAGTCCACTCTGCTCAAGGCCATCTTCGGTCTGATCCGGGTGAGCACCGGCTCGATCACGCTTCGCGGCGAGGACATCACGGGCCGCAAGGCCAACCAGCTCGTCGCCCAGGGCGTGGGCTTCGTGCCGCAGACCAACAACGTGTTCCCGAGCCTGACCATCGAGGAGAACCTGCAGATGGGGGTCTACCAGTCCCCCAAGAAGTTCAAGAAGAGCTTCGAGTTCGTCACCGGGCTGTTCCCGGCGCTCGCCGACCGGCGTGCCCAGCGGGCCGGGTCACTCTCCGGAGGCGAGCGACAGATGGTCGCGATGGGCCGCGCGCTGATGATGGAGCCCTCGGTGCTGCTGCTCGACGAGCCGTCGGCCGGTCTGTCCCCCGCGCTGCAGGACGAGGTCTTCGTCCGCACGCGGCAGGTCAACCGCGCCGGAGTCTCGGTGATCATGGTGGAGCAGAACGCCCGGCGCTGCCTGCAGATCTGCGACCGTGGCTACGTGCTCGACCAGGGCCGCAACGCCTACACGGCGAGCGGCAAGGACCTCAGCAACGACCCCAAGGTGATCGAGCTCTACCTCGGGACGCTCGCCAAGGCCTGACCCCGAGCACCGCAGGTACGAACAGAACCAAGGCATGACGAAGGGCCCGGCGCGAACGCCGGGCCCTTCGTCATACAGTCGTGCTCGTTCAGGTCGGGATCAGATCTTGCCCGACTTGGCCTCGACGAACTTGTACATGTTGTCGGCGCCGTACTCATAGATGCCGATGACCGCTTCGCTCGGGTCACCCTTCTCGTTGAACTCGACCGGACCGCTCAAGCCGTCGTAGTCGATGTCCTTGCCGTCCTTGAGCAGTGCCAGGCACTCGTCGTACTTCGTGCACTTCTCGCCGCCGGCGCTGACCTCCTGCATCTTGCTGGCGATGGCCTCACCGGAGTCGTCTCCGGCAGCGGTCGCAGCCAGCGCGACGAGCAGGGTCGCGTCGTAGGACTCCGGCGCGTAGGCGTAGTCCTTGAGCTTCGGGTTCACCTCGGCGAGCCTGGTCTTGAACTCGTCGGTCGCGAGGACGCCCGGGTAGGTCGCCTTCGCACCCTTGAGGTTGCCGTTGATGCCCTTGGGGCCGTACTGCGAGGTGTTGCCGTCGACCATGTAGATCTTCTTGTCGGCCGGGCCGATGCCCTGCTTCTCCAGCTCCGGAAGGATCTTGGAGAACTCCTCGAAGGAGATGACCGCGATCGCCTCGGGGTCGGCCGCCTTGATCTTGCCGACCTCGGAGGAGAAGCTGGACGCCTTGGGGTCGTAGAAGACCTTCTCGACGATCTCGCCGCCACCGCTCTCGATGTTCGAGATGGCGTTCTCGGCCAGGCCGGTGCCGTAGGAGTCCTGCAGCGCCAGGATGCCGACCGTGGTGTTGCCGTCGGCCAGGATCTGGTCGCCGAGCACGCGGCCCTGCAGGGTGTCCGGCGGTGCGGTGCGGAAGTAGAGACCCTTGTCGTTGTAGTCGGTGAGCTCGACCGAGGTGTTCGCGGGCGAGATCTGCAGCGTGCCGTTGCCGACGATCTTGTCGATGACCGACAGCGAGACGCTCGAGGATGCGGCGCCGATGACGACGTCGACCTTGTTCGAGATCAGGCGGTCCACGGACTGCGACGCGGTCTCGGTCGTGGTGTCACCGGAGTCGGAGTCGAACTTCTTGACCTCCTTGCCGTTGACACCGCCGGCCGCGGCGATGTCCTTGAGCGCGAGGTCCACGCCGGCGAACTCGGGCGGTCCGAGGAATGCGAGCGAGCCGGTCTGCGGCAGCAGGGTGCCGATCACGAGCTCGCCATCACCCTTGGCAGCCGCCTTGGTGCTGCTCTTTGCTGCCGAGGGCTCGGCGCCAGCGTCGTCTCCGTCACCACCGCAGGCAGTGAGGACGAGCCCGGCGACGCCCAAGAGGGCCACCGACCGCCAAATCGGGTTGGGACGGATCATGTACCGACTCCTTCGTGGGTTCCGGTCCCTTGTAAGGGCCGAGCAGGTTCCGCGGCCCGAACAGGCCGCCGCAGGTTCCACCTGACGCGTGGGAACCTACCGAATCGGGACCCCTCATGCAGAGCAAGCACCTGCATTGATAGGCACGTCGTTAGCAACCCGTGACCTTTGTCGGCGGCTTTTCGGGGCTCAGCCGCCGGCTTCGGCGCTCTCGGAAGGGCCGCCGCGCTCCTGGTCGATCACCGACTCGGCGACCTGCTTCATGGTCGTCCGGCGGTCCATCGAGGCCCGCTGGACCCAGCGGTAGGCCGCCGCCTCGTCGAGACCGTGGCGCTCCTGGAGGAGTCCCTTGGCCCGGTCGAGCAGCTTGCGGGTCGCGAGCCGGTCCTTGAGATCGGCGACCTCGCGCTCGAGGGTCACCAGCTCGTCGTACCGGCTCATCGCCATCTCCACCGCGGGCAGCAGGTCGGCCTTGGTGAACGGCTTGACGAGGTAGGCCATGGCACCCGCCTCGCGAGCACTTTCGACCAGCTCCCGTTGGGAGAACGCGGTCAGCATCACGACCGGCGCGACCCGCCTGGCGGCGATGCGCTCGGCCGCCCGGATGCCGTCGAGCCGTGGCATCTTCACGTCGAGCACGACGAGGTCGGGCCGGTGGTGCTCGGCAAGGAGCACCGCCTCCTCGCCGTCGCCGGCCTCGCCCACGACGGCGAACCCCTCCTCTTCGAGCATCTCCTTGAGGTCGAGCCGGATGATGGCCTCGTCCTCCGCGATGACCACCCGGCGGGCCTGCTGGTTGTCGTCGCTCACCCGGCTAGCGTAGAGAGGCACTAGCCTGTGCAGCCCGCCGGGATGATGGAATCGGCAGACATGGCGTCCTCAAAAGGCGCTGTCCGAAAGGGCGTGCGGGTTCGAGTCCCGCTCCCGGCACCTAACCACCCGTTCAGCCCCGCCCCATCCAGCCCACCCAGTCACCCCCCGCGTTCACCCTTCACCTCACCCACCCATTCACCGGCCCCTTCACGAGCCCCTTCAGCGCGCCCCATCCGCGGTGATCAAGCAGTTGTGCAGCACGTGCGCATGCACAACTGCATGATCACCAGTGAAGGGGTGGGGGCCGGGGGCGGCGCCTTAGGTCTTGGGGGTGAGGACGAGGGAGGAGAAGCGCCAGAACTGGGCCTGGGCGTCGGCGCTGATCGCCAGGTCGGCGGTGCGACCGGACGAGCCGCCGTCGACGGTCGCGCGCAGCCAGCGGAACTGGCCGACCGCGTGCGGCTCGCTCACGTGCATGATCTGCGTGCCGTCCAGCGACACCGACATGCGGTCGCTCGCGAAGCCGTTGTCGCCGACGAGCAGCCACAGGTCGTGCTGACCCGCCGGCACCGCCACCCGCAACGTCGCCGGTGCGGTCGAGGTCACCAGGTCGCGACGCAGCGAGTCGGGAGCACCGCGGTCGCGCGACTGCGGCGCCGTGCCGACCCAGCCGAAGCCGCGCGCAGGATCCCAGACGTCGGCGGGCGTCAGCCGCTGGTACGTCGAGAGCAGCGGGCTCGTCGCGGTGCCGGCGTCGAGGGCGAGCGTCGCCAGGTCACCGCGCGGTGCACTCGCCACGTCGGCGCTCGGGGCACCGGCCGGCTCGGCACCCCCGGCCGTGACGCGCGCCGTGAGACGAGCCACGTCCGGGCCGGACGCGGTGACCGGCACCTGCACGGTGCTGCGGCTGAAGGCCGGCACCGTCGCCGACGCCGTACCGGCGGTCCAGCCGGCCGGCACGTCGAGGGTCGCCTCGACCGGCACCGCCCGGTCGGAACCGTTGGACACCGTCACCCCGACCTGCGCGGGGTCGCCGGTGAACACCGGCTCCGCCGGGGGCACGACCTTCTCGACAGCGACCGCGCCCGACGTGCGCACGGCGAGATCGTCGACGTACGTCGGAATCACCGGCGGGCTGGCCCCGCCTCCGACCGCCTGGAGGGCCACCTTCGGGCTGCCGGGCAGCGCCGCGTTGCCGATCGGGAACCAGTCCCTGCCGTCGGGTGAGTACTCCGCTGCCACGTCGTCGCCACGGCGGACGAGTCGCACCTGCACCGTCGTACCGTCGTAGGGCACCGACGTCCGTGTGCCGACCCGGCCGCCCTGCTCGGACAGCAGCTCCAGCGCGCGGCGGCCGTCGACCCAGCCCAGGTCGACCTTCACGTAGTCGTCGTCACCGGCATAGGCGTAGAGGCCCACCTGCTGGAAGTCGGCCGACAGGTCCTTGGCCTCGAGCGTCGCCGACGCGGTGAAGTCGCTCTGCGGGGTCGACGTGCGCACGAAGAGATTGCGCCCGTCGTTGGTCGACCCGGTCTCGCCGCCGGGCAACGTCGAGAGGCGCAAGGCGCCGGGCCGGTCGGTCAGGCTCCAGCCGGAGGCATCCGGTCGCACGACCTGCCATCCCTCGTCGGGGTCAGTCGACGCGAAGTCTTCACTTGCCGGGCTGGAGACCGTGTCGACGCTGCGCACCTTGATCGGCACCGGCAGTGCCTCGGTGTCGGCGTCGACGACGGCGCGCACGAACCCCTGCGACCCGAGGTTCTCCTCGGTGAGCGTCCCGGTCAGGGTCACGTCGACCGTCGTCGTGCCACCGGGCGGCACCCGGAACGGCTTCGAGGTGGCCGTGAACCCCTTCGGCGGGTCCACCTGCACGACGCCGGAGCCGCCCTTGCCACGTGCGTCGGTGATGGTGACGCGTTCACGCAGGGTGCTCGACTGGTTGAGCCGCGCCTCGAGCACAGTGGCCCGGGCGATGCGCACCGGCGAGAACATCACCCGCCAGCCCAGCTTGTGATCGCGGTACAGGGTCTGCAGTCCCTTGGTGTGGAAGGGCGGGACCGGCTCGGGGTTCTGGCCCGACCCCCACGTCGGCGTGCACCAGAACTCCGACGACGTCCAGTACATGAGGCCGAGCAGATGCGGCCGGTTGCCGAGCAGTCGGTTGTGCTCGTCGACCAGCATCGCCTGGTACCACTCAGTGGCGCGGCCGGTGCCCGGCCGCTGGTAGACGGCCTCCGCGCCGTACTCGCTGAGCAGCAGCGGCTGGCCGGTCATGTTCTGCATCGCGTTCATGTGCGACGAGAGGCTCTCCAACGTGGAGTACCAGCCGGCGTAGTAGTTGGTCGCGAAGAAGTCCTGGTAGGGCCAGGCCTTGTCGTTTCCGTGCCGGTGCGACACCTGGGTGTAGAGCCGGGTCGAGTCGATGCCTCGGCCGTGCGCGATGACGTTCCTCACGTAGTCGACGGCGCCTGCGGTCTCGGTCGCGTTCTCGTTGCCGACCGACCAGGCGAACAGGCTCGGGTGACTGCGATCACGCGAGATCATCCGCTCGACCGTGCGCTTGCCGAACTCCTGTACGTCGGCCCGGCCGAGGAAGCCGCCTGGCTGCGAGCTGATGTTGTTGACCTCTTCGATCACCAGCAGGCCGTACTTGTCAGCGGCGTCGAGCTCTGCCGGCGTCGTCGGGTAGTGGGCGGGCCGGAACAGCTGATAGCCCTTGGCGCGCAGGGCCTTGATCTCCCGGTCGGCGAGGCCGTCGGTCTGGGTGCGGCCCAGCCCGGGGTAGTCGGCGTGCCGGTTGAAGCCGGCGAGGTTCTCGACCGGCTTGCCGTTGAGCGTGATGTCGAGCCCGTCAACGGCCACGTCACGGAAGCCGGTGCGCTCGACGATCTCGCGGCCGGCGGCGGAGCCCTCGGGCCGCAGCCGCACGGTGTAGAGCCGCGGGTGGTCGAGGTCCCACACCTTCGGGTGGCGCACGTCGAGGGTGACCGGGGTCGCGTCACCGCCACCGGCCGGGACCGTGGTGCGGACCCGGACCGGTCCGAGCGCTCGCTCGCCACCGGGTCCCTCCACCGTCACCGTCGCCTCGACGTCGCGCGCCGCGTCGGAGCCGTTGACGCCGGTCGGGCGCAACGTGAGCCGGCCGGCCCGAGTGCCCTCGGCGCGCGTCTCGGTCAGCGCGACCTCGGGGGTGCGCTCGAGGTGCACCTCCTGGAGCAGACCGCCGAAGTTCCAGTAGAGGCCCTGCACGGGGCGGGCGTACTCCCCCATCGTCGACGTGCGGTTGTCGGCGACAGCCACGACGGTGTTGTCACCCGGTCGTACGGCGTCCGTGACGTCCACGCGGGTGGGCAGGTAGCCACCAAGGCTGGTGCCCACCTCGGTGCCGTTGACGAAGTAGCGGCACGCCCAGAAGCAGGACTGGAAGACCAGCGCCGTCTGCTCACCGGCGCGGGCGGGATCGAGTCGGACGGTACGGCGGTAGACGCCCACCATGCCCTCGTCGGCGTTCCAGTCGTCCTCGAGAGCGCCGATCGAGTCGGGCACGACGACATCGGTCCACGAACCGGTGTCGTATCCGGGCTGCGCCGCGGCGGGCGCCGGCCCTTCCGCGTCGCCTGCGGGCAGCGCGGCTGCAGGCGTGAACTTCCAGCCGCCGGTCAGCGACTGGACACCCGGCCGGCTCTTCGGCGACTTGGTGTCGACCGCCTTGGTGACACTGCGCGTCCCGGTCGGAGTGTCGGCCTCGGCCCGCAGCGTGTGCTTACCGGCGGGGAACCACCCGACGTCCGCCAGGGTCTCCCAGGGCGCGTCGATCTTGGTCTGGCGGCGGTAGACGTCGGTGATCTCGGCGAGCCGCACGCCGTCGAGGTAGAAGCGGACCGCCGTCGTGCCAACGGGTGCGCTCACCCGCAGGTCCGTGTTGCCCTCGAGGTGGCTCCCCGTCGGTGCGGTGAAGCGCAGGTCGGCGGGCGCCGAGGACGCCGGGGCCGCGAGCGGCCCCGTGGCCAGCACCGCCGCCGCGGTCGCCAGGGCGGTGAGCAGGGCGACGAGTCGCGGCGTGCGGAAGGTCATGGGCGGCCTCGGATTCGAGTGAGAAAGCGTTTTCTCAGGGTGGACCTATCCGAGCAAATCGGACGTCGCGCGTCAAGAGGTCAGGTCAAGAGGTCAGGTTGAGCGGTCCACGGCCCGGGCCGTCGAGCCACGCACCACCAGCTCGGGCTCGAGCCAGATCGAACGGGGCGTGCGTGAGACGGCGGGCTGGCTGAGCTCCTCCTGGAGCAGCTCCCAGCTCCGCCGGCCCAGCTCCGCCTTGGGCAGCCGCACCGAGGTCAGCGCCGGTACGACGTACTCGGTGGTGGCGATGTCGTCGAACCCGACCACCGACATCTCCTCCGGCACCGAGACACCGAGCTCGCGCAACCGGGCCATCGCTCCCAAGGCGACGAGGTCGTTGAAGGCGACCAGCGCGGTCGCGCCGCTCTGCACCGCCTGTTCGGCCACCCGGTGCCCGTCGTGGCTCTTCGGTCCCGCGACCACCACGGTGGTGTGCAGCTGGAGGGCGGTCACCCGCAGAGCCGACAGACGCTCCCCGTTCGACCACGACGACGACGGACCGCTCAGATAGGCGACCCGCCGGTGACCGAGCCCGATCAGATGGTCGAGGGCCATCCGCATCCCCATCGCCGAGTCGATGAGGGCGCTGCTCACCGGCAGCTGCGGCACCGGGCGGTTGGTGCACACGACCGGTACGCCGCGGCCCACCCGGGTGCGCAACGCCGGCAGAGGCATCCGGGGCGAGCACAGCACCAGACCGTCGGCCCGCCGCAACAGGTCGTCCACCAACCGCGCCTCGGCCTCCGGGTCCTCGTCGGCGTCGGCGACGAGCACGCTGAAGTCCTTGCTGCCGGCGGCGAGGGTCAGGCCCTTGAGCACATCGGGGAAGAACGGGTTGCCCAGGTCGGGGACGACGACGCCGACCGTACGGGTGGACCCGCGCACCAGTCCTTGCGCGGTGGCGCTCGGCCGGTACTGCAGCTGCTCACTGGCGCTGCGCACGCGGGCCGCGAGCTTCGGATCGACCGTTGCCTGACCGTTCAGCACCCGCGACACCGTCGACGGCGAGACGCCCGCGTGCGCCGCGACGTCCTCGATGGTCACCCGCCGGCGCCCGCGGTCGGCGAGCTCGCGGCTGCTGGGCACCGCGTCACAGTAGCCAGGAGCCACGACGGTGCCCGGGCCCGCGGGACGAATCACCCGGTCACAGCGGCCATCACGAGTCCCACGACGCGCCAGTAGCCGTCGCGCAGCGAGCCGACCAGGTCCAGGTCCGCGGTGCGGCCGGCCGTGCCGCCGTCGAGGGTGAAGGCGAACCAGCGGAAGTCGCCCTGCGCGATGATGCTGTCGCCCGAGGAGCCGAGCACCGTGCCGGCTTCACGCACCGTCGTCGTGCCCGACGGCGCGAACGCATCCCCGGTGAGGACGTGCACCTCGTGCACGCCTGGCGGCACGGCCACCCGCAAGACGTACGTCGTGTCGCGGCCCAGCACCAGGTCGCGGCGTAGGTCGTCGAGCAGTCCGCGGTCTCGGAAGTCCGGCGCCTGCCCCACCCAGCCGTAGCCACGGCCCGCGTCCCACGCGTCACCGGGAGCCAGCCGCCGGTAGCCGTCGAGCACTGGGCTCGTCGCTGCGCCCGCGTCGAGCGCGAGCGCCACCTCGTCGCCCGGCGGCACGGCCACGACGCGCAGCGAGCGCGTGGCGTCGCCGACCTCGGTCGGCGAGGTCACCTGCACCTGCAGGGTCGCCATGGCCGGCGTCATCGACGGGGTGAGCGGCACCTGCACCGTCTCCTCGGTCCCCGGCGCGAGCACCGTCGTCACGGCACTGCTCGCCCAGTCGTCGGGTGCCCCGACGGTCACCGTCACCTCGACCGGCTGGTCGCCGGTGGTGTTCGCCACCGCGACCTCGACATGGCTCTCGCGGCCGCCCCACCACACCGGCGGGGCGTTGACAGCCGTGACGACGGCTGGTGGCAGCGACGCGTCGGGGTCGACGATGACGAGCGCGCCCAGGTGCCAGAACTGGTCGGGCAGGCTGTCGAAGCGGAGGTCGACCTGGCGTCCGGCCGAGCCGCCGTCGAGGGCGAAGCGCACCCACATGAACGTGCCGCCTGGCTGGAAGACGCTCTCGGCGACCCGCACACCGTCGGCTTCCACGAAGGTGGGGTGCGAGTCGGGGCCTGCGTCGCCGACGAGGATGGCGACGTCGTGACGTCCCGCGGGCAGGGTCACGCGCAGCGTCCTGGCCGGGTAGTCGCCGCAGAAGTCACGGCGCAACGCGTCCCAGCCACTGCCGCGGTCGCGACCCTGCGGTGCACCACCGACCCAGCCGAAGCCGCGCTGAGGTGTCCAGGTTGTCTCCGGCGCGAGCCGCTGGTAGTCGCGCACCAACGGGCTGCTGGCCAGCCCGGCGTCCAACGCCAGATGGCACCGCCTGGCAGCGGGTGCCACGACGACCCGCTGGCCGGTGGCGCCCAGGGCCGCGAGGCCGGTCGGCTCGAACACGATGTCGAGGTCGACGAGATCGGCGGCCAGCGGAGGCTGCACTGGCATCTCGATCGTCTCGAACGCGGTCGACGCGATGCGCTGCTCGCCCGGCGAGGTGTGCCACCCGTCGTCCGGTGGGCGCAGTCTCGCCCGAACGTCGAGGTCCCGGGAAGTGGCGTTGCCGACCGCCACCGGTAGCCGGTTGGGCCAGCCGCCCAACAACAACGTCGCGGCCCCGTTCAGCTCGGCCTGCAGCCAGGCGCGACGCTTGTCGAGCGTCCGGCTGTAACGGAAGAAGAAGCCGACGATGGTGTCGCGCCAGAGCCGTGCTTGTGTCAGGTGCTCGTCGAAGGTGGCCAGCACGTCCGCGTGGCGTGCATCATCGACGCGCCCCTCGGCGTGCAGCCACGTCGCGCGCTGCCTCACAACCGCCTCGAGCCCTTCGAAGTGGGAGTCGTAGATGTGCTGGATGACTGTCTTCCCACTGTGCAACCGGTGGCTGTAGGGCACCCGGTGCATGAAGAGCAGCAGCTCGTCGGGCACGGTGGCGAGTGACTCGTAACGGCTCGCCCAGTAGTCGGCGTACATGGCGGTGTAGCCCGTGCCGGTGGCCGCCGTGCGGTCGAAGCCGGTGCCGTGCTCGTCGGTGTAGTGCGAGAGGTTGAGTGTCGAGGCGGGCTCAGGGGCGAAGTGAGCACCCAGCGGATAGGTCAGGTACCCCATGCCAAGGGGGGACGTGTAGTCCTCGTAAGTGCGCCACGACCCGAGCAGCATCCAGGTCAGCGCGGCGACGAGCGGCGGGTGGTTTCCGAACGTCATGCGCACCCACTCGGAGGCGATGTCGTCGGCGCGCAGTGCCGGATCCCATGCCAGGCGCGCCCAGCCGTGCGTGTTGGCCGCGCCGAGATGGTAGCCGGTCCAGTCGCGGTCGTCACCGAAGTTCACCACGCCGGCAACACCCACGGTCTGCTGGCCGTACACCGTGCCGTCCACGATGCTCGCCACGGTGGTGCCGCGTCCCTGCGCACGGGTGTCGAAGTCGAGCACCTCCTTCCACTGGGGAACGAGGTAGCACAGGTGCGTGGAGTGGCCGGTGTACTCCTGGGTGATCTGGAGCTCGAGCATCTGGTTGGTTCGCGGCAGTGCGCCGAAGAGGGGGTTGACCGGTTCGCGGACCTGGAAGTCGATGGGCCCGTTCTTCGTCTGCACGGCCACGTTGTCGGCGAAGTCGCCGTCCAGCGGCGCGAAGACCCGGTGCTGGTACTCAGCCCAGTCACTGAAGCCCTCGTGCACGAAGGATCGCCACATGATGATGCCGCCGTGCGGGGCCACGTTCTCGGCCAGCATGTTCGCCCCGTCGGCGTGCGTGCGCCCATAGTTGAGCGGGCCCGGCTGCCCCTCGGAGTTGGCCTTGACCAGGAAGCCGCCGAAGTCAGGGATCAACTCGTAGATCTCCGCGACCTTCGCGCGCCACCAGGCCCGTACCCGCGGATCGAGTGGGTCGGCCGTGGTGATCGGGTCGGGGCCACCGTCAGTGAGCGTGATGGGGCTCGCGTAGTTGGCGGAGAGGTAGAACGTGATCCCCCATTCGCGCAGCACGCCGGCAAGAGCCGCGAGCCCCGGCAGCCGTTCGGACGAGAGGAAGCTGGCGTTGGCGTTGACGTTGTTGACGACCGTGCCGTTGACTCCGACGGAGGCGAGCGCCCGCGCGTAGTCGGTGTAGCGCGGGTCGAGGTCGGGCAGGTCGTCCCATTGGAAGATCGACCGGCCGGCGTACCCACGCTCAACAGTCCGGTCCAGGTTGTCCCAGTGGTTGACCACCCGCAGCGGGTTCGCCGGCCCCTCGCGCACCCGCAGCCGACCGAGGCGGCGCTCGGTCTGCAGCAGCCGGAGTAGATGGAACGCGCCGTAGAGAACCCCACGGTCCCGGAGGCCGGCGACCAGTACCAGGTCGTCGCGACCGCGACGTACCGAGCGGAGCAGGTAGCCCTCCTCGCCCACCGCCGCCAGCTCGTCGGCCTTGAACTCCTCGCGGACCATCGCCGACGACTCGGCCGTCCCCAGCACCACGGCACCCGAACCCGTGGGTCCGGCGGCCGAGGACACGTCCCTGCCGAGCAGCCCGGACAGGCCGCGCACCAGCTCGGCCTCGGCCGAGCGCAGCAGCGGCGTGTCCCCGTCGCGGACCACGTGCGTGAGCGCCGCGGCGTACTCGGCACGGCGACCCGGGTCGGCGACGCGGGGGTAGCGCAGCCAGAGGGCGTAGCCGTCCTCGTCGGGCAGTGGCCCGGGGCCAGGGGGTGCCGCCGTGGACGCAGCGGCGGGCGGTGCTGTGCGCGTGGCCACGGACGCCGCCAGCGCGGCCCCTCCGGTCGCCTTGAGCACCGTACGGCGGGTCAGACCGGTCACAGCATGCTCCCCATCGTCCTGAAAACGATTGCAGGACATTTCAGGACAGGCTAGGGCGACGGGTGGGGACGGGGCAACGCCTCTGGCTAGTCGTTTCCGGATATGTCCGGCGACCACCCGCTCCGGGACGCGGCCGGTCCGGTCAGGCGTTCAGCTGCGGTAGCCCTCGGCGACGGTCCCGACGGCATCGCCGATCTGGTGGACCCGCAGGGCGTTGGTCCCCCCGCGGATACCGGGCGGGCTACCGGCCACGATCACCACCAGGTCACCACGACTCAGCCGGCCGCCCTCGAGGAGCAGCCGGTCGACCTGGCGCACCATGTCGTCGGTGTGGGTCACCGACGGCGTCTGGAAGGTCTCGACTCCCCAGCTGAGCGCCAGCTGGCTGCGCACCGACTGCTCGGGCGTGAAGGCGAGCAGCGGGATCGGCGAGCGCAGCCGGGACATCCGCCGGGCCGAGTCGCCGCTCTGGGTGAACGCGACGAGATAGCGCGCTCCCAGCGAGTCCCCCACCTCCGCGCCCGCGCGGGTGATGACGCCGCCCTTCGTTCTCGACTTTCCGGCCAGCGGCGGAATGCGCGAGAGCGCAGCGTCCTCCGTCTTGGCCGCGATGCGGGCCATGGTGAGCACGACGTTGATCGGGTCGCGGCCGACGCTGGTCTCTCCCGAGAGCATCAGCGCGTCGGCGCCGTCGAGCACCGCGTTGGCCACGTCGGAGACCTCGGCCCGGGTCGGGCGCGAAGCGGTGATCATCGACTCGAGCATCTGGGTGGCCACGATGACCGGCTTCGCTGCCTGCCGGGCCAGCTGGATCGCCCGACTCTGCACCTGTGGCACATCCTCGAGCGGGAGTTCCACACCGAGGTCGCCCCGCGCCACCATGATGCCGTCGAACGCCTCGACGATCTCCGGCAGCGCGTCGACGGCCTCGGGCTTCTCGATCTTGGCGAGGACCGGCAGCCGGACGCCTTCCTGGTCCATGACCTGGTGCACCCGCTCGATGTCCACCGGCCGGCGCACGAAGGACAGCGCGATCATGTCGGCGCGCAGCCGCAGCGCCCAGCGCAGGTCCTCGACGTCCTTGTCCGAGAGTGCCGGGACACTGACCGCGACACCGGGCAGGTTGATGCCCTTGTGATCGGAGACGAGCCCGCCCTCTACGACGCGGGTGCGCACCCGTGGGCCGGAGACTGCGGTGCACTCAAGGCTTACCTTGCCGTCATCGACGAGCAGCCGATCGCCCTGCGCCACGTCATCGGCCAGACCGGCGTACGTCGTCGAGACCTCGGTCTCGTCGCCGACCACGTCGTCCGTGGTGATGGTGAACTCGGATCCCCGCTCGAGCAGCACGGGGCCTGCCCCGAAGGTGCCGAGCCGGATCTTCGGCCCCTGCAGGTCGACCAGCACGCCAACGCCGCGACCGCTGTCGTTCGACGCGGCGCGGACCTGCCGGTAGGCCTCCTCGTGGTCGGCGTAGGTGCCGTGGCTGAGGTTCAGCCGCGCGACGTCCATGCCGGCGTCGACGAGGGCCCGTATCGTCCCCTCGGTCGACGTCGCGGGTCCGAGGGTGCAGACAATCTTGGCGCGGCGCACCCCCAGAGCCTACGGGTTAGAAGCGCTCCACGATCTCACCGCAGAAGGCCTTCAGGTCGTCAGGCTTGCGGCTCGTAATGAGCACGTTGGGCCCGTCCTCGCAGATCACGACCTCCTCGTCGACCCACGTTGCGCCGGCGTTGCGCAAGTCCGTCTGCACGCTCGGCCACGAAGTCATGCGCCGGCCGCGGACGACGTCCGCCTCGACCAGCGTCCACGGCGCGTGGCAGATGGAAGCGACCGGCTTGCCCGCGTCGAAGAACGATTTCGCGAACGCCACGGCCCGCGGGTGGGTGCGCAGGAAATCGGGGTTCGCGACACCGCCGGGCAGCACCAGCGCGTCGTACTGGTCGGCGCGCGCGGCGCTGACAGTCTCGTCGACAGGAAAGGTGTCGGCCCTGTCGAGGTGATTGAAGGCCTGCACCTCACCGTCGTCGGTCGACACCAACCGCGGCGTACCACCCGCCTGCTCTACCGCCTGCCACGGTTCGGTCAGCTCGACCTGCTCGATCCCTTCCGGGGCGACCAGGAATGCCACCGTCTTGCCCTGAAGCGTGTTCGCCATCGGTGTCTCACTCCCTCGTGGACAGACTGCGTGCACTTTCACCCGTCCCCGAGTGAGCCGGAGGGAAACGCCGACGGCCGATGTCCGGGAAGGGACACCGGCCGTCGGACCTAGCCTTCGTCAGCGGGGGCTCACCCGCCGACAGATGCAGTCAGCGCCGGACTAGCGCCGGCCGCCGACCGCCCGGTTGGCGTCGACGATGCCGTGACCGTAGAACCCGTTGAACGAGGTGCCTCCCTCACAGGTGGCGTTGAACGTCACGTCGCGACCCTCGTTGGTGTACGTCTGGGTCCGCGGCGTCGGGCAAGCGTGCGCGGCCGCCGAGTCCTCGAGCCGCTGCTCGGTACGGTCCGGACTGAGGGTGAGCGTGCCCTTGTGGGCGCGGTCACTCTTGCCGTACTCGCTGACGATCAGCGCAGCGACGCCTGAGGCGTGCGGCGAGGCCATCGACGTGCCCTGCAGGAAGGTGTAGTAGCCACAGCCCTTGGCGTCGGTGCAGTACTTCTGGGTACCGAGTGCGACACCGTCCGGCGTGATGTTGCCGTCTTCGTCGACCTGACCCTCCTCCTGGAGAACCTTCTTCGGGTACGTCGAGAGGATCATGTTCTCGTTGGTCCGGAAGGTTGGGGTGCCGAAGCCGTCACGGAACCAGCCGCCGGGTGCGGAGACCGAGATCTGCTCCACGCCGTAGTTGGAGTAGTCAGCCTTCTTCTCCGACGGGCCGAGCGCCGAGACGCCGATCACGTGGTTGCCCTCGACCGGGAGGTCGACGCAGGTCGCGTTGTCGATCGGGCGGGGGTAGGCGGCGCCAGCCGGGTAGTCCGGGCTGGACGTGTCGGTGCGCGGGTGCCCCAGGTCCTCGTGGTTGTTGCCGAGCGAGCCGACGAGCGTCACGCCGTTCTCGTGCGCGTAGTCGAGCGCACGGTTCATGGCGGCGATGATGGTGCGCTGCTCGCCCTGGTCAGCCGCGGAGTCCGCCGGGTTGGCGGTGCAGTTGTACAGCCACGGGTCGACGTAGAACGACATGTTGACGACGTCGATGCCCGCGTCACCGGCGTAGGTGAGTGCGCTGACTGTGGGGCCGAGGAAGAAGTAGCCCGAGTCCTGGCCACCCTTGAGCTCCACTAGGCTGACCCCCGGTGCCACACCCGAGATGCCGAAGCCATTGGCCGCAGCGGCGACGGTGCCGGCCACGTGCGTGCCGTGACCGCCGTCGTCGGTGCCGACCGGGTCGGTGCAGCTGGGAACCTCACAGGGGCCGTCGATGTCGGTCATGTCGGTGGCGAAGTTGCGCGACAGTGCGCGGTTGAAGTTCGGCGCGAGGTCAGGCTGGGTCGCGTCGAGACCGGTGTCCAGGATGCCGACGGTCACACCGTGCTTGCCGTCCTGCTTCTTGCGGGCATCGTCGGAGTTGACCATGCGCAGGCCCCACAGCTGGGAGTCCAGCGGGTCCATGCCAGGACCCTTGGCGCCCTGGGCGGCCTCGGTGCTCTTGGCGCTTCGGCCGCTGAGGTTCTCGCGCTCCACGGCGTCCTTGCGGTTCTTCGCCTTTGGCGACTTCCCGATCGAGCGGTCAGTCGCGGCACCGAAGACCTGGTCGGACTTGCCGACCTTGGTCGCGAAGCCGCGCGTCGTCGAGGTCGCCTGGACGAGGCCGATGGCCTCGTTGACACTGACGACCGACCCGCCTGCGGCGCGAACGGCCTTGGTGAGCTCAGCCTTGCTGGCGCCTTGCTCGCCGAGCACGACGTAGCTGGTGCGAGCAGTCTTGGCGCTGCTCTCGGTGCTCGTCGAGCTGCCGGCGTTGGCGGTCATGCTGCCGCCGAGGGTGGTCGCAACCGCCGCGGCGGTGACCGCTGCGCCTACGAGAAGTTTCTTTGATCGCACGTGTGTGCCTCCTACTAGGGACAAAGTCGCCCACGATGTGACGGCGCTCACCATAAGCATTCAGAGGCCTGTAAGAGAAACCCGTGGAGATTTCTTTGTTTCTCGATTACTCAGGGCGACGACGTGCACGTTGCGCGCTGGCCGTGCGTGGCGAGGGGTCTGAGCCGCAACAGGGCCCAGCAGTGCCTCAACATGCCGCCACGCCTGTTGAGGGACTGCTGCGCCTACCTAACGTGGTCGAATCGGCGGGTGGGGGTGCGGCGGGGGTGAGCGGGCTAGGCGGTGACGGGGCGGGCGGTGGGCGGCACCGGGGCCGGGAGGCTGGTGTCGCCCTCGAGCCAGCGATCGACGGCCGCAGCGGCCGAGCGGCCCTCCGCGATCGCCCAGACGATGAGCGACTGTCCGCGCCCGGCGTCACCGGCGACGAAGACTCCTGGCACCGAGGACGCGTACGCAGCGTCACGGGCGATGTTGCTCCGCCCGTCGAGCTCGACGCCGAGTTGCTCGAGCAGTCCGCCCGGCTCCGGCCCGGTGAAACCCATGGCCAGCAGCACCAGCTCGGCACGCACCTCGCGCTCGGTGCCCGCCACCGGCTGGAACCGGCCGTCGACCATCTCGACCTCGACGAGCTCGAGGGCACGCACCCGGCCGGCGTCGTCGGCGAGGAAGCGCGTGGTGCTGACGGCGTAGAGCCGCTCTCCCCCTTCCTCGTGGGCGCTGGAGGAGCGGTAGATCAGCGGCCACGTCGGCCACGGTGTCGTGTCGGGACGCTGCTCGGGCGGACGCGGCAGGATCTCGAGCTGGGTCACCGACGCGGCGCCCTGCCGGTGCACGGTCCCGAGGCAGTCGGCGCCGGTGTCACCGCCGCCGATGATGACGACGTGCTTGCCGTTGGCGGTCTCCGGCACGTCGTACGACGGGTCCGCCGCGTGCCGGTTGGCGTGCGGGAGGAACTCCATCGCCTGCAGGATGCCGGCGTACTCGCGCCCTGGCACCGGCAGATCGCGCGAGACGGTCGCGCCGACGGCAAGAACCACGGCGTCGTACCTCGCGACCAGCTCGGTCCCTGAGAGAGCACCGCCGACGTCCACGCCGGGCTTGAACCTGGTGCCCTCGGCGCGCATCTGCGCGATCCGGCGGTCGAGGTGGCGCTTCTCCATCTTGAACTCGGGGATGCCGTAGCGGAGCAGACCGCCGATCGCGTCCGCGCGCTCGAGCACCGCGACGGTGTGACCGGCCCGGGTGAGCTGCTGGGCAGCGGCGAGGCCGGCCGGGCCGGAGCCGACGACCGCGACCGTCTTGCCGGACAAGCGGTCCGGCACCTGCGGGGTGACCCAGCCCTCGTCCCACGCGCGGTCGATCACCGAGACCTCGACCTGCTTGATGGTGACGGGGTCCGAGTTGATGCCGAGCACGCACGATGCCTCGCACGGTGCGGGGCAGAGCCGGCCGGTGAACTCGGGGAAGTTGTTCGTGGCGTGCAGGCGCTCGATCGCCACCTGCCAGTCGTCCCGCCAGGCCAGGTCGTTCCACTCCGGGATCAGGTTGCCGAGCGGGCAGCCGTCGTGGCAGAAGGCGATGCCGCAGTCCATGCACCGCCCGGCCTGCCGGTGCAGCTCGTCGGGCGCCTGGGCCTCGTAGACCTCGCGCCAGTCCTGGATGCGCACGTCCACGGGTCGCCTGATGGGCAGCTCGCGTCGCGTCGTGGTGAGGAAGCCCCTCGGGTCAGCCACGGGAGGCCTCCATGATGCGGTCGAGGGTCTGCGGGCTGTCGGCGTCGAAGCCGTCGGCGAGTGCTTTCGCCTGCGCCTCCAGCACCTGCTTGTAGTCGCGCGGCATGACCTTGGTGAAGCGGCTCGCCGTCGCCTCGGGGTGGCTGGACCACTCGGCGAGCAGCGCCTTGCCCACGGCCGAGTCGGTCTCCTCGACGTGACGGTGCACGAGGTGGCGCACCAGCTCGACGTCCTCGGGGTCGAGCGTCTCGAGGTCGACCATGTCGCGGTTGATACGTGAGGACGTGGCGTCGAGGAGGTACGCCGTGCCGCCGGACATGCCTGCGGCGAAGTTGCGCCCGACCCGTCCGATCACGACGACGGTGCCGCCGGTCATGTACTCGCAGCCGTGGTCGCCGACGCCCTCGACGACTGCGGTTGCTCCCGAGTTGCGGACCGCGAAGCGCTCCCCCACGAGTCCGCGCACGAAGACCTCGCCGGATGTCGCGCCGTAGAGCAGCACGTTGCCGGCGATGACGTTGCGTTCCGCCACGAGCGACGCCGTGCGCGCCGGCCGAGCGATGATGCGACCGCCGGACAGGCCCTTGCCGAGGTAGTCGTTCGCGTCTCCGATCAGCCGCAACGTGACACCGCGCGGGACGAACGCTCCGAAAGACTGGCCCGCCGAACCGGTCAGGGTGATGTCGACCGTGTCGTCGGGCAGCCCCGCACCGCCGTACCGGCGGGTGATCTCCGCGCCGAGCATCGTGCCCACGGTGCGGTTGACGTTGCGCACCGGCAGGTCGATGCGCACCGGCTGCTGATGCTCGAGCGCGTCGGCGGCCTTGGTGATCAGCTCGTTGTCGAGCGCCTTGACCAACCCGTGGTCCTGAGCGGTGACCGCTCGTCGTGGCGTGCCCGTGGGCAGGTCGGGTACGTGCAGGACCGGAGTGAGGTCGAGCCCACTGGCCTTCCAGTGCGCGACCGCACGGGTGGTGTCGAGCGACTCAGCCTGGCCGATCGCCTCGTCGAGGCTGCGGAATCCCAGCGCAGCAAGATGCTCGCGCACCTCTTCGGCGACGTAGGTGAAGAACGTCTCGACGAACTCGGGCTTGCCTGCGAACTTCTCCCGCAGCGCAGGGTTCTGGGTCGCGATGCCGACCGGGCAGGTGTCGAGATGGCAGACGCGCATCATGATGCATCCGCTCACGACGAGTGGCGCGGTCGCGAAGCCGTACTCCTCGGCACCGAGCAGTGCGGCGACGACGACGTCGCGTCCGGTCTTGAGCTGCCCGTCGGTCTGCACCACGATGCGGTCGCGCAGGCCGTTGAGCAGCAGGGTCTGCTGGGTCTCGGCGAGCCCGAGCTCCCACGGCGCACCCGCGTGCTTGAGGCTCGTCAGCGGGGACGCGCCGGTGCCGCCGTCATGGCCGGAGATGAGGACGACGTCGGCATGCGCCTTGCTGACGCCCGCTGCGACGGTGCCGACCCCGACCTCCGCGACGAGCTTGACGTGGACCCGCGCAAGGTTGTTCGCGTTCTTGAGGTCGTGGATGAGCTGCGCCAGGTCCTCGATCGAGTAGATGTCGTGGTGGGGCGGCGGCGAGATCAGCCCGACGCCGGGCGTGGAGTGCCGGGTCTTGGCGATCCACGGGTAGACCTTGGAACCCGGCAGCTGGCCTCCCTCGCCGGGCTTGGCACCCTGCGCCATCTTGATCTGCAGGTCGTCGGCGTTGACGAGGTACTCGCTGGTGACGCCGAAGCGGCCGGACGCCACCTGCTTGACGGCCGAGCGGCGCAGGTCGCCGTTCGCGTCGGGCTGGAAGCGGTCCGGGTCCTCACCACCCTCGCCGGTGTTCGACTTGCCGCCCAGGCGGTTCATCGCGATCGCGAGGTTCTCGTGCGCCTCCTGCGAGATGGAGCCGTAGGACATCGCACCGGTGGAGAACCGGCGCAGGATGTTCTCGACCGGCTCGACCTCGTCGAGTGGCACCGGTGCGCGTCCCAGCTCCTCTCCCGACCGCACCCGGAACAGACCGCGCAGCGTCATCAGCCGGTCGGACTGTTCGTCGACAGCCTTCGTGTACTGCTTGTAGACGTCGTAGCGCCGGGCGCGCGTGGCGTGCTGGAGTCGGAACACCGTCTCGGGGTTGAACAGGTGCAGCTCGCCCTCGCGGCGCCATTGGTACTCGCCGCCGGTCTCGAGGGTGCGGTGCGACCGACGGCTGCCGTTGTCGCGCGGGTAGGCGAGCACGTGCCGACGGCGTACCTCTTCGGCGAGGACGTCCAGCCCGACGCCGCCCAGCTTGGACGCGGTCCCGGTGAAGTAGCGCGCGACAAGACCCTGGTCGAGTCCGACGGCTTCGAAGACCTGCGCGCCGTGGTAGGACGCGACGGTCGAGATGCCCATCTTCGACATCACCTTGAGGACGCCCTTGCCGAGCGCCTTGATGAGGTTGCGGACCGCCTGCTCCGGGTCGACGCCGGGGATGAGGTCGTGCAGCGCGAGGTCCTCGACGCTCTCCATCGCGAGATAGGGGTTGACCGCAGAGGCGCCGTACCCGATGAGGAGGGCGACGTGATGCACCTCCCGCACGTCGCCGGCCTCGACGATGAGGCCGACCTGGGTGCGGGTCTTGTTGCGGATCAGGTGGTGGTGCACCGCGCTGGTGAGCAGCAGCGACGGGATAGGCGCGAGCTCGGCGTGCGAGTCTCGGTCGGAGAGCACGACGAACCGCGCGCCGGCCTCGACCGCGTCGCTGACTTCCTGGCAGATCTCGGCCAGCCGCGCCTCGAGCGCGTCACCGCCACCGGCCACGCGGTAGAGCCCACGGATGCGGGCCGCCGCGAAGCCGGGCAGGTCGCCGTCCTTGTTGATGTGCACGATCTTCGCGAGGTGGTCGTTGTCGATGACCGGGAAGTCGAGCACCACCTGGCGACAGTGGGCGGGCGTGGCCTCGAGCAGGTTCTGGTCGGGACCGATGGCGGTGCCGAGCGAGGTCACCAGCTCCTCGCGGATCGCGTCGAGCGGCGGGTTCGTGACCTGGGCGAAGAGCTGGCTGAAGTAGTCGAAGAGCAGCCGCGAACGGTTCGACAGCACGGCGACCGGTGTGTCGGTGCCCATCGAGCCGATCGGCTCGATGCCGGCCCGCGCCATCGGGGTGAGCAGGATGCGCAGCTCCTCCTCGGTGTAGCCGAACGTCTGCTGACGGCGCGTGACGCTGGCGTGGGTGTGCGAGATGTGCTCGCGGTCGGGCAGGTCGGCGAGGTGGATCTGGCCGGCGTGCAGCCATTCGTCGTACGGCGCCTCGGCGGCGAGCTCGGCCTTGATCTCGGCGTCGTCGACGATGCGGCCGCGGTCGGTGTCGACGAGGAACATGCGACCCGGCTGCAACCGTCCCTTGCGCACGACCGTGGCCGGGTCGAGGTCGAGCACGCCGACCTCGCTCGCAAGCACGACGAGCCCGTCCTGCGTGACCCAGTAGCGCGAAGGGCGCAGGCCGTTGCGGTCGAGCACCGCCCCGATCAACGAGCCGTCCGTGAAGGTGATCGATGCCGGCCCGTCCCACGGCTCCATCAGCGCGGAGTGGAACTCGTAGAACGCGCGGCGGGCAGGGTCCATCTCGGTGTGGTTCTCCCACGCCTCGGGGATCATCATCAGCACTGCGTGGGGCAGGCTGCGCCCGCCCATCTGCAACAGCTCGAGCACCTCGTCGAACGACGCCGAGTCGCTCGCGCCCGGCGTGCAGATGGGCAGCAGCCGGCTGATGTCGCCCGGGATGAGGTCCGTCTGCAGCTGGCTCTCGCGCGCGGCCATCCAGTTGCGGTTGCCCTTGACGGTGTTGATCTCGCCGTTGTGCGCGATCAGCCGGTAGGGGTGCGCCAGCGGCCACGACGGGAACGTGTTGGTGGAGAACCTGGAGTGCACGAGCGCCAGCTCGCTGACGAACCTGCGGTCCGAGAGGTCGGGGTAGAACGGCTCGAGCTGCGCCGTGGTGAGCATGCCCTTGTAGACGATCGTGCGCGCGGACAGCGACGGGAAGTAGACACCGACCTCGCGTTCGACCCGCTTGCGCAGACAGAAGGCGCGCCGCTCCAAGGCCATCCCGACAACGCGGCCCGCGGCGCCGGGGGCCCCTGAGACGAACAGCTGGCGCAGTCTCGGCATGACGCCTCGAGCGGTAGCGCCGAGCAGGTCCGGCACCGTCGGCACGTCGCGCCAGCCGAGCACGTCCAGGCCTTCCTCCGCGGCGATCGCCTCGACGACCAGCCGCACCTCGGACTCCTGCGCGTCGTCGTGCGGGAGGAACGCGACGCCCACGGCGTACATACCCTTGGCGGGCAACGTGAACGGCACGACGGCGCGGAAGAACTCGTCGGGGACCTGCGTGAGGATGCCTGCCCCGTCACCGGAGTCGGGCTCGGCACCCGAGGCGCCGCGATGGTCGAGGTTGCGCAACGCGGTGAGGGCCTGGTCGACGATCTCGTGACTCGGCTGGCCGGACAGAGTGGCGACGAAAGCGACTCCGCACGCGTCGTGCTCGTCGCGGCCGTCGTAGAGACCCTGCGCGGCCGGCATGTGCGTCACGGGATGGTTCATCGCTGTGCCGTCCTTCCTCGTCGATGGCGAAGGCATCGACCGAGGGACAGCGTTGGCCCTGCGGTACGCCGACGAGAATACCTGCTCGGGTCGGGTGGTCAGGTGATGTGGGCGCCGACGAGCGAGCCGAAGCCAAAGGTCACCGCTGCGGCAGCCGCGCCGATGAGCACCTGGCGCAGGCCGCCGTACCACCAGGGCCGCGGTGTGACCCGGGTCACGAAGGCGCCGCAGAGGAAGAGGCCCACCACGGTCAGTGCCACCGCGGGGAGCAGGGCCTCGGCACCGAACAGATAGGGCAGAACCGGCAGGGACGCCCCGGCGGCGAAGGACAGGAACGACGACCCGGCGGCCAGGCCTGCGGAGGGCAGGTCGCCGATGTCGAGTCCCATCTCCTCGCGGACGTGCACGCCGAGGGCCGTCTCCGGGTCCTGCGAGAGCTGGCGGGCGACCTCGCGCGCGAGGTTGGGCCGCAGGCCCTTGGCGACGTACATCGCGGCAAGCTCGCGCTGCTCGGCCAGGGGGCGCGCCTTGATCTCGGCGCGCTCGGTCGCGATCTCGGCCTGCGCCTGCTCCGCCTGCGAGCGCACCGAGATGTACTCCCCCGCCGCCATCGAGAAAGCGCCGCCGGCGAGCCCGGCGAGACCGGCGAGCAGTACAGCGTTGCTGTCGTCGGTGCCACCCGCCACCCCGGCGATCAGGGCGAGATTGGACACCAGGCCGTCGGAGGCGCCGAAGACTGCCGGTCGCAGCCAGCCACCCGTGACGTCGGAGTGCTCGTGCTGCACGCGCTCGGCTTCGGCATCCGCATGGACCTGGATCGGGTCGGACCGTGGCTCCTGGGTGCTCACGCCGTGACCTCGTGGTCGCTGGTTGGCTCGTCGTCCCCGCTGGTCGGCTCGTCGTCGTCGGCCGGCGCCTCGGCCCACCGGATGATCTCGCGGCCGGGCCGCAGTCGTGCGGACACGACGATGTAGACCACCGCGCCGAGGAACACCACCACGCACGTCCACTGGTTGAGGCGCAGCCCTAGCACCTGCTCGGCCTCGTCGACGCGCAGCGCCTCGATCCATGCGCGACCGACCGTGTAGGCCGCGACGTAGAGCGCGAACGCGCGGCCGTGGCCCATCTGGAACCGGCGGTCGGCCCAGATCACCAGCAGTGCGACGCCCACGTTCCAGAGCGCCTCGTAGAGGAACGTCGGGTGGAACGTCGTGGCGTCCGGGAAACCGGCGATGGCGGCGAGCGGCGCGTCGATCTCGAGGCCCCAGGGCAGGTCGGTGGGACGACCGAACAGCTCCTGGTTGAAGTAGTTGCCGAACCGCCCGATGGCCTGCGCCAGCACGATGCCTGGCGCGAGTGCGTCGGCGAAGGGCGGCAGCGGGATGCCGCGTCGGTGACAGCCGATCCACGCACCGACGCCGCCCAGCGTGATGGCGCCCCAGATGCCGAGACCGCCCTCCCAGACATAGAGAGCGCTGAGCAGGTCGCCGCCGTCGCCGAAGAACCGGTCGGGGCTCGACAGGACGTGGTAGATCCGCCCGCCGAGAATGCCGAACGGCACCATCCAGGTGGCGATCTCGATCACGTCGCCGGGCCGGCCACCACGCGCCACCCATCGGCGCTCGCCGAGCCAGATCGCGACGACGATCCCGGCGATGATGCACAGCGCGTAGGCCCGCACCGGCACCGGGCCGAGGTGCCAGACGCCCTCGCTGGGGCTGGGGATCGAGGCGAGCGTCACGCACCCAGGCTAGCGAGCGGCTCCGGCCGCGCGCCGTTCTCAGGCCCTCGCGAGCCGGGTGAGATCGGCGCGCAGGTCACCGACGGTCGTGTCGTCCCGCCACAGGACGCGCGCGAGGCCCTCCGTGAATGCGGTGAGCTCGGTCCCGTGGGCGACCTCGTAGCCACCACTGGGCCCGGGCACCTTGCCGTCGAAGGAGATGTAGACCGAGGCAGCGGCGTCCTTGATGGTGGCCAGCGGTGCGATGAGCCCGACGAACGTCGGGTCGAACCGGTCGAGGTACTCCCGCATCACCGGCGCTGTGTCGCGTTTGGGATCGGTCGACACGAAGAGCAGCCGCACGGCCTTGCGCACCTCGGGGTCGGCGCCCCGGAGGGCCGCCGCGACGTTGGCGAGCACCACGTTGCAGAGGTCGGGACAGTGGGTGTAGCCGAAGAACAGCAGCGTCACGGGCGTCGTGGTGTCGTTCCTCGGCACGAACGCCTTGCCGTCGGTGTCGGTGAACGACTGCGCCGGGATGGGATAGGGCCGGTCGAGCACGCGGCCGTGGTAGCCACCTGGGTGGCCGGAATGGCTCGTGCCGTTCGACTCGGCGGTGCCGGCGGAGCCCGACGCGCACGCGGTGAGTCCGAAAGCGCCGACGAGCAGGCTCGCGAGCAGTCGGCCGCGCATCACGAGCCGCGGCCCCGGCGTACGCCGTCCGCGAGCTCAGCGGCGAGGGCGGCGAGGGCTTTGCGACCGGCCTCGGCGGACGGCGCGTCGAGCAGCACGCGCACGAACGCCGAGCCGACGATCACTCCGTCGGCGAATCCCGCGACCTCGGCGGCCTGGTCGCCGGTGGAGACGCCGAGCCCGACACAGACCGGCAGGTCGGTGACGGCCCTGGTGCGGGTGACGAGCTTTTGCGCTGCTGCCCCGACGGACTCGCGTGCGCCGGTGACGCCCATCGTCGACGCGGCGTAGACGAATCCGCGGCAGTGCTCGGTCGTGTAGCGCAGCCGGTTCTGCGTCGACGAAGGGGCCACCAGGAACACGCGGTCGAGCCCGGTCGCGTCGGTGGCCTCGAGCCATTCGCCCGCCTCGTCCGGCGTGAGGTCGGGGGTGATGGCGCCGGAGCCCCCGGCCGCGGCCAGTTCGTCGGCGAACCGGCGTACGCCACGGCGCAGAACCGGGTTCCAGTAGGACATCACGAGAGCGGGCGCGCCGGTTGCGGCCACCGCGCGCACCGTCCCGAGCACGTCGTCGGTCGTCGTCCGCCGTTGCAGTGCGACCTCGACCGCGGCCTGGATCGTCGGCCCGTCCATCAGCGGGTCCGAGTAGGGCAGCCCGACCTCGACGATGTCGACGCCCGCCTCGACCATCGCCGTCATCGCCGCGATGCCGTCCTCGACCGTCGGGTAGCCGGCCGGGAGGTAGCCGATCAGTGCGGCGCGACCCTCGGCACGGGTGGCGGCCAGCACGTCGGAGAGCCGGCTCACCAGCCCTCGCCCGACGAGTCCTGCGCCGGTTCGCCGACCACGGCCTGCGCGGCATTGACGATCTCCTCGTCGCTGACCACCCCGAACCAGGTCGCCGCGGTGTCGACGTCCTTGTCGCCGCGACCGGAGAGGTTGACGAGCACGATGCCTTCGGGACCCAGCTCACGGCCGATGTCGAGTGCGCCGGCCAACGCGTGGGCACTCTCGATCGCCGGGATGATGCCCTCGGTGCGGCACAGCAGCGAGAACGCGTCCATCGCCACGGTGTCGGTGATCGCCCGGTAGGTGGCCCGGCCGGTGTCGCGAAGGTAGGCGTGCTGCGGACCGACGCCCGGGTAGTCGAGCCCCGCGCTGATCGAGTGGCTCTCGATGGTCTGGCCCATGTCGTCCTGGAGGACGTAGGACCGCGAGCCGTGGAGGACGCCCTGCGAACCGCCGGTGATGCTCGCCGCGTGCCGTCCGGTGTCCACGCCGTCGCCGCCGGCCTCGAGGCCGAACAGCGCCACGTCGGGGTCGTCGAGGAAGGCGACGAAGATGCCCATCGCGTTGGACCCGCCGCCGACGCACGCGGCGACGGCGTCCGGCAGACGGCCGGTCAGATCGAGCACCTGCTGGCGCGCCTCGTCGCCGATGATCCGCTGGAAGTCGCGCACCACCATCGGGAACGGGTGCGGACCCGCGACGCTGCCGATCAGGTAGTGCGTCGTGTCGACGTTGGTCACCCAGTCGCGCATCGCCTCGTTCATCGCGTCCTTGAGGGTGCGACTGCCCGACGAGACGGGGACGACCTCGGCACCGAGCAGGCGCATGCGCGCGACATTGAGCGCCTGACGCAAGGTGTCGACCTCGCCCATGTAGACGACGCACTCGAGGCCAAGCAGAGCGGCCGCGGTGGCGGTCGCCACGCCGTGCTGGCCGGCACCCGTCTCGGCGATGACCCGGGTCTTGCCCATCTCGACGGTGAGCAGGGCCTGGCCGAGCACGTTGTTGATCTTGTGGGAGCCCGTGTGGTTGAGGTCCTCGCGCTTGAGCAGGATGCGCGCGCCGCCCGCGTGCTCGGAGAACCGGCGCGCCTCGGTCAGCGGGCTGGGCCGACCGGCGTACGACGAGAGCAGCCCGGCCAGCCGGCTCTGGAACGCCTCGTCGTGCTGGGCCTTGTCGAAGGCGACGGTGAGCTCTTCGAGCGCCGCCATCAGCGCCTCGGGGACGAACCGACCGCCGTAGACGCCGAAGTGGCCGTGCTCGTCGGGCACCGTCATCGGTCGTGCTTGAGAGCAGGGTGCGCACCGGCGGCGACCAGGTTGCGCACCGCCGCCTGGGGATCGCGGCCGGTCACCAGCGACTCGCCGACGAGCACTGCGTCGGCACCCGCGCGGGCGTACTCGATGACGTCGTGCGGGCCGCGGACTCCCGACTCGGCCACCCGCAGGACGTCGCCCGGGATGTGCGGCGCGACCTTCGTGAAGACGTTGCGGTCGACCTCGAGGGTGGTCAGGTCGCGCGCGTTCACGCCGATGATCGCGGCACCCGCGTCGACGGCACGGTGGACCTCCTCGACGGTGTGGCACTCGACGAGCGGGGTGAGGTCGAGCGAGGTCGCCCGCTCCACCAGCGACACCAACGCGTTCTGGTCGAGCGCAGCGACGATGAGCAGCACGAGGTCAGCGCCGTGTGCTCGCGCCTCCCACAGCTGGTAGCTCGAGACGATGAAGTCCTTGCACAGCACCGGGACGTCGACCGCGCGCCGGACCGCGACGAGGTCTTCGAGACTGCCGCCGAAACGCCGTTGCTCGGTGAGGACACTGATGATCGCGGCGCCGCCGGCCTCGTAGTCGGCGGCGAGCGATGCCGGGTCGGCGATCGCGGCAAGGGCTCCCTTGGACGGGCTCGACCGCTTCACCTCGGCGATGACCGCGACACCGTCGGCGCGCAGCACGCCGAGCGAGTTGCGGCACGGTGGCCGACGCGCAGCCTGGCTCTTGAGCGTGTCGAGACTCACCTGATGCTGACGAGCGGCGAGGTCGACACGCACGTCAGCGAGGATGTCGTCGAGCACGCTCACGCGATTGGTCTCCTCGGCTTGCCAGGGGCCGCCACCGGAAGGTCGGTGTCCTGGCTCGATCGTAACTGCGGGCCTGCCCCAGCCCGAATCGCGCCCGACCCGGGCGGGCGAGGGTGGGGCGGGAGCCGGCGGGGTAGAGAGCCCTCCGAGTCGGCGCGGTAGTGCGCCGGTCACGACGGAGGGGCTTCGCCATGTCGACCAGGGACGACCCGTATCGACCACCCGAGCATGCGGAAGGCGTCGCCGGTTCCTCCGAGTACCCGGCGCCCCCTCCGCCGGCGCGTGGACAGGGCCAGCCGGACCCGACCTATGCAGACCCGGCTCCCGGGTGGCAGGGACAGCCGCAGCAGCAGGAGCGCAACGGTCTTGGCCTGGCGGCGCTGATCGTCGGGCTTATCGGCCTGGTGCTGTCGGTGTTGTTCTTCCCCGTGGGCTTCGTCCTCGACCTGGTGGCCATCGGCCTGGCGATCCCCGCCATGAAGCGGGCCCGGCGCGGCGAGGCGACCAACTTCCCGATGCCGCTGATCGGCCTCATCGCCGCCTTGCTCGGGCTCCTCGTCGCGATCGCCTTCGCGCTCTTCGTCGGGTCGATCTGGTCCCAGACCAAGGAGTGCAACGACCCCGGGCTGTCCCAGATCGAGCGCGAGCAGTGCATCCGGGACGAGCTGAACAACTGACCAGCCGCCCCACTTCAACGGTGATCATGCAGTTGTGCTGTGGATGACCAGCTGCACAACTGCATGATCACCTGCGGTTTTGGTGGGGGCCGGGGGCGGGGGGCGGCGGCTACGGGGTGAGGGTCTGGCCGACCGGCAGGTTGCGGATCACCGCGAACGCCACGCACAGGGCACCGAGAGCAATCGCCACCCGCCCTGCGGACGTCCTGACGCGAACGCGAACGAGGATGAGCCTCGCCGCGGTGGCGAGGGACCGACGGCTGGGACTCCCGCCGCGCATCGTGCTGAGCAGCCCGACTGCGAAGACGACGATCGCCGTCGCGGCCAGCAGGAGGACGAGCGCGTTGTCGTGAAACGCCGCGGTCACGTCACCGTGCAGGAGATCGTGAGTCGCGCGCAGGCCTCCGCAGAACGGACAGAGCAGTCCGGTCGCGGCGCGGAACGGGCAGACCGGGTAGCGCCCCGACTCGTGCGGGTCGACGAGCGCGACGTAGCCGAGTCCCAGACCTGCGACTGCGGCTGTGACGACGGGTGCGACCCGCGCAGCAACCGCCGGGTGAGGCATGTCAGTCGTGGGAGGCGTCGGCCGGTGATTGGCTCCCGTCGTACTCGGGGTCGCGGTCGTCCTTGTAGCTGACCGTGCTGCCCATCCCCATCATCGACATGATCTTGCCGGCGAACGCGCCGAGGATGACCAGCCCAACCCCGACGAAGAACAGCCACGGCTGGGCGACCGGCAGCGCGACAGCGCAGACCGTGAAGCCGACGAGCATGATCGCCACTGCGGTCCACGCGGCCGGGGTGTGCCCGTGACTGTCTGCCATCGTCCGCGCTCCTTCTGATTTCGGCTCTGTCACGGTCATTGTGGCAGGGCAGGCCCCGCCGACGTCAGAGCGTCGGGTCCTCGCCGCGATCGAGTGAGTCCCAAACGTCCTTCCCGCCGCCGTCGCGACCTTCGGCCGGGGCCGTGTAGCGCGGGCCGGGAGCTGGCCAGCGCCCGGCCCGCAGCAGGGTGACCACGCCGGCCGCCACAACGAGGACACCCCCCGCCATCGTCAACGGAGCGCCGACCCACACCAGCCCGACGCCGACGATCGCGAGCAGACCGCCTAGCGCATTGCGCAGCCGGCCACGGCCCAGCAGCAGGGCGCCCGCTCCGGCAACCACGACGAACGCCAGCGCCCGCGAGGCGGCCAGTCCGTCGCCCGCGGACGAGGGCAGCGCCGTCCCCTCGACCGTCGACTGCGACTCGTCGCCGGTGATCAGAGCCAGCACACTGCCGACGAACAGGGCGCCGACCGTCAGGGCCCGCTCGCGCCGCCCGGCCGCCTCATCGGTCACCGGGCGCCCGCAACGTGTCGGCAGTGGCGACCGCGCGCAGCACGGCCATCGCCTTGTTGCGGCACTCGTCGTCCTCGGCGCACGGATCGGAGTCGGCCACGATGCCCGCGCCCGCCTGCACGTAGACGGTGCCCTCGCGCACCAACGCAGTACGGATCGCGATGGCGGTGTCGGCGTCGCCCGCGAAGTCTAGGTAGCCGACGCAACCGCCGTAGAGCCCTCGCCGGGTCGTCTCCAGCTCCTCGATGATCTCCATCGCGCGTGGCTTGGGCGCCCCCGACAGCGTGCCGGCCGGGAAGCACGCCGCGAGCACGTCATACGCCGTGTGGCCCTCGACGACGCGGCCGACAACAGTCGACACGATGTGCATGACGTGGCTGAAGCGTTCGACGGACATGAAGTCGACGACCTCGACGGTGCCCGGCGCGCACACGCGGCCGAGATCGTTGCGGCCGAGGTCGACGAGCATGAGGTGCTCGGCGCGCTCCTTGGGATCGGCCAGCAGGTCGGCCGCGAGCGCCGCGTCCTCCTCGGGGGTGTCGCCGCGCCAGCGCGTCCCGGCGATGGGGTGCATCATCGCCCGGCCTTCGGCCACCTTGACGAGGGCCTCCGGGCTCGAGCCGACGACATCGAACCCGTCGAAGCGCAGCAGGTACATGTAAGGGCTCGGGTTGCTCACCCGCAGCATCCGGTAGATGTCGAGCGCGGTGGCAACGGTGGTCATCTCGAACCGCTGGCTCAGCACCACCTGAAACGCCTCACCCGCCTTGATGTCCTCCTTGATGCGCTCGACCCCTGCCTGGAAGTCCTCGGCGTTGGTGCGACGTCGCACCTCCGGCCGGGCGGCGTCGTCGTACGTCGCCACGGTGGCCGGCGCGGCTGCGGCCAGCTCGGCGGTCATCCGGTCGAGGCGCTCGACGGCGTCGGCGTGCGCCCAGTCGACCCGCTCGTCGGTGTCGTCGTAGTTGACGGCGTTGGCGATGAGCAGCACCGAGCCGTCGGCATGATCGAGCACGGCGAGATCGGTAGCGAGCATCATGGCCAGCTCGGGCACGTGCAGGTCGTCGTCGGTCTGGTCGGGAAGGCGCTCGAGACGGCGGACCGCGTCATAGGAGATGAACCCCACTAGGCCGCCCGTGAGCGGCGGCAGGCCGGGCAGGCGCTCGGTGTGCAGCACCTCGAGGGTCTCCCGCAGGGCGGCGAGGGGGTCGCCACCGGTGGGCAGGCCAACCGGTGGGTCACCGAGCCAGTGGGCGTGGCCGTCGCGTTCGGTCAGCGTCGCGTGCGAGCGCACGCCGACGAAGGAGAACCGGGACCATACGTGGCCGTGCTCGGCGGACTCGAGAAGGAACGTGCCGGGCCGGTCCTGGGCAAGCTTGCGATAGACACCGAGCGGCGTCTCGCCGTCGGCCAGCAACCGGCGTACGACGGGGATCACCCGCCGGTCCCGTGCCAGCTCGCGGAACTCCGGCAGCGCGGGCACGGCCTGCCTCGAGGACGTCACCCGGCCATTGTGTCGGTAGGGGCTCCGAGCAGCAGGCCCGCGTCGAAGCACGTGCGGTCGCCGGTGTGGCAGGCGGCACCAGTCTGGTCGACCGAGACGAGGACAGTGTCACCGTCGCAGTCGAGCCGGACCTCGTGGACCTGCTGGACGTTGCCGGAGGTGTCGCCCTTGCGCCAGTAGTCGCGTCTGCTGCGGCTCCAGTACCAGGCGCGACCGGTGGTCAGCGTGCGGTGCAGCGCCTCGTCGTCCATCCAGCCGACCATGAGCACCTCGCGGCTGTCGTGCTGCTGCACCACGGCGGTGATGAGGCCCTGGGCGTCCCGCTTGAGACGCGCCGCGAGCGCTGGATCGAGCGAGGAGGAGGCAGCGGCACCGGTCATGGGGACATTGTGCCGAGAGGCCATCAAGGACATTGTGCCGAGAGGCCATCAAGGACATTGTGCCGAGAGGCCATCAAGGACATGTGCCGATAAGGCCATCAAGGACATGTGCCGAGCGGACTCAGGTGCGCTGCTGGGCCGCCCACGATGCGTGCAGCCGCGAGTAGACACCGCCGGCCGTGACCAGCTCGTCGTGCGGGCCGCGCTCCACCACGGCACCGGCGTCGAACACCAGCACCTCGTCGGCTGCCTCCGCCGTGGAGAGCCGGTGGGCGATGGTGATCGCCGTCCGGCCACGCGTGAGCCCTTCCAGGGCCCGCGCCAGACGGACCTCGGTGGCCGGGTCGACGCTCGATGTCGCCTCGTCGAGGACGAGCAAGTCGGGATCGGCGAGGTAGGCACGCGCGAGGGCGACGAGCTGGCGCTCCCCTGCGGACATCTGCTCACCGCGTTGTCCGACGTCGGTGGCACCGCCGTGCGGCAGCCCGTCGACCCAGTCGGCGAGACCGAGCTCGGTCAGCGCCAGCGCGACGTCGGCGTCGGTGGCGGCCGGCCGGCCGAACCGCACGTTGTCGGCGACCGAGCCCTCGAACAGGAACCCGTCCTGCGGCACCATCACGATCCGCGCGCGCAGTGACGAGAAGCGCAGCATGCGCAGGTCGACGCCGTCCACGAGCACCCTGCCGTTCACGGGGTCCATCAGGCGGGTGAGCAGCTTGGCGAACGTCGTCTTGCCCGACCCCGTCTCCCCCACGACTGCGACGCGCGAGCCGGCGTACAACGCCAGATCGACGTCACGAAGCACGACCGGCCCGTCGGGATAGGCGTAGGACACGCCCTCGAAGCGGACGTCGATCGGACCGCGCGGCAACACGGTCCCGGCGTCACCGGGGTCGGCGACGTCGGCCGGCGTGTCCAGCACCGCGAGCACGCGACGCCAGCCGGCCAGCGCGTTCTGCGCCTCGTTGAGCACCTCGGTCGCGATCTGCACCGGGCCGACGAACAACGTCACGAGGAAGAGGAAGGCGAGCAGCTGGCCCAGCGTGAGCTGGCCGTCGATGCCGAGCCACACGCCCACCACCACGACCGCTGCGTTCGCCAACCCGGCGACGACCTCGGCGCTGGAGAACGAGAGCGCGACCAGCTTCTGGGCCCGCGTCTGCGCGATCCGGGTGCGTTCGACCGCCCGGTCGACGCGGGCACCGGTGCGCTCCTCGACGGCGTAGGCCTTGATGGTCGACGCGCCGACCACGGTCTCGGAGATCGCACCGAGCAACTCGCCGATGCGCTCGCGCACGACGCCGTACGCCGCTGACACGCGTCGCTGGAACACGCGCAGCAGGAGCACCAGCGGCAAGAAGCACGCCCACACGAGCACCGTGAGCTGCCACGAGTAGAACGCCATCAGGGCCGTCGACACCAGTAGCTGGCCGACGCTGATGACGAGCAGCAGCCCGCCCCACTGCATGAACGTGGAGATCGTGTCCACATCGCTGGTGACCCGCGAGACGAGTGAGCCGCGCCGTTCGGCGCTCTGCGTCAGCACGGAGAGGTCATGGACGTGCCGGAACGCACGGACCCGCAAGGTGGCGAGCCCGCCTTCGGTCGTCTTGAAGAGCCGTACGTTGACCAGATAGCCGCAGACGGCCGTCACGAGCACGGCGATGCCGGCCAGCAGCACCGCCTCGCGCACGCGGGCGAGGTCGGGTCCGTCCGCGCCCATCAGGCCGCGGTCCACGGTCTGCTGGACGGCGATCGGCACGAGCACCCGACCAACCGTGGCGACGGCCGCGAGGAGCAGGGTGACCGCGAGCCCCGCACGGAACTCCGGCGAGAGCGCCAGGCCGCGGCGCAGGACGCCCCACGACGACGTCGGCGCCGCGTCGGCGTGCGGGGAGATCGTCGACATCCGCGCCATGCTCCCACGGCCGCCTCGAACGGGCGCTCGAATACCAGGGGGCTACCCTGGTGGGCCGCGGCGCACGGAGCGTGCGGCGCGGATCGCGGCGTCCGGTCGCCGCCTCCCTTCCCCAACCCACCGGAGGGCCCGGCCCCATGGCACGCAAAGACGGCACTCCCGACTCCTATACCCGCCTCACCGATCCCCGCCGCGACCTCAACATCGACCAGTGGCCAGAGACACCCGAACCGCATGACGGTGACGGGGACGGGGCTCGTGACGACACGGCGATCCTCGGCGACCGCGCAGCGTTCACCGATGCGGTCCACGCGGTCGAGGGCGGCGCACCGGTGGACGGCGACGAGCGCAACCCGTTCGACGACACCGGGTCCTTCGACGTTCCCGTGTCCTTCGACGATGTCGGCGCCCTCGACGAGGCAGACACGTTCACGACACCGTCCTACGACCTCGGTCCGGACACCGAGTCGTTCACGATCGACCTGACCGCTCCGGCACCGTCAGCGCCTGCCGAGCCTGCCCCGCCGAAGGCACCGGACCTGACCAACGCGTTCTCCGACCCGGCGCCGGCGCGCCGGTTCGGCATCCCGCCGGTCCCATCGGGAGACGACTTGTCCGGCGCCGACTCATTGACCGCGGACGCGGTCCTCAAGCAGTACCCCGACCGGCCCAGCTCGGGCTGGCGGCGCAGCGTCTTCTCGATGACCAACGGTCGGGTGAATCTCGGCCCGTCGGCCGCCGACCGGGAACGCAACGAACGGGCAGTCCTCGCACGTACGCCGATCCAGGGATGCCATCGACTCGCCGTGATCAGTCTCAAGGGCGGCGTCGGGAAGACGACGACCACCGCGGCCTTGGGCGCGGTGTTCGCCGAGCTGCGCGGCGACCGTGTCATCGCCGTCGACGCCAACCCCGACCGCGGGACGCTCGGCGAGCGCGTGCCCCGTGAGTCGGGCGCGACGGTGCGCCACCTGCTCGACGCGCGCGCCGAGCTGCAGCGCTACGCCGACGTGCGCGCGTTCACCAACCAGTCGCCGACCCGGCTCGAGGTGCTGGCCTCGGACTCCGACCCCAGCGCCTCGCTCGCCTTCAGCGAGCAGGACTACCGCGACACGGTCGACACGCTGGAGCGGTTCTACAACCTCATCCTGACCGACTGCGGCACCGGCCTGCTGCACAGTGCGATGCACGGCATCCTCGGCCTTGCGGACTCGCTCGTCGTGGTGAGCTCGGCCAGCCTCGACGGAGCACGCAGCGCCAGCGCCACCCTCGACTGGCTCGAGGCGCACGGGCTCGAGCACCTCGCGCGCGAGGCGGTCGTCGCCATCTCCTCGGTGCGCCGCGGCGGCGGCATCGTCGACGTCCTCCAGCTCGAGGACCACTTCGCCGCGCGCTGCCGCGACGTCGTGTCCATCCCCTACGACCCACACCTCGAGGCGGGCGGCATCCTCGACCTGCACGAGCTCAACAACTCGACGCGCCGGGCCTACTTCGAACTCGCCGCGGCCGTCGGCGAGGGCTTCGCGACGAGACTGAGCCCCCGAGTTCGGCGCGCCCGACACTCAGCCGTCGATGGCGTGCCGCTCGGCCTCTTCGCGCTCGTAGGCAGTGATCAGCCGCAGGTATCCCTCGCACCGGGCGGCGAGCTCGTCGTGGCTGCCACGGTCGACGACCCGGCCGTGCTCGACGTAGACGACCTCGTCGGCCAGCGCGATGGTGGCCCGGCGGTAGGCCACGACCACAACCGTCGCGGCCGCCCCGCCCTCGGGCGCCTCGCGGAGCCCGGCAAGGATGCGTTGCTCCACGCGGGAGTCCACCGAGGACGTCGCATCGTCGAGCACGAGTAAGCGAGGCCGGCGCACCAGCGCCCTGGCCAACGCGAGGCGCTGGCGCTGGCCGCCTGACAGCGTCGCGCCGCGCTCGCCGATCCGCGTGTCGAGTCCGTCCGGCAACGCCGCGACGAACCGGTCGGCCTGGGCCACCTTCAAGGCGTCAAGGACAGCCGCGTCGTCGACATCGGCTCCGAGCGTGACGTTGCCCCGCACCGAGTCGTCGAAGAGGAACGTCTGCTGCGGCACCACCGCCGCCGCGCCCGCCACGCCTCCGCGCATCACGTCGCGCAGGTCGACCCGGTCGAGCCACACCTCACCCGACGCGGGGTCGACGAGTCGCACCAGCAGCGTGGTCAACGTCGACTTCCCCGATCCGGTCGGGCCGACGACGGCCACCGTGCGTCCGGCCGCCACCTCGAACGACACCTCGCGCAGGACCGGGGCGTCCTCGTCGTACGCGAAGCCGACGCGCCGCACGGACAGGGGAGCGGCACTGCCCTGCCCGTCCAGGACCGCGGTGCCGTAGGGCAGCTCGCCACGCGCCTCGAGGACTCTCGTGACGCGGTCCCAGCCGACGACGCTGCGCGGCAGCTCACCGAGCACCCAGCCGATGGCGCGGATGGGGAACGCCAGGATGGTGAACAGGTAGGCGACCTGCACGAGCTCGCCGGTGTCGAGATCGCCGGAGTCCAGCCGGGCCGACCCGACGAGCAGGACCGCGAGCACGCCCAGGTTCGGCAAGGCCTCGAGCGCAGGGTCGAAGATTCCGCGCACCTTGCCGACCGCCACCTGGGCGTCGCGCAGCTCCTCTGCGGCGCGCTGGAACCGCGCGGTCTCGTTGGGCTCGCGGCCGAGCGTCTTGACGACGAGGGCGCCCTCGAAGGACTCGTGCGCCACCCCGCTGACCTCCGCGCGCAGCTGCTGGGCCCGGGTCGCGAGCGGGGAGAGGTGACGCTGGTAGACGAGGTTGAGCCCGAAGATCGCCGGGATGACGAGGAAGCCGATCAGTGACAGCACGAGGTCGGTCAGGACCAGGCCGACGGCCGCCACGACGAGCATGACGAGCACACCCACCGACATCGGCAGCGGCGCGATCGGGAACCAGGCGGCCTCGATGTCGGCGTTGGCGTTGGAGAGCAGCTGCCCCGTCGGGTGACGCTGGTGCCACGCGAGCGGCAGGCGCAGGTACTGCCGCGAGACGCGGCGGCGATAGCGAGCCTGGAGTCGGTACTGCATGACACCCGCGCCGAGCCGTCGCGCGACCAGCCCGGCAGCACGCAGCACCGCGACCCCGAGGATCGCCAGACCGGCCGCCGCGAGCGAGCCGGCCGACACCTGCCCTTCCTCGAACGCCGGGACGACGACCCGGTCGGTGATGGCGCCGAGGACCCACGCGGTGCCGACCAGCGAGATGCCGTAGACGGCACCGCCCGCCGCGGCGACCGCGAAGACGTGCGGCTCGTGGCGGATGCCCCGCCACAGGATGCCGAGGCCGCGCGCCAGCGTGTCATCGGAGGATCGGCGCACCCGCCCACCCTGCCCGAACCGGGCCAGGCCGCGCCAACGAGAACGCGCCACGTACCCTTGAGGGATGCCTACTATCGCCCAGTCCGAGCGCGCAGCCCTCGCCGATCTCCTCGACGAGCTCGGTCCGAGCGCGTCCACCCTGTGCGTCGGGTGGGACGCCCGCGACCTGGCTGCGCACCTCGTCACCCGCGAGCGGCGCCTCGACGCGCTGCCCGGCGTAGCCGTCTCGTTCCTCGCAGGTCATACCGACCGCGTGCAGAGCCGCTACGCCCTCAAGCCGTACGACGAGCTCGTCCAGCTCGTCCGCAGCGGACCCGGACGGATGTCCTGGGCGTCCCTGCCGAAGGTCGACCGGGTGGCGAACATGACCGAGTACTTCGTCCACCACGAGGATCTGCGCCGCGCCCAGCCGGGATGGGCCGCGCGGAAGCTGCCCGACCGGGTGCAGGACGGGCTCTGGCGCGCCGTCAAGGCCCGTGCCTCTCTCGCGTTCCGGGGCGCGTCGAGCGGAGTCGTCCTGCGGCTGCCGAGCGGCGAGGAGACGACCGCGGCCAAGGGCGAGCCGACCGCCGTCGTCACGGGCGAGCCCGCCGAGCTGCTGCTCTATGTCTTCGGGCGGCGCGGGCACGCAATGGTCGAGGTCAGCGGTCCCGCCGAGGCACGCGACGAGCTGGAGAAGCTGTCGACCAGCGTCTGACTCAACGCCGCACGGGGTGACCGGCGTCGGCGATCGCCGCCTTGACGTCCCGGATGCGCAGCTGGCCGAAGTGGAACACGCTGGCTGCCAGCACTGCGTTCGCTCCCGCATCGACGGCAGGAGCGAAATGGCTGAGTTCACCCGCGCCGCCGCTCGCGACGACAGGCACCGTGACGGCTGACCGCACCGCCCGCAGCAGTTCCAGGTCGAAGCCCTGCTGCGTTCCGTCGGCATCCATCGAGTTGAGCAGGATCTCGCCGGCGCCAGCCGCAGCACACCTCGCCGCCCACTCGATCGCGTCGACACCGGTGCCCCGGCGGCCGCCGTGCGTGGTGACCTCGAAACCGGAGTCGGTGCTCGTGCCTGGCGTCGTCCGGCGCGCGTCCACCGAGAGGACCAGCACCTGTGCCCCGAAGCGCTCGGCGATCTCGCCCACCAGCTCGGGCCGGGCGACGGCGGCGGTGTTGACCCCCACCTTGTCGGCACCCGCACGCAACAGCCGGTCGACGTCCTCGACCGTGCGGACGCCGCCGCCGACCGTCAGCGGGATGAAGACCTGCTCTGCCGTCCGGCGCACGACGTCATACGTCGTCTCGCGGTCGCCGCTGGACGCGCTGATGTCGAGGAAGGTCAGCTCGTCGGCACCCTCCGCGTCGTACACGCGCGCCATCTCCACGGGGTCACCGGCGTCGCGCAGCTCCTTGAACTGCACGCCCTTGACGACCCGGCCCGCATCGACGTCGAGACACGGGATGACCCGGACGGCCAGGCCCGTGCTGAGACCGGCAGGGCTCACCAGGACGCGGCCGGCTTGTAGGCGACCGCCTCGATCTCCACGATCATCCGCGGGTCGATCAGCCGGGAGATCTCGACCATCGACGAGGCGGGCTTGATGTCACCGAACGCGTCGCCGTGGGCGCGGCCGTACTCCTCCCACCGGGAGATGTCAGTGACGAAGATGCGCGTGCGTACGACGTCGGTCAGCTCGGCACCGAGCTCGCGCAGCGCCCATTCGACGTTGCGAATCGCCTGCGTGGTCTGTTGATGCGCATCGCCCTCGTGGACGACCTCGCCGTCGACGATGGACGTGCAGCCCGTCACCCAGATGTGGTCGCCTGCAGCCACTGCGCGCGAGTAGCCGATGACTTCCTCCCACGGCGCTCCGCTCGAGATGCGACGAGTCATGACACTGCCTCCAGAGCTTCCTCGAGAGTGAACGCGCCGTTGTAGAGGGCCTTGCCGACGATGGCTCCTTCGATGCCCTCGGGCACCAGGCTCGCGATCGCGCGCAGATCGTCGAGGCTCGACACGCCGCCGGAGGCGACGACCGGTCGGTCGGTGGCCCGGCACACGTCACGCAGCAGATCGGTGTTCGGTCCCTGCATGGTGCCGTCCTTCGTGACGTCGGTGACGACGTAGCGCGCGCAGCCGTCGCGGTCGAGGCGGGCGAGCACGTCGAAGAGCTCGCCCCCAGTCCTCGGTCCAGCCGCGAGCGGCGAGCGTCGTGCCCCGCACGTCGAGGCCGACGGCGATGCGATCGCCGTGCTTCGCGATGGCCCGCGCGCACCACTCGGGGTCCTCGAGGGCCGCGGTGCCGATGTTCACCCGCGCGCACCCGGTGGCCAGCGCGGCCTCGAGGGAGACATCGTCGCGGATGCCGCCGGAGAGCTCGACGCGCACGTCGACGCGCCCGGTGACCTCGGCGAGCAGCCGCCGGTTCTCTCCGCGCCCGAAGGCCGCATCGAGGTCCACCAGGTGGATCCACTCGGCGCCGGCGTCCTGCCAGGCGAGCGCCGCGGCGAGCGGGTCGCCATACGACGTCTCGGTGCCGGCCTCGCCGCGGACCAGGCGCACTGCCTGCCCGTCGGCGACATCGACCGCAGGGAGCAGCTCCAGGCTGGGTGGCACGGGGTCAGGACCTCCGGTCGAAGGCGAGCGTGACGAGGACGGGCGTGGCGAACACGGCGAACACCGCCGCGATGACACGGTGCCATGGGTCGTCGGTGACGAGCCAGACGACGACCTGGCTGAGCAGGAGGAGACCCAGCACGACGCTGTTCTGCATCCGGCGCCGGCGGGCGAGGATGCCCCGCTGGCCGCCTCGCCTTCTGCGCCTGGGCAGCCGGGCCCGCCACGCCGCCGCCCGTGCCCGCCGCCGGGCAGCCCGCTCGGCCTCGCGCCGGCGTTGGGCCTGGGCATCGGCGGCGAGGCGTTCCCGTTCGGCCCGGCGGGTCGCGCGCTCACGGCTCACAGCTCGCGCACCCAGTTCTCGAGCAGGGTGGCCCCGGCGTCGCCGGACTTCTCGGGGTGGAACTGGGTGGCCTTGAGCGGACCGTTCTCCACGGCGGCGACGAACGCCTCGCCGTGCTCGGCCCAGGTCACGAGGGGTGGGTGCAGGGGTTCGCTGCCTGCGAGCGCCCACGCGCGCACGGCGTAGGAGTGGACGAAGTAGAAGCGCTCGTCCTCGATGCCCTTGAAGAGGCTCGTTTCCTCGGGCGCGCGGACGGTGTTCCAGCCCATGTGGGGCAGCACCGGCGCGTGCAGCCGCTCGACCAGGCCCGGCCACTCACCGCAGCCCTCGGTGCGGATGCCGTGCTCGAGACCCGTTTCGAAGAGCACCTGCATCCCGACGCAGATCCCGAGCACCGGCCGTCCCCCGGCCAGGCGCCGGTCGATGACAGTCGGCCCACGAACCGCGTGCAGCCCGGCCATGCACGCGGCGAACGCACCGACGCCGGGGACGACCAGCCCGTCTGCATCCAGCGCCTGCCGATAGTCGTCGGTGAGGGTGACGTCGGCGCCCGTACGGGCCAGCGCGCGCTCGGCCGATCGGACGTTGCCGGAGCCGTAGTCGAGGACGACGACGCGTGCTGGGCTCACCCTTGAAGGCTACGGGGTTCGAGGGATGCGTGAGCTGGCCAGGTCGGGGTACGGCTGGTGGTATGGAGCACTTCCGCATCGCCGCCGACGCCGAGCAGTACGCCGACTTCCGGCGCGTCCTCTGGACCGGCGAACACACCCAGCTGGTCATCATGACCGTCCCGAGCGACGGCGAGATCGGCGAGGAGGTGCACGAGGTCGACCAGATCCTGTCCTTCGTGAGTGGGATCGGAAAGGCGCTGGTCGGCGGCGAGGAGAAGCAGGTCGGCCCCGGCGACCTCGTCGTCGTACCGGCCGGCACGCGGCACAACTTCGTCAACGCGGGGCCGAACCCGCTCATCCTCTACACCGTCTACGGGCCGCCGGAGCACGCCGACAAGAGCGTGCACGCGACGAAGGAGGAGGCGGACGAGCTCGAGGCGGCAGGCAAGGACGAGCCGCCCGGCTAGCCCGTCAGTGGCAGCTGGCGCTGCCGCTGAAGGATCCCGTCGTACCGCTTTGCGTGAACGTCATGCCCGAGATCGGCAGGTACTCCCAGGAGAAGCCGCCGGGGCTCAGCACCATCTTCAGTGGTCCGAACGCCGAGCGGCTGCGGGCTTCCAGGGCGCCCATCAGCGGATCCGACGTCGCGGTCAGGTTCTGGAAATTCGCGCCACCGCCACCCGAAGTGAATGCGCGCATCCCGTTGGCGTCCATCGTGGGCGTGGACCCGGAGCCCGACACCCCGATCGGCTTGAAGACCTCGGCCACGTGGTTGTGGCCGGCGAGGATCGCCTCGACGTTGTTGGCGGCGAGCAGGTCCCACAACGCGGACATCTCGGGGTAGGAGCCGTGGCTCGCGCCGGTCGACCAGCGCGGGTGGTGCGACGCGACGATCGTGCACTGGTTCGGGGACTGCGTGAGCTGGTGCTGCAGCCACTTGTACTGCGCGCTGCCCACGCCACATCCACCGGTGACGCCTGGCAAGGTGCACTCGGTGTTGAGGCCGATGAACGTCCAGCCACCGATGCTCGTCGAGTAGTACCCCTCCGGACGGGCACCGAAGGGACCGGAGCTCACACCGGCGCCGTAGAAGTAGTCGAAGTAGCCGTTGGTGGCGTCCTGGTACTCGTGGTTGCCGAGGACCGGCAGCGTGGTCGCCTTGAAGGAGCCGAACGTGTCGTTGTAGCCGTTCGTGCCCATGAACTGCGCCAGCGTCGCTTGCTGGTACTGGATGTCGCCCAACGCGATGAACCGGTCCGGACTGGCGGCCGCGATCAGGGAGCCGACCTCGCCGTGGCGACAGGTCGTGGACGTCACCGCTGTGCCGGGCTGGCAGGCGATGTCACCGACACCCATGACGGTGACCGAGGAGCCGGCCGGTTGGGATGCGATGGTGGCGGCTTCTTGGGTGGAGCCGGCGCTGGTGTTCCCGGCCGCGTCGAACGCGGTCACCCGGTAGTACCAGGTGCCCGCCGGACGACCCTGATCCGTGTAGCTCGTCGTCGTCACATCCGCGACCTTCGTCGCCGCAGACGGATCGAACCCAGCCGTGCCCGACCGGTGAACCGTGTAACCGGTCACCCCCACCTCATCCGTGGACGCCGCCCACGACAACGACACCGCAGACCCGGCAACCGAGGCAGCCAACCCACCCGGCACCGACGGCGCCGTCGAGTCCACCGGCCCAGAATCAGAGAAGCTCAACGTCAACACCGGACGCTGCGACGCCGCCGCCTGCCGCGACCACAGCCACAAACTGTCCGACCCAGTCCCCTCGATCGCCAACGTCGTCGAACCCACCACACCAGCCAACTCCGACGCATCCAACGCAACGTCATACGCCGTGTTCACCGCAGGCGCAGACAACGTCCCCAACACCGGACCCGACACCACCGGCCGATTCGCATACAACGTGCCCGACTCCGACCACGAATCCGAAGCCCGACGCACCCGCTCCACATTCACCGAACCCGCCGACGCAATCGTCGTCGTCCGCACCCGCAACGACGCCCCCGACAACACCTTCCCCGACGGCGCCGCCGGCAACACAAACCGCAACACCGCCGTATTCACCGGCGTCCCATACACACCCAACGACGCACTCAACCCGTTATCCACCGACGGCGACGACGACGACGTATACGTATCCGCCACATCCACCACCGCCACCTCGGTGGCACCGGGGGGCGGTGCGATGGTGGCGGACTCGGCGGTGGAGCCGGCGCTGGTGTTCCCGGCCGCGTCGAACGCGGTCACCCGGTAGTACCAGGTGCCCGCCGGACGACCCTGATCCGTGTAGCTCGTCGTCGTCACATCCGCGACCTTCGTCGCCGCAGACGGATCGAACCCAGCCGTGCCCGACCGGTGAACCGTGTAACCGGTCACCCCCACCGCATCCGTGGACGCCGCCCACGACAACGACACCGCAGACCCCGCAACCGAGGCAGCCAACCCACCAGGCACCGACGGCGCCGTCTCGTCCGCCGGTTCGATGGTGGCGGCTTCTTGGGTGGAGCCGGCGCTGGTGTTCCCGGCCGCGTCGAACGCGGTCACCCGGTAGTACCAGGTGCCCGCCGGACGACCCTGATCCGTGTAGCTCGTCGTCGTCACATCCGCGACCTTCGTCGCCGCAGACGGATCGAACCCAGCCGTGCCCGACCGGTGAACCGTGTAACCGGTCACCCCCACCTCATCCGTGGACGCCGCCCACGACAACGACACCGCAGACCCGGCAACCGAGGCAGCCAACCCACCCGGCACCGACGGCGCCGTCGAGTCCACCGGCCCAGAATCAGAGAAGCTCAACGTCAACACCGGACGCTGCGACGCCGCCGCCTGCCGCGACCACAGCCACAAACTGTCCGACCCAGTCCCCTCGATCGCCAACGTCGTCGAACCCACCACACCAGCCAACTCCGACGCATCCAACGCAACGTCATACGCCGTGTTCACCGCAGGCGCAGACAACGTCCCCAACACCGGACCCGACACCACCGGCCGATTCGCATACAACGTGCCCGACTCCGACCACGAATCCGAAGCCCGACGCACCCGCTCCACATTCACCGAACCCGCCGACGCAATCGTCGTCGTCCGCACCCGCAACGACGCCCCCGACAACACCTTCCCCGACGGCGCCGCCGGCAACACAAACCGCAACACCGCCGTATTCACCGGCGTCCCATACACACCCAACGACGCACTCAACCCGTTATCCACCGACGGCGACGACGACGACGTATACGTATCCGCCACATCCACCACGGCAACCTGCGTGTCGGCCGCCTGTGCGGGCGCTGTCAGGAGTGCGGCGAACAGGGCGGCGACGATCGTCGCAACCAGGGTCCGGGCAAGCGTCATCTAGGTCCTCCCCCACGAATTTCGCCAGCCTACGGTCAACACTTGGGCCGCGAAGGAGAACTGTCGTGCTCGCACCCGGGGATCGCCCGATGCCCGAATTGCGGCTTGCGGTGACGGGTGTCAACAGCATCCGGTCACCGCGCGTTGCGCGCTGTCACCACATCGCGGTCGCGAAGCGCGTCAGCTCCCCTGCTGACAGCCCATCCGTTTCCGTGATCGCAACCTGGCCCCACAAAGGCCGGGACTCCCGGGCTGCAGCGAGCGACGCGCAGCGTCGAACTGTCAGCCTCCCCAGTCCTTTGTGGGGCCGCATTGCGATCTTGGAATCGCTCGCGACGGGCCAGGCGATGCCCCTGGCCCCCCATTTTCGCGCACATAACGTTGGTCCAGGCGATGCGACAACAGGCCGGACCATGCCTCAACAGGCTGGCCAGCCTGTTGAGGGAGTCCTGCGCCTACCTAACGTGGTCGAAGCGGCGGGTGGGGCAGGGCTAGCTGGTGAGGGTGCCTTTGGTGGAGGGGACGCCGACGACGCGCGGGTCGAGGGCGACGGCGTCGCGCAGGGCGCGGGCGACGGCCTTGAACTGCGCCTCCACGACGTGGTGGGCGTTGCGCCCGGCGAGCACGCGAACGTGCAGGCAGATCTGCGCACTCGCGGTGATCGACTCCCAGACGTGCCTGGTGAGTGTCGTGTCGTAGCTGCCGATCAGCTCGACGAGCTCAGGCTCCTCGTGGACCACATAGGGCCGGCCGGACAGGTCGACGGCCGCCTGCACCAGCGTCTCGTCCAGCGGCACCGTCGCGTCACCGAAGCGGCGCAGACCGCCCTTGTCGCCCAGCGCCTCGCGCAGCACCTGCCCGAACGCGATCGAGGTGTCCTCGACGGTGTGGTGGGAGTCGATGTGGGTGTCGCCCTTGGTGCGTACGACGAGGTCGAACCCGGCGTGCTTGCCGAGCTGGGCCAGCATGTGGTCGAAGAACGGCACACCCGTCTCGACCTCCACCTGGCCGGTGCCGTCGAGGTGCAGCTCGACGAAGACGTCAGACTCCTTGGTCACGCGCGACACGGTCGCTGACCGGCTTCCACTCATCACGGCACCTCCTTCATCCCGTCGGCGAGCGCCTCGAGGAACGCCGTCGTCTCCGTCTCGGTCCCGGCGCTGACCCGCAGCCATCCCGCGAGCCCCACGTCACGCACGAGTACGCCCTTGTCCAGCAGACCCTGCCAGGTCGCCCGCTGGTCGGCGAACTCGCCGAACAGCACGAAGTTCGCGTCCGACTCGACGACCTCCAGGCCCAGCCCGGCGATGCCCTCCGCGAGGCGGTCGCGCTGGCGCTTCACGTCCTCGACGGTGGCGAGCAACTCGTCGACGTGAGAGAGCGCCGCGCGTGCGGCCGCCTGCGACAGCACGGACAGGTGATAGGGCAGCCGCACGAGCAGCAGCGCCTCGACGACCGACGGGTCGGCCGCCAGGTAGCCCAGCCGGGCCCCGGCGAACGCGAACGCCTTGGACATGGTGCGGGTCACCACGAGCCGTTCCCTGCCGGGCAGCAGCGTGATCGCCGAGGGCCGGTGCGAGAACTCGGCGTACGCCTCGTCGACGATCACGATGCCGCGGGCAGCGTCGTACACCGCCTCGATCACGTCGAGGTCGACGGCGGTGCCGGTCGGGTTGTTCGGCGAGCACAGGAACACGACGTCGGGCGCGTGCTCGTGCACGACGAGCGCTGCCGCGTCGGGCTCGAGCCGGAAGCCGGGAAGGCGGGGCGTCGGCAGGTAGGCCGTGTTGGTGCCCCGCGCGATCAGCTCGTGCATGGAGTAGGTGGGGTCGAAGCCGAGCGCCGTGCGGCCCGGGCCGCCGAAGGCCTGCAGCAGCTGCTGGATGACCTCGTTGCTGCCGTTCGCCGCCCACACCTGCTCAGGTGAGAGCGGCACCCCGGTCGTGCGGGTGAGGTAGGTCGCGAGGTCGGAACGCAGGGCGAGCGCGTCGCGGTCGGGATAGCGGTTCATCAGCCGGGCCGCGTCGGCGACCTTCCCAGCGAGGTCGGCGACGAGCCCGGGTGAGGGCGGGTGCGGGTTCTCGTTGGTGTTCAGCCGAACCTTCACGTCGAGCTGCGGCGCGCCGTACGGCGTCCGCCCCCGCAGGTCGTCACGGAGCAGCTTCTCGACCGTCATCGCGGCACCCGCGCACGCACCGCGTCGACGTGGGCGAGGAGGTCCTCGGCACCGCCGAGCGCGTCGATGTGGGGGGCGGCCTCGGCAAGGGCGTCGCGGGAGTAGTCGACGACGTGCATGCTGCGCAGGAACGACTGCACGGAGAGGCCGCCGCTGTGCCGCGCGGTGCCGCCCGTCGGCAGCACGTGGTTGGACCCGGCGAGGTAGTCGCCCAGCGACACCGGTGAGAACGGTCCGACGAAGACCGCGCCTGCGTTGGTGACGCGGTCTGCCCAGGCGCGCGCGTCGCGGGTGAGCACCTCGAGATGCTCGGCCGCCCACTCGTCGACGACGGCGAGGCCCTGCTCGAGGTCGTCGACGAGCACCGCCGCCGACTGGTTTCGCAGAGCGGTCTCGACGCGCTCGCGGTGGCGCGTCGCCGGGACCTGCCTGGCCAGCTCCGCGTCGACCGCCTCGACGAGCGCCTCGCTGGGCGTGACCAGCAGGCACGACGCGTTGGCGTCGTGCTCGGCCTGCGCGACGAGGTCGGCCGCGACGTACGCCGGGTCGGCGGTGTCGTCGGCGAGGATGCCGATCTCGGTGGGCCCGGCCTCCGAGTCGATGCCGATGACGCCCTTGAGGAGACGCTTGGCCGAGGCGACGTAGACATTGCCCGGTCCGGTCACCAGGTCGGCCCGGTCGCAGTCCTCGGTCCCGTAGGCGAACATCGCGACCGCCTGAGCGCCGCCGACCGCGTGCACCTCGTCGACACCGAGCAGCGCGCAGGCCGCGAGCACGACCGGGTGGGGCAAGCCCGTCGTTGTCCTGCTGCGGCGGCGACGCGACCGCCAGCGAGCGCACCCCCGCGACCTGCGCGGGGACGACGTTCATGACGACGCTGGACGGATAGGCGACGAGCCCGCCTGGCACGTAGAGACCGACGCGCCGCACCGGCACCCAGCGCTCGGTCACGCTGCCCCCGGGCGCCACCTCGACGGTCTCGTCGCTGCGGCGCTGCGCCTCGTGCACCAGCCGCGCCCGCCGGGCCGCCTCGCCGAGAGCGTCCCGGACCTCGGGGTCGAGGGCGTCCAGCGCGGCCGCCAGGGCCTCCGCCGGGACGCGGGTCGACTTCAGCTCGACTCCGTCCAGGCGCGCGGTGATCTCGCTGATCGCCGCGGCGCCCCGCTCGCGAACGTCCTCGCAGATCGGCCGGACGACGTCCAGGGCCACCTCGACGTCGACCGCGGCACGGGGCAGCACGCCCCTCGGGTCGATGCCGCCGCCGCGCAGGTCGAGACGGGAAATCACCCGGCGGAGTCTACGGAGCGTGCTGATGCCTGCCCGCGGCCACCCGATCGTTCGCCCAGCGATGAATTCCCTTGCGCTCGCCGGTCCTAGTGACGAAGGCTCGCCCCTTACCCTGCCTCGGACCGCCTCGAAGGAGCCGTCAATGTCGACCTCCACCTCCGCCCGATCCCTGTCCCTGGCCGAGATCCGGTCCAGGCTCGCCTGCCGCGTGATCGGCCCGGACGACCCGGAGTACGACGAGGCGCGGGAGGTCGCCGCCGGCCACGTCGAGGCCCGGCCCGCGGTGATCGTGCGGCCGGCGAACGACGCCGACGTCGCGCAGACCATCGCGCTGGCTCGCGAGACCGGCCTGCCGTTCGCCGTACGCAGCGGGGGTCACAGCGGCGCAGCCCACGGCACGGCTGAGGGTGGCATCGTGCTCGACGTTCGTGACATGAAGGCCCTCGACATCGACGCCAGCGCTCGCACCGCCTGGGCCGAGGCCGGGCTCACCGCCGGGGAGTTCACCGCGGCTGCCGCTGCCCATGGCTTGGCGGTGGGCTTCGGCGACACCGGCTCCGTCGGGCTCGGCGGGCTCACCCTCGGCGGCGGCGTGGGCTACCTCGCACGCAAGTACGGGCTCACCATCGACAACCTCCTCGCGGCCGATGTCGTCACGGCTGACAGCGAGGTGCTCCGGGTCGACGAGACGTCGCACCCGGACCTGTTCTGGGCCATCCGTGGTGGCGGCGGCAACTACGGGGTGGCCACCCGCTTCCAGTTCCGGCTCCAGGAGGTCGGTCAGATCGTCGGCGGCATGCTGATCCTGCCCGCGACCGCGGAGACGGTTGCAGGCTTCATGGCGGCTGCCGAGGCGGCGCCGGACGAGCTGACGACGATCGCCAACGTGATGAACTGCCCGCCGATGCCGTTCGTCGCCGAGGAGCACCACGGGAGCATCGTCATCTTCGCGACCCTCTGCTGGGCCGGTGACGTGGAGGAAGGGCTCAAGGCCGTAGCGCCGTTCATCGAGCTGGCCGAGCCGCTCGCCAACATGGTGCGGCCGATGGCCTACCCGGAGATCTATCCGCCCGAGCCCGAGGACCTTGAGTTCAAGCCGACCGCCATCGCCAAGACGATGTTCGTCGAGTCGGTGGGCCACGCGGAGGCCAGCGCGCTGCTCGACCACCTCAACGCGTCAGACGCGATGCTGCGGGTCGGGCAGCTGCGCGTCCTGCGCGGCGCGGTGGCCCGGGTGCCGGCCGACGCCACGGCGTACGCCCACCGCACGGCGCCCGTCATGATCAACGTCGCGGCGTTCTACCAGGGCCCCGAGGACCGCGTCAGGCGCGCTGCCTGGGTGGACGACCTCGTGGCAGCGCTGCACCAGGGCAACGACGCGGCGTACGTCAACTTCCTCATGGACGAGGGTCCGGAGCGCATCCGTGCCGCCTATCCCGGTGCGACCTGGGACCGGCTGGCCGCAGTGAAGGCGCAGTACGACCCCGAGAACGTCTTCCGGCGCAACCAGAACATTCCGCCGGCGACCGACGTATAGCCAAGAACTGTCAGACCGATCGAGCATGCTCGCCCTCGACGGCGCGGCCGAGCCGTCGTAGCGTCAACACCGCAATCAAGGGCACCACGAGGCACGTCCCACAGGAGGGGTTGCACATGTTCGTTCAGGTGATCAAGGGCCAGGTGTCCGACGCCGGCAAGTTGAAGGCCGCGCTCGACACGTGGGCGCAGGACGTGGCGCCCGGAGCCATTGGCTGGCTGGGATCGACCGGCGGGGTGACCGAGGACGGCACCTTCATCGCGCTCGCCCGGTTCGAGGACGAGGACGCCGCTCGCCGCAACAGCGACCGGCCCGAACAGGACGCCTGGTGGGCCGAGACGTCCAAGACGCTCGGGGGGGAGCCCACCTTCCAGGACAGCAGCGACGTGATGGTCGACGTCATCGGCGACCCCGACAAGGCTGGCTTCGTCCAGATCATGCAGGGCCGAAGCAGCAACCCCGACCGGGCGCGTGAGCTGATGGGACAGGACTCGGACGAGTGGGCGGCGTTCCGTCCCGAGATCATCGGCAGTGTGGGCGTCGGCCACGACGACGGTTCCTACACGATGGCGCTGTACTTCACCTCGGAGGAGGCCGCTCGCGAAGGCGAACGCAAGGAAGTGCCTGCTGCACTCAAGGCCACGATGGAGGAGATGGACGAGCTCACCGTGGGCGACACCGACTTCTTCGACATCAGGGACCCCTGGCTCCACTCCCCGCGCTAGAGCCCGCAATCACGATCAGCACGCGACACGAGGCCGACCGTAGACTCCCGCGGTGACCGAACGGCTGCCTGTCTTCCCGCTCGGCACCGTGCTCTACCCCGGTCTCGTGCTGCCGCTGCACATCTTCGAGCCGCGCTACCGCACGCTCGTGCGCGACCTCGTGGCGCTGCCGGAAGGGGCACGGATCTTCGGGGTCGTCGCCATCCGTGCCGGCCGCGAGGTCGGCGCGGACGCGGTCCAGGCGCTCTACGAGGTGGGGTGCCTGGCGGAGCTGCGTCAGGTCGAGGCGTACGACGACGGGCGCTACGACCTCGTGACGATGGGCACCAGACGCTTCCGGATGGTCGATCTGGACAACTCCCGCGCCTACCTGCAGGCCGACCTCGACCTGCTCGACGACGACGCCGGCGACGCGGCGCCCGAGCTGGCCCGCGTCGTCGGCGCGGCGTACTCGTCGTACCGCTCGACCATGCTCGGCCCGGACCCCGAGCCGCTCCCGGACGACCCGACGGTCCTCTCCTACCTGGTCGCCGCCGCGTCGGTCCTCGACCTCGGCGACAAGCAGGCGCTGCTGGAGGCCACCGACACCACAGCACGACTGCGTGCCGAGCTCGCCCTCCTTCGCCGCGAGACCGAGCTGTTGCGGCTGCTCCCCTCGCTGCCTGCCGTCGACCTCGTCCGCTCGGAGATCGTGCCCAACTGACCCGCCGTGCCCGGGGTCCTCGAAGTCCGCCAGAAAAGTCGCTGGTGGGATGTCGAGAACCCGCTCGCCGCTCCGTCCCTGAGGTGCCCACGGCCACAATGGCCGCTCACAAAAGAGGAGAACATGATGAAGTACCTGCTGCTCAAGCACTACCGGGGCGCGCCGGCGGCGGTCAACGACGTGCCGATGGACCAGTGGACGCCGGAGGAGGTCTCGGCCCACATGCAGTTCATGCATGACTTCGCCTCTCGGCTCGAGGGCACCGGCGAGTTCGTCGACGGCCAGGCGCTCTCCCCCGAAGGCACGTTCGTCCGCTACGACGGCGAAGGGCGGCCGCCGGTCACCGACGGCCCGTTCGCGGAGACCAAGGACCTGATCGCCGGCTGGTACGTGATCGACGTCGAGACGCACGAGCGGGCGGTCGAGCTGGCCGGCGAGCTGTCCGCGGCGCCAGGCGCGGGTGGGAAGCCGATCCACGAGTGGCTCGAGCTACGCCCGTTGCTGTCCGCACCCCCGACCATCACGGAATGATGCCGGTGGACGAGGCCCTGCTGCGGAGCCTCACCCCCACGGTGATCGGTGTCCTCGTCCGTCGCGGAGCTGACTTCGCGGCGGCCGAGGACGCCGTGCAGGACGCGCTGGTCGAGGCCGTCCGCGGGTGGCCGGACGACCCGCCGCGCGACCCCAAGGGCTGGCTGGTCACCGTGGCCTGGCGCAAGTTCCTCGACGCCACCCGCTCCGATGCCTCCCGACGGCACCGCGAGGTACGCGTCGAGGCCGAGCCCGTGCCCGGCCCGGCGCAGGCGGTGGACGACACGCTCCAGCTGTACTTCCTGTGCGCACACCCGTCCCTGACACCGGCTTCGGCCGTCGCGCTGACGCTGCGCGCGGTCGGCGGCCTGACCACGCGCCAGATCGCGCAGGCCTACCTCGTGCCGGAGGCGACCATGGCCCAGCGGATCAGCCGGGCCAAGCGAACCGTCGCGGACGTCCGGTTCAACGCGGCTGGTGACGTCGCCACCGTGGTGCGCGTGCTCTACCTCGTCTTCAACGAGGGGTACTCCGGCGACATCGACCTCGCCAGCGAGGCGATCCGGCTCACCCGCCAGCTGGCGGCCAAGACCAACCACGAGGAGGTCGCGGGCCTGCTCGCGCTGATGCTTCTGCACCACGCACGGCGCCCGGCCCGGACCGACCCCGACGGCAGGCTGGTGCCCCTTGCCGAGCAGGACCGAACCCTGTGGGACACCAAGCTGATCACCGAGGGCGTCGACGTGCTGCAGAGCGCCCTCGCCCGCGACCGGCTGGGCGAGTTCCAGGCCCAGGCGGCCATCGCCGCACTCCACGCCGACGCCCGGAAGGCCGAGGAGACCGACTGGGTGCAGATCGTCGAGTGGTACGACGAGCTGGTCCGCCTCACCGACAGCCCGGTGGTCCGCCTCAACCGGGCCGTCGCGGTCGGCGAGGCCGACGGCCCGCGGGCCGGCCTGGCCGCCCTGGCTGAGCTCGACCCCGCCCTGCCGCGCTACACCGCCGTCGGGGCGTACCTGCACGAGCGCGACGGTGACCCGGCGACCGCAGCACGGCTCTACGCCGAAGCTGCCCGATCGGCGCCCAGCCTTCCCGAACGCGACCACCTCACGCGACAGGCCGCCCGTCTCAACGCGGCACTGCGCAGTTGAGCGGCGAGCGCACTCAGGACGGCTCCCCCGCGCGTGAAGCGGGCGTCCCGTCGACCGCGGCAGGGGCACCTGCAGCGCCGGACGCTTCGACGTTCGGGTGCAGGCCGGCGGCGAGCGCGAAGTAGACGATCACCGCGGTCATCGGCCACGCGAACAAGACGCCCTTGGCGGACAGCACGAGCGGCCCGTCGAAGGTCGAGCCGTCGGCCAGGCCCCTGGCCGTCTCGCGCTCCGGGCCAGGTCCGAGGAACTCGCCGAGACGCCAGGCGAGCACCGCCGCGGCCAGGCCGCCGAGCGAGAGCCCGAGCAACGCGCTGACGCGAGCCTGTCGAACGCGGGAGAACACGAGCAGCGCGCAGATCAGCCCGGCCACCGCCGCGCAGACGCCGAGCAGGCCGTCGGCCGCGACCGCCGACTCGGCCTCGCCGCCAACGGGCAGGAGCAGCTCACCGGACACACGCAGCTGGGGCAGTGGGGCGATCAGCCACCAGACGATGCCGACGACCGGTGCGGCGGCCAGGACCCCGAATCCGACGAGCAACCCGGTGCGCACCTCCGGGTGGTCGCGCAGATAGCGCCGTACCTCCGACCGGCCTCCCGGCTCGTCGCTCAGAGAGGTCACGCGTCCATCCTGGCAGTCGTTCGACGGGTCAGTTCGTCACCAGCCGCGCCCGGAACGACAGGTCGCCGCCACCTTCGATCACCGAGGTGACGCCGACGCCTGCCAGGGGCTGGATGTTCTCGCCGCCCTGGTCATCGAAGGGCAGCTGTGCGAACAGCGTCTTCAGGTTCACCCACACGACCAGACCGGCGCCGTCGAGGTCGGGCACCGCGTCCTGGAACGCCTCGTCATCGCCGAGCTTGCCGTCCGCCGCCATGAGCCGCGTGGCCTGCTCCTCGGACGTGGCGAGCACGTAACCGTCGTCGGTCGTACGGCGAGTGAGGGGCGGCAGGATGGTCGCGTTCTGCGTCGCCGCCGCTTCGAGCTTGTCGAGGATCGACATCGCTGCTTCGCCGTCGGTCTTGACGAGTGCACCGATCTGATATTCGCCGCCGTCGAGACCACTCGCGTCGAGTGCAGCGACCAGGTTGCTACCGAGCAGCGTTGCCAGGTCGTCGGGCAGCTTGATGCCGAGCATGCTCTCGGCCTGGGCGATGCCGTCCTCGATGTCGAGCCCCTGCCCGCCTTGCGTGCCGTCCTTCTTGGCCTGGGCGCGGAACGCCTCGAATGCCCTCGTCAGCAGTTCGTCGCCGTTGCTCAGGCCGAAGGCGACGACCGAGTCTGCCGGCAGCGTGTCGACGCCCTTGACCGCCGGCGTGGCGTCTTCGAGAACGTCCGAGTCGGTGACCGTGCCGGTCAGCTCGAGCACGTCGGGGCCGTCGAAGCGCAGAACATAGGTGCTGCGCCCGGACGTTCCGGCTCCTGCACCGGTGATGCCGAGCATGCTCGGGCTGAGTCGGCCGAGCTCCTCGCTGAGCCGGCCGTTGTCGAGCCACGCCATCGCCACGCCGTCCTCGGCCTCCCCCACGTCGGTGGCGAAGTTCTTCTGCTCGGCGAGCGACCCGTCGGAGACCTTGGCGGCGAGCCGTTTCGCCGTCGCCACGTCTTGGGCCAGCAGCGCGTAGCCGTCCTCTACGACGAACCCTGGCTTGCTCCCCGAGTCGGCCGTGTCGACGAGACGGCGCAGCCCTTCCTCCGCCTTGCCCTCGTCCTCGACCTGCAGCGCAACGAGCACGTCAGGCATGGGGGCCCCGTCGGGCTGCGCCTGCGACGGCGCGTAGGCCGCGACGGCGATCCGCTTGCCCAGCCACGGCTCCACGTCCTCGGCGAAGTCGATGTCCTTCCATCCAGCGTCCTGGGCGACCTGCTCGAAGAGGACCTTGCGCAGGTCGGCGTCCTCGGTGACGTGCTTCTTCAGCGCGGGGAACTTGCGAAGGAACCTGATCGCGTCGATCTTCTGGCCCGCCCCGGGGTCGAGGTCGACCTTGGCGAAGGCGATGGCGCCCTTGGGCATGGCCTCCTCGGGCTGCGTTCCGCCACCGCTGAGCATCGCGGCGCCGTAGCTGACGCCTCCCACGATGAGAGCGACCACGATCGCTGCTCCGCCGATCAGCCACAGCGGCGTACGTCGACGACGGTGGCCCTCGTCACCCCCGGCAAGCACGTCGGAGGTGGCTTCGCCGGAGCCCTCCGCGGGCAGCGGCTGATCGTGGTCGTTGGTCATGGGGTCCCCTGAATGCCGCGGCCGGGCGCGCGCTCGCCGATGCTGCGCACCGGTGTTGTTGATCGTATCGGTCTCTCGGGAGGCCCGTCTGAAGCCTTGTGGACCGCCAAAGGCCACAAAACCGGCGGGTCAGCCGAGGCAGGCGGCGCCGAGCAAGGCCTTGAGGTCACCCATGAGCGCAGGCGAGGCATTGACCCGCAGGCCGTCGTCGATGCGCAGCACCTTGGTGCTCGCCGGACCCTGGAGCCGCAGGTGGACCTCGGTGGCACCCGGATGGGTCGCGAGGACCTCCTTGAGCCGGTCGACCACCGGAGGCGTGCACCGCGCCACGGGCAGCGAGATGACGACCGGGCCGCGCGGGCCCTCGGAGAGGTCGGGGACGGTCATCTCGGAGGCGACCAGCTTGGGCACGTCCTCGCGCCGGTCGAGCCGGCCCCTGATGATGACGACCGCGTCCTCGGCGAGCGTGGTCTTGAACAGCTGGTAGGTCTGCGGGAAGAACATGACGTCGATGGCGCCCTCGAGGTCCTCGACCGTCGCGATCGCCCAGACATCGCCCTTTCTGGTCACCTTGCGCTGCAGGCCGGAGACGAGGCCGCCGATCGTCACGTGGGCACCCTCGGGACGCTCGTCCGAACCGGTGAGCGAGGCGATGGAGCAGTCGGCGGCCGCGGAGAGCACGTGCTCGACGCCGAACAACGGGTGGTCGGACACGTAGAGACCGAGCATCTCCCGCTCGAAGGCGAGCAGCGCGGTTTTCTCCCACTCGCCGATCGGCACCTGGAGGTCGAGGGTGGCGTCGAATGTGTCCGTGTCGCCGAGCGCCCCGAACAGCGAGTCCTGCCCCATCGCCTCGTTGCGCTTGATCTCGATGATCGCGTCGATGGCCTCGGCGTGGACGGCTGCGAGACCGCGGCGCGACTCACCGAGCGAGTCGAAGGCACCCGCCTTGATGAGCGACTCGACGGTGCGCTTGTTGCAGACGTGCGCGGGCACCTTGGACAGGAAGTCCTTGAAGTCGGCGAACCGGCCCTTGTCGCGGCGTGCCGTGTCGATGGCCGCGACGACGTTGTCACCGACGTTGCGGATGGCTGACAGCCCGAACCGGATGTCGGTGCCGCGCGGCGTGTAGTCGGCGTCGGACTCGTTGACGTCGGGCGGCAGCACCTTGATGCCCATGCGGCGGCACTCGTTGAGGTAGAGCGCCGACTTGTCCTTGTCGTCCCTGATGGAGGTGAGCAGGGCCGCCATGTACTCGGACGGGTAGTTGGTCTTGAGGTAGGCGGTCCAGTAGGACACCAGCCCGTAGCCGGCAGTGTGGGACTTGTTGAACGCGTAGTCGGAGAACGGGACCAGGACGTCCCAGAGGGTCTTGATCGCCCCTTCGGAGTAGCCCCGGGCGCGCATGCCGTCGGAGAAGGGGACGTACTCCTTGTCGAGGATCGCCTTCTTCTTCTTGCCCATCGCCCGGCGCAGCAGGTCGGCCTGGCCCAGCGTGTAGCCCGCCAGCTGCTGGGCGATCGCCATGACCTGTTCCTGGTAGACGATCAGCCCGTGGGTGTCGCCGAGGATCTCGGCGAGCGGCTCGGACAGCTCGGGGTGGATGGACTTCGCCGGCTTGCGGCCGTTCTTGCGGTCGGCGTAGTCGGTGTGCGCGTTGGCGCCCATGGGACCGGGACGGTAGAGCGCGAGCACGGCCGCGATGTCCTCGAACGAGTCGGGGCGCATCGCTCGTAGCAGCGAGCGCATCGGCGCGCCGTCGAGCTGGAACACTCCGAGCGTGTCGCCTCGGGCCAGCAGCTCGTAGGTCTTCTTGTCGTCGAGGGTGAGCGTCTCGAGCACGATCTGCTCGCTGCGGTTGGTTGCGATGTTCTTGAGGCAGTCGTCGAGGACGGTGAGGTTGCGCAGGCCGAGGAAGTCCATCTTGAGCAGCCCGAGCGTCTCGCACGCGCCCATGTCGAACTGCGTGATGATGGCGCCGTCCGCCTCGCGGCGCATGATCGGGATGACGTCGAGCAACGGCTCCGAGGACAGGATCACGCCGGCCGCGTGCACACCCCACTGCCGCTTGAGACCCTCGAGCCCGCGCGCGTTCTGCACCACGCGGTTGACATCGGAGTCGCTCTCGTAGAGCGTGCGGAACTCCCCCGCCTCCTTGTAGCGCGGGTGGTTGGTGTCGAAGATGCCGGCGAGCGGGACGTCCTTGCCCATCACGGGTGCGGGCATGGCCTTGGTGATGCGGTCGCCCATAGCGAACGGGAAGCCGAGCACGCGGGCGGAGTCCTTGACGGCCTGCTTGGCCTTGATGGTGCCGTAGGTGATGATCTGGCTGACCCGGTCCTCGCCGTACTTCTCGGTGGCGTAGCGGATCATGTCGCCGCGCCGGCGCTCGTCGAAGTCGAGGTCGATGTCGGGCATCGACACCCGCTCGGGGTTGAGGAAGCGCTCGAAGAGCAGCTTGTGCTCGATCGGGTCGAGCTCGGTGATGCCCAGGGCCCAGGCGATGATCGCGCCGGTGGCCGAGCCACGGCCGGGGCCGACCCGGATGGCGTTCTCCTTGGCGTGGCGGCACAGGTCGGCGACGACCAGGAAGTATCCCGGGAAGCCCATCTGGGCGACGACGCCCAGCTCGAAGGCCGCTCGCTCGCGATGCTCCTGCGGGACGTTTCCGCGGAAACGCTTCTCGAGCCCGCGCTCGACCTCCTTGACGAGCCAGGAGTCCTCCGTCTCCCCCGCCGGCACCGGGAAGCGCGGCATCAGGTTGGCGCCCTCGGCGAAGGCCACCTCGCAGCGCTCGGCGATGGCGAGGGTGTTGTCGCAGGCCTCCGGCAGGCCGCTCCAGACCTCGCGCATCTGCGCCGGCGTCTTGAGGTAGAAGTCGTCGGCGTCGAACTTGAAGCGGGTCGGGTCGGCGAGAGTGCGCCCGGACTGCACGCACAGCAGCACCGCGTGGGCCTCGGCGTCGCCCGCGTAGGTGTAGTGCAGGTCGTTGGTCGCGACCAGCGGCAGGTCGAGGGTCTTGGCCAGGCGCAGCAGGTCGTCTCGGATGCGCCGCTCGATGCCGAGGCCGTGGTCCATCAGCTCGCAGTAGAAGTTGCCCGCACCGAAGAGGTCGCGGAACTCCCCCGCCGAGCGCACCGCGTCGTCGTACTTGCCGATGCGCAGCAGCGTCTGCACCTCGCCGGACGGGCAACCCGTCGTCGCGATCAGGCCGGAGGCGTGACGCTGGAGCAGCTCGCGGTCCATGCGCGGCTTGTAGTACTGCCCCTCGAGGCTCGCCAGGCTGGAGAGCCGGAACAGGTTGTGCATCCCGGCGGTGTTCTCGGCCCACATCGTCATGTGGGTGTAGGCGCCGCCGCCCGACACGTCGTCCTCGCCGCCGCCGGACCAGCGGACCCGGGTCTTGTCGGTCCGGTGGGTGCCGGGCGTGACGTATGCCTCGATCCCGATGATGGGCTTGACCCCGGCGGCCTGGCCCTTCTTCCAGAAGTCGTAGGCGCCGAAGACGTTGCCGTGGTCGGTCATCGCCAGGGCCGGCATGCCCATCCGGCTGGTCTCGGCGAAGAGGTCGGTGAGGCGTGCTGCGCCGTCGAGCATGGAGTACTCGGTGTGGTTGTGCAGGTGCACGAACGAGTCTCGTGAGCCCATGCTGGGGCGCGCCTCCTGGGCCTCTGGTCGAGCGGTTTCAGGGGCCGAGTCTAGGTGCCGGGTGAGACAAGATTTGCGCCGGCCGAGGACGTCGCTGGCCGGTCGGCGTGTCGCGGAGCCGCCCATGATCATTCGCGTTGGAAATGGAGGCTGTTGATGCGAAGTAGATGATCAAGGACCCAACCAACACCGACGCAGACACCCCTTCAGTCGTCCCGGGTGAAGAACCAAAAGTCCGCGAACGAGGTCTCGAAAGGGGCTGCCGCGTCGTAGGGGTATCGGTTCGGCACGTGGCCCGTCTGCCGCCACTCCGGCGCGTTGGCCTCGATCCAGTCCGTAAACCGGTGATGGCGCGTGTATGGCTCGGGATGCGGCGCCTCGGTGTTGGACGCGTAGACGATGACCCAATTCTCGGCAGCTCCGAATAGGTGCTGCATGTACCGCTCGTACGTCTCGTCCTCGACGAGGTGGAAGATGACGTCGAGCGACATCGCCAGTTCGGCCGTCACAGCCCCCCTGTTGCTCCAGCGCTCCGGGTCGTAGCGGATAAAGCTCTTAGTGGGGTCTGCGGCGAACCGCTTGATGCACTGGTCGATAGCAGTTGGTGCTACGTCCAGGCCGACATAGCGGGGGTACTGCCCAAGCGCGATCTGATTGCCGTCGCCGCAGCCGAGCTCGAGCACCGAGGCAACGCCGTGGTCGGCTATGAAGCCGTTCAGCACGTCGGCCTTGAACTCGGCGAGCCTGCCGAACGACCCCGACCCGCTGTCTCCTCCGGAGGCGTAGTGGTCCTGCCAAAACGACTCCGTGCTGGTCCATCGCAATCGGCCGAGCAGCCGTCGCGCGCGCAACCGGACACGCGCGATCGCCTTTGATCTTCCGGGCACGAGCGCGACTCTATGCGAGAGGGGTGATCAACTAGGAGACGCGGGCGATCTCGCGGGCGAGCGGCCAGGCGTTGGGCTTGCAGCCCTGCATGCCCTTGGACTGCTGCTGCATGACCGGGGCCATCGCGCCATTGCTGGAGCAGTAGCCGTGCCCGAGGCCGAGCCAGTGGCCTGTCTCGTGGTTGACGACCATCTGGCGGTAGACCGCCTTCGACCCGGTGAAGTGCGACGAGCTGTAGCGCCACCGGTTCTGGTTGATGATCACGTAGCGGCCGACGCGGCAGCTGTACTGCGTGGAGCACACCGAGGAGTACGACGGCAGGTAGCGCGCCTCCGACATCACCACGGTGAACGCGCCACCGCTCGACACCCGCTTGAACCGGTGGTGACCTCGTCGCCAGCCGCGCGCGTCGGCATAGGTCGCGGCGACCGACGACCGGAAGACGCTCATGTCCGCGACGATGTTGCCGCGGGTGCGGACGATGTAGGTGTGCAGCCGGTAGACGTCGAGGCGAGGCAGCTGGACGACGGAGCGGAGATGTTCGTCGGCGGGCTTGACCACGCGGTAGTCACGGAACGTCGGGGAGGACGAGCCGACACCGAAGCTGAAGCGGCCGGTCGACGAGAGCGCCTTGCTCTGGACCCGGCCCCACTTGACCCGACGAGTAGCGCTCGAGGTAGATGCGGCGGCCCGGGTGGCTCGGCACCAGCCGTCCGCTGATCGTCGCCGTACGACCGGCCTGCACGGCCTTCGTGCTGAGAGAGGCCGTCAGCTTGTGACGGACCGAGATCCGGACCGCGGAGCTCGCGGACGCCCCGGCCACGGCAGAGGCCGGGTGGTAGAAGCGCATGTCGACGCTGGGCCCCGGCGTACGCACGAAGCGCACCATGCCCTCGGCGTTGGTCGTCGCCGACGTGACGTGGGTCCAGGCGCCTCCGCCGGCCGGGCGCCGCTGGAGCGACACCCGCTCACCTACGAGCGGCGCGTTGGTCCCGGCCACCTTGAGCCAGCCCCGGACCAGCGTGTCCGCGCCGTAGGTCACGGTGCGCGGGTAGGCGTGGATGGCAAGAGTGCTGGCGACGGCGGCCTGCGAGCTCGGCAGGCTCAGCGCGGCCGGGACCACCAGGGCGGTGATCACAACGGCGAGGCGGGCGAGGTGACGGGTGGGCTGCACGGGAGGACGACCTTCGGGTCGGTGGCGGGTCCAGCGTAAGCGACGGCCCAGACGGGGAGCCGAGGCACGCATCCCGGAAGGACTCGACCGGGAAGGCGGAGGGCTGTAGGCGAAATGTCCGCGCGTCAGTCGACGACGCGCAGCAGCAGCAACGTGACCCCGACGGCCATCATGGCGACGCCGACCGTGAAGAGCGCACCCCAGACCCGGTTCATCATGACCGACAGTAACGGACCTTTCCGCCCACCCCGGCCCACGCCACGGCACCCGGCCCCGCCGCGTGCGGCGGCCGGGAGGGGCTGGCCTCCATATGCTTCTGGAGTGCCGGTACAGCCCGATGCCTTTCACGTGCTGTTCGTCTGCACCGGCAACATCTGCCGCTCGCCCCTCGCCGAGCGCCTGCTGGTCGTCGAACTCACGCGCAGGCTCGGTGACGCCTCCCGCGCCGTCGTGGTGGAGAGCGCTGGAGTGCAGGGCCTGGTCGGCGAGCCCATGGACCCGCCCGCCGCCGAGCAGCTCCGGGCGCTCGGCGGCGACCCCGACAGGTTCGCCGCGCGGCTGCTCGACGAGGACGTCGTCCGCGGCGCGGACCTGATCCTGACCGCCAGCCGCAAGCACCGGGCCACCGTCGTACGCCGGGTGCCGGGCGCGACGCTGCGGACGTTCACGGTCATCGAGTTCGCCCGGCTGGCGCAGCACATCGATCCGGCGAAGCTGAGCGGCGAGGACCCGGCCGCCCGCCTGGCCGCCGCCGTGAAAGAGGCGGGCGTGCTCCGCGGCACGAAGCAGGCCGACGACCGGCACGACGACGACGTGGGCGACCCGTTCAGGGGCTCGCAGGCCGACCATCTCGCGGCGGCGGAGGCGATCGCGCCTGCCGTCTCCGCCACCGCTGACCTGCTCGCGGAGGTGATCCGCCCCGGCTCGTCCCGGGGCGACACGCCAAGCGAGCCTGCCGAGGCATCGGCGCTGCCGATCGAAGCGGCGGGAGGGGACGACGGTGCCACCGGCGTTCCGTGGGACGACGACGGAGGCGGCGGCGAGCCGAACGAGCGGAGCCAGGAGCAGCGGCAACGTCGCCGCTGGCCGCTGACCCTGCTCCTCGTCGTCCTCGTCCTCCTCGCGGCGGTGGCCTGGCTTGCCTGGGAGGGGCTCCAGGCGCGCAACGACCTCCAGGCGGCTCGGCCGGTGGCCGGAGAAGTCCGTGACGCTGTTCTGGCCGGCGACGTCCAGCAGGCCCGGGCCGGGCTCGCGACCCTCCAGGAGCGCACGGCGACGGCCCGGGAGCGCACCGACGGCCCGTTGTGGTGGCTGGCCGGGCACCTGCCGATCGTCGGGGACGACGTCGACGCCGTACAGACGATGGCCGAGACCCTCGACGACGTGTCCCGCGGCGTACTACCGCCGCTCGTCGACGCGGGCCAGGCCGCCCGGCCCGCGCAGCTGCTCGCCGCCGGCGACACCATCGACCTGGCGCCCCTGGTGGACGCGCAGCCGGCGCTGCGGACGGCAGCGCGGCTAAGCGCTGCAGCCAGTGCCCGGCTCGCTCTGGTCGACGGCAGCGCGACAGTCGGGCCCGTGCGCAGCGCGCTGGAGGATGTCCGGGGTCAGGTCGACGACCTGGCCGGCACCGCTCGCACCGCGGACACCGCCGCGACGGTGCTGCCTCCGATGCTCGGGGCTGACGGAAAGCGCCGCTACTTCCTGGCCTTCCAGAACAACGCGGAGGCCCGCGGCACCGGCGGCCTGCTGGGCGCCTACGGAGTGCTGGAGGCAGACCGCGGGCACCTCGCCGTACGCCGGCTCGGCTCGAACACCGACCTCGACCCGCTGCGCCGGGTGCCCATCAATTTGGGCAAGGACTTCCGGCAGCTCTACGGCAACGACCCGGCCCTTTGGGTCAACTCCAACGTGAGCCCCCATTTCCCCTATGCCGCCCAGATCTGGCTCGAGCTGTGGCGGGCGCAGTTCGGCGGCCGTCTCGACGGGGTGATCGCGACCGACCCCGTGGCGATGGGCTACGTGCTCGGCGCGACCGGCCCTGCCCTGCTGCCGTCGGGCGAGGAGATCAACGAAGACAACGCGGCGCGAGCTGTCGATGAGCGAGGTCTACGCACGGTTCCCCAAGTCCGAGGACGACGCCGAGCGCGATGCCTTTCTCCAGCAGGTCGCGCGCGCCGTCTTCGACAAGCTGCTGTCCGGAAGTGCCGACGCCGGTTCCCTCGTCGATGCGCTGCAGCCGCGCCGGCACCGAGGGCCGGCTGCTGACCTACAGCCGGTACGACGAGGAGCAGGGCCGTCTCGTGCAGACGTCACTGGGCGGGACGGTGCCTGAGACCGCGGCGCCCTACGCCGGGCTGGTCGTCAACAACGGGGCGGGCAGCAAGCTCGACTACTACCTGGACCGCTCGCTGCGCCATGAGCTGGGCAGCTGTCCTGGACCGGGCGGGCGACGCGAGAGCAGCATCACGGTCGAGCTCACGAACGCCGCGCCGCGGAACCTCCCGGAGTACGTCGAGCTACGGGTCGACCGGGCGACCGGGCAACCCGTCAGGGCACGGCCGGGTCGAATTCCGAGGTCGTCCAGATTTTCGCGACGAAGGGGTCCGGTCTCGTCCGCGCCACCCTGGACGGCAAACCCCTGCTGGTCACCCCTGGTCGGGAGCGTGGGCATCCGGTTTTCCAGGTCGGGCTCGAAATCAGGCGCGGCCAGACCCGCACGATTGTGCTCGAACTGCTCGAACCGGTCAGGCCCGAAGCACCTGAGGTCGCCCGGGCCCAACCGCTGGTGCGCGATTTAGATGCGCGTCAGATGGGCAGCGCCTGCTCGCGCGCCTGACAAGTACCAAGATTCCCGAAAGTGCGCGGAAGCGACATCAAATCTGATTAAGGTATGGCCTTCGGGGGTCGAAGGGGTGAATGTCAAAGCCTTGCGTTATCGATTGACTACTGCGAGTGTTCAAGGTAGACGGAACTCGTCTGGTCGATCGGTGTCGCCGGCCCCCCGTGCTTGACGTTTCGTTCACTCCCGACACCAGGTGACCACCAAGGAGTTCCGCTCATGATCGTTCGTCGTCTCGTCGCTGGAATTGGCGTCGCGCTGGCCGCAACCGCCGTTCTGGCCACCCCCGCGGTCGCTGGCGGCTACCCCTTCACCACTGGCGATGCCACTGTGTCGGCCACCACCGTCGCACCCGGAGGCACCGTCACCGTCTCGGGCGACGGCTTCGAGCCCGGCTGCTCCGTGCAGTTCTCGGCCACCCAGGGCGGCGATTCCTCCGCTGAGGGCCAGGTGCTCACCGCAGACGAGGACGGCAACGTCAGCACCACGGTCAAGCTCACCGAGTCCGGCACCAACGTCCTCACCCTCTCAGGCTGCGGCCGCGTGCTGACCGCCCAGGTCACCGTTACGGCGGGTGCCGCCGCCGGCGGTCTGCCTGGCACCGGTGGAGACCTCACCTCGCTGTGGGCCGGCGTCGGACTGCTGCTCGCCGGCAGCCTGATGGTCGCCGTCTCGCGCTCGCGTCGCAAGATCACCGTCTAAGCACTCCCCACGCACGAAGGGCCCGTCGACCGTCAGGTCGGCGGGCCCTTCTGCATGTGATTGCCAGCAGCGTTGGGCCGCATGGAGTGAGCTCGCGCCTCAGCGTCGCGCGCGCGACCTCGGGGTAGGCCGTCTCGGTCTTGTCGCTGACGACCTCGCGGCGCTGGCTGCCTGGGCCTCTTCGGTGCTGGAGTAGTAGCTGCTTCCATAGCCGTAGGTGTCGGCGTCCGGGCCGCGCGCCGGTGCCTTGTTCAGCACCGTGCCCAGGACCTTCGCGTCCACGTTCTTCAGGGCCGCAAGGGACCGTGCCACCTGCTCGCGCTTGGTCCGACGCGCCTCGACGACGAGCAGCGCGCCATCGGTCACCCGCGCGATGACCGCACTGTCCGTGACGGGCAGCAGCGGCGGCGCGTCGATCACGACGATGTCCGCCTTGTCCTGCAGTGACTTGAGCAGGTCTCGCATCTGGTGCGACCCGAGGATCTCCGCCGGGTTGGGCGGCAGCGGCCCGCTGGGCAGCACCCACAGCGGGTGCCGCCCCCAGGGCTGCAGGACGTCGTCCAGTGACGCCGCGCTCATCAGCACAGAGGTGAGCCCGGCAGGCTCCCTCGACGCCGAGGTAGCCGGCCAGCTTGGGCCTGCGCAGGTCGGCCTCGACGATGAAGGTGCGCACGCCTGCCTGGGCGAGCGTGATCGCAAGGTTGCACGCGATCGTGCTCTTGCCCTCGCCCGCGATCGAACTCGTGACAACGAGAGAACGCAACGGCGTGTCGATGTCGGCGAACTGCAGGTTGGTGCGGAGTTGGCGGAACGCCTCGGCGCGCGGCGACTGCGACCCACCTGGACCACGAGCGGTCGCACGGGGACATCGTCGTCGTGCGCCAGGATGGCGAGTGGCGCGGCGCCAGTCGTCGCCAACACGTCGTCCATGCCCTTGACCGTCGTGTCCAGCGTCTCGCGCAGGACGGCAGCGGCGATGCCGATGGCGAGACCGACGAGGAGACCGAGAGCGAGGTTGAGCATCGGACGAGGGCTCGAGGGCCCTGCGGGCAGCGAGGCCTGCTTGATGACGGTGACCTTGACCGGTGACTGGTCCTGGCCTTCCGGCGTCTCGAGCTCGGGGATCAGCGCGATGACGCGTTCGGCCACGGCGCTGCGCGATCCGCTGCGCCTGCCGAGGGTTGGGGTCGCCCACGGTGATGTTGATCAGGACCGTGTCCAGCGGGGCCTCTGCGCTCACCTGGTCGGCAAGCTCGGCCTCGTCGAGGCCGAGCTGCTTGGCGCAACCGCGTCCGTGATGGCAGGCGCGTCGGCGACTTCCGCGTAGGACTTCACGCGTTGCTGGGTGAAGAGCCCGCCCTGGTAGGCGCCGGAGATGTCGCCGGCGTCGTCACGCGCAGCCACGAACAACTGGGTGCTGGACTCGTAGACCTTGGTCTCGAGGAGTGTCACCGCGACTGCCGCGGCGACCGCCAGCAACGCGCACATCGCCACGAGCGTCCAGCGCTTGCGCAGCGTGCGTGCGTAGTCCCGGAGATCCACGGTTTCCCTGTCTTGCCGGCGAGCAGTCTGTCAATTGTGCCGATGTGCAGAAGTATGGCACCGCCGCTTCGTTCAGCACCGACTACGAAGAGTCGCCGCTGCCTCGACGTCGAAGCGCCTCGCTATAGGCGGCCTCCACCTGGTCGACGACCATGTCCACAGCGAAGCTCTGCTCGTAGCTCTGTCGGCTACGCCGCGCCATCGCCTCGAACGCTACAGGAGTGACGACCGTTTGCACCGCGTCCGCGAGTGCGTTCGGCGAGGCGTCGGCCGGCACGAGGCGGCCGGTCATGCCGTCGACGACCGCATCCCGAACACTCCCGACATCTGTGGCGACGACGGGCCGCCCTGCCGAGAAGGCCTCCAGGATCGCCAGAGGGAGGCCCTCACGCCGCGACGTGACCAGCAGGCAGTGGATCTGTCCCAAGAAATCACCGATGGGCAAACCGGACACCAGTCGCTCGACTGCTAGCCCGTCTGACGCGCGGTCGAACTCTTGCGCCAGCGGCCCGTCACCCAGCCAGAGCCCGCTCACCGGCTGGCCACGCCTGGCCAGCGTGGCAATCGTCGCAACGAAGCGCAGGGGGTCCTTCTCGGGTGAGAGCCGGCCGATCGCGCCGATGACGAAGCCTGCCGCGAGGTTGCCGGGGAGCCCGACCGCCTCAAGGTCGGCGACGCCGTTCGGGATCACTCGAACCCGCTCGTACGGGCGCCGGTACTCCACGCAAACGGCTTCGCGGATGGACGAGCCGACCGCCACGACCGACTCGGAACGGTACGACGTGAGGATGCGGTCATGGAACTCACTGTGCGCGTGCTCGACGACGGGGACACCAGGTCGGGAGAGACCTGCGGCCAGCGCGAGGCCCCTTTGGTGGACATGAAGGATGTCGGGTCTTATCGAGGAGACCAGCCGACGTATGGTCCAGGCCGCTCGCACGAGGTTGCCGACCTGTCCGGACGACCGCAATCCTGGCGCGAGCGTGAACGGTACGGCGAGACTCGGCGCCTTCGGGTGACTGGTTCCGGCGGCGACGACCACGCCATGCCCACGCGCGTGCTGGGCGCCAGCAAGAGACGCGACGACCTGTGGCACACCGCCGAGCAGCCAGTGGTCGGTGAGATGGAGAACGCGCATCGACCTAGGTCGCCCGGCCGACGAGCAGGGGGTTCGGGACCTGCACCTCGCTCGGCTGCTCGATCGACCTGAGCGCCACTCCGACCAGCGTGAAGGCGAGCGCCAGCGGCAGACCCTGGAGCACGGTTTCGACCAGGCCGTACGCGACGAACACCAGCAGACCCGCCGCAATGGGCGAGCGCAGCACACCGGCTGCGCGCAAGGCCATCCACACGGCAATGACCCCAACGAGCATGAGGCCGGCAAGCACGATCCCTCCACCCTGGAGGACATCGAGATACGCGTTGTGCGCACCGAAGCCTCGGTTTGCTCCGTACTCGACACCGACGCTGCTGCTGGAGCCGTATCCGTGACCCGCCACCCATCGATCCTCGAAAGCCCGGACGGTGGCGCGAGTACTGGCGTCGCGCGTCAGCGAGGACCCCAGATCTCGGCTGGCAGAGGCGTTTCCGAAGAAGCGCCCAAGGATGGTGCTCAGCAGAGGAACAAGTGGAAGCACAACAAGAATCACAACGGAACCAAGCGCCATAACGATGGCCACGCGGTGCCGGACCCTTGGTGCGCCGAAGGTGATGGCGCCTACGGCAAGGAGCAGCAGGGCCGCGGCCCCAGCCCTGCTCAGGGTGGACAGAAGGCCCAGCACCATGATCGGCGTTGCGAGCGCCCCAAGCAGTCGCGTCCATGGCCGCCCAGTGCCGAGAAGGAGCAGTCCTAACGGAATGGTCAGGGCAAGCATGATCGCCAAGGTGTTGGCGTGGTAGGTCGTTCCCAGTCCTCGGAAGAGGGGCGGGATGTTGAAGGACTCCCGGATCTGCACGTCCGTCAGCGCTGACTGCATGAAGAGGGGAGATTTCGCGGCGAACTGCGCGATTCCCAGCAGCGCCTCGACCGCCCCGAGGGCGACGACTGCTGCGACCGGCCCGTTCAAAGCTCGAACGTCCCGTCGTTGGGTCGAGAAGGCGATCAGGAGCAAGCCCAGGGCCACGACCCACTCGACGACGCGGATCGCTACGAGCGACGGGTATGACGTGTAAAGGAGTTGGAGGAGGCCGTAGATCGGTACGACGACCAAACAGAGCAGAGCGCGCGACACCGCCTTCGGCAAGGCGAGACGCGGCGTGTTCGACACGCGAGCCCACAGGACTCCCCAGCCGACCAACACAAGGATCATGAGCTTGCGCTCCACCGAGTCACCCAGCGCCACCCATGACCCGGAGACCGGCAGCGCCAAGAGCGTCACGACGACCGGGATCGTGTAGGCGGGGCGTGCGGCCAGCCACGCCAGCAGCGGCACCGCCAAGAACAGGGCAGACAGAGCCGGTGACCGCGCAGCCGCAGCGCCGGCTATGGCGGCCGTCCCGACGGCCGCCAACGACAAGGCCCAGCTAGCGCTTCGCATCGTCGTAGATTTTCAACAGGCGTACCCCGCTCGTGGTCCAACGTCTGGACCATACTGCCGCGCGAGCGGCACCCACGGAGGCCGACGCTCCCGCTGACAGGCGATCGATCGCGGCGGCGAAGGCTGCAGGACGATTCGTCACAGCGATGTGAGGAGCCACCGCGGCCAAGCCGCGGACTCCCTCCTCGGTGGTCACGACCGGGCGACCGCCCGCCGCCGCCTCCAACACCTTGTTCTTCACCCCGCGGCCGGTCAGGACAGGGGCGATCACGACGCACGGCGGCAGATAGACCTCCGACAGCGAGGCTGAGAAGCCTCGAAACTCCACTCCGCCGGGTAAGGCGCAACGCGGCTCATGGGGGCCGAAGAGGACAAGCGGCAACGGGTCACGAATCAGTGGCCATACTGTGGCCAGGAACCAGCGCAGCCCGTGGTCGTTCGGGTGATAGGACCAATCCCCCACCGACACCAGCCTCTGCGGTTGTTCGGTCTGCGTGTCGAGGCTGAAGAGCTCCTCCGCGATGCCGTTGGGGACGACATGGCGCCGTTGCCCGGGAAAGCTGACGCGCCGGTCGAACCTCAGCTCAGTCTCGTCGATGTAGGTGAGCGCCGACGCTCGCTGCGCTGCGGCGTTCAGCAGGAGCAGTCCCGAACCCAATGCGCCCACTGCCCGGACGCCTCGCGCTCGAATGGACGAGAGGGCCAGCGCGGGCCAGCTGTCGCAGACGTCGAGAACACACGGAACCCCGAGCCTCGCCGCCGCGACGGCAGCGTGCGCCAACGGCAACCCGCTGAGGTGGAGAACATCGCCGATCGGAGGCGCTATTACCTCGAGCAGACGATCCGGCGATCGCAGCTCGCGCCCGCGGGACCAAGCGTTCAGATCCGCCCGCCGCGGCTCCCACGCCATGACTGACACATCGACGCCGGAGCCCGACAGGCCCTCAGCGAGGCCGTCCACGCGAAGGCGACCACCGGCGGCATTGTGAGCCACGACGTCCTCGACCAGCATGGTCACCCGCACAGGCGTTCCAACTCCCGAACGGCCGGTCCCAGCCCACCGGCCGGCTGGTCAACACCAGCGGCCAGAGCCGACAGCGCGGAGGAATCGGCCTTTAGCCACGCCAAGGCCAACTGCGCCTGCCCGAGATGGGGAATGATGAACCCGTTCTCACCCTGACGGATGAACTGCCGCGGGCCGCCGATCGCGGTGGTGATGACAGGCAGTCCACAGGCCAGAGCCTCGAGCATCGCCACCCCGAGCGACTCGAACTCCGATGTACTCAGGAAGACGTCGGAAGCCCACATCGCCGTTCGCACATCAGCTTCTGGGCGCCAGTCGACATAACCGGCTGCGACGGCGCGCTCGACACTCGCCAGCTCGCGGGACTCCTCGTCGTTGCCCGGAACGCTCGGGGTCACCATCAGGCCGTGACAGCCGGCATCCCTTACGAGTTCGACGAAGCGGCTTGCACCCTTGATTCCTTGGAGTCGCCCGACGAAGAGCGGACGGAAGTCGACGGACTCGAGCCCAAGTTCGCGGAGGGCGTCAGCTCGCTCGTCGGGTGCGGGTCGGCGGAACCGCGGGTGCGGCTCAACGGGAAGAAGGCTCAGGTGGCCCTTGCGCGCGCCGCCCGAGGCGTGAACAGAAGACATCACCGTCTCGCTGACACACAGGACACGGGCGTTTGCCACACGGGCTGCCAGGTTGCGGTGCATCCCCGTCTGCCACCAGCCGTGGACGATGAATGCTTTGCGTGCCCGAGGGGCAAGCAGACTCCGCGACCAGAGCGAGCGAAAGTCATTTGCGATCAGCACCTGCTGATCACCAGACATCCGCCCGACGGGCCCATGCCATCGTTGCGCGAGCCCACTGCCAGCAGGCACGTCGAGAAGGACGTCATGTCCTCGGGCGGCGAGCTGCTCGGCTAGACCGAGGGCGATCGCCTCCCCGCCGCCCCAGATGTGTTCTCTTGACGCAATACACCACCTCATCGCAGGCACTCCGCCAGCGAAAGCAGGTCGCTTCCGGGGCGCGCTTCCGGCAGGGCCGAGGGCAGAGTCGCGGTGACCGCTTCGTGGTTCGTGAGAAAGCTCGCAACTTCGACAGACTTTACTGCGAACATCTCCTCGAGCACCGCAGCCTTGTGGTGGTACGCCACGGACACGAGTGACGTGGACGTGCTGCACGCTGCAAGGCCAGCATGCAGTCTGCCTGCGATGACCACCCGGGCACGTGCCACGTGCTCCAATGCATCTCGCGGCGACTGAGGCTCGACAACCCGGACGTGAGGGCGCCAGAACGCGGAGTCTTGAGGTGTCTGGAACGAGACCTGCATGACGGGTTCGCCCTTGCTCATGCGGTGTGCGCAGCTGAGGAAAGCATCTCGATAGTCGTCAACGCGGTGTTCGGGAAGCCAGTGCCTACGTGGTTGCGGAGCGGCGATCACGACGCCTTGGCGCGGTGAACTCGGTGCGACCTGGTGTCCCCTCGTAGTGAGGTCACCTACAACGGCAGGCAGATTCCCCGTCAAGTCGCGCGCGATGGTGGCGTCCATGGCTGTCCGAACCGTGACAGCGCGGGCGCGTGTGAGCACGTTGGCGGCAATGGTTGCCCCGACATGGCCGGGGAACGGACCCACTCCGATGCCGGCGAGGACGTATGGCCTGTTGAGCATCCGGGTCCGGACGCGCCACCGCAGGACGGACCTCGCCCCCTGATCCCCCGCCAACCATCCGCCGCCAGCGAAGATGACACCGTCCCACTCGGACAGAGCGCGGCGAAAAGTGGAGACGGCCGGCGCTGCAGCCGGGCTGGGTGACAGCCTCGGCCAATGTAACGCCAGTGCCGCGGCCAGCGCTGGTGTGGTCGCGCGCGCGTAGGGCTCGAGAAGTACGCCGACCACGTGGGCCGTCGACAGCTCCGAGACAGCAGTCTCAAGCAGCCAGTCGTCTCCGGTGTTTCCCATCCCCGCCCAGGCAGCCACCAGCAGCCTCACCGACCGGGCTCCGATCCATCCGCCTGCAGGTCCTGGCTCGTGGCAGGGACTCCTCGCAGCAATTGACCATCCCCACACGAGCGTGTGACGACCGCCCCGGCCGCGACGACGCAATGGGTCCCGATGGTCACGCCTGGCAGGATCACGGCGTTGGCACCTACCCATGAGCCACTGCCGATTCTTACTGCTGACGACGCTGAGCCCGAAAGGCTAATCGGCGTTGCAAGAGCACGGGAGTTCTTGTTGGTGTCGATGATGACCACATTCGGCCCGATGGCGACGTGATCCCCAATCTCGACAAGTTCTTGGCAGCCGATCGACGTCCCCGTGGTGATGTACACGTTGCGCCCGATCCGGATCTGGCCCCGCGTAACGGTCAGGCTGCAGCCGCTCTCGACGACCGTTTCGTCGCCGACGGTGACGCCGCCACCCTCTATGAGCGTTGTACGGTTGGCACAACGGAACTGGGCGGTGCGCGAGACGTTGACCTGCGTGCGATGGCTGAGCCAGAGGTCCAGGTAAGCAAGTCGTGACCACAGACCCTGGAACTTCCTCGTCACATGGCCGCTCACTCCTACACCTTCCCCGATCTTACGTGCCCGTAGACGAGGCCCGCGAACATCGCGCGACCTGCGAGAACCGAGACCCCTGTCAAGACAACGCTGCCCATGACTGCAGAGACCAGTGCACCGATGACCACAACGCCAGCTTGCGTGATTCCGACTGTAGCCAGGCGCCGCATCTGGTGAGCCGCGACCATGGTGACGGTCAACGGAACCGATAGGACGCCGAGTCCGTATGCCGTCAGCAGACACCAGATCAGTGCAGGGCTGGTGAGGTCATTCCTCCCGTAGAGCTCTGAGGCAACCCAGCTCACCGGAAAGCACATCACACCCGCGAGCACCGGCATTGCTAGCAGAGGAATGAGCAGGTGTCTGTGCCACGCCGCCCCTCGCTCGGGATCTCGGGCAGCGGCCGGAAGCAGGAGAGCAGTCAGAGCGCTCGAGACAGCCGAGAGGCCGAACGCGGCTCGCTGGTTGGCCGCGTACTCGGCGGCCAACCTCGTCGAGAAGCGGCCCAACAGCAGGGTGTCCGCCGTATTGGTGATCGCATTCGCCAGTGCTGCGGAAGCAACCCAGCGATCCATCACACGAACCTTTGACCTCGGACCCACCAGAACGTGATCGAGCGACAGGACAGCCACCGAAACGGCCAGCAGGATCGCAGACATTGCTACGAGCGGCACAGCGATTGAGGACACATCACCGCCTGCCACGAGCGCCACGGAGAGGGTGCCGTAGAGAAGCGCATTGACCCATTGGATGGCGACGAGGTCCTTAGATCGCGAGAGCCCTTGAACGGCCATGAGCATGGCCCCGTAGGCGGCCGATGCAAGCACGAGGAGGCACGTGGCCGCCGCGTCCGCAGCCGACCAACCAAGCGCAGTCAGCAAAACGCCCGCGACGACACCGGCCAACGCCGCTAGGCCCAGTCGCCGAGCGACGAGTGTGCGCAGCACATGCGCGGGTGCATCGGACTGGACCGCAGCTCGCACCGAAACGGGAGTGGTCCCGGCGTCCACGACCTGGGCGACGAGAGTCGCCAGGGCTGTCGCAACCGCAAACCGCCCGAGAAGGTCTACGGAACCCGCGCGTGCAACGGCCGCGAAGACCAGGTAGGTCGTCCCAGCAGCGGCCAGGTTCGCCGTGGACAGGAGGACAAGCCGAACACCCCGCTGAACGTTCGTTCGCGAGAGGGTCAACGCCTCAGTCTTGCCGGTCGGCGACGTTGCCATGGCCAGGTGATCCCGTCTGCGACGGCATGTCGGCAGTTGCCTTTCGCCGGGAAAGACCTTGCCTGACGCCTACTGAGATTACGGCGCCCATGCCCTTCAGATATCTCCCTGCCAGCCGTCGCGGATCCTGAAGCAGGCGAAAGAGCCACTCGAACCCGAAGCGGCGGACCCAGAGTGGGGCCCGGCGCTCGTTGCCAGCGAGATAACCGAACCATCCTCCGGCCGTCAGCACGACGGTCGGTCCCATCCGGTGCACTTGCGCGGCTGCCCAGATGTTTTCGCGGGGCATGCCCAGCCCCACCACGCAGACGTCGGGCTTGCTGGCTCTCAGTGCGTGGAGCACTGGCTCCCAGTCGTCCTGGTAGCCGTGAGCAGTGAACACCGGGTGGATGTCTCGTCGCTTCGCAAACGTCGTCGCTGCCTGGTCGGCGAGGCCCTCCGGACCTCCGAGGCAGGCCAATCGAACCGGTCGATCAAGCTGCTCGGCCGTGGCAGCCAGAAGGTCCCAACCGACATCTGTGGTGACCGCTCGGCGAATCTGCGTCGCCCCGCCTAGCCTCGCCAACAGGGCGACGGAATTGCCATCGGCGTAGGTCAGATCTGCCCGACGCATCGCGTCGACGAAGACCTTGTCACGCCGGGCGAGTAAAGCATTGATGTGTGCCCCGAAAACGAGGCGAGGCTCGCCCATTGGTTTGGCACGCAGCATGGCGCGGTAGGCGGCGACAAGCTGCCCTCGGTCTCCGTCGAACACGGCGAAGCCCGCCACCTGGGCCGATGGCCACGCGAGCCGCGGTCGTGATGCTGCATCCGATTCATGCACGACGGATCGGGGTTCTCATTTCATCATGCTCACGGAACCACTCGATCGTCTTGGCGAGACCGTCGCCGATCGGCATGACAGGCTCCCAGTCCAAGAGCGTGCGAGCCAGCGTGATGTCGGGCTGGCGGACCGTCGGATCGTCCTGCGGGCGCGGCACGAACGCGACCTCGGAGCTTCGAACCGCACAGCTCGCCGATCCACCGCGCCAGGTCGACCATCGAGACCTCGTGCGGGTTCCCGATGTTGACCGGCCCGGTCTCGCCGGAGTGCAGCAACCGAACGATGCCCTCGACCAGGTCGTCGACGTAGCAGATCGAGCGCGACTGAGTCCCGTCGCCGGCGACCGTGATCGGCTCTCCGCGCAGGGCCTGCCTGATGAACGTGGGGATCGCGCGACCGTCGTCCGGCCTCATCCGAGGGCCGAACGTGTTGAAGATGCGCACGATCGCGGTGTCCACGCTCATGCGTTCGCCGGTAGGCCATCGTCATGCGCCTCGGCAAAGCGCTTCGCCTCGTCGTAGACACCGCGCGGCCCGACGGGGTTCACGTTGCCCCAGTAGGTCTCCGGCTGCGGGTGCACCTGCGGGTCGCCGTACGTCTCCGACGTCGACGCGAGCAGGAAGCGCGCACCCTTCTCGCGCGCCAAGCCGAGCGAGTGCAGGGTGCCGATCGACCCCACCTTGAGCGTCTCGATCGGCAGCAGGAGGTAGTCGATGGGGGAAGCAGGCGATGCGAAGTGCAGAACCGCGTCGACCTTGCCCGGCACGTGGATGAACTCCGACACGTCCGAGCGGACGAGACGGAACTCCGCCAGCTCCATCAGGTGGCCGACGTTGTCGGGCGTGCCGGTCAGGAAGTTGTCGAGGCAGAGCACCTCGTAGCCCTCGGCGAGGAGTCGCTCGCACAAGTGGGAGCCGAGGAACCCGGCGCCCCCGGTGACGACCGCCCTGCCTCGCTCCGTCACGTGGGCTCCATGTCGTCGACTGACCGCCTGCCGGGCTGGCGGAGGCTCTCAGGGCAGTTTAGGCGGGAGCCCGTCTGATCGTGGGCGCGCCGCCACGCACCGGTCTTCGGCGTAGGGTCGTGGCGTCAGGACAACCCCGGGGAGCCCACCACATGCAGATGCGCGCCCGGTCTTCCGCAACCCCCTCGACAGCGGGGCCCGCGGAAGACACGCCCGGCGCCGCTCCACACCCGTCGACCTGGCGGCTGACCCACCTGACGCTGCTGATCGTCGTCGACGCGATCTGCATCTACATCGCGCTCAACGCGGCCGCCATCATCCGCTTCGGCGACGACGCCCTGCAGATGCGCAACCCGGCCCGGACTGAGCTACGGCGTCGTCGTCGCCTGCATCGCCGCCGCCTGGCTGCTCGCGCTCTACGCCCGTGATGCGTACGAGCCGCGCTTCTACGGGACCGGACCCGAGGAGTACAAGCGCGTCATCCGCGCGAGCCTCGAGGTCTTCGGGGTTCTCGCGATCGTGTCCTACGCCTTCCGTCTCGAGCTCGCCCGCACCTTCGTGGCCGTCGCGCTGCCACTGGGACTGGTCCTGCTCATCATCGGCCGCTACCTGGCACGGCACTGGCTCATCCGGCGCCGGCGCAGAGGCCTCTCGCTCCACCGCGTCGTCGGCGTGGGCGACGCCGAGTCCGTCTCGGAGCTTCGAGCACAGCTGCACCGCGACGTCTTCGCCGGCTATGACGTCGTCGCATCCGCGCCCGTCGGCAGCGACGTCCTCGCCGCCATCCGCGAGTCGCAGGCCGACACGGTGGCCGTCACGGCCAGCCGCGAGATGACAGCGCAGCGGCTGCGCGAGCTGTCATGGCAGCTCGAGGGCACCGGCGTCAACCTGATCGTGGCACCGTCGCTCACCGATGTCGCCGGTCCGCGCATCACTGTCGCACCGGTAGGCGGGCTCGCTCTTCTCTTCGTCGACCAACCGCAGTTCACCGGTTGGCGCCGCGTCGTCAAGAACAGCATCGACCGGGTGGCGGCGGCGATCGGGCTCGTCCTGCTCTCGCCGATCCTCGTCGCAGCGGGGCTCGCCGTACGCTTCACCAGCCCGGGACCGCCCTTCTTCCGGCAGCGACGCATCGGCGCGCACGGCACCGAGTTCCGGGTGTTCAAGTTCCGCACGATGTACCAGGACGCCGAGGCCCGCCGGGTCGAGCTGACCGCGCACAACGAGACCGACGGCCTGCTCTTCAAGATCAAGGACGACCCGCGCATCACTCCCGTTGGCCGGTTCCTGCGCCGGACCTCGATCGACGAGCTCCCCCAGCTCATCAACGTCCTGCGCGGCGAGATGTCGCTGGTCGGGCCGCGCCCCCTGCCCGTGGACGACGACGAGTTCCAGGGGCACGTGCGCCGCCGGCTGCTGGTCAAGCCGGGCATCACCGGCCTGTGGCAGGTGAGCGGGCGGTCGGACACGTCCTGGGAGGACGCCGTCCGGCTCGACCTCTACTACGTCGAGAACTGGTCGATCACGCTCGACCTGGTGATCATGCTCCGGACTGCGAGCGCGGTAATTCGGGGCAGCGGCGCATATTAGAGTGACGCCTCCGGCAACGGAAGGCTGGCTGTGGGACGGCGCAACGCAATGCTGGGGGCGGTGGTCGCCCTGCTGTTGGTGGACATCGTCCTCGTGGTGCTCGCGCTGCGCTCGACGGCGCCGGACGAGATCGTCGACTCCGGCCCGACGTTCCCCAAGCCTTCTGCGTCCCCTTCCGAGTCCGAAAGCGCGGGACCCACCGGCTCACAGACCGGGTCCGCCTCGCGCGGCAAGGCGTCGTCCCCCTCCACCTCGTCGGATGCCAACAAGGTCCTGCTGTCCGCCGGCCAGGGAGGCGCGGCCCTGCGAGGGGTCGTCGGCAGCTGCCCGCAGGGCGGCGCTCAGCTGTCCGCCCGGGACGGCGAGCAGGGCGGGCTGAAGCCGCTCAAGCCGGGTGTGCGAAGCCTGCTCCGAGTGCGATCCGTCGACGCGACCAGCGCCTGGGTCGTCGCGACCGTCGGCAAGTCCTGCGAACCGCGATTTCTCCGTACGCGGGACGCCGGGCGGACCTGGGAGAGGACGACGAGCACCTCTGGAGCGTGGCACCTGCTGCCTCCCGGCGCGTCCGGGCGGCTGCACGCGCCCGAGGGCCCCGTGGACTCCCCTTGCGGGCGCTCCGCACCCGTCGACCTCACGTCGATCAGCCCGACCGGGGCAACCGCTCTGTGCGCCAACGGCCGGGTGTGGGTGACCGCGACCAGTGGTCAGCAATGGACGAAGGCGGGCCGCGTGCGAGGTGCGACGGCGGTGTCCGCGGCCGGCGACACGACCTACGCAGCGGCGCCGTCAGTGCAGGGATGCCAGGGCACCACAGTCATGGTCAGCACGGACGGCAGCAAGACCTGGCGCCGCCGGGGCTGCGCGCCGGTGACTACCGACCATGTGGCCCTCTCGTTCAGCACCGTCGAGAGGGGACTGATCGCCACGGCCGACCGGTTGCTGTCGACGACCGACGGCGGGCGTACCTGGTCGAAGGGCTGAGCAGGTCAGCCGACTGCGCTGGGGACCGGGGCCTTTGCCGTGGGCGCCTTTTCGAGGTTGATCGGATCCCAGTCCCGCCCCCGCCAGCCCTGCCAGGTGGACGGGTCGGTGGTCGGCCGGGCGAGCAGGTAGCCCTGGGCCGAGTCGATCGCCAACGTCTGCATCGTCTGCAGCTCGAGCATGGTCTCGACCCCCTCCGCGACGACGACGGCCCCCAGCTCCAGACCAAGGAGCAGCACCGCGGTGACCAGAGCCCGCCGGGCGGGGTCGGTGTCGATGTCGGTGAGCAGCGAGCGATCGAGCTTGATGACATCCGGGCGGAGCAACAGGACATGGTTGAAGGACGCGTAGCCCGCACCGGTGTCATCGACGGCCAGCCGCAGACCGCGTTCCCGGAAGGGCCGCAACCCGTCGCGGACGTCGTCGTACCGGCGGACCTCCGCGTGCTCGGTGATCTCCACGACGAGCCGATTGAGGGGCAGACCAGGGCGGCGCAGAAGAGCAGTGAAGCGAGCGTCGAGCAGCACCTCCGGTGACGCGTTGACGGAGAGGTAGACCCAGTCAGGCAGCTCGGTCATCACGTCGAGCGCAGCGTCGACGGCGAGCAGCTCCAGGTCGAGTCCGCGGCCAGCCTCGTGCGCCTCCGCGAACCACTGCTCCGATCCGCGGCCGTCCGGGAAGCGCGCGAGCGCCTCCGCGCCGATCCACCGTCTGCTGGTCAGGTCGATGATGGGCTGCAGGGCGATCTGCAGGTCGCGGGTCTCCAGGACGTTGTCGATGCGCTTGGCGATGGCCGACGTACGGCGATGGTCCCGGAAACTCTCGGACCACAGCCGGCGGCACAACGCCACCACGGCCACGACGGTGACGAGCAACCACAGAAGCCCGAACGAACTGACCATGGTGACGAAGTCGTGATCGCCACTGACCAGGTCGTCGGCCGACCGGATCCTCATCGTGAAGCCGATGAGCACCTCGACCCCGAGGATGGCGAGCAACAGGGCCATCGTGCCGATCCGAAGTCCGGGCATGGTGCCCTCCTGCTCCGGTTCACCGGGGTGGCGACCGGAACTACCGAGACTCAGCGTCGCGGCTAACTCACGTTACGTTAACGATGGAGGCGACGGAAGGTCAGCGCTGCGCGAACCTTCCGCGCATATGGGTGACTTCTCACCCCGGCGCTGCCCTCTCGGCTCCGTCGAGCGCGCGCCGCATCCAGCGGTGCGGGATGCCCGCGTCGTCGAAGTCCGCTCCGTGCGCGGTGTAGCCCAGCCGCTCGTAGAAGGCCAGCGCCGAGGTCTGGGCGGACAGCGCCATCACCCGCAGGCCCCGCTCGCGGGCCCGGTCCTCGATGGCGCGGACGAGGACGACGCCCAGCCCGGTCCCCCGGGCCGTACGCCGTACCGCGAGCCTGCCCAGGTGCGCGACCTCCCCCAGGGCGACGTCCGCACCCTCGAACCCGGCCGGCTCGACCACCAGGCGGCCGGCCCCGACGGCGGCGCCCTCGACGTCGTACGCGAGGAAGTGGTCGGCGTCCGCGTCGAGATCGTCGATCTCGAGATCGACCGGCACACGCTGCTCGTCGACGAAGACCTCGCGGCGGAGCGCGTACGCCGTCGCTCGGCCCGCGTCGTCGGTCACCAGCCGCACCTCGGGAGTCACGCCCAGAACCCTACGAATCGACTAGACGTCAGAGCGCAGCCGGGCCAGGGCGTCGGCCAGGTCGGCCGGGTAGTCGCTGGAGAACGAGACCTGCTCGCCCGTGCCCGGGTGCGCGAAGACGAGGCGTACGGCGTGCAGCCATTGCCGCCCGAGGCCGAGCCGGGCCGACAGCGTGGGGTCGGCGCCGTAGGTCAGGTCGCCGACGCAGGGGTGGCGCAGCGCCGCCATGTGCACGCGGATCTGGTGGGTGCGACCGGTCTCGAGGTTGACCTCGAGCAGGCTGGCCGCCCGGTGTGCCTCGAGCGTGTTGTAGTGGGTGACGCTGGGCTTGCCGCTGGCCGTCACCGCCCACTTGTAGTCGGCGGTGGGGTGGCGGCCGATCGGGGCGTCGACGGTGCCGCGCAGCGGGTCGGGGTGGCCTTGGACGAGCGCGTGGTAGATCTTCTCGACCTCGCGCTCCTTGAAGGCGCGCTTGAGCGCGGTGTAGGCGCGCTCCGACTTGGCCACGACCATGATCCCGCTGGTGCCGACGTCGAGCCGGTGTACGACGCCCTGACGCTCGGCCGCGCCGCTGGTCGACACCCGGAAGCCGGCCGCCGCCAGCCCGCCGACCACCGTCGGGCCGGACCAGCCCGGGCTCGGATGTGCTGCCACGCCGACGGGCTTGTCGACGACGACGAGGTCGTCGTCGTCGTGCAGGACGATCATCCCGGGCACGGGTTCGACGACCATCTGCGGGGCCGACGCCGGCGCAGGGACGGCCACGTCGAGCCAGGCGCCCGCGTGGACCCGGTCGGACTTCACCGCGGCTGCCCCGTCGACCAGCACGTCACCGGCGGCCACCAGCTCGGCCGCCTTGGTGCGCGAGAAGCCGAACAACCGGGCCAGCGCGGCGTCGAGACGCTCCCCCTCGAGTCCCTCGGGCACGGGGAGCTCACGACGGTCGGCCACCGCACGAGTATGGCGTCCGCCCCCCCCGCCCCACCCCACCCAATTCGCCGGTGATCATGCAGTTGTGCAGGTGGCGATGCGCTGCGACTCCCGCAGGATCAGCGTGAGGCACCGCTGCCCCGACGGTGATCATGCAGTTGCGCCTGTTGAGGGACTGCGCGTGGCTGCTACCTAACGTGGTCGACTCGGCGGGGGCGGGGTCGAGGTGGGTGGGTCCGTGTAGGGCTTGCCGAGGATGCTGAGCAGGACCATCAGGACGCCGCCGGTCACGATCGAGGAGTCGGCGACGTTGAAGACCGGCCAGCTCGGCAGCTCGAGGAAGTCGACGACATGACCCCGCAGCGGCGCGGGCTCCCGGAAGAACCGGTCGACGAGGTTGCCCACCGCACCGCCGAGCACCAGGCCCAACGCGACCGCCCACGCCCGGCTCGTCATCCGCCGGGCGACCCGGACGATGATCACCGCGACCGTCAACGCGACCAGGGTGAGCACGATCGTCAGCCCCTCGGCCATCCCGAACGCGGCCCCCGCGTTGCGGACCAGCCGGAGCGTGAGCAGGCCACCGAGCAGCTCGACCGGCTCGCGGCGCGAAAGCTTCTCGACCGCGATCAGCTTGGTGACGAGATCGACAGCCAGGACCAGGGCGGCGACTCCCAGCAGCAGGGGTAGACGGCGAGTTCCGGAAGGTACGCCGGGTGCTGGTGGCTGGCCTTCGGTGCCGTCGTCGCTCAGCGACGCTCCTCGCGCTGCTTGCATGTCATGCACAACGTCGCGCGTGGGAACACTTGCAGCCGCGCCTTGCCGATGGGGTTGCCACAGTTCTCACAGATGCCGTAGGTGCCGTTGTCGATGCGGGCCAGTGCGTGCTCCGCCTGGCTGAGCATGTCACGGGTGTTGTTCGCCAGCGACATCTCGTGCTCGCGCTCGAACGTCTTGCTCCCCGCATCGGCAGGGTCGTCGCCGGCCCCGTCTCCGGCATCACGCAGCATGTCGTCGATGTCGTGCTCCGCCAGGTCGAGCTCGTCGCGCAGCCGACGTACCTCGTCCTGGAGCTCCGCCTGCACGGCGGCGAGCTCCTTGGGGGTCCACGGCCTCTCGTCGTGACGGACAGCGAGGTCCTTGGCGCTTGCCTTCCTGGTGGACTTCGCCCGCGCCGCCTTGATCGCCGACGCCGTGACGGCCGCCTGCTCTTCGGGCGTCGGCGGAGCCGGGACCGCGACCGGGGCCGCCTTGGCCACCGGGGCCGCGCCCGCCGCCGTCTTCGCCGGCGCCTTGGTCGCGGGAGCCTTCGCCGGGGCCTTGGTCGCCGGGGCCTTCTTCGTCGCGGTGCTCGTTGCCGGTGCTTTCTTCGCCGGCGCCTTGGTCGTGGCCTTCTTCGTCGCCGGTGCCTTCTTGGCCGGCGCCTTCTTGGCCGGCGCCTTCGTCGCGGTAGGCCGCTTCGCCGCCGAGCGTGTGGCGGTGGCCTTCTTCTTGCCCGTCGTCCTGCTCGGAGCCTTCTTGCTCGACGTCGGCCGCTTCGCCGGTGACTTCTTCAGGGCCTTCTTCGCGGCCGCCCGCACGGGAGCCTTCTTCGACGAGCTCTTCTTGGCCGACGTCTTCTTCGAGGTGGACGTCCGAGAAACCGATTTCTTGGCAGCGGCCTTCTTCGATGCGGCCTTCTTGGGGGCGGCCTTCCTCGGGGCGCTCTTCGCCACGCCGGGGCGTCCGGACGACCGCTTCGCCGCCGACCCACCGGTCGCCGACTTCTTCGCCGCTGTCTTCTTTGTGCCCTTCTTCGCGGCCGACGTCTTCGAGGACGACTTCGCAGCCGACACGCGGCTCGTGGCCGCGCTGCGCCTGGCGACGGCCCTGGCCGCGGCCACGACCCGGCGGACGCGACCACCGCTCCGGGGGCTGCTCTCCGGCATGACGATCCCCTCACACAGACGGCTCAAGTGGTCACGAACGGTGCGGGCAGGATAGGTGCCCGCGCGGACTCCGACAAACCGGCACGCCGCTGGGCCCCCTTTCCGCGCGTCTCGCGGCTCCTCCGACGCTCTGACCTGCAGGAACGTACGCCGGTGTATCTGGGCGGCGTTGGCGCGACTCCTGACGAGGTACCGCGACGAAAGGACCCGGCCGTGCGCAGGCAACAGAGCACCAAGCGCCCGACCCGGCCGGCCAAGGACCCCCTGGACCGCCGGTCCCCGTCAGGTCGCCAGCTTCGCTTCTGAGGAGAGCCCCATGCACCAGTACTTCGTGGCCAACATCATGGTCGCCAACCTGAGCCGCGCCCGGGACACCCGCCGCAGCCACCGGCGACCCCTCAGGCGGCGCCAACGCGGCTAAAGTCCGAACCATGGGCCTGCGTGTCGTGTTCGCCGACGACAACTACCTGGTGCGTGAGGGCGTCGCCGCCCTCCTGGCCGAGGCCGACGAGATCGAGCTCATCGAGGCCGTCGCCGACCCGCACTCCCTGCTGAAGTCGGTCGCCGAGCACCGCCCGGACGCGGTCCTGACCGACATCCGCATGCCGCCCACGCACACCACCGAGGGCATCGACGCGGCCAAGCGCATCCGGGCGGAGTTCCCCGGCACCGGCGTGGTGGTCCTCTCGCAGTACGTCGAGGAGGACTACGCGTTCGACCTGTTGGAGAACGGCGTCGCCGGCCTGGGCTACCTGCTCAAGGAACGCGTCTCCGACCTCGACGAGCTGGTCCGCGCCCTCCACGAGGTCACCCGGGGCGGCTCCGCCCTCGACCCCAAGGTCGTCGAAGGGCTGCTCGCCCGAAAAGCCGGCGACGCCAACTCCCCGCTCCTCGGCCTCACCGACCGCGAGCGCGAGGTGCTCGAGGTCATGGCGACCGGGCGCAACAACGCCGCCATCGCCAAGACGCTCTTCATGAGCGACCGCGCCGTCGAGAAGCACATCGGGGCGGTGTTCCAGAAGCTCGGCCTCGTCGACGAGGGCGAGGTCAACCGCCGTGTCATGGCCGTTCTCGCGTTCCTCGAGGCGACCGGCTCCACCGCCTGAGCGTGCTCACGCCATAACTCGCCCCACGCCACAACAGGTGGGGCAGTCCCTCAACAGGTCTGCCAGGCTGTTGAGGCCTTGCCCGGCATACCTAACGTGGTCGACTCGGCAGGGGCGCACGCGCTGACAAGTGGGCTGCCCCCACCCGCGAGGGGCGGCCAACCCCTTCGCCTCCCCCCGGAAACCGGGCGGACGCCCGCGCCCCACCAGGCGGTCAGCAGGCTCTTCGCGAGAGCCGCGAATTCCTAACGTCGGAGTCAGCGATCACCACGGTCGTCTACTCCTACGCCAAAGGACTTCACATGTCTGCTCTCCTGTACCGCATCGGCCGCTCGTCCAGCCGTCACCCGTGGCGAGTCCTCGCCGCGTGGGTCCTCCTCGCCATCGCAGCATTCATGATCAACACCTCCATCGGCGGCGAGCCGAGCGAGTCGTTCCGCCTCCCCGGCTCCGAGTCGCAGAAAGCGGCCGACGCCCTCGAGGACCGCTTCCCGCACGAGACCGTGATCACCTCCAACATCATCTTCCACGCGGAGGAGGGGCTGACCAGCCCCGAGGCCAAGGCCGCCATCGGCGAGGCCGTCAAGGCACTGGAGACGGGGCCGAACGTCGCCGCCGTGTCCGATCCCTACGACCCCCGCGGCCCGACCCTCAGCAAGGACGGCGACACCGCGTTCACCACGGTCGCCTTCAAGTCCGACGAGGTCGGCATCGAGCAGTTCGAAGCTGCCGAGAAGGCCACCGAGGTCGCTCGTGACGCCGGTGTCCAGGTCGAGTACGACGGCGGCCTCGGCTACGCCAAGGGTGACGCCGAGCCCGGCAGCGAGAAGGTCGGCATCCTCGTCGCCATCATCGTGCTGGCCGTCGCCTTCGGCTCGCTCGTCGCGATGAGCCTGCCGATCATCGTTGCCCTGGTCGCCATCCTCATCGGCATGAGCACGATCGGGATCGCCTCCGGGTTCATGGACGTGCCCGACATCACCACGATCGTCGGCATCATGCTCGGCCTCGGCGTCGGCATCGACTACGCACTGTTCATCCTCGCCCGCCACCGTCAGCACCTGGAGGAGGGCATGCCCGTCCAGGAGGCCGTCGGCCGCGCCAATGCGACCGCCGGACTGTCGGTGCTCTTCGCCGGCATCACGGTCATCGTGGCGATCGCCGGCCTGCAGGTCTCCGGTGTCCCGATGCTCACGATGATGGGCTGGGGCTCGGCCCTCATGGTCGCAGTGGTCATGTTCGCCGCCCTCACCCTGCTGCCCGCGCTGCTCGGCATCGTCGGCACGAAGGTCAACGCCCTGCGGGTGCCGTTCATCAAGCCCAAGCCGGCCTACAACCCGCGGTCGAAGTCGAGCCGTTGGGCCGCCAAGGTGGTTGCCCGTCCGGTCGGTTACGGCCTGGTCGCCGCGATCGTGCTCGGCGTGCTCGCTGCGCCGGTGTTCGCTCTGCGTCTCGGTTTCCCCGACGCTGGCAACGACGGGGCGTCGACGACGACCCGCAAGGCCTACGACCTGCTCGCCGACGGTTACGGCGACGGCGTCAACGGTCCGGTCCAGGTGGTCATCGAGCTCAATGGGGAGAACGGCAAGGCTGCGGTCGCCACCGTGGCTGCTGCTCTCGCTGCCGACAAGGGCATCGCCTCCGTGGACGAGCCCGCCGTCAGCCCTGATGGCGAGATCGCAGTGATCGGCGCAACGCCGACCACCTCGCCCCAGGACGCGAAGACCGATGCCCTGGTCGACCGGTTGCGCGACGAGCTGCCCAAGGCGGTCTCCGAGGGCAACGCGAACGTCATGGTCACCGGCGGTACGGCGATGATGAACGACCTGTCCAACAGGCTGCAGCAGCGCATGCTGTGGTTCATGGGCGCGGTCCTCGGCCTGTCGTTCCTCGTGCTGCTCCTCGTGTTCCGGTCCGTGCTGGTGCCGCTGAAGGCTGTTGCCCTCAACCTGCTCAGCATCGGTGCGGCGTACGGAGTGCTCGTCGCGGTCTTCCAGTGGGGCTGGGGTGCCAGCCTGATCGGCGTGCACGAGACGGTGCCGATCATGCCGCTCGCTCCGATGCTGATGTTCGCGATCCTCTTCGGTCTGTCCATGGACTACGAGGTCTTCCTGCTCAGCAGGGTCCGCGAGCAGTTCCTGAAGCACCGCAACCCGAAGAAGGCCATCGTCGAAGGCGTCGGCTCGACCGCTCGGGTGATCACCAGCGCGGCTCTGATCATGATCAGCGTGTTCGCTGCGTTCGTGCTCAGCTCGGACGTGACGACCAAGCTGTTCGGCGTCGGTCTCGCGGTGGCTGTCCTCCTGGACGTGACTTTGGTCCGGATGGTGCTGGTGCCGGCGGCGATGAGCCTGCTCGGTCACCGCGCCTGGTGGCTGCCGAAGTCGCTCGACCGGGTGCTTCCCTCGATCGACCTCGAGGGTGGCGCGCACGTCGAGGAGCAGATCGTCCTCGACGACGAGCCGGTCGTCGACGGCGACCACGACGACGAGCGCGAGCCCGCACTCGTCTGACGCATGGCAAGTTGCGGGGCTGCGGCACTCTAAGTGCGCCGCAGCCCCGCAGCTTGTGCGGAGTCAAGCCAGAGTTGCTCGCCGCGAGCAGCAGCCAGTCGATGTAGGCGCCGCATCACCAGCCGATCGGGCTCCCAGCCCCGCGACCACAAGGCTCTGGCGGTCCGCAGCACCGCCCGCTCGATGTCGTGTCGTACGACGTACGACGCGATGTCGACGACCAGCCGGCCCCCCACGGAGAGGATGAATCGACGCTCGTCATCCGCCTCGCGAGCCAGCAGATCGAGATGCTGCGACCCGTTGATCTCGACTGTGACTCCCCACAGGTCGAAGTCGGCATCGAGGTAGTAGAGGCCGGACGCGTGGCGAACCACCTGCTGGCGAGTGGGCTCAGGCAGCCCATAGCGCCGTATCCCGGCCGACCACTGCATCTCGGGCAAGGAGTGGGCGCCGCCAACAAGGTCGTCAGCGGTCTCCAGGATCAACGCGCGTCGGGGAACCGTCGGGCGGGACACGATCTCGCTGCGCAGCTGCTCGGCCCGGGCCAACCGCTGCTGGACGACTGCCGCGAGAATCGCCCGGCATGCGCCGTCGGAACGGGCGTCACTGGCGGCATCCACCGCCGCGCGTACGACGCGCTGCCGGCGGGGCAGCCGCACGGGGTGGACGACGCTCGCGTCCAGCCGGAGACTCTCGTGGACGCGAACCCGGATGACTCCCGACTCGAGATCCCGTCGGCCGCGACCGTGCGGCGCAACGACGTGGACGACGGGAGTCTCGAGTCCGCGCAGACCTTCGGAGATGAGGGCGCTCAGGCCGAACAGCGCCGAGCCCTCGCCACCGTGCAGGACGGCAGCCCATTCCTGCTGCGCCCGGAACAGCGGCCCGTGATGGAGCACGACAACGTGCGGACCCACCGTCTGCCACCGCTGGGCGGCGATGCGACGGGCGATGAGATGGCGATCGATCCCCAGGGTGCTGGCCTGATGGCGACTGAGGACGCCGTCCTGCACCGCGACCAGTGCCCGAAATGGGGCGGTCAGCGAGGCTCGAGCGGCAGCGGGCACCGCGCCAGCGTTTCGCCATCCCGCGGCCGAACGAGCTGCGTCCCCAGGCCGATGGCCTCCGGGGGCTCGTCCCCAAGCGGCCCCGAGGCAAGCTGCGGAGCTCCGGTCACCTGAATGCACCGCAGCCCCGCAGCTCCGGCCCGGCTTTGCGAGCAGCCCCCGGCCGGGATGGTTCAGGAGCAGACTGCTGGCATGCCAGGGATCCCCAGGCTCGGCCGGTCCCGCCCGGACACCCGGTCGGGCCTGCTGGTGCTGACCGGCCTCGCGGGCTACGTCGGTCTGGTCTACGTGACCGTGGTCCTCGGCGGCGGCGTTCTCATCGGGAGCACCGACTCACCGAACCTCGCGCTTTCCGTGCTCGCCACTGTGATCGTCGCGCTGGGCTTCGAGCCGGTGCAGCGACGCCTGGAGCGGTTCGCGAACCAGGTGGTGCGCGGCGGGCACGCCTCGCCGTACGACGTGCTGAGCCGGTTCACCGAGACCGTGACGGCCACGCAGTCCAGCGAGCAGACCACTGGCCGGATGTGCCGACTGCTTGCGGAAGGCACCGGCGCCAGCTGGGCTCAAGTCTGGCTGGTCGTCGGGGACCGGCTCACCCTGGCAGCCAACTGGCCGCCCGACGGGCCGGTCGACGTCGCCCCGCCCGTCCTTGCGCCCGACGCCGTCGACGACACAGGGCCGGGTCGCCGGGCGCTCCCGGTGCGCCACGGCGGTGAGCTCCTCGGCGTCCTGCGCCTCCAGGAACGCGACCGGGCGCCCCTCTCCCCGGTCGAGGAGCGGCTGTTCGCCGGACTGGCCGCCCAGGCCGGACTCGTGCTGCGGCTCTCCGGCCTGCGCACCTCGCTCTCGCAGCGGCTCGACGAGCTCTCCGCACGAGCAGCGGAGCTGCAGGCGTCGCGCGAACGCCTCATCGAGACCCAGGACGAGGAACGCCGCAAGCTGGAGCGCGACATCCACGACGGCGCCCAGCAGCACCTCGTCGCGCTGGCCGTCAACCTCCGGCTCGCCCAGACCCTGGCCACCACCTCGCCGGACCGCGCTGCCCAGGTGGTCTCCGAGCAGGGTGAGGCCGCACAGGCCGCCATCGCCACGCTGACGCAGCTGTCGAAGGGGATCTACCCCCACCTGCTGGCCGAGGGCGGGCTGGTGCCGGCCCTGCAGGCCGCGGTGGCCACCAGCCCCGTGCCGGTCCAGATCACCGCCGAGCCCGGGCCACGACCGCCCGCCAACGTCGAGGCGGCCCTCTACTTCTGCGCACTCGAAGCCCTGCAGAACGCCGCCAAGCACTCCGGCGCCCGGCACGCACGCGTGGACCTGAGCGCAGCCGACGGCACTCTCCGGATGACCGTCGACGACGACGGGACCGGATTCGACCCGGACAGCACCGAGACCGGCGCCGGGCTGGCCAACATGCGTGACCGCATCGACGCGGCCGGCGGCCGGCTGCAGCTCGACTCGACGCCGGGAGTCGGGACGCACCTCGAGGTGCAGGTTCCGGTGTCGCCCGTGCCCAGCCAGCGGGCCGGCTGATGCGGGCCCGCATCGCGTGGATCCTGGCTGGCGTCACCGTGGCCTGCGCGGTCGCTGACACGGCCGTCACCGGCGCGTGGACGCACCTGCTCTCGGAGGCGTCCGTCGGCAACCACGGCTGGCCGCTGGTCGTCGCGGCAACCGTGGGCTGCGCGCTGATGGGCGCGCTCATCGTGTCGAGGTACGAGCGGCACCCCATCGGGTGGCTGCTCGTCGGCATCGGTGTCGCCGGGGGGCTGTCGCTGCTCGGGGAGACCTACAGCATCTGGGTGATCTCGCACGGCGGTGCCGGTTCCGAGTCGCTGGGCCACGTCGCCGGCTGGGTTTCGGTGCTGCTGAGCGCACCGTTGACGTTCGGCGCCATGACCATCCTCTTCCTCATCGTTCCCGACGGGCACTTCCCCTCCCGTCGGTGGCGCTGGGCGGTCTGGGCGTCGCTCCTCGGTCTCCTTCTCTACGAGGCGTCGCTGTTCACGACCTCGCCGACCACGTTCGAGATCCAGGAGTCCGCCCAGGGCCTGGCCTTCGTGTGGCAGCTCAGCGGACTTCTCCTGCTCGTCGGCGGGCTGGGCGCCTCCGTGGTCGGCCTGGTGCTGCGCACCCGCCGCTCCCGGGGCGAGGCGCGCCTGCAGCTGCGCTGGATCGCGGCAGCCGGCGGGATGATCGTCATCGGCATCGTCATGCTGATCACCATCCAGCTGTCCACCGGTGGTGAGCAGGGCTACCTGGCCAGCGCGCCGCTCTTCACGGCGTACCTCCTCCTCCCGGTGTGCGTGGCGATCTCGGTGCTGCGCCACCGGCTGTTCGACATCGAGCTGATCATCAGCCGCACCCTGATGGTGTCGATCGCGACCGCGTTCGCCGCGTCGGGCTACGTCGTGCTCGTGGTCGTCTTCGGCGAGATGGTCGGCGGTCGCACGGGTTCGTTCTGGCCGTCGCTGCTCGGTACGGCGCTCGTCGCGCTGGCGTTCCAGCCGCTGCGCCGACGCGTGGTCCACCTCGCGAACCGGATGGCGTACGGGTCACGCGCCGCGCCGTACGAGGCGCTCGCCGACCTCAGCCGGCGACTGGGCGAGAGCCCCGCCCCCGACGCGCTGCTTCCCACCGTGGCCGAGGCGGCCGCGGGGGCTGTCGGGGCTCGGTCGGTCACCGTCCGGTTGGACGTGCCGGACGGCGACGACCTGGTCGCCCGGTGGCCGCTGCGCCCGGACGGCGGCCAGGCCGTCATCCCGGGCGAGGTCGCCGAGGTCGCTGTGCTCGACCGCGAGGAGCGCCTCGGCAGCATCGTCGTCGACATGCCGGCCGGCCGGGCCCTGCGCCCCGAGGAGCCGGGCCTCCTGGCCAGCCTGGCCGACCAGGCAGCGATCGCCTTCCGCAACGCCCAGCTCTCCGCCCAGCTCGAGGCCCGGGTCGCCCAGCTCGACGCCCGCACCGCCGAGCTGGCCCGGTCGCGGTCGCGCATCATCGCCGCGCGCGATGCCGAACGGGCCCGGCTCGAACGCGCCATCCGCCGCGAGGTGAGCCCGCTGCTGGAGGGCCTGGCGGCGGAGCTCGACCGGCCCCGGGTCAAGAGTGACGCGGTCACCGGGCCGGTCCTCGGCGCCCTGCTCGCCGACTCGGTGGCGGCGCTGGAGGCGCTGCGCGAGATCACCCGCGGCATCTTCCCGGCGCAGCTGGAGCGCTCGGGGATCGTGCCGGCCGTCTCGGCCCACCTCGGCCGCACCGGCCGCGTGGGCGCCCTCACCGTCGCGGACTCGGCCGCAGGCGTGCGCTTCGACCGGCGGGTCGAGGCCGCCGCCTACTTCTGCTTCGTCGAGGCGATGAGCGAGCTCCAGGCACCGGTCGCGGTGACCCTGGCCGTGGATGACGACCGGCTCCACCTGCGGGTCACCGGCCACGGGCGCGTCGATCCCGACCTCTGGCACCTCCAGGACCGGGTGGAGCCACTGGCCGGCACGGTGACCTGGTCTCCGGGCTCCGACGGCGGCACGCTGGCCGTCGACCTGCCCACGCAGCCGGGTGGGCGCGCGGGCGTGGTCGACGTGCGTGCGGACGGGCTGCCTCAGCCGGCGACCGCGGCGTCCCAGCCCTCGACCAGCCGGTCGGGACCGAACGCGGACTTGGTCACGTAGCCGGCGGCGCCCGACTCGGCCACGAACGCGGCGCCTTCGTCCTCGTCGTACGTCGAGAGCAGCAGGACGACGGGGGGCGCGGCGTCCGAGAGAAGTCGGCGCGCGGCCTCCAGCCCGTCGATGCCGGGCAGGTTGACGTCCATCAGGACCAGGTCGGGGCGCAGCCGCGCGACCGCGTCGAGGGACTCCTCGCCGGATGCGACCTGGCCGACGACGACGAACCCGGCGGTCTCCTCGACCACGGCCGTCATGGCGCGCCGGAAGGGCGCCTGGTCGTCCACGATCAGGACACGTACGTCAGCCACGTCAGGCACACCTCCCCCGTGATCGTCGCCGAACACCTGCGGCGGGCAGGAGGGGGCTGGCCACACATCGGGGTTCGGTTGGCCCCCGGTCAGTTGCGAGCGCATGACGCGGCGGTCTCGGGGTCGTAGCTGGCGAGCAGGGCGCCCGCACCCCAGACCAGGTCCAACGGGAACACGTCGCTGACGATGCGGAAGAAGTGCTCGTCGGTCGCGGACCAGCCGGCGGGGGTGGTGTTCTCGGTGGTGTTCTCGGTGGTGTTCGCGGTGGTGTTCTCGGTGGTGTTCATTTCTGGCTCCTGGGTGATGACCGGTGGTTCCGGCTGCTGTCTTCGACGCTAGGCGCGCGGGGGCCCGCGGCCGATCGGGCTCGCACCACGTCGGCCGGGGATGTCCGCACGGCGGGGGGACACCCGCCGTACGGCGCGGGGGCGTGCCCGTACCCCCGTCCCGGCGTGCTGGTGCTCCCCGGTCATGCGGCCCGCACGATCGGCACGGCATCGAGGTCTGCCTAGCGTCGAGACGACACAACAGGGAACGACCAGAGCAGCCCAGGAGAGCGACATGAACCGCGACGAGACCGTGATCGACGCCCAGTGCCCGGTGTGCGGCGACGTCGAGCTGGGCCCGGACCAGCTCTGGCTGGTCGTGACCGACATCCCCGAGCGCTCGCACTACGGCTTCCACTGCCCCACCTGCGAGCTCCAGCTGACCTACCACGCCGGCGACGCGGTCGTCGACATCCTCGCGCCGCTGGTGGCGACGGAGACCCTGGCCGTGCCGGCCGAGGTGCTGGAGCCCCGCGGCGGGCCGGCCCTGACCGTCGACGACCTGCTGGACCTGCACCTCGCGCTCGCCGACGGCTCGTTCGCCGCTGACTCGCTGGCCGACGCCTCGCTGCCCACAGACTCGCTGCCCACAGACTCGCTGCCCAAAGACGTTGTCGGTGCCTTGTAGGCTCGACGTGACGCAACCTGCACGGCATCGATGGGGCCATCACCCCGGAGCCGCCGGAAGAACGCTTCGCCGATCTCGGCGGGGTCACTAGAACCGGCAGCCGGTCGCGAGACGAGTGGGCCGCACCAGCACGACGCGGCCAAGGAGGGTGGTACCGCGGGGCCCGAGCCTCGTCCCTTCGCCGGAGCAGCACCAGCCGACGAAGGAGCACCACCGCCGTGACCAACCGCCGCTACCGCAGCGTCCCGTCCCGGGTCGACCTGCCGGCGATGGAACGTGACGTCCTCGACTTCTGGCACGAGCACGACACATTCGCGCGCAGCCTCGCGCAGACCGAGGGCGGCCAGCCGTGGACCTTCTACGAGGGCCCGCCGACCGCCAACGGGACACCCGGCGTGCACCACATCGAGGCCCGCGTCTTCAAGGACGTGTTCCCCCGGTTCAAGACCATGCAGGGGCACTACGTCGTCCGCAAGGCCGGCTGGGACTGCCACGGCCTGCCCGTCGAGATCGCAGTGGAGAAAGAGCTCGGCTTCTCCGGCAAGAAGGACATCGAGGCCTTCGGCGTCGCCGAGTTCAACGCCAAGTGCCGTGAGTCCGTCGAGCGCCACGTCGACGAGTTCGAGGCGATGACGCGGCGGATGGGCTACTGGGTCGACACCTCGCAGGCCTACCGCACGATGAACCCGGCGTACATCGAGAGCGTGTGGTGGTCGCTCAAGCAGGTCTTCGACAAGGGCCTGCTGGTGCAGGACCATCGCGTCGCGCCCTACTGCCCCCGCTGCGGCACGGGCCTGTCCGACCACGAGCTGGCGCAGGGCTACGAGACCGTCGTCGACCCGAGCGTCTACGTGCGCTTCCCGCTGACCAGCGGCCCGTACGCCGGCACTGCCGCGCTGCTCGTGTGGACGACGACGCCATGGACGCTCGTCTCCAACACGGCCGTCGCCGTGCGACCCGACGTCACCTACGTGACGGCTCGCAACGACGAGACGGGCGAGGTGCTCGTGGTGGCGGAGCCGCTCGTCGAGCAGTCGCTCAGCGAGGGATGGGCCGTCGTCGACCGCTTCGACGGCGCCGCCATGGAGCACTGGGACTACCAGCGCCCGTTCGAGCTGGTCGAGTGGCCGCAGGGCGAGCCGGGTCACCACGTCGTGCTGGCCGACTACGTCACGACCGACGACGGCACCGGCCTCGTGCACCAGTCACCCGCCTTCGGCGCGGAGGACCTGGCCGTGTCCAAGGTCTACGGCCTGCCGGTGGTCAACCCGGTGCGCCCGGACGGGCACTTCGACGACTCGGTCGCCCTCGTCGGCGGGCAGTTCTTCAAGAGCGCCGACAAGGCCCTCGTCAAGGACCTCGAGGAGCGCGGCCTGCTCTTCCGTCACCTCGCCTACGAGCACGCCTACCCGCACTGCTGGCGCTGCCACACCGCGCTCATCTACTACGCGCAGCCCTCGTGGTACATCCGCACCACCGAGGTCAAGGACCAGCTGCTCGCCGAGAACGAACGCACCAACTGGTTCCCCGACAACGTCAAATGGGGCCGCTACGGCGACTGGCTGCACAACAACATCGACTGGGCACTGTCGCGGTCGCGCTACTGGGGCACGCCGTTGCCCATCTGGCGGTGCGAGGCCGGCCACCTCACTGCAGTCGGCTCGCTCGCCGAGCTCGGCACCCTGGCCGGTCAGGACCTGTCGTCCCTCGACCCGCACCGGCCCTTCGTCGACGACGTCGTGCTCCCGTGCCCCGAGTGCGGCACGCAGGCCGACCGGGTGCCCGAGGTCATCGACGGGTGGTACGACTCCGGCTCGATGCCGTTCGCCCAGTGGGGCTATCCGCACGCGGCCGGTTCGGACGAGGTGTTCACGCGGTCGTTCCCGGCGCAGTTCATCTGTGAGGCGATCGACCAGACGCGCGGCTGGTTCTACACGCTGATGGCGGTCAGCACGATCGTGCACGGCCGCTCGTCGTACGAGAACGTGCTCGTCCTCGGCCACATCCTCGCCGAGGACGGCCGCAAGATGAGCAAGCACCTCGGCAACATCCTCGAGCCGATCCCGCTGATGGAGCAGCACGGCGCCGACGCGGTGCGGTGGTTCATGACGGCGAGCGGCTCACCGTGGCTGCCACGTCGCGTCGGCCACGCGGCGCTGCAGGACGTCGTGCGCAAGACGCTGCTGACCTACTGGAACACCGCGTCGTTCCTGACGCTCTACGCCAACGCGAACGACTGGGTGCCCGGCGACGACGTGCCGCCGGTGGCGGACCGCACGCTGCTCGATCGCTGGGCGGTGTCCGAGCGGCACCGGCTCGTCGACGAGGTGACCGCGGCGTACGAGGTGTTCGACAGCCAGCGCGTCGGCCGACTGCTCTCGGCGTACGTCGACGACCTGTCGAACTGGTACGTACGGCGCTCGCGCCGTCGTTTCTGGGACGGCGACGCCGCAGCGCTCGCGACCCTGCACGGGTCTCTCGAGACGCTGACGCTGCTGATGGCGCCGCTCGTGCCGTTCGTGACGGAGCGCGTGTGGCAGGACGTGGTCCGTGCCGTGTCGCCGGAGGCGCCCGAGTCGGTCCACCTCGCGTCCTGGCCGCAGGCCGACCCCGCCCTGGTCGACAGCGCGCTCAGCGACCAGATGGCGCTGGTACGCCGGGTGGTCGAGCTCGGCCGGGCGGCGCGGTCGGAGTCGAAGGTGCGCGGCCGCCAGCCCCTCCGCCGGGCGCTCGTCGGTGCGCCCGGCTGGCGCGACCTGCCCGACTCTCTCCAGCGCGAGGTGGCCGAGGAGCTCAACGTCCTCGCGTTCGAGGACCTGGCCGGCGAGCTCGTCGACCGGACGGCCAAGGGCAACTTCCGCGCGCTGGGAAAACGGTTCGGCAAGCAGACGCCGAGGGTCGCCGAGGTGATCGCGAAGCACTCCGCTGACGATCTTGCGGTGCAACTGGGTGAGAAGGGCTCGATCTCGGTCGAGGTCGACGGCGAGCTGGTCGAGCTCGGCCCCGACGAGGTGATCGTCACCGAGACACCGCGCGAGGGCTGGGCGGTGCTGACCGAGGGCGGCGAGACGGTGGCCCTGGACCTCGAGCTCACCCCCGAGCTGCGCCGCGCCGGGCTCGCCCGCGAGGTCGTGCGCCTCGTCCAGGAGGCGCGCAAGGAGGCGGGCCTCGAGGTCACCGACCGCATCGCGCTGCGCTGGGCGGCCGAGGGCGAGGTGGCCGAGGCGCTGCGCGAGCATGCGCGTCTCGTCGCGGGCGAGGTGCTCGCCACGACGTACGACGAAGGCCTGCCGGACGCTGCCGAGGGCGACCTGGTCCGCCACGATGACCTCGGTCTGCGCTTCGCCGTCACCCGTTCGGCCTAGTGCCGCCGTAAAGGTTCGGTATTGCGCAGGCAACCCCTGAGCGCCAGCAGGCGGAATCACCCGTTCGGGTGACTGAGAACACCCCAAGGTTTGCGCCGATACTGCTGCAACGGCCCATCCACCCCGCGACGCGGACGTGGCGCCCGGCCCCCGGATGCATGGAGGTAGCGGTGCCACTTCAGGTCCTGCCGCTCGGCGGCACAACGGTCACTGGGTTGCGGCTCAAGGAAGACGCCATCGCCGTCCCGGCGCTGGCCAGCCATGTTCGGCCCGCCCTCGTGCTTGCCGAGCGCGAGTCCCGCGAACTGCTCGCAGCGGCGTCGCGCAACGACGTCAGCAGCGGCGGTCAGTTCTCCGCCGGGCCGGCCGGCATCCAGCTCTGGCGTGGGCCCTTCGACGGCCCGCACGGCACCCGCGGCAACGCCCGCCTTCTCGGGTCCGTCGACTGGAGCTATGACACGCCGACCCGCCACTACGTGACCATCTACCGCGCCATGGTCACCGACGCCGGTATCGACGCCGGCGAGACCACGCTCTCGGTGCTCGCCCAGGTGCTCAGCCTCGGCGGCATCCCGGCTGACGGCAACCGCGTCACGCTGGCCACCCCGCCGGCTCGCGATCCTTTCCGGCGGCACTAGGGCCGTCACCCCCGACGACCCCGACGACCCCCGGAAAGCCGAACGCCGGCAGGCCCACCCCCGTGGCCTGCCGGCGTTCGGCTTTGCTGTGCCCCCTGCCAAGAGCTCTCGGTCAGCCCTGAGACTGCTGCGGCGCACCTCCCGGGCGATCGCCGCCGCCGACCGGTGCGCCCGGGGTGAACGACGCGCTTGCCGGCTGCGCGCCGTCGCCGTCCGCCTGTCCCTGCGGCTGCTTCTGGCCCTGGGCACCACCGCTGGGCGGACGCGCGTCCGTGGCGGGCGCGTCGCTGACGCGCGCGTCGAGGTCACGCAGCTGCGTCTCCAGGTAGGACTTGAGGCGGGTGCGGTACTCGCGCTCGAACGACCGCAGCTGCTCGACCTTGGTCTCGAGCGCACTGCGCTCGGTCTCGAGCGACCCGATCATCTGCCGGTGCTTGTCGTCGGCCTCCCGGCGCAGCGTGTCGGCCCGGCTGCGCGCCTCGCCGATGATGCGATCGGCCTGGGTGCGGGCCTCGGCGACGTGCTCGTCTGCGGTGCGCTGCGCGAGCGCCAGGATGCCGGTGGCGTTCTCGGAGACGCTGCGCGCCGCTGGCGCAGGAGCCGCCGGCGTCGTCGCCGGCTTGGGCGTCGGCGCGGGAGTGCGAGTCGGTGGGGCGACTGGTTGGGTCGGCGCCTGCGCAGCGGCCCCACGGTCGCGCCCCGCCTCGCCGGGCGAGCGCTGGGCCGTGGTGAGCTTGGCGCGCAGCTCGTCGTTCTCGCGGTAGAGCCGGGTCAGCTCGGCCTCGACCTCGTCGAGGAACTCGTCGACCTCGGTCTCGTCGTAGCCCGGCTTGAGCCGCGTGCTCGTGAACTGCTTGTTGGCCACGTCCTCGGGGGTCAGCGGCATGGCGTCACCTCGGCAGTCTCCTCGACATCTCACGTCGGTAACGGCGATCGCCGCCACCCTGGCACCGTCCGTTACGTTGTGCCAGGTCAGCGAGGCTATACGACGGCCTTCCGTGACCGCGAGTCGCCGTGTCTGGCGACACGCCGTGGCCAGCGGCTAAAGCGCTGCCACCAGGCCCCGCGCGACGGCGACCAGGATGAAGAGCACCAAGAAGGACAGGTCGAGCGAAATGCCCCCGATGCGCAGTGGGGGGATCACCTTGCGTAGTGCCCGCAGGGGCGGATCCGTCACGGTGTAGACGATCTCGGCGATGATCAGCATGGGTCCGGACGGGCGCCAGGAGCGCGCGAACATCTGGACGTAGTCGAGGATCAACCGCCCGATGAGCAGGATGAAGAAGAGGAGCAGGAGCAGACCGAGGACATCGCCGACGACAGACACCAGCCAGATACTAGCTCTGGTTGAAGAATCCGCTTTCTGCCATGCGGGCCTTGTCCTCGGCGGTCACCGTGACGTCGACCGGCGAGAGCAGGAAGACCTTGTTCGTCACCCGCTCGATGGTGCCGCGCAGCCCGAACACCAGACCGGCCGCGAAGTCGACCAGCCGCTTGGCGTCGTTGTCGTCCATGTCGGAGAGGTTCATGATGACCGGCGTGTTGTCGCGGAAGCTCTCGCCGATCTGCTTGGCCTCGTTGTAGGTGCGCGGGTGGATCGTCGTGATGCGGTCGAACGGTCGCGAGGCGGCACTCGGACGACGCTGCCCCGACCGGTCGCCGCGGTGCTCTGCGCCCCGCTCCGGCATCGTTGCGACCGACGCGCGGTGCTCCTCGCGCAGCGGCGCCAAGGTGCGAGCGCCACCGGACCCTGACCGCGTGTCCTGGCGTGCGTCACCGCGGTCGCGGCCGTCGTCGTACTCGCCGTCGTACTCGCCGTCGTAGTCGTAGCGGTCCTCGTCCTCCACGAGGCCGAGGTAGACCATTGCTTTGCGCATCGCGCCGGCCATCCTGGCTGCCTTCCGGTCGGACGAACTGAAGATCGGATCCGCGGCGCCGAGTTGGCACCACGCTCTGGTCGAAAACGCTAGCCGAGCGGAGGCCGTGAACCCAGGATTGCCGTGCCGACGCGCAGGTGTGTCGCGCCCGAAGCCACCGCAGCCTCGAGATCTCCGCTCATTCCTGCCGATATGACGGTTGCCGTCGGGTGCGCGGCGCGAAGCTCGGCGGCGACCTTCGCCAGACGTGCAAACGCCTCACGCGGGTCGGCGTCCTGAGGCGCAACGGCCATGACCCCACCGAGCGCCAGGTGCTGCGCCGACGCGACGGCATCGGCCACCGTGAGCACCTCGTCCTGTCCCACGCCGCCCCGGGCGTCGTCGCGCTCGGCGTCCGGGCGCAGGTCGACCTGGACCAGGCAGGTCACCTCGCGCTCGTGCGCGGCCGCACCTCGCTCGAGCGGTGTCACCAGGCGGACGCGGTCGACCGAGTGCACCAGGTCGGCGTACGCCGTGACGGAACGCGCCTTGTTCGACTGCAGCCGGCCCACGAAGTGCCAGACGAGCCCGAGGTCGGCGCACTCCGCGGCCTTGCCAGCGGCTTCCTGGTCGCGGTTCTCGCCGACGTCGCGCACGCCGAGCTCCGCGAGCAGCCGAACGTCGTCGACCGGGAAGGTCTTGGTGACCACCACGACGGTGAGCTCCGCACGGTCGCGCCCGGCCGCGGCGCAGGCCTTGGCGACGCGGTCCTCGACGGCAGCAAGACCGGCCGCGATCTCCGCGCGCCGGTCCACGTCAGGCATCCCGCCACACGACAGCGGCGAACCGGCCGGTCACTCCGTCGCGGCGGTAGGAGTACAGGGACGGCGTCTCCGCGGTGCACGGGGCTGAGCCGACACCGACGACGTCGACGCCGGCGAGAGCGAGCTGGCTCGTCACACCGGCCCGAATGTCGAGCGCCGGCGTTCCGTGACGGCTGGTCGACGCGGCCGCCGGGACCAGTGCCACAACGTCGTCGTACATCTCGGTCGAGACCTCGTAGCACGACCCGCAGACGGCCGGGCCGACGTAGGCGAGCAGGTCGACTGCCGGCGCCCCCAGCTCGTGCAGGACCTCGATCGCGGCGGGCACGACGCCGGCCGCCATGCCGCGTCGTCCTGCATGAACGGCGCCGATCGCGTCACCGTTGCGGGCGGCGAGCAGCACCGGCACGCAGTCGGCGACGAGCACCGCGAGCGCGTGGCCGCGTCGGCCGGTGACGAGCGCGTCGGCGTCGGCCAGCTGGTCGTCGGGGTGCGCCGGTGCATCGACGACGGCGACGTCCCTGCCGTGCACCTGTGCGCTGAGGACCAGCCGGTCGTGGCCGATGTGCTTCGCGACGCGCGCGCGGTTCTCCACCACGGCCAACGGGTCGTCGCCCACGTGGCCGCCGAGGTTCAGCGTGCCGTACGGCGCGGCGCTCACGCCCCCGGCGCGATGGGTGACCGCGAAGCGCGCGCCCGCGAGGGCACCTTCGAGGAAGAACATCAACTCCCAGCCTCGCACGACAGGCCGGGCCGGTGCCTAGGTGACTGGCCGGCCGGACATGACTGCCGAATGTGCACTGCCGGACATGGAGTGCCGCAGCTGCAGGCCGACAGGGCACCACAGCTGCGGCAGTCGGTGGGCGGCGCCGCTGCTCGAGCCGCTACTTGAGGAAGTCCGGAACGTCGAGGTCGTCGTTGTCGTCGAAGACGATGGTGCGCGTCGGTCGGGGCTCGCGTGCGCCGACCGGGTCTCGCGGCAGGTTGATCTGGCGATCGGTGCTGCGGTCGCCGTTGCGGTCTCCGTTGCGGTCGCCATTGCGTTCTCGGGCGTGCACCGGCTCGGGCACGGACGGCTCGAAGGTGGGCTGGGCCGACTCACCCGGGCGGTCCGAGGACGTCGCGCTCGACCGGCTGCTCGCGTAGGAGGGGCCGTCGGCGTACCTGCGCGACGTGCTCGTGCCGTTGGGCGCGGACCCGCCGCCTGCGGTCACCGACTCGCTGCGTCGCCCGTGGACCGCGGGCGGGCGGTGGCGGGGCGTGCCGCCGTCGAAGCCGGCGGCGATCACCGTCACCCGCACCTCGTCACCGAGGGCGTCGTCGATCACCGCACCGAAGATGATGTTGGACTCCTGGTGGGCGGCCTCGGAGACCAGTTGTGCGGCCTCGTGGATCTCGAAGAGCCCGAGGTCGGATCCGCCCGAGATCGAGAGCAGCACACCGTGGGCGCCGTCGATGGACGCCTCGAGCAGCGGGCTCGAGATGGCCATCTCGGCCGCCTCGACCGAGCGGTTGTCGCCGCGAGCGGAACCGATGCCCATGAGGGCGGAGCCCGCACCGGACATGACCGATTTCACGTCGGCGAAGTCGAGGTTGATCAGGCCCGGGGTCGTGATGAGGTCGGTGATGCCGGACACGCCCTGCAGGAGCACCTGGTCGGCCGACTTGAAGGCGTCGAGGACGCTGATGTTGCGGTCGGAGATCGAGAGCAGGCGGTCGTTGGGGATCACGATGAGCGTGTCGACCTCGTCGCGCAGCTCGTCGATGCCGGTCTCGGCCGAGCTGGCCCGGCGACGGCCCTCGAAGCCGAACGGTCGCGTCACGACGCCGATGGTGAGCGCGCCGAGCGAGCGGGCGATCTTCGCGACGACAGGCGCCCCGCCGGTGCCGGTGCCACCGCCCTCGCCAGCGGTGACGAACACCATGTCGGCGCCCTTGAGGACCTCTTCGATCTCGGCCGCGTGGTCGTCGGCAGCCTTGCGGCCGACCTCGGGGTCGGCGCCGGCACCAAGTCCGCGGGTCAGCTCGCGCCCGATGTCGAGCTTGACGTCGGCGTCGGACATCAGCAGGGCCTGCGCATCGGTGTTGATCGCGATGAACTCGACGCCCTTCAGACCGACGTCGATCATCCGGTTGACTGCGTTCACCCCGCCGCCGCCGATGCCGACGACCTTGATGACCGCGAGGTAGTTCTGCGGTGCTGCCACGTCGGTTGCCTCTCGTTCTGTGGTTTCTGGCGGCTGTCTCGAAGTCTCACCCTCAAGTTGAACCTTATAGTTATGTCAACCTCGAGGTTGGAAGGGACGCTAGGTCTCGGGAGGGGCTGATTCAACGACCGACGCCCCGACACGCCGCACCGCGCGTGTCGGACGGGCCGTGACGGCTGCTGCTGACAGGACGAGCGTCCTTGCCGAGTTGCGGAGGAGCGGTGCATCGAACGGCACGGAGCTCCGCAGCTTCGGCGCCCAGTGGTCGGACCCACGCCGGGATGAGTACGACCGCGGCTACTGGCGGGTGGTGGGGGCGTCGGGCGCACTCACGTCGTAGATCCGCGCCTTGCGGGTGATGAGCGCGGCCAGCACCGCGCCCTTGCGCTGCCGGCGGTCGGGGTCGCCCCAGACGACGGTGCGGTCCTTTGTCAGCCTGAGCAGCACGTGGTCGGCGGACGCGGCGCGCACCTCGCGGACCTGCCGGCGCACCGCCGGCGGCACGCTGTTCAGCACGGACAGCGCAGCCTTCAGTGCGGGTGCCCCGGCGTCGACCGGCGCGCTCACCAGCGGGAGTCCTTTGGGTCGCCGCTGTACGTCGGCGTAGGCGACGCCGGACGGGTCGACCAGGGTCCACCCGGAGCCGCGCTCCTTCACCGCGGCGGCCACTCGCTCCTCGACGACGATCTCGACCGATCCCGGCCAGGCCCGCTTCACCGACACGGTCCGCACGGGCGCCAGCTCCTCGACCCGGGCAGCGATGCCGCCGGTGTCGAGCCGGCTGAGAGGCGTGCCGATGGCGACGTCGGCAGCGTCGATCACCTGATGGACGCTGACCCGGTCGGTGCCTGCGACGTTCACGTCGCGCACGCCGAACACCGTCGAGAAGAACACCACCCAGCCGATGACGCCCAGCACGACGAGCACCGACGCGGCCACGGCGACCGTCTTCACCCGCGACCAGCGGCGGGCCCATACGCGCTGGGCGAACCGGTGGGTGAAGCTGGTCGAGACGCTCATGGGCCCTCGCCCGCCAGCAGCGACAGGACCTCCGGGCCGATCATCGTGACGTCGCCGGCCCCGCAGGTGATCACCAGGTCGCCCGGCTTCGCCCGGTCGGCGAGGTGACCGGCGACCGCCGACCAGGACGGCTCGAAGACCACGTGCTGCGGAGGCAGCGGCACCTGGCCGGCGACGAGCAGGCCGGTGACGCCGGGCACCGGGTCCTCGCGCGCGGCGTAGACGTCCATCACCACGACCTCGTCGGCGAGACCGAGCGCCTGGCCGAACTCGGTGGCGAAGTGGCGCGTGCGGCTGAACAGGTGCGGCTGGAACGCGACCACGATCCGCCCGCCCTCGACGACGTCGCGGGCCGCCATCAGGTCGGCGATCAGCTCGGTGGGGTGGTGGGCGTAGCTGTCGTAGACGGCCACACCGTTGACGGTTCCCTTGTGCTCGAACCGACGTCTTGTGCCGGTGAAGGTCTGCAACCCCTCGCGCAGCCGTTCGAGCGGGAAGCCCAGCCCGAGCCCGGCCGAGAGCGCGGCGGCGGCGTTCAGGGCGTTGTGCCGCCCGGGCAGCTTGAGGTCCACCCGGCCCAGGCGGCGACCTCGCTGGACGGTCTCGAAGGACGAGCCGAGGCCGCGCATGACGACGTCGACCATGCGCAGGTCGGCGCCGTACGACTCGCCGTAGGTGCGGACGTCGATGCCACGCCGACGCGCTTGCGTGGCCAGCCGCGCTGCACCCGTGTCGTCGGCGCAGACGATCAGGAAGCCCCCCGGCAGGATCCGGTCGGCGAACGCGTCGAACGCCTCCGCGACCGCCTCCGGCGTGCCGTAGTGGTCGAGGTGGTCGGGTTCGACGTTGGTGACGATGGCGGCGTGCGGCGCGTAGAGCAGGAACGAGCCGTCGCTCTCGTCGGCCTCGGCGACGAAGACATCGCCGGATCCGTTGTGCGCGTTGGCTCCTGACTCGTTGAGGTTGCCTCCGATCGCGAACGACGGGTCGGCGCCGCAGTGCTGGATGGCGACGGTCAGCAGCGACGTCGTCGTGGTCTTGCCATGTGTTCCGGCCACCGCGATGGAGCGACGTCCGACCATCACCGACGCCAGTGCACCGGCCCGGTGGATCACCCGCAGACCGCGCTCGCGCGCCACGACGAGCTCGGGGTTGCGATGGCGAACGGCGGTCGAGACGACGACGGTGTCGGCCTCGCCGACGTGCTCGGGGGCGTGCCCGACGTGGACCGTGGCCCCGACCGCACGCAGCGCGGCCAGTGTCACGGAGTCCTTGGCGTCGCTGCCCGAGACGGGAATGCCGCGCGAGCGCATGATGCGAGCGATGCCGGACATGCCGGCGCCGCCGATGCCGACGAAGTGCACGCGGCCCAGCGCCTCGGCAGGCAGCGTCTCCTCCGGAGCCCGGACAGGGTCGATGCCGTTGACGCCCGTCACCGTGTGCCCCTCCGCCCGCCGTCGGCCGCCGCCGCGAGCACCAGGTCGGCGAGCAGCTCGTCGGCGTCGCGGCGGCCGAAGCGCGCCGCCGCCGCCCCCATCGTGGCCAACCGATCGGAGTCCACGAGCAACGGGGTCAGAGTCGAGCGCACCCACGCCGGTGTACATGCCGGGTCGTCGACGAGCAGGCCGCCGCCGGCCTCGACCACCGGCCGGGCGATCAGCTCCTGCTCGCCGTTGCCGATGGGCAGCGGAACGTACGCCGCGGCCAGCCCGACCGCTGCCATCTCGGCGACGGTGTTCGCGCCCGCGCGGCACAGCGCCAGGTCGGCGGCGGCGTAGGCCAGGTCCATCCGCTCGAGGTAGGGCACCACGACGTACGGCGGGGAGCCGGCCGGCAGGTCGACGGTCACCGTGTTGGCCGCTCCGGTGGCGTGCAGCACCTGGACGCCCGCGGCGACCAGCTCGGGTGCCGCGCCGGCCGCCGCCTCGTTGAGGCGCCGGGCACCCTGCGAGCCACCGGTGACGAGCAGCGTCGGCCGGTCGGGGTCGAGCCCGAACGAGCTGCGCGCCTCGTCGCGGGTTGCCGCCCGGTCGAGCAACGCGATCGACCGGCGGATCGGCAGCCCGACGTAGCGCGCGTGCGGCAGCGGCGTGTCCGGGAAGCTGACCGCGACACGACGGGTGAAGCGGGCGCCCAGGCGGTTCGCCCAGCCGGGCCGCGGGTTCGCCTCGTGGACGACGATGGGCAGCCGCTCCTGCCGGGCCGCGAGATAGGCCGGGCCGGCCACGAACCCACCGAAGCCGACCACCACGTCGGCCTTCCGGTCGCGGAGCACGGCTCGGGCCGCCTGCACCGCGTCGCGCAGCCGGCCGGGAACGCGCAGCGCGTCGACCGACGGGCGGCGCGGGAACGGCACCGGCGGGATCAGGGCGAGGTCGTAGCCACGGGCGGGCACGAGCTTGGTGTCGAGTCCGCGCTCGGTGCCGAGCGCGGTGATGCCGATGTCGGGGTCACGGCGACGCAGCGCGTCGGCCACCGCGAGGGCCGGCTCGATATGACCGGCGGTCCCTCCCCCGGCGATGACGACGTGCACCCGTCACCTCCTCGCGCGCGATCGGGCTGCCCGCCGCGGATGCGCGAACGACAGCAGCATGCCCAGGGCCAGCATCGTCGGGACCATGGCGGAGCCACCGTAGGACACCAGCGGAAGCGGGACTCCGGTGATGGGCAGGACGCCGAGGACGGCGCCGAGGTTGACCAGCGCCTGCACGATGATCCACGCGGTGACACCGGCGGCGGCCAGCCGGACGAACAGGTCGTCGGCGCGGATCGCGACCAGCAGGCCGGCGTACCCCACCGCGCCGAACAGCGCGAGCACCGCGAGCGTGCCGACCAGCCCGAGCTCTTCGCCGATGATCGCGAAGATGAAGTCGGTGTGGGCCTCAGGAAGGCTGCCCCACTTCTCCTTGGACCCGCCGAGGCCGGCGCCCCACCAGCCACCCGAGGCCAGTGCGAACTTGCCGTGCAGCGCCTGCCATCCCGCGCCGCCCGGGTCGACGGACGGGTCGAGCCAGCTGGTGATGCGTGCCAACCGGTGCGAGCGGGTCTGCACCATGTAGAGCACGATGAGCCCGACGGGGATCATCGCCACCACGAAGACGCGCAGCGGCGCACCCGCGACGTAGAGCACCGACGCGAGGATCGCGATCAGGATCAGCGCCGTTCCCAGGTCGCCGCCGAGAAGCACCAGCCCGATGACGAGACCGCCCACCGGCACCAGCGGCACGAGCAGGTGCTTCCACTGAGTGATCAGCTTCTGCTTGCGCGCCAACAGGTCGGCCGCCCACACGATCAGCGAGAGCTTGGCCAGCTCGGCGGGCTGGATTCGGAACGGCCCGCCGAACTCGAGCCAGTTCCGGTTGCCCTTGACCTCGGTGCCGGCGACGGCCACCAGCACGAGCAGCGCCAGCGACACGAACAGCCCGACGTACGCGAACGCCCGCCATGCCCGCACCGGCAGCCGCGCGGCCAGCCACATCAGCGGCAACGCGATCGCCACCCACATCGCCTGCTTGCTGACGATCGCGAACGACGAGCCGAGGAACTTGAACGCGATCACGCTCGAGGCGGAGAAGACCATGACCAGGCCCAGCGCGAGCAGCAGCAGGGTCGAGCCGAGCAGCAGGTAGTAGGGCGTCGCCGGCCGGTGCAGGAGCGACACCGCGCTGAGCCCGCCGTGGGGCGTCGCGCTCTTCTTGTCCGCGGCGGTTGCGGCGCGGGTCGGTACTGGTGTGGTCGTCATCCGCCGAGTCGCCGGGCGGCGGCCGCGAACGCGTCACCACGCTCGCCGTAGTCGCGGAACATGTCCATCGACGCGCACGCGGGCGCCAGCAACACGGTGTCCCCGGGATGCGAGAGACCGTGGGCGGCGCGCACGACGTCGTCCATGGCACCAGTGTCCGTGCCGGTCACCTCGACAACGGGCACATCCGGTGCGTGTCGCGCGAGCGCTTCGGCGATCAGTGCGCGGTCGGCACCCATCAAGACCACACCACGCAGACGCGGTGCCGCCGACGCGACGACCTCGTCGAAGCGGGCGCCCTTGGCGAGCCCGCCGGCCACCCACACCACCGAGTCGTACGCCGCGATCGACGCGGCTGCTGCGTGTGGGTTGGTCGCCTTGGAGTCGTCCACGTAGATGATGCCGTCGACGTGGGCGACCTCCGTGATGCGGTGCATCCCCGGTGCGAACGCCTCGAGACCGGCACGGACCGCCTCGGGCGCGGCTCCGTGCAGCCGCGCGAGCGTCGCCGCAGCGAGGGCGTTGGCGACGTTGTGGGGAGCGGGCGGGTGGACCGAGGAAACCGGCGCGAGCGGGACCGCCTCGCCGCCGGTCGCGTCGACCAGCCAGCCGTCACGCACTCCCAGCTGTCCTCTGGACGGGTCGCCGAGGGTGAACGACACGACACCGTCGCGGCCCTCGGCGAGCGAGCGGGCCGCGTCGTCGTCGGCGTTGACGACCACCCGCGCGCCGCCGCGCCACACGCTGACCTTGTCGGCGGCATAGGCCTGCATCGACCCGTGCCAGTCGAGGTGGTCGTCGGCGACGTTGAGCAGGGCCGCGGCGGTGAACTGCACCGACGAGGTCCAGTGCAGCTGGAAGCTCGAGACCTCGACCGCGATCACGTCGTACGGCGGGTCGGCCAGCACCGCGTCGAGCAGCGGCAGCCCGACGTTGCCGGCGGCGACGGTGTGCAGCCCGGCCGAGGACAGCACCGACGCGAGCATCTGCACGGTGGTCGTCTTGCCGTTCGTGCCGGTGACGCCGAGCAGCGGGACGGCGGGGTCACTCAGCCGCCAGGCCAGCTCGATCTCGCCCCAGACGGGCACACCCACCGCAGCCGCGGCCGCCAGCAGCGGCTGGGTCGGCCGCCAGCCGGGCGAGGTGACGACCAGCTCGGTGCCGGGCGGGAACGTCGCGCCGTCACCGAGACGCACGCGGGCACCCGCGGCCTCGACCGTGGCGGCCCGGTCGCGCTCGACCTGTCCGTCCTTGCCGTCGACCACGATCACGTCGGCGCCCCGCGCGGCCAGCACCCGCGCCACCGACAGGCCGGAGATGCCCAGGCCCGCCACGCACACCTGGACGCCCTCCCACGCACCATCGGCGCGGGCGTCGTCGAATGCCGTCACGACCCGGTGACCCACTCGGCGTAGAAGACACCCAGCCCGAGCGCCACCAGCAGCCCGGCGATGATCCAGAACCGGATGACGATCGTCACCTCGCCCCAGCCCACGAGCTCGAAGTGGTGTTGCAACGGGGCCATCCGGAACACCCGTTTGCCGGTCAGCTTGAAGAAGCCGACCTGCACGATCACCGACAGAGTGATCAGCGCGAAAAGCCCGCCGACCAGCACGAGCAGCAGCTGGGTGCGGGTGGTCAGCGCCAGGCCGGCGAGTGCGCCGCCCAGGGCGAGAGAGCCGGTGTCACCCATGAAGATCTTGGCCGGCGACGCGTTCCACCACAGGAAGCCGAAGCACGCGCCCATCACGGCGGCGGCTACGACCGCGAGGTCGAGCGGGTCACGCACCTCGTAGCAGGTGGCGGGGTTAACGGTGGGCCGCGCGCAGTTCTGACCGAACTGCCAGGTGCCGATCAGCACGTACGACGCGAACACCATCACGGACGTGCCGGTCGCCAGCCCGTCCAATCCGTCAGTGAGGTTCACGCCGTTCGACGTGCCCGCGATCATCACGTACGCCCACACAACGAAGAGCACCGAGCCGAGGACGATGCCGGTGTCACGGATGAACGAGATCTCCGTCGAGGCCGGCGTGTATCCCGCCGAGTCCGGGAACTGGATCGCGAGCACGGCGAAGGTGATCGCGACGACCGACTGGCCGATGAGCTTCGCACTGGCGCGCAGGCCCAGGCTGCGTTGCTTGGCCACCTTGATGTAGTCGTCGAGGAACCCGACCAGCCCGAGACCGGTCATCAGGAACAGCACCAGCAACGCCGACACGGTCAGGTCGCGCAAGGTGATCAGGTGCGCGCCGAAGTAACCGAGCAGCGTCGACAGGATGATGATGGCCCCACCCATCGTCGGGGTGCCGCGCTTGGTGTGGTGCGAGGTCGGGCCGTCGTCACGGATCAGCTGCCCGTAGCTGTGGCGGACCAGAAAGCGGATCGCGAGCGGGGTGCCGAAGAGCGCGAGGATCAGACTGATCGACGCCGCGGAGAGGACTCCCCTCATGGGCCGCCCCCCGGCGAGGCATCGTCGGCGAGAAGGGCTGCCGCCACCCGCTCGAGCCCGGCGGCCCGGGATGCCTTGACCAGGACGACGTCGCCCGGGCGGAGCTCGGCAGCGAGCATGGCACCCGCCGCCTCGACGTCCGCCACCTGCACCGGCTCCTCCCGAGTCGTCCCGGCCTCCGTCGCACCGTCCCCGATGGGCCGGGCACCGTCGCCAACGGCGACGACCCGGTCGACCCCTAGACGTCCCGCCAGTCTGCCGACCGCACGGTGCTCGTCGGGGGATGCCGCGCCGAGCTCGAGCATCTCGCCGAGAACGGCCCAGGTACGGCGGTCGCCCGCCAGCGCGACGAGGGCTTCCAGTGCGGCCGCCACCGACTCGGGGTTGGCGTTGTAGGCGTCGTTGACGACAGTGACGCCGTCGGCGCGGTCGACGACCTCCATGCGCCAGGGGCTGCGCGGCCGGGCGGCCTGCAAGGCGCCGGCCACCTGCGTGACGTCGAGACCGAGCTCGCGCGCGACGGCTGCCGCCGCGAGGGCGTTGCTCACGTGATGGGCACCGTGCAGGCCGAGCTGGGTCGGCGCCGCGCCCTCCGGCGTGACCAGGGTGAAGCCCGCGCAGCCGCGCCCGTCGAGGACGACGCCCTCGGCCCGGACGTCGACGCCGGACGTGAGCCCGAACCTCACGACCCGGGCGGAGGTGACTCCGGCCATCGCCGCGACCAGCGGGTCGTCGGCGTTGAGCACCGCGACGCCGCCGTCGGTCCCGGCCGGCAGCGTCTCCACGATCTCCTGCTTGGCCGCGGCGATCTGCTCACGTCCGCCGAACTCGCCTGCATGCGCGCTGCCGACGTTGAGGACCGCGCTGACGCGGGGTTGGGCGATGCGGCACAGCGCCGCGATATGACCACGGCCGCGAGCCCCCATCTCGAGCACCAGGTGGCGGGTGCGGTCGTCGACGGAGAGCACGGTGAGGGGCACACCGATCTCGTTGTTGAAGGATCCCTCTGGCGCCACCGTGGGGCCTGCCGTCTCGAGGACCTGGGCGAGCAGGTCCTTGGTGCTGGTCTTGCCGGACGAGCCGGTGAGCGCCACCACGGTGGCGGTCGTCCGGCCGGCCACCTCGTGGGCGAGCCGGCCCAGCGCCGCGACCGGGTCGTCGACAACGATCGCCGGTACGCCGACCGGCCGGGCCGCGAGCACCCCGACGGCGCCGGCCTCGATGGCGGCACCGGCGTGCTGGTGGCCGTCGGTGCGCTCCCCCACCACGGCGACGAACAGCCCGTCGGGCCCCGCGAGGCGCGAGTCGACGACGACGGCACCGGAGACGACGGCGGACGGGTCGGCGCCGTCGACGAACGTGCCACCGACGGCGTGCGCGACCTCGGCGAGACTGAGCGGGATCACCGGGTCGCCGCCCCCAGCGCCTCGCGAAGCACGGTCCGGTCGTCGAACGGGTGCACCGACCCGGCGATCTCCTGCCCCTGCTCGTGGCCCTTGCCGGCGACGACGAGCACGTCTCCGGCGCCGGCGGCAGCCACCGCCTCGCCGATCGCGGCCCGGCGGTCGGGCTGCACGGTTACCTGCGCCGACTCGGCCGCGCCGACGCGCCCGGCGCCCTCGCGCATCGCCTCGAGGATGGCGAGCGGGTCCTCGGAGCGCGGGTTGTCGCTGGTCAGGATCGCGAGGTCGGCGCCGCGCGCCGCGATCTCGCCCATGACGGGGCGCTTGTAGGGGTCGCGGTCGCCGCCGCAGCCGACGACCACGACGACTCGCCCGTCCCCTCGGGTGAGCCTGCGGGCCGTCGCAAGGAGCAGCGTGAGCGCGTCCGGGGTGTGCGCATAGTCGACGAGGGCCAAGAAGTCCTGACCCTCGTCGACACGTTCCATCCGGCCGGGCACGTCCGAGCAGGCGGCGACGCCCTTGGCCGCCACGGCCAGGTCGATGCCGGTCTGCACGAGCGCGACCACCGCGAGAGCCGCGTTGTCCACGTTGAACTCACCGGGCAGGGCCGTGCCCGCTGTCACCTCGGCACCGTCCGGACCGGTCAGCCGAAAGCTGCTCCCCTCGCCGGCGACGGCGATGCGGTCGACCCGCCAGTCGGCGTCGTTGCCGTGCACCGAGACCGTGGTGACCGGCACGGTCGCGGTGCGGGCCAGCCGCCGGCCCCAGTCGTCGTCGACCGCGACGACCCCGACGTCGGACCGCGACGGCGTGAACAGCGACGCCTTCACGGCGAAGTAGTCCTCGAGGTCGGCGTGGAAGTCCAGGTGGTCCTCGGAGAGGTTGGTGAAGATCGCGATGTCGTAGGTCAGCCCGTCGACCCGGCCCAGAGCGAGCGCGTGACTCGACACCTCCATCGGGATGGCCTGCGCGCCCCGCTCGCGCATCACGGCGAGCAGCGCCTGCAGGTCGGGCGCCTCCGGCGTGGTGCGGACGCTGGGCACCACCTCGTCGCCGATCCGGGTCTCGATCGTGCCCACCAGGCCGGTGGCGCGGCCGGCCGCCTGCAGCCCCGCCTCGAGCAGGTAGGCGGTCGTCGTCTTGCCGTTGGTGCCGGTCACCCCGACGAGGGTGAGGTCGCGGCCCGGCTCGCCGTAGACCCAGGCGGCCAGATCGCCGAGGGCGCCACGGGGGTCGGCCACGACGTACGCCGGGAGGCCGGCGGCGCGCACCGGCTCCTCCCCTGCCTGGTCGGTCAGCGCCGCGACGGCGCCCGCGTCGCGGACATCGGCAGCGAACTGGGCGCCGTGCGCCCGCGCGCCCGGCAGCGCCGCGTAGAGGTCGCCGGCCCGAACGGAACGGGAGTCGTGGGTCAGCCCGGTGACCGCGGTGCCCGCGCCGGCGCCGTCGGGCAGGGGTACGCCGAGGCGCGCTGCGACGTCGGACAGGGTGTGTCGCGGGAGCCGCTGGGGCCGCAGGACGGGCACTCCAGCAGGGTCGGGCACGGCAGCGAGGCTACCGGTCAGGGGCGTACCAACCTGATCCTGGGCGCCTTGGTCCCCGTCGGTGGAACACGCTGCGACTGCAGCGCGAAGGAGAGGACCTCCTTGAACACCGGGCCTGCCGTGATGCCGCCACCGATGCCGTGCGCGTCCTGCAGGGTGACGGCCACGACCAGCTCCGGCTTGTCGACCGGGGCCATCCCGATGAAGGACATCGTGAATCCCTGGTAGCAGCCGCACCGCGGGACGAAGCGCTGCGCGGTGCCCGTCTTGCCGCCGACGCGGTAGCCGGGGATCCGGGCCAACGGTGCGGTGCCGCCCTCGCCGAGCACCGTTTCCGTGAGCAGTCGCACGGTCCGCGCGGTGCGCGGGCTGACGACCCGGGTGTGCTTCGAGGCCGGTGCGGGGGTGACCTTGCCGCCGCCACGGGAGTAGCCGGCGACCAGACGCGGCGAGACCCGCACCCCGTCGTTGGCGATCGTGGCGAACACCGACGCCATCTGGACGGTGTTGACGGAGTAGCCCTGCCCGAAGGGCAGCGTGTAGCCAGTCGTCGCCGACCAGTTCTTCAACGGCGGCAGGACACCCGCGGTCTCGCCGGGCATGCCCAGCCCGGTCGGCTGGCCGATGCCGAACTTCTCGAGGTAGGGGTGCAGCTTGCGCAACCCCATGCGCTCGGCGGCCAGGATCGTGCCGATGTTGCTCGACTTCGCGACGGTGCCGGCATAGGTCAGCCGCATCGTCTCGTGGTCCTCGAAGTCCTTGAACGACTTGCCCGCGCGATAGAGCCGGTTGGGCACCGTGATCGGGGTCTGCGGGGTGACTGCCCGCTCCTCCAACAGGGCGGCTGCGGTAGCGACCTTCCCGGTGCTGCCGGGTTCGTACGGCTCAGTCAGCGGCCGGTTGCCACGGGCGTCCGCCGGCGACGCGGACGGGTCGTTGGCGTCGAACGTCGGAGCGGTCGCCATGGCGAGCAGGTCGCCCGTCTGCGGGTCCAGCACGATGACCGTGCCGCTCTCCGACTTGGTCTCCTTGACCTTCTTCGCGATCGCTCGCTGCGCCACCCACTGGATGTCCCGGTCGATGGTGAGCTGCACGTCCTTGCCGGCGACCGCTGCCTGCTCGGCGTCCTGGGCGCTGGGGATGCGCCGGCCGCCGGCGCCCATCTCGAAGGTCGCCGTCCCGTCGGTGCCCTTGAGCTGGTCGTCGAGCGCGTACTCCAGACCGCCCAGGCCCGCCTGGTCGGCACCGACGAAGCCGACCATGTTCGCGCCGGTGGAGCCGGCCGGGTAGACGCGCTTGCTGGCGTGCTCGCTGAAGATGCCGGGCAGTCCATCGAAGTCCGGCAGCTTGAGGGCGCGGATCTGGGACCAGCGCTTGGGCGTGATGCCCTTGGCGAGGTAGACGAATCGCCGGTCGCCGGTCAGCCGCGACTCGAGGGACGCAACGTCGGCACCGATCAGGGGCGCCAGCAGCGCCGCGGTCTCCGCGGGCTTCTCGACCAGGGTCTGGTCGGCGGTCACGTTCACGGCGTCCACGGTGGTGGCGAGCGCGACGCCGTTCCGGTCGGTGATGTCGCCGCGGGTGGCGGGCAGGTTCACCGTGCGCAGCCGGCTGGCGGCGGCCTCGTCGGCGTACGCCGTGGCGTCCAGCCCTTGCAGTTGCACGAGGCGGCCACCGAAGAGCGAAAGCACGACCGCCAGGAGCACGACGGCGCCGCGGGCCCGACGACGGCCATCAGCCAGGCGTAGCTGTCTGATCCGTCGCGGCCGTCGGTCGCGCCCGGCGACGGGACGGCGCGGCGGCGGCTTGCGGGTGGAGCGGGGCGGTTTGCGCGGGGGTTTACGCGTCGGCTTCCGCCGAGGAGGCGGCGGTCGCCGACGCGGCGGCGACCGGCGGGGCGTCACCGACGCGCCCCGGTGCGCTGTGCCGGGGCTGGGGTGGTGCGGGCACCGGGGTTCGCCGTGCCGGGCTTCTTCTTGGCCGCCTTCTGCTCGGCGGCCTTCTTCTGCGCGGCTGCCTTCTTCTGGGCAGCCCCCTTCTTCTCGGCAGTCGTCGCGGCGGCGCTCGGTTTCGGCACGACCTTCGGCGGGGGCACCTGGCCGGCCTTCGGCTTGCCGAGGATGCGACCGTCGGCGAGACGGATGAAGGCCGGATTCTCCGACGCCACCATGCCGAGCTGGCTGGCCCGCGCCGCGAGCCGGGCGGGCGAGCCGAGCTGGTCGACCGCCTGCTCGAGGGCCTGCTCCCGGTCACTGAGATCGGCCGAACGCACCTGCAGGTCGTGGAGCCGGAAGGAGTCCTCCGCGAGCGAGGTGTGCAGGAACAGCAGGCCGCCGAGACCGGCCACCAGCAGAGCTCCGACCAGCAGCACGAACGGCGCTCGGGGCGCCGTGGCGCGCAGCGGCGGGACGATGCTGAGGCGGGGGCGGGTCGTCGGCGGACGCGACGAACCAGGCCGGCGTACCGGCGTGGCGCGGGCGGCCGCGGCGGCCTGACGCGGGGTCATGCCGCGTCCCGCAGGCGCTCGGCGGCCCGCAGCCGGGCCGACGCCGCACGTGGGTTCGCCGCCACCTCGGCGGCGTCCGGCTCCTCCGCGCCGCGGGTGAGCAGCCGCAGGACCGGCTCGTGTCCCGGCGGCACGACGGGGAGGTCGCGCGGCGCGGTGCTCGTCGCGCCGGCGACCAGCACCCGCTTGACCATCCGGTCCTCGAGCGAGTGGTAGGCGAGGACGACGATGCGCCCGCCCACCGCGAGCGCCCCCACCGACGCGGGCAGCACGCGTTCGAGTGCATTCAGCTCGCCGTTGACCTCGATGCGGAGGGCCTGGAACGTCCGCTTGGCCGGGTGACCGCCCTTGCGCCGGGTTGCGGCCGGGATCGAGGAACGCACGAGCTCGGCCAGCCGCGCGGTGCCGGTAAACGGCTCCCGCACCCGCTCGCGCACCACGGCGTCGGCGATGCGGCGGGCAAAGCGCTCCTCGCCGTAGACCCGAAGCACCCGGGCCAGCTCGGCGGGCTCGTAGCCGTTGACCACGTCGGCCGCGGTCTGGCCCTGGGTCGGGTCCATCCGCATGTCGAGTGGCGCGTCCTGCGAGTAGGCGAAGCCGCGCCCGACCTCGTCGAGCTGGAGGGACGAGACGCCGAGGTCGAGCAGCACGCCCTGCACCCGCTCGTAGCCGAGGCCAGACAGGACGTCCGGGAGCTCGTCGTAGCCGGTGTGCACGAGATGGGTCCGCTCGGCGTACGGCGCGAGCCGGCGGGTGGCCCGCTCGAGCGCCTGCGGGTCACGGTCGAGACCGACCAGGTGCAGTCCGGGGAGCCGCTCGAGCAGGGCGGCACTGTGGCCACCGAGCCCGAGTGTCGCGTCCACCACGACGGCGCCCGGCTTGTCCAGCGCGGGAGCGAGCAGCGCGAAGCAACGCTCCAGCATGACCGGCACGTGGCCGGAGTCATCGCGCTGGACGGTCTCCCCGCGCTGCGGGTCGGAAGGCGGCGGACCCGTCATCGTCAGCCGGAGAACCAGCTGATGAGCACTGCCAGCAGGGCCGCGATGCCGCCCATGCCGCCGACCGCGCCGAGGAGAAGCAGCGCGCTGTGACGTGTCTCGGCGGACAGGGCCGCCGAGCCGTCGTCCGGTGCTGCGTGTTGCATCTCGACCCTTTCGATGGACCGGCTCGCGGGCGGTCCTTGGTGCTGGATGGTGCGGGTGCTCGGCGGGGGTGGGTGCTGGTGTGCGTCCGGCCGGCTGCCGGGCGGCCAGGTCTCCAACCGTCGGACCCGCTCTGGCGCCGGGGAAGGTGCGCCAGAACTGATCGACGGGTGGAGACCTCGCCGTACGGAGAACCGGGCGATCTCAGATCAGGCCAGGCAGCACCTCCTCCGAGAGGTCGGCGAAGGTGCCCTCGTGGTCGCCCAGGTAGCTCTCCCACGCCACCCGGTCCCAGACCTCGAGGCGGGCCCCTGCCCCGATGACGACGCAGTCGCGGGTGAGGCCGGCGTAGTCGCGCAGCGGCGGCGGCACGGTGACCCTGCCCTGCTTGTCCGGTGTCTCGCGCGAGGCACCGGAGAGGAACATCCGTTGGTAGTCGCGCGCGGACTTGCTGGTGACCGGTGCCTGCCGGATGCCCTCGTAGAGACGTGCGAACTCCGAGTCGGGAAAGACATAGAGACAGCGGTCCTGGCCACGCGTGATCACCAGACCCCCTGCGAGGTCGTCGCGGAACTTGGCCGGCAGGAAGAGCCGGCCCTTGTCGTCCATGCGGGGCTGGTGGGTGCCGAGGAACAGGACGGGAGGCTGGTCGTCCTGGGACGCCACATCGACACCTCCCCAATGCTGCGTTTGAGTACTGCTCCCCCACTGCGCGCCACTCTACCCCACTTCCCTCCACCGTCAACCAATGACCTGCACAAACGCGCCAGAACGAGGCGCAGTGACGCGGAAGGATGACGCGTGAGACGAGCAAGATCGCAACGCTGCCCCACAAAGCCCGAAGACACGACGGGTCACCCCGTTCGGAACTGCCAGCCCACCCCCAGTCGCCGCCGTCTGTGTGGGGTCTGGTTGCGATCATCGGTCGTGTAACGACGAGGCCGCTCTCCCGCTCACCGGACTGATCGCCTGGTTGGATTGCGCGGTGAGAATCCGCGAGCGAGATCGCGGTGACGAGCGGTCGCTGACCTCCCCTCGCAAGGTCGCGGCTGTCCCTGCCGCCGGCCGGGTGCTCCTTGTCGTCGCACTGGCCGGCCTCGGCGCTCTCGGCCTGTCCGGCCGGCGTGGGCTCGACTGGAGCGCGCTCTTCGAGACACCCGACCAAGGACGTGCGCGGGTCGTGCTCGTCGTCCTCGCTGCCGGTGTCGTCGCGGCGACGGCGTGGTACGTCCTCGTCGTGCGCCGACGGCGGCGCCGGCCCAAGGACGAGGTGGAGCTGATCAGCCCCGCCGTCCCGCTCCGGTGGTACGTCGTCGTCGCTGCCGTGGTCTTCGTCGTCACCGTGACCGCCGCACTCGTCCTGCTGGCGCGCGCGCTCCTCAGCAGGGTGCTGGACACCCCCGAGGCCGAAGGGGCAGGAGACGGCGAAGCCGAGGTCGCGACCCTCGACCGGCTGCCCCTCCCCGACCTGCCCACCCTGCTGGTCGCCCTGACCGTGCTGGCACTGGGCGCCGCGCTGGTCGCCCGGTTGCGCCAGGCGACACCGGCCTTGGCCGAGTCCGCTGTGCCGCAGTCCGCCGCGGACCCGGTCGTCCTCGACAACGCACTGGACGCGGCCGAGCAGGCCCTGGCCGCCGGCGACGACGTACGCGCCGCCGTGATCGCGGCCTACACCGCGATGGCCCACTCGCTCGCCGTCGGCGCCGCTCCTCCGCGGCCGTCGGACACACCCACCGAGGTCCTGGAGCGCGCGGTGCAGAGCGGCCAGGTCTCCCGCGCGAGCGCCGGTGCGCTCACCGAGCTGTTCCGCGAGGCGCGGTTCAGCAGCCACTCCCTGCCGGCGACGGCGCGCGTCGACGCGGAGACCGCCCTGGCCCGGGTCCGCGAGGAGCTGGGGGTCCGGCATGGCTGAGGCGCGCCGGCCCACTGTGCCCCGACCCCGCGCGGGCCTCCTGCGCCGCCTCGGACGGCGCGGTCTGCTCGCGTTCGCAGTCATCGGTGCCGGCATCGCCTATGTGCTCGCGGGTCGTGGCGGCCTGCTGGTCTGGCTCAGCGCCGTCGCAGCGACGGCATGCGGCCTGGCGCTGCTCGGCGTCCCCGCTGCCGTGCCGCCGCGCCGTCGCGCGCGGCCACCGGTGCCGGTCGAGAACGCCCCCTTCCGCAGCTATCGGCAAACCGCCGAGGCCCTGTCGTGGGCGCGCGCGTCGCCACGTCACTTCGACGTCGCGACCCGACCTGTGCTCATGAAGCTCATGGTGTCGCGGCTCACCGACCGGAGGGGCATCGACGTCCACCGCTCGCCCGACGCCGCACGCGCGCTGCTCGGCGACGAGGTCTGGGTGTGGCTGGACCCCCGACGTCCCCCGTCGTCCGTCAGCGACCCACCCGGTCCGGACGCCGCCGCCCTCACCCGCATCGTCGAACGCCTGGAGAGTCTGTGACGCACCCTTCGGACACCGCCGCGCACGCCGCCCGGGTGCTCGACGAGATCGAGTCGGTGGTCGTCGGCCGGCGGCGCGTGCTCGAGCTGGTCCTGCTCGGCATCCTCGGGCGTGGGCACGTGCTGCTCGAGGACGTGCCCGGGCTCGGCAAGACACTCATCGCGCGCTGTTTCGCCGACGTGCTCGGGCTGTCCTTCCGCCGCGTGCAGTTCACTCCCGACTTGTTGCCGGCCGACCTGACCGGGCTCTCCATCTACGACCAGCGCACCGGGGACTTCGCGTTCCGCCCCGGGCCGGTCTTCACGCAGCTGCTGCTCGCCGACGAGATCAACCGCACACCACCCAAGACGCAGGCCGCCCTGCTCGAGGCCATGGCAGAGGAACAGGTGTCCAGCGACGGCGAGACACGACCGCTGCCCCAGCCCTTCGTCGTGCTCGCGACCGACAACCCGATCGAGTACGAGGGCACCTACGCCCTGCCCGAAGCGCAGCTCGACCGTTTCCTCCTGCGGGTGCGGCTGGGCTACCTCGGAACCGACGACGAGCAAGAGCTGTTGCAACGGCGTCTGCGCCGCGGGTCGGCGCCGGCCGACCTGGCCACCGTCGTCGATGCCGACACGGTGCTCGCCATGCGCGAGAGTCTCGAGGCGGTCGAGGTCGACCCGGTGATCCTGGGCTACATCGTGGGGCTGGTCGAGGCCACCCGCGCGCACCGGCAGGTGACGGTCGGCTCCAGCCCGCGAGGCGGTCTCGCCCTCGTCGCACTCAGCCGCGGCCAGGCCGTCCTGGAGGGCCGCGACTACGTCACGCCCGAGGACGTGAAGAAGGTGGCGGTGTGCGCACTCGGCCACCGCCTCAGCCTGCGGCCCGAGCTGTGGGTGCGCCGGGTCACCGGCGACGACGTGGTCGCCGAGCTGTTGGGCTCGGTGCCGGTACCGCGATGACGTCGGACCCGCTGCCCGGCCCGGCGCTGGACTTCGCCGCAACCCCGAGGCCCCGCCGCCTCGCGGCCGTGGCAGTACTCGCGGTGCTCGCCGCGGTGGCGAGCGGACACGGCGAGCTGCTCATCGTCGCGGTCGCACCCCTGATCCTGCTCGTGCTCTCTCCGCGCAGCGCGCTGCCGACGTCGGCGCACGCTGCGGTCTCGCTCGAGCCGACCCGGTGCGTCGAGGGCGACGAGCTGACGCTGGCCCTCGAGGTCGGCGTGCCCGGTGCTGACCGGGTCGAGCTCGTCGTCGTACCCCCGCCCCGGGTCGAGGTCCATCACGACACTGCACCCGTCCGTGCGCCGGGACCGCCGGTCGGCGCGTCGACCACGGTGAGGCTCGTCCCGCGTCGGTGGGGGCGCTACCGCGATGGTCGGGTGCGCCTGCGGGTCGTCGCCGGCAACGGGATGTACGCCGCCACGGTGACGCTGACGATCCCGGAGCTGGTGGTCTACCCCGGCGGCGGGCTGCTGGCCCGGCCGGTCGCTCCCCGCGAGCTGCCGGCGCGGTTCGGCGAGCACGCCAGCCGGGCCATCGGGTCGGGCGTGGAGTTCGCCGGCGTGCGGCCCTACGCGAGCGGCGACCGGCGACGCGACATCGACTGGCGTACGACGGCGCGGCGCCAGGAGCTGCACGTCCGCCAGTACGCGGCGGAACGCCCCGTCGACGTCGTCCTCGTGCTCGACGTCGACACCGACGCGGGCGAGCCCGGCCACTCGACGCTGGACCTCAGCGTGCGCGGCGCGCTCGTGCTGGCCTCGACCTACCTCGCAGTGGCCGACCGGATCGGGCTGGTCACCCTCGGGCGGTCGGTGCGCTGGCTCGCCCCCGCCGCGGGACCCCGCCAGCGGCAGCGCCTCGCGGACGCCCTCATGCAGGTGCGCCTCGACGACAGCCAGGTGGGTGGCGGGATCGACCGGTTGCCGCCGGCGGCGCTGCCCGGCGGCGCGTTCGTCTGCCTGTTCTCGCCCCTGCTCGACGACCGCGCGGTGACAGCCGTGCGCGACCTGCGGGGTCGCGGCTTCGGGGTCCTCGTGGTCGACGTGCTGACCAGCGAGCCGGTCGAGGCCCGGTCCCGGCGGTCCGCTGCGGTCCCGGCCGGGCTCGCCCTGCGGGTCTGGCGGCTCGGTCGCGAGGCCGACCGGGCCGAGCTCGCCGGCCTCGGCGTACCGCTGATGCCCTGGGACGGCACCGGCGACCTGGCCAGTGCGCTGCTGCATGCCATGAGAGCGGTGCGGCCGGAGGTCCGGGCATGACCCGCACAACTCGTTTGAGCCGGGCCGCCGTACCTGCCGCGGCCGGGGTCCTGGCCTGTGTCCCGGCGCTCACCGACGACCTGCGCCCCGTCCAGTCGCTCGGCCTGTTCGCCGCGGTGGTGGTCGTCGCAGCCACGGCGACCGGCTGGCGGCTGCTGGGGACCTTCGCGGTGGTCGTGACCACGGCGAGCCTGCTCACCGCCGGACTCACCCCGGACGGGCTTGCCCTCAAGTGGCTCCTTGTCGCCGGCCTGCTCGTGACATGCCTCGCCGCCACCGTGGACCGGTGCGAGCGCAGCGCGACAGCGGGGGGACGCGTGGTGGTGCTCGCCCGCGGGTCACGGCCCCGCCTTGCTGCGCCGTGGCTGGTGGCGAGCGGTGCGGCCGCCGGCGTCGCCGCGATCGCCGGCGGCACGGTCGTCCCGTCGGTCTGGCTGGCCTTGATCGGCCTCGCAGCGTCTCTGGGTGCTCTCGTGGTGGCGCTGCGCCCGCGGTGACGGCGGGGCGGGTGATGTACGAGAATCGTTACCGGTCGCCCTGTAGACCGCCGGGCCGACCTGAGAGACTCCCGACCAAGGAGTCGAGCCCGCCGGGGAGAGTGGCGCGGCCTCGCCACATGCGGCCTAGGAGGGCCAGTTGACCGTAGGTCACACGACCGGTGATCGCGCGCGGCGCGTCGACCTCGCCGAGCTCGCCGACACGACCACCCGGATCCGGCGTGCCATCGAGGGGGTCATCGAGGGCAAGCGCGACGTCGTCAAGCTCGCGATCACCGTGATGCTCGCCGAGGGCCACCTGCTGATCGAGGACGTGCCAGGGGTCGGCAAGACGATGCTCGCCAAGGCCATGGCCCGGTCCGTCGACTGCTCGGTACGGCGGGTGCAGTTCACCCCCGACCTGCTGCCGAGTGACATCACGGGTGTCTCGATCTACAACCAGGAAGCGCACGAGTTCGAGTTCAAGCCGGGCGCGATCTTCGCGAACATCGTCGTCGGTGACGAGATCAACCGGGCCTCGCCCAAGACCCAGTCGGCGCTGCTCGAGTGCATGGAAGAGCGCCAGGTCACCGTCGACGGCATCACCTACGAGCTCGGTGTGCCGTTCATGGTCGTCGCGACGCAGAACCCCATCGAGATGGAGGGCACCTACCCGCTGCCCGAGGCCCAGCGTGACCGCTTCATGGCCCGCGTCTCGATGGGATACCCCAACGACATCGCCGAGCTGGCGATGCTCGAGCATCACGGCAGCTCGTCGCCGCTCGACGAGCTCGAGCCGGTCTCCGACGCCACCGCCATGGCCAAGCTCATCGACACGGTGCGCAGCATCCACGTCGCCGACCAGGTACGCCGCTACGCGATCGACCTCGTCGCCGCCACCCGGGCTTCGAGCGAGCTGCGCCTCGGCGCCTCACCGCGGGCGACCCTGCACCTGGTGCGTGCAGCGCGCGCCGCGGCGGCGCTCGACGACCGCGACTACGTCCTGCCCGACGACGTCCAGGACCTCGCCGTCGCGGTCCTCTCCCACCGGCTGCTGCCCACCGCCGAGTCCCAGATCGGCCGCCGCGACACCGATGCGATCGTCCGCGACCTCGTCGCGCAGGTGCCGCTGCCCGACGAGTCCGCTCCCCGGCGCAGTGTCGTCTAGTGTTCCCAGGCGCCCCTCGTGCGTGACGCGCTCCGTGGCCTGACGACCAGGGGTCGGTCGTTCCTGGCGGCAGGAGTGACCGTCTTCGTGACCTCGGTGCTGCTCGGCCAGCACGACCTGTTGCGCATCGCGGTGCTGCTGATCGCTCTTCCCCTGGTGAGCGCCGCGGTCGTCGCCCGCACCCGCTACCGGCTGGCATCGGAGCGTCGGCTGAGCTCCGCCCGCACGCCAGCAGGGTCACCGTGCACGGTGACCCTGCGTCTCGACAACATCTCCAGGCTGCCGACCGGGCTGCTGCTCGTCGAGGACCGGGTCCCCTACGTCCTGGGCTCGCGGCCGCGCTTCGTGCTCGACCGCGTGCAGCCCCGCGGGCGCCGGGAGGTCTCCTACCAATTGCGCTCTGAGGTCCGGGGGCGCTACCAGCTCGGGCCGCTGTCGCTGCGTCTCACCGACCCGTTCGGCCTCTGCGAGCTGCAGCGCTCGTTCACCCGACGCGACATCCTGATCGTCACGCCGCAGGTGCAGCCGCTCCCGTTGGTACCGCTCTCCAGCGAGTGGACCGGGAGCGGCGAGAGCAGAGCGCGCGCGCTGGCCAGCGCCGGGGAGGACGACGCCGCGACCCGCGAGTACCGCTACGGCGACGACCTGCGCCGGGTGCACTGGCGCTCCACCGCACGACGAGGGCAGGTCATGGTCCGCCGCGAGGAGCAGCCGTGGCAGAGCCGCGCCACCCTGCTGCTCGACACCCGCGCCCTGGCCCATCGCGGCGAAGGGCCGGCGTCGTCGTTCGAGTGGGCGGTGTCGGCCGCCGCATCCATCGGCGTCCATCTCGTGAAGAACGGTTACCACGTGCGGCTGCTCACCGATACCGGCGGCGGTGTCGCCAGCTCCGGTCGCGACGCGAGCGCTGTGGGCAGCGACTTCGAGGGCGCGCTGCTCGACACGCTGTCGGTGATCGACCCGTCCGGCCAGCCGACGCTGGCCAGTGCCACCAACTCCCTGCGGCGCAGCGGTGGCGACGGCCTGCTCGTCGCCATCCTGGGCTCGCTCGAGGCCGAAGAGGCGACCCGGATGGCCCGCCTCCGCACCGGCTCGATCGCCGCCGTCGCCGTGCTGCTCGACACCGCCACCTGGGGCAACCGCCCGGCGCGCGCGGACAGCGCCACGTCGTACGAGGGCTCCGAGCTCCTGCTGCGCGGGGCCGGCTGGCGGGTGGTGCCGGCCTCGGCCGGCGACGCGCTCGCGGACCTGTGGCCGGAGGCGGGGCGTCGACGCCAGCACACCGATCTGGCCGACGTCCCGACCGGGGCGGGGACCCTTTCATGAAGGGCACGCTGACCGACAACGTCGCGACACTTCGCCTGCCGGTGACGGCCGGGCTGGCGGTGGTCGCGTCCTCGCTCTGCCTGGGCGCCACCTTCCTGACCACCGTCTGGTTCCTGCCGACGGTGGGCGCAGTGATCTTCACGGTGGCCGGGGCCGAGCTGGTGCGCCGCCTGCCGGTGCCGCGCACGCTGGTGCCGCTCGGCGGAGCCGTCGCCCTGCTCGCCTACATCGTGCTGCGCTACGCGCGCGACCAGGCGCTGCTGTGGGTCATCCCGGGACCGGAGGCGTTCGACGAACTGTCCAGGCTGCTCGACCAGGGACAGACCGACATCGCGCGCTTCGCCGCTCCGATCGGCGTCTCACCCGGCATCGAGTTCCTGGCCGTCGCCGGCGTGGGCTTGACGGCGCTCGTCGTCGACACCGTCGCCGTGACCATGCGCCGCGCGGCGCTGGCCGGGCTCCCCCTCCTCGCCCTCTACACCGTGCCGACCTCGGTAGTGCCCGACGGCGTGAGCTGGTTCGCGTTCGCCCTCGGCGGCGCCGCCTACCTCGCCCTGCTGCTCGCCGAGGCACGCGAACGGGTGAGCCGCTGGGGCCGCCCGCTCAACGCATCACGACAGCTCACCGGGCGCGCCGACGTGGAGACCGCGCCGCTCGCACAGGTCGGCCGCCGCGTCGGCGCCGCAGCCCTCGGTCTCGCCCTCGTGGTGCCTGCCCTGCTGCCGCAGCTCGACCCGGAGTCGTTCGGCTTCGGTGCCGGCGGCTTCGGCGACGGTTCGGGCAGCGGGAACACGGTCGCCGTCGTGAACCCGATCGTGGAGCTGGGCAAGGACCTGCGGCGCGGCGAGGACCGGACCGTGCTGCGCTACACCGGCAGACCGACGTACCTCCGCATCGTCGGTCTCGACGTCTTCACCGGCGAACGCTGGCAGCCCCGCCGGCTGCGTGTCTCGAGCAGCCGGAACAACATCGAGGACGGACTCGTGCCGCCGCCGGGACTCGACGACGGCATCACCCGGGAGTCGACGCGTCACAGTGTCGAGATCTTCGGGCTCGACCAGCGGTGGCTGCCGCTGCCCTACCCGGCGCGGGAGGTCAACGACATCGACGGCCGGTGGGTCTACGAGCCGGCGACCTTCAACGTCTTCTCGGTCAACCGGTCGACACAGGACCTCGAGTACGACGTACGCAGCGTGGTGGTGGGTCCAACACCCGAACAGCTGCGCAACGCCGAGCCGAGCACCGCACCGAGCCTGACGCGCTTCCTCCAGCTACCCACCCGCATCCCGGCAGTGGTCGAGGAGACCGCCCGGCAGATCACGGGCGGGCAGCGGACCGACTACGACCGTGCGCTGGCGCTGCAACAGTGGTTGCGCGACCCCCAGGTCTTCACCTACTCGACCAGGGTTGCCGACGAGGTCGGCGACGCGCACGGCGCCCAGGCCATCGCGGAGTTCCTCAAGTCGCGGCGCGGCTACTGCGTGCACTTCGCCTCGACCATGGCCGTCATGGCCCGACAGCTCGGCATTCCCGCGCGGGTCGCCGTGGGCTACACACCAGGCACCGCCCAGGGCGGCGGCAGCCACTTGGTCACCCTGCACGACCTGCACTCCTGGCCGGAGCTCTACTTCCAGGGCGTGGGCTGGATTGCCTTCGAGCCGACCCCGGCATCGCGCACGGGCAGTCCGCCGAGGTACGCCCGGCTGCCGGCACCGGCACCCGTCAACCCGACGGCGTCGCCGAGCGCGCTGCCGGGCGATCGAGGCGACGCGGTGCCCAGCGGTGCGCCGCGCGACCCGCGCGACCCGGACGTCGTACCCGCCGGCGGTGCCGCCGGCCCGCCGCCGACCCTGCTCGACCGGCTGCGCTCTGCCCTCGTGCCGGGGCTCGTCGTACTGGGTCTGCTGCTGCTCGGGCTGGTGCCGGCCATGACCCGGGTCGTCGTCCGACGCCGGCGCTGGGTGCGGGCCAGGCAACCAGGGGCCCATGTCACCGCCGCGTGGGCCGAGCTGCGGGACACGCTCGTCGACTACGGCTACGACTGGCGGCCGAGCGACCCGCCGCGACGCGGGGCGCAACGGGTCGTCGCGGAGATGGAGCTACCGTTCGACGCGGGCGAGTCGGTGGGCCGGCTCGCGAAGGCGACCGAGCAGGCGCGCTACGCCGTCGATCCGGCGGACCCGGGTGACCTGCGCGAGGACGTCGACCGGGTGCGGACGGCACTCGCCGTCGGCGCGACCAGGAGGGAACGCCTGCGGGCCCGGCTGATGCCCCGCTCGACCCGCGACGTGGCCGCCGGGGTGTCGGAGCGCTTCGCCGACGTCCTCGATGCGGTCGACGTGGGACTTGCCCGGCTCGGCCGGCGGGTGCTGCCCTGGCGACGCACCACCTGAGGGCGCGCGGGCACGCGAGTACTGAGCGGATCAACAGTGCTGGTCAGCGGCCGTTCTCGTCGCGGCGGCGGTTCCAGCGCTCCTCGAGGCGGTCCATGAACGAGCGCTGGTCGCGCGTCCGGCGCGGCGCCGCCGGCTGCGGCCGGCGTACGTCGCCGGACGCTTCGACGACCCCCAGCCGGTTGGCGGTGGCGACCCGGCGATAGCTGGTCAGGGCGAACAACGCGGACCCGAGCATCATCAGGAAGCCGAGCACGCTGACCAGCGTGGTCTTGGCGACCAGGCCCGCCATCAGCAGGACGACGCCGATCACGAAGCCGAAGGCGGCCAGCACGACGCGGCGGCGGAAGTTGCTGCGGGGGTCACGGCCCTTGAGGGACGACGCGAACTTGGGGTCCTCGGCGTAGAGGGCCCGCTCCATCTGCTCGAGCAGGCGCTGCTCGTGCTCGGAGAGCGGCACGGACTCCTCCTCGCAGCCGATGACGCCACGGCGACGACGGCGAACGCAGTGCCGTGTCTCAAGAATATGCGCCCGAAGGCTCTGGTGAAACCCGCCTCCCGATAATGACGTCCGAGAGGCCCCGAGAGGTTTCCCGATCGTTACTCGGACACTCTCAGTCGGCGCCGAGCAGGCCAGTCGGATCACCTGAGCGTCGCTCCGCGCGAGCGGAATGTGATGACTCCTCCGGCACCAGGCTGGCCGGGCGGACGGCGCACCGGAGCCGAAGCGCAGCAGCCGCCCGATCGGCGGCCTGCTCGGCCTCGCGCCGCCCGTGCGACGCGCTCGCCGAGCTGCATCTGCCGGGGTGCGGCCTCGGCGTCCGCGAGCCCCTCGACCCGGACGCCCACCAGCCGGATCCGGGCCCGGTCGAGGCCGAGGGCTTCGAAGAGGCCGCTGGCCGTGCGCGTAGACGACCTGTCCGACGTCGGTGGCCTCGTGCAGCGTGCGTGACCGGGTGATCGTCGTGAAGTCGGCAAAACGCACCTTGAGGGTGACGGTGCGCCCGACCAGCCCTGCGGTCGCGCAGCCGGGCGGCGGTGCGCTCGGCAGAGACGCAGCAGCTCGCGGCGTACGAGGTCGGCGTCGTCGACGTCGCGGGCGAAGGTCTCCTCGGCGCCGATGCTTTTGTCCGGCTCGTGCGGGACGACCACCCGCTCGTCGCGGCCCCACGCGAGGGCGTGCAGGTGGGCGCCGGTGGCCTGGCCGAGGGCGCGGACCAGGGTGGCGAGCGGGGTGTGGGCGATGTCGCCGACGGTGTGCAGCCCGAGACGGACGAGCGCCTGCTCGGTCTTCTCCCCCACTCCCCACAGCGCCGCCGACCGGGAGCGGGTGCAGGAACGCGACCGCGTCGGCCGCCGGCACCACGAGCATCCCGTCGGGCTTGCTGCGGGTCGACGCGAGCTTGGCGACGAACTTCGTGCTCGCGACACCCACGGAACAGGTGATGCCCTGCTCGTCGGCCACGCGGTCGCGGATCAGCTGCGCCGATCACGGCGGGCCGGCCGAGCCGGCGTTGCGCACCGGCCACGTCGAGGAACGCCTCGTCGAGCGAGAGTGGCTCGACCAGCGGGGTGATGGACCGGAAGATCTCCATGACCCCGGCGGACACTGTCGAGTAGAGCCCGTGCGAGGGCGAGATCACTGTCGCGTGCGGGGCGAGGCGACGGGCCCGGGTCATCGGCATGGCGGAGTGGACGCCGAACCGGCGCGCCTCGTAGGTCGCGGAGAGCACCACGCCGCGCGAGCCTCCGCCGATGATGACGGCCTTACCCCGCAGCTCGGGGCGGCCGATCAGCTCGACCGACGCATAGAACGCGTCCATGTCGACGTGCAGGACCGTGCAGCCGGTGTCGTCGCCGGGCGGGCCGGACGGTGGCCCCGGCCGGTGCAGTTGTTGGCTGCGGCTCATCGGCTCATCGGCTCACTCGGTCACTCGTCACCGGCGGATGGCGAGCACGTGCAGCTGGGTGGCCAGCGCCCGGAAGTCGGGCCGGTCGGCGACGGCCGCTTCCAGGGCGAGCAGAGCCTCGGTCGCCCCCGGTTCCGCATCGACGAGAGCGCCGGGCACCAGGTCGGCGAAGTTGCGTACGCCGTGGACCGCCCCGACCTCGAGCCCGGCCGCCGCGAGCACCTCGATCAGCGCCTGCTCGGTGAACCGGCGCGGGAGCGGGTCGGCCGGCCCCCAGCGCCCGGCCGGGTCGTCGAGGGCATGGCGGGCCTCGGCGAGGCGCCCGGCGATGGCGCGGCTGAGCACGACCGCGTTGCGACCGGCGACCAGCGCACTCAGCGTGCCTCCAGTACGCAACGCCCGGGCCAGGGCGTCGACGGCGGGCGTGAGGTCGTCGACGTGCTCGAGGACGCCGTGGCAGAGCACCAGGTCGGCGCTGCCCGCGTCGACCACGTCGAGCAGCCCGGCCGCGTCGCCCTGCGCCGCCCGCACCGAGACGTCGGCATCGCCGGCCCGGCGCTCGAGCGAGGCGAGGGCGTCGGGGCTGGGATCGACGACGGTGACGCGGTGACCGAGCCGGGCCAGCGGGACCGCGAAGCCGCCGGTGCCGCCGCCCACGTCGACGATCTCGAGCCCGCTGCCGAGCCCCGAGAGCGCCGTCTGGAGCGCGTCCCAGACGACGGCGGTGCGCACCGAGCGCACCCCGCGGCCACGCTCGGTCCGCTCGACTCGTTCGGTGCGCTCGGGCATGCGATCACCCTACGGACAAAGTCCGACGGGCAGGTGCCCGTCCGTCCGGCCCTCTCATCTGTCCCCTTCAGCGGGCACCCTCATCCCCCAGCACTGCCGGGGCTGGAGTGCCACAGCTTGCGGGGCGGCTTGGCCGCCTCCTTGCGCGCCGCCGTCCGGGCATCGCGGGCGTCGTCGCCGGCCGGCTTGATGTCGGCGTAGGGCGACTGGCGGAACCCGCTCGCATGCACGAGCACCCGCCGCCGCGGCCCCATGCCGCCCGCGCCCGAGCCGCCGCCCTCGCGCGGCTCGTAGGTCTCGGCGCTCCTGCCCACCGGCGGGCGGGTCATGACCGGCCGTGAGGAGTGGCTCTCGGCGGCACCCTCGACGGCGAGCTCGGTGACCCCCGAAAGCGAGGGACAGTCCGGCGCGGCCATCTCGGCGGCCACCGCGTCGAGGCCGCCGGCCTGCCAGGCGGCGTGCAGCGCGGTCAGCTCCCAGCAGCCGGTGGCCCGCAGCGAGACACCCCGCGGACCGGTGCGCCGGACGTGGCCGCGGATGACGAGCAGCCACGAGTGGAACAGCGTGGCGGCGTAGGGACCCTGGGCGTCCTCGAAGAAGGTCGCGTCGACGGGACCGCGGGCGTCGTCGAGAGTGACGAAGATGACCCGGCGCCCGGAACGGATCGGTGGCGTCTGGGTGGCCACCTTGACCCCCGCGACCAGCACCTCGGCCTGGCTGCGCCGGCGGACCAGGTCGGGTGCCCGGGTGGCACCGAGCGCGGCGAGGAACGGCTCGTAGAAGTCGACGACGTGTCGGCTCGCGTCGAGGCCGAGCACGTCGAGCTCGGCCCGCACCCGCTCGGCACCGGTCATCTCCGGCAGTCCGCTCGGGATGACCGCGTCGGGGGCGTCGCCGAGGTCGAGCGCCAGCTGCATCGCCGGCTCCGGGGCGGGCGGGGCGGCCTGCGACTGCCGGGCGGCCAGCGCGCGCACGTCGCGCGGGTCGATCTGGTCGATCCGGGGTCGCTCGACGGTGGTGAGCGACTCACCGGACGCGGCCGCGACGGCGACCTCGGACTCCCGGTCGAGCCGGCGGCGGGAAAGGCCCCGGCCGCGGTGCAGCGCGCGGGTCCACCGGTCGAGCTCACCGACCTGCAGCAGCAGGTCGCGGCGGGTGAGCCGGTCGCGGCGGCGTACCGGCGCCCGGGAGGAGGTCGCGTTGATCGCGTAGAGGGAGTCGAACGCGCCGGCGACCACCAGCCGCTCGACGACGGGGCGCGCCACCGCCGCGCGGTGCCAGAAGTCGGAGAGCGAGCCGTAGGGCCTGCCTGCCACGACCCGGGCCACCTCGGCGGCGGAGATGCCCTTGACGTCGTCGAGGGCGAGCCGGATGCCGTAGCCACGGCAGTCGGGCAGCCCGTCGTCGGGCGCCGGGCGGGGTGGAGCGTCCAGGATCTGCGGTGGCGGCTCGTCGAAGGGCGCGACCCGCTCGACGCGGTAGCTCGCGTCGGAGCGGTTGACGTCGAGGGCAAGGACCGCGATGCCGAACTGGCGGGCGTCGTCGAGGATGAGGCGCTTGGGATACATGCCCGGGTCGTGGGTGAGCACCCCGGCGAGGAACGCGGCCGTGTGGTGGGCCTTGAGCCACGCCGACTGGTAGGTGGGCAGCGCGAACGCCGCGGCGTGGGCCTTGCAGAACCCGAACGACGCGAACGCCTTGAGCACCCCCCACACCTTGTCGATGAGCGGCTTGTCGTAGCCGCGCTCGAACGCGCGGGGCCGCAGCCACACCTCCACCTCGGGCTGGGTCTCGGGGCTGCCGAGCGCGCGGCGCGCCTCGTCAGCCTGGGCGAGAGAGCAGCCGGTGAACGTCGCGATGATCTGCAGCACCTGCTCGTGGAACACGACGACCCCGGAGGTCTCCTCGAGGGCGTATCGCAGGCTTTCGTGGAGGTACTCGGGCTCGCTCCAGCCCTGCCGTGCCTTGAGGAACGGCGTGACCATGTCGCTCTTGACCGGGCCCGGCCGGAACAGCGAGATGTCGGTGATGAGGTCGCCGAACGTCTCGGGCGAGAACTTGCCGACCAGCTCGCGCTGGCCGGGCGACTCGATCTGGAACATGCCGAGTGTGCGGGTGGACTGGATCAGCGTGAACGTGGCCGGGTCGTCCAACGGCACCTGGCTCTGGTCGTCGAGGTCGATGGGCTCGCCCCCGTCGACCCGCACGACCTCCTCGACGGCGTAGGCCATGGCCGACTGCATGCGGATGCCGAGCACGTCGAGCTTGAGCAGGCCGAGCTCCTCGACGTCGTCCTTGTCGAACTGGCTCATCGGGAAACCCAGCCAGCTCGCCTCGACCGGAGTGCGGTCGAGCAGCGTGGTGTCGGAGAGCAGGATCCCGCATGGGTGCAGCGCGACGTGGCGAGGCAACCCGTCGAGGTGCTCGACCAGCCGGAAGAGCAGGTCGAGCTGGCTCTCACCCATCCGCGACGCGCGCAGCTCGGGCAGCTCCTGGAGGGCGAGCCGCGCGTCGCGGGCCCGGATGTGGGGGAACGCCTTGGCGATGGCGTCGATCTCGCCGGGCGGCATGCCGAGGGCGGCACCGACGTCGCGGATGGCGTGGCGGACGCGGTAGGTGTCCATCATCGACACGCAGGCCACCCGGTCGCCGCCGAAGCGGGCGAGGATCTGCTCGTAGACCTCGGTACGCCGCGCCGACTCCACGTCGATGTCGACGTCGGGCAGCGCCACCCGCAGCGGGGAGAGGAAGCGCGCCATGATCAGCCCGTGGCGGATCGGGTCGACGCCGGAGATGCCGAGCAGGTAGTTGACCAGACTGCCGGCGCCCGACCCGCGGGCCGCGACCCGCACCCCCATGTCCTTGATGAGGTCGACGACGTCGGCGACGGTGAGGAAGTAGGACGGGAAACCGAGGTGCTCGATGACCCCGAGCTCCTCGTCGAGCCGGTCGCGGATCGTCGGGGTGGCCACCATGGCGCGGTTGCCCAGCCCCGCCTCACACCGCTCGCGCAGCATCGCCTGTGCCGCCGCGATCGGGTCACCGGAGGATGCGCGACCCGGGCCACCGAGCACCTCGAGATCGGGAAAGTGGATCTCGCCGATGCCCAGGTCGGCGCGCGGGTCCATCGCGCAGCGGTCGGCCACTCTCCGGGTGCGGGCGGTCAGCGCCCGCGCCGCACCCGGACCGAGCCCGGCCGCGCGGGTGACCTCGTCGGCGACCTGGGCCATCTCCTTGCCCGACTTGAGGTAGCCCTCGGCGTTGACCCGGTCGACGTGGCGGACGTCGAGGGCGACCAGCCGGCGTGACGCGTCGAGGATGTCGGCGGTAGGTGCGCCGGAGCGTTCGGCGTAGCGGACCGCGTTGGTGAGCACTGGCGTGAGACCTTCCTCGCTCGCCAGGCCGAGCATCCGCGCCGCGCGCACCCCGTCGTCGGGCCCTCGGTGGGAGACGACCTCGAGCAGCAGGTCGTCGTGGGGCACGACGTCACGCCACCGGGCGAGCACCTTCCGGGCCAGGTCGGGGCGGCGGGTGGTCAGCGCACGACCGACCTCGGAGGACAGGCCGAGCAGCACGAGAAGGGCTCCCCCGGCGTCGACGGCCGCCGCGACGTGCTCGGCGACCAGGTCGACGGTGGTGACCGGCTTGCCGCGCTCCCCCCGCAGATGGGTGGCCGACACCAGCCTGGCAAGTGCCGCCCAGCCCGCCTTGCCCTGGGCGAGCAGGGTGACCCGGGGGTGACGCGGGTCGACCGACGCGCCGCCACGCGCCGGGGTACGCCGGGTGCCGCCGGGTCCCCCGGATCGCAGCGAGGGGTGCACCCGGGTGAGCAGCCCGCTGGCCTCGACGGCGAGGTCGACGCCGAGGACCGGCCGGATGCCGGCCGACTGGGCGGCGCGGACGAACTTGACCATGCCGTAGACGCCGTCGCGGTCGGTCAGCGCGAGGGTGTCCATGTCGTGGTCGACGGCCCGCTGGACGAGGGCGTGGGGGTGGGACGCACCGTGGCGCAGCGAGTAGCCGGAGGCGACGTGGAGGTGGACGAAGGGGTCGGGCATCAGAGGGACGACGTCGGCACTCGGTGGTGACTCAGCTGGCCCGGTCGGCGACGGCCACCGGCACGGACATCCCGGCGAGGTGCGGGATCACCGGCTGGTGGGTGAGCCCCAGCGTGGTCTCGACCACCGCCAGGAACGTCTGGGTGTCGCGCAGCAGGTCGTCGGCCTCGCGAGCACTCACCGCCCGGGACAGGCCGGCTTCGGCGGCGGCCCGCTTGCCGGCGCCGGCGGCGAAGAACGCGGCCCACTCGGTGAGCTCGGGGGCGACCTTGGGCAGCAGCACCCACACGTTGCGGGGCCGCTTGGTCAGCGCCGGACGGGTCCGCACCGCCAGCACCGCGGCCGCGGTGCGCAACGCGCCGAGATGGGCCGCGGCGTAGCGCTCGGCCGGCACGGTCGTCGCCATCGCCTCACCGACGTCACGACGGGCGGTGGCGAGCAGGTCGAGGGCCGCCGGGACCACCGGCGGCCGTCGCACGATCGGATGGGACACGGTCACAGCCATCACTTCCTCAGTCCATCGTCCGCAGCAGGGTCCAGCCGGTGTCGGCCGTCTCGGCCCAGTCGAAGCACAGGTCATAGACCCCGATGCCGTGCACCCGGCCGGCGCTGGCCTCCACCCGCCACACCTCGCGCTCGGCCGCGAGCGCCAGAGAGTTGCTGCCGGACCCGGCGGTGGTGGCGAGTGCAAGCGCCGACGACCCGCTGGCCGCCTGCCACCACGCACCGGTCTCCACCCAGTGGGCCAGCACGCCCTGGACGACGTAGAGCCGGCCGCGCCACAGGAACTCGCTCGGGTCCTCGTCGCGGCGCCGCACCTCGACCTGGTCGCCGTAGCGTCGGGTCATCCCTGCACCACCTTCTGCCTCGTCTGCCTCGTCTGCCTACGTCTGTCTCGGTCTGTCTCGGTCGCCTCATCGGCCTCGTCGGCCTACGTCTGCCTACGTCGGCTTCGTCGCCGCTGCCGATCGGGCGGGTCCCGCCCAGGGACCACAGGGGTCGAGGTCCGGGGCCCCCGGGCGGGACTGCGCCACTTCCGGCGGCCAGTGCCGCGAGCCCTAGACGCCGGATGTTCGAACATGTGTTCGAACATGTGAAGAGTAAACCTCCCCACCGACAGGACCGTCAAGGGCTGGCCGGCCCGGCGTACCTCGGCTGCCCGGCCCGGCGTACCTCGGCTGCCCGGCCCGGCGTACCTCAACAGTCGAGGCAGTCCCTCAAGAGGCCGCCAGGCCTGTTGAGGCACTGCTGCGCCTACCTAACGTGGTCGACTCCGCGGGGCTGCCGGGCTGCCGGGTTGGCTTCGCTAGCGTTCGCGGCATGCCGAACGATCCGTCAGTCCCGGTGGGCGTCGTCCGGGTCCGCAGCGTCCTCGCCGAGCTCGGCGCCGCGGGCGACGTCCGTACCCTCGACGACTCCGCGCGCACGGCCGCGGCCGCCGCTGCGGCGCTCGGCGTCGACACCGGCGCGATCGCCAACTCGCTGGTCTTCGCCGCCGACGACGCGCCGCTGCTCGTCCTGGCCTCCGGCGCGCACCGGGTCGACACCGCGAAGGTGGCCGCGCTCGTCGGCGCGACGCGGGTCGAACGGGCCACCCCCGACTTCGTCCGCGCCCACACCGGGTTCGCGATCGGCGGGGTCGCGCCGGTCGGCCACCCCGCGCCGCTGCCGACTCTCGTCGACACCGCACTGGCGTCCTACGACGAGGTCTGGGCGGCGGGCGGGCACCCGCACACCGTCTTCCCCACGACGTACGACGAGCTGCTCCGCCTCACCAGCGGCACCGCCGCCGACGTCGGCGAGTAGTCCGCCGCCCCGGCACCGCCGCCGACGTCGGCGAGTAGTCCGGACGCGCCGCCGCCGTACCTCAAGCCGCCGTACCTCAAGCCGCCGTACCTCAACAGGCGAGGCACTCCCTCAACAGGTCTGCAGGCCTGTTGAGGCACTGCTGCGCCTACCTAACGTGGTCGACTCGGCAGGCGGGGGGCGAGACGTCGGCGAGTAGTCCGGACGCACGAGGCCCCGCCGGGACGTGTCCCGGCGGGGCCTCGTGTCAGACGGACAGCGTTACTGCACCTGCTGCACCACCACGTCACTCGAGCCGACGAGGACGTTCGCGTCGGTCCGGACCTGCACGCCGCCGAGCAGGACCCGGCCGGCGGCGGGCGCCGCGTTCGCGATCACCGTGCCCGGCACGGTCCACGTTGCACCGGCAGGGCGCAACGCGTTGCTGTCGGTCACCGAAACCGACCCGAAGGCCGAGTTGACGAACACGTCGACGTAGTCGTACGTCGTCGTGCCGGCCGGCACGGCGAAGCCGTCGACGAGGACCGACCAGGCCCCGGCCGCCGGGCTTGCGATGGTCACCGACTCCTCGCTGTCGCCGTCGGCCGACTGGCCGGCGAGAGTGCACCCCGCAAGCGTCTCGGGGTTCGCGCCCGACGCGGTGCAGTTATAGACGAACAGGTCGAGGTCGGCTGCTGTGTCACTGGTGTTGCCGATGGTGGCCCGCAGCGACGACGAGCCCGCCGTGACCTGCAACGGGTGGGTCTTCTGCGCCAGGTTGGCGATCGACTCCTGGCCCCGCTTGGCCGAGCCGAGGGAGCCACCGCCGACCGCACGGCCGGTGAAGGCGCCGAACTTGTTGGTCAGCGTGTAGCTGCGCGACACCGGCACACCGGCAGTTGCCGAGGCGATCACGTCCGGGTTGGGCGAGATCGTCGCGCCGAGGATCGACGCGGTCAGCGAGAAGGGCGCCTCGAGGGTGTCCGACGTGCGACGTGCCTCGACGACCACCTCCCACACACCGGCCAGCGGGTTGGTCACGGTGCGGCTCTGCGCCTGGCCGACGTTGCAGGTCGCGGCGGACGAGGGCGTGCACGCAGGCGGGTTGTAGTAGTTCGGGGTCGAGTTGACATCGATGCCGACGCCGTACGGGTGGAACCGCAGGAAGCGGATCTGGCCCGCGCCGGGAGTGGTTCCGCCGCCCTGGATGTCGACCTTGAACGCCGGGGTACCTGCGGGGACGGCGTAGAAGAAGCTCTTCGCCTGGTTGCGCGCGATCGTCCCTGACTTGGTGACGGCAAAGTTGTTCGCGACCGAGAACTGGTCGGCGGCGACGACGGTGTTCATCGTCTGGTAGTCGACTCCGCGGGTCTTCGGGTCGTCGAGGTTCAGGATCGCGGAGTGGATGCCGGAGGTCGCAGGGGTGACCGATACCGGCAGCTTCACCGCCGTGCCCCTCGGCAGCGAGATCGTCGTAGCGGAACTGAACGTCCCGTCGTTCCCGACCCACGAGAGGTTGTAGGTCGCCTTCGAGCCGCCCGAGGTGCGCGTGAACGTGTACTCCCGCGTGTAGGAGTCACCGGCCTTGACGCCCTCGCGGTCGTAGATGCCCTGACCCTGGCCCGGCGTCGCGAGGAAGCCGGACAGAACCGTGTTGACCGGCACCGACGACGTGATCGTGTCGTCCTTCTTGACGCCGGCCTTGAGCATGTTCCACGCGGCCGGCACGTCGATGAGCCCGTTGCCCTGCGCGTGGGCGCCGTAGTTGCCGATGAAGCGGGCGGTCGAGTTGAACACCTTGCGCAGCCGCTCGGGTTCGACATCGACGCGGGACTGCTTGGCGGCGGACAGGAGCGCCGCAGCGGCACCGGCAGCCTGCGGGGAGGCCATCGACGTGCCGTTGAACATCGCGTAGCCCACCGGGCAGTTGTGCGGCAGGCAGGCGCCGGCGGGCGACTGCCAGGTCGGCACCGTCGAGACAGCGGAGCCGGGCGCGATGATCTGCGGCTTGAAGCCGCCGTCCTCACGCGGGCCACGCGAGGAGAACGGGTGCATGTTGTCGTTCTGCACCGTGGACGAGCCGTAGTTGCTCTTCCAGGTCTCGTTGGTGATGTACGAGCCGACGCTCATGACCTTGGTCGCGACCGATGGGTCACCGATGGTGTTCAGGCCCGCGCCGCTGTTGCCCGCGGAGATGAACATCTGGACCTTGTACTGGTCGATGAGTCGGTCGTAGAGAACCGCGCGCGTGTTGTTGCCGTCGTTGAGGGCAGGCAGACCGCCGATCGACATGTTGATGACGTCGACGTTCTGCTGCGCGACGTAGATCATGCCTTCGACCAGCGCGTGTGCTGTGCACCCGGCGACGAAGAGGCAGACGCGCACCGACTTGATCTTGGCGCCGGGGGCGGCGCCGGTCATCGCGCCACCGAACATCTTGTTGGCGGCGGTGATGCCGGCGACGTGCGAGCCGTGCGCGCCGGACACGATGCCGATGTTGACGGCGTTGTTGGCCTTGTCGGGCTGCACGACGAACGGCATGGACTCGACGATGGCGGTGCCAGGATTGTCGGTGCCGAAGGCCCCGACGTCGAAGTTCGTCCTGTAGTCCGACATTGCCTTGTCGTCGGAGAAGTTCTTGTTCTGGTTGGCGTCGACGCGGACCGTGTTGCTCGTTGTGTCCCAGAGGACGGCGAACGTGCCGACGCTGCCGGCCGGGTTGCCATCGCGGTTGACGTCGTTGCCGACCTCACCGCCCAGGTTGGGGGCACGCTCGTTGAAGAGGCCGACCCTGTACGCGCCGGCTGGCGCGGAGTACGTCGCACCCTTGAACGTGAAGGTCGGGCCGCTCACCTGGTCGTCCATGTAGACCCAGGTGGGGTCCCCGTCGAGGTTGTTTCCGGCCGCATCACGCGCCGGGTCGGTATAGGTGACCCAGTCGGTCACCTTGCGCTCGCCCGTGGTGGTCGTCTGCAGGGCGGAGTTGCCCAGGTCGACGCCCGAGTCGAGGATGCCGATGGTGGTGCCGCGACCGTCGAACTTGGGGTTGGCCTGCTGGAACTGCGCGGCCTTGGTGTCGGCGATGGGCATGTAGGGGTTGGACTGCGGCGTCGCCGCGCCCGGCGCCGGGTAGGGCGTGGGGTCGACCGTGCCGTTGCCTCCGGTCTCGCCGCCGGGACGCGGGTCCTCGAGCGGGATGACCTCATCGAGGTCGGCGGCGGTGAGCCCGTCGACCTTGGCGGCCTTCTCGACCTTGCTGATCGGCACCTGGACCCGGACGTAGTCGAGCGAGTCCTCGCGCTTGCTCACGGTCGCACCGAGGTCGGTCAGCCGGTTGATGACCGCGTCGTTCTGGCCGCGGTCGGCGGCGACGAGCATGGTGACCGTCCGCTCGCCGTCACGGCGAGCCTTCGCGAGGAGCTGGCGGTCCTTGCTGCCGAGCTCGCTCTTGGCGACCGGCTTCTTCTCCGGGGACGGCGCCGCAGCGGCCGGCATGGCGGTCAGCCCGCCGGCGACAAGGGCACCTAGGGCAACGAGGGCGGCCGAGCTGACAGCAGTCTTCGCGCGCAGGGACGATCGATACATAAGCAGATCCTGCTTTCGGCAAGGTAAGGGTGCGCCCGGGTCACGGGCCGTCGGCCACCCTGGGCCCTCGGCACACCGGAAAGCAACGTGGTCCCGATCGATTTGCACCGTTCTTTACCAAGCCAGGCGTCAGCGCGGCATGGCCAGGACCTTGGTCAGCAGCGGCAGGTCCTTGCCGATGACGGCGTCGACCCCGACCCGGCGGGCGTCGTCGAGCTCGGCCAGGGTGTCCACCGGCCACGTCATCACCAGCTCGGTTCGCGCGCGTAACCGGGTGACGAGGTCGGGGTCGAGCAGGGAGCGGCGCACGGACACGCCGTACGCCGGCTCGCGGTCCAGCTCGCGCAGCAACCGGGTCATCGCCCGCCTGTTGCTCGCCGACAGCACCCGTCGAACCGGCGAGGCGAACGAGTCGAGCATCCACCAGTGCTTGCTGCAGACGGTCACGGCGGAGTCCGGCGAGTGCGCGCTCAGCACCTTGGAGACGGCCGGCGCGAGGCCGCGGTGCACGCCCTTGAGGTCCACCATCAGCCGGGGGTCGTCACCGAGCGCCGTCATCAGCTCATCGAGCTCGATGAGAGCGAAGTCGCGTCGGCGCACCAGCTCCCACTTGTCCCAGAGGTGGGTGGGGCCGAGCAGCTTGTGGTGACGAACCTCGAGGACCCCTCGATAGGCGTGCACGTCGCACTCGACGAGGTCGACGCCGGCGTCCAGGGCCTCCCGCATGCCCGCGACCGTGTTGCCGGAGCGGTGGGCTATTGCTAGCAGCCGATCGGGACGCCTGGGCACGCCCGCAACGCTAGTGGGAAAGACGGTCGTTCGACGTCGGAGGCCGGGGCTCCGGCAATCTGATGTCCCTGAGGTCGTGAGTGGTCGGCTGCGGAGCGCTGGCCCCGCGGGTCACCGACTCGCGGATGATTGCCGCCCTGCTGCTCGCCGCGACCGCAGCGGAGCGCTCCCGCTCGGCCCGCCGGCGCTCGAGCGGGCGCAGTGCCGCGAGGGCGCCGAGGGTCAGTGCGGCCCCGACGACACCGTCGACGACGTAGTGGTTGGCGGTGAGCACGACGGAGGTGGCCATCAGGATCGGCAGCAGCACCCCGAGCAGCCGAACCGCGCGCCAGCGCGCGTAGGTGAAGATCGCGAGCCCCATCAGCAGGTCCCAGCCCACATGCAGGCTCGGCATCGCTGCGTACTGGTTGACGAAGGCGGGCGGCTGCAGCACCCGGTAGGACGTCGAGTACTCGGTGACCGTGTCGACCAGGCCGAGGTCTGCCAGCCGCGGCGGCGCCAACGGGAAGAGGGTGAAGATGACGAGCCCGACACCACCGGAGAGCATCATCGCGTTGCGGGTGCGGCGGTAGCCCAGAGGGTGACGGAGGAAGAGCCAGCCGAGAGTCAGCACGATGACCGGCCAGTGGCCCCAGATGTAGATCCAGTTCATCACCGTCATGAGGGCCTCGGAGCCGTGCATCAGCCCCTGGAGACCGGGCTCGACGTAGATGCCGAGCGCGCGTTCGAAGTCGACCACGCGGTCGGCGTTCTCGTCGGCCACCTCGATGTTGGTGCTGGTGATGCCGCGCACCCCGAAGTAGACGACGACGCCACTCAGGAGCAGGGGCAGCTCACGGGCGAGACTGAACCAGCGCGCACGCTTCGGCGCTTGGGTCACGGGGCTCGCGACGGTCATTCCCTCACCCCCAGGCGCTGGTCCCTCAGGGTCGCACTTCCTCAGCGATCACGACACTGAATTCTGCAATCGCGGGGGACCCGAATTTGTTCCTGCTTTCGGCCACGCGGCTGCCGATCCGCGACCCACGTCAGTGATCGCACCCAGCCCCCACAAAGGCACCGGAACTGGGTCACCCGCGCCGTTTCCGAGCGCGCAGCCCGTCGGGCGTTCCGGCCTTGTGGGGGCGCGTTGCGATCTAGGCGAAGGCGGCGGCGCTGCGGGCCCGCAGTCGGCGGATCAGGAAGCTGCCCCCGCCGAGGAGGAGGGCCGGCAGCCACGCCAGCAGTGCGGTCAGCGCGACCGCGCCGATCGCCATGGGCCAGGTCAGGCCCAGGGATGCCAGTCCGACGACGAGCGCGCCTTCACGGGCGCTGGCACCGTGCATGCCGGGCACGATGCCCGCGACTTGGCAGGCGCCGAAGACGCCGAGGAGCTTGAGAGGGTCGACTGCCCCGCCCATCGCGGCGACGGTGCCCATCAGCATGAGCATGATCGTGATCTGGTAGCACATCGAGAGCGCCACGCCCTTGACGACGACGCGCGGCGGCGGCAGTGGGCGGTCGGCGAGCAGGTTCGGGCGAAGCCGGCGAACGGCGAAGGCGACCAGCAGCCCGACGGCGGCGATGCTCACGACCGCGATGAGGATGCGCGGGGGGAGCGACGCGCCGGCTATGACCACGAAGACGGTGAGCCCGATGGCGCCGACGAGGCGGTCGAGCGCGACCTCGGCAAGGGCCGACGTGCGGTTCATGCCGACTTTCTGCAGTTTGTGCATCCGCCACAGATCGGCACCAGCGTGGGCCGGAGAGATCAGGCCGAGCAGCTCGCTCTCGGCGTAGATGCGAAGGTGCCAGCGACGCTTCTGGCCACCGCTCGACAACGCGTGCCAGCGCAAGGGGCAGAGGACGTACTTGCCGAACGCCCAGGGCAGCAAACCCACGAGGGCGGGCAGCCAGGAGGCCTGCGGCACGCGCTCGAAACTCCAGAGCGACACGCCGACGGCGACGAGAAGCAGCGCTCCTCGTAGCCACGGGTTGTGCAGCATCCGGGCCACTCTCGGCAACCTCGTCCGGGCCGCACTCGGCATCGTCGTCACGGCGATGTCTACTCCTGCTTCATGCGGACGTCGGGCGCCCGTAGGTAGGTGGCGGTGATTGAGGGTCCCTACCCATGTCGACGGGGTGTTCATGCACCTTGACCAGATTCCGTCGCGAAAATGCCTCCCCGGGCGCGTCGTAGGGTCCCCTTCGTGAGCGGGGTGCCGGCGCTGGTGACGGTGCATGTGTGGGGCGTGTCGGCGCGCCGCGTGCCCGCGGCGGTGGCCCGGATGGGCCTCGATCGGCGGCCGTTGCGCCACACGCCCGGGCTGCGGTTCGCCAAACTTCTCGGGACCGGTGGCGGGCAGACGTTCACGCTGCGTGACGCCGACCCGCGTCACTGGGGACTGCTCGCATGCTGGGACTCCCCCGATGCGGCGGCCGCGTTCGAGACCTCGCGCACTGCGCATGCATGGGGTCGGCTCGCCGACGAGCGGCTGCTCGTCGGGATGCGCCCGCTTGCGAGCCGAGGCGCGTGGTCGCGCCGGGCGCCGTTCGGTGACCCGTCGCCGACGCCGTACGACGGGCCCGTCGCCGCCGTGACCCGGGCTCGCCTCGCCGTCGGAAAGGCGGTGACCTTCTGGCGCGCCGTGCCACCTGTCTCCACCGATCTGCGACGAGCGCCCGGCCTGCGCTTCTCCGTCGGCATCGGTGAGGCCCCGCTCGGGCTGCAGGGCACCTTCAGCCTCTGGGACGCGCCGGATGCGCTGACCGGGTTCGCGCACCGGCGGGCGCCCCACGTCGAGGCCGTCCGCCGTACCGCCGAGGTGGGGTGGTACGCCGAGGAGCTGTTCGCTCGTTTCGCGGTCCTGTCGGTGCAGGGCACCTTCGGCGGCCGTCCCGTCTGAGCACCACGCACCCGTCGGTGCGTTCCTAGACTTCGCGGCATGACGGCGCAGCAGCGGGACGTGGTGGTCGTCGGCAGCGGCCACAACGCGCTCGTGGCCGCGTGCTACCTCGCCCGCGAGGGGCTCGACGTCGAGGTCGTCGAGCGCGACACGGTGCTCGGCGGAGCGGTGTCGACGGTCGAGCGCTGGCCCGGCTACCTCGTCGACCGGGGGTCGAGCACGCACATCATGGTGCGCCACACGACGATCCTCGGAGAGCTGCGGCTCGACGAGTGCGGCCTCGCCTACCTCGACATGGACCCGTGGGGGTTCGCACCGTTCGGGCCACCCGACGAGCAACGGGCCATCACGTTCCACGTCGACCTCGACCGCACCTGCTCGTCGATCGCCGACGTCTGCGGCGAGCGGGACGCCGAGGCCTACCGTGCGTTCGCGACGGACTGGGGCGCGCGCAACGCCGCCGTCTTCGCGGCCTTCCAGGACGTGCCGACGGCGGGCCGGCTCGGGCGCCACCTCTGGGGTGCGGGCAAAGCGACGGACGTCGGCGGCCTCGAGATGTCGCGACAGTTCCTGCAGCCCGGCGACCAGCTGCTCGACGAGCACTTCCACGACGAGCGGCTCAAGACGGCACTGGCCTGGATGGGGTCGCAGTCCGGTCCGCCGATGCACGAGGTCGGTACCGCAGACCTCGTCGGGTGGACCGCGATGTTGCACCGCATCGCGCCCGGACGCGCGGTCGGCGGGTCCGGCGCGTTGACCGTGGCACTCGCCGAGCGACTTCGCCGGCTCGGCGGCACGGTGCGGCTCGGTGACGGTGCCGCGCAGATCACCCGGAGCGGTGACCGGGTCACCGGCGTACGGACCGACTCGGGCGAGCACATCGCGGCACGGGCCGTCGTTGCCGGCTGCCATGTGCTGACGACGCTGGAACTGCTCGGCGACGAGACGCTGCTGACTCGGGCGACCACGGCGGTGCGTGTCGGCAACGGTCTCGGCATGGTGGTGCGGCTCGCCACCACGGCACTGCCGAACTACCCGGCGAAGGGTGACGGGTCGGCGTACGCCGCGATGCAGCTTCTCGCACCGAGCCGCGCGCACCTGCGGGCGGCGTACGGCGAGTTCAGCAGCGGCCGCGCGCCGACCGAGCCCGCGGTGCTCGTGATGACGCCGACCGCGCTCGATCCGTCGATCGCGCCGCCCGACCGGCATGTTGTGACGGCCTGGGCGCAGTGGCATCCCTACCAACTCGCCGACGAGTCGTCGTGGGACGACATCGGCGGGCGCGAAGGTGACAAGATCGTCGAGCAGGTGGAGAAGGCCGCACCTGGCTTCGCGTCGAGTGTCGAACACGTGCACGTGCAGACGCCGCTCGACCTCGAGCGCGAGCTGGGTCTGCGACGCGGCAACGTCATGCACGTGGAGATGGGGCTGGACGCGATGTTCTGCTATCGCCCGCTGCCCGAGCTGGCGGGTTACCGTACGCCGGTGCGCGGCCTCTATCTCACCGGCGCGTCGACACATCCTGGCGGCGGTGTCTTCGGTGCGTCGGGTCGCATCGCGGCAGGCGTCGTCGTCGCACAGCGGAGACGGTGGCGGTGAGCGCGGGTGTCGGCATGACTCGTGCCTACGACGTCATCGGGCGCCGCGGCCGACCGGCCGGCGCACGAGCCGCCGTCCCATGGCTGCTCACTGTTGCCGGGATAGCAACCCAGATCGCCTACCCCCTGGTCGACGGCGACGTGCTGCGTCGCGTGACGATCGCGTCGGTGGTGCTGTTCTTCGCCGCAGGGGTGACGCACGCAGCCGCGCACCGCGGCCTGGGATTCGCGGTCGGGCTGGTCGCGATCTCCGCCGGTGGCGGGTTCGCGGTCGAAGCCGTCGGTGTGCGCACCGGCATCCCGTTCGGCGACTACGCCTACGCCGACACGTTGGGCCCGCAGGTGCTCGGCGTGCCAGTCGCGGTCCCGCTCGCGTGGACGATGATGGCCTACCCCGTCCTGCTGGCCGCCCGCCGGATCACCCGTCGCCTGGTCGCGTTGGTCGGCGGCTTCGGGCTGGCCGCCTGGGACGTCTTCCTCGACCCGCAGATGGTCGACGACGGGCACTGGACCTGGGCCCATCCCTCGCCGTCGCTGCCCGGGATCGACGGTGTCCCGCTGACCAACCATCTCGGCTGGCTGCTCGTCTCGGTGCTGATGATCGGCGCGCTCGACCTGGCGCTCCCGCGCGACCGGGGGTCCGAGGCGGTGCCGGCGGTGCTGTTGGTGTGGACGCTTGTCGGGTCGGTGCTCGGCAACGTGTTCTGGTTCGGCGAGACCTCGGTCGCCATCACCGGCGGCGTCGCGATGGGGTTGTTCGTGCTCCCCTACCTCTGGTCGCTGTGGCAGTCTCGGCCCTGAGCCGGCTCGGCAGCGCTCTCACCACTGTCGGGACGTCGCTTGCCGTGCTGGGCACCGCGCATGCTGCGTGGAACCTCCGGCTGCTGCGGGTGCCGCCCGCCGACCCCCCGGAGGTCGCCGAGCCGGTCATGCTGTTGCTGCCGGTGCGCGACGAGGCGGAGCGTGTCGGGCCGTGCCTGCGGTCCTTGCTGGCGCAGACGGGCGTCCGCCACCTGAAGGTCCTGGTGCTCGACGACGAGTCGAGCGACGGGACGGCCGACGTCGTCCGCCAGGTGGCGCGCGATGACCCGCGGGTGCGGGTGCTCACCGGCGCGCCACTTCCCGACGGATGGTGGGGCAAGACGTGGGCATGCCAGCAACTCGCGGTCGCAGCCCTCGGCGCAAGTGCCGATGGCGTGCTGGTGTTCGTCGACGCCGACGTCGTCCTTGCCCCGCACGCGGTCGCATCAACGGTCGCCCTGCTGCGATGGACCGGCCTCGACCTCGTCTCGCCCTATCCGCGACAGGTTGCCGGGTCGCCGGCCGAACGCCTCGTCCAGCCGTTGCTGCAGTGGTCGTGGGCGACGACGCTGCCTCTGCGGCTCGCCGAACGGTCGGCCCGGCCGTCGCTGTCGGCGGCCAACGGGCAGCTGCTGGCGGTCGACGCGGCGGCCTACGTCGGGTGCGGCGGGCACGCCGCGGTGTGCGCCGCGTTGCTCGACGACGTGGCCCTGCTGCGCGCGTTGAAAGCTGCCGGCGGTCACGGCGGGGTCGTCGACGGCACCGACCTCGCGACCTGTCGCATGTACGACGGGTGGCCGGCGTTGCGCGACGGCTACGCGAAGTCGCTCTGGTCGGCGTTCGGGTCACCGGCTGGCGCCGTCGCGGTTGTCGGCGTGCTGGGTGTGGCCTATGTGGTGCCGCCACTCGCTGCGCTACGTGGCTCGCGGACAGGCCTGCTCGGGTATGTCGCCGCGGTCGCGGGTCGCGTCCTGTTGGGCCGACGCGTGAGGGCACGCGTAGTGCCCGACGCGTTGGCGCACCCGGTGTCGATCGTCGCGTTCGGCTGGCTCACGGGTCTGTCGCTGGTCCGCCGGGCTCGTGGCAGGCTGACCGTGTCCGGACGTCGCGTCGTCAACTGGCCGTGACGTCGCGAGAGTGCCAGCCGGTGGCACCGGACGGGAACGGCTCGGTCTCACGTTGCTGCTGGACGGCGCCCGTGCTGTCGGTCGCCCGCACCTCGAGTTTGTGGTCACCGGGCGCGGCGTCCCACACGTAGACCCACTGCCGCCAGGTGTCCGTGCTCGGGACGGCGGCGAGCCTGGCCTCGCGCCACGGTCCGCCGTCGATGCGCACCTCGACCGCGTCGATGCCCCGGTGCTGTGCCCAGGCGACACCGGCGACGGCGACCCGGCCGACGGCCACCGTGTCGCCGGACCGTGGCGTGTCGATTCGCGACGCGGTCTTGATCGGCGCCTTCGCGACCCAGCCGCGCTGCACCCAGTAGGCGTCGTCGGTCTCGAATCGCGTGAGCTCGATGTCGACGACCCACTTGGTCGCCGACACGTAGCCATAGAGGCCCGGCACCACCATGCGTACCGGGAAACCGTGCGTCGGCGGCAACGGTTCGCCGTTCATGCCGACGGCGAGCAACGCATCGCGCCCGTCCATGACGACCGCAGTCGGTGTACCGATCGTCAGGCCGTCGACGGAGCGGCTGAGCACCTGGTCAGCGTCCGGGTGAACGCCCGCCTCGCGCAGCAGGTCGGCCAGCGGCGCGCCCAGCCAGCGTGCACTGCCGACGAGGTCGCCGCCTACCTCGTTGGACACGCAAGCCAACGTGATGTCGCGTTCGACGAGGTCACGCGCGAGCAGGTCGTCGAAGCTCACCCGGAGCTCGCGGTCGACCATGCCGTGGACGCGCAGCGACCAGGTCTCGGCGCGCAGCTGCGGCACGACCAGGGCGGTGTCGATCCGGTAGAAGCCGGCGTTCGGCGTCCGGAAGCGGGTGAGCCCGCGCAGCCCGAGGTCGGTGCCCGCAGGGAGAGCGGGTGCAGGGTCGCGAGGCCGTGGCAGTCGTACGGCAGCGCGCGAGACGAGTGCATCGGCGCGCTTGGCGAGCGTCATCCGTCCGGCCGTGCCGGCCGCGATGCCCACGGCGGCCACGGCCAACGACGTGACGAGAAACGCGCGTCGATCGAAGCCCTCCCCTGACGGTGGCTCCGGGTGCGGCGCCGGCCGTTGGCCGAGCGGTCGGAGCAACAGTCGCAACGCCACCATGCCCGCCACCGCGCCGACCAACGAGGGCAGGACGTCCGACAGCTTCGAGCCGGGTCGCGACAGGGCCGCGAACGCGCCCACGGCACCGAGCGCCGCGACGCCGAGCAGCCCCGCGGTTGGCCACCGCAGGGCCACCATGCCGGTGATCGCCGCCAGGATCCCGATGACGACGAGGACCGAGGACAGCAGCACGGTCTTGTCGTTCGTTCCGAAGGCACCGATGGCGAACTCCTTGAGCCACCTCGGTGTCGCGTCGACGACGACGCCACCGACAGCCACGACCGGCGAATCGGCGCCCCCGGTGAGTGCCGCGACAAGCTCGGCGACACCGAGCGCAAGCCCGCCGGCGACGAGACCGGCGACCGCGGCGAGCCTACGCCTCGGACCGTCAGCGTGCTCCACGGCAGTAGTCCGGTGCGGGCGGTCTCCCGGATGGGTCGGCACCTGTCTAGGCTCGCCTGCCGTGGCCCGGGTCGCAATCATCGGTGGCGGCATGGCCGGTCTGGCCGCTGCCGCCCGGCTCGCGACGCTCGGCCATCAGGTCACCGTCCTCGAACAGGCGTCCGAGGTCGGCGGGAAGGTCGGCGTCCTGAGCCGGGACGGGTTCACCTTCGACACCGGCCCGTCACTCCTGACGCTGCCCGCGGTCTACCGCGACCTCTTCTACAAGACGGGCAAGCCGATCGAGGACGTGCTCGACCTGGTGCCGGTCGATCCGGCCTTCCGCTATCGCTTCGATGACGGCACGTGGCTCCAGATGCCCAACGCGAGCCGGTCGGGCATCCGCGCGGCTTTCGACGATGCGCTCGGCACGGGCGCCGGCGCCGACTGGGACCGCCTGCTCGACCGGGCGCAGGAGATCTGGCAGCTGACCCGGGTCCCGTTCCTGGAGGCGCCGCTCGGCGGGCCCCGCGACCTGGCCCGCCTCGCCCGGCGTACCGGCGATGTCCGAACGGTGGCTCCGTGGCGGTCGATGCGCAGCCTCGGCCGCAGCTACCTGGCTGACCCGCGCCAGCGCATGCTGTTCGAGCGCTACGCCACGTACGCCGGCTCCGACCCGCGGAGCGCCCCGGCTGCGCTCGCCGTCATCCCGTACGTCGAGCAGACCTTCGGATCGTGGCACGTGCGCGGTGGGTTCCGTCGGCTGGCCGTCGCGCTGCGCGACCGCGCGGTCGAGCGTCGGGCCGTCGTGCGCACCGACTCCCCGGTCGCTCAGGTGGTCGTCGACGGCGGACGTGTCGCCGGGGTGCGGCTGGCGGACGGGGAGCCGGTGACCGCCGACATCGTGATCTCGGACGTCGACGCGACGCAGCTCTACACCGAACTCGTCCGTGAGAAGACAGTGCAACCGGCACTGCGACGGATGAAACAGGTACCGCCTTCACTGTCGGGGTTCGCGCTGTTGCTGGCACTACGCGGGCGGACGTCCGGGCTCGCGCACCACACGGTTCTGTTCCCGCGCGACAACGACGCGGAGTTCGACGCTGTCTTCGGACGCCGCGCCACACCCGTGCCGGATCCCACCGTCTACATCTCCTCGCCCGACGACCCGGCAATGCGACCCGAAGGCCACGAGGCGTGGTTCGTGCTCGTCAACGCACCGCGACACGGGACCGGAGCGGGCTGCGTCGACTGGCGCGCTCCCGGTCTCGCGCAGTCCTACGCAGACCGGGTGCTCGCCGTGATGGCGGCGCGCGGGCTCGACGTGCGCGACCGGCTGCTGTGGCACGAGGTGCGTACGCCGTCCGACCTGGAACACGAGACCCGCTCCCCCGGTGGCGCGATCTACGGCTCGTCGTCCAACGGCGCCCGCGCGGCGTTCCTGCGACCCGCCAACCGATCCCCGTTGCCCGGGCTGTTCCTGGTGGGCGGCTCGGCGCACCCGGGCGGGGGGCTGCCGCTGGTGGGGCTCTCCGCGGCGATCGTCGCCGACCTGGTGGGGCCGGCCTGAGCGCTAATGCGACAGCCGGCGGCGTACGACGACAACCAGCTGACTCAGCCCGACCAGACCGAGCACTACCCAGGCGTACGCGCCGAGGGTCAGCCACAGCTCGTCGGCGTACACGCCGTAGGTGAACAGCGACACGGCCGTCACGATCACCCGCGTGGGACGCTCCCACACCGTGACGATGCCGACGTCGACCATGCCGGCCGACGCGGCACGCTCACGGACGTACTCCTGCAGCAGCATCAGCGCGCCGCCACCCGCGCACACCTCGCCCGGCGCCCCGGCGAGCCAGAGCGCGAGTAGATAGAGGAGGTCGCTGACGCGGTCGACCAGGGAGTCGAGGACGTGACCCCACCGGCTCGTCCGGTCGGTGAGCACGGCAACCGCCCCGTCGAGGTTGTCGACCAGACCGGAGAGAACGACGACGACCGCGGCGAGCAGCACCCAGCGACCGTCGGGGACCGCCAGCGCAGCAGCCGCACCGGCGACGAGTCCTCCGGCCACCGTGACGGCGTCCGGCCGGACCCGGGCACGCGCCAGTGGGCGGGCCAGCACGTAGACCCAGCTGAGCCACCAACGCACGAGTGTGTTGCCGCGCGGGTCGTAGCCGCCGTGCAGCGCGGCCCAGCGGTCGAGGTAGGTGTCGCGGTCGGGCAGCGGGACGTCGGACACGGGCGAGTACCCGTGCCGTCAGCGGCGGGCCGCCAGGCCCAGGCTCTGGTAGATCTCGCGCGTCGCCGTCGACGTGTTCAGCGTGATGAAGTGCAGACCCGGCACGCCTTCCGCGAGCAGCCGTTCACACAGCTCGGTCGCGGCTTCGACGCCGACCTTGCGCATCTGGTCCTTGTCGTCCTCGACGGCGTGCAGGCGCTCGGCGAGCTCGGGCGGGAACGCGGCGTTGGAGAGCTTGGCGAATCGCTCGATCTGCTTGACGTTGGTGGCCGGCATGATGCCTGGGATGATCGGTACGTCGCAGCCGGCCGCGGCCACCCGGTCACGCAGCCGCAGGTAGTCCTCGGCGTAGAAGAACATCTGGGTGATCGCGTAGTCGGCACCCGCCCGGCACTTGCGGACGAAGTACTCGATGTCGGTGTCCCAGTCGGGCGAGCGCGGATGCTTCTCCGGGAACGCCGCGACGCCGACGCAGAAGTCACCCGACGCCTTCAGCAGCCGCACGAGGTCCTCGGCGTAGGCCACGCCCTCCGCGTGCTGCGTCCACTCGGCCATCGGGTCGCCGGGCGGGTCACCGCGCAGGGCCAGCACGTTGTTGACCCCAGCCGCGGCGTACTGGCCGATGATGTAGCGCAGTTCGGCGAGCGAGTGGTTGACGGCGGTGAAGTGGGCCAGCGGCATCAGGGTGGTGTCGCGGGCGATCTGCTCGGTCATCGCGATCGTCTTGTCGCGGTTGGACCCGCCCGCGCCGTAGGTCACCGAGACGAAGGTCGGCCGAAGCGCCTCGAGCTTGCGCAGCACGACCCAGAGCTTGCTCTCGCCCTCGGGGGTCTTCGGAGGGAAGAACTCGAACGAGAATGACCGCTCCCCGCCTGAGAGTCGCTCCCGGATCGTCCGACCGCCCGTCACCATATCGTCGAGGTTAGTCGAGGCGTGCCGGGTCGCCGCGACGCCGGGCCTCGGCCCGCCATACCCTTGGACGGTGACGGCGACCTCTCCCCTGGACGTGGAGGACGTGCGCGTCCGCGTGCGGAAGACGCTCGACGACTTCCTCTCGAGCCAGGAGTCGGCGTTGGAGACGATCAGCGACGACCTCGCGCCACTGATGGACGCGATCGGCGAACTGCTGCGCGGCGGCAAGCGGCTGCGCCCGGCGTTCTGCTACTGGGGATGGCGCGGCGCGGGAGGGCGCGACTGCCCCGAGATCATCGAGGTCGGTGCGGCGCTCGAGCTCTTCCAGGCCGCGGCGCTGATCCACGACGACGTGATGGACAGCAGCGACACGCGCCGCGGGCAGCCGGCCATGCACCGCCGTTTCGCCACCCTGCACCGCGGCAACGGATGGCTCGGCTCTCCGGAGTCCTTCGGCCGCGCCGGGGCGATCCTCGCTGGCGACCTGTGCCTGTCGTGGTGCGACGAGGTCTTCTCCTGGTCGGGAATGGGTGCCGAGCGGCTCGCCCGCGGCCGCCGGGTGTTCGACCGCATGCGTTCCGAGCTGATGAGCGGTCAGTACCTCGACATGCTCGAGCAAGTGCTCGCGACGACCTCGGTCGAGCGCTCGCGCAAGGTCATCCGGTGGAAGAGTGCGCAGTACACCGTCACGCAACCTCTACAGCTCGGCGGTGCACTGGCCGGTGCGGACGCGGCGCTGCTCTCGACGTACGACGACTACGGGCAGGCGCTCGGCGAGGCGTTCCAGCTGCGCGACGACGTCCTGGGTGTGTTCGGCGACCCCCAGGAGACAGGCAAGCCCGCGGGCGACGACCTGCGCGAGGGCAAGCGCACCGTGCTCATGGCAGCCACGTTGGAGGGGTGCTCGCCGGCGCAGGAGGCGCTGGTACGGCGCAGTCTCGGTGACCCTCATCTCGACGCGGAGGGCGTCGCAGAGCTGCGCGAGGTCATCGTCGACTCGGGCGCGCTCGCGATGGTCGAGGCGCTGATCGTCGAGCTGTGTGACGATGCACGGGCGGCCCTGGCCGACAGCCGGCTCGACACCGAGACACGCGCCGTGCTCGAGCAGCTGGTCGTCACGGCCACCTCGCGAACCGACTGAGCGGGCCGGGCCGGACGTGAGGCGCGTCAAGGGTCCGACCGACCACGTGGTCGTCGTCGGCGCCGGGCTCGGCGGTCTCTCCGCAGCGCTGCGACTGGCGGGGGCCGACCGCCGGGTGACGGTCGTCGAGCGCGAGGCGGTGCCCGGCGGCCGGGCGGGCCTGCTCGTCGACGGCGGCTACTCGTTCGACACCGGGCCCACCGTGCTGACGATGCCCGACCTGATCGCGGACGCGTTCGACTGCGTGGGCGAGTCGATGGCGGACTGGCTGACGCTCGACCCGGTCGCCCCGCTCTACCGCGCGCGCTTTGCCGACGGGTCGTCGCTGGACGTGCATGCCTCGGTCGAGGCGATGGCCGCCGAGGTGGCCGCGGTGTGCGGGCCGAAGGAGGCCGACGGCTACCGGCGGTTCGTCGACTTCGTGTCTGCGCTCTATCGCCTGGAGATGCGCCACTTCATCGACCGCAACCTCGACTCGCCGCTCGACCTCGCGCGTCCGTCACTCGTCCGGCTCGCGGCCCTGGGCGGCTTCCGCCGGCTGGCGCCGAAGGTCGGGCAGTACCTCTCCGACCCCCGGCTGCGACGAGTGTTTTCGTTCCAGGCGATGTACGCCGGCCTCTCGCCGCACGACGCTCTCGCGATCTATGCCGTCATCGGCTACATGGACTCGGTCGCCGGCGTCTACTTCCCGCGCGGTGGCATGCACGCGGTGCCCCGCGCGATGGCTGCCGCGGCGGAGAAGCACGGAGTCGAGTTCCGCTACGGCGAGGAGGTGTCGCGCGTCGAGATGCGCGGACAGCGAGCGGTCGCCGTGCACACGACGCAGGCGCGGATCGCTTGTGACGCGGTCGTGCTGAACCCCGACCTGCCGATCGCGCGACGTGACCTGCTCGGTGCGCCGCTTCAACGGCGGCTGCGCTACTCACCGTCGTGCTTCCTGCTCCTCGCCGGTTCTCGGGCGACGTACCCGACGGAGGCGCACCACACGATCTCGTTCGGCCACGCCTGGAAACAGGTGTTCGACGAGATCTTCGGCGGACGACTGATGTCGGACCCGTCGTTCCTGGTCACCTCTCCGTCGGACCCCGCGCTCGCGCCGGCCGGCCGGTCGACGTTCTCGGTGCTGTTCCCGACGCCGAACCTCTCCGCAGCGATCGACTGGCGATCTGCCGGGCCGGAGTACCGCCACCACGTGGTGGCCACCCTCGAGGCCCGCGGCTGGTCGGGGTTCGGCGACGGCATCGAGGTCGAGCACGTGACGACACCGCTCGACTGGGCGGCTCGCGGGATGGCCGCGGGGACACCGTTCGCGGCGGCGCACACGTTCGCCCAGACGGGCCCGTTCCGGCCGCGCAACACGTTCGGCGACAACGTCGCTTTCGCCGGGTCCGGGACACAACCCGGCGTCGGTGTCCCCATGGTGCTGCTGTCGGGACGCCTCGCCGCCGAGCGCATCCTCGGCCCGGACCCCGCCTATCGCTCCCGGGCCTGGCCGTGACCCCGCCGCCGGCCCAGCCCGGCCCAGCCCCGACCCCGCTGTCGCCCCAGCCCGGCCCACCCCCGACCCCGCACCCGCCGTCCCGCCCGGTGATCGCAACCCGCCCCCACACCAGAACTCGGCCAGCCGGCGCCGCGCCAGTTCTGAGCCTGCGCCGCGTGTCAGGCCCCGACCTTTGTGGGGCTGGGTTGCGATCTTGGTTGGGCGAGGACGGCGAGGACGGTGGCCACGACGTAGTCGGAGTGGTGCACGACGTCCTCGTAGCTGAACCGAAGCAGCGTGTATCCCTCGGCCATCAGGGCGTTGGCCCGGCGTCGGTCGTCGCGGTAGTGGTTGCGGGTCGAGTGGAAGGCGAACCCGTCGGCCTCAACGACCAGCCAGCCGTCGAGCAGCAGGTCGACGCGTCCGACGCCGGGGATCCAAACCTGGGGCACGACGTCGGCGAGGTCGCGCAGAAGCAACCGCAAGCAGGTCTCGATCGGCGACTCGGCACGTCCGTCCGCGAGCGCGGCGACGCTTCGCAGCGCCGTCGCGCCTCGACCCCGAGCCGCTGCGGCCGCACGGTGCAACGCCGAGAGCGCAAGGCCGCCGGCGTGCAGCGCGGCATCGCAGATCACGACGGCGTCGCGCAGGCTCAGCTCGCGGGCACAGTCGACGACCGTGCGAAGGACGCCGGTCGCGACTCCATCGTGCTCGTCGGGCATCAGATCTCGCCGGTGCACCCTGACGCCGGTCAGCCGCGCATGGCTCCAGCTACGAGGCACCGTCACGTGCGGCCTGTCGGGAAAGAGCACCGGAAGCCCGAGGTAGGCGGCCGCGGAGACGCAGGACAGAACCCCCCCGAGCGAGACGGCGGCGGCCAGCTGCGCGTCTGCTCCGTGCAGTGCATAGGCGCCGCGCCGCAGCCGGACCACCTGACCCCGCAGCACTGCGGCCCAGACGGAGTACCAGGTCACTCCGAGCGCGCGCAGCCGCCGCCACGAAGCCGCGCCGCCGCACCGCTCGAGCGCCCCGTGCACCTCCACGACCAGCAGACTGCTGGCTTCGGCGACCCACCGACCGGCTCCGGCCCGCATCTGTGGACCGTCCCGCCGTCCCCTCCTCTGTGGAGATCGCAACTCGCCCCCACATCGGCGCCATCTGCGGCCGATCCTGTCGACAGCCACGCATGGATTCAGTTCGACGCCCCACCTTTGTGGGGCCTGGTTGCGATCACCGGGGTGGTGGGGGCCGGGATGGGGCTAGGCGGGGGCTGGAGGAAGCCGGGCAAGCGCGGGATGGGGCCGGGCTCGGGGCGAAAGGGGCCCGGGCCTGGGCGGTATGGGGTCGGGCCAGGCCGTGACTCTCGTGGGGGCGGCGTGAGCGCGCGGGACCTCAACGCGGCCGCGATCGTCGACCCGACGCTGCGGGACGCCTATGAGCAGTGCCGCCGGCTCAACGCGGCCCACGGCCGGACGTTCTACCTGGCAACGCTCCTGCTCCCCCGGCACAAACGGCCCTACGTCCACGCGCTCTACGGCTTCGCCCGCTACGCCGACGAGTTCGTCGACGACCTCGAGAACCCGCAGCCGGACAGGCTCGTTGCCTGGTCGGGGCAATTCCTGCGCGACCTCGACGCCGGCGCCTCCGCCCATCCGATCAGCCGGGCAACCATCGACACCGCCAAGACCTGGGGTATCCCGCGCGAGCACTTTGTCGCGTTCCTGACGTCGATGCAGATGGACATCACCGACACCGGCTATCCGACCTACGCCGATCTCGAGCAGTACATGTACGGCTCGGCGGCCGTCATCGGGCTGCAGATGGTGCCGATCCTCGAGCCGCTCGACGAAACAGCCAACAGCTTCGCCCGCACCCTCGGTGAGGCGTTCCAGATGACCAACTTCATCCGCGACGTCGCCGAGGACCTGCGCCGCGGCCGTGTCTACCTGCCGCAGGAAGACCTCGACCGCTTCGGGGTGACCCGCGCCGACCTCGTCGGGCCAGAGCCGAGCAGCAACGTCCGCGACCTGCTCGCGTTCGAGGTGGCGCGCACCCGTCGGCTCTACGCCGAGGCCCGACCAGGCATCGACCTGCTCCACCGGAGCAGCCGCGACTGCATCCGGACCGCCTTCCGGCTCTACGGCGGCATCCTCGACGAGGTGGAGCGGGTCGGCTACCGCGTCCTCGACCGGCGCGTCAGCGTGCCCCTGCGCACCCGGCTCAGGGTCGCCGGGCCGGCTCTGGTCCGCGCCCGACGGTCCCGCCGGGCTCGTTGAGCCTCCGCCCCCACCAGACCCACCAGGCCATCGTCTGCACGACGAGCGAGAACCCGAAGAGCAGGTCCTCGACCGGCGCGAACGCCACGCGCACCCCCACGATCGCGGCCTCGTCGTAGGTCACGATGTCGCGTCCGGTGAGCCAGCCGTTGGTCAGCAGCTGGAAGAACACCACGATCAGGTACGCCGTCCAGAACACCCGTCGCGTCAACAGCCGCGTCCGCAGCACCCAGAGGTCGAGCGCCACGGCCCGCGACCCCGACGACCGCCAGGGCCGTGTAGGTCACTCGTCGCCCACCGGCCAGCCACGCACCCGGCGTACCGCCTCCAGCGCGAGCAGCGCACACGTCGGCACCACCAGGAAGAACAGCACTTCCTCGAGCGGCACACCGCCGGGCAGCGTCACGCCGAGCGTCTGCGCAGGGTCGAACTCCCAGTGCCCGGCGTGAATCGCATACAGATCCCACGCGAGGAACACGACCAGCACGGGTGCGAGAGTCAGTGCGAGCCGGCGCGTCTGGCGATAGACCCGCACACCGAGCCACAGCTCGAGCGGCAACGTGCCGAGCAGACAGCACACGAGCATCGCGAGGTACGCCGTGTGGCGCACCGTCAGAAGCCCAGCGCCTGCGCGCGCCGCTTGACCTCGGTGCCGCGGTTCTCGCGCAGCGCGTCGACGGGGCTGCCGGGCAGCGTGTCGTCGGGCGTGAACAGCCACCGCAGCGCCGCGTCCTCGTCGTAGCGCGCGTCGGCGAGCAAGGTGAGCGTGCCCTGCAGACCCTTGAGCACCCGCCCGTCCTGCACGAACGGCTCGGGCACCATCAGGGCGTTGTTGTCGCCCCGCCGGACGGCCAGCACCTGCCGCTCGGCGATGAACTGCCGGGCCCGCGAAGCCTTGACGCCCAGGCGCTCGGCGAGCTCGGGCAGTGTCAGCCACGAGGTCACCAGTGTGTCGAGATCGCTCACGGGCCAAAGTTTCCCACGAGGCACACGTCCGTCGTCACCCCGTCGGCGAGATGGCGGCCGCCTTGACCGGGGTGGCGGGGTCGGCCAGCCGCGCAGGGTCGACCGGTCGCCCGGAGGCGACCAGGCGGCGCGCCTGCATGAGGTCGTGGTGCCGGTCGACGGTGAGCGCCGCCACCAAGCGGTCGCCGGCGAGCCAGAATGCCGACCAGGTGTCACCACCGTCGCGCCACACCAGCCGCTCGCCGGCCAGGTGGTAGCCGACGTACTGCACCATCCGGCCCCACTGCTCGGACCAGAAGTAGGGCACCGGGTCGTAGACGGTCTCCTGGCCGAGCAGGGTCGCGGCGGCCGAGGTCGGCGAGTGCAGGGCGGTGTCCCAGTGCTCGATGTGCAGCCGGGTGCCGAAACGCACCGACTGCCACGCCATCACGTCCCCGACCGCGAGAACGCCGGGCAGCGACGTGCGCAGCGCTTCGTCGACGGCGACGGCACCGCCCTCGGCGAACTCCACACCCGACCCGTCGAGCCAACCGCTCTCCGGTTGCGCGCCGACGGCAACCAGGACGGTGTCGGCCGGCAGCCGCTCGCCGTCGTCGAGGTGCACCACCCCGGGCTCGGCGCCGACCACCCGGGTGCCGAGCCGCAGGTCGACCGCGTCCCACCACGACATCATCCGGTCGGTCACCTCGCGCGGCAGCACCCCCGCGAGCGGTGCGTCCAGCGCCTCGACGACCGTCACCCGCGTCCCGGCGCGCACCGCCGCGGTCGCGACCTCGGCGCTCACCCAGCCGGCGCCGACGATCACCAGACGCGAGTCCGGCCGCAGCCGCTCCCGCAGCGCCAGCGACTCGTCGTGCGTCCGCAACACCCTCGCCGTGTCGGTGCCCGGCACCCGGCGGGCCCGCGAGCCCGTGGCGATCACCAGGCCGTCCCACGGCAGCTCGCCCGCGTCGGTCTCGAGGACCCCCTCCCGCAGCCCAGTCGCCCGCCGGCCGAGTTGCAGGTCGACCCGCAGTGCAGCCCAGTCCGCCTCGAGGGTGGAGGCGTCGGCCTCGCCCAGCAGCACCGCCTTGGACAACGGCGGCCGGTCGTACGGCGGGCGCGCCTCCGCACCCACGAGCGTCAGCGGACCGGTGTGCCCCTGCTGGCGCAGCGCGGTCGCCGTACCCAGCCCGGCCAGGCCCGCCCCGACGACGACCACCCGACCCCGGCTGTCCACCCGCCGACCCTAGAGCGCCCTCCACCTCGCCGAGTCGACCACGTTAGGTAGGCGAGGCAAGGCAGTGCCTCAACAGGCTGGGCGGCATGTTGAGGCAGTGCCTCGCCTGTTGTCGCGAGCCGACGCTCAGAGACAGCGACCCGCACGCTCGCCGGCAGCGTCCGAATGACAACGGTGTAGTACCACGATCCAGTAACAAATGCCCCACCAGTCACACAGGTCACTCCAGTCACGAAAGCATCCAGGCGTATCAGCCGAAACCGCTCCGCCCCCCCCGCGGCGGCTTCACAACCGTGAGGACACCTGGTGACTCACCTTCCCCCTCCCCCCGCGCCGACCGCCCGTCCGAGGCCGGCCGACCGTCCGACAAGGAGCCGACCCAGCCGACGGGCCCGACGGCTGGCCCGCACCATCGGCGTCTCGCTGCTGCTCGCCGGCCTGGTCACCGCTGGCTCGCCCGGCTGGGGCTCCTACACGATCCGCCGCGGCGACACGCTCAGCGAGATCGCCCAGCGCTACCACACGACCGTGGCCAAGCTCGTCCAGGTCAACCGGCTGCCGGGCAACGGGCACCTGATCTACGCCGGCAAGGCGCTGAAGGTCCCGACCGGCTCCAGCAGCGGCGGCAGCGGCAGCCGCGTGGTCGTCGTCAAGCGCCACCACCGGGTGGTGGCCGGCGACAACCTGATCAAGATCGCCCGCCGGTACGGCGTCAGCACTCGCACCGTCGCGCGCGCCAACCACATCCCCAGCTCGAACATCGTGCGGCTCGGCGACACCCTGGTGATCCCGGTGCGCAAGCGCGTCGCGACCTCGAGCGGCGGCAACACATTCGCCGGGCGCACGTACTCCTCGTCGGTCGTAGCGGCGGCCGACCGCAACCGCGCGATCCTCGCGTCCCGCAACGTGCCCAGCCGGACCGGAATGCGCGACATCATCGCCGCGAAGGCCCGGGCAAACGGCGTCGACCCTGCGCTGGCCCTAGCCATCAGCTGGCAGGAGGCGGGCTGGAACATGAGGCGGGTGTCAGTCGCGAACGCAATCGGTGCGATGCAGGTGATTCCCTCGACCGGTGACTGGATCTCCTCGGTGATCGGCCGCCGGCTCAACCTGCTCAATCCGTACGACAACGCAACAGCAGGCGTGGTCCTGCTGAAGATCCTCACCCGCTCCGCGAGCCAGCGCAACGCCATCGCCGGCTACTACCAGGGCCTGCGCTCGGTGCGGGAGCGCGGCATGTTCGCGGACACCAGGCAGTACGTCGCGAACATCCAGGCGCTGCGGCGCCGGTTCAGTTAGCGAGCACAAGGTCCGGCGATGGCTCCCCGGGTCGGAGGCGGCGGGCTCCGCCGCCAGGCCAGGGGCAGGCAGCGCGGCGGAGCCAGGACCACTCAGAATGGGCATCTAGACTCGGGCGTCGTGGACACGACTGTTTCGGACCCACTCGTCGGGCGCGTGCTCGACGGGCGGTACCGCGTGGGCCCCCGCCTGGCTCGCGGCGGCATGGCCACCGTCTACGAGGCCCTGGACAGCCGTCTCGACCGCACGATCGCGCTCAAGGTCATGCACCCGGCGCTCGCCGAGGACGGCGACTTCGTCTCACGCTTCATCCGCGAGGCCAAGTCGGCCGCCCGCCTGTCCCACCCCAACGTGGTCGCCGTCTACGACCAGGGCGCCGACGCCGGCCACGTCTTCCTCGCGATGGAGCTCGTCTCGGGCCGCACGCTGCGCGACCTCATCCGTGAGCGGGGTCGGCTGACCCCCCGCCACGCCCTGGAGGTCCTCGAGCCGATGCTCGCCGCCCTGGGCGCCGCCCACCAGGCCGGCATCGTCCACCGTGACGTCAAGCCAGAGAACGTCCTGCTCTCCGACGACGGCCGGGTGAAGGTTGCCGACTTCGGCCTCGCCCGAGCGGTGTCGGGCGCCGCGAGCCAGACCGCGACGACGGGGATCCTCATGGGCACCGTCGCCTACCTCTCCCCCGAGCAGGTCGAGCGCGGCATCGCCGACCCCCGCTCGGACGTCTACGCCGCCGGCATCCTGCTCTACGAGATGCTCACCGGCGCCAAGCCGTACGACGGCGACTCGGCGATCCAGATCGCCTACCAGCACGTGCACGAGAACGTCCCGCCTCCGTCGCGTGCAATCGATGGGCTCCCGAAGGAGCTCGACTACCTCGTCGCGCGCGCCACGAGCCGCGACCCCGACGGCCGCCCCGGCGACGCCCACCGCTTCCTGGCCGAGGTGGTTGCGGTCCGCAGGGGTCTCGCCGACGAGGAGCTCGACGTCGTGGGCCCGCCGCTGCCGGGCGTCGGCAACCGGACGACCAACACCATGGTGGTGCCGCTCGGCGGTGGCCAGCCGGGCCACACCACCGCGATCCCGACGAGCACCGCGCGCAGTGGCGACACCGGCCCACTGCCGGTCCGCCGTCGGCGGCGGCGGCGCGGCTGGATCGCCTTCATCGTCATCATGCTGCTGACGGCTGGGCTGTCAGCGGCCGCCTGGTACTACGCCGCGGGTCCCGGCAGTTTCACGACAGCGCCGTCGCTGCTGAGCATGTCGCAGGATGACGCGATCCAGAAGGCCGAGGGTCTCGGGTTCACCCCGCAGGTCGTCGGCTCGGAGTACGACGAGCAGGTGCCCAAGGACTTCGTGCTGTCCACGTCGCCCGGGCCCAACGACCGCATCGCGGAGGACGGCACGATCCGCATCGTGCTCTCGCGCGGTCCCGAGCGCTATGCCGTCCCCAGCCTGAGCGGTCGCACCGAGGACGTGGCACGACAGGACATCGAGGAGAACAACCTCTCCGTCGGCGACGTCACCCGCCGGTTCAGCGACACGGTGGAGGAGGGCAGGGTCATCTCGAGCAACCCGGACGCGGGCACCCAGCTCAAGCCCGAAACCGCCGTCCGCCTTGTCGTCAGCAAGGGCGTCGAGCCGGTGGCCGTCCCCGATGTCGTCGGCGAGAAGCTCGACGAAGCGCGCGAGCAGATCGACGAGGCTCGCCTCGGCAGCGTCGTGGTGAGCCGCTACCACGACACCGTGCCCGAGGGCGAGATCATCAGGCAGTCGCCGCACGACAAGAAGGTCCCCAAGGGCTCCACGGTCCGGCTGGTGGTCTCCAAGGGACCGCCGCTGGTAGCAGTGCCCGATGTCGTCGGCCGCCCGCTCGCCGAGGCACGCACGATCCTCGCGGGCGCCGGGTTCTCGCCACGCGAGCTGAATCTGCCCGGCGGGCCCGACCAGGTCCTCGACCAGTCACCCGAGGCAGGCGAGCAGAGGCCGAAGGGTTCGCGAGTCACCCTCTCGATCTTCTAGGCGCAACAGCTCTGGGCAGCTCAGCTTCTGACGGGCTCACTCGCGAAGGCGTTGGTCAGGGCCTTCGCCCGGTGACTCCTGGTAGGAGTAGCGCTGGTCCCGCCACGGGTCGGCCGTGTTGTGGTAGCCCCGTTCCTCCCAGAAACCCCGCCGGTCGTCGGTGAGGTACTCCACGGAGCGCGCCCACTTCACGCTCTTCCACGCGTAGAGGTGGGGGACGACGAGTCGCAGCGGCGCACCGTGGTCGGGGCTCAGCGGCTCGCCGTTGCGGGACATCGCGAAGATCGCACCGGGTTCGGCCAGGTCGGCCAGGCTCAGGTTCGCCGAGTAGCCGTACTCTCCCCACACCATCGCGTGCGTGGCGTCCGGGGACGGCGGCACCGTCGCCAGGAGCGTCGACGCCGCGACTCCCTCCCACCTGTTGTCCAGGACGGAGAACTTGGTGACGCAGTGGAAGTCGGCGACGACGGTCGTCTGCTCCAGCAGGGCGAACGAGTCAAAGGTGAAGCAGTAGTCCTCGGCGCCGGCCGTCGCACCGAAGACGCGGAAGTCCCATGTCTCCGGGCGCAGTCGGGGCACCCGTCCGTAGTGCATGACCGGCCAGCCGCGGGCCACGTACTGCGATGGCGGCAGGCGTGGGTCGGCCACGCGCGACATCCTGACAGACGAGACACAACGGACCTCGACCACTGCCCCGACTACGCTGGGTGCCTCCCCGAGGAGTGAGCGAATGGTCGTCGTCATGGCGCCCGGCGCCGGGGCGGAAGACATCCGCCGCGTCGCGGCGCAGGTGGAATCCGTTGGCGGTGAGGCGTTCGTGAGCCGCGGCGTGACCCGGACCATCATCGGACTGGTCGGCGACGTCGAGACCTTCGACGGGCTGAACCTGCGAGGTCTGCCCGGGGTCGCCGACGTGATCCGGGTGTCCTCGCCGTACAAGCTGGTGAGCCGCATCCACCATCCCGACAAGACGACGGTCTACGTGGCGGACGTGCCGATCGGTCCCGACACGTTCACGCTGATCGCCGGGCCGTGCGCCGTCGAGACCGCCCAGCAGACGCTCGAGGCGGCCCAGATGGCGCAGGCCGCGGGCGCGACGCTCCTGCGTGGCGGCGCCTACAAGCCGCGCACCTCGCCGTACGCCTTCCAGGGGCTCGGCGAGGCCGGGCTGCGCATCCTCGCCGACGTGCGCACGGAGACCGGCCTGCCGGTGGTGACCGAGGTCGTCGACGCGCACGACGTCGACCTCGTCTCGTCGTACGCCGACATGCTCCAGGTCGGCACCCGCAACATGGCGAACTTCGGTCTGTTGCAGGCGGTCGGCCAGTCCGGCAAACCGGTGATGCTCAAGCGCGGCATGCAGGCGACCATCGAGGAGTGGCTGATGGCCGCCGAGTACATCGCGCAGCGCGGCAACCTCGACATCGTGCTGTGCGAGCGCGGCATCCGCACCTTCGAGACGGCCACCCGCAACACGCTCGACATCAGCTCCGTGCCCGTCGTCCACGACCTCGCACACCTGCCGGTGGTCGTCGACCCGTCGCACTCCGGCGGGCGCCGCGACCTCGTCGTCCCGCTGTCACGCGCCGCGATCGCCGTCGGCGCCGACGGCATCATCGTCGACGTGCACCCTCACCCGGAACAGGCCTTGTGCGACGGGCCGCAGGCTCTCGTCGACGACGACCTGCGGGCGCTGGCCGCCGCGGTGCGTCAGCTGCCGCCGCTGATGGGGCGGCGTCCGGCTAATGCCGGGTCAGCGCCGACGACAGCACCTTCGTAGCCCGTTCCACGTCCTCGTCACTCACGTCGAGGTGGGTGACGAGCCGCACGTGACGCGGGTCGAGCGGACTGGTCAGCACACCCTCGTCGCGACAGCGCGCCACGACATCGAGAGCATCGGCCGTCTCCAGCACCACGATGTTGGTCTCGACGGTCGCCGGGACGACCGACCCCGGCGCGGCTTCGGCGAGGGCGCCCGCGATCCGCGCCGCCCGCGCGTGGTCGTCGGCGAGCCGGTCGACGTGGTGGTCGAGTGCGTGCCGCGCACCGGCGGCGAGGATGCCGACCTGGCGCATGCCGCCACCCAGCCGCTTGCGCCAGATCCGCGCCTGCGCGATGTGGTCGGCAGACGAGGCGAGCATGGACCCGACAGGAGCGCCGAGCCCCTTGGAGAAGCAGACCGACACGGTGTCGAACAACGCGCCGTACGCCGAGAGCGTCACGCCCGACGCGACGTGCGCGTTCCAGATCCGGGCGCCGTCGAGGTGCATGCGTACGCCGGCGTCCTGCGTGACGGCACGGAGCCGCGCGATCTCGTCGTAGGGCTGCACCGTGCCGCCGCCGAAGTTGTGGGTGTTCTCGACGACCACGGCGGCGGTCGAGACGAAGTGCGGACCGGCGGACGGTCGCATCATCGCCTCCACCGTGTCGACGTCGATGCGCCCGCGCGGCGCGGCCCAGGTGCGTGTGGTGACGCGTCCGTTGGCGGCGGCCGCGCCGAGCTCGGCGCGCACCACATGGGCTTCCTCGTCGCAGAGCAGTTCCTCGCCCTCGGACACCAGCAGGCGCACGCCGAGCCCGTTGGCCATCGACCCGGTGGGGGTGAACAGCGCCGCCTCGTGTCCGAGCAGCTCGGCTACCCGCGCCTCGAGGTCGAGCACGGTCGGGTCCTCGCCGAACACGTCGTCGCCGACGGGTGCGGAGGCCATCGCCTCCCGCATCGCTTCGGTCGGCCGGGTAACGGTGTCGCTGCGCAGGTCGACGTCCATGCGTCCCACGCTAGGCGACGGTGACAGGCGCCCTGCTCACGCGGTCGGATCTCAGCCGACAGCGAGCATCTCCGCGACGAGGAAGGCCAGCTCGAGCGACTGCTGGTGGTTGAGCCGTGGGTCGCAGGCCGTCTGGTAGCGCATCGGCAGGTCGAGCTCGGCGATGCCGCCGGACCCGCCGAGACACTCGGTCACGTCGTCGCCGGTGAGCTCCATGTGCAGCCCGCCCGGGTGCGTCCCGAGCGCACGGTGCACCTCGAAGAAGCCGCGCACCTCCTCGACGACGTCGTCGAAGCGACGGGTCTTGTGACCGTCGGGCGCCTCGAACGTGTTGCCGTGCATGGGATCGCAGACCCACGCGACGACCGCGCCGCTCGCCGTCACCTTCTCGACGATGGGTGGCAGCGCGCGACGGACGTGCTCGGCGCCCATGCGTGTGACGAAGGTCAGCCGGCCGGGCTCTCCGTCGGGGTCGAGCTTGTCGACGAGCGCGAGCGCGTCGTCGGGCGTGGTCGTCGGGCCCAGCTTGACCCCGATCGGGTTGCGGATGCGCGAGGCGAAGTCGATGTGCGCACCACCGAGGTCGCGGGTGCGCTCGCCGACCCAGACGAAGTGCCCGGACACGTCGTACGGCGTGCCGGTGCGCGAGTCGATGCGCGTCATCGCCCGCTCGTAGTCGAGGATCAGCGCCTCGTGGCTGGAGTAGAGGTCGACGGTGCGGAACGCCTCGGGCTCGACACCGCAGGCCATCATGAATGACAGCGCCCGGTCGATGTCGCGCGCCATCAGCTCGTAGCGCTGGTAGGCGGCGTTCGCACCCAGGAAGCCCTGGTTCCAGGCGTGCACCTGACGCAGGTCGGCGAACCCGCCCTGGGTGAAGGCGCGGACGAGGTTCAGCGTGGCGGCCGAGGTGTTGTAGACCTGCAGCAGCCGGGCCGGGTCGGGCGTGCGGCTCACGACGTCGAAGGCCAGCCCGTTGACCGCGTCACCGCGGTAGGCCGGCAGCGTGACGTCACCCTGGGTCTCGGTGTCGGCGCTGCGCGGCTTGGCGAACTGCCCCGCCAACCGGCCGACCTTCACGACCGGGACGCGCGCGCCGTAGGTGAGGACGACGGCCATCTGCAGCAGCGTCTTGATCTTGTTGCGGATCGCGTCGACGTGGGAGTCGGCGAACGTCTCGGCACAGTCGCCGCCCTGGAGCAGGAACGCCTCGCCCCGTGCGACCTCGCCGAGGCGCGCCTTGAGGACGTCGCACTCCCCCGCGAAGACGAGCGGCGGGAGCACCGCGAGCCGCTCGACCACGTCGGCCAACGCCGCCTGGTCGGGCCAGTTGGGCTGTTGCCCGGCCGGCAGGTCGCTCGGCGGCAACGGCAACGCAGGCGGGGACGGCACGCCAGGTGATGACTGCGAGTCAGCAGGGGCCGGCGAGTCAGCAGGGGCCGGCGAGTCAGCAGGGGACGGCACGCTCACCCCGCCAGCCTACGGCGCGCCCCCAACCCCTCCCCCCACCCTCCCCAGTGATCATGCAGTTGTGCAGCCGAGCAACAAACCCGCAGGTCAGCGCCCCACCACCCCGTCGGTGATCATGCAGTTGTGCAGCGGCGGGCAGGCGGGCGCCGCCAGCGGAACGTGACCGACAGGCGTGCGGGTCGTTGATCAGGGGGAAGAGGACTTCTGGCACAAATCAGACGCCCCGCAACCAAGGAGCCCCATGCGTTTCCTGCGAACCGCCGCCGTCGGCGCCACCGCCGTCGCGGCCGTCGCCGCGTTCACGGCCACTCCCGCCAGCGCCGCGACCAACGACCCGCTCTACGCCAAGCAGTACGGCCCGCAGCAGGTGCGCGCCGAGCAGGCATGGGCCACCAGCACCGGTGCCGGCACCACGATCGCGGTCGTGGACACCGGCGTCGACCTGTCCCACGCGGACCTCAGCAGCAAGCTCGTGTCCGGAGCGACCTTCATCGGGTGCAACCCGTCCTGTGGGAACGGCAACTGGAAGGGCCCCGATGGCCAGGGCCAGGCGGCCGACAACCACGGCACCCACGTCGCCGGCATCGCCGCAGCGGCGACCAACAACGGCGTCGGCATCGCGGGCGTCGCGCCGGGCGCTCAGATCATGCCGGTCAAGGTGCTCGAGGACGGCAGCGGCGCGTTCGAGGACATCGCCAACGGCGTGCGGTTCGCGGCGAACAACGGCGCCGACGTCATCAACCTCAGCCTCGGCGGCCTCCAGGGCACCCAGGTCCTGGCGCTGACCGGGCTCGAGTCCGCCCTCCAGGACGCGATCATCTACGCGAAGAGCAAGGGTGTCGCGGTCATCGCGGCCGCCGGCAACGACGGCGTCCCGCTGTGCAACTCCCCCGGCTTCGACGAGGGCGCCCTCTGCGTGGTGGCGACCGACAAGCGCGAGCTGCGCGCGGCGTACAGCTCCGGGCCGATCCGCCCCGACCTGAACGCGGTCGCCGCCCCCGGCGGCTCGCTGGTTCCCGTCTGCGGTGAGGACATCGTCTCGACCGTGCCCGCCGGCACCAGCTCCTCGGGTGCGACCTGCGGCTACGGCAACGCCTACGACGAGTTCGCCGGCACGTCGATGGCGACGCCGCACGTCGCCGGGGTGGCTGCCCTCCTCGCGGCCCAGGGCCGGTCTGTCGACGCCATCTACGGCGCCCTCACCTCGACGGCCCGGACGCCGGGTGATGCAGTCCGTGGCGTCTTCACGCCGGTCTACGGCTACGGAATCGTCGACGCTCAGGCGGCCGTCACCAGCTGACCGCCTGACCAAGTCAGCTGCCGGATCTCGGTCCCGGGGCAGGGAGATCCGAGATCCGGCAGCTTCGGCCGCGACGCCACGGGGGAGCATCGCGGCCGTCTTCTTTTGCCCAGAAAGTCCCGCGTGACCCAACTTGATCTCGGTCGTTAAGGGGGCAGGCGACCGCGTGCCGCCAGCCCGGCTGCCGGGGCCGGGGGGTTTCCGGCAGCAGCAAGCGACCGCGGCGCCGTCCAGGGGGCGGCGCCGCGGTTGGCTGCGGTGGGTCAGCCGAAGAAGACCTCGGCCTCGGCGTACAGCGCCGGATCGACCAGCTTGAGCTTCGTCGTCGCATCGGTGAGCGGCACCCGCACGATGTCGGCACCGCGCAGCGCGACCATCTTTCCCCAGTCGCCGTCAGAGACGGCGTCCATGGCGTGCAGCCCGAACCGGGTCGCGAGCCAGCGGTCGCGCGCGGTCGGTGTGCCGCCCCGCTGGATGTGGCCGAGGACGGTGGTGCGCGCCTCCTTGCCGGTGCGCTTCTCGATCTCCTTCTCGAGGACCTGACCGATGCCGCCCAGCCGCACGTGGCCGAACGAGTCCAGCTCACCGGTGGCAAGGGTGAGCGTGCCCTCTGCCGGCGTCGCCCCCTCGGACACGACGAGGATCGGCGAGTAGTGGCTCTCGAACCGACTCTCGACGTACTCGCACACCTTGTCGATGTCGAAGGGGACCTCGGGGATCAGGATGACGTTGGCGCCGCCGGCCATCCCGGCGTGCAGCGCGATCCAGCCGGCGTGGCGCCCCATCACCTCGACGATGAGGGCGCGATGGTGCGACTCGGCCGTCGTGTGCAGGCGGTCGATGGCCTCCATCGCGACGTTGACGGCGGTGTCGAAGCCGAAGGTGAAGTCGGTGGCGTTGAGGTCGTTGTCGATGGTCTTCGGCACACCGACGACATGCACGCCCTCCTCGTGCAGCCTGGTCGCCACCCCGAGGGTGTCCTCGCCGCCGATGGCGACCAGCGCGTCGACGCCGAGCTCCGCGAGGTTGACCTTGATCCGGTCGACGGCTCCGTCGATCTTGAACGGGTTGGTGCGCGACGAGCCGAGGATCGTGCCACCTCGCGGCAGGATGCCGCGGACGGCGCGGACGTCGAGGGGCACGGTCTGGCCGTCGATCGGTCCGCGCCAGCCGTCGCGGAAGCCGACGAACTCGTGCCCGTAGCCAGAAACCCCCTTCCGTACGACGGCGCGGATGACTGCATTGAGGCCGGGGCAGTCGCCGCCGCCGGTCAGGACTCCGATTCGCATGCCGACGATCCTAGGCAGCGTGGCTATGGTCGTCGTCCATGACCTTCTCGATCGTGGGACGTTCGCCCGACGGAGCAGCCCTCGGCGTCGCCGTCGCCTCGAAGTTCCTCGCTGTTGGCGCAGCCGTCCCCGCCGCCGAAGTCGAAGTCGGCGCGATCGCCACCCAGGCCTTCGCCAACCTCGCCTATCGCCCCGACGGGTTGCGCCTCCTGCGCGACGGACGCAGTGCGCAGGAGACGCTCGACGCCCTCACCGCCAGTGACGACGGCAGGGACAGTCGCCAAGCAGGCGTGGTGGACGCACAGGGGCGCGCCGCGTCGTACACCGGCCCGTCCTGCAACGCGTGGGCCGGCGGCCGCACCGGCGACGGCTACGCCATGCAGGGCAACATCCTCGTCGGTCCCGACGTGGTCGAGGCGATGGAGCGTGCGTGGCTCGACGCCGCCGACGACGCATTGCCGGACCGCCTCCTCGCCGCACTTGCGGCTGGCGACGACGCTGGCGGTGACCGGCGCGGTCGCCAGAGCGCGGCGGTGTTCGTGGTGCGCAAGGAGGGCGGGTACGGCGGGCTGAGTGACGTCGAGATCGACCTTCGCGTGGACGACCACGACCAACCGGTCACCGAGCTGCGTCGTCTGCTCGACCTGCACCGGCTCTACTTCGGCAAGCCCGACCCGTCGACGCTGCTGCCCCTCGAGGGGCACATCGACGAAGAGGTCACCTGGCGGCTGAAGAAGCTCGGCCACACCTCACTCGAGGAGTGGGCCGGCATCGAGAACTTCGAGGAGCGCATGGTGGCCGGCTCGATCGACCCGCTGGTGCTCGACAAGCTGCGGGAGGCGACCGGCCCGTGAGTGTGCTCGCGATCGACGCCGGCACGACCGGCGTCACCGCCCTCCTGGTCGACGAGTCGGCGCACGTGGTCGGCCGCGGCTACGAGGAGTTCCCCCAGCATTTTCCCCGGCCCGGCTGGGTCGAGCACGAGCCGGAGCAGATCTGGCAGGCGACCCTGTCGGCGTGCCAGCAGGCCATCGACACCACGAACGGTGCACGCGCAGAGCCGACGTGCATCGGCATCACCAACCAGCGCGAGACGGCAGTCCTGTGGGACCGCGCGACGCTCGCAGCGCCCCGACGGGCGATCGTGTGGCAGGACCGTCGCTCGTCCGGCGTGTGCGACCGGTTGCGTTCGGCCGGCCATGAGGAACACGTCGCCGAGCTGACCGGACTGCGCTTCGACCCCTACTTCACCGGCACGAAGCTCGCCTGGCTCGCCGAGCACGACAAGCGCGCTTGGGCCGGCGTCACCGACGGGTCCGTCGTCGTCGGCACCGTCGACTCCTACCTCGTGGCCCGCCTCACCGGTGGCGCCGCGCACGTGACCGACGCGTCGAACGCGTCACGCACACTGCTCTTCGACATCGCGAAGGGCGAGTGGTCCGACGAGTTGTGCGAGCTCTTCGACGTGCCGCGGTCCGCGCTGCCGGAGGTCGTGGCGTCGTACGGCGAGATGGGCCGCACCTCCCCCGCCGCGTTTCTTGGCCTCGATGTGCCGGTCGCCGGCGTGGCGGGCGATCAGCAGGCCGCGCTGTTCGGTCAGGCCTGCTTCGGCGTCGGCGACTCGAAGTGCACCTACGGCACCGGCTCGTTCGTGCTCGTGAACACGGGATCGGACGTCGTGCGCTCGGACGCCGGGCTGCTCACGACGGTGGCGTGGATGTCGCCCGGCGGCGAGCTGACCTACGCGCTGGAAGGCGCCATCTTCGTGACCGGGGCGGCCGTCCAGTGGCTGCGCGACGGGATCGGCATCATCGGGGCGGCGCCCGAGTCCGAGGCGCTCGCGGCCAGCGTGCCCGACAGCGGCGGGGTGGTCTTCGTACCGGCGCTGACCGGGCTCGGCGCGCCCGAGTGGGATCCGGCGGCGCGCGGCGCCATCTTCGGTGTGACGCGGGGGACGACACGGGCGCATCTCGCACGGGCGACGCTCGAGGCGATCGCGTTCGAGGTGCGCGACGTCGTGTCGACGTTCCCCGACTTGCTGCGGCTCTCGTCGCTGCGGGTCGACGGCGGTGCATCGGCGAACGGCCTGCTCATGCAGATGCAGGCCGACACGCTAGGGCTGCCGGTCGAGCGTCCGCCGTTGCTCGAGACGACCGGACTGGGGGCCGCGTTCCTCGCCGGTCTCGGTACGGGCGTGTGGTCCTCGACCGACGAGCTTGCCGACACCTGGCGTCTCGACCGCCGGTTCGACCCGTCCGGCAGCAGCGGCCTCGGCGACGGCGCGGACGACTCGGCGTACACCCGCTGGCGCGCAGCGGTGGATCGCAGCAAGGGCTGGGCCGACCTCTAGCCCATCGCCCGGCGTCCCCAGGCACGCGTCGGCCACCGCCGTCCACAGAAGCGCCCGGACACTCCCGTCGCGGGTAGCGCCAGCGCCACTCTGCCCGCATGACATCACCGGTCGAGGTCGTCGTAGCACTTCGGGCGTTCGGCGGTGCGGTCAGGCTTCAAGACGTGGCCGGGGTCGTCAGTCGCAGACGGCTGCGTCGTGCCGTCGCGGAGGGGCTGGTGCTGCATGACCGCGGGCTGTTCCTGCTGCCCGACAGCGATGCCGGCATACGGGCCGCTGGCAACGCTGCGTGGTCCGCGATCGGCGGTGGCACGACGACGCGCTGCCCTGCTCGACGCGCGGGCGGCCAACGCCTTCGAGTCCAGCTGCCGGGCCATCCTGATCGAGGCAGCTGTCGAGGGATTCGAGCCGCAAGTCGAGAGCACCGCGGGTTCTTCGTCGGTCGCGTCGACCTGGCCCATCGAGCGCTACGCATCGTCGGCGAGTGCGACGGATTCCAGACCCACGGCGGACACCCGGCGTTCGTGGCCGACCTTGTCCGTCATACGACGTTGGTCACGGCGGGCTTGCGCACGCTCCGCTTCACCTGGGAGCAGGTCATGTTCCACCCGGCGTGGGTCAGTGACTGTGTGCGAGCAACGGTGCTGCTCGCCTCGCCGAGGACCAGGCCAAGGGCCAAGAATGACGACGCAATGGCTTCTCGACGGGCTTTCGTGGCCGCCTGAGGGCAATGCATCGTCATTCCTGGCCGCATCGCTGATCCGGGCCTTGCCGGCCCCATCGATCCGTCCACCCCCGCCAAGGCCCAGCCCGGACCGCGTCAGGCGGCGGGCGCGTTGGGCGGGGCCTGGTCGGAGGCCTCGGCCTTGCCGGTACGAGCGAGCCGCTCCGCCTTGTCCGCAGCCTTGAGGTGGTCCTTGGCGACCTGGGCATAGATGTCGACGTACTCCTGACCCGACAGCTCCATCAGCTCGTACATGATCTCGTCGGTGATCGAGCGCAGCACGAACCGGTCGCCTTCCATGCCCTCGTAGCGCGAGAAGTCCAGGGGCGCCCCGATGCGCATTCCGACGCGACCGAGCTTGGGCATCTTGCGCCCCGGCGGCTGGATCTTCTCGGTGCCGATCATGACGACCGGAAGCACCTTGACCTTGGCCTCGAGCGCCATCCGCGCCACGCCGGTCTTGCCGCGGTAGAGCCGGCCGTCGGGCGAGCGGGTGCCCTCGGGATAGATGCCGAGCATGTCGCCGCGACCGAGCACCCGGAGCCCGGTGCGCAGCGCCGCCTCGGACGCGCTACCACCGGAGCGGTCGACGGGCAGCTGCCCCGCGCCGCGGAAGAACCCGGCGGTCAGCCAGCCCTTGAGTCCAGGCCGGGTGAAGTAGTCGACCTTCGCGAGGAACGTGATGCGCCGCGGCACCATCAGCGGCAGGAAGATCGAGTCGGAGAAGGACAGGTGGTTGCTTGCGAAGATCGCCGGACCGTCCTCGGGGACGTGCTCGACGCCGATGACGTAGGGCCGGAAGATCAACCGGAGGATGGGCCCAAGGATGATCCGCTTGAGGAACCAGTAGAACAAGCCCGCACCTCCTCCTGGGACGACTCACCCCCGGGGGTCTGCGCCCATCCGTGTGACATCGGGATAACCCCACATGGCCCCTCTGTAACCGAGAACACCCGAACACTAGGGGATGCCCCGCCTGTCGTGCGACGATGCCGCCATGTCTGTGATGGCCGGGGCCGAACCCTTCGCGCACGACGGCGGGCCCGTCGGCGTACTGCTCTGCCACGGCTTCACCGGCTGCCCGCAGAGCCTGCGCCCGTGGGCCGAGCACCTCGCGGGCGAGGGGTTCACCGTGCGCCTCCCGCGCCTGCCCGGCCACGGCACGACGTGGCAGGAGATGAACCTCACCACCTGGGACGACTGGTACGCCGAGGTTGACCGCGCCCTCACCGAGCTGCGCACCCGATGTGACGAGGTCTTCGTCATGGGCCTGTCGATGGGTGGGACGCTCGCGGTCCGCCTGGCTGAGGAGCGCCCCGACGACGTGACCGGCCTGGTCCTCGTCAACCCGAGCCTGCTCACCAAGCGCCCCGACCGTCACGTCCTGCCGGTCCTGCGGCTGCTCGTGCCGTCGTGGACGCCGATCGGCAGCGACATCAAGAAGTCCGGCCAGGTCGAGCTCGCCTACGAGCGCCTGCCCCTCAAGGCTGCCTACTCGCTGTCCAAGCTGTGGCTCACCACGCGCACCGACCTGGCCAAGGTCACCGCACCGATCCTGATCTTCCGCAGCGCCGTCGACCACGTGGTCGAGCCGGACAGCTGCGTCGTGCTGCAGGAGCGGGTCTCGTCCACCAACGTCCGCGAGGTCGTCCTCGAGGACAGCTACCACGTCGCGACCCTCGACAACGATGCGCCGCGCATCTTCGAGGGCAGCGTCGAATTCGTCCGCCGTCTCACCCACGCATCGACATGAACCGCAAGCACAACGGGCTGCACGCCACCTCGTACGTCCGACTGGTCGACGTGGAGACCCATGTCGTCGACGGGCTGCTCGACCGCCTTCGCGACGCGGAGGTGGCGGCCTACGCCAACCCCGCGACCGGCCATCGCGGACCCTACGGCGAGACCATCCTCCCCGGCACGCCCAGCGACAGCGTCTACGTCGACAGCGCACAGGCGGTTATCGCGCAAGGACTGGTCGACGGCTACCTCGCGGACGTGCGCGAGGAGCTCGCGTGGGCAGGCATCGTGGCGGACTTCGACGCACCCACGACCGACGAGCTGCGCCGTTGGCCGGCCAGTGAAGACCTCGACGAGCCCGACGACCCCGGGACGCGACCGGGCCGGGTGCTGCGCCCGGCCGACCCGAGCGCGACCGGCCTCCCGCCGGGCAACACCCTCGGCCCGACGCTGGGCTTCGACGCGCTGCGTGATGCGGCCGAAGGCCAGCGCCGCACGGGCCGCCGTCGTGACGACGCCACCAGGGAGCCCGAGGCCGACGTCGAGGACCACTTCGTTCCCCCGCCCCCACCGCCGGTGCCGCTGCCCGACACCATCGGCCGGTTCGCCTGGTTCGCCGTCATCGTCGGCCCCCTGTTCTTGCTCCTGGCCACCTTCGCCGGCCTGAGCCTCACCGGATGGCCCGGATTCGTGGGTGTTGGCGCCTTCATGGGAGGATTTGTCACACTCGTGGCACGGATGAAGGACCGTCCCCCATCGGACTCCGGCGACGACGGTGCGGTGGTCTGACGAAGGGAAGCGGCAGTGATCAGCGAGACCGTCGAGGTACGCGGCCACCTGATTGACTCCGCGATCCTCTCCCGGGTGCTCGACGACGTCCTCGACTACGGCGGCAACTACTCGATCGACCAGTTCGACGTCGGCCGCTCCCCCGTCGACGAGTCGTTCGCCCAGCTCACCGTGATGTCGGAGGACGCCGCGGCGCTCTCGCGGCTGGTGATGCGGCTTCAGAGCCACGGCGTCAACCCGACCAACCCGGGTGAGGCGGTGCTGCGCGAGGTCGAGCAGGACGGCGTGTTCCCAGACGACTTCTACTCCACCACGAACCTCGAGACGGTGGTGCGCCTCGGTGGGCACTGGGTGCCGGTGGAGAATCCTGAGATGGACTGCGGCATCGCCGCCGTCGACAGCGACCGGGCGCGCACGATCGCAGTGAGCGACGTACGCCGGGGCGACCGCATCGTCTGCGGCGCGGCCGGCGTCAAGGTCGTCCCGTTGCCCGCGATCGACCGCAGCGTCGGCAGCTTCGAGCAGCTGACCTCCGACGTGACCGCGGAGAAACCGCAGGCGCGGCAGGTGCGCCTGGTTGCCCAGCAGATGCGCGATGTCAAGGACGAGGGCCGGCGGATCCTGTGGGTCGGCGGCCCGGCCGTCGTGCACACCGGTGCGGCCGCGGCACTGGAGGCGTTGATCGACGCCGGCTACGTCGACGTACTGTTCGCCGGCAACGCACTAGCGACCTACGACATCGAGGCCGCGCTCTACGGCATCTCGCTCGGTGGCGAGCCGAGCCGCGGGCGCGGTGTCGAGCACGGGCACGAGCACCGCATCCGGGTCGTCAACGCGATCCGCAAGGCCGGCTCGATCCGCGCCGCCGTGGAGCAGGGCCTGGTCACCAAAGGCGTGATGCACGCGTTGGTGCGGCGGCGCAAGGAGTTCGTCCTCGTCGGGTCGGTGCGCGACGACGGGCCGCTCCCCGACGTCTACACCGACGTCATCGAGGGTCAGCGAGCGATGCGCGCCGCGCTCAAGAACGTCGGGTTCACCATCATGGTCGCGACGTTGCAGCACTCCGTCGCGACGAGCAACCTGCTCCCCGCGTCGGTGCCTCTCGTCTGCGTCGACATCAACCCGGCCACGGTGACCAAGCTGGCCGACCGTGGCTCGGCGCAGGCTCGCGGCATCGTCACCGACATCGGGCTGTTCCTCGAGCAGCTCGCGCTGGAGCTGGTGCCTGCCTACCGCGCCGGCGACCGCCCCGGCGACGACGCCTAGCCCCCGCCTACCTCACCTGGGGATGCGGACGACGGCGAGGACGGGACGGTGGTCGCTGGCCCGGGCCACTGCAGCGTCGTCGACCGTCCGATAGTCGACGACGTCGACACCCTCGCTGACCAGTACCGCATCGATCCGCTTGGCGGGCTCCCGCGCCGGGAACGTGGGGCCCGCCTGCGGGGCCGGGTCGCGCATCCCGCCGCCACGCAGGATCTTCCACGCGTTCCCACCGGGCGGTTCGTTGAGGTCGCCTGCCACCACGGCGTATGGCGTGCTGCGCGGCGTCATCCGGTCGAGCACCTCACGGGCATGCAACGTGCGTTCCAGCCCGTCCAGACCGAGGTGACTGCTGGCGACGAGCAACCGCCCGCCCGACTTCTCGACCACCGCTGCCGCCAGCCCGCGCTGGTGGAGCCGGGGCCGCTTCGACAGCCGAGACTCCGACATCGCACAGACGTCGACGCGCAGGTGAGCCATCAATGCCACGCCACCCGTCGTACGACCGCCGACGACGTAGAGCAGCCCACACTCGCGCGCGAGCTCGGCGCAGCGCGAGCGCCAGCGGAGGAAACGCGGCGTCTCCTGCAGGCACACGACGTCGGGGTCGCATCGGCGTACGACGTCCGCCACGGCCGCCCGGTCATCGCGAAGAGCGCGCACGTTGTAAGTCAGGACCCGGAAGTCGACGGTCGAGGGAGACACGCGGCCATTACTACCCGACGACGCGTCTGCCAGGGCCATCCACTCGCAAGGCACGCGGCGAATGGAATGGGATCGTTAGCGGTGCCAGCCGGCTGAGCGACAACAGGCGCAGCACTGCCTCAACATGCCGCCATGCCTGTTGAGGCAGTGCTGCGCCTACCTAACGTGGTCGACTCGGCAGGAGGAGGGGCGGGTTAGCGGTGGCGAGCGAGGTCGGCGGCGCCGACGAGGCCGGCGTCGTTGGCGAGCTCGGCGAGCTTGATGCTCGCGACCGGGCGGTGCGACCCGGCGGTCAGCAACGACTCGAAGGCGATCCGGGTGGGCGTGAGCAGCAGGTCACCCGCCTCCGAGACACCGCCGCCGAGCACGAAGCACCCGGGGTCGAGCACCGCCGCGAGGTCGGCGAGGCCCTGCCCCAGCCAGTGCCCGACCGTGTCGAAGGCCGCCTTGGCGACCGGGTCGCCCTGCTGGGCCGCCGCCGTCACATGACTGCCGGTGATGCCCTCCGGCGTACCGTCGCCCAGCCCCAGGAGCAGCTCGGCCTCCGCCCGCGCGTCCCCGGCCCGCGCCCTGGCGTCGCGCACGAGCGCACCGCCGCTGGCGTACTGCTCCAGGCAGCCGCGCTGCCCGCACCCACAGAGCCTGCCGTCCTCGACCATCTGGATGTGCCCGACCTCGGCGGCAGACCCGTAGCGACCGCGCTGCAGCTCGCCGTCGATGATGATGCCGCCGCCGACACCCGTGCCGATGGTGACGCAGACGAGGTGGCTCTCGCCCTTGCCGGCGCCGAAACGTGCCTCACCCCACGCGGCCGCGTTCGCGTCGTTCTCGACGACGACGGGCAGCCCGACGCTCTTCTGCACCTCGTCGCGCAGTGGTCCGTCGCGCCAGCCGAGCAGGTTCGACGCGAAGTAGACCACCGACCGTTCGGCGTCGACGAAGCCGGCCATGCCCACGCCGACGGCCTCGATCTCGTCACCGTGACGGAGCTGGTTGATGACCGAGACGATCGCCCCGGTCGTGGCCTTGGCGTCACGAGCGGGGGTGTCGACCCGGGCGCGTTCCACGATCGCGCCCGACTCGTCGACCACGCCGCCGGCGACCTTCGTGCCGCCGACGTCCATCCCGATGGTGAGGGTCATGTCTCTCCGCGCTCGCTCACGTTCCGAGGTCGATGTGCTCGACGCCGCCGTCGCCGCGCGGACGCGAGTGTCGGGCAGGTGCGTCGCCCACCATCTCGCGGAGGGCGGCGGCGAAGGACGAGGCAGCGTCCGCAAGGTGCTCGAACGCCTCCGGGCGGCTGCCGCGCAGCACGCGCAGCGCCGTGCAGACCGGGCAGATGTGGCACTCGGCCCCGTCCTGGCTCGGCGAGGTCGCGGCGGCCCAGACGTCGCCGGCGTGCTGGCCGGACCGGGCGGCGAGCCAGTCCTGGACCGCCTCGGCGAGCTTGGCCGCCTCCTCGCCGAGGGAGCCGTGCGCGTGGGGGTCGTGCGGGTCGTCCGCGCCGGTCGTCACAACGTCCTCCACTGGTCGGGGTCGGGCTCGAAGCGCACCCGCAGCCTTCCGTCGCGCAGTACCGCGCCCGCGACCGTGCAACGCCGCAGCGCGCTGGGCAGCGCCAGCACCCGCCGGCTCCGGCCCACGGTCACCACGAGGTCGTCGCCCACCCGCGCCAGGTCGGTCGTTGCCTGCGACGCCAGCGGCAGCGCGAGCGAGAGCACGAGCTCGTCGCCGGAGCGCTCGACGCGCAACGGCTTCTCCCCATGCGGCGGGGCGACCGGGTCGACCTCGCCGTACGTCGCCTCGGCGAGCGCCACGAGGGTCGCGAACCCGACCGGCTCGGTCGCGGCGTACGCCGTGCGGTGGATCGGCAGCGGCGCGAACGACGCCTCGACCTCGGCGAGCTGTGCGGTCTGTGCCTCGACCCACCCCGCTCGCCACGGGTCGTCGGCGGGCGGGAAGACCCGGTTGGCGACGACACCGTCGACGCGGTAGCCGTAGAGCGAGAGCGAGGTCAGCGTGCGCCGCGCCTCGGCGACGACAACCGCCTCGGGAGTGAGCACGAGCCGCACCGAGCTGTCCGGCCCGGCCAGCAGGTCACGCACCTCACGCAGCTCGTGATGCAGCCGCTCGACCGCGTCGAAGACCCGGTCGCGAGGCATCGGCACGCCTGCGACGCGGCTCAGCACAGGGCGGAGCGAGCGGACGACGCGCCGTTCGAGTGGGAAGACCCGGTCCATGTACCAACCGAGGGCGTCGGGCAGGGCGAGCAGCCGCAGCGTCTCAGCCGTGGGCGCGCAGTCGACGATCACCAGCTCCCAGCGTCCCGACCTCGCCTGGTCACGCACCTCGAGCAGCGCGAGGATCTCCTCAGCGCCGGGCAGCACCGTCAGCTCCTCCGCCTCGATGGAGTCGACGCCCGCCGCCGAGAGGACGGACAACAGGTAGTCCTGGACCTCGCCCCACGAGCGCTCGAACCGGCGCTGCGTGTCGACCTGCTGGACGTGCAGACCGGTCTCCACCTCGGTGGGCTCCGGTCCCGCTTCAGCGAGCTGCTCGACGACGGCAGGTCCGAACGCGTCGCCGAGCGAGTGCGCCGGGTCGGTCGAGAGCACCAGCGTCTTGAGCCCGCGCGAGGCGGCCAGGGCAGCCGTGCCCGCGGCGACGGTCGTCTTGCCGACGCCGCCCTTGCCGGTGAACAGGAGGAGCCGCAAGGCCTAGCCCTCGACCCGCTTCTTGAGCTCTTTCAGAGCGGTGTCGATGATGACCTTCTCGGCCTTGCGCTTGATCATGCCGAGCATGGGGATCTTGACGTCGACGCTGAGCTGGTAGGTCACCGTGGTCGACTCGCCCGCGCCGTCGAGGAGGTACGCCCCGTCCATGGCCTTGAGGATCTGCTCGGCCTCGACCAGGGTCCAGCGCACTTCCTGGTCGCCCTTCCAGGTGTAGGCGAGGGTGTAGGTGTCCTTGATGGCGCCGGCGTCGAGGCTGAAGCAGACCTCGGTGGCTCGCCCGCCGGTACCGGTCGCGCGTACCTGGGCTTCCTTGACCGCCCCCGTCCACTCGGGGTAGGCCGCGAAGTCGGCGATGACCGCCATGACCTGGTCGGGTGGGGCTTCGATGGTGATGGTCGACTCGGTGCGCTCCGCCATGCGTGGGTCCTCCCGCCGAGCGTCGTCCAGCTCGCCGGCTCTTCGGTTCGCCGACTGCGGGCCGAGGCTACCGGGTGGGGGGTCGAGCGGTCAGAGGAGCAACCCGAGCAGTGCCATCAGCGCGAACAGCACGACCGTGACTCCCACGAACGCGCCGACCATCAGAGCGACCTTCTGCCCGTTGGAGCCGAACCGCGTGCCGAGGCCGGCCAGGGTGTCCGAACGGGACTCGATGGCGAGGATCGCCAGCATGGCGTCGGTGGACTCGGCCTGGGCGACGGTCAGTCCCTCGACGGTGGTGCCGTCGTCTGCGGGGCCGTCCTTGGCACCGTCCTCGCCGAGGTCGCCGGCGCCGGCACGGTGCCGAGCGGTGGCGACAGCGGGTACGTCGGCGGCGGATGTGACGGGACCGGGTGGGTCGGAGACGGGGACGGGCACCGGCGCCGGCCGCAGGTCGGCGTAGCACAGGGAGCACCATTCGGCGTCCGAGCGCGCGTGCGCACCGCAGCGCGGACAGGTCTCCTCACCGGTGGTGCCCGCTGTGGGACCGCTGTCGAGGCTCACCTAGGTGGACTCGACAGCGGGACAGGGCTTCTTTACCTCACCAGCGGGTCTGTCCGGTCGAGACCTCGGCTACCTCTCCGGCGTACTTGTCAGTAAGGTCCACCAAAAGCCCCCATGTCGAGGAGAGAATCCCGGTGAAGGAGCAATCCATCCCGCCGCTGGTCCAGCCCGCCACGACGGGAAACCTGACCGACATGGTCGTGGCCAACGCTCGCGAGGCGCCTTCCGAGGTGGCGTTCAGCCGGCGCGACGACGACGAGTGGGTCGACGTCACCTGCGAGCAGTTCCTGGCCGAGGTGGCCGGCGTGGCCAAGGGCCTGATGGCCGGCGGCGTGAAGGCGGGCGACCGCGTCGGACTGATGTCCAAGACGCGCTACGAGTGGACGCTCGCCGACTTCGCCATCTGGTTCGCAGGCGGCGTCACGGTGCCCATCTACGAGACGTCGTCTGCCGAGCAGGTGCAGTGGATCCTCAGCGACTCGGACGCGGTCGCGTGCTTCGTCGAGACCACCGACCACGAGCAGATCATGGGCGAGGTCAAGGGCGAGCTGCCCGGCCTCAACGACGTGTGGGCGTTCGACTCCGGTGCGGTCGAGTCACTCACCGGCATCGGGTCGGAGGTCACCGACGAGGCGCTTGAGGAGCGGCGCACGGCTGCCGTGCAGAGCGACCTGGCCACCATCATCTATACGTCGGGCACGACAGGCCGGCCCAAGGGGTGCGAGCTCACCCACGGCAACTTCTACGACCTGTCGGCCAACTGCGTCGCCGTCCTGCGCCAGGTGGTCGGCACGAGCACGGCAAGCACGCTGTTGTTCCTGCCACTCGCCCACGTCTTCGCCCGCTTCATCGAGGTGCTCTGTGTCATGGCGCGGGCGCGCATGGGGCACACCGCCGACGTCAAGAATCTGCTGGCCGACTTCGCAGGCTTCAAGCCGACGTTCATCCTGTCGGTGCCGCGGGTGTTCGAGAAGGTCTACAACTCCTCGGTGCAGAAGGCCGAGGCCGACGGCAAGGGCAAGATCTTCCACACTGCCGCCGACACCGCGATCGCCTACAGCGAAGCACTCGACAAGGGCGGCGCGGGCTTTGGTCTGCGTGCCAAGCACTCGGTGTTCGACAAGCTCGTCTACAGCAAGATCCGCGACGCGATGGGCGGTCAGGTGCAGTACGCCGTGTCCGGCGGCGCTCCTCTCGGCCCGCGGCTCGGGCACTTCTACCGAGGCATCGGCCTCACGATCCTCGAGGGTTACGGCCTCACCGAGACGACCGCACCCGCCACCGTCAACACGCCGGAGAAGCTGCGCATCGGCACGGTCGGCACGCCGCTTCCCGGCGTGAGTGTGCGCGTCGCCGACGACGGCGAGGTGCTCGTCAAGGGCATCAACGTCCTGCGCGGCTACTACGGCAACGAGGAAGCCTCGAACGAGGCGATCACCGATGGCTGGTTCCACACCGGCGACCTCGGTGACCTCGACGACGACGGATATCTGCGCATCACCGGGCGCAAGAAGGAGATCCTGGTCACCGCTGCGGGCAAGAACGTCGCGCCGGCCGTGCTCGAGGACCGGCTCCGCGCACATCGCCTGGTCAGCCAGTGCATGGTGGTGGGCGACGCGAAGCCTTACATCGCGTGCCTCGTCACTCTCGACGAGGAAGCGATGCCCGCGTGGCTCGAGCAGCAGGGCAAGGGCGCGATGTCGATGGAGGACGCGGCTGAGGACGCCGATGTCAACGCCGAGATCCAGCGCGCCGTCGACGACGCGAACAAGGCGGTTTCCCGCGCCGAGTCGATAAAGCGCTTCAAAATCCTCACGGTCGACTTCACCGAGGACAACGGCGCGCTGACCCCCTCGCTCAAGCTCAAGCGCAACGTCGTCATGAAGGAGTACGCCGGAGACGTGGACGCGCTCTACTCCTAACCGGCACAGTCAGAGTGTGCGAGCGCATCTGGCCGGCGAACTGCCCCGTGAGCGACTCGTCATCGTCGTCGTGCGCGGCGTGCTGTTCGTGGGATGCAGCATCCTCACGCTCGCGGTCCAGACGGGTGTCGAAGAAGCCTTCGCGCTCGGACTGGTGTTCGTCGCCGCCGTAACCGCCAGCATTCCGTTTCATTCTCCGACGCTCACCCGGTTGGGTCCGGCGGTCGAGATCCTGCTCGCCTGCGTTGCCGTCCTGCTTGTCGAACCACTGCCCGAGACGCTGCTCCCCTACCTTCTTGCTCCGGCGCTCGCTGCCGGCTTGTCGGGTGGCTTCGCGGCGGCCGGGATGGCGTCGGGACTCGCGGCACTGGTGCTGCTTGTCGGGCGGTACGCCGGCGACGAGGAGCTCTCGACGGCGGACTACCTGAGCACGGTCGGCCGGTGGACGCTCATCATGCTCTGTGTCGGCATGCTCGGCGGTTGGGTGCAACGAGTGCAGGGCGAGCCGCAACCGCCCGAGAACGCGGCGTACGCCTCGGCGTACCGCCTGCTCTCGCAGCTGCGACTCGTCTCGCGACAGCTCTCCGCCGGTCTCGACCCGGTCACCCTCGCCGAGGGTCTGCTCGAGCACCTGCACGAGTCGGTGCCGGCCGAACGCGCCGCCGTCTACGTCCGTTCGATGGGTGGGCGACTCACGCCGGTCGCGTTCCGCGGAGAGGACCGCATCGACTGGAAGTCCGACGGGCCGCTGTTCGACGAGGCGTGGGCCTCGGCCGTGCCGGTGCGCCACGACAAGGCGCTCACTGCTGGCCGGCAGGGTTTCTCGGCGGCCGTCCCGCTGCGCATCGGGCTGCGCACGTTCGGGCTCGTCGCGATGGAACGCAGCGAGGCGTTCGAGGCTCTCGAGCTGAAGGGCGCCGACGAGGTGGTCGAGGAGCAGGCGCTGCGTCTCGAGACTGCGTTGCTCTTCAGTGAGGTCCGCACGCTGGCGACGGCCGAGGAGCGTCGACGTCTTGCGCGCGAGATCCACGACGGCATCGCCCAGGAGCTCGCCTCGCTCGGCTACGTCGTCGACGACCTCGCCGCGCGGGCGCGCTATCTGCCCGAGCTCGAGGTCGACATCCGTGGGCTACGCCGCGAGCTGACCCGCATCATCACCGAGCTGCGGCTGTCCATCTTCGACCTGCGCAGCGAGGCCAACTCGACGACCGGGCTGGGCACGGCGCTGTCCGACTACGTGCGTCAGATCGGCGCCGGCTCCAACCTCACCGTCCACCTGGTGCTCGACGAGTCGACGATCCGGCTGCCGGTCGACGTCGAAGCGGAGCTGATGCGCATCGCCCAGGAGGCGATCACGAACGCCCGCAAGCACGCACAGGCGGAGAACCTGTGGGTCACCTGCATGGTCGACCCACCGCGCGCGGTGCTCAGCGTCGAGGACGACGGGCAAGGGATGGGGCGTCCTCGCGACGACAGCTTCGGGTTGGAGGTGATGCGCGAGCGTGCTCAGCGCATCGGTGGCCGCCTTAAGGTCACGGCCCGTCCCGAAGGAGGCACGTCGGTCGAGGTGTCGCTAGGTCCCACGTCCCGCGCGGGCTAGGCTGATTCGCGTGTCGATCACCATCGTCCTGGTCGATGACCACGAGTTGATCCGCCAGGGCCTGCGCCGTGCATTCGAGCGCACCGGCGACTTCACGGTGACCGGCGAGGCGGGCTCGGTCGGCGACGCGCTGGCGCTGCTCGCAGCGCAGCCGCCGAACGTCGTGATCTTCGACGTGCGCCTGCCTGACGGCAGCGGCCTCGACGCCGCACGCAAGGTGCGCGAGGCCAACCCGACGATGGGCATTGTCGTGCTCACCATGTACGCCGGCGACGAGCAACTCTTCGGGGCGCTGGAGGCCGGCGCATCGGCGTTCGTGCCCAAGGATGCGCCCGCCGACGACGTGATCGCCGCCGCCAGACATGCGGCGGTGTCGCCGCGAGCCTTCACCGCCAACGATCTTGCTGGTGCGATGCAACGCCGGCTCACCCCCACCGGACCACAGCTGAGTCCGCGCGAGCGCGAGGTGCTCAACCTGCTCGCCGACGGGCTCGGGGTCGCGGCGATCTCCAAGCAGCTCTACATCAGTGAGTCCACCACCAAGACCCACATCTCCAAGGTCTACGAGAAGCTCGGCGCCGCAAACCGGGCCCAGGCCCTCATGACCGCCATGCGGTTGCGCCTCATCGTGAACCCGCAGGACGACAACCACTGAGCGGTGGCCCCGCCCGGCTATCAGCCGAACGGCTGAGCCAGATCTGACCGCGAGAGCGATGGTGAGGGCCGCCCCGTGGCGGGATGCTTCTGGCACGGAGCTGGGCCCGGGGGGGGCCCAGCCTTCCGTCCTTTTCACCGTCAAGCCCATGGCTAGGCCGGAGGCAGTTCCACATGCTCGCCCGCGCGCGCAGGGCGAGGCGTCAACCGTCGCGGAGCGCCTCGCCGCTTGAGTATGGCCTCCTCGCGGCTGCCATCGCCGCCGTCCTCGTCGTCCTCCTCATCACGCTTGGCGGGCTCGTCCGCGACGTCTTCAGCGAATCCTGCGGCGGCAAGTCCGGCGGGACGTCGGCTTCCAGCAACTGCTAGAACCGACCTGTTCGCTCGGTCGTCGGGTCGAGAAGTCGTTGCAGGCGAACGGCAAGATCGTCCCACCGCCACTGTTCCTCGACCCACCGACGACCGGCCTCCCCCATGCGCCGGGCGAGGTCCCGGTCCAGGAGCAGGCCGGCCACGCGGTCCGCGACCTGCGCCGCAGAGCGGCCGTCCACGACGTACCCCGTCTCTCCCTCGCGCACCGCGTCGGGCGCACCACCCGAGTCCCCCGCCACGACCGGCAGCCCGGTCGCGGAGGCCTCGAGGTAGACGATGCCGAGCCCCTCGACCTCGAACCCGGCCTTGCGCGTGCGGGTCGGCATAGCGAAGACGTCGCCCGCCGCGAAGTAAGGCGGCAGCGTGGCCCACGGTTTCGCACCGGTCAGCACCACATCGCGCTGGACCCCGATGTCGCGGACGAGTCCTTCCAGGCGCCCCCTCTCGGGGCCGTCACCCACGATGAGCAGCGCGGCACCGGGCACCTGCTCGCGGATCAGCGGGAGCGCCTCGATCAGCACGTCCTGCCCTTTGCGCTCGACGAGTCTCGAGACACAGACGACGACCGGACGGTCGCCCAGGCCGTACGCGTCGCGCACCGGCTGCCCGTCGACCGACGGGTGGAAGGCGGTGTCGTCGACGCCGGGCGTGAGCTGGACCATGCGTTGCGCGGCCGCGTCGGTCAGTGCGTGGGAGATGCGGCCGCGGGTGTAGTCGCCGAGATAGGTGAGGACGTCGTTGCTCTCGCCGATGCGGCGCAGCAGGGTTTTCGTCGCCGGGGTGCGGGCCCACCAGACCTCGTGGCCGTGCGTGGTGGCAACGGTTCTTCGTACGCCGGCATCGCGTTTGAGGGCGCCCGCCATCAGCCCGAGAGGTGCGGCTGCGCCGAACCACACCGACTCGCAGCCCATGTCCCGGGCGATCGCCTTCGCTCGCCTCGTGATGGGAGGCGACGGCACCATCAACCGGGACGGGTCGCGGATGACCGGGAACGCCAGCTGCGCATCGAACGCGGCGTCGCCCTGTTGCCGAGCCGTGTGCACCACGACCCGGTTGGCCGGCATGCGACTCACCATGGCGAGCACGAACGACTCGATGCCGCCGGTGCGCGGCGGGAAGTCGTTGGTCACGACCAGGATGCGTCCGGCCACGGGGCACGAGCCTACGGGTGGCCTCGTCGGCCAGCCTCCGACGAGCCCGGCCTGGCCGTCGGTAGCACTCTGGTCGAGCTCGGAGGCGAGTGCGGCGCGCCCGCGCCGCCGCGTCCCGAGACACCCCCGATCAGGCGCCATCCCCCCGAGTGATCGCAACCCCGCCCCACAAAGCCCCCGGCACCAAGCACGGTGGCACCGTTTCCGAGCGGGGCGCCAGCGCGGCGAGCTGGCTTTGTGGGGGCAGGTTGCGATCTTGGTCTGGGTCAGCCGCCGATGCGGCGCAACAACGCCCCCCCCGGGGTCATGACGAGGCACACGTCGGGCGCATGGCCGATCTGCGCCATGACCGGTTCCCGCCACGACAGACGCTGGTCCCAGCGACGCACACCCGATAGGAATCGGGCGAACGACTCACGTCCGACATCTCGGGAGTCCGCCCCATGAGCCTCGCCCCGTCACGCCTGCACCGCGCCCTGCTGGCCACCGCCGTTGCTGCTCTCGTGGCCGTCGGGCTGGCGGCCCCGTCCGACGCGCGAGGCGCTGAGCCCTCGGCCCTGTCGAACAAGCCGGCAACGCTGCCCAACTCGGCGGTGGAGACAGCCGGTGGGGAGGACGTGACGCTGCTGACCGGCGACACCGTGCATGTCACCCGGCACGGCGAGCGGTCCACCGCCAGCGTGACTCCTGCCCCGCGCGCGGACGGCAGCCGACCGAGCTTTCTGGTCAGCCAGCGCGACGACGAGCTCTTCGTCGTGCCGGAGGATGTGACCGCGCTGCTGCCCACCCGGCTGGACCCGGACCTGTTCAACGTCACCGGCCTGCTCGAGGAGGGTTTCGGCGACGACGACAGCACGTCGACGCCGTTGATCGTCACCTACCGCGGCGCGTCGTCAGCGGTCCCCGGAGGCACCCGGACGCGCCGGCTGGAGAGCGTCGACGGGTCCGCGGTGCGCGCAGAGAAGGGCGCCGCCCCCACGCTCGGCCGGGCCCTGAGCCAGCTCGCCGACGCCCCAGGCGCACGGACCAAGGCCGCTGGCCCGCTCGCCGGGGTGGACAAGATCTGGCTGGACCACCGGGTCCGGGCCAACCTCGAGGACAGCGTCCCGCAGATCGGGGCTCCGGTCGCGTGGCAGAAGGGGTACGACGGCACCGGGCTCACCGTCGCGGTCCTGGACAGCGGCGTCGACGCCGAGCATCCGGACCTGGCCGGAGCCGTCACCGACGCCCAAAACTTCACCTTCACGAACGACGTCACCGACCACCTCGGTCACGGAACGCACGTGGCGGCGACCATCGGCGGTGACGGCGCGGCCTCGGGTGGCCTGCGTCGCGGTGTCGCCGACGGCACCACCCTGCTCAACGGCAAGGTGCTCGACGACACCGGGTTCGGGCTGAGCTCGTGGATCATCGACGGGATGGAGTGGGCCAGCTCCGAGGAGCACGCCGACATCGTCAACATGAGCCTCGGCGGGGACCCCGGATCTGCTCCCGGCCCCATGTCGGCCGCGCTGGACCAGCTCAGCACAGCCAACGACACGCTCTTCGTCGTCGCAGCCGGGAACGTGGGGTGTGACCAGTGCGTCGGCAGCCCCGGAAACGCGGCAAGCGCGTTGACGGTCGGTGCCGTCGACGGCCAGGACCGGCTCGCCGACTTCTCCAGCCGCGGCCCGGTCCCACCGGCCTTCGGGCTCAAGCCGGACGTCACCGCGCCCGGTGTCGACGTCACCGCGGCACGCGCAGCCGGCACCTCCATCGGTCGCCCGGTCGACGACAACTACACCGCCCTAAACGGCACGTCGATGGCCGCGCCACACGTCGCCGGAGCCGCCGCCCTGCTGATGCAGGCGCACCCCGACCTGACCGCCGCGCAGGTGAAGGCGGCACTGATGAGCACCGCTCATCCCGGCGACGCCCCGACGTTCGCCGAGGGCGCGGGGCGCGTGGACGTCGCGGCCGCAGTCACGTCACCCGTGCTCGCGGACACCGGGTCCCTTTCGTTCGGCCGGTTCAACTGGCCCCATGACGTCCGGGAGCCGGTGACCCGCACCGTGACGTACCGCAACATCGGCGACGAGCCTGCCACGCTCGACCTCTCCGTCGACGTACATGCCCAGGAGGGCACCGGCGACGAAGACGGCTCGGTGAGTGTCAGCCCCACCCAGCTCACTCTGCAGCCGGGACAGGCGGCGCCTGTCGCGGTGACGCTAGACACCAACCGGGGCGATCCCGGACTCTACGTCGGCGCGGTCACGGCGCGAACCGGAACGGGCACGGGCACGATGCTTGGCCTGCCGGTCAGCTACTTCAAGCAGGAAGAGATGTTCGAGCTGCGGGTGGCCGGCACCGACCGCAACGGCAATCCTGCGACACTCGGCGGCTTCAAGGTGCTCGACGTGGAGGACGGCAGCGTCAACGCGCAGCGCTTCTGGCCGTCGGAAACGACGTCGCCCTGCACCGATGGCCCGTTCGCCGTCGGGGGCTGCGTGCGCGTCCCGGCAGGGACGTACTCCGTGATGGGCTTCGTGCGCACCCGGCCGGCACCCGGAGCCGGCAACTTCCGGGCCAACGCCCTGGACACGTCAGTGGTAGGCGACCCCGAGGTACGCGTCACTGACGACACCGCGCTCACCATGGACGCCCGGGACGCGAAGGAAGTTGTCATCGACACTCCCGGCCACGAAGCTCGGGCGAACCTGGGCGGCGCGTTCCAGATCGGCGTGCACCGCGCACCGGAGAGCGGTCCCGGCGTCACCGACCAGATCCAGAACTTCGGCGGCGCACAGATCGAGGAACGGTTCTTCATGCAGCCGACTCGCAAGGTGTCGCGCGGCGAGTTCGCGGCGTACTCCCGTTGGAAGCTCGAGGCACCGGACATCGCACTGCGACTGCCGGGGGCCAAGAGCACGGCACTGAACCCGTACTACTACGACCCGGTGTGGTTCAGCGACGTCTCGGCGCAGTTCCCGAAGCTGGAGGGGACCAAGAAGTTGCGCGTCGTCGATGTCGGTAGGGCCACCGAGGCCGAGCTCGCGGGGCGCAACCTGGCCGGGGCGATGGCGCTGGTACGCCGGTCGGACGACATCACTGTGCCGGCTCAGTCGAACAACGCCGCTGCGGCCGGAGCAGAGCTGGTCGCGATCTACAACGACAGCCCCGGCGTCAACGTGAACCCGGGTGAGTTCGGGGTGGGGCTGGAGGAACCGACGGTACGGCTGTCGCACGAGGAGGGGCAGTCTTTGCTCGCCCAGCTCGCACGCGGACCCATGCCCCGCATCAGGGCGACCGGCGTGGTGGACAGTCCCTTCCTGTACGACCTCGTCTACGTCGAACGCGGGCGCATCGCCGACAACCAGCGTCACGTCGCGGACAGCAAGAACTTGGCGTCGGTGCAGCGTCATTTCCACACCCAGCTGGACGCAGACATGACCTACGGCGAGACTGCTTTCGCGTGGCAGCCGTGGGACACCTTCGCGATGTCGACGATCGTCCCGTTCACCGGCGCACCGAGGACGCGCACCGAGTACTACGTGGGCGACCCCGACGTGCAATGGCGGTACGCCGTCGAGACTCCTGAGCCTCGATACAACAACATCTGGCCGGTGCCAGACTTTGCCAGCATTGGGTTGCAGACCGTTGAGCTCGCGACGTACAGGCCGCGGCAGCGCAGCGAGGCCCACTGGCTCAACGGGCCGGTCGCGCCAGGCCTCAACCCGCAGCGACCCATGTCACGGCTCGGAACCCTGATGTCGGTCGACATGATGGGCTTCGTCGACGCCTCGGAGAGCATCGGGCAGGCATACACCAGCCGGTTCGAGAACGGGTTCCGGACCCACCTTCGGATCACCGCCGACGACGAGGTCCGCCTCGAGACTGACTTCCTCGTCCCGGGCGGCCGGTTCGACATACCTGCAGGGCCCGCGGACTACCGCGTGGAGTACGAAGTCGACAACGGCGCTCCGTGGGCCCGGCTGTCCACGATGACCAACTCGGAATGGACCTTCCACTCCGAAGAGCCACCCACCGGCGTGATCGCGGTGCAGCCCCTCATGACCGCCGACTACGACCTCGACGTCGACCTACGCAATCGCGTGGTGCGCCCGCATGGCCCGGCGAAGGGCGTTCCCCTCGGGTTGACGCTGCGCCATCAGGACGGCGCGGCCGCCACACCGGTCGAGACGGTGACTATGCAGGTGTCGTATGACGACGGCAGCAGTTGGTCCGACCTATCCATGCGTGCGCGCGGAGGCGGCCGCTACGAGACGTCGCTGGATCTGCCAAAGCACCAGCAGGGCGCTATCTCGCTGCGACTGCAGGCGACCGACAAGGCCGGCGGCACGCTGAAGCAGGAGATCATCCGGGCGGTCGGGTTGCCGACCCGGTAGGCGGGTCAGCCGCCGATGAGCTCAGCGTGCGCCTCGCGAACCGGCACCTGGAACGGCCCGGCGGTCTTGCTGATCTCGGGGCCGGGCACGTCGTAGGGGCCCGCGCCGTCCACGGTGAACTGCGCCCGCCAGAACGTGGTCACCGACACCTGCCGCGGACCCGGATCGGTGTAGGTGAAGCTCACGTCCTGGTTGGGGTAGGCGCCTCCTGGGACGGCGAAGTCGCGCACCACCCCGTCGTCGAAGGACCACTCCCATCGCGCCTGCGCGTGCACCACCACGGCGAAGCCGAGTACGTCGAAGGACCGGGTGCTCATCTCCTGCGGCTCACCCGCCGCGAACAACGTCGGCAGGTTCACGATGCCACCCTGTCGAGGCTGGAAGGACGGGTTGGCATCAGGCAGGAGACTCAGCACCTGCTCCCGCACCGCCCTTCCGATGTCAGCCACAGTCGTCGGGCGCTCGTCCGGGCCTAGACACACCTCGCCCCTCGGCTGCCATGCGCCGCCGCCCTGACGCAGGTAGATCTGGAACCGCACCTCACCCGGCGCGCATGTCGCGGTCGCCTCCGAACACAGCGCGTCCACGCCAGTCGCCTCGCCCGGCGCATAGCCCTCACAAGCCGGCACCAGGCTCCACTCGCAGCCGGGCAGTCGGCCGCACGCGCAGCCTTGCCCGCTTTCCGTCCGGGCCGCCGGGAACGCCACCCCCGTGCGTCACCACACCCCCCGCCCCCTGATCACCCTCAGAGCTCGGGCAGTCACACCTGCTGTGCAATCGCTGGAGGCCAGGCTCGTCTGCCAAGCGCCGGAGTCGGCAATGCGCTCACTGCCAGGCCCAGAACGGCAAGCACAGAGTCAGCAGCCGTCTCACGTCATCGCTCCAGGTTGAAAGACGTTGGCCACGATCCAGCGGCTCTGACCTGCTCTGACCATCGAGAGGTCCACATGCGTCCTGCGCAGCTGGGATGCGCTCGAGCAGTTTCGCCAGGCTGATCAAGCACGTCATAGGCGCTCGATCTGTACGCTTGACCTCGGCTCCAGCCGTTCTGCGCTTCGAGGTCATGCACCCTCACACGTCGAGCTGCGATCTGCACCATCGGGTGCCGCTCCCCCTGCCGAGCGGCCTTCGTCGATGTCCGTGACCGCTCCGAGCAAGGGCAGGTGTCACCACTATGTGCACGAGCAACTTGGCGTCGCGGTGTCATTCGTGCGAGCAGCGCGGGTGAGTTCGGCGTAGTAGTTGCGCACCGCGGCCTCGACCTGTTGCTCGGGCGTGGTCGGGGTGGGGCTCGCTGTCGCCGAATCCGAAGACGATGACGATGACTTCGACGGAGAGGACGGCAGGGTGCCCGGCTGGTCCGGGTCGGAGCAGCCCACCGCGCAGACGATCACGACGCAGGCCGCAGCGAGCCCGCGCACAGGCATCGCCAGGGCACTCATGGCAGCGGAGCATACGTGACATCCTGGACATCGCCTTCGCCTCATCCACAGGACTTCCAGGGCCGGAAACCTAAGCGATTGCAAGGGGTAATCGCCGTCACCCCGAGTGATCGCAACCAGGCCCCACAAAGGCCTCTGCGGCCAGCAGCCGCGCAGCGCTTCCCAACGGGGCGCCCTTTTAGCCAGCTGGCCTTTGTGGGGGCGGATTGCGATCTTGGTCCGAGCAGGGTCAGTGGGGCGAGGACAGCGGCTGGGCAAGCATGCCTTGGGCCCCGCGGGACCTTCCAGGGGCGAACGGCTTAACTGGCCGCAACCGTCAGGGCACGAGCGACGGCGGCTCGGGCAAGCCCTGCTGACGCGCCCACGAACGAGCAAGGGCAATGCGTTGCGGGCCGGTGGGGTGGGACGCGAAGAGGCCGAACACGAGAGGTGACGGGTCGAGGTCGGACAAGTTCGTCACCGACAGCCGCCGCTGCATCGTCACGAACTGTTCCGGGTCTCGAGTGAGATCCAAAGCGTGCACGTCGGCACGTGCTTCGATGCGTCGACTGACCAGCAGCTGCCCGGGGCCGGTCACCACTCCCAAGACCGCCACGAGAGCGAGCAACAGCGCCACCGCGCGCGCATCACCCGCGCTCGACACACCGGCGCGACCGAGCAACCACTCCGAACGCAACAACAGCCCGAGGACGCACACCAGCGCCGCGATCCCGAGCGCGCCCGCCAGAGTCCCCCACAACACGTCCTTGTTCTTGGCGTGACCGAGCTCGTGAGCGACGACCAACCGAACCTCTTCGGGCGACGCCTGGTCGACCAGGTTGTCGTAGACCACGATCCGCCGCGTCGCACCGAACCCCGACACGTACGCATTCACCGTCGACGTCCGACGCGACGCATCGGCAACCAACACGTCCTTCGCAGGTACGCCGTCGCGTGCCGCGAGGTCGAGCAGTGATGTACGCAGCGGGCCCGCCGCCATCGGCGTGAAGCGGTTGAACACCGGCTCGACGACGATCGGGTAGGCGAACGAGATCACGATGACCAGCACCGCACCGAGTGCCGCGGCCCAGGCCCACCACCAGTCCGGCGAGCGCCTGGCCAGTCCCAGCACCCCGACGACGACCACCAGCGTCAGCACCAACCCGACGCCGTACGACTTGCCGACATCGGCGAGCCACCCTCCCCACCCTCGCGTCGAGAGCCCGTAGCGGCGCAGGACTGCCTCGCGCCAACCGTCCAACGGCAGCACCAAGAGCCGGGACAGCAACGTGATCGCCACCGTGCCCAGCACCACCCGCCACCACCACCCACCGCCGAACGGCGACGCGACCGCCGACACGAGTCGCGCACCCAGCGGGCTGAGACCGAGCACGAGTGCGATCACGAGTCCGAGCGCGAGCGAGAGGTACGCCGGGGGGCGGGACGCCGCGTGGAAGGCGTCCTCGCGCGCGATCTGGGCGGCGGTGAAGTCACGAGTGGCGTCGACGGCCACCGTCGGAGCGTCGGAGGGCAGTGGCCGCCATGGCGTGCCGGCGACGACTGCGACCAGCAGACCCCCGGCCAGGACCGCCAGCGTCGCGATTATCGCCGCCCGGCTGCTCACCCGGCCTGCCCGCCGCCGAAGCAGGTCGGGCCGCCGACGACGCAGGTCAGGCCGCACGCAACGGTCACTGGGCCAGCATCTCGAGGTAGGCCAGCCACTGGCGAGTCAACCGGTCGGGACCGATGCCGAGCACCCTGCGCATGTCCTGCTCCGGTGTCCCGCCGCGTCGGTCGGCCAGCTCGCGATAGAGCCGCACCAGCCGTGCCTCGCCGTACCGCTCCGCAACCAGCCTGGCCGCCAGCCACGCTCCCTCGTACGACGCCGACACCTCGCTGCGCGCCGCGTCGAAGTCACGGTCTCGCGGCAGCTCCCGGGGGCCCTTGCCGTCACGGACCTCGTCGAGCACGTCGTCGGCGATCACCCGGGTCGGCAGGTCGACGGCCTGGTAGGCGACGTAGTCGGCGAACCCCTCCGACAGCCAGATCGGCACCGGGCCGTCCGTCGATGCGCGCGTCGCGAGGTGGGTGATCTCGTGGGTCATCACGACGCGACGGCCGAGCGGCCCGAGGGTGCTCCACGCCGCCGGGTTGATGACGACCCGGTCGCCTCTCGTGGTGCCCGACTCGCTGTACCCGGTCGTCACCGCCGCGATCTGCGCCAGCCCTTTGCCGTTGCTGCCGATGAGTGCGGCCATGTCCTTCTGGCTGGCGGGGACGACCACGACCGGTCGGCGCGACCAGTCGTACCGCCAGACGTGCGCGATGTCGCGCACCGCCTGGTCGGCCTCGCGCGCGAAGCGGCGCAGCTCGGCTGCGGACGGGTTGCCGACGACGATGCTGGCGCGCCCACGGACCACATTGATCGCGCCGAGGTCCCAGATATCGGGCTCCCCCGCGGAGCCGGACGCCGCCCCGTCCGCGTCACCGGCGAGCAGCCAGCGACCGCCTCGCGGCACGACGGTGAGGTACTGCTCGCGCTCGACCGACGACCTGGAGCCGACGTAGCGGTAAGCCACCTGGGCGCGGATGATCGCCGAGCCCTCCGGCAGCGCTGCCGCGCGGGCCGCGGGCAGCGCCGGCCCTTCGCCGGCGAGCACGTACTCGTAGGACGCGAACGGCACCTTGACGATGCGGTTGAAGACCCGGCCCTGTTGCGCCCTGAAGCGCCGCTCGCCCGTGTCGATCAGATCGAGGTACGCCGCGCGGTCCCGCTCGTTGACGGCCCGGGCCAGCCCGTCGAGGAGCTCGACCACTCCGTCGCGACGCTCCCCCGCAGGGTCGGCGGCCGGCGCAGCCGCCGTCGCGGGCGACCGCGAGGAGCCTGACGCGGTGCCGTTCGCCGACGGTGTGCCGGTCGGTCCGGGTCCGGACGGGTCGGCCACGACGCCGAAGTAGACAGCCGCCCCGCCGGTCAGCAGGAGCGCGAGACAGGCGACGAGCACCAGCAGCGTCTGCCCGGCTCGCCGGGACGGATCGCGGCCAGGCGGCTCCGTCGCAGGCTCGTCGAACGGCTGAGGCACCCTCGCATGCTATGCGTGAGCCGAGCGCCCGCCGGATGACCGCTCGGCCCGCTCAGGCCGCGCGAGCCGACCGCCCGCCGGATGACCGCTCGGCCCGCTCAGGCCGCGCGAGCCTCCCGAACGTCCTCAGCCCGCGGCCGCTGACCGACCTCCGTCCGTCGGCGGGTCGAGCGGTGCCACCATCCGCAGCGGGGGCACCAGCCCGGACCCGGCGAGCGCCTCGAGCGCCGCGCACTCCCCCTCGTCCAGCTCGACGCCCGAGGGCGGCGCGCCCAGCAGGGCGGTGACGACGCAGTCGCCGCACGCCAGGCCTCGCACCTCGCAGCTGTCGCAGTCGATGATCACGGAGCCTCCTCGGTCGTCCGACCCTGGTGCAGACGACCAGGTCGTCGTCCTCTGAGTGCGACGCTAGAGGCCGGGTCCGACAACTAATCCGGACAGCGGCTGACTGCGCCGGCCTACAGCCCCCAGAACGGCCCGGAGAGACCGACACTGCGCAGATAGTCGGCGGCGTCGGCCGGCTCGCGGCGCACGTAGCCGCGCTCGAGCCGCCCGGCGTACCAGCCGGACCCGAGCCGCCACAGCGTGGCCAGGTCCATCAGGTAGCCCCGCTCGTTCCCGGTCCGGGCGAGCCAGTCCTCGACGCACGCCTCCGAGCAGAAGATCCGCTGGTGGCCGCACGTATGCACGACGTCGTCCCAGATCCGCGCCGCCGGCACGAGGAAGTGCGCGACCTGCGACCCCTCCGGCGGCGCGTCGCGCCCGACGACCCAGGCGTGCGGCGCATCGCACGCGGGGCACCGCGTCGCGACGAGCACGTCCGGCTCGTCGAGGAGCAGGTGCGGCATGGCGAATGAGTCCCACGCGCAGCCGCCCCACCACAGCGTCGAGCGGCCCATCACCGAGAACCCGAGCGGGATGGCCGCGAACGGGTGCGCCATGACGATGGCGCCCCGGTCGTCGAGCACCAGGTGGCGCGCCGCCGCGAGCCGACGCAGACCGGCCCGGACGTCGTCGACGTCCGTGCCGGGCTCCCCGGCCAGCGCTTCTTCGGCCGGCGCCCGGCCGGACTCGGCGAAGCAACGGAACACCGCCAGCCTCAGGTCCTCGTCGTCCACGCCTGCCTCCTCAGCCCCGATCGAGACGGCGCACCAACCCTGCCGCGGACAGCGGCCGGGCGCCCGACCGTCGTACACCGTCGGCCACCTCGCGGTCGGACGACACCACGACCACGGGCCGGCCCGGTGGCTCCGCTGCCACCAGCCGGCGGATCAGCACGTCGGCGGTCTCGCCCGGCTTGCTGAACAGGACCCGCACGCCGCGCCCGCTCATCGACGGGACGCGCCCTTTGAGCGCCGCCCCGTCGAAGCAGCAGGTCACCTCCGCCCCGGACTGCGCGGCGAGCGTGGCCAGTCCGCCGACCAGCCGGGCCCGCTGCGCCTCGAGCGGCAGGTCGGGGTAGCCGGTCTTCGTCACGTTGTATCCGTCGACGACCAGGTGCACCTGAGGCAGCGCGAGCAACTGGTCGAGCCGGGCCGGGTCGTCGGAGAGCAGGGCCCGCTCCGGCGGCCCGTCGAGTCCCTCGGTGTCGGGCACGGCCGCGTCCACGAAGTCAGCCGGCCGCTCGGTCCTCGGTGGCAGGGCAAGCTCGCGGCGCAGTCCCGCAGCGGCGTCGACGACCGTGTCGAGCAGCAGCCGCACCCGAGCACCCTCGAGGCTGCGCCCTTCTCTCGCGGCGCGCTTCGCCGCCTCGAGCGAGGTCTCGAGCTCCGCGACGCGGGCCTTGGCCCGGCGCAGCTCCGACTCGGCGGCCCGGCCGGTCGCCGACGCTACCGTCTCCACCTCCGTCAGGCGGTGCGCGGACTCCTCGGCGGCCCGCTCCGCGGCGTGGCGTGCCCGCTTCTCCTCACGCAGCTCGCGGCGCACAGCGGCGGTCTCGGCCCGCGCCGCCTCCAAGTCGGACCGCACCGCTGAGAGCTCGGCCTGGCTCTGCTCCCTGGCGGCGGTCATCGCGGCCTGCAGCTCGGCCACGGCGCCCTCCGCCCGGGCCGACTCGTCAGCCGATGCCGCACTCGCCAGATCGGCCGCGGCGCGGGCCAGGACGTCCTGCCAGCCGTCGGGGCGTAGCAGATAGGCACCCGCCGCGACATCGATGGGGTCGGCCGCAGCCGGCGCCGCGCCCTCGCCCAGCGCCGTGACGAGCTCGGGGTGGCTCGTCCGCAGCCGCGCCGCGACTCGTTGCCGGAAGATCGCGTCGTGCTCCACCGCAGCGGCTAGCGGGGTGGCTGCCAACTTGGTACGCCGGGAGGGCACCCACCCGCGGATCTTGCGCAACGCCGACGGGACCTCGTCGTCGGACAGGGCGCCCAGCGTGTCGGAGGCCAGCGAGACGACACGCAGGCGCACCTTCTCCGGCAGCGGTCCGTCCCACGTCACCCGTCGATTATCCCGCCCGACCAGCCCCACCACCTCGGTGATCGCAACCAGGCCCCACAAAGGCGGGTGGGTCGGGGCGCAAGCGTGCCTGGCTGTGCGGCGAAGCAGCCACGACCCGGCGGGGTTGTGGGGCGGGGTTGCGATCACCAGGCCGGAACGCGCTGCAGGTGAGTCCAGGGCCGCTCGCGATCGGCGGACGCCGGGTCAGATCGGCGGACGCCGGGTCAGATCGGCGGACGCCGGGTCAGTCGGGGCGCGAGTGCGTCCACTCGTCCAGCACCTGTGCCGTGTGCTCGCCCAGATTCGGCGCCGACGCGGCATCCGCCGGCGACCAACCCGAACCCGTTGACGTGAACGGCAACCCGACCTGGCGCATCGCGGTCCCGTCCCGCAGCGTCGCGTCGCCGACGCTCGGCGCTGCGGCGAGGGCCTCCGCGAGGTCCAGCACGGGCGTCACACATGCGTCGGAGCCGGCGAAGTGCGCCGTCCACTCGTCCCTCGACCGCGTCGCGAACACCTCCGACAACCGCTCGCGCAACTCGCCCTGCCGTTCCCGGTCGAGGTGCAGTGGCTCGAGCGACGTGTCCCCCACCTCAGCCGCCAGCGCGGCGAAGAACCCCGGCTCGAGAGCACCGACCGCGACGTGACCACCGTCGGAACAGCGGTAGACGCCGTACGCCGCCGTCGCGCCGTTGAACCATTCCGTGCCGAGCCCGGGGACCCGGCCCTCGACGGCGAGCGCCGACGCCGGGATCGCCGTGGTGGTCAGCGCGGCGGCGGTCAGCGACACGTCGTACGCGTCACCCCGACCGGTCCGGTCCCGCTCGCGCAGGCCGGCAAGCACGGCCACCACCGCCCACAACGCACCGGCGTAGTCGGCGACCTGCGTCCCGAGCAGCCCCGGCTGGCCCGGCTCGCCGGTCAAGGAGAGCAAGCCGGCAGTGGACGCGTAGTTCACGTCGTGGCTCGCCTCCGCGGCGCGCGGATGGTCACCGCCGTAGCCCGTGAGCGACACGTGGACGAGGCGCGGGTTGGCCTCGGCGAGCACGTCGCGGCCGAACCCGAGGCGGTCGAGCACTCCCGGCCGGAACGAGTCGACGAGCACATCGGCTGCCGCGACCAGCCGGAGGAACGCCGCGTGACCCGCGTCGCTGCGCAGGTCGAAGACGACAGAGCGCTTCCCGCGGCCGAGCAGCAGGTGCAACGCCCCCTCGCCCGTGGCCGCGTACGGCGGGGCCCGCCGGGTCGCGTCACCCACCTCCGGCTGCTCGAGCTTGACCACGTCGGCGCCGAGATCGGCGAGCACCATCGTCGCGAACCCGCCCGGAAGGAGTCGGGTGAGGTCCAGGACGCGCATGCCGCTCAGCTGACCGGCCATCAGCTCTCACCCGGCTCGGGCCGCCGCACCAGCTCGACCGTGTCGACTCCGTCGCACCAGCGGCAGCGCACGTGCTCGACGTCGTCCTCGAGCACCTCGCGCTCCTCGATCGTGGGGGCGCCCGACATGTCGAGGTGGACGAACTCACGGACCCGCGTGCGGCGGGTGACGTCGAACCGGGTGAGGTTCCCGCACACGGTGCACCGCCAGCGGGTCTCCGGCGTGGGGAACGGGACGGCGACCATGGCCGAGCAGCCTAAGGCGCAGCCCTTCCTCCGGTGTGCCTCCTCGGATCTGTCGGAGGCCCCACCTACCGTCGGGCCCATGGGGATCGTCGGCGTGCAAGCCACCTTCGACGAGCTTGGCACGCCGCTCCACGAGGTGAGTTTCGTCGTCGTCGACCTCGAGACGACGGGCGGCTCTCCCCTCTCGTGCGAGATCACCGAGATCGGTGCGGTCAAGGTGCGCGGCGGCGAGCTGCTCGGCGAGTTCCAGACGCTGGTCAACCCGGGCACCCCGATCCCGGCCTTCATCTCGGTGCTCACCGGCATCAGCGACGGCATGGTGGCGGGCGCCCCCCGGTTGGGCGCCGTGCTGCCCGCGTTCCTCGAGTTCTCGCGCGACACCGTGCTCGTGGCCCACAACGCGCCCTTCGACATAGCGTTCCTCAAGGCCGGCTGTGCCGCCGGAGGGCTCGAGTGGCCGGGTCACCGGGTGCTCGACACTGCCCGGCTGGCCCGTCAGGTGATCACCCGTGACGAGTCGCCCAACTGCAAGCTCTCCAGCCTTGCCCGGCTGTTCCGCTCCGGCACCACGCCCAACCACCGGGCGCTCTCCGACGCGCGCGCCACGGTCGACGTCCTTCATGGGCTGATGGAGCGCCTCGGCAACCTCGGCGTCCGCTCGCTCGACGAGCTCGACACGTTCTCCTCGCGCGTCTCGCCGATCCTGCGCCGCAAGCGTCACCTCGCGGAAGGGCTGCCCCACGCGCCCGGGGTCTACGTCTTCGCCGACGAGCGCGGCGAGGTGCTCTACGTCGGCAAGTCCAAGGACCTCCGCTCGCGGGTGCGCAGCTACTTCACCAACGCCGAGACGCGCAGCCGGATGGCCGAGATGGTCGGGCTGGCCGCGAGCGTCACACCGATCGTGTGCGCGACGCCGCTCGAGGCCGAGGTGCGCGAGCTGCGTCTCATCGCCGAGCGCAAGCCGCGCTACAACCGCCGCTCGCGCTTCCCCGAGCGGGCCCGGTGGCTCAAGCTCACCATCGAGGCGTTCCCGCGGCTGTCGTCCGTGCGCCAGGTCAAGGACGACGGCGCCACCTACCTCGGTCCGTTCTCCTCCGCGCGCCAGATCGAGCTCGCCACCGCCGCCGTCCACGAGGCGTTCCCGTTGCGCCAGTGCACGTCGCGGCTGTCCCGCCGCGCTCTCGGCTCCGCCTGCGTCCTCTTCGAGCTGGGTCGGTGCAACGCGCCGTGCGAAGGACGCGAGTCCATCGACGAGTACGCCGAGCACGTCGCTTCCGTCCGCGACGCGATACTCGGTGACGTACGCCGGGTCGTCGCCGCGTCGCAGCGACGGGTCGAGCGCCTCAGCGACGCCGAGCGCTTCGAGGAGGCTGCGGTGCACCGCGACCGGCTCGCCGCCTTCGTCCGGGCGGCTGCCCGGCTGCAACGGGTCTCCGCACTCACCCGCCTCCCCGAGCTGGTCGGCGCACGCCTGCGCGAGGACGGCTGCTGGGAGATCACCGTCGTCCGCCACGGCCGGCTCGCCGGCGCCGCGGTCGCGCCGTGCGGTGTCGACCCGCGTGGTGTCGCCGCGTCTCTGACCGCGACGGCGGAGTGGCTCGAGCCGGGGCCGGGCCCGACTCCCGTCGCATCCGCGGAAGAGACCGAGTGCGTCCTGCGGTGGCTGGAGGCCCCCGGCGTTCGCCTGGTCTCCGTCGAGGGCGACTGGGCGTGCCCGGCCTACGGCGCGGGAGGCGTCCGTCTCTGGGCCGAGGCGGCCGACGAGGCCAGGTCGGCGCTCACCGGGGGCTTCCCCGGCTCCCGGCGAGAGATGGGCACCGTCCATCGGCCCGGCGCGGCGGTCAGTCGCATCGCCGGCTGATTGCGCGCGACGACCGGGCCACTAGGCTCCCCCCAACCCGTCAGGAGGCCCGCGTGATCACAGCCATCGTCCTCGTGCACGTCGAGGCCGACAGCATCCCCGAGGTCGCGGAAGCGATCGCCGACATCGACGGCGTGAGCGAGGTCTACTCGGTGACCGGCGGCGCAGACCTGATCGCGATGGTGCGGGTCCGTGAGCACGAAGCCCTGGCCGACGTCATCGCCGACCGGCTCAGCAAGGTCGCCGGCATTCGCAGCACCGAGACCCACATCGCCTTCCGCACCTACTCGCGCCACGATCTCGAGTCGGCCTTCGCGCTCGGGGTCGACGACTCCGGCTGATCGCGCGGAGCTCCCGTCGTCGACTTTCGTGCACCGGTTGAACCGGGCCGTGGGCTGGGCAAGAGGTCCGCACCGGACCTCATAGACCTAGGAGCGCGAGCCATGGCCGAAGAGATGGACATCGAGGCGGTGCAAGCGGCCCTGGCCGAGGCACTGTCCGCCCAGACCGGGTCGCTGATCACCATGACGGTGCTCGCCGGCTCGCTTCGCGGGATGGCGACCGTCGGTGTCAAGGCACAGCTGCGCACCTTCGTGCAGGAGGAGATCGAGGACACCTACCGGCTGACCGAGAAGCTTTCCTCGCTCGGCGCGACACCGGTCATGGGCTGTGCCGACGTGCAGCTGCCGGCCGACCCCGAGAAGGCGATCTCCGTCCTGGTCGAAGCCGAGGAGAAGACGATCGCCGCGCTCCACGCCGTCATACCGCACTCCGGCCAGGAGCCCCGCAGCGAAGCCCTCGAGCACCTGCTCGAGCACGCCATCCTGCGCAAGCAGCAGCAGGTCGACCTGCTGCGCCACGCCCTCACCTGAGCGGTACGCGGGCGCTGGGCCTGAGCTAACCGCCGGCGAGGGCCTGGCTGGTGCTGATCCAGCGGTCCAGCGCCCTGCGCGCCGAACCGTCGTCGACGGCTGCGCCGGCGCGAGTGATCCCGTCGGCCAGCTGTTCCTCGAGCGGCGCGTCCTGCAGGTCGAGCGACACCAGGGCCGCGGCGGCGTTGAGCAGGACCGCGTCGCGCACCGGGCCCTGCTCGCAGTCCAGGAAGCGCCGCGTCGCGTCGGCGTTGAACGCAGCATCGGCGCCCCGCAGGTCCGACACCTCGCTGCGCGCGAGCCCCAGCCGGGCCGGGTCGATCGACGTCTCCGTCACCGTCCCGCCCTGCACCGCCCACACCCGCGACGTCGTCGCGGTGGTGAGCTCGTCGAGGCCGTCGTCGCCGCGGAAGACGAGCGCAGACACCCCGCGTCCGGCCAGCACGGAAGCCATCACCCCCGCCATCCGGGCGTCGGCCACGCCGACGGCCTGGTGACCCGGCCCAGCCGGGTTGGCCAGCGGACCGAGGAAGTTGAAGATGGTCGGCACGCCCAGCTCGCGACGTGACACCGCGGCATGACGCAGCGCGGGGTGGAAGCGAGGGGCGAAGCAGAAGGCGACGCCGGCACGGCGTACGCACTCGACCACCAGGTCGGGTGCGAGGTCGACCACGACCCCCAGCTCCTCGAGCAGGTCCGCCGACCCGCACGCCGACGACGCCGCCCGGTTGCCGTGCTTGACCACACGTGCGCCCGTGCCGGCGACCACCATCGCCGACATCGTCGAGATGTTGACGGTGTGCGCGCGGTCGCCTCCGGTGCCGCAGGTGTCGACCACCGGACCGGGTACGTCGATGAGCTCCGCGTGATCCATCATCGCCTTCACCAGCCCGGCGACCTCGTCCGGCGCCTCGCCCTTGGCGCGCAACGCGACGACGAACCCTGCGATCTGGACGGGAGTGGCCTCCCCCGACATGACCTGCTCCATGGCCCAGGCGGTGTCGGTCGCCGACAGGTCCGCACCGCTCAACAAGGCGCTCAGCAACGACGGCCAGGACTGCTGCGCCGGCGCGGCGCCTGCGTGTGTCACCCGGGAGCCCGGCTTAGACGGGCCGGGAGACGATCGCGGGCCGCTCCGGCGGGTCGGGAGACTTCAGCGCCGGCGGCTCTTCCCACTGGGCCTTCCGTGCTGCCTCTTCCTTCGCCGCCTGGCGGACACGCATCAGGTCGGCAACCGCCTGGGCCAGCACGATGGGGTCGAGGGGGTGCGGCACCGCCGCCTCCGCCCGCGACCAGGCCGCCAGCCAGTTGTCCTGGACCCGGCCGGTCAGCACGACGATCGGCGGGCAGCGGTAGATCTCGTCCTTGGCCTGCCGGGCGATGCCCATCCCTCCGGCCGGCGCGGCCTCGCCGTCGAGGATGGCGACGTCGACCTTGCCACCGTCCAGGGCAGCGATCACGGCCGGCTCGGTGGCGCACTCCAGCCACTCCACGAGCGGCAGTCCCGCCGCCGGGCGGCGGCCGATGGCGCGGCGGACCCGGTCGCGCGTGCTCACGTCGTCGCTGTAGACGAGGACGGTCATCGTGGGCTCGCTGGTCACGCCGCGATGCTAGCCGGGCGGTGCGCTGGCCCGCTCCGCCGCCTCCAGCCGATCGAGACGGCGGTCCTCGCGGACCGCCTCCCTCTCGGAGCTGCGCGCCCACTGGACGAACAGGACGCCGAGCACCACCAGCGCGACCAGATCGCCGCTCGCCCAGAGGAGACCGCCACCGATCTCCTGGTCGCGTGCCGGCGTGGGTCCCCACGAGCGCTCGAACGCCTCGTACCAGTCGGCGGCGATGACCGTCGAGGCCCCCATGATCGTGATGCCCAGGAAGGCGTGGAACGGCATCGTGACGAAGACCGCGAGCAGCCGCAGCGGATAGGGCAGCCGCGTCGGCATGGGGTCGAGCCCGAGCAGCGGCCAGAACCACAGGCACCCGACGAGCACGAAGTGCAGGTGGTTGAGGTCGTGCAGGAGGGGGTTGCGGAGGGTCGCCTCGTACCAGCCCGTCAGGTAGAGCGCGAAGGGGTTGGCGATGAACAGCGCGCCCGCCACGACCGGGAAGGTCAGCACCTTCGCGACCCGGCTGTGCAGGGCGGCCAGCAGCCACCCGCGACTGCGGCGCGGCAACGTCCGCAGCGCCAGCGTTATCGGCGCCCCGAGGGCCAGGAACACCGGGGTGATCATGCTCAGCACCATGTGCTGGACCATGTGCACCCAGAACAACACTGTGTCGTAGGTCGCCAGGGCCGACTGGGTCGCCAGGACGAACGAGCCGAGCCCGGGCCCCAGGAAGAGGAAGGTCCGCCAGCCCGACCAAGCGTGCCCGCGCCCCCGGAGCCGGTGCACGGCGTACAGGTAGGCGCCCCCGATGAGCAGGACGACGAGGGCAGGGAACCACTCGAACGTCCACGCCGTGAGGAGCCGCAAGGGGGTCAGCGGGGCGAGCTCGTCGCTGTGGCCAGCGTGGGCAAGCACGGCCGTTCCCGTCACGGTCCGAGGCTACGTCGAAGAACGGTCCGCGACACTCAGGGGGTGGGGGTGCCGTTCTTGGGCCGGACCGCAATAATGACCGCCGTGGCGACAGCATCGGCAACGGAGGGGACCGGCGGCGCCGGTCGCATGGATACGACGGTCCGCAGCCACGTACCCGCCAATCGCCCCGACGCCACCTCCGTCGGCACGATCGTCTGGCTCTCGTCCGAGCTCATGTTCTTCGCCGCGCTGTTCGCGATGTACTTCACGGCGCGCTCGGTCAGCCCGGCGCTGTGGGAGAGCCAGCCGGAGCTGCTCAACATCCCGTTCTCCACGCTGAACACCACCGTCCTGGTGCTGTCCTCGGTCACCTGCCAGCTGGGCGTCTTCGCCGCGGAGAAGGGCGACGTCGTCGGGCTGCGCAAGTGGTTCATCATCACGTTCCTCATGGGCGCCTTCTTCATCGGCGGCCAGGTCTACGAGTACGCCGAGCTCGCCCACGAGGGCCTGACCCTGGACGCCCACGTCTACGGCTCGGTCTTCTTCCTGACCACCGGCTTCCACGGCCTGCACGTCACCGGCGGCCTGCTCGCCTTCCTGCTCATCCTCGGTCGCACCTTCACCGCCAAGCGCTTCACCCACGGGCAGGCGACCGGCGCGATCGTCGTGTCCTACTACTGGCACTTCGTGGACGTCGTCTGGATCGGCCTCTTCTTCACCATCTATGTGATTCAGTGACGCCGTGACCTCCGAGCCCGGGAGCCGTGTGACACCCCTGACGAAGCCCCTCCGCGTGTTGCGCGGCGTGTCCCAGGGCCGCCGCCACCGCCTCGCGCCGCTAGTTCTGCTGGCCGTGGCACTGCTGCTCACCGGCGGGGTCTACGCCGCCTTCGCTCCGTCGCCTCGAGCCGAGGCCGCCGCCGGGCCGTCCGCGCAGACCGTCGACGAGGGCCGGGCCCTCTTCCTGCGCAACTGCTCGAGCTGCCACGGTCTCAACGCCGAAGGCTCGACCGACGGGCCGAGCCTGGTAGGCGTCGGCGCCGCGGCGGTGGACTTCCAGGTGGCGACCGGCCGGATGCCGGCGGCCGTCTCGCAGGGCGCCCAGGTCGAGCAGAAGCGCCCCTCGTTCACCGACGAGGAGATCGAGGCGCTCGCGGCGTACGTCGCCACCCTCGGCCCAGGACCCGAGATCCCCTCCGAGGAGCAGCTCGAGTACAGCGACGCCGATGTCGCCGAGGGCGGCGCGATCTTCCGCACCAACTGCTCGATGTGCCACAACTTCGCCGGCTCGGGCGGCGCGCTGACGGGCGGCAAGTACGCACCACCGCTCAAGGGCGTCGAACCACGCCACATCTACGAGGCCATGGTCACCGGACCGCAGTCCATGCCGGTGTTCGGCGACCAGACCATGCCGCCGGACGAGAAGAAGGCCATCATCGCGTTCCTGAAGTCCCCGGAGGCGAACTCCAACCCGGGGGGCGCGGGTCTCGGACGCGTCGGCCCGGTCTCCGAAGGGCTGGTCGGCTGGCTCGCCGGGCTCGGCCTGCTCATCGGCGCGGCCGTCTGGCTGGGGGCGAAGGCGCGATGAGCGACCAGCCACACACCGGCCCCGGACAGCCCGCAAGCACCGTCTCGACCACGGGCGGCGCCGGGACCGTCGACAGCACCGGCGACGGCAGCGGCAGCTCGGGCGGCGAGCTCGCCACCCGCTTCGCCAACCCGGGCATCCCGGCCCACGTCTACCGCCGTTCCGACATCGACACCAAGGCGGCGCAACGGCGCGAGCGCGAGGTCGCCACGTTCTTCGCCGCCTCGACGCTTGGCACGGCCATCTTCATGTTCGGCTACTTCTTTTTCACGCTCGAGGACAAGGAGGGCCAGGAACTCGTCGACGCGCTGACCTGGTCGAACAGGTTCCTCGGCGTCGGCCTGGGCCTCGCCTTCCTCTGCATCGGCCTGGGGGCCATCCACTGGGCCAAGACCCTCATGCCCGACGACGAGGTCGTGAACGAGCGCAAGCCGATGCGCTCCTCCGACGAGGACCGCCAGGCGGCAGTGGAGGCCATGAAGGAGGGCGCCGCCGGCGCCGGGCTCGGCCGCCGCAAGCTGATCCGCAACAGCCTGCTCGGAGCGCTGGCCCCGCTCGGGCTCCTCGCGCTGGTGCCGCTGCGCGACCTGGGGCCTTTGCCAGGCGCAGCCTTGACCGCCACCGCGTGGAAGTCCGGCAAGCGGCTGGTCACCGACCCGACCGGCCGTCCGGTCCGGGCTGCCGACATCCCGATCGGCGGCGTCGTCCATGTGCTGCCGGAGGGCCTCCACGAGGAGTTCGAGCACCCGCTCAACGAGGAGGCAAAGGCGACCACGCTCGTGATGCGCCTGGAGCCCGACGAGCTGCGCGAGGACCCCGACCGCGCCAGCTGGTCCTACAACGGGATCGTGGCCTACTCCAAAATCTGCACCCACGTAGGTTGCCCGGTCGGGCTCTACGAGCAGCAGACCCACCACCTGCTCTGCCCGTGCCACCAGTCGACGTTCGACGTCACCCAGCACTGCAAGGTCATCTTCGGCCCCGCCGCCCGCCCGCTGCCGCAGCTGCCCATCGGCGTCGACGACGAGGGATACTTGATCGCGACCGACGACTTCCAGGAGCCGATCGGCCCCAGCTACTGGGAACGAGGGGAGTAGGCGTGGCTCTGGAGAAACTGGCCGGCCAGGCGGCGAACGAGATCGACGAGCGGTTCGGCTCGGCCAACTTCGTCCGCCGCAGTGCCCGCAAGGTGTTCCCCGACCACTGGTCGTTCCTGCTGGGCGAGATCGCGCTCTACAGCTTCATCATCCTGCTGCTCACCGGCACGTTCCTCACGCTCTGGTTCAAGCCGAGCATGGGCGAGGTCGTCTACGACGGGTCCTACGGTCCCCTTCGCGGCCAGGAGATGTCCGAGGCCTACGCCTCGACGCTCGACATCTCCTTCGACGTCCGCGGCGGCCTGATCATGCGCCAGATCCACCACTGGGCCGCGCTGATCTTCGTGGCCGCGATGATCGTGCACATGTGCCGGGTGTTCTTCACCGGGGCCTTCCGCAAGCCGCGCGAGACCAACTGGCTCATCGGCTTCATCCTGATAACCCTGAGCTTCATCGAGGGCCTCGCCGGCTACTCGCTGCCCGACGACCTGCTGTCCGGCACCGGCCTGCGCATCACCGAGGGCGTGCTCCTCTCGCTCCCGGTGGTGGGCACCTACCTGTCGTTCTTCCTCTTCGGTGGCGAGTTCCCGGGCGACGACCTGATCCCCCGGTTCTTCACCATCCACGTGCTGCTTCTGCCGGGCATCTTCCTGGCGCTGATCACCGTCCACGTCATGCTCGTCTGGTACCAGAAGCACACGCAGTACCCGCTGCCCGGACGCACCGAGAAGAACGCTGTCGGCTTCCCGTTCTTCCCCGTCTACACGGCCAAGGCGGGCGGGTTCTTCTTCGTCACCTTCGGCGTCACGGCACTGCTCGCGGCCTTCGCCACCATCAACCCGATCTGGCTGTTCGGGCCCTACAAACCCGGTGAAGTCTCGGCCGGCTCGCAGCCGGACTGGTACATGGGCTTCCTCGAAGGCGCCTTGCGGCTGTTCCCGCCGCTGGAGACGACACTCTTCGGCTACACGATCCCATGGAACGTCCTGGTGCCGGCGCTGGTGATCCCGGGGTTGATGTTCACCCCGATGCTGATCTACCCCTTCCTCGAACGCTGGGTGACCGGCGACAACCGCGAGCACCACATCCTCGACCGCCCGCGCAACGTGCCGACCCGCACGGGGCTGGGCGTGATGGCGCTCTCGTCCTGGGTGGTCCTGCTCGCCGCCGGCGCCAACGACATCATGGCGACCACGTTCAACCTGTCGATCAACTCCATCACCTGGGCGTTCCGCGTGCTGTTCTTCGCGGTGCCTCCGCTGGCCTACATCGTGACCAAGCGCATCTGCCTCGGGCTGCAGCGCCGTGACCGCGAGAAGGTGCTGCACGGCCGCGAGACCGGTCGCATCCTGCGGCTGCCCAGCGGCGAGATGATCGAGGTTCACGAGCCGATCTCCGAGACCGAGCGGTGGATGCTCACCCAGCACGACGCGCACCGGCCCTACCGGGTGGAGGCGGTGACGGACGAGAACGGCGTACGCCGGCGGCACATCCTCATCTCCAAGGTGCGGGCGCGCGTGTCGCGGTTCTACTTCGAGGACCGGGTCGAGCCGCCCTCGCCCGCTGAGGTCCACGAGCTCGAGCACAGCGGCGACCACCACTGACCGACCCCGGCAGCGGCATGCGGTGCCTGGTCACGGGCGCCACCGGCTACATCGGCGGCCGCCTCGTGCCCGAGCTGCTCGACGCCGGTCACCAGGTCCGGGTGATGGCGCGCCACCCCGACCGGCTCAGCGACCATCCGTGGACCGACCGGGTCGAGATCGTCAAGGCCGACGCGGCCGACGCGGCGTCCCTCGCCGATGCCCTCGACGGCGTCGACGTCGCCTACTACCTCATCCACTCGCTGGGGACGTCCGGGTTCGAGCACACCGACCGGACGACGGCGAAGACGTTCGCCGAGGCCGCGGCGGCGGCCGACGTCGGCCGCATCGTCTACCTGGGCGGCATGTCGCCCCAGGGCGAGGAGCTCTCGCCGCACTTGCGCTCGCGTCAGGAGGTCGGCGCGACACTGCTCGCCTCCGGCGTGCCGACCGTCGTACTCCAGGCCGCCGTCATCATCGGGTCGGGGTCGGCGTCCTTCGAGATGCTGCGCTATCTCACCGAGCGGCTGCCCGCGATGGTCACCCCCCGGTGGGTGGGCACGCGCATCCAGCCGATCGCGATCCGCGACGTGCTGCGCTACCTCGTGGCCTGCGCCGCCCTCCCCCGCGAGGTCAACCGGGCCTTCGACATCGGCGGCCCCGACGTGCTGACCTACCGCGACATGATGAGGCGGTACGCGCGAGTGGCCGGCCTGCCCAAGCGGCTCATCGTGCCGGTCCCGGTGCTCACCCCCGCGCTGTCCAGCCTCTGGGTCGGGCTGGTCACACCCGTGCCCGGGTCGATCGCCCGGCCACTGGTCGAGTCGTTGCGCAACGAGGTGATCTGCCGCGACCACGACATCGCTGCGTACGTGCCCGACCCTTCCGACGGACTCGTCGGGTTCGACCGCTCCGTCGAGCTCGCCCTCGCCCGCATCCGGGAAGCCGACGTGAGCACCCGGTGGTCGTCGGCCAGCACTCCCGGTGCTCCGAGCGACCCGCTGCCGACCGACCCCGACTGGACGGGCGGCAGCCTCTATCTCGACCGCCGCACCCGCACCGTCGACGCCTCCCCTGACTCGTTGTGGCGGGTCATCGAGGGCATCGGCGGTCAGCGCGGCTGGTACTCCTGGGCGCTCGCCTGGCAGGTCCGCGGCATCCTCGACCGCCTCGTCGGCGGGGTGGGCCTGCGACGAGGCCGGCGCGACCCGGCACGTGTCCACGTCGGCGAGACGATCGACTTCTGGCGGGTGGAGGCGCGTGAGGAGGGCACGCTGCTGCGGCTCCGCGCCGAGATGCGCCTGCCTGGACTGGCCTGGCTCGAGCTCGGCATCGAGCGGTCGCCGCGCACGACGTACGTCCAACGCGCCGTCTTCCATCCTCACGGGCTGATGGGCCACCTCTACTGGTGGTCGGTGGCGCCGTTCCACGGTCTGGTGTTCGGCGGGATGGCGCGCAACATCACCAAGGCGGCCGAGGCCCTGAACTCGACCGAGCCTGTTTGATGCGCTCGCGGGCCTCGGCCTGATCGACGATCGGCGGCGGGTAGTCCAGCCTCCCCCGCTCCTGCTCCGGGAGAAGCCACGGCTCGTGCACATGGGCGTCGTCGACATCGGCGAGCTCCGGGACGTACCGGCGTATGTACGAGCCCTGCGGATCGTGCCGGCGCGCCTGCGTGACCATGTTGTAGGCGCGGTTGAACCGCGAGTCGGTGCCCGTGCCCGCCACCCACTGCCAGTTCATCGTGTTGTTGGCGGTGTCGGCGTCCAGCAGCAGGTCGACGAAGTGCTGGGCGCCGGCGCGCCAGTCGAGGTAGAGCGTCTTGCACAGGAAGTGCGCCGTGATCAGCCTTGCGCGATTGTGCATCCACCCTTCGCGGGCCAGCTGCCGCATCCCGGCGTCGACGATCGGAAAGCCGGTGCGTCCCTCGCGCCACGCCGTGAGCTCCTCGTCGCTGACGTGCCATCGGTCACCGCGCGACCGGTAGTCCACGCGGGTCGAGGCCGGCCGGGCGGCGAGCACCTGGTGGTGGAAGTCGCGCCAGCACACCTGACGCACGAACTCCGCGGCGCCCGCCGAACGCTGCCGACCTGCCTTGCGAACCAGCTCGAGCGGCGAGACACAGCCGAAGTGCAGGTACGGCGAGAGCCGCGACGTCCCGTCCTCGCCGAGTGCGTCGTGGTGCTCGTCGTACGCCGTGACGCCGTTGCGCAGCCACCGCCCCATCAGTGCCCGGCCGGCGGTCTCCCCTCCGACGGCGAGGTCCGGGGATGCCGTGCCCCGGCAGATCTGGTCAACCACCGGCAACCGGCCCCTGGCCAGCTTCGGCATCGACAGCCTCCGTGGCGTGGGTGCCGGCTCACGGGTCGGGTGTCTCTCCCAGCGGCGGAGATAGGGCGTGAACACCGCCATGTGGTCCCCGCCGCTTGGCGTGATGGCACCGGGAGGAACGACGAAGTGCGTGTCCTGATGGACGACCAGCTCGCGCTCGCCCAGGCCCTCGCGCAGCCGGTTCTGCCGCTGCTGGGCGTACGCCGACGCGTCGGCCGAGACGTGCACCTCGCCGGCGCCCGCCGCGTCGGCCACTCTCGTCGTCTCGTGCACCACGTCGCCGCGGCGCACCACGAGCCCCGCGCCGCGGACGCGCAGCGACTCGTCGAGGTCCCTCAGGGAGTCGGCGAGGAACTGCGCTCTGTTGGGACGGTTGAAGTCGCTGCGAAGGATCGCGTCGTCGAGCACGAAGAGCGGCACGACGCGGTCAGCGGCGGTGGCCGCGGCGTGCAGCATGGGATTGTCGTGGACCCGCAGGTCGCGGGTGAACAGGGCGACGGACACCGACACGGTGCCTTCCTACCCAGTCAGACGCTCAGAGAGCGCTGCCCTGCGTCCAGTCTTTCCAGGACGTGTTCCAGTCGGTGTAGCCGTTTCCCGGCTCGAGCTGGCGTGACGAGCCGACCACCTTCACGACGTCGCCGATGTGGGTCTGGTTGAACAGCCAGATCGCGTTCGAGGTGCTCATGCCGATGCAGCCGTGACTGACGTTGTCGCGCCCTTGGCTCGCGACCGACCACGGCGCGGCGTGCACGAACTCGCCGCTCCAGGTGATCCGCATCGCGTAGGGGACCTCGAGGCGGTAGTACTCCGGGTCGTTCTTCGCGATGCCGATGGTGGCCGCGTCCATGATCTTCAACGTGTGCTTCTCGAGGATGACCTTCGTGCCGCCGCGGGTCAGGAAGCCGTCCTTGCCGGTGCTGACGGGCACCGTGCGGGCCACCTTGCCGTTGCGGTAGATCGTCGCGGTGTGACGCTGGACGTTGACCTTGGTGATCATCGACGAGCCGATGGAGAAGTCGACCTTGCGGTTCTTGGCACCCCAGACGCCCTTGCCTGCGCTGACTCCGCGCAGGCGCACGTCGAGCGACACGTCTGTGTAGGCCGGCCAGAACGTGCGGGGGCGGAAGTGCACCTCTTCGTCGCTCATCCATGACCACGCGCCGCCGGTGATCCTCTTGGATGCCTTGACGAGGAGAGCTTGCTCGACCGCTGCGCGGTTCTTGACCGGCTCGCTGAAGCGCACCACGATCGGCATTCCCACGCCGACAGTGGAGCCCGAGACCGGTGAGATGCTGGTCTCGAGGATGGCCTTGGGCTTGGCGGTCGAGAAGGTGCTGGTCTTGGTCGTCTTGAGCCCGTTCGCGTCGACTGCGACGGCGTCGAGGCGGTAGGTCGCGCCGGGGCGGAGGCGGCCCGTCGGGCGCCAGGTGGTGCCGTCCGCCGAGACCGCGCCGCGCACGTGGCGGTCCTTGCGGTCGATCAGCGTCACGGCGGTGAGCGTTCCGTCGGTGGCCGTCACCCGCACCTTGGCCGTCCCTGCTGGGACCTGCTTGGCGTCAACCGGAGCCATGGCGATCTGTGCCGCGGGGAACTGCTTCTCCTTGACCGCGTCGGCGGCGACCTCGGAGGCCGGCGTCGTGGTCGTGCAGCCGGCGACCGCCAGCAGCGTCGCGGCAGCTACGATCGCCCCGAGTCGTCTCCCCCTGGCGACGGCCATGCCGTCTCGAACCCCCAGCACTGTCATCCTCTCGCAGGTGCGATGTCACCCTCTGTGAAGAGGATTCCCATGCAGTGTGACAAGCCGCGTGAGGATCCGTCCACCTAGTCGGCGACGCCGTCTATAACGAATCGGCACGTCCGCGCCGTTGCCTGAGCCTGCTCAGGCAGCCAAATCGGTCCCCCGCCGCTCCCTGAGCAGAAGCAGAATACAGGCGCGGACTAGTGGGCGGCTTCGCTGCGGTAGTACTCGAAGACGAGCCCGATCACGCCCAGGCTGGCCCCGATCGCGGCGATGATGAACAGCCACCAGCCGATAATGAGCCCGACGAAGCCCATCGCCGCGAAGAATGCCACCACCAGCGGCCACCAGCTGTGGGGGCTGTAGAAGCCCAGCTCGCCCGCACCGTCGGCGATCTCGGCGTCGGTGAGGTCTTCCGGCCGGGGGTCGATGCGCCGACCGGTGACCAGCACATAGAAGCCGATGAGCGCGGCGAGGCCGGTCGTGAAGCCGAGCGCCACCGTGCCGACCGGTTCCTCGGACAGCACCCAGTAGACCGCGCCCGAGATCATGAAGAAGAGCGTCCCGGCGGTGAACAGCCAACCCTCGACCTTCACCGGCGGTCCTCCAGGTCGGGCCCGCCGAGCACGTCGTCGAGCAGGTTCTGGCTGTCGTCGGGCCGGTCCTTCAGCGCAACGTGGGGATAGTGCATGTCGAACGCGGGGCTCTCGGAGCGGATACGGGGCAACGCCACGAAGTTGTGCCGCGGCGGCGGGCACGAGGTGGCCCACTCGAGGGAGCGTCCGTAGCCCCACGGGTCGTCAGTGGTGACCCTGGGACCGCGTGAGCTCTTCCACACGTTGTAGAGGAAGGGCAGGGTTGAGGCGCCGAGCAGGAACGACCCGATCGTCGAGATGGTGTTCATGCCGGTCCAGCCGTCCGACGCGAGATAGTCGACGTAGCGGCGCGGCATGCCTACCACCCCGAGCCAGTGCTGGATCAGGAACGTCGTGTGGAATCCGATGAACAGCGTCCAGAAGTGGATCTTGCCGAGCCGCTCGTCGAGCATCCGGCCGGTCATCTTCGGCCACCAGAAGTAGAAGCCCGCGTTCATGGCGAACACGACGGTCCCGAAGACGACGTAGTGGAAGTGGGCGACCACGAAGTAGGAGTCGGTGACGTGGAAGTCCAGCGGCGGCGAAGCCAGGATCATGCCGGTCAGCCCGCCGAACAGGAAGGTCACCAAGAAGCCGAGCGACCACAGCATCGGTGTCTCGAACGTGAGCGACCCCCGCCACATCGTGCCGATCCAGTTGAAGAACTTCACCCCGGTGGGTACGGCGATGAGGAAGGTCATGAACGAGAAGAACGGCAGCAGCACCGCGCCCGTCGGGAACATGTGGTGTGCCCAGACGGTGACCGACAGGCCGGCGATGGCGATGGTGGCGAAGACCAGGCCCTTGTAACCGAAGAGGGGCTTGCGGCTGAACACCGGCAGGACCTCGGAGACGATTCCGAAGAACGGCAGCGCGATGATGTAGACCTCGGGATGGCCGAAGAACCAGAACAGGTGCTGCCAGAGGATGGCCCCGCCGGTTTCGGGGTCGAACACGTGAGCGCCGAACTTGCGGTCGGCCTCGAGCACGAGCAGCGCGGCTGCGAGGATCGGGAAGGCCATCAGCACGAGGACGCTGGTGAGCAGGATGTTCCAGGTGAAGATCGGCATCCGGAACATCGTCATGCCGGGCGCGCGCATGCAGAAGATGGTCGTGACGAAGTTGACGGCACCCAGGATCGTGCCGAAGCCGCTCAATGCCAGGCCCATGATCCACAGGTCGGAGCCGAGCCCCGGCGAGAACTCCTGCGAGGTCAGCGGCGAGTAGGCGGTCCAGCCGAACGCGGCCGCGCCACCCGGCGTGAGGAAGCCGAGCATCACGATGGTCCCGCCGAACAGGAACAGCCAGTAGCTGAGCATGTTGAGCCGGGGGAACGCGACATCGGGCGAGCCGATCTGCAACGGCATGATGACGTTGGCGAAGCCGACGAAGAGCGGTGTCGCGAACAGCAGCAGCATGATCGTGCCGTGCATGGTGAACAGCTGGTTGTACTGGTCACCGGTGAGCATCTGGTTGCCGGGGCGCGCCAGCTCGGTGCGCATCAGCATGGCCATCAGGCCACCGATGAGGAAGAACACGAACGACGTCGTGAGATAGAGGTGACCGATCGTCTTGTGGTCGGTCGTGGTCGCCCACATCACGATCTTGTGGCCCTTGCGCCGGACCGGGATCGAGGTCGTGGTGGACTGGCGGCGCGGTTCGGCTGTCAGCGTCACTGGGGGCCCTCCGCCTGTAGGTCAGACACGTAGTCGTCGTACTCCTGGGCCGGCACGACCCGCACGTTGAAGAGCATGCGGGCGTGGTCCTGCCCGCAGAGCTCCGCGCACTTGCCTTTGAAGGTGCCCTGTTTCTCCGGCACCACCTCGAAGCGGTTGGTCTGGCCGGGGATGACGTCCAGCTTGTAGAGGAAGGCGGGGATCCAGAACGAGTGGATCACGTCGTCGGAATGGAGGGTGAAACGCACCAGCTCGCCCTCGGGCAGCACGAGCGTGGGCGGCTTGCCCGGCGTGCCTGTCACGGTGGTGGTCTCGTCGCCGTCGCTCGCATAGGTGAACTGCCACGACCACTGGATCCCGGTGACGGTGATCTCGTGCGCCGACTCGGTGGAGACCTTCTCGATCTTCGACTCGTCGCGCGCGGTGAAGAAGAAGAAGGACCCGACCGCGAGGAGGGGCGCGATGATGTAGAGCGTCTCGATCGGGACGTTGTAGCGGATCTGCGGCGGCAGGCCGGTAGTGCCCTTGCGACGGCGGTGGAAGATGACCGTCCAGATGATGAGGCCCCACACCAGGGCGCCGACGGCCAAGGCGGCGATCCAGGCGCCCTGCCAGAGCAGCAGGATGCGGTCGGCCTGGTTGGTGGCGCCGCGGGCCGGCATCGCGAACGACGGCAGGTCGTCGGTGGCGCATCCGGCGGTGAGCAGGACGACGCCGCATCCGAGCAGCAGGACCCTCGCACGGCGAAGCGCACGCATGCCGCTCCGCCGTAGTCGGTGGGTGACGGTCGGACCCAACGTTGCCTTCCCCGGTTTCGCCAGGACCGCCGCGGCGGTCAGGTGTTCGACCCCCTGGCTCGGCGGCCGTCCTTGCGGCCGCCACACTACTCCAGGCGGCACCCACCTCAACGCGCCCCGCGCGCGTTCGCTACGCAGTGTTCGAACGACCGAAGGGGGCGGGCAGCGGGAGGGCGCGGGCGACCATCGAGAGGTAGGCCGATCGCGTCACCTCGACGGCTCCCAGGGTCTCCAGGTGGGGGGTCAGCCACTGCACGTCGATCAGGCGTTCGGGGCGGCCGTCGGCCCGCAGCAGCTCGACGAGAGCGACCAGTGCAACCTTGGATGCGTCGCGCTCGCGGTGGAACATCGACTCGCCGGCGAACAGGCCACCGACGGCCACTCCGTAGAGGCCGCCGGCCAGTCGCGCCTCGCCGGACTCGTCCGTCGTCCACGCCTCGACGCTGTGCGCCCACCCCTGCGCGTGCAGCACGGCGTACGCCGTGGCCATGTCCCGCCGGATCCATCCACCGGGTCGCTTCGGGTTGGCGCAGGCGGCGACGACCTCTCCGAAAGCCGTGTCCACCCGGATCTCGAAGCGCCGGCAGGACGCGCGCAGTGACCGGCTGACCCGCAGCCCGTCGAGGGGCAGCACGCCGCGTGGGTCGGGCGACCACCAGCCGACCGGGCCACGCCGCGAGAGCGGCATCGGAAAGACGCCGCGCCGGTAGGCCGCGATCAGCGTCGACGGCTCGAGGTCGGCGCCGACAGCGACGAGGTCCTCGCCGTCGGGCATGGTGCCGAGGGCGAACTCGTAACGCGAGGGCGGTGGCTCCGGCGGCACGCGCGGACCGTCAGATGCTGGGGCAGTGCACGTGCGGCTCGACGTCGGCAACGGCCTCGGCGCCGTAGGCCTCCCCCAGACGGGCGAGGAATCCACCACGCGCGAGCTCGTACTCCTGTGTGCCCACCGTCTCGATGACGTAGGTGGCGAGCATGGAGCCCACCTGGGCACACCGCTCGAGCGAGAGCTCCCACGACAGGCCGGCGAGGAAGCCGGCCCGGAACGCGTCGCCCACGCCGGTGGGGTCGAGCTTGCGCAGCTCCTTGGCGACCGGGACGTGGATCGTGTCCTGGCCCTTGCCCTCGATGCGGACACCGTCCTTGCCGAGCGTCGTGATGCGGACGCCGACTCGTTCGAGGATCTCGGCCGCGCTCCAGCCGGTCTTCTGCTCGGTCAGCGCAGCCTCGTACTCGTTGCTCAGCAGGTAGGTGGCGCCCTCGACGAGCTGGCGGATCGTGTCCCCTTCGGCGAACGCGAGCTGCTGCGAGGGATCGGCCGCGAACGCGAACCCGCGGGTGCGGCACTCCTCGGTGTGGCGCAGCATCGCCTCGGGGTCGTTGGCGCCGATGAGCACGAGGTCGAGGTGCCCCAGCCGCTCGGCGATCGGCGCCAGCTCGATCTCGCGGGCCTCGCTCATCGCGCCGGCGTAGAACGACGCGATCTGCGCGTGGTCACTGTCGGTCGTGCAGATGAACCGCGCGGTGTGGCGAAGCTCGGAGGTGTGCACCGACGACGTGTCGACGCCGTGGCGCTCGAGCCAGGAGCGGTAGTCGGCGAAGTCGGGGCCGACGGCGCCCACGAGCAGCGGGTGCAGGCCGAGGCCGGCCATCCCGAAGGCGATGTTGGCCGCGACTCCGCCGCGGCGCACCTCCAGGTCGTCCACGAGGAAGGACAGCGAGATCTTGTCGAGCTGTTCGACCACCAGCGAGTCGGCAAACCGACCAGGGAACGTCATCAGGTGGTCGGTGGCGATCGAGCCGGTGACGGCGATGCGCACGGGAGTGGTCCCCTCAAGTCGCTGCGTGGCGGTCCGGCGGGCACGCCAACACTACTGCGGGGTAGACGTTCCCCCGGGTCGCGTGTCCGCTTAGCCTGAGCCCGTGGCCGACTCCCCGGCGCCTGCGACGTACTCCTTCTCGGACATGGCCGACGACTGTGCCGAGGTCCGCCGCCGCCTGCTGAGCCTGGCCCCACGGGCCACGGTGACCCTTCCCGCTCAGCGGGTCGTGCAGATCCCCGAGGTCGCGGTGGCCGCCGTCGCCGGGCTGAGCGACTACGGCGACTGATCTGGCCCCGGTGGGGAACCGCACGGCGCCCACCCGCGTCCCACCCCCATGAACGCCCAAACCGTACGTCGTGTCGTGCCGCTTGCCGCAGCAGCCGCCGTGCTGGCGGTCCTGGTCGGCGGAGCCGCCTTCCTGGGCGCCTTCGGCGCAGGTGGGTCGGGCTCCGAGGGGTCGGGGTCTGATGGAGCCGGCTCGGGCGCCAAGCCTCGCGCGTTGCAGCTGAGCAGCGTGCTGCCGGAGGGAAAGGCGGGCCAGGGCGGCTTCGAACTGCGCACGGACCTCCCCGACGGGCCCGCCGAGGGCGCCGTGCGTACCTTCGGCCGGCCCTCCCGCGAGGCGGTCGCCAAGCTTGCCCGGGCGCTCGGACTCGACGCGCAGGTCCGCGAGTCGCAGGGTTGGCTGGTCGCCCACGACGGTGCGGGAACACTGCGGGTACCGACCGCGAACGGCAACACCTGGACCTTCAGCCGCGAAGGCGACCTCACCTGCATGACCAGCACCGGCGCAGCGCGGCCGGGCAGCCCGGAGTCCAGCGTCACCGCCGAGATGCCGCCCGACGTCGCATGCCGCGTCCCGGGCGACGGCAGCGGCAGCAGCAGCGGCCAGCCCACGGGAAGCGTTTCGGAGGAGCAGGCCCGCAAGGTCGCCGGCCCGGTGCTCGAGGCTGTCGGCGCCGACGTCGACGAGGCAACTGTGCTGGTCCAGGGGGCCGCGGCGACCGTGTCGGTCGAGCCGGCGCTCGGTGGGTCGGCGACCACCGGTGTCCCGATCACGCTCACGATCGACAGCGTCGGTGTCCGTGGCGGGCAAGGTGTGCTCGGGCCGGTCTCCGAGGGCGACACCTATCCCCTGATCGGAGCAAAGGAGGCGTTCGAGCGGCTCAACAGCCTGCCGGTGCCGGCGGCCCAGCTGGTCTGCCCCGACGCCACCGAAGGATCCTTCGCTCCGCTGGCCTGCACCGACTCGCGGACCGTGGTGGGTGCGGAGCTGGGCCTGTCGCTGCAGTGGGAGGCCGACCGGCCGCTGCTCGTCCCGTCCTGGCTGTTCCGGGTGGCGAAGGTCGACCGGCCGGTCGCGATCGTGGCCGTAGACCCGGCGTACCTCGAACTGCCCACGGACAGCCCGCTCCCGACCGGCGAGCCGACCAGCGTCCCCGGCTCACCCGGCACCGGCGGCGGTGCTCCGGGCTCGACCGGTACCGCGCTGCCGCCCGATCCGGGCGAGCCGACGATGCCCTCCGCCGCGCCCGCGCCCGCCACTCGCTTCGCGGTGACCCAGCTCGACGCACGCACGCTGTCGGTGAAGTTCTTCGGCGGCGCGCCTGCGTGCTTCAGCTACCGGGTGGAGGCCGCCGAGGACAGCGACACGGTGCGGCTCGACCTGCAGGAAACCGTCTCGAGCAACGCGCGGTGCATCGAGCTGGCGAAGGAATACACCAAGCGGGTCATGCTGGATCGGCCTCTTGGCGACCGTCGGGTCGTCGACGGCGAGTCGGGCCAGCAGGTCAAGGTGGGCCGCTGACCGCCCGCCCGCCAGGTAAGAAGTCACCGCCCGCCCGGCAAGAAGTCACTGCATGACGAAGGGCGCCACCGAATCGGTGGCGCCCTTCGTCGTACGGGTTAGTGGAACGAGTCGCCGCAGGCGCACGACCCGCCGGCGTTCGGGTTGTCGATGGTGAAGCCCTGCTTCTCGATGGTGTCGACGAAGTCGATGGTGGCGCCGCCGAGGTAGGGGGCGCTCATCCGGTCGACGACGACGCCGACGCCGCCGAAGTCCTTGACCACGTCGCCGTCGAGGGCACGCTCGTCGAAGAAGAGCTGGTAGCGCAGACCCGAGCAGCCACCCGGCTGTACGGCGACGCGCAGCTGGAGGTCTGTGCGACCCTCTTGCTCCAACAGGCCCTTGACCTTGCTCGCGGCAGCGTCGGTGAGCGCGATGCTCTGCTGCGCGGTCTCGTCCTGAACGGTCATGCGGCTGCTCCTGATCGCGTCGGTTGGTCGATCTCCGAGACGAACGTACCCGCCCTGAGGATCATTCCAACTCCATGGTTACACAGTTAGCGCGACCAGGTGCGCGCTACCCGCTCCGCGAGCGCGGCGAGCCCGTCGTGGTGGGTGTGACCTCGCTCACCGGCAGGCAGGTCCACGATGGCGTACGCCGAGTCGATGCCCGCGTTGGACAGCTCCCGCCGCCCGACCTCCACCCGGCCGGCCAGGACCACCGTGGGCCGGCCCGTCTGCTGCCCGACCCGGGCCACCCCGGCCACGACCTTGCCGCGCAGTGACTGCCAGTCGAAGGCGCCCTCGCCGGTGACCAGCAGGTCCGCCGCGCCGGCCCGCTCGGTGAAGTGGGTGGCGTCGAGGGCGAGCTGAGCGCCGGGCACCCGCTCGGCGCCGAGCAGGATGAGCCCGAAGCCAAGGCCACCGGCCGCCCCCGCCCCGGGCTTCACGGCCAGTCCGCCGTCTGTGACGGTGGCCCAGATGCGCAGGGCGTTCTCCAGCCGCTCCCGGGCCGCCCGGTCGGCGCCCTTCTGGGTGCCGAAGCCGTGCGTCGCGCCCGAGTCGCCGAGCAGGGGTGCGTCGACGTCGCTGGCGATGATGAGCTCGACGCCCTCGAGTCGTTCGCGGGCCTTCGAGAGGTCGGCCTCAGTGACGTCGGCGAGGGCAGCGCCTCCGCGGCGGAGCCGGTCCTCGGGCTGGGCGCCGAGTGCTGCGAGAGCACCGGAGCCGCCGTCGTTGGTGCCCGAGCCGCCGAGCCCAACCACGACTCGGCGGGCCCCGGCCTCCAGTGCGGTGATGATCAGTTCGCCGACGCCGTACGTCGTGGTGACCTCGGGTTCGCGACGGTCTTCCGGAATCAGGTGCAGCCCGGCGGCCTCGGCGCACTCGACGTACGCCGTGCCCTCGTGGACGAGCACGCTCGCCGGCACCGGATCGCCGAGCGGCCCGGTCACCGTTGCGGTGTGCAGGTCTCCGCCGAGCGAGGTGTGCAGGACGTCGATGAAGCCCGGCCCTCCGTCGGAGAGCGGCAGCATTTCGAGCTCGTCGCGGGGGACACTGCGCAGCCAGCCGTCCTTGATCGCCTCCGCGGCCTCGGTGGCGGTGAGCGTGCCCGCGAACTTGTCAGGGGCGACCAGGATGCGCATGCCGGTCAGTCTTCCCCGGTTGCCCGTTGGCCTCACCACTACCCCTAGCATCGGCGACGTGGCCTGGCGACCTGTCCCGATCCTGCCCTCGCGCGACGTGGCGATCACGCGCTCGTTCTGGGAGTCCCTCGGCTTCCATGTCGTCGATGCGTCGCCGAACGACGAGCCCTATCTGATCGCGGAGCGCGAGCACGCCGAACTCCACTTCTTCTCGCTGCCCGACCTCGACCCCGCGACGTCGTCGCACAAGTGCTACATCGCGGTGGCCGACGTCGACGCGACGTACGCCGAGTGGTCGCAGCTGGGTCTCGCCGACTCCGGCCCCGGGTCGATCGGCGAGCCGGTGACGATGCCCTGGCAGCTGCGCGAGAGCGCGCTCATCGACCCCAACGGCACCCTCGTCCGCCTCGCCTCCCCCACCCAGACTCCAACCTCAACCTCAACCTCAACCTCAACCTCAACCTCAACCTAAACGGCAACGGCAACCGCAACCGCAACCGCAACCGCAACCGCAACCGCAACAAATCATCAGTGATCATGCAGTTGTGCAGGCCCAGCGCATAAGTGCAGGTCAGCCCACCCCTCACCCACAGGTGATCATGCAGTTGTGCGAACGCGCCGCGAACCACGGGTCAGCGCGCCCCAACTCACAGGTGACCGTCAGTCATGCGGTTCGGTGGCAATTGACTCGTGGGCCGGTCAGTAATGAGGTCGCGGGATGGTCGCTTGCGTAGTCAATCGTGGCCAACCCGGCTACTTGTCGATGACGGCGCTGCGGGAGGACGGGGTGCTAGGCCTCGAGGATGATCGCGGCGAATCAGGCGAGCCACACATCTGCATGATCACCACGGGGTGGGAGGTGCGCTGACCTGCGCCGATGGGCCGGGGCTGCACAACTGCATGATCACCACGGGGTGGGAGGTGCGCTGACCTGCGCTGATGGGCCGGGGCTGCACAACTGCATGATCACCTGTGAAGGGTGTTCTTTGATGGCTGATCGCTAGAGGCCGGGGGCGTTCCAGACGGGGAACCAGCGGGAGAGGTCGCCCTCGATGACGAGGTCGCCCGCGAGCAGGCCGCGGATCCGCAGCTCGAGGGCCGTGTCGCGCTGCTCGCCGTCCTTCGGCGCGAACGGGTAGAACGTGCCGCGCTTGTAGAGGTAGACGAGGCCGGCCCGCTGCCCGGACGGGTTGGCGAAGCCGACGATCGAACAGAGCAGGGACGGGCCGAAACCTTGGTCCTGCAACGTCGAGTTGACCGCGTGCAGCTCCGTCACGAGAGCCGAGATGTCGCTCGGCGGCTGCTCGCACAACAGCCAGGTGAAGCCGAACTGGTCGGTGCTCGCCTCCACCTTCGGCCCGCCGTCGGCGTCGAGCAGCGCCTGGATGTCGGACTGCATCGCCGAGAACGCGCCGCCCTCGGCCGCCCGGAAGCACACCGAACCCCTGCCCGTGGGCGCGAAGTCGGCGGCCGACTGCAGGGTCAGGGCGGCGTTCGGTACGGCGAAGAGCTGGTCGAGGTTCGGAGCGGGCGGTTTGCTGCGACCGAGGACCTTGTCGAGAAAGCCCATCAGAGCATCGGCTTGCCGAGCTCGGCCGAGATCTTGTTGAGCTGGTCGATGCGGCGCTCGATCGGCGGGTGCGTCGAGAACAGAGACGAGAGGTCGAACTTGTCGCTGATCGCCGGCGCGAAGAAGAACGCGTTGTAGGCCTCGGCCTGCCGCAAGTCGCGCACCGGGATGCGCGCCATGTCACCGGTGATCTTCACCAGCGCACTCGCCAGCGCGGACGGCTGGCCCGTGAGGTAGGCGCCCGCACGATCGGCCGCGAGCTCGCGGTAGCGCGAGAGCACCCGGATGAGCAGGTAGCTGATCGCATAGACGAGGACGCTGACCAGCATCACGACGAGGAAGACGATGGCCCCGTTTTGGTCACGGCCGCCGCGACGGCCGCCACCCATCATCCCGCTCCACATCATCGAGCGGGTGAGGAAGCCGGCCAGCACGGCGACGAAGGACGCAACGGTCATCACCGTCACGTCGCGGTGTGCGACGTGGGAGAGCTCGTGGGACAGGACGGCTTCGAGCTCTCGCTCGTCGAGGCGGCGCAGCACGCCGGTGGTCACGCACACGACCGCGCGATCGGGGCTGCGGCCGGTCGCGAACGCGTTCGGCAGGTCGGTGTCGGCGATCGCCACGGCAGGCTTGGGCATGTCGGCCAGCGCGCACAGCCGGTCGACGATGGCGTGCAGCTGCGGCGCCTCCTGGGGCGAGACCACCCGGCCCCGCATGGCGGCAAGCGCCATGCGGTCGGAGAAGTACCACTGCGCGTACAGCGCACCGCCGCTGATGACGAGCGCAAGCAGCAGGCCCGGCACGCTGTTGCCGAACAGGACGAACATCGCCCCGCACAGCACGACGTAGAGCAGGCCGAGCAGGAAGATCGTGACGCCCATCCGGACGCTCAGACCACGATCAGGCAGGTAGCGGGAACTCGCCATCAGCCGGGGATCAGCCCCTCGTCGCTCCCCTCGAGGAGTGCGCGGACGTCGTCGAGGTCGCTGTCCTCGCCGGGCAGCGCCGCGTCCGACGGCTGCAGCGAGTCATCGGGGAGTCGCGTCCCGATGGCGCGGACCTTCGCGAGCAGGTCGGCGAGGGCTGCGCGGAACGCCGCCTCGTCGCCGGACGTGACCGTCTGCTCGAGACCCGAGTCGAGCGCGTTGAGGACGTCGCCGTGCGTGCCCTCCACGTCGTACTGCCCCTCGCCCATGATGCGGATGATCACGGCTGCTCACTCTCGCTCTGCTTCTGCGGCGCGGTGGCCGGCGAGGCCGACGGCTGGTTCTCGATCTGCGGCGGCGCCCCGCCCGAGCCGAGCTCGTTCTTGAGACGGGCCATCTCGAGCTCGACCTCGCTGCCGCTCGTCATCGCGTCGAGCTCGGCGCCGATGTCGTCCTTCGCCGTGCCGGTCGGGTCGTCGAGTGCGCCGCTCGCAAGCAGCTCGTCGATCGCGCCGGCCCGGGCCTGCATCGCCTGCGTCTTGTCCTCCGCGCGCTGCACGGCCAGCCCGACGTCGCCCATCTCCTCGGAGATGCCGGAGAACGCCTCGCCGATCTTCGTCTGCGCCTCGGCTGCGGTGTAGGTGGCCTTGATGGTCTCCTTGCGCGTCCGGAACGCGTCGACCTTGGCCTGCAGCCGCTGCGCGGCGAGGGTGAGCTTCTCCTCTTCCGCCTGCAGGGCCGCGTGCTGGGCGCCGAGCTCGGTCTGTTGCTGCTGGACGGCCGCACGCCGGGTCAACGCTTCACGCGCGAGGTCCTCACGACCCGCCGCGAGCGCCTGGCGACCTTGGCCCTCGAGCTTGTCGGACTGCTGCTGGAGCTGCCCCACCTGAAGCTCGAGCCGCTTGCGCGAGGTCGCGACGTCGGCGACACCTCGACGGACCTTCTGCAGCAGCTCGAGCTGCTTGGAGTAGGAGTAGTCGAGGGTCTCGCGCGGATCCTCGGCCTTATCAAGTGCCTTGTTGGCTTTGGCCTTGAAGACCAGGGAGAGCCGCTTCATGATGCTCATCGGGTCAAACGTCCCCTTCGTCGGCACACGGATCTGCTGCCCCAGCGTAGATCGCCACCTAGATTGCCGACGACCGCCAGAGGCTCGGAGTTCCCGCTAGGTAGTCTGTGCCGGGTGTTCGGACGAAGCAACAGGTCGGCGCCACCCGCGGCCGAGCCGACAACCGCCCCTGACAAGGACGGCGGAAAGGGGCGTCCGACCCCCAAGCGGCGCGAGGCCGAGCGCGGTCGGCGCCGGGCCATCGCGGCCCCGAAGGACCGCAAAGAGGCCATGCGCCGGGCCCGCGAGCGCCAGCGCGAGAGCCGCAAGGAGACGATCGCCGCGCTTCGAGCGGGCGACGAGCGCCACTTCCCGCCGCGCGACCGCGGTCGAGTACGCCGTTATGCACGCGACGTCGTCGACGCACGCCGCTCCGTGGCCGAGTTCTTCCTGCCGCTGGCGCTCGTCACGCTCGTCCTGACCCTGTGGAACGACGAGGCGGTCAACCGCATCGGCGGCACGCTCTGGATGGTGCTGGTCGTGCTGATCATCGCCGACTCGTTCGTGCTCTCCTTCCGCCTGCGCCGAGGGCTGCGCCGGGCCGTCCCGGGCGAGAGCCACCGCGGCGCGGTCCCCTACGCGCTGATGCGCAGCATGCAGATCAGGCGGATGCGCGTGCCCCCCGCCCGGGTCAAGCCCGGCGGACGCCCCGCCAGCCACTGACCGAGTGGGTCTGGGCGGCGACCCTCGCCGTCGGCACCGCGAAACATTGCTTAGGCTCGGAGCATGGAATTTCGACACCTGGGCCGGAGCGGCCTGTTCATCAGTGAGATCTCCTACGGCAACTGGCTGACGCACGGCGGGCAGGTCGAAGAGGACCAGGCGCAAGCCTGCGTCCGCGCAGCACTCGATGAGGGCATCACCACGTTCGACACCGCCGACGTCTACTCGGCGGGGCGCGCGGAGGCTGTGCTCGGCCGGGCCCTGAAGGGCCAGCGCCGCGAGGGACTCGAGGTCTTCACGAAGGTCTTCTGGCCGATGGGTGAGGGGCGCAACGACCGCGGCCTGTCCGGCAAGCACATCCGCGAGGCGATCGACGCGTCGCTGCGCCGCCTCGGCATGGACTACGTCGACCTCTACCAGGCCCACCGCTACGACCACTCGACTCCGCTCGAGGAGACGATGCAGGCCTTCGGCGATGTCGTTCGCGCCGGGAAGGCCCACTACATCGGCGTCTCAGAGTGGACGGCCGACCAGCTGCGTGAGGGCAAGAAGCTCGCCGACGAGCTCGGCTTCGGACTGATCTCCAACCAGCCGCAGTACTCCGCCCTGTGGCGGGTCATCGAGAGCGAGGTCGTGCCCGCGTCCGAGGAGCTGGGCATCGGACAGGTCGTGTGGTCTCCGCTGGCCGGCGGCGTGCTCACCGGCAAGTACCGGCCGGGCGAGACAGCACCGGCCGGGTCCCGCGCTGCCGACCCGGACCTCAAGAATTTCGTCGACAAGTGGATGCAGGACGACGTGCTCAAGCGGGTCGAGGAGCTGCGTCCGCTCGCCGACGACGCGGGCTTGTCGGTCGCCGCGCTCTCCGTCGCCTGGGTCCTGGCGAACCCCAACGTCTCGTCGGCCATCATCGGCGCGACCCGCCCGGAGCAGGTCGCCGACAACGCCCGCGCCGCCGGCGTACGTCTCGACCCGGCCGTCAAGGCACGCATCGACGAGCTGCTCGCGCCGGTCGCGATCACCGACCCGGCCGAGACGGCGAAGTTCAGCCCGCGCAGGCGCGACTGACCGTCACGCGGGGTGCAGGCTCATCGGGCCGTAGACGACCAGGTCGCCCTCCAGCAGGGTGACCTGGTCGACGCCGCGGGACAGCAGGTCCTGCCACGACTCACCGATCCACGTCTCGGCGTCGGCCTGGCTCGGGAACCGCTCCTTGAGCGGCGCGTCGCCGGTCACCGCCGCGCCGTCGGAGGTCTCGTACCGCCACGTGAAGGGCATCGCTCGCACCTGTTCCGCATCGCCGCCAAGTCGGACAGGACGCTACCGCGCGGGGTTTGACGTGACACTGCCCCGCGTGGTCTAGTCCGCACGAAGGCCTGCACCGCCACAACTGAACACGCGCCTGTGCAGGGGAAGCCGGTCCAAAGCCGGCGCTGACCCGCAACCGTAGGCCGCATCCCGAGTTCCTCGGGCGGCGGCGAGCCGGAGCACCTGGCAGGCGCGAACGGCTCCACTCATTCCGTCGAGGCATACGGGGCGGGAGCCCGGATCATCACCAGGTCCGACTCTTACGCCCCCCACGCGCCACCGTGCGCGTCGGGGGCGTCGTCGTTCTGGGCGAGGAGACGGCGACCGTCGCAGCTCGCTCCCCCTGGAAGGCACAGCATGTCCATGACCCGCCACATCGGCCGCGCCGGTGCTTTGTTGCTCACCACCGCAGCCGTACTGCTGGGCGCCGCCGCCCCGTCGTCGGCCGCCACCACCGACGACCCGGCCGAGGCCGGCGCCGGCTGGCTCGAGAGCAAGCTGGCCGACGGCGACCACCTCGAGGTCGAATTCGACGGCCAGTCGTTCCCCGACTACGGGCTGACCGCCGACGCCGTCCTCGCTTTCGACTCCGCACGTGTCGCCCAGGACGCTGCCGGCCGCGCCACCGACTACCTCGCCGCCAACGTCGGCGCCTATGCCGGTGACGGCACGACCGAGTCGTACGCCGGGCCGCTGGCCAAGCTCATCAACGTGAGCGCAGCGCAGGGCGCGGACCCGACGTCGTTCGGCGGTCGCAACCTTGTCGACGACCTGACCGCCCTCGAGTGCGGCTCGGTGCACCGCACGGACTGCGAAGCGGAAGACACCGGCCGGTTCAGCGACAAGAGCGCCTTCGGCAACTTCAGCAACGGCATCGGCCAGTCACTCGCGCTCATCGGCCTCAAGCGCGCAACGACCACCGGCCCGTCGGCCGCTGCGATCACGTTCCTCGTCGAGCAGCAGTGCGACGACGGCGGCTTCCCGGAGACGTTCCACCCGGACACATGCACGTCGTCGATCGACACCACCGGCTTCGTGGCCCAGGCACTCCTGTACGCCGGCGGTCCTGCCGGGACAGGCAGCCGCACAGGACGCGATCGACTACCTGAAGTCGGTGCAGAACGACGACGGGTCGTTCACCGGCAACGACAGCGACAACACCAACACGACTGCCCTCGCCGCGCAGGCGCTCGAGGCGGCCGGCGAGTCGACAGAAGCAGCGACCGACTTCATCGCCTCCCTGCAGTCCGGCTGCGACGCCCCGAAGGCCGACCGCGGAAAGATCGCGTACGACGCGAACGGCGGTGGCGACGACGTGCGGGCGAGCACCCAGGCGGTGCCGGCACTGGCGGGGGTGCCGATCGCCGCCGTCACCAGTGACGGTGCGGAGGCGGCTGCGCCGACCCTGACCTGCGCTACGCCCGAGCCGACCACGTCGTCACCGGCGCCGACGCCGACGGCACGCAGACGGCGGGGGGCGCGACGGCCGGCGGTGGATCCGGCGGCGACCAGGACCTCACGAACGGCGGCTCGATGCTGGCTGACACCGGCATCTCGCCGTGGCCGTTCAGCGCAGGCGCACTGCTGATCGCGGTCGGCACCGGCCTGCTGCTGCTCACCCGCCGGAGGGACGTCCGCTCGTGACTCGGGCGAAGTTCACTGTCAGCCGCGCGGTCGCGGCGCTGCTGGCCGCGGTCGGCTTGACGGCGTCCAGCCTGCTCGGCGTCGCCACCGCTCCGGCGGCGAGCGCGGCCGAGCCGTGCGTCGGTGTCATCGTCGACGGACGCCTGTTCGGCTCCAGCCTCACCTACTCGTGCGCGAGAGGTGACCCGAACAGCGGGCTGGCGGCCTTGCGGATGGCCGGCTACAGCTACACGCCGCGGCCGCGCGACAATCTCATCTGCCAGATCAACGGCCGCCCGGCGTGCACCGACACGACGACGGACACCTACTGGTCCTACTGGTACCGCGCGCCCGGGTCGAGCAGCTGGGTCTACAGCTCGCAGGGCGCCGGCAGCCACGACCCGAAGCCGGGGTCGACGGAGGCGTGGGTGTGGCAGGACGGCGGGCGGCGCACCCCGCCGTCCATCGGCCAGCAGACCATCTGCCCGCAGCCGCAGGCCTCGGCCACCAAGAAGCCGACGTCGCGGCCCACGTCGGGAGGCGGGGGCTCCGGCGGAGGCGGCTCCGGCGGCTCCGGGGGCTCCGGCTCAGGTGACCAGGCGTCCGCACGTGCCAGCGCGCCCCCCGTGGGGGCGAGCAGTGCGGCCAAGACCAAGGCGAGCGCCGCGGCGAGAGCGAGCACCAGTGCCGCGAAGGCAGCGGCGAAGCGGAAGGCACAGAGCACGGCTACGACGTCGAGCTCACCGGCCTCGACATCGAGCGCCCCCTCGTCGAGCGCCGCAGCAACCGAGGCACAGCGCCTCGACAACGCCGTGGCCCCGACGTCCGGCGGCGGCGGTCCCCCGTGGCCGGGGCTGGTCGCGGGCGGTGCCCTGATCATCGGCATCGGCACGGCCGCAGCGGTGCGAGTCCTGCGCGCGCGGCGTCAGGTTTAGTGTGCCGAAGTGACGAGCGCGCTCCGACCGCTCCCCCGCAACCTTCATCCCGGGGCGTGGTGGCTGTGGGCGATCGGGCTGGCGACGGCCGCGAGCCGCACGACGAACCCGATCCTGCTGCTGCTGGTGCTCGTCGTTGCGGGCTACGTGGTGGTGAGCCGCCGCACTCAGGCGCCGTGGGCACGTGCGTACGGCTTCTACCTCAAGATGGGGCTCGTCGTCATCGCGATCCGTGTCGTGTTCAGCGCGCTGTTCGGCGCGCCGGTCGAGGGCCATGTGCTGGTGACGCTGCCGGAGGTCGAGCTGCCCGAGTGGGCCGCGGGAGTGCGGCTCGGTGGTGAGGTCACCCTCGAAGGTGTCGTCGCGGCGGTCTACGACGGAATGCAGCTGGCCACGATGCTCGCCTGCGTCGGTGCCGCGAACGCGCTCGCCAACCCGAAGAGACTGCTCAAGGCGGTACCGGGCGCGCTCTACGAGGTGGGCGTTGCCGTCGTGGTCGCGCTGACGTTCTCGCCGCACCTGGTCGAGTCGGTATCGCGAGTCCGGGCCGCCCGCCGGCTGCGCGGTCGACGGGACCGCGGCCTGCGCGGCCTGCGCGGCGTCGCCATGCCGGTGCTCGAGGGCGCGCTCGAACGCTCCGTCGAGCTGGCCGCGGCCATGGACGCGCGCGGGTACGGCCGCACCGAGGAGCGCGCGGGCGGGCGGCACGTGTCCGGCGCCCTCACGCTCGCCGGACTGATGGGTGCCTGCGTCGGTGCCTACGGTCTGCTCGACGCCGCATCGCCGCCGCTGCTCGGTCTTCCGCTGCTGGTGGTCGGCGGTGCGCTCGCCGCGGCAGGGCTCGCGGTCGGCGGTAGCCGGGCAGTCCGCAGCCGCTACCGCCCCGATCCGTGGGCCGCGCCCGAGTGGTTGGTGACGGCGAGCGGAACGGTGGCCGCGGTGGCACTGGTCGTCACCGCGGCGACGGGCGGCGAGACGCTCGCCCCGTCGACATCGCCGTTGGCCTGGCCCGAGCTGCCCGTCGTACCCGCGCTGGGCATCCTCGTCGCGCTGTTGCCCGCGTGGCTCGCCCCCGTCCCGCCGGGTGTCGTCGGCACCCTGCGCGCACCCGGGCCCGCCGAGTCGCGCCGGCTCGAGGAGGTCGCGTGATCCGTTTCGAGCGGGTGACGGTGCGCTACCCGGGCAGCGAGCGGTCGGTGCTCTCGCAGGTCGACCTGCACGTCCCCGAGGGAGAGATGTGCCTCGTCATCGGGCGCACCGGGTCGGGCAAGTCGACGTTGCTGAAGGCGGTCAACGGGCTGGTGCCGCACTTCACCGGTGGCGTGCTGTCGGGTCGCGTCCGCGTCGCCGGCCGTGACACCCGCGACCATCCGCCGCGCGAGCTCGCCGACGTCGTCGGCTACGTCGGACAGGACCCGCTGGCGACGTTCGTGACCGACGTCGTCGAGGAGGAGCTCGCCTACGGCATGGAGTCGCAGGGCGTCGCGCCCGACGTGATGCGCCGCAGGGTCGAGGAGACGCTCGACGTGCTCGGCATGGCCGCGGTGCGCGACCGTCCGCTGGCGAGCCTGTCGGCCGGTCAGCAGCAACGAGTGGCCATCGGCTCGGTGCTCGCCGCTCATCCTCGCGTCCTCGTGCTCGACGAACCAACCTCGGCACTCGACCCCTCCGCGGCCGAGGAGGTGCTCGCACTTCTCCAACGGCTGGTGCACGACCTCGGCATGACGGTCCTGCTGGCCGAGCACCGGCTCGAGCGAGTTGTGCAGTACGCCGACCGCGTGGTGCTCGTGCCCGGTCAGGGTCGCCCCCTCGTCGTCGGCGACCCGCACGACGTCATGGCGTCCGCCCCGGTCGCGCCCCCGGTGGTCGAGCTGGGACGGCTGGCGGGGTGGTCCCCGTTGCCACTGTCCGTGCGTGACGCGCGCCGGCGAGCCGGCGACCTGCGCGACCGGCTGGCGGTCGCCGCCTCCGGGACCGGAGCACTTCCGGCGCCAGCGACCCACACCGAGGGCGAGGTCGTCGCACAGGCGCGTGGTCTGGTCGCGAAGTACGGCGACGTGCTGGCGCTGCGTGCCGTGGACCTGACCGTGCGGCGCGGTGAGGTCGTCGCCCTGATGGGGCGCAACGGGGCCGGCAAGTCGACGTTCCTCGCGACTCTGGTCGGGATGCGCCGGCCGGCTGACGGGTCGGTACAGGTGCAGGGACATGCACCCGCCGACCTCAAGCCGCGCGATCTGGTCCGCCGCGTCGGGTTGGTGCCGCAGGAACCGGCCGACCTGCTCTACGCCGACACCGTCCGCGAGGAGTGCGTGCAGGCGGACCGTGACGCGGACGCGCCGGCCGGACGTGCCGCGGACATCTTCGACCGGCTCGTGCCCGGTGTGGACCACGAGCTCCACCCGCGCGACCTGTCGGAGGGGCAGCGCCTCGCACTCGCCCTCGCGGTCGTGCTGGCCGGACGACCACCGCTGCTGCTGCTCGACGAGCCGACACGTGGGCTCGACTACCCCGGCAAGCAGCGGCTCGCCGCCACCTTGTCCGCACTCGCGCGTGAGGGTCACGCCATCGTCGTCGCGACCCATGATGTCGAGCTCGCCGTCACCATCGCCGACCGGACCGTCGTCGTCGCCGAGGGAGAGGTCGTCAGCGACGGCCCGACCCGCGACGTGGTCGTCGCATCGCCGGCGTTCGCACCGCAGGTGGCGAAGGTGCTGGCTCCGTCCCCGTGGCTCACCGTCGCCGAGGTGGCCACTGCGTTGAGGAACGCCGGATGAGCACGACGACAGCGGTGGGCCGGACCGGGCGGCTGCACGCCGTACGGGTGCGACCTCGCGCGACCGTGACGCTCGCCGTGGTCAGCGTGCTGGGTCTGGTGGCGTTCGGCTGGCCGCTGCTCGTGGACGCGGACGCCGGCCTCGCGCATCGCGGCGACGCCCCGTGGTTGTTCGTGCTGTTGCTCCCCCTGCTTCTCGCAGTCGTCCTGGCCGAGATGACCGAGCACGGGATGGACGCGAAGGCAGTCGCGCTGCTCGGCGTCCTCGCCGCGGTGGGTGCGGCGCTGCGGCCGCTGGGTGGCGGGGTCGCAGGCTTCGAGACCGTGTTCTTCCTGCTGGTCATCGGAGGCCGCGCGCTCGGGCCGGGGTTCGGCTTCGTGCTCGGGTCGGTGACGTTGTTCGCGAGCGCGCTGCTCACCGCAGGCGTCGGCCCGTGGCTGCCCTTCCAGATGCTCGCGGCCGGGTGGGTGGGGCTCTTCGCCGGCATGCTGCCGCGAGCCGGGGGATGGCGCGAGGTCGCGCTGCTCTCGGCGTACGGCGGGATCGCCGGGCTCAGCTACGGCATGCTGATGAACCTCTGGACGTGGCCGTTCATCACCGGGCTCGAGTCGTCCCTCTCCTACGTCGCCGGCGACCCGATCATCGAGAACCTGCAGCGGTTCGTGGGATTCACGCTGGCGACGTCGCTGGGCTTCGACATCCCGCGCGCGCTGACGAACGCGACGCTCGTCGCACTGACCGGGCGCCCGGTGCTGCTGGCTCTGCGGCGGGCGTCACGCAAGGCGGCGTTCGCCGAGCCGGTGACGTTCGAGGCAGCGCTCGCCGGCGGCACGACAGCGCATCTGCAAGGGGTCAGCGAAACCAGCGAGCGTCCAACCGGTTGAATGCCAGCATGACGACGCCGCCGGTCGAGGGCGACGGCGCTGCGCTGGACCTGACCGCGGTCGCGGCCCTCGTCGAACGACCCGACGACATGTCGCGCACGGACGCGCGCGAGCTCGCGGTCGGGCTGACGCTGCCTGCGGGCGGACTCGGGCCGCTGGTCGACCTCGGCGTGTGGCTCGCCGGTGCACAGGGGCGCTGCCCACCGCAACTGCTGCAACGCGTGCGGCTGGTGGTCTTCGCCGGCGACCACGGGATGTCGGGGGTCTCGGCACATCCCGACGGAGCAACCGTCGCCCTGGCCAACGCGGTGATGGACGGGACCTCCCCCGGCGGCACGGTGGCACGGCTCTCCGGCGTCGGGGTGCGGGTGGTCGACGTCAGTGTCGACGCGGACCCGATGCCCGGCGACGTCAGTCGTGACCGGGTACGCCGGCGGTCCGGCGCGATCAACGTCACCGACGCGTGCACGTTGAACGAGGTGATGCAAGCGTTCGCGCTGGGCCGGCGGGTGGCCGACGAGGAGGTCGACGCCGGAGCCGACTTCATGCTGCTCGGCAATGTCGGCGTCGGGTCGACGACGGCGGCTGCTGCGCTGGTGGGACTGCTGACGCGCAGCAACGCCGCGCAGGTGACCGGACGAGGGTCGGGCATCGACGACGGCACGTGGATGCGCAAGTGCGCGGCGGTACGCGACGCGATGCGCCGGGGCCGGCCGGTGCTCGGTGAGCAGCTGCGGCTGCTCGCCGTAGCCGGCGGGCCTGACCTCGCGGCGATGAGCGGCTTCCTGATCCAGGCGGCGATCCGGCGTACGCCGGTGCTGCTCGACGGTGTCGTGTCGGCCGCCGCCGCGCTGGTGTCCCACCGCATCGCGTTCCGGGCAGCCGACTGGTGGCTGGCGGCGCACGCGTCGACGGAGCCGGCCTACGAGCTGGCGATCGACCGGCTCTCGCTCGACCCCGTGCTCGACGTCACCGTCGACGTCGGCGACGGGACGGGCGCGCTCCTCGTCGTACCCGTCCTCGCCGCCGCGGCTGCGGTGCTCGCTGAGGCGCAGCCGGCGCCGGAGCTACCGCTCGAATGACGAGGACCGGCACGTCGCCGGGCCGTTGATCGGGTTGCACCGAGCGACATCGGGGCCTGGGAGCGAGACGAAGTAGTCACTGTCGTAGCGGGAGGCCATGCCCGCGGCCGGGAAGTCGGTGGAGACGATCTGGGCGCCGCTGCGCAGCGCGTCCGCGCGCATCGTCGTGTCTCCTGAGAGCACCGTCCTCATGGGCTCGTCGGAACGAGTGCGAACGATGTATCCACGGCGTACCAGGTCCATGATGGCCACGGTGTTCGCGCTGGTCGGGTTGTTGCGCTTCATGAAGGCGGCGGACGGCGTGCCGGGCGCCGAGTCGGTGAACAGGACGCGACGCTCGAGGTTGGGGTGACCGTTCAGGTACGCCGTCCGCACCGCGTTCGTGTTGTCCATCGCGAACATCACCTTGCCGGCTGACTTCGACACCGTCGGCCAGCCGTGCTGCAGCACCGACTGCTCGAGGGTGAGCCCGGGGCGGCGGATGTCGTCGGGAGTGATGAGCTCCTTCGGTGCGAAGACGGAGCGGATCTCCTTCTCCATGATGGCGAACGTGTTCTCCTCCCACGCCGGACTCTGCACGCCACCCTGCTGCTCGAAGCGGTCCTCGCTCGCCTTGAACTCCATCATGATCAGGATCGGCACGTGTCCCTTGTTGGACTGCGACCACGCCCGGATCTCCTGCAGACAGGTCACGAGCTTGACGCAGGTCGTGTTGTAGTCCGTGTCGACGATGTGGAAGACCTTTGTGCCCGGCTCACCCCACGCGGGATCCTCCAGGGGCGGCAGGCCGGCGTGCTTGCGGACCAGCGGCCAGCGATACAGCCCGCCGTCCGGATCGGGGACGACGTCGAGCTCGACGGAGCGCACCTCCTGCTCGGTGAGCTGATCGGTGAGCCGCGAGTGTGAGTAGAAGAGGTTGGGGTCGGCGCCCGGGTCGTAGTGCAACTGCGACGCCCGCTCGGGACCGGCCAGCTCGCGGTGGAAGCTGTTGTGGGTGGCCACCACCTGGACCTGGTTGATCCGCGTGGCGTCGGCCGCCTCCCGCGTCTCCGGGGACGAGGTGGCGGCGGTGCTCGTCGCCAGGGTGGCCACGACAGCGGCGGTGCCGGCAAACCAGCGAGAGACGTGCATGCTTCCTCCAGGACGGACAATCCGGGGTATTCCGGGCAGTCCATCACAGTCGACGGTTCTGAACCACAGGTTGCGCGAACGTGTCGGTCAGGCCTCACGGGCCTGGAGCACCGCCACGACCCGATCGGCCTGGTGGCCGGCGTCGCCGTCGGTGGTGTCGACGACGAGGGCGGCGACGTCCCGATAGCGCGGCTCCCTACCGGCCATCAGCCGGCGAAGCGCCGTCTCGGGGTCGGGCTGCAGCCACGGCCGGTCCTCCCCCGCACCAACTCGTTCGATCAGCACCTCGACAGGCGCGTGCAGATAGACGACGAAACTGTCGTCACCCGCGAGCAGCGCTCGGTTGGCCGTCGACTCGACGACGCCGCCGGCGATGCCCGCGATCAGGGGCGGTTCGTCGGAGAGCACGGTGGCGAGGGCCTGCGACTCGGCTTCGCGCAACGCCTCGACACCACGCTGGTCGAGCAGCGCTCGAGTGTCCATTCCCACCAGGCCCGCGACGATCTCGTCGTTGTCCCGGTAGGTCCAGCCGGTCCGCTCGGACAACGCGTTGCCGACCGACGTCTTCCCCGCGCCCATCATCCCGACGAGCAGCACCCGAGCAGGCTTCACGACTGCTTGGTCGAGGGTGAGACGAACGGTGGCTTCACGACCTCGAACTCCGCAGGCCGCCCGCGTACGTCGACAGCGACGTGGTCCCTCGCCGACACCGACCGGTCCAGCAGCGCCAATGCGATGCCCTTGCGCAGCGACGGCGAGAACGTCCCGCTCGTCACCTCGCCCACCGGTGAGCCGTCGGCCGACACCGACATGTGCGAGCGCGGGATGCCGCGCTCCAGCCCGAGCAGGCCCCACAGCAGCCGTCGCGCCCCCGCCTCCTTCTCGGCGGTGAGCACGTCACGGCCCCAGAACTCCGGCTTCTTCCACCCGACCGCCCACCCACACCGAGCCTGCACCGGTGTGATGTCGAGGGAGAGGTCCTGACCGTGCAACGGGTAGCCCATCTCGGTGCGCAGCGTGTCGCGCGCGCCGAGCCCGCATGCGCGGATGTCGTACGCCGCGCCGGCCTCGAGCACCGCGTCCCAGAGCGCGGGAGCGCCGTCCCAGGTCGGCAGGAGCTCGTAGCCCCGCTCCCCCGTGTAGCCGGTCCGACAGACGACGACCGGATCGCCTTTCCACTCGGTCTCGACGAACGACATGTAGTCGTGCCCGGCCGGCAGCCCGAGGGCCTGCAGGACGTCGTCACTGCGCTGCCCCTGCACAGCCAGCACACCGAACGACGTGTGCTGGTCAGTGACGTCGACTCCCGCCGGCGCAGCATCCGCCAGCCGGCGCACGACCTCGGCGGTGTTCGCGGCGTTGGGCACGAGGAACACCTCGTCATCAGAGCGGAAGTAGGCGATGAGGTCGTCCACCACGCCGCCGGAGCCGTCGTCACAGCACAGCGTGTACTGCGCCTTGCCCGGACCGATGCGTCCGAGGTCGTTCGACAGGGTCGCGTTGACGAACGCCGCCGCCCCCGGGCCCCGGACCAGGGCCTTCCCGAGGTGGCTCACGTCGAAGAGCCCGACCGACTCACGCACCGCGGTGTGCTCCTTGATCACACCGCCGCCGGGGTACTCGATCGGCATCTCCCAGCCGCCGAAGTCGGCCAGTTTGGCCCCGAGGGCCACGTGTCGCCCGTGCAGCGGGGATCGGCGGAGGTCGCTCATGCGCCCGGACGCTAGCATCGCCCGCGACCCGCATTCTCGGCGCGATAGATGAGGACGACGCGTGACGACACTCACCCTGAGCAGCAGCAAGCCTTCCGGACTCAAGGTCGATGCGGTGGTCGTCGGCGTCGCCGAGGGTGCCGACGGCGTGGTGCTCGCCGAGGGCGCCGCCGACGTCGACAAGGCCTTCAAGGGCAAGCTCGCAGCACTGGTGTCGGCACTCGGTGGGCGAGGCGCCGCGGACGAGATCACCAAGGTCCCGACCCAGGGCGCGACCAAGGCACCCGTCGTCGTCGCGGTCGGCCTCGGCAAGGTCGCGGACAACGGGAAGGGCGGCGGACGGCGGGGGGCCACGAGCCCGGCGTACAACGCGGAGACGTTGCGGCGCGCTGCCGGCGCTGCCACCCGCTCACTCGCTGGCAACGACACGGTGGGCTTCGCGCTGCCCGCCGAGGACGCGGAGCAGGTACGCGCGGTCGCCGAGGGCGCGTTGCTCGGCGCCTACGTCTACGACCGCTACCGCGTGGCGTCGAAGAAGGAGCGCGAGCGGGCAGTCGGCTCGCTCACCGTCATCAGCGCGCAGGCCAGGTCCAAGGACGCGAAGGCCGCGGTCACCCGCGCCGAGGCGGTGTGCGACGCCGTCAAGCTCTGCCGCGACCTGGTCAACACCCCGGCCGGCGACCTGCCGCCGGCTGCGTTCGCCGACGCCGCGGTTGCCGCCGCGAAGGATGCGGGCCTCAAGGTCGAGGTGCTCGACGAGAAGGCGCTGAAGAAGGGCGGGTACGGCGGCATCCTCGGGGTCGGCCAGGGCTCAGTCCGGCCGCCACGTCTCGTCAAGCTCACCTACACGGCCGGCCGCAAGAGCCGCCACCTCGCGCTCGTCGGCAAGGGCATCACGTTCGACTCCGGTGGCCTCTCGCTCAAGCCGAGCGTCGCGATGGAGTGGATGAAGGCCGACATGGGCGGCGCCGCGGCGGTCATCGCCGCGATGATCGCGATCGCCCGCCTCAAGCCCGACGTCAACGTCACCGGCTGGGCGCCGATGGCCGAGAACATGCCGTCCGGCACCGCGCAGCGCCCGTCGGACGTGCTGACCATCTACGGCGGCAAGACCGTCGAGGTGCTCAACACCGACGCCGAGGGCCGGCTCATCCTCGCCGACGCGATCGCACGGGCGAGTGAGGACAAGCCCGACCTCATCGTCGATGCCGCAACCTTGACGGGTGCACAGCTCGTCGCCCTCGGGTCACGGACGTCGGCGATCATGTCCAACGAGGACGAGGTGCGCGAGCGCATCCACGACGCCGCGGACCGGGCCGGCGAGGCGATGTGGCCGATGCCGCTCCCTGCGGAGCTGCGCAAGTCGATGGACACCGACATCGCCGACATCGCGAACATGGGCGACCGCTACGGCGGCATGCTGGTGGCTGGGCTGTTCCTCAAGGAGTTCGTCGGCGAGGGACTGCGCTGGGCCCACCTCGACATCGCCGGACCTGCCTTCAACGCGGGCAAGCCGCACGGCTACACACCGAAGGGCGCGACCGGCGCCGGCGTACGCACCCTCGTGCAGGTCGCCGAGGACCTCGCGGCCGGTCCGGTCTAACCGCAGCGACGGCTCAGGCCGGCTCGTCGGAGGGGCCCGGCGGCTTGGCCGACTTGCGAGCGTTCCAGTCGCGCATCCGCTGCGGGTAGCCCACGACCGCCGCGTCGTAGGACGGGACGCCCAGCTTGTTGGCGAGCTCGTGGGCCGCGCGGGCGTCGCGGATGCGCCGCCGGGTCCACTCGCCCGTGCTGGCGACGAAGACCACCGTCGTGGTGGAGACGGCGGTAGGCGGCTCGACGAAGGCCTCCACGCCGGTGCGGCTCCCGGCGAACGCCTGGAGGTGGGTGACGTCGGCCGAGTCGGCCTGCCTGACCTGACCCGCCCGTTGACGCCTCCTGAACAACGCCACGGCTTCCTCCCACTGGCGGGCAGGGGCGCCCGGCCATCCGTCTACCGACCCCAACGGTAGGGGACGTGCCGGGGGTTCCGAGCGACCGCCGACCCGTTTGGCCAGCGCTTGGTGCCCGGTGACAGGATGAAGTGCCGCAGATCTGGAGTGGCACGGACCCGCAGTGGCAAGGAGTACGACGTGGCGGACAACGCCGACAGTCCCGTTTACGACATCGTCATCCTCGGGGGCGGTAGCGGCGGCTACGCCTGCGCGCTGCGCGCCGCCGAGCTCGGCATGAACGTCGCCCTGGTCGAGAAGGGCAAGCTGGGCGGCACCTGCCTGCACGTCGGCTGCATCCCGACCAAGGCCCTGCTGCACGCCGCGGAGGTCGCCGACGCGACCCGCGAGAGCGAGCAGTTCGGCGTACGCGCCGCCTTCGAGGGCATCGACATGCCTGCGGTGAACAAGTACAAGGACGGCGTCGTGGCCGGCCTCTTCAAGGGCCTCGCCGGGCTGATCAAGAGCCGCAAGATCACCGTGATCGAAGGCTTCGGCCGGCTGGTCGGCCCGACCACCGTCGAGGTAGACGGCAAGCGCTACGAGGGCCGCCACGTGCTGCTCGCGTCCGGGTCGGTGCCCAAGAGCCTGCCCGGCCTCGACATCGACGGCGAGCGGGTCATCAGCAGCGACCATGCCTTGACCCTGCAGACCGCACCGACCTCGGTGGTGGTGCTCGGCGGCGGTGTCATCGGCGTCGAGTTCGCCAGCGTCTGGCGGTCCTTCGGCGCCGAGGTGACGATCGTCGAGGCACTCCCCCACCTGGTGCCGCTCGAGGACGTCGACTCGTCCAAGGGTCTCGAGCGCGCGTTCCGCAAGCGCGGCATCAACTTCGAGCTCGGTGCGCGCTTCTCCGGTGTCGAGAAGACCGAGGCCGGCGTCAAGGTCTCGCTCGAGAACGGCAAGACGGTGGAGGCCGACTTCCTGCTGGTCGCGGTCGGTCGCGGGCCCGTCTCGCAGGAGCTCGGCTTCGAGCAGGCCGGCGTCGAGCTGGAGCGCGGCTTCGTCAAGGTCGACCAGTGGTGCCAGACCAACGTGGCGACCATCTCCGCGGTCGGCGACCTCATCCCGACCCTGCAGCTCGCGCACGTGGGCTTCGCCGAGGGCATCCTCGTGGCCGAGCGGCTGGCGGGCCTGAACCCCGCGCCGGTCGACTACGACGGCGTCCCGCGGGTGACCTACTCCCACCCCGAGGTGGCGTCCGTCGGCGTCACCGAGGCCACCGCCAAGGAGCGCTACGGCGACGACGGCGTCGCGAGCGTGACCTACCACCTCACCGGCAACGGCCGGAGCCAGATCCTCAAGACGGCGGGCTTCGTGAAGGTGCTGCGCCAGAAGGACGGTCCGGTCGTCGGCGTCCACATGGTCGGCAGCCGGGTCAGCGAGCTCATCGCCGAGGCCCAGCTCATCTACAACTGGGAGGCCTACCCCGAAGAGGTCGCCCAGCTCGTGCACCCCCACCCGACCCAGACCGAGGCTCTCGGCGAGGCCCACATGGCACTCGCCGGCAAGCCTCTGCACGTCCACGGCTGACCGTCGCTGACACGAAGGAGACCGCGAGCCCATGTCGACCTCGGTAACCATGCCGGCGCTCGGAGAGAGCGTGTCCGAAGGCACCGTCACCCGCTGGCTCAAGCAGGAGGGCGACGAGGTCAACGCCGACGAGCCGCTGCTCGAGGTGTCCACGGACAAGGTCGACACCGAGATCCCCTCACCGGCCTCCGGGGTGCTGCAGAAAATCGTGGTGGCCGAGGACGAGACGGTCTCGGTCGGCGCCGAGCTCGCCGTCATCGGTGACGGAGCGGGCGGCGGCGGGGACGGTCAGACGCAGGACAAGGCCGACGAGAGCCAGCAGGAGCAGTCCGCTGACGACCAGGGCTCGCAGGACGAGGGTGGCGACGAGTCGAGCGACGACGGCGGCGACGATCAGGCGCAGGACACTGCCGACGACAGCCAGCAGGACCAGGACTCACAAGACTCGCAGGACCAGGGCGAGCAGCAGGACCAGGGCGGTCAGCAGGGCGGCGGTCAGCAGGGCGGCGCGCAGCCGGGCGGCGGCGGGGGCACCACGGTGACCATGCCCGCCTTGGGCGAGAGCGTCACCGAGGGCACCGTCACGCGCTGGCTGAAGAAGGAGGGCGACCAGGTCGAGACCGACGAGCCGCTGCTCGAGGTCTCCACCGACAAGGTCGACACCGAGATCCCGTCGCCGGCCTCCGGCGTCCTGCAGCAGATCATGGTCGCCGAGGACGAGACCGTGGAGGTCGGCGCGGGCCTCGCTGTCATCGGCGGCTCGGGCGGCGGCGGCGGCGGCGAGCAGGCTGCTCCGAACCAGGACGAGCAGAAGCAGGACGAGCAGAAGCAGGAGCAACAAGAGCAGCCCGAGCAGAAGCCCGCAGAGAAGTCCGACCAAAAGTCGGAGCAGAAGTCCGAGCAGGCGGCGCCGGCAAAGCAAGAGGCCAAGGAGAGCGCGCCCGCACCGCAGCAGTCGCAGCAGCAGGCTCCTCCCCAGCAGCAGAAGGCCCCGAACGGCGAGAGCACCGACGGAGCGGCGTACGTCACCCCGCTGGTGCGCAAGCTCGCCGCCGAGCACGGCGTCGACCTCGCCCGGCTCAAGGGCACCGGCGTCGGCGGGCGCATCCGCAAGCAGGACGTGCTCGAGGCGGGCAAGGCGCAGCAGGCGGAGCAGCAGGCGCCGCAGCAGAAGCCCGCGGCGGCGAGCGGTGCGCCGGCACCGGACATGACCGGCAAGCGCGGGACGACCGAGAAGATGTCGCGGCTGCGCAAGGTCATCGCAACGCGGATGGTCGAGTCGCTGCAGGTGTCGGCTCAGCTGACCACCGTCGTCGAGGTCGACCTGACCAGGATCGCGCGGCTCCGGGCGCGGGCGAAGGGCGAGTTCGAGGCGCGCGAGGGCGTCAAGCTGTCCTACCTGCCGTTCCTCGCCAAGGCGACGGTCGAGGCGCTCAAGGCCCATCCCAAGCTCAACTCCAGCATCGACACGGAGAAGGGCGAGATCACCTACTTCGACACCGAGAACCTCGGCGTCGCGGTGGACACCGAGCGCGGGCTGCTCGTCCCGGTCGTCAAGGAGGCCGGCGACCTCAACATCGCCGGGCTCGCCCGCCGGATCGCCGACCTGGCCGAGCGGACCCGCAGCAACAAGATCGGGCCGGACGAGCTCGGCGGTGGCACCTTCACGCTGACCAACACGGGCAGCCGTGGTGCTCTCTTCGACACGCCCATCATCAACCAGCCGCAGGTCGGCATCCTCGGCACCGGCGCCGTCGTCAAGCGTCCCGTCGTGGTCGACGGCCCCGACGTCGGCGAGACGATCGCGATCAGGTCGATGTGCTACCTCGCGCTCTCCTACGACCACCGCGTCGTCGACGGGGCCGACGCGGCGCGCTTCCTCGTGACCATCAAGTCGCGGCTCGAGGAGGGCTCGTTCGAGGCCGACCTGGGGCTTTGACCACCCCGGAGGGCACAACCCGATGAAGGTCGCGATCACCGGTGCGTCCGGGCTGCTGGGACCCCATCTCGTGGCGTCGTTGCGACGGGACGGCCACGAGGTGGTCAAGCTGGTACGCCGGCTGCCGGCCGCGCCGGACGAGGTCCGCTGGACGCCGACGGCCGGCTACGTCGACCTCGACGGGCTGACCGGCACCGACGCCGCCATCCATCTGGCGGGCGCCAACATGGGCGGACGGCCGTGGACCCCGGCGTACAAGCGCGAGGTGCTGACCAGCCGGGTGATGGGCACCACCACCCTCGCCGAGACCCTGGCCGCGCTCGACCCGCGACCGCGGGTGCTCATCTCGGCCAGCGGCGTCGGCATCTACGGCAACCCGGGCGACGACATCCTGGACGAGAGCGCACCGGTGGGCGACGGCTACGTCGCGCACATCGCCGACTCGTGGGAGCGCTCGACGACACCCGCGGCAGAGGCGGGCGTGCGCGTCGTGACGATGCGCACCGGCGTCGTCGTCTCCGGCAAGGGCGGGGCCCTGGGTCGGCTGATGCCAATCTTCCGGCTGGGCCTCGGCGGAAGGCTCGGCTCGGGACGGCAGTGGTGGAGCTGGGTGGCACTGTCGGACTACGTCCGCGCGGTGCGTTTCCTGCTCGACCACGACGAGATCAGCGGCGCCGTCAACGTGTGCGCGCCGAACCCGATCAGGAACGCCGACCTGACAGACGCGATGGGTCGGGTCCTTCGACGGCCGACGTTCACCCGAGTGCCCGGCTTCGCGATGAAGGTGCCGCTGCGTGACTTCGCCGAGGATCTGCTCGGCGGGCAGCGTGTGGTGCCGACCCGGCTGCACGAGGCCGGCTTCACGTTCGACCTGCCGGAGTTCGAGAGCGCGCTGCGCGCCGAGCTCGCCGCCGCTCATCCGCGCACCACGTCGTAGACCCGCCACTCGCCGTCCACCCGTTGCAGCGTCATCCGCCACGCTTGCTCGGCCCTCCCTCGCCGCGTCGTGACCAGCCGCCCGCGGGCGTCGACGAGGTCGTAGGCCGGGAGCGCGTCGACCACCCGCAGCACCACCCGGCCGGAACCGCTCTCGAGCAGCCGCACGGACGAGTGGTCGAGCCGCAGACCCCGCGTCCGCAATCCCGCGTCGGCCAACCTGCGGATCACGAGACGATCCCTGCGCAAGGCAGGCGCGTCCGGGCTGTAGACGCCGACGAGGGCGTGAAGGTCGGCATGGGCGAACGCGGTGGCGCGGGAGCGGTCGAGCGCACCGACCACCGCGCTCCAGCCCCGTCCTGGTGACCGATCGTGCGGGCCGGTCGAGGCACCGCGGACGTCGACGCCCTCCTCCGGGGAGGTCTGACCCGCCCAGAGCGCGCCGAGCATCCCCGCCACGGCGACGACCAGCACCACCGACAAGAGCGCCCCGAGCACCTTGAGTGGACCGGCGGGCAGCCGGCGGTGGCGAGCGCGCCCCGCGAGCGGCGTGACAGGGGCAGACAGCGGCCGTCGGTGCCTGCGCCGCACAGGTGCTCGGCCCGCTGCGCTCCGCGTTGCGGGCTGGGGCGGCAGCGGACGCAGCCGGTGGGTGACGGGTTCGGGCGCCGGGTGCGACAGGAAGGTCGGTCTCGGGACCAGGCCGACCGGAGCCGCCGGGTGGACGTCGAAGACCGCAAGGGCGAGGCCCGCAGCGGTGGGCCGGGCAGCCGGGTCGGAGTCCAGGGCCCGCCCGACCACGGCCGCGAGATCGGCCGGCACGCCGAGCCGGGTGAGCTCGGGTACGGCGCCGGGACCGGTCCGGGTGGATGCGGCCCCGACCGGCCCCGGCGGACGTCCAGTCAGCGCCCGGTGGCACACGGCAGCGAGGCCGTAGACATCGGACGCCGGCTTCAACGTCGCACCGGCGAGTGCCGCCGGGTCGGCGTAGACGGACGTGCCTTCGGCTTCCCCCACCGGCAGGCCGATCAACCGTGCGACGCCCAAATCGCTGAGCATGGGCCGACCGTCGGCACCGAACAGGACGTTCGCCGGTGTCACGTCGCCGTGCACGACGCCCTGCGCGTGAACGGCGGCGAGGGCCTGCGCCAGCGCCACGGCGACCGTCACGACCTCGCCGGGGTCGAGCCGGCGCCGCACCGACAGCAGTCCGGCGAGGCTGCCGCCTGCCGCATGGTCGAGCACCAGCACGAGGTCGTCACCCGCCTCGACGAGCCCTCGCATCCGCACGACGTGCGGGTGTGCCACAGCCGACAGCACCGCTGCCTCCTGACGCAGCCGGTCACGAGCCCGGTCGTCGGGGACCCGCAACCGCTTGAGCGCCACCTGCTCGCCGGTCGCCGACTCGCTGGCCAGCCACACCTCACCCGTGGCGCCGTAGCCGAGCAGCTCGACCACGTCGTAGCCCGGGACCCTCAGCGAGGACATGGCCACCAGCCTGGCCCGATCGCGGGATCGCGCCGCGAAGTTGTACACAGCCCCGCACGAACCGGCTCCGGGCTGGTGGGTAGCGTCTCGCCGGTGAAGATCCTGGCGAGCTCCGGCGGATTCCTGCCGACCGACCGCGGTCCGTACCAATGGCGGCGCGGCCCGCTGATCGAGCACGCCATCGAGCTCGCCGGCGGCCCCGACCAACCCCGCGTGTGCTACCTCGGGACCGCGCAGGGCGACAGCGTCAACGGCATCGCCGGCTTCTACGGCGCGTTCGCGGGCTCCGACGTACGGGCGTCGCACCTCGAGCTCTTCACCATGCCGAACGTGTCCCACGTGCGAGCCCACCTGCTCGCCCAGGACGTCGTGTGGGTCGGCGGTGGCTCGGTCGCCAACCTGCTCGCGGTGTGGCGGGTGCACGGCCTCGACGCCCTCTTCCGCGAGTGCTGGGAGGGCGGCGTCGTCCTCGGCGGCGTCTCCGCCGGGTCGATCTGCTGGCACGCTGGCGGTCCCACGGACTCGTTCGGGCGCGACCTCCGGCCGGTGACGAACGGGCTGGGCCTGCTGCCCTACGGCAACGGGGTCCACTACGACTCCGAGGCGCAGCGACGGCCGCTGCTCCATCGTCTGGTCGCCGACAAGACCCTGCCCACGTCCTACGCCACCGACGACGGGGTCGGCCTCGTCTACGACGGCACCACCCTGGTCGAGGCGGTGTCCGACCGACCGGACGCGGCGGCGTACCTCGTCGAGCGGGCCGACGACGGCGCCACCGTCGAGACCCGCATCGAGCCCCGCCGCCTCGACATCCCCTGAACTCGTCCGACGTCAGCCGAGCCGCACCGTCGTACCCTCCCGGGCGCTGCGCCGCGCCGCATCGAGCACGTCGATGACGTGGACGACGCCGCGTGCGTCGACCGGCGGCGGCGCACCGTCCTTCACCATGGCGACCACGCCGGGATAGATGTCCTCCCAGCCGCCCGGCTCCCGGCGCACCGGCTCACGGCTCTCCCCCGCCACCAGCCACCCGCGGTGCTCGTCGTCGGTGTCGACCCAGTCCCGGTGCGGCGTGGACTCGTCCGACAGGTTGGCGACCAGGTAGGCGGCCTTGCGGCCCAGCAGCCGCGTCGCCGGCCCGGGCGCGCCGGCCAGCGCCATCGCGCCGAGGTGGCTTCGTACGCCGCTCGCGTGCTCGACGGCGAGGAACGTCACGTCGTCACCCGCCGTCGAGAGCGCGGCGAGCTCTGCGTAGACCGACACGACCGGCCCGAACAGGTCGACCGCGTCGTCGACCAGGTGGGACTGCAGGTCGTGCAGCAGTCCGCCGCCCTCGTCGGTGGTCAGGTTCTCGCGCCAGCGGTCCTTCGGCACCGGGCGCCACCGCTCGTACCGCAGCTCGTAGCGCACCACGTCGCCCACCGCACCCTCCGCGAGCAACCGCCGCACCGTCAGGTGGTCGGAGTCCCACCGCCGGTTCTGGAAGACCGTCATCGCCACGCCTCGCGCAGCGGCCAGGTCGACGACCGCCGCCGCGTCGGGTCCGCTGGTCGCCAGCGGCTTGTCGACGACCACCGGCAGCCCGAGCTCTATGGCCTCGCGGGCCTGGGCGGCGTGCACGGCGTTCGGAGACGCAAGCACCACGACGTCGAGCTGGTCGGAAAGGGCCGTCAGGTCGGCCCAGCTCGGCACCACCTCTGTGCCCGGCAGCTCTGCGCCGGCCGCCTGTGCTCGCTCCGGATTCGCGGTGACCACGTGCGTCACCCGCAGCCCGTCGCATGCGCGCAGCAACGGCGCGTGGATGTCGCGCCCGGCCATGCCGAAGCCCACCAGCCCGACCCGAAGCTCGTCACCCACGACCGTCTCCCTCCTGCCGTTGGACCAGCGGGCCATTCTGCCCGGCGTAGGCTTGACGCCGTGAGCGACCTCGCGATGGTGCACGCCGGGCTGGTGCCCTACGACGAGGCCTGGGCCGAGCAGCGCCGCGTGCACGCCGCCCGGGTGTCCGGCGAGGCGCCCGACACGGTCCTGCTGCTCGAGCACCCGCCGGTCTACACCGCGGGCAAGCGGACGTCGCTGCTGGAGCGCCCCACCGACGGCACTCCTGTCATCGACGTCGACCGCGGCGGCAAGATCACCTGGCACGGCCCTGGGCAGCTCGTCGGCTATCCCATCGTGGCCCTACCGCAGCCGGTCGACGTGGTCGGCCATGTGCGACGGGTTGAGGAGGCGCTGATCCTCGCGTGCGCCGACCTCGGCGTCGAGGTGACGCGCATCGAGGGCCGCTCCGGGGTCTGGGTTCCCGGCTCGGGCGGCGAGCAGGACAAGAAGGTCGGCGCCATCGGCATCCGCGTCTCCCAGGGCGTCACCATGCACGGGTTCGCGCTCAACTGTGACTGCGACCTCACCTGGTTCGACCGCATCGTTCCCTGCGGCATCAGCGACGCATCGGTCACCTCGCTCAGCGAGCAGACGGGGCGCACCGTGACGGTGGCCGAGGCCACGCCGTACGTCGAGAAGCGGCTGGCCGAAGTCCTGCGCTGAGAGGTGATCCCGGACACGTTCTCGGCCAGCGTGTTAGGGCTCCGTGGGACAGGGCAAGTGGCGCAGACAACGTCACTTCTCTGGAGGAAACCAAGATGGCTCGCAACACAATCTCCCGAACTCTGCACGATGTGGGGCTCGCAGCATGGTTCGGCGGATCGCTGATGGGTGCCGTCGGGCTCAACGCCGCCGCCGGCGTCGTCGACGACCCTGAGCAGCGGGGCCGGGTCGTCAACGAGGGCTGGGACCGTTGGACACCCCTCAACGCAGGCGCCATCGGTGCCCACCTCGTTGGCGGCGCCGCGATCCTGCTGACCAACCGCGAGAGGGTGGCCGGGCAGAAGGGCGTGCTCGCGATGACCGGCCTCAAGACCCTGATGACCGGCGCCGCCCTGGGCGCCACCGCGTACAGCCGGATGCTGGGCCGCAAGGTCGCCTCGCAGCCGGACATGCCGGTTGCGTCGGGCACCCAGCCCATCGCCGAGACACCGGAAGACGTGGCGAAGGCCCAGCAGCAGTTGAAGGCACTGCAGTGGGCGGTACCGGCAACCACCGCGGCGATCTTGGTGCTGAACTCCTACGCCGGGGAGCAGCAGCGACCCTCCGAGGTCACCAAGGGTGTGCGGCAGCGGGCCCGCCAGCTGGCCCGCGTCGGCTGAGGCTCAACGGGCTGCCACCCGTTCCCGCTGGGACGATCGTCACCGGACCGACGTACGCTGGTGCGGTGACGATCGCTCCGGAGGGCCGCAAGCTGCTGCGCCTGGAGGTCCGCAACAGCGAGACCCCCATCGAGAAGAAGCCCCCGTGGATCAAGACCCGGGCGAAGATGGGCCCCGAGTACACCGAGCTCAAGTCGCTGGTCAAGCGCGAGGGCTTGCACACGGTGTGCGAGGAGGCGGGCTGTCCCAACATCTTCGAGTGCTGGGAGGACCGCGAGGCGACGTTCCTCATCGGCGGCGACCAATGCACCCGGCGCTGCGACTTCTGCCAGATCGACACCGGCAAGCCGGAGCCGCTCGACCGTGACGAGCCGCGACGGGTCGCCGAGTCCGTGCAGGCGATGGGGCTGCGCTACGCGACCATCACGGGGGTGGCCCGCGACGACCTGCCCGACGGCGGCGCCTGGCTCTACGCCGAGACGGTCCGCCAGATCCACCAGCTCAACCCGGGCACCGGTGTCGAGCTGCTCATCCCCGACTTCGACGCGAAGCCCGACCAGCTCGCCGAGGTCTTCGGCTCGCGTCCCGAGGTGCTGGCGCACAACATCGAGACGGTGCCGCGCATCTTCCGGCGCATTCGCCCTGGCTTCCGCTACGAGCGATCCCTCGACGTGATCCGCCAGGCCCGGGCCGACTCGCTCGTCACCAAGTCGAACCTGATCCTGGGCATGGGCGAGGAGCGCCACGAGGTCACCCAGGCGCTGCGCGACCTGCAAGAAGCCGGCTGCGAGCTCATCACGATCACCCAGTACCTGCGACCCTCGCCCCGCCACCACCCGGTGGTCCGCTGGGTCAAGCCCGAGGAGTTCGTCGAGATGGAGGCCGAGGCGACCGAGATCGGCTTCGCCGGGGTCATGTCGGGACCGCTGGTGCGCTCGTCGTACCGCGCTGGTCGGCTCTACCAGCAGGCCGTGGCGGCCCGCGGAGCGACCACCGACGCCGTCGTGGGCTGACGACCTGCTCACCCAAGATTTTCTACCTGGACACCCGCCGGTAACGAGCCGCGGGTTCGCTAGCCGCATGACACGACAACTCCCGCCGATGGCGACGTTCGGCGAGCTGCTGCGCACCGCCGTGGGCAGCGCCTCGGTGCGCGTCGCCGAGGGCTCACGACGTAACGCCCGGCAGGCCATAGGCCGGCGGCACGACGAGAACCGGGAAGCACGCGACGTGCTCGCGGCGCTCGAGCCGACATTGGCTCCCCCGCCGATCCCGCGTCGCCGTCGCGCCTGAGAGTCCAGGGGCGCGGACCAGGCTCCGCGTCGTCGCCACGTATCCTGCGGGCCATGGCACGCAAGGAGCGCGACACGACACCCGAGCCGGCACCCAAGCGCCGGTTCGGCCGTAAGCCCAAGACGCCCGGCAAGCAGAGCCGCACCGGCCAGATCCGGCAGGCCTACAAGATGACCCGCCAGGTCGACCCGTTGGTCGGCTGGGTCACGCTGGCGACGGGCTTCGTGGTCTTCGCGGCCGTTCTGGCCATCGGGTTCCTCATCGGCTACCCGATCTACGTCGGCATCATGGGGCTGATGCTCGGCATCCTCGCCGCGACCATCATTTTCGGTAAGCGAGCCGAGAAGGCCGCGTTCTCCCAGGTCGAGGGCCAGCCCGGCGCCGCCGCTGCGGCGCTGAACATGATCCGCCGCGGGTGGACCATCACTCCAGGTGTGGCCGTGAACCGCAACCAGGACATCGTCCACCGGGCGGTCGGCCGCCCCGGGGTCGTGCTCGTCGGCGAAGGGCCGCCCACGCGCGTCGGCCAGCTGCTCGCCGCGGAGAAGCGCAAGATCGCCCGCTTCCTGCCCGAGACACCTGTGTACGACGTGCAGGCAGGCAACGAGGACGGTCAGGTCCCGTTGCGCAAGCTCAGCTCGCGGCTGCAGAAGATGCCGCGCAACCTCAGCAAGCACGAGGTCAGCGAGGTCAACCAGCGCCTGCGGGCACTCGGCACGATGAACCTGCCGATCCCGAAGGGGCCGATGCCCAAGAACCTGCGGATGCCGCGCGGCCCGCGCGGCTGACGGTCAGCGACGGCGGAGGACGACGGTCCCGGCGGCCCGGTCGTGCAGGCCGCGTCCGTCGCCGTCGGTGATCAGCACCGGCACGAGCAGCAGCAGCAGCGCCGTGCGAATCGCCGAGCGCAGCAGCCCGACCGGCTTGCCGTCCAGGCGGGCCACCTGCAGCCCGCGCAGCCGCTGGCCGGCCGACGCGCCGGTGAAGGCGGTCAGCACCAGCACCTCGAGAGCGAAGATCGGCGTCGTGTACGCCGGCTCGCGCGGCAGGCCCCACGCGATAGCGGCGCAGAGCACCGAGTCGCAGAGGAAGGCGACCAGGCGCTGACCGAATCCGGCGACCGAGCCGGGCCCGTCGGGCGGGCACCCGAGGCGCTCCCCGGCGTACCTGCCGGCGTCCGGGCCGCCGCTTCGGGAGGCGCCGGGGCCCTGCAGCCAGGACCCGACGTACCGCCTGTCCACCACACGGGCAGACTACTGCCCAGGCGGCGCGCGGACTTGTGCCCGGCAGCGTCGGTGGCGTAACACGGACGAAACAACCGAGTCATGCCGGGGAAACGGCCTCCCCCTACGGTCGTCGCGTCGGCACCCGACGGGGTCGCCACCTACGAGGAGGATGGATGTTCAGCAATTCCGACGAGGTCCTGCGGTTCATCAAGGACGAAGGCGTGCAGTTCGTGGACGTCCGCTTCTGCGACCTGCCGGGCATCATGCAGCACTTCAACGTCCCGGCATCGACCGTCGACGAGGACTTCTTCGTCAACGGGCAGATGTTCGACGGGTCCTCGATCCGCGGCTTCCAGGCGATTCACGAGTCGGACATGAAGCTGATCCCCGACCCGGCGACGGCCTACCTCGACCCCTTCCGGACCGAGAAGACGCTGGCGCTGAACTTCTCCATCGTCGACCCCTTCACCGACGAGCCCTACAGCCGCGACCCGCGCAACATCGCGGCCAAGGCCGAGGCACACCTGATCGGCTCCGGCATCGCCGACACGGTGTACTTCGGTCCCGAAGCCGAGTTCTACGTCTTCGACGACGTGCGCTTCGAGACCAAGCAGAACGCCGGCTACTACTACATCGACTCCATCGAGGCTGCCTGGAACTCAGGTCGCCAGGAGGAGGGTGGCAACAGGGGTTACAAGACGCGCTACAAGGGCGGCTACTTCCCCGTGCCCCCGGTCGACCACTACGCCGACCTCCGTGACCAGATGTCGCTGGCCCTCAACCGCGTCGGCGTCGAGGTCGAGCGCGCGCACCACGAGGTGGGCACCGCGGGCCAGGCCGAGATCAACTACAAGTTCGACTCGCTGCTGCACGCCGGCGACAAGTTGATGCTGTTCAAGTACATCATCAAGAACGTGGCGTGGGCCGCGGGCAAGACCGCGACGTTCATGCCCAAGCCGCTCTTCGGTGACAACGGCTCCGGCATGCACTGCCACCAGTCGCTGTGGAAGGACGGTTCGCCGCTGTTCTACGACGAGCTCGGCTACGCCGGTCTGTCGGACACCGCGCGCTTCTACATCGGCGGGCTGCTCAAGCACGCGCCGTCACTGCTGGCGTTCACCAACCCGACGGTCAACAGCTACCACCGCCTGGTGCCGGGCTTCGAGGCGCCGGTCAACCTCGTCTACTCGCAGCGCAACCGCTCGGCCTGCATCCGCATCCCGATCACGGGCGCCAACCCGAAGGCCAAGCGCATCGAGTTCCGGGTGCCCGACCCGTCGTCCAACCCCTACCTCGCGTTCTCCGCGATGCTGATGGCCGGGCTCGACGGCATCAAGAACAAGATCGAGCCGGAGCAGCCGGTCGACAAGGACCTCTACGAGCTCCCGCCGGACGAGCACGCCGAGATCACGCAGGTGCCGGCCTCGCTACCCGCCGTCCTGGACTCGCTCGAGGAGGACCACGCCTACCTGCTCGACGGAGGTGTGTTCACCGACGACCTCATCGAGACGTGGATCGACTGGAAGCGCACCAACGAGGTCGACCCGATCCGCTTGCGGCCGCACCCTCACGAGTTCGAGCTCTACTACGACCTCTAGGCCTCACTAGGTCGCAAGACGGTCTGCCGAGCCAACGCTCGGCGGGCCGTCTTCGGCGTTTCGCGCGGTCGTTTCACTACAGGGGTGCAAAGAAGAAGTCGACGCTCCTGACATGCAGCGCAATCGGATGTGGATCGTTGTGGTCGCGGGTGTGACGGCTGTGCTGATGCAGCCGACCTGGTTGGGTCAGGCCGGTGCTGCCGAGGCTCACATGTGTTTCGGCATGCCGGCCACGATCGTCGGTACGGACGGCAACGACATTCTGAACGGCACTGCCGGAGATGATGTGATTGCCGGCCTGCGTGGCGTCGACCGGATCCTTGCTGGTGATGGCAACGACCGCGTTTGCGCGGGCCCGAATCCGAACTCAGCGCCGGACGGCCAAGATGCCTTCGACGATGTCCGGGGCGAGGGTGGCGATGACCGGCTCGCTGGTGGCCCGGGTCACGACGTGGTGAACGGGGGCACCGGAAACGACCGGATCTATGGCGGTGGCTACTTCAACGAGCTCAATGGCGGCAGCGGTAACGACTACATCAAGGGAGGTCCGGACGGGAACATCATCCAGGACGGCGATGGCCGTCCCTGCACTACCGAATCGGATGACGATGTGATGATCGGTGGGGACGGCGGCAACGAGATCTACTCGTCTGGCGGAGCCGACATCGGCTACGGCGGAGAGGCCGGCGACTTTCTCATCCGCTTAGCAAGGGGCTGCGCTGCCGGCAGCAGCACCGTCTTCTACGGCGGCGACGGCGATGACGTGATCAAAGGCGCTCCCTCGAACCCGAACAGGTTGTCCGGCGGCGCCGGCGACGACACCCTGACAGGTGGTGCGGCTGGCGACGCCCTACGCGGGAACAGCGGCGACGACGAGCTGTCCGGCAGGGAGGGTCGCGACTCGCTGGGCGGCGGGACCGGAGATGACGTGCTCAGCGGCGGCCCGGGCAAAGACGTCCTGCGCGGCCGCTCCGGCAACGACACCTTGTCGGGTGGCGCCGGCTACGACCACAACGACGGCGGAAGCGGAACGGACCACTGCCTCAGTCCGGAAACCGGCTCGCGCGCAGTGTCCTGCGAGTAAAGCGAGCGGCACCTCTGAGGAAGTGCCGATCGGCTCATGGCGGCCTGGCGGGTCCGCAGGTGTCGCCCGGTCCATGAGGGGGCCAGGAGAGACGACGCATTGCGTGTTCGACGCCCCAAAACGAGCCTCGCAGGCCATTGCGTCGTCATTCCTGGCCGTTACATCCCGTGGTTCGAGTTCTGGCGTCACCCCTTTGGCCCAACTCCGAATGCGGGGGCCCGGTAAAGAGGTTGTCACGCTCCGTGATGGGAAGACTCCCCTCATGACGACGATGCAGGAGTCAGTGCAGGCAGGAGTTCTGGCTTCCGTTGCCGTTGGCCGCGAGACCTTCACCAGCCAGCTCCTCGCGCAGTGCCCTGGATCGGACGCTCGTGACGTCCGTGCGGCAGTCAGGCACCTCTGCGACGACGGCGCCATCGCCGGGTCGCCCTTCGTCCTCACCGATGAAGGCCGCCGACGGGTGACCTCCGCGGCCTGAACGGTCATCAGCCCCTCCGCTCCCGCGCGTCAGGGTGTCACCGTCTCGTCAGGGACCGGCCGCGGCACATCGCTGAGGACGTAGCGCATCTTGCCCCTGTGGCTGGGAATCACGTCGACAAACTCCACGCGCACCGGCACCAGCTGACGGGTCAAGGACCGTAGGTGGTGGGCCACGCCGGCCACGACCTCGTCTGCGTCGATGGCCGGACCCCGCCGAACCCTGAGCGTGATCGAGTAGTCGGCGTGCTGGTGGACCTGGAACTGGTGCACCGCATCCGGGCGATGGGAGAAGAGAACGGTCACCCCACTCGCGATGACCGCGCCATCGGGCAGCACGATCATGTCGAGCACGCGCCCTCCAACGGAGGACATCAGCGGCAGTGTGACCCCGCACGGGCATGCGTCGCGCAGCATCGTGGCGCGATCCCCCACGCGGTAGCGGACGATGGGGAACACCCGGTTGGCCAGGTCGGTGATGACCACTTCCCCCTCCTCACCGTCGGGAACGGGGCGCCCCGCGTCGTCGACGACCTCGATGAGTCGCATGTCGGCGAACACGTGAAGGCCGGCATGCGCACGGCACTCACCGGCCAGCCACGGCACCTCCACCGTGCGGTACTGGTCGTAGACGGGTGCGCCGAACACCGACGAGATCCGGTTGCGCACCGAGGGAGCGAGCGGCGCGGCAGTTGTCCCCACCGCGACCGGCGGCGGCAGCCGTTCCGGCAGATCGGCAACGTGTTCGGCGATCTCCGTCATAGTGCCGACGTAACCCTCGAGCAGGACAGGAGGGTGCCGACGCCATGTGGCCACGAAGTCGCGCAGGCTCTTCTCGTCGACGATGGTGGGATCGACGAAGACCTGCCGGGTTGGCCACCAGCGAATCCTCTGCCACGTCAGCGCCAGTGCCCCGCTCTTCCACCGGGTGAGGTGCATCGTGTCGTCTTCCTCGGCCACACCCCACCACCGCCGCATACGCCAGCTCAGGGCGATCATCGGGACGCGCCGGTCGATCAGCGTGCTCATGGGTACGCCGGTGCTGCCGCCGGTGTAGGAGACTCGCACGTTGCTCTTGCTGGCCTCGTCGGAGCGGATGCTGTCACCGCGGTCACGAAGGTCGGGCTTCTCGATAGTAGGCAGGTCGCTGAACGAGAACTCACCCGAGGCGAGGTCGGCTGCCGAGAACCCAGCGGCCGTGAACCTGGCTCGGTAGAACGACGTGTGATCCATCGCGAAGCGCGCCATCTCGGCTGCCCTCCTGAGCTGGAGGGCACGCAACTCGTCGACCGGGAGCCGCTCGTTGCGCAGCAGCTCGTGGAGCAACCTGCCGACCGGGCGTTGCACGGTCGCGGTCTTCACTCGCATCGCAGCGCGCCGCAGTGACATTCCATGCCTTTCCGACAAGGGGGGACCTCCGCCTGGCAATGGACGGTAGAGCAGCGATCACCGAGCGTCTCAGGAATCCCGGCCGCGGTCACCCCTTGGGCTCACGCGCTGCCCACTCCTGGTCGATGGAGCAGGCTCAGCCCGCGTAATAGAGGCGGTCGGATGCACGGCGCAGGGCTCCGGTCGGCCACGTTCGGTGCGCCAGCCCCACCATCGCCAGACCGACCGCTCCGCCGGCCGTGACCGCGACGGCCGGCGAGGTCAGATCGGCCACCAGACCAGCGAGCAGGAACGCCGCCGCGCTCGCGACGCCGAAACCGGCAGCGGCGAGACCGTTGACGCTGCCGCGGAACTGCGCAGGGCTGAGCAGGTTGACGGTGGCAAGCAGCGGCACCATGAAGCCTTGGCAGAGTCCGTTGAGGAAGAACAAGACCAACGTCGCCCACCACGGCGGCGCGATGCACACGGCGAGCAACGGCAGGCACGACAGGACGGCCAACGGGATGATCGCGCGCACCTGCCGGTGCGGTCCCCAGCGGCCGACGACGTACGTGCCGACGGCCGCCCCGGCCGGCACGCTGGCCATCAGCGCCGCGCCGATCGGTGTTCCCTCCCCGTCTGCCCTCGCGTACGCCAGAGCGACAGCTTCGGGCGCGATGAGGAACACGGCCGCACCCCAGCCGAGCAGTACGAGCGCACGCAGGGCCGGATCGTCGAACACCAGCCGCCATCCCCGTGCGACATCGGCGAGAAGAGAGCCCTGTCGGTCGCTGTCGTCGCGAGCCGCAGGGCGGGCGCGCATGGTCACCGCCAGCACGACGAACGACAGGCCGAACGTCACGACGTCGATCAGCAGGCCGCGCCGCTCGCCCGCAAGCAGGATGACGAGGCCGGCCAGTGAGATGCCGATGACCTGATCCGCCTGGTACAGCACCCGCACCAGGCCGCTGCCTGCGAGGTAGTCACGGTGATCCGTCAGGATGTCGGGCAGCACCGCCCGCTGGGCCGCCTCGAACGGCGCAGTGAAGAACTCCGCCACGAGCAGCAGGCCGAGCAGCACCCAGATGGACGTCGAGGGCACCGCGAGCAGCGCGATCAGGCCGACGACGACGCCGCGCCCGACGTCGCAGGTGAGTAAGAGCGTCTTGCGAGGCACTCGGTCGGCCAGGCCGCCGAGCAGAGCCGAGCCGAAGACCGCGGGCACGAAGCTCACGACGAAGGCCAGCACGGCGAGGAAGGCGCTGTCGGTGCGCTTGAGGACGAGCGACGCGAGTGCCACCCGCGCGATGTGATCGCCCCACTCGCTGAGCACCTGCGCGACGATCAGCCCGCGGAACTCACGGTTGCGCAACGCGGCGCGGTACGACGAGGGGCTGGCCGCGCTGCCGCCGGGCAGCACGTTCATGCGTAGAACACCCCGTTCACGACGCTGCGGGCGCGCCGCGTCGAGCGTCGGTATTCGTCCACCAGCGCCCCCGCCGCGCCGGGAGGGTAGCCCAGGACACGAGCGACGCCGGAGAGCTCGCGCAGGTCGGTCGGCAGGCTGTCGCCCGGTCGGCCACGGACCAGGTGCACGGCGTTGCGCACCCGGCTGGCAGTGCGCCACGCATGTGCCAGCGTCTCGGCGTTCTCGTGGTCGACCAGCCCCGCCGCTTCAGCAGCGCGCAAAGCCTCCAACGTCCGCGTCGTCCGCAAGCCTTCGACCTCGGCGGCGTGCCGCAGCTGCATCAGCTGCACGGTCCACTCGACATCGGCAAGCCCGCCCGGACCCAGTTTCGTGTGCAGCGCCGGGTCGGCGCCACGGGGCAACCGCTCCGACTCGACCCGCGCCTTGATCCGCCTGATCTCGCGCACCGCCGCATCGTTCAGGCCACCGTCGGGGTAGCGCAAGGGGTCGATGAGGTCGGTGAAGCGCCGCCCGAGCTCCTCGTCGCCCGCGACCGGCTCGGCTCGCAGCAGTGCCTGGCTCTCCCACACGTGCGCCCACCGCTCGTAGTAGGCGCGGTAGGACGCGAGTGTCCGTATGAGCGGGCCCTGCCGCCCCTCCGGCCGCAGGTCCGCGTCGACCGCCAGCGACGGCTCCGGCGACGGCGTGCTCAGGAGCAGACGCAACCGCTCGACCACCGCCTGCGCCGCCTCGGTCGCCGCCTGCTCCTCGGCACCGTCGACCGGGTCGTGCACGAAGAGCACGTCGGCGTCGCTGGCATAGGTCATCTCGCGGCCGCCGAAACTGCCCATCGCCACGACGAGCAGCCGCGTAGGCAGCGCTCCGCCGAGGGAGTCCTCCGCCGCGCGCGTCGCCGCATCCAGGGACGCCTGGACGGTCACCGCGGCGACGTCGGTCAGCGCCTCCTCCACCTCGGTGACCGATGCCACGTGCAGCACGTCTGCCGCGGCCACCCGGAAGAGCTCGCGGCGGCGCACAGAACGGGCAAGCGACACCGCCTTCTGCGGGTCGTCGTGGCGGGCCACCGAGGCCCGCACCTCCGCGCCGAGCGCCGCACGCTGACGAGGCTTCAGGTCGTCGCTGCTGACCAGCATGGCGACCGCGTCCGGCGCGCGCTCGAGCAGCTCGGCGGCGTACCGGCTGCTCGCCAGCAACCCGGCGAGGCGCTCGGCCACGGCGCCCTCGTCGCGCAGCAGCCGCAGGTACCAGGGCGTGGTGCCGAGCGCGTCACTCACCCGGCGGAACGAGAGGAGTCCGCCGTCGGGGTCGGGCGCACTGGCGAACCACCCGAGCATCACCGGCAGCAACGTCTTCTGGATCGCCGCGCGACGGCTTACGCCCGACGTCAGCGCCTCGATGTGGCGAAGGGCGCCCTGCGGGTCCAGGTAGCCGAGCGCCTCGAGTCGCGTTCGCGCCGCCTCCGGCGTGAGGCGGGCTTCGGCCGGGCCGAGGCGCGCGACCGAGGTGAGCAGCGGTCGGTAGAAGAGCTTCTCGTGCAACCGGCGTACGTCGCGGGCGTGCTGGCGCCACTGCTCGTTCAGCTCGGAGACCGGTGACGATCGCATCCCCAACGACCGCCCGAGCCGGCGCAGCTCTGTCTCGTCGACGGGCATGACATGCGTCCGGCGGAGTCGGTGCAGCTGCAAGCGGTGTTCGAGGGTGCGCAGGAATCGGTACGCGCGATCGAGGTCGGCGGCGTCGTCGCGCCCGACGTACCCGTAGCTGGACAGCGCCTCCAACGCCTCCAGCGTGTTCGCGCTGCGGAGCGCGTCGTCCGTCCGCCCGTGCACGAGCTGGAGCAGCTGCACGCTGAACTCCACGTCGCGCAGCCCGCCCGGGCCGAGCTTGAGCTCGCGGTCACCGGCATCGGCCGGCAGCGAGCTCTCGACGCGGCGGCGCATCTGCTGCACGTCGGAGACGAAGTCGGGCCGGTCGGCCGCCCGCCAGACCATGGGGGCGACGGCGTCGACGTAGCGCCGCCCGAGATCGAGGTCACCCGCGACCGGGCGAGCCTTGAGCAGGGCCTGGAACTCCCAGGTCTTCGCCCACCGCTCGTAGTAGGCCACGTGGCTCGGCAGGGTCCGCACCAGAGGACCGGCCTTGCCTTCCGGTCGAAGTGCTGCGTCGACCGGCCAGATGCTGCCCTCGCTCGTCGGCGCTGAGCAGGCGCGCATCAGCGCGACGGCGAGCGCGGTCGCCGTCCGCAGAGCGGCGACATCGTCCGCGCCGTCCACGGCCTCGCCGACGAACACGACGTCGACGTCGCTGACGTAGTTGAGCTCGCGTCCACCGCACTTGCCCATCGCGACGACCGCGAGCCGGCACGGCGCAGCATCGGGGCGTTGCTCCGCACGCGCAACAGCGAGTGCGGCCTCCAACGTCGCACCGGCCAGGTCGGCGAGCTCGGCGGCCACACCGTCGACGGGTACCGCTCCGGTGAGGTCGCCCGCCGCCAAGAGCAGGACGGCGCCGCGGTACGCGACGCGCAGTGCGTCGAGCACCGGCGCGTCAGCACCGGCGGCACGCGGCTCCGGGTCGTCCGGGTCGGCACCGACGGCGAGGAGCATCCGCTGACGGAGCCAGGCCGCGCTCGGGCGGGCGCCGGCCGGGCCGGCGAGCAGCCGCCACTCGTCGGGATGACGGGCGAGGTGTGCGGCTAGGGCCAGGCTCGAGCCGAGCACGGCGGTCAGGCGGTTCCGCAGGTCTTCGTCGTCGCGTAGTGCCGACACGACCGCGGTGGCTTCCGTCGACGCGGCAAGCAGGTTGCCCAGGCCGGCCAGGGCCGTGTCTGGATCGGCGGACGCAGCCAGCGCGGTGAACAGCGGCTCGTCGCCGTCGTCGGCGACGAGGTCGGCCAACGGCGGCTCCGCGAGCAACGCTGCGGCGCGGTCGGGCTCGGTGAACCCGACCCTGGCCAGCCGCGCGGTCGCGCTGCCGCCACGCCGGAGAGTCACGGGTGAACGCTAGTGCGCCAGGCTGGTCACGCGTGGCGCGCCCGGGCGGCCGCGGTGGGCGTGCACGGTCTCGGCGAAGCGGGTGGCAAGCAGGCGTCCCGCGGTGGCCACCTCGTCAGCGCGCGCCGCCATCGTCCGCGCGACCACCCCTGCGTCGCCTCCCACAGCGAGGATGTGGGCGGCATCGTGGTCGGCCCAGCGCACCAAGCTGTCTTGACTCACTTCAGGGTGGAACTGCACGCCCCAGGCCGCCGCACCGACGCGGAAGACCTGGTTCGGGTACGCCTCAGTGCCGCCGAGCAAGCAGGCGTTCGGTGGCAGCTCGGTCACGGCGTCGAGGTGCATCGACGGCACCGCGAGCGGATCTGGCAGGCCTGCGCACAGCGTGTCGTCGCGCGCCGCCGGGCCCCAGGTCACGTCGACCACGCCCGCCTCGATGCCGTTCCCGCCGATCTCGACCCGCCCGCCGCAGGCAACGGCCAGCAGCTGCGCGCCGAGACAGATGCCGAGCGTCGGCAGGCCGGACGAGACCGCGTCGGCCAGCAGGCGTCGGACACCGGGCAGCCAGGCGTGCAGCGCGTCGTCGTTCGCGCCCATCGAGCCGCCCAGCACGAGGAGGCCGTCGGCGGGCGACCCCTCGTTCGCCAGCCCGACGAGCGACTCCCCCGCGTACGGCCGGACGACGCGGATGTCGACGCCGGCCGCAGCGAGCCATTCCTCGAAGTGGTCGGCCGAGCAGTCGTCCTCGTGCTCCACGACGAGGACGACCGGACGAGCCGCCGGCTCCGTCGTTCCGGGTTCGCTCACGTCAGAGGACAGGCAGATAGCGATCGAGCTCGAATGCCGTTACCTGACGCCGGTAGTCGGCCCACTCGGCCCGCTTGTTGCGCAGGAAGAAGTCGTAGACGTGCTCACCGAGCGTCTGGGCCACCAGCTCGCTGCGCTCCATGATGCGCACCGCGTCGGCCAGGCTCGCGGGAAGCGGCTCGATGCCCATCGACCGTCGTTCGGCGTCGGTCAGCTCCCAGACGTTGTCCTCGGCGCCGTCGGGCAGCTCGTAGCCCTCGTCGATGCCCTTGAGACCAGCGGCGAGCGTGACGGCGTACGCGAGGTAGGGGTTGCACGCCGTGTCGGGGAGGCGGAACTCGATGCGGGTCGACTGCCCCTTGGTCGGCTTGTACATCGGGACGCGCACCATGGCCGACCGGTTGTTGTGTCCCCAGCAGATGTACGCCGGTGCCTCGCCGCCGTGCGTGAGGCGCTTGTAGGAGTTGACCCACTGGTTGGTGACGGCAGTGATCTCGCCGGCGTGCTGGAGCAGACCAGCGATGAACGCACGTCCGACCTTGGACAGCTGGAACTGCGCGCCCGCCTCGAAAAAGGCATTGCGCTCGCCCTCGAAGAGCGAGAGGTGGGTGTGCATTCCCGAGCCCGGGTAGTCGGTGAGCGGCTTAGGCATGAAGGACGCGTAGACGTCCTGGCTGAGCGCGACCTCCTTCATCACATGACGGAATGTCATGATGTTGTCGGCCGTCGAGAGCGCGTCCGCGTAGCGCAGGTCGATCTCCTGCTGACCAGGCGCACCTTCGTGATGGCTGAACTCCACGGAGATGCCCATCGACTCGAGCATGGTGATCGCATCACGCCGGAAGTCATGGCCGATGCCGTGCGCGAGGTGGTCGAAGTAGCCGCCGCGATCGATGGGAACGGGCACCTGGCCGGGGGTCGGCTGATCGCGGAACAGGAAGAACTCGATCTCGGGGTGCGTGTAGAAAGCGAACCCTGAGTCGGACGCACGCGCGAGCGTGCGCTTGAGCACCTGACGCGGGTCTGCATACGACGCGGTGCCGTCCGGCATCAGGATGTCGCAGAACATCCGGGCGGTGCCCGGCGACTCGGATCGCCACGGCAGCACCTGGAACGTGCCGGGGTCAGGCTTGGCCAGCATGTCCGACTCGTACACGCGAGCGAACCCCTCGATCGCCGAGCCGTCGAACCCGATCCCCTCGTCGAAGGCCCCTTCGAGCTCGGCCGGGGCGACCGCCACCGACTTCAGGAATCCCAGGACATCGGTGAACCACAACCGCACAAAGCGGATGTCACGTTCCTCGAGTGTCCTGAGAACGAATTCCTGTTGCTTGTCCATGTCACGAAGCCTGCCCTTTCGGTGTTACTGGGACGTTACGTAGAATCCCTGGGCAGGATTTTGCCGACACATCGGCACGTCGTGGGTAAACCGTGATGTGGAAGGGACGATCATTCCCCCAACGTCCTCCCTGCCCGCGAGGACGCACCCTGTCGACAGGAGTCACCTCATGCAGCACGTTCTCTCCCCCCTCACGACCACCCCCGGCGGCGCGTGGCACACCCCCGGTGGAGCCTGGCACACCCCCGGCGGCGCGTGGCACACCCCGGGTGGAGCGTGGCACTGAGCAGCGGGCATTACATCCTGTAGCCACTGGAGGCGCTGGACGGACTGACGAGCGGCCGAGAGCCGTCACCGACCCGAGTTGCGACTAACGCAACCCGGGGAGGGAGCTTGCCCAACCCGACACAATGGGCCGGTGGCTCCTTTGTCCCGGCCCGACCTGAAGGTCTGGCTGGTCACAGTCGTTCTCGCAACCGCAGGGGCGCTCCTGTTGTTGCGAGAGACGAAGTTGCCCGAGCTCGAGCCGCACATCTGGTGGCCGCTGCTGGCCCTGCTCTTCGCCCTGACCGAGCGCTACGTCGTGCACCTGCCCTTCGGCGGCGACAACCACGCGCTCACCTTCAGCGAAGCCCCGATCGTGCTCGGCCTGTTCTTCGCCTCCTCCGGCGACATCGCGCTGGCCTGCCTGACCGGCAGCGTCGTGACACTCGCGCTGGTCTATCGCGATCCACCGATCAAGTTCATGTTCAACCTGGCCTGCTTCTTCGCCACCACCATGGTGGCCGTCACCGTCTTCGACCTCATCTACACCCCGAAGCCTCCAGCACAGGCGCTCTCGCCCCCGGACTGGGCCGCCGCGGTGATCGCGATGCTCGTGGCGGGCCTGGTCAGCCATCTCGCCATCTCCACGGTGATCTCGCTGCGCCAAGGTCACTGGGAGTGGGGCGCGATCCTGCGGACCCTGCTCAGTGCCCTTGTCGGCACCTTGGTGGTCACCGACCTCGCACTGATCACCGCGCTGTTGCTCCGCGAGGAGCCGGCGGCGCTGCTGCTGTTGAGCGTCTTCGGCGCCATGAGCTACACGCTCTACCGCGGCTACCACGTGCAGCGACTGCGTTACGGCCGACTCGAGCTGCTCTACCAGTTCACCCGGTCCGTCGACGTGTCCCTGCAGGACGAGTCCGTGCTCGAGACGGTCACCCGCGAGGCCCGCACGCTCCTGCGCGCCCGTCACGCGCAGGTCGTCGTCTGCCCGGACAGCGTGGCCCTCAACCAGCCCGACGAGGGAGGGCTGTGGTGGGCGGCTGCGTGCGAGGGCAAGGTGGTGCGGTTCGCTCGCGGCAAGCGAGGCGAGCCCAACACGGCCCTGCGAACCAGCGGCCACGTCGACGCCATGGCCGCACCACTGCGCGACGGCGGCCAGATCACCGGCGTGCTCTACGTCGCCGACCGGCTCGACGAGGTCAGCACGTTCGACGCCGAGGACGCCCGGCTGTTCGAGGCGCTGGCCGGCCACGCCAGCGTCGCACTGACCAACAGCGGGCTCGTCGAGCGCGTGCGAGCCGCCGCGCAGGAGACCGAGCACCTGTCGCTGCACGACCCCCTCACCGGGCTGCCCAACCGGCTGAACTTCCAGCAGCGCCTCGAGCGCCGGCTGGAGGCCACCGGGTCGGCGGCCGTCCTGCTCATGGATGTCGACCGGTTCAAGGAGGTCAACGACACGCTCGGCCACGACGTCGGCGACCAGCTGCTCAACCAGGTCGGCCAGCGGCTCCGCCGTCTCGAGCACGACGAGATCGTCGTTGCGCGCCTCGGGGGCGACGAGTTCGCCATCCTGCTCGGAGACGACGACGTCCATGTCGAGGGCATGGTGCAGCGCGTCATGCGCGACTTCTCCCGCCCGTTCGACGTGGGTGACGTGAAGCTCGACGTCTCGGCGAGCCTCGGTATGGCGGTCGCTCCCCGTGACGGGTCTTCGGCCGCGCTGCTGCTGCGCCGCGCCGAGGTCGCGATGTACGACGCCAAGCACCGGCTGGCCGGCGTCGCGCAGTATTCCCCCGACCGCGACCCCTACAGCGCCCGCCGGCTCTCGCTCATCAGCGACCTCACCCGCGCCCTCGAGGACGGCGTCCTCGAGCTGCACTACCAGCCGCAGGCCGAGCCGAAGAGCGGCCGGGTCACCGGCGTCGAGGCCCTGCTGCGGTGGCGCCACCCGGTCTGGGGCCAGGTGCCGCCCGACGAGTTCATCCCTCTCGCCGAGCACACCGGGCTCATCAAGCCGCTGACCAGGTTCGTCATCGAGACCGCTGTCCGTCAGTGCGCCGCATGGCGCGACGCAGGCACGCCGGTCTCCATCGCAGTCAACGTCTCGATGCGCAACCTGCTCGAGGTCGAGCTCGCCGACGTGGTCGCCCGGCTGCTCGTGCAGGCCAACCTGCCGGCCCGGCTTCTCAAGCTCGAGGTCACCGAGAGCGCCATCGTCGCCGACCCGGAGCGCGCGGTGGTCGCACTGGAGCGACTCGTCGAGCTCGGCCTGTCGGTCTCCGTCGACGACTTCGGCACCGGCTACTCCTCGCTGACCCGGTTGCGCAACCTCCCGGTCCACGAGGTCAAGATCGACCGGGCGTTCGTCCGTCATCTCTCCGAGAGCACCGACGACCTCGCCATCGTCCGGGCGGTCATCAGCCTCGGGCACGACCTCGGCCTGAGCGTGGTCGCCGAGGGCGTCGAGGACGAGGCGTCGTGGCGCATTCTCGAGGGCCTCGGCTGCGACCTCCTGCAGGGCTACCTGCTGGCCCGGCCGATGCCCACGGTCGCCATGACCAGCTGGTTGCGCGAGCACTTCGCAAGCCTCGCCACCCGGCTGCGTCGCGACGAGCAGGACGAGCCCGTCGCTCCCGCGGCTGTCGCCGAGCTCCCGCCGTCGCTGCGTTCGACCAGGCGCTCCGGGCCGACGCCACTCTGACCGTCAGGCCGGCGCGACCGCGGCATAAGGTCGAGGTGTGCCGCAGCTGCGCCTCGCACTTGCCCAGACCGATCCTGTCGTCGGTGACCTTCGGGGCAACGCCGACCAGGTCCTGCGCTGGGCGGGCTACGCGGCCGAGCAGGGGGCCCACCTGGTCGCGTTCCCCGAGATGGCGCTGACGGGCTACCCGGTCGAAGACCTGGCACTGCGACGGTCGTTCGTCGATGCCTCGCGCATCGCCGTACGCGATGTGGCCGCCCGTCTCCAGCAGGCCGGGCTCGGCGAGCTGCTCGTCGTCCTCGGCTACCTCGACGGGGCCCCGGACGCCATGCCCGTGCTCGGCCGGCCGGCGGGCGCCCCCCAGAACGCCCTCGCCCTCCTGCATCACGGCGAGGTCGTGGGCCGCTATGCCAAGCACCACCTGCCCAACTACGGCGTCTTCGACGAGTTCCGCTACTTCGTGCCCGGCTCGTCCCTCACGGTCGCGCGCGTCGGAGGTGTCGACGTGTCGTTCGTGATCTGCGAGGACATCTGGCAGGAGGGCGGACCCGTCGCCGTCACCCGCGAGTCCGACGCCGGTTTGCTCGTCGTGGTCAACGCCTCGCCGTACGAGCGCGCCAAGGACGACACCCGCCTCGACCTGGTCCGGCGGCGGGCGAGCGACGCCGGGTGCGCGCTCGCCTACGTCAACATGGTCGGCGGCCAGGACGAGCTCATCTTCGACGGCGACTCGATCGTCGTCGACCGCGACGGCGCCGTGCTCGCCCGCGCACCGCAGTTCGAGGAGGGCTGTCTCGTCGTCGACCTCGACCTGCCGGCCGGGGTCGACGGCAGCACAGCCGCACAGTCCGCGGGCGGCATGGCCATCGAGCGGGTCGTCGTCTCGGCCGAGCCGGTCACGGCCTACGAACCGATCGCCGCGGGCCTGGCCCCCCGTCTCGACGACGACGCTGAGGTCTACGGCGCGCTCGTCCTCGGGTTGCGTGACTACGTCGCCAAGAACGGCTTCCGCACCGTCGTGCTCGGCCTCTCCGGCGGCATCGACTCGGCGCTGACCGCCGTCATCGCATGCGACGCCGTCGGCGCCGACAACGTCCACGGCGTGTCGATGCCGAGCGACTACTCCTCCGCGCACTCGCGCGACGATGCCGCCGACCTCGCCGAGCGCACCGGTCTGCGCTATCGCACCGTCGAGATCGCGCCCATGGTCGAGACGTTCCTGTCCCACCTCGACCTCACCGGGCTGGCGGAGGAGAACCTGCAGGCGCGGGTGCGCGGCACGACGCTCATGGGCCTGTCCAACCAGGAGGGGCACCTGGTGCTCGCGACCGGCAACAAGTCCGAGCTCGCCGTCGGCTACTCCACTCTGTACGGCGACTCGGTCGGTGGCTTCGCGCCGCTCAAGGACGTGCCCAAGACCCTGGTGTGGTCGCTGGCCCGCTGGCGGAACAAGGACGCCGAGTCGCGGAGTGAGACGCCGCCCGTGCCCGAGAGCTCGATCAGCAAGGAGCCGTCCGCCGAGCTGCGACCCGGCCAACGCGACAGCGACTCGCTCCCGCCCTATGACCTGCTCGACGTCGTCCTCGACGACTACGTCGAGCACGACCGCGGCTCGCGCGAGCTCGTCGAGGCTGGCTTCGACCGTGAGCTGGTCGAGCGGGTGCTGCGGCTCACGGACACCGCGGAGTACAAGCGGCGACAGTATCCGCCTGGGCCCAAGATCTCGCTCAAGGCGTTCGGGCGCGACCGGCGCCTGCCCATCACCAACCGCTGGCGCGAGCACGACGCGACCCGGGAGCCGGACGTCGAGGGGTGACCCGTGTCACCGGCGCCCTGTCGGCCGGCGAGGGCGGCATGGGACGATGGGGTGTACGTCCGGGGACTCCGTGAGGGAGCCTCGAGACCAGGGAGGTCCACGTGACTGAGTCCACCACCCCTGCATCCGAGTCGAGCGCGCCCTACGGCAGCGGCCCGACGGCAGCCAGTGGCGGGGCGCCGGGCAAGCGGGTGCGCATCCACCACCTGCGGGCCATGAAGGAGCGCGGAGAGCGCTTCGCGATGCTCACCGCCTACGAGCAGTTCGCGGCCGAGATCTTCGACGAGGCCGGCATCCCGGTCCTGCTCGTCGGCGACTCCGCCGCCAACAACGTGCTGGGCTACGAGACGACACTGCCCGTGACCGTCGACGAGCTGCTGCCACTGGTGCGCGCCGTCTCGCGGAGTGCGCACCGGGCCCTCGTCGTGGCCGATCTGCCGTTCGGTGCCTACCAGTCCTCGCCGGTCCAGGCGCTGGAGAGCGCCGTCCGCTTCATGAAGGAGGGCGGGGCCCACGCGGTCAAGCTCGAGGGCGGCGCGCACGTCGTGCCCCACGTCGAGCAGCTCGTGACCGCGGGCATCCCGGTGATGGCCCACATCGGGTTCACCCCGCAGAGCGAGCACGGCCTCGGCGGCTACCGCATCCAGGGCCGCGGCGAGGGAGGCGACGAGCTCGTCAAGCACGCGCTGGCCCTCGAGGCGGCCGGCGCGTTCGCGGTCGTCCTCGAGATGGTGCCCGCCGACGTGGCCGCCCGCGTCACCGCCGAGCTGGTCGTCCCCACCATCGGCATCGGCGCCGGTGCCGAGTGCGACGGGCAGGTCCTCGTCTGGCAGGACATGGCGGGCCTGCGGCGCCAGCCACTACCACGCTTCGTCAAGCAGTACGCCGACCTGCGCACGGTGCTCGGCGACGCAGCCCGCACGTTCGCCACCGAGGTGGCCGGCGGCGACTACCCCGGCCCTGAGCACAGCTACACCTAGACGGACAGCGCCTCAGCAAGCGTGGCCCTTGCCCCGACGAGCGACGGGCCGTACCACGTCAGCAGCCGGCCCGACACGCACACGACGGGGACGCCCCACGCGCCGAACACCTCGTCGCCCTCCTCGGGGGTGAACGCGTAAGGCTCATCCGGGAGGACCACGAGGTCGACACCGGTCTTCCGGACGTCGTCGAGTGCAACCCGCGGGTAGCGCTCCTCGTGCTCCGACAGCACGTGGTCGACGCCCAGACGGGCCAGCACGTCGCCTGCGAAGGTGTCGCGTCCCAACCACATCCAGGGCCGGCGCCAGATGGGCACTGCCGCCCGCCGGCGAGGCCCGTCGTACGCGGGCGTCCATTCCTCCTCCCCCAGCCGGAGCCATGAAGGGACTGCCGCACCGCAGGCGGCGAGCATCCGGCGCAGCGAGCGCAGCGCCTCCGGCACCGTGCGAGGTGCGGTGACCCAGACGGCGATGCCAGCGGCACGCAGCGCCTCGATGTCGGCGGGCCGGTTCTCCTCCTCGTTCGCCAGCACCAGGTCAGGAGCGAGGCTCACGACGGCGTCGACATCGGGGTTCTTGGTGCCGCGGACCCTAGTGACGTCGAGGTCGCGGGGCTCGGTGCACCAGTCGGTCGCGCCCACCAGCAACCGCGGGGACGTCGCAGCGACGGCTTCGGTGAGTGACGGGACAAGGGAGACAACGCGGCGTACCGGCTGCGACACGGTCACCTCGGTGCCCAGATCGTCCGTGGAGGCGTCGCGGCCGGCGCTGTCGGCGGGCACGTCAGAGGTCGGTGACACGCACGCCCGCGTGCGCCTTGTAGCGCCGGTTGACGGAGATGAGGTTCGCGGTGAGCCCTTCGACCTGTCGGGCGTTGCGCAGGCGCCCCGCGTAGACGCCGCGGACCCCTGGCACACGCTCGGCCAGGTCCTGCACGAGGTCGGTGGCCGCGCGGTCGTCGCCGAGCACCAGGATGTCGGTGTCGACGGTCTCGCGGGTCTCGTCGAGCAGCTGCACGGAAGAGACGTGGTGGAAGGCGCCGACGACGGTGCTGCCCGGCAGCAGGGCGGCGGCCTGCTGGCAGGCACTGCCCTCGGGCACGTCGAGGACGAACGCGCCCTGCTTGTCGAAGCCCAGCGGGTTGACGCAGTCGACGACGACCTTGCCCACCAGGACGTCGCGCAGGGACGCGAGCAGCGCCTCGTGCCCCTCCCAGGGGACGGCCGCGATGACGACGTCCGACTCGCGCGCACACGTCTCGTTGTCCGCGCCGCGTACGCCCTCGGGAAGCGCCGCGGCCGCTGCCAGCGCACGAGCTGCGTCACGCGAACCCAGAACGACGTCCACGCCGGCAAGCGCGAAACGGCGGGCCAGACCACGGCCCTGGTCGCCGGTGCCCCCGAGAAAGCCGACGGTGCCGGAGAAAGGCGTCGCGTCGAGGGACTCGCTCATGTGTTGATCCTGTCAGGACGTCACGGCAGGAGGCAGCATGGGCCCATGGACGCCGAACGCGTGCACATGCTGCGGGAACTCCTGGCCGGCACCGGTTGGGCGGAGCGGACCCGTGGCTTTGCCCGCAGCCTGCGCCGCGCCAACCACGCGCCCGGGGGCCTACTCCTTGTCGGCACACCGCAGGAGGAGCCGTGGCATCTCGCGGCGCACCTCGACGACGAGGCGCGGTTCTCGAGCATCCCGGAGCTCTCGCCGACGTTGGTGCGCTGGTCGCCGCCCGCGGGAGCGCCGCCACACCTCTCCGTTGGTCTCGAGCGGCTGGAGAAGGCGTCCCGGAAAGAGACGCTGTTCGTCGTCGCGCCCGACGCCCCGCCAGAGCAGCTCTTGGAGCGCGTCGCGGATGCAAAACGCATCGGAGCGACGATCCTGTCCATCGACGAGGGTGATGACGAGCTGGCGGCGCTCGCGCACGAGCGGTTGGTCGTACCAACCGACTCGAGGCTGTCGGTGGCGACGCCAGAGCTGTCCATGCCGACCGTCGACATGGACGCGGTGCAGCACTTGGTGAGTGTCGCGGCCGGTGAATCGTCGGGCCCGACGTCGTTCCGCGAGCGGCTCGCGCGACTCCTCGAGAACATCAGCGGACCCGCGCCAAAGCACTGATGTGTGTCCGTTTCGCGCGCGACACGGCGCGTCGCGGAAAAAACTTTTGGGCAGTTTTGCAGGTGCGAATTGACGTCCGACGGCCGTCGCGACACCGTTCCCGGCACTACTCGCCGCCGAAGCAGCGATCATCGGTCAGGACTACGTGCTTAGTGCCACCCGTTTCGTGCACGTGCTTGATTGCGTTGATGCACAACGATTATCAACGCGTCGATGACACCCGAGAACTCGTCGGCACGCGTCCGAAACACCTGTCACGTCATCGTGAACGCACACAATTCCCGCGACGACGACGGTCGCAACGACGTCGACACCGACGTTCGCAACGCGACGGCTTGAAAAATCCGCTGTGCGAAATGCTGGTAACCGCCGCGGCATAGTGCGATCTTTTTGAGTAACGAACGTCCACCACCGGGTGAGACGTTACGGAAATCAGGAGGCGCGTGTGCCGACCGAACAGGACGAAGCCAAGAAGGTGACTCAAGCAGCAGCTGGCTCGGGTCGCAAGACCGCAACGGCCCGGACTGCGAAGAAGACGGCTCGCAAGTCGGCCAAGAAGTCGCCAGCCAAGCGGGCGACGGCGGCCAAGAAGTCGACGGCCAGGAAGTCCACGGCAAAGCGCACGGCCAAGAAGGCCACGCGCAAGACCGCCGCCAAGCGGTCCACCGCAAAGCGCACGGCCAAGAAGGCCACGCGCAAGACCGCCAAGCGGGCTACCGCGGCCAAGAAGTCGACGGCCAGGAAGTCCACGGCAAAGCGCACGGCCAAGAAGGCCACGCGCAAGACCGCCGCCAAGCGGTCCACCGCAAAGCGCACGGCCAAGAAGGGCACGCGGAAGACCGCCGCCCGCAAGGCGCCGGCTCGCAAGTCGACCGCTCGTAAGTCGCCGGCCCGCAAGTCGGCCGCACGCAAGACGACGGCGCGCAAGCGGACAGCCAAGCGCTGAGCCAGACCGGCTGATTCACGGCTGAGGGCCGCCCTTGTCCGGGGCGGCCCTCAGTCGTTTCTGAATTCTCAGTCGTCATTCCAGCGAGGGTCCTTGTCCCACTGCTCCGTGCGCTCGGCTGCGTGCTGGATCGCGCGCTCGGCCTCCTCCCGGCTGGCATAGGGACCCATCCGCTCGGTGTTCGCGCAGACGGTCCCTTGCTCGACCTTCTGGTGGGTCAGGCAGTAGTACCACTGGTCGTCGCTCATGCCAGGCATCCTGCCCACTCCTAGACTGTTGCACCATGGCCACGCTGATGCCGGGCACGATCTCGCCCACGCTGCCCGTCCCGGCCGACATCCCTCGTCCCGAGTACGTCGGGCGGCCCGGCCCCGAGCGCTACACCGGGCCCGAGGTCAAGGACGCCGCGACCATCACCGCAATCCGCGTGGCAGCGCGACTGGCGGCCCAGGCGCTGCAAGAGGTCGGCAGACACGTGGCGCCGGGAGTGACCACCGACGAGCTCGACCTGGTCGGCCACCAGTTCCTGTGCGACCGGGGTGCCTACCCGTCGACGCTCGGCTACAAGGGCTTCCCCAAGTCGCTGTGCACCTCCGTCAACGAGGTGGTCTGCCACGGCATCCCGGACACGACCGTCCTGGTCGAGGGCGACATCGTCAACGTCGACATCACGGCCTACCTCGACGGCGTGCACGGCGACACGGACGCCACCTTCTTCGTGGGCGAGGTCGACGACGAGTCCCGGCTGCTGGTCGAACGCACCCATGAGGCGATGATGCGCGGCATCAAGGCAGTGGCGCCTGGCCGGCAGGTGAGCGTCGTGGGCCGGGTGATCGAGTCCTACGCCAAGCGGTTCGGCTACGGCGTGGTCCGCGACTTCACCGGTCACGGCATCGGGGCTGCCTTCCACTCCGGCCTGGTCATCCCCCACTACGACGACCCCCGCTACAACACCGTCATGGAGCCGGGGATGACGTTCACCATCGAGCCGATGCTCAACCTGGGCACGCACGAATGGGACATGTGGGACGACGGCTGGACCGTCGTGACACGCGACCGGCAACGGTCCGCGCAGTTCGAGCACACCGTGCTCGTCACCGAGCAGGGACGAGAGATCCTCACGGTGCCATAGCGGGGCCAAGGCCCGCGGCTCTACTCGCCGGTAGCGCCGTCGATCGCTTCCCGGAGGAAGTCGGCATGTCCGTTGTGCCGGGCGTACTCCTCGATCATGTGGACCAAGACCCAGCGCAGCGACACGTGCTGGCCCGACCGCTGGTGGTAGCCGGTCGACTCCAGGTCGGGTGCACGCGCTTCGATCTCGCGGGCCTGCTCGATCTCGGCGCGCCAGTTCGCGAAGGCCTCCTCGACGTCAGCATCCGTCGCGTCGTAGGCCGCCTGGAAGTCACGTGAGCCGGAGTAGACCAGCGGGACGTCCTCGCCGGCCAGAACGCGCCGGAACCAGCTGCGCTCCACCTCGGCCATGTGCCGGACGAGCCCCAGCAGGGACAGCGTCGAGGGCGGCATGGACCGCTCACGCAGCTGCTCGTCGGTCAGACCGTCGCACTTCAGCGCCAGGGTGTCCCGGTGGTAGTCGAGGAACGCGGTCAGCGTCGCGCGTTCGTCACCTTGTGGGGGTGGGTCCTTCCGCTCAATGGCCATGGCCGGGGATCGTAACCAGCCGGTAGGCACGCAGGGTGGTCTGGTCGACGGCGTTGCCGTCCTGGTCCTGCGCGTGCACACGCAGCGACACGAAGCCGGTGGCCGTTCCGGCGGCAGGGTGGCGGACGGAGGCGACGTACGACGCCCCACGCCGCTGTGGCTGCGTGGCCTGCCACGTGGCACCGTCGTCGAAGGACACATCCATCGCGACCGCCTGGATGGCACTGGGCTTGGACCCGCCGAGGTGCCGCAGGCTGAACCCCACGGGCAACGTCCGGCCGGCCGCGGCAGCATTGCTCCCGTCGACCGGCACGTCGTAGTCGACGTCCATCAGGGGGAGCACCGTGCTGCCGCTGCCCGGGCGCTGCGACCGGAAGGTCCACGCCGTGCGCGCGTGGGTCGAGGTGAGCCATGGGCTGTCGTCCGCCCGGTCCACGTCGACCTCGAACCGGTAGGTCGCGGGCGAGGACGGGACCGTGACATCGCCGTAGCCCGCGAAGTCGAATGTCGCGACCTGCTCACCGTCGCGCAGCAGCCGGCCACGGCTCTCGCCCCAGTTGCCGGAGTGTGTCGGGGTCGAGTCGGTCAACGCCGGCACGGCGAAGTGCAGGACGTCCGCGGTCCGGCGCGCGGGGAACTGGATGGCGTCGACCGCGTGCCCTTCCGGCGCGCTGGGTGCGAGTGGCCCCTTGAGCCAGGTCCGCTCGACCCGGTCACCGGCGGAGAACTGCTGCGGCTGGTCGGACATGCTCACGCCCGCGGTGCGCACCTGCTGCTGGAACACAGCACCGCCGGTCGTGAGGTATTCCGTCCGGGTGAACGGGGCGTACAGGGTGCCGAAGATCGTGGTCAACGAGCAGCGGCACGGCTTCAGCGGGTAGCGCGTGTCGTTGATCTCCTGGCCGGGAGTGCTGCCGTGGTAGGTCGACCGCACGGCCGCGAGGTCCTTGTCCTTGACCTGGTACGTCAGGTCTGCGGGCACGCGACCTGCCTCATGGAAGATAAGGCTGTAGGCGTACGGGCTCTGCTTCACCGCTCGCACGTCGGCGGGCTTCCCCTTGGGCGGCTTCGGCCCGGGCTTGCCGGCGGCGGTGCCGGCAGCGCGCAGCAACGCCGTGCCGTCGTCGGACGAGAGGGACACGGCGGGGATCCGCGCCCCGAACGCCGACCCTCGCAGCAGCCCCGGGACGCCGGCGTACACCGCCGCCATCGCGGCACCGGCATCGGCCGCAGCCGCGACCTGATCGGCGTAGAACGTGGCGGCGGTCTCCTTCATCACGACGAGGGCACCCTTGGCGTCGACCCCGGCCAGATCGGCGGCGCTGCCCGAGCCGCCGTCGACGACGCGCAACCGATGACGGCCGTCCATGCGGGGAGAGCCGAGCAGGTACGTCGGCTCCAGCTCGGTCCGGTCCGCGTTGATCCGCATCTCCGGCTGGCGCAGGTTCCAGCTCGTGTAGAAGTCGAACTCGCCGTCAGTGATGGCGGGCATGGGCACCGCCGAGACTCGGCGTACCCCTCCCACTTCCGGCAGCAGGGTCACCGAGTCAGCGAACCGGCGGTCGTTGGCTCCGCGGGTCCAGCCGAGGACCACGGTGCGCATCGCGGTCTCGCGCGGCGTAGCGACCGACAAGGGCTTGCCCTCCGTCGCATCGAAGGTCAGCTCCCGGTCGGTCTGCAGGTCGATCTGCGGCGTGCCCGCATAGGTCATCTCGTCGAGGAAGCGTCCCGACCTGTCCGGGGTCGAGATGGTTCCGAGCACGCTGTACAGACCGCGCGGCACCGTGATGGTGCGCTCCTGCCCCGGCGAGACGCCGAGCTGGATGTAGCCGTACTCCTCCCAGGGCTGCTTGTGGTAGCCGAGCATCGTGAACGTGCCGCCGGCCGGGTCACCGTTGCGGTCCCGGGCCGAGATCGTCAGGTCGACCATGTCGCCCTGCTTCGTGAACGCCAGCGCAGTGCGCAGAGTCGTCCCCGCTGCCGTCGCGACGACAGCGCCGCCGTACTCCCCCGACGGGCCCTCGCTGACGTCGACGGTGACCGTGGCCGCAGCCTGCTCGCCCGGGGCGATGGTCAGGCTCGTCGGCTCGACGGAGACCATCGAGGCGGGCGCGGTCCCGGCCTTCGGGTCACTCGCCGACGCGGCCAGGTCGAGCACGACCGGGTCCGGCCCCGAGTTGGTGTAGGTCAGCGTGCGGGTGCTGCGCAGGCTCTCGTTGTCCTCGTAGGGCAGCGTGAAATAGCCCATGCTCAGCGCGCCCTGGTCGACGACCACCGCCTGCCTCGACGCCTTCGCAACGTCGACCCGGCCGGCGCCCTGTTCGTAGACGGTGTTCGTGTCATTGGGCGACGCGGTGGACGTGAGAGTGGCCTTGAGCTGGGCGGCGGCCCAGTCGGGGTGCTGCCCGGCGAGGATGGCGGCCGCGCCGGCCACGTGTGGCGCGGCCATGCTGGTGCCGGTCAGCGCGGTGTAGTTGTCGTCGACGGCTTCACCGAGGAACGTCCCGGCCGCGCGGGCCGCAACGATGCCGGTGCCGGGACCGGTGATCTCGGGCTTGAGCCCGTGGTCCCTGAGTCGAGGTCCGCGGCTGGACGTCCACTCGAGCGACTCGTCGAGATGCACGTTGCCGACCGCGAGCGCCGCGTCGGCGGCCGCGGGGGTCGAGACCTGGGCGCGGTAGGGGCCGCTGTTGCCGGCCGCGATGACGAACAGGGCACCGGAGGACGCGGTGAGGGCATCAACCGCTCTGCTCATCGGGTCGGTGCCGTCGGTGGGCGCCCCGCCCAGGCTGAGGTTGACCACCTCCGCGCCCTGAGCCGCGGCCCACTCCATCCCGTCGATGATCCACGAGTCCTGGCCGAACCCGTCGTCGCCGAGCACCTTGCCGACGAGCAGGTCGGCGCCCGGGGCAACGCCCCGGTAGCGGTTGCCGGAGGCCGCCCCCGACCCGGCGATGATCGACGCGACGTGGGTGCCGTGCCCATGGCGATCGGCCAGCGCGCCGTCGGGCGTGAACACCTTGGAAGCGGTCAGGCTTTCGGCGACGTCGACGTGAGCCGTGTCGATGCCGGTGTCGAGCACGGCGACGTCGGTGCCAGACCCGTCGTACCCGCTTGCCCAGGCAGCGGGCGCACCGATCTGCGGCACGCTGCGGTCGAGGCTCGCCTCGACGCGGCCGTCGAGCCAGACCCGGGTGATTCCCGTCTCCAGCGCGAGGCGGCGGCCGGGGGACGCTGTCGTCGTGTCGGACACCGCCGCCCAGAACTGCCGGGCCTTGTTCTTCTGCTCGTCGACAGCGACCGCGCCAAGACTCGTGAGCTGGCGGCGGGTAACGGCGCCGTCGGGGGCAGCCGGTGGTCCGGCGGCGCGCAGCTGAGCGGATCCGGCGGCGTAGTCGACGATGACCGGCAACGTGTCGCGCCGTTCGTCGTCGTACCCCTGCTCCACCAGCCCGCGGACGTCGAACAACCGCCGGTCCAGCCGCCCGGAATGAAGCAGCGGCTCGGCCTCGAGCGGGACGACGTAGAACCGATCGCCCCACTCGTAGCTGTGGAACCCGCTCACGGATCCGGCGTGCGGCAGCACGCCGGCGCTGCGCGTGCCGTCTGCCCGCTCGACGTACTCCACGACATCGCCGGTCACCAGCGTCACGGTCGCCGTACGGTCACGGGCGCCCGCCGCAGGGGTCGGCGTGCCATCCGGGTCGGGCGCACCGAACGCCGGCGGAGGGGCACCCACCAGCAGGAGAGCGAGCAGTGCGGCGAACAGCGCGGGGAGCAGGCGGCGGTGGGGGGTCATCGACAGTCCTCCGGCGTACGACCGGGCAGTTCCCTGTCGTGCAAGCAACTGTGTCTGTGGTAGCCGGATATGTCAGCATGTGTCACGTCGAAGACCCGCCATTGGCGACATCTCGCCACGGCGTCCGAGGGAGTCACCGTGCTGGGACCAGCGGGCCTGTCCTCCGCCGAGGAGCAGACCTACCGCGCGTTGGTCGCCGTGCCGCACGCCACCCGGCAGGACCTCTCGGCGACGCTGCCCCTCGGCGAGTCCGCCCTGCGCGCTGCCGTGGCACGCCTCGAGTCGCTCGGCCTGGCCCACCGGATGCCCGGCCGGCCGGTGCGGTACGCCGCCGCACCGCCGCAGGTCGCCCTCGGCGGGCTGATCGCCGACCAGCAGGTGCGCCTCGAACAGGCCCGCGCCGTCGCGGGGTCCATGCAGGAGGAGTACCGATCGGTGCACCGCGACCGCGGCGCCGCCGAGCTGGTCGAGGTGGTGACGTCGGACGGCGCCATCGGGGCGCGCTTCGAGCAGATGCTGCAGTCGGCGCGCGAGGAGGTGCTCGCGTTCGTGATGCCGCCGTTCCTGGCGCCCGGCGACTTCGAGGAGGCGGAGCATGCGCAGCTCGGCCGGGGGGTGGCGTTCCGCACGGTCTACGACCATGCCGGATTCGCCGCGCAGGGCGACATCGAGAGCATGCTCGCCGACATCCGCGCCGGAGAGCAGGCACGCGTGGCCGCGCACCTGCCGATGAAGCTGTTCGTCGTCGACCGTGGTCTCGCATTCGTGCCGATGTCATTGGCCGACGACGACCGAGCGGCGCTCCTGGTGCATCCCAGCGGGTTGCTCGACGCGTTGATCGCGCTGTTCGAGGCGGTGTGGTCGCGGGCCGCGCCGCTGCGGCTCGACCCCCTGGACGGCGACAGCACCGAGCTGGCTCCGGCAGAGGCGCGGCTGGTCCTGCTGCTCCGCGCCGGACTGACCGATGAGGCGATCGCGCGGCAGCTCGGGTGGAGCTCGCGCACCGTGCACCGCCGCATCCGCGCTCTGCTCGACCACACGGGCGCAGAGACGCGTTTCCAGCTCGGCTGCCGCGCGGTCGAGCAGGGTTGGGTGTGAGGCGAGGGCATGCCCACTCACTTCGTCACCGGTACGCACCGAACAACGCCTAGAGAAGAGGGAGCGCAGTGATGGCATCCGAGGCATGGCAAGGCGGCGCGTCTCACCGAGCAGGTGCGACCTGGTTGGTGCCGCAGCCCTTCCGACGCATGTTGGTGCTCGCCCCGCCGCTGACCATCGCGGTACTGGAGATCTTCCATCCGCAACCCGACGTGACCGCGCAGGCCATCATGGACGTTGCAACGTGGTTTGCCGTCTTCCACGCCATCCAGCTCGTGCTCATCGGACTGGTGGCGTTGTCTGTCCTGCTGCTTGCTGACGATCTCGGACGAGCGACGGCATGGGCGACGCGATTGGGTGTCGGCCTGTTCATGGTCTTCTTCAGCGCCTACGACACGCTGGCCGGTCTGGGCACGGGACTCGCGATGCGCAGCGCGCGCGATCTGTCGGTGACACAACAGGAGGGTGTCTTCGAGGTCGTCAAGGACTGGCCGGCTGTCGGCCCGCCGTTCGCGCTCAGCGTGCTCGGAACCCTCGGCTGGGTGGTGGCGGTCGGTGCACTAGCATTCGCCGCTCGCCGGCAAGGCGCTCCACGGATCGTGTGGATCTTCCTCCTGCTCGCTGCGGTGTTCCTGCTGGCGGGGCACCCGTTCCCGGGCGGGACTCTCGCGTTCGGCTGCTTCTTCGTCGGCGCGCTTCTCTACGAAATCAAGGCTCGACCCGTCGAGAGGACTGAGGACTAGATGACCACGACGAGCTACCCGGCGCCCGCGGAGTCGGGGTACGTGCCGGTGAACGGCCTCGAGATGTACTACGAGGTGCACGGTTCGGGACAGCCGCTCGTGTTGCTGCACGGGGCCTTCTCGGCGATCGGCACGTCCTTCCAGAAGGTGCTGCCGGGTCTGGCCAAGGACCGGCAAGTGATCGCCTTCGAGATGCAGGCCCACGGCCGTACGGCCGACATCGATCGGCCGATGTCCGGCGAACAGTTTGCCGATGACATCGCCGCTGCCCTTCGGCACCTGGGCAGCGAGCAGGCGGACGTCCTCGGCTACAGCATGGGCGCCGCCGTCGCCCTCCAGGTCGTGATCCGACATCCCGAGATGGTGCGCAAGCTCGTGCTCATGTCCGTCACGTACACGCTGGACGGCATTCACCCCGGTTTGATGGAGGGCCTGGGCGAGATGCAGCCAGAGATGATGCATGGGTCCATGTGGCACGACGAGTACATGGCGATCGCGCCTCGCCCGGAGGACTTCCCCAGGCTGTTCGAGAAGAAGACGCAGATGGATCGGGGGATCAAGGACCTGCCTGCCGAGGCCATCCAGGCGATCGAGGCACCCACTCTGCTCATCCTCGGAGACTCGGACCTCCCGCGCCCCGAGCACGCGGTCGAGATGTTCCGGCTGCTCGGTGGCGGCGTGTTCGGCGACCTCCCCGCCGGCCTGCCGGACTCGCAGCTCGCGATCCTGCCCGGCACGTCCCACGTCACGATCGTGGACCGCGACGAGCTGCTGCTCGCCATCATCCCGCCGTTCCTCGACGCACCCATGCCCGAGGCCAACTAGTCACCCAGGCGGACGGCAGCCACTCGTTTGGGCACGACCATGCGCCACGCGGCCAGGACGAGTTCCGTCATCTCTTCGTCGTCGATGGCGTCGAGGCGGACGAGCACCCAGTTGAACCGCTGGTCGCTCGTGACGGGCATCATGAACTTCTCCGGCTCGGCGGCAATCAACGCGTCGCGCTCCTCCTTGGGGAACGCAAAGCCCATCGTCTGCTCGTCCGGGGAGAAGGCCAGGTAGACGATGGACCCGACGCGGAACTTCACCCGGTCGCGGACCAGCACCTCATAGCTGCGCGGCAAGGTCTCCGTAAGCTCGCGGACGCCTTCGATCGCTGCCACCCCTGCACCTCCAATCGCGCCGACCGTAGGCCATGCTGGGTGGCCATGGCTGCTGAGTTTCCGGAGCTGATCGCCGCGGATGCCGATGCCTGGCGGGCGTGGCTGGACGAGCACCACGGGGATCGCCCCGGGGTGTGGCTCGTCATCGCCAAGAAGGGCACGACCGAGCCGACCAGCCTCACCCATGACCAGGCCGTCGAGGTGATGCTGTCGTACGGCTGGATCGACGGCCAAGCCCGACGCCGGGACGCGGCGACCTACCACCAGCGCGTCACGCCGCGTCGTACCCGCAGCCCCTGGTCCCGACGCAACGTCGCGACGGTGGAGCGACTGGCGAAGGAGGGGCGGATGCACCCGGCGGGGCTCGCCGAGGTCGAGCGAGCGAAGGCCGACGGCCGCTGGGAGGCGGCGTACGGCGGCCCGGCAGGCATCGAGGTGCCAGCAGACCTTGCCGCCGCGTTGGCGGCCGAGCCCGCGGCCGGCGACATGTTCGAGATCCTGACCAGCCGGAACCGCTTCGCCGTTCTGTACCGGATCGGCCAGGCCAAGCGTGCCGACACGCGGGCTCGCCGCATCGCGACGTTCGTGGACATGCTCGCGCGGGGGGAGACCGTCTACCCGCAGAAGCGCACGCGCGCGGACTGACAGCCGCCGTTGCGCGGCCTGTCGGAGATGGCGGCTACGCTCGCGGACCTAGCGATCGGAGGCAGCGATGGAGTGCAGGATCGAGCTGATTTTCGTGCCGGTGACTGATGTCGACCGGGCCATCGAGTTCTATGTCGAGAAGGTCGGGTTTCATCTGGACATGCAGGCTCGGGTCGATGAGAACACCCGGTTCGTGCAGGTCACGCCGCCCACGTCGGCGTGCTCCATCGCGTTCGGGGAAGGCATCTCCGACATGGTCCCGGGGACGCAGAACAGCATCCAGGTCGTGGTCGCCGACGCGGAGGCGGCACGCAAGGAGCTGGTCGAGCGCGGCGTCGATGCACCCGAGGTGCAGGTGCTTCCCTGGGGCTCGTTCACCTCGATCACCGACCCCGACGGCAACACCTTGACCATCCAGCAGCTCCCGCCCCCGGGGTCCTACGACGACGTGAAGGAGGACTGACCGCCCATGCTCGACCTCGGCCCAGCGGCCCGTGAGGTGTCGCGTCTGCTCGACGGTGTCACCGACGCCAAGCTGTCCGATCCCACACCCTGCGGTGAGACGCCTGTCGCCGGCTTGCTCGACCACTTCATGGGTCTGACGCTGGCCTTCACCTGGGCAGCTCGCAAGACGACCAAGTCCGAGGGTGGCAGCGACCAGGCCGGGCCGGGCAAGGCACGGGCCGAACACCTCGACCCCGACTGGCGCGCTGCCCTCCCCAAGCAGCTCGACGACCTGGCCCAGGCGTGGCGCGACCCGGCGGCATGGGAGGGGAAGACCGAGGCTGGAGGCGTCAGGATGCCCGCCGAGATGATGGGCGCCGTCGCCCTGGACGAGCTCGTGCTGCATGGCTGGGACCTCGCGCGCGGCACCGGCCAGGCGTTCACCTGCGACCCGGCGAGCACGGGTGCGGTCCTCGCGTTCACCGCCGAGTCGGCCAAGCCGGAGAACGCGGCCAACCGCGAAGGGCTGTTCGGCCCGGTCGTCGAGGTGCCCGAGACTGCCTCGGACTTCGACCGAGCGCTCGGCTTTGCCGGCCGCGACCCCGCCTGGACTCCGCCGTCGAGCTGACGGTTCCGCGCGAGGGTCAGCTGCCGCTGGTGCTGTCGAGGTGCTGGAGCAGGTCGTGCGCCGCGAGCTCGATCTCCTTGTGCCGCCACTCGGACGCGCGGTAGACGCAGGCGATCAGGCCGGTGCGGTGCAGGCGACGGAGGTCACCGTAGGTGAACGCGTACCGCGCCTTCGTCTCGTCGGTGGCGTCGTCGGTGAGACCGAGGTGCCACTCGGCGTACTCGTCCCACGAGTGCGACTCGAGGAACACGTTCTGGGCGTCCGCGCGAGGCTGCACCTCGCCCCAGTCGCTGTCGAGCACGTACTGGCGTGCCTCGATGAGCCGGCGTGCCTTGGCGACCGCGGCCTTGTTGACGGAGTACGACGCCACGGCCAGCCATTCTGCACCACGAAGTCCCGTGAGTCCGCGGCTCGGCGCTCCCGTGCAACGCGATGATCAGGATCGCCGTGAGAAATTTCCCGTGGCGGCCCGCGAACCAGTCGAGGAGCGCCGCTCTGATCGACGCGCCATTGATCATCCCAGGGGTGACGGCCGTGGCCGGTCGGCGTAACGTCCGCCCATGGGAATCGTCTCGCCTGGATTCTCCGGCCGCGGCCGGTCGGACCCGGACCTGCCACCCGGTCAGTACCTGACGGAGGACTTTCCCGTCCTAACGGCCGGGCCGACGCCTCGGGTGGACACGGACGAGTGGCAGTTCACGGTCACCAACGAGACGGGCACCGTGCACCAGTGGGACTGGGCTGGGTTGCACAAGCTCCCGACAGAGTCCCCCACCGTCGACCTGCACTGCGTGACCGGTTGGTCGAAGCTGAGAACACCTTGGGAGGGCGTCTCGCTCGACAGTCTTCTGGCCGACGTAGAGACCGGCGCCGACTACGCCTTCGTGCACTCGTACGGGGGCTACACGACAAACCTGCCCCTTGAGGACCTGCTCGACGGCAAGGCGTGGATTGCGTTCGGGTACGACGGTGAGCCGCTGCCGCCCGAGCACGGCGGCCCGGCCCGACTGCTGGTGCCGCACCTCTACCTGTGGAAGAGCGCCAAGTGGGTCAAGGGCATCACGCTGACACCCCAGGACGAACCCGGCTTCTGGGAGACGGCCGGCTACCACAACTACGGGGATCCGTGGCGCGAGCAGCGCTACTGGGACACGTGAGCTGGCACATCGGCACCGTCACAGCGCTGCGCAACGAGTCGCCCAGCGCTCGCACCCTCGTTCTCGAGGTGGCGGACTGGCCAGGCCACACGGCCGGGCAGCACGTCGATGTCCGTCTGACCGCGGAGAACGGATACACGGCAACGCGCAGCTACTCGATCGCGAACGCGCCGGACGGTGTCGCGGTGGAGCTGACCATCGAGCGACTCGACGACGGAGAGGTGTCGCCGTACCTGACCACGTTTGTCGCCGTCGGCGACCGACTCGAGCTGCGAGGTCCGGTGGGCGGTTGGTTCGTCTGGCGCACTGCCCAAACGGAACCGGTTCAGCTCGTGGCGGGCGGATCGGGAGTCGTGCCGTTGATGTCGATGGCGCGCGCGCACGCGAAGGCCGCCAGCCCGGCGCCGCTGCGGCTGCTCTACTCGGTCCGTACGCCGCAGGCGGTGCTCTACCGCGACGAGCTGCACCAGCGCCAGCGTGATGGTCTCGACGTCTCACTCGCGTACACGCGCGAGGCGCCGGAGGGATCGGAACGCCCACCCGGCCGCGTGGACCGTCGGCTGCTCGCAACCGCGACGGTCCCCCCGCACGAGGGCCCGACAACGTACGTCTGCGGTCCGACCGGGTTCGTGGAGACCGTCGCGGAGCTCCTGGTCCAGGATGGCCACGACCCCAGGCGGATACGCACGGAACGTTTCGGACCCAGTGGAGGGCAACGATGAGTCTCGACAGCCACCTGGACGGCAATGCGGCGGCCGGTCCGCTGCAGAGCTTCTTCGCCGTCGACGTCACGGCAGCACTCGGTCAGTGCGAGGGCTGTGGCCACATCGGCCGGATCGCCGAGGCGACGGCGTACGTGCAGGCGATCGGCGTCGTCGTGCGCTGCGCGAGCTGCGAGGGCGTGCTCCTGCGGGTGGTCGAGGCGCCGGGGCGAGCCTGGCTTGACATGCGCGGGGTGCGCAGCCTTCAGATCAACCAATCAACGGGAGGTACGGCATGAGCCGACAGGACGATCGGGTTGCTGAGTTCCATCGCTTGCACTCCTCCGGCTGCTTCGTGATGCCGAACCCGTGGGATGCAGGGACTGCGCGCGTCCTGGAGCAGCTCGGCTTCAAGGCACTCGCGTCGACGAGTGCCGGTCTCGCGTGGTCGTTGGGTCGCTCCGACAACGATGTCACGCTCGACCAGGCGCTCGCGCACCTGCGCATCGTCGCCGAAGCCGTGGATGTGCCGGTGAACGCGGACTTCCAGGGCGGCTACGGAGTCAAGCCGGATCAAGTCCACGTGAACGTGAAGCTCGCCGCGGTCACGGGGATTGCCGGGCTCTCGATCGAGGACTCCTCGGGCGACGAGGCGCAGCCCCTCTACGACTTCGACCTGGCCGTCGAGCGTATTCGGGCCGCGCGAGCCGCGATCGACGACAGCGGCACGGGCGTCGTCCTCACCGGTCGGTCGGAGGGGTTCGTCGTCGGACACCCCGACATCGACGAGGCGATCCGAAGGCTGCGCGCGTACGCCGAGGCCGGCGCCGACTGCCTCTATGCCCCGCGGATCGAGACCGCCGAGCACGCTGCGGCCATCGTCGCCGCGGTGGCACCCAAGCCGGTGAACCTGCTGATCAATGCGCCGTTCATCACGGTCGCTGAGGCAGCGGAACTCGGCGTACGGCGGATCAGCGTCGGGGGTACGCTCGCGCGCACCGCCTGGGGTGGGTTCCTGAAGGCAGCACACGAGATCGCCGACGCGGGGACTTTCTCGCAGTTCGTGGACCTGCCGAACATCGAGCCGCTCTTCGCCGATCGATAGGGTGCTGACCTAGGTCTCGCAGACGATGCCGTCATGGTCGTTGTCGCGGTACCAGTCGTACTCCGGGTCGGTTCCCTCGACGTAGTCACCGAAGCCGGCGTCATTGGCCTCGTAGCACCAGTCGAAGCGGGGGTCCGTGCCGCCACCACCGCGCGGTTTCGGGCTCGACGCGGTCGCGTTGGGTGCCGCGCTGGCCTGGCCGAACGACCCGCGGACCCACTACATCTACCAATGGCCGGATCGCCCCCACGAAGCCGTGCGCCTCATGCGCGTGCGCGCCCGTATCACCGACCCGGCTCCCGGCGCCGTCCTCCCCCTCGGCCCTTACACGGTTCGGGGTAAAGCCTGGTCGGGCACCGGGCCCATCACGCAGGTCGACATCAGCCTCACCGGCGAAGGTGACTGGCATCCAGCGCAGCTGGCCCCGCCGAACGGTCCCTACCAGCGAGCCCGCTTTTGGGCTCCGAATCGGCATTGCGTCGTCCTTCCTGGCCCTTGGCGCCGATGGCGACGGACGAGTCGGCCTGTAAGCCGGGTTCTGTCGTACGCCGAGGCGTACGGGCGGCCATCCCTCTCGGGCTGACGTTGCCGCCAGCCTCTAGCGACCTACCCGGGAGCTCGGGCGGGCCGCCCTCGAACGCTCCCTGTCTGGTCTTGCTCCGGGTGGGGTTTACCGAGCCGTCCGAGTCACCTCGGACGCTGGTGGTCTCTTACACCACCGTTTCACCCTTACCGGTCCGAAGACCGGCGGTCTGTTTTCTGTGGCACTGTCCCGCGGGTCACCCCGGGTGGGCGTTGCCCACCACCCTGCCCTGTGGAGCCCGGACTTTCCTCGGCAGAGCTCCCGCGAGGGAACCCTGACGCGACCGCCCGGCCGGCTCGTCCGCCGTGGTGTAAGCCTACTGCGTGGGCGCGAGCTCGAAGCGCACAGAACGCCTCGCGACGTCGCTCTCGGTGAGGCGCACCCGCACCCGCTCCCCCAGCGGCAGGTCGCCGTCGCAGCGGGCCCTGACCGCGGGCTCGCGCAGCTGCACGTTCCCGCCACCTTTCTCATGCACGTCCACGACGACCGCGTCGAAGTCCTGTCCGACCGCGTCCCGGAGCATCACGGCCTCGGTCAGCGCGATACATTCGCGTTCGAGGGCGCCGGCCCGACGCGCGCTCGCCTCCATGGTCGCGGGCAGTCCGGGCAAAGCCTCGCGAACCCAGTCGGGCACCTCGTCGCCGGCGCACAGCGCAAGGCAGACCTCGCCGACGTAGCGGTCGACGAGCCGGCGCAGCGGTGCGGTCGCGTGCGCGTACTCCGAAGCCACCGCCGCATGTGTGGCCTGCTCCGGCACGCCGTCGTCGAACGCCGTGTAGCCGGCGCCGCGAAGCAGACTGGTCGCCTCCTCCAGGAGCGCCGCGTGGCGCGGGTTGCCCGGCTCGAGCGAGCGGACCATCTCGGCGTACGCCGTGTCCGGCGGCCAGTCGACGTCGAGCGCAGAGGCTGCCCGCCGCAACTTGGCGATCTCGGACTCGGGCGCGCGGGGCAGCGTGCGGAGCACACCGATGCCGCCGTGCAGCATCAGCCCGGCCGCCGCGACGCCGGTCAGCAACGAGATCTGCTCGTTCCACCGCTCGACCTCGAGCGGCACCCGGAAGGCGAGCCGGAACCCGTCGTCGTGAGGGACGATCTCCTGCTCCGGCACCGGCAGGCTCACGCCACCGCGCTCGACCTCGCGGATCATCCGAAGTCGCCCCACCTCAGCGAGCAGCACCAGCCGTTCGTCGGCCCGACCCGAGTCGATGAGCGTCTGCGCGCCGGCGTAGTCGAGCCGGTCACGCGAGCGCACCAGCGCGCGTCTCACCTCGACCGAACGACGGCTCCCGTCGGCGTCGAGGTCGATGGTCCAGAGCAGAGCCGGCGTCACCTGACCGGGCAACAGCGAGCCAGCCGACTCGGAGAACGCCGGCGGGTGCAGCGGGGTACGGGTGTCGGGGCTGTAGAGCGTCTCCACCCTGCTGTGCGCCTCGCGGTCGACCGCACCGCCGGGCCGGACGAACGCGGAGACGTCAGCGATCGCGTAGCGCACCCGGTAACCGTCGCCGAGGCGTGAGATGTGCATCGCCTGGTCGAGATCCATCGACCCGATCGGGTCGATGGTGAGGAACGGCAGGTCGGTCACCGTCGTACGCCGGCAGCCGCGGCGAGCGCAGGGACTCCTCCGCCTCGGCCGTCACCTCGGCCGGAAAGCCGTCAGGCACGTCGAGCTCGGCGCGAACCTTGGCGAAGCCGGCCCGCAGCACAGCGCCGTTCTCCGCACGGAGGTGGAGTAGGCGGCGAGGCACGACGGGCAGCCTACGTCCGCGCCCTCCCGGAAGGGCTCAGTCGGCCAGGTGAGACGTGTCGTTGAAGACGCGAAGCGACGCCGCCCCTTCGGCGAACCACTGCACGGTCGTGAGCGAGGCCGGCGAGAGCTCCATGCGGAAGACGCTCGACCGTGGCGCACCCAGCGCCAGGCGCACCAGCGTCTTGATCGGGCTGACGTGGGAGACGACGACCACCGTGCGCCCGGGGTAGCGGACCAGCAGCTGGTCGCGAGCGCGGCGCACCCGATGTTCGACCTGGTCGAACGACTCGCCACCCGGCGGCGAGCCCGACGTGGAGGTGAGCCACGCTGCCAGCTCATCCGGCCAGCGTTCGCGGACCTCGGCGAGCGTGCACCCGTCCCAGTCGCCGAAGTTGCACTCGCTCAGATCGGCGACCTCGCGGACATCGGTGCCGAGCGCCTGCGCGACGGCGTCCGCTGTCTGCCGGGCCCGCCGCAGCGGCGAGGACACGACCGCCTCGACCTCGCCGCGCCCTGCCAGCGCCTGAGCGACCTCCTCGGCCTGCTGGGTGCCCACGGCAGTGAGCACCGGGTCGCTTCCGCCGGTCCCGCTGAAGCGCTTGTCCACGGTCAACGCGGTCTGACCGTGTCGCAACAGCAGCATCGTGGTCGGCGCACCGAGGTCGTCGGCCCACCCCACCAGCCGGTTGGCAGGTGGCGACTCGACATCGGCCTCGTCGACGACCGCAGGTCCGGCAACGGACAAGGCGTCCAGCTCCGCCGTGCTGTTCGCGGCCGACCACCCTTCACCCCGGGCAGCGGCGTCGAGGGCCTCGTTGGCCAGCCGATCGGCGTGTGTGTTCTTCTCGCGCGGGACCCACACATATGTGACCCGCTCCGGCGGTAGCACCGCCTTCGCCTGCCGGGCGAGAGGGATCATCGACTGGTGCTTGATCTTCCACCGACCCGACATCTGCTCCACGACGAGCTTCGAGTCGAGCCGCGCCTCCACGGTGGCGTCCGGGTCGATCTCGCGGGCGGCGGTCAGCGCGGCGATCAGCCCGCGGTACTCCGCGACGTTGTTGCTCGCGACGCCGATGTGCTCGGCACGCTCGGCCAGGACCTGGCCGGTCTCGCCGTCGCGCACGACTGCGCCGTACGCCGCCGGCCCGGGGTTGCCCCGAGAGCCGCCGTCGGCCTCGACGACGAACCGATGCGCCACCTAGAGACCTGACTCGTCGGTGCGCACCAGGATCCGGCGGCACTCCTCGCAGCGCAGCACCTCGTCGTCGGGGGCGTCGCGAAGCCGGCCGATCTCGACCGTGTTGAGCTCGAGGTGGCACCCGCTGCAGCGACGCTGCCGCAGCTCGGCCGCGCCCGTGCCCTGCCTGGCCCGCACCTTCTCGTAGAGCGCGACGAGCTCGGCGTCGATGTGCCCCGCCTGGGTGTCGCGCTGGGCCTTGAGCCCGGCCGCCTCGGCGTCGATCTCGGCCGTGGCCGCGTCGCGCGCAGCGCCGACCTCGGTCGCACGCGCCTGCGTCTCCTCACGGGCCTTGGTCAGCTCGCTGTGGCGGGTCTGCGCGGACTCCAGGCGCTCCATCACCTCGAGCACGATGTCCTCGAGGTCGGACTGGCGATGGGCCAGCGTCGCGATCTCGTGCTGGAGACCCTCCAGCTCCTTGGGCGAGGACACCTGGCCGGCGTCGAGGCGCCCCTGGTCGCGCGTGGCCCGGGCACGCACCTGGTCGACGTCGCCCTCGGCCTTGCTGAGCTCGCGGCTGGCGTCGCTGCGCTCGGTCTCGACCCTGACCAGGTCGTCGCCCAGGGTGGCCAGCGTCTGCTCGAGCTCCCGCATCACCTCGTACTCCGGCAGCGTCGCCCGGCGATGGGCGAGTTGGTCGAGGCGGGTGTCCAGCGCCTGGACGTCGATGAGCCGGTGCTGGTCGGATGCTGCGGCTTTCAGCGGAGGTCCCCTGGTTGTGGGTGGTCATTCGGTTGTGAAGGGTCATGGCCGGTCGCCGCGACGGAACCGGCCCAGGGGTCGGTGACGAGGCGGGAGACGCGGGTCTCAACCGTAGCCCCCCGCGTCTTCAGGGCGTCCTGCACCAACCCCTCGGCGGCACCCAGCCACGGCCACTCAGTCGCCCAGTGGCCGGCGTCGATCAGGGCGGGACCACCGTGCTCAAGAGCCTCGGATGCCGGATGGTGGCGAAGGTCGGCAGTGACATAGGCGTCCGCACCACTCGCCCGTACGTCGTCGAAGAGGTCGTCGCCGGCACCGCCGACCACCGCGACAGTCCGCACCTGGGCGTCCAGCTCGCCGGCGACGCGCACGCCTGCCTTCGTCGCGGGCAGTGACCGGCCTACCCGCCGGACGAACTCGCGCAGCGACTCCGCAGCGGCCAGCTCGCCCACGCGCCCCAGGCCGCGTCGGCCGTCGAGCGACACCAGCTCGAAGAGGTCGAACGCCGGTTCCTCGTAGGGGTGGGCGGCGCGCAATGCGGCGACCACCGCCGTACGCCGAGCACGCGACAGCACCATCTCGACCCTCGTCTCGGCAACGTCCTCGCGCTCCCCCACCGCGCCGATCGCCGGCGTGGCACCGGGCAGCGGGGTGAACGTGCCGGTGCCCGTCGAGGTCCACGCCGCGCGGGCGTAGGCACCGATGCGCCCGGCACCAGCCTCGGCCAGCGCGTCGACGACCCGGTCGGCGTCGGCGTGCGGCACGAACGTGACGACCTTGTCGAGCGGGTCGGCGGCGTCGGCGCGCAGCGGGCGCAGCCCTGTCAGTCCGAGCGCGCCCGCCAGCGCGTCCGAGACGCCGGGATCGGCGACGTCGGCATTGGTGTGCGCCACCAGCAGCGCCACCCGGTCCCGGACGAGCCGCGTCACGGCGCGCCCCTTCGGATGGGTGGTCGCCACGCCGTGGACCGGACGCAGCAGCAAGGGGTGGTGCGTGACCAGAAGGTCGGCCTGCCACGCGACCGCTTCCTCGATGACCGCGGCCGTCGGGTCGACGGCGAACAGCAGCCGGCGTACCTCGTCGTCGGGGTCACCCGTCACCAGTCCGACGGCGTCCCACTCCTGCGCCCAGCGGGGGTCGTAGAGCTCGTCCAGCACCGCGACGACGTCGGACAGACGCGGGGTCGAGGTCACGGTGCGCAGGCTACCGAGAGGTCTGTGCCACCCTCACCAACGCACCAGCTTCCATATCTCCGGCTGCGGCTCGTCCTCGGAGCCGATCTCCGAGAAGATCTCCACCGCCGCCTTGAGGTGCGCCATGGCGTCCTCCGATCGGCCGGCGGCGTGCAGCAGGTCAGCGAGGTTGTTGTGCAGCGCCGCCTCGCGGTGCCGGTCGCCGAGGGCGGTGCAGAGGTCGAGGGCCGCGACGGTCAGGTCGGTGGCGCCGGCAAGGTCGCCGCGGCCGCGGTGCGCGAGGGCGAGGTTGTTGAGGGTCGCGACGCGCAGGTCGTGATCGCCGAGCTCGTCGGCGAGTTCCTTGCTGCGCCTCAGGTTCTCGAGGGCCACGTCCGTGTCGCCGTCGGTCGTGGCGAGCATGCCCAGCAGGTTGTGCGCCTGGCAGAGCGAGCGTGGGTCGCCGGCGTCCGCCGCCAACGCGCGGGCTTGCTCGGCGAGCACCCGCGCCTGGTCCGAATCGCCGCGGGAGTGGGCGGCCAGGCTGAGGTCCACCGTGATGCTGGCACGGGCAGCGGTGTCGGCGGCTGCGGTTGCGGCCAACGCGGTGTGCAGCCGCGCCTCGGCCAGTGCGTACTCACCACGGCGGTGGTGCAGCCGGCCGATGCGGTGCTGCACCTCGGCCAGGTCCTCGGGTACGCCGGCCGCCGCGGCTGACTCCAGGCTCGCCAGCGCCCCGGCGTAGTCGCCCATGACGGTCTGCAGGTCGCCGATCGCGGTCTGCAGGCCGGCCACATCGGGATGGCCGAGAGACAACGCGGTGTGCAGGTGACTCAGTGCCTCTGCGTTGGCGAACACGCTGCGCGCTTCCTCGCCGGCCTGGCGGAAGGCACGCGCCGCGTCGGGCTCGCGACCGGCCAGCTGAAGGTGACGAGCCACGGCGGCCGGCGCATGGAGCGCGTCGGCTGCGCGTCCGTGCAACAACCGTCGTCTGGCGAGACTCGTCTCGTCGTAGACGAGCGCACGAAGCAGCTCGTGACCGAAGTCGTAGTCAAGGTCGCCCTCGCGGACCAGCCCGCGTCGTACGACCTCCTCCAGCGCGGTCACCGTCTCCTCGTCGGTGCGCCCGCTCACGGCGCGCACGGTGTCCACGTCGAAGGATCGGCCGAGCACGGCGGCGGCGGAGAGGACTTGCCGCGCGGTCTCGCTGACCGGCTCGATCCTCGCCCGCATCAGGTCGCGCGCACCCGCGGGCATCGGTCCCTGGTCGTCGCCGCCGAGGACGCGGAGGTACTCGACGAGCAAGAGAGGGACGCCCTCCGTCGTCTCCCAGAGCCGTCGCGCGGCAGCCGGGTCGAGGTCCCCCGGCCGAGCCGAACGCAGCAGCTCACCGACCGCGTCCTCGCCGAGCCGGTCGAGCCGGCGCACGGCCCCGCCGGTGGCCGTGGCAGTAGCGGCGGCGGCCCGGCGCAGGGGGTGCTCGTGGGGGGTGCGCCAGGTGAGGACGACGAGGAGGGGGCGGCCTGCCAGTCGGCGCAGCCCGTAGCCGAGCAGGCCAAGGGTCGCGTCGTCCGCCCACTGCGCGTCGTCGAGGAGCAGCACACCCGGAGGACTGCCGCCCGCGGCCGATGCCAACGTGTCCCAGACGCCCGAGAGGAACCGGGTCTCGGCGCCCGGCCCGTCGAACGGCGTGATGCCGCCAGCGCGGCGATGCTCGGCGAGTGCCGGGACCAGGCGCGCAGCCTCCCCGAGTGCGGCGACCTCGACATCGTCGAGCCAGCCGTCGTCTTCACGCAGCCGGCCACCGAGCATTTCGACGAGCGGCGCGTAGGCCAAGCCGGCCTCGTCCTCGTGCGCCCGGCCGACGAGGACGCGCGCCCCGCGTGCGCGCAGGGCCGTGAGCAGCTCCTCGGCGAGGCGGGTCTTGCCGATCCCCGCCTCGCCCTCGACCAGCACGGCGCGGCCGTCCGTTCCGATGCCGTCGTACACGGCCTGCAACGCGCTCAGGTCGTCGGCGCGGCCGACGAACAGCGGCACCGGCGACTCCGGCGCCCGTGACGCGGGTGGTGGCGGCGCGACCGGCACGTAGGTCCCACGGTTGATCGCGTCGTACAGCTGGGTGGTCTCGGTCAGCGGCGGCACGCCGAGCTCACGCGAGAGCGTCCGGACGCACTCCCGGTACTGCACGAGAGCGGCCGCCCGGTCACCCGTCGCGGCGTACAGGCGGATGAGCGCGCGGTGCGCGGGCTCGTGCAGGGGGTCGAGCGAGAGCCACCGGCGTACGGCGTCCACGGCTCCTGCCCGGTCTCCCGCCGCCTCGCGCGCCTCGGCGACGCCGGCGAGAGTGGCCGTGAGCTCCCGGCGCAGGCCCTCCGCCTCCACCCGGACCCAGTCCTCGAAGTCGGGGGCATCGCGGACGGCGAAACCCTCGAGCAGCTCGCCCTGGAAGACGGCGACGGCACCCTCCAGGTCACCCGAGGCACGCAACGCCCGGAAGCGATCGACGTCCACCTCGAACTGGGCTCCGCGCACCAGCAACACGTGGTCCCGGGTCGCCTCGACGAACTCCGCACCCACCGCGTTACGGAGCGTGCTCAGCGTGCGACGCAGGGCCCCGCGGGCGTGCTCCAGATCATTGTCCGGCCACAGCAGGTCGGCCAGGGCGTCGCGCGGGCGCGGGCCGGCGGACAGAGCGAGGTGGGCGAGCAGCGCCACGGCCTTGCGCGTGTCGAAGGCGACGAGCCTTCCGTCGCGCTCGACCCGAGGCGGGCCGAGGAGATTCACCTCGATCACCCGCGTCACCGTAACGATTCCTGCACGATGATCCAGGACTCTGCCGTAGAACGGTGCCGTGGGGAGGGAGGTCCTGCCTTTGATGACCCCGCGGCGGCTGGCTTGGCCGATCTGGGGACTCTGCGTCGGTCTGACGCTGCTCGCGCTGTTCTTCCTCGCGCTCAACGGGGGGACGACGCACGCGAACTCCGTCGGATCGCCGGCGCTGGACGCGGTCTTTGGCCTGCTCTTCCTGACATTCACGACGGTCGGTGCGGCGATCGCGTCGCACGAGCCTCGCAACGCGATCGGCTGGCTCTTCCTCCTCGCCGGATTCGGCGCCGCCCTGGAGGACTGCCTGCTCGGTTACGCCACCTACGCGCTCGTCAAGGAAGCCGGTTCGCTCCCGGGGGGCGACATCGCCGCGCTGGTGGCCGACGCCATCTGGTTGCCGACCCTGGCATCGGCGACCCTCCTGTTGTTCGTCCTCTTTCCCACCGGCCGTCCGCTGCCCGGATGGCGGTGGCTGGCCTGGCTGACCAGTCTCAACCTCGTCGTCTATCTGGTCGCGACGCTGCTGAACCCCGAGCCCCTCTATTTCTTTCCGGAGCTGACTAACCCGCTGGGGGTCGCTGGATCCGGGCAGGCCGTGCAGGTCGCCCTGGACATCATGAATCCCCTGCTCTTTGTCTCCCTGGTGCTCGGCCTGCTGGTCCTCGGTCTGAGATTCCGGCGCGCTCAGGGGTCGGAACGCCTGCAGATGAAGTGGCTCGTCTATGCCGCGGCCCTGTGGCTGGCGTCGCTTCCCGTGTTGATCCTGATCGGCGAGCAGGGAGACGGTCGGGTCGCGGGCATTCTGGTCGGCGACCTTCTGTTCTCACTGCTGATCGCCTTGATCCCGCTCGCCGTCGGCGTCGCCATCCTCCGCCACCGGCTGTACGACATCGACGTCGTGATCAACCGCACCCTGGTCTACGGCTCGCTGACGGCTGCGCTGGCCGCTACCTACCTGGGCATGGTGCTCCTGCTTCGACTGGCCCTCGATCCGCTCACCAGACAGTCCGACATCGCCGTGGCCGGCTCGACCCTGGCCGTGGCAGCGCTGGTCCGCCCACTCCGCGCCCGCATCCAGTCGGTCGTGGATCAGCGCTTCTACCGGGCACGCTACGACGCCGCCCGCACCCTCGAGAGGTTCAGCGGTCGCCTGCGGGAGGAGCTGGACGTCGATGCCCTCGGTGCCGACCTGAAGCACGTCGTGCACGACACGGTGCAACCGGCGCACGTGTCCCTGTGGCTTCGCGAGGTGCGGCCGTGACCAGCAGGACCGCGTCGTGGCTGGTCTGGTCCCTGTGCGGGCTGTACCTCGCGCTGATGGTCGCGACGATCGGCCTGATTGCGTCGGGCCGCGGCACCGCGGACGAGGCCTTCGTGGTGCTCAGCTGCGGATTCGCGATCGTGGGTGCGCTGGTGGCCAGGCGTGAGCCGAAGAACGCCGTCGGTTGGTTGCTGCTCACGATTGCCGTGGCTTTCGCCGAGCAGGGATTCCTGGATGCCTACGTCCGGGACCCCCGGCTGCCCGGGATCGTGGTCATGGCGTGGTTCGCCGGCTGGAGTTGGTATGTCTGGCTGTACCTCTCAGCCCTGGCGCTCCCCCTCATCTTCCCCAACGGGCGGTTGCTCTCGCGCAGGTGGCGCCCGGTTCTGTGGGTGGCAGGCGCGGCGCTCGCCCTGAGTGTCCTCTCAGAAGGGTTGGGTGAAGGCAGGCTCGATGTCGACTCCCCGGAACCGATCCACAACCCCCTCGGTGTCGGGGGCCCCATCGGCGACGTCATCGACGCAGCAGGTGCACTGGGGAATGTCCTAGCGGCAACTGGCTTCGTCCTCGGCGCCGTCTCTCTCGCTCTTCGGCTTCGGCGGTCGCGGGGACGGGAGCGCTTGCAGGTGAAGTTGTTCGCGTACGTCGGGGTACTGGCGCTCGCGAGTCTCGTCCTCGCCATGGTGGATGTCATCGCCGGACCCTCCGCACCCACGTGGGTACACGTGCTGGGCGCGGTCGGGTGGACCTCTGCGCTGGGGCTGATCGTCATCGGCGTGCCGGCCGCGGTCGGTGTCGCGATCCTGCGCCACCGGCTCTACGGCATCGACGTCGTCATCAACCGCACCCTCGTCTATGCGGCGCTGACCGCGACGCTGGTGGCCACCTACCTCGGCTCGGTGCTCGTCTTCCGGCTGCTGCTGAGCCCGCTGACCGGCGACTCCGACCTGGCCGTGGCCGGATCCACCCTGGCTGTGGCGGCAGCGTTCCGCCCGGCGCGGTCACGGATCCAGCGGCTGGTCGACCAGCGGTTCTACCGGTCCCGGTACGACGCCTCCCGCACCCTCGAGACGTTCGCGACACACCTGCGCGACGAGCTCGACCTCGAAGCGCTGGGCACCGACCTGCGCCGGGTCGTGCGCGACACCATGCAGCCGGCGCACGTCTCGCTCTGGCTGCGAGGCTCGCCGTGACAGTGAGACGGCTGGCGTGGCCGCTCTTCGGGATGTGTGTCGCGACGACCGCAGCCGGTCTCCTGTTGCTTGCCCTGGTGCCCGCGTCGGCGCTCGAGCGAGAGGGCGAGACACGGTTCCTGTCCGTGACGTACGCCTTGATCCTGCTCGTTTTCGGCCTCGTCGGCGCCGTTGTGACGTCCCGGATGCCGGCGAACCCGATCGGCTGGCTCTTCCTCGCCCTCGCGATGATCGAGGGCACCTACGAACTGGCCTCCGGCTACACGCACTACTCGCTGGCCGTCGAGCCGCTACCGGGGACGGTTTACGTCGCCTGGTTCGCCGACTGGTCGAGCCTGCCTTCACCTGCCTTGATCGGGCTGGCCTTCCTGCTGTTCCCGGACGGTCACCTTCTCTCCCGCCGCTGGCGACCGGTTGCCTGGTTCTGCGTCCTGGCGGTCCTGCCTGCCGTCGCGCACTATGCGCTGGCCCCAGGACCGATCGACGAGTTCCGCTCCCTGAACAACCCGTTCGGGATGGAGGAAGCCGCGTTTCTCCAGGACATCAACCCCGACGTGTTCATCACCATGTCTCTTGTCGGTGCCGTCGTCGCGGTGGTCGCCCGCCTACGACGCTCGGCTGGTGTAGAGCGCCAGCAGCTCAAGTGGTTCGCGTGGTCCGCCTGCTTGATGGCGGGCTTCCTGCCCGTGGCTGCGATCGCGGCAACGCTGGCGGGCGCTGGGGACGACGGGACCGCGGACTATGTCGCTGGCTTCGTCTTCGCGGTGTTGCTGTGCGGACTGCCCGTCTCGGCCGGTATCGCGATCCTGCGCTACCGGCTCTACGACATCGACCTGGTCATCAACCGGACCCTGGTCTACGGCGGACTGACCATCCTGCTCGCAGCGGCCTATCTCGGCTCGGTCCTGCTGCTCCAGCTGCTGCTGAACCCCGTCACCAAGCAGTCCGACCTGGCGATTGCCGGCTCCACCCTCGCCGCGGCGGCGATGTTCCGTCCGCTCCGGTCAAGAGTGCAGTCCGTCGTGGACCGTCGTTTCTACCGGGCACGGTACGACGCGTCCCGCACTCTCGAGAACTACGCCGTGCGACTCCGCGACGAGCTCGACCTCGAAGCCCTGGGCAACGACCTGCGTCTCGTCGTGCACGAGACGATCCAGCCGGCACACGTCTCGCTCTGGCTACGGAGCTCGTCGTGAGGACGCGGGTGATCACGCTCAGCTGGGCGGTGGCGTCTGTCGTCGTCGTGGTGGGGGCCGTCGGGACCACGTTCGTGGACCTCGAGGGGCCTGCGGACCTGCCCTACGGCGTCGGGTTCATCCTGCTGGGCGTCGGTGCCGCGACAGCAGGAGCGGTGGTGATGGCGCGAGTGCCGGGGAACGCGGTCGGCCCGATCCTGTTCGCCCTGGGGGCCGGGCTCGGCGTTCTGCTGTTGAGCGGGGCGTACGCCGAGGCCAGCACGGCAACAAGTCTCGGTCCGCTGCCAGGAGCGGCGTACGCGGCCTGGCTGGGTGTGTGGCTGAGCGTCCCCGTGTTCTTCGGCCTCACGACGTTCCTCCTGCTGCTCTTCCCCGACGGCCACCTGCTCTCGCCGCGCTGGCGATGGGTGGCCTGGTTCACCGCGGCCGGTGTCTCCCTCGCAACGGTCGGATCGGCGTTCACCCCGAGGCGGCTCGACCCGGGCTTCGACAACCCGATCGGCGCATCGGGCTCAGCCGCTGACTTCGTGCTGGCGCTGGAGGATGGCACCGACCTGCTCGCCCTGCCCATCCTGGTGCTGGCTGCAGCTGCTCTGACGACGCGATTCCGGCGGTCGCGCGGCGTCGAGCGCCAGCAGCTCAAGGCGTTCACCTACGTCGCCGCCCTCGCCGGCGTAGGACTCGGCGTGTCGGTCGTGACCCGTGGCCTGGCCGCCGACCTCGCGTTCCTGGCCGGCCTGATGGCGCTGGCCTCCCTGCCGATCGTCGCGGGTGTCGCCGTGCTGCGGCACGGGCTCTACGGGATCGACGTCGTCATCAAGCGCACCCTGGTCTACGGCCCGCTGACGGCCGCGCTCGTGGCGACGTACCTGGTGCTCGTCCTGCTCTTCCAGCTCCTGCTCAGGCCCATCGCCGGTGACTCCGACCTGGCTGTGGCCGCGTCCACACTGGCGGTCGCGGCACTGTTCCGGCCCCTGCGCGCTCGCATCAAGGCCGGCGTCGACCGCCGGTTCTACCGCGAGAGGTACGACGCCGGCCGCACGCTCGAATCGTTCAGCGCCCGGCTCCGCGACGAGCTCGACCTCGAGGCACTCGGAGACGACCTGCGCCGGGTGGTCCGGGACACGGTGCAGCCCGCTCACGTGACGCTGTGGCTCCGCAGCTCGGAGGCTTCCCGATGAGCGCGCGGCTCGCCTGGCTGGCGCCCGCGCTGACCTTCATCTTCGTCGCGGTGATGGTTCCGCTGTCCTGGGAGACGGAGGGATACGAAGGCGCCGAGGTGCTTTTCGGCCTTGCGTTCCTGTCCTACGCGGCCGTGGGGGCGTTGATCGCGGCCCGGCAGCCGCGCAACCCGCTCGGCTGGCTGTTCTGCGCCGTCGGAGTGGTCTTCGCCGGGTCGGAGATGCTCTACGCGTACGCCATGAACCCGGCTCACCCATCCGGTTCGGCTGTCGCCGCGTGGCTCTCGGCGTGGCTCGGCTCGCCGAGCGCGGTGACCATCGTGCTCATCCTGCTGCTGTTCCCGACCGGTCGTTTCCTGTCGCAGGCGTGGCGCGTCGTCGGCATCGTCGCGATGGTGGTCGCCGTCGTCTGGGCCGTCTCTGCGGCGCTCGACCCAGGCCCGCTGCGCAACGCCGATGCCATCGAGAACCCCGTCGGCGTCAGCGCGGCGAACGGCCTGCTCGAGTCGGCTGCCGACGTGGCCGGGACAACGTTCTGGGTGCTGGCACTCCTTGCTGTCGTCTCGGTGGTCGTTCGATTTCGACGGGCACGAGCACAGGAGCGCCGGCAGATCAAGGTGCTGGCAGTCGCCGCATGCTTCGCTGTCGGCGCGATCGTGGTCGGGATCTCCCTCGACGTCGTCCTCGACACGGACGAGGGTGTCGGGGACACGTTGAGCGCGCTCATGGTCGCCGGTGCGATCTCGTCCTTCCCCGTCGCGGCAGGCATCGCCGTTCTTCGCCACCGGCTCTACGACATCGACGTCGTCATCAAGCGCACGCTCGTCTACGGGTCGCTGACCACGACGTTGGTGGCGACCTACCTGGTTCTCGTCCTGCTCTTCCAGTTCCTCCTCCGGCCGCTCGCCGGGGACTCCGACCTCGCGGTGGCCGCGTCCACTTTGGCCGTCGCGGCACTGTTCAAGCCGCTGCGCGCTCGCATCAAGGCCGGCGTCGACCGCCGGTTCTACCGAGAGAGGTACGACGCCAGCCGCACGCTCGAGGCGTTCAGCGCCCGGCTCCGCGACGAGCTCGACCTCGAGGCACTCGGCGACGACCTGCGCCGAGTCGTGCGCGACACCATGCAGCCGGCGCACGTGACGCTGTGGCTGCGCAGCTCGGAGGCGTCCCGATGAGCCGACGCACGAGCGGCCGGATCGCCTGGGGCCTCTGGGCCGTGGACCTGGCCGTCATCATCACCCTGCTCCCACTCGACACCGGTGCCGACAACGGCGGGGCGGTCAGCGGAGCGCTGTTCATCCTGGTCTTCGGCACGACCGGCGCGCTGGTGGCGGCACGCATCCCCGACAACCCGATCGGATGGTTGCTTTGCTCGGGCGCGCTCGCGTTCGCCATTGGCGGTGTCTGCGTCACCATCTCCGAGCAAGCGGTCAGTGACGGCTGGCACGGACCCGCCGTCACCGCGGCCGCGTGGGTCGGCACCTTCGTCTGGATGCTGGGAGTCAGCCCGGTCGCCACCTTCGTGTTGCTGCTCTTCCCCGACGGACGACTGCCGTCCCGGCGCTGGCGGCCGATCGCCTGGCTCTCCGGAACATCGATGGCCGTTACCACCGTCGCGATCGCCCTCGGACCGGGACCGATCGAGGACTCGATGGTGTCCAACCCGGTGGGCATCACAGGATGGAAAGACGCACTCGAGGCCCTAGAGGCCGCCGGCCTCGCCCTGCTGTTCTGCTGCATCCTCGCGTCGTGCGTCTCCCTCGTGTCGCGCTACCGGAAGGCGAAGCTGCAGGAGCGCCAACAGCTCAAGTGGCTCGCGTGGTCCCTCCCGGTGGTCCTCGGCTGGCTCGCGGCCTCGATCTGGGTCGAGTCCCGGTTGACCGGCGACAAGGCTGCTGACGTGGCGAACACCCTGTCCTCCGTGGGGCTCACGATCGTGCCGGTGACCATCGCGATCGCGATCCTGCGGTACCGGCTGTACGACGTCGACGTCGTGATCAACCGCACGCTGGTCTACGGCACCTTGTCCGCCACGCTGCTGGCCGTCTACCTCGGGTCGGTCCTGCTACTGCAGCTGGTGCTGCGCCCGCTGACCGACCGGTCCGACCTGGCGGTAGCGGCTTCGACGCTGGCGGTGGCGGCGCTCTTCCGGCCCGTGCGCGGGCGAATCCAGAGTGCCGTCGACCGGCGGTTCTATCGGCGCCGGTACGACGCGGCGCGCACCGTGGAGTCGTTCACCGGACGGCTCCGCCAAGAGCTCGACCTGGATTCTGTGGGCGCCGACCTGCGAGGCGTTGTCCGAGACACGGTCCAGCCGATCCACGTCTCCCTCTGGCTGCGGGACGCGCCGTGAGCCGACGGACCGCGACATGGGTGGCCTGGACCTCCTTGGGCGTCGTCTTCGTCCTGCAGGGGCTCGGCTGGTCGTTCACCGTGCTCAGCGACGACGTGACGCCCGTTTTCGACCTCGCCTCTAGCGCCGCACTGGTCACCCTCCCGCTGGTGGGAGCCCTCATCGCCTCCCGCCAGCCGAGCAACGCGATCGGCTGGTTGTTCTGCGGAGCGGGACTGCTGCTGGCTGTTGCCGGTGCGACGTACGGGTACGCAGCCTACGCGCTTCTCGCGGAACCGGACCTGCCAGGAGGGGTGGCCTCGGCCTGGCTGACCTCGTGGGTCTTCCTGCCCGCCGTCTTCGGGATCCCGCCGCTCTTGTTCCTGCTGTTCCCAGACGGGCGCCCGCTCAGCCGACGCTGGCGGGTCGCCGTCCTCCTCACCGTGATCGGCGTGATGTGCCAAGCGGCCGCCGCCGCCCTGGCAGCCGGCCCGATGGAGGACGCACCAGTCCCCGGCGTCGCGAACCCGTTGGGCGTGGATGGACCGGTGGTCCCCGCCCTTGAGCTGATCGGCTGGACAACTGCACTCGGGGCCATCGTCGTGGCGACGGTCTCCCTGGTGCTGCGTTACCGCCGCACGCGTGGTGATGAGCGGCTGCAGCTCCGCTGGGTGGCATTCTCCGCCGTCCTGTTCGTCGTGGCCTGTCTGATCAGCGCCGCGTTGTTCCAGACCCGTTTTGTGGCGCTGGGCCAGCTGCTGGTCCTGGTCGCCTTCAACGCCATCCCCACCGCGGCCGGGATCGCGATCCTGCGGCACCGGCTGTACGACATCGACCTCGTCATCAACCGCACCCTGGTCTACGGTGCGCTGACCGCGACGCTGGCCAGCGTCTACCTCGGCTCGGTCCTGGTCTTGCAGGCGGCGCTCCGCCCCCTGACGGAAAGCTCGGATCTCGCGGTGGCCGCCTCGACGCTGGCGGTCGCGGCGTTGTTCGGCCCGGCCCGAAGGCGGATCCAGTCCATCGTGGACCGCCGTTTCTACCGCCGCCGCTACGACTCAGCGCTGACAATCGCGGCTTTCAGCACGCGGCTGCGCGACGAGCTGGACCTGGAGAACGTCGGCGCCGACCTGCGCCGCATCGTGAGCGACACTGTCCAGCCGGCACACGTCTCCCTCTGGCTGAGGAGCCAGCCATGAGGTGGAACGTGTCCGACACGACACTGCGCAGGTACGCATGGACGCTCTGGTGGGTGCTGGTCGCCGCTGTCGCGAGCGGGCTGCTGATCATCGTCGAGGCCGAGGCCGCGGTCGAGACAACGTGGGGCAGCGGCGGGGACGCCCTCGAGGTCGCCTTCATGCTGGGCGTCCTCATCTTCCCCCTGACTGGTCTCCTCATCCTGCGGCGAGCTCCGCGCAACACGATCGGATGGCTGCTGCAGGGCATCGGCGCGGCGTGGGGCTTGTCCGGTCTCCTCGACGCCTACGCCACCTACGGGTTGGTGGTCGACCCCGGGTCGCTCCCTCGGCCCGACCTGGCTGCGGCGCTGAACGAAGGCACCTGGGCGACATCCATCGGGCTCATGGGGACGTTCCTCATCCTGCTGTTCCCCGACGGGCACCTGCCGTCACCGCGCTGGCGCCCGGTGGCCTGGCTGTCCGGGGTGACGATCGTCGCCGTGACGCTGCTCGCCAACTTGTCGCCAGGGCATCTGGAGGAAGCCCCGATATCCAATCTGACCAACCCCATCGGGCTGGAGTGGGCCTCGCTCCCGCTGACCGTGCTGATGGTGGTCTTCCTGCCGCTCCTGCCGTTGTGCATCATCGCTTGCGCCGCTGCCCTCGTGCTGCGGTTCCGGCGCTCGCGTGGCGTCGAGAGGCAGCAGGTGAAGTGGCTCGCAACTGCCGGAGTGGCGGTGGCCGCCATCTACCTGCTGGCCATGGTGTCGCTGATGGTCCCCGCGTCTTTCAAGGACCAGCAACCGGTCTGGGTGACGGGACTGCAAAACGTCTCGCTCCTGTCGTTCGTCATTTTGCCGATCGCGATCGGCGTCGCTGTCCTGCGGTACCGGCTGTACGACATCGACGTCGTCATCAACCGGGCGCTCGTCTACGGCTCGCTCACGGCGGCACTCGCCGGCGTCTATCTCGGCCTGGTCCTGCTCCTCCAGTTGCTCCTGAGCCCGCTCACCGAGCAGTCCGACCTCGCCGTCGCGGGCTCGACGCTCGCGGTCGCGGCCCTGTTCCGCCCCGCCCGCGCCCGTATCCAGTCCATCGTGGACCGGCGGTTCTACCGTCGCCGCTACGACGCAGCACTGACTCTGGACGCGTTCGCCGCCCGGCTCCGTCACGAGCTCGACCTGGAGGCCGTAGGCACCGACCTGCGCAGGGCGGTTCGCGAAACGGTCCAGCCGGCTCACGTCTCCCTCTGGCTGCGGCCGTAACGATGACCGGACGCGCGCGGACGAGCATGGTCCTCAGGAGTCGATCCCTGAGGAGAGGCCATGACGACATTCGAGCACAGCGTGGTGATCAGGCGGCCGGTCGAAGAGGTGTGGGACTACGTGATCGACCCGGCCAACGACCCTGTGTGGCAGGGGGCGGTCATCGAGGTACGGAGCAGCCACCCACAGCTCGAGGTGGGCAGCACGATCGACGAGGTCTCCATGTTCCTCGGGCGGCGTTTCGAGATCACCTGGGTCGTGACAGAGCACGAACCCCCGCACTACTCCGCGGTGACGCTCGCCAAGGGGCCGGTGCCCATGCAGGGCAGCTACCGGTTCGACCCGGTCGAGGGCGGAACCCGGTTCACCATGAAGGGCGAGACCGAGGCACACGGTCTCTTCAGGCTCGCCGAGCCCGTTTTCGCCAGATTGGCGCGCCGGGAGTGGGCGTCGTACTGCGAAGTTCTCAAGGATCTCCTGGAAGCCGGTGTCGCTCCTCGAATGCGGTGACACTTGTCGCGGTAACGCTTCCTGGACGCCGCCGGCATAGAAAGGTCACATCATGACAGCGCTGACCGGATCGTTCCGCCGCCGCTTCCTCGGCCGCTCGACCGAGGCGGTCCGTACGCCACGCGAGGGAAGCGGGCTGGTCGCCGCGCCGCAGGACGAGGTCGCTCCCGTCGACATCGCGGCCAACGACCCGCTGCTCGCCTACCTGCAGAGCGCAACGGGCGCGGTGGACGTCGAGGCTCTCGAGCTCGACTCGCCGGCACTGGCCGAGCTCAAGGCCGCCGGCGTCAAGCTGGCCGTCCCGCTGGTGAGCCAGGGCGAGCTGATCGGCGTACTCAATCTCGGTCCGCGACGGTCGGAGCAGGACTACTCCACCGACGACCGGAAGCTGCTCGACAACCTCGCGGCGCAGGCGGCGCCCGCGCTCCGCGTGGGCCAGTTGGTCCGCCAGCAGCAGGCCGAGGCGCGCACCAGGCAGCGCTTCGAGCAGGAGCTCGAGGTCGCGAGGCTCATCCAGCAGAACTTCCTCCCCAAGCAGCTGCCCGACCTCCCTGGGTGGCAGGTCGCCGCCTACTACCGCCCCGCCCGCGAGGTGGGCGGCGACTTCTACGACGTGATCCCCTTGCCCGACGGGCAGGTCGGCTTCGTCGTGGGAGACGTCACCGACAAGGGCGTACCCGCCGCTCTGGTCATGGCCGCCACCCGCAGCGTGTTGCGCGCCTCCGCCCAGCGGCTGGTCAACCCGCGCGAGGTGCTGGAGCGCGTCAACGAGCACCTCTGCCCGGACATGCCCGCGAAGATGTTCGTCACCTGCCTGTACGGCGTCCTGGAACCGGAGACCGGGAGGTTCCGCTTCGCCAACGCCGGCCACGACCTGCCGTACGTGAAGACGGCGGACGGCTCGGTCGAGCTGCGGGCGCGCGGCATGCCGCTCGGGCTCATGTCGGGGATGGCCTACGAGGAGAAGGAAGCCATCCTGGCGCCCGGCGACTCGCTCCTCCTGCACTCCGACGGTGTGGTCGAGGCACACGACCCGCAAGGTGCGATGTTCGGGTTCCCGCGCCTCAAGGACGCCGTGGCGATGTACCCCGGCGGCGGGGAGCTGATCGACCGCGTGCTGAGCGACCTGCGCGACCACGTCGGGCCGGACGCGGAGCAGGAGGACGACATCACCATGGTCACCCTGGCCCGCTCCCCCGGCGCGGCGCACGGGTCGAACGGCGCTGCACCAACACATCAGCTCGTGGAGTTCGAGGTGCCCAGTGTCGAGGGCAACGAGCGCCTCGCGCTCCAGCAGGTGAGCGCGATCGTCGCGCCGCTCGGCCTTCCCGAGGCGCGGCTCAAGCGTCTCGAGACGGCTGTCGGTGAGGCCACGATGAACGCGATCGAGCACGGGAACGGCTACCGCGAGGACAAGCCGGTCAACGTGCGGGTGCTCACCGAGACGGACCTGGTCCGTGTCCAGATCACCGACCACGGCGGCGCCCCCGAGATGCGCGAGCCCGAGGTGCCCGACATCGAGGCGAAGCTGGCCGGTCTGCAGCGCCCACGCGGCTGGGGCCTGTTCCTCATCAAGAACATGGTCGACGAGGCGCACGAAGAAAGCGTTGGCGAGCTGCACACCCTCGAGCTCGTGATGCACCTAGGCGACAGCCCGGGAGTCACCAACGAAGGAGGCGACCATGACGACGAGTGAGCTGCCCACCGCGGTGCGTCTGCGCGACGGTGTGGCGGTCATCGACCTGGTCGGTGACGTGAACGCGAGTGCCGAGCACACGCTGGACCTCGCCTGGGAAGAAGCGAGCCGTTCAGCACCCGATGCGGTGGTCCTCAACTTCGAGCACACCGGCTACATCAACTCGACCGGCATCGCGTTGATCGTCGGCCTGCTCGCCAGGGCCCGGGCACACGCGATCCCGATCCGGGCCTTCGGTCTGTCGCCGCACTACCGCGAGATCTTCGAGATCACTCGCCTTGCCGACTACCTAGCGATCAATCCTGATGAGGACAGCGCCGTACGCGGCGCGGAGGGGACCAGCAGATGACCGAGGCAACTGCGACGTTCGAGGTACGCCGGCTCGGGCCGGCCAGCGTCGTCGACATCAAGGGGGACGTGACGTCGGGTTCGGAGGACGTGCTCATGAGCGCCTACGACGCGTCGGGTGACGCCCGGGCGATCGTGCTCAACTTCTCCGAGCTGTCGTACATGAACAGTGGCGGCATCGGCCTCCTGGTCACCCTGCTGGTACGCGCCAACCGGCAGTCTCAGCGCCTGATGGCGTTCGGGCTCTCCGACCACTACCGACAGATCTTCGAGCTGACCCGGCTGGACGAGGCCGTCGGCATCCACGACACCGAGCAGTCCGCGCTCAGCGCGGCCGGCGCGGCCTGAACCGAGGGAGGGGCACGATGTCTGACCAGTACGAGACGGCAGAGCCGGAGGTCACGGCGACCGTCGAGGAGAAGCAGGCCGCGGCGCGCGACGCCACCCACTGGGCCAAGGCCGTGTCGAGGCTGAACGTCTCCGAGGTGCCGGAGGGCGCGATCAACCTCAACGTGACGGGCAAGCGGCTCGCCGGTCCGATCCAGGGGTTCGGGCAGATGTGGCAGAAGACCTATCAGATCCGTCTGCCCCGCGAGCGGGTGTCGCCCACCGAGCTGATCGCGACCTGGAAGGAGCGGTTCCCCGACTTCTGGCCGGACACCACCAGGTTCTACGCGCCGCTCACCGGCATCGAGCCGGGTGAGGTCGCGCTGCTCAACATGACACTGCCGGGGCGGATGAAGCTGTCGACGGGGGTGATGGTGCTCTACGCCGACGAGGAGTCGTTCACCCTGATGACGCCGCAGGGCCACATGTTTGCGGGCTGGATCACCTTCAGCGCCACCGAACGGGACGGCGAGACCGTCGCGCAGGCGCAGGTGCTCATGCGCGCCTCAGACCCCATCTTCGAGCTGAGTCTTCCGCTGGGCGGACACAGGCAGGAGAACAAGTTCTGGAACCACACGTTGCGCGCGGTCGGGGCCTACTTCGGCGAGACGCCGGAGGTCGACACCCAGATCGTGTGCGTGGACAAGAAGCGCCAGTGGTCCAAGTGGACCAACATCTGGCACTCGTCGGCGATCCGGTCGACCATCTACATGATGGGTGCGCCGGTCCGGGGGCTGCGAGGCCTGGCCCGCCGCGGGCGATCGGTTGCCTGAGTTCGCCGGACGCGACGCGGTCGTCGTCGGAGCCGGGCCCAACGGCCTGGCTGCGGCGATCGCGTTCGCACAGGCCGGTCGGTCCGTCACGGTCCTCGAGGCCGCCGACACCGTCGGGGGCGGGTCGCGGTCGGCGGAGCTGACCCTGCCCGGGTTCGTGCACGACGTCTGCTCGGCTGTCCATGCGCTCTCGCTCGCGTCGCCGCTGCTGCGTGACCTTCCGCTCGTCGAGCACGGTCTCGACCTGGTCCACCCCGAGATCCCGCTCGCCCACCCGCTGGCCGACGGCACCGCCGTACTGCTGCACCGCAAGGTCGACGAGACCGCCGACTCGGTCGGCGGCACCGACGCCCGCGCGTACCGCCGCCTCATCGAGCCGCTCCTACGTAACGCCGACGGGCTCATGCGCGAGCTGCTCGGCCCGCTGCGCCCGCCACGACATCCGCTGACGATGGCGCGCTTCGGTCTGGTGGGCCTGCGCTCGGCGGCCGGGCTTGGCCGGTCGCGCTTCTCCGAAGAGCGAGGGCGTGCCCTGCTGGCGGGGGTCGGAGCCCACTCCATGCTGCGTCTCGACGAGGTGCCCAGCGGTGCCGTCGCACTCGTGCTCATAACTGCCGGGCACGCCGTCGGCTGGCCGTTCGCCCGCGGCGGCTCGCAGCACGTCGCCGACGCACTGGCGTCGTACCTGCGCTCACTCGGCGGCGAGATCGTGACGGGCCGCCGGGTCGAGACCGTCGACGAGCTCGACGGTGCCGGAGCGGTCCTGATGGACGTCACGCCCCGCCAGGTCCTCGATCTGGCCGGCCACCGATTGCCCGCGCGCTACGCGCGCGCCTTGCGCCGCTTCCGCTACGGCCCGGGCGTCTTCAAGCTGGACTGGGCGCTCGACGGTCCCATCCCGTGGCGGGACGAGGACGCTCGTCGGGCCGGCACGGTGCATCTTGGAGGCACACTCGACGAGATCGCCGCCTCCGAGGACGACGTCGCGAGCGGCCGCGTCCCGCAGCGTCCCTACGTCCTGTTGACCCAGCCCACTGTCTGCGACCCTTCGCGGGCTCCGGCGGGCAAGCACGTCGGGTGGGCCTACTGCCACGTCCCCGCGGGCTGCGAAGAGGACATGACCGAACGGATCGAGGCACAGGTGGAGCGGTTCGCCCCTGGCTTCCGCGACCTTGTCCTGGGCAGAGCATCGATGTCGCCCGCCCAGATGGAGGCCTACAACCCCAACTACGTGGGCGGCGACATCAACGGTGGCCTGCAGAACCTACGTCAGCTGTTCACGCGTCCGGTTGTGCGGCCGGTGCCCTACACGACACCCGACCCACGGCTGTTCCTGTGTTCCTCGTCCACTCCCCCCGGCGGCGGCGTGCACGGGATGTGCGGATACTTCGCGGCCCAGGCCGCTCTGCGCCGGAGTCACTCCTCCGAAGGTGCGTCGACGCTCTCCGGAGGCTGATGCAACAGGACGCCGGCCACCTTGTGCTCGTCGTCCCACGCGACGCTGACCACCGTCCAGCCCTCCCGCTCGTGCATGTTGAGGGAGGCCTCGATGCGCTGGTTGTAGGAGAAGGGGGCCTCGCCCTCCTTCAGCGCATGGAGGCTCTGGTCATTGAGCTCTTCCTTGTCGAAGTACAGGTACGGCATTGCCCCGCCCTAGACGCCGAAGTCGTGGCGCAGCGGGTAGCCGGACGTCCCGTCGGGTGAGGTGCGGGTGCCGAGCACCTGGTGCAGCTGGATGCCGTTGCGCTCGAAGGACAGCCGGGATCCGGCCATGTAGAGGCCCCACACCTTCGCCGTCGGCAGGCCCGCCTCGGCGACACACTCGTCCCAGTGCTCGACGAGGTTGGCGCACCAGGCCTGCAGCGTCTTCGCGTAGTGCACCCGGAGGTTCTCCTGGTGCTGCACCTCGAACCCGGCGTCCTCCATGTCGCCCACGATGTCGCCAGAGCCGGTGAGGGCACCGTCGGGAAAGACGTAGCGACGGATGAAGCCGCGCGGGGGAAGTCCGGCGTGGCGGTTGTCCGGGCGGGTGATGCCGTGGTTGAGCAGGCGCCCGCCCGGGCGCAGCCGTGAGCGGAGGAACTGGAAGTAGGCAGAATAGTTCTTGACGCCGATGTGCTCGATCAGCCCGATCGAGCTGACCGCGTCGAAGCCACGCTCGGGAATGTCGCGGTAGTCACCGTGACGCACCTCGGCCAGGTCAGTCAGGCCGTCCGCCTCGATGCGTGCCTGACCCCACAGCGCCTGTTCGCGGGAGAGAGTCACGCCGATCACCTGCACGCCGTAACGAGAGGCGGCGTGGCGCACCATCTGGCCCCAGCCGCAGCCGACGTCGAGCAGGCGCATCCCCGGCTCCAGGCCGAGCTTGCGCGCGACGAGGTCGAACTTGTGCTCCTGCGCCTGCTCGAGGGTCGCGTCAGGCTTCGGGTAGCACGCGCAGGTGTAGGTCATCGATGGGCCGAGGACGTGGGAGTAGAACGTGTTGGACACGTCATAGTGATGACTGATCGCCGTGGCGTGCCGGTCGCGGGCGCGCAGCGGCATGCGCTGCCAGGGCACGACCTCCTGCTCCGGGACCGGCGGCGGCACGAACGCGCGCACGCCGAGCGAACGCGCCCAGGCAACCGCTTGCGCCATCGGCGGGCGGCTGAGCTGAAGGTCGTCGTCGATGCTCTTGAGGATCTCGTAGGGGTCGCCGGGGTGGACGCCCTCGATGTCGAGGTCACCCTTGATGTAGGCCCTGGCCAGGCCGAGTGAGCCCGGCGCGGTGGCGAGGTAGGACACGGCGCGAGGACTGGTGAGCCGGAAGCCGAGCTTGGCGTCTGGTCGGCCGGCCGTGCTGCCGTCGTACGCCGAGAAGCGCACGGGGACATCCGCGCCGAACAGACCTTCGAACATGTCGCCGAGGGTCACAGCACCCGTGCGTGACCGGACGTTCATGTCGAGCTTGAGGCTCATCGTCTATGCACCGCCTTTGAATACAGATCGAGCAGCCGGGATTGCGGGTCGTATCGCTTCTTCGCGCCGTGGTAGTCCTCGCCGCCGTAGAGCGCCCAGAACTCGTCCTCGCCGTAGTAGACGTCCGAGTAGAGCGACTTGTGGCCGTCGTGCTGGGAAACCACATCTTCGATGCGGCGGTTCACGTCACCGTCGACGCGACCACCTTCGATCGCCACCGTCGACCAGAAGCCGACGTTGACGTAGGTCTCGTCGTGGCGCAACGGATAGAGCGGCCACGGGGTGCCACCGCCATGCAGGTGCGAGTCCGACGCCGTGCCACCCCGCCGGCTCCGTAACCGAATGGGGCACAGCCAGACCGGCTCGATCGGCACCTCCCGCACGAACCAGCGGAGGAAGTCGGCGGTGCGAGCCAGTGGGATCTCGACGTCCTGCACCACCCGCTCCCGGGGTGGCCTGCCCTTCCTCGCGTCGAGGCGAGCGGCCACGTGGTAGCGGTTCTCCAGCCGGACCAGCTTCCAGTAGACGTCGCTGCGCAGCCAGCGCTTCGGCCAGAACCGGCGGATCCGTGGGTTCTGGGCACCGAACGCCCGCGAGCACCAGAACCAGTCGGTGTCCCAGCGCCACAGGTAGTCGCGAACCGTGAGGAAGTCGACCCGGCGCGCCCGGATCGACCGGTAGTAGATGTGCTTGCCCGTGTAGTCGGACGTGTACGGCGCCTCGTCGGCCCACGCGCCGAGCGTGAGGTAGGCCTCGTGGGCGGAGAACACGGTGCCGTCGACGAAGTCGACCGGGTCCCCTTCGTGGGCGTGGTCCACCATGATGGCCGCGATCGCGTCCGTCATCGCGTCGAAGTCGTCGAAGCGGACGTGGCGCAGCGCGACGTACGGCCGCACCGGCTCGAGGTCGATCACCAGGCGCAGCGCGTAGCCGAGAGTGCCGTAGGAGTTGGGGAACGCTCGGAACAGGTCGGCGTCGGCACCGTCGGGCCGGGCGATGACGATCTGCCCGTCGCCGGTGAGCACCTCGAGCTCGCGCACCGACTCGTGTGGGAGGCCGTTGCGGAAAGACGACGACTCAATCCCGAGGCCGGTGACGGCGCCCCCGATCGTGATGGTCTTCAGCTGCGGCACGACCGTCGGCATGAGCCCGTGGGCCAGGGTCGCGTCGACCAGGTCCCGGTACGTCGTCATCGCCTGCACGTCCGCGGTCCGCGCCACCGGATCGACACTGAGCACCGAGTCGAGCCCGGAAACGTCGAGGCCTGGCGCCGCGCTGCGATCACGCGGACGGAACAGGTTCGACGTCCGCTTGGCCAGGCGAACCGGGGAGCCCGCGGGGATCGCGGCATACTCCGCGACCAGCCGTCGACGAGCCTCCCCGTGCCCGATCATGCCCGTGATGGTACGGACCCGTTTGCGGGGGCTTGCGGCGGGTCCCGGGCCAAGCTCCCCCTAGAACACCTCCCTGACCGCTGAATGAGGGCCAATCAGGTGGCGGGATTGCGCCAGGTAGGTGAATGCGGGTTTGCCCTCTCTCGATGGCTGCTTGGCCGTCCGATGTAGCAGAGGCAGTGAGTCGACTCGTTCGCCACGCATGTAGGGGGTTCAAGCATGGGCGTGGTCTGGACTGGTCCTCGACGCGGGACTCTTCTGGTCTTGTCGGTGGCTTTGACCTCGACGACGCTCGCAATGGCGCCCGCCCATGCCGTCTCGACCAATTCCAATTCCGCCCAGGCGAGGATCGTCGGACCGCTCTGGGGCGACAAGGTCGCGGACAAGACCGCCCTGGACGCCTACGGCAGGAACGACGCCAGGAGGGACCCCGGCTCGCTGACGACGATTGTCGACGCCATCGGAGCCAGGGCGGTATGGAGCTCGAAAGACGCGGCCGGCCGCCCGCTGACCGGGCGCGGTGTCACGGTTGCCGTGCTCGACTCCGGCGTCTCGTCCGTGCCCGGGTTGGATGCTCCGGGCAAGGTGGTTCGCGGGCCGGACTTGTCCTTGGAGTCGAACAGCACCGAGACCCTGGACTACGACACCTTCGGCCACGGCACGCACATGGCCGGGATCATCGCCGCGAAAGACCCTGTCGTCGTCGACCCCAAGACCGGCGCGCCGAGAGCAGATGCCGCGGCGCAGTTCGGTGTCGCTCCCGACGCGCAGCTACTCGCCCTGAAGCTTGCCAGCACCGACGGCAGCACGGACGTGAGCCAGGTCATCGCCGCGCTGGACTGGGTGGCGCAACACCGTACCGACAACGGGATGAACGTGCGCGTGATCAACCTGTCCTTCGGCACGGCATCGCTGCAGTCCCACGAGCTCGACCCACTGGCGGCTGCGGCGGAGAACGCCTGGCGCCGCGGGCTCGTGGTCGTTGTCTCCGGCGGCAACGGCGGCCGTACTGCTGGCGGACTGACCGACCCGGCGATCGACCCGTACGTTCTCGCAGTCGGCTCGAGCGACCCGCAGGGCACCGTGTCTGGCTGGTGGTCGAGGCCGATCGTCGCTGAGTTCTCCTCGCGTGGTACCACGCAGCGGCACGTCGACCTCGTCGCACCCGGTCGGTCGGTGGTCTCGCTGCGCGCTCCCGGTTCGTTCGTTGACGAGACCCACCCCGAGGGCAGGGTTGCTGGCGACGCTGCCGGCCGCTTGTTCCGGGGCTCGGGCACATCGCAGGCCGCCGCCGTTGTCAGTGGCTCCGCGGCCCTCCTGCTCCAGGCCTACCCCCAGCTCACGCCCGACCAGGTCAAGGCAGCGCTCGTGTCGACCGCCATACCGTTGAGGGCGGCGGCGGTCGTGGACGCCGGCGCCGGCCAGCTCAATGTCAACAACGCGCTGTTCGCTCTGAAGGGTGCCTACGCCGCGAAGCAGCCGTGGAAGAACCCGCTGCTGGCGGCAACGCAGACCTTTCCCGTCGCCAGGGGCACGGGCTCGCTGGAGGCCGCTCGCGGCGGCGCCAACCTCGTGGACCCCGAGACCCAGCAAGTTCTCTCCGGTGAGGTCGACGTCCAGGGTGTGCCCTGGGACGCCACGACATGGTCGCAGGAGTCCGCCCAGGGAACCAGCTGGTCAGGCGGAACATGGAGCCGAGCACGCTGGTCCGGGGACGGCTGGACCTCGAGCGGCTGGGCACGAGCGCGCTGGAGCGGCACTTCCTGGACCCGGGCTCGCTGGTCGGACGTGTCCTGGGACCGAGCCCGCTGGTCTCGCGCCCGGTGGAGCAACGCCGCATGGGAACGAGCTCGCTGGTCGTCCACCGCCTGGAGCTAGGCATCTGCCGCGCTGCAGAAGCGTCGCGGACATGCCGATAACCCAGTCTCGGGGTCCGACGACGACGGGTGGATGTGAGCGGCGATGGGCTATGAGGTCCGCTCACGCCGCCCTCTCACCATCTTCTCGCGCTCGTGGGCCGGCGACCCGAAGGTATGGACCCTCGGGCTGACCCTGGTGCTGGCCGCGATTGGCGTCGCCCTGACCGTGCGCCTGCCGGATGGCCCTCTGCTTGCCCCCGCCGACGGATCAGTCGCTGGTGTCATCCTCCTCGCCCTGGCTCTGGCGTTCTTCCTGACCGAGCTCGGCCAGGCACACATCGAAATCCGCAAGCATGCCTACTCGTTCTCGCTGGCCGGCATCCCGCTGGTGCTTGGCCTGTTGTACGTCCCCCCACAGCACCTCGTGCTGGCCCGCCTCGCCGCCACCGTCGTCGCATTCGCGGTGCAGCGTGCGGCACCTCTGAAGTTCTCCTACAACACAGCGTCCTACCTGCTCGACACCGCATTGGTCATCACTCTCGCCCACCTCCTTCTCGGGCAGGGCGCAGAGCTCGATCCGCGCACCGCCGTCCCGTGCTACTTGAGCCTGGCGGCCGTCGATCTGCTCATGAGCGGCCTCGTGCTGCTGGTGATCCGCCTCAACGACGGCCCGGTCTCCCGCGCAGACGTGACACACGTGTTGTTGCCCGCTGCAGGCTTCGTCGCCATCAACACAACCGTCGGCTTCATCTGCGCGGTACTGCTAGGCGCCGGTCCGCTCGGCGGGGTGCTGCTCTTGGTCTTCGCCCTGATCACGGTGATCGTCTACCGCGGGTATCTCGTGCTTCGGCGGCGCTACCACTCGCTTGAGCAGGTGCAGTTGTTTGTCGAACACAGCGAGGGCACCGGCAGTGTCGACGAACTGGCCAACCGACTGCTGAGCGAGATCTGCACGCTGGTGCGGGCTTCGCGCGTGGAGCTGACCCTGCGCGACGAACGCGGCAACGTTGATCTGCGCATTCTCAGCGACGGCCTGTCGCACACGATCGCTCCGGCGAGGCCGGGCCGGCGTTCGAGCGACCGCGCGTACGCGGACGGGCTGCCGAACAAGTCCACGATCATCACCGGCAGTTCACCCGACCCGGCCCAGCGGCGCTGGCTCGACGACCACGACGTACGTGACGCGGCCGTCGTACACATCACCCGGAACGGCGCAAACGGCACTCTCATCGCGATCGACCGGCTGGGCGATGCCATCGCCTTCTCCCGCGACGACCTTGCCATCCTGCAGGTGCTCGGCGGGCACCTCATTGTGGCCTTGCGCAACACCCAACTGGTGCACCGCCTGCGACACGACGCCACCCATGACACGCTCACCGGTCTGCCCAACCGGGCCCTGCTGACCGAGCGCCTCGGGGAAGCCCTCGCCGAGGCCACCGGACCTTCCCGGCCTTCGGTGCTGCTCCTCGGACTCGAACGGTTCAAGGAGGTCAACGACGCGCTAGGCCACCACGTAGGCGACCAGCTCCTGCAGGTCGTGGCGGCACGACTCGAAACCCTCGACGAGCCCGGCGCGACAGTCGCCCGTCTCGGCGGGGACGAGTTCGCTGTCCTGTTGCCCACGACGACTACCGCCGGCTCGGCCCTGGCGGCCGCCGAGCGGGTCGCACAGACGCTGCGTTCCGCCATCGCCCTTCCGGATGCAACGGTGACCACCCAGGCCAGTATCGGAGTCGCCATCGCCGAGGTCGGGGAGGTGGACGCCGACGTACTGCGCCATGCGGACACCGCCATGTACGCGGCCAAGGCCGCCGGGACCGGCATCGCCACTTACACCGCTGAGCTCGACGCCGGACGGGCCGAACGACTCGCACTGCTTGCCGATCTCACGTTGGCACTGGAGCACGACGACCTCGAGTTGCACTACCAGCCGAAGCTCGACCTGGCGTTCAACCTGGTGACCAGCGTCGAGGCCCTCGTGCGCTGGACGCACCCCACGCTGGGCCCGCTTGCGCCGGATGTCTTCATTCCCCTGGCTGAGTCCACCGGTCTCATCGAGCAGCTCACCGATGCGGTGCTCAGCAAGGCACTCCGGCAGTGCCGAGCCTGGCAGGACGACGGGTTGGACCTGAGCGTCGCCGTCAACCTGTCGGCGAGAAACGTGCTCAACCCGGCCCTGCCGGACAACGTCGCCGCTGCCCTGGTCGCGGCCGGGCTGCCAGCGCAGAAGCTCATCCTCGAGATCACCGAGAGCAGCATCATGGGGGATCCCGAGCGGACCGTGCCCACCCTGGAGCGCCTGGCTGCCATCGGTGTCACCCTGTCGCTGGACGACTTCGGCACCGGCTACTCCAGCCTGTCCTACCTGCAACGCCTGCCGGTGCGCGAGGTGAAGATCGACCAGACATTCATCATCGGTCTGACCCGTGAGAGCGAGATGCATGCCAGTGGAATCCTGGTGCGCAGCATCATCGGTCTGGGGGCTAGCTTCGGCCTGCGCATCGTCGCCGAAGGCGTCGAGAACGCCGAGGTCCTGGCCGAGCTGCGTGACCTGGGATGCGACATCGCGCAGGGCTTCCACATCGGGTATCCCATGCCGGCAGCCGATCTCGCCTCGGACTTGGAACTGACCGGCCTCAAGACCGTGCAGTCAGCCGTGCACCGCACCACCTGACGGCTACCCGCACGCCCATCACGTGCCGCGTGGCATCTGTGCGAAAACAGATGGAGGCAGATTCAATCCGGGAACCAGATCACGGAGCAGTATGCGGACCCGCCCGTCGATTTCCTTCACGATGCGCCGGACAGTCGCCTCGTCCTGTCCCTTGGGGTCGTCGAGCTCCCAGTCCTCGTAACGCGCGCCCGTATAGAACGGGCACGAATCCCCGCACCCCATGGTGACGACCGCGGTGTATTCACCGTCGGGATCGAAACCCTTGGGTGTCTCGCCGCTCGTGTCAAGACCCAGAGACGCGAGCACTGCGGCAACCTCGGGATGCACCTTGTCCCCCGGCTCGGACCCGGCCGAGAACACGCTCACGCGGCCCTGTGCGTAGTGCTCGCCGAGAACCTTGGCGCTCGCGCTGCGGCCGGCATTTGCCTTGCAGGCGAACAGGATGCTGGGGCTTTCGATCACGATGAACCTCTCGTCTTGTGAGACCGCTCGGCCACAACCACGGCGTCTTCGGCGGCGGCCACGTCCGGGTAGAGGACCAGCACCAGGCCGAGCCCGACCGCGCCCCCGACGAGCTGGGCAATGATGAATCCAGTCGCCGATGAGGGAGCGATGCCGGCAAAAGAGTCGGAGAAGATGCGGCCCACCGTGACGCTCGGGTTGGCGAACGCGGTCGAGGACGTGAACCAGTAGGCGGCCCCGATGTAGGCACCGATCGCGGGAGCGGCCCACGGGCCCCGACTCGTGCGAGCGAGGGCGAGGATCAGCGTGATCAGCCCGGCGGTCGCGACGATCTCTCCGATCCACAGATGCCAGTCGCTGCGGTCTCTCGTCGACAGCGTCGTCGGTAGGTCGAACATGACGTTCGCCAAAACGGCGCCTCCGACCGCGCCGGCGGTCTGCACGGCCAGGTATGCCGCAAAGTCCTTGCCGGGGAGGCCGGTCCGAGCTCGCCGACCGAGCAGCCAGTCCGCTGCGGACACCACCGGGTTGAAGTGTCCGCCGGAAACGGGACCGAACATCAAGATCAACGTGGTCAGCCCGAACACCGTCGCCGTGGAGTTGTAGAAGAGCTGCAAGCCGACGTCGTCCGGAGACAACCGCTCTCCGGCGATGCCGGAGCCGACGACGACGGTCACCAGCAACCCCGTGCCCATGAACTCGGCAACCAGTCGCCGCAGCATCGGCGGCGCCACAGCGGTAATCACGTTCCTGCGAATCGTTGCCACCTGGCCTCCCAGACGCAAGCGAACAGTCGGTGAACACGGCGACGGCCGACCACCTCGGGGCGGCGCCGCACCGCCGTTGTCGGAGGGCAGCGGCATGATGCTGGCCATGACGACAACAGCACGCCTCCAACTGGTCGCTCTCGACGCGCCGGACATCGAGAGACTTGCCTCGTTCTACGCCGAACTGGCCGGCTGGGAGATCACCGAGAAGGAACCTGACTGGATCACCGTGCGGACGGGAGGCGGCCAGGAGGTCGCGTTCCAGCTGGCGCCTGACCATGTCGCACCGCAGTGGCCGGGCCAGGAGCGCCCGCAGCAGTTCCACCTCGACCTGCAGATCGACGACCATCAGGCGGCGGCCGAGCGGGCGGTCGGCCTCGGCGCCACCCGGCTCGCCGACGGCCCGACGTGGGTCACCCTGGCCGACCCGGCCGGGCACCCGTTCGACCTCTGTCAGAAGGACGGCGTCGGCCCGGTGATGGACCTGTTCGCGGTGACCATCGACGCGCCCGACGCGTCAGCCCTTGCCCGGTTCTACGCCGCCCTCACCGGTATGGAGGTCTCCTACGACGGTCCCGAGGGTGCCCTCATCGCGGGCGACGGCAAGAGCGTGATGTTCCAGCAGGTCAGCGACTACAACCCGCCCCGCTGGCCGGACCCGGCGCACCCGCAGCAGGCACACCTCGACCTCCTCGTCGACGACCTCGATGCCGGCGAAGCACGAGCCGTGGAGCTGGGAGCGTCGCGGCTGAAGGACGGCACGCAATGGCGAGTGTTCGGCGACTCGGCGGGGCACCCGTTCTGCCTGTGCCTGCAGGGCTAGGCAGCGCAGGGGGACAGCCCATCCGCTGCCTGCTAGATGAACTGCTCCAGGAAGGCACGCGAGTACGCCGTGTCGACCCGCTGGTAACCGGCGGTCGCATTGCAGGTCAGCGAGTTCACAAAGGAAGAGTCGCCCGCCACGTACTGGCCGAGGAACACCGGCCCGCCGGAGTCGCCGAAGCAAGAGCCGCCGCCGGCCTTGGAGTCGCGGTTGCTGATCTGGAAGGTAACCACCTCGTCCTGCACGTTCTTGAGGAACGACGTGGTGAAGCGCCGCTCCGGCACGACGATCTGCGACTTCTTCGCGCCGATGTCGACGCCATAGCCGACCAGGATGAACGTCCTGTTCTTGAGTGCGCCCTGGTTGCCGTCGAGCGTGCCCACCGGCAGCAACGGTGCCGGCGTGATGCCCGGCCACGTCGAAGCGGCCGGCGCATCGAGCACGACCACACCCTGGTCGTGCTGCTTGGAGATCGACAACGCGCCGTTCCAGAGGGGATCCGGGTGCGCGGTGCCGGTGATGTAGTTCGCGGCGCGAGCCGCGCGCTCTGCCGGCGTGATGCCGGCCGCCAGCGGGTCGAGCGGCAGGTCGGTGTTGAACGAGACGTACACGTCGGTGGCCGGGCTGTCGCCCGTGTCCCCGGTGCAGTGGCCTGCAGTCAGCACCACCGTCGGAGAAATCAGGGTGCCGGAGCAGCGGAACCGGCCCGACTCCGTGGTGAACCGGACGAGGCCGACATTGGTGTGTACCTCGTCGCGCTCCCCGCCGACGATCGCCGCGGCCGGCTGTGCGCTGGTCACACCGAGGACGACCAACAGGACACCGACAATCCCCGCCGGGAGAATCCGACTACGCCCCATCCCAAGCTCCCATCACTCGTTTGGTGACGGGCAGTATGGTCCGCGCCCGCAACGAGCACAACAGCACCCTCACGCCCGCGTCCAGCAACAGCCGAGCAGTTGCCAGCTGACGTCGACCAGCGGCCTGGGTGGGCGCAGACGGACTCGAACCGCCGACCCCCTGCTTGTAAGGCAGGTGCTCTAACCAACTGAGCTATGCGCCCCGCTCGCCGCGAGAACCCTACCGGCGACCGCGGCCTACAGGCTGGCGAGCGCCTTGGCGTAGTCGTCGAGGCTGCGTGCCTCGCCGATGCCGTTGACGACCGACCAGCGCACCACTCCGGCCTTGTCGATGACGAACGAGCCGCGAATGGCCGCCCCGGCCTCCTCGCTGAACACGCCGTACGACCGCGCCACCGCACCGTGCGGCCACGAGTCGGCCAGCAGCTCGAAGGTGAAGCCGTCGCGATCGGCCCAGGTCCGCAGCGCGTACATCGAGTCGATCGACACGGTCAGAACCGCGACATCGTCACGCTGGAGCTCGCCGAGGTTCTCCTGCAGCTCGTGCAGCTCCCCACTGCAGGTGCCGCTGAACGCCCACGGGTAGAAGACGAGCAGGACGGCCTTCTTTCCCCGGTACGACGAGAGCCGCACCCGCTGGCCGTGTTGGTTCCTGAGCTCGAAGTCCGGCGCCTGGTCGCCCACCTCGATCGACATCTGCCGTCCTCTCGCGACCTCGACCGGACGTCAGCGGTTGGACCTGCGGGTGACGAGCCGAGTGCCCGACCAGTCGACGGCTGCGCTGATGCTGCTGGTCTGGTGCAGCCCCGCCGTGGGAGCCGCGTCGCCGATGTCGCTGGGCTCCACGTGGCCGTCCCGGCCGGCCTTCGGTGTCAGCACCCAGACCACGCCGCCATCGCCGAGCGAGACGAGCGAGTCGACGAGTGCGTCGACGAGGTCGCCGTCTTCGTCGCGCCACCACAGCAGGACGACGTCGACCACGTCCTCGTAGTCCTCGTCGACCAGCTCGCTCTCCACCAGGGCCTGCACACCTGCGCGAAGGTCCTCATCACAGTCAACGTCGTAGCCAAGCTCCTGCACGACCTGTCCGGGGCGCAGCCCGAGCCGTCCTGCCAGGTGCCGCTCGCCCTCCGCGTGGTCCGCGGTCGCGCTCACCGGAATCCTCCACAACGTCGCTGCCCGCCGAGTGCGGACGTGTCGCGCGTAGTCCACACGGGTCGGGGCGCTCGCGCAAGCGCTTCGCGTGGATGTGTCCCAGAACCCGCCAGGGAGCCCGGCCGGGGAGCCGCGGAGCGTGGCCCTGGGCCGAGCGCGGGTCAGCCTTGGAGAAACGACAACCGGACCTGGCGGGTCGGGTTGTCGCCGTTGGTGTCGACAATGCAGACCGCCTGCCAGGTCCCGAGGGCCATCGAGCCTCCGACGACCGGGATGGTGGCGTACGGCGGGCAGAGGGCCGGCAGCACGTGGTCGCGCCCGTGGCCGGACGAGCCGTGCCGGTGCCGCCATCGGTCGTCCGCCGGCAGGAGCTCACGCAGGGCGAGGAGCAGGTCGGCGTCGCTGCCCGCCCCCGTCTCGAGGATGGCCAGCCCCGCGGTGGCGTGCGGCACCCACACGTGGAGCAGCCCGTCTCCGGCCCCGAACTCGGTGAGGAACTCCGCGCAGGCGCCGGTGAGGTCGTGGACCGTCTCGCCGGTGCCGGTTTGGACGTCGATCGTCGTCGTCAGCATGCCCGCCAGTGTGGTCCCTCCGTGGGCCGGAGATGCGGCTGGCCGACGCACGTAGGACGATGGGGGGAGGCGGCGCGGTCGTGACCCGGCCCAGCCGCGCAGGGAACCCGACGTACGACGGGAAGGACACCCGTGACCAGTGCATCTGAGCGACCGCAACGGCCCGCCATCATCGCCGACGGCCTGCCCAGCCAGCTGCCCGACATCGACCCGTCGGAGACCGCGGAGTGGCTCGAGTCGCTCGACGCCGTCGTCGACCACGCGGGGCGCAACCGGGCCCGCTACCTGATGCTCAGCCTGCTCCAGCGGGCCCGTGAGAAGCAGGTCGGCGTCCCCAGCCTGCGCAGCACTGACTACATCAACACGATCCCCCCCGAGTCGGAGCCCTGGTTCCCGGGCGACGAGCACGTGGAGCGGCGGATCCGCGCCTACCTCCGGTGGAATGCGGCGATCATGGTGCACCGCGCCCAGCGTCCCGGCGTGGGCGTGGGCGGCCACATCTCGACGTACGCCTCGTCCGCCGCGATGTACGAGGTGGGGCACAACCACTTCTTCCGCGGCAAGGACCATCCCGGCGGCGGCGACCAGATCTTCTACCAGGGCCACGCGTCCCCCGGCATGTACGCCCGCGCCTTCCTCGAGGGCCGTCTCACCGAGAACCAGCTCGATGGCTTCCGCCAGGAGCTCTCGCACAAGCCGCACGGCGGCGGCCTCCCGTCCTACCCGCACCCGCGGCTGATGCCGGAGTTCTGGGAGTTCCCCACCGTCTCGATGGGCCTCGGGCCGCTCAACTCCATCTACCAGGCCCGGTTCAACCGCTACCTGCACAACCGCGGGATCAAGGACACGAGCGACCAGCACGTGTGGGCGTTCCTCGGCGACGGCGAGATGGACGAGCCGGAGTCGCTCGGGGCCATCGGTGTCGCGGCGCGTGAGGAGCTCGACAACCTCACCTTCGTCGTCAACTGCAACCTCCAGCGGCTCGACGGGCCGGTACGCGGCAACGGCAAGGTCATCCAGGAGCTCGAGTCCTTCTTCCGAGGCGCGGGCTGGAACGTCATCAAGGTCATCTGGGGCCGCGAGTGGGACCCGCTGCTCGCCGCCGACACGGACGGGGCGCTCGTCAACCTGATGAACGTCACGCCGGACGGCGACTACCAGACCTATAAGGCGGAGAACGGCGCGTTCGTCCGCGAGCACTTCTTCGGCCGCGACCCGCGCACCCGCAAGATGGTCGAGGACATGTCCGACAAGGACATCTGGGGCCTCTCCCGCGGCGGGCACGACTACCGCAAGCTCTACGCCGCCTACGACGCGGCGACGAAGCACACGGGTCAGCCGACCGTCATCCTCGCCAAGACCATCAAGGGCTGGACGCTCGGCTCGCACTTCGAGGCACGCAACTCGACCCATCAGATGAAGAAGCTCAAGCACGAGGACCTCGTGGGGTTCCGCGACCGGCTCTACCTCGACGCGATCCCCGACAGCGCGCTCGACGAGACGCTGCCGCCCTACTACCACCCCGGTCCCGACTCCGACGAGATCGCCTACATGCACGAGCGCCGGCGTGCGCTCGGCGGCTATCTGCCCGAGCGGCGGACCAAGAACAAGCCGCTCGTGCTGCCCGGCGACAAGGTCTACGACGTCGTCAAGCGCGGGTCGGGCAAGCAGTCCGTCGCGACGACGATGGCGTTCGTGCGGCTGCTCAAGGACCTGCTCAAGGACAAGGAGATCGGCTGGCGGTTCGTGCCGATCATCCCCGACGAGGCGCGCACCTTCGGCATGGACTCGCTCTTCCCGACGCTGAAGATCTACTCGCCACACGGGCAGAACTACACGTCGGTCGACCGCGAGCTGATGCTCTCCTACAAGGAGGACACGAAGGGCGTCATCCTCCACGAGGGCATCAACGAAGCCGGCTCCACCGCGTCCTGGACGGCTGCCGCCACGTCGTACGCCACACACGGTGAGACGATGATCCCGATCTACATCTTCTACTCGATGTTCGGCTTCCAGCGCACCGGCGACAGCTTCTGGGCGGCGGCCGACCAGATGGCGCGCGGGTTCGCCCTCGGCGCCACGGCCGGCCGTACGACGCTCAACGGCGAGGGCCTGCAGCACGAGGACGGGCACTCGATCCTGCTCGCCGCGACGAACCCCGCCGTGCTGGCCTACGACCCGGCATACGCCTACGAGCTCGGCCACATCGTGCGCGACGCGCTCCGGCGGATGTACGGCGAGGACCCGGAGAACATCTTCTACTACCTCACCGTCTACAACGAGCCCTACCCGCAACCGCCGGAGCCCGAGGACGTCGACATCGACGGCATCCTGCGTGGCGTGCACTTCGTGTCGCCGGCGTCCGAGGGCGACGGGCCCAAGGCGCAGCTGATGGCCTCCGGTGTCGCGTTGCAGTGGGCGCTCGAGGCGCAGCGCCTCCTCCAGGTCGACTGGGGGGTGCAGGCAGGCGTCTGGTCGGTGACGTCGTGGACCGAGCTGCGTCGCGACGCTCTCGCGTGCGACGAGCACAACTTCATGCACCCCGACGACGACCTGCAGGTGCCCTACGTCACCCGCAAGCTCGAAGGTGCCGACGGGCCGTTCATCGCGGTGTCGGACTTCATGCGCGCGGTCCAGGACCAGATCGCGCCGTGGGTGCCGGGCGACTTCAGCTCACTGGGCACCGACGGGTTCGGGCTGTCCGACACGCGGTCGGCGCTCCGCCGTCACTTCAAGGTCGACGCCGCCTCGATCGCGGTGAAGACGCTGACCGAGCTCGCCCGTCGCGGCGAGGTCAAGCGCGAGGTGCTGCGTGAGGCCATCGACAAGTACGGGCTCGGCGACGTCAACGCCGCCCCCGAGACCGAGACCGAAGGCGGCGCCGAGTAGGCACCCCCACTCACACGGTGGCGTGCATCTCCCAGACGAGCACCTCGGCGTCGCCGCTAGCCGTCAGCCTCTGTCCCTCGGCGGCGGTCACCCGTGCCGCGTCTCCCGTCTCCAGGCGGCCCGCGCCCTCGAGGTCGACGGCGCCGCGCGCGACGTACAGATGGACGTAAGGCGCCGTGGGCAACTGCAGCGAGTCACCGTCGTGGAGCCGGGCGGCGAACAGCGTCGCGTCTCGCTGGCTGATGCGGATGGCGCCCTCGTGGCGCGCCGAGCCCGACGCGACGGTCACCAGGCCGCCGCGCTCGAGCTCGCTGGTGATGTCGAGCTGCTCGTAGCCGGGCTCGATCCCCGACTCGTCCGGCACGACCCACATCTGCACGAAGTGCACGGGGTCGGTGTGCTCATCGCCTCCGTGCAGGTGCCAGCGGTCGTTCTTCTCCGAATGGAGTACGCCGGTGCCGGCACTCATCCGCTGGGCGAGGCCCGGCTGGATGACGCCGCTGTTGCCCATCGAGTCCTGGTGCACGAGTCCGCCGTCGAGCACCCACGTCACGATCTCCATGTCGCGGTGCGGGTGCGTCTCGAAGCCGGTGCCCGGCGCCACGACGTCGTCGTTGCTGACGAGCAGCAGCCCGAAGTGGGTGTTGGCCGGGTCGTAGTGGTGCCCGAAGGAGAACGAGTGCTTGGAGTCGAGCCAGCCGGCGCGCGTCGCGAAGCGGTCACCCGAGCGAACGACCAGGGTGCCGGGCACCAACAGCTCCGTCACCGGGTCCGCCCCTCATCGAACATTCGCCCCTGATCAAGCATCCGCTTCTCATCAAGCATTGCGGCCGGCCCAGGCGAGCAGGTCGTCGGCAGCCATCGTGTTGACGACCGACGACGCCTCCACCCCGCATGCCTCGGCGCGCTCACAACCATAAGGCTGCCAGTCGAGCTGCCCCGGTGCGTGCGCGTCGGTGTCGATGGAGAACCGGCAGCCCGTCTCCACCGCCATCGCCAGCAGGCGCTTCGGTGGGTCGCGCCGCTCGGGGCGCGAGTTCACCTCGACCGCCACGTCAAAGCGCCGGCAGGCCTCGAAGACCAGCTCCGCCTCGAACTCGCTCTCGGGCCGGCGACCCCGCTCACCTGTGACCAGCCTGCCGGTGCAGTGACCGAGGATGTCGGTGTGCGGGTTGGCGACCGCTGTCACCATCCGCCGGGTCATGTCCTCGCTCTTCATCCGCAGCTTCGAGTGCACGCTCGCGACCACCACGTCGACGCGGCCGAGCATCTCGTCGGTCTGGTCGAGGGAGCCGTCCTCGTTGATGTCCACCTCGATGCCGGTGAGGATGCGGAACGGCGCCATCTTCTCGTTCAGCTCGGCGATCACGTCCAGCTGCTGGCGCAGCCGCGCCGCGGTGAGTCCGTTGGCCACCGTCAGCCGCGGTGAGTGGTCGGTCAGCACCCAGTACTCGTGACCGAGCTCGCGCGCAGTCCACGCCATCTCCTCGATGGGGCTGCCGCCGTCGCTCCAGTCCGAGTGGCTGTGGCAGTCGCCGCGCAGCGCCGCCCGCAGCTCGCCGCCGCCGGAGGTGACCGGACCCTGGGCCTCGGGCTCGAGCTTCGCGAGGTAGGACGGCACCGCACCGTCGTACGCCTCGGCCACGACCGCGGCCGTCGTCTTGCCGACGCCCTTGAGCTCGGTCAGGGTCCCGGCCTGCAGCCGCGCGCCGAGCTCCTCGCGGGTCAGGTCGCCGACCGCCGCGGCGGCGGTGCGGAACGCCTTCACCCGGTACGTCGGCTGGCGTGCCCGCTCGAGCAGGAACGCGATCCGGCGCAGGGCGTCGACGGGATCCATGCCTTTGACGGTAGCCATAGGGTCGGGCCCGCAGCCAACCAGGAGGAGCCAGCCGATGAAGGTGCTCGTGTCCGTCGACATGGAAGGCGTCGCGTCCGTCGTCGACGGCGAGGACGTGCGGCCGGGCAACGCCGAGTACGAGCGCAACCGTGAGCAGATGACCGACGAGGCGAGCGCCGCGGTGCGCGGCGTCCTCGCATTCGAGCCGGACGCCGAGGTGCTGGTCGCCGACGCCCACGGCCCGTTCCGCAACCTCCTGCCACAGCGGCTCGCGCGGCGGGCCCGTCTGATCCGCGGCAAGCCGCGGCCCCTGGGCATGATGACGGGGCTCGACGACGACACCGACGCGGTGGTCTTCGTCGGCTACCACGGCAAGGCCGGCACCGGCACATCCACACTCGCGCACACGATCCACGGCGCGGTCGTCGCCGATGTGCGCTGCGACGGCCGCTCCCTCGGCGAGCTCGGGCTCAACTGCGCGCTCGCGGCCCACCGTGGCGCCGTCCCCGTGCTGGTGACCGGCGACGACACGGTCGCGCACGAGGCCGCGGACATAGCCCCCGGCATGGCGGCGGTCGTGGTCAAGGAGGCGCTGGCCACCCTGGCCGCCACCTCGCTGCACCCCGCCGAGGCGTGCGCACGCATCGAGGCCGCCGTGCCGGAGGCGCTCCGCAGCGCCGACCGCGTGCGGCCGACCGGCTTCGACGGCCGGGTCGAGCTCGAGGTCGACGTCTTCGGGCCGAGCATGACCGAGCACCCGGTGCTGGTGCCGGGAGTCACGCGCATCGGGCCGACCACGCTGCGCTACGACGCGCCCGACTTCCCGACTGCCTACGACGTGACCCGGCTGGTCACCCTGCTCGGCGGAGCCTGACTGTCGGTCTGTTGTGGCGGTACGACAAACCCGACCACACAGGGTCAGTCGCCGCTCACGGCCACTTCCCGTCCTACGCTGACCGCCATGCCCCGTCGCTCCCCCGCCACGGTGCGCCGGCTCGAGCGCAGCACCGGCGCCCTCGCCACCGCGGCGACCGCCCGGATGGACGAGGTGCTCCCCTGGTACCGCGCGATGCCGCCGGAGAGCCGGTCGTGGGTGAACCTCGTCGCGCATGCCGGCGTCGCGGCCTTCGTCGAGTGGTTCCGCCGGCCTGACACCAAGCAGGCCATCAGCGCCGACGTCTTCGGCACCGCGCCCCGCGAGCTGACCCGGACGGTCACCCTGCAACAGACGGTCGAGCTGGTCCGGGTCGTCATCGAGGTCGTCGAGGAGCACATCGAGAAGCTCGCACCAGGCGACGAGGCCGACATGCGCGAGGCCGTGCTGCGCTACTCGCGTGAGATCGCGTTCGCGGCGGCGCAGGTCTACGCGCAGGCCGCTGAGGCCCGCGGTGCCTGGGACGCGCGGCTCGAGGCGCTGGTCGTCGACGCGCTCCTCCGTGGCGAGGCGGACGACTCGCTGCGCTCCCGCGCCGCTGCGCTGGGCTGGGGCACGCACGACTCCGTTGTCGTGGTGGTGGGGCAGGCGCCCGACGCCTCGTCCGAGGTAGTCGTCGACGACATCCGGCGTACGGCGAGGGCCGGCCACCTCGACGTACTGACCGGCGTGCAGGGCGACCGCCTGGTCGCGATCCTCGGCGGAACCGGCGACTCCGTGCACGCGACCCGCCACCTCGTCGCCCAGTTCGGCCCCGGCCCGGTCGTCATCGGCCCCACCGTCCGCGACCTGCTCGCGGCCGGCGAGTCGGCGGCGGCCGCTGTGGCGGGGCTGCTCGCAGCGCCCGCCTGGCCAGACGCCCCACGCCCGGTGCTCGCCGACGACCTGCTGCCCGAACGCGCGGTCGCGGGCGACGCACTCGCTCGCCGCCGGCTGGTGGAGGACGTCTACGAACCGCTCCGCGAGTCGGGGTCGGCGTTGCTCGAGACCCTCGCCGCGTTCCTCGAGCAGACCTCCTCGCTCGAGGCCACCGCGCGCTCGTTGTTCGTGCACCCGAACACCGTTCGCTACCGGCTGCGGCGGGTCAGCGAGATCTGTGGGTATGCGCCAACCGAGCCCAGGCACGCCTTCACCCTCCGGATGGCGCTGCTCCTGGGCCGACTCGACGAGCCACACAAGTTGTAGGATCCCTACAAAGGCCTCGGGCGAGTTTCGTCCGCGTCCGCAGCGCAGATCGGGTGGCCGGTCCGGAAGGGTGGAGCCGTGCTCGTCATCCTCGCCCCCGGTCAGGGCGCCCAGACGCCTGGCTTCCTCGCTCCGTGGCTCGAGCTGGAGCACTTCGAGGACCGGCTGCGATGGCTCTCCGCCTGCGCCGGAGTGGACCTGGTGCACTACGGCACCGAGGCGGACGCCGAGACGATCCGCGACACCGCAGTCGCCCAGCCCCTGCTCGTCGGCGCCGGCCTGGTCGCCGCGCTCGAGCTCTTCCCGCACCCCTCGGACGCCTTCCACGTCCTCGGCGCCGCGTCCGGACACAGCGTCGGCGAGATCACCGCCGCCGCCGGCACCGGCGTCATCTCGGCCGAGCAGGCGATGGTGCTGGTCCGCGAGCGCGGCCGCGCCATGGCCGACGCGTCGGCGCTCAAGCCGACCGGCATGACCGCCGTCCTCGGCGGCGACCGCGACGAGGTCGCGGCCGCACTGGAACGCCACGGACTCACTGCGGCCAACCAGAACGGCGCCGGCCAGGTCGTCGCCGCCGGCACCACCGAGCAGCTCGAGGCGTTCAAGGCCGACGCGCCCGCCAAAGCCCGCCTCGTGCCGCTCTCCGTCGCCGGGGCCTTCCACACCGAGCACATGGCGCCGGCCGTCCGGACGCTGGCCGGCTTCGCGCGCAGCGTCAGCGTCCACGACCCGCGCGCCCCGCTCATCTCCAACCTCGACGGTCAGGTGGTGCAGAGCGGCAGCGACGTGCTCGCGCGCATCGTCACGCAGGTGAGCAACCCAGTGCGCTGGGACCTGTGCATGGCGACCATGGCCGACCTCGGCGTCACCGGCATCATCGAGATCCCGCCCGCGGGCACACTCGCCGGCCTGGCCAAGCGCGGTCTGCCCGGCGTGGAGACGGTCGCGCTCAAGACGCCCGACGATCTCGAAGCCGCCCATGACCTCGTCGCCCGCCACGGCAGCCCGTCACCGCAGGACGAGTCCCCAACCTGGCGCATGGTCGTCGCCAAGTCCAAGGGCACCTTCCGGACCGAGGACATCGCGGTCGGAGCCGCGCTGACCGCAGGCGCCACCGTTGGCACGCTGGTCACCAGCCGCGACGAGCACGTCGTCACCGCCCCCCACGGCGGCACCGTGGTCGAGTGGCTCGTCGAGGACGGCGACCCGGTCGCTCCCGGCCAGCCGCTCATCAGACTCCACCCCGAGGCGGTGCAGACATGACGGCGATCACGCCTTCGGTCGGAGCGCAGCACACGCGCATCCTCAGTGTCGGCGGCTACCGGCCGGCCCGCGTCGTCACCAACGAGGAGATCTGCAAGCGCATCGACTCGTCCGACGAGTGGATCCGCGAGCGCTCCGGCATCGAGTCGCGCCGCTGGGCCGCCGCCGACGAGTCAGTCGTCGACATGTGCGCCGAGGCCGCGGGCAAGGCCCTGGCGCAGGCGGGCATCCGGCCGGAGCAGGTCGGCTGCGTCATGGTGGCCACCGTGACCCACCCGCTGCAGACGCCGTCCGCCGCCGCGGCCCTGGCCCATCGCCTGGGCGCCAGCAACGCGGGCGCGCTCGACATCTCGGCGGCCTGTGCCGGCTTCTGCTACGGCGTCTCGATGGCGAGCGACATGGTGCGCGCGGGCAGCTCCGAGTACGTCGTGGTCGTGGGCTGCGAGAAGCTGTCCGACTTCACCGACTCCTACGACCGCTCGACGGCGTTCATCTTCGGTGACGGCGCGGGCGCGGTCGTCATCGGCCCGAGCGACGAGCCGGGGATCGGCCCCACGGTGTGGGGCAACGACGGCTCGCAGTACGACGCGATCACCCAGCGCGCCAGCTGGATCGACGTACGCGACCACAACGTCGAGTTCCCGATGCTGACCATGCAGGGACAGAAGGTCTTCCGCTGGGCGGTCTGGCAGATGGCACCGGTAGCGCGGGAGGCACTGGCGGCGGCGGGCATCGAGGCGTCCGACCTCGACGCCTTCATCCCGCACCAGGCAAACATGCGCATCATCGACGCCATGGTCAAGACGCTCAAGCTGCCGCCCGAGGTGCCGGTCGCCCGCGACATCCGCGAGGCGGGCAACACGTCGGCGGCGTCCGTGCCGCTCGCGATGGAGCGGATGCTCGAGGCCGGCGAGGCCAAGAGCGGCGGCCTGGCGCTGCTCATCGGCTTCGGCGCCGGCCTCGTCTACGCCGCCCAGGTCGTCAAACTCCCCTGACGCGCTAACGACCTGCTGCTGCGGGTAAGAGCTCGACCGTCCCAACACACACCCACCGAGAAGGAGCCCGGAACCAATGGCCGCAAGCGAGCAGGAGATCCTGTCGGGTCTCGCCGAGATCGTGAACGAGGAAACGGGCATCGCCGCCGAGGACGTGCAGCCGGAGAAGTCGTTCACCGACGACCTCGACATCGACTCGCTGTCGATGATGACGATCGTCGTCAATGCCGAGGAGAAGTTCGGCGTACGCATCCCCGACGACGACGTCAAGGGCCTCTCCACGGTCGGCGACGCCGTCTCCTACATCCAGAAGGCGAGTGCATAACCCATGCCTGACTCTCGACCGACCGACGCGCAGCGCGTAGTCGTCACCGGGCTCGGCGCGACGACGCCCGTCGGTGGCGACGTCCCCTCGACCTGGTCGGCTCTGCTGGCTGGTCGGTCGGGGGTGAAGGTCCTCACCGACGACTGGGTCGAGATGCTGCCGGTGCACATCGCTGCACGGGTGGCCGTCGACCCCGCCGAGGTCCTGCCCGTGCCACAGCGCAAGCGCATGGACCGGTCTGCGCAGTTCGCCCTGATCGCCGCGCGCGAGGCGTGGGCGGACGCCGGCACGCCGGACGACGAGCCCGAGCGGGTCGGCGTCGTCCTCGCGTCCGGCATCGGTGGCGTCACGACGCTGCTGGACGCCTACGACGTTTTGAAGGAGAAGGGCGCCCGGCGAGTCATGCCGATGACCGTGCCGATGCTCATGCCCAACGGCCCGGCCGCGCAGGTGGGCCTCGAGCTCACCGCGCGCGCCGGAGTGCACACGCCGGTCAGTGCCTGCTCGAGCGGCGCGGAGGCGATCGCCTATGCGGCGGACATGATCAGAAACGGTCGGGCCGACGTCGTCGCAGCCGGCGGCACCGAGGCAGCCATCCACCCGCTGCCGCTGGCCGGCTTCGCCGCAATGCAGGCGCTCTCGACGCGCAACGACGAGCCGGAGCGCGCGTCGCGGCCCTACGACAAGGGCCGCGACGGGTTCGTGCTCGGTGAGGGCGCCGGCGTGGTCGTCCTGGAGAGCCTCGAGCACGCGAGAGCACGCGGCGCCCGGATCTACGCCGAGGTCGCGGGCTCCGGCATCACCGCCGACGCCCACCACATCGCGCAGCCCGACCCCGTCGGCGCGGGTGCGGCCCGCGCGATGGTAATGGCGCTGGAGGCGGCGGGAGCCGTCCCGTCCGATGTCGTGCACATCAACGCACACGCAACCTCGACGCCGGTCGGCGACGTCGCTGAGGCCGAAGCGATCCACAAGGCGCTCGGTGACGCGGCCCATGGCGCGTGCATCTCGGGCACCAAATCGATGACGGGTCACCTGCTTGGAGCTGCGGGCGCGGTCGAGTCGATTGCCACCATGCTCGCCCTGTACCACCGCACCGCTCCCGCGACGACCAACCTCGACGACCAGGACGACGACGTGCACCTCGACGTGGTGAGGGGCGAGCCCCGCCAGCTGCCCGACGGCGAGCTGCTGGGGCTGAACAACTCGTTCGGCTTCGGCGGTCACAACGTCGCACTCGCGATCAGGAGCGTCGAGCAGTGACGGCTCCCGCGGTCGCCGCGGCCAAGCCGGTCGTCGCCCGCGAAGACGACCCGCGGAACCCCCTGACCCGGCTCGAGGCGCTCTTCGACCCGGGCACCCTCGAGCTCATCACCCCCGAGGACGACTCGGGCATGCTCGCCGGGATCGGCCGCATCGAGGGCGCCACCTCGGTCGCGTTCTGCTCCGACGCGACCATCCAGGGCGGTGCCATGGGTGAGGCGGGCTGCCAGGTGGTGCTCACGGCGTACGAGCGAGCCCTCGCCGAGGAGTGCCCGGTGCTCGGCCTCTGGCACTCCGGCGGCGCTCGGCTGCGCGAAGGCGTCGTCTCGCTGCACGCGGTCGGTCTGGTGTTCGCCATCATGACGCGGGCGTCGGGCAAGGTGCCGCAGATCTCGGTGGTGCTCGGCCCGGCCGCTGGCGGCGCAGCCTACGGTCCGGCGCTGACGGACGTCGTGATCCTCGGTCCGGAGGGACGGGTCTTCGTGACCGGGCCCGACGTGGTCCGCTCGGTCACCGGCGAGAACGTCGACGCGCTGCGGCTCGGCGGCCCCGAGCCGCACGGCCGCCGGTCCGGCGTCGTGCACGTGGTGGCGACGAGTCAGGACGCGGCCTACTCCGAGGCGCGGCGGCTCGCGGCGCTCCTGGGCGACCAGCGCAAGGTCGCCGACCAAGTCGAGGACATCGACCTCTCGTCGTTCCTGCCCGAGTCGGCCAAGCGCGCCTACGACGTGCACCCGATCGTCGAGTCGCTGCTCGACGAGGGCAGCAGCCTCGAGCTGCACCCCAAGTGGGCCCCGAACGTGACCACGACCCTCGGCCGGCTCGGGGACCGCACCGTGGGCGTCATCGCGAACAACCCGCTGCGCCTGGGTGGTTGCCTCGACTCGGCTTCGGCCGAGAAGGCGGCACGCTTCGTGCGGATGTGCGACGCCCTCGGGGTGCCGCTGGTCGTCGTGGTCGACGTGCCCGGTTACCTGCCGGGCGTCGGCCAGGAGTGGGACGGCGTCGTACGCCGAGGGGCCAAGCTGCTGCACGCCTTCGCCGAGGCGACCGTCCCGCGGGTGACCCTGGTGACCCGCAAGGCCTACGGCGGCGCCTACATCGCGATGAACTCACGCGCTCTCGGCGCGACCCGGGTGTTCGCCTGGCCGGGCGCCGAGGTTGCCGTGATGGGGGCTGTTGCGGCAGTGCGCATCCTGCACCGCCGCCGGCTGGCCGAGGTGCCCGAGGACGCCCGTGGCCAGGTCGAGCAGGACCTCGCGACGGAGCACACGCAGCTCGCGGGTGGCATCGCGCGGGCTCAGGAGATCGGCGTCGTCGACGAGATCGTCGAGCCGGTGCGCACGCGGTCCACGCTCGCGCGCGCGATCGCCGATGCGCCGGCCACGCGCGGCCAGCACGGCAACATCCCGCTGTAGGAAACCTCCCCCCGGTCAGCCGACCTGGTGGAGCCAGCGGACAGGCGCGCCGTCGCCGGCGTACCGGAACGACTCGAGCTCGTCGTCCCACGCCTTGCCGAGCAGCCCCTCGAGCTCGTGCTCGAGGCTGGCGACGGGGTCGGTTCGCGCACGGGCCATGGCGGCGCGCAGCCTGTCCTCGCGGATCAGGATGTCGCCGTGCACCCCGGTGGTGGCGTGGAAGAGGCCGAGCGACGGTGTGCAGGAGTAGCGCTCGCCCTCGCCGCCGGCCGTCGGCTCCTCGGTGACCTCGAAGCGCAGGTGACCCCAGTCGCGCAGCGCCGAGGCCAGCTTGGTGCCGGTGCTGACCTCGCCCTGCCAGGAGAGCTCGGCACGCAGCGTGCCGGGTGCGGCGGGCTGGGCGATCCAGTCGAGGCTCACGCGCAAGCCGAGGACCCCACCGATCGCCCACTCGACGTGCGGGCAGAGCGCCGGCGGCGTTGCGTGGATGTACACCACACCGCGAGTCGTCACCGGGTCCTCCTTGCTTGGTCGCGAGGTGCGCCTTCCCCGACGTGCTCGCGGGACCCTGGGTGCAGCGGCCGTGCGCTGGACTCGAGCTCAGCATGGCACATCCGTCACTCCCGCACCAGCAGTGCCAGGCGCAGACCCCGTCGCCGGAGGGGAGATTTGGACCCCTCGTGGTGCCTGAAGTCCGGGCACCCAACCGCCGATAGTCACAGGAGAGTGCGGCCATCCGGCCGGCCGACAGGAGGCTCCTCCTCGTGCACGACCCCGAGTGGTTGATCGCCGCGGCGTACGACGAGGGGGTTGTCTCCGAGGTCATCCGTCCGGCAGCGATCCTGCCCGAGGAGTCGGCCCGTGCCGTGCTCGTCGAGCTGGCTCTGCGCGACGTGCACAACGGCGGGCTCTGGCAGTCGGAGCCCACTCTGTGGAGTCGCTACGACCGGCCGTGGCTGGGTTACGGCGCCCCCGGCGGTGCGGAGCTCATCGGGACGATCCAGGTGGCCTACGGCAGCCCGACCCGCTACGAGATCACGATCTACCGGGTGACGGTGACCCGGTTCGGCACCAACGGTGGCTGGACGGTCGAGAGCATCTGCAACGAGGCCATCGGCTTCGGCAACGTCAACCTGGCGGACTGCCCCCGGGCCAGCCTGAACGATCCCCCCAAACCGTTCCGCTTCTAGGCCGCCGACTCCCAGACGTGCCGATCAGACCCGATCGGGCTAGTCGAATTCCTCAGACGCTCAGAGCGCCGCGATGCGCGGCATCCCGATCACGTCCGGCACGGTGACGACCGGGCAGCACCGGTCGACCTCCGCGACGCTCCCGATCACGTGCAACCTCTTGGTCAGCTGCATGAGATCGAAGAACCCCAGCATCGAGGGCTGGTCGACGACGAAGTGCACCTGGCCGCCGAGCAGCGTCTGGCGATGGAAGATGCGCAGCAGGCTGCCAACGCCTGTCGAGTCAATGAATCCAACGTTTCGCAGGTCGACCACGAGGCTGTCCGCCCCACGGTTCACCATCGCGAGCAAGTTGTCGCGCAGCGCCGGCGCGCTTTCGACGTCCACCTCCCCGGTTATCTCCACGACGGTGTGGATGCCCACACGGTATGGATCGAGAAGGCTGATCACTGGCAGCCTCCAAGTCGTTGGGGGGCAGGTACGGGTCGTCCTGACTGTGACCGATTGCTGCTGCGATGCCCCCAGAGCGTAGCCGCCGATCGGCCATGAGGGAAGTCACGGACGCAACGGATTTCGTTCCGGCAGAATCCCAGTGATCTACAAGAGTTTTTGCTTGGGCAATTGTCTCACGGTCCCGCCGGACGACGAAATCCGTAGGAACGGAGATTCGTGGCAAGGCGGGCATGCCGGTTGGTCGCGGACGCAGTGACGGCCCGGGGTCACCGGGCCGTCAATGGGCCATTCAGGGGGCCGTCAGGCCCGGTCAGCAGGCCCACCAAGCAGCCCAGCTAGCAGGCATACCGGCAGGGGTACATCTTCGAGCCGCGCAGGTTGCCCTTGGGGTCGAAGAGCCACGCACCGTCACCCATGTACGTCGGGTTGAAGGTCACGTTGGCGAACATCGGCGCGTGTCCCTGGAAATAGAAGTGGCTGCTCGTGTTGGTGCCCTTGCCGGGGTGGACGTAGACGGCCTCGCCGGGCGAGAGGACGGTGCCCGACGGGAACGTGAAGCCGTGCGCCTTGTAGTTGCGGAAAGCAGCGTCGCGGATCCACCAGCCGGCGATCGAGAACGACGACGTGCCGTGGTTCTTGACGCGGATCCACTCGCCGTTCGGGTTGTCGTTGTCGCCGCGGGGAGCGTCCCACTTGATGGCGACACCGATCCTGGCGCCGGTGGAGACTCCGGACCCACAGCGGGAGATATCGCCGTACATGCCCAGATGCCGCTTCATCGCACGCTGGGCACGCTGCATGTAGGTGCGGTTGTGCGTGTACTCGGAGGCGGTCAGGTCGGGCAGGACCAAGCCCTTGTCGAGCAGCATGGCGCCGGTGTCACGCCACGCGCCGCCCGAGTAGACCGCGATGTGGCGCTGCAGGCGGGCACCCGAGCTGCTGCTTGCGTAGCGCGACGTGATGCGCACCCGCTTGTTGAAGATCATGTGGTGCAGGGCGGCGGTGGCAGCGGGGCCCCAGCACTCTCCCCTGACGCGATCCAGGTAGGAGCTGTAGGTGGTCAGCTCCATGGCCTGGATCCCGATGTAGCGGATCCGCTTCGGTGTGCTCGTCCCGTCGCCCGCGATGTCGACGTCGATGGTGTCCCCGTCCGCAACGAAGGTCACCTTCCCGTACTTCGCGGTGGCGGCCTGCGCAGGTCCGACCGTGCCGGCCAAAGGCAGGACGACGGCGAGCGCCGCGGCGGCAACGAGGGCGGTGCGGAATCGAGTCAGCTTCATGGATATATGTCCTTAGGCTGGAGGGTTTGTCCGGGGATGTTATCGACAGAAATGACTAGGGGTTGAAGGACGATGGACGGCTTTTTCGGCGGCGCTTGCGTTTTTCACCCAGAGGGAGGAAGGGTTAATGCGGACAGACTGGTACATACAAGGTCGAAAGGAATTCCATGACCCGATTGCGTGCATTCCTCATCGCTGCGCTGACCCTGGCGCTGCTCGCACCTGCCGGCACCGCGCTCGCCAAGCCGCCGGCCGCCCCGCCGAACGCCAGCCCCCTCGCCCGCGCTCACGCGCACAACGACTACGAGCACACCCGGCCGTTGTTCGACGCACTCGACCAGGGCTTCACCAGCGTCGAGGCCGACATCTGGCTCGTCGGCGACAAACTGCTCATCGGGCACGACGCCGTCGACCTGACACCGAAGCGCACCATCGAGAACCTCTACCTGAAGCCGCTCGCGGACCGGGTGCGCAAGAACCACGGCAGTGTCTACGACAAGCGCAGCGAGCCCTTCCAGCTGCTCGTCGACATCAAGACCGAGGGCACCTCGACGTACACCCGCCTCGACGAGGTCCTGCGCCACTACCGCGCGATGCTCACGCGATGGAGCAGCCGGAAGGTCGACTCTGGTGCGGTGAGCGTGGTGATCAGCGGCAACCGGCCGCGCGCGCTGATGGAGTCACAACGAGAGCGCTTCGCGGCGTACGACGGCCGGCTGAGCGATCTGGGCAGCGGTGCGCCCGCCTCGTTCATCCCGTTGATCAGTGACAACTGGTCGAAGAACTTCACCTGGCGCGGCGTCGGCACCATGCCGGCGGACGAGCGGGCGAAATTACGCCAGATCGTCGAGGTCGCGCACGGCAACGGCCAGCGCATCCGCTTCTGGGAGACGCCGGACGTCCCGGGGCCGGAGCAGGAGGCCGTGTGGCGTGAGCTCGTCGCCGCCGACGTCGACCACCTCAACACCGACCATCTCCGCGAGCTGCGCCGGTTCCTGCTCGCGAACGACCCCGAGCAGGCGTCGACCGCCCGTCAGGACGCGTTCGCACCCGCAGCCTGAGCGGCACAGCGTCTTGTGAGTCGGTCTCTAGTGCGCCACAAGTGGCTTACCAGGGTGATGCCTCATCGTCGGGACGACACAACCAGATGCGCAGCCGCCCAGGTCTGCCACCCCGACAGGAGAAGTCATGCGCCCCCGCTCCCTGCTGTTCACCGCTGCCGCGACCGTTGCGCTGTCCGCGCTGCCGCTGGCTGCTCACGCCGCCACGACCGAGATGATCGACCGCGCCGCCTACGACGGCACCGTGGACAAGACCGCGAGCAGCCTGCACATGGCCGCCGAGACCCGTGGTGAACTCGGCGGCTATCTCGACGTCACCGTCACCGCCAAGGACGGCACTCTGCCGACTGGCTCGAACGTATGCGAGCCCGCCGTCATCGACGCCGTCCTCACCGTTTCCCCCGGCGAGACGATGACCGCCCGCGTCAGGGGTGACCTGTGCACCGGCTTCTACGGCGACTCGATGACGGCGAACGGTGCGATCGACAAGAAGGCCTTCGACTACGAGGGCACTGCGCACAGCAAGGCCAAGCTCGTCGGTGAGGGACTCATCTCTGTCGGCGTCATCGACTGGTTCGGTGGCCAGGCCGCTTTCTCCGCCACCGTGAAGTGGTGACCGAGTAGACCCGATCGTGTCGTGAGCGGGGTGGTGTCGTGACCGACACCACCCCGCTCGCCGGGTGCTGTCGGCGATCGATGCCGCTGCCGAACGCTCGATCACCGAGACTTCGACGACTGCCCGCATTAGGGTGCGGCAATGAGTGGTCCCGTCAGCACCGTCGATGCGCCGACCGCCCTGGCTGACTGCAGTCACCCCAGTGCACCGTGCATGGAGGTCACCGACAGCCGGGACCAGCACGTCGGCAAGGTTCGGGTACGCCGTGCACTGCCGCGGAGAGGCCGTCGCACCATCGGCGCCTGGTGCTTCGCCGACCACATGGGGCCTGCCGACGTCACGGAGAACAGCGGCGTCGACATCGGCCCACACCCGCACATCGGGCTGCAGACAGTCACCTGGCTGATCGACGGCGAAGTCCTGCACCGCGACAGCCTCGGCTCCGAACAGGTGATCAAGCCCGGCCAGCTCAACCTGATGACTTCAGGCGGTGCCGTGTCCCACGCCGAGGAGGCGACGGGTCACTACCGCGGGACCCTGGAAGGCATTCAACTGTGGGTTGCACTGCCGGAAGCCACCCGTCACGGCGCCAATGCGTTCGAACATCACGCAGAACCTCCGCAGAACGACGTCGACGGCGCGGTCGCCACCGTGCTCGTCGGCGACTTCGCCGGGCTGTCCAGCAGCGCCCGGCATGACACCCCGCTGGTCGGCGTCGACCTAGCGCTGCACCAGCCGACCACCATCCCGCTGCAGCCGGAGTTCGAGTACGCCGTCGTCGTCATGGACGGCGCGGTCGGCATCGACAGCAAGCCACTGCACCCCGGCAAGCTCGGCTACCTCGGTCGTGGTCGCAGCGAGCTCCACATCGATGTGAGAGAGCGCACCCGTGCGCTACTGCTAGGCGGAGAACCGTTCGAGGAGCCCATCGTCATGTGGTGGAACTTCGTCGCCCGCAACCGCGACGAGCTCGACGCCGCCTACGCGTCATGGGCAAGGCAGGACGACCGCTTCGGCCACGTCAACTCGTCCTTACCCCTCATCCCCGCCCAGGCGCCGTACTGGCGCCGGGCGGAACAGGGCTGACACTCCCCCGGCGGTCGTCATGCACCGAGCCACGCGCAACATACGCCGGATCAGTCGCCAGACCCCGTGGCCTTACGCCGGGACGACTGCTCGTCGGCCAGCTCTTTGATGGTCTCGCTCACGATGACGGGCAGTTTCTGACCTGAGCTGGCTCCGCGAACGCGCCGCCACCCCGGAGCAAGGCCTGCCGCAGCGAAACCCGCCGGTTCTCCGTGTCGTCGGGTGACCGCTCCGCTCGCTGCCCGGCGACGTTGCAGCATCTCGTGGACCCGCCGCTTGTTGGCGATCCGACGTACCGCCACCTCGATCACCGCAGCGGTCGTCGTGGTCAGGGCAGTCCAAGCGATCGCCCGCCGCCATGACGTCTCCTGGTCGCTGGGGACCGGCCCCTTTCGGCCGGTGACCCGCTCGTAGGTGATCTCGATGCCCGTTCTGGCCACCCAGACCGCCCCACCGACTACGAGAGGGGCGAGCAAGTGGAACAGGGATGAGCACGGCCCCCGTACTCGACCTCGGCGGCCTTGTCCGCTGCCTCAGCCCTGAGCGCCTCCTCGATGAAGGTGTACACCACTCGTCGGGCTGACTACCAGGGCCGGGGCGGGCCGACCACCAGGGATCGAAGGCGCGTAAAGGATCAGCCGAAGTAGCTGTCAAGCTTCAGGCGGAATAGCACACGGCCTTGGTGGGGCGGGCGGGACTCGAACCCGCGACCCAAGGATTATGAGTCCTCTGCTCTAACCAGCTGAGCTACCGCCCCCACGGGCATCCGCGGGCGGTGCCGAGACTATCCAAGCCCGCTCCCGTGACTGGCAGGCTCGGCCGCGACCAGCCCGTCAGTCACGAGCATCTGGCGAGCCGCCGCCAGATGACGCATGGCGCGGGCGACGGCGTGCCGGCTTGGTTTGCGCGCAGTCTGCTCCGCCTTGGCCAACCGCTTGTGCGCGCGGCACGCCGTGACGAGCGCCGGCTCGAGAGCGCCGGACACGTCGGCGAACCCCCGCAGGAAGCCGGCGCTCACCGCCTCGCGCGGCATCAGCGCTGGATCCTCGCTGTTCGTGGCCTGCCAGAGCGCCAGCCCCTCGTCGTAGAGCCTGGTGCCGCGGCCATCGCGGAACACCTTCGCAAAGCGGTCACCGACACGCATGGTGCAGCGGTGATGGGGGCGGTAGCGCAGCACGCGCGCTGTCGGATTGACCGCCAGCACCGCGGCGAGCGTCGGGAGCCCAGGGTCCTGTGAGAACCGAAGGGCCCGCACGGAGCCCCAGGGCAGGTCCATACGTACGGCCGAGCCGACCCCTCGCGGTTCATGAGCCGGCCAAGACAGGACATCGGGAAAGTGGCCGTTAGTGCTACGACCTGGGACATACGAGCCCCGCCATGAGCGTGGCTCCCCCGACTGGACTCGAACCAGTAACCTGCCGGTTAACAGCCGGCTGCTCTGCCAATTGAGCTACGGAGGATCGGGCGCGCCGGAGGCCCACCGCGCCTTCCAAGGCTAGCGCACGCCTCCGGGGGACCAACCGGGCGGATTCCGCAGGCAGGTGTCGGCCCAATGACCGAGGGTAGGGGGCCGTCGACCGGCTTCAACGATCATCAGATTCCTGCCCGACGAGACCCGACAACGCTCATCCGAGAACGATCACCGACGACTCGACTCCCGAGGAGGCGCCATGCGCACCAAGGCAACTTTCCTGGCCGGCTTCGCCACCGGGTACGTGCTCGGCAGCCGTGCCGGCCGGGCTCGCTACGAGCAGATCCGGCAGGCCGCCAAGAGCTTCGCGAACAACCCCACCGTCCAGCGGCGGACGGACCAGCTCCAGCACCAGGCCGGCGACGCGCTCAGCACCGCGAAGGACAAGGCGACCGGCGCCCTCGGCGAGAAGCTGGGCGACAAGAAGCCGTCGTGGCTCGGCTCCGACGACCCCCAGCCCGCGAGCAGCGGCAAGGCCGGCTGGGCCGCCGGCAGCAACGGCGCGGTCGGCAGCTGATGACCGAGTTCGCCCGCGAGGTCCCCGACCCCGACACCAACGGCGTCTCGCAGCTCGACGCCGCCGACGTGCCGGAGACAGCGGACGACGACTCCCCCGAGCGCGAGCGGGTGCCCGACCCTGACGAGCCGGCACTCCCGGGCGACGCGCCGCTCGGCGTCGACGCGCAGGGCACGACCGTCAACGAGCAGTTGGACGGCGAGTCGCTCGACGACAAGCTCGCTCGCGAACGCGGCGACGAGTAGGGGCCACGGTGCCTCGTCTGCGCCGCGCCGACTGCGCGGGTCCTGGGATCCTGCGCGTGAAGCGCGGTAAGGGGTTCAACTACGTCTGGTCGGACGGCACCAAGGTCACCGACCCGGAGGTTCTCGACCGGATCAATGCGCTGGTGCTGCCGCCTGCCTGGGAGGAGGTCTGGATCTGCCCCTGGTCCAACGGCCACATCCAGGCACTCGGCACGGACGCGGCCGGCCGCCGGCAGTACCGCTACCACGACGACTGGCGCATCCAGCGTGACGCCGAGAAGCACGAACGTGTGCTGATCTTCGCGCGTCGACTGCCGGCCGCGCGCGAGGCCGTACAGACCCACCTCGCCCAGCGCGGGCTGACCAAGCATCGCGTGCTCGCCGCCGCGTTCCGACTGCTCGACCTCGGCTTCTTCCGCGTCGGCGGCGAGTCGTACGCCGAGGACAACGGCTCGTACGGCCTCGCCACCATGCGCAGGAAGCACGTCAGCGTCACCGGCGACACCATCGTCTTCGACTACACCGCCAAGAGCGGCAAGAAGCGGGTGCAAGCCGTCGTCGATCCCAACGTACGCAAGGTCGTGCAGGCGCTGCTCAAGCGCGACGGCGGCGGCGCCGAACTGCTCGCCTACAAGGACCGCAAGGGCGAGTGGCACGACATCACGAGTGCCGACATCAACGCCTACCTCCACGAGATCGTCGGAGACGAGGTGAGCGCGAAGGACTTCCGCACTTGGCACGCCACCGTGCTCACCGCCGTCGGGCTCGCCGTGTCGACCGGCGCACCGACGTCCACCTCGGCCCGCAAACGCGCCGTCAACCGGGTCATCAAGGAGGTCGCGGACTACCTCGGCAACACCCCAGCGGTGTGCCGCGCGTCCTACATCGACCCGCGCGTGATCGACCTGTACGACGACGGCACCACTGTGTCGCGCTCGCTGGAGCGGCTGGGTGCCGACGCGGATTTCGGGCAGCCGGCGACGCACGGCCAGGTCGAGGAGGCAGTGCTGCGCCTACTGCGCACCCCGTCCCGTCGGGTGCGCAAGGCTGTCAAAACAGCGAGCGCGGCCAAGCCGACCAAGACCGCCAAGTCGCCCAAGCCGACCAGCAGGGCCAAGGCCGCGAAGGCAGCCTGAGCTAGCCCTCGATCTCGCGGCGCAGGTCGCGCAGCGCTTCGTCCGCGGCGGCGCGCACCTGCTCGTCGGCCGGGTCGAGCCCGGCGTCGGCGACCGCCTGCCAGGCCAGCTCGTCGGACCCGGCAACCCGCCGCCCGACCACCCGGATCCCGGCCTTGCCCCGCAGCCGGACGTGGCGACTGACCACGATGCTCGCCATCACCCGCTCGTGCACGGTCTCGGGCACGAGTCCGGGGTCGTCCAGCGCCACGGTGAGCCGCCGAGCCGCGGCGCTGTCATCGGCCAGCGCGGCCACGGTCAGGGTCCGCGCCTCGTGGTCCCACTCGGCGTGCGCGATGGACTCCCACGGCAGCCGCTCCGCGCCGTACCGCAGAGCTCGATCGGTGGCGACGAGCCATCCGCGGTCCACGGTCGCTGCGGCGGCGAGCACCCGCTCGCCGCGCGCGAGGCCGAGTGACTCCCGCACATCGTCAGGCAGGTCCGGCTGACGTTTCCAACGCACGCGCAGGAGCGTACGGCGTGGGTGCGAGCGCGCCCGGAGCGGCGGTAGTCCGCGATCAGCCGAGGTAGTCGCGCAGCTGAGCCGACAGGTGAGGATGGCGCAGCTTGGCCAGGCTCTTCGCCTCGATCTGGCGGACCCGCTCACGGGTGACCCCGAAGGCGCGCCCGACCTCCTCCAGGGTGTGCGGCTCGCCGTCGCCGATGCCGTAGCGCATCCGCACGACCTGGCGCTCGCGCTCACCCAGATGGCCGAGTACCTGCTCGACATGGCGCGCCAGCAGGCCGGCCGAGACGAGATCGGGCGGGGCGACGGACTCGGAGTCCTCGATCAGGTCACCGAGCTCGGAGCCGTCCTCCTCACCGACCGGCGAGTGCAGCGACACCGGTTCCATCGCCAGGCGGCGGATCTCGGTGACCCGCTCGGCGGGCAGGTCGACCTTCTCGGCGATCTCGGCGGCGGTCGGCTCGCGGCCGAGCGCCTGGACCAGCAACCGCTGGGTCCGCAGGATGCGGTTGACCGTCTCCACCATGTGCACCGGGATGCGGATGGTGCGGGCCTGGTCGGCCACGGCGCGGGAGACGGCCTGGCGGATCCACCAGCTCGCGTAGGTGGAGAACTTGAAGCCTTTGGTGTAGTCGAACTTCTCCACGGCGCGGATCAGGCCGAGGTTGCCCTCCTGGATCAGGTCGAGGAAGGGCAGCCCACGGCCGGAGTAGCGCTTGGCGATGGAGACCACGAGCCTGAGGTTGGCCTCGATCAGGCTCAGCTTGGCGCGCTGGCCGTCCTCTGCGAGGAGCTGCAGCTCGCTGGCCAGCGTGGGGGTGAGGCCGATGGGGTCATCGAGGCGCTCGGCCGCGAAGACGCCGGCCTCCACGCGCCGGGCGAGGTCGACCTCGAGCTCGGCGGTGAGGAGCGGGACGCGGCCGATCTCGCGCAGGTAGACGCGGACGAGGTCGGTCGAGGCTGCGGAGCCGACGTCGTCGAGCGCGGGCTGGTCCTCTTCCACGGCCTTGAGGTCGGCGGCAGACGGCTCGTCGGAGATGACTTCAACGCCGGCTTCGGCGAGCTGGCGCACGATGTCGTCGATCGTCTCGGGCGCGAGCCCGGACGCATTTGCCTCGACGGCGACGGCCTGGGCCGGGATCAACCCGGCCAGACTGCCCTGCTGCTGCAGCCGCGCCACGACGTCGAGAACCCCGTTCGGGAACACCAACACCTCGGCCACGTCGGTCAGTGTGCTACTACCGGCGTCCGCCGCGCGCGGGTTTTGCCTAGCCATGGCAAACCTGTCGACTACCGGCGTCCCCCTGTCACATGCATTCACATGAGGAGGAGTCGGGCCAGCGCCTTCCAGATACGTCTGTCGGGGGGTGAGATCGCACCGGTCAGAGGTTGCCGATGGCCCGGTCGCGCAGGATCCGCAAGGTCGACTCGAGAGCGATCAGCTCACCAAACAAACGGTTGTAGGCGGTCTGCTCCTCGATCGGGTTCATCCGTTGCAGCCGCGACTTCACCGCGGTGATGCGCCGCGTGACGGCAAGCGCCTCGAGACGGGCGAGCACCTCGGTGGCATAGCGCGACTTGGCTCCCTCGTCGGAGGCGATCGGCTCGACCGCGAGCTCGCGCACCAACCGGCGTACTGCCTCATCCGTTCCGGCCTCTTCGACACGCCCGACCCACGCCGGACCACCGCCCCCAGCGCTCGCTGCCCCGCCTGCCGCACCGACCGCATCGCGCACGAGGGCGTAGGCCGGCGCGGTGAACACCGCAGGATCCAGCGCGTCGAACGCCTCGTCGACGAGATGAGGCGCTTGCAGCACGAGCTTGAGCACGCCGCGCTCGATGACCAGCGACTGGTCGTGGGCGTCGGGCGTCGGCACGCCACTGCGGGCGCGGCGCGCGTCGTCGACTCCCCCGCGCGCCTGCGCGACGAGCTCGTCGGGGTTGGGCAGCCCGATCCAGCCGGAGAGCTGACGGGCGTAGTCGGTGCGCAGGGACACATCACGGATGCGGCGAACAACTTCCATGCCCGCGCGAGTCGCGTTGTTGCGACCCTCGGCGGTGTCGAGGTCGTAGGCGTCGACGGTGGAGTGGATCGCGAACTCGAACAGCGGCACGCGACGGGCGACGAGGTCGCGTACGGCGGTGTCGCCCTTGTGCTGCCGCAGCTCGCACGGGTCCATGCCGCTGGGCTCGACCGCGACGAAGGTCTGGGTGACGAACTTCTGGTCGTCCTGGAACGCCTTGAGCGCGGCTTTCTGCCCGGCGGTGTCCCCGTCGAAGGTGAACACAACCTCGCCGCGGAACTCGTTCTGGTCCATGAGCAGCCGGCGCAACACCTTGATGTGCTCGTCACCGAACGACGTACCGCAGGTCGCGATGGCCGTCGGCACACCCGCGAGGTGACACGCCATCACATCGGTGTATCCCTCGACGACCACGGCCTGCATGCGGCGCGCGATGTCCTTCTTGGCGAGGTCGACGCCGTAGAGGACCATCGACTTCTTGAAGATCGGCGTCTCGGGGCTGTTGACGTACTTTGCTTCGATCCGGTCGTCGTCGAAGAGGCGCCGAGCGCCGAAGCCGATGACGTCACCGCTGATATCGCGCAGCGGCCAGACCAGCCGGGACATGAACCGGTCCATGAGGCTGCCGCGCTGGCTCCGCCGCGACAGGCCGGCCGTGATCAGCTCGTCGTCGGAGAAGCCCTTGCCGCGCAGATGGAGGCTCAGCGCGTCCCAGTCGCGCGGGGCGAAGCCGACGCCGAAATGCTCGGCCGCCGCTTGGTCGAATCCGCGCTCGGTGAGGAACTGCCGGCCCGCGGCTGCGGCAGGGGTGGCCAGCTGCTCGGCGTAGAACTCGGCGGCCTGACGGTGGGCCTCGACCAGCCGCTGGCGCTGGCCTTGCTGGCGGCCGGGGGTGACGCCGCCCTCCTCGTAGCGAAGCTGGACGCCGTAGCGCCCGGCGAGCCGCTCGACGGCTTCGGCGAACGAGAGGTGGTCGAGCCGCATGACGAACGAGAGGACGTCGCCGCCCTCGCCGCAGCCGAAGCAGTGCCAGCTGCCGACGCTCGGCCGCACGGAGAGCGACGGGGTCTTCTCGTCGTGGAAGGGGCAGAGGCCCTTGAAGTTGCCGCCGCCGGCGCTGCGCAACGTGACCTGGTCGCCGACGACCTCGGCGAGATCGGCGCGCTCTTTGACGAGGGCGACGTCCTCGTCGCGGATACGGCCTGGCACGGCCGAAAGTCTACGGCGGGACGCCGACAGCTCGCGTCATCCACAGCGGCTGAGGGCGGAGAATCCGTTGTCCACATTCAAGTTTTTGGGGGTGTGTCTGTCGGTGGGTGGCGGTAGGATCGAACATGCTTTCGATCGATGTTCGTGGTGCGGTGTCCGACGGTCTGGCCGACGCGCACACCGGCCTGGACGCGGCGGCCGCCGCGATCGAGGACGGTGCGCTGCGCGGCTTCACTCCCGGCGAGCTCGCCGCACGGGTGCGGGACCTGCGCCGGCTGCAGGCCAAGGCCGAGGCGGCGGTGCTCGCGGTGACCCGGGAGGTGGAGGCGCAGAACGTCTTCTCGTACGAAGGACTGCTGGACGCGAAGGGGTGGCTGCGGGCGAAGGCTCGGATGACCCCGAACGAGGCAGCGGCGACGGTGCGCACGGCGCGGGCGCTCGGGCGGGTGGAGCTGGCGGCGACGGCTGCGGCGCTCGGGGCGGGGGAGATCGACCCGGCGCATGCCCGGCTGATCGCCGACGGCACCGACAAGGCACCCGCGGGGGCGGTGGACCTGATCGAGCCGGTCGCGCTGGACGCAGCCCGGGTGGCGGACCCGCGGGCGGTCGCGGACGTGATGCGCCGCCTGCAACACGCCCTGGACCCCGACGCCGCCGACGCCCGAGCCTTGGCGAGGTACGACCGGCGCGGGCTCACCCTGTCGCCGACCCTGGACGGGTCCATGCTGATCCGCGGGGTCGCCGACGAGGCCACCGGCGCCCTGCTGGCCACCGCCGTCGACGCCGCCAGCCCCCTCGTCGCCGGGGACACCCGCACCCCCACCCAGCGCCGCCTCGACGCCCTCGCCCACCTCGCCCGCCACTACCTCCGCGACGACCAACCCGGCGAAGGGCAGGACCAGGCCGCGGCCACAGACGGGAACGTCGACGCGAGCAGCGACGACGGGAACGGCAACGGATCCGGGGGCGGTGCCGGCAGCAGAGGCGGTGCAGGTGGGAAAGGTGGCGCTCGGACGCAGCTGATCGTCACCGTCGACGCCGACACGCTGTCCTCGCAGCCGGGTGAGTCGGGGTCCCCGGGGGGTTCGCTGGCCTGGATCGGACCCATCACCGCCGCCACCGCGCAACGCCTCGGCTGCGACTCCCTGGTCACCGTGGTCGCGCTCGGCCCCGACGGGCAAGTGATCGGCAACCGGGCGCAACGCCGGTTCTTCACCACCGCCCAGAGACGCGCCATCATCGCCCGCGACGGCGACCGCTGCCCCGCCCCCTACTGCGACCGGCCCATCACCTGGTCCGACGGACACCACCAAACCAGCTGGACCCACGGCGGCCCCACCACCGTCGACAACGGAGTACTGCCCTGCGAAGCCCACCACCTGCTCATCCACGAAGGCCACTGGCAACTCCACCGGCTACCCGACGGCCGCTACCTCCTCCAACACCCCGACGGACGCACCCTCGGACCCGAACCCCACCCACCCGGACACCACCGACCACCCCCACACCGCAGACAGTGATGGCGAGGAGCGCGAGCTAGCAGGCGACGGCTCTCACCGAGGGCTCAGCCGGAAGGTGCGCAGGTGTTGGGCCGCCAGCCGTACCGGGGCGTTGATGGCGCCGTATCCGTCGTACCCACCGCGGCGCTGTACGACCTCGAAGAAGACGCTGCCGATGGTCTCGGTGTAGAAGTGCGTGAAGTCGCCGTCGTCGTCGCGGTCGTAGAGGACGCCGAGCTCCTGCATCTCCTCCACCTGCCCGGCGGGCACGTCGAACCGGGCGATCAGGTCGTCGTAGTAGTTCCCCGGAATCGGGAGGGGGCGGAAGCCACGGGAGCGGGCGGCTCGTGCGGCGGCCATCGCATCGGGACTCGTGAACGCCACATGCTGCGGGAACCCGTGCGGGTTGTCGAACACCAGGGGCGCCATGTTGAGGGCCAGCCGCACGGCACCGTCGCTGCTGCGCACCACCTGGCTGCGCACCAGCCCGGTCGGCGCGGCAACCTCTTGGCTGCTGCCGGCCTGCAGGGACAGGACGCTGCTGTAGAACAGCACCGCCTCGTCGAAGCTCTGCCATGGATGGGCGAGGTTGACGTGGTCGATCCCGGTGAGCAAGAGCCCATCCGCAGGCTCCTCTCCGCCCTCGAACTCAGGAACCCACCGCGCGTCGTCCTCGGAGACATCAGCGAGGAACACCTCGGTCCCGTCGGGAGCTCGAAAGGCGGCCAGGTTCTGCTCGTTGGCGTGCGTTCGCCGGAAGACCGACGGTGCGGCGAGGAGCTGAGCGCGAGTGGCCGAGGCATCCGGGTCGGCGACCTGGAAGCCCACTGCGGCGAGGGTCGGGACCCACTCGCGCGCCTGCTGCTCGTTGCACACGACGCGGGCTCGGCCCTGTGTCCACAGCCGCACCGGCTTGCTGCGATGGTGACCCCGGAACGCGAACCCGAGCTGGCGCAGCAGTACGTCGACCTCGCCGGCATCCTCGGCCTTGACCTCGACGAAGTCGAAGGCGCCCGGCGCCTTGACGTCGGGAAGTCGTTCGGGCCCGTCAGGACGGTGCGCCTGCACACGAATCCGGGCCACCAGGTCTTCCAGCCACGTCAGGGAGCGTTTCGCCTGCTGGGCGGTGCGCAACTCCTCGGTCTGTCGAAAGGTGTCGTTGAAGACCTCCAGCGAGACCGGACCCTCGTACCCGGCGGTGAGCACGTGCCCGACGAACCGCGGGAGGTCGAAGGCCCCTTCGCCCGGAAAGAGCCGGTGATGGCGGCTCCACGACAGCACGTCCATCCGCAGCGCCGGCGCATCAGCGAGCTGCAGGAAGAAGATCTTGGCGCCGGGGATCTGCTCGATCTCGAAGGGGTCGTGGCCGCGGGACAGGATGTGGAAGCTGTCCAGGCAGACACCGACGCTCGGGTGGTCGGCCATCTCCACGATCCGCCACGCGTGCCGGTAGTCGTTGACGAACCGGCCCCAGGCCAGCGCCTCGAAGGCAAGGCGAACGCCGTGGGCCTCGGCCTCCTCGCCAAGTCGACGCAGCTGCGACGCCGACACCGCGTCGTCGTTCACGGTCGCCGTGGCCACGTTGCTGCACACGAGCATGGTGTCGATGCCCAGGCGCTGCATCAGCTCGAACTTGAGCCGGGCTCGTCGTAGCACCGAGGTGAACAGCTCCTCGCTGACCCCCTCGGCATCCCGGAACGGCTGGTACAGGTCCAACGACAGACCGAGTCGGTGAGCGAGCGCCGTGATCTCCTCGGGGCTTGCCGGGGAGGCCACCAGGTCGGGTTCGAAGATCTCCACGCCGTCGAAGCCGGCTTCTGCGCAGGCGTGCAGCTTGTCGGTCAGCGTCCCGCTCAGGCACACGGTGGCGATCGAGGTCCGCAGGGTCACCGCTCCTCCTCTGTCGCGCCGTCGCCCTGCCCGGGCGACAGCAGCCGCGCGGGGTTGAGCACCAGCATCTGGTGGATGTCGTCGTCTGCCGCACCGGCGGCGAGGAGCTGCGGCACGATGCGGCGGGGGATGTTCTCCATGTGCCAGTTCGGCGCATGGAGAGCACGCCAGGACGGCGGCGTCACCCGGCTGAAGAAGGCGGCGTCGTGGGAGAGCACGACCTTCTCGGCGTACCCGAGCCGAAGCAGCTCGAGGACCGTACGCACGCGTCGGTCGTCCGGCAGCACGTGTTCCATCCCGAAGCGGTCCATGCCGATCGTCACCCCGGCGTCCATCAGCTCACGGAGATAGGTGAGGTCCTCGCTGTCGCCGCAGTGACCGATGATCAACCGGTCGGGTGCGACCCCGTGCGCGGTGAAGAACGCCAGCTGGTCGCGGCCGTTCTGCGACGCCGCGTGGGTATGCGTGGTGATGGGTACGCCGGTCTGCTGGTGCGCCACAGCCGCGGCAGTCATCACTCGCTGGACGTCCGGCGTCAACCCGGGCCGGTCGGTGACGACCTTGAGCATGGCCGCACGCACGCCAGTGCCGGCAACACCTTTCTCGATGTCGTCGACGAAAAACTCGACGAGCGGGTCCGGGCCGTCGATGAGCAGTCCCGGACCGTGGGAGTGGAAGAACACAGGCAGCACGTCGGCGGTGTAGTAGCCGGTCGAGACCGCGAGCTGCATCCGCGTTCGCTCGGCAACGCGGGCCACGCGAGCGACGTCTCGCCCCAGGCCGAGCACGGTGAGGTCCACGATCGTGCGGACCCCCAGGTCCCACAGCCGCTCCAGGCCCTCGACCGCGGCGTCGATGACGGCCGGCTCGTCCCACTCGGGGTGGGGGAAGTTCAGATCAAGCTCCGGGTGACCCACGAACAGGTGTTCGTGGATGAGAGTCATCCCCAGGTCGCCGGCATTGACGGGACCCTTGAGTGTCTGAACCTCCCCCGCGCTGGTCACTCAGCGGTTCCCCGGATGCCTTCGTAGACGGCCAGCTGCTCCTCGTTGAAGTTGTCCTTCAGGTAGGCGTCGGCCTTGGAACGGAACGCCTCGACGTCGACATCGTCGACGATGTTCGGCTTTCCGGCGGTCTTCCATTCGTCGAGCTGCTTCTGCTCGTCCTCGTCGACGCACCCGGGCACCTGGTCGACGGCCGCGTCGACCGCCGTCTGGAGGGCCTCCTGCTGCTCGCTGGACAGCTTCTCCCAGGCTTCGGCGCCGATGATCACGAGGTTGGAGTTGGCCTGGTGGGAGGAGAGGCTGATGTAGTCCTGCACCTCGTCGAGGCTGATGGCGGCGATGTTGACGATCGGGTTCTCCTGCCCGTCAACGGTGCCCTGCTGGAGGGCCAGGAACAGCTCCTCGTAGGCAACCTCGGTGGCGCTGGCGCCGAGTGCCTTGGCGTTCATCAGGAACTGCGGCGAGTTCGGGAAGCGCATGCGGAGGCCGTCGAGGTCCTCGGGCGTGCGGATGGGCTTGTCTGCCGTGAACTGCCGCATCCCCGCCGACCAGGCACCGAGTGTCTGGACGCCGGTCTCCTCAGCGAACGCGTCGACGAGCTCGGCCGCGGCGTCACCGTCGAAGTACTTGGCGAGGTGCTCGGCGTCGTCGAAGGCGTAGGCGGCATCCAGGACGCTGACCGGCTCGTAGACCGCACCGAGCGCCGAGGCGCCCTGGATGTCCATGTCGATGTCACCGGAGACGATCGAGCTGATCCGGTCGGCATCCCCGCCGAGCTGACTAGCGGGATAGATCTTGACGGTCAGGCCGGCATTCGCCTTCTTGACCTCGTCGGCGATCACCTGCGCGCCACATCGGTGCTGCGGCTGCGCCTCGGTGTAACTGTGGGCGAGCTTGAGCTCCACGGCGGCGTCGCCGCCACCACCGCCGCCACCGCCGCTGTCGTCGTCTCCGCCGCACGCGGCGAGCGCGAACAGAGGTACGACGGCGTAGGCGACCAGCATGCTCGCTCGGTTCCTTCGAAGTGACATCTCTACGGCTTCCTTTCTCCGGACTCCTGAGCCTGAGTGGTGACGCGGTCGTTGCTTTCGACTTCGACGGCGACCATCTCGTCGAAGTCACGGAACATCGCCTCGCGGCGTGCTGGCCTGCCAGCGATCAGCTCGAACGCGTCCGCTGCCTGGTGGACGGCCATGCCGGCTCCGCTCAACGTGCGGCAGCCATGGGCGCCCGCCACACTGAGCAGCTCGGTCATGAGCGGGCGATAGACGATGTCGGCAACCCACAGGTCCGGGCGCAGCAGCTCGGCGCCGACCGGCGTCCCGGGGTAGTCCGCCATACCGACCGGTGTGGCGTTGATCAGGCCGGACGCGGCGGACAGCGCCTCGGGAAGCTCGGGGTCGACCAGGGTGTGCACGTCGGCATCGGCCTGCAGGTGCTTGATCGACTGGGCCAGGCCGTCGGCGCGGGTGGCCTCGGGGTCGAAGACCAGGAGGTGCCGTACGCCGAGGCGGACCAGGGCGTGCGCCACCGCTGTTCCCGCTCCCCCGGCACCGAGAAGCACGACCTGCTCGAGGTCGGCCTCGGGCAGACCGTCTCGCAAGGCGCTGGCAAAACCCGTGACGTCGGTGTTGAGGCCGAGGGTGACGCCGTCCTCGATCACGATGGTGTTGAGGGCGCCGATCGCCTCGACGTCCGGCGTGTTCCGGTCCACCAGCGGCACCATCGCCTGTTTGACGGGATGGGTGACGTTGAGGCCGTCGAAGCCGAGCCGGATGGTGAAGTCGAGGAGCTGTCGGAGGCGGTCCGGCTGGAGCTCGTCGTCGTCCAGGTCGATGATTTTGTAGACGTAGCGGAGCCCGTGGCGTGCTGCCTCCCGTTCGTGCAGCTCCGGGGTCAACGACGGCTTGATGCCCTGCCCGACAAGGCCCGCGAGAATCGAGCGCCTGGGGTCGTGCGCGGCCGGGGTCATAGCCCGAGCTTTTCCGGCAGGTACAGGATCGCGTCGGGCCAGACGATGATCGCCAGGCACAGCAGGGCCAGCGGGATCATGAACGGCAACGACCCCCAGAACACCTCCGACATCCGCACCTTCGCGATGGCCTGCAAGACGAAGATCACGGTGCCCACCGGCGGCGTCAGCAGGCCGACCATCTGCGACAGGATCATCAGCACACCCAGCGCGATCGGGTCGACGCCGTAGGACCCGCTGATCGGCAGCAGGATCGGCACGGTGAGCGTCAGGACCGCGATGGCGTCCAAGGCGGTGCCGAGGATCAAGGACAGCGCCAGCACCAGCAGCAAGAAGACGGTGCCGTTAGAAGTCAGGCCGGTGATCCACTCGGAGAGCTTCTGCGGCACCTGCTCCCTGGCGAAGATGTACCCGAGCAGGTTGGCGGAGGCGACGATGAGCATGATGCTGCCGGTCGTCAGCACCGCCTCGGTGAGCACCTTCGGGAGGTCACGCACCCGCAACGTCCCGTAGGCGAAGCCCAGCACGGCCATGTACGCCGCGCCGACCGCGGCCGCTTCGGTCGGGGTGAAGTACCCGCCGAGGATGCCGCCGAGGATCAGGACTGGCGCACCCATCGGCGCGATGACCCGGCGCCCGGTCACCCAGACCCGAGCCCAGCTGAAGTTCGTCCGCTGGATGTGGTTGTCCCGGCGGACCCAGAAGAACACGACGATGCACAGCCCCAGCGCCATCATCAGCGCGGGCACCACCGACGCCGCGAACAACGCCCCGGTCGAGACCGCCGCCAGGCCGGCATAGATCACCGCCGGGATGCTCGGCGGCATCACCGGTGCGATGAGGGCGGACGATCCCGTCACCCCCAGGGCGAACCTCTTGGAGTAGCCGCTGCGCAACATCGCCGGGATCTGCAGCTTGCCCATTGCTGCGGCGTCGGCGACCGCCGACCCACTCATCCAGGAGAAGCCCAGGCTCACGCCGACGCAGACGTAGCCGAGGCTGCCGCGCACCCGGCCGAGCAGCGCGAGCGCGAAGTCGAAGAGCCGGTCGGCGATGCCGGCATGTGTGGCCAGCGTGCCCAGCAGGATGAAGAGCGGCACGGCGAGGAGGGGGAAGCTGGCGGTCGACTGGGCGACCAGGCGCAGCGCCAGGCCGAGCGACTGGTCCGTCGTGACCATGTAGGCCAGCGAGGGCCCGATGAACGCGAACGCGATCGGCACCCTGATGACCAGTAGCAGCGTGATGAGCAGGCTGAGAACGAGGAGGCTCATGAGGTGGACACCTCGAGGTCCTCGTACGTCGGCTCCGGTACGCCGAGCACGGCGTACATCACGGCAGCGATCGCGGCCCGCACGGTCGCACTGACGAAGCCGATCAGGGAGATGCCGTACAGCCACGACATCGGCATGCGCATGGCCGGCGACTTAAGGATGCCCTGGCTCTCGGTGAGCGACCAGGCCTCTGCGCTGAGCCCGAAACCGACGACGGCGACCACGAGGCAGGAGATGACCCGCACGACACGCCGCAACAGCGGGCTCTTGACCGCATCGATCATCTCGATGGAGATGTGCGAGTCGCGGGTGACCAGCACCCCGGCAACCACGAAGGTCAGCCAGACCAGGCTGAACCGAGCCAGCTCGCCGGTCCACGACCAGCCGTCGAACGGCAGGTAGCGCTGGAGCGCCTGGACCAGGACCAGGAAGAAGACCAGCATCAGCGCTGCCGCCCCGATCGACAGCTCGATCGCGGTCAGGACGCGCACCGTGCGTGAGAGCCACCTCGGCGGCGACGTGAACAGCGACTTCAGGCCCACGGGACCTCCGCGGCAGCTTCGTCGGCATTCACAGCAGGGGAACCTAGGCATCGCGCGATCGAGACGGCAAGGGGTTGCCATCCTGTTGCCAACGGAGTTGAGTGGCCGCGTGTCCGGGCCGACGATCTACGACGTCGCCACCGCGGCGGGTGTGGCGACGTCCACCGTGTCCCGCGCGTTCTCCACTCCCAATCGGGTCAGCGCGCGCACCCGGGAGCACGTGCTGGCAGTCGCCGCGAAGCTGGGGTACCGACCGAACCCGCACGCCCGCGCCCTGCTGTCCGGACGGCACCACACGGTGGCGATGGTCGTCTCCGACATCACCAACCCGCACTACTTCGAGTTCATCCGGGGCGCGGAGATGCGCGCCAAGGCCTCGGAGTACACGCTGGTCCTCGTCAACGCCGAGGAGTCGCCGCGCATCGAGTACGACCAGATCCAGCGACTCGTTCCCTCGGTCGACGGCTTCGTCCTCGCCGCGAGCCGGCTGCCGGACGAGAACCTGGCTCAGATCGCCGGTCAGCGTCCGGTCGTGCTCATGAGCCGGGAGCTACCCGGGCTGCCCAGCGTCGTCCTCGACCACGCGCAGGGCTGTCGCCAGATCGTGGAGCACCTCGCCTCCCTCGGTCACCGGCACCTGATCTACCTCGCCGGACCGCGGGGTTCCTGGATGGCGACGACCCGCTGGTCGGCCCTCAAGGTGGCTGCGAAAGACCTCGGACTACGGGCACAACGGATCGGACCGTTCACCCCGAAGGCCTCCCACGGCGGCGCCGCGGCGGACGGCGCGTTGCACTCGGGTGCCACCGCGATCGTGGCGCACAACGACCTGCTGGCCATCGGTGTCATCCAGCGACTGACGCAGCGCTCGGTCAAGGTGCCCGAGGACGTGAGCGTCGTGGGCTTCGACAACATCTTCGCGGCGGACCTGTGCACTCCCAGCCTGACCACCTTGGGCGGCGCGCATGCGGAAGTGGGCCGGGCAGCCGTGGAGATCCTGCTCCAGGCTGCCGGCCCGACGCCGCTGCGGGAGAACCCGCCCCAGGTCGCGCTCCCGACCCAACTGATCCTGCGCAGCTCAACCGGACAGGTGACGGCCCGTCAGTCGTCCTGATCAGTCGTCGTGCTGGTGGCGACCGCCACGGCTGTCGTCGAACCAGTTCAGCGTTCGCCGCCATGCTTCCGCCGCAGCGTGCGGGTTGAAGCGAGCCCCGGTGTCGTTGAAGAACGCGTGGTCGGCCTCGTCGAACGTGATGAGCTCGTGCTTGAGCTTTGCCGCCTCGAGCGCCGCCTTCGCTGCCGGCTGGGACGCGTTGACGCGCGCGTCGAGCCCGCCGTAGACACCGAGCACCGCCGCTCGCGAGCCCCCGAGGTCGCCCCCTTCGGGGAAGGGTCCGTAGAACGGCGCCGCGGCGGCGAGACGCGATTCGCCGGCGGCGAGCAGGCGCCAGACCATGCCACCGCCGAAGCAGAACCCGATCGCGGCAAGCCTCCGCTGCCGGACGCGTCGATCCAGTTCCGTCACGGCCGCCAACATGTCGGCATCGAAGCGCTCCGGCGGGACCTGCGAGAGCGCCGCCGCCACCGCGGCCTCGTCCGGGAACGAGCCGGTCCCGCCCTCCTCGGACAGGAGGTCGAGGGCGAGCGCGGAGTAGCCACTGGCAGCAAGTCGTCCGGCGACGGCGCTGATGTGCGGGGTCAGGCCGCGGTTTTCATGGATGACGAGCACGCCGCCGCGCGGCTTCTCGGCTGGCGCCCACGCGGCCATCAGTGTCCCGCGGGGACCCGCAAAGGTGATCGACTCGCGCGCGACGGGCGCCCACGAGGTTTCCGAGTCGCCTTTGGTTCTAGGGGCGATGGGACCAGTGCCGGCCGCGGCCGCAGGCGCGGCTTCGGCGCTGGCGAGCAGCGCCGCCGCCGCCGACGTACTCAATCCGAGGAGCCCGAGGCGCCGCATTGCCTCGCGACGCGTGATGATCTTGTCGGAGAGGTCCTCCGCGACCTCTTCCGCGAGATAGGTCTTGATGTACGTCATCGTGCCCTCCTCCTAGGCGTTGACTGGCTCGCTCCTTCGTGGTTCGTATGTGCCCATCATTCTCAGAGCCCGCGGAGTCGGTCGAGCAAGCGGACCGCGGAGGTGTCGGTCAGTGACGCCACCTGGTCAAGCACTACGCGCATCCGAGCCGTGTGGTTCGAGGCCTCCTCGAAGGCACCGCGCAACAACGGGTCGAGACTGGCGGGTGCGTTCCTCAGGACGAGGTCGACCAGTTCGTGCATGAGCTCGCGCTGGCGCGCGTACCGAAGGGCGGCGTCCTCGCTCTCCATCACGTAACGGGACGCGATCGCCTTGAGCAGCTCGCACTCCAGCCGCACCTCGAGCGGCACGACGAGATCCGCGTCGTAGCGGGTGAGCCCACCGTCGCCGTACGCCTCGCGGGTCGCCGCCTCCGCGGTGCGGGCGAACCGGCCGATCAGCTCGCTGGTCGCGTTCTTGAGCGCCGCGAGACTGCGATGGGTGCCGTCGTAGCCAGGCGGCCAGAACGGCAGCGACATCAGCCGGCTCAACGCAGCCTCGACGTCACCAACTTCGGCGGCAGGCACGCGCGAGGCCGTCATCGCAACAAGGGCGTGGCGCTCCGAGACCTCCGCCAGCCGGTGCAGCGGCAGATGGCCGGCGAAGACGGCGTCCTCGAGGTCGTGCACGGAGTACGCGACATCGTCGGACCAGTCCATGACCTGCGCCTCGAGGCAGCGCCGCAGACCGAGTCCCTCGCCGCGGATCCACCCGAAGACCTTGCGGTCCTCGTCGTACACGCCGAACTTGCGGGCGTCGACGTCGCGTCCCCAGGGGTACTTGCACGCGGCGTCGAGCGACGCGCGGGTGAGGTTCAGCCCTGCGCTCTGTCCCGAGACGGAAAAGGTCTTCGCCTCGAGGCGGGTGAGGATGCGCAGGCTCTGCGCGTTGCCCTCGAACCCGCCGTGGTCGAGGGCGACCTCGTTGAGGGCCGACTCACCGGTGTGCCCGAACGGCGGGTGGCCGAGGTCGTGGGCGAGGCACGCGGCCTCGACCAGGTCGGGGTCGCAGCCGAGCGCCTTGCCCAGCTCGCGCCCGACCTGTGCGCACTCCAGCGAGTGCGTCAGCCGGGTGCGCGGGAAGTCGCTCTCCCACGGCACGACGACCTGCGTCTTGTCGGCGAGGCGGCGCAGCGCGGCGGAATGCAGCACCCGGGCGCGGTCGCGCTCGTACGCCGTGCGGCCCGGCCGCTTGGTCGGCTCGTCGATCCAGCGGGCCTCGGCGGCCGCGTCGTAGGTCCCTGTCACAGTGCAGCCCTAGTCACAGGGGCAGCCCTAGTCACAGGGGCAGCCCTAGTCACAGTGCAGCCCTAGTCACAGGGGCAGCCCTAGTCACAGAGCGTTCGTGGAGTCGGAGCTGCGGTGGAACACCTTGTAGTACAAGTAGCCGAACGTCTCGCGGACGATGTAGCGGAGCTCGGTCTGCCGGGTCCGGACCGCGGGGCCCTGCCGGGTCGGCGACGTCACCGCGTCGATGCCCTCGTCGTTCGCCATGCTCCGCGTGCGCAACGAGTGCCACGGGTCGGTGACGATGACGGCCGAGCGCCAGCCGCGTTTCTCCATCCGGTCGGCCACGGCTCGCACACTGCTCAGGGTGTCATCACCCGCGCTCACCGCGACGACGTTCTTTGCCGGCACGCCGTGGTCCGCGAGCCACTTCTTGCCGGCCTCGGCCTCGGTGAAGCGGTCACCCACCTGCTTGCCGCCGACCGTGATCACGCGCGGCGCCACATCCGCCTCGAACAGCTCGGCAGCGTGATCGAGGCGCGCGGTGAAGATCGACGAAGGTCGCCCGTCGAACTGCGCCGCACCCAGCACGACGATCGCATCGGACGCGCGACGGTCGTCCTGGCGAGCGACCCACCAGACGCGCATGCCGACGAACAGGAAGAGGAAGAAGGACAGGACGAGCAGGACGGCCACCGTCTTGATGACCGGCCGGACGAATCTCAAGCGGTGATCACCGACTGTCGCTCCCTACCCCCGCAATCGCGGCCCGACCGGCCTCGAGCCGGGCAACCGGCACGCGGAACGGCGAGCAGGAGACATAGTCGAGCCCCACGTCGTGGAAGAAGTGCACGGAGTCGGGGTCGCCACCGTGCTCCCCGCAGACACCGAGCTTGAGGTCCGGCCGCGCACGACGGCCCTCCTCCGAGGCGATGCGCACGAGGCGGCCCACGCCCTCGTTGTCGAGCGACTCGAACGGCGACACCCCGAAGATGCCGAGCTCGAGATAGCGCGAGAAGAACGCGGCCTCGACGTCGTCGCGGGAGAAACCCCAGCCCATCTGGGTAAGGTCGTTGGTGCCGAACGAGAAGAACTCCGCTGACTCGGCGATCTCCCCCGCGGTCAGCGCGGCGCGCGGCACTTCGATCATCGTGCCGACGAGCGCGTCGAGGTCCTGGCCGGTCTCGGCCTGCACGTCGGCGAGGATCTGGCGCGTCTCGTCGCGGATCACCTCGAATTCCTGCACGGCGCCGACCAGCGGCACCATGATCTCGACGTGCGGGTCCTTGCCCTCGGACTTGAGCTGCGCAGCCGCCTCGGCGATGGCCCTGACCTGCATCCCGAAGAGCCCGGGCACGACAAGGCCGAGCCGCACGCCGCGAAGCCCGAGCATCGGGTTGGCCTCGTGCAACCGGCGTACGGCGTCGAGCAACGCCTTGTCGCGGTCGAGGTCGTCGGAGCCACCCTTCTTCGCCTTCTTGCCCGCCTCCCCCAGCGCGACCGCGACCGACAGGTCGGTGAGGTCGGGGAGGAACTCGTGCAGCGGCGGGTCGAGCAGACGCACCGTCACCGGAAGCCCGTCCATCGCGGTGAAGATGCCGACGAAGTCCTCGCGCTGCAGCGGCTCGAGGGCGTCGAGCGCGGCCTGCCGCTCCTCGTCCTCGTCGGCGAGGATCAGCCGCTCGACGTGCTTGCGCCGGTCGCCGAGGAACATGTGCTCGGTTCGGCACAAGCCGATGCCCTGTGCACCGAAGCGGCGGGCGCGCTCGGAGTCCTCGGGGGTATCCGAGTTCGCGCGGACGGCGAGCCGGCGTGCGCCGTCGGCGTGGGTGATGAGACGGTGCACGGCCTTCACGAGGTCGCCGGCTTCGTCGTCGGTGTTGGCCTCGGGATCGATCTCGCCCTCGAAGTACTGCACCACCTGCGACGGCTTGACCGGCACCTCGCCGACGTAGACGGCGCCCGAGGTGCCGTCGATCGAGATGACGTCGCCCTCCTTGACGGTCGCTCCCTTGCGAGCGGTGAACTTGCGGCCCTTGAGGTCGACCTCGAGCTCCTCCGCGCCGCAGACGCACGTCTTCCCCATGCCGCGCGCGACGACGGCAGCGTGGGACGTCTTGCCGCCGCGTGAGGTGAGGATGCCTTGCGCGGCGATCATGCCGTTGAGGTCGTCGGGGTTCGTCTCGCGCCGTACCAGGATGACCGCGTCGCCGGAGGCGGCCATCTCTTCCGCACGATCGGCGTCGAAGACGGCCTTGCCGACGGCGGCGCCGGGCGAGGCGTTCATGCCCTTGGCGATCTGCTCCTTCTCGGCCGACTCGTCGAAGCGCGGGAACATCAGCTGCGCGAGCTGGTCGCCGGTCACCCGGTCGAGCGCCTCGTCCATGGTGATGAGGCCCTGGTCGACGAGCTGGCACGCGATGCGGAACGCCGCGCCCGCGGTCCGCTTGCCGATGCGCGTCTGCAGCATCCACAGCTTCTTGCGCTCGATGGTGAACTCGATGTCGCAGAGGTCGCGGTAGTGGTTCTCGAGCGTCGCCATGATCTCGAGCAGCTCGTCGTATGCCGGCTTGTCGAGCCTCTCGAGATCCTGCAACGGCAGCGTGTTGCGGATCCCGGCCACGACGTCCTCGCCCTGCGCGTTCTGCAGGTAGTCGCCGTAGATGCCCTGCTGCCCCGAGCCCGGGTCGCGGGTGAACGCGACGCCGGTGCCAGAGTCCATGCCGAGGTTGCCGAAGACCATCGCAACGATGTTCACCGCGGTGCCGAGGTCGGACGGGATGCGCTCCTGACGGCGGTAGAGAACCGCGCGCGGCGCGTTCCACGAGTCGAACACCGCGCGTACGGCGAGGTCCATCTGCTCGCGCGGGTCGGTCGGGAAGTCGCGGCCGGACTGGTCGCGCACGATGCCCTTGAACGTGTCGACCAGGGCGCGGAGGTCGTCCTCCTCCAGGTCGAGGTCGAGCTCGGTCTTCCTCTTCTCCTTCGCCTTCTCGAGCGCCTCCTCGAAGTGCTCGCCGTCGATGCCCAGCACTGTCTTGCCGAACATCTGGATGAGCCGGCGGTAGGAGTCCCACGCGAACCGGCCGCTCTCGGCCTGCTTGGCGAGACCCTGCACGGACTCGTCGTTGAGCCCGACGTTCAGAACCGTCTCCATCATCCCGGGCATCGAGAACTTGGCACCGGAGCGCACCGACACGAGCAGCGGGTCGTCGGGCTGGCCGAGCCTGCGGCCCATCTCCTTCTCCAGCGCGTCGAGGTGCTCGCTCACCTCCTCGCGGAGGTCGCTCGGCTCGTCGCCGGTGTCCAGGTAGACCTTGCAGGCCTCGGTGGTGATCGTGAAGCCGGGCGGCACGGGCAGGCCGAGATTGGTCATCTCGGCGAGGTTCGCGCCCTTGCCCCCGAGCAGGTCCTTCTGGTCCTTGTTGCCCTCGGAGAAGGCGTAGACGTACTTCGACACGGTTCCAGCAACTCCTCGCGTCGGTTGTCGGAGCTCAGGCTCGGAGCCTACCCATCCCCACCTGGGCGCCGAACCGCCATACCGAGCACCACGCCGCGACGGCTAGGTCTGCGGATCCCCCAGGTAGGCCCGCGCCATCCTCGTGACGAGCTGGTGCACGGCGTCCTCGCCGGGGCCGAGCGGGCCGGGCCGGAAGTGCGGAGAGGTGAGACCGCGCTGCACCGACTCGCAGGCCGACCAGTCCTGCCGGTTCGTGCGGTCCCAGAAGTCCACAGCGTACGCCGGGTCGAGCGCCGCGTCGGGGAACAGCCACGAGCACTGCACCCGGGTGCGGTCCGGCGCGAGCGGCGTGAGCAGGTGGGTCAGCACGTAGTCGGGGTGCAGCGACACCAGCAGGTTGGGCAGCAGGCCGAGGTAGATCACCCGGCGCGGGTCGGCGCCCTCGATCGCCCGCCCGCGGCTGACGCCGTCCAGCGACATCGTCTCGACGCCGTCGCCGAGGTCCATCACACCGCCGACCCAGTCGCCGGGCAGGTCGTAGTTGGTGCCGCTCGTCGGCGGGCTGACCCGGCAGAGCTCGGGATGGATCTGCGGGCAGTGGTAGCACTCGTGGTAGTTCTCGGTGACGACCTTCCAGTTGGCGCTGACCTCGTAGTCGTGGGACCCGACGGGCACCAGCCGCTCCGGCGCGTAGGGCTCGACCAGGCGGACCATCGCGCCGAGGTGCTCGTCGAACGACGGGCCGTCGGCGGTGGCGTTGACGAACACCCAGCCCTGCCAGACCGTCAGCGGCAGCTCGACGAGCCCGTGCGCCGCAGGGTCGAAGGTGACGACGTCGGCGAAGTCGGGTGAAGCGATCAGCGATCCGTCGAGCGCGTAGCTCCACGCGTGGTAGGGGCAGACGACGGCGCGTCGCTGGGAAAGCCCGCCGTCGGGCAGCAGCTCGTGGCCGCGGTGCCGGCAGGTGTTGGCGAAGGCGGCCGGGTGGGCGGCGGCACCAGTCCAGGTGAGCAGCACCGGCACGTCACCCGCGGTGACCGCTGCCTGGGTCGCGCCAGGTGGACGCAGCTCTTCCTCCCGCCCGAGACAGACCCAGGTCCCGGCGAACAAGTGCCGCCGCTCCCAGGCGAGCACGGCGGGCTCGGTGTAGGCGTCGGCCGGGAGCATGGTGCCCTCGCCGAAGGGCAGCAGGGCTGACTCGAGCCCGGCGCGCGAAACGGGAGCCGGTGGGCTCGTGTGCGCCGTCGTCGTCATCGTCGCGTCCAGCGGGAGCGGAGTCGGGCCTTGCGCAGGTCGGCGAGCACCTGCCGCACCGCGTTGCGGCCAGGGATGCCGGTGACGCCACCTCCGCCATGCGTCGCGGAACCGGCCTGGTAGAGGCCGCGCACCGGCGTACGCAGGTCGGCGTATCCCGCCGCCGGGCGCGCGTGGAAGAGCTGGGACGCCGAGAGCTCGCCGTGGAAGATGTTGCCGCCGATGAGGCCGTACTCCGTCTCCATCTCGTGCGGGCCGATGACCTGTCGGTGCAGCACCGAGTCGGTGAAGCCCGGCGCCACGTCGTCGAAGCGCGCGACCACCCGGTCGGCGTACGCCTCGAGGTCGTCGGTGTGCGGTTGCCCCGACCACTCGTGCGGCACCCACTGGGTGAACATCGACACGATGTGGTGGCCCTCGGGGGCGAGCGAGTCGTCGAAGACCGAGGGGATGCAGATGTCGGCGAACGGCCGCGCCGACGCACGCCCGGCCACCGCGTCCTGGAACGCGTCCTCGACCTCGTCGAGCGACTCTGCGAACACGATCGTGCCGCCGTGCACCTCCGGGTCGAAGCCCGGCTTGCTGGCGAACTCGGGCAGCCGGTCGACCGCGAGGTTGACCTTCACGACTCCGCTTCGGCTGCGCCAGCGCTCGATGTCGCTGACGAAGTCTGGGGGCAGCGCGGCGCGGTCGAGCAGGCGGAGGAACGAGATCGCCGGGTGTGCCGTCGTGACGACGGTGGGCGCGCTGATCTCCTGGCCGTCGCCAAGGACGACACCGGCGACCGCGCCGTCCTTGGTGGTGATGTGCTCCACCGACGTCGAAGTGCGGACCTCGACGCCGAACCCGCGAGCCGCGGAGGCGATCGCGTCGGTCACCGCGCCCATGCCGCCGCGCGGGAAGCCCCACGCACCCACGCGTCCGTCGCCGAGCTCGCCGATGTGGTGATGAGCCATGAGGTACGCCGTGCCGGGCGAGAGTGGCCCGGCCCACGCACCGATGACACCGCTGACCGAAAGGACGCCCTTCATCGCGTCGGAGGTGAAGAAGTCGTCGAGCAGGTCGGAGATGCTCATCGTGAACAGCCGCGTCGCCTCGACCGCACGCCGGGTGTCGAGTCCGCGCAGCCGGCGGAGCAGTCCGAGCTGGGCTCGCACGTCGGCGGCGCGTCGCGATCCCAGCTTGGGAGGGACGCTGTCGAGCAGTGGTCCGAGCACCTGTGCGAGGTCCTTGATCCACACGTCCCACCGGTCGATCGCGAGCGCGTCCTTGTCGGAGAACTTCGCGATCTGCTCGCGACGGCGCGCGTTGTCGTCGGGCAGCTGCAGGTAGCGGCCGTCGGTGTGCGGCGCGAAGTAGGGCCCTTGCGGATAGACGTGGTAGCCGTGCCGGTCGAGACCGAGGTCGCGCACCAGTCCCGGCGGCAGCAGGCTCACGACGTACGACAGCGACGTCACGCGGTAGTCGGGGCCGAAAGGTCGCTCGGTGACGGCGGCGCCACCGACGATTGGGCGCGTCTCGCAGACCAGCGTGCGGAGGCCGGCCTTGGCGAGGTACGCCGAGGCCACGAGCCCGTTGTGGCCGCCCCCGACCACGATCGCGTCGTACTGCGACACACCACTCCCTTCGACGGCCGATCTCGCCAGCCTGCCACGCGCGATGCGCCATGCTGACGGGCATGCGGTCCGAGCGCACCCGGACTCCCCCATCCGCCGCTGAGACGGCGGGGTGGGGGTTGGTCTCGTCGGTAGCGGCGCCGGTGCTGCTCATCGGTGGGTTCACGGTGGCCGCGGGGCTGCAGCCGGGTGATTTCGACCAGGCGCGCGAGACGATCAGCGCGCTCGCGGCCCACGGCGCCGAGAACCGGCTCGTGATGACCACCGCCCTCGTGGGACTCGGGGTGAGCCATGTCGTGACGGCGCTGGCACTGCGCCCGGTCGCGACTGCCGGTCGCGTCATGCTCGCAGTCGGGGGCGCCGCGACGGTGTGCGTGGCCGCCTTCCCGCTGCCCGCGGACGACAGCGGCTCGGCGGCCCACACGGCCGCTGCTCTGGTGTCGTTCCTCGCGCTTGCGGCTTGGCCCGCGGCCCATGCCGTGCAGTCGGAGCTCGTTTGGGTGCCGGACCCGGCCTCGCAGCCAGCGGTGCTCCGACCCGTTGTCTGCGCTGCGGCGGCCGCGGTGTTGCTCGGCCTGGTCGGCTGGTTCGGCGCCGAGCTCGCGGGCGACACCGACCAGGTCGGGCTCAGCGAACGTGTCGCCGCAGGTGCGCAGGCGCTGTGGCCGCTCGCGGTGGTCGTCGGCAGTCGACGCTGGCGCCGCTAGTGCGCGCCCCCGCTAGCGCCTGAGCAACCCTTGCGATGCTCCGGCAGGAGGGCGTTGCACTCGCTGCATCGCGCGCCCGTCGGCTCGGGAGGGCTGTCCGTCGCCTGCACATCCGGTGGGAACAGCTCAGCCTTGGTCTCAGCCTTGGTCTCAGCCTTGGTCGTGGTCATCGTCACCTCCGGTGGGCGGGTCAGCAGCGGGTGCAGAGTCGCCGGACGACGACTCCCGCGGCTCCTTGCCGGGACAGTTCGCGCGGTGCCGAGGCAGTATCGCCTCGCACACGTCGCAACGTTCGGCGAGCTTGTAGGGCGCATAGGGACTCATGCGCGTGGCGCCGTCCACGCGGCAAGGCGGCGCAGCCACCCCGGCCCGCGCTTGCCTCCGTTGTGCACCAGCACGCCCCACGCCACTTCCGCGGCGGCCGCCAGGTAGGCGACCACGCAGGCCACCCAGCGCAACAACTCCTGGTCGGCATCGCCGTTCGGGATGACCACGGTGCCCAGTGCGGTAAGCAGGAGAACGATGCCCCCGCTGTAGCTGGCCCTGGCTCTGGCGGCGTGGATGTCGTAGACCCGTGTCTGCCGCGCCATCTCCTCGACGTAGTAGCCGCGGGCGTCGTCTGTCTTGTCGTCGGCGTCGTCGAACCACGTGCGGTAGTCCTCGGGGGTCACATGGTGCTGGCGAGCCCACGCGCCGAACTGCACACATCCCACCAGGCTGATGGTTGCGAGCACCGCGGCAAACAGGGCGATCCCGGGCTGCGCGACGTCCCCCGGATCGGCGCTCACCACGATGCCGGCCAGGGTGACACTGAAGCCTGCCAGAAGCGGAGCGGCGATCGACGTCGCTGCGTCCAGCGCGGCCGCCGCGCCGAGGTCGCCCGGCGGGCGCCACGTCACACGCAGCGTCGTCGGGGCCGGGTCGTGTCCGGTCGGGCCACCGGCGTCCTGCCGTACGTCGGTCATGCTTTCAAGATGCCACCGACATTCAAGGTCGACCAGTGTCAGTTTCCATACCCCACGCGCAGGTTGACTCAGCGCACCGCGTAGATCTCGAACTCGTACAGCGAGTAGCCGTACCCGGTTGCGCGCGTAAGCCCCTGCATGCGGACGTACCGCACCGGCTCCCCGGAGTCGAAACGGGCCTCATCCCTGCCACAGTCGCCGGAGTCGACCGATGACAGGGTCTGCCACGTCTGGCCGTCCGTTGACGCCTGGATCTCGTAGGCACGCGCGCAAGCCGTCTCCCACTGGAGAACGGCCGCACCCACGCGCGCCGGCTCGGTGAGCTCCACCTGGAGCCACTCGTCGTCGGTGTGCGCGGAAGACCAGCGGGTGGTGGCATCGCCATCCACGGCGGAGGCAGCAGCGAACTGTGGGAGATCCTGCTCGACGCTGGACGCCGTCACCGTCCCCGTGCGCGCGAGGTTCTCGTCGTCCACCGGTGGTACCAGCCGCACCTTGGCGCTGGCGGTGGTGACGTCCGGCTTGGCCTCGACGGTTGCCGTCATCTCACCGGCGGCTGTCGCACCTTGCGAAGCAGTGAGCCGGACGGGGACGACGACCGGCTGCCCACGCCCGATTCGGATGTTGCGGCGGGCGGGGTCGGCCTTCCATCCCGTCGGGACGGCGACAGCCAGCGCGCCCTTCCGGCTCTCCACCGAATGCGCCGTCACGGTGACGACACCGGTGGAGCCGTCCGTTCCGGGCTCGACCAGCACGTCCTCGGGGTCGATGGTCACCGCCGTCGGCTCCTCGACCCACCCGGCGATCTCGAACACGGTCGGCGGGCTCGCTCCCTCTGCCCACACCAGCCTGATGCCGTCGATCTCCCCCTGCGGTGCGGGGAGCTCGGTGTAGCCACTGTCGAGCACCCCGAGGCGTTGCCACGCCCCGCCGACGCGGGCCTCGACGGCCGCCTTGCTCGGATTGGCTGGGTCTTGCACGACAACGACCGCGGACATCGACTTGGCGCTGGAGTACCCCACGACCAGGGCCTCGCCGGATTCCGGTGCACGTGAGGCCACGTAGGCGGTGTCGGGGTTTCCGTCCGCGACCGCGGCGAGCGATGACCCGGCTGCGGCCGGAGGGTCGCCGGAGACGGTGCGGGTGACGCCGCCCACCACCCCGACGGCGAACTCTCGGACGACGACCCACTCGGCCTGACCGGCGGTGGCGCGGAACCGGACGTAGCGAGCCTGCGTCCCTTCCGGGAGGTCGACGCTTATCCCCGGCTGTTCGTCGAAGCTGCCCACGGACGTCCAGCTGGTGCCGTCCGTCGAGGTCTCGAGGACGCCCGACTGGATGTAGTCGCGAGGACTGCTGGGCTTGCTCATGGCGAGGTCGACGGAGTCGACCTCCTTGACCGCGCCGAGGTCGACCCCGACGGCGTCGCCGGCGGAGGGCGGACCGGAACTCCAGTAGAACGTGTCGAGATTGCCGTCGACCATCCGCGCCACGGCGTTGTCCTGGTAGGTCCCCAGGGTCGTGGTGCCGGTGGCGCGTTCTCCCGAAACGCCCAGCCACGCGTCGTTGCGGGCCAGCGCCTTGTCGACGAAGACGTCGAGGACGCCGGTCCCGACCTTGGGAGCGGCCCCCGAATGCGGGACCGTGTCATCGCGCAGTGCACGCGCGGCGGCGGCGGCGCGCACCGCGTCGCGCCTGGCCGCCCACGCCGCCTCGCCGTCACGGGCAGCCTGGGCGCGAAGCATCGTCACCGCCGCTCGCGATGCCTCGGCCCAGTGGGCGGTCGCGTCCAGCCAGACATCGACCTCGTCGAGGAACAGCGGGTCGTCCATGCGGTCGCGGATGACGTCGGGAGCCCGGCCGAGCGCCTCGAGCTCCCGAGTCAGCACCTGGGCCGAGCGACCTGGCGTCCCGTCGTCGTCGAGCTCGCCCAGGAACGCCTCGACCTTCGGTGCGAGCGCAGGCGCGTTGTCCGGGTTGAGGATCGACGCGTAGTTGACGTCGACGAATCGCCTGAGCGCATCCGTGAGGGCAGGATCCCCGCCACTGACGTAGCGCAGTGCGGCGGCGAGCGAGCGCTGCTTGTCGTACGCCTTGTCGTTCCAGAGGAAGTCGGCAACTGTCACCAGCGGGATCTTGCTCGCCTCGGCCTGGTTCATCGGGTTCGCCACCAAGCCGTGCAGGACATCGGACAGACCCGCCTCGCGCCCGTTGAACGGGCCGAGGAGCAGCTGTCCGGCGGCGTAGTCATTGACCGGGTAGTTGTCCCACACGTGGATGTCGTGGCCGAACACCGCAACCGCGGCCTTCGCCTGAGCCGTGGTGATCGACGCAGGAACGACCCCGATCCCGGTCCACTGGACGAGGACCGAGTCGTCCATCTGCTCGCGCAGTGCCTTCTTGTAGGGGCTCTCGGTCACGTTGTAGTACTCGGTGGGCACCATCTGGACTCGCTCGACGTCCGGGTGCTGGCCGACGAATCGCTCCACCACCTGGTTGAGCAGGTATGCCTGTGCAGCGCCGGCTCCCGCTGCTCCGGTCCCGAAGCGCTCAGGGTCCTCGGGGCATTCCCAGTCCGTGTAGTTGATGTCGTCCAGGGCGACGTTGAACTGTCGTACGCCGATGTCGTAGACCGACTCGAACTTCGCGAGCAGAGCCTCGACGTCGTCCGCCGAGCTGTAACAGATCGACAGGCCTGGAGAGAGCGCGAAGACGAAGTCGACACGGTTGGCATGGCCTCGGTCGACCAGCTCCCCGAGCCGGTCCAGGTCTGCCGCTGGGTAGGGCTCGTCCCAGCGCTCGCGGTGGTAGGGGTCGTCCTTCGGCGCGTAGGTGTAGACGTTCATCTTCGTGTCGCCGTAGAAGTCCATCTGGCGCAGCCGCTGCTCATGGGTCCACGGCGTGCCGTAGAAGCCCTCGATCGTGCCTCGCAGCGCCAGTGCCGGCCAGTCGCGGATCTCGAGCACGCGCAGCGACGAAGGTCCGTGGGCTGCGTCGACCAGCACCTGCCCCAAGGTCTTGGCGGCGTAGAAGATGCCATCGGTGTCGACCCCGGCGAGTACCACGTGGGTCCCAGTCTGCGTCTTGCCGGTCGCGAGCACATACCCCTCAGCCGGCACGCCCTCGGGCCCCTGCACCTTGAGGTCCTTGAGGCGATCCGCGACTGCCTTGGTCTCCACTGGGTCGCCCACGGTGACCGTAAAGGGTCCACGTGGAGCCGTTCCCGGGTCCTCGCGCCGGATCGTCTTCACGCCGGCTGCGCGCAAGGCGGTCTCGACGGTGTCCAGCGTCGGCTGGTCGACCTCCTGACCGGCAACCAGCCGCACCTCGGGGGGAACGACCAGATGCCCGGCGCCGACCTTCATGTGCTGGGGCGTGGGCGTCACCGTCGGCCCGGTCTTCTCGGGCGCCGGCTTGGCGACCGCGCCCGTTGCCCCTGTTGCTGTGGGCGCTGCGGCGGCCGGCGCCACCCACCCTCCGACCAGGCTGACAACGGCCACGAGCACGAGCAGACGTCGCATGGTCCCTACCTCCGCCACTGCCAACTGGCCTGGACTGCCCACTGGTCTGGACTGCCAACTGGTCTGGACCACTGACTGTGACGTACCAGGTCAAAGCGCGTCAAGACCCCCCGAAGGTGATCCGGAGAGTGGTCGGTGTCCCGAGCCGGTCAGCCCCGGGTGAGCGGGAACCAGAGCTGATAGCGGTCCGCGGGGAACACTGCCTCGGCGTACTCGACGGGCCGTCCGTCCACGAACGCCTTGCGGGACAGCCGGAGCACCGGACGACTGGCGGCGACATCGAGATGACGGATCTCGTCGGCATCCGGAAGACCCGCGACGACGCACTCCTCGCCGAGGTCGGGCAGCAGGTGGTGCGCTTCCAGGTACGCGTACAGGCTGTCCGGCAACGCTCCGGTCAGCAGATCGGGGACGAGGCCGAGCGGCAGCCACGTCTTCTCCAGAGCGAGAGGGACGTCGTCGCCGAAGCGCAGCCGCCGCAGACGGATCACCGGGACACCTTCGAAGAACTGCTCGACGTCGGGCGGAGGGTCATCGTCGACCACACACTCGAGTGGGGTGGTCGACGGCGTCAGGTGACTGTCGCGCACCGCGTCCGCGAACGAGCCGAGGCGGACGCGCAGTTGGAGGGGCGCGGGCGACCGGAGGGTGCCACGACCGTGGACGCTGCGAACGAGACCCTCCCGCGCCAGCGCAGCGATGGCGTGGCGCAGAGTGGTCCGCGCGACGCCCCAGCGCTCGGCCAGCTGGCGCTCTCCGGGCAGCGCCTCCCCGGGAGCGAGCTCGAGCACGAGCTCCCGCAGCTGCTCCGCCACCGTGGCGTGCTTGGTCGCCTTCCGTCTCGCCATGCCTCGATCATGACCGACGGCAGCAGTGATCACCGGGCGGGCGTGCCAAGTCAAGCGCCGGCGCTGACGAGGCGGTCGAGGGTGCGCCGGCCCCGCCGGCTCATCGTCAGGTTCGACTCGGCGTAGTACCAGACCAGGCCCATCGACTGCTGGAAGGCCCAGGCCATTCCCCTTCGCCACTGGACCTCGCTGCACCGCAGAGCCTCCCGTACGACGTTTCTCGGCTCGTCGTCGAGGAGGTGCCACGCGCCGACCAGGTCGAGCGCCGGGTCGGCTGCGCCGAACCCGCCAGCATCGAGTACGCCGACGAGCCGGCCCTCTCGCACCAAGACGTTCGGCGGGATGAGATCGCCGTGGCACATGACATCGGCGTCGACCTCAGGCAGCGTCCGCAGCTCGGCCCACATCGCGCGCAGCCGCGCCACATCGAGCAGGCCCTCACTCTCGCGGAAACAGACGCTCATCCACTCGTCGTGGTCCGGTAGATGCCCGCCGCGACCCGAGCCGGCGAACCGTCGCCCCCGGGTGTCGGCGGTGCGCAGGGTGGCGATGAACGTGGCGAGGTCCTCCGCGAACTCGATCGCGCCTGCGGGGTCCTCGACCATGGCATCGGTTCCAGGAAGCCAGGTCTGGACGCTCCACGGCATCGGGTAGCCGTCACCGGGTTCACCGATCGCGACAGGTTCCGGCGCGGGCACCGGGGAGACATCGGCCAGCTCACGCGCAGCAGCGCTCTCTGCCTCCAACGATGACCGCACGAGAGTCGCATCCTGTGCACGCAGCGGGAAGCGGGCAACCAGACCGTCGCCGATCCGGAAGATCACGTTGTCCGTGGCGGCTGTCTTGAGCTCCCGGACCAACAGTCCCGCCCACTGAGGGAATTGCTCCTCGACGAGCCGGCGCACCGTGTTCTCGCTCACGTGGATCTGGTCCTCGTGCATCGCCATGACGGTCATCCTCCCCCTGCGGACCTGCCCATCAACGCTCACGTTTCGCGCGTACCGGGACAGGAATTCCGTCGCGGCATATCCGATTGCTTGGCATGTCGCGGTGAAGCACCATGCCGGGATGCGTTGTTCGATCAACATCCCGAACTTCGGGGACTTCGCCGACGCGAGGGCCGTGGCCAGCGTTGCCGTTGCGGCGGAGCAGGCGGGCTGGGACGGGCTGTTCGTCTGGGATCACGTGGTGCATGACAAGAGCAAGCGCCAGGGCCAGCCCTTAGGGGATCCGTGGATGTTGCTGACCGCTGCGGCGTTGGCGACCTCTCGCATCAGGCTCGGCACGTTGGTCACGCCCGTGGCCCGGCGGCGGCCGGAACAGCTCGCCCGCCAGGTGGCGACCCTGGACTCGCTGAGCGGCGGGCGGGTGACGTTCGCCGCCGGACTGGGTGGCCCGATCGAGGACGAGTACGGCAGCTTCGGAGACGCGACCGACCCTCGCCTGCTGGCCGAGCGCCTGGACGAAGGCCTCGGTCTGTTGCGGCGCTATTGGTCCGGCGAGGCGGTAAGTCATCACGGCCGGCACTTTCAGGCCCGGGACGTGACCCTGCTGCCGGCGACGAGGCAACGTCCCCGACCGCCGGTCTGGGTCGGCGGGTACTGGCCGCGCTTGCCACCGATGCGCCGAGCCACGCGCTGGGACGGCGTGGTCCCGTTGTTCACCGACGCGAGGCACGGACAGGTCCCGCCCGTCGACCAGGTCTGTGACCTGGTCACCTACGTCCACGAGCAGCGAGAGGACCAGCACGAGCCGTTCGAGGTCGTCCTCGGAGGCGCCAGTCCCGGCGACCCCGCCAAGGCACGCGAGCTGATCGAGCCGCTGGTCGACGCCGGCGCCACCTGGTGGGACGAACGGCAGCTGCAAGCCAGCGATGGCCTCGACCGGATCGCGCCGGTGCTGCGACGCATCGAGCAAGGCGCCCACCGACCTGGTAGGGGCCGGAGAGGTCGGCGTCAGGCTGGCGGCAAGACAAACCTTGGCGGTGCGGCTCGCTTCCGGCTAGCCCGTCGGACCACCGTCCGAGAGACCCCGGGAGGGAAATAGGCATCGCGGCGGCGTGCAAGTGCTCGGAGTTCCCAATTGAACGGGATGTCGGCGCTCTTGTTCTTGTTGTGTCGTCGACACAGTGCTTGTCCATTCACCACTGCCGTTTGACCACCCCGGCTGTGTGGATGAACGTGGTCCGCTTCAAGGCGCTCAGTCTTTCTACATCGGCGGGTTACCAAGCCGTGGTGCTCGCAGCGGCGCCCGGCATGCCACAGGATCATTGCCTTGTCCCGCCGGCTGAAGCGGCGTACCGGATCGCGGTGGCTACGTGGGTACCTGACGGTCTGGACGACCCGGGCCACCCTGAACAACATCATAAGGATGAGCCCTAGGCCGATCCACGGATGGGACGTTGCACCCGACCAGACCTCAAGCCACAAGGAGTCCGACAAAGCCGATGCCTGACTCGAAGGTGTCGGTGATGGCGGTTGACTCAGCACTGCCACAAGATCGGCAGGCCGATTGAGTGACTAAAGCCGTGCCTTTGTCAGCTTCTTCGCTCCACGGCGTGTGGTGGGCCCGGCAGGGAGAGCGACTGTCGGCTGGCGGTAACGCTCAGCCCTGCTGGCCCGGCAGCCGGGACCCGATGCTGAAAGGCGTGCCGAACGGGTCGGCGATCTCCGCGATGCGTCCATACACGAAGTCGGATGGTGCACTGGCACTCCCGCCCGCGGCTTTCGCACGCGCCACCACGTCGTCGGTGTCCGCGACCTCGAACAGCGTGCCCCATTGCGAAGATGTGGCGCCTTTGTCACCCATGATCCCGCCGATCTCGTAACCGTCCGGCCGGCGCAGGAAGGTGAAGTCGAGGCTCGGCAAGTCGGGGTTGCCGTCCAAGGTGAAGTCGAACACCGCGGCGTAGAACTCCCGGGCCGGTTCGGGCGTGGGAGTAACCAAGTCGTTGCGGAGCAGCGAGTTGGGTTCGTTCACCACCTGCGCGCCGACCAACGCACGGCCCTGCCACAGGCCGAACTGGGCACCGACCGGATCCTTGGCGATGGCCATGCGTCCCTGCTCCATGACGTCCATCGGGGCCTGGATCAGCGTGCCTCCGTGGTCGACGATTCGCTTGGCGGTGCCGTCGCAGTCGTCGGTGGCCAGATAGACGCTCCACCAGAAGTCCGTGGCCTCGGAGTCTGGGTTGGGCATGATCGCTGCGGCTGCCTTGCCGTTGAGCAGGCACATTGTGTAGTGCCCGGTCTCGGCCGGTCCCACGTCGAACTCCCAACCGAAGAGCGCACCGTAGAACTCCATCGCGCGGTCAAGGTCGGGGATGCCGAGGTCGATCCAGGTCGGCGTGCCGTTCGGCTGGTTGGCGGTCACGTCACTCATCGGCTGCTCCTTCGTGCCTGGCTGTTGGCTCGACGCTAGCGGCCGGCTCCGACAGTTCTCGTCGGGGGCACCCGTCTGACGACAGGACTCGTTTGCCGGTCCAGACCCGACGTGGCGCTAGGTCAACGGGTACCGGACGATGCAGAACTCGTTGCCGAACGGGTCCTTCATGACGGCCCACTCGAGCATCGGGTCGGTCTTGTCGGGGTAGAAGGCCGCCGACTTGACCACCACCCCACCGATCTCTTCGATCTGCCGCTCGGCAGCTGCCACGTCATCGACTCGGAAGTCCAGATGTGTGCCAGCGTTCACGCTGGTCTGGCCGCTGGGTACCTGCTGAAGCAAGATCCAAGGCGCCCTCCGTGAGTCTTCGTCGGTGTCAAGGACGGAGTACTCCGAGCCCCGACCGTGCCTGCCCTGCGGCGTCAGCCCCGAGACCGCCGACCAGAACCTCTCGCCCTCGTCCATGTCAGTCACATTGATGACTGGCTTCCACAGTCTTGCGATCCCGGGATGCGCCACGGCGTCCCTCCCGCCCTCGACGGCCGCTTATCGACCCGGCTCGCGCTACCACTGCGCTCGCCGGTCTTTCTGTCCATGCGTGAGTCACCCGATCTGGACGCGTTCGAGGGTAACGGCGCTCCTCAGTGGCCGAGCAGCGCGTCGTCGAAGAACGCGACGACTCGGCGCTCGTAGGCGCGTGGCTGCGCCTCGATCCCCTTGATGTGCTTGGCGTGCGGGATAGCCCACAGCGTCGCGTTCGAGCCCGCGATGCGCTGGTACTCGGGTGTCAGGACCTCGGTCTCGTTCCCGCCATCCGGCGCCCAGATGAACAGCAGCGGGCGCGGGGCGATGCGCGGGATCAGCTCGGTGAGCGAGGCCGGGGGTGCCGTGTCCGAGAAGACGCCGACCGACGCGTAAAGCAGCGCGAAGCTGGGGCTCATCGGCCAGAACGTCCGGCCCGGGAGGGCCTGCTTGCTCTCCCCCAGCTGCCGTGCGCCGGCGCCGTCGGACACGACAGCGGCGAGGTCTTTGTCCTTCGCGGCGGCCTCGAGCATGAGCTCGCCACCGACGGAGAATCCGATGCCGCCGATGCGCTTCGGGTCGACGTCGGGTCGCTCCTTGAGCCAGTCGACTGCGGCGATGATGTCCTTGTCGCCGCCCCAGCCGTACATGTTCCCGGCGCCTTCGCTGCGGCCCTCGCCGCGGCGGTCGAACACCAGCACGCCGTAACCGTGGCGGGCGAGCATCCGGGCGGGCGCTTGGGTGCCGAGGCGTCCCGGGAAGTCGACGATTGCGGCGCCGTTACGCGACGGGATGTACCAGCCATGCAGCTGTAGCCCGTCGGACGTCGTGAAACTGACGTCCTCGTGCGCGACGCCCAGCTTTTCTGCGGGCACCTCGGCCCGCGCGATGTGCGTGACGGCGTAGGCGAACAGCACCGACTGCACGACGAAGAAGGAGGCCAGTGCTGCGGCCACGACCAGAAGGGCGCGGCGCGTGACCCGCCGGAACATGCTCCCGTCGCGGCGGCGCGAGCGCCACAGTGTCACGGCGCCGACCCCCAAGAGCAAGAGGCCGGCGGGGATGGCCAACAAGCCGGTGAAGTCGTCGCCGGACGGCCCAACGGCGAGGGTGTAGTAGCCGGCCTCGAGGACGCCGATGCCGAGGCCGAAGACGCCCACGGACAGTGCCAAGACGCCGCGCCACCCGGCCCGCACCCGCCCGTAGCCCCACGCGGCGGCTGCCAGCAGAGCGACCGGTACGAGCCCGCTGACCAAGTGGTCGGCCGCGGAGGTGCCAGCCGGAGGCTGCAGGAAGCGGTCGTCCACCACGTGCAGTGCGACAAGCGCAGTCCCGAGCAGGAAGAGCGAGCGTTCGGCGAGCAGTCGCCTCCGCGGGGGGTGCGGCGCGGGGGCGGTCGTGGGGCTGGACGTGCTCGTGGTGGTCGTCATGCTTCAACGCTAGGAACTGAGCGCGTGAAAGATCAGGTGGCTACCCGCACCGCCCGGGGGGACACCCGCCGTACTCCCGGAGGCTGCCCCCGCGACCACGTCTGACGGTCAGAAGCGATACCTCGTCTGACCATGCTCGCCGCCGAAGGCAAGGACCTTCTCAGCCTCGACCCGATAGACATGGGCACCTCCCTCGGTGCTGCCACCGGTGTCGCTGCGCTCTACGAACTCCTGCCCGCGGACCTCGAACTGCCAGTCCTCCCCGTACTTGGCGAACCACGCGTCGGCCAGCGACTGCAACGCCTCGGCGTCGGTCACCCGAACCGCCGTGCCCTCGACCACGACGTCCTTGCTGCTGCCCCACCCGTTCGCACCCGTGCTGCCGGTGGTCACCGCGACCCGAGGGTTGGCGTCGAGGTTGCGGTGCTTCTGTTCTTCCGGGCCCGTGCAGAAGGCGAACGCGCCTGCGTGCCAAACGCCGACCAGAGGTACGGCGTGCGGGCGCCCGTCCACCCGGACGGTGATGATCCAGTAGAGCTGCGCCTCGTCGCCAAGTGGAGCTGGACCGAGATCACCAGGTCCGTCCAGGGATGCCGAACCGGCGTCATCATCTACCGCACCCTGGTCGAGCGGCCGGGGTTCAGCCGTCACGCCATCAACACGGTCACGTACACGTACGAGCGGGGGCGTTGGCTGGCCATCTCCGACCAGGGCACCGAGGTGAGCCCCCCGACGTCCGGGTGACCGCTGTCGGCGGATGGTCCGGTCGCCGAAAGGTCGTCGTCAGTGTCGCTGACTAGTCTGCGGAGGCGACGACCTCGAGGCGGTGGGTGGGGATGGCAGAGTCGTACGACGAGTACCGGCGCAACCTCTGGCGCGGCAAGGCGAGCGCCTACCAGCGGAGTTTCGCGAGCTTGTGTGGCTACCCGGCCCCAGCCCTGCTCGACGCACTGGGCGTCGCCGGCGGCAGCCAGGTCCTCGATGTCGGCTGCGGCACCGGCTCGCTCACGGAGGAGGCGGCGGCTCGGGGCGCGGTGGTGACAGCGGTCGACGCCGAGCCGAGCATGGTCGAGGCCACGGCGGAGCGGGTGTCGACAGCGCGGACGTCGGTGGCCGCGTTGCCCGGGCTGCCCTTCGCCGACGCCACGTTCGACGCCGTCGCCGCAAACTTCGTCGTGAACCATGTCGCTCAGCCAGCCGAGGCTGTCACCGAGCTCGCTCGCGTCGCACGGGCGGGCGGCCGAGTCGGCGTCACCATGTGGCCGGAGGCCCAATCCCCGCTCTGGCAGCTGTGGGACGACGTGATCGAAGCAGCAGACGTCGAGCTGCCATCAACGCCGGAGGTCGCTAAGGAAGACGACTTCGCCCGTACGCAGGACGGGCTGCGCGACCTTCTCGCCGGCGCCGGCCTGGTAGACGTACAGGCACAGACCGTCGAGTGGCAGCACCGCGTCGACCCGGAGGACTGGTGGGCCGGCCCGGCCAGCGGAGTCGCCAACATCGGTCACATCGTGACCCAGCAGGACGAGGCAACGCTCCTGCGGTTGAAGGCCGCCTACGACCGCCTCGTGAAAGGACACCTCGACAGCCAGGGCATGCTGAGTCTCGCGGCCGCAGCCCTGCTCGCCTCGGGCAGAGCCACCTGAAACGACGAGGAGGTTCCGATGGGACTGAGCGACTCCCGAGTCCAGGCGACCATCGCCGTGTCCGACCTCCGGACGGCCCGGCACTTCTACGAGCAGCAACTGGGTCTGGTCGGCGGCGAAGAGGAAGAAGACGGCGTCCTCTACACCTGCGGCGAACGCACCCAGGTCTTCATCTACCTGTCGGCCGCGAACGCAGGCAGGTCGCCGGCGACGCTCGCCGGCTGGTCCGTCGATGATCTCGACCAGACGATCGAGGAGCTCGGTTCGCGAGGTGTGACCTTCGAGCACTACGACCAACCCGGCCTCAAGACCGACGAGCGAGGCGTCTTCACGGCTCGCCACCTGAAAGCCGCCTGGGTCAAGGATCCCGACGGCAACACACTGGCAGTCACCGAGACAATCGGCTCGAACTAGGCGGCGCCGGCGCCGCTGCCCCGAAGCGCGCACGGACGACCGCGTGCGGATGATCATGGAAGACCGCAACAATCAGGCCATGACCCACCACACGTTCGAGAGCGGTCGCCCGACTCGCTGGGGCATCCTCGGCACCGGCGGCATCGCGTCGAAGTTCGCCAAGGACCTGCGCCTGCTTCCCGACGCGGAGGTGGTCGCGGTCGGGTCGCGCACCCAGGAGAAGGCCGACGCCTTCGGCGACGAGTACGACGTGCGGCATCGACACGGGTCCTACGACGCCCTCGTCCACGACGCCGACGTCGATGTCGTCTATGTCGCGACGCCCCACCCGTTCCACTCCGCCGACGCCCGGAAGGCGATCGACGCGGGCAAGGCGGTGCTCGTGGAGAAGCCCTTCACGATGGACGCAGACGAGGCGGCCGACCTGGTGGCGGCCGCCCGCCAGCGCGGTGTGTTCCTGATGGAAGCGATGTGGACGCGGTTCCTGCCCCACATGGTGCAGATCCGCGAGCTGCTCTCCCAGGGAGTGCTCGGAGACGTACGGTCGCTGTTCGCCGACCACGCCCAGTGGTTCGCGCCCGATCCCCACCACCGTCTCTTCGATCCGGCGCTGGGTGGCGGCGCGCTGCTCGACCTCGGCGTCTACCCGATCTCGTTCGCGTCGATGGTGCTGGGCGAGCCGAGCCGGATCGCCGCCGCCAGCGACCCGACGTTCACCGGTGTTGACGCGCAGACGTCCGCGATCATGCAGTATGACGGCGGTCGCCAGGCGCTGGTCTTCTGCACGCTGGAGGCTTTGGGCCCGACCCGCGCGTCGATCGTCGGGACTGAGGCGCGCATCGACATCGACGGCGTCTGGTACGCCCCGACGTCCTTCTCCGTCGTGAAACGTACGGGCGAGGTGACGCGCTACGACAACACGCACGAGGGCCGTGGCATGCGCCACGAGGCGACCGAGGTGGGGCGGTGCCTGCGCACGGGCCAGCTCGAGAGCAAGGTGATGCCGCTCAACGAGACGGTCTCGATCATGCGAACGATGGACGAGGTACGCCGGCAGATCGGGCTGACCTACCCGCCGGTCTGACGGCCCACGGGAACAATGTCGGAGCCGACGTCCATGATGTCGTCATGACCGCATCGACATGGACAGCGCCCGAGATCGAGCGACACCCGCGTGTCATCGGCGACGAACGCACGACCCTCGAAACCAGCCTCGACTGGCAGCGCCAGACCCTGCTCTGGAAGTGCGGCGGGCTCACCGGCGAGCAGCTCTCGTCCCGAGCGATTCCCGGCAGTACCCTGACGCTGCTGGGGTTGGTACGGCACCTGGCCGAGGTCGAACGGGTGTGGTTCCGGATGCGGTTCGCCGGCGAGGACACCGGCTACCTGTGGTTCAGCGAGGAAGACCCCGAGAACGACTTCGAAGGTGGCAGCGCGGCGAGCGCGGAGGCCGACTTCGCGACGTTCGACGTCGAGGTCGAGGCCGCGAGAGCCACCGTGGCCCCCCGCTCGCTCGACGAGATGTTCGCGCGACCCAGCGGGGAGAAAGTCAACCTGCGCTGGCTCTACCTGCACGTGCTCATGGACTACACGCGGCACAACGGTCACGCCGATGTGCTGCGCGAGCTCATCGACGGCCGCAAGGGCGACTGAGCTACAAGGCGGCGGTGACGACGGTGCACGGAACCTGCGGATAGGCCCCGCGCAGTGGCCCGGCCCCAAGGGCCATGTCTTCGGTGTCCAGGACGACGGCCGCGCCAGCCCGCCGCGCGATCCGGGAGTTGATCAGGTGGCGCGTCGTAGCCAAGCTGCGCAGGACTGGCCGTGGGATGTGCCTCGGCTTCCGGTCGGAGGTCCCGAGCCGAAGCTGCGCCAGCGCGGCGAGTTCGTTGAAGGTCAGGTTGGCGGGGCCGGCGACCTCGAGGACCCGCCCGCGCATCCCGGGGTTCCTCACCGCCAGGTCCACGACGGCCGCCACATCGATGACCGAAACGAAGTTCACCGGGTTGTCTCCGCGGCCGAAGACGAGAGGACGTCCCGAGTCGCCGGCGGACTGGCGCATGAGCTCGAGGTGCAGCTCGGCGAAGGCCGCCGATCGGACGACCGTCCAAGCGCACCCGCTGCGGCGCACCGTCTTCTCCGCTGCCGCCTTCATCCGGAAGAGCTCCATCGGATGGTCCGGCGCCGCACCGACGATCGACACCAATACCACTGCCGCCCCGACCTCTGCGGTCGCCTGCACCAGGTTGGCGTTGCCGTCTCGATCCACTGAGGCGGGGTTGTCACGGCCGGTGCCCTCGAATCCGTGCGCGGCCGAGACAACCGTGTCGACGCCCATGACCGCTGGGGCAAGTGTCGGGGGGTCGCGCAAATCGCCGATGACCAGCTCGACCTCGGGGCCAACCAGGTGGGCGCCCCGAGCTGGGCCACGGGTGAGCACTCGCACGCGGTGGCCGCTCGCCACCAGCCGGCGCACGACGAGGGTGCCCAACCGGCCGGTGCCGCCCACCACGAGGATCATGGCGCGATCCCGATGTGCGCGCGGACAGCAGCGTCGACGTCGCCACGTCCGACCTGCACGGGCTCGAGGTAGAACCGTGCCCACGACGCGAGTCCGTTCAGCACGCCGAACACGATTACGCCGCGCATCAGATGCGCGCTCCCGTCGCGCCGCGTTCCCGACATCTCCCACTCGGTCCACGCCGTGTCCCCGGCGACGGCGTGCCGAAGCACGGTGACCTGCAGATCGGGCACGCCGGCGAAGATCTGGGTCCAGTTGGTGCGTACCTGCTCCCGGCCGCTGAAACCCCGCTCCGGGTGGGCAGGCGTCTCGTTCACGTAGTCGGCGGCGAAACAGCACACCAAGGCGTCGAGGTCATGCAAGTTCGTCGCCCGCTCCAACCGACGCACGAACCCTAGGGGCGACGTATCGAGCCCGGCACTGTCCACGTTGCCTCGTTTAGTTCGATACAGTTGGGTGTAACGGATAGGAGCAGCATGGCCCGTTCGACCCCGCCCGTCAAGGCCCGTCGCCCGTACGACTCCCGCTCGCGGCGCGAACAGGCAGCCCGCAACCGCGCCAGAATCCTGGAGGTCGCGCAAGGCCTCTTCCTGCGCGACGGCTACGCAGCTACGACGATCACGGCGATCGCCGGAGCAGCCAGGGTGTCGCCGGAGACGATCTACAAGACTTTCGGTGGTAAGCCCGGGCTGGTCCGCGCCATCCAAGCAACCGCCCTCGCTGGTGCCGGGACCGTGCCGGCGTCCGACCGCTCCGACGAGATGGCGACGCGCGCCGGCGACTCGTTCGCCATCCTGCGCGGCTGGGCAATCCTCGCCACCGAAGTTGCCCCTCGGGTGACGCCGATCGTGTTGCTCGTCCGGTCGGCGGCGGCGACCGATCCAGACATGGCGCTCCTCATGCAGGAGATGGACCGGCAGCGGCGGAACAGGATGGCGCACAACGCCCGTCAGCTCCGTAAGCGAGGCCAGCTCCGACCGGGACTGTCAATCGACAAGGCGGCCGACGTCCTGTTCGCGTTCACGGCGCCTGAACTGTTCGAGATCCTCGTGCTGCGACAGGGCTGGACGCTTGCCGAGTTCGGCGACTTCCTCTATCGCGGGATGGCCGCCGAGCTCCTCTCGACGCAGCCTGAGTAGTCAGCCGCCCGAGACCGCGAGCTCGGCAGCCGAGCCGAGGTCGGCGCGGTCGCCACCGGTGAGCCAGCCGTCGGGCAACGCGACCCGGCGCGGTGAGCCGAGGCGGCCGCGCGGGGCGCCGAGCGTGTCAGCGGGGAACGGCTGCCCGGCATCGAGGTTGGCGAGCAGCTCGTCGAGCTCGGAGAGCCTTGACACCAGCCCCAGCCGCTGGCGCGTCTCGCCGCCCACGGCGAAGCCCTTGAGATACCACGAGACGTGCTTGCGGAACTCGCGGCACCCCTTGTCCTCGCCCAGCCAGGCCACCATCAGCGTCGCGTGGCGGCGCATCACCGCGGCCACCTCACCCAGTGCCGGGTGCGGGTCGTCGGGCACGCCGGCGAACATCCGGTCGAACGACCGGAACAGCCAAGGCCGGCCGAGGCAGCCGCGCCCGACGACGACGCCGTCACACCCGGTTTCCCACATCATCCGCAAGGCGTCGGTGGCCTCCCACACGTCGCCGTTGCCCAGTACGGGGATCGAGTCGACGTGCTCCTTGAGTCGCGCAACGGCTGACCAGTCGGCCGAGCCGGAGTAGGCCTGTGCCGCCGTCCGGCCGTGCAGCGCGATGGCGGTGACGCCCTCGTCGGCCGCGATGCGTCCGGCGTCGAGGTAGGTGAGGTGGTCGTCGTCGATGCCCTTGCGCATCTTCATCGTCACCGGCAGGGGGCCGGCCGCGCGTACCGCCGCGCGCAGGATGTCGCGCAGCAGGTCGCGCTTCCACGGCAACGCCGCTCCCCCACCGCGACGGGTCACCTTGGGGACCGGGCAGCCGAAGTTGAGGTCGATGTGGTCGGCGCGGTCCTCGGCGACCAGCATCGTCACGGCCTCACCGACGTAGTGGGGGTCCACGCCGTAGAGCTGGAGGCTGCGCGGCGACTCCTCCGGGCCGAACTCGATCATCGTCATCGTCTCGGGGTCGCGCTCGACCAGCGCCCGGGTGGTGATCATCTCGCTGACGTAGAGCCCGCCGCCGTACTCACGGCACAGCCGGCGGAACGGCGCGTTCGTGATGCCTGCCATCGGGGCGAGCACGACGGGCGGCCACACGGCGTACGGCCCCAGGTGCAACGGGGACGCGGTGGATGCGGCGGTCATGGAGCCATTGTCTCAGCCCGCGAGGTCAGCGGGGCACGGCCGCCCGGAGCCTGCTGGCGAGCGACTCGAGGTTCGGCGGCGCAGACGGGTCGGTGGCCACGAGCAGGAGGCCGACACGCGTCCCTTTGCGTACGACGATCTCCGACCACAGCCACTCGGTGGCCTCGGCGCCGTACTCCCGTCTCCGGTCGAGCACCGTCGTCGGCGTCACCCGCACCGGGTCGACCACCACGGTGAGCGGCTCGTTGGCGCCGACCTTCTCCGGGGGCTCGGGACAGGACAAGGCGATCTGCCCCATGCCGTCGAGGAAAGCGGCCGCCTGGGCGCCGCTCTTGTACTCGAGGACAAGTGCGACGCCCGGCGCTTCCTGCGGACCTCGGTAGGTGGCCTCCAGCGCATGCGCGGGCGCCGGCAGCGTCGGCGCCTGGTCGAGACCGAGGCAGCCGAGCGGGACCACGGACCGCACGACCTCGGCAGCGTCACGGGAACGCACCCACGACCCGTTGCCGACGTAGCCGTCCTCCGGGGCACCGGGGTCGACGTAGCGCTTCCAGCCGCGGCCGATCTCGGGCGCCCCGGGGACGCTGCGCGCGTCGAGGTCACCGGCGGTCGTCGCAGGTGTGGTCAGGGCCGGCTCGGTCGGCTCGCTCAGCGGCTCGGACTCGGCAGGTTCGGGGGGAGACGGCGTGCTCGAGGACGACGCCGCGGAGGCGACAGCTTCGGCCCGCTTCGTCGGCGGGTCGTCACCAGAGCAGCCTCCGAGCACCACACACGCCAGCAGTGCCGCCGAAGCGGCGACCAAGCGCGGCGGTCTCATCCGCCGTTGGACGAGAAGTGCTGGTAGTCGGGGTTGGACCAGCGTGCGCCCCACGGCCAGCCCTCGGCCCTCATGCCGCTGGCGATCGCGCCGCCGGACATGATCATGCCCTTGCGTACGTTCGAGCGGTTGAGGTAGGTGCGCGACCCTGACGGGTAGACGCGGCTGCCCGTGACGTAAGGGTTCTCGAAAGTGTTGATGTCGATGGCGTTGCCGTAGGAGTGCTGCGAGAGCCGGTAGGGGTTCCCGGTCACCTTGCGGCAGTTGAACGCCGACGTGTTGTCGGCCTCCATCGAGCGCACGTCGCTTCCGTTGTAGGCGTCGACCTGGTTCATCCGGCGGATCGGGAAGCGCTTGTCGAACGCACGCTTGAAGACCCGCTGCATGTCGTCGGCCGCGCTGGTGCGCACGACGAGCCTGCCGCGCTGGGGCACGTCGTTCCAGTCGTAGTAGGGCATCAGCACGCGACGCAGACCAGACGGGCCGACGGGACACCCCGACCGGTAGGTGTGCGGGATCTGGCTGGCCGTGACCCCCTGGGTGGCCGGACGCCAGAAGCCGGTCACCTTCGTGCCACCGCTCGACGTCCACGAGCGGATGACGCCGTTGCGGAACGTGTTCTGGTAGCCGCCGCTGACCTTGTACGTGTCGGTCGTGGGCATTCCGACGTACGACGCGCCCGCCCCGACCTTCACGAAGCGCAGCAGCACCCGCCGCTCGACGGTCTGCGCGCCCGAGGCGGAGGACTCGTAGATGTGTCCTCCGGCGAAGACCTGGCGCTTCCCGCCCGACACGGTCGAGCGCGGCCCCCTTGGCAGCCCGAGACGACCCTTGGCGCCGCCGACACCGAGGTACTTGGTGAGGATGCGGCCGCTCCACACCACCCACGAACCTGTCGCACGGCTCGCATAGATGTGCCCGCCGGTGAACACGCCCACCGTGCTGCCGGACGGGCCGGCCGAGCGGGTGTCGGCGGTCGGGAAGCGGAGCGGGCCGACGGCCCCGTCGTTGGAGAGGTAGCGGCTCAGCACCGACCCGGTGACCGTGTGGGCGCCGGTCGGGGAGCTCCAGAAGATGCGCCCGCGCTGGAAGGTGGTGCGGCTGCCGCCGACCACGGCAGCGGTCTCCGACGTCGGCAACCCGAGGGAGGAGCTCTTGCCGCCGAGGGCGAGGTACTTGGACAGCGTGGCGCCGCTCAGCAGCGCGCGGGTGCCGGTCGAGCTGGACGAGTAGATGCGGCCCCCGCCGAAGACCTGCTCGACGACGGAGCTGCCCGCCGGACCGGTGGTCGGGAAGCCTAGAGCGCCGGTCGGGCCGCCGCGAGCGAGGAACTTGTCGAGCACCGCGCCGCGGACGTCCCACGCCCCGGTCTCGGTCGACCAGAAGATCCGTCCGTGCTGGTAGTTGCGCGCCCGGCCCGAGCCGACGCCGTAGTGCGAGTTCGTGGGCGACCCCAGGACGCCTGCGTTGCCGCCGAGCGCCGCGTGACGCGCGTCGATCAACGAGTCGCCGGGGGCTGCTGCGGCCGCCTCGGTGGCGGCGGAGGTGTCCTGCTCAGTGGCCGACTCGGTCGTCGACGTGCTCTCCGCCCCGGTCGCCGTCTCGGTGGCGGTCTCCGCTGCCGACTCGGCCGCCTGCCCGGTCTTCGACTCCGGGGGGCCGCTCGTGGTCGACGTGTCCGACAGGGACGGGGTGGCGGTCACCAGCGCCACCACCAGTAGCCCGGAAACCGACAACACCAAGAGTGGACGAGACAGCAGACGGATCCCCGAGCGGTCGGACAAGCAGATCACCCCGTGTGTATGTCGGCTACCGAGAGCGTAGCGGGCGGGGCAAGAGCTTCGTGCCGTCCGGGGTGGATATGTCCCGCCGTGTCACCCCATCAGCAGCCGACCAGCCGTCCCGCGAGCCAACCCTCCACCGCGTCCAGCCCGACCCGCTCCTGACCCATCGAGTCGCGGTCCCGGATCGTCACTGCTTGGTCGTCGAGGGTGTCGAAGTCCACGGTGACGCAGAACGGCGTACCGATCTCGTCCTGCCGGCGGTAGCGACGCCCGATCGCACCCGCGTCGTCGAACTCCACGTTCCAGTTCTGCCGCAGCGCCGCGGCCAGATCCTTGGCCTTGGGCGTGAGATCACTGTTGCGCGAGAGCGGCAGCACCGCTGCCTTGACCGGCGCGAGGCGTGGGTCGAGACGCATCAGGGTGCGCTTCTCCATCACGCCCTTGGCGTTCGGAGCCTCGTCCTCGGTGAAGGCGTCGAGCAGGAACGCCAGCGTCGCGCGAGTGAGGCCGGCGGCCGGCTCCACCACGTACGGCGTCCAGCGCTCGCCCTTCTCCTGGTCGAAGTAGGTCAGGTCGGCGCCGGAGTGCTTGGCGTGGGCCAGCAGGTCGAAGTCGGTGCGGTTCGCGATGCCCTCGAGCTCGTCGAACTCCTTACCGCCGAAGTTGAAGCGGTACTCGATGTCGACGGTGCGCTTGGAGTAGTGGGAGAGCTTCTCCTGCGGGTGCTCGAAGAACCGCATGTTCTCCTCGCGCAGTCCGAGGCCGGTGTACCAGTTCCACCGCTCCTGCAGCCAGTAGTCGTGCCACTCCTCGTCGGTGCCCGGCTCGACGAAGAACTCCATCTCCATCTGCTCGAACTCCCGAGTCCGGAAGATGAAGTTGCCCGGCGTGATCTCGTTGCGGAACGACTTGCCGGTCTGCGCGACGCCGAACGGTGGCTTCTTGCGCGCCGACGTCATCACGTTCAGGAAGTTGACGAAGATGCCCTGCGCGGTCTCGGGGCGCAGGTAGTGCAGCCCCTCTTCGCTCTCCACCGGTCCGAGGTAGGTCTTGAGGAGGCCACTGAACTGCCGGGGCTCGGTGAACGCGCCCTTCACGCCGCAGTTGGGGCAGTTGACCTCGGCGAGGCCCTTCTCCGCGTGCCGGCCCTTCTTGCTCTCGAAGGCCTCGAGGAGGTGATCGGCACGGAAGCGCTTGTGGCAGGACTGGCACTCGGACAGCGGGTCGGTGAACGTGTCGACGTGACCGGACGCGACCCAGACGTCGCGGGCCAGGATCACCGCAGAGTCGAGGCCGACGATGTCATCGCGGGCCTGCACCATGGTCTTCCACCATTGCCGGCGGACGTTCTCCTTGAGCTCGACCCCGAGGGGGCCGTAGTCCCAGGCCGATCGTGACCCGCCGTAGATCTCACTGCTGGGGTAGACGAACCCCCTGCGCTTGCTCAATCCGACGATCGTGTCGTTGCGGGCGTTGTCCTTGGTGCCCTTTGCCACGTTGCTCTCCATCCGGCTGGCGGTCGGTGGGTGAACCACCGACCCTATCCGTCCGTTCCGCCTGCGTCGCCTCTCGTTGCCGGACAATGGGTATGACAACGGTTTTCATTATGGTCTAGCATGACGGGTGTGGCCATCTTCTTCGCTCTCAGCACCGTGCTGTCCACCACGCTCGGTGGCCTCGTCGCGCTCCACAGCCGCGACCGACTACACCTGGTGATGGGCTTCGCGGCCGGACTGATGCTCGGACTGGTGGCCTTCGACCTGCTCCCGGAGCTGTTCGAGCTCTCCGACACCCAGCTCTTCGGCGTACCGCTCGTCATGGTCGCGTTCGCCGGCGGCTTCCTGGTGCTGCACTTCGTCGAGCGCTCGGTGGCGATGCACGGCGCGCACGAGGGCGAGTACGAGACCCACAGCCATCACCACCCCGACATCGGACTGGCGTCCGCGGGCGCGCTGTGTGTGCACTCGTTCCTCGACGGCGTCGGCATCGGGCTGGCTTTCCAGGTGAACAACACGGTCGGCGTCGCCGTGGCGATCGCGGTGATCGCCCACGACTTCGCCGACGGGCTCAACACCGTGACCTTGATGCGCACCCACGGCAACAGCCGCAAGCGCACGCTGGCGATGCTCGCGATCGACGCCGTGGCGCCGGTTGCCGGCGCCGCCTCGACGCTCCTGTTCAGCGTGGGCGAGACGGTGCTGGGCATCTATCTCGGTGCCTTCGCCGGGTTCCTGCTCTACCTTGCGACCAGCGATATCCTCCCCGAGGCGCACGCCCGCCATCCGTCCCGGTTGACGCTGGTCAGCACGCTGGGGGGCGTCGGCCTGATGTGGTTCGTGGTGGCCGCCTCGTGACCCGGCAGCGCAACGCCATACGCGAGGAGCTCGCGCAGGACTCCGCGTTCCGCAGCGCCCAGGAGATCTACGCCAACCTGCGCACCTCCGGCACCCGCATCGGGCTGACCACGGTCTACCGCGCGCTGCAGGCACTCGCCGACGCGGGCGAGGTCGACGTGCTGCGCGCCGACGACGGCGAGGCCGCCTACCGGCTCTGCTCCGAGGGGCACCACCATCACCTGGTCTGCCGGCAGTGCGGGCGCACCGTCGAGGTGGAGGCCCGGGCCGTCGAACGCTGGGCCGATCGTGTGGCGAGCGAGCACGGCTTCACCGAGATCGCGCACACGGTCGAGGTGTTCGGTACCTGCGCCCGGCACCGGCGCTGACCGCGACCCTCAGCGGTGCCCGGTGAAGGCCACCACCTGCTGGAACGTCGGGCGGTTCTGCCAGTCGATCGGCCGCACGCCGACAAGGCCGGCCGTGGTGTGCCGGATGTCGTCCTCGTGCTTGTCGTAGGTCAGTGCCGACGGTCCCGCCACACCCTGGTCGCGGACCGCGCGCTCCGTCGCGTCCTGCAGCGACGCGCGCAGCTGTGCCCGGCAGGCGTCCAGCGAGCCGCCACCGCAGTAGGTGCGCGAGAAGGGTGTCGTCACGTCGCCACCGGTCGCCTGCCGCAGGTCCTTGTCGACGTAGCCGTACCAGCCGACGTCGTTCCACGACGAGCCCTGGCCGAGGCGCGGATGGTTGTCGAGCGGCTTCGGCAGCTCGTCGGCGAGATCGCCGAGGGTGCCCGCGAGCACATCGCGCGCGACGGACTCGGCGCCCGGCTGTTCGGTGGTTTGCGACTCCCACCACTCGTCGAACAGCGCGATCGCGGCCTGGTGCGTGTAGGCACCGTCACGGTCGCGGTCGACGCGATGCGCGCCGTCGTCGAGCCAGGCCGCAAGCAGCCCGCGGGCCTGGGCCGTCTTCGGGTCGTCGCCGATCGCGGCCAGCAACCCCGGCAGGGTGTAGCGGGCGCGCGAGTCGACCGTCGCCGCGTCGGCCACCAGGCCCACCACCCCGGCGCGCGACACGGTGCCGCCGTCAGCGGTGGCCGCCTCGATGCGATCGGACAGGGCGAGGCTGCGATAGATCGTGCCGTAGCCCCAGACGTTGTCAGCGGCAGCGAACCCGGGCGCTGTCTTGTTGTTCCAGCTCACCAGGTGACCGGACGGCGGGTTGGTCTGGTGCACGTGCGCGTCGAAGGGCAGCCACCCCTGCCAGTCGTGGACGGCTTCGCCCCACCGTGGCAGGTCGTAGTCGACGGTGTCGGCGCGCAGGGGCAGCCGGCCCGAGCTGTAGTAGGAGATGTCGCTGCTGTCGGTGTAGAACCAGTTGAACGTGTAGTCGATGGCGTCGACCGCATGCATGAACGACGACGGGTCCTTCGTGTACGCCGGGTCATTCAGCCGGGCGAAGCCGGCCACCGAGTCGACCTCGTGGCCGTAGGTGCTGCGCTCGCTGACGATCGCCACTGGCTCACGGTCGACGGTAGTGCGGAGCTGGACGATGCCGTGCCGGGTGCGCAGCACCTCGAACCGCAGGACCCGTGGTGCCCCGGGCGCGCCGGCGTTCGGCAGCGCGGTCTGCTCGTGGACATGGCGGTCCATCGGCACGCAGTCGCCGTCGACGAGGTAGCCCTTCGACTGGACGGTGGCGGGTGACCCGTTGGTGTTGCAGAGACGCTCGACGACAGTGTCGACGTTGTCGTTGCTCGCGCTCGTCGCCGACCAGGCGTAGTCGACGCCCCGGCCGAGCTGAACGACCAGCTGGGTCCCGGCGAACGAGACACCGCGCGCCTTGACGCCTGGTCCGTCCAGCACGATCTCGGTGAGCAGCTGTGGTGCGAAATAGCCGGTCTGCGGGCCGAACACCGTCAGTGGCTTGCCTGTCGTGGTGTGCTCGCCGCCGACGAGCATCGCGTTGGACAGGCCCGGCCCGACCGAGGACAGGTCGAGCTCGCCGAAGGGCAGGTCCAGCTGCAGCCCGCTCGTCCCGCCGCCGAGGGACTGCTGCGACGGCAGCGGGATCGCGGGGGTCGAGCCGGCGTCCCCGCCGGTGCCCGGTGCAGTCTCGCCGCCGAGGTCGGGCAGTGCCACGCCCGGCCGCGTCTCGTCGACACCGCCTGCACCGCCGTAGGGGAACGTCGTCGATGCCGTGGTGGGCGCCTCGGCGTCGTTCTTGGCGCGCAGGTCGTCGAAGACAGCCCTGCCCTGCTCGTCGCCGAACTTGCGCTGGAGCTGCTGGAGCCAGCGCGCGTTCGCGAACTCGCCACCACCGCCCTTGCCGAAGATGCCGCCGACCAGCGACGCGACGTAGGTGACGTCGCCGCGCACCCACTTCTCCGGCTTCTTGCCGAGCGCGGCGTACTCGGCCGGGCAGCTCGGACCCACCGGTGAGCCGAGCGGGCACATAGCGTTCTGGGCCGCGTTGATGCCCGCGACGAACGCGTCCGCGGACGCGAGCAGGCGAGCGCCCTCGGCGCCGTATCGCTGGGCGGCAGACTCGAGCTGCCGCTGCGCCTCCGCGCGTGTGTAGAAGGCAGAGCGCAGCTGCTCCTGGTCCATCGCGATGTTGGCGTCGGTCGGGCCGAGGAACTCGGACGCGCGGGCGGCGCCCGCGTGCCGCAGCACATCTTGCAGGAACATCCGGTCGTGCGTGCCCGCGTAGCCTGCGCCGTACGCGACGTCCGCCCGGGTGGCTCCCTTCACGTGCGGCACGCCGCGGGTGTCCCAGGTGATGGTGACGCCCGTCTTCGGCCGCACCACGCGCTTGACCTGGCCGGCCGGCACCTCGAACGTCGACGGCTTGTAGAAGCGGGCGAGGTCACCCTCGCCGATGGAGGCAGGCTCCACGGTGTTGATCGCGTCGTACATCTCGAGCTGGTCGGCGAAGTTCGGCGGTGCGTTCTGGCCGTCGCGGGCGACCCGGCCCTGTGGGTCGCCCGCGACGACGATTGCGGCGTCCGCGGCGGTGATCGTGCCGGACTGCCCCGGCGGCAGCACGTTGAGCACCTCGCCGAAACCGGGCTCCTCCGCCGCGACGGTTCCGGCCGCGCCGGCGGGGCCGCCGGGCAGCAGGCCGAGGACGAGGGCGCCGGCGGCGCAGCAGACGGCGGTGGAGGCGACCCGACGCATGGTTACTCCTCGGTAGGGATTGGACTACCTAACGAGCAAGGCCGCGTCGGGTCACGCCTGTCCGGGGAGCGGGCTCAGGAGGTGGCGGTGTTCGGCAACGCCCCGCCGTAGCGGCGCTCGCGGTCCGCGTAGATCTCGATGCCGCGCCACAGGTCGCGCCGGTCGAAGTCGGGCCAGAGCGTGTCGAGGAAGACCATCTCGGCGTAGGCCGACTGCCAGAGCAGGAAGTTCGAGGTGCGCTGCTCGCCGGAAGAGCGAAGGAACAGGTCGACGTCGGGCAGGTCGGGCTCGTCGAGGTGACGCGCGACGGTGCGCTCGTCGATCTTGCCCGGGTCGAGGCGGCCCTGCGCCACCTCGCGCGCGATGGCGGCGGCGGCGTCGGCGATCTCGGCGCGGCCGCCGTAGTTGACGCAGAACTGCAGGGTGAGGGTGCTGTTGCCGACGGTGCGCGCCTCGGCCTCCTCGAGCTCGGCGATGACGCTGCGCCACAACCGGCGACGGCGTCCGGCCCAGCGCACCCGCACGCCGATGGCGTCGAGCTCGTCGCGGCGACGGTGGATGACCTCGCGGTTGAAGCCCATGAGGAAGCGCACCTCGTCGGGAGATCGCTTCCAGTTCTCCGTCGAGAAGGCGTAGGCAGAGAGGCACTCCACGCCGACCTCGATGGCACCGTGGATGACGTCGAGCAGCGCGGCTTCGCCGGCCTCGTGCCCGGCGGTGCGGGGCAGCCCGCGTCCCTTGGCCCAGCGGCCGTTGCCGTCCATGACGATCGCCACGTGGCGGGGCACCAGACCCTTGCCGGCAGCGCGGGTGGCCGGGCGCCGGACGGATGCGGCGTCGGAGGGCGCACCGGCGTACGACGTGGCACGTCCGCGACCCTAGCCCGTCCGGGTGACCGCCAATCAGGTGCGCTCGACGAGCGGCAGCGACCGCAGGCCACGCTCGAGATGCCACTGCAGGTAGGCCGCGACAAGCCCGCTGGCCTCGCGCCGGTGCCGCACCTCGCTCGCGTCGGCGCTGGCCCAGTCACCCGAGAGCAGCGCCGCGAGCAGCCTCAGCGCCTCGGTCGACGGGGTCACCGAGCCCTGCGGGCGGCATGTCGAGCACACGACTCCGCCGGCGGCGACGTTGAAGAACGGGTGCTGCCCCGGCCTGGTGCAGCGCGCGCAGTCCTCGAAGGAGGCCGCGTAGCCACCGACCGCGAGGGAGCGCAACAGGAAGGAGTCGAGCACCAGGCCCGGTGCGTGCAGCCCCTCGGCAAGGGTGCGCAAACCGCCGACCAGCAACAGGAACTGCTGCACCGCCGGCTCCTTCTCCTCGGCGGTGAGGCGCTCAGACGTCTCCAACATCGCGGTGCCTGCGGTGTAGCGCCCGTAGTCGTCGGCGATGTGCTCGCCGTAGGACCCGAGGGTCTCGGCCTGCTGGACGATGTCGAGCGAGCGGCCGGCGTAGAGCTGGAGGTCGACATGGGTGAAAGGCTCGAGGCGGGCCCCGAACTTCGAGCGGGTCCGGCGCACGCCCTTGCCCACGGCGCGGACCCGGCCGTGGCCGCGGGTCAGCACCGTGATGATGCGATCGGCCTCACCGAGCTTCTGGGTGCGCAGCACCACACCCTCGTCGCGGTAGAGGTTCACGAGAGACATTCTGCCGCCTTATGCCGGTGCCGACGGCCAGGCAGGGCTTACGTTGGGTGCAACTGTGGGGGACGGAGGGTCGCGATGACCGAATACAGCTTGATGCTGGCGCCCGGGCGACCGGTCAGCCTGCTCGGGCCCAACAGGGGCAGCGCACACCCGGGCACCGTGCGGTCGTGGGACGTCGGCGAGGCCGGGCTGGTCGTGACCTCCACGATCGCGGTCGACGACGCCGCTCTCGACGACCTGGCTGGACGGCGGGTCTGGCTGAGCACCCTGCCGTCGACCGAGGACGAGGAAGGCGTGACCGTCTTCGCCGCGGTCGCCCAGGCCTCACGCGCGGGCGAGCTGTCCCTCACCGGCGTGGCCCACATGGTGCAGGACGCGCGCCGCAAGGCGGCCCGTGCGCTGGAGTCCCGCCCCGTCGCGCTGGAGACAACAGCGCACATACGCAGCAACCTGCGCACCATCGACCTCTCGCGCGGTGGGGTCCGGGTCGCCACCACACCGGACGTACACCTGGTCGCGGGCGAGCACGTGCATGTCGACCTGATCCTGGACGACGGGGCAACCGTCCCCGCCGAGGGCGAGGTCACCCGCGTCTACGAGGCGACCGGCGAGGCGGTGGTGTGCTTCGTCGACGTGGCTGCGGACGACGCCGACCGCATCGACCGGCACGTGCTTTCGCGCATTGCCCGCCGCGACGGATCACCTGACCCCGAGGCGTTGGAAGAGCCGGTCTAGGTCACGCCCAGGCGCGACTCGCCAACGCCCGGTTGAGGGCCGACACCACAGCCTTCAGCGACGCAGTCACGATGTTCGGGTCGATGCCCACACCCCAGAGGATGCGGTCACCGACGGCGCACTCGACGTACGCCGCGGCCCGCGCGTCGCCACCTGACGACAACGCGTGCTCCGCGTAGTCGAGCACCCGGACCTCGTAGCCGATGGTCGCAAGCGCGTCGACGAACGCCGCGATCGGGCCGTTGCCGCGACCGCGCAGCGCCCGCTTCTGGCCGTCGACGAAGACGCTGACGTCGAGCTGGTCGTCGGCGCCCTCGGCCGAGGAGGTGTGGTGCGAGTTGAGCGCCACCGGCGCGTGCCGGGAGAGGTACTCGACGTCGAAGACCTCCCACATCTGCTGCGGCGACACCTCGCCGCCGTCGGCGTCGGTGTGCGCCTGGATGGCCTGGGAGAACTCGATCTGGAGTCGGCGCGGCAGGTCGAGCTGGTGCTCGGTCTTCATGATGTAGGCGACGCCACCCTTGCCCGACTGCGAGTTGACCCGGATCACGGCCTCGTAGCTCCGGCCGACGTCCTTGGGGTCGATGGGCAGGTAGGGCACCTCCCAGCGGAACTCGTCGACCGGCACACCCGCAGCCGCGGCATCGCGCTCCATCCAGTCCAGGCCCTTCTTGATGGCGTCCTGATGGGAGCCGGAGAAGGCCGTGAAGACGAGGTCGCCGCCGTAGGGATGGCGCTCGTGCACCGGCAGCTGGTTGCAGTACTCGACGGTGCGCCGGATCTCGTCGATGTCGGAGAAGTTGATCTGCGGGTCGATTCCCTGGGAGAACAGGTTCAGGCCCAGGGTCACCAGGCAGACGTTGCCGGTGCGCTCGCCGTTGCCGAACAGGCAGCCCTCGATGCGGTCGGCGCCGGCCTGGTAGCCGAGCTCGGCCGCCGCCACCGCGGTGCCGCGGTCATTGTGCGGGTGCAGCGAGAGCACGACGGAGTCACGGTGTGCCAGGTTGCGGTGCATCCACTCGATCGAGTCGGCGTAGACGTTGGGCGTAGCCATCTCGACCGTGGCCGGCAGGTTGATGATGACCTTGCGCTCGGGTGTCGGCTGCCAGACGTCGTTCACCGCGTTGCACACCCCGACCGCGAAGTCGAGCTCCGTGCCGGTGTAGGACTCGGGTGAGTACTCGAAGAAGACGTCGGTCTCGGGCACCGTCTCGGTCAGCTTCTGGCAGAGCCTCGCGCCCTGCACCGCGATGTCCACGATGCCTTCACGCGGCAGGCCGAACACGACACGTCGCTGCAGGGTGGACGTCGAGTTGTAGAGGTGCACGATGGCCTGCTTCGCGCCGCGGATCGACTCGAAGGTCCGCTCGATCAGGGTGTCGCGAGCCTGGGTCAGCACCTGGATGATGACGTCGTCGGGGATCAGGTCCTCGTCGATGAGCTGGCGCACGAAGTCGAAGTCGGTCTGGCTCGCCGACGGGAAGCCGACCTCGATCTCCTTGTAGCCCATCGCCACGAGCAGCTCGAACATCCGGCGCTTGCGGGCCGGGCTCATCGGGTCGATCAGCGCCTGGTTCCCGTCACGGAGATCGACGGCGCACCATCGCGGCGCCTGGGTGATGGTCTTCGACGGCCAGCGTCGGTCGGCAAGGTCGATCGGGGTGAACGGCTGGTAGCGGCCGATCGGCATCCGCGACGGCTGCTGCGGGTTACGTGCGTCGTACGCGTCAGACATGACCTGTCTCCTGCTCGTGCGGGCTGCGGCCGGAAACAGGCAGACTCCGCGACGAGGGACCGGCCTCTAGGAGGAAGCCTCGCCGCGGCAGCCAAGAAGCAGGGTGCTCCGCACGTCACCCAGGCTACGCCCGCCGGTGTCTCGCTGTCGCCCGGCCGTGTCCGCCATGTCCACGATGCGGACGTCAGAAGCCCATGCGGCGCAGCGCCTTCGGGTCGCGCTGCCAGTCCTTGGCCACGGTGACGTGCAGGTCGAGGTAGACCCGGGTGCCCAACAGCGCCTCGATCTGGCGGCGGGAGGTCGCCCCGATGTCGCGCAGCCGTGAGCCGCCGTGACCGATGATGATGGCCTTCTGGCTGGATCGCTCGACGTACAAGAAGGCGTGCACGTCGAGCAGAGGGTCGTCGGCCGGCCGGCCCTCACGCGGCAGCATCTCCTCCACCACGACGGCGATGGAGTGCGGCAGCTCGTCGTGGACGCCCTCGAGCGCCGCTTCCCGGATGAGCTCGGCGACCATGATCTGTTCCGGCTCGTCGGTCAGCTCGCCGGCGGGATAAAGCGCCGGCGACTCGGGCAGCAGCCCGCAGAGCAGGCCGGCGAGCAGGTCGACCTGCTCGCCGGTCACGGCCGAGACCGGCACGACCTCGGCCCAGTCGATGCCCGCCTCCTCGCCGAGCCGGACGACGCCGGCGAGCTGCGCGGCGACGGCGTCGCGGCGCACCGCGTCTGTCTTGGTCACGATGGCAACCTTCGGTGTGCGCCGCACCTGCGCGAGCTCGCGCGCGATGTAGCGGTCACCCGGCCCGAGCTTCTCGTCGGCGGGCAGGCAGAAACCGATGACGTCGACCTCCGCCCACGCGTTGCGCACGCGGTCATTGAGCCGCTCGCCGAGCAGGGTCCGCGGCCGGTGCAGGCCCGGTGTGTCGAGTACGACGAGTTGCGCCTCGGGCCGGTGCACGATGCCGCGCACCACGCGCCGGGTCGTCTGCGGCTTGCTCGACGTGATCGCGACCTTCTCACCGACGAGCGCGTTGGTCAGCGTCGACTTGCCGGCGTTGGGCCGCCCGACGAAACAGGCGAAGCCGGCCCGGTGCGGAGGCTCGATCGGGGTGCGCTGGCTGGTCATGGTGGCTACTCGTTCAGCGGGTCGCGGTCAGCGACCCGTCGCGAGTGACCAGGTGCACGGTCGCGACGCCCAGGTCCGTGCGCAGGGCATCGTCCTCGGCTGCCAGGTCGTTGGCGTCCGTGCAGACGACAGCCGACTCCAGCCGGTCCGAGCCGCTCGAGAGCGCGGCCGCGCACGCGGCCTGCAGGGCGGTCAGCCGCAGGGACGGCAGCGACACCGCGCCGGCGGCGTAGGTGCGTCCCATGTCGTCGCGTACGGCGGCGCCCTCATCGCCTCCGGTGCGGACGCGTGCGGAGCGGGCCAGCGTGACCAGCTTGGCGTCTTCCGCATCCAGGTCTTCGACGCGCTCAGCCACCATCGGGCACCTCGACGACTTCGGTGCCCGAATCCGTCGCAGCCTCCACCGCCTTGTCGACGCGCCGCACCAGAACGGTGCCCAGCCGGTTCCGCCGCCCCTGGGTGCCCTCGGCAGTGAATTCGACGCCTTGGACCGAGACCTGTGCGCCGGGGATCGGCACCCGGCCGAGGTGCTTGGCGAGGAGCCCCCCGACCGTGTCGACGTCGTCGTCGTCGAGGTCGACGTGCAGCCGCTCGGCCAGCTCGTCGGCGTGCATGCGCGCGCTGACCCGAAGGTCACCGTTCGGCAGCTCTTCGACGAGCGGCTGCTCCACGTCGTACTCGTCGGTGATCTCGCCGACGATCTCCTCGATGACGTCCTCGATGGTGACCAGTCCGGCGGTGCCGCCGTACTCATCGATGACGATCCCGACGTGGCTCTGCTCGGCCTGCATCTCGCGGAGCAGCTCGTCGACCGGTTTGGTCTCGGGCACGAAGACCGCCGGTCGCATCACCGAGTCGACGCGCTCGATGCTCTCGGCGTCGCGGTACTCGTGGGTACGTCGGATCAGATCCTTGAGGTACACGACGCCGACGACATCGTCGGTTCCGTCGCCGATGACCGGGATGCGGCTGAAGCCGCTGCGCAGCGCCAACGACAGTGCTTGGCGCAGCGTCTTGTGCCGCTCGATGAAGACGACGTCGGTGCGCGGCACCATGACCTCGCGCACGATGGTGTCGCCGAGCTCGAAGACCGAATGGATCATCGTGCGTTCGCGGTCCTCGATGAGCTGGTTCTCCTCCGCCAGGTCTACGAGGTCACGCAGCTCGGCCTCCGACGCGAACGGTCCGTCGCGGAAGCCCTTTCCGGGTGTGAGAGCGTTGCCCACGAGGATCAGCAGCTGGGGTACCGGCCCCAGCACGCGCGCGAGCGGATAGACGAAACGCGCAGCGACGAGCGCGATGCGGCCGGCGTGCTGGCGACCGAGGGTGCGCGGCGAGACGCCGATGGCGATGTAGGACACGACGACCATCGCAGCGCCGGCGACAAGGACGGCCTGCCACGTCTCGTCGAACACCTGCAGGCAGACCACGGTCACCAGCACCGTCGCCATCATCTCGCAGGCAACGCGCATCAGCGTGAGCAGGTTGAGGTAGCGCGCCGGGTCGGCGACCACCTGCTCGAGCCGTGCCGCGCCTCGTCGCCCGGTGCGTTCGAACTCCTCGGCGGCGACCCGGGACACCCTCGACAGGGCGGCCTCGGCGCCCGCAAAGAGCCCGCCGAAGAGGACGAGCACCGCGGCAAGCACGATCAGCCAGACGTCCACCATCACGACCTGGCTTCCTGCCACGACCGCAGCAGGTCCTTCTGGAGGCCGAACATCTCGCGTTCCTCGTCGGGCTCGGCGTGGTCGTAGCCCAGCAGGTGCAGGATGCCGTGGGTGGCGAGCAGGTGCAGCTCGTCCTCGAGCGAGTGACCCGCCTCCGCGGCCTGGGCACGGGCGAACTCGGGGCAGAGCACGATGTCGCCGAGCAGGCCTGGATCGGGCTCACGCTCGTCGCTCCCGGGACGCAGCTCGTCCATCGGGAAGGACAGCACGTCGGTGGGACCGGACTCGTCCATCCACTGCTGGTGCAACGCGCTCATGGCGTCGGTGTCGACGAGCAGCACGGACAGCTCAGCCAACGGGTGGATGCGCATCTGCTCGAGCACGAACCGCGAGACGTCGGCGAGCGCCGCTGCGTCGACGTCCTCGCCCGACTCGTTGTTGACATCGATACTCACCGGCGTCCCCGTGCGCCAGAGCCGCCCCTGCCTCCGCCGCCGCCCCGCCCGCCGGAGCCACGACGCGCGCCCTCGTCGTGCGCCTGGTCCCATCTCCCGTAGGCATCGACGATGTCGGTGACCAGCCGGTGGCGTACAACGTCGGTGCTCGCGAGCCTGGAGAAGAACACGTCGTCGAGACCTTCGAGGATGTCCTGCACCACCCGCAGGCCGCTGTGCGTGCCGCTCGGCAGGTCGACCTGGGTGACGTCTCCGGTCACGACCATCTTCGAGCCGAAGCCGAGACGCGTCAGGAACATCTTCATCTGCTCGGCGGAGGAGTTCTGCGCCTCGTCGAGGATGATGAACGCGTCGTTAAGGGTGTTGTGCGTGACGAGGAAGTCGTCCGTCACGTAGAGCGAGTCCTGGGCGCCGACGGCGATGCACACGCACTCCATCTCGCCGACCGGTTCGATGCTGTCGATGAAGCGCATCGGCCGGCCACCGCCGGCTGCGTCGTACGCAGCTGACTTGCGCCCGTGGCGGAACGGGGCCAACCCGGCCGGCAGCCGGATATCGACGATGTGTGCGTCGTGCCGGTGCCATACCGGTCGGTCAGGCGTCCCCCCGGGTGCGCGCCCAGCGGCGGGCCGGGTGTGCGTATAGGCCACCCCGCCCAGCGAACGGACGAGGAACACGACGTCGTCGCGCAGCCTGTCCGAGCAGGTCGAGTACTGCACCCGGCAGGTCCGGCCGCGCTGACTCACGGGGCCACCGTCGGTGTCGAGCAGCCCTTGTAGGACCGCCAAGCGCACATCCATGCTGTTGATCAGATAGACCGTCGGCACGAACCTCGTGGTCGAGCGGGTGCCGGCCAGGCCCAGGTTTCGGACGATCTCAGTGACCGGGTTCGCGACGATGGTCCCTCCGCGCCCGCCGCCAACGCGACGCAGCACGTAGTCACATCCCGACTTGTGCGCCACGTCGACCCCCGGCAGAGCGTCATCGAGAGCGACCGCGAGTTCCTGGTCGTTCGTCGAGAAGCTGGGCGTCGTTGTGGTCGTGAGACAGCCGTCACCGAGCAGCAGCCCCAGGGCGTACGCATCCATCGGCACCGGCCGCGGCTCGAGCGCTACCGGATCGACCATCGGCAGCTCGAAGCGTCGATAGTGCGCCCGTCGCAGATCGCCGAGCATCTCTCTGGTCTCGAGGACGCGGCCCGGCTTGCCGTGCCGGCGGTCATCCCGTGTGGTGACGAACCAGAGATGCTCACCGCAGGCCAGCGTCGACGCGCCGTCCTGCGCCTTCACGCGGTAGACAGTCTTGCGGCCCTGAGGGTAGACACCGAGGACCGCCGTGGGTTGCCCGTCCGACCCGATGACGAGATCGCCGACGCGAAGCTTCCCGATGGGTGCGAAACCAGTGGGAGTCAGGACAGGCGTATCGGCGGGTTGGGCGCGGCCTCTCATATATGCCAGCGGCGCGACCTCGATGGTGCCGGCGGTCATCAGCCGCGGGATCGACTCGGGGTCGATCATGTCGTGCAGTGCGTCGTAGAGCGGGCGTAGGTAGGGGTCGATCTTCTCGTACAGCGTGCCCGGCAGGAAGCCGAGCCGCTCCCCCGCCTCGACCGCGGGTCTCGTCAGGATGATGCGGTTGACGCGCTTGGCCTGCAGCGCCTGCACTGCCTTGGCCATCGCCAGGTAGGTCTTGCCGGTGCCGGCCGGACCGATGCTGAACACGATGGTGTGCTTGTCGATCGCGTCGACGTAGCGCTTCTGGTTGAGCGTCTTGGGCCGGATCGTGCGACCGCGGCTCGACAGGATGTTGTGGGTGAGCACCTCGGCGGGACGCTCGCCGGTCTCGCTGCGTAGCATCGCGACGACTCGCTCGACCGACTCGCCGGTCAGGCCCTGGCCGGTGCGCAGCACGGTGATGATCTCGTCGTACAGCCGCTCCAAGAGCGCGATCTCGCTGGACTCGCCGGTGATGGTGATCTCGTTCCCGCGGACATGGATGTCAGTGGTGGGGAACGCCTTCTCGACGACCCGCAGGAGCTCGTCCCCCGATCCGAGCACGGCCACCATGGGCTGGCTCGCCGGAACGATGATCTTGGACTGGGCCGGTGGGGACTCTGCCATGGGTGGGCCGTGTCGGCCTGCTGCCCTGCTTCCCTGCTGGTCGGACCTCGGACACCTCACATGCTAGGCGATATCGCCCGCTACCCGGGCGGCCACGCCATCGCCCGTCCAGCCAGGACGTGGCCGTGGACGTGGAACACCGACTGCCCGGACTCGGCCCCCGTGTTGAAGACCAGCCGGAAGCTCTCGTGGCCCGCCCCCTTCGCGATCGAGCGGCCGAGCGTGACCAGCTCGGCCAGCGCCTCGGGGTCCGCGCTCGCCAGGGCGCCGACGTCACGGTGATGGGCACGGGGGACGACGAGCACGTGGGTGGGCGCCTGCGGGTTGAGGTCCTGGAACGCCAGCACGCGCTCGCCCTCGGCGACCACGTCGGCCGGCACGCCCCCGGCAACAATGCGGCAGAACAGACAGTCGTCGGCGTTCTGGCTCATATCCCCGACCCTACCGACGCCTAGCGCCGCCGATCGGCGCGCCGCCTGCGAGGTAATGGGCCAACCGTGTAAACCAGAAGCACGAAGCTCGCGTCCTACGAACATGACAGCGCTCGCAGGCAGGCTTCGCGGAGGGAGCGCCCCCGGCATGACCGGCGCAGCCGACGCGGCAGAACCGTCGATGAGCTGGGACGCCGACGAGGCGATCACCCAGATCTATTCCGCGCACTACCGCTCCCTGGTTCGGCTGGCCGCGCTCTTCCTGCGTGACGTGCCCGTCGCCGAGGAAGTCGTGCAGGACTCCTTCATCGCGATGCACGGCGCCTGGCGCCGGCTGCGCGACCCGGACCGGGCCCTTGCGTACCTGCGTCAATCGGTGGTCAACCGGTCGCGTTCGGCCCTGCGCCACCACAAGGTGACGCTGAAGTACGCACCTGCACCGATGCCCGACGCTGCCAGCGCCGAGCACGGCGCGATGGGCGCACTCGAGTACCGCGAGGTCGTCGACGCGTTGCGCCTGCTACCCGAGCGCCAGCGCGAGGTGCTGGTGCTCCGCTACTACGGCGACCTGTCCGAGGCGGACATCGCCGAGACGCTCGGCATCAGCCGCGGCGCCGTGAAGAGCCACGCGTCACGCGGCATGGCCGCGCTACGCACAAGTCTGGAGCAGTCCGCATGAACACCCCCCGAGACCAAGATGTGCTGGGCGACCGGCTGCGCGATGCGCTGCACCGCGAGGCCGACCAGGTGCGCCCCGCCGGCGACGGCCTGGCCCGGATCCGCGAAGGCATCGATGCACGCCAGGCACGCATCTGGTGGCGCATGCCCGCTCTCGCGCTGGGTGCAGCGGCGCTCGTCGGCGTGGCCCTCGGCGGCGTTCTGCTCCGCGGTGGCGACCAGGACGCGACCAAACTCCCTGCGGCCACGTCCTCGCCGACCGTGAAGGCGAGCGACGACCCCACGTCGGCACCGTCGACTGAACCGTCGTCCGAGGGCACCACCACGCCCACCGCGGCGGCTCCCCCGGTCAAGACGACCACGTCGCCGCCCGCAGTTGCAGTTGGCCCGGTGTCGGTGTTCGTCTACTACGTGCGCGACGACCGCGGCACCCTCCGGCTCTACCGCGAGCAGCACACCGCCGCTGGCCACGCCAAGGGACGCGCAGCAGCAGCGGTCACGGAGATGTTCGGTGACAGCGCCGTCGACCCCGACTACTCGTCGCCGTGGCAAGCCGGAACCAAGGTGATCGGTTACACCCGCACCGGCAGCCTCGCCACGGTCAACGTCACGCGCTTCCCCGCCGTCGGCTCCGCCGCCGAGGCGATCGCCGTACAGCAGCTCGTCTACACCGTGACCGCGAACGACACCGCCGCGAAGCGGGTGCGGCTCACGGTGAACGGCAAGACGCCCAGCTCCGGCCACGCAGACCTGTCCGCACCGCAGGCACGTGCGCCCATGCTCGACGTGCAGGGCCTGATCTGGATCCTCGCCCCCAAGCAGGGTCAGCGGACCGGTTCGCCCGTGACGGTCACGGTCTTCGGCACCGCCTTCGAGGGCAACGTCACACTCCGCGTCTTCGAAGGTGACCAGGAGGTGGCGTCGGACTTCGTGACCACCGCGATGGGCGAGTTCCGCCAGGCGAGCACGACGTTCACCCTCGACCCGGGCAGCTACACGGTGCGGGCCTACGACGAGAACGCCGAGAACGGTGACCTGCTCGAGCGCGACAGCAAGTCGTTCACCGTCAACTGAAAGACCGTCGACCGAGGCAGCCCTTGCGGGACTGCTCAGCGCCAACGATCCGTTCGCGCGAGCAGCACCGCGAGGGCTGCGGCACCTGCGGTCGAGGTGCGCAGCACCGTCGGCCCGAGCCGGTACGCCGATGCGCCGGCCGCCTCGAACGCAGCCAGCTCGTCGGGCGTCAGCCCGCCTTCAGGCCCGACGACCAGGACCACGTCGCCGCTGGCCGGAGGCGTGACAGCAGCCAGCGAGCTCGTGGCGTCCTCGTGCAGCACCAGCCCTGTGGCTGCAGCCGCCAGCAGACCCGCAACGTCAGATGTCGACGCCAGCTCGGCGACCTCCGGGAAGTGTGCGCGGCGCGCCTGCTTGCCGGCGGCGAAGGCAGCGTTGCGCCAGCGGCTCAGCGCCTTGTCCTTGCGGCCGGCCTTCCATCGAGTGATGCACCGGTAGGCCGCCCAGGGGACGACGAGGTCGACGCCGACCTCGGTCATCGTCTCGACGGCGAGCTCGCCGCGTTCGCCCTTGGGCAGTGCCTGCACCACCACCAGGCGAGGCTGCGGTGCGGGGACCTCCGTGCGGCGCTCGATCGTGAGGTCGAGATGGTCGCGCTCGACGACGGCGACGGTGCACTCGGCGATGCGACCAGCGCCGTCGGTCAGCACGACCTGCTCGCCCTCGCGCAGCCGGGTCACCGTGGCCGCGTGCCGGCCCTCGGCGCCATCGAGCCGCACGGTCGCGGAGCCCATCAGCCGCTCGCGCGGGACGACGAACACCGGAGCGCTCAGCGTTCGCCCCACGCGTCACGGAGGCGGGAGAAGAGCCCGTGACCCTGGCGGGCGGAGGTGAGCTGCCCGTTGGTCGGACCGTCCTCGCCACGCAGCGCGGCAAGCCGGCGGAGCAGCTCTTCCTGCTCGGCGTCGAGCCGGGTCGGCGTCGTCACGTCGATGTGGACGATGAGCTGTCCGCGCCCGGCAGCCCGCAGGTGGGAGACACCGAGGCCCGCAAGCGTCACGGTCTGCTCGGACTGGGTGCCGGGCTTCAGCTCGATCTTCTGCGAACCGTCGAGCGTCTCGAGCTCGATCGTGGTGCCCAGTGCGGCGGCCGTCATGGGCACCGCGACGGTGGCGTGCAGGTCGTCGCCGCGGCGCTCGAACAGCGGATGGGGCCGCTCGACGACCTCGACGAACAGGTCGCCGGCCGGTCCGCCCCCCGGACCCATTTCGCCCTGCCCGGCGAGCTGGATGCGGGTGCCGGTGCTGACGCCGGGGGGCACCTTGATGGCGAGCGAACGGCGGGTGCGCACCCGCCCGTCGCCGCCGCACTCGTGGCACGGGTTGGGGATGACGCTGCCGAATCCCTGACAGTTCGCACACGGACGCGCGGTCATGACCTGGCCGAGGAACGAGCGGGTCACCTGCTGCACCTCGCCGCGGCCGTGGCAGATCTCACAGGTCCGGGCCCGGGTGCCCGGTGCCGCACCCTGGCCTGCGCACGTCGGGCACGTGGTCGCCGTCTCCACCTGCAGGTCACGCTCCGCGCCGAAGGTCGCGTCGGCGAGGTCGATGTCCACCCGGATGAGCGCGTCCTGCCCGCGCCGCTGGCGCGAGCGCGGTCCGCGGTTCGCGGCGCCGCCGAAGAACGCGTCCATGATGTCGGAGAAGCCGAAGCCCGAGCCGAAGCCGCCGCCGGTCGAGAACGGGTCGGCGCCGAGGTCGTGCATCTCGCGCTTCTGCGGGTCGGAGAGCACCTCGTAGGCCTTGGTGACCTCCTTGAAGCGCTCCTCCTCACCGGGATTGACGTCGGGGTGCAGCTCGCGTGCGAGCTTGCGGTAGGCCTTCTTGATCTGGTCGGGCGGGGCGTCACGCTCGACACCGAGAACGGCGTAGTAGTCGACGGACACTACGAGTCCGCCACGATCTTGCCGACGTACCGAGCCACCGCGCGTACCGCTCCCATCGTGCCGGGGTAGTCCATCCGGGTCGGTCCGAGCACGCCGAGCTTGGCGAGGGTCTGGCTGTCGCCGTAGCCCACGCTCACCACCGACGTGCTGGACAGGCTCTCGTGGGGGATCTCGTGTCCGATGCGCACCGTCAGCACCGAGGGGTCGGTCGCCTCACCGAGCAGCCTCAGCAGGACGACCTGCTCCTCGAGGGCCTCGAGCACCGGATGAATGGTGTTGGGGAAGTCTGGCCCGAACCGGGCGAGGTTGGCCGCGCCGCCGATGACGACGCGCTCCTCGCGCTGCTCGACGAGGCTCTCCATCAGCGCGGAGAGCACGGCGGCCACGATCTTGCGCTCGGTGACGGTGAAGCGCTCGGGCAGGTCGGACAGCCGGCCGGGCGCCTCGGCAAGCGCCACGCCGGCAACCCGGGCGTTGAGCTGGGCCCGCAGCTCGGCGAGCAGGGTGTCGCCGGCGGGCTCCGCGCACTCGACCACGCGCTGCTCGACCCGGCCGGTGTTGGCGATGAGCACCAGCAGGACCCGGGTCGGGCTGAGCGCGACGAGCTCGACGTGGCGCACGCTGGACCTGCTCAGCGAGGGATATTGGACGACAGCCACCTGCCGGGTGAGCTGGGCAAGCAGCCGTACGGTGCGCGTCACGATGTCGTCGATGTCTCCGGCGCCGTCGAGGAACGACTGGATGGCGCGCCGCTCGGGCACCGACAGCGGCTTGACCGTCGAGAGCCGGTCGACGAAGAGCCGGTAGCCCTTGTCGGTGGGGATGCGCCCGGCGCTGGTGTGGGGCTGGGCGATGTAGCCCTCGTCCTCCAGCGCCGCCATGTCGTTGCGGATCGTGGCCGGGGAGACGTCGAGGTTGTGGCGCTCGACGAGGGCCTTCGACCCCACCGGCTCGTGGGTCGACACGTAGTCCTCGACGATGGCGCGGAGTACCTCCAGCTTGCGGTCCTCGAGCAACGCGGGTGGCACCTCCAGCCGGGGATCGTCTCCACAGGTCCGTCGAGCACCCGGCGTCCTGGCACTCGCGGCTACCGAGTGCCAAGTGTACGACGAGCGCGACCAGTCACGCGCCCACCGGCGCGGCGTGTGGCGGCGTGACGCGCAGAGACGGCAGGCTGACGCCTCGCAGGGAAGTGATCGACTCCCTGACGGACGGCCACGTCCGGCCCTAATCTTTGAGCCCTAGCCGCGAGGAGCCCCGCCATGAGCCAGCAACCGCCTCCCCCGCCGGACCCAGGCCCACCTGACGACTCATCCGGCTCCTCCAACCCGACCGGTCCGCCGCAGCCTCCCGGGGGCTCGGCGCCCCCGCCACCGCCGCCCGGTGGGGGCTACGGATCACCGCCACAACAGCCGCCCGGTGGGGGCTACGGCGCACCGCCCCAGCCGCCGCCCGGTGGGGGCTACGGCGCACCGCCCCAGCCGCCGCCCGGTGCGGGCTACGGCGGCGCCCCCGAGGGTCAGGGCTCACCGCTGGGCGTCTACGCCGAGTGGCCGCAGCGGGTCCTGTCAGCGCTGATCGACTACTTCGTGCCGTCGATCATCGCCGCCATCATCTTCGCCATCAACGATGCCATCGGCTACCTCGCTTACATCGCGGCCATCGCGTGGTCCCTCTACCAGGCGTACCTCGGCGGCAAGACCGGGCAGTCCTACGGGAAGAAGACGATCGGCACCCGGCTGCTGAGCGAGAAGACCGGTCAGCCGATCGGAGGCGGGCTCGGCATCGGCCGCCACTTCCTGCACATTGTCGACGGCCTCCCCTGCTACCTCGGCTACCTCTGGCCGCTCTGGGACGCCAAGAAGCAGACCTTCGCCGACAAGATCCTGACCACGGTCGTCGTCAAAGTCTGATGACGACGGTCGTCGTCAAGGTCTGAGATGTCGCAGCCTCCCGACTCGGGTGACGGGTCCACGGATCCCTCACCCGAGTCGCCGGCCGGCCCGCCGCCCACCCCTCCGCAGGGTGCGCCGCCACCTCCCCCGCAGTCGCCGTATCCACCCCAGCCGCCGTATCCCCCGCCGGGTGCCGCTCCGCCTCCCGGGAGCTATCCGCCGCCAGGCACCTATCCGCCTCCGGCGCCCTACTCGGCACCCGGGTCCTACCCCCCACCTGGCTATCCCCCGCAGGGCTATCCACCACCGGGGTACCCCCCGCAGGGCCTCTCCCCCCACGACGAGCGGATGTGGGCGATGTTCGCGCACATCGGGGCGCTCATCGCCGGCTTCGTCGCCATGGCGTTCCTGGGCCCGCTCATCGTGATGCTCACCCAGGGCAACAAGTCCGCCTTCGTGCGACGGCATGCCGTCGAGTCGCTGAACTTCCAGATCACACTGCTCATGGCCCTGGTGGCCGGGGTCATCCTGTCGATCATCACCTTGGGTCTCGGCCTGCTGATCTTCATCCCCGTGGGCATCGTGGTCGCGATCGCCGCCCTGGTCTACATCGTGATCGCCGGCGTCAAGGCCAACAACGGCGAAGAGTTCCGCTACCCGGTCAACATCCGCCTGGTGAAGTAGGCCCTGCCGAGAAACGGGGACTGCCGTCCCGGGCTCAGTCGGTGAGATCGCGCACGATCGCGTCCGCCAACAGGCGGCCGTTCAGCGTCAGTGCCGCGCGCCCGTCGTCGTAGGCAGCCCGATCGAGCAAGCCATCGTTGACGTGACGGCGTGCCGCTGACCGCCCGGCGTCGGACAGGTCGTCGAGCGGCAATCCGACGACCATGCGGACGCCGAGCATGACGCGCTCGAGCGCGCGGGCGTCCGCGTCAAGCACCTCCCGGGCCTGCGCAGGGCTGCGGCCAAGGGCCAGCCTTGCGGCGTACGCCGCGGGGTGCTTGACGTTCCACCAGCGCGTGCCGCCGACGTGGCTGTGCGCCCCCGGGCCGACGCCCCACCAGTCGTCGCCGCGCCAGTAGCCCTCGTTGTGCCGGGCCCGCGCCGCCGGGTCGGTCGCCCAGTTGCTCACCTCGTACCAGCCGTAGCCGGCCGCCGCGAGCGCTGCATCGGCAGCGAGGTACTTGTCCGCCAGGTCGTCGTCGTCCGGCGCGGCCAGCTCACCCCTCCGCACCTGCCCGGCCAGCCGGGTGCCCTCCTCGACGATGAGTGCGTAGGCGCTCACGTGGTCGGGACGCAGGTCGAGTACGGCGTCGAGGCTGGCCTGCCAGTCGTCGGGCGACTCGCCGGGGGTGCCGTAGATGAGGTCGAGGCTGACGCCGTCGAACCCGGCCGCGCGCGCCCACCCGACCACGTCGGCGACACGGTCGGGGTCGTGGGTGCGGTCCAGGGTGCGCAGGACGTGGGGCACCGCCGACTGCATGCCGAAGGAGACACGGTTGAACCCGGCCTCGCGCAGTGCCGCGAGCGACGCGGCGTCGACGCTGTCAGGGTTTGCCTCGGTGGTCACCTCGACGCCGGGCACGAGACCGAACTCGTCGCGCACGCAGGACAGCAGTGCGCCGAGGTCCGCCGGCGGCAGGACGGTTGGCGTGCCGCCGCCGAAAAAGACCGTCGCGACCGGCAGGTCACGTTCGCCGATCACGTTTCGCGCGAGCCTGATCTCTTCGGCTGCGCGCTCGGCGTACGTCGACTGGCTCGCCCCGCCACCGAGCTCCTGCGCGGTGTACGTGTTGAAGTCGCAGTAGCCGCAGCGCTTCGCGCAGAATGGCACGTGCACGTACATGCCGAACGGCCGGCTGCCGAGGCCGGTGTATGCCGAGTGGGGCAACGACCCGTCGGCGGGTACGGGGTCACCGGGCGGCGGCGCCGACGGCATCAGGGCGTCGTTGCGCGCGCGGCCAGGTCACGCTCGATCGCGTCGGCGAGGGCAACCGGCAGCCCCGGCCGCTCGAGCAGCCGGCGCAACCTGTCGGCGTCGGTGCGGCGAACCACCAGGGTCTCGCCGACGGTGACTTCGTGGTCGGGGCGGTCGACCACGACGATGTCGTCGCCCGCGCCCACGGTGCCGCCCGCGACAACGCGCAGGTAGGCGCCCGGAAAACCCGCCTGGGTGAACCGGCGCACCCACTGCGGCTCGTCCATCCAGCCCTGGAAGGTCGCGCACGGGATGCGCGCGAACGTCGTCTCCAGCAGGACACCGTCGTCGCCGACCCTCCAGCGCTCACCGATGAGGGCGCCAGTCACGTCGATGCCCTCGGTGGTGAAGTTCTCGCCGAACTGCCCGGCCATCACCTCGCGACCGAGCTGTCGCGACCACCACGCGGCGTCCTCCCGGGCGTAGGCGTAGAGCGCCTGGTCGGGTCCGCCGTGGTTCGCCGTGTCGTACTGGTCGTCGCCTTCGAGGCCGACCGGACCAACGCGCACCCGCCCGTCGACCGGTCGCTTGTCGATGGCCGTCTTGTCGAGACTGCCGAGGGTGTCCGGCACCAGCTCGTGCACGACGTTGACGGCGACGAGGCGGGCTGGCACGCCATGACGCTACCCGTTCGCGGCTCGCTCTGGCTTGTTCATATCGACGGCGGAGACGAGCAGCTCCCACAGGTCTGTGGTCGTGGTCGCCGAGATGGCGACGGGCCAGGGCGGCGCCGGCTCGCCGTCGAGCTCACCGGCCAGCCACGACGCGTCGCATTCGGCGAGCCGCCAGAGTCCCGCGTCACCCGCGTCGACGACCTCGACGACTGTGCGGGCGAGGTCGGCGCCGTCGGCGTCGAGTACGCGGCGAGTCAGCGCCCAGCGGTTGACCACGTGACCAGACATACCGGCGAGGGCGGCCACCCACCGGGCGGACGGTCCGGGGCCAAGGGCGTCCCGGATCGCCGACGCGGCGTCAGCCGCTGGACCGTCGAGGAAGGCGTCGAGGCTCTCGCGATCGGTGACCAGCAGGCCGGGGCAGTCGACGTGCGGCCGTGGAGCGAGATCGACAAGAGCGCCGAGCCAGCCGGGTAGCAGGGACGAGGGGACGGCCCGAAGACCGTCGAGGCCGGGCAGCGCCACGACCGCCCGGCCGTCGCGGACGACGACACCACCGCGACCGCGACGGGCGCCGGCCAGCACGTCGACGTCGAGTACGACGGCGCCGCCCTCGGCCACCGCATCAGGCGATGGGTTCGCGGGCACCTCGTTGTCGGGCGGGAAGCCGAAGACGGGCGACCTGTCGTGCCGGAACGTCTCGAGTGCCGTCCGGACGGCGGCGCGGTTGGCGGCGTACCGGCTCGTCTCCATGACCGCGGCCAGCACATGCAGCGAGTCGCCGGCCTCGACGAGCCAATGCTCCGCCGTGACGCCCCGCGTGCCGTCACGCCAGGTGGTGAGCAGCCGGACGCCGGTGGCGCCGCGCCGGCAGGCGACCGGCTCGACGTCGAGCACGAGCAGATCGTCGTACGTCGCGGCGAGCCCGGCGGCGACCGCCTGCGCAGTGTCGTCCAACGTCGCGTCGCGGTCGCGCGGCTCGCGGCGGTGCAGCAGCACCGGCGTACCGGGTGATCGGTGCCGGGGGCTCGCCGCGGCATAGCCCTCGACGTCGCCGGCCGGCACCCAGCCCGATGGGAGTCGCACCGCAGCCGGTGCCGTGGTGCTCGTCATCAGAACAGGCCGCCGACGAAGTCCTTCGCTTCGTCGAGCGCCTCACCCGCGTCGTCGAGCATCTCCTCGCCCTCGTCGAGGGCCTCGTTGACGCCGTCCGAGATCTTGCCGCTGATGTCGAACTTCTTGTCGAGCACCGCGAGCCCCACGCCGACACCGATCGCCATGCCGACGCCGGGCAGGGTCATCAGCCCCACCCCGACCAGACCGGCGCCGACACCGCCGGCGAACAGCCCACCGGCGACGGTGGCGCCCTTGGCGGTGAGCTCGGACGCCTTGCGGTTCTCGTCGATGTAGGGGTTCGTGTAGGTGTTCGCGACGTCGAAGAGGTCGCCGAGCGTGCCGACCGCTCCGAGCACTCCCTTGATCGCGTGCGCGATGCCGCCGACCCGGGCGGGTATCCCGTACACGGGGCCGTTGCCGGCCTCGTCGGCCTGCCGGGCAGCGTCGATGAGCTCGGCGGGCAGCTTGGGGGCGTTCAGCCCGAAGCTCACCTTGCCGACGGCGTCGGCGATCTTGGCGAGCTGGGCGCGCTCGCGGATCTCGGCGTCCATGCCGTCCATGGTCCGCTCGGCGCCGCGCAGCTCCTGCTCGGCGGCGGAGACGCCACTGGCGACGCGCCCAGCCAAGCCGGGGGGCATCTCGCACGAGACGTCGACGGCGCCGAGCTGGCGGGCCGACATCGCCAGCGTGGCGTAGAGCGCACCGACGCGGGGGGCTGCCTCGTGCATCTCCGTCGCGTCGATCGTGATGGCGCCGCTCATATCTTGTTCCTCGGGATGTGCGACAGCGCGGCCTCGCGGCGCGCTGCCCAGATCTGCTGGTCGGCCTCGACCGCGTCCGCCTCCCGCTCCAGCAGGCTGGCTAGTTGGCCGACGTCACCCGCGACGCGCCCGGCCACGGCCACCGCCGACGCGAGGTCGGCGCGCACGGCGCGCCCGCGCGGCGACTCCCAGTTCTCGAGCTCGACCTTGCCCTGCGAGCCGAGCGGGCCCGCGACGTCGCGCAGGGTCGCTGCGATCGCGCGCATACCCGCCGGGTCACCGGGCGGACGTGGGCCGACTGCGGCAAGCGCCGACGCGGCACCGGCGCCGGCGTCCGGGGGTGGCTGCACCCTCGCCTCCTGCCCTCGACGGTCTCGTCGGTGTCGTCGCTGTTCGGTCCCATCGACCGTAAGGCGGCGCGGGCGTGGAGGAAATGGGAAGGGCTCCCCGACGGGAGCGGCTACTTCTCCGCGGCTACTTCTTCGGTTTGTCGGCGATCGAGTCGGTGGAGAGAGCCGCGATGAAGGCGTCCTGGGGCACCTCGACGCGGCCCACCATCTTCATCCGCTTCTTGCCTTCCTTCTGCTTCTCGAGCAGCTTGCGCTTGCGGCTGACGTCACCGCCGTAGCACTTGGCGAGTACGTCCTTGCGGATCGCGCGGATGCTCTCGCGCGCGATGATGCGAGAGCCGATGGCTGCCTGGATCGGCACCTCGAACTGCTGGCGCGGGATCAGCTCGCGCAACCGCTGGGTCATCTGCACGCCATAGGCATAGGCCTTGTCCTTGTGCACGATCGCCGAGAACGCGTCGACCGGTTCGCCCTGCAGCAGGATGTCGACCTTGACGAGTTCCGACGCCTGGTCGCCCTCGACCTCGTAGTCGAGCGAGGCGTAGCCGCGCGTCTTCGATTTCAGCTGGTCGAAGAAGTCGAAGATGATCTCGGCCAGGGGCAGCGTGTAGCGCAGCTCGACGCGATCCTCGGACAGGTAGTCCATGCCCTGCAGGGTGCCGCGGCGTCCCTGGCAGAGCTCCATGATGGCGCCGATGTAGTCGCTCGGCGCGAGGATCGTCGACCGTACGACGGGCTCGTGGATCTCGGCGATCTTGCCGTCGGGGAACTCACTCGGGTTGGTGACGGTGTGCTCGGTGCCGTCCTCCATCATCACGCGGTAGACGACGTTCGGCGCGGTCGCGATGAGGTTCAGGTCGAACTCGCGCTCGAGCCGCTCGCGCACGATCTCGAGGTGGAGCAGGCCGAGGAAGCCGCAGCGGAAGCCGAAGCCGAGCGCCGCCGAGGTCTCCGGCTCCCAGATGAGCGCGGCGTCGTTGAGCTGCAGCCGCTCGAGTGCGTCGCGCAGGACCGGGTAGTCGCCGCCCTCGACTGGGTAGAGCCCCGAGAACACCATCGGGCGGGGCTCCTTGTACCCGTGCAGCGCTTCCTTCGCCGGCTTGTTCGCGTTGGTGACCGTGTCGCCGACCTTCGACTGCCGCACGTCCTTGACACCGGTGATGAGGTAGCCGACCTCGCCCACCCCGAGCCCGACGGCGGGCACGGGCTCCGGAGAGATGACGCCGATCTCGAGCATCTCGTGGGTGGCCTTGGTGGACAGCATCAGGATGCGCTCACGTGGCGAGAGGTGTCCGTCGATGACACGCACATAGGTGACGACGCCGCGGTAGACGTCGTACACGCTGTCGAAGATCATCGCGCGCGCCGGCGCGTCGGGGTCGCCCACCGGCGGCGGGACCACCCGGACGATCTCGTCGAGCAGCTCGCCGACGCCCTCCCCCGTCTTGGCGCTGACGCGCAGCACGTCGTCGGGCGAGCAGCCGATGATGTGCGCCAGCTCAGCGGCGTACTTGTCGGGCTGCGCGGCCGGCAGGTCGATCTTGTTGAGGACGGGGATGATCTGCAGGTCGTTCTCGAGCGCCAGGTAGAGGTTGGCAAGCGTCTGCGCCTCGATGCCCTGCGCGGCGTCGACGAGCAGCACGGCGCCCTCGCACGCGGCCAGTGATCGCGACACCTCGTAGGTGAAGTCGACGTGCCCGGGGGTGTCGATCATGTTGACCACGTGCACCCGGCCGTCCTGCCCGGTCCACGGCAGCCGCACGGCCTGGCTCTTGATCGTGATGCCGCGCTCGCGCTCGATGTCCATCCGGTCCAGGTACTGCGCCCGCATGGTTCGCTCGTCGACGACACCGGTGAGCTGGAGCATGCGGTCGGCGAGGGTCGACTTGCCGTGGTCGATGTGCGCGATGATGCAGAAGTTGCGGATCAGAGCCGGGTCGGTGCGACTGGGCTCTGGGGCCGCGACTGCGGTGTTCGGGCTCGGGGGCACACGAGATCCAGGGTCGACGAGGAGGGGGTCTCGTCCATCATCCCACGGGGGCGCCGGCGGCTACTGCAGCCAGACCCACCCGAGCGACTGCTCGTCGCGCAGCGGGCGCTGCGCGTTCAGGTAGGAGTTGTAGGCCTGGCTGCCGCGGATCGCGTAGGTGTAGTCGGCACCGTTGCCCGACTTCGCAGCCGGCCGCACCATCCGCACCAGCTCACCCATCCCGCCGTAGTCGCGGTCGAACGCGAACCCGACGCTGCCGTTCTGCTGCCACGGCGGTGACTGGCCGTTGTAACCACCCGGGGTGATCTGGTGGTTGAGCCTGTCCCCGCATCGGCAGACGTTGTCGAACAGGGGGATGGAACCGCCCTGCTGGCCCTGGTTCTCGGCGAACGACCACCCGACCGACGTCCGCTCCCACCCCTCGACACCGCTGGTGCCGCAGCCGACCCGGATGACCCAGACGTCCTGGTCGCCTGGGTCCTGGCGGCGGAACCGGCAGATCTCGCTCGCCTGGTTGGTCTCGCGCGTGACGTCGACCCTGGTGCCCATCGGGGCAGCGGAACCTGCAGCATGGCTCTGCGAGAGCGCGATGCCGGGCTGCCGCGCCGGCGTCGGGTGCTCGACCGGGTTGCACTGGTAGCCGGCCTGCTGGATCTGCGCGCAGGCCGCCGCCTCGGGCTGCCCGACGACGTTCGGCATCGCGTCGCCGTTCTCGACGGCGTAGTAGTGCACCTGGATCGTCTGGCCGGCCGCGTAGTCACCGGGCGGCAGCGACTGCCGCTGCACGGTGTTCGGCTGGGTGCCGCGCGGGCCGGCACCGTCGTCGACGGGCTGGCAGGTGATGGGTCGCGAGGCCAGCGACTGGCAGGCCTGCTGCGGGTTCGCGCCGCGGTAGTCGGCGACCCGGAACTTGTCGTAGAAGTCGTAGGAGACCGAAGCGCCCCCGGCCACCTCCTCGTTGGGCGACGGGCTCTGTCCGTTGACGCGGTCGACGGGCTGGCCGTCCGGGGCGGTGCCCCGCGGCTGCGGGTCGCACTCGAGACCTGCCGGGGTGAGCAGCTGGTCGCATGCCTCCTGCGGCGTACGGCCGCCCAGGTCGGGGACAGTCGTCGCACCTGCGTACTGCACCGTGACGATCGTGCCCTTGCGCACCTGGCTGCGCGGGCCGGGACTGGTGTCGACGACCTCGTCGGGCTCGACGCCCGGGCGCGACCCCACACCCTGCGGGCTACAGCCGAGGCCGGCGTCGGCCAGGGCGGTGCAGGCGTCGTCGCGCTGCTGCCCGACGACGTCCGGCACGGTGACCCTGTCGCTGGCCGGCGACGCCGTGCCACCGCCTGGCGACGGGGGCTTGGGCTTCGGCTGCCTTGCCGCGGGCTGCGCGGCGGCGGGCAGGCGGCTGGTGGCGCCGGTGCCGGGCCGCGTCGTCCGGCTCGGCCCAGCCCCAGCCGGCTGCTGCCCAGCGGTCTGCGGAGCGCTCACCGCAGGCCCGGCCTGCTCCGGCGCGCTGACCGGTGACGCCGGCCGGCGGCGCTCGGGCGAGTTGGAGGGGTCGGCCACGCCGTGGCCCGTGCCCTTGTCGATCGTGGTCGACTTGCCGTTGGCGTCGAGGACGCGCGCCGATCGCGCCGCCGGGTCGTTGATCCAGAGCCGGCCGTCCTCGACGAACAGGTCGAAGGTACGCGACTTGCCGACGACGCGGATGGTCCGGGCGAGCCGGCCGTCATCGGCGTCGACGACGCGTACCACGTGGGCGGTGAAGTCCGGGACGTAGACGCTGCCGCCGAGCGCGACGGCCGGCCCGAGGTCGGCCCGCTCGCTGCTGCCCAAGGAGATGGTGCGGGTGTCGCCGTTGGCGCCCCGCGCGACGTCGACGCCGAGCAGCGTGCCGGAGCCTTCATCCGCCAGCCAGGCGACGCCGCCGCGCGTGGACGGCTGGTTGACCTCCATGCGGGCGTCGCGCGGCAGGCCGGCGTCGAGCTCGCGCAGCTCGCCGCCCTCGACCACGCGCACCGTGCCCCGTGCACGGTCGACGAGCACGGGGTGGCCGTCGACGAGGGTGAGCTTCTGATCGCCGGCTTTTCCGCCGGTGGGTATCGCCTCGGACACGGCACCGTCAACGACACGGTGCAGCGTGCCGGCGCCGTCGAGCACCCACAGCCGCCCGCCGGTGTCGGCCACCGCCGCGCTCACCCCCGCGTCGACCGGCACGCGCCGGCGCACGGACATGGTGTCGGGGTCGACCAGCTCGACCGTGCCCCGGCCGCGGTCGACGTAGTAGGTGTCTGCTCCGCTGCCGAGGACCTGTAGCTTGCCCGGCGTACCCGAGCGCGTCTCGGCAGGGTCCATGTCGGCAAGGTCCACGCGGGTGACCGAGCCGACTTCGTCGTTGACGACGTACAGGTGACCGCTGGGGGTCTGCACGACCTCGAGGGCCTCGCCGCCCTTGCCGAGGTCACGGGCCACGTCGGCGTCGGAGCGGCCGGTCTCGGCGTTGACGTGCGCCACGCTGCGGCCCTTCACCAGCCAGGCACTGCCGTCGTCGAGGACTGCCTGGGAGGCACGGTAGCCGGTGCCGAACGCAACGATGAGCACGCTCGCGGCCACCGCGAGCACCACGGCGAGCCGCGTCACCCGCGATCGCACGGTCCTGCCCAAAGCCTCAGTCAACCGGACCGTCCCCTTTGCCCCTTGGTGTCCGCGGAAGATTAACCCGCCCGGACCCGGGGGCTCCATAGGTAGGGCTCCCCATGCGTGGTACGAACCACTCATGCGCGAGCTGCTCATCACCCTTTCGGGTGAACCGCCACGGGAGGTAACAGGCACCTTCACGTTCGGTCGTGACGAGGGGTGCGACGCGGTCCTCGATCCCGACGACACCGGCATCAGCCGCCTGGCCGGCTCGCTCGAGCGGGAGGGCGAGCACTGGTGGCTCACCAACCGGAGCGGCTCCCGACCGCTCGGGGTGATCGACGAGCTCGGGCTGCGCACGGTGCTGGCGCCCGGCCGGCGTACCGCGCTCGAGGCGTCGGTGACCGTGGTCGTGGAGGGCTCGCGCAGTGAGCACGCGCTGGCAGTCCAGGTACGCCGAGCCGGCTCGCACCCCGAGCCCACCACACCCACACCAGCCGGGTTGCCCACCGCGATGGGCGAAGGCGTGCTCATCAACGATGCCGACCGACTGGCGTTGGTGGCGCTGTTCGCGGGCTACCTGGAGGAGCACCCGCGCCACGACCCGAACCCCCGCAGCTACGCCGCCGCGGCCGCCCGGCTCGGCTGGCCGCGAACCACCGTCGTCAAGCGCATCGAGTACCTCCGGACGCGGCTGGACGCCACCGGGGTGCCCGGGATGATGGGCTGGAACGCCCTCAACAACCTCGCCGAGTACGTCCTCACCACCGGGATCATCACCAAGGACGACCTGCGCCTGATCCACCCCGACCGCTGAACTGCTCCCCGCTGTCCCCGACCGTTGACGCTCTCGCCACCCTCCCCGTCCGACCCTCCACGCCGTTGTCTCCGACGCAGTTTCCCCTCCGTCGGCCCGAAGATCGCAATGCGGCCCCACAACGCCGACCTGCTCACCGCGCCGTTCGCTCAGAGCCGTTGCCCCACGTCCGAGTCCCGCGCCTTTGTGGGGGCTGGTTTCGATCACCGAACGTTGAGCGGCTGCCGGGCGGAGGAGCGTCCCGCGCCAGGCTGCCGAAGAGCGGCCCGTTGAAGCCGGTGTGCCTCAATCTGCGGGGCTGCGGTGCGTGAGACGCACCGCAGCCCCGCAACTCGCGCCCTGGGTCCAGCCGTCATGCCGATCTGCCGCCGCATCAACAAGATCTGCCGTGCATCAAGAGAGGCAGATCGCAACGCGGGCCCCACGAAGCCGAGAGTCCCGAGTGTCTGTCACGCTCGCCACAGCTAGGTCACGCCCGAAGTCCACGGCCTTTGTGGGGGCTGGTTGCGATCACCAAGGCTGACTCCACGGCAGTGGGTCGGAAATGATGGGCGCGGCGCTTCGATGAACGCTGGACTACTTGAACTTTGGAGGAACCGCCATGCGGAAGACCGTCGTGTTCATGGGGGTGTCCCTCGACGGGTTCATCGAAGGGCCGAACCGCGAGATCGACTGGCACCTCGTCAACGACGAGATGCACAGCTACTTCAACGAGGTGCTCGGCGCGATGGGCGCGTTCCTGCACGGACGCGTCACCTACGAGCTCATGGCGCAGTCCTGGCCCACGGCCGACCAGGATCCCGAGCTCCCAAAGACGATGGTCGAGTTCTCCCGCATCTGGCTTGACACCCCGAAGATCGTCTACTCCAGGACGCTGGAGCGGGCCGACTGGAACACCACGGTCGTGCGCGACGTCGTCGCCGACGAGGTGCGGGAGCTCAAGGCCGCGCCCGGTGGAGACCTCGCGATCGGCGGGGCCGAAGTGGCCGCCGAGTTCATGCGACTCGACCTGGTGGACGAGTACCACATCTGCGTCCACCCGGTGCTGATCGGAGCGGGCAAGCCACTGTTCTCGCCGTCACAGACCATGACCATGACCAACCTGCGTCTCGTCGAGAACCGGGCGTTCGGCAACGGCGTCGTCCTCCTGCGCTACCAACGCAGCGACGCCTGAGTCTCGTTGGGGAGCCCTTCCGATTTCGCGACAGCGGTGGCGCACCTAGCGTCACTGAGGTCGGCGGGCAGTCCGCCGCGACGACCGGAAGGAACCGATCGCATGTCCGTCATCGGTGGCGAGATCAACGAGCTGGGCAACTTGCAGCGCAGCTTCTCCCGGCACAGCTCGGACGTTCAGCACCTCATGAGCGCTCTGCGCGGCGAGCTCGACAACGTCTACTGGAAGGGTGGCGCGGCCGAGCGCTTCCGCACCGCGTGGCACGGCGAGTACGAGCCCGCCCTGCGCAGTCTGTCCAGCGCCCTCGTGGACGCCGGCACCGAGGTCGGCCGCCGCGCGGACGCCCTCCAGCAGGCTGGCTCCTGAGCCGTGCGCTCTGCGGTGACCGTCGACCCCCCGGGTGAGGCGACCCACGGCCCGCGGCGTGCCCCTCGTGAGCACACCGCGGGCCGACGGCCGTTGGACCTGGTGGTGCTCGCCTCCGGCGAGCGCGTGGCGGTCACCGTCGACATCGGAACCGGCGCGACACTCGGTGACCTGCGGCGGGCACTCGTGCAGGCCCTCGGCGCCGACAGCCACGCGCAGCTGGTGCTCGAGACCGGCCCGACGCTGGACGCGACCCCGGCGCACGAGGCGGCGTTGCGCACCGGAGCGACCGTGGGCCTCGACACCCCGGTGCCCGTCGTTCTGCCGCCGCTGACCACGACCGAGCTCGCCGTCGTCGGCGGGCTCTCCGGCGGAGCCCGGGCCGACGCGCCTGCCGGTGCGGCGCTCGGCGTCGGCCGTGACCACACCTGCGCGCTACGCGTCGGCGACGCCGAGGTGAGCCGCCGGCACGCGCAGCTGCGACCCGACAGCGAGGGCGGAACGCTCGCCGATGCCGGTTCGCGCAACGGCACGACCTGGCGGGGCACGCGCATCGACGGACCGGTCCACATCTCCACCGGCGACGTCGCGCGCCTGGGCGAGACCGTCGTGACACTTCGGCCCACACCAGTCGCGGACCAGCGCCTCGAGCCAACCACCGACGGGCACCTGCGCTTCAACCGGCCGCCGCGGCTTCACCCGCCCGACGCCGAGCACGAGCTCGTCGTGCCCACCGAGCCCGAGGAGCCGCGGGCCCGCCGGTTCCCCCTGGCCGCCGTGCTGCTGCCGATCGCGCTCGCGGGGATCATGCTGGCGGTCTGGCCGGGCTCACGCCTCTACTTGGTCTTCCTGGTGCTCTCGCCCGTCATGCTCGTCGCGAACGCGATCAGCGACCGCCGCAGCGGACGCAAGGACTACCGCGACGCCAAGGCGAAGTACGACGAGGCGCTGGCCACAGTCCGCGCCCGGCGCGCCGACCTCCTCGTCGAGGAGGAGCGGCTGACCCGGGTGTCGCATCCCGACCCGACCGCCGTCGTGGCCGCGGCGACCACTCCGACGGCACGCCTCTGGGAGCGCCGCCCCGGCGACCCGGACTTCTTGCGGCTCCGGCTCGGGCTGGCCGACCTCCCGGCCCGCCTGCGGGTGCGCCCCGAGCGCGCCACCGACCGACCCGTGGACGACGGCCCGGCCGCCGACCTGCTCGACCCGGTGGCCCACGACGTACCCGTTGTCGTGGACGTGGGGAGCGACCGGGTGCTCGGACTCGCCGGCGCGCGCACTCATGTGCTGCCGCTCGCACGCGCCGTGCTCGCCCAGGCCGTCACCCTGCACGCGCCGAAGGACCTCGGCGTCGTCCTGCTCGCCGGCCGCGATCGCGCAAGCGACTGGGAGTGGGCCAGCTGGCTCCCGCACACGTCCGCTCCTGCCGGGCACGACGCGAACCGGCTGGTCGGCACGGACGGCGAGCAGGCGCACGCACGAGTGGCCGAGCTGCGCGCCCTGGTCGAGGACCGCCGGGCGGCGCGCCGCAGCGAGCTCGCGGCGTCGCCGACGGGCCGACGGTGGCTGGTGGTGCTCGACGGTGCCCGCGGGCTGCGCGACGTGACCGGTCTGGCGGAGCTTCTGCAGGACGGACCCGACCTCGGTGTCCACTTCCTCTGCGTCGACGACGAGGAGGCGGCGCTGCCTGCCGAGTGCGGCGCGACCGCCGTCGTGCACCGTGGCGCCGGCACCCGGCTCACCGTCCGGCGCGGGGGCACTGCGGGCGTCAGTGTGGTACCCGACGTGCTCGCCGATGGCCTCGCGGCGAGCACCGCCGACCGGCTGGCCCGGGCCCTGGCACCGGTCGACCTGCTGGCCGTCGCCGAGGACGGCAGTGACCTGCCTGCCTCAGCACGCTTCCTCGACCTCGTCGGTGAGAAGCACTGTCTCGACGCCGACGAGGTGCTCGACGGGTGGCGTCGTGGCGGGCGCAGCACGACGGCGCTGCTCGGCGTCGGACCGGACGGTCCGCTCACGGTCGACCTGCGCCGCGACGGGCCCCACGCGCTCGTGGCCGGCACCAGCGGCGCCGGCAAGTCCGAGCTGCTGCAGACCCTCATCGCCTCCCTCGCCCTCGGCAACCGGCCGGACGCGCTCTCGTTCGTGCTCGTGGACTACAAGGGCGGCAGCGCGTTCAAGGACGCCGCCAACCTGCCGCACTGCGCCGGACTGGTCACCGACCTCGACGAGCACCTCGTCGACCGGGCGCTGGCGTCGCTCACCGCCGAGCTCAAGCGACGCGAGCGGGTGCTCGCCGCCGTCGGCGCGAAGGACATCGACGAACTGTGGACGATGCAGGACCGCGGCCAGCTCGACGCGAACAAAGGCGACGACGTCGGCGGCACCCAGTTGCCGCGTCTGGTCATCGTCATCGACGAGTTCGCGTCGCTCGTCGAGGAGGTCCCCGACTTCGTCCGCGGCGTCGTCGGCATCGGGATGCGCGGGCGCAGCCTCGGCGTCCACGTCGTGCTCGCGACCCAGCGACCTGCCGGCGTCGTCAGCGGCGAGATCCGCGCCAACGTCAACCTGCGCATCGCGCTGCGCGTGACGAGTGCCGGCGACAGCACCGACGTCGTCGACTCCCCCGACGCCGCGCGCATCTCGAAGCGGATGCCCGGCCGGGCCTACCTGCGCACCGGGCACGGTGAGCTGACGGCCTTCCAGACCGCACGGGTCGGCTGGCCCACCAACGACGGCGCAGTGACCGAGGACGTGATCACATCCGTGCGAGCCATCCGGCGCGACGTCACGACGCTGGGCGCCCCCCGTCGTACGTCGGTGGACCTGCCGATCGAGGAGGACGGCAACACCGACCTCGGCGGCCTGGTCCGCGCCGTCGGCGCGGCAGCGGCTCGGCTGGACAGCCGCCCGGCCCGCAGCCCCTGGTTGCCGCCGCTGCCGGGCCTGGTGACCCTCGACGAATTGACGCCGGCCGCCGACCCTGCGGAGTCGGGAGCCGCCACGGTGCTGGGGCTCGGCGACCAGCCGGGTGAGCAGGCGCAGCGCCCATTCGTGCTCGACCTGGAGCGCACCGGGTCGGTGCTGGTCGCCGGCGCTGTGCGCAGCGGGCGATCGACGGCGCTGCGCACCATTGCCGCCGGCCTGGCAGCCGAGCGCTCCCCGGCCGACCTGCACCTCTACGCACTCGACTGCGGCAACCGCGCGCTCGCCTCGCTCGCTGACCTGCCGCACTGCGGCGCGGTCGTCGACGGCGACGACTCCGAGCGGGTCGAGCGGTTGCTCGCCACGCTGGACGCCGAGGTGGCTGCCCGCCAGCGCACCCTGGGCGCCTGCGGCTACGCCTCGGTCGCCGAGGCACGCGCGGCAGCGCCCGACGTACCTCTCGCCCAGATCGTCGTCCTGGTGGACCGCCTCGAGGCGTTCCTCGCACGCTTCGTCGAACATGACGCCGGGCGGCTCGTCGACCGGCTCGAGCGACTGCTCCGGCAGGGTCCGGCGGTCGGCGTCACGTTCGTACTCGCGGCCGACCGCACCGGTGTCACGTCGCGCATCTCGTCTGCGGTCGCCGCGCGCCTCGTCCTGCGCCAGGCGAACAGCGACGACGTTGCCGTGTTCGGCCTCGCGCCCCGTGACGTCCCGGCCGACATGCCGGCGGGCCGCGGCATCTGGGTCACCTCCGGCGAGGAGGTCCAGGTGGCTCTGCTCGACCCCGACCCGGCGGGCGTGGCCCAGGTAGACGCAGTGCGCCGCGCCGGTGCCGAGGCCGTACTGCGGTGGGCCGGCGTCGACGCGCGTCATCTGCCGCGACGCGTCGACCCTCTCCCCGACCAGTTGAGCCTGTCCGAGCTCGAGGCCCTGCGCGTGACGCCGGCGCCGGACGGGTCCGCGGTGTGCGTGGTCGCGGCGGGCGGCGACACCCTGGGTCCGATCGATGTCGACCTCGCCGACGTGGGCCCGTGCTTCGTCGTCGCCGGACCCTCACGGTCCGGGCGCAGCACCGCTCTCGCCGCGATGGTCCGCAGCCTCGCTGCCCGGCCAGGCTCGCTGCCCGTGGTGCTGGTCACTCCCCGGCCGTCGCCGCTGCGTGACCTCGCCGACCTGCCCGGCGTCGCCGAGGTGGTCGCCGGCGGACCGGATCTCGCGGCCGACCTGGAGGACGCGCTGTCGGCGTACGACGGCCGCCTCGTGCTGGTCGTCGACGACGCGGAGCTGGTCACCGAGGGAGCCGAGGGCGCCCTGCTCGACGAGGTCGTCCGCACGGCCGGCGACAGCGGCACCGTCGTCATCGCGGCGGCCACCACCGACGACCTGCTCCTCAACCGCTACCGGGGCTGGCTGCCGGCCGCCCGCCGGTGCCGTTCGGGGCTGCTCCTCGCGCCGCAGTCCGCCACCGTCGGCGAGGTCTTCGACCTGCGACTCCCCCGCGGGGGAGCGGCGGCCGGGCCGGTCGGCCGCGGCCTGCTGGTGCGCCGCGGCGCCTGGGCACCGGTGCAGGTGGCGCAGCCGTGAGGCGCCCGGCGGCGACAGCTCGTCGGGCCCGCACGGATGATCTCCTGCTCACCACCCTCGACCGCACCACGCCGCTGGCTACGCTGCTTCTCGGGACCGGGACCATCCCGGCCGCCGGAGGTGCAGGTGACGGGGGCGACACGCAGGTGGACGGTGAGGAGCCGGTGAGCCCAGCCGGCCCCGACCCGACCGATCCCCGCCGTCCCGCTCCGCCGACCGTGCCCGGCTACCGGGTCGAGCCCGGCCTCCTCCTGCCCGACGCGGCGGAGCCCGGCCACCCCGGACGGCACGGACGGCTGGTGCCTGGTGTACGCCGCAGTGACGGCATGGCGGTGGCCATCGAGCTCGTCGACCTGCCCGGCCGCCGCGGCGGACGCTTCGTCGACGAGGCCCGGGCCCTGCTCGACCTTCCGGCGTCACCCCACCTGCTGCCGGTCCTCGACGTCGGGCTGCTCTCCCCCGGCCTGGCCGGCACCGCGAACGGTTCCGTCGGCTACCTCGTCACCCCACGTCCCGAGCACTCGCTTGCCGATCGGCTCGCCGACCACGGCCCGCCCGTGGCACGGCAGGCGGTCGCCGCCGTCACCGACGCCGCCCTGGGCCTGTGCGCCCTGCACGGTGCGGGTGTGCTGCACGGCGCGTTGTCGCCGGCCGCGCTGCTGGTGCTGCCCAACGGCCGCGTCGTGCTGGGCGGCTACGCCGTGCCGGTGCTCGCCGAGGACGACGACGGGCCCTATCGACCGCCGGAGGTTCGCCGCGGCGGCGACTGGTCGCTCGCAGGGGACATCTGGGCGCTCGGCGCCGTGCTCCGTGACCTGCACGGCGGTCGGCCGGTCGACCCGGAGCTCGACCAAGTGCTGCAGGAGATGCTCGACGACGACCCGGCGCAACGACCTGCGGACGCCGCCGAGGTGGTCACCCGGTTGCGACCGGCCGCGCCGATCGACCCGCTGGAGACGTCGACGCCGGGCCGGCCGGTGCGCACGATGGTGCGCGGCCGCCCGCTCGGCAGCGGCTACCTGCTCGTCGAGCCCATCGGTCGCGGGGCCACCGGCCAGGTGTGGCGCGGCACCCGGCGGGCCGACGGCGCCCCCGTCGCGGTGAAGGTGCTCCGTTCCGAGCTCGCCGACGACGCCGAGGTCGTGACGCGGTTCCTCGGCGAACGAACGACGCTGACCGGGCTGCACTCGCCCAACCTGGTGCCCGTCCTCGACCTGGTCGCCGAGGGGGGCACCCTCGCGATCGTCATGGAGCTCGTCGAAGGCGCCGACCTGCGGCACACGCTCGCCGCCGGTGGTCTTACACCTGGCGAGGCCTACCGCGTGCTCGCCCAGGTCGCCGAAGGGCTCTCGGTCGTGCACGCGGCCGGCCTCGTGCACCGCGACATCAAGCCGGAGAACGTCCTGATCGGTCGCGACGCGCCCTTGGGTGACAACACTGGCGACGGTGCGCTGCGCGCGCGGCTGACCGACTTCGGCGTTGCCGGCGCGATCTCGCCCGGATCGGGCCGGCGGCTCACGCACGCGAGCCGGCTGGTCGGGACACCCGAGTACGTCGCGCCGGAGCTGGCGACCGGACGCCCTGCGACCGGGGCCGTCGACGTCTACGCACTCGGGGTGCTCGCCTACGAGATGCTCTCCGGTCGGCGGCCCTTCGAGGCCGAGCACCCGGCCGGTCTGCTGCGCGCGCACGTCGAGGACGCACCGGTCCGACCGGAAGGGTTCTCCGACCAGACGTGGGCCGTCGTGTCCGCCTGCCTGGGCAAGGATCCGGCCGGTCGACCTGACGCTGCCCGCGCGGGAGCGGCGTTCGCGGCGTTGGAGGCGTCCTCGACCGGCGGTCCGCTGCTCGGCGCGCTGCCGGAGTCGACGGCGGCGACACCGCCGCCGTACCTCTCCCCTGCCGAAGACGGCGACGAGCCGTTGCTCACCTCCGACGCGACCCGTCCCGCCCCACCGGCGCCCCCGAAGCCGCCGGGACCGCGCGCTCGGCGCTGGCCCTGGGTGGCCGCCGTGCTCGCTCTGGTCGTGGTCGGCGTCGGCGCGGGCCTGTGGTTCGGCCGTGCCGACGACTCGCCGAAGACGACGCCGAGCGCCAGCCCGTCGTCGTACCAGGGCACCGCGAACGTGCCGGTGGTGATCGACTCTCCGGAGAGCGGCAGCATCCGGCTGCGGTTCCCGAGCGGACCCTCGGTGTCTGGCGTGCAGTCGTTCTTCGTGCTGCGCGACGGCACCGTCGCCGCGCAGAACCTCGAGCCGTCCGAAGCCGACTGGACCGCGGCCGACCTCGACCCCGGCACCGAGCACTGCTGGCGGGTGGTGGCTGTCGTCACCTCGGTACGACCGGTGCCGAGCCCGACGCCGCTGGAGCGCGTGTGCCGGCGCGCCGACGGTCGCAGTGACAATTGACCGGCTGTGACAACCAAGCGACCGGGACTGGGGAGCAGATGACGCAGATCAGTGGTGCCGCACCCGCGCCGATCACCACGGACCAGGCGGCGTGGTTCTCGGAGGTCCACGACGCGATGCACACCGAGGTGTCGCGCGCGCTGCGCGGCAAGGACGAGGTCGTGCGCCTCGCGCTGGTCTGCCTGTTCGCAGGTGGTCACCTGCTCGTCGAGGACGTGCCCGGTGTCGGAAAGACGTCGCTCGCCAAGGCGATCGCAGGTTCGGTCGACGCGACGTGGCACCGTATCCAGTTCACCCCCGACCTGCTGCCGAGCGACATCACCGGTACGTCGGTGTGGAACCAGGACACGCACCACTTCGAGTTCCACCCCGGCGCGGTCTTCGCGAACCTGGTCGTCGGCGACGAGATCAACCGCGCGTCACCCAAGACGCAGTCGGCGCTGCTCGAGGTGATGGAGGAGCAGCAGGTCACCGTCGACGCCGTCGGGCACCGCGTGCCGTCGCCGTTCATGGTCATCGCGACGCAGAACCCGGTCGACCTGGAGGGCACCTACCGGCTGCCGGAGGCACAGCTCGACCGCTTCCTGATGCGCACCGCGATCGGCTACCCCGACGAGGCCGACGAGGTCGACATCCTCGACCGGCGCGCGATCGAGGGCGCCGCGGCGACCGCCTCCCCGGTCGCAACGGTCGAGCAGGTCAGCTCGATGATCGCGATGACCGCCGGCGTGCACGTCGACCGCACGGTGTCCGGCTACGCGGTCGCGATCGCCCGGGCGAGCCGGTCGCGTGCCGAGCTGCGGCTGGGCGTGAGCACCCGAGGAAGCCTCGCGCTGCTGCGGGCCGCGCAGTCACATGCGGCCGCGCTGGGGCGGTCCTACGTCGTCCCCGACGACGTCAAGACCGTGGCCGTCGCCGTGCTCTCGCACCGCCTCCTGCTCACCCCGGAGGCCGAGGTGTCCGGCATCGCCGGCGAGGACGTGCTGCACGAGGTGCTCGCGAGCATTCCAGTGCCCACCGGCTCCGGCCGCTGAACGGAAGCAGGCGGTGGCAACGGTCGATCCCCGGGTACGGGGCGCAGTCGCGGGACGCGACGAGCCCGCGGTCCCGACGCGGGTACCGCTCCTCACCGCTACCGGGTCGGCGGTCCTGGTGTCCGGCGTGCTGCTCTACCTCGCCGGTGTCGTCCTGGGCTATGACGGCCTCGTCGCCGTCGGTGCCGCCGCCCTGCTCGCGCTGCTCGCTGGCCTGCTGGCTGCGGTGGTGCGTCCTCGGCTCACCGTGTCCCGCACCGTCGAGCCGTCAAGGCTGACGGTCGGTCGTCGCGCGGTCGGGCGGCTGGCCGTGCGCAACCTGTCGCGGTGGCCGGCTCCGTCGTTCGTCGCGGTGGACTCGGTCGGTGGCACCGCGATGGAGCTCGCGGTCGGCGTCCTCGCAGGCAACGGCCGGCGAACGCTGGAGTACGACGTGCCCACCCGTCGCCGTGGACGGCTTCCCCTCGGCCCGATCACCGTCGAGCGCCGCGACCCGCTCGGCCTGGTCCGGCGCGCGCAGCCGCAGGGAGCGACCGACGTGCTGTGGGTGCACCCGCGGGTGCACGTCGTCGCGGCGCTGCCGGTCGGGACGCTGCTCGACGACGAGGGCGTGCTGGTCGAGACCGCACCTAAGGGCTCAGTCACCTTCTCGTCGTTGCGCGAGTACGTGCCCGGTGACGACCCGCGTCAGGTGCACTGGCGCTCGACCGCGCGCACCGGCCGGCTCATGGTCAAGGAGCACGTCGACACCAGCCGGCCCACAACCACGGTGGTGCTCGACACCCGCGCCGCGCGCTACACCGGCACCGCCTTCGAGGACGCCGTCGAGATCACCGCGTCGGTGGCGCTGGCCACCAAGCGACGCGGACGCCCGGTCGAGGTGCGGCTGCTCGGCGAGGATCGCGCGGCCGTCGAGCGCGCCGGCGCCCGTGATCTGCTCGACCGCCTCGCCGCCGTCCAAACCGTCGACGACGAGTCCCCGGCCACCGTCACCGCGCTGGTCGACCGGGCCGCGGCGGGTGGCGCGCTTGTCCTGGTGACCGGTGACGGCGAGACACGGCTGGCCACCCACGTGGCGTCGGCGCGTCGGCGGTTCGCACCCGTGGTCCTCGTCGAGGTCGTCCCGGGCGCACAGCTGACCACTGCGCGCCGCGCCGGGCTGTCCGTCGTACGCGCGGGCAGTGCCGTCGACGCGGCGGGCGCGTGGAACCAGCTCGTCATCGGCAGGCGAGCACGGTGAGCACGCTGCGCGTCGCCGTGCGCCCGCTGGCCGTCCTGCGGATCCTCGCTGCCACGGCGGTGGTCGCCGGCGCAGCGGTCGCGGCGACCAGTCTGTTCGCCGGGATGCGCGACCTGCCACTGCTGCTCGGCGCCGTGCTCGTCGGCGCCTCGGCCCCGACCGCGATCGCAGCTGTCCTGCCCGGTCGCGACCGTGTCGTGCGGCTGTTCGCCGGCGCGGGCGGCCTCGCGGCGTACGTCGTGCTGGCCCTCGCGCCCGGTGGAGACGTCGTCGACGGGCCGCGCCGGCTGCTCACCGGCGCGCTGCCGCTCGACCCCTCCGGACCGGAGCTGGCGACGGTGGCCCTGGTCGTGGGCGGCGCCGCGGTCGCGGCAGCCGAACTCGCTCTGCGCCCCTCCCGCACGCCGGTCGCCGCAGTGCCGGGGCTGGCGGCGTACGCCGTGGTGCTCTGGGTGTCCGCGTCCGGACCGGCCGCGCCTACGGCTGCGCTGTGGCTCGTCATCGGCGGCGTCGTCTCGCTGCTCGCGGTCCTCGCCCCGCACCCCACGCCGTCAAGCCCTACGTCGCACACGTCCGGGCCGCGGCTGGCCGGCGCCCGCTCGGTCAGCAGCCGGGCGCTGCCCACCGTCCCGGCGCTGGTCGCGGCGACGCTGGTCGTTGCCGCGGTGACGACGGCGGCGGTGGTCGCAGCGTCGTCGCTGCCCGGCACCCAGGTGCGCACCCGTCCCGCCGACGCGCGCGATCTGGTCACCCAGCCGGTGCAGGTGCGGCAGGAGACCAGCCCGCTCGTGCGCTACCCGGCGCTGCGCGAAGGCGCCGACCGCCCGCTGTTCGTGCTGAAGACGCCCGAGCCGCCGGGTGGCGGCGCGGTGCGCATTCGGTGGGTGGTCCTCGACCGCTTCGACGGCTCCACCTGGACCACCACTGCGGCCTACCAGCGGGCCGGCCGGACGCTGCCCTCCGGACCGTCGCTGTCCGTCCCGACCGACCGGGTGAGCGCCGAGGTGGAAGTGCGCGACCCCGAGGGCACGACCTGGTTGCCGACGCTGGGCCGGGCGACCAGGGTGTCGGTGTCGGGACTCGGCGTCGACCCGGAATCGGGCGAGCTGGCCGTACCGGCCGACGACCCAGCACCGTCGACGTACCAGGTGACCGGCCTCGTCCCGCGGCTGCGCCCAGCGGACCTGCGCGGCGCGCTCACCGCGACTCCCCCGTCGCGGGGCACCGGCTACGAGGTACCGCCTCCGCTGCAACAGGCCGCGCAGGCAGCCGGGGGTGGCTCGGACACCGCGTTCGGGCGGCTCGCTGCGCTCGAGTCGTCGTTTCGCCGCAGCGGGCGGTTCGCCGTGTCCGACCCGGCGGGGGCGCCCGGCGGCCACGGCCTCTTCCAGATCAGCCGGCTGCTCGCCGACCGCGAGGGCACCGCCGAGCAGTACGCAAGTGCGTTCGCGGTGATGGCGCGCGAGCTCGGCTACGACGCGCGCGTCGTGGTCGGCTTCCGGACCGGCTACGACAAGGCCGCCGGTGCGTACGTCGTGGGCAGCCGAGCGGTGCACGCCTGGCCCGAGGTGCGCTTCGTGGGGCTCGACTGGGTCGCGTTCGAGCCGACCCCGTCACGGCGGGCGGGTGCCCCCGAGGCGGAGGAACCCGACGAGTCCGCGGGTGACTCGGCGGTTGACCAGGCCGTCGAGGAGGAGGAGTCCAGCCGGGCCGGGCCCGCGCCCACCCCGGCCGCGCCCGCGCCCACGGAGGACGGGAGCAGTCCGCCCTGGGCACTCGCGGCCCTGGGTGCCGGCGTGCTCGCGGGACTTGCCGTGCTGGGCGCCGTCCTCGTGCCCGTCGCCAAGTCAGTACGGCGTCGGCGGCGCCGGGCGCGCCCGACCGAACGCGGGCAGGTGCTTGCCGCGTGGAGCGAGGCCGCCGAGCGGCTGGGCGAGCACGGGGTCCCGGCCCCCCGCTCCCTGTCGCGTCCCGAGGTCGCGGCGAGCGCGTCACGGCAGGCGCCGGAGCTCGCGTCACCGCTCGGCCGGCTGGCCCGCCTCGCCGACGACGCGGGCTTCGCCCCGGTGGGTTCGCCGGCCGGGTCGCCGGACGCCGCCTGGCAGCACGTGGCCGAGGTACGCCGGGTGCTGCGGAGCCGGACCCGGCTGCCCGCGCGGGTGCGAGCGGCCCTGGACCCGCGCCCGCTGGCCCGTCGCTGACCGCGCTGGTCCGGCTACTACCGCGCTCGCGGGATTTGGGCCTGCTCCGTCCCGCTTGCTACGCTGACGCGTCGCGTGTGTGGCCGCTGGCCGCCCGCGCTGGTTCCTCCCGCACCTCCAGGTGCCTTTTCTCTGTTCAACTCCCGACCTTCTCGAGGCTCCTTTCGTGGCGAACATCAAGTCCCAGCTCAAGCGGATCAAGACCAACGAGAAGGACCGCCAGCGCAACAAGGCGGTCAAGTCCTCGTTGAAGACGTCGATCCGCCGCTTCCGCGCAGCAGCGGACGCCGGCGAGAGTGCCGCAGCGCTGGAGGCCCTGCAGGTGGCCTCGCGCCAGCTCGACAAGGCCGCCGGCAAGGGCGTCATCCACGCCAACCAGGCCGCCAACAAGAAGTCGGCCATGGCCAAGCGGGCCGCCTCGCTCTGATCGTTCTCCAGGCCGGCCCGCGCTAGCCGGCGGCTCGGGCGTCGGTGATCGCAACGACGGCTCGCTCCAGGGCGTAGACCGGGTCGGTGCCTGCTCCCTTGATCTGCTCGTCGGCGCGCGCCACTGCGGTGATCGCTGCCGCCACTCCCGCCTCCTGCCAGCCGCCCAGCTGCCCGCGCGCCTTCTTGACCATGAACGGCGCGATGCCGAGGTCGCGGGCGATGTCGTCGGGGCGGGCCGTACGTGACGCGCTGCCGACGCGGGCGAGGTTGCGCAGCCCGAGCGCCAGCGCCGCGTTGACCGGCACCGGGTCCAGGCCGGTCGCGAGCGCGTGCCGGAGGAGCCGGAGCGCGTCCTCGCAGCGCCCCTCGAGCGCCGCGTCGGCCACCTTGAAGCCACTGACCTCGACGCGACCCGCGTAGTAGCGCTCGACGACCGCGCGGTCGATGACGCCCTCGGTGTCGGACGCCAGCTGGCTGCACGCGTTGGCCAGCTCGCGCAAATCGCTGCCGACGGCGTCGACGAGCGTGGACGCACCGTCGCCGGTCGCCTTGCGTCCGGCGGTGCGGAACTCACCCATCGCGAAGCTGACCTTGTCGCTCTCCCACTTGATCTGCTTGCAGTCGACGACGACGGCGCCGGCCTTGCGGATGGCATCGAGCAGCGACTTGCCCTTGACGCCGCCGCCGTGGACGAGCACCAGCGCGACCTCCTCGACGGGTGCTGCGACGTACGCCTTGAGCTCGCCGGCCAGCTCCTCCCCGGCGTCCTGGACGTCGCGCACGACGATCACCTTCCGCTCGCCGAACAGCGACGGGCTGGTCAGTGCGGTGACCCGGCCGGGCTCCAGGCCGGCGGCGACGAGGTCGGCGATCTCGGTGTCGGGGTCGACGGCACGGGACGAGGAGATGACCTCGCTCACGGCGCGGTCGCGCAGCAGCTCCTCTGGGCCGGTGACGAGGGTGACGGCGGGTGGGGCTGGCATCGCGGTCACGCTACCTGCCGGCGGTGACCAGCTGCACGCGCCCAGGTGAACCGACGACGGCGAGGTCTCCGTCATGGTCGGTGCGCCCGACGAGAGTCCCCTGGCCCTGGAGGACGCGCAGCGTCGTGGGTGCGGGATGGCCGTAGTCGTTGTCCACCCCGGCCGAGACCAGGGCGACCTGCGGGCGCAGGGTGGCGAGCAGCCGCGGGTCCTGGAAGGCCGACCCGTGGTGCGCGACCTTGAGTACGTCGACGGTCCCCCACCGCCAACGGGCCAGCAACGCCTTCTGCGCAGGCGGCTCGATGTCGCCGGTGAGCAGGACGCGGACGCCGGCGCGCTCCGCGAACAGCACCAGGCTGGCGTTGTTCTCGGCGCCGTCCCCCGGGATCCGCCGTGCCGGCCAGAGGACCTGCCAGGACAGCGGCCCGATCTGGACGCGCTCGCCGACGACGGCTCGGCCGACGGGCACACCGGCCGCCCGCGACCATCCCTCGATGCGGCGGAGGGAGCCGGTGTTCTCGTCCTCGCCTGCTGCACCCGGCAGCCCGTCGTCAGGTCCGAGCTCGACCCCGCCGACCGAACGACCGCGCAGCACACCGGGCAGCCCTTCGACGTGGTCGGCATGCAGGTGGGTGAGCACCACCAGCGCGACCCGGCGTACGCCGAGCCGGCGCAGGCATCGATCCACCGCCCGCGGCTCCGGCCCGGCGTCGACCACCACCGCACCAGCCGACCCCGCCGAGAGGACCAGCGCGTCACCCTGACCGACGTCGCAGGCGACCACGAGCCAACCCGTCGGCGGCCAGCCCGGGCTGGCGGCGCCGGCGGCCGACACGCCGACCACGACGACGACCGCCGCCGCGATCACCGACGGTTGCGCGGCTGCGCGCCGCCCGAGCACCAGGGCCACCGCGAGCAACGCCGCCAGGACCAGTGCTCCCACCGTCGACGCCGGCCAGGACAACGCCGACAGCGGCGCCGTCGCGGCGCGCCCCGCGACCTCGACGATCCACATCGCCGGCACACCGGAGAGCTGGCCAAGGACAGCGGCCAGGCCGGCGCTGACCGGTGCGGTCAAGGTGGCGAGCAGACCGAGCAAGGTCGCCGGGGCCACGGCCGGCGCGGCCAGCAGGTTCGCCGGCACGGCCACCAGGCTCACCTGGCCGGCGAGCAGGACGATCACCGGCGCGCACGCGAGCTGTGCACCGAGCGGCACCGCCACGGCCTGGGCAAGGATCATCGGCATCCGTCGCGCGTGCAGCCAGCCTGCGATCGGCGGTGCGAGAACCAGCAGACCTCCCGTCGCGAGCACCGACAGTGCGAAGCCGAACGAGCGGGCCAACCAGGGGTCGAGCATCAGCACGACCAGGATCGCCGCGCCCAGAGCGGCGAGGCTCACCCGACGACGTCCCGTGGCGAGCGCCCCGAGCGCGACCGCGCCCATGGCGGCCGCGCGCAACACCGAAGGCTGCGGACGGGCGAGCACCACGAAACCGACGAGCGCCAGTGCGCCCAGGAACGGCAGCGCGCGGCCGCGTGCGCCGAGCCAGCGTCCGACGTAGAGCACGAAGCCGCAGACGATGACCAGGTTGGCGCCGCTGACGGCCGTGAGGTGCGTCATGCCGGCCGTGCGGAAGTCGCCTTCGAGCTCCGGGAGCATGCGGGACGTGTCGCCGACGACGAGTCCCGGCACCAGACCCCGTTCGGCCGGGGCGAGGTCACTCACCGCTGCCCGCAGACCCGCCCGAAGGTGTCCGGCGGCCCGTTGCACGCGCGGCGGGTCGCCCGTCAGACGGGGCGGACCGCGAACCGACAGCGCCGCGGACAGCGGCTGTCGGGGCAACGCCGGACGCAGACTCCCCGCGACGACGAGACGCTGACCGGGCAGCAGGTGGGCCCAGGTCCGGTCACGCGCGAGAGCAAGCACGGGCCAGCGTCCACGGTGCACGACTCCCCTGGCCACAGCCCGCTCCAGGCGCAACGGCACGAGCCAGAGCTCGCCTCCGCGGCGCGTGCCCTGCGTCGCGGCGATGTGACGCCACGGGTCGGCGGTGACCACCGCCGTCGCCGTGACCGTGGCACTGCGGTTCGCCAGCTCGTCGAGCTGCCCGACGCGAAGCCCGACCACGCGCATTCCCGCAGTGGACAGGCCGGCGACAAGACAGAGCAGCGCGGCGGCCACCGCGAGGGCGCGCCGACGGCACGCGAACGCAGCGCCGACCAGCGCCACCGCGCACGCCGGAGCCACCCACACAGACCCCGACGCCCCGCTGGTTGCCGCGAATGCGCCTAGCCAGCAAGCAACTGCCGGGACGAGCAGCCGGAGGTCTGGCCTGCTGGGCTCGTCGGCCCGGGTCACACGCGAACCCCCGGTCGGATCTCCTCCAGGGTGGCGTCGCCGATCCCGGACACCTCGGTGAGCTCGTCGACGGTGCTGAAGCGGCCGTGTTCGGTGCGCCAGTCGAGGATGCGCTGGGCGAGGACAGGCCCGACACCGGGCAAGCCCTCAAGCTGAACGAGGGTCGCGGTGTTGAGGTCGATCGACGACGCACCGACGTCGCCCGTGGCGGTCTCCCCGCCCGGCGGTGCCGGACCGGCGCCCGGTGCCGCGACGACTCCAGGCGCACCCGTGCCTCTCGTCAGCACGACGAGCTGCTCGCCGTCGACGAGGAGCCGCGCCAGGTTGACGCTGGCCAGCTCGGCACGTCGCGCTGCGCCGCCCGCGGCTTCGACGGCATCGGAGACACGCGCGCCGGCCGCCAGCGTGACGACTCCGGGTCGGCGCACGGCGCCGGCAACGTGCACGACCACGGTCGCTCCCGTGGACGTCGACGCCGCCGCCGGTGACTGCAGGGCCGTCGCGGCACCGGGTGACACCGCGCTCGTGACGGATGGCTGCGCCGACGCACCAACTGGCAGGACCCGCTTGACCGGGACGACTTCGACCGACGGCCGCCCCCGCCAGAGGAGCCAGCCGGCGAGCAGCAAGCCGACGAGCAGCACCACGGCGAGCCCGACCACCGCCCGCGCACTCGGCGCCATCCGAGCCGCGCGTATCCGTGGCGGCACTCGATCGACCACCGCCGCCAGGCGGCCGGTCTCCCGGGAACGGGTCGCTTTCTCGCCGGGATCAGCAGGGACCCACCCGTCCGGCGGCAGCGGTGACATGGACGCAGCTCGCGCCAACCGCTCCTCGGCGACCGCCGTCAGGTGCGCGCCGCGGTCCCGACGCGAAGGCCGAGAACGCGTGTGGCGCCCCGACGACTCCTGTTGCTCACTCACACCTCGACGCTAGGGACGCGCAGCCGCTCCGAACGGGCTGGCAGCAGATCGGTGGACGACCGACCGCTGTGGATTACCGACGCGACGAGCCGTCAGCCGTAGACGCGTCGCGCCCGCCACCGGGCGACGACGTTCTTGCGGTGCCGCACCAGGATCAGCACGGCCAGCGAGACCGCCCACACCCGGCGTGCCGTCGACACGTCGGTGGACAGCGCGAGAGGCACGAGGGCCAAGGCTGACGCCATCGACGCGAGCGCAACCCACCGGCCGATGAGGAACACGACCACGAAGACCGCGAGCAGCACCAGCGCCCACACCGGGTCGACCCCCAGCACAGCCCCGAACGCGGTGGCGACGCCCTTGCCACCGCGACCGCGCAGGAACGGGGAGAACACGTGGCCGACGACCGCCGCCGCACCAGCCACCAACCCGGCGAGCTCGTCGATCAGCAGGCCCATCACGAGGGCGGGCACCAGTCCCTTGGTGACGTCGAGCAGGCCCACGGTCACGCCCCAGCGGACGCCGAGGAGCCGCCCCACGTTCGTGGCGCCGGGGTTGCCGGAACCGAGCTCGCGCAGGTCGACCGATCGGCTGCGCGCCAGAAGAACGGCGGGCGACACCGCGCCGAAGGCATAGCCGACCGCCGCCGAGACCACGACGATCAGCACATTCAGCACGAGGTCACCTCGATGAGGTCATCGTGGGGCGACGACGACCGCGAGCATGCCCGGCCCGACATGCGCACCGACAACCGCGCCGACCTCGCTCACATGCAGGCCTCCGAGTGAGGTCAGCCGTTCGCCCAACCGATCGGCCAGTGCCTGCGCCCGGTCCGCGTTGTCGAGGTGGTGCACCGCAACGTCGACCTCCGCGTCGCCGGCATGCTGGGCCGCCACCTCCTCGAGCCGCGCGATCGCCTTGGCGGACGTCCGCACCTTCTCGAGCGGCTCGATGTGGCCGTCGACGAGGTGCAGCAGCGGCTTCACCGCCAGCGCCGAGCCGAGGAAGGCGGCCGCTGCACCGATGCGTCCGCCACGTCGCAGGTACTCCAGCGTGTGCACGTAGAAGACTGCGGTGCTCGCTGCGGCGCGTTTCTCGGCGGCCATGGCGACCTCGTCCGGCCCGGCGCCACCGGCCGCGAGCTCGGCGGCGGAGATGACGGCGTAGCCGAGTCCCATCCCCAGCGATCGCGAGTCGACCACGCGCACCGGCACCGGTGCGTCGCGGGCAGCCAGCACCGCCGACTCGTAGGTGCCCGACATCTCGGCCGAGAGGTGCACCGACACGATCGCCTCGGCACCGGCCTCGGCCGCATGCTCGTAAACGTCCAGGAAAGCCGCCGGTCCCGGTCGCGACGTGCTGACGGGGGTCCACCGGCGCAAGGCCTCGGCGACCATCGACGGGGTGGCATCGACGCCCTCGTCGTAGGCATGGCCGCCGATGACGACCTGAAGCGGTACGACGAGCACGCCACGCTCGTCCCGGACCGCGTCGGGAAGGTAGGCGGTCGAGTCGGTGACGACGACCGTGCCCCGCAATCGTGAGCGGCTGGGCGAGCCCTTCGAGGCGGTCATCCTCGAAGGCTACCGACCGGTCAGACCGGAACCACGTTCGCCAGGCGGGGCGCCCGGACGATCACCGTGCGCACGTCGCGCCCGTCGAGCGCCCGCAGCACGCCCTCGGCCGCCAGCGCCCGCTCGCGCAGCTCGTCCTCGCCGATCGACGGCGCGACCTCAATGCGGTCACGGACCTTGCCGGCGACCTGCAGCACGGCCGTCACCGTCGCCTCGACGAGGTAGGCAGGGTCCGGCTCGGGGAACGGCTCGTAGGCCAACGACGTGCTGTGGCCCAACCTCTCCCACAGCTCCTCGGCCAGGTGCGGGCTCAACGGCGCCACCATCAGCAACAGCGGCTCGGCGACCTCGCGCGGTGTGCTGCCCACCTTGACCAGGTGGTTGTTCAGCTCGATCAGCCGCGCGATCGCGGTGTTGAAGTGCATGCCCGCCATGTCGCGACCGACCGCCTGCATCGTGCGGTGCAGCACTCGTCGCGTCTCGTCGTCGGCTGCCTCGTCAGTGACCTTCGCGTCACCCGTCTGTTCGTCGATCAGGTTTCGCCACAGACGTTGCAGGAACCGATGGGAGCCGACGACCGCGCGCGTCTCCCACGGGCGCGACGCGTCGAGCGGACCCATCGACATCTCATAGAGCCGGAACGTGTCGGCACCGTAGGTCGCGAACATGTCGTCGGGCGTCACCATGTTCTTCAGGCTCTTGCCCATCTTCCCGTACTCGCGGGTGACCGGCTCGCCGTTCCACGTCCAGGTGCCGTCACCGTGGTCCTGGACCTCGTCGGCGGGCACGTAGAACTGCCGCGCGTCCTTGAAGGCGAACGCCTGGATGTAGCCCTGGTTGAACAACCGGCGGAAGGGCTCATCGCTGGACAGGTGACCGAGGTCGTGCAGCACCTTGTGCCAGAAGCGCGCGTAGAGCAGATGCAGTACGGCGTGCTCGACGCCGCCGACGTAGAGGTCGACGCCACCGGTGTCGCCCGGCGCCTGCGGCCCCATCCAGTAGCGCTCGACCTCGGGGTCGACGAAGCGTTCCGTGTTCGTCGGGTCCAGGTAGCGCAGCTCGTACCAGCAGGAGCCCGCCCACTGGGGCATCGTGTTCGTCTCGCGGCGATACTGCTTCGGTCCGTCGCCCAGGTCGAGGGTGACCTCCACCCAGTCGGTCTTGCGGGCCAGCGGCGGCTCCGGCTCGCTCGTCACGTCGTCCTCGGGAAAGGTGCGCGGCGAGTAGTCGTCGACGTCGGGCAGCTCGACGGGCAGCATCGAGTCGGGCAGCCCGACAGGCATCCCGTCCTCGTCGTAGACGATCGGGAACGGCTCGCCCCAGTAGCGCTGCCGGCTGAACAGCCAGTCGCGCAGCTTGTAGGTCACGGTCCGCGAGCCGGAACCGCGCTGCTCCAGCCAGTCGATGATGCGCGCCTTGGCGTCGTCGACCCCTAGGCCGTCCAAGGAGATCTCGCCGTTCGAGGAGTTGATGGCAGGGCCCTCGCCCTGGAACGCCTCGCCCGTCCAGCCCTCCGGCGGTGCGACCGTGCGGATGATGGGCAGGCCGAAGCGCTTGGCGAACTCCCAGTCGCGCTCGTCCTGGCCGGGCACTGCCATGATCGCGCCGGTGCCGTAGCCCATCAGCACGTAGTCGGCGACGAAGACGGGGATCCGCTCACCGGTCGCCGGGTTCACGGCGTACCCACCGGTGAAGACGCCGGACTTGTCGCGGCCCTCGGTCTGGCGCTCGAGGTCTGTCCTCAGCTCGGTCTCGCGTCGGTAGGCCATCACTGCGTCGCGCGGCGTCGGCGACCCGTTGGTCCAGGACCGCGGCGTGCCGTCTTCCCAAGCACCGGACGCCAGCAGCTCGACCATCGGATGCTCGGGCGCCAGCACCATGAACGTCGCACCGAACAACGTGTCGGGCCGCGTCGTGAACACAACGATCTCGCCCGCGTCAGAGCTGAACGCGACCCGCGCGCCCTCCGAGCGGCCGATCCAGTTGCGCTGCATCAGCCTGATGGGCTCCGGCCAGGTCAGCCGGTCCAGGTCGTCGAGCAGGCGGTCGGCGTAGGAGGTGATGCGCATCATCCACTGGCGCAGGTTGCGCTTGTAGACCGGGAAGTTCCCCCGGTCGCTGCGCCCGTCAGCGGTGACCTCCTCGTTGGCCAGCACGGTGCCCAGGCCGGGGCACCAGTTGACGGGGGCCTCCGTGACGTAGGCCAGCCGGCGCGAGTCCACGACGCGGCGCCGGTCGAGCTCGGACAGGTCGGCCCACGAACGGCCGACTTCCAGACGTTGCTCACCCGACTCGTAGGCGGCCACCAGGTCGTCGACGTGTCGGGCCCGCCCGGCGTTCTCGTCGTACCAGGCGTTGTAGATCTGCAGGAAGATCCACTGCGTCCACCGGTAGAAGTCGACGTCCATCGTGGCGACGCTGCGCCGGGGGTCGTGCGCCAGACCCAGGCGACGCAGCTGGCGGCGCATGTTGACGATGTTCGCCTCGGTGGTGGTGCGCGGGTGCTGACCGGTCTGCACGGCGTACTGCTCGGCGGGCAGGCCGAACGCGTCGTAGCCGAGCGCGTGGAGCACGTTGTAACCGGTCATCCGCAGGTAGCGGGCGTAGACGTCGGTGGCGATGTAGCCCAACGGGTGACCGACATGCAGCCCGGCACCGGACGGGTAGGGGAACATGTCGAGGATGTAGCGCTTCGGCCGACCCGCGACGCGATCGGGGTCACCGAACGGTCCGGTCGGGTTGGGGGCGTGGAACGTGCCCTCGGCCGCCCAGCGGTCCTGCCACCGCTCCTCGACCTGCGCCGCGAATGCAGCCGTGTAGCGGAACGGTGCGGCTTCGGCTGTCTCAGCGGTGCGGGTGGTGTCGCTCATCGGCTCGCGCTCTCCTCGTCGGGCCGCTTAGCCGGCTGCTCGGGCTTGGCAGGCGTGGCCGGCGTGGACGGCGTGGTCCGGACATGCAAAGACCCCTCGCTCAGGAGGGGTCGCCGCGCTGACTTCGGTGTGGTCAGCGCGGCCACGGAAGGAGTCGGGTGCGCACGCCACTCATCCTACCCGAACGGGCCCTGCTCCTCGGAGACGGCGGTGCGCGGCGAGGGCGGCGCGCTCGCCCGGCGCAGCGACCTGCGCAGGCACATCTCCTGATCGGCCTTGCCGAGCAAGGTGTCCAGCGTGCCAGGGTCCCACGGCGTGAGCATCGCCCCCCCGGCGCCGATCTCGGCACCCCACACCTCGCGGGCGACCGGCACGTCGGCGAAGACGTAGTCACGGACGCGCCGTTCGAGGTCGAGCGGAGCCATGCCCGGTCCGGGACCGACGACACAGAACTCGCTGCTCCCCCAGCGCGCGACGACATCGGTGCCGCGGGTGACGGCACGCAGCGCCTCGGCGACACTCACCAGCACGTCCTCGCCCGCCCTGTGCCCGGCGACCCTGTTGACGCGGTCGAGCGACTCGACGCCGACGAAGATGCAGTGCACGGCATCGCCCTGGCGACGGGCCAGCTCGACGATCTGCGAACCCACCATCGCCAGCCCTCGTCGGTTCGCGACCCCGGTGAGCTGGTCGCGCACGGCGGCGGTCTCGGCAGCCTTGCGCGCAAGGTGGACCTCGTCGATCGACCGGCGGCGCATCTGGCCGATGCCCAGTCCCAGGACCGTGGCGGCGACCATGCCCGCGACGTAGTCGGGCCAGACGGGCGAGGGACCGAGCAGGACAGCGGCGAGTGCCCAGACGCCCCAGATCAGATACAGGGTCGCGGCCAGGTAGCGCAGCGACAGTAGGACCGCGCCGGCACCGACCACGGCGAGCATCACCAACGACGTCTGGCGGGGCGCTTCGGCGATCAGCATGTGCGCGATCGCACCGCCGGCCACCAGCAGGACGATCAGGGCCAGCAGTCCATGCGCGAAGTGCGCGGCGACGGTGACCCGTCGCAGCACCAACCATCCGCCGAACAGCAGCAGCGCCGACCCACCGGACACGGCAACCATGATCATCTGTGTCGTGCCGTCGAGCAGGAAGAGTTGAGCGAAGCACAGGGCAGTCTCGAAGAGACCGGCCCCGGCCGCAGCGGGTGCGAGGCACCGGCGCGCGGCGTCGTCGTAAGGGCCGACGGGCATGCCGGACACCCCGGCTGACCCCCCTGCCCCGACCCCCACGTCGACACCGTACGACGAGACTGCCTCCCCGAGGCCGGGTGGAGGCACGATCCACCTGACTGCCGAGGCCAGTTACTCCCTGCGTTCCTGCGGCGACAGGCTGACAACAAGGCCCGGAGACGCGAACCGGGGGGCCAATCCTGGCGTAGGACTGGGTGGCGGGGTCTGGCGCGGAGCCGGTTCGATGACCGCATCACACACTTTCGACGACATTCCGGAGATTGCTGCAGCTCAGCGTTCGCTCGCCGGGTTCGCCGACCGCGTCGCCGCAGACCCGGACAACGTCGAGAAGGGGCTCGTCCAACTCGTGCTCTCGCTCGTCGAGCTGCTCCGACAGCTGATGGAGCGCCAGGCGGTACGCCGGGTGGAGGCGGGCGGACTGACCGACGAGCAGATCGAGCGGCTAGGCACGACGTTGATGCTGCTGAACAAGCGCATGGGCGAACTCCGGGACCTCTTCGGCCTCACCGAGGACGACCTCTCCCTCGATCTCGGGCCGCTCGGCCGCACGGTGTGACGACACGCACGGCGTTTCCGTCGCCAGCGTCAGCCGCCGAGGCCGCCGGAGAACGTGCCCAGCAGGTCCTGCGGATTGATGCCGATGTCGCCGCCCGGTGAAGTAACGCTCCTTCCGGACTTCCTCGGACACGGTCTCCTCGGACTGCTCGGCGTCCTTCGTGACTTGACCCGCTCCACTGGGACAGCCTCCCTGAACGCCCTTGCTGATGACGCACGTCTCTTGATGCCGCGCGGAAACCTCTGACTCGCTCGATCTCGGCCAGTCGCCAGCACCGTTTGAGTCAATCGCAGCGCGCCTACTGAAACGCGTTCGCGGCCAGGCGTGTGACGTCGAGGATCGGGACGTCATACAGGACCCGTCCGGGCAGACGGGCGGGTGACTGCATGGGCCGGTTCATACCGTGGCGCCACACCAGCAGCCTGGCCCGGCGCCCCTCGTTGAGAGCGATGACAAGCCACCGGCCATCCGGACCGAACGCGAGGCCGGCGGAAGTCTTGGGTGCCAGCTCCACCCCGGGGACCACCGTGAGCACGCCGGTGACGAGATCCTGGACGGCCAGGTCCGACGGTCCCCCCGGATGCCCCGTCGCGTAGCGCGGGTCCGGCTCGGGACGGGACAGCTGGAACGCGGCGTATCGTCCGTCCGCACTCAGGACGAACTCCGACGTCGGCGTTCGACCCGTCGGCAGCGGGTAGCGACGCAAGCCCCCGTCGACCCCGATGCGGGTGAGGAGGCAGTCGGTCCTGGCCTCGCACGTCGTCTGGGTGAGGACGAACCGGTCCGTCGCGGCGGCGACGTAGCCGCGGCCGCCGAGTGGCCGGATGTCGGCCGGGTCATCACGAGATACAGCGGCAATGGGGTAGCCCTCGTCGCTGAACTGCTGGCCATCACGCCTGACGTTGCCGATGAAGTCGCGCCGAGTCACCTCGGCGGGGTCGAAGCCGGACGGGAGGGTGACGGACGGACCGACGTCGACGGGTCGCAGCTCCACCGGCTTGACGGTCGAGTCCTGGCGATAGGAGAAGGCCCACGTGGCGTCCGGTCCCGGCAGCAGTGCATCGACACGACGTCGCAGCGGCGCACCCACGGTGCGCCGCGCGACGTCGACGCTGAGCACCGTGCCCGCCGCGGATGTCGACAGCGTGTCGCAGCGAACTCGCAGGGCGGCCGCCCCCTCCGGTGCAGCGACCAACTCGGTCACCGGGCCGCCGCGGGCTTGCGGCGGCTCGGTGAGGCGCCGCACGGCACCGGTGTCGACATCGACCAGCCGCAGCCCGTCGCCACCGACAAGGACCTTGATTCCCGTCGTGGCCCGTCGAAGCCAGCTCGCGGAGAGGAGCGGCAGCGAGGCGGTGCTGCCGCACGCCGCACCCGCAGTCGGCCACGGCCGCACATCGGGGGCCGGCCCACTGACCCGGTGGCTCGGTGATGTGGCGGCTGGCGTGGGCGGAGCCTCGGGGCCGGACGGCGACGCACGTAGCAGGTCTGTGACGTCAAAGTGGGCCACACCTGTCGCCACGGCTGCCACGACGACTACCGCCCCGACCGGCCGCACCCATCGGCGTCGTCGCGACGGACCGTCCGGTCCGTGACCGATAACGTCCGCCATGTCCCTATCAGAGCACCAGCAGGCATGGCGCGCCCAGGGCTCGCGCGTAGACCGGCGTCCCCGGGTTCAGCAGAGAATCTCGCTGTCACCGACGGCTCGCCTCCCCCGTCAAGGGGGAGGTGACGGCCGCGAGGCGCTCGTAGCGTCGGGCCAGCGCATCCCTGCGTGCCTCACGAGGAGGACACCATGACCACAACGCAAGACGGGCGCTCCACGACCGGCGAACCGACCGCGTGGGTCGGCTGGATCTCGTTCGCAGCGGTGATGCTGCTGTTGACCGGCACGTTCAACCTCGTCGAAGGGCTCGCGGCCCTGCGTAACGACGAGGCCTTCGTGGCCACGGACGAAGGTCTTCTGGCCTTCGACCTGACCACCTGGGGCTGGATTCATCTCCTGTTCGGCGCCACCCGCCGAACTTGTAGGCGAACCGTTCGCTGCGCATGACTGCGACGGCGATGACGATCCCTACCACCGAGATGACCAGCCCGATCAGGGCCAGTGTCACGATCGAGCCCGGCACGTCCTCCTGCGTGCTCAGCAGCGGTAGTGCGACCCACCGGAAGCCCAGCCCGTCGGTGGTAAGGCTGTATGCCCCCGCCTTGGAGGCCTCGACGGTCATCGCGAGCGCGGCCAGGAGCACAATCGCGCGCGGCTCGAGAGAGGTGAGAGCGTCCCAGACGTCGGAGTAGTCGGCAAAGCTCGGGATGATCACGCCTAAGATCAGGTACAGCAACAGCGCGACGAGCGCCGCGCGCACCATCACCTGCACCGGGGACGGCTTCTGCGTCTCCAGGTAAGACGGCACCGTCACTTCTGCCGCCTCGGCCGAGCCCTCGGAGGACGGCGCGTGGTCGCTGTGTCCCATCGACGTGTGCCCTCCCGGCTACAAGACCGGACCGGCCTCGTCACCGTGCACGACCAGCGCCCACAGGATGAGCATGTCCAGGGCGATGATCAGTATGGCCCATGGGGCGTGCGCGGAAACGAAGGTCAGCTGCGCGATCGCGTTCAACGACACCAGGCCGATCGCGACGATGCGTGCCCACGTCGCCGCCTTGAACAGGGCGGACCCGGTTGCGAACTGGACGCCACTCGCCCGACTAGGTCGGCAACCGCCCGGACGAACCGGTCCCAGGTCAAAGATGGCGAGTCCGAGCGCGACCAGGACCGTGGCGATCACGAGCGAGACGGCGACCGAGTTGCAGCTGGCGGGCAGCAGGTGGGGCCGATGAGGACGGCGGGCACGGTGAGCACCGGCAGGGCGAGGAGCACGCCGGTGGTGAGCAAACCGGTCGCGCTGAGGACCGCTCCGACCGCGGCGGGCCGCTGCCCGGACTGGATGAGCATGCGTGCCTGCACGACACCGCCGGACGCCGCGCCACCAGGAATGATGCGGCTGGCTGCGTTGCCTGCCAGTTGAGACGTGGCGATGTCGAGCCACCGGGACCCCGGCAGCGCGATGCGCAGGAGCAGCCACAAGCTCACGAAGCTGACGGCCTCCAGCGCGCCGACGAGGACGAACCAGAGCGGTCGTACGTCGCCGAGACTGGGCCAGGCATCGAAGAGGGTCAGCAGGCTGGGTGCGACGACGTACAGGCCGGCCGCCGTCACGAGTAGCCCGAGGGCTCGCCCTCCCCACCGTCGAAGGTGCCGGGCCTGCGCCACCGGTCTACCGTCGCCTCTCGGCAGGCTCCGCATGCATGTACTACCGGGTGGAGCTGAGGGGACTCGAACCCCTGACCCCCACACTGCCAGTGTGGTGCGCTACCAGCTGCGCCACAGCCCCGGATCTCCCGCTCCAGCGGGCCCGGCAAGTCTAACGGCTCTCCCGAGCGGTCACGAACCGGCGGGGTCCCGCTCACGCAACAGACCCCGACGCCGTGGCCACGACCCTCGTGCTGGTCGGCCCCGGTGAACGTCAATCGCTGCGGCTGAAAGCGGGACTATCGGCCGGATCTCCTGCGCCTCGACGGTTCCCGGGATACGTTCCCCGGGACAGCGGGATACGTCTCCCGGGGACAGGTTGAACGGTTATCCGTCACGGGGGGCACGTGAAGACGTTTGGGCTGTATGAGGTTCTGGACCTTGTTGCCGTCGGGTCGACCGGGACGGTCTACCGCGCCCAGCACTCCGAGCTGACTCGCGTCGCGGCGATCAAGGAACTGCACCCGGAGATGCGTGATCTCCCAGGGTTGCTGGAGCGACTGCGCGCCGAGGCACAACTCCTCGCTGAGCTGGACAACCCGCACCTCGTGGCGATCTACGACTACGTGGAGGACGCGGACAGTGCGTGGATCGCCGAAGAATGGGTGGAGGGTTCCTCACTCGAGGCCATCCTGATCGCCCATCGTCAGCTGACGCCAGAGCAGTCGCTGGGCGTGCTCCGAGGCGCCCTGATCGGCCTCGCGAGCGCACACGAGCGCGGTGTCGTGCATCGCGACATCGCCCCCACCAACATCCTCGCGGACATGGCGGGGACGTCGAAGCTCGTCGACTTCGGGCTCGCGGCGCAGGTGGGCCGTAGCGGGGTGTGCGGAACACCGGCGTACGTCAGCCCCGAGGCGGCGCGCGGCGCAGAGGTTGGCAAGAGCAGCGACGTCTACTCGGCAGCCGCCGTGCTGTTCACCCTGCTGTCTGGCCACCCGCCGTTCCGCGGCAGCGATGCCTCGGGCATGTTGCGCAGCCACATGACTGAGCCTGCCCCGGCCCTGTCCGGGTTCGGCGAGCGACTGGCCGAGCTCGTGGCGAAGGGAATGGCGAAGGACCCGACGGTCCGGCAGCCGGACGCGGCCGCGTTCCTGGCTGAGCTCGAGGAGGCGGCGGAGGAACGCTACGGCGCAAACTGGTTGCAGCGCGCGTCGATCGCCGGGTTGGTCGCGAGCACCGCGGCAGGCGCGACAGCGACCGCCACCGCTGGGTCAGGCGCTTCAGCCTCCGCCTCGGCCGCCGGCCCGACAGTGCTGACCACGGCGGCGGCCGTCACCGGGGTGGCGGCCAAAGTCGCGACCCGGAGTGTCCCCAAGGTGGCGATGATCGCAACAGCCGCAGTGGTCACGGTGGCCGCCGGTGCCGTTGCCGCCGTGGCACTCACGGGCACATCGAGTGATCCTGGCACTTCGGCAAAGGCAGCCAGCACATCGTCGAGCGACCCTGGTGCATCGTCCACGGGTGCCGCCACGTCGTCTGCCAAGCCGGGGGCAAGCACGAGCGCCGGAGCGACGCAACCAGCTGCGGCCGGGCCAGTGACGCAGCCGCCCAGCACCAGCGCGCCCACCGGTGTCTACGTCCTCAAGGAGGTGGTCGTAGCGAGCAACATCCCGGGCGTCGCAGTCGGGCAGTCGACCACCGAGCAGTGGACCCTGGCGCTCACGTGCAACCCGGGCGGGTGCACGGGAGGGATCAAGGGTGACGCCGGGACCGTGCCGGGGGCGTTCGACGGCTCGGCCCTGGTCCAGGAGACAGACCCGGCACCGGTCCTCGACGAGGGGCCATGCGTCGACCGGAAAACGGGGAAGGTCGACCCCGACACCCACTACAAGCGGTCAACGGTCTACTCCGGCACTCCGCTCGTCGTGACGAAACGCGATGCCTCCGGCGTCCCGCTGGCGATGACAGGCACGCGCAAGGTGGCCGTCACGATCCTGGAGACCTCGAACGGTTGCGATCCGGACCCGAAGCAGACAGCAACGTTCAAGCGGACCCTCACGAAGCGCGGCTGATCTCAGTCCGCACCGACGCACGACCTCAGCGAAGGGTACGTAACCATGCATGTTGAACACGTCCGAGGGCTCCGGCTCGGGTCTCTCCTCCTGCTGCTGGCGTCGGTCGCCGCGTGCGGCGGTGGGGCAACCGCCGACTCACCGAGCCCGAGCGTCTCTCCAGTTCTGCGCAGCGCCGCACAGGAGGCCAAGATCGCGCAGCGGGCGCTCGTCACCGAGACAGATCTGGGCGCGCCCTGGGTCGCAGTGAAGGATGAGAAGCCTGCTGCGACTGACACCCCCGCCGAGTTCTGCCCGGGACAGCCAGCCCCATCCGCGACCGTGAAGCCGCGCGCCCGCCAGAACACCACGCTGAACGAGGGAGCGAAGCCCGGCTCCGCCATCGGCAGCTTCTCGGTCGCAACACTGGAACCGGGTCAGGAGAAGGCCTGGCGCGACGCCGTCACCACGGCCCTGGACGGGTGCCGGACCTACCGACAGAAGGATGGCTACTTCGTCACCGCCACCGACATCGAGACGCTCCCGCGGGTGAAGGGCGCGGACGAGGTGACCGGATTCATCGAGCGCATCCATGAGGACATCGAGTACACGAAGCTCTTGTACGTGCGGCAGTACCTGATGGCCCGGAGCGGGCGGCTTGTCAGCACGACTCAGTACGCCGTGGTCCAGCCGAAGAGCGATCCCACCGGCAGCGATCTCACGGTGGTGACGCGGCTGGCAACGAAGCAGGCGGCGAAGGCGACCGCAGCCTTTAGCAGCAGCAAGTAGCCGGCCCCCTGCCGCATTCGTCAACGGCTACCGCGGGGTGCCCGCAGGCTGGGAACCAGCCAGGTCAGAGATCGCCCTTGCGACCTCCTCTGCGCTCTTCGGGCGCTGCTCCGGATCCGTCGAGAGGCAGCGAGCAACCAGGGCAGTTGTGGCCGTGTCGAGTGAGGGATCGATCGCAGGCTCACTCGACAGGACCTTGCGCAGGGCGAGCAACGCATCTCCGGCCGCCAGCTCACCGTAGAGTCCGCTGTCTGTCAGCGCCCGATGAAGGGTCGCGCCCAACGACCAGATGTCCGAGGCGCTACTCGCGCGTCCTCCTCGAAGCAGCGCCGGATCCATGAACTCCACCGAGCCGACGGGTCCCATCGCCGACATCGTCATCCCCGGTTGAAGCAACTGGGCGAGACCGAGATCTGACAGCTTCGCTCCCCCGTCGTAGAGGAGGACATTCGCCGGCTTGATGTCGCGGTGCACGATGCCTGCCTCATGGAGCGCGTGCACGGCAAGGGCAGCATGCTCCACGGCCCGAAATACCTCGGCGCGTGACATCTGTTGGACCGGAGCAGCGAGGGAGCCCAGCGGGCAGTACTCCATCGCGTAGTAGAAGACTCCGTCCTGCTGGCCGGCGTCATACAGCGAGACCAGGTACGGCGACCGTACGGCAGCGAACGCACGCAGCTCCTTGGTCGCACGGCGGAAGACGTCGTCGGTGGCGCGGCCCGCGAGGACCTTGACGGCCACCTGTTCGGCGTCGATCGGTAACCGGGCGGGCGTCGCGGCGAGGTGAAATGTGCCGTTGTTCCCCTCGCCGAGGAACCTGATGAACTCGTAGTCCGCGATGCCTTGCACCGAAACACCACCCTCTGCCACTGGTCTTGCGTATGTGCAGCATGCCGCCTTGAAGCAAGGCATGCTGTGAACACAGCAAGACCGGTGGCGTTTCTTACAGATGGCGGGGGGCTCTCAGCCGCGTGGAGTACGCCAGGATTTTCGCGTGCATGGCGCTGGCCATCATCGTTGCGCGACTGATGGGTCACGTCTTCCGGAGATTTGGCCAACCACCCGTCGTAGGCGAAATCGTCGGCGGGCTGCTTCTGGGAAAGACACTGCTCGGCGACGCAGGCACCGATTTCCTCTTCCCCGAAGAGATCCGGCCCTACCTGCAGGTCCTGGCGGCCGTCGGCCTGGTGCTCTTCATGTTCGTCGTCGGGCTCGAGCTCGACCTAGGGGTCGTCCGCAAGAGGCAGCGAACGGCGATCACCGTGTCAGTCTCGTCGATCGCGTTGCCCTTCCTCCTGGGATCGCTGCTCGCCCTCTACCTCTACAGCCGCCATCCACCGCCCGATGAAGACCGCACACAGCTCGCGTTCGTCATGTTCATCGGCGCGGCGATGTCGATCACGGCCTTCCCGGTGCTGGCGCGCATCCTGACCGACAGAGGCATGCTACGGACCCCGGTCGGCGGCCTGGCGATGGCAAGTGCTGCGGTCGACGACATCATCGCGTGGTCGATGCTCGCCGTGGTGATCGCAGCCGCCGGCTCGCCTGAAGACCTCGCGCGCGTCTGGCTTGCCGTCCCCTACGTCGCCGTGATGTTCCTCGTCGTCCGGCCTCAGCTACGTCGCCTAACAGCCTGGTACACGCGTGTCGGGCGGCTCACGCCCGACATTCTTGCGGTGCTGCTTGTCGGACTGCTTGCCTCCGCGTACGCCACCGAGTGGCTGCGAATCCACTACGTGTTCGGCGCGTTTCTGTTCGGCGCCGTTATTCCACGAGAAGCCGCGGCACAGATGTTCCACGAGATTCTCGAGCGGCTCGAGCAGGTCAGCGTAGTACTGCTGCTGCCGGTCTTCTTCGTCGTCACCGGTGTCGGCGTGGACCTGTCGGCCATCGGTGGGCAGGGGGTTCTCGAACTGCTGCTCGTCATGCTCGTCGCCGTCTCCGGCAAGTTCTTCGGTGCCTACTTCGGCGCACGTAGCCAGGGCGTCCATCACCACCGGGCCGCGGCGCTCGCCACCTTGATGAACACCAGAGGACTGACCGAGCTGGTCATCCTCAACGTGGGTCGGGAGAAGGGAATTCTCGACGACAGGTTGTTCTCGATCATGGTCGCGATGGCCGTGCTCACGACCGTCATGACGGGTCCCTTGCTCCGTCTCGTCTACTCCGATCGACGGGTAGCCCGCGACATCGCAGAGGCGGAACGAGAAGCGCTGGGCACGGGCGCGGCCTACACGGCGCTCGCGGTCCTGGACGAACTGGAGGACGCGGACCGCGTCGTCACGGTTGCGGGCGATCTGGCAGCGAGCGCATGGGACTCCCAGGTCGTACTGCTGCGCGTCGTTGCCTTCTCCTCACCTGCACTCGAGCTCGGTAGCGGCCTGTCGGGTGAACTCGCCGAACTGGCCGGGTCCGCTGAGACATTGGAAGCGCTCAGGCGGCGCCTGGAGTCGCGTGATGTCCGATGCACTGTTGTCACCCGGTTCAGCGCGGATGTTCCCGGCGAGATCGTGTCCGCCGCGAACATCGCGAATGCTGACGTCCTCGTCCTCGGCCAGACCGGCGACGTCCACGATCATGTCGCCCTCGACTTCCCTGGTCAGATCGTGGTCGTGCCGGGGGAGCCCGGCGCGGACGGAAGCGTTTTGCTGATCCCGTTCGGCCGGCATGGACGGAGACGCGGCCATCGAGGCTGCCGTGCGGCTTGCGCTCGGCCGCGGCACGCATCTCACGGTTGCGGTCGATGAAGGCCGCGGTAACGCGAGGCGCGCGGCTGGCCTCGTGGCGCGCGTCGAGAGCCTTGGGCTCCCCGCGCGGACAACGAGCGACGAAGGCGAGGTCGCCGTCAGGGTTGCCGCGACCGGATCTGGGGTGGACCTGCCGACGATCTTGGTCAGGGCACAGCTCGACCGTGAGCCGGTTGACTTGGCTGTGCTGTTCGAGGAGAGCCGCGCTTCCGTCGCCAGCGCGTAGACCTGCCCGCCCTAGATCTGCCGGCCTATATCTGATTGTGAGCGTCGAATACCAGCGTGCGACTGCCCATGACGATCCGCGTCCCTGGCGAGATCTTCACCGCCTGGTGACGTGGCAGGGCAGTCGAGCTGGAGGCGTTCGGCGCCGTGATGTAGGTGCCGTTCGAGGAGCCGAGGTCCGTCAGCTGCACGTCCCAGCCGACGATCGAGAGCAACGCGTGCGTCCGGCTCACGGTGCCTTCGACATCCGTCAGGACGAGTGGCCTCGCCTCGGCCCCGTGAACACGCGGATCGCCTTCCGGCTCACGACCGATGACGTAGTGGTCGTCGACGCTGAAGGTCGACCCGTCGTCGAGCACGAGCACGCCGAGCGGAGGCCGGACGCCGTCGACCAGTTGGTGGGTCTGCTGGACCATGGAGATGCCGCACACGCCGCAGAACGCGGCACCCGGGTCGTTGAAGTGTCCGCGTTTACAGATGATGCCTTTGACGAGGACGCGGGCGGGATCATGCGGTTCTTCGTCCTGAGCCTCGATGGGCGCCCGTGCGGGCGTGGCACCCGCGTCAGCCCCGTTGACGGCAGTGATGTCGGCGCCTACATCCATCAGGAGCACGGACTCGAACTCCGGGACCGGCCGCGGCTCTGCAGGGGCCGGTTGGACAGAGGAATCGACCGTTGCCTCCACCGCGCCGGGTGACTCGTCGGCGGGTGCGCCGGAGCGTGCCCAACGGGCAACGAGCCCGCCACCTCGTACGACGCCCGCGCGAAGATTGAGCCAAGGATCAAGCGGCGCCTCCTCCTGCTGCCCGCACGAGAGGGCGACTTCCTCGACCGGCCAGGCAATGAGACGGTCCACCCATGCTGCGGATTCGCTGCCGAACAGCCTGGTCGTCGCTCCGATCGAGGTGATCGCGGCGTCCGCGTCGCCGTGCAGCAGTACGGCCAGCCCCTGCTGCGACGGCACTGCCAGTGCGAACGAAGGCACGCCATCGGGCTCGGCGAGGCTCAGCCAGCCGGCGAGCTGGCGCACGAGCCGGCGGCCGTCGCCGGCCGCGCTGCACTCGTCGAGCAGATGCTGCAGTCCGAGGGTCTGCTCGCCTGTCGCGATCGCGACGAGAAGCACGTGGCCGAACCTGGCCACAATGCCCGGCCCCGGAACGGGACGGGCAACGATCTCGTCCTCATGGGGTGCTCGCTGTGCGTGCGTCATCAAGACTCCTCAGACCAGCCGTCCGCCACGGAACCGCCAGTGCACGAATGGAACTCGCATCGGCCCGTTGACCATCAACCACACGACGACCCACGTGGAGCAGAAGTGCAGGGCGAAGGTGGACCCGGCCAGAGGCTCGAGTCCCGGCACCCAACCATTGGTCACCAGAGTCCAGAGCAGGAGACCTTCGTTGACAGCAGTGACAAGCCCGAACAGGGTGGGCCAGTCCTTCTCCCAGCGGAACTGCTGGGCGAAGTGGTAGACGAGCTCCCAAGCCAGGCCGAGGACCGCCAGCGCAACCAGCACCCGGAAGGTCTGGCTGTAGGCGTCCCCGCTGAGTGTGGCACCGGGTAACGCCGGCGTGATCAATATCGTCCACAGACCACCGAACACCAGCACAGCGAAGATCCGCGTCTGGAGACGACCTGACAACGTGGGAAGCATCGTGTCCTCGCTTCAGATCTTCTTGTTCCGGGCCCATTTGAGCCATTGCGACACGGACCTCAGCGGGCGGATGCGACGGCAGAAGCCCCGCCGCGCGAGATCGTCACAGATCTCCTGGGCGGCGATCTGCAAGCCGAGGAAGGTGTCGACCCCGGGGAAGTAGCCGCCCAGGGTCGCCGTCCCCGACGCGTAGATGACCCCGTCCCCGCTTGCACTGCCGCGCAGCTCAAAGGTCCGCTCGACGTCTAGGCGGCCGAGCGGATTTCGTCCCGTACCCGTGTGTTCGAGCAGGTCGGCAAGAAGCCGGTGCTCGCTGATGTCCGCCTCCAACCCCGTGGCGTCGATGACGAAGTCGGCGGCGAGCTCCAATACGCCGTCCGCCGTACGTACCTTGGTGAGCACCGTGTTGCCGTCGGCCGGCAGCACGTCCACCACCTCGCCGACAAACGTCTTGTAGTAGCCACCCGAGCGACCATCGCGCATCTGCCCTTGCCACAGTCGGCGCTTGGGGGTGTTCGTGCCTCCGAAGACCTTGTAGAGGGCTGCCCGCTCCGTCCCCTCGAGCTTTCGTACGCGATCCTTGAGCTGACCACCCCAGACTGACTTCGGGTAGTTGAAGCCCTGGTACGCCCAGCCGTCGCCTCCCGGTCGACGCATCCAGATGTTAGGCCCGTGCGAGCCGGACACATACGTCCGGAACAGGTGCAGCACAGTTGTCTGCGCGCCGTGCTTCTTGCGATCGTCGAACACGCGTTGGAGGATGCGCGACGCGACGATGCCACCGCCACGCAGCAGCACGACGCCCGGCCCTTGCTGCAGCTTCTCGTAGACGTGTTCGTGCGGCTCGTACGCGTTCACTACCCGTTGGTAGTCATTGTGATCCGTTCGGTACTTCTGCAGGTCGGGCAGAAACTTCAGGCCGGGATAACCAACCGCCACGTGAACGAAGCGACTGCGGAAGGCGACGCGTTTGGTGGCAGAGGAACCGGCGCGCGGCGTGAGCACGCTGAAGTAGCCCCCGCCGTGGCGACGGCGCACCATGCGGACCTGACCCTGAGCCACCATGGCGTCGTAGCCGATCCGGTCGCGCTCCCGCTGCATGGCGGTGAAGACCTGACCGGCCTTGGGCGTGTAGTAGTCGGCGAAGATGGGCTCGACCAACACCTGCCACAGCGGCGCAAGGAATCCCCGTAGCGACCGCGCGGCCAATGCCTCGGCAACCGCGTACGACGGAAAGCCCCACAGGTTGTCCGGGCGGCTCGCGCTGTCCGACCGCAGCCGCGCCTCAGCGGGAATCTGCGAGACGCGAGTGAGGTATTGATACGTCTGCCACGGGCGGTCGAGCGTGGTGAGGATCCGGATCTGGTCGGCGGGTACGCCCGCAACACGCAGGTAGTCGACGGTCACGAAGCTGCCGATGCCGCCTCCGATGCTGACGAAGGGCATGTCGGTGACGGGGATGCCGGCCCGCGCCAGCATGTCGTCCGTCCAGATGTCGGCGTTGATGAGCTCGTCGGTGAGGTCGCCGTCACCCGACGGTGCCTCGGCAGATGGTGCCGCGACCGCCCCCGCTCGCCCCGGAATACGGGTCGTTTCCCGCCCAGCCTCGATTAGTCTGCCCCCCGATTATTTGCAACCCTAACCGCCACCCTCGTCGCCCGGGCCTGAATGCCCGGAGACTCACTCAGCAGCGGTAGTTGATGGTGGGCGTCCGAGCCTCTCGAGACTCGGGAGCAAGCACCCGAAGCACTGCGGGACCGTTGAGTGGCTGTTCCCCGGTGACGGCGAAGCGCAGATCGGCACTCATGGCACGTTGGCCGGCCCGGGCCTGCAACGTGACCGGCGCGGTGATGCGGCCATCCGGCAGCAGCCACTGCAGTCGGACAGTCCCCGCCTCGCCATTCGTGCGGAGGCGAGCCGAGAACTCGAAGTCGGCAGCCGGGCAGCGACCCTGCCCGTCAGCCGGCGTCACGGCCGTCGTGATGTTTCCCAGCACCAGCTGCGGTGAATCCGAGGTCATCGCCGCAGCCGCTACACCGCCCACGATCGCGGCTGCCACCACTGCCACCACGAGCGCGGCGAGGTGGCTGCGCTTGACCCGTCTTGCTCTTGGCCGGGGTTGGTCTCCAACCGGTGCCGGAACGGGACGCGCCTTGAGCACGGTTCTGTTGGAGGGTCGATTGCCGGGACGTGGCTGCACCGGTGTGTGCCATTGCGTCGCGGGTACCGCCTCGAGTCGTTCCACGAGCTCGAGCGGCAACGGTCTCTTGACCGGGTCCTTCTCCAGCCCCGCAAGCAGCGCCCGAGAGGCGGCGGGAGGGAACCCGGGGACGATGGACTCCGGTGGCGGCGGGTCCTGCGCGAGGTGAGCAGCGATCATCTCGAGCATGCCGAGCCCGTCGAACGGGAGACGGCCGGTGAGCAGCTCGTAGGCCATGACAGCGAAGCTGTAGGCGTCGGAGCGCTCGTCCGGCTCGTTGTCGAGCAGCTCGGACTCCGGAGGAAAGTACGCGGGGGTCCCGGTCACGAGCCCACCGGCCGTGCGAAAGACCGACGGATCCGAGACGATGCGGGCGAGCCCGAAGTCGCCAAGCTTGGCCCGCCAGCTCCGCAGCACGAAGACGTTGTCCGGCTTGACGTCACGGTGCACCACGCCTTCCGCGGCAGCGGTGTGCAGCGCCTCTGCGACGTCGCGCAGGATCGTCAGCGCGGCAGATGCCGGCAGGGATCCGCGTTCGATGTGCTCGGACAAGGTGTCGCCGTCGACGTACTCCATGATCAGGGTGGCGTCCGCGCTGTCGCGGCGGAAATCGTAAACGCGCACGATGGCTCGGTGGTCGAGTGCTGCCAGCACCCGGGCCTCGCGCCGAAAGCGCTCAAGGGCATCTGCCTCGGCCAACGCGTAAGCGTGGATGCGCTTGATCGCGACGAGCCGGTTGAGCGACGTCTGCCGCGCAAGGACGACCTCTCCGAATCCACCGGAGCCGAGCACGTGCACGAGCTCATACCCGGCGGGCAACGGACGCGTCGGCTGGCTCACCCCGTCAGACTGTCACCAGGGACGGCACTGGCCGTCTCACTCGGGGAAACGGCCCCCCGTTGGGACGGCATCGGTCACGATGGGTGGTCCCGAGGGGACTCGAAACGGCTCAGCCCTCGTTGCCGAGGACCGGCTCGGGCAGGCTGCCCGCGTTGTGCTCGAGCAGCCGCCAGCTGTCGGGCTGCTCCTCCAGCACCGACCAGGAGCAGTTCGACAACAGGCCCAGCCGGGTCCACAGCTGCGGTGACAGTCCGAGCAACATGCCGATGGCGGCACGCGCCGACCCGCCATGGGTCACCACCACCAGCGTCGTCGCACCGGCAGGGAGTTCGGCGACGGCGTCGCTCACCGCGAGTGCGACCCGCCGGCCCACCTCGATGCGCCTCTCGCCACCGCCGGCGGCCACGTCCTCGCCGCGCAGCCACGCATCGAAGTCGCCGGCGTGCTGCGCGCGGATCTCCGGTGTGGTCAGGCCCTGCCACTCACCGCTCTGCGCCTCGCGCAACCTCGGGTCCACGTGGACCGGCCGGCCGGTCAACTTGCCGAGGTACTCCGCGGTGGTTGACGCCCGCACCAGGTCCGAGGAGACGATCGCGCTGGGGCGCAAGGTCGCCAGCCGACCAGCGGCCGACGCGGCCTGCGCGTGCCCGACGTCGTCGAGCTCGACGTCGGCGTGCCCCTGGAAACGCCCTTCAACGTTCCACGCGGTCTGCCCGTGCCGCCAGATGACGACACAGGTCGGTGCGGGACTCAGGACGCTGCCCCGGCGGCCTCTCCGCCCTCCCGGCGCGTGCGGCCCCGGCGTACCTCGTCGGGCAGCTCCACCGGCGGACAGTCCTTCCAGAGCCGTTCGAGCGCGTAGTAGACGCGCTGCTCGGCGTGCTGCACGTGCACGATGATGTCGGCGTAGTCGAGCAGTACCCACCGTCCCTCGCGCTCGCCCTCGCGGCGCACCGGCTTGGCGCCGAGCGCCCGCAACCGCTCCTCGACGGCGTCCACCACGGCCTTGACGTGGCGGTCGTTGGCCGCCGAGCAGAGCACGAAGGCGTCGGTGATGACGAGTTGCTCGCTCACGTCGTAGGCGAGGATGTCGTCGGCCAGCTTGTCCGCCGCCGCCTCGGCGGCGGCGATCACGAGCTCTCGGGCTCGGGGCGAGATGGTCACAAGAACGGGACTCCCGATCAGACGACAGGCCGCCGTGGCGGCGCGGAGGTGCTGCATTGCCAGGATGTCACGGAGCGAAGTCCTGTCCCAGGATCACGATGACGTCCGCGACGGTCTGCCCGCGCGAGGAGACCTCGATCGAGTCCGCCGGCAGGCCGAGAGAGTCGGCCACGCGCCTTCCGGCGTCCTGGCTCTTCTCCTGCCCGTCCTGGATCAGCACGACGCTCTTCTCGACGTCGAAGCTGGCCGCGTTGCCGCCGTTGACGAACCGGAACCCGTCTTCGACCAGCTTGCTGCGAGCCTGCTCACCCAGCCCCGGCGTGCCGACCCCGTTCTCCACGAGCACCCGCACCGTCCTGCCCGACGCCTCCTGCAACGCGCCCGGGAAGCGGTTGCGGAGCAGGTCTGCGGCCTCACCTGCGGCGATGCCGTAACTCGCCACGCTGCCTCCGGTGTCCAGCTCGTTCACCGGCAGGACATCGAACACCAGCTCGTCGACGGCAGCCGCCCGGCGGACCGACTCCAGGCGCGTGCCGAGCTCGTCGTCGCGCAGGCTCGACTGCGAGGCGGACCCGAGCCCGGACACCAGCAGGGTCGTCCGGGCGGCGCTGTGGGGCAGCCCCGCGATCACACCCTGGAGCACCGTGCTGAACCGGGCCAGCCGCGCCTGCTCGGGCTCGCCGTCGGCGAGGTAGGTCGCGTAGGCCGCGGCCTGCTCGCCCGAGAGCTGCTGGGTCCCCGCCCGGATGATGACCCTGTCGTCGCCCTTGCTGTCGCGGGCGACGACGTCGACGTCGACCGGGGCAGAAATGCCTCCGACCCCATCGACCAGCTGGGCCAGACCCGCGGTGCTGAGCACCCAGTGGTCCTCGACGTTGACCCCGAGCAGGTCGGTCAGGGCGGAGGACGGCGCCGCCGCGTCGGGCAGCGTCGACGTCTCGCCGAACGGCGTCGTGCCGGAACCCGCCACGTCGACGAGCAGTCTCGAGGGCACCAGCAGCGCCGATGCCCGTGAGTCGTCCTCACGCTTGCCGATCCCGACTAGCGCGCTGGCCCCGGCCACCCCGTCGGGAAGCGACACCTGGATCAGCAGGGTTCGTTGCTCGACCGATGAGTTGGGGCTGGCGGTCGAAGCCTCGTCACCGTCACCGCGCTGCGTCAGGATGATCCAGACGCCGGCGACGACGAGCACGACCGCGAGCACGACGCCGCCCACGCGGAGAAGCTGGCGATGCAGTGCCTTGCGCTTGGCTTCGCGCGCGGCGGCTCGCTGCCGGCGAGAGATGGCCTGCGCCCTGGTTGGCGTGTCGCGGCGGCTCCGTACGACATCGGGACGACCCTGCACGACCTCGGGCGGCGCCTCGCGCGCGCTATCGACGGCCGGCGCCTCGCGCGCGCCATCGACGGCCGCTCCTTGCGCGCGCCGTCAACGGCTGCTCGCGCGCGCCATCGACGGCCGGCGCCTCGATCAGCGGGCCGTCACGCAGCTCCGCGGCCACGTCGACATCGGGCAACCTGTCTGCCTCGAATCGGCGGTGCTTGCCGCTCATGGGGCGTCTAGACCATTCGTCGGAGTTCCTGCAGCGCCCTTGTTCTCAGGCGCCCGGTAGAGGCGATGCTTTCCGATGTACTGGACGACCCCGTCGGGGACGAGGTACCAGACCGGCTCGCCTCGCTCCACCCGTTCACGACAGTCGGTGGAGGAAATCGACATGGCCGGCACCTCTAGCAGACTCACCCGGTCGGTGGGAAGCCCATCATCGGTGAGCCGGTGACCCGGTCGGGTCACCCCGACGAAGTGCGCCAGCTCGAAGAGCTCCTCCGCATTCTTCCAGGTGAGTATCTGGGCCAGGGCGTCGGCTCCGGTGATGAAGAACAACTCCGTGTCGGGACCCCACTGGGCACGCAGGTCGCGCAACGTGTCGATCGTGTACGTCGGTCCGGACCGCTCGAGGTCGACGCGACTGACCGTGAAGCGGGGGTTGCTCGCCGTGGCGATCACCGTCATGAGGTAGCGATGCTCCTTGGGCGAGACCTGCCCCTCCGGATGACGGGACTTCTGCCACGGTTCACCGGTGGGGGCGAAGACGACCTCGTCCAGGCCGAAGATCGAGCCGACCTCGCTGGCAGCCACCAGGTGGCCGTGGTGGATCGGGTCGAAGGTGCCGCCCATCACGCCCAGGCGCCACTTCGGCTGCGACTCACCCTCACCCACGCTGCCGACCCTAACTGGCCGGCGTCTCAGCGCCCGAGATGCCTCAGCGGTCCTTGCCGAACATCAGCGTGACCAGGAGCAGCAGGAGGAGCAGGCCGAACGCGCCCACCCCGATGACCCACGGCTCCACCGGCAGCTCGATCCCCTCGCCACCCTCGACGGCGAACGGGCGAATGGCGGCAGCAATCATGAGGCAAGTCTGGCATGCCGTCACGGTCAGAGTGGCCGCACTCCCCCGGCAGGCACCAGAGCAGGCTCCGGGCTGTTCATCGAGCGCTTCTGGTAAGTCGCCCGGTCGACCACCTCGAGGCCGATGACCCGCCAGGACGGCAGCCCTGCAGTGGCGCGATGCTCCCCCCACAGTCGCAGCGCCAGCGCCGCGGCGTCCTCGAGGTCGCGGGCCTCCTCCCAGTAGCGCAGCTCGGCGCGATCGCGCGCGTAGCGGGCCGAGAGCAGGAACGGCCGCTCGTGGGTGAGTCGCTCCAGTCCCTCGCGGATCTCAGCGACGTCCACGCCCCGGCCGCCCACGGTCAGGGTGACGTGCCACATCGGCGGCGGCTCGCCCTTGGCGCGATGCTCGCTCTTCGTGGCGCCCCTGGTCACCCGCACTGTGCTCCTCGTCATCGGCGGCGCAGCAGGACGAGATCGTCGCGGTGGACGACCTCGCGGCTGTATGCCGGTCCTCGCTCCCGTGCCAGCTCGCGCGTCGAACGCCCGAGCAGCGCGGGAAGCTCTGTCGCATCAAAGTTGACCAGCCCGCGCGCCACCGCGTGGCCGTTTTGGTCGAGAAGGTCGACAGGATCACCCGCAGCGAACGTGCCCTCGACCGCAGTCACGCCCGCGGGCAAAAGGGACATCCGCTTCTCCACCACGGCGCGCACGGCGCCGGCGTCCAGGCGCAGGCTGCCTCTCGCCGTCGTCGCGTGCGCGAGCCACAGCAGCCGGGTCGTGGACCGACGGGCCGACGGGTGGAAGAGCGTGCCTGTTCGCTCGCCGCGCAACGCCGCGGCGACCGACCGGGCGTGCGTGACGACGGTCGGGATGCCGGCCGAGGCCGCGATATGTCCGGCTTCGACCTTGGTCGCCATGCCGCCGGACCCGACCCCCGCGGCTCCCGGGCGCCCCAGCGAGACGCCGGCGAGGTCGGACTCCTGGCGTACGTCGGTGAGCAGGCGAGACCCGGGCCCCTCGGGCCGGCCGTCGTAGATCCCGTCGACGTCGGAGAGCAGCACGAGCTGGTCGGCGCGGACCAGATGGGCTACCAACGCCGCGAGGCGGTCGTTGTCGCCGACGCGGATCTCGTCGGTCGCGACCGTGTCGTTCTCGTTGACCACGGGCACCGCGCCCATCTCGAGCAGCCGGTTGAGCGTGCGCTGGGCGTTGCGGTAGTGCGCCCGGCGTACGACGTCCTCCGCGGTCAGCAGCACCTGCCCGACGGTCAGGCCGTGCCGGGCGAACGCCTCGGTGTAGCGATGCACCAGCACGCCCTGGCCGACGCTGGCCGCAGCCTGCTGGGTCGCCAGGTCGCGCGGTCGTCGGGCCAGCCCCATCGGCGCGAGGCCTGCCGCGATGGCGCCGGACGAGACGAGCACGATCTCGCGGTCGGCGTGGCGCACCTCAGCGAGCTCGTCGACGAGCGCGTCGAGCCGCTCACCGTCGAGCCCGCCCGCAGTAGAGGTGAGCGAGGACGAGCCGACCTTCACCACGACGCGGCGCGCGGTCGTGGCAGCGGAGGTCACGGCGACCTTCTCCCCGGCCACCGCCGGTCACCGACCGTCGAGCCGCCGGTCGGTGCCCCGCGGCCCGCGAAGAAGCTCCGCGCCCGCGCGCACCGTCGGCTCCCAGTCGAAGACGACAGCCCGCTCACCCTCGCCGACGACGACCTCGGCGCCCTGCTCGGCACCCGCCTCGACCAGCGCGTCCTCCACACCGAGCCTGGCCAGCCGGTCGCCGAGGTAGCCGACCGCCTCGTCGTTGCTGAAGTCGGTCTGCTGCACCCAGCGGGTCGGCTTGGCGCCGAGCACGACGAAGCGATCGCCCTGGCGCTTGACGGTGAACCCGCTGTCGTCGACCGCCCGCGGACGCAGCACGATGCGGGTGGCTTCCAGGTTCGGAGCGGCGTCGCGGGCGGCCCGCACCACCTCCGCCATGCCGAAGGAGAACTCGCGCAGGCCCTCGTGGGTCGCGGCGCTCACAGGGAACACACGCAGTCCGCGCGCCTCGAGCTCTGCCCGCACCATCTCGGCGATCTCCCGCGCGTCGGGAACGTCGATCTTGTTCAGCGCGACCAGGCGAGGGCGGTCGGCGAGTCCGCCGTACGCAGCCAGCTCGGCCTCGATCACGTCGAGGTCGGTGAGCGGGTCGCGGCCCGGGTCGATCGTCGCGGCGTCGATCACGTGCACCAGCGCGCTGCACCGCTCGACGTGGCGGAGGAACTCCAGGCCGAGGCCCTTGCCCTCGCTGGCGCCCGGGATCAGCCCGGGCACGTCGGCGACGGTGAAGCGGGTCTCGCCGGCCGCGACCACGCCCAGGTTGGGGGCCAGCGTGGTGAACGGATAGTCGGCGATCTTCGGCCGGGCGGCCGAGATCGCGGCGACGAGGCTGGACTTGCCGGCACTCGGGAAGCCGACGAGCGCGACATCGGCCACCGTCTTGAGCTCGAGCACGATGTCGGCCCCGCTGCCCGCCTCGCCGAGCAGCGCGAAGCCTGGCGCCTTGCGGCGGGCCGAGGCCAGCGCCGCGTTGCCCAGGCCGCCGCGACCGCCCTGCGCCACGACGTACGTCGTCCCGGCCCCCACCAGGTCGGCGAGAACCTCGCCGTCGGCGCTGCGCACGACGGTGCCGTCAGGCACCGGAAGCACCAGGTCCTGCCCGTCCGCGCCGCTGCGGTGCCCGCCCTGGCCAGGCCGGCCGCTCGTCGCGCGCCGGTGCGGTGAGTGGTGGTAGTCGAGCAGGGTGGTCGTGCTCGGGTCGACGACGAGGCAGACGTCCCCGCCCCGACCGCCGTTGCCGCCGTCGGGTCCGCCGAGTGGCTTGAACTTCTCCCGGTGCACCGAGGCGCACCCGTGGCCGCCGTCGCCGGCCGCCACGTGCAGGATCACCCGGTCGACGAACGTCGTCACGGCGGATCCCTTCGCAGCTGCGGTGAAGAAGCAACGGGGACCACAGCTGCTGCCGTGGTCCCCTCGTGTCGCTCTCGCGTGGTGGTCGGCGCGTCTACTCCGCGGCCACGACGATGTTGACGACCTTGCGGCCGCGACGCCGGCCGAACTCCACGGCGCCGGGGGCCAGCGCGAACAGCGTGTCGTCGCCGCCGCGACCGACGTTGAGGCCGGGGTGGAAGTGGGTTCCGCGCTGGCGCACGATGATCTCGCCGGCGTTGACCAGCTGACCGCCGAAGCGCTTGACGCCGAGCCGCTGGGAGTTGGAGTCACGCCCGTTGCGGCTGGACGACGCGCCCTTCTTGTGTGCCATCTCGCTGCCTACGCTTTCGTTACTTGCCGGCGTCGATGCCGGTGACCTTGACCTGCGTCAGCTTCTGACGGTGGCCCTGGCGCTTGCGGTAGCCGGTCTTGTTCTTGAACTTGAGGATGTCGATCTTGGGGCCCTTGGTGCCGCGGACGATCTCGACGGTGACCGTGGCCTTGGCGAGCGCGGAGCGGTCGCTGGTCACCTGCTCGCCGTCGACGAGCAGCAGCACCGGCAGCTCAACGGAGGCACCGGGGTCGGCGTGCAGCTGGTCGATCTCGAGGACGTCGCCGACGGCGACCTTCTCCTGGCGCCCACCAGCACGGACGATCGCGTACACCGCGGAACTCACTTTCCTTCACTCGATCGAGGGCCCGCGGGACGCGCCGACGAGGGCGCACGCGGATGAGGTGCACGAGGCACCGAAGGTCAAGAGTACGAACGGCGGGCCGACCCGGTCAAACCGGCGGCCCCCCGCCCGCTCAGCGGGTCGTCGTGCTGCGGGTCGCCCGCCTGCGCCGGCGCGGTGCAGGCGTCGCCGACTCGAGCGGCTCGACCGGGTCGCTGCCCAGCGTGGCCGGCTCGACGGGGTCCTCCACGGCCACCGGTGAGTCCTCGACCGCCTCGGGCTCCCCAGGCGATTCAGGCGATTCAGGCGATACAGGCGAGGCTTCGCCGTTCCCGGCGCCTCGCGAGCCGCCCTTGGCCGCCGCGACCTTGGCAGTGCCGGTCTTGGACGAGCCCTTGGCAGATCCTCCTCTGGACGAACCCTTGCCGCGGCCGCCGCCCTTGCGCTCCCCGCCCGAGCCGTTGCTCTTGGTCTCGACCGGGTCGGCGTGGATGTGCACGCCCCGGCCGTTGCAGTGCTCGCAGGTCTCCGAGAACGCCTCGAAGAGTCCCTGGCCGACCCGCTTGCGGGTCATCTGGACCAGACCAAGAGAGGTGACCTCGGCGACCTGGTGCTTCGTCCGGTCACGGCCCAGGCACTCGAGCAGCCGACGCATCACCAGCTCGCGGTTGGTCTCGAGCACCATGTCGATGAAGTCGATGACGATGATGCCGCCGAGGTCGCGCAGCCGCATCTGGCGCACGATCTCCTCGGCCGCCTCGAGGTTGTTCTTGGTCACCGTCTCCTCGAGGTTGCCACCCGAGCCGGTGAACTTTCCGGTGTTGACGTCGACGACCACCATCGCCTCGGTACGGTCGATGACGAGGTAGCCACCACTGGGCAGCCACACCTTTCGGTCGAGCGCCTTGGTGAGCTGCTCGTCGATGCGGTGAGCACTGAAGACGTCCTGCTCGTCGGTCCAGCGCGACAGCCGCTCGCGCAGGTCGGGCGCGACGTGCGAGAGATAGGGCTCAAGCGTGGTCCAGGCCTCGTCGCCCGACACGACCAGCTTGGCGAAGTCCTCGTTGAAGATGTCACGGACCACGCGGATCGAGAGGTCGGGCTCGCCGTAGAGGAGGGCGGGCGCGGACGCCTTCTTCGCCTTCTTCTCGATGTCCTCCCACTGCGCCGTCAGCCGCGAGACGTCGCGTGAGAGCTCCTCTTCGCTGGCCCCCTCCGACGCGGTCCGGACGATGACGCCGGCTCCCTCGGGGACGACCTTCTTGAGGATGGCCTTCAGGCGCGACCGCTCCGTCTCGGGGAGCTTGCGGCTGATGCCGGTCATCGACCCGCCGGGCACGTAGACGAGGTAGCGACCGGCGAGGGAGACCTGGCTGGTGAGCCTGGCGCCCTTGTGGCCCATCGGGTCCTTGGTCACCTGAACGAGGACCGGGTCCCCCGACTTGAGCGCCTGCTCGATGCGCTTGGGCTGACCGTCCAGCCCTGCCGCGTCCCAGTTGACCTCGCCTGCGTAGAGCACGGCGTTGCGGCCCTTGCCCACGTCGACGAACGCGGCCTCCATCGACGGCAGCACGTTCTGCACCTTGCCGAGATAGACGTTGCCGACCAGACCGTCCGACGAGGCGGTGCTCACGTAGTGCTCGACGAGGACCTCGTCCTCGAGCACGGCGATCTGGGTGCGCTGGCCGTTCTGCCGCACGACCATCATGCGGTCGACGGCCTCGCGCCGGGCCAGGAACTCCGACTCGGTGATGATCGGCGGGCGTCGGCGGCCCTGCTCGCGGCCTTCGCGCCGGCGCTGCTTCTTGGCCTCGAGCCGGGTCGAGCCTCGCACCGAGTGCACGCTCTCGTCGTCGGAGTCACGCCCGCCGCCGCCGTCACGCCCGCCGCCGCCGCTGCTGCGACTCCTCGTGCTCTTGCGCGGCTCGCGGACGCGCACGACCGTGTTGGGCGGGTCGTCGGGCTCGAGCTCGGCGGCGTCCTCGCTGCCTCCGCGCCGGCGCCGGCGACGCCGTCGCCGCGACGTGGCGCTCTCGCCCGTCTCGTCGCCGGTCTGCTCGTCGCCGGGCTGCTCGTCGGTCGCGCCATCGCCACTCGGCCGATCGTCGCTCGCCGAGCCGCTCTCGGTCGTCTCCTCGTCCTCGCCCTCGGAGCCGGTCGCGCGTCCCGAGCGGCCGCGGCCGCGCCGGCCACGCCCGCCGCGGCGCCGTTTCCGCTCGCCGCCGGGCTCCTCGGCGTCGTCCTGGCCCTCGTCGCGGTTCGCCTCCGTGGCCTCTGCCGGGGCGTCCTCGGCGTCCGTCGTGTCGTCGCTGGCCTTACCGCTGCTGCTCGCGGTACGCCGGCGTCGGCCGGGCGTGACCGCGGCCTCGGGTGCCTGGAAGAGCAGCCCCGCCGCCGGAGGCGCTGCCGCCGCTGCCGCTGCGTCCGGGGCGGCCTGGTCGTGCGCCGACTCGTGGGGGGGTGTGCTGGGTGCCGCGCTCGGGGCGGTGGTCTTCTTGCGGGTCCGCTTGGCCGGCGTGCGGCTCGGTGTCTCGTCCGCGGGACTCTCGGCGGCTGCGGACTCGTCAGTGGTCTTCGCGGCGGCCTTCTTGGTCGCCTTCTTCGTGGCCTTCGTGGCCTTCGTGGCCGCCTTCGTCGCCTTGGCGGTCTTCGCCGTGCGGCGCGGTGCCTCCGCGGAAGGGGCGTCGGTTGCCGGCGCCGGCGGACCCGCGGGCCGGCTGGCGGCCCGGCGGCGCCGCGGTCGGGCGCCCGTCTCAGTTGTCGTGTCTTCTTCTGTCGTCGTGGGCTCGGTGTCGAGCATCCGGGTTGGTCTCCCGTCTACGTTCCCGGGCGCTCGTGGCGCGGCCCGCCGGTGGCAGCGCCAGCACGTGGGTGCTGGTCGCCTCCGGCGGCCGTCGTACGTCGCCGCACGGGAACTGTTGTCTCGTGCCCGTCCGCTCCTGCGGACGGAAGTGTGTCTGGGTGCGCCGTTCAGGCGCCGTCGGCGTCCCTGTCCGGTGCCAGTGGATCGGACACCGTGCCGGAATGCTCGTCGTACGGCCCCTGCGCCAGCCTGGTGACCGCGGGGGTCACGGGCGGCGCGAGGTCGCCGGTACGCGAGAGTCCGGCGAGGACGTCGTCGGGTCGTACGGCCGGAGTGACCTGCCTTACAACCATTTCCAGTATCGCACACAGGGGCGAAGGGCCCTCCTCGGCGCGCTGCCCCGCCCCCCGCTCGGCCCGGTCGTCAGCGGCGACCTCGAGGCGCAGCGTCGCCTCGCGTGCATCGAACGTGCGCAGCCCGTTCTTGGTCATCCGGGACACCTCGACCCGTTCGGCCGCCAGGTAGGCCCCGACCGCGGCCGCCGCCTGCTCGCGAGAGACGCCCGGGAGGCGCACCTCCCAGACCGAGGCCTGCATCCGGTCGGCCAGCCCGCCGGCGCGCGCCTCCACCACCTCCAGCACGTCCAGGTCGGCGGGCAGCGCCGCGTCCAGGGCGGCGCGGAGCCGGTCGGGGTCGCATCGCTGCGCGACGGCGATCTCGAGGTACTCGGCCTCGCTGGCGACCCCGGTCGGCGCCGCGCCCGCGTAGGACACCTTCGGGTGCGGCGAGAAGCCGGCCGAGTAGGCCATCGGCACCTCGGCGCGGCGCAGTGCGCGTTCGAAGGCACGCTGGAAGTCGCGGTGGCTGGAGAAGCGCAGGCGGCCCCTCTTCGCGTAGTGCAAACGCAGCCGCTGCACCGCGGGCGGCGGCGGGGGCCCCGTGGGCTGTCTGGCCAGGGCTAGTCCTCCGCCGGGCCCGCGAGGACGCGCTCCCGGGGCTCGCCGGCGACAGCCAGCGGCAGCAGCTTCTGCCCCGTCGGGCCGACCTGGATCTCGGTGCCCATCTGCGGGCAGACCCCGCAGTCGAAGCACGGCGTCCAGCGGCAGTCCTCGACCTCGGTGTCGGACAGGGCGTCCTGCCAGTCCTCCCAGAGCCAGTCGCGGTCCAGACCCGAGTCGAGGTGGTCCCAGGGCAGCACCTCGGCGTACTCGCGGTCCCGCGTGGTGTACCAGTCGACATCGACCGGCTCGCCGGACAGCGCCCGCTCCGCGCAGGCCATCCAACGGTCGAAGGAGAAGTGCTCGCTCCACCCGTCGAAGCGCCCACCGTCGAGGTAGACCGCCTTGATCACCTTGCCCAGCCGGCGGTCACCGCGGGAGAGCAGGCCTTCGACGATCCCCGGCTTGCCGTCGTGGTAGCGGAAGCCGATGGCGCGGGCGAAGTTGCGGTCGGAGCGGATCGCGTCGCGCAGCTTGGCCAGCCGGGCGTCGGTCGCGTCATGGCCGAGCTGGCCGACCCACTGGAACGGCGTGTGCGGCTTGGGCACGAAGCCGCCGATAGAGACGGTGCAGCGGATGTCGCGCGAACCGGTGACCTCGCGGCCGGTGGCGATGACGCGCTTGGCGAGGTCGGCGATCTGCAGCACGTCCTCGTCGGTCTCGGTCGGCAGGCCGCACATGAAGTAGAGCTTCACCTGGCGCCAGCCCGCGGAGTAGGCCGCCGTGACGGTGCGGATCAGGTCGTCCTCGGTGACCATCTTGTTGATGACCTTGCGGATGCGCTCACTGCCGCCCTCGGGCGCGAACGTCAGGCCGGACCGGCGACCACCGCGGGTCAGCTCGTTCGCCAGGTCGATGTTGAACGCGTCCACCCGGGTCGACGGCAGCGACAGCGAGGTCTGGGTGCCTTCGTAGCGGTCGGCGAGACCCTTGGTCAGGTCGGCGATCTCCGAGTGGTCGGCGCTGGACAGCGAGAGCAGGCCGACCTCCTCGAACCCGGTCGCCTCGAGACCTGCCTTGACCATGTCGCCGATGCCGGTGATCGAGCGCTCGCGCACCGGGCGGGTGATCATGCCGGCCTGGCAGAAGCGGCAGCCGCGCGTGCAGCCGCGGAAGATCTCGACCGACATGCGCTCGTGCACCGACTCGGCGAGCGGCACGAGCGGCTTCTTGGGATAGGGCCACTCGTCGAGGTCCATGACGGTGTGCTTGCCGACCCGCAACGGCACGCCGGGACGGTTGGGCGCGACCCGCTGGATGCGGCCGTCGGGCAGGTAGTCGACGTCGTAGAACCGCGGCACGTAGACGCCCCCGGTGCGCGCCAGCCGGAGAAGCAGCTCGTCGCGACCGCCGGGGCCGCCGTCAGCCTTCCACGCCCGGACGACGTCGCTGATCCCGAGGACCGCCTGCTCACCGTCGCCGATCACCACGGCGTCGACGAAGTCGGCGACGGGCTCGGGGTTGAACGCGGCGTGGCCGCCGGCGACGACGAGCGGGTGCTCCCCGGTGCGGTCCGCGGCCTCGATCGGGATGCCCGCGAGATCGAGCGCGAGCAGCAGGTTCGTGTAGCCGAGCTCGGTCGAGAACGAGACGCCGAGCAGGTCGAAGGCGCCCACGGGCCGGTGCGCGTCGACGGTGAACTGCGGGAGCCCGTGCTCGCGCATCAGGGCCTCCATGTCCGGCCACACGGAGTACGTGCGCTCGGCGAGCGTGCCCTTCTGCTCGTTCAGCACCTCGTAGAGGATCATCACGCCCTGGTTCGGCACGCCGACCTCGTAGGCGTCGGGATACATCAGCGCCCACCGGACGTCGCAGGCGTCCCAGTCCTTGACGGTGGAGTTCAGCTCGCCGCCGACGTACTGGATCGGCTTCGACACCTTGGGGAGCAGGGTCTCCAGGCGCGCGAAGAGCGACTCGACGGGCATGGCGGAGGACCTCGGCTGCGCTGGGGAAAGGCGGTCGCCCCAGGGTAACCCGGCTCAGGCGTAGCGGCGCATATGCACGTTCTGGAGCAGGCCGATCGCCAGCATGTTCGCGAACATCGACGAGCCGCCGTACGAGACGAACGGCAACGGCACCCCCGTGACCGGCATGATGCCCAGCGTCATGCCGATGTTCTCGAACGCCTGGAAGGCGAACCAGCAGACGATGCCGGTGGCGACGAGGCGGCCGAAGAGGTCATCCGCTCGCGTGGCGATGCGGCAGGCCCGCCACAGCACGATGGCGACCAGGAGGATCACCCCGCCCGCGCCGAGGAACCCCAGCTCCTCGCCGGCGACCGTGAAGATGAAGTCCGTCTGCTGCGCCGGCACGAACTTGCCCTGGGTCTGCGCGCCCTCGAAGAGACCCTGGCCGTCCACGCCGCCCGAGCCCACCGCGATGAGCGCCTGCCGCGAGTTGTAGCTCGCGCCCTTGGGGTCGGCGGTCGGGTCGTAGAACGCCCGGAAGCGGTCAAGCTGGTAGTCGGCGAGCACGCCCGCCTGGATCACCACGGCCGCCACGGCGACGGCGCCGGCCACCAGCCCAACCACCCACCGGAGGTGGGCGCCGGAGACAGCGACCAGACCGAGAACGAGGGCGGACACGACGAGCGCGGTGCCGAGGTCTGGCTGGAGCATCACGAGCGAGAGCGGTACGGCTGCGACGGCAAGGGCGACCAGGACGTCGACGTCGCGCGGCTCGTCCTCCGCGTCGCGCTTCTCGGCGAGCAGCATCGACATGCCGACGACGAGTGCGACCTTCGCGAACTCGGAGGGCTGGATGGAGAAGCCCGCGGGCAGGACGATCCACGAGTGCGAGCCGTTGATCGTGGTGCCCAGTGGCGACAGCACAGCGATCAGACCGCAGATCGAAAGGACATAGAGCACCGGCGCGTAGGCGCGCAGCAGCCGGTAGTCGAACAGCGAGGCGGCGAGCGCGAGAAGCAAGCCGATGCCGACGTTGAGCACGTGCTTCTTGAGGAACCCCGTCGGGTCAGCGCCCGAGTCGATGGCCGGTTGCTTGGTGGCCGACCACACCAGGGCGGCACCCACCGCACACAGTCCGAGCACCGCGAGCAGCAGAGGCCAGTCGAGGCGCCGCAGCGGCGAGTCGCGGGCAAACAACCAACCGTGACTGCTGGGCCTGTGCACCGTGTTGTGCGTGTACGACGCGGGTCCGTACTGGGTTCTCACCGCTCGTCCTCCCTGCGGAGGAACGGGGCAGCCGGCGTCGAGTCCGCGTCGGTGCGGCGGGTCTGCTCCGGCTGTACGACGGTGCCGTCGCGCCGCACGGCAGGCAGGGCGACTGTGGGGTGCCCGCCTGGAGGTGACGCCTGGGCGAGGTCGACCTTGCGGCCCTTGATGCCGAACAGCGTCTTGTAGAGCTCGGCCACCGAGGGTCCGGACGTGCCAGACCCCGTGCCGCCCTGGGAGACCATCATGACCACGGCGTACTGCGGGTTGTTCGCCGGCGCGTAGGAGTCGAACCACGACGTCGTCTGCTTGCCGTAGACCTCGCCGGTGCCCGTCTTGGTGGCGACGGGCAAGCGGCCCAGCGGGAACTCGGCGCGCGCGAACGGCCCCGCACCGGTGCCCACCGTCGTGACCGAGCGCAACGCGCCGCGAAGCCAGGCGATGGTCTTCTTGTCGACCGGGATGCGACCGGCGGGCTTCGGTGCGATCTTGCGAACCAGTTTGCCGTCGGGGCTCATGATCGCGCGTCCGATGTGGGGCGTGACGAGCTTGCCGCCGTTGGCGATCGCCGCATAGACCCGCGCCATCTGCAGCGGCGTCGTCGTCGTGTCGCCCTGCCCGATCGCGAAGTTGGCGGCGTCGCCACCCCGGTAGGCCCACCCGTCGACGCAGTTCTCGGCCGAGAGCTTGCGCAGATAGGCCGCACGCACCGGGTCCTTCCGCGCGACCTCGGGGTAGCCGGTCTTGGCCTTCTGGCAGTAGAACTCCCGGGTCGCCTTCCAGTAGCCCTGCTTCCACTTGCGGTCCGCGATGCGACCGTCCGCCTCGCTGGGCAGGTCGATGCCGGTCGGCTTGCCGAGGCCGAAGCCCTTGGCCATCTCGGTGAAGGGGTCCTTGGTGCCCTTCTTGGGGTGCAGCCCGCCCTGGCGCACCCATGTCTCGTAGGCGAACTTGTAGAACACCGTGTCGCACGAGACCTGGATCGCCCGCAGCATCGAGATCACGCCGTAGCCCTGCGACTCGTAGTTGCGCTTCGGTGTGCCGCCGATCGAGTAGGCCGACGGGCAGTTGTAGGACCGGTGCACCGAGTAGCCGGCCTTCACCGCTGCCGGCAGCGTCACGGCCTTGAACGTCGAGGCGGGCGCGAACTCCCCCTGGGTGGCCCGCGACTGGTTCGGGTAGTTGTTCTTCTTACTGGTGATCGCCTTGTAGTCCTTGTTGCTGATGCCACCGACCCACACGTTCGGGTCGTACGACGGGTAGCTGGCCATCGCGACGATGCCACCCGTGTTCACGTCCATGACCACGATGGCGCCGGAGTCGGCCTTGAGCTTCTTGGCGTAGCCCTTGTTGATGTCGCCCTGCGTCCGCGCCCGCTTGATGGCGGCCCGCAGCTGTTTCTCGGCGGCTGCCTGCACCTTGGCGTCGAGCGTCGTGACCAGGTAGTTGCCGGCCTTCGGCTCCGTCTCGGACAGCGTGCTGGCGACGCCGCCCTCGTGGTCGACCGCCAGCGTGCGCACTCCCGGCGCGCCGCGCAGGTCGGCGTCGTACTGCCGCTCGAGTCCTGAGCGCCCGATCAGGTCGGTGCGCTCGAGCACCGTCTCCGTCTGCTTGGCGGCGTCGGTGGTGGCCTCACGTTCGGCGAGCTCCTCGTCGGTGACCGGTCCGAGGTAGCCGAGCATGTGGGCAGCGTTGGCGGCCAGCGGCATGGGGTACTCGCGGACCGCCGTCAGCTCGGCGGTGACACCGGGGAAGTCCTCGCGGCGCTCCATGATCTGCAGTGCCATCTGGGTGTCGGCCTCATCGGTCACCGGGATCGGCTGGTACGGCGAGCCGTTGAAGCACCGTGGTGCCGGGGGCGCGTCCGGGGTGCCGCACAGTCGCGTCTTCGCCCACACGTCCGCAGGCTTCTTGCCGATGACCTTCGCGACCTTGCCGACGAGCGCCCGTCCGCCGTCGGGCTGTCGCAACATCTCGGTGCGGCTGATCGACACCACGAGCGCCGTCTGGTTGCGGGCCAGGGGACGGCCACGGGCGTCGAGGATCATCCCCCGCGCCGCGGGTGTGACGATGTCGCGGGTGCGGTTCTCGGCCGCGGCCTGCTGGTAGTTGCCGGCGTCGACGAACTGGATGAACCACAGGCGCCCGAGCAGCGTGCCCAGCATGGACAACACCAGCACCTGCAGCACCACCAGCCGCAGTCTCGACCGTTCGCTCACCGCCGTCGCACTCCTTCGCGGGTCAGAACCGGGACATCGGGTCCGGCTCCACCCGGCGTACCAGGGCGAGCACTGCGGACACGGCGAAGGGGCTCAGGAGTACATCGTAGGCAACGGCGGACGGCAGGAGCTCGCTCACAGCCGGCCACGACACGTTCGGGTCGTCCACGAGGACCCCGGTCCCGGCGAAAACGAGCAGCGAACCGGCCGCCGCCACCCCCACCACCAGCAGCGGGAGGAACGCGGAACGGCGCGTCTCGGAGTGGAGCAGCCCGGCGGCGTAGCCCACCAGGCAGAGCGCGAGCGCCCAGCGGCCGATGGCGTGGTCCGCCGGAGGCACCAGATCGGTCGCCAGGCCTGCACCGAAGCCTGCGACGAGGCCGAAGCCCGGGCCGTGTGCCAGGGCGAGCGCGACCACCGCCAGCAGGACCAGGTCCGGCGTCGCCCCTGGCAGCGGGAGGCGGGAAAGGAACGTGACCTGCACGACGAGTGAGAACATGACGACCGCGACCGCGAGCGCGACACGTCCAGCAGGTCGGTGTCCCATCGTCAGCCGCCGTTCGGCGACGCGGTGCTGGTCGCTGCGGGTGTGGTGGGGCGCGGCGGCAGCACGGCGTCGCGCGGGTCGCGGCGCGGGGCCTTGACGACGACACCCACGAGGTCGAGCGAGGTGAAGTCGACGTAGGGACGCACGGCCGCGGTTCGGGTGAGGTTGCCGGGCTTGCCCTGCACCGCGACCACCTCTCCGACCGGAACACCCGGCACGTACGGCGCCGCACGCTGCGAGCCGAACGTGACCAGCCGGTCGCCGCGGACGACCGTGGACTGCCCGTCGAGCAGCTGGAGGTCGAGGTACCCCCCCTTGATGCCGTTGCCCGACGTGATGCCGACCTCCATCGACTTCTCCATGCGGACACCGACCGACGAGTCGGGATCGACGGCGAGCAGCACGGTGGAAGTCGCCGGTCCGACGGTCTTGACCCGTCCAACCAACCCGTCACCGTTGATGACGGTCATGTCTGGTGTGATGCCGTCGCTGCTTCCCGCGTCGATGGCCACCGTCCACGAAAAGGTCTGCGCAGCGCCCACCGCGATCACCTGGGCAGGCACGGTGCGATAGCGGCCGGCGCCAGCCACCCGGAGCAGGCGGTCCAGCTCGTCCGCCCGGTTGCGGGCCAGCTCGCTGGTGCGAAGCTTGCGGCGCAGCTCCGCGTTCTCGCGGGTGAGGCGCTCTGCCTGCTCGGTGCTGTCGCCGATGCGCCCGACGCCGTCGACGGCGTCACTCACCGGACCGGCGATGGCCGACGCGGCGCGCTCGATCGGGCCGAAGACCGTCGCGGCGAGACTGCGCACCCCGTCGAGGGGTGAGTCCTCGCCCGCCCGGTGGTCGACGACGACCAGGCCGATGGAGGTGATCAGCAGTAGGGCGAGCAGTGCCCTCGTGCGCCTGGTGTCACGGTTCATGCCACTGCGGCCAACGCGGCGGCATCATCGGTGCCCCGCAATCAGTGTCGTGGCTCGGAGATGAGCACCTGCTGGAGCGCCTCGAACTCCTCGACGCACTTGCCCGACCCCATCGCCACCGAGTCCAGCGGACGGTCGGTGAGGTGGATCGGCATACCGGTCTCGTGGCGGAGCCGCTCGTCGAGTCCTTTGAGCAGCGCGCCACCGCCGGTGATGACGATGCCACGGTCCATGACGTCACCCGAGAGCTCGGGCGGGCACTTGTCGAGAGTGGTCTTGACCGCGTCGATGATCGCGTTGACCGGCTCCTCGATCGCCTTGCGGATCTCCTCGGCGCTGACGACGATCGTCTTCGGCAGACCGGAGACGAGGTCGCGGCCGCGGATCTCGGCGTGCGGCTCGTCGGGCGCGGGGAACGCGGACCCGATCGCCATCTTGATCTCCTCGGCGGTGCGCTCGCCGAGCATCAGGCTGTACTCCTTCTTGACGTACTGGATGATCGAGGCGTCCAGCTCGTCGCCGCCTGTGCGGATGGACTGACTGGTGACGATTCCACCGAGGCTGATCACCGCGACCTCGGTGGTGCCGCCGCCGATGTCCACGACCATGTTGCCCGTAGGCTCGTGGACGGGCAGGCCGGCGCCGATGGCCGCAGCCATCGGCTCCTCGATGATGTAGACCTTGCGGGCGCCCGCGGCGTACCCGGCGTCCTTGACGGCGCGCTGCTCGACCCCGGTGATGCCACTCGGTACGCAGACAACGATGCGCGGCTTGGCGAGATGGCGCCTGCGGTGCACCTTCTGGATGAAGTAGCGCAGCATCCGCTCGGTGGTGTCGAAGTCGGCGATCACGCCGTCCTTGAGCGGGCGAATGGCGACGATGTTGCTGGGCGTGCGGCCGATCATCTTCTTCGCCTCGGCCCCGACCGCCAGGATGCCGCCGGTGTTCGTGTTGATGGCGACCACCGAGGGTTCGTTCAGGACGATGCCCTTCCCCCGGACATAGACCAGCGTGTTCGCGGTGCCCAGGTCGACGGCCATGTCCCGGCCGATGAACGACATGTTGTTGCCCATGTGGGGGTCGGTGCCTTCCCGAAGTGAGCCGTCAGATCGCCTGGCGCGGGCGGCCGTACGCCACCACGCTGCTCGTTCGATGGTATCGACGCGATTGTCCCTCACCCAAAGGACACGGCGTGTCCCAATTAGGAAAGGTTCGGGAAGAACAGCGAGAGCTCTCGGGCGGCGGACCCGGTGGAGTCGGAGGCGTGCACGAGGTTCTCCCGGTTCGAGAGAGACAGGTCGCCCCGGATGGTGCCCGGAGCCGCCTTCCGCCCGTCGGTGGCCCCCACCAGGGCACGGACCACCTCGATGGCCTCGTCACCCTCGAGGACGCAGGCCACCAGTGGTCCCGAGGTGATGAACGCCCGGAGCGGGGGGTAGAAGTCACGCTCGAGGTGCTCGGCGTAGTGGCGGTCGGCCAGCTCGCCGTCGACGGTGCGCAGGTCCATGGAGACCAGGCGCAGGCCTTTGCGCTCGAAACGCCCGAGAACCTCCCCGACCAGGCCGCGACGTACGGCGTCGGGCTTGAGCAGCACCAGGGTTCTCTCCGTCACGGGCCGCAAGCCTAGCGTTGGGCCTCGAGGCGCTGGACCCGGCGGCCGAGCACGATGGCCACGACCCACAGCGCGGCGAACAGGGCGCCGAGGAAGAACATGGCGGTGACGACGAACCCGGCGCCGATCACCAGGACCTGCAGCGCGGACCCGAGGACGTAGGCCCACCGGTGGCGGAGCAGGCCGGCCACGACCAGGCAGGCCAACGAGGCGCCACAGCCGACGAGCCAGAGGGTCGTCGGGTCCAAGTCGCTCAGGTCGGACGCGACGAGCGTGGCGAAGAAGATCACGAGCGCCTCGAAGACGAGGACGCTGGATGCGAGTACACGCACGTCAGCGGCTCCGCAGCAGTGTGCGGGCCTCGGCCACGGTGACGATCGACCCGGTTACCAGCACCCCGGCGCCGCCGAGGTCGCCCTCCTCCTCCGCCAGTGACACCGCGGCGTCGATTGCGTCGTCGAGTCGGGGTGCCACCTCGACCCGGTCGGCGCCGAATATCTCCACGGCTACGGCAGCGAGGTCGTCGACTGGCATGGCACGGGAGACGTTGGTCTGGCTCACGACGACCTCGTCGAGCACCGGCTCGAGCGCCTCGAGCATGCCGCGGGCATCCTTGTCCGCCATCGCCGCGAACACCCCGACGAGCCTGGCGAAGCCGAAGTCCTCGGCGATGGCCTTGGCCACCGCCGCGGCGCCGGCGGGGTTGTGGGCCGCGTCGAGCAGCACGGTCGGCGAGCTGCGCACGACCTCCAGCCGCCCCGGCGACGAGACGCCGGCGAACGCGGTCCGGACGATGTCGATGTCGAGCGGGCCACGGTCCTCGTGACCGCCACCGAGGAACGCCTCGACAGCCGCGAGCGCAGAGGCTGCGTTGTGCGCCTGATGGACGCCCAGCAACGGGATGAACAGCTCGTTGTACTCGCCGGCGAGACCGCGCACCGACAGCACTTGACCGCCGACGGCGAGCTTGCGGGACTGCACGCCGAACTCCAGTCCTTCCCGCGCCACGACGGCGCCGACCTCGATCGAGCGGCGCATCAGGACGTCGGCCGCCTCGACGGGCTGCTGCGCGAGCACGCCGTACGACGACGGCTTGATGATCCCGGCCTTCTCCCCCGCGATGGCCTCGACCGTGTGCCCGAGGAAGTGCACGTGGTCGATCGCGATCGGCGTCACGACCGCGACCTGCGCGTCGGCCACGTTGGTCGCGTCCCACGAGCCGCCGAGACCGACCTCGACCACGGCTGCGTCGACCGGCGCGTCGGCGAAGGCGACGTAGGCCATCGCCGTGATGACCTCGAAGAAGGACAGCGGGACCTCGTGGCGCTTGTCGACCAGGTCGACGTAGGGAGCGACGTCGTCGTAGGTGGCCGCGAACCGCTCGGGATCGATCGGCTCGCCGTCGAACGCGATGCGTTCACGCATGCTGTGCAGGTGCGGGCTGGTGAAGCGACCGGTGCGCAGGCCGAACTCACGAAGCAGGGACTCGATCATCCGGGTCGTCGACGTCTTGCCGTTGGTGCCGGAGATCTGGATGACCGGGGTGGCGTCCTGCGGCGAGCCCAGCAGGTCGAGCAGCGCGCGGATGCGGTCGAGGGTGGGGATCAGGTCGTGCTCCGGCGTCCGGGACAGGATCGCCCGCTCCACCTCGACGGCGCGATCCTCGGCCGTACCTGCCCCTTCGCTCACACCCGCGGAGTCTAGGCACCTCCACATCCCCCGGCGAAACGACCACATCCCCCGGCGAATCGACCACGTTAGGTAGGCCCCGCAGTGCCTCAACAGGTCTGCCAGCCTGTTGAGGCATTGCCTCACCTACCTAACGTGGTCGATTCACGAGCGGGGGGCGACCTTAGGATCTGGGGATGGACGCGCAGCCGACTGCCCCGCCGCGGGTGCCAGAGAAGCCGAGCATCGACGGGCTCGAGGCGCGCTGGACCGCGGTTTGGGAGAAGGACGGGATCTACCGCTTCGACCGCACCAAGACGCGCGAGCAGATCTTCTCGATCGACACTCCCCCACCGACGGTGAGCGGCTCGCTGCACGTCGGCCACGTGTTCTCCTTCACCCACACCGACCTCATCGCGCGCTACCAGCGGATGCGCGGGCGCGAGGTCTTCTACCCGATGGGCTGGGACGACAACGGCCTCCCGACCGAGCGGCGCGTGCAGAACGACTACGGCGTCCGGTGCGACCCGTCGCTGCCCTACGACCCCGATTTCGTGCCGCCGGCGCAGCCCGACGCGAAGCGGCAGGTGCCGATCTCGCGGCGGAACTTCATCGCGCTCTGCGAGGAGTGGACCGAAGAGATCGAGCAGGCGTACGAGGAACTGTGGCGCCGGGTGGGGCTCTCGGTCGACTGGACCCAGAAGTACACGACGATCGGGCCGGCCTCGATCGCGGCGTCGCAGCGCGCGTTTCTCCGCAACCTGGAGCGCGGCGAGGCCTACCAGGCGGAGGCGCCCAGCCTGTGGGACGTGACCTTCCAGACCGCTGTCGCGCAGGCTGAGCTGGAGGCCCGCGACTACCCCGGCCACTTCCACCGGGTGGCCTTCCATGGGCCTGCCGGCCCGGTCCACGTCGAGACGACCCGGCCCGAGCTCATCCCCGCGTGCGTGGCGCTGGTCGCGCATCCCGACGACGAGCGATACCGGGGGCTCGTCGGCTCGACGGTGCGCACGCCACTCTTCGATGTCGACGTGCCGGTGCTGGCCCACGGTCTGGCCGACCCGGAGAAGGGCTCGGGCATCGCGATGATCTGCACGTTCGGTGACCTCACCGACGTGCTGTGGTGGCGCGAGCTGGACCTGCCGACGCGATCGGTGATCGCCCGCGACGGCCGGCTGCTGCGGGACACCCCGGAATGGCTCGCAGCCGAGCCGGCTTCGTCGGCGTACGAACCGCTCGCGGGCAAGACGACGTTCTCTGCGCGCGCCGCGATCGTCGACCAGCTGCGCGCATCCGGTGACCTCGACGGCGAGCCGGTGCCGACCCAGCGGATGGCCAACTTCTACGAGAACGGCGACAAGCCGCTCGAGATCGTGACCAGCCGGCAGTGGTACATCCGCAACGGCGGCCGCGACGAGGAACTCCGCAAGACGTTCATCGAGCGCGGCCGGGAGATCACCTGGGTCCCCGACTTCATGCGGCACCGGTACGAGAACTGGGTGTCCGGTCTGCAGGGTGACTGGTTGATCAGCAGGCAGCGGTTCTTCGGAGTGCCCTTCCCCGTCTGGTACCGCCTGGACGACGAAGGACAGCCGCTGCGTGATGCGCCCTTGCTCGCCACCGAGTCCTCGTTGCCCATCGATCCGGCCTCGGAGCTGCCGGATGGCTTCACCGAGGACCAGCGCGACAAGCCGGGTGGGTTCACCGCCGACCCGGACGTGATGGACACCTGGGCGACCTCATCGCTCTCGCCACAGGTCGTCTGCGGCTGGGAACGCGATCCGGACCTGTTCGCGCGCACGTTCCCGATGGACATGCGCCCGCAGGCGCACGAGATCATCCGCACCTGGCTGTTCGCCACCGTGGTGCGCGCACACTTCGAGCACGGCACGGTGCCGTGGTCGAACGCCGCGATCTCGGGCTTCGTGGTCGATCCCGACCGCAAGAAGATGTCCAAGTCCAAGGGCAATGCGGTGACGCCGATGGACGTGCTGGAGCGCTACGGTTCCGACGCCGTGCGGTGGCGCGCGGCAGGATCGCGGCCGGGGACGGACAGCCCGTTCGACGAAGCGCAGATGAAGATCGGACGCCGGCTCGCGATCAAGATCGTCAACGCGAGCAAGTTCGCGCTCTCGTTCGGGGTCGTCGAGAACACGTCCGCCGTGACCGAGCCGCTCGACCGCGCGTTGCTCGCGACCCTCGCCGGTGTAGTCCGCGAGAGCACCGAGGCGTTGGAGTCGTTCAACTACACCCGGGCGCTCGAGGTGACCGAGTCGTTCTTCTGGACGTTCTGCGACGACTACCTCGAGCTAGTGAAGGACCGTGCCTACGGCGCTCGCGGCGAGCAGCAGGCCGCCTCCGCGAAGGCCACCCTCACGACGGCGTTGTCCGTGCAGCTACGGCTGTTCGCCCCCTTTCTGCCCTTCGTGACCGAGGAGGTCTGGTCGTGGTGGCAGGAGGGCTCGGTGCACCGCGCCTCGTGGCCGTCGGTCGAACCGCTCGAGACGGTGGCCGCCGGCGGCGACGGCGACGTGCTGCGCGACACGGCGGTCGTGCTGGCTGCGGTGCGCAAGGCCAAGTCCGAAGCCAAGACGTCGATGCGGACCGAGGTGTCCGGGGCGTCGGTGGCCGGACCGGAGCATGCACTGGAGCGCGTCCGTCAGGCGGCGGAGGACCTCAAGGCCGCCGGGCGCATCGGAGCGCTGGACTACGCAGTTGCCGAGTCACAGCTGATGGCGACCGTCACGCTCTGAAGCGGTCAGGCGGACTTCTCGCGGCGCTCGCGCTTGGGCGCCTCGCGCGGGACAAGTGTGGGGTTGACGTGCTCGAGCACGACGTCGCGGTTGATGACGACCTTGGCGACGTCCTTGCGCGAGGGCACCTCGTACATCACGGAGAGCAGAACCTCTTCCATGATGGCGCGCAGCCCGCGGGCACCGGTGCCGCGCAGGATCGCCTGGTCGGCGACGGACTCGAGCGCGTCTTCGGTGAACTCGAGTGCGACGCCGTCGAGGTCGAAGAGCCGCTCGTACTGCTTGACCAGTGCGTTGCGCGGTTCGGTGAGGATGCGGACCAGTGCGTCCTGGTCGAGGTTGCGCACGCTGGTGATGACCGGCAGCCGGCCGATGAACTCGGGGATCATGCCGTACTTGAGCAGGTCCTCGGGCAGCACGTCGCCGAACACGTCGGCGGTCTCCCGCTCGCTCTTGGTGTGCAGGGTGGCACCGAAGCCGAGGCCCTTGCGGCCCGCCCGGCCCTCGATGATCTTCTCCAGGCCGGCGAAGGCACCGCCCACGATGAACAGCACGTTCGTCGTGTCGATCTGGATGAACTCCTGATGCGGGTGCTTGCGGCCGCCCTGCGGCGGCACTGAGGCCGTGGTGCCCTCGAGGATCTTGAGCAGCGCCTGCTGGACGCCCTCGCCGGACACGTCGCGGGTGATCGACGGGTTCTCGCTCTTGCGGGCGATCTTGTCGACCTCGTCGATGTAGATGATGCCGGTCTCGGCCTTCTTGACGTCGTAGTCGGCGGCCTGGATCAGCTTGAGCAGGATGTTCTCGACGTCCTCGCCGACGTAGCCCGCCTCGGTCAGTGCGGTGGCGTCGGCGATGGCGAACGGGACGTTGAGCATGCGGGCGAGGGTCTGCGCGAGGTGGGTCTTGCCGCACCCGGTCGGCCCGATCAGCAGGATGTTGGACTTGGCGAGCTCGACGTGGTCCTCACGGCCCGGCTTGCCCGTCTCACCGGCCTGCACGCGCTTGTAGTGGTTGTAGACCGCGACCGCGAGGGCCTTCTTGGCGACGTCCTGCCCGACGACGTAGGAGTCGAGGAACTCGCAGATCTCGATCGGCTTGGGCAGCTCGTCCCACTTGAGCTCGGAACTCTCCGAGAGCTCCTCTTCGATGATCTCGTTGCAGAGGTCGATGCACTCGTCGCAGATGTAGACGCCCGGGCCCGCGATCAGCTTCTTGACCTGCTTCTGGCTCTTTCCGCAGAACGAGCACTTGAGCAGATCACCGCCGTCACCGATACGTGCCACGCGGGGGCCTCTCCCTCTCCCTGCCCGGCCGGATCGCCGGATCGTGTGTGCGTCGACGTTACCCCGTGGATGCCTCCGACCACCTCAATTACGTCAGACGGCGTGTGCCGGAGCGGGGCGCACTAACCCGCGCGGGTGGTGAGCACCCGGTCGACCAAACCGTACTCCACGGCCTCCTCGGCAGTCAGGATCTTGTCGCGCTCGATGTCCTTCTGGACCTGTTCGGACGTGCGGTTGGAATGCTTGGCGATCAGGTCCTCGAGCAGTTTGCGCATCCGCAGGATCTCGCGGGCCTGGATCTCGACGTCGCTGGCCTGGCCGCCGCCCTCGGTGTAGGGCTGGTGGATCAGGATGCGGGAGTTGGCCAGGGCCATCCGCTTGCCCGGGGTGCCCGCCGCGAGGATCACGGCGGCGGCCGAGGCAGCCTGCCCGAGGCAGGTCGTCTGGATGTCCGGCCGGACGAACGCCATGGTGTCGTAGATCGCGGTGAGCGCGGTGAACGAGCCACCCGGCGAGTTCACGTAGATGCTGATGTCACGGTCGGGGTCCATCGACTCGAGGGTCAGCAGCTGGGCCATCACGTCGTTGGCGACGGTGTCGTCGATGGCCTGCCCGAGGAAGATGATCCGCTCCTCGAACAGCTTGGTGTAGGGGTCGAGGCGCTTGAAGCCGTACGACGTGCGCTCCTCGATCTGGGGCAGCACGTAGCGGGAGCTGGGCAGCTGCAGGTCGCTCATCGGGGCTTTGTCTCCTCGCGGGGCGCCGGGGGTCGGGGGGGTCACGCCGTGCCGCCGGATCCGGCGACCTGGCCAGCGCTGGTGACCACCTGGTCGACCATGCCGTAGTCCTTGGCCTCGTCGGCGGTGAACCAGCGGTCGCGGTCGGAGTCGCGGTCGATGACCTCCAGGGTCTGACCGGTGTGCTGGGCGATGAGCTCGGCCATCTTGGCCTTGGTGTAGAGCATCTGCTCTGCCTGGATCTTGATGTCGGACGCCGTGCCGCCCAGGCCGCCCGAGGGCTGGTGCATCATCACGCGGGCGTGCGGCAGGGAGTAGCGCTTGCCCGCGGCGCCGGCGCACAGCAGGAACTGGCCCATCGAGGCCGCCATCCCCATCGCGACCGTCGCCACGTCGTTCTGCACGAACTGCATGGTGTCGTAGATCGCCATGCCGGCCGACACGGAGCCGCCGGGTGAGTTGATGTAGAGCCAGATGTCCTTGTTGGGGTCGTCTGCCGCCAGCAGCAGCAGCTGTGCACAGATCGCGTTGGCGTTGGCGTCCTCGACGACGGAGCCGAGGAAGATGATGCGCTCACGCAGCAGGCGGTTGTAGACCTGCTCGTCCAGGCCCATGCCTGCACCCGGCTGGGGCGAACGGCCGTCCGGCGTCTCCAGGCGGGGAGTGATCAGGTCGCTCACTGCTGGTCACCTTGTCTCGCGTCGGGTCGGATCGGGATCGATCACTGTCGTCGACACTAACGCGGTGCACCGAGGTGAGACTCCCCGCGTAGGCACTGTTCGCTGACGGCGCACGGGCCGCAGGTCGGGCCCGGACCGGCGACCGTCAGTTCTGCTGCGACCCCGGCGAGGTCCCTGCAGCGACGTCGTCCTCGGTCTCGCTGACCGCTTCGTCCCCGGTCGTGGTCTCGTCGGACGCCTCGGCCTCGGCAGCCTCGTCGGCTTCACTGATCACCCGGGCCGCCTCGTCGGCGACCTCGTCCTCGCGCAGCGATTCGAGGTCGACCGGCCGTCCCGACTCGTCGACGACCGTGGCCCGCTCGAGGACCAGCGCGAGCGCCTTCCCCCGCACGACCTCACTGACGAGCACCGGCACCTGGCCGGCCTGCACGACCTGCTGGGCGAACTGGTCGGGGCCCATGCCATACCGCGACGCGGTCCGGATGATGTGCTCGGTCAACTCCTGCTCGTTGACCGAGAGAGCCTCCTTCGCCACGATCTTGTCGAGCACGAACTGCGCGGTCAGCGCCTCGCGCGTACGCGTGTCGATGTCCTTGTCGAAGTCCTCCTCGCTCTGCCCCTCGGCGGCAAGGAAGTCCTCCTTCGACATGCCGGCTGACTCGAGCTGATGAGCGAGCGCGTGGCTGCGTCCCTCGATCTCGGACTGGACCACACCCTCGGGCAGCGGGATGTCAACCTTCGCGAGCAGCGCCTCGAGGGCGCGGTCGCGGGCCTGCACGCCCTGCTGGACCTTCTTCATCCGGTCGAGGCGGGTCCGCAGGTCGTCGCGCAACTCGTCGAGGGTGTCGAACTCGCTCGCGGTCTGGGCGAAGTCGTCGTCGAGCTCGGGCAGCTCGCGCTCCTTCACGGAGGCGACGGTCACGGTGACCGTGGCCTCCTGCCCGCCGTGGTCTCCCCCCACCAGCGTGGTCGGGAAGTCCTGCGACTCGCCTGCCGACAAGCCGGTGATGGCCTCGTCGAGGCCCTCGAGCAGAGTGGTCTGCCCGACCTGGTAGCTCATGCCCTTGGTGCTGAGGTCGTCGACCGCCTCGCCGCCGACCGTGGCGGACAGGTCGATCGATACGAAGTCGCCGTCGGCCGCGGCGCGCTCGACCCCGCGCAGTGTGGCGAACCGCTCGCGCAGGCTCTCGAGCTGCTGGTCGAGCTCGGAGGTCTGGACCTCGGCGTCCTCGACGGTGACGTCGAGGCCCTCGTAGTCGGGGAGATCGAACTCCGGCTGGACGTCGACCTCCGCCGTGAACGTGAGCAGCGTGCCGTCCTCGAGGGAGGTCACCTCGACCTCGGGCTGGCCGAGCGGCTTGAGTGTCTGCTCCTCGACCGCCTGGCCGTAGAAGCGCGGCAGGGCCTCGTTCACCGCCTCTTCGAGCACCACCTCGCGGCCGAAGCGCTGGTCGATGATCCGCGGCGGCACCTTGCCCTTGCGGAAGCCTGGGATGGCGACCTGGCCGCCGATCTTCTTGTACGCCGCGTCAAGGCTCGCGCTCAGCTCGTCGAACGGCACCTCGACCGTCAGCTTGACCCGGGTCGGGTTCAGGTTCTCGACGTCGGTCTTCACGATCGGGAGGGCTCCTGTCGGCATGGCGTCGGGCGTGTCCGGGGCATCATGGCTCGGCTGGTCCGGGCTGATCTCGGCTACCGGCTGAGGTGGTCGTCGGGGCGGGGAGACTCGAACTCCCGATCTCCAGCACCCAAAGCTGGCGCGCTAGCCACTACGCTACGCCCCGCAGTGCTCATGGCATTCTAGGGGCCCGCATGCGGGTGTAGCTCAATGGCAGAGCCCCAGCCTTCCAAGCTGGCCATGCCGGTTCGATCCCGGTCACCCGCTCCACCACCTCAGTCGCGCAGGACCGGCCAGGCGGCGCGGTCCGCCATCGTCATCGTCGGCGGGGGGGGGGAGGACTGCCTCTCCTGCTCGGCCAGCAGCTGCTCCGTCGGCAGGACGCCGGTGACGACGGCGTGTGCCACGTCCGTGAGTCGCCGGTTGTGGTGGCGGGCGAAGTCGCGCAGTCGGGCGAAGGCCTCGTCCATGTCGAGGCCGCCCCGCTCGGCCAGCACGCCCTTGGCCTGCTCCAGGACCACCCGGCTGTTCAGCGCGGTCTGCAGCTGTGCCGTCAGCGCACCCGTGCTTGCCGCGGCGCGATGCTGGAGGATCGCGATGGTCGCGACGTGCGCCAGCGCTTGCGCGAGGGCAAGGTCGTCCTCGTCGAGTGCGCCGGCGTGGGCGCCGAAGAGCCCGAGGGCACCGAGCACCTCGTCACGCAAGCGCAGGGGCAGGGCGTGGGCGGACTCGAAACCCCCCGCGTGCGCAGCTGCCGTGAACTGCGGCCACCGCTCGGTCTCGGCGGCAAGGTCGGGGACGCTGACCGGCTGCCCGCCGGCGTAGCAGTCGAGACACGGTCCTTCGTCCCGCTGCAGCTGGAACAGCTCCAGGCTGCGGCTGCTCTCCGAGGTGGCTGCCACGACGTGCATCACTCCCTGCGCGTCAGCGAGGACGACGCCGGCCGCGGCCACGTCGAGCACCCGGGCGCAGTCCACCGCGAGGCGGGTGAGGAGGTCGACGACGTCAAAGTCCTCGACGAGCGAGTCGGCCAAAGCCATGAAGGACCGGGTGACGTCGCGCTCCCTGCCAGTGGCGTCGCTGCCAGTGGCGTCGCTGCCAGTGGTCTCGCTGCCAGTGGTCTCGCCGGGCGTCGTCATTGCGACCGCCCCCTTTCTGGAGCTACCGGTCCGTCCCAGCCTGCGTCGTCGTCCAGGCGGAGCCGACGCTCCACCACTTGCCAGGCGACCTCGTTCAACGGCAAGCCGACAGAGAAAGCGTAAGCCCGTAGACGAACCAGTGCCTCGGCCGACGTCACGCCCAACTGAGCCAAGATCATACCCGTGGCCTGGGATACTTCGACCCGGCTGAGCACAGCCAACTCCTGCCACCCGTCCGCGTCGGTGCCGACACCGGCCGGCTGCGGGGACAGCACATCCAGCAAGGGCAGGGCAGCCAGGTGAGCTGCCAGCTGACCGCTCCCGAAAGCCTCCGGGCCCAGGGGGCCGGCTGCATCGCGGAAAAGACTCAGCGCACCGATCTGCCAGTTGGCGACGGCCACGGGCAGCGCGAAGACCGACCGCGTCCCTGACTCCAGCACGGCGCTGGTGAACGCCGGCCACCGGTCTTCCCAACGGGCATTGAGATCGGGCACGAGAACTGGCGCGGCGTCACGGGCCGCGTCCAGGCCCGGGCCCTCACCGAGGGTGAACTGCAACTCGTTGAGCTCCCGGCTCCTCGCTGCGTCGGAACCGAAGGTGCCGTGCATGTCTCCCTCGTGCACGAGGGAGACCGCCGCGCCGTCGACATCGAGGAGATCCACGCAGGCACGGCAGAGCCGGTCCGCCGCGGCCAGGCCGCGATCGCCCCCGGCGATCGCGGCGTTGAGGCCGGCTCGCACCTCCCCAGTGGACACGGGAGCCCTGCCTCCCCATCGAGTTCACGACGAGGGCCAGTTTTCCGCGTCCGAGCCCAGAGCGCGACCTCGGAAGGTGACGATACTGGTACTCTAAGTACACGCACTGGGGGGTGCGTCCCGCCTAGACCCCGCGGGTCCCTTTCGCACGCCAGTAGGGACGAAGCCGTGGTCGAAGAGGAACAACTGTCCGCCGTGCTCAGTGAGTTCGCCGGCACGCTGGTCACCGACTTCCCTATCCAGGGGATCCTCGACCACCTCGTCCAGCGGATCGTCGAGGTGATGCCGATCACCGCAGCCGGTGTCACGCTCATCGCTCCCGGCCGGGCGCCGCGGTTCGTCGCCGCGTCCAACGACGCCGCCCTCCGCTTCGAGCAGCTGCAGACCGAGATCGGCGAGGGCCCGTGCGTGCTTGCCTACGAGTCCGGCGATCTTGTCACGGTGCCGGACCTGAACGCCGACGACCGGTTTCCGCGATTCGCCCCCTCAGCGCTGGCCGCCGGGATGGCGGCAGTGTTCACCTTCCCGCTGCGCCACCAGGAGGGCCGGCTCGGCGCACTCGATCTTTACCGCGACACCACCGGATCGCTGGACCCGCGCGACCTGGCGGCCGCACAGACCCTGGCCGACGTGGCCTCGGCCTACCTCCTCAACGCGCAGGCTCGCCAGGACGCCCGGGAGACCACAGACCGCTGGCGCCGCAGCTCTCTGCACGACCCGCTCACCGGTCTGCCCAACCGAATGCTCCTGCAGCAGCGCCTCGACCATGCGGCCCGGCGCGCGCAGCGCTCGCACACCCACTCCGGAGTGCTGTTCATCGACCTGGACCGCTTCAAGGCCATCAATGACACCCACGGTCATCAGGTCGGCGACCAACTGCTGCGCGCCGTCGCCGCGCGACTGACCGGGCTCATCCGCCCGGGCGACACGCTGGCACGGATGTACGGCGACGAGTTCGTGTACCTCTGCGAGGACCTGCACAGCTCCGACGACGTCGACGCGCTGGCGATCCGGGTCCTCGACGCCTTCGCCAGCCCCTTCGAGCTCGATGACGGCCTCTTGCTGTCGATCACGGCAAGCGTCGGCCTGGCCTACGCGGGTCTCGGCGACGAGGTCACCGACCAGCTCGTCGTCGACGCCGACGTCGCGATGTACCAGGCCAAGCGCAAGGGCGGTGCCGCCCACCAGATCATCGACCTGCGGGCGGCCCGGCAGACCATCGAGCATCGCGACCTCGGGCGCGAGCTGAAGGACGCGTTCGCGCTCCACAAGCTAGACCTGGCCTACCAGCCGATCGTGCGCACTCTCGACGGCCGTGTCGTCGGGGTCGAGGCCCTGCTGCGATGGAAGGACGCCTCGCGCGGCGCTGTGCCGGCCAGCACGATCGTGAATCTTGCCGAGCAGGACGGGCTGATCATCCCGATCGGTGCGTGGGTGCTCGAACGCGCCTGCCTCGAACGCGGCAAGTGGCTCCGCGAGCATCCGCACTCGCCGTTGAACCTGTCGGTCAACATCTCCACCAGCCAGCTGATGGCTCCCGACTTCCCAGCGACCGTCGCCGGAGTCCTGGAGAGGACCGGCATGGACCCCGCCGCCCTGGTCCTGGAGATGACCGAAGGCATATTCATCGACGACTCGGTCCGCTCGATGAACGTGCTCGCCGACCTCAAGTCGCTGGGCGTCTCACTGGCCCTGGACGACTTCGGCACCGGCTATTCCTCGCTGAGCTACCTGCGGCAGTTCCCTGTCGACATCGTCAAGATCGACCAAGGCTTCCTCGTCGATGTCGGGCTCGAGACCACGGGAACGGCGATCATCGGGGCCGTCACCCATCTCGCCCACGTCCTTGGTCTCAGCGTCACCGCCGAGGGCATCGAGACGCAGGCACAGCGCGAGGTGATCGCCACGATCGGCTGCGAGCACGCACAGGGCTATCACTACGCCCTGCCCATGCCGGCCGACAAGATGCTCGCGCAGCTTGCCGCCCATCCGGACGGGGCCGTGCACCTGCCGAGCCACGCGACCCAAACCGAGAAGGCTGTCCCCGCCTAGCCGCCGTGGCTACTCGGTCATCTCGAGCACCGAGAGGACGTTGCCCGCAGGGTCGGTGAACCACGCGATCGGCGGGCCCGAACTCCGGGCGATGCCTTTGGCGTCCATCTCGAACTCGTCGTAGTGCTCGAACTTCACGCCTTTGGCGGTCAGCCCGTCGACGGCTGCCTCGATGTCGTCCACCGGGAAGTTCAGAATGGTGAACTCGGCGGGTGTGTGATTGTCCTTGGGGTAGATCAGCACGTCGGTGTCGCCTGCGAGCTGCAGCCTCAGCAGGCCCATCTCCATCTCGGTCACCTGCAAGCCGAGGGTGTCCCGGTAGAACTCGGTGGCCTTGGCCAGGTCGTTTACCGCGAAGCCGCTGAATGCCTTGCTTTTCTCGAGCATGATCGATCCTCACTGTCGACGACGCATCGTGGCGAGCGCGACAGGGCGCACACCATTACGTCATAAGACTCCGGGGGGAGCCGGAAGTCATCGCCAATCGCAAGAAATTGTGGTTCGGATGGCCGACGCGGTGCGAAGAGGGCGATGAGTTCTCCGCATTCCGCCGGTCTGTACTGGTGACGACCCGAGCAGGAGGTCCGCCGGTGGCCATTCCGGACGAGGGGCTGGTCGTGGTCGATGTGGCCGCGCTCCACCACCCGGACGTCGCGACGCTCGACGCGTTGGCGCGCCTACAGCTCGCCGCCCGTCGATGCGGCTACCGCGTGCAGTTCCGGCGCGCCTGCGCAGACCTCCGCGACCTGATGGCCCTTGCCGGCCTGGACGACGTGCTCCCGCTGTGCCCCGACTCAGGCAGCCCCGACTCAGACAGGCCCGACTCAGGCAGCCCCGACTCAGGCAGCCCCGACTCAGGTGTCCAGGGTCGCGGGCAGCCCGAACAGCCGGAACAGGCTGGTGTCGAGGAAGCTCGTGACCCCGGAGACCCGCCCGGCTGAGATCTCGAGGACGTGGATCGCCCACGGCTCGTGGATGCCGCCCGGCCCGCTCGGCCGGTACTGCGCGAACGCCGAAGCGCCGTTGGCGCTGACCAGCACGGTGCGCGATCCTCGGCACGGTGCGCCGGGTCCGAGCATCCACTTGGCGATGTTGTCGCGGCCCTGCAGCCACATCGCGTACGGCGGCATGTTCTGCGTGGCGTCCTCGTGGAGCAGCTTGACCAGCGAGTCGATGTCGTAGCGCTCGAACGCCTCGACGTAGCGAGCCAGCAGAGCGCGCTGCTCGTCGTCCGCCGGATCGCTGGCCGCCTCCGACGAGCTCAGCCCGGTCGCCGCCAGCGTCGCGCGCGCACGCTGCAGAGCGCTGTTGACCGACGCGGTGGTGGCCTCCAGGAGCTCGGCCACCTCGTCCGCCTTCCACCGCAGCACATCGCGCAGGATCAGCACGGCGCGCTGCCGGGCAGGCAGATGCTGCAACGCCGCGACGAACGCCAGCCGGATCGACTCACGCGCCACGGCCATCTCGGCGGGGTCACCTTCGGCCGGCATGACGAGGACGTCCGGCATCGGCTCGACCCACGTCGACTCAGGCAACGGAACGCCGAGGGAGGCGTGGACGGGCGGCGACGCCTCCGATGAGAAGTCCATGGGTGTCGCACGACGCTTGCGTCCGTCGATCTGGTCGAGGCAGACATTGGTGGCGATGCGGTAGAGCCAGGAACGCAGGGCCGAGCGTCCCTCGAAGTTCTCCAGCCCACGCCATGCCCGCACCATGGTCTCCTGCACGGCGTCCTCGGCGTCGAACGCCGACCCGAGCATCCGGTAGCAGTAGCCGACCAGCTCGCCCCGGTAGTCCTCGAGCCGCTGGTCCGGCGACGGCGTGGACTCCGTGGAGGTCTCGACGGGGCTCTCTGCCGCGAGGCGCGTCATCCGGACTCACCACTTTCTGTCAACGACAGGCCCTGACGACTCTACGGCGCCGGATCAAGGGTCCCGCCAACGATCTGGGCCAGCATAGGAGGACACCGGCCGGACGTCCTCCCCATAGTCCGTCCATGATGCTCCCCGGGCGGGTGTGCTGGAATTGGGGCCCCGCCAGCCCCAGCCGAGCCCCGAGGACCCCACGCATGCGCCTGCTGATGATCGGTGCTCCCGGCGCGGGCAAGGGCACGCAGGCCCAGCGGCTCGCTTTGCAGCTCGGCATCACCCACATCTCCTCCGGTGACCTCCTGCGCCAGCACGTCGTGGATCAGACACCGCTCGGCCAGTCGGTGCGCGAGTACGTGCAGCGGGGCGACCTCGTCCCCGACGCCGTGGTGCTCGACATGCTCCGCAAACCAGTGGTCTCGGCGAGCGAGAGCGGCGGCTACGTCCTCGACGGCTTCCCGCGCACCGTCGAGCAGGCCGAGGCGGCCTACCTCGCGGCCCGGGACCTCGGCGTGGCAGTCCAGGTCGCCATCCACCTCGACGTGCCGCGTGACGAGCTGGTACGCCGGCTGATCGACCGATCGCGCGGCGACGAGGACTCCCCCGCGGTCATCGAGCACCGCCTCGAGGTCTACGACGAGCGGACCCGTCCGATGCTCGACTACTACGCGAGCCGCGAGAAGCTGCTGACCGTCAACGGCAGCCGACCGATGGACGAAGTGTCCTGGTCGCTCGTCGTCCAGCTGCAGAAGCTGCGCCGCCAGGTCACCGGCTGAGGCATGATCACTCGCGCCAGATGAGGACGACCGCGCGGTCGTCGTTGTGCGCTGCGGCGACCCGGTCGAGCAACCGGCGAGCACCATGCTCGAAGCCTCGGGTGACCAGTCGTTCCGCCTCGCCGAGCAGCTTGTCGATGCCGACCGCGAGGTCCTGACCGGGCACCTCGATGAGGCCGTCCGTGAAGAGCAACAAGGCATCGCCGCGATCGAGCCGGCCGGCCTCGCCCACGAACTTCGCGTCCGGGAAGATGCCGAGCAGCGGTCCTTCGCTCGCCTCGCTGACGCGCCATCGTCCGGACCCTGCCGCGAACTGCACGGCCGGCGGGTGCCCCGCGACCGACACGACGTACTCGCCCGATGTCAGGTCGAGCGCCACGTGGCCGACGGTGGCGAACCCCTCCTCCCACTCCTGACGGAGCAGGTATCGGTTGGCGGCCGGCAGAAAGTCGTCGTGCGGGAGGGAGCCGAGCAGGCCACCGAACGCGCCCGAGAGGAGCAGCGCGCGGGTGCCTGCGGCCTCGCCCTTGCCGGACACGTCGACGAGCGCGATCTCGAACGCCGTGCCGTCGGTGGACCGGCTTGCCACGAGGAAGTCGCCGGAGAACGCCGCTCCACCGGCGGAGCGCAGCATGACCTCGGCCTTCCAGCCCTCCGGGAGGGCGGGCATCTCGCCGTGCGCACGTAGCCGGTCGCGCAGGTCGACGAGCATCGAGTCCCCCCGCGTGCCCTGGACGCCGAGCCGGCCCCGGCTGCGCGCCAGCATCACCACCATCGCCGCCGTCGCCGCCACCGTCAGCACGGCGCCGGGGGCAACGTTGCCGGGCCGGCTGATGTTCCAGATCAGCGTCGCCGTCACCACGGTCAGCAGGAGCACCAGGCTGCGGACGCTGAGCAGGAAGCCGCCCGCGAGCAGCACGATGCCCAGCATGGCCGTGGGGAACCACCGCTGGTTGAGCGAGAACAGCACCCCCAGGGCGCCGGACGCGAGGCACAGGGTCAGCAGGACAAAGGCGTCGGAGTACCAAAGGTGGCGATGTACCCACATCTTCGCCCGCCACCACGCGACTGACGACCGGGAAGCTCGCCGCCTCCCCGCCCCAGACCCTGCCATGTCTCGACAGTAGCGACACCCGCGCACCGCCCACGAACAAACGCGGTGACGCGGCAAGCCGTGCTCTGGTAGGCAACAGACATGAGCACGCAGCCACAGGGTTTCTCCGTCCGCCCCCTCACCGACGAGGACTGGGACGCGCTGCAGCATGTCGACTCCCACGCGTTCGGGATGACCATCGCGCCTGAGGTCACCGAGCACGAGCGGCCCTTCCATCAGGAGGGGCGCGACATCGGCGCCTATGACGGAACCACCCTCGCCGGCATCGCCGGGGCCTATTCCTTCGACGTGCGGGTTCCGGGAGCGACCGTGCCGTCTGCGGGTGTCACGTGGGTCGGCGTACTGCCCACCCATCGACGTCGTGGCGTGCTGCGCACGTTGATGACGCACCAACTCCATGAGATCCACGAGCGCGGGCGCGAAGCGACAGCCGTGCTGTGGGCGTCCGAGCCGGCCATCTACGGCCGCTTCGGCTACGGGCTGGCCAGCCGCGCCTACGGGCTCACGGTTCCGCGCGACCCGCGGGCGCTACGCGACGACGTGCCCGTCGACCCCACCTTGCGGCTGCGGATCGTCGACCCGAACGAGTGGAAGCTCGTCGCCGACGTGTACGCCACAGCGGTGCAGGCGCGACCGGGCATGGTTGTTCGCGACGACATGTGGCACGCGCGCGGCGGCCGCGACCATCCGAGCCTGCGCGACGGGTTCTCCGCGTTGCGATGTGTCGTGGCCGAGGACGACGGCGGCGTGCGCGGCTACGCCCGCTACGCCACCAAGCCCGACTGGTCGGCCCCACACCCGAACGGTGAGGTGATGGTGCGCGAGGTGATCGCCGCCGACGCCCCCGCGTACACCGCCGTTCTGCGCTTCCTCTTCGACCTCGACCTGATGGGTCGCACGGTGCTGTCCAACGTGGCGGTCGACGACCCGATGCTGCACTGGCTGGCCGATCCTCGAGTCGCACAGCCGACCCTCAAGGACGCGCTCTACGTGCGGCTCGTCGACGTGCCGAGGGCGCTGCGCGAACGCACCTACTCGGCGCCGGTCGACGTGGTGGTCGAGGTCGCCGACCCGCTCTGCCCGTGGAACGACGGCCGGTGGCGGCTCCGGGGCGACGCCAGCGGCGGCGAATGCGAGGCCACGACGGACGACGCCGACCTGGCACTCCTGGTTCGCGACCTGGGCGCCGCCTACCTCGGCGGAGTCACCCTCGCGGAGCTCGCAGCGGCGGGATGGGTGGAGGAACGTACGCCGGATGCGCTGATGCGAGCGTCCGCGGCGTTCGCGACCAGCCCGGCACCGTGGTGCCCGTTCATCTTCTGACGCTACGCAGCAGTGATTAGCAGTCAGGGTGCCGGAGCGGCCGGCAGCTCGGGCAGCACACCCGCCGTCTCGTACTCGCTGATCATGGCGATCCGCTCTCGGTGGCGCTCGGCCCCGCTGAAGGGGGTGGACAGGAAGCGCTCGACGAGACGGGTGGCTTCGTCGATCGTGTGCATGCGGGCGCCGACACTGACGACGTTGGCGTCGTTGTGCTCACGGCTGAGGGTGGCCGTCTCGTCGTTCCAGGCAACCGCAGCACGGATGCCGGTGACCTTGTTGGCCGCGATGGCCTCCCCGTTCCCTGACCCGCCGATCACCACGCCGAAGCTCCCGACGTCGCTCGCGACGGCAAGCGCCGCACGGAGCACGAACGGCGGATAGTCGTCGACCGGGTCGAGCTCGACCGGGCCGTGGTCGACTGCCTCGAAGCCCTGCCCCTCGAGCCAGCCGAGGAGGTGGGCCTTCAGGTCGAAGCCGGCGTGATCAGAGCCGAGGTGAACCCGCATGTGCCGCAGTCTGGCAGAGCGGTCCACGGTGCACGGCTAGGCCTCCGCGTCGGCCACCGGCTCCAGGATGGCGCCCTCGCGCTGCTCAGGAACCGCGGCATGCTCGGCGGCGCTCGCTGCTTGCGTCTCCGCGGATCCGGTCAGCGGATGAACGGGATCGAAGCCGACCCACGCGCAGCGGTCGACGTCCCAGTAGCGCGGCTTCACCTCCGCCATGACTCCTCTGCCTCCTCCGCGTTCGGCCAACGACCTGTGTGCCCCAGGATGCGCCGCGGCAGCGGATCGCGCCACCGAAACTCCCGGAATGGGGTGCCCGGCCACGGCGGCTAGTCGAAGATCGGGTCCCGCGTTCGCGAGCGCTTGAGCTCGAAGAAGCCATCGGTGCCGGCGACCAGCAGCACGCCGTCCCAGAGGCGCCCGGCGTCCTCGCCGCGCGGAACGGGCGAGACGACCGGGCCGAAGAACGCGACCCCGTCGACGGAGATCACCGGCGTGCCGACCTCGAAGCCGACCTGGTCCATGCCCGCGTGGTGTGACTTGCGCAGGGTCTCGTCGTAGGAGTCGGAGGCCATGGCGTCGGCGAGCTCGGTGGGCAGCCCGACCTCGGCGAGTGCCTCCTCGACTGTTGCCCGGTCCTTGGGCCTGGCCTGCAGGTGAAAGCGATTGCCGAGCGCCGTGTAGAGCGGCAGGGCGACATGATCACCATGCGCCTCGACGGCAGCGATCACGACACGCACCGGACCCCATGCCTCGTCCATCCGTTTGCGGTAGTCGTCGGGCAGTTCCCGGTCGGCGTTGAGGTAGGCCAGCGACATCACGTGCCAGCGGACCCGCACGTCGCGCACGCGTTCGACCTCCAGCATCCACCTCGACGAGATCCAGGCCCACGGGCAGATCGGGTCAAACCAGAAGTCCGCGGTGTCGGGCGGCGATGTGTCGGTGGTCACAACGATCCTTCCGTGGCAGCGTTGTCGGTACCCTCCGGCTCCGTCTGCGTCAACCGTGACCTGGACGGTGCTGTTCCCCGTTCTTTACCCGCGCAGCATCGTGGCAAGATGCCACGGTCCTAGGTCAAGGAGTCTCCGCGGTGCTGCATATCCCGACCGGTTCGGCCAAAGAGGGCTCGACCCCGAACATGAACCTCACTCGGGGCGAGGCCCAGGCGAGGGCTCGCCTGCTGGGCGTCGAGTCCTATGACGTGAACCTCGACGTCACCCCGGGCCAGGTCACGTTCGCCTCGACCACGGTCGTGCGCTTTCGGTGCTCCGAGCCGGGGGCCGCAACCTTCATCGACCTTGTTGCGCCGGAGGTCGACGAGGTCGAGCTCAACGGCCGGCGCCTCGACCCGGCCGAGACGTTCGACGGCAGCCGCATCGCGCTGGCAGACCTGGCCGCGGACAACACCCTCAAGGTGGTGGCCCGATGCTGTTTCATGCACACCGGCGAGGGGATGCACCGCTTCGTCGACCCCGTCGACAACGCGGTCTACCTCTACACGCAGTTCGAGGTCGCCGACTCGCGGCGCGTCTTCGCGGTCTTCGAGCAGCCCGACCTGAAGGCGACGTTCGCGTTCACCGTGACCGCGCCGTCCGAGTGGACGGTCGTGTCGAACTCGCCTACTCCCGAGCCGGAAGGGGTTCGGGAGGGTGTGGCCCGCTGGGCGTTCCCGGCCACCCCGCGCATCTCGTCGTACATCACGGCACTGGTTGCAGGGCCCTACCACCGCATCGACAGCGAGTACAGCCGCGACGGACGGGTGGTCCCTCTGGCGATCTACTGCCGCGAGTCGCTCGCCCCCCACGTCGACGCGGACACGGTGTTCGAGGAGACGTGCCAGGGCTTCGAGTTCTACGAGCGCGTCTTCGACGTGCCCTACCCGTTCGAGAAGTACGACCAGCTGTTCGTGCCCGAGTTCAACTCCGGCGCGATGGAGAACGCCGGCTGCGTCACGCACAACGAGGACTACATCTTCCGGTCGAGGGTGCCCCAGGTGTCCTACGAGCGTCGCGCCGTCACGATCCTGCACGAGCTGGCCCACATGTGGTTCGGCGACCTCGTCACGATGACGTGGTGGAACGACCTGTGGCTCAACGAGTCGTTCGCGGAGTATGCCAGCACCTTGGCTGCGGCGGAGGCGACACAGTGGACGTCGTCGTGGACGACGTTCGCCAACACCGACAAGACCTGGGCATACCGGCAGGACCAACTGCCGTCCACGCATCCCATTGCGGCCGAGATCGACGACCTCGCGGACGTCGAGGTCAACTTCGACGGCATCACCTACGCCAAGGGTGCCGCGGTTCTGAAGCAACTCGTCGCATGGGTGGGGCGTGATCAGTTCTTCACCGGCATCCGAGAGTACTTCCGCGCGTTCGCGTTCGCCAACACCACGCTCTCCGACCTCCTGGGCACGCTCGAGGAGACGTCCGGCCGCAATCTGAAGGCGTGGTCGGCGGAGTGGCTGGAGACCGCGGGCGTCAACACGCTGCGGCCGGACTTCACGACCGACGACGACGGCCGTTTCACGGCGTTCGCCGTGCACCAGGAGGCACCCGTCGACTGGCCGACGTTGCGCTCCCACCGACTCGGCGTCGGGCTCTACGACCGCACCGAACACGGCCTCGTACGCCGCGAGGGCGTGGAGCTCGACGTCACCGGCGCCCGTACCGAGGTCCCGGCGCTCGTCGGGTCCATGCGTCCCGACCTGGTGCTGCTCAACGACGCCGACCTCACCTACGCGAAGGTGCGGCTGGACGAGCGGTCACTGGAAACGCTCACCGAGGCGATCGACGACTTCGAGGACACCCTGGCCCGCTCGCTGTGCTGGTCGGCGGCCTGGGACATGACGCGCGACGGCGAGATGTCGGCGACCGACTACCTCTCGCTCGTCCTGCGTGGCGTCGCGCGCGAGTCGGACAGCTCGGTGACGCGCATGCTGCTGCGCCAGGCCGAGACAGCGGTCGTGCTCTACTCGGCGCCGGACAACCGCGAGGCGGCACGGGGCCGGCTGGCCGACGGGCTCGCCCGGCTGGTGCAGGAGGCGGGGACGGGCAGCGACTCGCAGTTGCAGTTCGTGCGCGCGTTCGCGTCGTCCGCCTGCACGGACGAGCACCACGACGTCATTCGCAGCTGGCTCGAGGGCACGACCGATATCGGCGGCCTCACCATCGACACGGACCTGCGCTGGCACCTGCTGCACCAGCTCGTGGCGGCAGGCCGCGCCGAGGACACCGAGATCGACGCGGAGCTCGACCGGGACAACACCGCAACGGGCCGCCGGCACGCCGCAGCCGCGCTGGCCGCGCGGCCACGGGCCGACGCCAAGCGCGAGGCCTGGGCCTCGGTGATGGACGACGACACGCTGCCCAACGCCGTACAGACGGCGATCATCGGTGGGTTCGCCCGCGCCGACCAGCTCGACCTGCTCCGGGCACATGTCGAGCCCTACTTCGCCAGCCTCACCGAGATCTGGGCCAACCGCACCAACGAGACGGCCCAGAGCATCGTCATCGGCCTGTTCCCCACGCTGCTTGCGGACCGGGCCACCGTCGACGCCGCCGACGGATGGCTGGCCGCCCACACCGAGGCGCCGCCGTCCCTGCGCCGGCTCGTCCTCGAGGCCCGCGACGGCGTGGCCCGCGCCGTGCGCGCACAGGAGCGCGACGCCCGCTCGTCCCGGTAGGTTCGCGTGCCACCGGTCAAGGGAGGACACCGTGACGCCACATCGGACCGACCAGACCATGCTCGGCATCTACCTGAACGACCACCTGGCCGGCGCGACCAGCGGCGTCGAGCTCATCCGACGCATCAGCCGCGTCCACCAGGGCACGCCCGCCGGTGACACCCTGCGGCGCTGCGCGGACGAGATCGCCGAGGATCGCGAGACCCTGATCGAGCTGATGGGTCTGCTCGGCGTCCCGACGCGCCACTACAAGGTGTACGCCGGGTGGCTGGCGGAGAAGGCGGGACGGTTCAAGGCCAACGGCCGGGTCCTCGCCCGCTCACCCCTGAGCGGGCTGATCGAGCTGGAGACCATGACGTTGGGCGTGGAGGGCAAGGCCGCTCTGTGGCGCACTCTGAGACATCTCGCCGACCACGACGACCGCCTCGACGCGGCTCGCCTCGACGCGTTGCTCGACCGGGCCCGGCAGCAGGCGGACGACCTGGAGGAGCTGCGCGTCAACGCCTGCCTGGGCGCCCTGCGGCACCCATGACCCCGCGTCAATCAGACACTGTGCCCATCAGACACTGCGCCAGTCAGCCGCCGGTGTGCAGCGACCTCGGCGTGCGGGCGTGTTCGGCCAGGGCCAGGACACCGTTGACGATGCCACCGGAGAGGTCGCCGGTCTGGAACGCCGCGGTCATGGTCATCACGGCAAGGCTCGCCGAGCGGTCGTCGAGGCGACGCCGCGCCTCATGGCCGGTCACGATCTCGACGCGCCGGGCACCCGGGTCGACGGCCACCAGAACCGTCGACGGGGCCTGGTCCCCGACCGCGCCGTGCAGCCGAAGCGCCATCGCACGGCTGTCACCCTCGAGCGCGCCGACGTAGACCGACACGGGTAGCTGCGACTGCGACCGGGCCAGCCTGATCGCGCGCACGATGTCGTCCATCTGGCGTTCGGAGAACGCGTCACCAGCGGGCACTGGCACCACCGCTCTCCCTCGTCGGCGTCGGCACTGCCTCGCGCACGGCGACATCGGCGGACTCGGGCCCGTTGAACCAGATCGGAGCAGCCCACCAGCCCAGGCCCGGCCGGTAGCGCGGTCCGCGTGCGGCCGACGGCGCCAGGACCAGGACGGCGATGACGACGAACAGCGCAAGGGGGATGCCGATGAAGATGGCGAGGGTCGCGAGCGGGCTCAGCCCGTCGCCCGATTGCTGCCCGTCGTCGAAGTTGGCGGCGAGCGCCCACTCGACGGCGCGGCCCGCGGCGTGGAAGGTCACGGGGAAACCGTACTAGCCGCCGGCTCGCCGCGGACCGCGGCGGCCAGGGACGCTGCCCGTGTCGAGACGACGAGGTCTTCGAGCAGCACCGGTAGGCCCTGCCCGTCGGCGAGACGGAAGCGCCAGTTGGGGTACTCGTAGTGGGTGCCCGGCTGGTTCATCGCCCGTCGGTCGCCGACGGCGTCGGTGAGGGCGACGCCGAGCAGCCGGCTCGGGGTGGCCGCGAGCACCCGGTGCAGCGCCTCGACGATGCGCTGCTCCCCGATGCGGTCGATGTCGTCCCGGGCGTCGATCTCGAGCAGCGAGTCCGCCGGTGGCGCCACGTCGAGCAGGCCGCGGGCCGCGACCAGCGACAGCCACTCGGCCCGGTCCTCGGTGTCGACGCGGTGCTCCTCCTCGACCGGACGAGTGAGCAGGCCGAGCTCGGCGCGCAGCCGCACGTGCTCGGCCCGCAGGTAGCCGGCGGTGGGCGGCAGGTCGTGCGTGGTGACCGTCGCGAGGCAGAGCTCCCGCCAGCGCTCCGGCGGCAGCGGAGCTCCCTTGTCGTCGCGCTCCCACCAGAGAATGGACGTGCCGAGCACGCCACGCTCCGCGAGGTAGCCCCGCACCCAGGGCTCGACGGTCCCGAGGTCCTCGCCCACGACCAGTGCCCCCGCCCGCCAGGCCTCCAGCGCCAGGATCCCGATCAGCGCCTCGTGGTCGAACCGCACGTACGTGCCGTCGGCCGGGGAGACGCCCACGGGCACCCACCACTGCCGGAAGAGGCCGAGCACGTGGTCGACGCGCAGGCCCCCGGCGTGGCGCAGGATGGTTCGCAACATGTCGCGGTAGGGCGCGTAGCCCGCCTCGGCCAGCCGGTCCGGTCGCCACGGCGGCTGGGACCAGTCCTGGCCCTGCTGGTTGAACGGGTCCGGGGGCGCGCCGACGGTCACGCCCACCGCCATGGTGTCCTGCAGCGCCCAGGTGTCCGCGCCGCCGGAGCGCACGCCGACCGCGAGGTCGTGGACGACGCCGAGGGCCATGCCGGAGGCGAGCGCCGTCGCCTGCGCGCCCTCGAGCTGTTCGTCGGCCAGCCATTGCAGCCAGCAGTAGAAGTCGACCCGGTCCGCGCGCTCGGCTCGTGCTGCTTCGGTCGCGGCGCTGCGCGGGTCGCGCAGCTCCTCGGGCCACTCCTCCCAGACGGAGCCGTGCACTTCCGCGAGGGTGCACCAGGTGGCGAAGTCGACGAGACCTCGGCCCTCCCGGGCGACGAACCGGTCGTACGCCTGCTGCCGGGTCGGTGACCGGGGCACGGCATGGAGCCGGGCCAGCGCGGCGCGCTTCGCCTCCCACACCGCATCGCGGTCGAGCAAGGTGTCGGCACCGTCCACCGACCGCTGCCCAAGGCCGGCGGTCTCGATCTCCGCGCGTGCCGCTGCGGTGAGGGAGGCGTACTCCGCGACCGCCTCGACCCGCAGGTAGAGCGGGCTGATGAAGCGACGCGTCACCGGCAGGTACGGCGAGGGCTCCATCGGCGGCGCCGGCGACGGCGCATGGAGCGGGTTGACGAGCACGAAGCTCGCACCCAGGTCCTGCGCACTCCACCGGGCGAGCTCGGCGAGGTCGCTCAGGTCGCCGTGGCCCCACGACCGACGCGACGTGACCGAGTAGAGCTGGGTCATGAACCCCCACGCGGCGCGCTGTTCGCGCACCGACGGAGGCAGACCGAGGTAGGGCGGGGTGACGACCAGCGTCTCCCGGGCAAGGCGGTCTCCGCTGCGGGCCACGATGGTGTGCCAGCCGAGCGGCAGGTCCGGAGGCAGCACGAAGGAGAGCTCGCCGACCATGGCGCCGTCGACCTCGCGCGGCTCGACGTCGCTGTCCGTCGGCTCCAGCAGCTGGCGCCCGCCGTCCTCGAGCTCGACCGCCACCTCGACCGGATCACCCTGGGGAACGTGCACCGGGACGGTCGGCGTCGACCCCGCCCGGATGACCAGCGATGCGGGGAGCATCCGCCGCCACGGCGCGAAGCGCACGTCGTCGAGAGCCGCGCGGACCGACTCCGGCGTGGACGCGGTGACGCCCAGCGCCGCAAGCACCGCCACGACCGTCGAGGCAGGCACGGGCGTGCTTCTCCCCCGCCAGTCCTCGAACTCCGTGGCGACGCCGTAGGCGTGCGCGAGCTTTCTCAGCTCCGCCGTCGGCTCGTTCATCGCGCGGCAGTCTGCCTCACCACACGTCCGGCCGGTGCTGCACCCATGGCGCCGCCGACTCGACCTGACCGGCCAGGGCCAGCAGCGTCGCCTCGTCGGCCGGACGGGCAGCGAGCATCACACCCACCGGCAGGCCCTCGCGGGTCCGGTGCAGCGGCAACGACACCGCCGGCTGACCCGTGACGTTGTAGATCGCGGTGAACGGCGTGAAGCGCTTGTTCTCCTCGAAGTCATGCGCAGGGTCGGCGTCGTCGCGGATGCCGCCGACGGGCCGTGGCGGCTCGGCGAGGGTCGGCGAGAGCAGCACGTCGTACGCCGCGAGGCCGGCGACCGCGCGACGTGCCACTGCCTGCATGCCGAGGACGGCCAGCGCGAAGTCGGAACCGCCGACGGCGCGACCCCGCTCGCGGAGATAGCGGGTGAACGGCGTGAGCTCGTGCTCGCGGGCCGGATCGACCGGCGTGACGGTCGACAGGACACTCCACACCGTCTCGAAGAGCGTGACCACCTCGGGCCCGAACGGCGGCGCCACGTCCTCGACGTCGTGGCCGAGCGACTCGAGCAGCCGGCTCGCGTCCTCGTAGGCGGCCAGGCACTCGGGGTGCACCTCGGCGTCGGCGATGACCGGCGTCGCGAATCGACCGACGCGCAGCCGTCCCGGATCGCGCCCGACGTGGCCCAGGAAGGTCTCCCCGGGAGGCAGCGGCGGCGCCCAGTGGGGGTCACCCGGCATCGGCACGGCCATCACGTCGAGCATCGCGGCCGCGTCGGCGACCGTGCGCGCCAGCGCTCCGTCGACGGGCAGGCCGCTGATGTCGCCCTTGACCGGCCCGGTGCTGACCCGCCCGCGGCTCGGCTTGAGCCCGACGAGCCCGCAACAGCTGGCCGGGATGCGGATCGAGCCGCCGCCGTCGCTGCCGTGCGCCACCGGGGCGAGCCCGGCAGCGACCGCGGCAGCAGCACCGCCGCTCGACCCGCCGGCCATCCGGTCGAGGTCCCACGGCGTGCGGGCGGGCGGCGCCACGGCGTTCTCGGTGTAGCAGGGCAGGCCGACCTCGGGCGCATTCGTCTTGCCGGTCAGCACGGTGCCCGCCTCGCGCAGCAGCGTGACGACGTGGTCGTCGTAGTCGGGGATCCAGCTCGCGAAGACCGCGCTGCCCAACGTGGTGCGGACTCCCGCGCTGGCGGCCAGGTCCTTCACGGGGACGGGGACGCCGTGCAGCGCCGACCGGACGGCGCCACGGCGTACCTCGTCCTCGCGCTCGCGCGCCTGCGCCCGGGCCAGGTCGTCGGTGACCGTCACGAAGGCGCCGACACGGTCGGAGAGCCGCTCGACCCGGTCGAGGTAGTGCTCGACGAGGTCGACCGGGGAGACCTCGCGACGCAGCACCGCCGCGCCCTGCTCCAAGGCCGTCAGGTCGTGCAGCTCACCCATCCCCGGACCGTATCCCCCCGCCCACCACCCACCACCTTCAGCGGTGATCATGCAGTTGTGCAGGTCGCGCGCATCGCCGCAGGTCAGCCGCCCCGCGATCCGCGGGTGATCATGCAGTTGTGCAGGTCAGTCGTGAAGGTCAGGCGGTGGCTACGCAGACCTCGTCGGCGCCGAAGGCCGCGAGGTAAGGCACCCAACATGGGTCGGCCCGGCCGGTCCCGAGGATCCGCCAGGCCGTACCGCTCGGCTCTTGCGGCTGGCGTAACCGCCACCCCAGGTCGGAGACGGCACGGTCGGCTTTCGCGTGGTTGCAACGACGGCACGCCGACACGACGTTCCCCCACTCGTGCCGGCCACCCCGGCTGCGCGGCACGACGTGGTCGATGCTGGTCGCCGCACCACCGCAGTAGACACAGCGGCCCCCGTCGCGCGCGAAGACGGCCCGGCGAGTCAGCGGCACGGGACCGCGGTAGGGCACCTTCACGAAGCGGGTCAACCGCACGACTGCGGGCGCGGAGACGGTGAGGGCCGCGCTGTGCATGACGAGGTCGGAGTCCTCGACGGAGATCGCCTTCTGCATCAAGACGAGCAGGAGGGCTCGACGCGCGGGCACGACACAGAGCGGCTCGTACGTTGCGTTCAGCACGAGTGCGTGGCCCACATGCGCCTCCCAGCGAGAACCCGGCACGTGGCTCGCGCCGGGTCGGCGAGATCAAGTGTGACCTGCCGGACCCCTTCTTCGCCAGCAGGAAACGCGATCTGGCCCGGACACTGAGCGTGGCGACCGCGCTCGACGCGTCCCGGCGCGTGCCGTCGCCGGCTTCGACACAGCCCCTAAAGTGGCGGCCATGACGCGCCCCGCCTATCCGGATGCCCGACGCCAGGACCTGGTCGACGACCTGCACGGCCACCCCGTGAGCGACCCCTACCGCTGGCTGGAGGACGCCGAGTCGCCCGACACCTCGCAGTGGGGTGAGGCGCAGGAGGCGCTCTACCAACAGCACGCCGGCGGGCTGCCCGGCCGCGACCGGATACAGGCGCGCCTCGGCGAGCTGCTCGGCGCCGGCGTCATCAGCGCGCCGACCTGGCGGGCCGACCGGCAGTTCCTGATGCGGCGCACGGCGGACCAGGAGCACGCCGTGCTGCTGACCGTCGACCCCGACGGAACGGAACGGGTGCTCGTCGACCCGATCGCGATCGACCCGGCCGGCACCACGACCCTCGATGCCTGGCAGCCCTCGAAGGAGGGGCATCTGCTGGCCTACCAGCTCTCCGCCGGTGGCACCGAGGAGTCGGCGCTGCACGTCCTCGACGTAGCCAGCGGAGCCGCCGTCGAGGGCCCGATCGACCGCACCCGCTACTCCCCCGTGGCATGGCTACCCGGCGCCGAGGCCTACTACTACGTACGCCGGCTGCCTGCCGAGCAGGTGCCCGACGACGAGGTGCAGTTCCACCGGCGCGTCTACCTGCACCGGCTGGGCACCGACCCCGACGAGGACGTGCTGGTCTTCGGCGACGGACAGGACAAGACCAACTACTACGGCGTGACCGTGTCGATGGACGGTCGCTGGCTCTCGGTCGGCGCCTCCGCCGGCACCGCGCCGCGCAATGACCTGTGGCTCGCCGACCTCGAGTCCTCCCCGGTCGACGCACCGGAGTGGCAGGTCATCCAGGAGGGCGTGGACGCCAGCACGTCCGCGCACGTCGGCCGGGACGGCCGCGTCTACCTGTTCACCGACCGTGAGGCGCCGCGCGGCCGACTCGCCGTCACGACGCCCAACGACCTCTCGTACGGCGCGTGGGTCGACCTCGTCCCCGAGGACGCCGAGGCGGTGCTCGAGGGATACGCGATCCTCGACGGCAGCGCACTCGAGGAACCCGTCCTGCTGTGCGCGTGGACGCGCCACGCTGTCGGCGAGGTCAGCGTCCACCACCTGCGCACCGGGGAGCGCACCGGCAGCGTCCCGTTGCCCGGGCTCGGCTCGGTGGCCGGTGTCTCGGAGCGGCCGGAGGGCGGGCACGAGGCCTGGCTCGGCTACACCGACCACGTCACGCCGTCGTCGGTCTACCGCTACGACGCGACGACCGGCGAGACGGCTCTGTGGTCGACGGCGCCGGGCACGGTCGAGGTGCCGGAGGTCCACGCGCGCCAGGTGGAGTACACCTCGAAGGACGGCACGACAGTGCGGATGGTCGTCATCGGTCCCACGAAGGAGCCGGACCGCCCGCGTCCCACCGTTCTCTACGGCTACGGCGGCTTCGGCGTGCCGTTGACGCCGGGTTACTCGGCCGGCCTGCTCGCCTGGGTGGAGGCCGGCGGTGTCTACGCGATCGCCAACCTCCGCGGTGGCTCCGAGGAGGGCGAGGAGTGGCACCGCGCGGGCATGCGCGAGCACAAGCAGAACGTGTACGACGACTTCCACGCTGCCGCCGAGCGCCTGGTCGCCGACGGCTGGACGACGACGGCGCAGCTGTCGATCTCGGGCGGGTCCAACGGCGGGCTGCTCGTCGGCGCCGCCGTCACCCAACGACCGGAGCTCTTTTCCGCAGTCGTCTGCTCCGCACCGCTGCTCGACATGGTGCGTTACGAGAGGTTCGGCCTCGGCGAGACATGGAACGACGAGTACGGAACGGCGGCTGACCCGACGGAGCTCGAGTGGCTGCTCAGTTACTCGCCGTACCACCACGTGCGCGAAGGGATCGACTATCCGGCCGTGCTGTTCACCGTCTTCGAAGGCGACACCCGCGTCGACACACTGCATGCCCGGAAGATGTGCGCCGCGCTGCAGCACGCCACGACCGGCGACCGACCGGTGTTGCTGCGCAACGAGCGTGACGTCGGTCACGGGGCTCGGGCGCTCAGCCGCACGATCACGCTCAATGCGGAGACACTGTGCTTCGCGGCGCGCTGGACCGGCCTCGACTTCGATGAAACCGACCCGGTCTCTCGCTAGCCTCGGGGGACGGTAAAGCCGCCACGAAGATCACGAGGAGAGAACGCCAGTGCCGTTCGCGGCCACCACGTCGCTAGTCACGCCGCTGCTCGCCGCCACGTCGCCGGAGCCGTCGACGCCGAGCCCGACCCCGTCGATCCAGAGCTGTCTCGACAACCCGACCGGCGACGAGCTCTGTGACCGGGTCTTCGACGTCACCGGCTGGCGATGGCTCGCGGAGTCGGCCGACTGGCTGGTGGCGAAGCCGACGGCGATCATCGTCATCGTCCTGCTGGCCGTGGTGCTGCGCTTCCTCATCCATCGCGTGATCAGGCGCCTCGCCCATCGCGCCGCCGAGGGCACCGTGCCCGGGGTCCTCGCGAAAGGCCGCGGCGGCAAGCTGATCGACCAGAGCACGATCCTCTCGGAGCGGCGCAAGCAGCGCGCCGAGACAATGGCATCGGTCCTGCGCAGCGTCTCGACGGGCGTCATCTTCAGCGTCGCGCTGCTCATGATCCTCGACGTCATCGGGCTGCCGATCGGGCCGCTGCTCGCCAGCGCCGGCATCGTCGGCGTCGCCGTCGGCTTCGGCGCGCAGACGCTGGTCAAGGACTTCCTGTCCGGCATCTTCATGATCCTCGAGGACCAGTACGGCGTCGGCGACCTCATCGACACCGGCATGGGCACCATCGGCACCGTCGAGGCCGTCGGCCTGCGGGTGACCCGCATCCGCGACGGCAGCGGGGTCGTCTGGTACGTGCGCAACGGCGAGGTGCTCCAGGTCGGCAACCACAGCCAGGGCTGGTCGACCGCCATCGTCGACGTGTCCGTCGCCTACACCGAGGACATCCCGCGCGTGCAGACGATCATCTCGGAGACCGCGGCCGCGATGGCCGGGGACGAGACCTGGAACGAGAAGATCATCGACGACCCTGTCGTGGCGGGCGTCGAGTCGGTCACGGGCACGGCGGTGACGATCAGGGTCATCGTGAAGACCAAGCCCAACGAGCACTGGGGTGTCCAGCGCGAGCTCCGTGAGCGGGTCAAGGAGGCCTTCGACCGCGAGGGCATCCGGGTGCCCGTCCCGGTCTACCCCGGGGCGCCACTCACCCCGGGTGCCACCTCCGGCCCGACCTGATGCAACGGACCCTGGAGGCCGTCAGGCCAGGGTCGCGTCCAGGGTGATCGTGGTGCCGGTCAGCGCCGCGCTGACCGGACACGCGGTCTTCGCCTCCTCGGCGAACCCGATGAACTCCTCCGCGGAGATCCCGGGCACCGACGCCCGCGTGGTCAGGTGGCTGCCGGTGATGCCGGTGCCGGGCTGGAACGTGACGTCTGCCTTGGTGTCGACCGTGTCGGGAGTGTGCCCGGCCTTGGTCAGCACGTTCGACAGCGACATCGAGTAGCAGGTCGAGTGGGCGGCGGCGATGAGCTCCTCGGGGCTGGTGACGCCGTTCGGCTCCTCCGTGCGCGCGGGCCAGCTCACGTCGTACGTCCCGATGCCGGACGAGTCGAGCGAGACCTGACCCTTGCCCTCCTTGAGCGAGCCTTCCCAGTGGGCGTTGGCGGTGCGGGTGGCAGCCATGCGCGGTTCCTTTCGGTTGTCGGTGGTCTGAGACAATCGACCCTATGACCTCCCCGAGCGAAGGCCTCGAGGCCTCCTTCTACGAGGCGGTCGGCGGCGAGGAGACCTTCCGCCTGCTGGTGCACCGGTTCTACGCCGGCGTCGCGCAGGATCCGGTGCTGATGGCGGTCTACCCGCCCGAGGACCTGGCCGGCGCCGAGGAACGGCTGCGGATGTTCCTGGTGCAGTACTGGGGCGGGCCGCGCACCTACTCCGACCTTCGCGGGCATCCGCGGCTGCGGATGCGACACGTGCCGTTCCGCATCCGCAGTCTTGAACGCGACGCGTGGCTGTCGCGGATGCGCGACGCGGTCGAGTCGATAGATCTGCCTGCCGAGGCCGAGACGGTGCTCTGGGACTACCTCGTGATGGCCGCGCACAGCATGGTGAACGCGCCGGACGACGACGCCGGCGACCCCGCCATGACCGTCTCGCCGGTGGGCCCGAAAGAATCCGACGGGTGACCCAACCCGCACCGGCGCCCTGGTGGCGCGACGCAGTCATCTACCAGGTCTACATCCGCAGCTTCGCCGACTCCGACGGCGACGGCATCGGCGACCTGGAAGGCATCCGGTCGCGTCTGCCCTACCTGCGCGACCTCGGTGTCGACGCGCTCTGGATCACGCCGTTCTACCCGTCGCCCATGGCAGACGGCGGCTACGACGTCGCCGACTACCGCGACATCGAGCCGATGTTCGGCACGCTTGCCGATGCCGACCGGGTCGTCGCGCAAGCCCACGGGCTTGGGCTGCGCGTCATCATCGACATCGTCCCCAACCACACGTCCGACCAGCACGCGTGGTTCCAGGCCGCACTCGCCGCAGGCCCCGGGAGCCCCGAGCGGGCGCGCTACATCTTCCGGCCGGGCCGCGGCCCCGCGGGGGCAGAACCCCCCACCGACTGGGAGTCGACGTTCGGCGGATCGGCGTGGACGCGACTGCCCGACGGCGACTGGTACCTCCACCTGTTCGCACCCGAACAGCCCGACCTCGACTGGGAGAACCCGGAGGTCGTCGAGGACTTCCACGCGACCTTGCGTTTCTGGCTCGACCGTGGCGTCGACGGCTTCCGCATCGACGTCGCCAACTCCCTGAAGAAGGACCAGCGGTTCCCCGACGTGGGAGACGAGAGCGAGGGCCTCCTCGACGTCTCCGAGGGACCTCACCACCCGTTCTGGGACCGCGACGACGTGCACGAGGTCTACCGCGGCTGGCGGCGTGTCCTGGATGAGTACGACGGTGAGCGGGCCTTCGTCGGCGAAGCCTGGGTGCAGTCGCCCGAGCGCCTTGCCCTCTACGTGCGCCCCGACGAGCTGCACACGGCGTTCAACTTCCAGTTCCTTCGTGCGCCGTGGCAGGCGCCGCAGCTCCGGGCGACGATCGACGAGTGCCTGTCGACCACGGCCGCGGTCGGCAGCCCGACGACGTGGGTGCTGTCCAACCACGACGTGACCCGGCACGCGACGCGCTACGCACGCCTCGACGACACCTCCGGCGGCGTCCTGGCGCGTGAACGCGTCGGCCCCGACACTCCGCTCGACCTGGAGCTCGGCGTGCGCCGGGCCCGGGCGGCCACGATGCTGCAGCTCGCCCTCCCCGGCTCGGCCTACGTCTACCAGGGCGAGGAGCTCGGGCTGCACGAGGTCTACGACCTGCCCGAGGACGTGCTCGCCGACCCCATCTGGGAGCGCACGCACCACACCGAACGAGGCCGCGACGGCGCGCGGGTCCCGATCCCCTGGACGACCGACGGCGCGTCGTACGGCTTCGGGCCGGACGGTGCCTGGCTGCCTCAGCCGTCGTCGTGGGGCGGGCTGTCGGTCGCGGCCCAGGCCGGCGCCGAGGGATCGACGCTCGAGCACTACCGCTCGGCGCTGCGGATACGGCGCGCCCACAACGCCCTCGGCGAAGGACCGATGCGGTGGTGCTCCGGCGAGGACGACGACGTGCTCGTGCTCGAGCGCGGTGACGGCGCAACCGGGCGGCTGGTCTGCGTGGTCAACGTGGGCGCGACCGCAGTGGACCTGCCGGCGTACGACGAGGTGTTGCTCGCAAGCGGGCCGCTCACCGACACCGGCCAGCTGTCGTCCGACACGGCTGTCTGGCTCGTCCCGGAATAGCCCGGAATTCACCCTGCGATCACCCCGGCTTCCGGGAAAACCGCTCCCCCTTGTCGGTGGCCTTCTCTAACGTGTGCGGCCCAAGCCGGTCGCTAAATCCTCGACGCCGTTGGAGCAGGCTGATGACGAGATTCGCCGAGTTCGTCTTGCGACACCGCAAACTGGTCATGGTGTTCTGGCTCTTCGCCTTCGTCGTCGGCGGCTGGGCGGCAGGACAGACCACCGACCGGCTCTCGGTCGACTTCTCGCTGCCCGGCCAGCCCGGCTACGAGACCGAGAAGCAGCTGCTCGAGGACTACGGCAACGGTGGGTCCAACCCGCCCTACCTGCCGATCGTCACGGTGCCCGAGGGCGAGACGGTGCAGGAGCACCAGGCGGAGATCGACGCGGTGTTCGACCGCATCCAGGCCGACGTGCCCGACGTGCGAGTGGTCGACTTCTCGCAGACACAGGACGACGTGTTCCTCACCGACGACGGGCGCACGACCTACGCGCTCGTCTACCCGCCGCCCTTCCTGTCCTTCGACCAGAAGGGCATCGACGTCGCGATCCGTCCGATCCTCGAGGACGCGAGCGAGCAGACCGGTCTCGACTGGCAGATCAGCGGCTACAACCTGCTCGCCCAGGGCACCGACGACCCCGAGGCCCCGAGCCTGCTCGTCGAGACGCTCTTCGGCGCCTTCGGCGCGATGATCGTCCTCGCCCTCGTCTTCGCCTCGTTCCTCGCGGTGGTCCCGCTCGTCGTGGCAGGGGTCTCGATCCTCACGACGTTCGGCATCGTCCTCGCCGCGACCTACGTCACCGACGTGAGCTTCGTCGTGCAGTTCCTCATCGCGCTCGTCGGCCTCGGCGTCGCGGTCGACTACTCGTTGCTCATCGTCACCCGATGGCGCGAGGAGCGCGCGCACGGGCGGAACAACCACGACGCGGTCGTGGTGGCCATGCAGACAGCCGGGCACGCCGTCGTGGCCAGCGCCGGCACGGTGGCGATCAGCCTCCTCGCCCTCGTCGCCATCCCCGTCCCGCTGCTGCGCAGCATGGGCCTCGGCGGCCTGCTGATCCCCTTGGTGAGCACGCTGGTCTGCCTGACGTTGCTGCCCGCGCTGCTCGGGGGCGTCGGCCCGAAAGTCGACTGGCCGCGGCTGCGCCACGAGGGCCGGCCCTCCCGGCCGTGGACCGCATGGGCCCGCCTTGTGGTCCGGCGGCGTTGGATCGCGGCGACGCTGGCCAGCGGGATCCTCGCTGCGCTGATCATCCCCGTCTTCGGCATCAAGATCGGCGTGGCTGACACCGACTCGCTGGCCAGCGGTGGTCCGGCCTACGAGTCCCTGCAGACTCTCAAGGACGGCGGAGTGCCGGCCGGTGTCGTGTCGCCCCTCGAGGTGATGGTGCGCGGCGACGACCCCGCCGCGAGCGCGGAGCAGGCCGTCGACGGAGGCGGTCGGCGTCGACGGTGTAGCAGCGGCCTTCGCGCCGGACACGCCGCAATGGCGCATCGACGGCGGCGCCCTCGCTGCCGTCATCCCCGAGGACGAGGTGGTCACCACCGGCGACGCCCAGGTCGTCGAAAGTGTCCAGGCGGCGATCTCGGACGTGCCCGGCCTGGTCGGCATCGCGGGCACCGGCGCCTCCGTCCTCGACTACGTGCACGCCGTCTACGACAGGTTCCCGTGGATCATGGGGCTGATCGCGTTCGTCACCTTCATCCTCCTGGTGCGCACGTTCCGCTCCATCCTGCTGCCGATCAAGGCGGTCCTGCTCAACATCGCCTCCGTCGCGGCGACCTTCGGCGCGACCGTGCTGTTCTGGCAGGAGGGCATGGGCTCGGAGGCGGTCTTCGACATCCAGGAGACGGGAGCGGTGACGTTCTGGCTGCCTGTGCTGATCTTCGCGTTCCTGTTCGGCCTGTCGATGGACTACGAGGTCTTCATCCTGGCCAGGATGCGCGAGGAGTACGACAACTGTGGTGACACCAACGAGGCGGTGATCAGGGGCCTGGCCCGGACCGGCCGACTGGTCACCGGAGCCGCGATGATCCTGTTCCTGTCGTTCGTCGCGTTGACCGCGTCGCCAGGCACCGACATCAAGGTCTTTGCCACCGCGCTGGGCATCGGCATCCTGCTCGACGCGACGGTGGTGCGTGCCCTGTTGGTGCCGGCGCTGGTGTCGATCTTCGGCCGGTGGAACTGGTGGCTGCCCAGCTGGGCCGCCAAGCCGATGCGGCTGCCTGCTCACGCGGCGATCCCCGAGCAGCGCGGTGAGATCAAGGAGCCGGAGGCGGTGCTCGACTGAGCAGCGTCAGGCAGGCGGAGCGTCGGGCCGGCGGAGCCTCAGGCAGGCGGTTCGAGGTAGCGCTCGAGGAAGGCCCGCTGCTCGGGGCTCACCCGGCGCGGCCGCTCGGCCGTGAGGTCGTAGGGCACGATCACCGACGCGGCGCGCGCGAACACCGTCTCGTCGTCGTGGACCTCGTAGCGGACCTCGAACGACGCGCCCTTGATCGCGCCGATCCAGAGGTCGATGTCGACGCCGCGCGAGTGGTAGACGAGCGGGCGCCGGTAGTCGATCTCGTGACGGGCGACGAGCACGCCGTCGGAAAGCGCCCGCCCACCGCTTTCGGCGCCGAGGGCGAACAGCATGTCGACCCGGGCCTCCTCGAGGTAGGTCAGGTAGACGACGTTGTTGACGTGACCGTAGGCGTCCATGTCGGACCAGCGCATCGCGCAGCGGTAGCGGTGCCTCACGACGCGGCCGCCGTTACCGGGTCAGTTTGCGGTAGGTCGCGCGGTGCGGTCGGGCCGCGTCGGCACCGAGCCGCTCGATCTTGTTCTTCTCGTAGGACTCGAAGTTGCCCTCGAACCAGAACCACTGCGAGTTGCCCTCGTAGGCCAGGATGTGCGTCGCCACCCGGTCGAGGAACCACCGGTCGTGGCTGACCACCACAGCGCAGCCGGGGAACTCGAGCAGCGCGTTCTCCAGTGACGACAGGGTCTCGACGTCGAGGTCGTTCGTCGGCTCGTCGAGGAGCAGCAGGTTGCCGCCCTGCTTGAGCGTCAGTGCGAGGTTGAGTCGGTTGCGCTCGCCACCGGAGAGCACGCCGGCCGGCTTCTGCTGGTCGGGACCCTTGAAGCCGAACGCCGAGACGTAGGCCCGCGAGGGCATCTCGACGTGCCCGACGTTGATGTGGTCGAGGCCGTCGGAGACGACCTCCCACAGCGACTTCTTGGCGTCGATGCCGGCGCGGTTCTGGTCGACGTAGGCGATCTTGACCGTCTCGCCGACCTTGATGGAGCCCGAGTCGGCCGGCTCGTCGCCGAGGATCATCTTGAACAGCGTGGTCTTGCCGGCGCCGTTGGGCCCGATGACGCCGACGATGCCGTTGCGCGGCAACGAGAACGACAGGTCGTCGATGAGCTGCCGGTCGCCGAAGCCCTTGCTGAGCATGTCGGCCTCGACGACGACGTTGCCGAGCCGAGGGCCGGGCGGGATCTGGATCTCGTCGAAGTCGAGCTTGCGGGTCTTGTCGGCCTCGGCGGCCATCTCCTCGTAGCGGTCGAGACGGGCCCTGCTCTTGGTCTGGCGCCCCTTGGCGTTGGAGCGCACCCACTCGAGCTCGTCCTTGAGCCGCTTCTGGCGCTTGACGTCCTTCTGGCCCTCGACCTTCAGGCGGGCCTGCTTGGTCTCGAGGTACGTCGAGTAGTTGCCCTCGTAGGGATAGGCCCGCCCGCGGTCGAGCTCGAGGATCCACTGGGCCACGTTGTCGAGGAAGTAGCGATCGTGCGTCACGGCGACGACGGTGCCGGCGTACTTCTCCAGGTGCGACTCCAGCCACTGCACGCTCTCGGCGTCGAGGTGGTTGGTTGGCTCGTCGAGCAGCAGCAGGTCGGGCTGGCTGAGCAGCAGCTTGCACAGCGCGACCCGGCGGCGCTCGCCACCGGAGAGCACCGAGACGTCGGCGTCGGGAGCCGGGCACCGCAGCGCGTCCATCGCCTGCTCGAGCTGGGAGTCGAGGTCCCACGCGTTGGCGTGGTCGATGTCCTCCTGAAGCTTGCCCATCTCGGTCATCAGGTCGTCGTTGTAGTCGGTCGCCATCTGCTCGGCGATCGCGTTGAAGCGGTCGAGTTTGGCCTTGATCTCGCCGAGCCCCTCTTCCACGTTGCCGAGCACGTCCTTGCTCTCGTCGAGCTGAGGCTCCTGCTCGAGGATGCCGACGGAGTAGCCGGGAGAGAGGAACGCGTCGCCGTTGGAGGGCTGGTCGAGACCGGCCATGATCTTGAGGACGCTCGACTTGCCCGCGCCGTTCGCGCCCACGACGCCGATCTTCGCGCCGGGGTACATGGCCAGCGTGACGTCATCGAGGATGACCTTGTCGCCGTGGGCCTTGCGCGCCTTGCGCATCGTGTAAATGAACTCCGCCATGCCTCCAGGGTAGTTGCGGATGTGGCCACGCCCGAATCGGACGGTCCCGGGGGAGGGTGACCGAACCGACCCGGACGCGGCCGGCTTCCTCAGGCGGCGCTCTCCCGGGCGTCACCGCCGCCCGACTGCTCGTCCCCCGCGGGCACGGAGAGCACCTCGCCCGTCACCGGGTCGAACGGCTCCTCCTCGTCGAGCTCGCGGACCAGCGCCGCCGCTGCCTCAGCGACGGGCAGCGCCTTGGTGAACGACGCGACACCCCGGGTCAGGTCGTGGCCCACCGCCTGCGCGTCGACCTCGACGACGGTGCGGTGCTGGCCGTCCTTGTCGTCGTAGCCGCTCACCCTCAGCCGCCCGTGCACCATCACCGGCTGCCCCTTGCACACGGAGTCCTGCACGTTCTCGGCGGCCGCACGCCAGCAGGTCACCGTGTAGAAGATCGTCGCCCCGTCGCGCCACGCCGCCAGCTGCCGGTCGAAGCGCCGCTCGGTCGAAGCCAGCCGGAAGCTCGTCACCTTCACCCCCGCGGCCGTCGTCCGCATCACCGGCTCGGTCGCGACATGACCCACCACCGTGACGTTCGTCTCGTTCACCGCACACCTCCCGCTCCGTCGCGGCACGCGCCGCGTTGCGGTGACGACGCTGCCGTCCTCGCGGCGCGACCGACAGGGCCTGCGGCGATCTGTGGATGTGGCGACGCACCCGCGCCTGTGGACGGCGCACCGCAGCGACCGATCGGGCGCGCCTCAGCCGCTGGCGGCGCGGGAGAGCGCCTCGCGGGCCCGCTCGTAACGGGCGAGCTCAGCGTTGACCGGGCCGATGACGAGCAGCTCGGCGACCGACTCGATGCCGGATCGCAACCGTGACTCGGCTCGTCGACGACGCGCGACGGCGCCGGCGCGAGCGACGAGCCGCCCCACGAAGGCAACGAGGAGTCCGAGCCCGACTCCCCCGAGCAGCAGCATCGTCGGCACCGGGAAGCCGCCCACGTCGGGCGTCGGCGGTTCGGGGAGCCGCAGCCAGCTGCCGACACCGAGCAGCAGCAACCAGCCCAGCCCCACTACGGAGAGAACGACCAGCAGCCACTGCAGCGCGCCGGCGAGACGCCACCAGAGCGGCGTCCGGTCGATGCCGAGATCGACGCCGACGACGGCCGAGTCCAACGCGTCGCGCAGGTCGTCGGGGTGAGCGCCGGCGCTCCGGCGTACCTCGTCCTGCCATCGGCGCGGCAGACGTTCGCCCGCCGCTGCGGTGAGGCGGCGCGTCGCGGTCTCGACCTGCGCACGCTGTACCCGCGTCGGCTCGGGCACCGACGAGCGCACCAGGCCACGGATTTCGCGCTGCTCCCCCGGCCGGAGGTGGAGCCGGCGCAGCGGGTCGGGGCGAAGCCGCCGCACCCACCGACTGGGCGGCCAGCCCACCGAGCCGGCGGCGCGCAGCTGCCAGGACCGCTCGACGGCCTCGCCGATGACAGGCACGCCGGCGGCCGACGCGAACGCATCGACGAGCTCTGCACGCTCGCGCTTGCCGACGCCGGCAGGGTCGTCCGGCGCGACGGCGCCCACGCCCACCAACGCATCGACGACGCCCTCGACATCGGCCAGCAGGCGGTCGTTGCGGGCGCGCCGGGCACGGACCGTCGCAGCGAGCAGGGCGCGCAGCTCGTCGACGCCGGCCCCGGTGCGCGCAGAACAGGTGAGCACCTTGGCCCCTGGCAGCCCGTCCTCGTCGATGAGTCGGCGCAGGTCCTCGGCACACTCGGCCGCCGCGAACGGGTTGAGGGTGTCCACCTGGTTGAGCAGGACCAGCGTGACTGCGTCGTGGCCGACCAGCCGGCGCAGGTAGCGCTCGTGCAACGCCTCGTCGGCGTACTTCTGCGGGTCGACCACCCACACCAGGAGGTCGACCCGCTCGACGAGCCGGTCGACCTCGAGCCGGTGGTCGAGCGCGGTCGAGTCGTGGTCGGGCAGGTCGAGCAGCACCAGGCCGCCGAGGTCGTGCACGTCGTCGGTGTCCTGCCACGACGTCTGCCGCCTCGGGACACCGAGCCACTGCACGAGCGGCGCCGCGCCTTCCGAGCCCCACACGCTGGCGTGCACCTTCGCCGTGGTGGGACGGCGTACGCCGACGGGCGAGAGGTCACCGCCGGCCAACGTGTTGAACAGGGACGACTTACCGCTGCCGGTGGCGCCCGCCAACGCCACGACGGTGTGCTCGCCGGACAGCCGCAGCCGTTCACCGGCCCGGTCCGCCACGCCACGCGCCCGCCGGACCAGCTTGTCGTCCGCGCGTCCGTCGAGCTCGACGAGGGCCGCGTCGAGCGCGGCCAGCATGGCGGGTAGATCAGCCCGGCGGTGACGCCCGCGCCGTCGCAGCGAGCGCGAGTTCACCCGGAGTCCTCCACGTCCTGCACCGCATCGCGCAGCCGCGGGCCTGCCGACTCGTCGATCTGCGCCGCGTCGAGCCGCCGGGTGAAGCGGGCGCGTTCGTCCTCGAGCAGCGCGCGAACCCGGTCGTTCAGGTTCTCGTGGGCGGTCGCCGAGAGGCTGCGCACCGCCTGGTCCCCGAGAACGGCCTCGAGGATCTTCTGGCTCAGCGCTGACGCGCCACCAGCGACGGCGACCTCGCCGGCTACCAGTCCACCGGTGTGCGCGAACACCACGATCATCGCCATCAGGCCCAGGCCGTTGACGCCGAACGCGAGATAGCGCGCGGTCGCCCGCTTCCCCTGCGCCTGGGTGCGCACCAGGTCGATGACGAAGCCCTGCCAGTCACGGACCGCGCGACCCACCGCCTCGCGCAACTCGGGCGAGCTGCGCCGCAGGTCGTCGTCGCCGAGCAGCGCGGCGCCGGCCGGCTCGCCCTGCCACGCCGCACCGGCGCGCTCGGCGGCCTCGTCGGCCGCCGCGATCACCAGCGCCTCCACGCCGGACTCCAGGGCCTCGGCGAGCCCGGCCGCCGGCGCGGGCTCGCCCTTCACCACCGCCGTCACCTTGTCGCGCGCCCGGCTGATGCGCGCCTCCACTGCGCGCATGAACTCGCCGGTGCCGACGAACTCCTGCCACCGGGCGAGGACCTCGCCGCGCAACAGTGAGCCGTCGCTCGCAGATTCGTCGACGCGGGCCAGACCCTCGTCGTACGCCGTGTCGACTGCGCGTCTCAGGCGCGCCGCTGTCTCGGCCTGCATGTCGGCCGACGCCGCCAGCTCGAAGAGCCGGGCGGCGAGCGACCGCACCGCCCCGTCGAGGGTGTGCCGTACGACGTGGTCGCGCGCCTCGGCGTCCGAAGCCAGGGTGCTCAACCAGTGCCGGATCGCCTCGATGTCACCCGCGGGCAGCATCGCGTCGTACGCCGTGGTCTCGGCCACCACGAACAGCGGCGCGCCGCCCAGACCCTGCTCGGTCAACATCGACCCGAGGTCGGCGCGCACCTCGGCGACGGCTTCCTTGGGCACTCGGTCGAGCACGATCGCGACAGCAGTGCCGCGGGTGACTGCCGTGCGCAGGAAGTCCCATGGCACGGCATCGGCATAGCGCGCGGCCGTCGTCACGAACAACCACATGTCGGCGGCGGCCAGCAGCTGGCTGGCCAGCTCGCGGTTCTCGGCGACCACGGAGTCGATGTCGGGTGCGTCGAGCAAAGCCAGCCCCGGCGGCAGGGCGTCGCTCCGGACGAGCTGGAGGGCATGAGGGTCTGCCGTGCTGGACGTGACGCGCTCCAGGCCGGGGAGGATGCGCCGGTCCTCGAAGGCCGATGCCTCCGACGGGTGGTGCACGAGCACGGCCGACCGGGTGGTAGGGCGCAGCACACCGGCCGCGCTGATCCGCCTGCCCACCACGGTGTTGACCAGGGTCGACTTTCCGGCGCCGGTCGGGCCGCCGACCACGGCGAGCAGCGGGGCGTCCAGGCGGCGCAACCGGGGCAGCACGTAATCGGCGAGCTGGTCACCGATCTCGCGACGCAGCCGGCGCCCCGCGTCCGCATCGGCCGCTTCGAGCGGCAGCCGGAGCGCGGCGACCTGCTCGCCGACCGCCTCGAGGGCGAGCAGCAAGGAAGCGCTGCCCCCGGCCGACGTCATACCGCCAATCCTCTCCTAGGGAAGCCCCATCCATCCGGGGACTCCCCCAGGCCGACGTATCTGCGAGGGGGTCGCCGGGCTCTGACCGACGTAGCACCGTCGGCTGACCACCGGGAGAGCGCCATGAAGCCGAATTCTCTGCTCGCGTCCATCACCCTTGCCCTGGCCGCGCTGGGCTGCCTCGCCGCCGTCATCGTTCAGGTGGTCCGCGGCACCGAGGTCGACCCGATCCTGGCCGGGCTGACGGGCTCGCTGCTCACCGGCCTGCTGCCCTCGCCCGTGTCGCCCCAGGCGACGCGGCGCCGCCGTTCGCGGGCCGCGTAGCCCGCACGGACCCGCAGGTAGGGTGCGTCGGTGCCCCCCCGCTTCGTTCCCGCGCGTCGATGACCGTCGTCCTCGGCGTCGAGACGTCCTGCGACGAGACCGGTGTCGGCCTGGTGGCCGACGGCGTCCTGCTCGGCGACGCGCTCGCCTCGAGCATGGCCGAGCATGCCCGCTTCGGCGGCGTCGTCCCCGAGATCGCGGCCCGTGCCCACCTGGACGCCTTCGGACCGTGTCTCGAGAAGGCGCTCGTCGACTCGTCCGTCGACCTCTCCGGTGTCGGCGCCGTCGCCGTGACGGCGGGCCCGGGCCTGGCCAGCTCGTTGTACGTCGGTGTAGCCGCGGCCAAGTCGATCGCGCTCGTCCTCGACGTACCGATCTATGCGGTGCACCACGTGGCGGGCCATGTCGCCGCGGACACCCTCGAGCACGGTCCGCTGCCCGCCCGCTCGATCGTGCTCGTCGTGTCGGGGGGCCACACCTCGCTGCTGCTGGTCGAAGACCTCGCCACCGACCCGGTCGTCCACCTGGGCGACACCGTCGACGACGCGGCCGGCGAGTCGTTCGACAAGGTGGCGCGTCTCCTCGGGCTCGACTACCCGGGAGGGCCGGCTATCCAGGCAGCCGCGGAGGGCGGCAACCCCGAGGCCGTGCACTTCCCCCGGCCACTGCTCGGACGCCGCGACAAGGGCCGGTTCGCGTTCTCGTTCTCGGGTCTCAAGACCGCAACGGCGCGGCACGTCCAGGCCGCCGACCGGCGAGGGGACAAGCTGCCCGTTTCGGACGTAGCGGCGTCGTTCCAGGAGGCCGTGGTCGACGTCCTCACGGCTAAAGCCGTCGACGCGTGCCACGAGTCGGGCGCGGACACGCTCGTCGTCGTGGGCGGGGTGGCCGCGAACCGGCGCCTCCGCGAGGTCGCAGAGGTGCGCTGCGCGGAGGCCGGTCTCGAGCTCAGAGTGCCCTCGCCGCGCCTGTGCACCGACAACGGCGCCATGATCGCCGCCGTCGGCGACCTCCTGGTACGAGCGGGTGCGCTGCCCTCGGGCCTCGACCTCGGCGCAGACCCGTCGGCCCAGCTGACCCGCGCCCAGTTGTGCTGACCTGGCACCACATAGCCTCCACGTGACGCACGATGTCCTCAGCAGTTCCCTACCAGGAGGTGTCTGTGACCAGCGCTCCCGCTCAGCTGTCCCCGCTCGATCTCGAGGGCGCGCATGGTGCGCACAACTACCACCCCCTGCCGGTCCTCGTCACCGAGGCGCACGGCTCGTGGGTCACCGATGTCTCTGGCCGGCGCTACCTCGACTGCCTGGCCGCCTACTCCGCGCTGAACTTCGGCCACCGCCACCCGGCCCTGATCGCGGCGGCGATGGAGCAGCTCGGCAAGGTCACCCTGACCAGCCGGGCGTTCCACCACGACCAGCTCGGGCCGTTCTGCGCCGACCTGGCCGCGCTGAGCGGCAAGGACGCCGTGCTGCCGATGAACTCCGGCGCCGAGGGAGTCGAGACTGCGCTCAAGCTCGCCCGTAAGTGGGGCCACGGGACCAAGGGTGTGCCCGACGGGCAGGCCACGATCATCGTGGCCGACGGCAACTTCCACGGCCGCACGATCAGCATCGTCAGCTTCTCCGACGACCCCGACGCGCACGACCAGTACGGTCCCTACACACCCGGCTTCCGCTCGGTCCCCTACGGCGACGCCGCCGCGATCGAGGCCGCGATCGACGACACCACCGTCGCGGTGCTGATCGAGCCGATCCAGGGTGAGGCCGGCGTCATCATCCCCCCGGACGGCTACCTGACCGCGGTGCGCGCGGCGTGCAGCCAGCGTGGTGTGCTGATGATGGTCGACGAGATCCAGTCCGGACTCGGTCGCACCGGGCGGACGTTCGCCTGCGACCACGAGGGCGTCAGCCCCGACGTCTACATCCTTGGGAAGGCGCTCGGCGGCGGCATCGTGCCGCTCTCCGCGGTGGCCGCCGACCGGCCCGTCATGGACGCGTTTACCCCGGGCAGCCACGGCAGCACGTTCGGCGGCAACCCGCTCGCCGCCGCCATCGGGCGCACCGTGATCGGGCTGCTGGCCACGGACGCGGTGCAGGCAAACGCGCGTGCGCTCGAAGGCGATCTGCGCGACGGCCTGGCCGCCCTGCACAGTCACGGCGTCACCGCATCGCGCGTGCGGGGTCTCTGGGCTGGCGTCGACGTCGACCCGTCGCTGGGCAGCGGACGCGACGTGTGCGAGGCGCTGATGCGCCGCGGCGTGCTGGCCAAGGACACCCACGGCTCGACGATCCGTCTCTCGCCGCCGCTGACCATCACCCGCGAGGACCTGCAGTTCGCGCTCGACCAGCTGCGCGGGGCCCTCACCGACCTGTCCTGAGGGCTGCGCTCGTCGAAAGACACCACGAGTTCTAGGCTGCATTCCTTGACAGGTGACCAAATGGTCACCTATCGTCTCGGCATGACGGACGACGGCGACCGCGTGTTCAAGGCACTCGCGGACCCAACCCGCCGTTTCCTGCTCGACCGGCTCTTCGCGCGTGACGGCCGCACGCTCACCGAGCTGGAGTCCGAGCTGGAGATGACGCGGTTCGGCGTGATGAAGCACCTGCGGGTGCTCGAGGACGCGGGGCTCGTCGTCGTACGCCGGTCAGGCCGGGAGAAGCTGCACTTCCTCAACGTGGTGCCGATCCGGCTGATCCACGACAGATGGATCGACAAGTACACCGAGCGCCATGTGTCGGCGCTCGTCGACCTCAAGAACGAGCTGGAGGAAGAATCATGAGCACCACGACGACGGAGTCCGGCGTGACCACACAGGTCTACCGGGTCTACATCAAGGCAACACCCCAGGCAGTCTGGGACGCGATCACGAAGCCGGAGTGGAGCGAGCGCTACGGCTACGGCGGGCGCGTCGAGTACGACCTCCGTCCGGGCGGCGTCTACCGAGCGCACGCGAGCGAGGAGTTCCTGGCCGTGGGCTCGCCGGAGGTCGTCGTCGACGGCGAGGTCATCGTGGCCGACGAGCCGCGCAAGCTGGTCCAGACATGGCGCATGTGCATGGACGAGGCGATGCGGGACGAGGGGTTCACGCGCCTCACCCACGAGATCGAGGAGATCGACGGCGGCGTCACCAAGCTCACCGTGACCCACGAGCTCGAAGGCGCACCGCTGCTGTCGGTCCTGCTCTCCGGAGCGCAGGAGGACACCGGTGCCGGTGGTGGCTGGGCCTGGGTGCTCAGCGACCTGAAGTCGTTGCTCGAGACTGGTCACCCGCTCGCAGGATGACCCGGCTCGGCACGTGGCGGAGGCACCGCGCGAGTGGCGCCTCCGCCACCGCACGTCGTGGGCGCCGACCCGCTACCGTGCTGCCGGGTGACCCGAGCGCCCGTAGCTCAGAGGATAGAGCGGCAGACTTCTAATCTGTTGGTCGCAGGTTCGAATCCTGCCGGGCGCGCTCTCCAGGCATGACCGGCGTGTGCGCTCCGGACGCGTCCCACGTCTGGATCGGCGGCTGGTAGCCGGCGACGAAGTCGAGGAAGCCGGCCGCGTCGGACACGACGCCCAGTGACCGCAGCAGCTGCGGAGCGAGGTAGCCGGCGCTGCTCATCGCCTGCAGCTGGGTCAGCAGGGGCGCGTAGAAGCCGTCCAGATCCAGCACGGCCACCGGCTTCGCATGCAGGCCGAGCTGTGACCACGTATAGACCTCGAACAGCTCCTCCAAGGTGCCGGCGCCGCCGGGCAGTGCCACGAACGCGTCCGCGAGGTTGGCCATCCGTGCCTTCCGCTCGTGCATCGAGGCGACCACGTCCAGGCGGGTGAGGTCGTCGTGGGCGATCTCCCGATCGATGAGGTGCTGCGGCATCACTCCGATGACCTCGCCACCAGCGGCCAACGCCGCGTCGGCGACGACGCCCATCAACCCGACCGTCGCACCGCCGTAGACGATCCCGGCACCGGAAGCCGCGAGCTCGCGTGCAAAGACGGCAGCTGCCAGCCGGTGCCCGTCCGGTCCCGGCGACGAACCCGTGAACACCGCGACCCGCACCCTGCCACTCCTCTCCCTCGTCGCATGATCCTTCGTGCCGCTTTGGCTGCTTCCGCCTACCCGGAAGCAGCCGAACCGGTACGAACGATCACCTGCGCGTTTCCGCGGAAACGTTCGGTCCTACTGTTGGTAGGACTCCACCTCGCTGACCGGCCGCGCACGAGCACCCGCCGGGTCCTGGTCGTTGTCCCGTCGGGCCTGGCGCTGGCGAAGGAGGTCCCAGCACTGGTCCAGCGCCTCCTCGACCTCCTTGCGCCTGGCCGCGCGATCCTCCACAACGGACTCCCCCGAGTTCAGCGCGTGCTCCTCCTCCACCAGTGACTTGATGCGGGCAAGGATGTCCTCGTCAGCCATGCGTGGCCTCCCACCGTCGTCGTGAGCCGACTCGTACCCAGGAACCCCACCTTGGCACGGACGCGCCGCGGTGCTGTCGTGGTGCGATGATCACGAGGTACCCGCCGGACAGGAGGTGGTCGGATGCTGGGGCTACCGGACGGCGTCCGCGCGTGCCTGTTCGACCTGGACGGCGTCCTGACGGACACCGCCGCCGTGCACAACGCCGCGTGGACGGAGATGTTCGACGCGTTCCTGCGAGAGCGCGCGAAGCGCGAGGGCGAGGACTTCGTCCCGTTCGACCCGGGTGACGACTACGAGTCGTACGTCGACGGCAAGCCGCGAGCCGACGGGGTCCGTGACTTCCTGGCCAGCCGCAGCATCAGGCTCCCCGAGGGAGGCCCGGACGACGGCCCCGACGCGGAGACGGTGAACGGGCTGGGCAACCGCAAGAACAAGGCGTTGCTGCGACGCATCCACGACGACGGGGTCAAGGTCTTCGAGGGATCGCGCCGCTACCTGCATGCAGCGCGTGACGCCGGACTACGACGCGCGGTCGTCTCATCCAGCGCCAACACGGCCGACGTGCTCAAGGTCACCGGGCTGGCACCACTCATCGAAGAACGTGTCGACGGGGTGACGATCCAACAGGAAGGGCTCAAGGGCAAGCCGGCGCCCGACACGTTCCTGCGCGGCGCGCAAGTCCTCGGCGTACGTCCGGACCAGGCGGCCGTCTTCGAGGATGCCTTGGCCGGGGTCGAAGCCGGCCGTGCCGGAGGGTTCGCGGTCGTGGTGGGGGTCGATCGAAACGACCAGGGCGCCGCCCTCCGCGAGCACGGCGCCGACGTCGTGGTCCGCGACCTCGCCGACCTGCTCGACACACCGGGAACACCATGATCGAGCAGTCGGCGTTTCCGGTCGAGCCGTGGTGCATCAGGGAGTCCCGGCTCGACCTCGACCTGCTCGCCCAGTCGGAGTCGCTGCTCGCTCTCTCCAACGGTCACATCGGACTGCGCGGCAACCTCGACGAAGGAGAGCCGCACGGCATTCCCGGCACCTACCTCAACTCGTTCTACGAGCTCCGTGACATGCCCTACGGCGAGGCCGGCTACGGCTACCCCGAGTCCGGTCAGACCGTCGTCAACGTCACCAACGGCAAACTCATCCGGCTGCTCGTCGACGACTCGCCCTTCGACGTGCGCTACGGCCACCTGCACCACCACGAGCGCAGCCTCGACCTGCGACACGGCGTGCTCAACCGCGACGCCGACTGGACCTCGCAAGCCGGCAAGCGCGTGCGCATCCGGAGTCGCCGGCTCGTGTCCTTCACCCAGCGTGCCGTCGCCGCGATCGAGTACCAGGTGGAGGCCGTGGACCAGCCGGTCCGCATCATCGTCCAGTCGGGGCTCGTCGCCAACGAGTCACAACCAAAGACGTCTGACGACCCGCGAGTCGCAGCGGTGCTGGACAACCCGCTGGTTGCCGTCGAAGACGATGTCGAGGACCACGGCGCGATCCTCCTGCACCGGACCCGCCACAGCGAGCTGCTCATGGGTGCCGGGATGGACCACATCGTGGAGGGACCCGGTCGAGTGGAGATCGAGGTCGACTGCCGACCCGACTGGGCGCGCACGAACATCGTCTGCCTGCTCGAGCCTGGCGAGAGCCTGCGCATCGTCAAGCTGCTGGCCTACGGCTGGTCGAGCCTGCGCACCCTCCCGTCGCTGCGCGACCAGGTGGCGGGCGCCCTGCTCGGTGCGCGCTACGCCGGCTTCGAAGGACTTCTTCAGCAGCAACGCGAGTTCCTCGACGACTTCTGGGACGCGGCCGACGTCGTCGTCGAAGGCGACAACGAGCTGCAGCAGGCCGTCCGCTTCGGCCTGTTCCACGTGCTCCAGGCGGGTGCGCGCGCCCAGCAGCGCTGCATCCCCGCGAAGGGTCTCACCGGGCCGGGGTACGACGGGCACACCTTCTGGGACACCGAGACCTTCGTGCTGCCGCTGCTCACGTACACCCAGCCGGACGCAGCCGCCGACGCGTTGCGCTGGCGGCACTCGACGCTCGACATCGCCCGCGAGCGCGCGAAGACGCTCGGCCTGCGCGGTGCCGCGTTCCCCTGGCGCACCATTCGCGGGCAGGAGTGCTCCGCCTACTGGCCGGCGGGCACGGCTGGCTTCCATGTCAATGCCGCCATCGCCGAAGCCGTCGTACGCCATCGCGTCGTCACAGGGGAAGACACGCTCGAGGCGGAGGTCGGGTGCGAGCTGCTCGTGGAGACGGCGCGCCTGTGGACCTCACTCGGCCACCACGACGCCGACGGCCGCTGGCACATCGACGGCGTGACCGGCCCCGACGAGTACAGCGCCCTCGCTGACGACAACGTCTTCACGAACCTGATGGCGGCCCGCAACCTGCACGCCGCCGCCGACGCGGCGACCCGTCACCCCGACGTCGCGCACACCCTCGGCGTGACACTCGAGGAGACCGCCACCTGGCGCGACGCAGCCGCTGCTGTCCACATCCCGTACGACCCCGATCTGCGCGTTCACCAGCAGTCCGAGGGGTTCACCCACCATGGCGAGTGGGACTTCGAGGCCTACCACGACCGCTATCCGCTGCTCCTTCACGCGTCCTACTTCGACCTCTACCGTCGCCAGGTGGTCAAGCAGGCCGACCTCGTGCTGGCGATGCACCTGGCCGGCGACGCATTCAGCGCCGAGGACAAGGCGCGCAACGTCGACTACTACGAACGTCGCACGGTCCGCGACTCCTCGTTGTCGGCCTGCACGCAGGCAGTGCTCGCCGCGGAGGTGGGCCACCTCGAACTCGCCCACGACTACGCCTACGAGGCAGCGCTCATCGACCTCCACAACCTCCACCACAACAGCCGCGACGGCCTGCACATGGCCTCACTTGCCGGGGCGTGGTCCGCGCTGGTGGCCGGGTTCGGTGGACTGCGCGACCACTCGGGAGAGCTCTGCTTCGATCCCGCACTGCCCGCCGGGATCAGCCGGCTGCGGTTCTCACTGCGCTGGCGCGGCGCTCGCCTCTGCGTGGACGTGGAGCCGACGCAGGCGACGTACTCGGTGCACGACGGTGACGACGAAGTGGCCACGGTGCGGCTGCGTCATGCGGGCGAGCAGGTCGTCGTGAAGGCCGAGAGCCCGCTGACCCTGCCACTGAAGGAGCGGGAGCCACTGCTCCCCCGGCCGGTTCAGCCGCCTGGACGAGAGCCGGCCAGCCGGTCGGCCGGTCCCCTGCACCACTGAACCCCTGGTCGCCGGTCGATCAGCCCGCGTCCGGACGGGTCCACCGGAACGTCCGCACTGCCAGCACCGCGCCGACAACCGTCCAGACGACGAGCACGGCCGCGACGCGCTCGAGCTCCCACGAGCCGGCCGCCTCCTCCGCGCTGAACGAGTCGGGAAGGAACACCGAGCGCATGCCCTGGGTCATCCACTTGAGGGGAAAGAGGGAGGCGAGCTGTTGCATCCAGGTCGGCAGCTCACTGAAGACGAAGAAGACCCCGGAGATGAACTGCAGCACGATCACGATCGGGGTGATGACGGCTGCGGCGCTGCGACCCGATCGCGGCAGGTTGGAGCAGACGATGCCAAGGAGTGTGCAGGACGTCGCCCCGAGCACAGCGACCCACGCGAACGTCCACCAACGCGACGCCGTGGAGGGCAGGTCGAGGTCGAAGAGCAGCGCGCCGACGAAGATCAGCACCAACGCCTGGCTCACGCCCGTCACCACCACGAGACCGACCTTGCCGATGAAGTAGGAACTCCGTGGCATCGGCGTGCCCACGATCCTCTTGAGTGTCCCGTCGTCGCGCTCGAGCGCGATCTGGATCGCCAGCGACTGGAACGACGTCGCCATGATGCCGGACGCGATCATGCCCGCCGTGAAGTACTGGGCGAAGCTCACGCCGTCCCCCATGTCTTCGTCGAACACCGAGCCGAAGATGAACAGCAGCACGATCGGGAACGCGTAGATGAAGACGACCGAGTCGCGCTGGCGGAAGAACTGCAGCAGCTCGAGCCGGGACCGGGCCCAGCCGATCGCCACGCTCACGCCGCGCCCCCGATCAGCTGCAGGTAGACGTCTTCGAGCGTCGGCCTGGTGACCGTGAGGTCCGGCACCTCCCCGCCGAACCTCGCGGACAGGTCGGCGACGACGCGCGACGGTGTTGGCGTGCGCACATCATGCTCACCCTCTGCATCGCACCATCGCACCGTCGCCTCGGCCTGCTGCCGGCCGCCGAGCTGCGCTGGGGGTGCGACCTCGACGATGCGGCCGGTGACGATCACTCCGACGCGATCGGCGAGGCGCTCGGCCTCATCCAGGTAGTGGGTGGTCAACAGGATCGTCGTGTTCTCCGCGGCGAGGGCTTCCACCAGGCCCCAGAACTGCCGCCGGGCCTGCGGATCGAAGCCGGTCGTCGGTTCGTCCAGGAAGAGAAGTTCGGGTCGGCCGAGGATGCCGAGCGCGACATCGAGACGCCGGCGCTGCCCGCCGGAGAGCGTGCGGGTGCGCGCCATCCGCTTGTCGGCCAGACCGACGAGGTCGATGACCTCGTCGGGGTCGCGCGCGTTCGGGTAGTAGCGCGCGAAGTGGTGCACCACCTCGCCGACGGCGAGCTCCTCGAAGTCGGTGGCGGACTGGAGAACGATGCCGACGCGGGAGCGGAACGCGCGATCGGCGTACGCCGGGTCGGTGCCGAGCACCGTCACCTCGCCGGCATCGCGTTGCCGGTAGCCCTCGAGGATCTCCACGGTCGTGGTCTTGCCTGCCCCGTTCGGTCCCAGCAGCGCGAAGATCTCGCCGCGTGTCACCTCGAGGTCGAGCCCGTCGACGGCCTTGTGCGTGCCGTACGTCTTGGACAGCCCACGCGCGCTGATGACGGCCTCGTTCGCATCCATGCCGGCCATCGTGTCGTGCTCGGCACGACGTGGAGCGACCGACCCGGCTCAGGGCAGAGGGTGGCCGAGCATCGAGGACTCCACGGCATGGCCGGCGCGGGCCCGCAGCCCGCGCAGCACGATGACCAGTCCGTGGGCGGCGCCCTCGGTCGGCGCCGGGTGGGGCAGGGTGGCGGCGACTCGCTCGGCCTCGGGCTGAGGGGCGACGCGCAGGCTGAACAGCTCGCCGTCGGCTGGGGTCCCGACCACCGGCTGACCTCCTCGGGCGCTGCGCTGCCGGGCACCTGCCGGCTCGCCGTACCGCTTCATCTTGGGCTCGACGGCGGACTCGGTGGGTCAACTGAAAGTCATTTCTGAGTCACGTTGTGTAGTGTCGCGCGAGTCTCGTGCACCCCGTCCGCGCGCGGGCCCCGGGCTCTAGGGTGTCGCCATGAGCGACCGCAACGACCGGCTCGTGTGGATCGACTGCGAGATGACCGGGCTCGACCTGGCCCACGACGCGCTGGTCGAGGTCGCCGTCATGGTGACCGACTCCGAGCTCAACGCGCTCGGCGAGGGCCTCGACGTCCTCATCAAGCCGCCCCAGGAGGCACTCGACCAGATGGTCGACGTGGTGCGCTCCATGCACACCTCGTCCGGGCTGCTCGAGGCCCTGGAGGCGGGCACGACCCTCGCCGACGCCGAGGCGCAGGTGCTCGACTACGTCCGCAGCTACGTGCCCGTGCCCCGCAAGGCGCCTCTCGCCGGGAACACGATCTACGTGGATCGGGGCTTCCTGGCCCGGGACATGCCGGCCCTCGACGCCCACCTGCACTATCGCCTCGTTGACGTGTCGTCGATCAAGGAGCTCGTGCGCCGGTGGTTTCCCCGCGTCTACTTCAACTCGCCCAGCAAGGCGGGCGGCCACCGCGCGCTCGCGGACATCCGCGAGAGCGTGGAGGAGCTCAAGTTCTACCGCTCGGCGGTCTTCGTGCACCAGCCCGGGCCGGACACCGACGCCGTGAAGGCTCTGGCGCAACAGTTCACCCTCGGGCCCGAGCACGGCGAGGTCGGCGAACCTCCGCGGCTTGTATGATTTTGATCTCGCCGCGCTCCGCGCGGTGGGCATGGTGGGTGTAGCTCAGCTGGTAGAGCACCTGGTTGTGGTCCAGGTGGCCGCGGGTTCAAGTCCCGTCACTCACCCCATGACGGCAGCAACGCGTTCCCCCCTCGCGTCCCTGTCGTTCGAGCAGCGCAGCACAGGCGGTGCCGTCAGGGCCGCCTCGTCGAGGTGCCGCTGGCTTTCGACGTGCACCCGCGCCGTCTCGCCGGGCATCACCGTGGCGAGCATGTCGCCGACAGTCGCGTCGGGATCGAACCGATCGACGAACAGGCAGAGGTCGCGCAGCAGCGTCCGAGCGGTCACCGCGACGTCGAAGCCGTCGTCAGTAGGTATTACGTCGGCGTCGTACTCCGCCAGCGGAACGACGGCGTCGCGGTCCGCGACGAACCACCAGGTGGCCCGCTGCCCGTCCTCGTCGTCGACGACGACCAGCTCCGCGTCGGGGTGCTCGGGCGTGGCGACGTCCTCGCCGAGCGGCACCTCGACAGTTGCGTAGCCGGCGCACTCGACCGTGACGCTTCGCTCGGCGAGTCTCACGCCTTCGGTCGAGTGCCTCGCCATCCGCAGCGACGTCCGCCACGGCTCGTCACCGTCGTTGACCAGCACCGCCGCGAGCCCACCGTCGCGTGGCTGCACCGTGAGCAGCCGCGTCCGGTAGGACCGACGCAGGGCGTACCACGACGGTTTGCGCGACCCGTCGCCGTCGACGACCGCCCACGACGTCACCGGCCAGCAGTCGTTGAGCTGCCACCAGACGGTGCCCATGCACGTGGGCCGATGGGACCGGAAGTGCTCGACGCCCAGCGACAGCGCGCGGGCCTGATTGAGCTGGGTGAGGAAGTGCCAGTCCTCGACCGTGTCCGGCTCGGCGAAATGCGCGGCCAGCCCCCGGGCGAGCTTGCCGTTGCCGTCCTCGGCCTTCTGGTGGTGCAGGACACCGGGTGAGTCGGGCGCGAGCGGGTCGTCGTGCACTGCCCTGGTCAGCGTCGACCACGTCGGCGGCGCCTGGTAGCCGAACTCGGCGACGAAACGCGGCACGTAGTCCCGGTAGGCGGTGTAGTCGCGCTGGTTCCAGACGTCCCAGATGTGCATCGGCCCGTGCCGTGGGTCATTCGGGTGCACGTCGTCACCGCCGGAGTACGGGCTGCCCGGCCAGTACGGGCGGGCCGGGTCGGTCTCGGCGACGACTCGCGGGAGCAGGTCGAGGTAGAAGCCGAGCCCCCAGGTGCGCTCGCCGATCGCCTCCTGCCAGCCCCAGTCGAACCATCCCCAGATGTTCTCGTTGTTGCCGTTCCAGAGCACCAGGCTCGGGTGCGGCATGAGTCGCGCAACGTTCTCGCGAGCTTCGGCCTCGACCTCGGCGGCGATCGGTGCTTCCTCCGGGTAGGCGGCACAGGCGAACAGGAAGTCCTGCCACACCATCAGCCCCAGCTCGTCGCAGGCGTTGTAGAAGTCGTCACTCTCGTAGATGCCGCCGCCCCACACGCGCACGAGGTCGACTCCTGCGTCGCGGGCCTGCGTCAGGCGCTCGCGGTAGCGCCGTGCGCCGACGCGCGAGGGAAAGGCGTCGTCAGGGATCCAGTTGACGCCACGGACGAACAACGGGCGGTCGTTGACGACCATGGTGAACGCCCGGCCCTCGTCGTCCTCGGACGTGTCCAGGCGCAGGTCGCGGAACCCGATCCGGCGGGTCCACGCGTCGTGGGGAGTCGCGCCGCCGGCGGCGTGCAACCGTACATCGAGCTCGTAGAGCGCCTGGTCGCCGTGACCGTGCGGCCACCACCGTCGTACGTGTGGCACGTCGAGACTGACTACGGCAGCGCCCTCGCCCGCCGGGACATCGACCCGCATCGTCTCGTCGACACCGACACCCCGGACGGACACGACGACGACCAGACCAGTGGCCGGCGGCTCGGCCGTCCTCGCGCCGGCTATGTCGACGACGACCCTGACGCGGCCGACGTCATCGGCAACGGTGACCTCGGGTCGCACCTGCGCGAGCCGTGCCGTCGACCATCCCTCCAGCCGCACCGGGCGCCACAGCCCGCTGGTGACCGTCGAGAGCCCCCAGTCCCAGCCGAAGCTGCAGGCCATCTTGCGCACGAAGTTGAACGGGGTGGGAAAGGCGTTCGGCAGCGGTCCGAGACGGTCACGCTCCTGTTCGCCGTAGGTCCACGCGGACGTGAACGTGACGGTGAGCTCGTTGTCTCCGGCCTTGATGACCGGAGTCGCGTCGAAGCGGTAGGACCGGTGCATGTTCGCCGTGCGGCCGACCTCGACACCGTTGAGGAAGACCTGCGCCACGGTGTCGAGTCCGTCGAAGACCAGGTCCACACGCTCGGTCCCGTCGGGCTCCCAGTGCAGCGACGTGGTGTAACGCCAGTCGGTGCGCCCGACCCAGGCGACCGCGTCCTCGTTGTCGTCGAGGTAGGGATCGTCGAGAAGTCCGGCGGCGAGCAGGTCGGTGTGGACGCAGCCCGGCACCGTTGCCGGCACCCGCACCGCGCGCAGGCCGGCCGGCACTTGGTCCTGGCCGGGCATCGCCTCCAGCCACCAGCCGGTGTCCAGCGGCCGGTCCGTCCTCAGGGCAGGCTCCTGCTCACGCCGAAAGTATTTGCCGAGGCAGACATCCGCGTCCAGCGCAGGGGCCATCCAAGAGACACCCAGACCTCTTAGCGGAAACTTGGACATATCTCGCGTCGTGCCCTAGCGTGGATCGCGGTTGTAGTTGCAGTGCCTCGCAGTCTTGAACGCCCGCGCTGTCACAGCGTCGGGCGTTCTGGTTTTTCGGGCCTGGTCTCTTCGGAGGGTCCGGAAGGTGGGACGACGGTCGCTTCAACCCGGGGCCGACAAGGCGTGGGTCCCGACTCCTCCCTTTCGAAGGAGACAGGTACATGGCTCAGGGAACCGTCAAGTGGTTCAACGCTGAAAAGGGCTTCGGCTTCATCGCCCAGGACGGCGGCGGCCCGGACGTTTTCGTCCACTTCTCGGCCATCCAGGCCGACGGCTACCGCTCGCTGGAGGAGAACCAGCGCGTGGAGTTCGAGGTGACGCAGGGTCAGCGCGGCCCGCAGGCCGACCAGGTACGCCCGATCTGAGGCAGCACATGCGCGGATGGCAGCGCCCCGGCCCTCATGGTCGGGGCGCTGCCTCTTTTTTACCGATTCGTGACCAGTAGATTCTCAAGTCCCCCCACCTCCGCTATCGACATAACTAGTACGAACGGCCGAGCTGACTTGACCGAGAAGGGGATGCACGCATGGCAATCACCGAGCGACCAGAGAAGGTCGCCCTCGAGGTAACCGATGACACGGACGAAGCCATGATGACCATGCTGCACGATCACGTGCCGCTGTCCCTGTTGATGGACCTGACCAGCCCCACCGGCCCGGAGTCGGCCGAGATCCTGGCCGAGGAAGGGCTGCCCGAGACGGCCTGGTGGGAACAGTAGATCTCGATTTCGGTCGGCCGCAGACCCGCTGGTATGGTCTGCGGCGCACCATGCGCCGCTAGCTCAACTGGCAGAGCAGCGGACTCTTAATCCGCGGGTTGGGGGTTCAAGTCCCTCGCGGCGCACCCCTTCTGACCTGGCGCTTTCGTCCTTCGGGCGAGAGCGCTGAGTCGTCTCTGGGCCTGGGTGCGCGACCCCGACTGCAGACGGTGCTAGTACGTGAGGGCTCGATCTGCCTCGAAGGCGAGTTGAATCAACCTCTTGGGCATCGCGAACTCGGCGGGCTTACCCTCCAGATCACCTTCGGTGACCCCGCGGGCCTTGCTCGACATGCCCGACAAGTAGAACTGCCCACCTCCGCCCGCAATCGCGTCGAAGGACTCACGCAGGGAGCCCGTCCCCAATCCGGTCAGTGAATCGAGTACGGCGTCGCGGATCAGCTGGACTGAGTCGCCGGCAAGGAAAATGCTGACCTCATGACCCTCGTCTATTCCCGCCTTTGCCACTAGCAGGCCAAGGGCGGCTCGGGTAGGAGCCTCGGGGCCGGACGTGATGTGGACCAACAGCTTGCCCATAGTTTTCAACCTCCGAGATCGGTGGGCGGGTCTAGTCGCGGATGATGCACCGGAAACCGAGATGGCCCGTCGTGCTGCGGACGGTGTGCCCCTGCCGAGCCGCCGGTCGGTAGCGCAAGCAGTAGGACGGGGCGCACAAGTGTGAGCCGCCCTTTGTCACCTGTCGGTCCTCTTCCCGAAGCTCACCGATGTCAGCCGTCTGTGGCGCGGACGGAGCGCAACAGCTGTGCGACTCCGTCGCCGGCTGGGCCGGCTCGACGCTGCGATCGGCGGTCCACGGGCTTGTTGTCCACTCCCACACGTTGCCGGTCACGTCGTGCAGGCCGAAGCCGTTGGGCGGGAAGCTGCGAACCGGACTGGTCCGCCCACCGTGCGGACGCAGGTTCTCCCAGGGGAACCGACCGTGCCATGTGTTCGCCATGACCTTCCCGCGTGGAGTGAAGTCCTCTCCCCACGCGAAGGTCGCCCCGACGAGGCCACCACGCGCGGCGTACTCCCACTCGTTCTCCGTCGGCAGGGCCTTGCCGGCCCACTCCGCGTACGCAACAGCATCCTCGAAACCGATGTGCACGACCGGGTGACGGTCCAAACCGTTGAGGGTGCTGTCCGGCCCCCCCGGGTGCCGCCAGTTCGTGCCCGGGCGCCACTGCCACCACCGAGTCCAGTCGTCCAGGGCGACCGGCCCGTCGGTCGGCGTGAAGACAAGAGATCCGGGTGTGAGCAGCTCGGGGGCCGCGTCGGGGAACTCGCGCTGATCGGGCGCCAGCTCTGCGACCGTCACGTGGCCGGTGGACTGGACGAAGTGACGGAACTCGGCGTTGGTGACCGGATGCTCGTCGACCCACATCGCCCCGACTTCGACGTCGTGCACCGGTCCTTCCTCGGGATAGAACCGGTCATCGCCGGCTCGGTACCGGTTGCCGGGCAGGTGGACCATGTTCTTGTGCGCAGTCGAGGACACGGTCACGTCGTTCATCCCCACCTCCGCGGATGCTCGCTCTGCGACGGCCAGTGGGCGCCAACACACTCGCCTCGCCCGAGAGCCGCGGGTCCCGAGGACTCCCTCAGTTTCATTTATAGCAGAGATCTGCGGCGCTCATGAGCGCAAAAGATTCGATCTATGGTGCCGATCGTCAAGATCGGAGTTGATGCCGTGAACCACCTGATTGCCAGCGCCTTCGACCTTCCCGGCCACCTCTCCCCCAAGGCCGACCCGACGCTGATCGCCGGAGACGAGGCGCACTTCGCCGCCATCGCCGAGAGCCTCGCGCAGACGATCGCCGACCTGTCCGACCGCCTCGACGCCGTGCGGAGGGCGCCCGGCGGCATCGGCCAGGAGGCGATGGACCGGGACATGGAGATCCACCGGCTGACCGCTCGCCTGCGCGCCCTGCGCCGCTTCGGCCTGGACCTGTGCCTCGGACACATCGTCAGCGCCGACAACCCCGAGCCCGTGTACGTCGGACGGCTCGGCCTCACGGACAGCGCAGGTCGCCGGCTGCTGCTCGACTGGCGCTCGCCCGCGGCTGAGCCGTTCTTCGGGGCGACCCACGGCAACCCGATGGGTCTGACGAGCCGTCGCAGGTATCGCTGGGCCCGCGGCCGGATCAGCGACTACTGGGACGAGGTGTTCACCACTAACGGCATTGCCGGGTTCGTCGGTCATCCCGCGCTCGACGACCAGTCCGCCTTCATCGCGAGCCTGGGCAGCAGCAGGTCGCCCCGGATGCGAGACGTGCTCGGCACCATCCAGGCCGACCAGGACGCCATCATCCGCGCGGGGTCCCGCGGCGCCCTCGTCGTCGACGGCGGCCCGGGTACGGGGAAGACGGTCGTCGCCCTGCACCGTTCCGCCTACCTCCTCTACTCCGACCCTCGCCTCGGCCACCACCGAGGCGGCGTGCTGTTCATCGGTCCGCACCAGCCCTACCTGGCCTACGTCTCCGACGTCCTCCCGAGCCTCGGCGAGGAGGGCGTGCAGACCTGCACGCTGCGGGACCTCGTCCCTGAGGGAGCCGACGCGGCGAACGAGACCGACCCGGACGTGGCACGCCTGAAGTCGTCCGCCGGCCTGGTGGAGGCGATCGAGACGGCCGTGAAGTTCTACGAGGAACCCCCGTCCACGGGAATGACCGTCTCGACCGACTGGTCCGACATCTGGCTGAGCGCCGACGACTGGGCGGAGGCGTTCGAAGCAGCGGCCGGCACCCCGCACAACGAGGCGCGCGACCTGGTCTGGGAGGAACTGCTCACGATCCTGCTCGACAAGCACGACGAGAGCGACGCCCCGGCTGGTCCGCTCCGGAAGTCGCTCCTGCAGAACGAGGAGCTGCTCACTGCCCTCAACAACGCGTGGCCGCTGATCGAAGCGGCGGACCTCGTCGGTGACCTGTGGTCGGTTCCCGCCTACCTGCGCACGTGTGCTCCCTGGCTGCGCGCCGAGGACATTCGGGCGCTGCAGCGAGAGGACGCCCAGGCATGGACGGTGTCCGACCTGCCGCTCCTGGACGCAGCACGGCAGCGGCTCGGCGACCCGGACGCGTCACGACGCAAGCGTCAGCATGACGCCGCTGTCGCCGCCGAACGCGAGCGCATGGCCAGCGTCGTGGACAACCTGATCGAGGTCGCCGACGACGAGTACGGCACCGGCCTGGTGACGATGTTGCGCGGCGAGGACTTCCACGACGCCCTGGTCGACGAGGCCGCACTGTCCAGCGCTGACCCGGACCTGCTCGCCGGCCCGTTCGCGCACATCGTCGTGGACGAGGCTCAGGAACTGACCGACGCGGAGTGGCAGATGTTGCTGCTGCGCTGCCCGTCCCGGAGCTTCACCGTCGTCGGGGACCGGGCGCAGGCCCGGCACGGGTTCACCGAGTCGTGGCAGGAACGCCTCGAGCGGATCGGCCTCGACCGGATCGGCCTGGCCTCCCTGACCATCAACTACCGGACGCCGGAAGCGGTCATGGCGGAGGCCGAGCCGGTCATCCGGGCCGTGCTCCCCGACGCCAACGTGCCGACCTCCATCCGCAGCACCGACGTCCCCGTCGTACACGGATCTGCCGCGGACCTGGACGCGATCCTCGACACCTGGCTCGCCGACAACGTCGACGGGATCGCCTGCGTCATCAGCACCAGCGACATCGTTGCCGGCGCGTCCCGAGGGACGTCTCGCGTCCGTTCGCTGACCCCGGAGCTGGCGAAGGGGCTCGAGTTCGACCTGGTCGTCCTCATCGACCCGGAGGCGTTCGGCACGGGCATCGAGGGAGCGGTCGACCGCTATGTCGCCATGACCCGAGCGACCCAGCAACTCGTCATCCTCACGAGCTCGTGACGTCGGGCACGGCCTCGTCTAGGGTGCTCGGACCGACAGAAAAGGAGCGGGTCATGGGCCGGATCGTGTCGAACTTCTTCATCTCCCTCGACAACGTCGTCGAGCGTCCTGACCAGTGGCACTTCCCGTACTTCGACGACGCCATGGGCGAGATCGTCGGAGCTGGCATGGCGACGACCGACGCCATGCTGATGGGCCGCAAGCTCTACGACGAGTGGTCATCCTTCTGGCCGGAACAGGGCCCCGAGGTGCCGTTCTCGGAGCACATCAACGGCATCCGGAAGTACGTCGTCTCCACAACACTGCAGGACGCGTCGTGGAACAACACCACGCTGATCTCCGCCGACGTCGCGGAGCAGCTGCGCAAGGTCAAGGAGACGACCGACGGCGACATCACCATGTCGGGCAGCGCGACAACCGTGCGGTGGCTGCTCGCCAACGGGCTGCTCGACGAGCTCGCCCTGCTGCTGCACCCGATCGCGGTCGGCTCGGGCCAGCGGTTGTTCGAGGACACTCCCACCCAGCCGCTGACGCTGCTGCACTCGCAGACGCTGGACAGCGGCGTCCTGCACCTTCGCTACGCGCCGGCGTCGTCCTGACACCGCGCGCCGAAGGCTGCTGACACGCCGGGGAAGACGCCGATCGTCTACCTCGCCTGGTCGCTGTGGCTCGTGGCGACCGGAGTTGCCCTGCTGGGCTGACGCCCGTAGCCCGTCGGCGAAGCCTCGACGCGGGACCCGGTCAAACGCCCGCGAAACGGACAATGTATACAGTGTACGGCCTCATCGCACCCCAGAAAGGGCAAGCCCGATGAGCATTGGACTGGCACTTCTGCTCAGCATCGTCGGCGGTCTCGCCTACCTCGGACGCCGGATCGGCGGTGACTCGCAGTTCGAGCGCCCGATCGTCCTTGCGCCGATCGTCGGCCTCATCCTCGGCGACGTCACGACGGGCATCAAAATCGGTGGCACCCTCGAGCTGATCTTCATCGGCGCGGCGGCCATCGGCGGGGCCGTCCCGCCCAACGTCGTGATGGCCACAGTGCTCGGCACGACCTTCGCGATCCGCAACGACCAGGGCGTCGAAGCGGCGCTGCTCGTCGCGATCCCTACGGCCGTCTTGGCCGTCGCGTTCGAGCTGCTCGCCAAGGGCAGCTGCTCGTTCCTCGTGCACCGCGCAGACGCAGCCGCAGAGGAGGCGAACGGGCGAAAGATCCTCGGCGTCGTCTGGATCGGCAACGCGATCCACTTCTTCGCGTACGCCGTCCCGCTCTTCCTCGCGCTCTACTACGGCGAGTCCGCAGTGAAGACGATGACCGACGCATTGGACGGACGTGCCAACGACGCACTGAGCGCGGCCGCGGCAATACTGCCGGCCGTCGGTTTCGGGATCTTGCTGACGGTGCTCTATACGCGCGCGTTGTTCCCGCTCTTCCTCGTGGGCTTCGCGCTCGCGGCCTACACCGACTTCACCGTCATCGGCGTGGCGCTCGTCGCCGTCTCGATGATCCTCGTGCTCCAGGCGAGGACCCGCACCGACAACAAGGTCGCGTTATGACCGCCCTCCGTCTCGCGACTGTCGAAGGGAGCCCCTCGTGAGCACTGACACCGACGCTGCGAGCCGTCCGCCCTCAGCCAACAACGCATACACGCTCGACAAGGCCCTCGTACGATCGCTGTTCTGGCGCTCCTTCCTGCTGCAGGCGGCATTCAACTACGAGCGCTTCCAGAACCTCGGCTGGTGGTGGGGTCTCAAGCCGATGCTGCAGAGGCTCTACCCCGACCCCGCCGACCTCGCGCAGGCCTACAAGCGCCACCTCGTCTTCTTCAACACGCATCCGTGGACGTCCGGGCCGATCTTCGGCGTCGTCGCGAGCATGGAGGAGAGCAAGGCCCGAGGAGACGCGGACCTCGACGACGAGAGCATCAACTCGGTCAAGGTCAGCATGATGGGCCCGCTTGCTGGCATCGGCGACTCGCTCATCTTCGGTGCGCTGCGACCGGTCCTGTCCGGCGTCTGCGCGGCTCTCGCCGTCACCGGGAACCCCGTCGGTCCCATCCTGTTCTTCGTCGCCATCAACAGTGTCCAGGTGCTCATGCGGTGGTACGGCGTGTCCAGCGGCTACGGCTACGGCGTGCGGTTCTTCGAGAAGCTCGACCCTGCACAGATCCAGCGGCTCAAGGAGGCCGCGACGATGGTCGGTCTGCTCGTCGTCGGCGCGCTGGTGGCCACACTTCTGACGGTCACCTCCCCGCTGACGTACACCAGCGGCAAGGCCGAGATCAAGGTGCAGGACTCGATCGATCAGGTCCTGCCGGCGGCCATCTCACTGACTCTCACGATGTTGGTGTTCTTCCTGATCCGGAGGCGCATCAGCGCCACCTGGGTGCTCGTCATCGTCACGATCCTGGGTCTGGTCGCCGGCTTCTTCGGCATCCTCGGGGCGGCTGAGTGACCCAGCCGGCGGCCGACGAGCAGGCGAACATGTGAAGGAGCACGCAGCATGACTCTCGTCCTGATCCGGGTCGACGACCGCCTGGTGCACGGCCAGGTGCTGCTGGGGTGGACCCGCAGCCTCGGTGTCGACCACGTCATCGCCGCCGACGACGCCACCGCGAAGGACCCGATGCAGACGACGTTGATGAAGATGGCCGCGCCCACGGGCCTGGGCTTGTCGGTGCTGCCGGTGGCCGAGGCGGCGCAGAAGCTGCTCGCCGGTGACTTCGACAAGGTGAAGGTGCTGCTGCTCGTCCGCGGGCCCAAGGCTCTGGTGGAGCTGCGCGACGCCGGGCTGACCTTCGACAAGGTCAATGCCGGTAACGTCCGCTCCTCCCCCGGCCGGAAGAAGCTGACCAAGGAGGTCTTCGCTGATGCAGAAGACATCGCGGCCTGGAAACAGCTCGCCGCCGCCGGTGTCACGCTCGAGGCTCAGTGGCTGCCCGACCAGTCCCGGCGCAACCTCGCCGAGCTGCTCGACGACTGAGTGGCTGAGGATGACCCTATGACCGGCTCCCCCGCGGGCGGCGAGTCCGGCGGCGTCACCGTCGGCGAGATCGCGACCCAGCCTGCGCTCTGGCGCCGCGCGCAGCAGCAGGCCGACGAGCGGCCCGCCGGGCTCCCGGACGACGGCGAACGCGTGCTTCTCCTCGGCTGCGGAACCTCCTACTACGTCGCCGCGGCGTACGCGACGCTTCGCGAACAGGCCGGCTACGGCATCACCGACGCGGTAGTCGCGTCCGAGCTCGCCGCGGTCGCGCGGCCCTACGACCGCGTCCTCGCGATCAGCCGGTCCGGCACCACCACGGAGGTCATCGACGCCCTCACACGCATCGGAGCCGATGTGCCGGTGACCGCTGTCCTCGGCGAGCTGGGTACGCCGGTCGGCGCACAGGCCGCGCATGTCATCGACCTCAGCTATGCCGACGAGCACAGCGTCGTACAGACCCGCTTCCCCACCACGCTCCTTGCCTTGCTCCGGGCCTCGCTCGGTCAGGATGCCGCCGAGCGCTCCGCTCTCATCGCTGCCGGCGAGGCAGCTCTCCATGCGCCGGTCGACGACGACCCGCCGCGCCAGGTCGTCGTGCTCGCTACCGGCTGGGCCGCCCACCTGGCACAGGAGGCCGCGCTGAAGTGCCGAGAGTCCGCGGGCATGTGGGCGGAGGCCTACCCGACCGGAGAGTTCCGCCACGGCCCGATCAGTGCCTGCGGACCCGGCACCCTGGTGTGGGCGATGACCCCGCTGACTTCAAGGCAGTCCGAAGCCATCGAGGCGACCGGTGCCCGCATCCGTCACGGCGGTGACGAGCCGCTGGCGGAGCTCGTTGCGCTGCAACGCCAAGCGGTCGCGTGGGCCAGGGCCGTGGGACGGGACCCAGACCGTCCGACCCACCTCACCCGCTCCGTGGTGGAGCTGTGACGTTCGCACCGTCTACCGCCGAGCGGCGTGCGCTGGACCAGCTCGCGCTGCCTTCCGGCGCGTTCGCGGTGCTCGCCAACGACCAGCGCGCCAGCCTGCGCAAGCTGCGCGCCCGCAACGATCAACCGGCGGACGATGCCGCCTTGTGTCAGGTCAAGTCCGACGTCGTCGCGACCCTCGCCCCGCACGCGAGCGCCGTACTGCTCGACCCGCAGCTGTCACTGCCGCACCTCGTCGACAACGGCGCGCAGCCCGGCAACCGCGGCCTGCTGGTCAGCATCGAGGAGAGCAAGGACCGGTCGACGGAGCAAGGCCGCGTCACCACCCTGCTGCCGGACTTCGGCGCCATCGGCGTCCGCCGGCTGGGCGGCACAGCGGCCAAGCTGCTGGTGACGTTGCGCGTCGACAACCCAGGTGAGACGGACCAAGTGACGGGACTCGTCGCCGGCGCACTGCAGGACTGCCGCGACCACGACCTGCTCCTGGTCGTGGAGGTGCTGGTCGACCGGCTGCCCGGCGAGGACGAGCCGTCGTTCACCCGCCGGTTCCCCAGCCTGCTCCGGGACGCCGCTGCCGCGGTCGCCGACCTCGGCGTGGTGATGCTCAAACTGCCCTACCCGGGCGATGCTGCGGCCTGCGCGGCGGTCAGCGATCTCGGCGTGCCCTGGGCCGTGCTCTCGGCGGGCGCGGACTTCCCGACGTTCCTCGACCGGCTCGAGGTCGCGGTCGGCAACGGCTGCAACGGTTTCGTGGCCGGGCGCACCCTGTGGCAGGACGCGGTCGTGCTCGACCGAGCAGCCTGTCAGGACCACCTCAAGCGCTACGGCATCAGCCGTCTGGACGAGATGACGGCGCGCCTGGCGGGCGCCGCGTCGTGGCGCAGCAGCCTCCGGTGACCGACGCCAGGGTGGTCGTGCTGTCCCTGTCGCCCGCTCTGGATCGCACCTTGCGCGTCGACTCGCTTCGCCGTGGCGCGGTGCATCGGCCCGGCTGGACCGACGAGCGGGCCGGCGGCAAGGGCGCGAACGTCGTGCGCACCCTGCGCCGCCACGGCGTCCCGGCCGTACTGGTGGCGGCGCTCGGCGGCGTCCACGGCGACGCAGTGCGCTCGCTTGCGCAGGCAGAGGGTCTCGAGCTGGTCGAGGTCGCGGACACGACCCCGACCCGGGTGTGCACGACCGTCGTCGACGACGGCGCAGTCACGTCGTTCTACGAGCGTCCGGGACCGATGAGCACGGACATGTGGGCTGCCCTGCTCGGCGCGGTGCGCGACCTGCTGCCCGCGTCGGTGGTGGTGATCGCAGGCAGCGTCCCGACGGGTCTGCCAGAAGGCGCGCTCGTCGACCTCGTGGGCGCTGCCCGACTCGCAAGTACGCCGGTCTGGGCCGACGTCAGCGCCCCAGCGCTCACCGAGCTGTCGCGTCAGGGGGCCGTCGTCTGGCCGAACCTGTTCGAGGCCCGTGAGGCACTCGGCGCTGCCGCTGGTGTCGAGCCGGTGCACGGCGCAGGTGACGGCATCGGCGCGGGATCCGACGCGGCCGGCGCGCTCGTCGCACTCGGGGCGTCCGCCGCGATCGTCAGTTGTGGTGCGGACGGCGCGGCGATCGCTGTTGCCGACGGCAGCACGGCGCAGGTGCTGGCCGTCCCGGTCACGGTCGTCAACCCGGTGGGTGCCGGCGACGTGCTGCTCGGCGCGACCTTGGCACACCTGCACGCGCGATCGGGAAACGTCGCGAGCCTGGACGACCTGGGCGAGGCTGTGACTCACGGGGTCAAGGCCGCGAGCCTCGCCTGCCGGACAGCAGCGGCCGCCGACCTGCCCTGACCAGCGGGGACGCGCCTCACCGCGACTGGCAGGACGGGCACCAGAAGAGGTTGCGGCCGACCATCACCTCGGTGGCCACCGGCGTGCCGCACACCCGGCAGGGCAGACCGCGCCGCCGGTAGACGTAGTGGGCATCCTCCTGCCGAACAGGGCCGCGCCGGTGGCGGTCCGAAGGCCGGGTGGTCACGATCCGTCCGGTCCGCACGCCCGTCTTCATCAACGTGACGAGGTCGGACCACACCGCGTCCCACTCGGGACGACTCACCTCGCGCCCGGGCCGATGTGGCGAGATGCCCGCGCGGAACAGCACCTCGGCGCGAAAGACGTTGCCGACTCCTGCGATGACGGCCTGGTCCATCATCAGCTGGCCCACCGCAGCGCGGCTGCGGGACAGCCGCGCCCAGGCGCGGTCAGACGCCGGTCGGCGGCGCAGCGGGTCCGGACCGAGGCGGGCCTCGAGCAGCGACTTCTCGACGTCGGTCCACACGTCGACGGCGGTAGCGCCGCGCAGGTCGGCGTACGACCCGTTCCCGACCAACCGCACGCGCACCGCGCCGACCGGCGGTGGCGCGGGCGTGTCGCCGAACGTCCACGTGCCGTAGAGGCCGAGGTGGACGTGCAGCCACAGCTCGCCGGTGAAGCCGAGGAACAGGTGCTTGCCGTAGGCGTCGGTCGACTCGAGGGTCCTGCCGGCCAGGATGGTGGCTCCGTCGGTGAAACGGCCCTGCGGGCTGGTCACCGACAAGGGCACACCGCCGAAGCGGGCGAGGTGCTCACGAGCGTGGCGTCGGACGGAATGACCCTCGGGCACCCGCACACCGTAGTCAGGACCTGGCGGAGCACGTGCGGGGTGTGCGCGCATCAGCGCACACCCCGCTCGTCTCCCTACTGGTAGAGAACGGCCTTGATCTCCGGATCGTTGATGTTGGTCTTGTCGTACCAGAAGAAGCCGGTGTCGATCGTCTTCGGCTGCTCCGTGCCGTCAATCGCCTTCATGGCGGCCTTGACCAGCTCCTCACCCATGCCGACGGGGTTCTGGGTGATTGCCCCGGCCATGACACCGCTGTTGATCGCGTCGATCTGGGTCTTGCCGGAGTCGAACCCGACGATCTTGATGCCCTTCTTGCTGCTCTCCTGGACCCCGGCGATCACGCCGATGGCCGAGCCCTCGTTGGCGCCGTAGATGCCGGCGACGTCGGGATTCGCCGAGATGATCGACTTCGTGATGTCGGCGGACTTGGCCTGGTCGCCGGCGCCGTACTGCACAGGAAGCAGCTCGACGTCGGGCGCGTTCGCCTCCATCCACTCGACGAACCCGTCCCGGCGGTCGATGCCTGACCGACTCGTCTGGTCGTGCACCACCATCGCGACCTTGCCCTTGTTGCCGATCAGCTCGGCCATGTGCTTCGCCGCCTCCGCGGCAGCCGCCTTGTTGTCGGTCGATGCCGTGGTCACCGGGATGTCGCTGTCAACTCCGGAGTCGAACGCGATCACCGGGATGTCCTGCGACTCGGCCTGGGTCAGCAGGGGCGCGGAGGCCTTGCTGTCCAGCGCGGCGAAGCCGAGTGCGTCCGGGTTCTTCGCGATCGCGTTGTTCAGCATGTCGACCTGGGCCTCGACCTCGGTCTCGGTTGCCGGACCCTCGAAGGTGATCTTCGCGCCCTGCTTCTTGGCCTCCTGGTCGGCGCCCTGCTTGACCGCCTGCCAGAACTGGTGCTGGAAGCCCTTGGAGACGATCGCGATGTACGGCTTGTCGCCGGACCCCGCGTCGCCACCACCTCCACCACCATCATCATCCGAGCCGCAGGCGCTGAGGCCCACGGCGATGGTCATGGCGACGACGACCGCGCCGACGCGTCTCATTCTCATGGCCGAACTCCCTTGTGTGATGGACATCTGTGCTGGCGATCGGTGGGCGCGACTGTCAGGCCTCCTTCTTGCGGACCATGTCTGCGTAGACCGCGACGAGGATGACGAGCCCGAGGATGACGTTCTGCCACTCCTGCGGGATCGACATGATCCGCAGCCCGTTGTTGAGCACCGAGATGATCAGTGCGCCGATGAGCGTGCCGACGATGGTCCCCTTCCCTCCCGTGAGGGAGGTGCCGCCGATCACTACCGCGGCAATCGCCTGCAGCTCGTAGCCCATGCCGGTGGCGGGCTGTGCCGAGGCGAGTCGTGCCGAGATCATCACGCCGGCGAGGCCGATGAACAGACCCGCGAGCGTGTAGATCACCATCTTCCATCGGCGAACATTGATTCCCGACAACGCGGTCGCCTCTTCGTTGCTACCGATCGAGTAGGCGTAGCGGCCGAGGACGGTCTTGTTGAGCAGGAACACCGAGATCACGCTGGCCAGGAGCAGAACCAGAACGGCGTTCGGGAAGTTGACGCCGAAGAGATGGCCGATGGAGATCTTGATGTACGACGGGTCGTCGGTGAAGTAGATCGGCCTGCTGTCCGAGATCACCAGGGCAAGCCCCTGGCAAACGAGCATCATTGCCAGCGTCGCGATGAACGGCGGGATCTTCAGCATTGCCACGTTGAACCCGTTGACCAAGCCGATCAGACCGCCGAAGAGGATCGCGGCGAGGACGCCCAGTGCAACCGGCATCCCCCAGTGCACGATGAACACGCCGGACATCACCGCACACAGCGTCATCCCAGTGCCGATCGACAGGTCGATCCCGCCCGTGATGATCACGAATGTGGTGCCCAGCGCCAGCGTCCCGATCACGACGGTCGAGAACAGGATGCTGGTGATGTTCGCGTAGCTGAAGAAGCTCGAGCTCGCGATCGAGAAGAACACGAAGATCACGATCAGGCTGGCGAACGCCAGGAGCTGCTGGAGACGGTCCTTGACTCCGGTGGTCACGTCACGGGACGAGGGTCGCCGAGTGGGGGCATCGAGTGAGCTCATCGTTCGTCCACCTCCCCGTCGACGCCCGCTGCGCTGGAGATGGCAGCGACGAGGCCTAGCTCCGCGGCATCGTCGAGGTTCTCGTCCGGCCGCAGCGTCGCGTAGTGCATGACGTTCTCCTGGGTGGCTTCGGATTGATGAAGGATCTTGCTGATGCGGCCGCCTGTCATCACCACGATCCGGTGGGACATCCGGAGGACCTCAGGCAGCTCGGAGGAGATCATGATGATGGACTTTCCGTCCGCGGCGAGACCGTTGAGCAGTGCGAAGATCTCCTCTTTGGCACCGACGTCGATCCCGCGGGTCGGTTCGTCGAAGATCAGGATGTCGCAGTCCTTGACGAGCCACTTGGCGATGACGACCTTCTGCTGGTTGCCACCGGAGAGGTTCGTGGTGGTCTCCTGCACCGACGGCGTCCTGATGTCTAGCGAGCCGACCAGCTCGCGGGCCTTCGCTCGAATCGCCTTGAAGTTCACGAGCCCATGCTTGGTGAACCGGTCTCGGAGCGAGCTGAGCGCGATGTTGGAGCTCACCTCCTGGTCCAGCAACAGCCCGTACCTCTTCCGGTCCTCGGACAGGTAGCCGATCCGATGCCGGGCGCCGTCGGCCGCGTTCCTCAGCCTGATCCGCCGGCCGCGCAGCCTGACCACGCCGCTGTTGATCGGGTCCGCGCCGACGATGGCCCGCGCGACCTCAGTGCGTCCCGCTCCCATCAGCCCGGCAAAGCCCAGGATCTCGCCCTCGAGCAGGTCGAACGAGATGTTTTTCAGCAGGTCCTTGGTGCTGAGCCCTTCGACGCTGAGCACGACCTCGCGGTCGTCCCGCACGCCGACCGGTTTCGCCTCGCCGCTGATCGTCCGCCCCACCATCAACGAGATGACCTCCCGCATCGTGGTGGTCTGCGTGTCGAGAGTGTCGACGTAGTGGCCGTCGCGGATGACCGTGATCCGGTCGCTGATCGCTTTCAGTTCGTCGAGCCGGTGCGAGATGTAGATCACCCCGGTGTCCTCCGCCTTGAACCTGCGGATGAGCTCGTGGAGCGTCTGCACCTCGGCGTCGTTGAGGGCGGCGGTCGGCTCGTCCATGATCAGCACCCGGGCGTCGTACGACAGCGCCTTGGCGATCTCGACCATCTGCTGCTTGGCCACGGTCAGGTTGCTGACCAGCTCCTTGACGTTGAGCGGGAGTCCGAGGCGCTCCAGCAGCTCACGCGCCATGCCGTTGAGCTCGCGCTCCGACAGGAATCCTGCAGTGCGCGGCTCCCGCCCGATGTAGATGTTCTGCGCGACCGTGAGATGCGGCATCAGGTTGAACTCTTGGTGGATGATGCTGATGCCGGTCTCCAAGGCGTCTTTCGGCCCGCTCACCTCGAGGGGGGCACCGTTGAGCCGGAACGACCCTGAGTCGGCGACGTAGATCCCGGAGAGCAGCTTCATCAGCGTCGACTTGCCAGCACCGTTCTCGCCGACCACGGCGAGCACCTCGTTGTGTCGCAGGTTCAGGTGCATGTCGTCGAGCGCCTTCACCCCGGGGAAGCCCTTGCTCACCCCTTCCACCTCGAGGAGGTACTCGCTCATATCAGCCACGTCCCGCCGCCGGGTCCACGACGCCCTTGCGCACGATCACGTTTCCGTAGGTCCGAGTTTCACCGGTGCGGATGATCACGTAGCACGACCGAGCCACCTCGTAGAACGCATGCCGGTCCACAAAGCGCACCGAGTCGTGGTGCACACCTGCTGCGGACATCAGGGCCAGCTGCACCGGCAGCACTGATCCGTCCGCCGAGGTCATCAGGTCGAGCGCGGGTGCGTCGTCGAGCGGAAGAACGGTGCAGACGGACTGGAGCAGGTCCGGCGTGGCGATGCCCGGGAACGCCAACAGCCGCTCGGCGAGCGCGTCGGCCGGGAAGTGTGCGTCGGCCAGGCAGACGGCGTCGGAGTGGCCCATCGCATCGAGAGCGGCGAGCAGCTCGCCAGTGAGCAGCGGGTCGACTCCGGCTAGCACTAGGCACCTCCCGAGATCTCGACACGGTAGACGGACGCCGCGGTCCCTGCGAGCACCGCCGCCTGCTCGTGTCCCGACAGCTCTCCGGCGAGCTCCGACAACCCGGCCCACGTCCGTAGGTAGCCACCGGAAGGCACGGTCATCGGCCAGTCGCCGCCGTACATCAGCCGCGACGGCCCGAAGGTCTCGAGCGCGAGCTCCCACACCGGCCGGAGTGCCTCGACGGTGTGCGGTTGGCCGTCGACCTGCAGGCCGGAGACCTTGGCCACCGTGTTGGGACGCCGGGCTGCCTCGCGCAGCGCCCGGGCCCAGTCGTCGTAGTCGGAGCCACCCCGAGGCGGCTTGCCCAGGTGGTCGATGACAACAGTCAGGTCGGGGAGGTCGGCGGCGAGCTCCGCCGCTCCCCGCAGGTAACGGGGCCAGGCGTCGGGAACGTCGAACGGCAGGCCGCGTTCGGCGAGCATCGCCAGGGTCCGGCGTACTGCCGGAAAGTCGAGGAGGTCGTCGCGCGGGTCGTCGTGGATGAGCTGCCGCACGCCGCGGAATGCCTCGTGCTTGCCGTAGTCGTCGAGCTGGGCCTGCGCCCGCGCCGGGTCGTCCAACTGCACCCAGCCGACCACTCCGGCCACGAAGTCGAACCGCTCTGCGGCGTCGAGCATGAAGCGCGTGTCGGCCTCGGTGTCGTCGGCCTGGACCAGGACGGCTGCGCTGACTCCGGCGACTCCGAGCTCGTGGCGAGCCATCGCAGGGGTGAAGCTCGCGTGGAGCTCGCCGTGGTCCGGGCCGAGCCACCCGGGACCTCCGTCGGCGAGATCCCACACATGCAGGTGGCTGTCGAGGACCGATAGGCTCACAGGGCCACCAGCCCTTCGTCACGCAGCCGGGCCCAGAGTTCGGCCGGGACGTCGACCTCGACATTCTCGGCGTTCTGCCGCACCTGCGCCGGAGTGGCGGCGCCGACCACGACCGAGACCACCGACGGCTCCTGAAGCGGGTACTGCACCGCGGCGACCGGCAGCGGGACCCCGTAGTCGGAGCAGGCGTCGGCAATGCGGCGCACCCGATCGAGCAACTCCGGTGGGACGCGGGCATAGTCGAACCGCGAGTCGGCCGACGGCGAGGGCGAGGCAAGCAGGCCCGAGTTGAACACGGCGGCGGCGACGATGCGCACACCCTGGGCGCGGCACTGCGAGATCACGGTCTCTGCCCCCGACTGGTCGGCGAGCGTGAATCGTCCGGCCACCATGAGCAGGTCGAGGATCCCCGACGCCGCGGCGGCCTCCAGAGCCTCGCTGGACATCGACCCGACCCCGATGGCCTCAACCAGGCCCTCCTCACGGACCTTGGCCAATGCCGGAAGGCCCTCGGCGAGACCACGGCGCAGGTCGAACCGCTCCGGGTCGTGCAGATAGACGATGTCGACGGAGTCCAGGCCAAGTCGCTTGAGGGACTCCTCGAGACTGCACCGCACACCTTCCGGGGTGAAGTCCCAGACCCGTTTCAGGTCGGCAGGCACGGCGAAGTCGTTCGCGTCGTCCAGGCGCCCCGCGCCGGCCGGGTCGGGCCGGAGCAGTCGGCCGACCTTTGTGGAGATGGTGAACTCGTCGCGCGGCTTGGTCGAAAGGAACGCGCCGAGCCGACGTTCTGAGAGGCCGAGACCGTAGTGCGGCGCGGTGTCGTAGTGGCGGATGCCGCACTCCCAGGCAGCATCGAGGATCTGCCAGGCATCGTCGTCGGTGATCGCACGGTACAGATTCCCGACGTTCGCTGCGCCGTACCCGAGCCGGCCGACGTCACGCATCGTGCCCGTACCTGTGCTGCTCGATCGATGCAGGCAGCATCTCGGCGCCGGAGCCTGGGGACAGCGGTGCGTGATAGCGGCCGCGGCGGACGTCGACAGGGGTGACGAAGTGTTCGTGGAGATGGTCCACGAACTCGATCATTCGCCCTCCCTCGGTGCCCGACACCGCGACGAGGTCGAACATCGCAAGGTGCTGGACGGCCTCACACAGTCCCACGCCTCCGGCGTGCGGACAGACGGGCACGCCGAACTTGGCCGCCAGCAGCAGGATCGCGATGTTCTCGTTGACGCCGGCAACCCGGCTCGCGTCGATCTGGAGGATCTGCAGCGCGTCGGCCTGGAGGTACTGCTTGAACATCACGCGGTTCGCGATGTGCTCGCCGCACGCCACGGGGATCGGTGCGATGGCCCGGGCGATCGCGGCATGTCCGAGGATGTCGTCCGGGCTGGTGGGCTCCTCGATCCAGGCGATGTCGAACGGGGCGAGGGCGCGCATCCACTCGATGGCATCCGCCACGTCCCACCGCTGATTGGCGTCCACAGCGATCGCAATGTCCGGCCCGCACACGTCGCGCGCGATGCGCAGCCGGCGTACGTCTTCCTCCTTGTCGGCTCCTACCTTGAGCTTGATCTGGGTGAACCCGGCCGACACCGCCTCGCGGCACAGCCGCGCGAGCTTGGCGTCGTCGTATCCGAGCCACCCCGGGGTCGTGGTGTACGCCGGGTAACCGTCGCGCAGTAGATCCTGTTCGCGATGCCCGCGACCGGGCTCTGCCTTCTCCAAGATCTCCAGCGCCTCGGCGGGGGTGAGGGCATCGGTGAGGTAGCGGAAGTCGACGAGATCCACAATCTGTTCAGGGGTCAACGACGCCAGGAGCTGCCAGAGCGGTAGACGTGCGCGCTTGGCCTTCAGGTCCCACAGGGCGTTCACCACGGCGCCGACCGCCATGTGCATGATGCCCTTCTCGGGCCCCAGCCAGCGCAGTTGCGAGTCGTGCACGAGGGTGCGCCAGAGGCCACCCATGTCATCGAGCAGTCGCTCCGCGTCGGCGCCGAGCAGGTAGCTCTCGAGACTGCGGATCGCTGCGACCTGGACCTCGTTGCCGCGCCCGATCGTGAACACGAAACCATGCCCGACCAGGCCGTCCTCCGCATCCGTACGCACGCGCACATAGCTGGCGGAGTAGTCCGGGGCCGGGTTCATCGCGTCCGACCCGTCTAGAGTGAGCGAGGTGGGAAACCGGACATCGTCGGTCTCCAGCGCGATGATTCGGCTCACGTCCGCTCCTCGGGCAAGCACGATGACGTGACGGCAGTCACGCCAGCTAGAGGGACACCTTAGACATCCGATGTTTGCTTCGTCAATGCCTGTTCAGGGGTCAGTCGCTGGCGTAACATACCGCTCGGATCATTTGAGAGATCCGAACTCTCATCGGCCTTCTGCACAGGAAGATCAACCGCATGAAGTTCGCTCGTCTCGGCCCCCGCGGCGCGGAGCCGGCACGGTCGAGATCGACGGGCTTGGACGGCAGCGCCAGGAGATGATCGCGTTCGAGGAGGTCGGGTCGTGACTGCGGAGTTGGACGGCTTGGTGGCGGCCGTGACCGGAGGGGCCTCCGGGATCGGCGCAGCGACAGTGGCCGCCCTGCGCGACCGCGGGGCCCGGGTTGCGGCGCTTGACCTCGACCCGTCGGGGGTCCCCGAGGGTGTGCTCGCGGTCAAGGTCGACGTCAGCGACGACGCCTCCGTGCGCGAGGGCGTACAGAAGGTCTTCACCGAGCTGGGTCGGCTCGACATCGTCGTGAACAACGCCGGCATCGGCGCTCAGGGCACGGTTGCCGACAACGACGACGGCGAGTGGATGCGGGTGCTCGACGTGAACCTGCTCGGCATGGTGCGGGTGAGTCGCGCGGCGCTGCCGTTTCTGCGGGACTCACCGGCGGCAGCGATCGTCAACACCGGTTCGATCGCGGCGACCGCCGGGTTGCCCCAGAGGGCGCTCTACAGCGCGAGCAAGGGGGCCGTGCTCGCACTCACCCGGGCGATGGCCGCCGACCACCTGCGCGAGGGGATCCGGGTGAACTGCGTCAACCCCGGCACCGCGGACACCCCGTGGATCGGCCGTCTCCTGGAGTCGGCGGACGACCCCCAGGCCGAGCGCGAAGCGCTCAACAACCGGCAACCGCATGGCCGCCTGGTGACGGCCGAAGAGGTCGCGCTCGCGATCGTCTACCTGGCGAGCCCGTCCTCGGGTTCTACGACCGGGATCGGGATGGCCGTCGACGGAGGGATGCAGGAGCTCCGGCTGCGACCGCGGACAGAACAGTGAGCGGCGGTACTGGATCCGGGTAGGTGGCAATCAACACTGATGGACGGTCCGCCCCGACGTACGACATGACAACGGAGTGACGATGACCGACTACGCAATGCCCGTGCTGACCAAGCCCGAGCCGGCCGCACCGGAGACGGTCTACACCGTGGCGAGCGGAGACCTGCGCCCCAGCGCCAACGTGACCTGCTGGCCGGCGCAGCAAAGGCTTGAGCAGGACCTGACTGCGGCGGTGCAGAAGCTCGGCTGGTCGGTCCGGCGCGGGCACCCTGTTGACGAGGCCAAGGAGCACGGGTTCCTCGACAGCCAACGCGCCGGTATCGAGGCGTTCAAGACGCTTCCGCATGACGCTCCGCTGATCGTCGCCGAAGCGGTCTGGCAGTACAGCCACCACGTCCTCGCCGGCCTGCGCTCGCACCGGGGCCCGATCCTCGTGGTCGCCAACTGGAACGGACAGTTCCCGGGCTTGGTGGGCCTGCTGAACCTGACCGCGAGCCTGACGAAGGCCGGCGTCGACCACGCAACCCTGTGGAGCGAGGACTTCACCGACGACTGGGCAGTCGGCGGCCTGCGCACCTGGCTCGAGACCGGCAAGCTCACCCATGACGTGAGCCACGTCCATGACCTTCCCACGCTGAGCAATGGCCCGGAAGTCGAGTTGGGTCGGGCGCTCGCCAAGCAACTCGTCGCAGAGAAGGCCATCATCGGCGTCTTCGACGAGGGCTGCATGGGCATGTACAACGCGATCTTCGACGACGAGCTGATCAACCCGCTCGGCATCTACAAGGAACGGCTCTCCCAGAGCGCGTTGGTCGCCGAGATGAACACGGTCACCGACGACGAGGCCGCCACCGTACGCCGCTGGCTCGACGAGGCAGGCCTGACCTTCCACACCGGCACGGACGAGGCCACCGAGCTCACGGACGCGCAGCTGACCAGCCAGTTCAGGATGTACATCGCAGCCCTGCGGATCTCGGACGACTTCGGTCTCGACGCCGTCGGCATCCAGTACCAGCAGGGACTGAAGGACGTCGTCCCGGCCAGCGACCTCGCCGAGGGCCTGCTCAACAACGCGCAACGACCACCGGTTCGCAGCCGGGACGGGTCCCGCGAGCTCTACGCAGGCGCGCCCCTGCCCCACTTCAACGAGGTCGACGAGGGTGTCGCCGTCGACTCACTCGTGACGAACCGGATCTGGACGGCGATGGGGTTGGACCCGGCGACAACGCTGCACGACATCCGGTGGGGCGCGCACTACGACGGTGAGTTCGTCTGGGTGTTCGAGATCTCCGGCTCGGTCCCGGCCTCGCACAACGGCGGATACGAGAAGTCGTACAGCATGCGTCAGCCGCCGATGTACTTCCCACTCGGGGGAGGCACTCTCAGCGGTGTCTCGAAGCCGGGAGAGATCGTCTGGTCGCGCGTTTTCCTCATGGACGGCAGGCTCCACGTCGACCTCGGACGCGGCACCGTCGTCGCGCTTCCCGCCGAGGAGACCCAGCGACGGCTCGACGCGACGACCCCACAGTGGCCGATCATGCACGCGGTCCTGCACGGAGTCGGCAGGGACCAACTGATGGCCCGGCACAAGGCGAACCACGTCAACGTCGTGTATGCGCCCGACGCCTCGGCGGCCGACCGCGCGCTGGTGACGAAGGCCGCGATGTTCGACGAGCTCGGCGTCGCCGTGCACGTCTGCGGCGACGTCAGCCTGTGACGATCCGGTAGCACTCACCGGGCGTCGTGGGCAACGTCATGACGTTGTCCTCGTCGACCTTGTAGGGCGCAGGCTTCCCGTTGCTCTTGTACACCTGCACCCTGCCGCGGAACATGCCGCTGCGTATCTTGGCGTGCCTGCCTTTGTCGGAGGTCACCCGGATCTCGGTCGGGGTCCCGTCGCTCCAGGTGGTCCCCACGGTGAACGCGCCCCGGGCCCGAAGCCCGTCGATCTGTCCGCTGCGCCAGTTCGCCGGCAGAGCCGGGAGGACGTCGATCGTGTCGAGGTGACTTTGCATCAGCATCTCCGTCACCCCGGAAGTGGCGCCGAAGTTGCCGTCGATCTGGAACGGCGGGTGGGTGTCCCAAAGGTTGGGCAGGGTGCTCTCCCGCAGCTGGTCGGCCAAGAGCTTGTGCGCGTGGTCACCGTCGAGCAGCCGCGCCCAGAAGTTGATCTTCCAGGCCTTGCTCCACCCGGTGCCGTCGTCGCCGCGCGCACGGAGCGAGACCTTGGCCGCCTCGGCGAGCTCCGGGGTGGTGCGTGGTGAGATCGTGCGGCCCGGGTGCAGCCCGAACATGTGCGAGACGTGGCGGTGGTGCTCGTCGGGGTTGTCGATATCTTCCTTCCACTCCTGCAACTGTCCCCAGGAGCCGATCCGCAGGCCGGGATCGAGCTTCTTGAGTACTTGACCGGCCTTCGCTGCGAACGCAGGGTCATCAGCGGCCCGCGCCGCTTCGGCGACATCGGTGAACAGGTGCCACAGGATCTGCTGTGACATCGACGCCCCCGCCGAGGTGGGTCCGATCTCCGGTGATCTGCTGGGGATGGCAACGAGCTTGCCGTCTCGCGGGTCGACTCGCAGGTTCTCCAGCCAGAACTGGGCGGACTCCTTCAGCACCGGATACGCGACCTCGCGCAGGTACTTCTTGTCGGCCGTGAACCGGTAGTGGTCGTAGAGCTGGTCGGCCAGCCATGCCCCCGATTCGGGGAAGAAGTACGCCGGGTGGTCCCACGCCCCGGTCCAGCCGAAGATGTTCGACGCGTGGTGCGCGACCCATCCCCGCTGCACGCCGAACATCTGCTTGGCCGTGACCCTGCCTGGCTCGCGAAGGCCATCGACGTATGAGCTCAGCGGTTCGGTGAGCTCGGTGAGGTTGGTCGACTCGGCCAGCCAGTAGTTCATCTGCAGGTTGATGTTGAGGTGGTAGTCCGCCTGCCACGGCGGAACCTCATGGGCGTTCCAGACGCCCTGCAGGTTCGCCGGCAACGAGCCAGGGCGCGAGGACGAGATCAGCAGGTAGCGGCCGTACTGGAAGAACAGCTCCTCGAGCGCCCTCTCGGACACCGTTGAGCTACCGGTGTAGGCGCCGAGCAGCTCGTCGGTCGGAACGTCCGGCAGCGCTCCCCCGAGGTCGAGGTCTACCCGGTCGTAGAGCTCGGTGTAGTCCCGGACATGAGCAGCGCGCAGGGCGTCGTACCCCTTGGACCGGGCAGCGTCGACGAGCCCGGTGAGCCGTCCATGCGGATCTGCCCCGCGGTAGGTCGGGTAGTCCGGTGCGTAGTTGGTTCCTGCCGCGAGGATCAGGACGACGCTGTCCGCGTCCGTCACGGTCACCGTGCCGTCGGCTCCGTCGACGCGCTGGCCGCCCTGATTCACCACCTGCAGCTGGGACTCGTGACGCAGTCCGTTGCTGTCCAGAGCCCCGACAGTGGTGATCCGGCCGCCGAGCGCCGTGCTCGAACTCGATCGATTCGTCGGTGTGTTCACCGCGGCGGTGAGGTCGACACTGCCAGGCTGGTTGGCAGTGATCCGGCCGACGATCACACCGTCAACCGCGCTGGCGAAGTACTCGCGGTCGTAGGACACGGCACCCGATGCGTAGGACACGCCAGCGACGGCCTTGCCGATGTCGAGGTCGCGCCGGTAGTTCTCGACCGCGTCGGACTGATCGGGGAACGTGAGGTGCACGTCACCGAAGCGCTGGTAGGCGCCGAACAGGAGGTGCCGCGGGTTCTCCCTTGGTAGACCCATCGTCGCGAGCACGTCCTCGGGGCGGATGGACCCTTCGTCCCAGATCCGTTGCCGCAGGCCCTCGAGTGCGCCGGGCCGGGGCTCCGTCCAATTGCCGTAGTTGTAGCGGGGCGTTCCCGGACCGCCGGTCCACAACGTCTTCTCGTTGAACTGGAGGCGCTCGCTCTGGACGCCCCCGAAGACGCTGGCGCCCAGCGGCCCGTTGCCGATCGGCAGCGACTGCGACTCCCAGTCGGTGGCCGGCTCGTCGTACCAGAGCGTGGCCGGCTTACCGGCGCCGTCCCCGCTTGTCACGCCCGCGCGACCAGTGCCCGCAGATGCATCGACTGCGGCCGCCCCGCTGACGATGACCGGGACGCCCGATGACGCGAGGAGTGCGGCCCCGACCAGAGAGGCGGCCCAGGCACGCGCTTTTCGGTAGTGGTTGTGTCGGTGTCCCATGGTCATTCCTCCGAAGCCCTGGCTCGGGCTGTGGTTGCTGTTCGGGGTCGGCGGGTCAGCTGGTCAGTCGGAGCGGACCTCGACCTCCGCGAGCGACAGCGGGTTGCTGTTGGACTCGAGCTGGATGCGTACGTACCGCCCGGGCAGGTTGTCCAGCGAAATGGTCGTCGGGCTCCCCGCGGTCGCGTCCTGGTGGACCGCTGTCACACCTGGGGCTGTCCGCGCTTCGTCGAGCGAGTCAGCGGTGATCGGCGACTCCGAGACCATCACCCAGTAGTCGGAGAGCCGGTCGGAGCAACAGTCGGTGCGGTTCCAGATCTCGATGGCATCCAGAGCGTGTGTTCCTTCGAGGTCGACCTGCCACCACGCCTCCTGGGAGGGCTCGGCCGTGTGCGTCACCGATCCATTGCCCCAGGTGCCGTCGGTGTTGCCGTCGACCGCGCGACCCGGCACCCCGCCGTGCGCGGTCGTGCGTTGGCTGGTCGGCTTGCCCAACGCGACATTGGGCAACGGCTCGATCTCGACTTGTGTCACCGCACGGACGCTCCACCCGTCGCCGCTGAGCACGGCGCGGACGGGATATCCGCCGTAGCGCGCATCCTCCCGTGGTGTCACGTCGAAGGCGAACGACTTCGACTGGCCTGCCTTCAGTGGAAGCACCTGGTGGGAACGAGGTGTGTAATCCCATCCGTCCGGCAGATCCAGCGTCAGGGCACCTGCGGGCACGGTCTTGCTGGTCGCGGCAACCGTGACATCAACAGCGAACGCCGTTCCGCCTGTGACCTGAGCCGGCGCGGAGACCGTCACCTCGGCCAGCGACTCCGCGGCGTACTCATGCCCCTTCGCTGCCGCGATGGTGATCCGGCTCCCGTCACGCGCCACGTCGACCTTCTTGCCGGTCGTCGTGTCGCGTACCTCGAACCGTCCGCTGAACAAGCTGCTCCGGACCGTGAGCGGTCCGTCCTGCTCGGGGCGGAGGGCGATCCGGGTCGCTGTGCCACCCGTCCAGTCAGCGTCGACCGTGACGTCACCGCGGGCCCGCAGGCCCTTCACGGAACCGTCGTTCCAGAAGTCGGGGACCGCCGGGAGTACGTCGATTACACCCGTGTGGCTCTGCAGCAGCATCTCCGCGACGCCAGCAGTAGCACCGAAGTTGCCGTCGATCTGGAACGGCGGGTGGGTGTCCCACAGGTTGTCCAGCGTGCTCTGCTTCAGCTGCTCGGACAGCATCTTGTGGGAATGGTTCCCGTCGAGCAGCCGCGCCCAGAAGTTGACCTTCCACGCCTTGCTCCAGCCGGTGCCACCGTCACCGCGGGCTCGCAACGACACCGCGGCGGCCTTCGTCAGCTCGGGGTCGTCCGACGGGTTGATCTGGTCACCGGGGTGCAAGGCGAAGAGGTGGGAGACGTGCCGGTGCTGGTTGTTCGGGTCGTCGATGTCCTCCTTCCACTCCTGCAGCTGTCCCCATGACCCGACTCGCAGTCCCGGGTCCAGGTCGGCCAGCGTCGCCGAGAGCTCGTCGGTGAACGAGGAGTTGTCGCCAACCAGCGCTGCGGCCTCAGTGGTGTTCGCGAACAGGTCCCAGACGATCTCCTGGGACATCGATGCACCGGAAGAGAAGTCGCCCTGCTCCGGTGAGTAGCTCGGGTTGACCACGAGCTTCCCGTCTCGCGGATCCCTGACCAGCTCATCGATCCAGAACTGCGACAGAGACTTGAGCATCGGGTAGGCGCGCTCGCGGAGGAACTGCTTGTCCCGCGTGAACTCGTAGTGCTCGTAGTAGTGCTGCGCCAGCCACGCCGCCGCCTCGGGGAACCAGAATGCGGTGGCCCAGTCATGAACGCCGGTGAAGCCGAACGGGTTGGTCTCGTTGTGCACGACCCAGCCGCGGTTGCCGAACATCTCCCGGGCGGTGACCTCGCCAGGCGGCACCAGGGAGTCGACGTAGTCGAAGAGCGGGCCGGTGGTCTCAGAGAGGTTGGTGGTCTCGGCCGGCCAGTAGTTCATCTGCAGGTTGATGTTGACGTGGTAGTCGGCGCCCCATGGGGCGTTCGTGCTGTTGTTCCATACCCCCTGCAGGTTCGCGGGGAGAGAGCCGTCGCGGGAGGATGAGACGAGCAGGTAGCGGCCGTACTGGAAGTACAGGACCTCGAGTGCCTTCTTGGCTGGCGGGGCCAACGAACCGTCCTGGTAGCCGTCGAGCAGCACATTCGTCGGCACGTCGGGCATCTGCTGTCCGACGTCGAGACTCACCCGGTCGAACAGACTTCGGTAGTCGGCGACGTGCGCGGCGCGGAGGTGCTCGAACGTCTTCCCAGCCGCTTGGTCGAGGCGAGTGGTCACCGAAGCGTGCGGGTCCACGGTCCGGTAGGTCGGGTAGGTGTCGTCGTAGTTGGTGCCGGCCGCCAGCACGAGCGTCACGGAGTCGGCTCCGTCGACGGTCACGGAGCCGTCGTCGTTGTCAGTCCGGGTACCGCCCTGGTTGACGACCTGGAGCTGGGACTCGTACTTCATGCCGTTGTCGTTGAGGGCGCCCGACGTTGTGATCCGGCCGTCCTCCGCATCGACCGTCCTCGACCGGTTGTCGGGGGCCGTGACCGATGTGGTGAAGCCGAGGTGACCGGGCTTGTCGGCACTGAGCCGGGCGACGATGACGTTGTCGGCCGCCGAGGCGAAGTACTCCCGCTTGTAGGTGGCACCGTCAGCGGAGTAGGTGACGCCGGCAGTGGCGTCGGCGATGTCGAGGTATCGGCGGTAGCCCGTGGCGTCAGGGGTGCTCTCGGTCTGGGTGAGCTCCACGTCGCCGAACGTTTGGTAGCCGCCGTACCCCTTCTTCCCCTGGCCGAGCTTGCCGGCAACCCAGTTCGGGTCCACCTGCTTCTCGGCGTCGATGCGTGCCTGCACTTCTTCGAGCGCGCCGGGACGTGGCGTGGTCCAGTTGCCGAAGTCGTAACCCTGCTGGGAGCCCGGCCCGCCGGTCCACAGCGTCTTCTCGTTGAACTGCAAGCGCTCCTTGTCCACGCCGCCGAAGACGCTGGCGCCCATCGCGCCGTTCCCGATGGGCAGCGACTGCGACTCCCAGTCAGCGGCAGGGGCGTCGTACCAGAGCGTCATTCCTCGGTGGTCTCCGGCCGGTGGGGCGGAGGCAGCCTCGCGGGCGCCCAGGTCCGCCGTTGCGCCACTGGCCGTTATCGAGCCGGGCGAAGCGGCCAAGGCGCCCAGCACCAAAGGGACCGCGAGCAGCGCAGTCGTCGAGCGACGCATCCATCCGGTGTGACCGCTTCGGCTGCGACTCATCATCGTGCCCTCACCTTGACCTCGCTTAGTGACAACGGATTGCTGTGGGACGCCAGCTGAACCCGGACGTACCGGCCGGGTAGATCGTCGAGGTCGATCCGGGTTGGTCGTCCCGCTTGCCCGGGCTGGTGGATCGCCGTCACTCCTGGCGTGCTCCGGGCCTCATCGAGCGACGCAGCGGTGATCGGCGTCTCGGAGACCATCACCCAGTAGTCGGAGAGACGTTGCGAGCAACAGTCCGTGCGGTTCCAGATCTCGATCTGGTCGATCGCATGGCTGTCCTGCAGGTCCACCTGCCACCAGGCCTCGTCAGACGGCTCCGCGGTATGGGTCGTGGTACCTGCGCCGTAATTGCCGTCGGTGTTCCCGTCGACCGCTCGGCTCGGCGCACCGTCCCAGGCCAGGCTCTTCTGCGTCGCCGGCTTCCCAAGGGCTACGTTCGGCAGCACCACGGAGATGTCGTGTGCCGCCGTCGTGCGCATCCGTCCCACGCTCGTGGAGATCGTGAGCTGGTAGGTCTCTCCCGCAGTTCCGTCGGGCACTGTCACGGAGACAGGTACCTTGACCGATTGCCCGGCAGGGATCTCCGGGACCACGGTCCGCGAGGGTTGGACCGTCCACCCAGTGGGTGCCCCGATGTCCAGGCGCACGTCCGGTGCAGGTGTCCGGCCGGTGTTGGTCAGCTCCACCGCCCCGTCCACCGTGCTTCCCGGCGCCGCCTCAGTGGGCACGTCGATCCGGGTCCGGACCAGCTGACGAACACCGGGGGTGGTGATCTTGAAGACGTACGCGTGGCTGCTCGCCGTCGCGGGTTGGCGAGGCATGGCGACCTCGATGGTGCCGCTGTCGGTCCTGCGCCATTTCAGACCAGTTGCTGAGCCGAGTAGCTGCACGCTCGTGGACTGGTCGAAGGGCAGGTCTCCACCGAGGGTCAGGTGATCACCGGGCCACTCCAGCGCAGTCGCGTACAGCGCACCGTCCTTGACGGTGTACCGGATCGGCACGTTGCTGTGCGCGTCCTCGGCGTGGTTGTAATAGGTCGTGCCGTAGATCGCTTCGCCGTTGATGCGTAGCCAGGCACCGATGTCGCGCAGGCGTTCCTGCTGGAGATCAGGGATCGTGCCGTCGCCCTTGGGCCCCACGTCCAGCAGGAGGTTGCCGTTCTTGCTGACGATGTCCACCAGGGAGTCGACGAGCTGGTCGGAGGTCAGGTAGTCCTCGACGGGCTCGTTCTGGTTGTAGCCGTAGGAATGAGCGATGCCACGGCTGGACTCCCATTTCACCGGGTCGATGTCCTCCTTGACCGTGTACTCGGGTGTCTGGAAGTCGAGCTCATGACTCTCGAGGTTTCCGGTCCTGGTCTTGCACCGGTTCGCCACCACGACGTCCCGCGGGTGCTCCCGGTTCTTGGCCTGGTTGTAGTAGTCGGCAAGCACCGGAGCCATGTCCCAGTACGCCGCCGACTTCTCCCACTGGCCGTCGCACCACAGGATGTCGGGGTCGTACTTGTCGATCAGCTCGTCGATCTGCGGCTGCATGTAGTCGTGGACATAGTCATCGACAGGCTGCACGCCGACGTACGGAACCGTCGCTCCGGTATAGGGATTCGTCGGCTGCCGGCCCGTGTAGTTGGGGTTGAACCACTCGTAGAGCGAGTAGTAGAAGCCCGCCTTGAGGTGACCGTCCTGCCTCGCCGCCGCGAACAGATCGCCCGCCAGGTCGCGGTGCGGGCCGCGGTCGACGGCGTCCCGACTGCTCGTGGCGGTGTCCCAGAGCGCGACACCCTCGTGGTGCTTCGATGTGAGCACGAAGTATTTCGCGCCTGCATCCTTGAACAGGTCGACCCAGGCCTTCGGGTCGAACCTCTCCGCCCGCCAGTCGTCGATGAACCGGTCGTAGTTGTAGTCCGTGCCGTAGGTGTCGCGATGGTAGTTGTAGGTCGGGCTGTTGCGCTGGTTCAGGTAGTTGTCGTACCACTCCGCGTAGCTGCCCCGAGGTCCCCAGGCCGGCACGGAGTACGCGCCCCAATGGATGAAGATGCCGAACTTCGCGTCGTTGAACCAGTCGGGCACTGGGTGTGTGTCCAGCGAGTCCGCGGTCGGCTGGTAGTCCGGCGTGTCACGACCGTCCGCGACCACCGCACCCTGCACACCGCCGAGAGAAACCAGGCTCAGGACGAGGGCTGCCGCCGCACCTGCGGCTTGGAGTCGGACGGACTGCCTCGTCATGGCGGTGGTTTCCTTTCGGCCGCTGCCCCGAGCGGAACAGGACATCCGATGTTTTCCGACCACGACGCTAGGATTAGTCCCGCGTTGTGTCAAGAGTCACGATCGGGCCGCGGCAATACATCCGATCAAACGATCTGCTAAACCGAGGATCGACTGATCAGAAGGTGTCGATCTCTGGGGAAGGCGGTCGAGTGGACCCCGCGCAGGCCCCAGCGCTCTCGGAGCTGGAGTGCAACCGGCCCTTCCTGCTACCCGCTGGAGGCGCGTTGAGCCTGACCGGACGGTTCCCTACGGTCGTCAGCTCCACCGAGCAGATAGTCACCGGCACCGTGGACGTCGCCAGCGAGACCGAGGTGGTGCGCGGCGTGGTCACGGGCAGCGCCGACGTGTTCCTCGTTCAGGGCGGGCGCATCGCAACAGTGCCGCTCCCGCAGGACTCCGTGGGGAGGCGGTTGGCGATGGCCCCGGGAGAGGTCGAGACATGGCCGGCGCACGCCACGCTCGCACCGTGCGACCCGGGCAGCGGCGCGGCCGACGGGTCGTTGCGGCCGGGGTCCTACGAGCTGTACGCGCGCGTGGTGCTCAATCACGACGACGGGTCACGCCAGGAGTCGGTCGGCGGGCCGTGGCCGCTCGAGATCCGGTGAACACGGTCACAACCAAGCACAACGACGGAGCGCTCAGGGACCACGATGGTGGTCCCTGAGCGCTCCGTTCGTACTGAGAGGTCAGCCGGTAACGATGCTCACGCCGTACCTGCTGGCGACCTTGTCCCACCGCTCGACGTAGCCGGTGGTGGAGCTCGAGGCGATCACGTGCCCGCGGATCCAGGCGCCCGACGCGTTCTTGGCGTAGAAGGATCCGCCGGAGTCGCCACCCTGCTGGATCGTGCCACCGGTGTAGGCGATGACCGGGAACTTGCAGCCGGTCGCGGTGCACACCGTTGCGGTGACGCTCGTCGCCGTGTGCCCGCACTGCTCACCCGTCGTGCGACCACTGTGGCAGTAGGCGCTGTAGCCGACGGACGCAGCACCGGCAGCAACCACCGGGATGCTGCTGCTGCTGAAGACGCCACCGGTGAAGACGCGCCCGGCGTAGGACTGTCCCCCGAGGAGCTCCATGTCAACAGGGCCAGAGCCGAGCGAAGCCAGTGCCCGGCCTGAGACGTTGCCGACCACGCGCAGGTTGGACTCCGTCCGGACGCTGGTGCCGTTGGCGTAGCAGTGCCCCGCGGTGACCATGAACCTGGTCCCGACCCAGTTCTTCACCGCATAGCCGGTCGAGCACAGAGCGTTCGAGGCCAGCAGACCCCCGCCGCCGTAGAAGGCCGGCACGTCGTCCCGCCGGTGGAACGCGTCCTTGATCTTCCCCTTGTTGGTGTGCACCTTGACGCCCGCGACTCGGGTGAGGCTGTCCTGGCTCTTGAGGTTCGTGACCGAGGCCACCACATCGCTCGGGGCATCGGTGTCGAGCACAACGTCCCCCGTGGCGGGGTCGGCGTAGATGCCGAACGTGTACTTGGTGCCGTGCTCGGCCACGTACGCCCTGACCTTTGTCTGGACGTTCGCCAGCGCGGCGCGTGAGGCGGTGGTGGAGACGACGCTCTTGCTTGCTGCGCGCTCCTTGGTCAAGAGGCTCTTGTCTGCCTGGGCGCTGGACGCCACAAGCTTGTCCTTCTTGGCCGCCTCTGCCGCCTGAGCCTGGCCACTGCCGACGCCCAGGGCTGTCACCGCCGCAGCCGTGGCGATCAAGGCGACCGCCCTCTTGTTCGAGATACGCATGCCGTTCCCCTCCGGTTAGGAATCACGGCCCGCCGCCGCGATCCACCACAGGAGAGGAGCCACCACGGGCGCCGCCAGATACCAACGCTGAGGGCGGAGTTGAGCTCCCGGGTCAGACCTCGACGGCCAGACGCACCGTCACCGTGTCGCCCACCTGGATGCGCTCGGCGTTGCGGACCAGGTCCTTCAACGGCACGACATACCCCCCGTCCTTGGGGAACAGCGAGGTCGTCCACTGAGTCGACCCGATCCGGGCCTCGACCGGGATCATGCCCCAGCCGTAGGTCACCAGTGCGGCCGTCGCCTGGAGCTCGGCGCTCTCGTCCTCGGGCACCGTGACGAAGTGGTAGGGCGATGGCCCTCTCCAATGCGACACCTCACCGCTGAACACCACGTCCACCCGGTCAGCGTAGGAACACCAGGCTGCACGTGGATGTCGCCCTTGACCCTGGCGGCCGGTTCCTCCACGCTCGAAGAGTCCGGGGACAACCCGCCACGTGATGCGCTCGCAACAGGAGACAGTGTTGCCGACCCTCCTGCTCGAGACGAAGCTCTACGTCCCCAGGTCGCCACGTGGTCTGGTGCCGCGTCCGCGGCTGAGCGAGCGGCTGGATCGCGGGACTGCATCGAAGCTGATGCTCGTGTCCGCACCGGCCGGTTTCGGGAAGACGTCGTTGTTGGCCGAGTGGCTGGCAGCAAGACCGGGCACATCATCCGATGAGCGGTCCGCTGCGTGGCTGTCTCTCGACCGGGACGACAACCAGCCTGCGTCGTACTGGACGTACGTCATCGCCGCATTGAGGACCGTCGCACCAGGGGTCGGCGCGAACGCACTCGAGCTCTTGCAGGCCCCGCAACCGGCGCCGATCCAAACGGTGCTGACGACGCTGCTCAATGACCTCGGCGCTCTCCCTAGCGATGTCGTGCTGGTGCTCGACGACTACCACGTCATCGACTCGCGCGAGGTGCAGGAGGGGATGGCGTTCCTGCTCGACCATGTGCCTCCGCGGCTGCACGTGGTGATCGCCAGCCGCACCGATCCCCCACTGCCGCTGGCACGGCTGCGAGCACGCGGTGAGCTGGTCGAGGTCCGCGCGGCCGAGCTGCGCTTCCAGCCGGACGAGGCCGCGGCGTACCTCAACGGGGTGATGGGCCTGGTGCTGACGGAACAGGACGTCACAGCGCTGGAGGGGCGCACCGAGGGATGGATCGCGGCGCTCCAGCTGGCCGCGCTATCGATGCAGGGCCGGGACGACAATGCCGGCTTCATCGCGGCCTTCGCGGGCAACGACCGCTACATCGTCGACTACCTGGTCGAAGAGGTCTTGCAGCGTCAGCCCGAAGACGTCCAGACCTTTCTGCTGAAGACCTCCATCCTGAGCCGACTGACCGGCGCGCAGTGCGATGCCGTCACTGGTGAAGTCATCGGCAAGGCCATGTTGGAGACCCTCGATCGAGGGAACCTGTTCCTGGTCCCGCTCGACGACCGCCGCCAGTGGTACCGCTACCACCATCTCTTCGCGGACGTGCTGCGAGCGCGCCTGCTGGACGAGCAGCCCGGCCTCGTTCCTGAGCTGCATCGGCGCGCGAGCACTTGGTACGAGCAGAACGGCGAGCGCTCCGAGGCGGTCCGTCACGCGATGGCAGGTGACGACTTCGAGCGAGCAGCAGCCTTGGTCGAGCTTGCGATCCCGTGGACACGCCAGCAGCGACAGGAGGCGACACTGCGTCGCTGGCTCGAGGCGCTTCCCGACGAGGTGATCCGGGTCAGGCCGGTGCTCAGCAATGCGTATGCCGGGTCACGATTGGTGCGCAGCGAGATCGACGGCGTCGAGGCGCGCCTGCGGGACGTCGAGCGCTGGCTGGACCCGAACGAACGATCACCGGAGATGGTGGTCGTGGACGAGGACCAGTTTCGGGCGCTTCCAGCGGCCATCGCCGTCCACCGTGCGGGCCTGGCACGGCTCCTCGGAGACGTGTCCGCCACTGTCTCCTACGCAGAGCGGGCGCTCGACCTGGTAGGTCCGGACGACCACGCAGGGCGCGGAGCGGCCAAGGCGCTGCTCGGACTCGCGCACTGGACCAAGGGGGATCTCGACGCGGCGTACCGCTGGTACTCCGACGGCATGGCCATCCTGGAGAAGGCGGGGTACCTCTCCGACCTGGTCGGCAGCGCCATCACCCGGGCTGACATCCGCGTCGCCCAAGGCCGTCTCCGCGAGGCGATGAGCATCTACGAGCACGGTCTAGAGGTGGCCACCGCCGAAGCGGGAACGGTGCTGCGTGGAGCGGCGGACATGCACGTCGGCATGAGCGAGCTGCTACGCGAGGGCAACGAGCTCGATGCGGCTCTGCAGCACCTGCTGGCCAGCAGGGAGCTGGGCGAGCCCCTGGGCCTACCGCAGAACCCGTACCGCTGGCGCGTCGCGATGGCGCAGATCCGCGTGGCCGAGGGCGAGCTGGACACAGCAGTCAACCTGCTGGATGAGGCGGAGCGGCTGTACGTGAGTGACTACTCCCCCGAGGTGCGGCCGGTCCCGGCCGTGCGCGCACGAGTCCGAATCGTGCAGGGGCGATGGCGTGACGCGCTCAGCTGGGCGCGTGAACGAGGGCTGTCCGCCGACGACGACCTCAGCTACCTGCGCGAGTTCGAGCACATCACCCTGGCCCGGGGGCTACTGGCTCAGGCCGGCGGCGAAGGGGCTGAGCCCTCCCTTCCCGCAGCAGTCGGACTGCTGGACCGACTGCTCCCAGCAGCCGAAGAGGGTGGCCGGACGGGCAGCGTCCTGGAGATCCTCGTGGTGCAGGCGCTCGCGCAGCAGCTCTGGGTCGATGTCCCCGCTGGGCTGGTCCCACTGGAGCGCGCATTGACCCTGGCCGAGCCGGAGGGCTACGTCCGACTCTTCGTCGACGAGGGCCCGCCCATGGCGGCGTTGCTGGAAGCAGCCGACGAACGCGGGATCACCCCCGGGTATGTCCGGCGGCTACGGACCGCCTTCAGCGGCGCACACCTCGCGACGGCAACGAAGCAGGCCCTGGTTGAGCCGCTGAGCGAACGTGAACTCGACGTCCTCCGACTGCTCCGGACCGACCTGGGGGGCCCCGACATCGCCCGCGAGCTCGTGGTGTCCCTGAACACCGTGCGGACCCACACCAAGAACATCTACACCAAGCTCGGCGTGAACAACCGCCGGGCAGCCGTCCGTCGCGGCGAGGAGCTCAACCTCCTCACCTGACACGCCTGACGGGCAGGATGGCGAACGCGCCAATGAAGGCACAGGCACCAGCAACCGCGTACAGCACGCCGTAGCTGCCGTTGCCGATCGCCAAGACGGCCGGCGCGATCCCCGGAGCAATGGAGAAGGGTAGTGCGCCGGCGATGTTGACCACACCGAGATCCTTGGCAGCGTTGTGCGTGTCCGGCAGTACGTCGGCAACGAGCGCGAGGTCGACCGCAACGTACATGCCGAAGCCGAGCCCGCCGATGGCCATGCCGACGAGGAAACCGTTGAAGTCGCTGGCGATGGCGATCGCGAACATTGCCACGCCGTAGACGCTCGCCGCAGCGAAGACGAAGGCCTTGCGTCGGCCCGTCCGGTCAGAGAGCTCGCCCCCGATCAGAGAGGCGGCGACGACGAAGGCGGACTGGACGAGCGTGCCGAGGAAGATCTGCTGGGGCACATCATCCTCGGCGGTGCCGATGTGGTCGAGCAGGTAGTAGGCCTGATAGGTGGCCAGGAAGGCGTAGGCCATCAGGAACATGAAACGGCTGGCGAACGCCCAGGCGAAGTCCGGGCTCTGCCGCGGATTGACGTAGTACGTGCTGGCGAACTCCCGCAGCGACCACGCAGGCCTTTCCGCACTGACCAGCCGGCGATCGTCCAGCGTGACCGCGAAGAGCAGGATGAAGAATCCGCCGACCGCGCACGGAACCATGAACATGGCGAGCTGGTTGCCCGTGAACAGCTTGACCAGGAAGGTGCCGCACACCGACGCGATGGGGACGGTGATGCCCAGCACGCCGGCGACCAAGCCGCGCTGCGTGACCGGGACCTGGTCCGGCAGCACCGCCACCATGGCGGCGAGCAGGGCGTTGAACAACACCTGGGCGATGCACCATCCGATGAGGACGACCGGGATGTTGGGTGCAAACGCGACGATGAGGACGCCGACGGAACCACCGAACACGCCGATGACCATCCACGGTCTCCGCATGCCCAGCTGTGACGAGGTGCGGTCGCTCATCCTGCCGAACAATGGGTTGGCGAAGATGGCCAACAGGGAGCCGACCCCGGCCACGAGGGCCAAGCTGCTCGCCGCCTGATCGGTCCCGACGAGCGACTTCACCTTCAGCGCCAGGGTGACCAGCAGGGGTGCGATGAACACCAGGCTGGTGCTCATGTAGGCCAGTGTGTACAGCGAGATGAAGCCCCATCCGACCCGGCGGCCGGCGGGTGCCTGAGGCTCCATATGTCGCGAGTCTGCCAGTCTGGCGCCTCCTGCCGGCGAGTTCACCCCACGAATCACCAGGTCTGGTGATCCCTGCTCACCACATCCGCTTCTACGTTCCGGCCATGAACGAGACACCTGCAGCGACTGGCGGTCACGAGGCCGGTCCGTACGAGATCCGCCTCCAGGGGCACCTCGAGGCCCGCTGGGCCGCGTGGTTCGACGGACTGACCCTCACGCACGAGAGCGACGGCACGACCGTCCTCCATGGACAGATCGTCGACCAGGCCGCGCTGCACGGCTTGCTCCAGAAAGTTCGCGACTTGGGCCTGCCGCTGGTCTCGGTCATCCACCTCGAATCCACCGACTCTCAGGGGAGCACGCCATGAACAGCATCATCCGCCGTATCGGCAACTTCAGTGCACGCAGACCATGGACGACGATCGGCGCATGGGCGGTGCTCGCCGCGCTCGTCGTCGCCCTTTCCGGCGCGATGGGCGGCGTGTTCACCGACAAGTTCAGCGCACCGGGCAGCGAGAGCGCCAAGGCGCAGGAGCTGCTCGAGGAACGCTTCCCCGAGGCGGCTGGCGGCAGCGCAGTCGCAGTGTTCGCAGTCCCCGACGGCGAGCAGCTGGACAGCTTCCGGCCGGCGATCGCCGCGGCGCTGTCACGGGTCGAGGGGATCGACCACGTCGCCAGCGTGAGCAACCCCTTCGAGACCGACCGGATCTCGGCAGACGGGAGGGTCGGGTACGCAGAGATCGCGCTGGACGTGCCGTCGACGGAGTTCGGCATCGAGTCGGCCACCAAGGTTGTGGACGTTCTCGAGCCGGCCCGCGCAGACGGGCTGTCGGCCGAGTTCGGCGGGGATGCTGCGTTCCTCAATGCCGAGAAGCAGTCTTCGGGCGCCGAAGGCGTCGGGGTCCTGGCCGCGCTCGTCATCCTGCTCGTCGCGTTCGGGACGATCGTGGCCGCCCTCGTGCCGATCGTGCTTGCACTGGTCGCCGTTGCCATCGGGTTCGGCAGCATCGTGGTGCTGGCGGGAGCCATGGACGTCTCCACAGCCGCGCCCACCGTTGGCGCCATGGTCGGGCTGGGAGTAGGCATCGACTACGCCCTGTTCATCGTCTCCCGCTACCGCGAGAACCGGGGCGCAGGTCAGGACAACGCGGATGCGCTGTCAGCGGCAATGGGCTCGTCCGGCACGGCCGTCTTCTTCGCGGGCGGCACCGTAGTTCTGGCCATGGCTGCCCTCGCGCTCACCGGTGTGGGCTTCCTCGCCTCCATCGGACTCAGCACGTCGATCGTTGTACTGTTCGCGGTCGCGACCGCCATCACCCTGCTGCCCGCGGTGCTTTCGCTGCTCGGCGACCGCATCGATGCAGGGCGGATCATCGGCCGGCGCCGCGCGGTGAAGCCCGCCGAGGCCACCGCCTGGTGGCGGCTGGCCCACCGAATCTCTGCTCGCCCCTGGCCTTACCTGATCGCAGGAACACTGCTGCTGCTGACGCTCGCCGCACCGGCGCTGTCGCTCAACACGGGGTTCCCCGACGCAGGCGACCACGCGACGAGCCAGACCGATCGCAAGGCCTACGACCTGTTGGCTGACGGCTTCGGGCCGGGCTTCAACGCGCCCCTGCTCGTCGTGGCCGACCTCAAGGGCACCGGACTGGGAAGCGCGGACATCCCCGGGCTTTCCGAGCGCATCGCCGCAGTGCCCGGAGTCGCGGAGGTCGGCACCTCGCAGGTCACCGCCGACGGCGACACCGTCCTGCTTCCCACCATCCCCAGCACCGAGCCGTCTGACCCGGCAACCGAGCAGACCCTCGAGCGGATTCGTGCCCTCACTCCGGCCGGGGTGTTCGTGACAGGCGTGACCGCGCTGACGCTCGACCTGGACAACCAGCTCCGTGACACGCTGCCTCTGTTCATCGGCGCGATCCTCCTCACCTCCATCCTGCTGCTGATGGTGGTTTTCCGATCGGTCGTGGTCCCGCTGAAGGCGGCCGCGATGAACCTGCTCTCGATCGGTGCCGCCTACGGCGTCATTGTCGCCGTCTTCCAGTGGGGCTGGCTGGGCGGTCTGTTCGGTCTCGACGGCACCTACCGCATCGCCTCGCCGCTGCCGGTGCTCTTCTTCGCCGTCCTCTTCGGGCTGTCCATGGACTACGAGGTGTTCCTCGTCTCCCGCATCCGCGAGGCATACCACTCCACCAGCGACAACACCGAGTCCGTGGCCCGCGGGCTGGCATCGACCGGCCGCGTCATCACCTCCGGCGCGCTGATCATGATCTGCGTGTTCCTCGCATTCGTCGTCAACCCCGACCCGTTCACGAAGATGATCGGACTCGGATTGGCTACTGCCATCCTGATCGACGCAACCGTTGTCCGCATGATCCTGGTGCCCGCGACGATGGCGCTCATGGGCAAGGCGAACTGGTGGCTGCCCGGATGGCTCGACCGGGTGCTGCCCCACCTCAGCCTCGAGAGCGACCCTGTCTCACCGACACCCGAGCCGGCGCACGTCCCAGTGCTGGCCGGGACTGCAACACCCTGATCGAACGGGTTCCGCGGAAGCGTCGGCTGTCCACAGCCGGCGTTTCCGCGGAGACGTCTTTCGCTCACCCAGGAAAACCAGTCACAGGTCCTTGCGCAGGAAGGACCTCGCGGCCAGCGCCCAGATCATCGCCACCCACACCGCGGCCCACGCAAGGTAGGTGGGCGTCAGCGACGCCGAGCTCAGGAACGGGAAGGCCTTGACGTCCCCGCCCCCGAACGTGGCGAACACCGAGGGATCCTGGAAGGCGTGCATCGCTCCTTGCCACAGGCCGTCGGTGGGCAGCAGCATCCGCGACACGGTGCCGACGCTCTCGACGGACTCGTTGCCGAGGGAGTCACCGATGCCCCCCACGACACCCGCCACCCAGGTCGTGCAGAACAGGCCGACCGCGACCACGCCGGACGCCATCGGCGAGATGGTCGTCGACAGCAGCAGGGCGAGGGTCAGCAGCACGATCGTCTGGGCCGCGAGCAGCGCGAGAGCGGTCGCCGGCTCCGGCGGCCAGTAGTCCACTGTCGCCTTGACGACGATGCACTGGGCCAGGCCGGCGAGGACGACAAAGACGCTGCCGAAGACCGCCAGACCCAGCCACTTGCCCAACAGGACGGCGGAGCGACGTATCGGCCGGGCCAGCACGGCCAGCGCGATGCCCGACTCCGTCTCGCCCGCCAACGTCGGGCCGGCAAGGAAGGCGGTGCCCAGCGCCGCGATCAGGCTGAACCCGAACATCACCAGGTTGAGCAGGATGGAGGCCGTCAGCCGGGCCTCGCCGCTGGTGAGCGCGCCGCCGTCCGACTCTGCCGCGAGGCGCGAGAAGCCCCAGCCGCTGAACGCGATGAGGACGACGGTCAGCACAGTAAGAGCGAGCAGCACCCGCCTGCGAGTCGCCTCACGCAAGGTGAGCGCGGCAATGGTCAGCACCGTCCGGGCCGTCGTCATCGAGCCTCCTCCGACCGGGCGACGGCGCCCTCGCGCAGGATGCCGAGGAGGCGGTCCTCCAGGGTGATCCTCGCGGGCTCGACCGCGTGCACCCCTACGCCGAGCGCGGCCAGGTCGCGCACCAGGTCGGGAACGGCGGTTCCGTCGCCGTTGGTCGAAAGGGCAAGGGTGAACCAGTCGCCGGCTCGCTCGACCTTTCCGGTCGCGGCCAGCCGTGTCTCCGCTTCAGGGGAGACTTCGCTCAGCCGCAGATGGAGCTCGCGCTGGCCGAGTAGCTCGGCGAGTGTGCCCGATGCCGCGACGCGACCACGGTCGAGGATGACAACGCGGTCGCAGACCCGCTCGACCTCGCCGATCAGGTGCGAGTTCAGCAGCACCGCGACGCCGCGACTCTTCAGCTCCAGCACGATGTCGCGCACGTCTGCGCGCCCGAGCGGGTCCAGTGCGCTGGTCGGCTCGTCCAGGACGGCCAGCTCCGGCCCGGCCACCAGGGCGACCGCCAGCCCGAGCCGCTGCTGCATCCCCTTCGAGAAGCCACCCACCCGGTCGCCGGCGCGGTCGGCCAGGCCGACGAGGGACAGGCAGTCTCGCTGCTCCTTCGCGGTCACGCCGATCCCCGACAGCCGGACGTGCAGGGCCAGCACCTCGGCGGCGCTCAGCCACGGTTGGTACCGGAAGAGCTCTGGCAGGTAGCCGACGCGGGCGCGCGCTGTGTGGTGCGCGGCGGGTTGCCCCAGGAGCATCACCTCTCCCCCGTCGGGGCGCACCAGGCCGAGGAGCATCTTGATCACCGAGGTCTTGCCCGCGCCGTTGGGACCCAGCAGCCCGACGATCTCCCCGCGACCGACCTCGAGGGACACGTCCCCGACCGCCAGCTGCCGCCCGTACCGCTTGCGCAGGCTCGTGCACCAGACGGCTGGCGCCGACGGCAGGCCGGCGACCAGGTCTGCCGCCGCGCGACGAGCCGCGTCGTCCCCGACGGCGGTAGGCGTCTCGGCCACCCTCACCGCAGCTCCCGCGCAACCGAGAGGATCTCGTCGACGTCCAGCGAACCAGCCACGGCGGTCACCGCCCCATCGTCCACCCACACGACGGCCGCCAGCGTCCGGTCACGGGTCTCCAGCACCGTCGCCGGCACGCCGTCGACCTCGGCTGACGACGTCTTGACCTCGTCGGCGGGCACGGGTAGCGGCAGAGTGGCGCCGTCTGCGGTGAACGTGCGCAGTTGGGCGGCCACGTCGTCGGGCAGGCCGGGCAGCGACAGCAGGTAGTCGCGCAGCGTCTCGAACGCGACGCCATCGGAGAACGCCTTCGGCGCCCCGGCGCGACCGACGACGAGCGCGGGCGCTCCGGCGGAGGACGACCACCGCGCAGCCACGCCAGGGCCTGCCTCCAAGCGGACCGAGCTCCCGTCCAGCCCCGGCGGGAGAGGAGGCAGCGTCGCCCCGACCTCGGTAGCAGCCCGCGAAGCGCGCTCAACCGAGAAGGTGAATGTGGCGGTCGCCTGGCCGCCGACCTGGTACACCGGCTCGCCTGTCACCCCGCGGGGCAGGGTGGAGACCTCCGGCACGTCGAGACCGGTCTCTGCTCCCGCAGCCGCTGCATCGGCGACCTCGTGCACGTCCGGGTCGCTGGTCACCTGGACTTCGCCGTACGCGCTCAGATCGGGAAGCGCCACGAGGTCGGCGGTCTTGATGCTGACCGGAGCGATCTGCTCGGTCTGGAAGATCTGCAGCCAGTCGTTGGCCGCAGCGGTGCCCGCACCGGCCAGGACGACGAGCGCGGCGGCGGTCGCGACGATCGGGCGCCGCAGGAACGCACGGGATCGACCTGAACGGGGCGGCGCCGCTGCCCGCCGTGGTTCAGGTGCGGGCGCCACCGTCGAGAAGCGCTGCCACGCGGCAGCGACGTCGACGTCGACCTCACCGCTCCCCTCGGTCGCGAGCGCCGCGCCGACAAGGGCGGCGTCCTCGCGGATGGCGGCCAGCGCGTCGAGGCACTGGGGGCAGCCGGCGACGTGCTTGCGATCGGAGTCGGACACGCCGACCGGTTCGTCGAGCAGCCGGCGCAGCACACCTTCAGACAGATGTCGCATGACGGTTCAACTCCTTGCGTAGCGCGGATTCGGCGCGCCGCACGGTGGTGCCGACGCTGCCAGGGGACAAGTCGAGCGCTGCGGCGACGTCGGCGTAGCTCAGGCCACTGTGCCGCAGCACCAGGGCCACTGCCTGCTTTCGGGGCAGCCGGGCGAGCGCGTCGCGCACGCGGCTGCGTTCTTCGAGCGTCACGACCGCCTCGGCCACGTCGGAGACGACGGCGTCGTCCGCCGCGGCGGCGGTCTCTTCCCGGGACGTACGACGCCGCCCGGACCGGAGCAGGTTCAGCGCGGTGTGGGCGGCGGCGACGGAGAGCCAGCCGCGGGCCTCCGCGGCCGGTACCGACGATCGACCGAAGGAGAGGAACACGTCCTGTGCCACATCCTCGGCGTGATCCCGCGAGCCCAGCACCCGGGCGGCCACGCCGACGACCTGCTGGTAGTCGCGGCGGAAGATCTCGCCAAGGTCGGCGCGCACGGCACCGCCTGCAGAACCCGACACCGCCACGCGTCTCTTCCTCTCGTTGCGCCCCTCCACGGCTGCGGCGACCGCTCTGGCGCCCCCCAGGACGCCCGCAGGCGCCGCTCGTCCGTGCCGAACCAGGTCCATGTCTCTACAGCACCGCCGGGATCCGGAATGTGACATCCCGCGTCGCTTTCGACCGACCGTAGCGCCGAGGATGCCGCCGCAGGCTGAGCCGCCGCGCACCTTCACCCTTTGATCGCGAACCGTTTACAAGCCCACCCCGGCGCAGAAGGCAGGTCCTGCTCGACGGGGCTATCCGAAGCGCGCGGTCATGGTGGGCACTCCCGGCCGCACAAGGTGGATGCGTTCGATGTCGCGGATCGGCACCTGGATGTCGCTGCCCCACGAGCCCTTGCCGTTCCTGACCTGGCACCGGCCGATGTCGATCGTCTGGTCATCCGTGGTGATGAGTCGGACCTCAAAGGTTCCCGATGACGGCGCGGCCACGAGAGAGATGAAGACCCACGAAGGTGCTCCTTGGTAGGCGAAGGCGTGACCGACGGAGGACTCTCCGGCCGCGCTGACGCTGGTGGCGGTGAAGTAGCGGCCGTCGGCGACAGCGAGCGTGTTGCGGTACTGCCTCGCAACCTGCCGGTCGTCGGAAGTCTGCCGCCAGACGAGGCCGCCGGTCAGGGCCGCCACGATCATGACCGCTGCTGCTGCCAGCGCCGTACCCCGCAACGGTCGCCGTCGCGTGCCCGCTGGCGTGAGGGCGTTGAGCACGGAGCTTTCGAATCCCGGCGAGGGTTCGTGCTCGGGGGCGAGCAGGATCAGTTCGTCGAGGACGGTCGTGATCTCGTTGAGCTCGCGGCGGCAGTCGAGGCAACGAGCCAGGTGGACAAGGGCGAGGGCTCGCGCGTCGCCGTCGGCGACTCCGGCGGCAAGCTCGGGCAGGAGTTCACGAATCTCGTCGCAGGTGTCGGGCTCATGCATCGGGCGCTCCCAGCCGCTCGCGCAACGCGCCGAGGCCTCGTCTGACTCGGCTCTTCACGGTGCCCACGGGAATGTGGTCTTGCTCTGCGATGTCCTTGGCTCTGAGCCCGTAGAAGGTCATCAAGACAACCGGTCGGCTCTGCTCAGGGGGCAGGTCCCGCAGCGCGGCTCGGACCTGGTCCATCGTGGCGAACCGGTCGTCCGGTTCAGCTGATCGGCTCTGCTCGGCCACAAGCCGCGCGGTCAGCGCCTCGGGATCCATGGGTGTCTCCCTGCGGTAGCGGACGGCGTCGATCGCCGTATTGCGGGTGATGGTGAGCAGCCAGGTCGCCACCTGCCCTCGCGTGGCGTCGTAGACGGCCGCGTGCCTCCACGCCTTCACGAACACCTCCTGGGCGACCTCCTCGGCCACTGCCGGAATGGCGACCACGGTCAGCGCGAGTCCATACACCCGGGCCTGGTAGCGACGGACGAACGCAGCGGCCGCGCCCTGGTCGCCGACTGCCATGCCGGCCAGCAAGGACTCGTCGGTGAGAGAGGTCACACAGGTAATACGTGTCGGACGGTGCCCGGGATTCATCCGGAGCGCACCAGGTTCTTCGTGCGCGGCAATGAGTCCCGACGCGTCTGCACGACGTACTACCTCCAGCGGGGCCCTCGCCCCAACGAGGAGGTTCAGATGCGTCCGAGCAGGAAGCTCGTCATCGCTTTCGCAGTCGCGGCCCTTTCGGTGTCAGCCTGCGGCTCTGGCGACGAGGGTGTCGCTGCTAACGCGAACGGAGGGGAGCCCAACGTCACCATCACCTCGCCGAAGGACGGCGCGAAGGTCCAGGTGCCGTTCGAGCTCACGTGGGACTCCACGGAGCTGCTGGGAGAGCCGGACACTGGCAAGGACCACGTGCACGTGTATGTGGACGGCCAGTCCAACGACTACACGGTGGTGGGCGGCACCAAGTTCGAGATCAAGGACCTCAGCCCCGGCGAACACAAGATCGAAATCTCCTTGCAGCACGCCGACCACTCCCCCGTCGGGCCGAAGTCGGCGACCACCGTCACCGTCGGCGGCAGTGGCTCTAGCGAGGACGAGTCCGACGACACCGGCGGTGGCGGTGGCTACTGAGTCGTTCGGGCCGCCCGAAGCAGGCCAGCGTCACACGGTCGAGCGGTACAACGGAAAGACCCGCTGGTTCCACGCGGGGATCTACCTGACCGTGCTGGTGCTGCTCGGCACCGGAGGGTGGCTACTGCTGGGCCAAGAGGGCAACCCGTCCCCGCTGTCCGAGCTGACCGGCCGCCCCGACACCCAGATCCACACCTGGGTGGGCTGGGCGATGACGGCGCTCGTCGTTGCCGGACTCATGGTGGGGGCGCGCGCAGCACAGACCTTCGCACGAGAGTCGGTGCGCTTTCGCCGCCAGGACATCACCTGGTTTCTCACCTGGCCCAGGGCGCTCCTGACCGGGCGCTTCGCACGGCACGAGGGCCACTTTGACCCCGGGCAACGCATCGCCAACGTCGTTCTCGTCGCACTCCTGGTAGCGCTCGTGGCCAGTGGTGTCGGGCTAGCCCTCCTGCACGGTGGCCCGACGTTCGCGGTCCTGGTGCACGTACACCGCTGGTCTACGTACGCCGTCGCCCCTGTGCTCCTCGGGCACATCCTCATCGCGGCGGGCGTGTTGCCGGGCTACCGCGGAGTCTGGCGCTCCATGCATCTCGGTGGTCACCTCGACACAGACGTGGCCCGACGAATCTGGCCCGCCTGGCTCGAACGTACGGAATCCGACCCGCGGGGGCGCAGCAAGCTGCACTGACGGAGCCAGGAAACACTGCGACGTCCTCGGGTCAAGGCGCCCTATCGGATCAGGCAGAATGGGTGTCCCGCCTGGTCGGCGAAGACTCTGAAGCGCTCGCCGCCGCCGTTCGGGCGGGATGCCCCCAGTTCCGGATGCCGAACCGAGCGGGGTCCTTGCGGACGATGTCCCAACCGGTGAGTTCGGCGTAGAGCAAGCCCACCTTCACGATGTCGGCCGCGTCGAAGATGGCCAGGTCCAGACGAGCAACCGCGTCCAAGGTGACGTCCTTCGCGTCAGGTCGGCCTGTGGTAGCCGAAGAAGCCGCGCTTCTTGATCAGCTCACTCACCTCCGGCGGCACCATCTCCTGCCAGGTGGTGTCGTCGGTGGAGATCCGCTGCAGCACGTCGCGGCTCAGGATCGGCAGGTAGTCGGGCTTGTAGCTGTCGAGGTGTACGAAGCTGCCGCGACCCGCCAGGTAGTCGTACAAGGGCTGCAGGTACTCCGCAACCACAATGTTGTCGACCGTCGTGACCTGGTCGTCGCGCAGCATCGGGTAGACGAACAACCGAAGGTCGTTCTTGAACAGCCGACCGAAGCTCTCCAGGATGCCGCCGGGCAGATCGGCGTGACTGCTCTCGTCGAAGAGGTCGATGAGGCTGGGCACCCCCATCACCATCCCGATCCGCCCGTCCGTTCGCCAGCCAAGGTAGGCCGCGAGCCTGTGATAGGCGTCGAAGTCGGAGATGAGGACAGTCATGCCGCACGCGGCCAGCAGGTCGGCCCGGGCCAAGAAGTCCCGGCGATCGACATCGTCCCCGCCCGCCCGCAGGTTCGCCATCGTGAGCTCGGTGAGCACGAGTACGTCGTGCTCGGCCACAGCCGGGTCCGCCTCGAACTTCACCAGGGCTGCGTCGAGCATGTCGATGTTCACGACGGTCGGCGGGCGGAAGCTGCCCCGTTCGACCAGGATCGCCTTCTTACGCAGCACCTCGCTTGGCTGGAGCACCTCACGGTCCGGACCGAACATCGCCGCGCCGCTCAGCCCGACCTGCACCAGCTTGAGTGCCATCAGTCGGTTGTCGACCGAGCGGAACTCGATGCCCTTGAGCTCGATCATGTCGATCTCGATCCGGCCGGTCGTCAGGCGGTCGAGCAGACTCTCGACCAGCCGGGCCGGCTCGTGATGCTGGAAGAACGCACCGTGCAGCAGGTTGACACCGACGACACCGAGCGCCTCCTGCTGCGAGGACGCCTCAACATCGAGCATGCGCACGTGCAGGATGATCTGGCTGGCCTCGTCGCGGGGCTGCGACTGGAACTTCACACCCATCCAGCCGTGACACTCGCTGCCGCCCCGGTAGCTGCGCGCCACGACCGTGTCGGCGAAGGCGAAGAACGCGGTCTCGTCACCTCGCTCGTCGCTGAGCCGGTCGAGGTTGAGCTGGAACTCGCGGTCCAGCATCGCCTGCAGCCGGCCCATCGAGACGTACCGGTCGGACTTGCCGTAGACCGCGTCACTGACCGCCATGTCGTAGGCGGACATCGACTTCGCGACAGTGCCCGCGGCGCCGCCGGCCCGGAAGAACCAGCGGGCCACCTCCTGGCCGGCGCCGATCTCGGCGATGGTGCCGTACCACCGCGGGTCCAGATTGATCTGCAACGCCTTCTGCAGCGTATCCGCACCGACGTCCATAGCGGTCCCCAGATCGAGCAGTCAGGTCCGCCGCGAGCCTAGCCTCGTTGCCCGCTCAGGCGGAGCGGACCAGGCGGTCTCGTCCGGTGTGCTTTGCCTCGTACAGCGCGTCGTCCACCCGCTGGACCAGAGCCTGCTGGGTTTCCCGGCCGTCCCACTGCGCTATCCCGATGCTGACCGTCTGTGCGTCCGGGGTGGCTCGGCGCACCTTGTCGAGGACAACTACGGCGCTGGCCAGGTCGCAGCCGGCCAGGACAACCGCGAACTCCTCGCCGCCGTAGCGGGCAAGCACGTCGGTCTTCCGTAGTTGGCGGGACCACGAGCTGGCGGCGTCCTTGAGGAATCTGTCACCGGCAGGATGACCGAGGGTGTCGTTGTAGGCCTTGAAGTGATCGAGGTCCAGCAGCGCCATACAGAGCGGAGCGTCCGGCGTCGAACCTGCCAGCGCCGCCGGCAGCAGCTCGTCGAAGGCCCTGCGGTTGGGTACGCCGGTCAGCTGGTCGGTCCGGGCCAGCTCCTGCACCACGCGCAGCAGGTCGGCTTGCTCGAATGCGACGGCAGCCTCGACAGCCATCAGGTTGACCGCTGCCACTGTCTCGTCACTGAGCACGATCTGCTCTCGCCAGCCCACGACCAGCACGCCAACCACGTGACCGCGGCGCACGATCGGCTCGTACAGCAGGCTGGTCGCACCGACCTCGGTGTGCAGGACCTTGGGGATCCGCGCGTCGGTGCCCGCATCAGGCACGAACAGTCTCTGCCCCCGCAGTAGGCAGTCGGCCGCGGCCGAACGGGCCGGGTCCATAGGGACGAGCACGCTGGCGGGTTGGAAACCCACACAGGCGGTACGCCGCAGCCAAGCATCCCCTTCCGGTTCCAGCAGGAACGCCACCGAAGCGGTGGACAGTGCTCTCGCACCCTCACAGATGACGACGCGGGGGTCCTGGTTCACCTGCATGCTGTGTCGTACCTCGGCAACCGCGGCGAGTTGTTCGGCGGAGGCAGCCGCCCGCGACGTAGCCGACGTCGCCGCCGAACTCTGCTGGTGCAGTGCTCGTACCAGTTTCTGCACGGCGTAGCCCACCAGACCGGAAATCACCATCAGCACCAGTCCGCGGCGTAGTTCCACATCCGGATACGCGGACCCGCCGATGAACAGCCACGGTCCGAGGAACGCCGAACCGATCGCAACGAGTGCAACCGCCAGCGCGGCGCGGCCGCCGTACAGCGCGAGCCAGCAGACCGGAAGCAGCACCAACGTCCCCACTCCCGAAGAAGTGCCGCCGCCCGAGTCGCGCAGCAAAGCCACTGCCAAGAACATGGCCAGCGGAGGGACGTTCTGCGCGGCTGCCGGCAGCCGGTCCCAGGGCAGGACCAACGAGACCCCGACGATCAGGGCGGCCACCAGGCACCCCAGCAGAAAGACCCACGGCCGACGCAGGTCGGTCAGGCCCAGCACGGCAATCACAGCAAGGCCGGTGAGTGCGAAGGGCATCACCCGTGCCGACACGCCGGACCCGACCAGCGGGCCGGCCGAGCGCGCGGGATCTGCGGATGACACATAGAGTGTGTCGGCCCGCGAGCCCGCCACGTTGAGCGACTTCGGGCACCGAGTGTGCTGATTTGACGCCTCGGTGGGGCTCATCCAGGCCACCCCGGCCTGCCTCCAGCCGGTATCTGCGTCACTTGCTCATCGGCTGACGGCATGGCCACACTGTCGGGCATGCAGACCGCCGCCCAGGAGACACCAGCGTTCCCGTCGCTGTTCCCGACGTCGCTCGTCGGCAGCTTCGCCCAACCCGACTGGCTGATCGACCGCGCGAAGTTGGCCGGTCGGTTCCCCCCGCGGGTCAGAGCCCGCGAGCTCTGGCGGCCCTCGGACGAGTACCTGGCCGAGGCCCAGGACGACGCCACGCTGGTCGCCATCAGAGCGCAGGAGCGCGCAGGTCTCGACATCATCACCGACGGCGAGATGCGCAGGGAAAGCTACTCCAACCACTTCGCGACCGCGTTGGAAGGCGTTGACATCGACAACCCCGGGGAGGCGCTCGACCGTAGCGGACACCCCAACCCGGTGCCGCGCGTCGTGGGCCCCATCACGCGGCCGCAGCCCGTGCAGGCGCGCGACACAGAGTTCCTGCGCGCCAACACCGAGCGCACCGTCAAGGTCACGATCCCCGGGCCGTTCACGATGTCGCAGCAGGCACAGGACGACTTCTACGGGGACGGCGCGTCGCTCGCGCTCGCCTACGCCGAGGCGTGCAACGCGGAGGTCAAGGACCTGTTCGCCGCGGGGGCCGACATCGTTCAGCTCGACGAGCCCTACCTGCAGGCTCGGCCTGATGCGGCTCGCGAGTTCGGTCTCGCCGCGCTGAACAGGGCACTTGACGGCGTCGTCGGCACCACGGCCGTACACCTGTGCTTCGGCTACGCCGCGATCATCCACGACCGGCCCGCGGGCTACTCGTTCCTGCCCGAGCTGGCCGACTGTCCGTGCGACCAGGTGTCGATCGAGACCGCCCAGTCCCGACTCGACCCGGGCGTCCTGGCGAGCCTCGAGGGCAAGACCATCATCCTCGGCGTACTCGATCTCTCGGAGCACGCCGTGGAGTCGGCGGACGACGTAGCGGACCGGGTACGCCGAGCGCTGAACGTCGTCGGTCCCGAGCGCCTGGTCCTCGCACCCGACTGCGGGATGAAGTACCTGCCACGTGCCAGCGCCGAGGGGAAGCTGCGGTCCATGGTCGGCGCGGCGGACCTGCTCCGGACCGAGCTCGGCTCCTGAGCAGAGCGGGGACACAGCGTGCCCGACACCATTCCGGAGTTGGTCGTTGCTGCCGCCGATCGCGACCCTGACGGCATCTGGCTGCGCACCGACGACGGCCACCTGACGTTCGCCGATGCGGCCGGCCAGATCGGGCGGCTCGTGCAGCGGCTCTCCGAAGCGGGTGTGCGAAGGGGCGACTTCGTCGTCGTCACCGCACGCACCACCCCGCCGTATCTGCTGTGCTGGCTTGCCCTTTCCACCCTCGGCGCCGTCACCCTCCCTACAGATCCCAAGTCCACCGCGGGCGAATTCGCCGGCCTGGTTGGTCAGGTCCGACCGACGTGGCTCATCACCGATGCCGAGCTGAGCCCGCTCGCGGAGAGGTCGGAGCCGCTGCAGACGCTGGACATCAACACCCTGCTGGGGGACTGGCGCGACGCGGGCCCGAACGCACGACCGGAGTTGTCCGTCGACGTGACGCCCGACGACCTGGCGGTGCTGATCCCGACCTCGGGGACGACCGGGCGTTCCAAGCTGGTCATGCAGACGCATCGCGCCTACGCGATGGCGGGCGAAGGCTTCCCGTTCTGGATGGAGCTCACCGAAGCCGATCGGCTGATGACCACACTGCCGCTGTTCCACATCAATGCACCCGCCTACTCGGTCATGGGATCGCTGGCCTGCGGCGCCGGTCTCGTGCTGGTCCCGCGCTTCTCGGGCAGCGGCTTCCTCGACTCGGCGCGTCGCCACGGCGCGACCGAGTTCAACGCGATCGGCGCCATGCTGGAGATCCTGATGCGGCAGCCCGAGCGGCCCGACGACGCGGAGACCGACCTGCGGCTCTGCTACACCGGCCCGTCACCGACCCGCGAGTGGCAGGAGGCGTTCGAGCGGCGCTTCGGTCTGCGCGTCGTCTGCGGCTACGCGATGTCGGAGTCGCCGTACGGGCTGATCTGGCGGCACGGCACGCGTCCGTTCGGCACGCTCGGCTCGCCGCGACAGCACCCGACCAAGGGCACGGTCAACGAGGCGCGGGTGGTGGACGACGACGGTCGCGAGCTCGAGGCGGGTCAGACCGGCGAGATGCTGCTGCGGAACCCGGTCGTCACGCCGGGCTACTGGGAGATGCCGGAGGAGACCGCATCGGCACTGGTCGACGGATGGCTGCACACCGGCGACCTGGTGACCGTGAACGCGGACGGCACCTACACGTTCGTCGCCCGTAAGAAGGAGGTGTTGCGCCGACGCGGACAGAACCTTTCCCCCGCCGAGGTCGAGGACGCCATCGCCACCCACCCCGACGTGCTCGAGGTCGCCGTCGTCGGTGTCCCTTCAGACCTCACCGAGGAAGAGGTGAAGGCGTTCGTCGTTCCCGAGCCCGGGCGGACGCTCGACCTGGCCGCGTTGCAGACCTGGACCGGCGAACGGCTCTCCGCGTTCAAGGTCCCGCGGTTCTGGCAGGCTGTGGACGCCCTTCCGCGCACGCCGACCTCGCGCCTGGCCAAGCACCGGCTCCCGACCGGGCACCCGCCCGACGAGTACGACGCGTCTCCCGACACGAAGGACAGACCATGACCGGGCACCCCACGTCGATCGGCAGCTCCGACGAGTCGTCCATCCAGCTGCTCGGTCACGACCTCGCCGAGGACCTCATGGGCAAGGTGGGCTTCGGGGAGCTCGCGTTCTGGCTGGTCGCGATGCGACGTCCGACGCCTGCCGAGCTGCGCGTCTTCGAGGCCGTGCTCGTCGCGCTCGCCGATCACGGCCTCACGCCGAGCGCCATCGCCGCGCGGCTCACGCTCACCGGCGCGCCGGAGTCCGTGCAGGGTGCGATGGCGGCCGGACTGCTCGGCGGCGGCTCCCGGTTCCTGGGCGCGACCGAGGACGTCGGCCGGTTCCTGGTCGCGGCGCTGGCCGACCATCAAGCCGGCGGCGGAGAAGTACCGACGACCGACGAGGGTTTCGACGACCTCGCCCGCGACGCCGTACGCCGGCAGCAGGCCGCCGAAGCGCTGGTGCCTGGGCTGGGCCATCCGGTGCACAAGAACGGAGACCCGCGCACGCCCGTACTCCTACGGATCGCCGAGGAGGAGGGGCTGCGAGGACCGCACCTGCGCCTGTTCGAAGCCGTCGGCCGGGTCCACCCCGACCTGCTGGGACGCACGTTGCCGCTCAACGGGGCCGGCGTCTGCGGCGCGGCGCTGTGCGACCTCGGCTTTGCCGTGGACATCCTGCGCGGCTTCGCCCTGCTGGCGCGTGCAGCCGGACTGCTCGGCCATCTCGCCGAGGAGATGCGCCGCCCGATCGGCCTGGACGTCTACGCGCAGGTCGAAAATGCGTCGTCGTACGACCCGCCCGATCGCTCCGGCTAGATCCGGAAGAACGAGTTGAGGTAACGCTCGCCGAGCTCCGCGTCGCCGCGGATAGTGCCGGAGTTGCAGCGCCCGAACGCGGTGAGCACCATGCTGCCGGCGTCGAACTCGATGTAGGCCGGCAGCGACTCGATCTCGCCCGGCTCGTAGGTGAGGCCTTCGTCGCTCACCGACACGCGATAGTCACCGGCGTTGTGACCGCTGACCCGGATGCCGATGGTGAACGGCTCCTTGACCGCGTCAGTCGCGACGGTGCCCCGCCAGATCTCGAACATGAACGGCACGAGCAGGTCGGCCGCGTCGCCGGACAGCCCGTGCGCCTTGCCGAGGGCCTGCCGGATGTCCCAGGAGTGCACGCCGTAGTCCATGAGCTGGCCGGCGGCGTAGAAGAACGCGGGGACGGGACCCATGTAGGGGTGCGTGACCATGAAGCCGGTCCAGTCCTCGGGCCCGATCGGGTCGAGGATCTCCTGCATCTTGGAGAAGTCGGAGCGTAGCCGATCCATCATCTCCGCCTGGGAGGTGCCGCGGAACGCGGTGGCCCCCTCGTTGGCCTTCTGAGCCATCAGCGCGAGGCCGTGCGGCGGGGGCGCCTCGCCGGTGCCCCGAGCGGCGTCGAAGGCCCGGAAGTAGCCCTCGGTGGTGTCGATGATGTGACCGATGACGTCGCGGGTCGCCCAGCCTTCGCAAGGGGTCGGCGCCTCCCAGGCCTCGGGCTGCTCGGCCATCGCGAACATCCGCTCCGCCTCGTTGCGGACCACCCGCAGGATGGTGTCCTTGCCCTCGAACGTCATCGCGTTCCACTCGCTCATGCTGGATGCCTCTCTGTGTTCTGGCGGGCCGCCGGGGTCGCGGGACGTCTCGCCTAGTCGTCGAGCTGGCGGCCGGCGAAGTACATGAGCGGGTCGCTGAGGAGCTCGATCTGGATGCCGTCGGGGTCCTTGAAGTACATGGACTCCTCGATGCCCATGTCCGGACCGGCGTACTTCACGCCCGCCTCGTCCAGGCGGTCGCGGACCTCTTCCCACCGGTCACGGGGGGCGGAGATCGCGATGTGCTGGACGCCCCCGATCGCTTCTACTCCTGGCTCGAGGCCCAGCCCGGGGAAGTCGAAGAAGCCCAGCAGCGTCTGGTTGCCGAGGTCGAAGAAGAAGTGCGTCGAACCCTTGTAGTCACGGTTCTCGACCAGCTCGACCAACGGGAAGCCGAGCAGGCCTTGGTAGAACTGAATGGTCCGTTCGACGTCGGAGCAGATGAGCGCCGCGTGATGGATGCCCCGGCCCGGCGTCGGTGGCCGTTCCTTCGCCGGGCGGAGGTACTGCTCCCGCAGCTCACTTCGGCGGGCCTCGAGCTCGACAAGCTCGGAGTCACTCGGCATGACAGCCCCCTTCGGGGATTGGGCCTCCGGCAAGCCCGGGTCCGGCTCGGGACCACTATGCCCGCTGCGTGCTGGCATCGGTAGGGCCGAAATCTCCCGGTCAGGTCACATCGGCACGGCTTCGTTCGTCATTGGTATGACGGCCAGTGGCGGGAGATCGGTTCACCGGGACGAGGGCGGCCGGCCGTAGGTGACCGCGTCGCGGATGGCGGGCGACGCCTTCTCCGCGAGCTGGGCATCCGGTGGCGCGCCGAGGGCGTCGTTGACGGTGGAGAACGCCAGCCTGAACGCGATCCAGGTGGTCGCCTCGAAGATCTCGCGGTCGCTGAGACCTGCCTTGCGCAAGCCGTCGAGGTCGGCCTGCGTCGTGGCGTTCGGATCCGCAACGACCTGACGGGACCAGCCGGCGAGGGCAGCCTCACGGTTTGGAAGGTCCGCATCGAGGCCCTGGAGCACCGCGGCGGCGGTTGCCTCGCTGGTCAGCTCGGCCAGCCTGGCCCCCCACGCCAAAGCGCAGGAGGCGTCGCCGCGGGCAGCCGCGGTGGCGGCGACCATGACGGCCGCCTCGCGCGGCGACAACCCCGACTCGGCAAGCAAGTCGTTTCGAACGTCCTGGAACGACATCAGCACGTCAGGACGCCAACACCAGGCACGCGTCAGGTTGTTGACGTAACCGTCCGAGCTGAGGTCGGCCTCGTAGGCAGCCGTCACCTCGGGGGTGACTGGTGGGTCGCTGAGGAAGCTCGCCGGGCGCGTCATGGCGGCATTCTGCTCCATGCGCGCCCGGCAGGCCGGGATCTACCGGGTCCAGCCCTCCAGACGCATGGCGAAGGGGTCGAGCTCGTGCAGGTGCGAGCGCGGCGGCCTCGCCGGACGGTCGGCGCGAACGATCTGTCCCAATCGCATCAGGTAGGCGACCCCGAGGGCCGCAAGAGCAAACACAAGTGCCAGCAACACGGTGGTCTCCCTTTTCTCGTCGTACGGGCGGCTGGTCGTCCTGAGTCTCCGCTCGACCCCTTGTGCTGGCCTTGCCATGCACTTGCAGCCCTTCTTCGGCCACCGATGATTTGTCGCCCCGGCGGCAGTCCTACTCCACGACGGCATCGAATGAAGCCTGAGACAACGCGAGGGAGGTGCTCGAGATGCGCCAGACCCAGATCCGTAAGTCCACGAAGCGGACCAGCCCTCGCGAACTCGACCTGCGGACCCCCACCGGCCGCGTCCTGCCGTTCTGACCAGCCTGCTCGACGGATCCTGCGTACTCCCGCGGGAGTAGTCGCGACTGCACTGCACGGTGGATGAGATCGCCGTCGCGCTCCCCTACCGTGAATCTGTGCAGGACGCCCGCAACCACATGCCGTCGGCGCCGCGAGTCATCGCCGTGGTCGGCCCGTTGATCCTGGCCGTTTTCGCGGTGTTCGGCACGTTCGGTGCCTCGGAGGGACAGCCCGAGAGCCGCGACCTCGACGCCTTGGCCATCGTGCTCGTGCTTGCCGGTCCGACCTCCCTGCTGTTCCTGCGACGCAACCTGTTGGCCGTCCTGTGGTTCGTGACCGGCGTGACGCTGTGCTACCTGCTGCGCGGCTATGCGTACGGCCCGGTGATGGCCAGCCTGGTCATCGTCTTGATCCAGGCGGTGCTGTGCGGGCACCGCTATGCCGCCTGGGCCGCGGCCGGCGTCGTCTACGTCGGCCACTTCATGTTCCGCACGTTCGTGAGCGACGAAGGTTGGTCGTGGGGTCCGGTGCTGGGGGTGGGCGCGTGGACCCTGGTGATCCTGGTCGTCGGCGAGGTCGTTCGAGTTCGCCGCGAACGCGTGGTCGCCGACCGGCAGGCCTACGTGGAGACCGAACGCCGCCAGGCCAACGAGGAGCGGTTGCGGATCGCCCGTGAGCTGCACGACGTCGTCGCCCACCACATGTCGCTGATCAACGTGCAGGCAGGCGTAGCACTGCATCTGTTCGACCGGCGCCCGGAGCAAGCGCAGACCGCCTTGGCGGCCATCAAGACAGCCAGCAAGGAGGCGCTCGGCGAGATGCGTGCGCTGGTCGGCGTACTGCGTGAGGAGGCCGAGGCCGCACCGCGCGCGCCCGCGGACATGCTCGGTTCGCTGGACGGGCTGATCGAGCGCAGCGGGCACGCGGGCCTCGCGGTGCGCAAGCAGGTGGACGGCGACGAGCGACCCTTGCCCGCGTCTGTCGAGCTCACGGCCTTCCGCATCATCCAGGAGGCGATCACCAACGTCGTCCGGCACTCCGGCGGCCGCACCGCCGACATCCGCCTCGACTACGGTGCCCACGTGCTGACCGTTCAGGTAGTCGACGACGGGACCGGGGGCACTCGCGTCGGCTCGCTCGAGGAAGGCCGCGGCATCCGCGGGATGCGCGAGCGCGTCGCGGCCCTCGGGGGAACACTGACGGTCGACGCGGCGCCGTCCGGCGGACTGCGCCTGCGCGCCGCCTTGCCGCTCGGCGGTGACGCGTGATCCGGGTGGCCTTGGCCGACGACCAGGCGCTCGTGCGAGCCGGCCTTCGAGCACTGCTGGGAGCGGAGGACGACGTCGAGGTCGTCGGCGAGGCAGCCACCGGTCGCGAGGCGATCACCGTTGTGCGCGCGACCCGACCGGACGTCGTGCTCATGGACATCCGGATGCCCGATCTGGACGGCCTCGAGGCCACCCGGTCGATCGTGGCCGACCCCGACCTGGTCGCCACCCGGGTCATCATCCTGACGACGTTCGACCTGGACGAGTATGTGTTCGAGGCGATCCGCATCGGAGCGAGCGGATTCCTGGTCAAGGACACCGAGCCGGTCGAGCTGCTGCAAGGTGTTCGGGCAGTCGCCCGCGGGGACGCGTTGCTGTCCCCCACCGTGACGCGTGCGCTGATCGCCGAGTTCGCGAGCCGGAGCCGCAAGACCACACCCCCGGCGCTGCTCTCACCACTCACCGACCGGGAACGCGAGGTGGTGGCGCTTGTCGGCGAGGGACTCAGCAACGACGAGATCGCCGCACGGCTGGTGATGAGCCCGGCCACCGCCAAGACGCACGTCAGCCGAGCGATGATCAAGCTGGACGCCCGCGACCGCGCGCAGCTGGTCGTGATGGCCTACGAGACCGGCTTGGTCCGGCCCGGCTGGACCGGCTGACACATACCGCATCGGGCGTACGACGGGTGGCGCGCCTGCGCCGGCTGGCTTAGCGCAAGTGTCGCCTGCTGGGCGACGACGCGAGCGCTTGTCCTGGCGAGGATTTGAAGCGTCCGAAGTTCAGTCCACGTCAGTCACAGGAGACTCGTCATGTCTGCACACACACTCGTCACGGACGCCTCGCAGGTCGTGCTCGCCGGGGACTGGGAAGGTCCCGGCAGCTGGTGGCCGATCTTCCCGATCTTCTGGATCCTCATCTTCGTGGCGGTCACGGTCGCCCTGATGTCCCGCCGCTCCCGCTGCCAGAGCATCGCAGGCGCTCGGGCCGGCGAGGCGAAGCTGGCCGAGCGGTTCGCCGCCGGTGAGATCACCGAGCAGGAGTACCGCGAGCGGCAGGCCGTCCTCAAGGAGCAGCGCCGATGACCGCGCTCGCGCCGCTCGGCGCTGCCCCGGCCGTCGCCGCAGACACGGTCGTGGAGGTGCGGGGGCTGACCAAGCGCTACGGCCCTCGCAGCACCGCCGTCGACGACGTCAACCTGTCGGTGCGACGTGGCGAGGTCTACGGCTTCCTCGGTCCCAACGGCGCCGGCAAGACGACGACGTTGCGGATGTTGCTCGGCCTGGTCGCGCCGAGCGCCGGCACGGTGTCGGTGCTCGGGCGGCCGCCGGGCGACCCGGCAGCGCTCGCCCGGGTCGGTTCGCTGGTGGAAGCGCCGGCGTTCTACCCCTATCTCTCCGGACGCGACAACCTCCTGGTCGTCGCTCGGTACGCCGGTGCGCCGACGTCGCGGATCGACGACGCGCTGCGCACCGTCGACCTCGCCGATCGGGCACGCGACAGGTTCTCGATGTACTCGTTGGGGATGAAGCAGCGGCTCGGCGTCGCGGCGGCGCTGCTCAAGGACCCGGACCTCGTCGTACTCGACGAGCCGACCAACGGTCTGGACCCGGCCGGGATGCGTGACATGCGCCGTCTCGTCCGCGCCCTCGGTGCCGACGGCCGCACCGTGCTGCTGTCGAGTCACCTCCTCGGTGAGGTGCAGCAGGTCTGCGATCGGGTCGGCGTCATCGACCGCGGCCGGATGATCGCCGAGAGCACCGTCGACGAGCTGCGCGGCGGCGCGGAGCTCATCGTCTCCGCGACCCCGTCGGACGTCGCCCGTACCGAGCTGGAGGCCATGGGGGAGGTCGAGAGCGTCCGCTCGCACGAGGGCGCACTGCGGGTCCGGACCGAGGACCGGCACACCGCGCTCATCAACCGCACGCTGGTGCAGGCCGGCGTTGCCGTCACCGAGCTCCGGCGCGACGAGCGCCAGCTCGAGGACGTGTTCCTCGACATGACCGACCACCAGAGCCCGAAGGAGGCGACCAACCATGGTTGACGTCGTTCGCGCCGAACTGTTCAAGCTGAGGAAGCGGCCCGCTGTCTGGGTCCTCCTCGCCGCCGCCGCCATCCTCAGCCAGGTCTTCGGGTATCTCGTCCCGTACCTGTCCTACCTCTCCGACGACGCCCAGAGCTTCGGCGGCAACGTCCCTCGCGCCGAGGTGCTGGCGAGCACGCTGCCCGACCAGCTCGTGATCAACACGATCGGCGGGTTCCCCGTGTTCGCGGGCGCGCTGGCCCTGGTCCTGGGCGCGTTGATGTTCGGTGGCGAGTACGGCTGGGGCACAGTGAAAACGCTGCTCAGCCAGCGCCCCGGCCGGATCTCGGTCCTCGGTGGCCAGCTGGTCGCGCTCGGGGTGGCGCTCGTGGCCGGCGTCGTGCTGCTGTTCGGGTTCAGCGCGGCCAGCTCCGCCGGGATCGCGCTGGCCGAGAGCCAGGCGGTCCACTGGCCGAGCGCGTGGGCGCTGGCCCAGGGCGCCGGTGCGGGCTGGCTGGTGCTGTTCACCTGGGCCTCCCTGGGCGCGGTCCTCGGAGTCACGCTGCGCGGCGTCGCGCTGCCGATCGGGCTCGGCGTCGTCTGGGTGCTCGGCGTCGAGAACCTGGTGTCCGCCATGGCCGGCTCGATGCTGACCGCGCTGGAACCGGTCCGCGACGTCCTGCCCGGCGTCAACGCCGGCTCGCTCGTGGCGGCGGTCATGCCCGATCGGGTGATCGACCCACCACCGGGCGTAACCACGTCGGTGGCCGAGCCCCGCGCCCTGATCACCTTGCTGGCCTACCTCGTGGTCTGCGCCGCGGTGGCGGCCTGGACCTCGCGGAGCCGGGACGTGGTCTAGCGATGAGTTTTTCTGTCGCCACCGGTCCCTATGTTGTGGACGATGGGGTCACTTCCCTGCCAACGGAGGAGAACGATGCCAACCGACTCACCGCTCGCCATCGAGGTCACCGGCCTCGTCAAGTCATTCGGTGATACCAAGGCGGTCGACGGGGTCGACCTCGCCGTACGCCGCGGCTCCGTCTACGGGGTCCTCGGACCCAACGGCGCCGGCAAGACCACGACGATCCGCATGCTGGCCACGCTGATCCGCCCGGACGCGGGCAGCGCACGGGTCATGGGGCACGACATCGTCAAGGAGGCCGACGCGGTCCGCGGCGTGGTCAGCCTCACCGGCCAGCTCGCGTCGGTCGACGAGGACCTCACCGGTCGCGAGAACCTCATCCTGCTCGGCCGCCTGCTGGGCCTCAAGCGCGCGGCCGCGAAGGAGCGAGCCGGCGAGCTGCTCGACGCCTTCGGTCTCTCAGAGGCCGCCGGCCGGCTCGTGAAGAACTTCTCCGGTGGCATGCGGCGCAGGCTCGACATCGCCGCGAGCATCGTGGTCACGCCCGAGCTCATGTTCCTCGACGAACCGACCACCGGCCTTGACCCGCGCTCCCGCAACCAGGTCTGGGAGATCATCAGGGCGCTCGTGGCGGAGGGGACCACGATCCTGCTCTGCACGCAGTACCTCGAGGAGGCCGACCAGCTCGCCGAGGGCATCGCCGTCATCGACCACGGCAAGGTCATCGCCGAGGGGACGCCCGCCCAGCTGAAGGCGTCCGTGGGTTCCGGCGCGCTGCACGTGCGCCTGCTCGACCCGGAGCAGCGCGCCGACGCCCAGCAGGTGCTCGACCGCGAGCTCGGCGCCGTCATGCTCGAGCCCGACCCCGCCGCGCTGTCAGTCACCTGTGCCGACGCCGACCGCGCTGCGGTCGCGGTGGCCGAGCTGAGTCGTTCCGGCATACACATCGCGGGATTCTCGCTCAGCCAGCCCAGCCTCGACGAGGTGTTCCTGTCCCTGACCGGCCACCCGGCCGAAGAGGTCCCGGGCCAACGAACAGACACCATCGAGGAGGAGGAGAAGGCGTCATGACCATCAACCCCACGGCTCAGAGCGATCTCGCGAGCGCAGCTGACTCCGCCGCCGTACGCCGGGCCATCTCCTCGACCTCGCGTCCGCCCAAGGCGAGCCCGCTCACTGCTGCGCTCACCTTCGGCTGGCGCGGCATGCTCAAGGTCAAGCACGTCCCCGAGCAGCTCCTCGACGTGACCATCACGCCGGTGATGTTCGTGCTGATGTTCACCTACCTGTTCGGTGGCGCGATCTCCGGCTCGACCGGCGCGTACCTCGACTACATCCTGCCCGGGATCCTGGTGATGTCGGTGCTCTTCACCACGGTCTACTCCGGCGTCAGTCTCAACACCGACCTCACCAAGGGCGTGGTCGACCGGTTCCGCTCGCTGCCCATCTGGCGGCCGGCGCCGCTGTTGGGGTCACTGCTCGGCGACAGCGTGCGCTACGTGATCTCCGGCACCGTGATCATCGTGCTGGGCGTGATCCTCGGCTACCGTCCGGACGCCGGTGTCGCCGGCGCGGTCGCGGCGCTGGCTCTGGTCGTGATCTTCTCGTTCGGCCTCTCATGGGTCTTCACGACCATGGGGCTGGTGCTGCGGTCGCCGAACGCGGTGATGAACGCCGGGTTCATGGGGATCTTCCCGCTGACGTTCCTCTCCAACGTGTTCGTCGATCCGACCACGCTGCCGAGCGGGCTCGAGGCGTTCGTCAACGTCAACCCGATCTCCATCCTGGTGGATGCGTCGCGAGGGTTGATGGAAGGAAACGCCGCCGCCAGTGACATCGGGATCTCGCTCGGGGTCGCGGCGCTGCTGACCGCGGTCTTCCTGCCCCTGACGACCCGGCTCTACGGCAGAGGCTGAGGCCGATCAGGGTCGGCGAGGGCGTGTGACGGCGGACGCGGCGCCGCGGCGGTTCGTGCTGCACGACCACCGCAAGCCGCGTCCGCACTTCGACCTGCGGCTGGAGGTCGGCGGCGTCCTGCGCTGCTGGGCGGTCCCCCGCGGCCTGCCCGAGCGGGCCGGCGACAAGCGGCTCGCGATCGCCGTACCCGACCACGACCTCGACCACCTGACCTACGAGGACGCCGACAAGTCGATCGCCGACCACGGCACCTGGGAGGAGCACGACAGCAACGACCGCCGCCTGCTGTTCACCCTGCACGGCGTCGCGCACGCCCGCCGCTACGCCCTCGTCCACACCGGCCCCGACTGGCTCCTCCACCTCACCAAACAGCAACCCTGACCGCTCCCCGAGTCGACCACGTTAGGTAGGCGCAGCAGTGCCTCAACAGGTCTGCCTGCCTGTTGCGGCATGACTTCGCCTGTTGGGGCTCGACGATGGGGCTAGAAGCCGAGCTCGCGGGCGATCAGCATGCGCTGCACCTCCGAGGTGCCTTCACCGATCTCGAGGACCTTGGAGTCGCGCCACATGCGGGCGACGGGGAACTCGTTCATGAAGCCGTAGCCGCCGTGGATCTGCGTCGCCTCGCGGGCGTTGGTGACCGCGATCTCCGAGCTGTAGAGCTTCGCGATCGCGGCCTGCTTCTTGAACGGCTCACCGCGCAGCATCCGCGACGCGGCGTCGTAGTAGGCCAGTCGGGCGGTGTGCGCGCGACTCTCCATGTCGGCGAGCTTGAACGCGATCGCCTGGTTGTCACCGATCGGTGAGCCGAAGGCCTCACGCTCGCGGGCGTACTTCGTCGACTCGTCGACGCAGCCCTGTGCCAGCCCGACTCCCAGGGCCGAGATGGCGATGCGGCCCTCGTCGAGGATGGACAGGAATTGCGCGTAACCGCGGCCGCGCGGGCCGAGGAGGTTCTCCTCCGGCACTCGTACGTTCGCGAACGACAGCTCGCGGGTGTCCGAGGCGTTCCAGCCGACCTTGGAGTACTTCTTCGACACCGTGAACCCCGGCGTACCCGCAGGCACGATGACGGTCGAGATCTCCTTGCGACCGTCGTCTGCCGTGCCGGTGACGGCCGTGACTGTCACGAAGTCGGTGATGTCGGTGCCCGAGTTGGTGATGAACGCCTTGGTCCCGTTGATGACCCACTCGCCGCCGTCCAGCACGGCGGTGCTCCGGGTCGCTCCGGCATCGGTGCCGCCACCGGGCTCGGTGAGACCGAAGGCACCGAGGGCCTCGCCGCTGCAGAGGCGAGGCAGCCAGCGGCGACGCTGCTCGTCGTTGCCGAAGCGGAAGACCGGCATCGCGCCGAGCGAGACCCCCGCCTCCAGCGTGATCGCGACGGACGAGTCGACTCGAGCGAGCTCCTCGAGCGCGATGCACAGCGCGAAGTAGTCGCCGCCCATGCCGCCGTACTCCTCCGGGAACGGCAGGCCGAACAGGCCCATCTCGCCCATCTGGCGCACGATCTCGTAGGGGAACTCCTCCCGCTCGTAGAAGTCGCCGATCTGCGGCGCGACAACCTCGCGGGCGAACTCCTGGACCGTCTTGCGCAACGACTCGAGATCGTCGCCGATGCGGTGGTCAAGCATGGGTCCTCCTTGTGGGGGGATTGCCGTCGTGCGTCAGGGCTTTGACGACACGCGACGGGCTCGGTCTGCCGAGGTGTTCGGCCATCCATACGCTCACGGCCACCAGCGCATCGAGGTCGACGCCCGTCTCGACGCCGAGCCCCTGGAGCATCCACACGAGGTCTTCGGTGGCGAGGTTGCCCGTGGCGCTGCGCGCGAACGGGCAGCCGCCGAGGCCACCCGCGCTCGCATCGACCGTCGTCACCCCGGCACGCAGCGCGGCGAGGGTGTTCGCCAGTGCCTGGCCGTAGGTGTCGTGCATGTGTACGGCGAGGCCGGCAGGTGGCACGCCCGCCGCGTCGTACGCCGAGATCAGCGCCTCGACGTGTCCGGGGGTTGCGACGCCGATGGTGTCCCCAAGGCTGAGCTCGTCGCAGCCGAGGTCGAGCAGTCGGCGACCCACGTCGACCACCTGCGTGATCGGCACCTCGCCCTCCCACGGGTCGCCGAAGCACATGGACAGGTAGGCACGCACGCGTACGCCCGACTCGGTCGCGCGGGCGACCAGCGGAGCGAACATCTCGACCGACTCGTCGACGCTGCGGTTGAGGTTGCGCTGGGCGAAGGTCTCGGTGGCACTTCCGAAGATCGCGATGTCACGCAGGCCGAGGTCGACCGCGCGTTCGAAGCCGCGCAGGTTCGGGACCAGCACGGGATGACGCACGTCGTCACGGCCCAGCGTGCGCAGACCGGCCAGGACCTCCTCGGCGTCGGCCAGCTGCGGCACCAGGTCGGGCCGCACCAGGCTGGTCGCCTCGACGAGGTGCAGTCCGGCATCGACGAGGCGATGGACGAACTCCACCTTGATGGCGGCGGGAACGATGCTCTGCTCGTTCTGCAGCCCGTCCCGCGGTCCGACCTCGCAGATCGTGACGGCATCGGGCAGCCCGTCGCCCGGCACCCGGCTCGGCAGCACCCGCGCGCTCATGACGGCCCACCAGCAGCCACGGCCTCGACCACGACGAGCGGTGCCTCGATGACGACGGCCTGCCCCGGGCTCACCAGGACCTCCGTCACGACGCCGTCGACCGTCGCGCGCACCACGTGCTCCATCTTCATCGCCTCCACGGCGACCACCGGCTGTCCACTCGTGATCGTGTCTCCGACGGCGACGTGCACGATGGTCACCGTGCCGGGCATCGGCGCCACGAGCGGACCACCAGCAGCACCGATGCCCTCCTCCGGACGGGCGCGCGGCGCCACCTCGTGCAGATGCCAGGCAGCGCCCTCTCGGCCGACCCAGATCGACTCGTCGTCGGCGACGTAGGCCCAGCGGTGGGCCAAACCGTCCACGCCGACCTGGAGGTCGATGCCCGACAACGACGCACGGGCGGGGAACGGCTCGCCACCGTCGACGCGGACCTGTGCCTGCTCGGGTCGTCCTTGCACGGCGACATCGCTGACCCGCTGGCCGGCCGATTGCAGGCGCTCGTGCGTCCAGCCGGACCCACCGATGCGGAAACCGGTGAGCGTCTCGAACGGGCCGTCGCCCTGCGACGCCGCCCGCTCCGTCAGCCGGCCGAGGGCTGCGGCGATCACCGCCTCGCGAGGTACGTCGGGATCGACCAGCGCGACGATGTTGCGCGCGACGAGACCGGTGTCGAGCCGGCCGGCCATGACGTCGGGATGACGTAGCAGCGCCCGCAGGAACGCGTTGTTCGTCACCACACCCAGCAGGAGCGAGTCGCCGAGCGCGCGGTCGAGGCGGCGGACCGCCTCGGCCCGGTCGACACCCCAGGCGACGACCTTGGCGAGCATCGGGTCGTAGTCAGGACCGACAAGGGTGCCCTCGGCCACACCCGAGTCGACGCGGATGTGCTCGCCGACGGGATCGCGCAGCGCGACGACGCGCCCGCCCGTCGGCAGGAAGTCGCGAGCAGGGTCCTCGGCGTAGACGCGCGCCTCGATGGCGTGGCCGGTCAGGCGCACGTCGCCCTGCGTGATCCGGAGCGGCTCCCCTGCCGCGACCCTCAGCTGCTCCTCGACGAGGTCGAGACCGGTCACCAGCTCGGTCACCGGGTGCTCGACCTGCAGCCGGGTGTTCATCTCCATGAAGAAGAACTCGTCCGGCCGGTCGTGGGAGACGATGAACTCAACGGTGCCGGCACCGGCGTACCCGCACGCGAGTGCGGCCGCCACGGCGCCCTCCCCCATCGCTGCGCGCCGCTCAGACGTCAACAGCGGCGACGGTGCCTCCTCGATGATCTTCTGGTGGCGCCGCTGCAGACTGCACTCACGCTCACCGAGGTGGATCACCGCACCGTGCGCGTCGGCGAGCACCTGGATCTCGATGTGCCTGGGCCGTTCGACGAACCGCTCCACCAGAAGCGTGTCGTCGCCGAACGCGTTGCTCGCCTCCCGCCGTGCGGAGGCGATTGCCGCGCGCATGCCACCGGTGTCGGCGACCTGGCGCATGCCCTTGCCGCCACCCCCTGCCGACGGCTTGAGGAGCACCGGGAACCCGATGTCGTCGGCGGCCTCGACAAGCTCGTCGTCGGTGAGACCGGACCGGTGCACGCCGGGTACGACGGGGACGCCGGCCTTCTCCACGGTCTGCTTGGCGGAGATCTTGTCTCCCATCGCCTCGATCGCCTCCGGCGGCGGCCCGATGAACACCAGGCCGGCCACGGCGCAGGCACGCGCGAACGCGGCGTTCTCGGCGAGGAAGCCGTAGCCCGGGTGCACCGCCTGTGCGCCGGTCTCGACGGCGGCAGCGACGACCGCCTCGATGTCGAGGTAGCCCCGCGCCGCCGACGCGGACCGGAGCTGCACGGCGACGTCGGCCTCGCGCACGTGGCGCGCGTCGCGGTCGCCCTCGGTGTAGACCGCGACCGCGCCTATGCCGAGGCGCCGAAGCGTCCGCATGACGCGGACGGCGATCTCGCCACGGTTTGCCACGAGCACGGTGTCGAACATCGCGCTCACATCCGGAAGACGCCGTAGCCGACCGGCGGCAGTGGCGCATTGGCACAGGCCGCGAGGCTGAGCCCCACGACGTCACGGGTCTCCATCGGGTCGATCACACCGTCGTCCCAGAGACGGGCGGTCGCGTAGTAGGGATGCCCCTGGTGCTCGTACTGGTCGCGGATCGGCGCCTTGAAGGCTTCATCGTCGTCCGCCGTCGGGAGATCCTGACCACGAGACTCGAGCTGGTCGCGGCGCACTGTCGCAAGCACTGAGGCAGCCTGCTCGCCGCCCATCACGGAGATGCGCGAGCCCGGCCAGGTCCAGAGGAACCGGGGGGAGAACGCGCGGCCGCACATCGAGTAGTTGCCCGCGCCGAACGACCCGCCGATGATGACCGTCAGCTTGGGCACGCGGGCGCAGGCGACCGCCGTCACCATCTTGGCGCCGTGCTTGGCGATGCCGCTCGCCTCGTAGTCACGGCCGACCATGAATCCGGTGATGTTCTGCAGGAACAGCAGCGGCACCGACCGCTGGTCGCAGAGCTGGATGAAGTGGGCGCCCTTGAGCGCCGACTCGCCGAACAGCACACCGTTGTTGGCGACGATGCCCACTGGGTGGCCGTGCACGTGGGCGAAGCCGGTGACGAGCGTCGTGCCGTACTCACGTTTGAACTCGTGGAAACGGCTACCGTCCACGATGCGTGCGATGACCTCTCGGACGTCGTAAGGGATGCGAGAGTCGGTGGGGACGACGCCGTAGAGCTCGGCCGGGTCGACGGCCGGCTCCTCGACCGGCAGCACGTCCCACGGCGTCGGCTGCCGCGGGCCGAAGGTGGCGACGATGTCGCGCACAATGCGCAGCGCGTCGACGTCGTCGTCGGCAAGGTGGTCGGTGACGCCCGAACGCCTGCTGTGCAGGTCGCCGCCCCCCAGTTCCTCGGCCGTGACCACCTCGCCGGTCGCCGCCTTCACCAACGGGGGCCCGCCGAGGAAGATGGTGCCCTGGTTACGGACGATGATGGCCTCGTCGCTCATGGCCGGGACGTAGGCACCACCCGCGGTGCACGACCCGAGGACCGCGGCCACCTGCGGGATGCCGATGCTCGACAGTCGCGCCTGGTTGTAGAAGATGCGCCCGAAGTGCTCGCGGTCAGGGAAGACCTCGTCCTGCTTCGGCAGGAACGCGCCGCCCGAGTCGACCAGGTAGAGGCAGGGGAGCCGGTTGTCGAACGCGACCTCCTGCGCACGCAGATGCTTCTTGACCGTCATCGGGAAGTAGGTGCCGCCCTTGACGGTCGAGTCGTTCGCGACGATGACGCACTCGCGTCCCGAGACCCGTCCGACGCCCGTGATGATGCCCGCCGACGGTGACTGGTCGTCGTACAGCCCCTTGGCGGCCAGGGCCGAGAGCTCGAGGAACGGCGACCCCGGGTCGAGCAGCTGGTCGACCCGGTCGCGAGGCAGCAGCTTGCCGCGAGCGACGTGGCGTTCCCGCGCGGTGTCGGAGCCGCCGCGGCGGGTGGTCTCGAGCTCGCGCACCAGGTCCTCGACCAACAGCGTGTGGGCCGCCTCGTAGCGACGGTGCTCGTCGCTACGGCGGTCGGCGGCGCTGGTCAGCCTGACCACGGCTCGCGCCTCCTCGTTGTTAATGATGATTAACACGAGTACGTTAGCCATCTCTAACCGGCCTGTCGAGGGGGTGAGCGTGACGACCGACCAGGTGGGCTCACCGCCGGTGCCCGGCACGCGCGAGCTCATCCTCGACGAGGCAGCGCGTCTTTTCGCGGCGCGCGGCTTCCGGGGCACGTCCCTGGGCGAGATCGGGGCGGCTGTCGGCATCAGCGGTCCGGCCATCTACCGCCACTTCGCCGGCAAGGAGGCCCTCCTCGGCGAGATTCTCGTCGACATCAGCCGGCGCCTGCTGGCCGGCAACCGCGCTCGCCGGGCGGCTGCCGACGATCCCCGCGTCGCGCTGGAGTCGCTCGTCGACTTCCATGTGGGGTTCGTCCTCGAGCATCCCGAGCTCATCACCGTGCAGGACCGCGACTTCGCCAGCCTCTCGACCTCCGACCAGCGCACCGTGCGGCGGCTCCAGCGGGCCTACGTCGAGGGGTGGGTCGCCGAGCTCACCCGCGTGCGCCGTGGCATGTCCCCCGAGCGTGCGCGTGCCGCGACGCACGCCGCGTTCGGGCTGCTGAACTCCACGCCCCACTTCGCGAGCCGGACGCCGGTCGAGCGCGCGCAGCTCGCCCGGTTGCTGCGCGACATGACCCTGGCCGCGCTCTACGCCGCCGACAGCGGCCGGCCCTTCTAGCGCAGGAGCACGCCCGGGCGGACGGGTGTGGCTGTGGGTGCGGGTATGGGTGTGCGGTCGAACGTGTAGATCGGGATGTCGGGGAAGTAGCACCCGACCCAAGGACGCGGACAGATCCGCGGGCCCGGCTGGTCGTTGCTCGGCGGGCACTGCGGCGTCGGGTACGGCTCGTAGAACAGATGCACGTCGGCGGCCGAGACGTAGGCGACCGGTACCCCGTAGATGTCCGAGTTGAGCCGCCGGAACCACGTGCCGTTCGACCGCACGAGGTAGCAGGTGACGTTCGTGCGCAACCGGGACCCACCCATGGTGCCCACGACGTGGTGCTGGGAGTCCCAGACGTTGATGAACACGCTCGGGTTGTTGACCTCGACAGCCGGGAAGGCCGGGTCGAGACCGGCCGCCGCCGGGCCTGCCGAGACTCCGACGACCAGAGCGACGGCCGCAACGAAGCTGGCGACAAGGCCTTTGGCGGCGCGGGCGAGACGACGAGCGGACATGGGCTGCTCCCGGTCGGAGGTACGGGCGACACCCACAGGAGTCGGCCGCCACCAACCCAGATACGTCTCAGCCCGCCATCACTCCTCCTGCTCGAAGAGCCCCAGCACCGACCAGCCCTGGTCGGGAAAGCCCGCCGCGTCGGCCACACGGGCGGACGCGACGTTGTCCGGCCCGTGCAGGTAGGTCGGGACGGCTCCCTCGTCGAGCACCCGCCGGGCCGCCTGAGCCACCAGTCGACGCCCGAGGCCCTTGCCCTGCGCCTCCGGCTCGGTCACGACCGCAAGCTCGTGCCCGGCCTCGTCGTGGTACTTCACACCGACTCCGGCCACGTAGTGACCAGCCGGGTTGAAGGCCATGAGCACCTCGTGGCCGAACGGCCGCAACCACGGCGGCACTTCTGCTGATCGCGCGTCCACCCAAACTCCCGCGTCGGGCAGCGGCGCCGGCGTCGTTGTCCACCGGAACACACCGCGGTAGACCCGGTGGTCCGGCAGCGCGAGAGCCCCCGGCACGGCGGCCAGCAGATCGTCGAGTGAGCCGGCCGCCATCGACCTGAGCGCGGGCGCCGCATCAGGCGGTACGCCGAGTGCTGCTGACCCGTCGGCCGCGACCACTCCCGCCACCGGGTGCACGACGCCGTCCCACCCAGGTCGCGCGTTGCGCGGGTTGCCGGCGACGAGCGCCGGGTCGCGAGGCGGCCAGCCGCCGACCCAACCCGTGAGGTGCTCGACCAGACGATCGGGCAGCCGGTCGGCCGCGGCGCGCGCGCCCATCAGTCGTCGAAGACGAGCGGACGGGTGCGGCGCGGCATCAGCAGCAGCATCAGCACGACGACGACGGCGAGAGCCGAGAGGCCGAGGAAGACGTGGTGCGCCGCTTCGTAGAGCGCACTGCGCGCGAAGTCGAGCACGGCAGGCGGGATGTCGCCGCTGCGCTCGAGCACGACGCTCGTCGCGTCGACGTCTCCGGACGGTAGCTCCTCGGCGACCGCCGCCGGGGCGTTGGCGAAGCGGTTCGCCAGCGTGGCGTTCGCGATCGCCCCGAAGACCGCCACGCCGACGGCACTGCCGATCGAGCGCGAGAACAACTGGGTGGCCGTGACCACGCCGCGGCGGTCCCAGCCCACGACCGACTGCACCGCCACCATCACCGGGCTCGCCACCAGCCCGAGACCGAACCCGACCACGAAGCACGCCGCCGCCACGTGCCAGACAGCCGCAGTGGCGGTGAGCACGAGTGCACAGAGCACGGTGCCCAGGACGAGCACCGAGCCACCGACCAGTGTCGTGTCCCGGAAGCCGATGCGCATGTACAGCCGCCCGGAGAAGGTCGCCGCAATCGGCCAGCCCACTGTCATGGCCGCGAGCGCGAAGCCGGCGACCAGCGCGCCGGTGCCCAGAACGCCCTGCACATAGGTCGGCACATAGGACGTGAGGCCGATGAGGAGCGCGCCGAGAGCGAGCGAAGCCAGGTTGCCGCCGGTCAGGACACGCCGGCTGAACAGCCACAGGGGCAGCACCGGTTCAGCGGCGCGGCGCTCGACAGCCACGAACGCGGCCAGGAGCAGCAGGCCCAGCCCGAAGACGGCCACACTGGTCGGCGAGCGCCAGGCCCACTCGACACCACCTTCGAGCAGACCGAGGATCACCAGCGAGCAGCCCGTGGTCAGCAGGACCGATCCCGCGTAGTCGATGCGGTGCTCCCGGCGCTCGACGCGCTCGTGGAAGTTCCGTGCGAACATCCACGCAGCGGCCGCACCGAGCGGCACGTTGATGAAGAAGATCCCGCGCCACGACAGGTACTCGGCAAAGACACCGCCCAAGGTCGGCCCGATCACCGACGACATCCCCCAGACGCTGGCGATGTAGCCCTGCACGCGAGCGCGTTCCTCGACGGAGTACATGTCACCGATCACCGTGACGCTGATCGGCTGGATGGCACCGGCCCCGATGCCTTGCAACGCGCGGCAGGCGATGAGCACCGGCATGCTCCAGGCGAAGCCGCAGAGCACGGAAGCGGTGACGAATATCCCGATGCCGACGAACATGACAGGGCGCCGACCGAGCATGTCGGCGAGCTTGCCGAAGATCGGAACCGTGACAGCCATGGCGAGCAGGTAGACCGAGAACAGCCACGGGAAACGGGCGAAGCCGCCGAGGTCCTCGACGATCGCGGGCACCGCCGTCGCGAGGATGGTGGCGTCCAGTGCCACCAGCGAGGTGGCGACCATGACCCCCGCGAGCACCGGACCGCGCTCCGATCGGAGCCCCACGCCGGTCGGGCGCGGCTGCTCGGTCGTCACGGGTCGGGCTCCCTCTCGCCGGATGCTGAACCGATCGTCTCCTCAAGGGGCCAACCCCTTGATCGGTCCAAGCCTTCCCCGGACGGCGTTATCGACCCGCCGACTCGGACCAGACCGCGGGGCGGTCGGCCACTCCCACCTCAGTATCGACCCCTCGTGGCCACCACGGCGTCTCGACGAACCCGCGCTTGAACGTGACCACCTCCATGCTGGCCGCCCAGCCGGCGACGCCGTCGAGCCGGCCCAGCACGCCGGTGAGGAAGTCGAACAGGTGACCGGTGCTCGGCAGGATGACCTCGCACATGAGCGAGCTCGACCGGAGCGTCGACGCCACGTAGCGCACGCCCGCATAGCTGGCGAGCTCCCGCGCGACCGCATCCAGCCGCGCGGGTGCGACGGACACCTCCAGGATGACCTCCGACTCGAATCCGAGGGACGTGGCCGGCACCAGGGTGAGTACGACGACGCAGCCGCGCGCGCGCAGCACCTCGAACCGTCGGCGGACGGTGCTCTCGTTCACCCGCAGGTCCCTCGCCACGGTCCGGAAGCTGGCGCGCCCGTCCTCGAGCAATCTCGCCACGATCGCCCGGTCGGTGTCGTCGAAGTGACTGGGGTCGCACTCGTGCGGTTCCTCGACTCCGGCGACGTAGGGCTCGCCGGTGAGCAGCTGCTGACTCCAGTCGTGGGACATCTTGTAGGTGTGCAGCATGAGGTCGGTCTCGCACCGCTGCACCCCGTCGATCGCCTGGAGCTGGCCGATGATCCGGCCGGACAGCGAGTCGCCCTTGAGGACCGCCAGCTCGACGATGATGTCGAACGGCCCGGTGACCAGCGAGACGAGCCGGACATCAGCGCGACGGGTCAGCTCCTGCGCGACCCGGGTCTGCGTGCCCGCCGCGCAGGAGATGTGCACCATGAACTGGTCGACCGGACCGGCGTGGTTGAGCCGCGGCACGACGGCGACCCGCACCAGGCCGTCGGCGAACAGCCGCTGCGCCCGGCGGAAGACGGTCGTGACGGAGGTCTGGCACGCCGCCGCCACGTCGGTCCAGCTGGCCCGGCCGTCCTGCTGCAGCATCGCGACGATCTGCCGGTCGAGCGGATCGAGCCAGCTCATCGTCGGCACCGACAAGCTACGCGGCGACTGCACTGTCGGCACCGACCTCGTGCAGGAAGTCGCGGACCGTGCGCTCCCACCGGTCCGCCTCCTCGATCTGCGGTGAGTGACCGGACCGCTCGAACACCACCAGGCGGCCGTCAGGTACCCGAGAGGCTATCCGCTCGCTGGCCTCCACCGGCGTGATCCAGTCGTGTCGACCCACCGTGATGAGCACCGGTGCCGTGATGCGATGCAGCTGGTCCTTGATGTCGTAGCCGGGCTGGTTGACAGCGAACGCGAAGTTGTGGGTCTCGTAGCGGTAGAACGTGGTCCGGGCCTTCTGCTCGGTGGCGGCCGGGTCGTAGTCGAAGTCGTAGAGCGGCAGGATCTCGCGCCAACAGGCCTCCAGGTCGGCGTTGTCGCGAACCTGGCCGGTGTTGACCCGGCGCAGCATGTCCTGGTCGACGGTGACCCGGTCCGAGGTGGTCGCGTTGTGCCAGGCGGCGTCCTCGTTGTCATGGTCTGGTGACGTGTCGCGCAGCACCACTGCTCTGACGCGGTCCGGATAGCGGATGGCGTACTCCATCGCAATGAACCCGCCGTAGGAACCCCCGGCCATCACGAACGACTCCGCACCCGCCCAGGCCCGCAGCCCGTCCACGTCGGCGGCCCACTGCTCGTGGGTGAACGGCGGGCGACCCTCACTCGTGCCGCTCCCCCGCGCATCGAAGACCAGCACCCGGAAGGTGTCCGCGAGCCGGCCGAAGCTTGCCCGTGGCTCGGCCCGTGACCCCAGCCCCGGAGCGCCGTGGTGGGCGATCAGCAGCGGGCCGTCCTCGGGGCCGAGGACCTCGACCTCCAGCTCGTTGTCGTTGATGGTGACGCGCACTCGGCTGACTCCTCTGCTCGTGGGTCGACTGACTCAGGCGGGGATGACGACGTGGTCGAGAGACCGGGGAAAGACGGTGAACGGCTCGGCGCCGTCCTCGGTGAGGAGCATGCTGTCCGAGATCCGGAAGCCCGCCTCACCGGTGATGTAGATGCCGGGCTCGTTGGAGACGACCATGCCCTCCTGCAGCTCTGTGTCGTCACCGTCCTCGAGCCACGGCGGCTCGTGCATGCCGACCCCGATGCCGTGTCCCTGCCGGTGGCGCAGGTGGACGCCCAGGCCGGCCGCGCGGATCACGTCGAGACAGCTGCGATTGACCTCCGCGCAGGACACGCCCGGGCGCAGCTCTTCGGCGCCGCGTCGCTGCGCGGCCTCGACGGCCTCGTAGCGATGTCGCTGCTCGGCGGTCGGCTCGCCCAGGACGAACGTGCGCTCGCCCTCCACGTAGCGGCCGCCGACCGCGCAGCCGAGCGAGAGCATGAACGAGTCGCCCGGCCGGAGCCGGTACGCCGAGGGGAGCGCGTGCGGTTGCGCGCTGTTCGCGCCGGCGTAGACGAGCCCGCCGGCCAACGGTGACCGGACCACGACGTCGCCGTGCTCGGCGTACATGATGGCGCTGCCGACCGCGCTCACGTGCGACGCCAGCTCGGCCTCGCTCGGCAGGGTGGCGGCGGTCGCGATCGCGCCTGCGACCAGGTCGCGACCCGCCGTCAGCATCAGGTCGGTGATCCGGCCGGCCTCCCGGTGCAGCGCGATCTCCTCGGGCTGCTTGCGCATGCGGGCGCGGGCGACGACCTCCACACCGGGCATGATCTCGCTGCCGGGAAAGGCGTCGTGCAGCGCAGCGAGTCGTCCGACCGTCATGCTGCCCGGTACGGCGAGTCGGCCGGCGCGTGCGCCGTGCGTCGCGGCGAGCGACTCGTGCGGCGGACGGCGGCCCGGGTACTCCGGGTAGACCACCAGGTCGGCGACCGTGTGCTGCGCCACCGCGTGGTCGCGCTCGAGCTCGGGCAGCAGCAGGTAGGTGCCGCCGTCGCTGCCAAGCCAGACCGCGACCGGGCGCTCGCACGGGTGATGGAAGAACCCGGTCAGGTAGGCGACGTCCTCCGGGTCGTCGGTGACCAGCGCGTCAAAGCCCGCGTCGGTCACCTCGTCGCGGACCTGTCGCTGGATGCGGGTGAACACGTCGGCGGGCAGCCGCTGCGGAAACGTCACGGAATCAGTCCCCACGGGAGCGAGGGTTGCGGGCGTCGTTGTAGGCGATCGCTACCAAGGACGCCGAGACGACCAGGGCGAGAATGGCGAGCGACGGGAAGAGGGTGGTCCACCAAGCGCTCTGCATCGCGCCCGACTGCTGAGCCTCGTACAGGATCCGTCCCCACGACCAGTTGTCCGGGTCGGACAGGCCGAGGAACGCGAGCCCGGCCTCGGAGAGGACCGCGCGCGACGCCGTGAGCACCACGGACACCGCGATGACGGGGGCGACCGCGGGCACGAGGTGCTTGCGCATCAACCACAGGTGCGACCCGCCGATGATCCTGGCAGCGTCGACGAACGGCAGCTTGACCACCGACAGTGCCTGCGAGCGGACGACGCGCGCCACCTCCGGCCACGAGAAGAAGGCGATGACCAGCACGACGGTGGGCAGGCTCGGTCCGGCGAGTGCAGCCACCAGGATCATCAGCGGCAGCACCGGGAGCGACAGGCTCAGGTCGACGACGAAACCGATCGGTGTGTCCAGCCGAGGGAAGAGGGCAGCGGTCACGGCGATCAGCACGCCGAGCAGCACCGCGAGCAGCGACGAACAGACCGCGACGACGACGCTGACCCTGGTGCCGTAGACGACCTGGGTGAGCACGTCGCGCCCGAGGTTGTCGGTACCGAACCAGTGCGCCGACGAGGGCGCATGAAGGACGTCGTCGCTGGTTGCCCCTGGCGTGCCGGCAACGAACGGCCCGGCCACGGCCACGACAAGGAGCGCAAGCAGCGTGAGCGCAGAAGCCACGCCGAGCGGGTTCGTCCGGAAGGCACCCCACGTCTCGTTCCGGGCGGTCGGCTGGTCAAGGACCGCCTGGCCGGCCGGGTCGCTCACCGTTGGCGCCGTCATGCGGTCCGCACCCGCGGGTCCAGGGCGCCGTACGCCAGGTCGGTGAGCATGTTGGCGACCACCACCGTGGCCGCGAGCAGCACGAACGCGCCCTGCAGGACGGGGAAGTCCAGCTGCGTGACCGCCTCGTAGATCCCCCGTCCCACGCCCGGGTAGGCATAGACGGTCTCGGTCAGCACCGCACCACCGATGAGGAAGCCGAGCTGCAGACCGACAAGGGTCGTCGTCGGCAACAGCGCATTGCGCAGCGCGTGCTTCCACACCACCCGTCGTTCCGGAACGCCCTTGGCCCGCGCCAGGGTGCAGAAGTCCTCACCCAGCGAGTCGACCAGGGTCGAGCGCAGCGTCAGCACGTACGAGCCGAGCTGGACCATGGCCAGGCTTGCCGCGGGCAGGACGAGGTGCTGCGCAACACTGATGTACCAGCCGATGCCGTACACACCCTCGTCGACCGCTCCGCCGATCGGCAGCCAGCCCAGCTGCAGCCCGAACACGAACAGCAGGAAGATGCCGACGCTGGGCACGAACAGGGACTGGCCGACGACGCCGCCGAGCTGAACCGTCCGGTCGATGATCCCTCGTGGGTGCGTCGCGGCGATGACGCCGAGCGGGATGCCGATCACGACGGTGAGCAGCAGCGCGGTCCCGGTCAGCAGCAGCGTCCACGGCAGCCGGTCAGCGAGCACCTCGGTGACCGGCACCGACTGGGTGAACGACACGCCCAGGTTGCCGTGCAGCAGCTCCCACAGGTACTTGACGTACTGCGTCAGCAACGGCTCGTCCAGACCGTACTGGCGCAGCAGCTCGGCCCGGATCTGGTCCGTCTGGTTGGGGTTGGCCACCGCCAACGCCGGGTCGCCGGGCAGCAACCGAAGCAGCAGGAACGTGACGGTCACCGCGAACCACAGGGTCAGCAGCGCCCGGCCGGCCCGGCGTGCGACGAACGAGACGCCCGCAGGCATAGGAGCGCCCGCCTCACTTTCCGGTGGTGGCCTGCGCCAGCGACTGCGGGTTGACGATAGACAGCAGCTCGCTGGGCTGGACCTTGAAGCCGGTCCAGTCGTCCCGGTGCGCGAGGTAGAGGTTCTGCGTGTACATCACGTTGTCGTAGACCTGCTCGCGCACCAGTTTCGAAGCCTGCAGCACCAGGTCACGCTGAGCCTCCTGCTCCGGGGTCGCCTGGGCCGTGCTGATCAGCTTGGTCAGCTTCGGGTCGGAGACTCGCGAGTAGTTGATGGCACCGTCAGGCAGATACGTCAGCGTCATGTTGGTGGGCGGGTCGTCCATGATGGCGAAGTTGCCGGCATAGATGTCGTACTCGCCCGCCTCGGCCGCGGCCAGGTAGGTGTTGCGGTCCATTCCCTTGAGCTTGATGGCGATGCCGGCCTTGGCCGCGTCGTCGCGGACCAACGTGGCCCATTGCGCAGTAACCGGGTCCTGCAACGAGTAGATCATCGTGAAGTTCAACGAGAACTTGCCGCTTCCGTCCGGCTTGAACCCGGCGTCCTGAAGCAGTCGGCGGGACTCCTTCGGGTCGAAGGCGTACTCACTGGCGGACGGGTCCGCGTACTCGTCGAGCACCGGAGGAATCGGCGCGCTGTTCGTGGTCACACCTTGGCCCTGCAGTACGACGCGGCGGATGGCCTCGTAGTCGACCGCGTGCGCCAGCGCCTTGCGAACCTCGACCTTGTCCAGAGGGGCGCGCTCCATGTTGTAGGACATGTGCGCGTAGCCGAGCCCGGGAATCTCCTGGACCTTGATGCCGTCGGCCTGGTCAAGGTTCTTCACCTGGGCGGGTGGCAGTGCGTTGGCGACGAGGTCCACGTCGGCGTTCTTGAGCGCGAGGATCTCGGTGTTGACGTCGGGGTAGACCTTGAACTCGACCTTCTCCACCGTCGGAGTCCCCTTGGGCGCGAACGGGTACGGCTTGACCCGCTCGAACGTGTAGCCCTGCCCCTTCTTCGCCTTGACCAGCTTGTACGGTCCGGCGCTGACCCAGTTGGAGTTGTTGGGGAACTTTGCCACGTTCTCCTTGCCGAAGACGTGGGCAGGCACGACGGCCATCCAGAAGCCGACCTCGCCCACGACTGTCGCATCCGGGCGGGTCAGCGTGAGCTCGACCCGGGTGTCCGAGACGGCCGTGGCCTTCTCCAGGTTGCCCATCTGCCCGTAGATGACTCCGGCTGGCTTGTCCTCCTTGATCGAGTTGATCGTGGTGGCGACGTCCTCGGCAGTGACCGGCTTGCCGTCGCTCCACTTCATGTCGTCGCGGATGTCGTAGAAGCCGGTCGTCGGGTCGGCGTATCCCCACTTGGTGGCCAGACCCGCCTCCTTCTGGCCGTCCGCACCGATGTTGAGCAGCCGGGGGTACATCAGGTTGGTCACCCACGCGTCGGTGCGGCTGTTGCCGACGAGGGGGTTGAAGTTGATGACGTCGGTGGTCGTCGCAATCTTGAGGGTCTGCTTCGCCGGCTGGCTCTCCTCCTCGCTGGGCGCGCAGGCCGCGAGAGATCCGGCCGCCAGCAGTGCGGCCGTGGTAAGGGCGATCGTCCTGTTGCGCATCAGACCCACACTTCCTCGAGAACCCGAAGGGTGTTCCCGCCGACGACCTTGCGGATCTCGTCGTCGGAGTAGCCGTGACTGACCAGCCAGCCGATGATGTTGTAGAAGCACTCGGCGGGGTTCTCCAGGCCGTCGACGTACTCGACCTTGGGGAACTCGACGCCGCCGTGCGCCTGCGCCATCGACAAGTTGGCAGCGAACGCGTTGTGCAGGCCCACGTGGTCACCGAAGAGCGTGTCGGGGCCGAACGTGATGTGGTCGATGCCGATCACCTCGACGAGGTGGGTGAAGTGGTCCATCACCGACTCGATGCTGTGATGCGGATGCTGCTTGGACAGCGTCGTGTGGGGAGCTGCCTCCAGCCCGAGCACACCGCCGCGTTCCGCACACGCCTTGATGAGCGCGTCGGGCTTCATCCGGCTGGTGTTCCACACCTCTCGCGAGCCGCAGTGCGTGATGAAGATCGGCTTGGTGGACGCCTGAATGACCTCCAGTGCCGTGCGGTCACCGGAGTGCGAGATGTCGATGGCCAGGCCGAGCTGGTTCATCCGCTTCACGGCGCGCTCACCGAAATAGGTGAGCCCTCCGTCACCACGCTCCTTCAGCCCGCTGCCCAGTGTGTTGGCCTCGGAGTAGGCGATGCCGATCTGGCGGACACCGAAGCCGTAGAGCACGTCGAGACGGTCCACCTCGTTCTCGATCATGGTGGCCGCCTCCAGCCCGAACACGTGCGCGATCCGGCCGGAGTTGTGCGCGTTGTGGATGTCCTCGACGGTCTCGGCCCGCACGACGTAGTCCTGGTGGGCCAGGTCGGCCATCCGGACGCCGAGGTCGAACAGCACGTCGGCGTACTTCCACCCGGCGTCACTGCTGATGCAGCACGTGCCGTCCATGCCGTTGTCGAACACCGCGGTCATGCCCGAGCGCGCCAGGCCCTCGTAGCCGGTTGGCTCGCGGCCCTGCCGGATGTGCTCGCGCAGCGTCGACATGTCCTCGGGGAAGACCTGCACGTGGTCGTGCAGCGAGATGACGACCTCGTTGCTGAGCAGCCGGGCGGTGCGCTCGCGCTGCGCGTCCGTGAGCTCGAGCCCCGCGTAGGGCGGCACCCGCCCGATCTGTGCTGCGTAGGGGATGTCACGGAAGTCCGTGCCCCGCTCCAGGTAGTCGTAGGCGGTGTAGCCGGTGTAGCGCTTCGCGGGGTCGAGCACGTTTGTCTTCCTTCCCTCAAACCGCCAGATCGAGAGCTCCTGGCGACGTCCGATTCGTCCGGTTCGAGAAGTCTTGCCAGAATGCGGCATTGGTGTCAAGGTTAGGGCGAGAAGAAGGCAGTTCTGAGCGTTCCACTTGGCGGAAACAGGCAGGATGAGGAGTCCGTGCGTACGAGTCTCGCTCCATCGGCGACACCGGTGACCCAGTCCGCCCTGCGGTTGCGCGGACTGAACGTGACCTTCCCGACCCGGCGCGGCGACGTGCCCGCCGCGGCCGGCGTCGACCTGGATGTGGGCCGCGGGGAGCTCGTCGCGCTGCTGGGCGAGTCGGGGTCGGGGAAGTCGGTCACTGCCCGCGCCATCCTCGGACTGCACCCGCCGACCGCGCGTGTCTCCGCCGACGAGCTGCGGGTCGGCGAGCACGACATGCTGACGATGGATCGCGAGCAGAAGCGACTCATGCGTGGATCGACGGTCGGGTTGGTGTTCCAGGACGCGCTCTCCGCGCTGAACCCAGTGCTGTCGGTCGGTGACCAGATCGGGGAGATGTTCCGCGTTCACCAACGCATGTCCCGCAAGGAGGCGCGGCGACGTGCGGTCGACCTGCTCGCACTCGTCGGCATCCCCTCCCCCCAGGCGAGGGTCCGGGAGTACCCGCACCAGTTCTCCGGCGGGATGCGACAGCGCATCCTCATCGCGATGGCGATCGCCCTGGAGCCGGAGCTGCTGGTCGCGGACGAGCCGACCACTGCGCTCGACGTCACCGTGCAGGCGCAGATCCTCGAGCTGCTCGACAAGCTCCGCCGCGAGCTCGGCATGGGCGTGCTGCTGATCACCCACGACCTCGGTGTTGTCAGCGAGGTCGCCGACCGGGTGGCGGTGATGTACGCCGGGCGGATCGTGGAGACCGGCGCGGGTGACGACCTGCTGGTCCATCCCGCGCACCCCTACACGGAGGCGCTGCTGCGCTCGGTTCCGCAGGTGGCCGCACCCGGTGAGGACCTGCGTGCCATCCCGGGCACGCCGCCGGACCTGACCCGACTGCCGAGCGGGTGTGCGTTCAACCCGCGGTGCGGATGGGTCGTGAGCCGGTGCAGCAACGAACGCCCGCCGTTGCGGGATGCCGGGCCCGGACGCGCTGCGGCCTGCCATCGCCTGGAGGAGGTGCTCGATGCCCGGCACTGACAGACCAGCCGACGACGTGGTGCTGGAGGCACGTGGGCTCCGCAAGTCGTTCCGCGGCGGACGCGGCATGAAGGGGAAGCGGGTCAGCGCCGTGGACGGCGTCGACCTCGAGGTCCGGGCCGGTGAGTCGCTCGGCATCGTCGGCGAGTCCGGCTGCGGCAAGTCCACCCTGGCACGGCTGCTCGTCGGACTGGAGACCCCCGATGCGGGGACGATCGCAGTGGCCGGCCAACAGCTCACGGGTCGGCGAGACCGTCGCATGCTCGGTCGCCAGGTGCAGCTGGTCTTCCAGGACCCCTACACCTCGCTGAACCCGCGCCTCACCGTTTTCGACATCGTCGCCGAGCCACTCGTCGTACACCGGCTCATCTCGGGTCGGGCAGCTCGCCGCGAGCGCGTCGCCGAGCTGCTCGCGATGGTCGGGCTCGGCCCCGAACACCTGGACCGCTACCCGCACCAGTTCTCCGGCGGCCAGCGACAGCGCATCGGCATCGCCCGGGCGCTGGCCCTGGAGCCGCGGATCCTGGTCTGCGATGAGCCCGTCTCCGCGTTGGACGTGTCCGTGCAGGCGCAGGTCATCAACCTTCTGCGCGACCTGCAACGGCGTACCGGGATTGCCATGGTGTTCATCGCGCACGACCTCTCCGTGGTGCGCAACGTCGCTGACCGGACGGCCGTGATGTACCTGGGTCGCCTCGCCGAGGCCGGCGACACCGCCACGATCTACTCCCGGCCGGCGCATCCCTACACTCAGGCGCTGCTCTCCGCCGCCCCCGTGGTGGATCGAGCGGCCCGTGGCCGCCGGCCGTCGCGCATCGTGCTGGCCGGCGACCCACCGAGCGCCAGTGACCCGCCGAGCGGGTGCCGGTTCCGCACCCGGTGCCGGCTCGCGCAGGACGCGTGCGTGGAGCAGCCGCTGTTGCGCGCGCTCGACGACACGGACGATCGGGTGGTCGCCTGTCACTTCGCGGAGACCGCCCGCAGTGAAGCGCGGCCGGTCACCGACAGGTCGACGGCCGAGTCGGTTCCGCGCGGTTGACCAGGGCCCGGGGCTGACAACCGTTGTCGGGTGGCCCCCGTCAGCGCCTGCGTCGCCAGAGGTAGAGGCCGAGGACTGCTGCCACGCCTGCCGCCGCGACGGCGAGGCGCCCCGTCCTCGGATTGCCCTGCTCGTCGACCACCTTTGCCTTGGCCGAATCGGCGGTACGGCGGGCGACGTTGGCGGGTTTGACCCGGTGGGCGATGGCGTCGACGGTCTCGCCCAGCCGCGCGCGGGTGCGCTCGATGTCGGCCTCGATCTCGGCGGGTGTGCGCGGCGGCTTGTCGGCAGGCGGGCGCGCCTCCAGGCCACCAGGACTGGTGTCCGAATCGCTCGTCATCGCAGCTGAACCTCCATCGCGCGTTTTCCTCCCCGTTGTCCGCGCAGTCAACCATGACCCGCAGGTCAGATGCCCGCGTTCGCCGGGTCGAACCCGAACGGGAGCTCGAGGCGGTGGGCGCGCATGAGCGCGTCGTCGGACAGCAGGTCACGGGTCCGCCCGTCAGCCGCGATCGCGCCCTCGTCCAGGATCACCGAGCGCGGACACAGCTCCAGCGCGTAGGGCAGGTCGTGGGTGACCATCAGCACGGTGACGTCGAGGCCCATCAGGATGTCGGCGAGCTCGCGCCGGCTGGCGGGGTCGAGGTTGGACGACGGCTCGTCGAGCACCAGGATCTCGGGTTCCATCGCGAGCACGGTCGCTACGGCGACGCGACGCCGCTGGCCGTAGCTGAGGTGGTGAGGCGGACGGTCGATGTGCTCCGCCATGTCGACGAGGTCGAGCGCACGGCGTACCCGAGTGTCGAGCTCGGCCCCGTGCATGCCGAGATTGGTCGGGCCGAACGCGACGTCCTCGCGCACCGTCGGCATGAACAACTGGTCGTCGGGGTCCTGGAAGACGATGCCGACACGGCGCCGGATCTCCAGGAGGTTGTCCTTGACCACCGGCAGTCCCGCGACGCGGACGCTCCCCCGACCGGCGGTCAGAATGCCGTTGAGGTGCAGCACCAGCGTCGTCTTGCCGGCTCCGTTGGGGCCGAGCAACGCCACCCGCTCGCCGCGCTCGACGCGCAGGTCGACGTCGAAGAGGGCCTGGTGCCCGTCCGGGTAGGCGAACGCAACCTTGTCCACCTCGAGGGACGGCGCGACGGGGCGGTCGGTCGACGTGTCGAGCGTGGTCATCGGGTCACCCATGCTGACGCGGTGACGAGTGCAGCCGCCACCGGGAGAACGCCTGCGGTCGCCCACTCGCCGCGGGTCGCCGCGCCGTCGCGGGACACCGGCATGGTGCCGGTGAAGCCGCGGCTCACCATCGCGAGGTAGACGCGCTCGCCGCGCTCGTACGACCTGATGAACAGGGCTGCGGTCGACTGGGCGACGACCTTGAGATGGCGGATGTCGCGCCCGGTGAAACCACGTGACTCGCGGGCGATGCGCATCCGGCGCATCTCGTCGCCGACGACGTCGGCGTAGCGCAGCATGAACGACATGATCTGGACGAGCATCGCCGGCAGCCGCAACCGGTGCAGCGAGGCGACCATCGCGCGCAGCTCTGTCGTCGCGGCGAGCACGACAGCGGCACCGACACCGAGCGTCCCCTTGGCGAGGATGTTCCACGCGCCGAGCAGGCCGTGTTCGGACAGGCCGATGCCCAGCACCTCCACCTCGGGACCGGTGGCGAGGAAGGGCAGGAGCAGTGCGAAGCCGATGAAGGGCAGCTCGATCGACATCCGGCGAAGGAGGAGCATCGCCGGCAGGCGGGTCGCTGCCATCACGCCGGCGAGCAGCAGTGCGTGCAGACCGAAAGCCCAGAACTGCGTGCGCGGGGTGGCCACCACGGCGACGACGAACGCGAAGGTCGCGACGAGCTTCACGTAAGGCGGAAGCCGGTGCACGACCGAGCTGCCGGGCCGGAACGCCAGGTGATGGTGTCCGGCGCCCATGTCAGCCCGTCCTTGCGGACTTGCCGTCGCGTCGTCGTACGGCGAGGACCACCGCGCCGCCGAACGCGAACGTCACCAGCACGCCGAGCACGCCCGCCACGCCGACGGACAGCCGCGCGTCGTCGACGCCCTTCACTCCGTAGTCGGCGAGGGGCGAGTCGGCGGCGTCGTGGTCGCGGGCTTGCTCGTCGATGCCCTTGGTGGCTGAGATCTTCTCAAGCCCGTCGGGTTGCGAGCTGGCGTAGTAGCTGACGCCGCCTGCGAGAAGGAGGGTGAGCAGGAGACCGAGGAGAACGAACGCCGTGTTGCGCTTCATCGGGTGCTCCCGACGGTCGCGCGGTCGCCGGCACTGCGCAGCTCGTGGTTGACGCGAATGCCCCGCGCGCCGTACACGAGGTCGGGACGTACGGCGAGCACACTCGCGACCGTTGCGGCGGTGATGAGGGCTTCGCCGATGCCGATCAGCACATGCACACCGAGCATCACGGGAACGACGGTGCCTAGGGGCACCTGGGTGACCGGCCCGACGGCGTACATCACGAGGAACGCGGCAGCGGCGGCCGGCACGGAGGCCAGCGCCCCGCCGAACGACGCGCCGACGATCGAGGCCCGCGTGGGCGGCAGGACCACCCGCAGCAGACGGAAGACGGCATAGCCCACGACAACCGTGACGATGCCCATGTTGGTGACGTTGACGCCGAGTGCGGTGAGCCCGCCGTCAGCGAACAGGAACCCCTGCACGAGCAGCACCACCGTCACGCAGAGCACCGCCGTCCAGGGACCGACCAGCACAGCGGCGAGCACTCCCCCCAGCAGGTGGCCGCTGCTGATGCCCAGGACCGGGAAGTTCAGCATCTGGACGGCGAAGACGAACGCCGCGACGAGCCCCGCCATCGGGGCGACCCGGTCGTCGAGCTCCCGGTCGGCCCTCTTCAGTGCGATCGCGATCCCGGTGACCGCGACAGCGCCCGCGGCGACGGACACGGGGGCGTTGATGATGCCATCGGGCACGTGCATGGTCGGCCTCCCTGGATCGCTCGAGATACCTTATGCCTTTCGATCGCAATTGCGAAAGTCTCGCAATAAGGCCTCCTGGCACAAGGCGTTCGGCGCCGTCGGCTGGGTGGACTGGCCGGTCGGCGGAACAACCCGGGCTGGCCGCTAGGTTCTTCCGCCATGGCCAAACTTGCGCCGGGAGACCCGGCCCCGGACTTCACTCTCCCCGACGCTGAAGGGTCCAAGGTGACCCTCTCGGACCTGCGCGGGGAGAAGGTGATCCTCTACTTCTACCCCGCCGCCTCGACCCCCGGCTGCACCAAGCAGGCCTGTGACTTCCGCGACAGCCTCTCGTCGCTGCAGGCCGCGGGCTACCGCGTGCTGGGCATCTCGCCGGACACCCAGGCGAAGCAGGCCAGGTTCCGCGACGAGGAGAGCGTGAACTACCCCCTGCTCTGCGACCCGTCACGCGAGGTGATCGACGCCTACGGTGCGTACGGCGAGAAGAAGCTCTACGGCAAGACGGTCACCGGCATCCTCCGCTCAACGTTCGTCCTCGACGAGGCAGGGACGGTCACCAAGGCGATGTACAACGTCAAGGCCGCCGGCCACGTCGCCAAGCTCCGCAAGGACCTCGCCCTCCCCTGATCCCCTCCCCCCGACCTGCCGAGTCGACCACGTTAGGTAGGCCCAGCACTGCCTCAACAGGCCTGCCCGCCTGTTGAGGCACTGCTGGGCCTGTTGAGGCAACGCATGCCAGTCGGCCGACGCCGGTTACTGAGGTGCTTGCGTGCCGCCACCGCGCCCGATGGCATACGAGAGGCGCATCGGCCGGGCCGGCCCGGCAGTGGGGCTGCCGCCGATGGTTCCAGCGGGGAAGCCTGGCCGGCCCGGAGCCAACGCCCAATCGCGTCATCCCCCTCGGCCAGGACGACGCCCAGCACCGCGGCCCCCACGATCAGGAAAGCGAACCCGGTGAACCAGCTGACGAATGCCAGGGCGAGGCCGAAGGCGCCGAACTGCTGGAAGTTCTGCTTGACGGCCTCGGGCATCCAGACCGACGCGGCCAGCGAGTAGCACCACCCACCCACGCCAATGACGACGGCGGTTGGCAGCAGCGGCCGCCAGCGCACCTCTCCTCGGAGCATCAGCCGACTGGTCCACCACCAAGCGAAAATCGCGGCGATGAGGCCCACTGCCCACTGCGTGACCGGGCCTGCCGGTCCGTGCAGCACACGGCGGATCAAGGTCAGCATGGTCAGCATGGCGACGAGTCCGCCGATCCACGCGAGGCCACGACCTTTGTTGCGAGCGCCGCCCCCGGCCGGTCGTCGCCAGGCGCGTAGGTAGACGCGTTGCAGGGCGGTCGTGAAGGAGATCGCGTAAGCCACGACCAGCACGACGCCGATGACCCTGGTGGCGGCGCGAGTCTGGTCGGGCGAGGCGAACGCCTGGTTCACGGTGGAGAACGCGTCGCCGCCGACACCGAAGCGCCCGGCAAGGACGGCCACGATGGAACGGCGGGCTCGCTCTGGCGCGAGGGCGGCGAACACGATGAGCAACGGGAACAATGAGACGAACGCCTTGGCTGCCAACGCGACCGACCGGTCGACGAACTCGACCTCCAGCAGCCGGGACCAGAACCGGCCGACAATGGTGGGCTCCAGCCGTAGCACATGTCGATGTGCCGTCTCTCGCAGCCGTAGCCGTGCCCCGCCGACCGCCGAGCGCGGTGGTCTCGGCGAGTCCGCTTCGCTCACGCGCAGCTCACCTCGGCCGTCGTCCGGTCTGACGTCGAGTCGCATTGAGCGATGAGGGGCCGTCATGCGGCCAGGTTCGACCACCAAGGCCACCATCGCCTCACCCGGGCAGGATGACGTCATCAGGAGTCTCTGCCGGACCTCCAACAGCCGGCAGCCGACATTCTGCGATCACCCTCGTCGTCGGGTCGGATTGGTCTTCGTTGACGTTGCTCGCTTGAGGGCGCAGGCTGCTGCTGCCGGGTGTCTCTTTCACTGGCCTCGATGAGGGGAGCGGTCGATGCAACGGCGGCTGACAGCAGAGTTCCTGGGCACCTTCTTCCTCGTACTCGGTGGCTGCGGCACGGCAGTCCTCGCGGCGAACTTCCCCTCAGGCGGGGTCGGGCTGCTCGGCGTGTCCCTCGCGTTCGGGCTCACCGTGCTCACGATGGCTTACGCGTTCGGCCACATCTCCGGCGGCCATTTCAACCCGGCGGTCACCGTCGGGGCGTGGCTGTGCAAGCGGGTCGAGACCCGTGCCGTGCTCCCCTACCTGGTCACCCAGGTCGTGGCGGCTATCGCGGCGGCCGCCGTGTTGCTGGGGATCGCCTCGGGCCGACCGGATTACAGCCGTGCCGTGGACGGGCTGGCGGTGAACGGCTACGGATCTCACTCACCGGGGCAGTACACCCTGCTCGCCTGCCTGATAACCGAGGTCGTCCTCACCGCGTTCTTCCTGCTGGTCATCCTCGGCGCGACCGACCGGCGGGCACCGAAGGGCTTCGGACCACTGGCGATCGGACTGTGCCTCACACTGATCCACCTGGTGTCGATACCGGTGACGAACACCTCGGTGAACCCCGCCCGCTCGACCGGCCCGGCTCTGCTCGTCGGGGAGGGCTGGGCGGTGGGCCAGCTGTGGCTGTTCTGGCTCGCCCCGCTGGTCGGCGCGGCCATCGCCGGCCTGGGGTACCGCTACGTCACCGGCGACACGGGCATCGAGGACCTGGCCGAAGCAGCCCAAGCACCGATCCCCGGCCAACCCGCAATCGGCGAGGCGCAAGCGCGCTGACATCGCGTGCGGGAGGGGGGATTCGAACCCCCACGCCCCAGAGGGCACCAGGTCCTAAGCCTGGCGCGGCTGCCTAGTTACGCCACTCCCGCTCGGCTGTCATCGTAGGCGGCCTCGACCCACCGGCGACCTGCGCGACGCAGCCGTCGACCCCGTGTCCGCCTCAACAGGCGCAGCAGTGCCGCAACAGGCCGCCAGGCCTGTTGCGGCACTGCTGCGCCTACCTACCGTGGTCGAATCGCGGAGGGGATGGCCGGGGCGAGGGCGCGGAGGGCGCGGCCGCGGTGGGAGATGGCGTTCTTCGCCTCGGGCGTCATCTCGGCAGTCGTGATGACGAAGCCGTCGGGGATGAAGACCGGGTCGTAGCCGAAGCCGCCGCTGCCGCGTCGCTCGCGCAGCAGCCGGCCCCCAACCCGGCCCTCCACCACCTGCACCTCCCCCTCGGGAGTCGCCAGCGCCGCGGCGCAGACGAACGAGGCGCCCCGCTGCTCGTCGCCCACGAGAGCGACCTGCGCGAGCACCAGGTCGAGGTTGGCCGCGTCGTCGCCGTGCCGCCCGGACCAACGGGCCGAGAAGACACCCGGCATCCCGCCCAGTGCGTCGACGCAGAGGCCCGAGTCGTCAGCGATCGCCGGCAGACCTGTGGCCGCTGCGACCTCGCGCGCCTTCTTCGCCGCGTTCGCCTCGAACGTCAACCCGTCCTCGACGACCTCGGGGACATCGGGGAACGAGTCCAGCCCCAGCAAAGGGACGTCAACCCCGACGTCGGCAAGAATCGCCCGCAGCTCCTCGACCTTGTGCCGGTTGCGCGTGGCCAGCACGAGGCGCGCAGTCACCCGGCGAGGGCTTCCCGCTGTGCGACGGTGAGCAGCTCACAGCCGCTCGTCGCCAGGTCGAGCAGCTTGTCGAGCAGTCCGCGGTCGAACGGCATCCCCTCGGCCGTGCCCTGCACCTCGACGTAGGCCCCGTCGCCGGTCATCACGACGTTCATGTCGGTCTCGGCGCTCACGTCCTCTTCGTAGTCGAGGTCGAGCATCGGCTGGCCGTCGACGATCCCGACCGACACCGCCGCCACCGATCCACCCAGCGGCGGGGCCTTGAGCGAACCGCGCGCGTCGAGCCACGCCACTGCGTCAGCGAGCGCGACATAGGCGCCGGTGATCGCCGCAGTACGGGTGCCGCCGTCGGCCTGGAGCACGTCGCAGTCGAGCACGATGGTGTTCTCGCCGAGCGCCTTGTAGTCGATGACCGCGCGCAACGAGCGGCCGACCAGCCGCGAGATCTCGTGCGTACGCCCACCGATGCGGCCCTTCACCGACTCGCGGTCGGAGCGCGTGTTGGTCGAGCGCGGCAGCATGGCGTACTCCGCGGTCACCCAGCCGAGTCCGCTCCCCCGCCGCCAGCGCGGCACGCCCTCGGTGACGGACGCCGCGCAGAGCACGCGCGTCTTGCCGAACTCCACGAGCACCGAGCCCTCGGCGTGGTCAAGCCAGCCGCGGGTGATCGTGACCCGGCGCAGCTCGTCGGGTCCGCGTCCGTCCTTGCGTGCCATGCGGTTGACCCTAGAGGTCGTACGCCGAGCCGGGCCGGGCGACCTCGACGGTCCCGGCAAAGGCCGGACCCACCTCGGCCAGTGCACTTTCGGGGTCGTGCCACGGCGCGACGTGCGTGAGGACGAGCCGGCGGGCACCGGCCAACGTGGCGTGCTCGCCGGCCTGGCGACCGGTGAGGTGCAGGTCGAGAGGGTTGTCGTCGCCCTCGCGCGCACCGGCCTCGCACAGCAGCAGGTCGGTGTCGCGGGCCAGCCCGACAAGCGCGTCGGACGGGCCGGTGTCGCTCGAGTAGGTGAACGAGTGCCCGTCGTGCTCCACGCGCATGGCGTAGCTGTCGACGGGGTGCGCGACGCCGGCCACGGTCACCCGCAACGGCCCGACGTCGTACGTCGCGCCGGACTCCCACTCGACGAAGTCGAACTCCTCCCGCATACCGGGCCTGCGCTCGAGCCCGTAGGCCTCGCAAAGCCTCGCCTCGATGCCCGGCGGGCCGAAGACCGGCACGTGCGGCAACGGCCGGGCCGGGTGCCACCGTCGGGCCACGTGATAGCTGCAGAGATCGAAGAAGTGGTCGGCGTGCAGGTGACTGACGAGCACCGCGTCGACGTCGTAGATGTTCGTATGACGAGCCAGCGCGCCGAGCGCCCCGTTGCCGAGGTCGATGACGACCCGTTGCCCCTCGGCCTCGACGAGGTAGCACGAGGATGCGCTGTCGGGCCCCGGGAACGACCCGCTGCAGCCGACCACCGTCAGCCTCATGCGACAGCCTCCACTCCGGCGACCTCGGGACCGAGGAAGCGGTGGCTCAACTCCCGGAACTGGTCAGGGTCGCCGGTGGTGAGGAAACGGTGCCGTGGCTCGGGCAGTCCTTCGGCGCGTTCGAGGCCCTGCGCCATCAACGTCCGGTAGACGTCCTTGGCGGTCTCCTCGGCGCTGGACACCAGCGTGACGCCGTCGCCCATCACGTAGGAGATGACGCCGGTCAGCAGCGGGTAGTGCGTGCAGCCGAGGATGAGGGTGTCGACGCCGGCCGCGGCCACGGGGTCGAGATAGTCGTGGGCGACCGCGCGCAGCTCCTCGCCGCCGGTGACGCCGCGCTCGACGAACTCGACGAAGCGCGGGCATGCCTGCGTCGTCACCTGGATGTCGGGTGCGGCAGCGAACGCGTCCTCGTAGGCCCGGCTCGTCTTGGTGGCTGTGGTGCAGATCACCCCGACGTGCGCCGCTCGGGTCGCGGCCACTGCACGGCGTACGGCCGGCCGGATCACTTCGACGACGGGCACCGCGTAGCGTTCACGCGCGTCGTGCAGCACCGCTGCGCTGGCGCTGTTGCACGCGATGACGAGCAGCTTGACGTCGCGCTCGACGAGCTGGTCGAGACACTCGAGCGCAAAGCGGCGGACGTCGGCGATCGACTTGGTGCCGTAGGGCTGGCGCAGCGTGTCACCGAGGTAGAGCACCGGTTCGTGCGGCAGCTGGTCGAGCACCGACCGCGCGACCGTCAGGCCGCCGAAGCCGGAGTCAAAGATGCCGAGGGGTGCGTCTGCCACGCTCGGCAGCGTACGTGGGCCGGGCTAGCCGACCACGACAGCGCCTAGCCTGCCGCGTGTGTTGTGGAAGCCCTACGCCCAGAGCTGGCCCTCGAGATGCGCCTCGGCCTCGTCGAGCGTCCCGGCATAGGCGCCGGTCGAGAGGTACTTCCAGCCCGCGTCGCAGACGATGAACGCGACGTCGGCGCGGCGACCCTCCTGCGCGGCCCTCGCGGCGACCCCGAGCGTGGCGTGCAGGATGGCCCCGGTCGAGAAGCCGACGAAGAACCCTTCGTTGTCGAGCAGCTCGCGCACACGCCGGATGGCGTCGCGCGGGCCGACGGAGTAGCGCGTGGTGAGCACCGCCTCGTCGTAGAGCTCGGGCACGAAGCCCTCGTCGAGGTTGCGCAGGCCGTAGACCAGCTCGCCGTACCTCGGTTCCGCGGCCACGATCTCGATGTCGGGCACGCGCTCGCGCAGGAAGCGGCCCACGCCCATCAACGTGCCCGTCGTGCCGAGCCCGGCGACGAAATGCGTGATCGACGGCAGGTCCTCGAGGATCTCGGGACCAGTGGTGGCGTAGTGGGACTCGGAGTTGGCGGGGTTCCCGTACTGGTAGAGCATCACCCAGTCCGGGTGCTCCTCCGCGATCTGTTTGGCCTGTCGCACGGCCTCGTTCGACCCGCCCTCGGCCGGCGACGAGACGATCTCCGCGCCCCACATCTCGAGCAGCTGGCGCCGCTCGACCGACGTATTCTCGGGCATCACGCACACCAGGCGGTAGCCCTTGAGCTGCGCCACCATGGCGAGCGAGATGCCGGTGTTGCCCGAGGTCGGCTCGAGGATCGTGCAACCGGGGCGCAGCTGTCCGGACTTCTCGGCCTGCTCGACCATCCACAGTGCCGGGCGATCCTTGACGGAGCCGGTCGGGTTGCGGTCCTCGAGCTTGGCCCAGAGCCGAACCTCGGACGAGGGCGAGAGTCGCGGCAGCCCGATCAATGGCGTGTGGCCGATGGAGTCGAGCAGCGAGTCGTAGCGCATGGCGCTGGTCCCGGTGCCCGTCAGCCGCCCGCCACAGCCGGGAGGACCGTGACGTTGTCGCCGTCGTTCACCGACGTCTCGAGACCGCCGAGGAAGCGCACGTCCTCGTCGTTGAGGTAGACGTTGACGAAACGGCGCAGCCCCTTCTCGTCGACGAGTCGGTTCTTGAGTCCTGGGTGGCGGCTCTCGAGGTCGTCGATGACCTCGGCGAGCGTGCCGCCAGTGCCCTCCACGGCCTTGTCGCCGCCGGTGTACTGCCGCAAGATCGTCGGGATCCGGACCTCGATGCTCATGACTTTCGGGAACTCCTCGTTCGTCGGAAAGGGCTCAGCGCACCTGGGCGTCTGTCGGTGGCAACGCTGCGACCACCTTGACTTCTTCCTCGGTGACCTCGTCACCCACGATGTGGAACGAGCGCAGCTCGTCGCGGTCGGGGTCGCGGGTGGAGCACAGGACGTAGTGGGCGCCGGGCTCCTGGGCCAGCGTGATGTCCGTGCGTGAGGGGTAGGCGGCGGTCGCGGTGTGCGAGTGGTAGATGACGACGGGCTCCTCGTCGCGCTCGTCCATCTCGCGGTAGAGCGCCAGCAGGTCGTGCGAGTCGAACTCGTAGAACGTCGGCGACCTGGCGGCGTTGACCATCGGGACGAACCGCTCCGGCCGGTCGCTGCCGACCGGCCCGGCGACGACCCCGCACGCCTCGTCAGGGTGGTCGCGGCGGGCGTGCGCCACGATCGCGGCGTACGTCTCCTCGTCGATCACCAGCATCCGCCAAGCGTACGAGAGCGGCGGCAGGAGCCTGTGCGGGGTCAGCGCAGGGCGCGGACCAGGGTCTCCTGGAGGTAGGTGAGCCAGTCGTAGATCTCGTAGACAGCAACCTGCGGGTCGTCCTCGGCCAGCCCCTCGAGGTGCTCGCGTCCCTCCTCGCTGATCCCGAGACGCTCGCCGAGCACGAGGCGTACGTCGTTGAGCGCCGAGAGCCAGGCGAGTGCCTCGTCCTCGGTGAGCGATCGTCGTTCGCCTGGCTCGCCGACGGACTCCAGCGCCGTCCGGGCCGCCTCGCGCTTTCCGTCGCGCAGCCCCGGCTCGGTGTAGCGACGGAAGTCGGCCGAGGCCTCGGGGTCGTCGGTGTAGCCGTCGGGGAACAAGCGCGCCAGCGCCGGGTCGTCGGGCAGCGTGGTGGACGTACCGATGCCGACCACGGCGACGAGCGGGTCGTCGCCGGCGGCAGACACCTCGTCGTCCGAGCCGAGCAGCTCGAGCATCTCGGAGAGCACATGGGTCATCAACCGGCCCTCGACGAGGTCGAAGGTCACCGACACCCCGCCCCCGTGCCGGTCGCGTCGGAACCTCGCGCTCACCCGGGACTCCTCACTCGTCGTGCTGCATCGTGGCCCACAGGCCGTAGCCGTGCATCGCCTCGACGTCGCGCTCCATCTCCTCGCGGGTGCCGTTCGAGACGACGGCCTTGCCCTTCTGGTGCACGTCCAGCATCAACTTGGCGGCCTTCGCGCTGGAGTAGCCGAAGTGCTTCTGGAAGACGAACGCGACATAGGACATGAGATTGACCGGGTCGTTCCAGACGATGGTCACCCAGGGCTTGTCCGGGACGACGACGCTCCCGGTCTCACCCTCGATGTCCGTGTCGGCGCCCGGCTGTGCGGTCTCAGGCGGCGCGACGGACATGAGCACCAATCGTAGGCTCTCCCCCGTGACCACAACACGGCCAGCCACGGGGCTGCTGACCGACCACTACGAGCTCACGATGCTCCAGGCGGCCCTGCGCGACGGCACTGCCGAGCGCCACGCCGTCTTCGAGGTGTTCGGACGCCGCCTGCCCGAGGGGCGCCGCTACGGCGTGGTGGCCGGCACCGGCCGGCTCCTCGACGAGCTCGACAACTTCCGCTTCGACGAGGGCGATCTCGAGTTCCTGGTCGACACCGGTGTGGTCGACGAGTCCACCTGCGCCTGGCTGCGCGACTACCGCTTCACCGGCAACGTCACCGGGTACGCCGAGGGCGAGCTCTACTTCCCCGGCTCCCCCGTGCTCACCGTCGAGGCCACGTTCGCCGAAGCCATGGTCGTCGAGACGCTCTGCCTGTCGGTGCTCAACCACGACTGCGCGGTGGCCTCGGCAGCCGCCCGCATGGTGCGAGCGGCAGGCACACGCGCCTGCATCGAGATGGGGTCGCGGCGCACCCACGAGGAGGCCGCCGTGGGGGCCGCCCGGGCCGCCTACCTCGCCGGCTTCGCGGCCACCTCCAACCTTGCGGCAGGACGGCGCTACGGCGTTCCCACCACCGGGACGGCGGCCCACTCCTACACGCTGGTGCACGACTCCGAGGCATCCGCGTTCCGCGGTCAGATCGACGCGTTGGGGCTGGGCACCACGCTTCTGGTCGACACCTTCGACATCGCGCGCGGCATCCGCACCGCGATCGAGGTCGCCGGCACCGACCTGGGCGCAGTGCGTATCGACTCCGGTGACCTCGCCGTGCTCGCACACCAGGCGCGAGAGCTGCTCGACTCGCTCGGTGCCGAGCGCACACGCATCGTGCTCTCCGGCGACCTCGACGAGTTTGCGCTCGCTGCACTCGCCGGCGCCCCCGTCGATGCCTATGGCGTCGGCACCTCGCTGGTGACCGGATCAGGAGCCCCCACGGCCGGGTTCGTCTACAAGCTGGTCGAGGTCGACGGCCGTCCGGTGGCCAAGCGGACCGAGCACAAGAACTCCATCGGCGGTCGCAAGACCGCCGTCCGCCGGCATCGCGCCACCGGCACGGCCACGGAGGAAGTCGTGAGGTCTCAAGGCGAACCTTTCCACGAGGAAGGCGACCGCCGGCTGCAGGTCGAACTGGTCCGCGACGGCCGACGCACCGGCCGCGGGACCTCCCTCTCCGAGGCGCGCAGCCATCTCCGGGAGGTGCTCACCACCGTTCCGTGGGAGGGTCTCGCCCTGTCCCGCGGCGAGCCCGCGATCCCGACGACGTACGAGGTAGCCCGGTGACCGAACCCATCCCCGCCCCGACCAAGCGCTACGACGCGGCGACAGCGCTCGTCGTCGTGGACGTGCAGAACGACTTCGGCGACCCGGAGGGAAGCCTCTACGTGCAGGGCGGCGAGGACGTCGTCGCGCCCATCAACGCCGAGGTGTCTGTCGCCCTCGACGCCGGCGCCACCGTCGTCTTCACGCAGGACTGGCATCCCGAGTCGACACCGCACTTCAAGAAGGACGGCGGCATCTGGCCGGCGCACTGCGTGCAGGACACCTGGGGCGCGCAGGTCCGACCCGACCTCGACGTACGCGGCCCGGTCGTGCGCAAGGGAACGACCGGCGAGGACGGCTACTCGGCGTTCTCGGTGCGCGACCCCAGCACGGGTGCGACCGCGCCGACGAAGCTACAGTCACTGCTGCCGCCGGAGGTCGGCCGGATCGTGGTCGTCGGGCTTGCCGGAGACTGGTGCGTGAAGGAAACCGCTCTTGACGGGCGCCGTCTCGGGTATGACGTGGAGATGCCGTTGGCGCTCACCCGCTTCGTCAACCTGGCCGACGGCGACGACGAGCGCGCCATCGCCGACATGCGAGGCGCAGGAGTGGAGGTCGCATGAGCAAGTCCGAGCCGCTGTTCACCGGCGTGGGAGTCGCTCTCATCACGGTGTTCGACGACCAGGGTGCCGTGGACGACAAGGCAACCGCCGAGCACGCCGCAACTCTCGTCGACCTCGGCGTGACAGCGGTGCTCGTCGCCGGGTCGACGGGCGAGGCGTCCGCGCTGTCCGTCGACGAGCGGGTGTCGCTGGTGTCGGCCGTACGGGCGGCGCTGCCCGACGGCGTACCCGTCATCGCAGGAAGTGGCGCGCCCACCGGCCGCCAGGCCGCCGAGCTCACCCGGCGCACCGCCGACGCCGGAGCCGACGCGGTGCTCGCACTCTCGCCTCCAAGGGTGGCCGACGTGCGCCCCTACTACGAGGCGGTCGCGGAGGCCGGCGTGCCGCTGTTCGCCTACCACTTCCCCAAGAGCTCGCCGCCCGGCATCCCTGTCGAGATGCTCCCGGACCTGCCGGTGCGCGGGCTCAAGGACTCGTCCGGTGAGCCGGCCCGGCTACTGCACGAGCTGGACGCCTACGACGGAGAGGTCTACGTCGGGTCGGCAGCGATCACCGTGATGGCAGGCGTGGTCGGCGCGACCGGCGCGATCCTGGCCCTGGCCAACGCCGAGCCCGAGCGCTGCCTGCGAGCCTTCGGCGGCGACGGGCAGGCCCAGCGCGAGCTCTCCACCGCCCACCTCGAGACGCAGCGCGCGTTTCCCGCCGGCATCAAGGGTCTGGTCGCCGACCGGTTCGGTATCGCCCCCGTAAGCCGCCTCGGCCTCTGAGACATCGGGGCCACTGGACAGTCGGCCACCGAACAGCGATCAGTGATCGCAACCAGGCCCCACATGGCGGCGGGGCTTCACGCAAACCGCGGCTGTTCCGAGCGTCGGTACCGGCGCTCCTCCCGGGCTGTGTGGGGCCACGTTGCGACCTTCGGACCGTTGGAGGGAGGACAGACGCGCGGCCTGTGGACCACAAACCGTCCGAGTTGCGGGGCTGCGGCGCCCTCATTCGACCGCAGCCCCGCAGCTGCGACCGGCGGCCCCCACGGTGATGTCCGATAGCCGCTAGTAGTTGTCGGTGGCGTGCGGCAGTCTGGGACACGTGCTGGACACCGAGACCTGCTATCGGGCCGTTGCGAGCCGTGACGTCCGCTTCGACGGGTGGTTCTACATCGGGGTGACCTCGACGGGCATCTACTGCCGCCCGTCCTGCCCCGCCATGACCCCCAAGCGCGCCAACGTCCGCTTCTACCCGAGCGCCGCGGCCGCCCAGGGGGCCGGGTTCCGCGCCTGCCGCCGGTGCCGTCCCGACGCCAGCCCGGGGTCACCCGAGTGGAACGTGCGCGCCGACATCGTGGGCCGGGCCATGCGCCTGATCGGCGACGGCGCCGTCGACCGCGACGGGGTCGCCGGACTCGCCGCCCGGCTCGGCTACAGCGAGCGTCAGCTGCACCGGCTGCTGCTCGCCGAGGTCGGCGCCGGTGGACAGTCGCTGGCCAGGGCCCAGCGCGCACACACCGCGCGTGTGCTGATCGAGACCACCCCCATGCAGTTCGGCGAAGTGGCGTTCGCGGCCGGCTTCGCCAGCATCAGGCAGTTCAACGACACGATGCGGCGGGTCTTCGCCACCACACCGCGCGAGCTGCGCGCGACGGCGACCAGACGCGGCACCATCGGGGCGCCCGGCACGCTGTCGCTGCGGCTCGCCGTCCGGCCCCCGTTCGACGGCCCCGGCCTGCTGCGGCTGCTCGCCTCGAAGGCGGTGCCCACCGTCGAGCACGTCGACGACACGGCCTACCACCGCGCCCTGCTGCTCCCCCACGGCGAGGCGACGGTCACCCTGACGCCGGCACCGGACCACGTCGGGTGCGTGCTGCGGCTCGCCGACCCGCGTGACGTGGTGCCGGCCGTGGCCCGCGTCCGCCGGATGCTCGACCTCGACGCCGACGCCGCTGCGGTCGACGAGCAGCTCGGTGCCGACGAGGTGCTCGCGCCGCTCGTGGCCGCCTGGCCCGGGGTGCGCGTGCCTGGCGTCGCCGACGGCGCCGAGGTGGTCATCCGCGCGATCGTCGGCCAACAGGTCTCGGTCGCGGGCGCCCGTACCGTGCTGGCCCGCCTGGCCCGCGCCTACGGGAAGCCGGTCACGACGCCGGACGGCGGCGTGACCCACCACTTCCCGACGGCGGAGGCGTTGGCCTCCGCCGACCCGGCGTCGCTGCCGATGCCGCGCAGCCGGGGACGTTCACTCGTCGGAGCCTGCGCGGCACTGGCCGAGGGCCGGATCGACCTCGACCCCGGCGCCGACCGGGACGAGGCCGCAACGGCGCTGCTCGCCCTGCCGGGCATCGGCCCGTGGACCGCCGACTACGTGCGGCTGCGCGCCCTCGGCGACCCCGACGTCCTGCTACCCACCGACCTGGGGGTGCGTCGCGCCCTCGAACGCCTCGGACAGCCGAGCGACCCACGTTCCGCCGCCGCACTCGGCACCCGATGGCGACCCTGGCGTTCCTACGCCCTCATGCACCTCTGGCACCTCGTTACCGACCGGGAGATCTCGTGACCACCTACTGGACCCTCATCCCCACGACCATCGACGACCTGCTCGTCACCAGCGACGGCACGTCGATCACCCGCGTCTGGTTCGCACCCCACGACGGCATCGTCCAGCCCGACTGGGTCGAGTCGAACGACGGCGTGCTCGCCGAGGCGCGCGCACAGCTGACGGCCTACTTCGCGGGCGAGCGCACCGACTTCGACCTGCCACTCGACCCCGCGGGTACGCCGTTCCAGCGGCGCGTGTGGGAATCGCTGCGCACGATCCCCTACGCCTCGACCCGCAGCTACGGCGAGCTCGCCGCCCAGATCGGCCAGCCCAGCGCATCGCGTGCCGTCGGTCTCGCCAACGGCCGCAACCCGATCTCCATCATCGTGCCGTGCCACCGCGTCATCGGCGCGAACGGCACCCTGACGGGCTACGGCGGCGGCCTCGAGCGCAAGCGAGTCCTGCTCGACCTCGAGCGCGGAGCAGCCGACCAGCTCGCCCTGCTCTGACCGTCAGGCCGTGAGCCACCCGAGCACCTCAGGCCACAGGGCCTGGGGGAGCAGGTGGCCGCGGTCGGCGACGACCTCGAGCGAGCCGTCCGGCACCTGATCGACCCACCACTGGCCGTGCGGCGACGGTACGAGCGCGTCCGCGGCGCCGTACCAGCAGCGCACCGGGACGCCGATCGCACGCGGGTCGAATCCCCACGGACGCAGCGTGTAGGCGGCCAGGTCGGCCGCGAGGCCGACGGCACCCTGCCGATAGGCCTCGCCAAGCATCGCTTCGAGCCCGGCGCGCACCCCCGGTCTCGCGATCACCGTTTCGTCGCCGGGGCCGACACCGAGCAGCTCGACGGCAGCTGCCGGATCGACACCACTGCTCCCGAGCATCTCGGTGAGGACGCCCACGGCGCCGTCGATGTCGGGGCGCAGCTGCTCGACCATCGCGCGGTTCTCCTCGCCGTACCACGGCACGTCCTCGTCGGGTGCCGGCGTCGCCAGCAGCGCGACGCGCGTGACGAGGTCGGGGTGGCGCGCGGCCAGCGCCGCCGCGACCCGCCCGCCTCCTGACCAGCCGACGACAGCAGCCTCGCTCGCCCCGAGGACCTCCAACACGTGGGCGACGTCGTCGGCCGCGCCGGGGATGGTCACCGGAGCGCGGCCGAGCGTCGACCCGCCGTAGCCGGGCCGGTCGACGGTCACCAGCCGGATGCCGGCGGCCGCCGTGACTGCCGGATCGGGGTCGAGCACCCGGGAGCCCGGGGCCGGGTGGTGCAGCACGACCACGGGCCCGTCGTCGGGTCCGCGGACGTCGACGGCGAGCCGGCGGCCGTCGTCGGTGTCGAAGGTGTGGGTCTGGGTTCTCTGCATGGTGTCCATGACCGCTAGCCTCTCGCTGGGTCGGTGACACCGTCCTGTCACCGTAATGTCGATCAGTTCGGCTGCCGAATTTCCTCGCGATCGAGGAGGAGGCCCGTGAACCGCACCGACCGGCTCTACGCGCTCGCCGAGGAGCTGCGCGCCGCCGGGCCGAACGGTCGCACCGGCGCGTGGCTGGCCGCGCGGTTCGAGGTGTCGGGCCGCACGGTCAAGCGCGACGTCGAGGCGTTGCTCCAGAGCGGCCAGCCGATCTGGGCCCAGGCCGGACCGGGTGGCGGCTACGTGCTGGACGCAACCGCCTCCATGCCGCCGGTCAACCTGTCGGCCGCCGAGGCGTCGGCGGTGGCGCTCGCGCTGGCGACCGCGTCGTCGACGCCGTTCCTCACCGACGGCCGCAGCGCACTCACGAAGATCCTCGCCGCAATGCCCGACGGCGAGCGCCGCCGCGCGCAGGACCTGGCCGGCCGGCTGTGGCTGCGGTCGTCGGACGCACCGCCGCGTCCGCGGGTGACGAGGGTGCTCGAAGAGGCGCTGCGCAACAACGTGGTCGCCGTCATCGACTACGAGGACGCACAAGGCCGGCGTACGACGCGCCGCGCGGTGGAGCCGATGGCCCTCGCGTGCACCCGGGGCAGGTGGTACCTCCTCGCGTGGTGCCGCAGCCGCCGGGGCGGCCGGTGGTTCCGGCTCGACCGCACCAGGCGTGCGGTGGCGACCACCGAGCAGGCTCCCGACCGAGACCTGCGCGAGGTTTTCGGCGACCCGCCCCCCGACGCCCACCCCCTCGTGGTCCGTTGAGGCTCGGCCACGGGTCGCTGCGGCGTACGGTGGCTGGCGTGACATCCGTCGACTCCGCACTGCTGCGCCGCATCCGCGAGTCGGTGATCGGCGACGAGCAGGTGATGCACGGGCCCTACGGCCCGCGGCGCGTGACGTATGCCGACTACACGGCGAGTGGGCGCGCCCTGTCCTTCATCGAGGACTTCATCCGTCATGAGGTCCTGCCTCGCTACGCCAACACCCACACCGAGTCGAGCGGCACGGGCCTGCAGACCACGCGGCTGCGTGAGGACGCGCGGCGCATCGTCCGCGACGCGATCGGCGGCGACGAGAACACCGTCGTCATCTTCTGCGGCTCGGGGTCGACGGCGGCGATCGACAAGTTGGTGGGATGCCTAGGGCTGCGCATCCCCGCCGAGCTCGACGACCGCTACGGGCTGTCGGCACAGATCCCACCTGACCAACGTCCGGTCGTCTTCATCGGCCCGTTCGAGCACCACTCGAACGAGCTGCCCTGGCGTGAGTCGATCTGCGACGTCGTGACGATCCCCGAGGACCGCGACGGGCACGTCGACATGTCGGTGCTCGAGACGCGCCTCGTGGAGTACGCCGACCGGCCGCTGCGCATCGGCTCGTTCTCGGCGGCATCCAACGTGACCGGGATCGTCACCGACACCCATCGCATCGCCGACCTGCTGCACCGCCATGGCGCGCTGTCGTTCTGGGACTGCGCCGCCGCCGCGCCCTACGTCGACATCGAGATGAGCGCGACGTGCGAGGAGCACCCCCAGTGCTACAAGGACGCGGTCTTCATCTCACCGCACAAGTTCATCGGCGGGCCCGGCACTCCGGGCGTCCTCGCCGTACGCCGTGAGCTGCTGCGCAACCGCGTGCCGGTCGTGCCCGGCGGCGGCACCGTCACCTACGTCAACCCGCTCGAGCATCGCTACGTCGACGACCCGGCGCACCGTGAGGAGGGCGGCACCCCGGCCATCGTGGAGTCGATCCGGGCCGGACTCGTCTTCCAGCTCAAGCAGGCGGTCGGCGCCGACGTCATCCGGGCCCGCGAGGAAGAGCTGCTCAGGAGGGTGGTATCGGCCTGGCAGGCCCAGCCGAACATCGAGATCCTCGGCAACCTCGACGCCGAACGGCTCTCGATCGTGTCCTTCGTCGTACGCCAGGTCGAGGCCGACGGGACGCACGGTCCCTACCTGCACCACAACTTCGTCGTTGCCCTGCTCAACGACCTCTTCGGCATCCAGTCGCGCGGCGGGTGCTCGTGCGCCGGCCCCTACGGCCACCGACTGCTCGGCATCGACCTCGAGCGATCGCGCGAGTTCGAGCGGGAGATCTCCGGCGGCTGCGAGGGCATCAAGCCGGGGTGGGTGCGGGTCAACTTCAACTACTTCATCTCGGAGCCGGTGCTCGACTACATCGTCGAGGCGGTGTCGCTGGTGGCCGCGCACGGGTGGCGCCTGCTGCCCGACTACCGCTTCGAGCCGCAGTCCGGGCTCTGGCGCCACCGGGCCGGGCCCGTCGAGCCACCGTTGCGCCTCGACCAGGTCGCCTACGACGAAGCCTCCGGCGCGATGACCTATCCCAGCCACGACGAGCCGGTGCCCGAGACCGCACTCGCGGGTTACCTCGACGAGGCGCATCGCATCTTCGAGGTCGCGGCCGAGCGGCGCGGCGTCGGGCCGATGCGTTTGCCCGACGGTCTCGTGTCGGCGGACTTCGAACGGCTGAGGTGGTTCCAGCTCCCGGCGGCCTGCCTCGTGGAGACGCCTGAGGCGCCTGTGCTCACGGCCACCGCGATCGCCGGTCAGGATTAGGCACTCGCTGCGGGGGCAGACATCAGGGACCGGCACGATGAATCCACGGAGGCGTCCTTGCTCAAGATCTTGCTCATCATCGCCCTGATCGTCATCGTCGTCATGTTCGTCGTGCCAGCCATGCGCAAGCGCAGCGGCCGGCGCGGCCCGCTCTAGACGGGCCCACACCGCACCCGGCCGCGCCCGAGACGTCAGCCCGTCGTCGAGTCGCTGTCGGGGTCGATGGTGCGTCCGGCCCACGACCAGGCGTAGGACGTGTCCTCGCACGCGATCGCGGGGTCCAGCAGCTCCAGCGGGCGGAACGTGTCGACCATGACCGCTAGCTCGTCGGTCTTCTCCTTGCCGATCGAGGCCTCCACCGAGCCCGGCTGCGGACCGTGGGTGAACCCCGAGGGATGCAAAGAGATGGACCCCTGCTCGATGCCCGCGCCCTTGCGCGACATGAAGTCGCCGCCGGTGTAGAAGATGACCTCGTCGGAGTCGACGTTGGCGTGGTTGTAGGGCGCCGGGATGCCCTCGGGGTGGTAGTCGAACAGCCTCGGGACGAACGAGCAGATCACGAAGTTCGGACCCTCGAACGTCTGGTGCACGGGCGGTGGCTGGTGCAACCGGCCGGTGATCGGCTCGAAGTCGTGGATGGAGAACACGTAGGGGTAGAGGCAGCCGTCCCACCCGACGACGTCGAACGGGTGGTTGGCGTAGCGGTAGCGCGTCCAGACGGACGCCGAGCCGGTGCCCCGGTGCTGCACCAGCACCTCGACGTCCTCGTCTTCGACCTGCAGCGGCTCGTCGGGCCCGCGCAGGTCGCGCTCGCAGTAGGGCGCGTGCTCCAGGAACTGGCCCTTCTTCGAAAGGTAGCGCCGCGGCGCACTGATGTGACCGGACGCCTCGATCGCGAGGGTGCGCAGCGGCTCGCCGCCGCGTGGGACCCACCGGTGCGTCGTCGAGGTGGGGATCACGACGTAGTCACCGGCCCCGACCTCGAGCGCGCCGAAGACCGTCTCGACGACCGCGGAGCCGCTCTCGACGTAGACGCACTCGTCGCCGATGGCGTTGCGGTAGAGCGGTGACGGTGACTCGGCCACGGCGTAGGACAGCCGCACGTCCCCGTTGGCCAGCAGATGCTGACGCCCGAGCACCGGATCGCCGGTGCCCCCCGCGCCGTCGAGCTTGTGGGTCTTCAGGTGCCGGGGCTTGAGCGGGTGGTTGGGCCGGCGCTCGAAGGTCGGGGCGGCGAACGCCTCGCTCGACACGATGGCGGTCGGCAGGTTGCGGTGGTAGAGCAGGGACGCGTCGGAGGAGAAGCCCTCGACGCCCATCAGCTCCTCGGCGTAGAGGCTGCCGTCGGGCTGGCGGAACTGCGTGTGGCGCTTGCGCGGGATCTCACCGAGCCGGCGGTAGTACGGCATCTGCTCGCTCCCTTGTGACGGCGTCCTCGGGGGCCCACCGGGCCCGTCCACCACCCTGCCACGGCCCGGACGACGAGGGCAGCCCGGCCGATGCGGCGGCCGCCGGTAGGGTCGCGCCATGGCCCCGGTGTCGCGCGCGCTGTTCGCGGAGCTCGTCGACGACGCGGCCCTCTTCCCGCCCGGAAACGCCCTGATGCACGAGGCGCTGCAAGCCCATGCGAGCAACCAGCACGGGCCGTACGCCGACCTGGTCGGCCCCTTCGTCTGTCCGGCGTCGCGGCTGGCCGAGCTGCGCGAGACGCTGCCACCGGACCGCTCGCTCGCGCTGTCGGTCGTCTTCGACGAGCCGGCCGACGGCGCCCATCAGGCGCTCGGCGCGGCCGCGGCAGACGACCGCCTTGAGCTCGCCGCCGTCGAGGCCGCGCACGAGAGGCTGGGACACGACGCGGCCACCATCGGCGAGAACCTGCGACGCCTTCCCGACACCGTCGGCTTCCTCGAGGTGACGCGCACCGGATTCGCCGACGGACTCGACCTGGTGGAGAAGGGCGGGTGGCGCGCCGCGAAGTACCGCACCGGCGGCACGCGCGCGGGCGCCGTCCCCTCGACGGAGGAGCTCGCGGCGTTCATCGAGAGCTGCGTGGTGCGCGGCATCGCGTTCAAGCTGACCGCCGGGCTGCACCACGCGCATCCGCACGTCGATGCCGCCACCGGCGACCGGCAGCACGGGCTGCTCAACGTGCTGGCCGCGGTCGCCGCGACGGTGGCAGGGCCCGACGCCGGCGCCGACCCGGCGGCGCTCGCGCTCGAGGCCGGCAACGACACCGTCGTCGAGGCGATCCGCGGGCTCGACCCGGACACCTGCCTGCGGGTGCGCCGGACGTTCCTGTCGTTCGGGTGCTGCGGCGTCACCGACCCGCTCAACGAGCTGATCGCGCTCGGACTGCTCGAGGAGGCGGCATGACGACCTGGTGCGACATCCCGGAGGGGTCGCCGTTCCCGGTGCAGAACCTGCCCTTCGGCGTCTTCTCCACCGACGAGGACCCGCGGGTCGGCGTCGCCCTCGGTGACCACGTGATCGACCTGGCGCCGCTCGCCGCCGTCGAAGGTCTCGACGGTGGCCATGTCTTCGAGGCGAGCTCGCTCAACCCGTTCATGGCACTGGGCCGGCCGGCCTGGAGTGCCGTGCGGTCGTGGCTGACCGAGCTGCTCACCCACGACGGGGACCGCGATCTCGTCGAGGCGCATCTCGTGCCGCGCGAGGAGGTGCAACTGCACCTTCCGTTCGAGGTTGCCGACTACGCCGACTTCTACTCCTCGCGCCACCACGCCGAGAACGTCGGACGCCTGTTCCGGCCGGATGCAGAACCGCTCACGCCCAACTGGCGGCACCTGCCGATCGGCTACCACGGCCGGGCCGGCACGGTCGTGGTCTCGGGGACCGACATCGTGCGGCCCAGCGGTCAGCGCCGGCCGCCGGACGCCGGTGCCCCGACGTACGGTCCGTCAGCCCGGCTCGACATCGAGGCCGAGGTCGGCTTCGTGGTGGGTGTGCCCTCGCCACACGGCACAAGCGTTGCGACGTCGGCGTTCCGTGACCACGTATTCGGTGTCTGCCTGGTCAACGACTGGAGCGCGCGCGACCTGCAGGCCTGGGAGTACGTCCCGCTCGGGCCGTTCCTCGGCAAGTCCTTCGCGACGTCGGTGTCGCCGTGGGTGGTGCCCCTCGACGCCCTCGCAGCCGCCCAGGTCGCCCCGCCCGTGCAGGAGCCGCCCGTGCTGCCCTACCTGCGCGACGAGGAAGGTTGGGGTCTCGACCTCTCGCTCGAGGTGTCGTGGAACGGCACGGTCGTCACGCGCCCGCCGTTCGCCGGCATGTACTGGACGCCTGCCCAGCAGCTCGCCCACCTCACCGTCAACGGGGCGTCACTGCGCACCGGCGACCTCTACGCGTCGGGCACCGTGTCCGGGGAGGAGCGAGACGAGCGCGGGTCGTTCCTCGAGCTGTCCTGGAACGGCACCGAGCCGGTGACCCTCGACGACGGAACGCAGCGGACGTTCCTCGAGGACGGCGACGAGGTGAGCATCAGCGCCTGGGCACCGGGAGCGGACGGGGTGCGACTCGGTTTCGGCGACGTCACCGGCCGCATCGTCGCCGCGGGCTAATCGAAGAGGTCGTCCATGAACGACCTCTTCTTCTTGCGCGGCTTGCCGTAGTGCCCACCGTGCTCGCCGTACTGCGGTTGGTTGCCGCCGTAGGACGGCTGCTCGTAGGTGGGCTGCTGGGGCGCCTCGCGCTGACCTGACCCGTGCCAGGCCTGCTCGGCGTCCACGAGGCGCTCGAGCTCGCCGCGGTCGAGGAAGATGCCCCGACACTCGCTGCACTGGTCAACGGTGACGCCGTTGCGCTCATACGTGCGCATCGCGCCCTGGCACTTGGGACAGGTGAGATCCATCGAGCAAGGATAGGCAGGGTCGGCGGATTCCGCCGATGCGCCCACCGCTAGAGGTTTCCGCGGCGCTCCTGCTCGCGCTCGATGGCCTCGAAGAGCGCCTTGAAGTTGCCCTTGCCGAAGCCCAGCGAGCCATGGCGCTCGATCAGCTCGAAGAACACCGTCGGCCGGTCGCCGATCGGCCGCGTGAAGATCTGCAGCAGGTAGCCGTCCTCGTCGCGGTCGACCAGGATCCCGCGCTTCTGCAGCTCCTCGATCGGCGCGCGGACCTCGCCGATGCGCTCGCGCAGCTCGGGGTCCTCGTAGTAGGAGTCGGGCGTCACGAGGAACTCCACGCCCTCGGCCCGCATCGCGTCGACGGTGCTGACGATGTCGTTGGTCGCCAGCGCGAGATGCTGTGCGCCGGGGCCGCCGTAGAACTCGAGGAACTCGTCGATCTGCGACTTCTTCTTCGCGACGGCCGGCTCGTTGAGCGGGAACTTCACCCGGTGGTTGCCGTTGGCGACGACCTTCGACATCAGCGCGGAGTAGTCGGTGGCGATGTCGTCGCCGATGAACTCCGCCATGTTCACGAAGCCCATGACCTTGTTGTAGAAGCCGACCCACTCGTCCATGCGGCCGAGCTCGACGTTGCCGACGACGTGGTCGAGGGCCTGGAAGAGGCGCCTGGGCTGACCGGACCGCTTCTGGTACGTCGAGGAGCGGGCGACATATCCCGGCAGGTAGGGGCCGGAGTAGCGCGACCGGTCGACCAGCGAGTGACGCGTGTCGCCGTAGGCGGCGATCGCGGCCATCCGCACGGTGCCGTGCTCGTCGCTGACGTCGTGGGGCTCCTCGACGATCGTCGCGCCGGTGCGGCGAGCCTGCTCGATGCACCGATCGACGTCGGGCACCTCCAGCGCGATGTCGACGACGCCGTCACCGTGGGCGCGGTGATGGTCGAGCAACGGGCTGTCGACAGCCACCCCGCCCTTGACGACGAACCGGCAGGAACCGCTCCTGAGCACGAAAGCCTTGTGGTCGCGGTTGCCTGTCTCGGGGCCGGCGTAACCGACCAGCTCCATGCCGAAGGCCGACTGGTAGTAGGTGGCGGCCTGGGTCGCGTTGCCGACGACGAAGACGACGGCGTCCCATCCGGTGACGGGGAACGGGTCGGTGGACGCGTCGTAGTCGACGAGGCCGACCAGCTGTTGGAGCTGGACCAGGTCGAGGTCGGCGCCGCGCTCGTCGTCGGTGAGCCCGGCGGCGGCGGTCGAGGCAGGCAGCGAGTCCGTGGTCATGCAGGCCTCCAGGGCATTCCGTCCGGCAGCTTGAGGTCGATCAAAGCCCACGAGGGGCAGACTGTGCAATGATGCGCCACTGGCCTGGACAATGTGTACGCCGATGCGCGGGGGCACCCCGGACGGAGTGAGCAGGATGACCACCGAGCTGGACGACCTCGATCGCCAGATCGTCGAGCTCTTCGCGGCCGAGCCGCGGATCGGCGTACTGGAGTGCTCTCGCCGGCTCGCCGTCGCGCGCGGCACCGTGCAGGCGCGGCTCGACCGGATGACGCGCGAGGGCGTGATCCGCGGGTGGGGGCCCGAGCTGGACACGGCCGCCCTCGGCTACACCGTCACGGCGTTCGCGACGCTGGAAATCCTGCAGGGGCAACCGGACCGGCCCGGGCACGACGGCGTCGCCCGCCACCTCGCGTCGATTCCGGAGGTCCTTGAGGCGCACACCATCACCGGCAGCGGCGACGTGCTCGCACGCCTCGTCGCGCGGTCGAACTCCGACCTCCAGCGGGTCATCGACCGGGTCGTCGACTTCGAGGGCATCGTGCGCACCTCGACGGTGATCGCGCTGGCCACCCAGATCCCCCACCGGGTCCTCCCGCTCGTCGCCGAGGCGACGGGAGCGAGGGCGGTAAAGAGGCCGTAAACGCCAAGCGTTACCGGGTCAAGAACGCCAGGCTCCGGGTCGATGCCCTGATGTCCACGTTGTGCAGACACTGCCGAGAGGCGCCTGATGCCCGGACTCACCACCACCCGCCGTCTCGTCGTCTCCGGCCTCGTGGCCGCCGTCACGCTCGGCCTCCCCTCCCTCACAACGGCCGCACATGCCGCGTCGCCGTCGGACCAGCGCATCACCACCAAGTTGAACGCGCGGGACGCCGCCAGCGCCCTCGGCCGAGACATGACCGGCCTCGTGATCGACGCGGGGAGCGGCCGCATCCTCTACCAGCGGGACCGCAACGAGCGGCAGATGCCGGCCTCCAACACCAAGATCGTGACGGCCGTCAACTCGCTGCGCTCGTTCGGGGCGTCGCACCGGTTCACGACCCGGGTGGTCGCGAGCCCGACACGCACCCGCGTCGTCATCATCGGGTCCGGTGACCCGTCGCTGAGTGCCTCCGACGTCGACCTGCTCGCCTACCGGACGGCACGCGCGGTCAAGGCTCGCGGCGTTCGCCGGGTGCAGGTGCGCGTCGACGACTCGCTCTTCCCGGCGCCAACTCTCGCGTACGGCTGGAACAGCAACTACATGCCCACTGACGTCAGCCCGGTGCGCGCGCTCGTCGTCTCGAAGCACACGCGGTGGGACACGTCGATCGACGCAGCTCGCTATCTCGCGGCACGACTGAAGGCGCGCGGTGTCGGCGTCTCCAGCGTCGCCCGGGCCCGCAAGGGCTCCAGCGCCACGACGGTCGCCACCGTGCAGGGCAACACGGTGGGCACCATCGTGAGCTACATGCTGCGTGAGAGCGACAACGACCACGCCGAGGCCATGCATCGTTTGGTGGCGCGCAAGAACGGCTATGCCACCAGCTGGTCCGGTGCGCGCGCAGCACAGCGAGCCGTCCTCGCCGGCGCCGGCGTGCGACTCGGCACATCGTCGCTCTACGACGGCAGCGGACTCTCGCGATCCGGCCGGATCTCCGCGGACGTGCTCGTGCGCGCGGTCAGGCTCGTCTTCGACGGGAAGCACCCGCGGCTCGCCTCGCTGCGCAGCGGCTCGTTCCCGGTGGCTGGGCGCACCGGCACACTCGCGGCGAGGTACAACCGCTTCACCACCTCCCCCAGCCGGTGTGCCGCAGGCAAGCTGAGCGGGAAGACCGGCTCGCTGCGCGGCGTCATCAGCCTGAGCGGCTTCGCGCGCGGGGCCGACGGCCGGGTCAAGCTCTTCTCGTTCCTGCTCAACGGAGTGCCGTCGAACCTGACCACCCGGCAGGCCGTCGACCGGCTCGCCGCGACCATCACGGGATGTTGGTAGCACATCGTGGCGTTTCGTCACGAAAAGTGACGTCCGTGGGCGCCCTCGGACGCGGCTGCTGCGCCGTTCGGGTGGCCGGGAGGCTGTCCGAGTGATCGCTGCTCGCGCTTGACGACCCGGTGATTTTAGGATGCGATCAGCTCGCCCGTCGGTCCTGCAGGTGGCCCCGGGCACAGGTTCACACCAGGGAGGAGCAGTCCGATGGACCTGTACCTGACGACGTCAGAGGTGGGTGACCATGCGGTTGTCCAGGTCTCGGGCGAGATCGACCTCGAGACCGCCTCACAGCTCGGCGACCATCTCGTCACCGTCATGCGTGAGAGGACCAGCCACCTCGTCCTCGATTTCAGCCGAGTCACCTTCATGGACTCCACCGGCCTGAAAGTGCTCATCGCGACCCAGCGTCGCGTCCTGCTTGCCGGCGGGAGCCTGGCCCTCGTCGGTCTCACCCGTCCGGTGCTGAAGGTGCTGACCGTCACCGGGCTGGTGTCGACGTTCACCCTCTACGACAACGTCGAATCTGCTGTGGCTCCGTCCAGGACGCCCGAGCAGGCGGCTCCGGTCGACTGACCTAGCCCTGCGCGGCCGGTGCGCTCCGGTGGCCGGCGGCCGCGCCCACCAGTGCGAAGACGATCATCACCGCGTCGATGAGCAGGAAGGCCTTGACGTCACCTCCGTCGGGAGCGTGCAGTCCGGCGAAGATCGCGCTGGCGATGCCGATCATCACGATGGAGCCGAGGGCGTCGCTGACCTGCAGGGCCGCGGAGTTCGCGCCCTGCTCATGAGCGGGTGAGAGCTCGAGCACCAGCACACTGCAGGAGGTCAGGCCGACTCCCATCCCGAGGCCCGCGATGACCCAGCCGACGGCCGCCGCGACCGGCGGCGCCGAATCGAGTGTCGCGAGGGCCACCAGCGCGATGCCGGCGGCGACAAGCAGGAAGCCGACGCCGATGAGCCGCGTCCGGGCCACGCCCAGCGACGGGCGTCCCTGGTACCACGAGCCGAGCGCCCAGGTAAGAGCGCCGCCGGTCAGCGATGCGCCTGCCCACGTCGTCGCCAGGCCGCGCTCCTCGATGAGCATGAGCGGCACGAACGTCTCGGCGCCGAAGAACGCTCCGGAGAAGACCCCGCGCAGGGTCACCACGGTCGGCAGGCCTCGGGCGAATCGCAACGCCCCGGGCGGCAACAGCCGCGGAACGCTCGGCACCAGGAGAGCCGCGGCCGCCACGAGGAGCGGGAGCGACACCCAGGCGAGCAGCTGACCGGCGGACTGCAGAAGACCCACGCCGATCGCGGCCGCCAGCGCCGGCAGGAGTCTGCTGCGCGGCGCGGCGCTGGGGGCGGTGTCGGTGTCGCCGGTGCCGGAGCCGTCGAGATGCCGCAGCCGCGGCAGGATCAGCAGGGTCGCGCCCACGAGCAGCGGCAGCACCCCGAGGAAGACCCACCGCCACGACACCTCGTCAGCCAGGAAGCCGGCGATGAGCGGGCCGACGAGGGACGGCAGGATCCAGCCGCTCGACATCGCGGAGAACACCCGGGGCCGAAGCCCTTCGGGGAACGCGCGGGCCACGATGACGTAGAGCGCGACGATGTTCAGACCGCCGCCGAAGCCCTGCACGGCGCGGGCGACGACCAGCACCCACATCGACGGTGCGGCACCGGCCAGGGCGAGCCCGGACCCGAACACCACCGCCGCCATGAGGAACGGCAGGATCGGACCGCGGCGGTCCGACACCTCGCCGGAGACGACCATGCCGAGGAGGCTGGCCGTCAGGAACACCGAGAACGCCAGCCCGTAGTAGCGCAGGCCGCCGAGGTCGCGGGCGGCCACCGGCATCGCCGTCGCCACCGCGATCGCCTCGAACGCCACGGCCAGCACCACGCCCACGACGCCGAGGGTCAGCGCGCGGTACTCGCGGCCGAAGAGGCGCAGCTCCGTGCCCGGCGCGGCAGGCGGGCTCGACTGGTGGCCGTCGGCGCTGGTCGTCGGGGTGGGCGAGGTCACGGCAACGATGATCGGAGTTGAACAGGGGTTGAGGTCAAGTCGGTTTCTCGTGGACCCTGACCTTTACCGCCGCGGAGCGGTCGGGTAGACCGGCGACATGACCACAACTGAGGACGCGACCGGCCTCGAGGCGATCAGCGAGCCGTCGCGGGTCGCCGACGAGGGCGAAGCGATCGGGCCGGACGAGCTCGGGCTGGCGGCCCGCAACCACGGCATGCCGCTGGAGGGCATGCGGTGGGACGTGACGCCGGTCGGCATGCACTACCTGCTGACCCACTACGACATCCCGTGGATCGACCCCACGTCATGGCGGCTGGCGATCGGTGGCCTGGTCGAGCGGGAGCTGACGCTGACGCTGGACGACGTCCGCGCCAGGCCGTCGGTCACGGCGACGGTCACGATGGAGTGCGCGGGCAACGGGCGGGCTCGGTTGCGCCCGCGGCCGGTCAGCCAGCCGTGGCTGCACGAGGCGGTCGGGACGATGGAGTGGACCGGGACCCCGCTCGGGGCGCTGTTGCGCGAGTGCGGACCCTCCGACGACGCGAGCCACGTGGTCTTCACCGGCACCGACCACGGTGTGGAGCGCGGGAAGGAGCAGGACTACCAGCGGGGCCTCACCCTCGACCAGGCGATGGCCGACGAGGTGCTGCTCGCCTACGGATGCAACGGGATCGCGCTGCCGCCGCAGCACGGCTTCCCGGTGCGGTTGCTGATGCCGGGCTGGTACGGCATGGCGTCGGTGAAGTGGTTGCGCTCGATCGAGATCGTGGACGAACCCTTCGAGGGCTACCAGCAGACGGCGTACGCCCTCCGGCAGGAGTCCGGCGAGCCGGGAGAGCCGCTCACCCGCATTGCGCCGCGCGCGCTCGTCGTCCCGCCGGGATGGCCGGACTTCATGTCGCGGCGGCGGTTCACCCGCCCGGAGTCACAGGTGATCGAGGGTCGCGCGTGGTCGGGCTGGGGCGAGGTGGCGCAGGTGCAGGTCACCACCGACGGCGGCTCGACCTGGGAGGACGCGACACTCGAGCCACCAGTGGGCCGGCACGCCTGGCGCCGGTGGACGCTGCCCTGGACACCCGAGCCCGGGTCGTACGTCGTCGCCGCCCGCGCCACCGACGCCACCGGACGCACCCAGCCCGTCGAGCCCTCCTGGAACCGCGGTGGCTTCGCCAACACCACCACCCAGCACATCCACGTCCTCGTCACGGCGTAGCCCTTCCGCGGTGATCATGCAGTTGTGCAGACCTGCACAACTGCATGATCACCAACGAAGTTCGTTGTTAGGGGAGGGCGATGTCCTGGGGGCGGACGGGGATGCGGGGGAGCTCGAGGCCGGTCGCGTCACGGATTGCGGCCGCCACGGCGGCGGACGAGGAGATCGTCGGGGTCTCCCCCACACCCTTCGCGCCGAACGGCGCACCCGGCTCCGGCTCCTCGATGAGCGCGGCCACGACGACGTCGGGCATGTCCAGCGCCGTGGGGATCAGGTAGTCGGTGAACGTCGCGTTGCGCACGATCCCCTTGTCGACGACGATCTCCTCCATCACTGCCAGCCCGACGCCCTGCGCGATGCCGCCCTCGATCTGACCGGTCACCTGCAGCGGGTTGAGCACGCGCCCGACGTCCTGCGACGTCGCGATCTCGACGACGCGAACCAACCCGAGGTCGAGATCGACGTCGACGACGGCTCGGTGCGCCGCGAAGATGAAGGACACGTGCGCGTCACCCTGGCCGTCGGCGTCCAGCGGCGTCGTGGGCGGGTGGTGGTGCTCGTAGGTCTCCTCGATGACGCCCGTGTCCCCAGCGTCCATCCGGGCGCGTACGGCGAGGGCAGCTCGCTCGACGGCGCCGCCCGACATCCAGGTCTGCCGGCTTGCCGACGTCGAGCCCGACGACCCGATCGTGACCGTCTCGGCCGGAGACACGATGACCTCGTCGATGCCGAGCACCTCGCGCACGATCTGCTGCGCCAGCGTCACGAAGCCCTGGCCGACCTCGGCAGCCGCGCACGTGACCGTCGCGACGCCGTCCTCGAGGCGCACCCGTGCGGTCGAGTAGTCGTCGAAACCGGCGGAGTACATCAGGTTCTTGAAGCCGACCGCCAGTCCGACACCGCGGCGTACGCGGGCAGGGTCGGCGGCCCGCCCCGACCCACCGGGCATCGCCATCGGGTCCGGCGCCGGGTCGACGGCGGGCAGCGGCGCGGCGGCGCAGGTGCGGATCAGCTCCTCGACCGGCGCTACGCCCGACACCGTCTGACCCGTGATCATCCGGTCGCCGGACTTCATCGCGTTGCGCAGCCGCAGCTCGGCCGGGTCGAGGTCCAGCGCGGCGGCAAGCTTGTCCATCTGAGCCTCGTGCGCGAAGCAGACCTGCACCGCACCGAAGCCGCGCATCGCACCGCAGGACGGGTTGTTGGTGCGCACCGCCCAGCCCTCGACGTCGGCGTTCGGCACGTCGTAGGGGCCCGCGGCGAAGCAGCAGGCGTTCGAGAGCACCGGCCCGCTCGTCGACGCGTAGGCACCGCCGTCGAGAACGATGCGGGCCTCGACCTTGACCAGACGGCCGTCGCGGGTCGCGTGGTGCCGGTAGCGCATCCTCGCCGGGTGGCGGTGCACGTGGCCGAGGAACGACTCCGACCGCGAGAACACCATCTTGACCGGCCGGTTGCAGTGCAGCGCGAGCAGGCACAGGTGCACCTGCATGCTCACGTCCTCGCGCGCACCGAACGCACCGCCCACGCCGGCCAGCGTCATCCGCACCTTCTCGGGCGGCAGGCCGAGACAGGCCGCGACCTGGTCGCGGTCGATGTGCAGCCACTGGGTCGACATGTGCAGGTCGACACCGCCGTCGTCGTCGGGAACGGCGAGCCCCGACTCGGGACCCATGAACGCCTGGTCCTGCATGCCGACCTCGTAGGTGCCCTCGACGACGACGTCGCCCTCGGCCGACGGGTCGCCGTGCCGGATGACCTGGTGGCCGAACACGTTGCCGTCGGGGTGGATGGGATCGGCGTCGATGGCCGCTTCGGCGTCGACGAGCGGGTCGAGCTTCTCGTAGTCGACCACGATCGCGGCCACGGCCCGTCGCGCCGTGTCGGGATGGTCGGCAGCGACGGCGGCCAGCGGTTCGCCGGTGAAGCGCACCACGTCGCTCGCGAACACCGGCTGGTCAGCGTGCTCGAGGCCGTACATCGCCTCGCCAGGCACGTCGTCTGCCGTGAGCACCGCGTGCACCCCCGGGATCGCCAGAGCCGGGCCGATGTCGATCGAGCGGATGCGCGCCGAGGGGTACGGCGAGCGCAGCACCTGCCCCCACACCATCCCGTCGGCGTGGAGGTCGGAGGAGAAGGCGAAGCGGCCCTGCACCTTCGGCACGCCGTCGGGGCGAGCGGCGTTGCTGCCGAGCCCCTGCCGCACGATGTCGCGGACGCGGTCGCCCGTGACCGTCACGGCGCGACCTCCTTCTGCGACTGGCCGGCGAGCTGACGTTGGTCGACCACGCTCTGTGCAGCCGCGAAGATGCGGCCGTAGCCGGTGCAGCGGCACAGGTTGCCCGAGATGGCCTCGCGCAGCTCGAGGTCGTTGGGCGCGGGGTTGCGGTCGAGCAGGTCGTGCACGGCGACGACGAGACCGGGTGTGCAGAAACCGCACTGCACCGCGCCCTCGTCGAGGAACGCGCGCTGTACGTCGGTGAGCTCGCCTTCTGTCGTCGGCAGTCCTTCGACACTGACGACGTCGCGGTCGTGCGCGGCCGCCGCCATCACCAGGCACGCACACACCAGCACGCCGTCGAGCAGTACCGAGCACGACCCGCACTCGCCCTCCTCGCAGGCGTTCTTGGCGCCGGGCAGGCCGAGTCGCTCGCGCAGCACGTAGAGCAGGCTCTCGCCGACCCAGGCACCCTCGACGACGCGCTCCTCCCCGTTGACCTGCAGGCGGAAGGTAGCCGTCTCCGTCATCGCTCTCCCTCGAAGGCACGGGCCAGTCCTCGTGCCGCGCACACCGACACAGCACGCCGACGATAGGCCGCCGTCGACCGATGGTCGTCAATCGGTGCGGCGGCGTCGGCGCACAGCTCGCCGAAGCGCGACGCCACGTCGTCACCGCGCAGCCGCCCCGACGACCAGTCGACCTGCTCACCGGCGTACTGCTCGGCCTCCCGCGCCCGCACCGGCACCGGCGCGACGGACCCGAGCCCGGCACGCACCGTTCTACCGTCGAGGTCGACGACGACCGCAACCATCACCACGCTGATCACCATCGCGTTGCGTGTGCCGACCTTGAGGAACTCCTGCGGTCCGCGCAGCACCGGCACCCGGACGCCGGTGACGATCTCACCGGGCTGCATCGCCGTCTTCTTCACCCCGGTCACGAACTCGAGCAGCGGGAGAGAACGCTCACCCGCCGGCCCCTGCAGCTCCACGACCGCGTCGAGCGCAGCCAGCACCGGCAGCGTGTCGCCCGCCGGAGAAGCGGTGCCCAGGTTGCCGCCCAGCGTCGCCGCGTTGCGGATCTGTGGCGACCCCACCGTGCGGGCCGCCTGGCAGAGGGCGGGCAGCAGCGACGCGAGCTCGCCGTCCATCTCGCCATAGGTCAGGCAGGCACCGAGCCACAGCTCGTCGCCCTCACGCCGCCAGCCGCGCAGCTCGGGCACCCCGCTGAGCGACAGCACGGTGCTCGGCCGGCACCTCCCCGCGTTGACGTCGACCATCAGGTCGGTGCCACCCGCGAGCACCATCGCGTCGGGGTCATCACGCAGCGCTTCCATGGCGTCGGCGAGCGACGCAGGCAGCGCAACAGGGCCAGTCATGGCCGACAGTCAACCGCTCGACCTGGGTCCTGTCACGAGAATCACATCCAGAGCCGCCGCGCCCGCGTGGCCAGCTCCGAACGCGCCGCCGGCAGGTCGACACCGTGCAGCATGCCGTCGGTCACCACCGGCTCACCACCGACCAGGAGATGGCGCACCGGGCGGTCGGGCCCGAGCACGAGACCGGCGAGCGCGTCCTCGACGTCCGCGAGGTCCTCGCCGGGCCAGATGGCCAGGTCGGCTCGCGCCCCCGGCTCCAGGCGCCCGATGTCGTCACGACCGAGGCAGCGGGCACCGCCGGACGTCGCGAGGCGCAACGCGTCCTCCGGGCCGAACGTGTCGGCCCGGCGCTCCCGGAGCCGCGCGGCATAGAGCGCCTGGCGCAGCTCGGGGAACAGCCGCCCCACCTCGTTGCTCGCGGACCCGTCGACGCCCAAGCCGACCGCCGCCCCCGCCGCCTCGAGGTCGCTGACCCGAGCCGTGCCGGCGGCCAGGCGCGCGTTGGACGACGGGCAGTGCGCTACCCCGGCGCCCGCGGCTCCGATGCGGCGTACCTCGTCGTCGTCGAAGTGCACGCCGTGGGCGAACCACACGTCGTCGGCGAGCCAGCCGAGGGTCTCCATGAGGTCGAGAGGGCGTACGCCGAGGTGCTCCCGGCAGTAGTCGTTCTCCTCGACCGTCTCCGCGAGATGCGTGTGCAGCCGCAGCCCGTGCCGGCGGGCCAGTGCAGCCGACTCGCGCATGAGGTCGGCCGTGACCGAGAACGGGCTGCACGGCGCGACGACGACAACGACGCGGTCGCCGTCGTGCACGTCGCGGACGAGTCGCTCGGTGGAGGCGAGCACGGCGTCGACGGTCTCGACGACATGGTCGGGAGGGAGGCCACCCTGGGACGCGCCGAGGTCCATCGAGCCACGCGAGACGTGCAGGCGGACGCCGACCTGCCGGGCCGCGTCGACGGTGGCGTCGAAGACCGTGTCGTCACCCCGCGGCACGACGTAGTGGTGGTCGAACGCCGTGGTGCAGCCCGACAGCGCGAGCTCGCCGAGGCCGACGACCGCCGCCGCGCGCACGTCGTCGACCTCGATGCGCCCCCAGACGGGGTAGAGCTCGGTCAGCCAGCCGAACAGGTCGCAGCCGACCGCACGCCCCCTGGTCAGCCACTGGTAGAGGTGGTGGTGGGTGTTGACCAGGCCGGCGGTGGCCAGGTCCCCGTCGGCCCGCAGGACCCGGTCGTCGGGCCGGGCCTCGACCTCGCCGACGGCGGTGATCCGGCCGTCCTCGATGGCCACGTCCCCCGGCCAGCGCGCCCCGCGTACGACCATCCGCTCCGTCACAGCAGGGAGCCTCCCGTCCTCGCCTCCGCCTGTCCACCAGGCACCTCGGCGCGCCCTGATGACCTTGGCCGTCCCCTAGCATCAGACCGGGCAGTGACCCACGCGAGCACGCCCCGCCGACGAGGAGGCCTATGTCGATCGACTTCACGACACTCCCCCTCCTCTCCGACGAGCGGCTCGGCGCCGCAGTCGTGGGACGCAACGACGAGTTCTTCGCACTGGCCGACAACCTGCTCCGGTCCGAAGCCCCCCAGTGGGTCGCCGACCGCTACACCAAGCGCGGCAAGTGGATGGACGGCTGGGAGACCCGCCGCCGGCGTACCCCCGGGGTCGACTGGTGCATCATCCGGCTCGGCGCCCCGGGCGTGGTGCGCGGCGTCGTCGTCGACACGTCCCACTTCACCGGCAACTTCCCCAAGGAGTGCTGGCTCGAGGGCTGCTCCGTCGACGGCTACCCCTCCGCCGAGGAGATCGAGCACGCAGAGTGGCTGCCGATGGGCTCCCGCACGCCGCTCTCCGGCGACCACAAGCACCTCGTCAACGTGTCGCTGCCGGCGCGCATCACGCACGTGCGGCTCACCATCGCGCCCGACGGCGGGGTCGCGCGGCTGCGCGTCCACGGCGACCCGGTGCCCGACCCTCGCGACGTCTGGGGCATGCCGCTCGACCTCGCCGCGGTCGAGTACGGCGGGGTCGTCATCGACTGCAGCGACATGTACTTCTCGAACAGGCACAACCTCAACCTCCCGACCGCGCCCCAGTCGATGGCCGACGGCTGGGAGACGCGGCGCCGCCGCGGGCCCGGGAACGACTGGGTGGTGCTGCGCCTGGTCGAGGAGGGGACGGTGCGGATCGCCGAGGTCGACACGCGGTTCTTCAAGGGCAACGCGCCGGGCGCGTTCGGCTTGTCCGGCCGCAGCGAGGACAGCACGACGTGGCGGCCGATCGTGCCCGAGACCGGGCTCCGCCCGCACATGCGCCACCGGTTCCGGGTGGGAGCGCACCAGCCGGTCACGCACGTGCGCCTCGACATCTATCCCGACGGCGGGCTGGCCCGGGTCCGGCTCTGGGGCACGCTCACCGACCGCGGCGCCGAGTCCCTCGGGCTCCGGTGGCTGCACACGCTCACCCCCGCGCACGCCGAGGAAGAGCTGCGCGCGGTGTGCGGGTCGCAGCGCTGGGCCCGCGAGATGGCCGAGGGGCGGCCCTACGCGACGTTCGACGCGCTGCACGAGGCGGCCGCGCGCACCTGGCAGGGCCTCGAACGTGACGACCAGCTCGAGGCGTTCGCCGCGCACCCGCGGATCGGCGAACGCGCCGACGGGCCCGGGGTGACCGCTTGGTCGCGTCAGGAGCAGGCGCGGACGGCGGGTGCGGCCGACGACGTCGTACGCGCTCTCGAGCAGGGCAACCGCGACTACGAGGCCCGGTTCGGACGCGTGTTCCTGATCAACGCCACCGGGCTCTCGGCCGAGGACGTGCTCACGTCGCTGCGGGCCCGCATCGGCAACGAGCCCGAGGCCGAGCACCAGGTCGCCGCGGCCGAGCAGCAGAAGATCAACAACCTGCGCCTCGACAAGCTGCTGCGCCCATGAGCGGCATCACGACGCACGTGCTCGACACAGCGGCGGGCCGGCCGGCGGCGGGGGTCGAGGTACGACTGCTGCGCGACGACGAGGAGGTCGCGGCCGGCGTGACCGACGCCGACGGGCGCTGGACCGCGCTGGCCGGCGACGAGACGCAGGCCGGCTCCTACCGGCTGGTCTTCGAGACCGCCGCCCACTTCGACGGTGCGGCCTTCCACCCCCGGGTCGGCGTCGACTTCACCGTGCGCGACCCGGCCCAGCACCACCACGTCCCCCTCCTCCTCGCCCCCTACGGCTACACCACCTACCGCGGCTCCTGACCCCACCGACCTCAACCCCCACCCACCTCAACCCCCACCCCATTCGCCGGTGATCATGCAGTTGTGCAGGTCCCCCAGACAAACCCCAGGTCAGACCCCTCCTCCCCCGCCGGTGATCATGCAGTTGTGCGGGACCGACACGGAACGAGGTACGGCTCATGAGCGCGCGGATGGGCGCCAACCGCTACGGCAAGGACGGCATCCGTCTGGTGCTGGTACGCCGCGGCACACCACGCCACGAGCTGCGCGACCTCACCGTCGACGTCCGGCTCGAGGGTGACTTCGACGCGGTCCACACCGAAGGCGACAACGCGCCGGTCCTGCCGACCGACACGATGCGCTCGACGGTCTACGCCCTCGCGCAGGCGCACCTCACCGGCTCGATCGAGGAGTTCGGCGCCGCCCTCGCCGACCGGTTCCTCGCCGTCACGCCGGCCGCGTCCGTCGCGTCGGTGAGCCTGCGCGAGCACGGCTGGACGCGGGTGACCACGGCCGGAGGTGACCACCCGCACGCGTTCGTCGGTGGCACCGCGGAGACAGCGACGGCGGACGTCATCGCGCGCCGAGGTGCGGCTCTCATCGTACGCAGCGGGCTGGCCGGGCTCACCGTGCTCAAGACCACCCAGTCGGCCTTCGCCGGTTACCTGCGCGACGAGTTCACCGTGCTGCCCGAGACCCACGACCGCATCCTCGCGACGGAGGTGACGACCGAGTGGTCGTACGCCGAGGAGCCGGCCACGTCGTACGACGACGTGCGCAGCGCCGTCCGCGACGCGATGGTGTTGACCTTCGCCGACCACGACTCCCAGTCGGTGCAGCACACGCTGTGGGCCATGGGTGAGGCAGCCCTCGAGAGGGCCCCGGCGGTGAGCAGCGTGTGGCTGCGGATGCCGAACAAGCACCACGTCATCGTCGACCTGGAAGCCGTCGGCGTGGCCAACGACAAGGCCGTCTTCGTGGCGACCGATCGGCCCTACGGCGTCATCGAGGGCACCGTCGAGCGCGCGCCCTGACGTTTGGGCCGCTCAGCCGACGAGCCCGGCGAGGTCTGAGCGCGAGGTCCCCGCAGCCGACTCGACCTCGGGTTCGTCGAGGGCACCGCAGTCGAGGCCGCGGACGAGGTAGCCGGCGAGCGCCCTGGCCGTGGCCGGCTCGTCGAGCACTCCCCCCGCCGTACGGTCGAGATAGGCCCGCAGCCGCGCGCCCGCCGCGGCCAGTCCCGCGCGGTAGAACGTGAACACCGCGGCATAGCGACTCACCAGCTGGCCCGGGTGCAGGTCCCAGCCCTGGTAGATGCCCTGCACCAGCGACCGCTCGACGAGGCGCCGGTGCAGCGCCCACGCAGCCCGCACCGCCGACCGGTCACCGACAGGCAGCACGTTCGACGAGCCGTCGACGACGCGCAGCCCGGTGGTCGCACCGACGAGCTGCATCACGGCCTTGGCGTGGTCGGCGACCGGGTGCTCGAGCGACTGGTGGGCGGCGGCGACGCCGAACGCGGCGCTGTAGTCGTACGTCCCGTAGTGCAGGCCCACGCAGCGCGGACCCGCCGCGGCAGCGATGTCGGCGAGCCTCGCGACGGCGTACGGCGTCTCCACCTGCACCTCGAAGCGCAGTGGCTCCCCCGGCAACGTCTCGTCGTACGCCGCGCAGACCTCGCGCATCGCCACCACCTGCTCGGGGGCGCTGACCTTCGGCAGCGTGACGACGAAGCCGCCGGGAACCGACCCGGCCGTCGTGAGCACCCTGTCCAGCGTGCGCAGCGAACGCGCCCTCGTCGCGGGCTCGAAGCTCTTGATCCGCAGGCCACTGCCCGCCGTCCCCACGTCGTTCAGCAGCCCGCCGACGCGGACTGCATCGGCGTCCTCGTCGTGGTCCGTGCGCCCGCCGTAGCCGTCCTCGAAGTCGACCCGCAGGTCCTCGACCGGCTCCCCTTCGAGCTTGGCGACCACGCGCCGATGCACCTCGTCGTCGACGCCGAGCTCCTCCGGCGTCGCGGCATGTGCGTGCAACAGGTCGAGCGCTGCCGCCCCCCACGCCGCGGCGATGCCCGCATCGACGGCGTCCGCGGGAACGTACGCCGTGTGCACCGGCTGCCGTCCCCATGGCGGCTCGAACGGCGTCGTCAACCGGGCGTCGACGTCGGCCAGCAACGCGTCGAGCCGCGCCGGCAGAGCCGCCATCGGAGAGGACCCCGACGGGACGGGTGCCGGCGCGGGCTCGCGCGGCGTGCTGCCCGGCGTCAGCTGCCCTGCCGGTACTGCTGCCACGCGTCGCTCATCCGCTGCGCCTGGCCGTTGGTGAACTCGAACATGCAGGAGTCCTGCGTGTAGTCCATGAAGTTGTGGATCGGGTCGAGCCCCGGCTGCCCCTTGCAGGTGTCGCGACCGGTGGGGCAGTCGAATGCCGGCGACTTCTCGCTCGCGGTGTCGGCGACCAGGTCACCCTTCTTGCCGCACCCGCCGTCGAAGGTGTGGGCCAATGCAAGCCAGTGCCCGACCTCGTGCGTCGCTGTGTCGCCGAGGCTGTAGCGCGGGTCGGTGCCGCCCGGCATCGAGTCGTCGAGGATGACCACGCCGTCCAGTGCCGGCGTCGACGCTATGTCCTGCGGGTAGTAGGCGTAGCCCAGGAGACCCCCACCAATGGCTGCAACGTAGACGTTCAACGTCTCCGCACCACCCTGTTTCAACGCCTGCTTGGCGGCGAGCTCCCCGCTGCTGCCCGGCGCCATGTCGGCCCACGCGCGGTTGGCCGTGAACGTCGTGCCGAGGTCGCGGAACTGGAAGGCAGTCGCGGCGCCACCGGTGCGCCCGGCGTAGGCCCGGTTGAGCACGGTGACCTGTCGGTCAATGCGCTGCTCGAGCTTCGTCCTCTGGGACGCCGACAACGCCGAGGCGGTGATGACGTGGAACACGGTCGGCACCGACACGGAGCCGGCGGCGAGGGTCTTGCCCCGCGCCGGCGAGCCCATCCGAGCCAGCTGCGCGGCGGTCCGCTCGTTCGGGTCCGCCTTGGCGCCCGCCTTCGAGCGCGTGCTGGGCACCGGGGCGCTGTCGCCAGCCGTCGCGGCACCGGCAGCGACCGGGTCGTAGCACTTCTCGTCGGCTAGTGCGCCGACGGCGGCCGGACCTGGGGTGGTCAGGCCGATCGCGACGAGCGCGAACGAGAGCACGGCGTACGACGGGCGGCGGCCCGCGAAGACTCGGCGCATGTACATGTCCTTCAGTCGGGGTGGGACCTGGAGTGCGGTGGAGCAGGGGCAGCGGCACCGTAACCCGCGCGCGGCCGTGTGACCAGTCCCTGCTGGTTTGCGGGGCGCTGTCCCGGGGTGTCCGCCGGGAGGCCAGCCCAGTCGGACGACGCAAGCGACAACTGGCGTCGCAGTGCGTCAACAGGCCGGCAGACCTGTTGAGGCACTGCTCCGCCTACCCAACGTGGTCGAATCGGGAGCGGCTAGGGGGTTAGGCGCGGAAGGCGCTCCACTGCGCGGACATCCGGCTGGACTGGCCGCCGGAGAACTGGTTCATGCAGGAGTCGTAGGTGTAGTCCATGAAGTTGCGGATCGGGTCCGCGCCGGGTGCGGTGCACGTGTCTCGGCCGACGGGGCAGCCGTAGGCGGGCGAGGCCTCTGCGGGAGTGTCGCTGACGAAGTCGCCGCTGCCCGCGCAGCCACCCTGGAACGTGTGATAGAGCCCGAGCCAGTGACCGACCTCGTGGGTACCGGTGTCGCCCTGGTTGTAGTTCGCGATCGAGCCGCCCGGAACCGACGCGTAGTGCACGACGACCCCGTCGTAGGTGGGGTTGCCGGCGTAGCTGCTCGGGAACGTCGCCCAGCCCAGGAGCGAGTTGCTGAGGCTCGCGCTGTAGACGTTGAGCGCGTTGCGACCGCCCTTGCGCAGGCTGCTCTTCATCTGGCGCTCTGCCTTGCTGCCCTGCCTGAGGTTGGAGAACCACGACTGGTTCGTGGTGCGGTCGGTGCTCACCAGCGTGAAGGTGAACGCGCTGCCGGCGTACGCCGAGTTGAGCACGCTCAGCTGCGAGCTGATCTGGGAGTCGGGGATGTTGCCCTGCGAGATGCTCGTGCCGGAGCGCGCGACGTGCCAGTAGACCGGCACCGACACGGAGGCGGCGGCGAGCCGCTGGGCCGAGAAGTCGTCTCCGGAGCGCTTCGCAGTGGCCTGCTTTCGGGCCAGTGCCGCCTTGGTGGCCCGCTCGATGCCGGTGACCTGCGCGGCCGTGAGCTCGTTGCCGTCCTTCGCGCCATGGGTAGCGCGGGCAAGGGCACCGTCCCCCGGCGCGCAGGTCGCCGAGGCGACGGAACCGACCCCGGGCAGGCCGACGACGGTGGCGGCGAGAGCCAGGCCGGTAGCGGCGGCGCCATGGCAGGCGCGCCGGACGATGGACCGCATCATGCGACTCCTCGAGATAACGGGCACGGGTGGTCCGCGCCGCTCTGCGGCGACGCTAACCCGCCGCGAAGCCAGCGAGGGAGGGTCGCTGGGCAAAGAGCTGGAAAAACCCGCAAATCACCGGGTTAGGGACCTGCCGCCAGACGGGGAGCGTCAGCTCTCGTCGTCTCCGCCGGGGGGCAGACCGTCGAAGATCTCCTTGCAGGCGGGGCAGAGGGGGAACCGCTGCGGATCGCGACCGGGCACCCAGACCTTGCCGCACAGGGCGATCACCGGATCGCCGGACAGAGCCGACTCGAGGATCTTCTCCTTGCGCACGTAGTGCGAGAAGCGCTCGTGGTCGCCGTCACCGTGCGAGGTGCGCGGGGTGGCCGCGACCTCCTGCTCGAGCAGCGTCCCGGTGCCGCCGACACCCGGCTCGTCGAGGCCGGGACCGGGCGAGCCGGCGCCGCCGGGCTCCGACATCCGTGGCTGGGTCATGGCCGACATTCTAGGCAGCCGCAAGCGCGGACCTCCCCCGGCGCCCGGGGACTCAGTTCAGCGTCGGGTCCTCGGGATAGGTCGACACCATCGCGAGGTCGCCACCCTGTCGACGCAGCACGGTACGCCACAGCTCTTCGGGATCGTTGGTGAAGGCGTCTCCGGGCCAGGCGGCCACGACGTACCACGCGCCTTCGGAGAGCTCGGCCTCGAGCTGCCCGCTCTCCCAGCCGGCGTAGCCCGCGAAGATCCGCAGGTCGGCCATCTCGGCCGCCAGGATCTCGGGCGGGGTGTCGAGGTCGACGAGGCCAAGCCGCTGTGCGACCCGGCGCCAGCCCAGCGGCTCCTCGTTCTGCTCCACTGGCACGACGGCCAGCCCGAGCGCCGAGTCCATCGCGACCGGGCCACCCTGGAAGAGCACCCCCGGTGACGTCGCGAAGGGCTCCCACGTGGGCAGGACCTGCCCGACGTCGACGGTGGTCGGCCGGTTGATCACGACGCCCAGGGCGCCGTCGTCGTCATGGTCGAGGAGGAGGACGACAGCGCGCGCGAAGTGCGGGTCACCGAGGGCCGGCGTCGCGACGAGCAGCCGCCCGGTCAGTTCGGTGCTCGCGTCGGGAGGCACGGTCATGACGCCATGTTCCTCCATGTCGGCCCAGCGCGACACCCACCAAAACCCCCACTGCATCGGCTAACGCATCTGCCGGGTCGCCGGTTCGCCCTGGCAGCAAGAAGTGCTGGAGTACCTCGCTCACGCAGGCATGAGCCAGCAACACGATGATCAACCACGACGAACGTACGCCGAGGCGCAGCCCGGTCCAGGCCACCGCGGCGAAGGTCGCGGCGTGGACCAGCTTGTCCAGGTGAGCGACCTCCGGACCGACGTCGGCCCACGGCCAGTAGAGCACCACCAGCTGCACGCCCACGGCCAGCGCGAACAGCGCGACGTCGGCCGGTCGGCGGCGGGACCCGACCGCCCGGGTCACCCCAGATCCAGGCCGGCGCGGCGCACGGCGTCGCTGACCGCCGCCGCCACGGTGCCGGCCACGTCGGCGTGGAAGACGCTGGGCACGATGTAGCTCGCGTTCAGCTCGTCGTCGGTGACGACCCCGGCCAGCGCCCGCGCCGCCGCGATGAGCATCTCGGTGGTCACTGCGTGGCTCTGTGCGTCGAGCAGTCCCCGGAACACACCGGGGAACGCGAGGACGTTGTTGATCTGGTTGGGGAAGTCGCTGCGACCGCTTGCGACGACGGCTGCGTGCTGGGAAGCAGCAACGGGGTCGACCTCGGGGACGGGGTTCGCGAGGGCGAACACGATCGCGCCGTCGGCCATCGTCGCGATATCGGGCCCGTCGAGGAGGTTCGGCGCGGACACCCCGACGAAGACGTCGGCGCCGGCCAGCGCACCGCGAAGATCGCCGGTGACGCCGGTCTGATTCGTGTTCTCGGCCACCCATCGCAGCTCGGCCGCCAGGCCGGGCCGGTCGGGGTGGATGACGCCGTCCTTGTCCGCGACGACGACGTGCCTGACGCCTGCTTCCACGAGCACAGTGAGGATCGCCATGCCGGCCGCGCCCGCGCCCGACATCACGACCCGTACCTCGGAGATGTCCTTGCCGACAACCTTGAGTGCGTTGAGCAGGGCGGCGAGTACGACGATCGCCGTACCGTGCTGGTCGTCATGGAAGACCGGGATGTCGAGCTTGTCGCGCAGCCGGCGCTCGATCTCGAAGCACCGCGGCGCCGAAATGTCCTCGAGGTTGATGCCGGCGAAGACGGGTGCGATGAGCTCGACCGTGCGCACGATCTCGTCCGCGTCCTGCGTGTCGAGGCAGATGGGGAACGCGTCGATGCCCGCAAAACGCTTGAACAGCGCCGCCTTACCCTCCATCACGGGCAGCGCCGCCGTCGGCCCGAGGTTGCCGAGCCCGAGCACGGCCGAACCGTCCGTGACGACGGCGACCGTGTTGCGCTTGATGGTCAGCCGGCGGGCGTCGGCGGGGTTCTCGGCGAGCGCCAGGCAGACGCGGGCCACCCCGGGCGTGTAGATCATCGACAAGTCGTCTCGGTTGCGGATTGGCACCTTCGACTGCACTTCGATCTTGCCGCCCAGGTGCAGGAGGAACGTCCGGTCGGAGACCTTGCCCATCGCGACGCCGTCGATACGGGCGAGGGCATCACTGATCTGCTGGGCGTGCGCGGTGTCACTGGCCGCGCACGTCACGTCGATGCGCAGCCGCTCGTGGCCGGAAGCCGTGACGTCGAGCGCGGTCACGATGCCGCCGGTCTGCTCCACGGCGTTGGTGAGCTGGCTGACGGCGTTGCCGCGGGCCGGCACCTCCAGCCGCACCGTGATCGAGTAGGAGATGCTGGGCGCGCTCGTCATGCCTCTGATCGTCCCAGATCGGCTCTACGTCTCGGTGTGCGGATGGTCACCAGTTGTACCCCCGGCACCTCGGACGTCGTGAGGACGGTCACATCCCACGCGGGTCCTGTCTCAAGGAACGGGCAGTTCGCGTCGAGACTTCGGCAGAGACGTTTCGATGACTGCTCGACGGCAAAGACCGCCTGCGGAGGACAAGAGACCCCATGATGACGCTGTTGTTTCTGCTCGCCCCGTTCGGACTGCTCGCCCTGCTCCTGGGGCTGGAGCGTCTTGAGCGTTGGACGGTCGGTGACCGTGACGACCAATCGAGCGAGCACGGGTCAGCGGGTCGGTAGCCGCACCACACTGACGAAGAAGTCGTCGATCTGGCGCACGACCCCGATGAACCGATCGAAGTCGACCGGCTTGGTCACGTAGGCATTCGCGTGCAGGGAATAGCTCCGCAACACGTCCTCCTCCGCCTCTGACGTGGTGAGCACCACCACGGGGATGCTCGCCAGGTCTGGGTCGGACTTCACCTCGTTGAGCACCTGGCGACCGTCCATCCGGGGCAGGTTGAGGTCGAGCAGTATCAGGTCGGGCCGGGGCTTGTCCGCGTACTCGCCCTCGTTGCGGAGGAACGCCATCGCCTCGGCGCCATCCGTCACGACGTGGAGAGTGTTGCTGAGTTTGTGGTCCTCGAACGCCTCACGCGTCATGAGGACGTCACCCGGGTCGTCCTCCACCAACAACACTTCGATCGGCCGATCCGCCTGCCCCTGTGTCGTCATCAGCGCGCTCTCTCTCCTCGTCGATCGGTAGCGTCCAATGCAGCGTGGTCCCACTGTCGACGCCCGTGGCCAGCCAGATGGTGCCGCCGTGGTACTCCACGATCTTCTTGCACATTGCCAGGCCGATGCCGGTGCCACCGTAGGCGTCCCGAGCGTGCAGGCGCTGGAAGATGACGAAGATCTTGTCGGCGTACTGGGGATCCACGCCGATGCCATTGTCGGAGCACGCGAATTCCCAGGTGGCCCCTTCCTCCCGGGCGCTGATGTGCACTCGCGGGGGCTCCTCCCCCCGGAACTTCACGCCGTTGCCCACGAGGTTCTGGAAGAGCTGCACGAGCAGGCTGGCGTCCCCGCGGACCTTGGGCAAGGCGTCGTGGGTCACCTCGGCGCCGCTCGCGTTGAGAGCCTCGTCGAGCTGGCGCAGGGCCTGCGCCAGCACGACCTCCAGGTCGACCTCCGTAAACGCCGCTGATGTGCGGCCGACTCGGGAGAACGCCAGCAGGTCGTTGATGAGTCGCTGCATGCGCTTGGCGCCGTCGACGGCGTACTCGATGTACTGCTCCCCGCGCTCGTCCAGCTGGCCCTTGTAACGGCGCTCGAGCAGCTGACAGAAGCTGGCAACCTTGCGCAACGGCTCCTGGAGGTCGTGGGAGGCGACATAGGCGAACTGCTCGAGTTCGGCGTTCGACCGGAGCAGGTCCTCGGCCTGGTCCACGACGAGCTGGCGTGCTTCCTGGGCATCCTTCGTGGCCTGCTCCGCGAGGGCGAACTCCTGCAGGATCCGGATACGCATCCGGTCGACGCCATCGGCAAGGTCGAGGATCTCGCGGGGCGCATCCTCCACCGTGACGGCGTGGGCGAGGTCGCCGCTCTCCACGCGTCCGACCTCGGCGCCGAAACGCTCGAGCGGGGCCGTCACCCAACGCCGTAGCGCGAGCCAGGACAGGGCCGCCGCACCCACGAGTAGGACTACCCCGAGAGCCATGACCGTCACGAGGACCGTGTTGTTGCTCCGGAGATCTTCAGTGGCGAGCTGACGCAGGGAGACGACTCTGCCCTGGTAGTCGGTGCTGGCTTTGCGCACCGAGTCGAAGCGTTCCTTGGCCCTCAGCAGCTGCGCGTCGGTGATCTCGCCACCCTCGCGCAGGCGCGCGAGGCCAGGTTCCGCGACCGCTGCGCGCCAGGCCGCCACTTCGTCGACCACGGTCTGGTGGGCGGCAGCGAGCCCTGGGAACTGGAGACTCACCGTGGCGAGGCGACGGTTCAGCGTCTCGGCTCTCCTGACGCCCTCCGTGTAGGGCCCGAGAAACGCAGGGTCGCCGGCGAGCGCGAACCCACGGAAGCCGGTCTCCTGGTCGAGCAGCGCTTGGTTCAGGTCCGCGGACAAGGAGTAGGCCTGGAACAGGTCAACGATGATCTCTTCCTGAGCGCGGTAGGCGCGAGCTGCGGACACCGAGAATGCCGCGATCCCCAGCATCGTCAGAACGCCCAGCGCGACGAACGCCCAGGCCAGTCTCGACCGCAGCGTGGTCGCGTTCACGCGGAGTCAGCCAACGAGAGCAGCATGACGGCGACGTCGTCCGTGAGGTCTCCGCCATTTCGCTCGCGGACCTCGGCAAGCAGCGCGTCGGCGAAACCCGACCCGTCGAGGTCGTCGCGCGCGAGCAACGCATCGGCGATGACATGCAGGCCGGACTCGCCCAGCCGATGCCTGCCGCCTTGGCCGTCGAGGCCCTCGATGAGGCCGTCGGTGAAGAGCAGCAGACTGCTGCCCGGCGGCAGAGGTAGCTCGACGCCGTGCCAGCGGCCATGGTCGACGACGCCGAGAGCGAGCCCGGCTGCTTCGGCCGGGATGGACCGCAGTCGATCGTTCTGGATGACCGCCGGCAGTGGGTGACCGGCCAACCAGCAGGTCATCACGGCGCGGGTCGGCTCGAGACGCACCATGGACACAGTCGCGAACACCTCGGCCGAGCCGCGTTCGCTGACCAGCACCGCGTCCATCGCACGCAGGATCTCGTCGGGCTCGATGCCGGAGAGCACCAGGGTGCGCCAGGCGATCCGCAAGCAGACCCCGAGCGCCGCCTCGTCGGGCCCGTGACCGGCGACATCACCGATCAGCGCGAAGATGGTCCCGTCCGGGCACTCGATGACGTCGTAGAAGTCGCCGCCGAGCAACGAACGCTGTCCGCCCGGCCGGTAGCGCGTGACCACCGCGACGGCTTGGTTCCTGACCAGCGGCTGCGGCAACAGGCCCCGCTCCAGCCGGGCATTCTCCGCCGCCCGCGCCTCCGACTCGTAGAGCCGGCGTACCGACTCGTCGGCACGCTTGCGCTCGATCGCATAGCGGATCGCACGCGTGAGCAGCTGCCCGTCGATGGTCCCCTTGACGAGGTAGTCCTGCGCACCCGCCGCGACCGCCTCCGTGCCGCGGTGCTCGTCCGTGAGCCCGGTGAGCACGATGACCGCGATGCCGGGTGAGACCTCCAGGAGCACCCGCAGCGCCTCCATCCCTCCTGCGTCGGGCAGGCCGAGGTCGAGCAGCACGCAGTCGATGTCGCCCGGGAGCTGCACCGTCGCCTCCGCGAGGGTGTTCGCGCGGTGGATGACGGCCGTGGAGCCCGCGTCGATCAGCTGCTCCTGCACGAGGAAGGCATCGCCTTCGTCGTCCTCCACGAGAAGGACGTGGACAGCGCCGGTGAGGGTGTCGCTTGGCCGGAAGCCGCGCGCGGTCGAGCTCATGTCCGTCACCTGGGGCACTCTCGGGGGAAGGGTTCCTCGGGCAGACCGGAAGGCCTGCGCCGTCCTCTCGGCTCACGAGCATCATCGCAGACCGGATCCCGCGACTAGTCGAGATCTCCGGGCCACGGAGTCGGTGCCCGCCCCTCGGCCTGCGCGATCACCTCCGCGAGGTACCACCGCCGGAACGCCCGGGCGTCGGGCGGAGTCGCGAGCGTGAGCAGGTCGCCCGCCCGGCAGAAGTCGTCGGCCTCGTCGAGCAACCGGCCGAGCTCGGCACTAGCGGCAGCGGCCGAGCGAGGCACCTTGATGGTGAAGTCTCTCTCGAGCTCCCCGCTGGCGAGGGCCTCCTTGCGCTCCTGCTCCTGCGCGGCATCCGGCGGATAGCGACGACCGAGTACCTCGATCAACGCGGTGAGCCGCGCCGGCACCGTGTCGGTGCTCGTCGGCGTCGCGGCCGCGAGCAGCGCGAACTCGCGGAACAGGTCGTGGTGGTGCTCGGTGGCCCGGGCATAGACCCGCAACGGGAAACGCACCAGGCGAATCGTGACGAGGTCGCCGTCGGTGCTGTCCTCCCCGGTCTGCGCAAGATCGTCCGTGGTCGCCCGTACGTCGTCAGTCATCGTCGGCCTCGTCGACGAGCCAGTCCTGCTCGCCGAAGCTGCCCCAGGCCCCCTCCGCCGGTGGACCGACTTCGAACCACACGATCTTCCCGACGGGCTGCGCGGCGTCCACACCCCACCGGCGCGCCAGCTGGTCGAGCAACCGGAGACCGCGTCCGGTGGCGGCGTTCGCCGAGAACGAGTGGATCCGCGGCTGCACCGGCGAGAGGTCGCGCACCGCGATGCGCACCAAACCCGGTACGGCATGGATGGTGACGGTGACGGGCGTCCGCGCGTGCAAGATCGCGTTCGTGACGACCTCGGAGGTCAGCAGGACCGCCGTGTCGACGTCGAGCTCGGACTCCGACAGCCGTTCGCGCAGGAAGCGCCGGGCGACCGGAACACTGTCCGTCGCGGGCGGCAGTTCGAGCACGGTCACGAACAGAGGCTAGCGCGTCGACCTAACCAGATCATCCGTCGACGGCGTCGTCACCCATGGATCCAGTGGGCCTGCGGGCCCGACGAGCACGTTCTTCGTCGTCCAGGCGGCCCGCCTCCTCCGGCGTCGGCGCCGTGCCGCCGAGCCGTGCCGGCAGCCACCACCGGTCGGCGTCGTCCACCGGCTGGTCGGGATAGGCCGCCTGCGCGTCATGCAGGAGCGACTCCATGCGCACCCGCAGCTCTTTCACCGCGGTGGCCGTGCCGTCGTGTCCCTTTTCCACCGCAAAGGGCTCCCCGATATGTATGCGAATCGGGGTATTGCTGCGACCCAGCCGCTTGGGATGGTCCTTGGTCCAGACCCGCTGCGACCCCCAGATCACGGTCGGCAGGACCGGCACCCCGGCTGCTCCGGCCAGGCGCACCGCTCCGCCCTTGAACTCCTTGAGCTCGAAGGACCTGCTGATCGTCGCCTCCGGGAACACCCCGACGATCTCGCCCGCGCGCAGCGCCATGAAAGCCGCCCGGAACGACTCGGCACCCGCGTCGCGGTCAACGGGGATGTGGCGCATCGCCCTCATCAGCGGGCCGCTGACGCGATGGTCGAAAACCTCACTCTTCGCCATAAACCGCACCAACCGCCCCGCGGGTTGGGCCGCGAGCCCGGCGTAGGTGAAGTCCATGTAGCCGGTGTGGTTGATCGCCATGACCGCGCCACCGGTGCGCGGCACGTGCTCGGTTCCCTCGAGCGTGAAGCGCAGGCCCTCGACCGCGAACACCGCACGCGCCAAGCGGATCACCGAGCGATAGACAGGGTCGGCCACTAGGGACCGACCTCCAGGAAGTCGACGAGTGCCGCAACGGCATCGTCGACCTCACCCGCGCCGTTGACCACGAGGTCGGGATGCTCCGGCGGCTCGTAGCCCTGGCCGACACCTGTCATGTTCGGCAGCGTGCCCGCCTTGGCCTTCGCATAGAGGCCCTTCGGGTCGCGCTGCACGACGACGTCGGACGGGGTGTCCACCCACACCTCGGCGAAGTCGTCGGCCGCGAAGAGCCCGCGAGCAGCCCGGCGGTCACCGCGGAACGGCGAGACCAGCGACACGATGACGATGAGTCCGGCGTCCATCATCAGCTTGGCGGTCTCGGCGACGCGGCGGACATTCTCGGCGCGGTCCTCGGGCGTGAAGCCGAGGTCCCTGTTCAGGCCCGTGCGCACGCTGTCTCCGTCGAGCACGTAGGTGTGCAGGCCCATGCTGAGCAGCTTGCGCTCGAGGGCATCGGCGATCGTCGACTTGCCCGCACCAGGCAGGCCGGTCAGCCAGATCACTCGTGAACGCTGCGTCTTGAGCTGTGCGCGTGTCTCGCGGTCGACGGTGAACGCGTGCGGTACGACGTTGTGCGAACGCCGCAGGGCATGGCGGACCAGACCGGCTGCGACGGTATCGCGGCTGACCCGCTCGACGAGCAGGAAGCCACCCGTGTCACGGCCGACTCCGTAAGGATCCAGCGGGACGGCGACGTCGGTGGCGATCTCGACGTGACCGATGTCGTTCATGGCCAGCGTTCGCCCGGCCATCTCCTCCCCCGTGACGACGTCACGCTTGCCGCGGATGGCCGTGACGATCGCCGGGACGGCAAGGGCTCCGCTCAGCAGCAGGTAGGACCGGCCGTGACGCAGCTCCTCCTCGCCGGTCCACACCAGATCGGCCGCGAACGCGGTCGCCGGACGAGGCATCTGAGCATCGGCGCCACCCTCGAGGCTGCCGACGAGAAGGTCGCCGCGGGTGACGTCTGTCTCGCTCGTCAGGGTCAGCGTGATCGCACTGCCGGCCTCGGCCTGGTCGAGGTCGCCGCCGTGGGTGACGATGCGGTCGACCGTTGCCACCGCCCCGGCAGCGTTGACCAGCACCTCGTCTCCGGGACGCACCGAACCGGACACCACGGTTCCGGCGTAGCCGCGGAAGTTGTCGGCACGCACGATGTACTGCACCGGGAAGCGGAACGGCGCCGTACGATCGCTCTCGCGCGGGGACGGGCGCCACGAGGTCAGCGCCTCCATGACGGTCTGTCCGTCGTGGTACCAAGGCATCCGCATGCTGTGCTCGGTCACGTTGTCGCCGGTGAGCGCGCTGACGGGGATGACGCTGACCTCGTCGATGTCGAAACGTGCGGCCGCCGACCGAAGGCCTCCGGCGAGCTCTTCGAACGCGACGTGCGACCACTCGATGGCGTCGAGCTTGTTCACCGCCGCGATGACCGTGCGCACGCCCATGAGCGCGCAGACCGTGAGGTGACGATGGGTCTGGGGGCGGATGCCCTTCGTCGCGTCGATGAGCAGGATCGCGATGTCGGCGGTAGACGCGGCCACGGCCATGTTGCGGGTGTACTGCTCGTGGCCCGGCGCGTCGGCGATGATGACGCGCCGCCCCGACGGCAGGTAGAGATGGCGGTAGGCGACATCGATCGTGATGCCCTGCTCGTGCTCCGCCTCGAGCCCGTCGGTCAGCAGCGAGAAGTCGATGTCACCCTTGGGGATCGTCGAGCCGCTTCGCCGGGTGCTGCGGGCGTAGTCGAGGATGTCGTCGGGAACGCTGTCGGTCTCCGCGAGCAGCCGCCCGATCAGCGTGGACTTCCCGTCGTCGACCGAGCCGCACGCGACGACGCGGACGATCGGCACCTCCGCGAGTGCCTCCTGCTCGACCTGCGCTGTCGCCGTCATCAGAAGTACCCCTCGGTCTTCTTGCTCTCCATGGAGCCGCCGCCCTCGCCGTCGATGAGCCGGCCGGAGCGTTCGGAGCGCCGGTCGATGAGCATCTCCTCGAGGAGCTCGTCGAGGTTGCGCGCGGTCGACTCGACGGCGGCGGTCAGCGGATAGCAGCCGAGCGTCCGGAAGCGCACGTCACGCATCTGCGGCTTCTCGCCGTCCTCCAGGGGATAGCGGTCGTCGTCGATCATGATGAGCTGCCCACCACGGTCGACCACCGGTCGCGGCTGCGCGAGATAGAGCGGGACCACGTCGATGTTCTCTCGCTGGATGTAACGCCAGACGTCGAGCTCGGTCCAGTTGGACAGGGGGAACACGCGCATCGTCTGACCCTCGGAGAGCTGTGTGTTCGCCGTACGCCAGAACTCGGGGCGTTGCTTGCGCGGCTCCCAGCGATGACCGGGTTCGCGCAGCGAGAAGACGCGCTCCTTCGCGCGCGAGCGTTCCTCGTCGCGGCGGGCGCCGCCGATCGCAGCGTCGTAGCCGCCCTCGTCGAGCGCCTGCCGGAGCGCCACGGTCTTCATGATGCGGGTGTACTCGTGCGTGCCATGGGTGAAGGGCGTCACCCCTTCGTCGCGCCCCTCCTTGTTGGTGTGCACGATGAGGTCGAGGCCGAGCTCGCGCGCGGTCCGGTCGCGGAACTCGATCATCTCGCGGAACTTCCACCCCGTGTCGATGTGCAGGACCGGGAACGGGACCTTCCCCGGCGCGAATGCCTTGACCGCGAGGTGGAGCAGGACCGACGAGTCCTTCCCGATGCTGTAGAGCAGCACCGGACGCCGAAACGCGCCGGCGACCTCACGGAAGATGTGGATCGCCTCGGCCTCGAGAGCGTCGAGGACGGCGTCGGGCGCTACCGCAGCCTCAGCTGTGGATGACATGCAGAGTGACCTCACCTATCGCTCGGGGCAGAGGCCATTGTGCCTGTGGAGGCCACGAGGGAGGAAACCCGGACCCGCGGACGCTCAGCGGTCGAGCGGGAGCGCCACCAGCCGGGTGCCGTCGACGGACTCCACCACGAGCCGCGCCAGCTTGTCAGGTGCGTCAGGGGCCCAGCCGGTGTGGGAGGCGCCGCCCGTGTAGTTCGCGATCCACGTGCCGGCGACCTCCTCGTGCCCGTCGCGGCCGATCGCGACGAGCTGGCAGCGCTGACCGGACGGGACACCCCAGAGGGTCAGCTCGAGCCGGCTGCCCTTGTCCGCCTTGCTGACGACGACGGTGGCCCGGACCGCTCCGGACTGGGCCGTGACCGTCTCGCTGTTGGTGTCGCCCTGGTTGGCCCACAGCGCTCCCCATACGCCGCCGATGACTACCAGCGCAGCGGCGACCGACAGGACTGCGCGCCGGCGCCGTTGGACGCTCCGGTGTCGGGCGGCCGACGAGGCGAGGCGCTCGAAGGCGTCCTCACTGGGCTTTGGCGGCCCCTTCTCGGCTTCCTCCCGAGGGACGCGCGCGAGCATCCGCGGCAGACCGTCGAGCTCGTCGAGCACGTGCCGGCAGCGCGGGCAGCCCGCCAGATGCGCCGCCTTGCGCGCGCGCTCCGCCGGGTCGAGGGCGCCCAGCACGTAGGCACCGAGCTCGACCTCCTCCGGGCAGTGCAACGAATCGCTCACGGGGTGACACCTCGCTCCTCGAGTGCCACGCGGAGTGCACGTAACGCGTAGAAGGTCCGCGACTTGACGGTGCCTGCAGGGACCCGGAGAGCGGCGGCGGCCTCGGCCACGGATCGTCCGCGGTAGTAGGTCTCGACCAGGACCTCGCGGTGCGGCGGCGTGAGTGTGGTGAGCGCCTCGGCGACCAACCAGGACTCCAGCGCCCGGTCGATGCCGTCCTCGACAGCGACGGAGACCAGCGCATCGTCGCCGACCTCGCGCGGACGCGCCTGCCGGGCGCGATGCTCGTCGATCGCGATGCGATGGGCCACCGTGAGCAGCCAGGGCCGCAGCGACCCGTGGGCCGGATCCTGATGGGGCGGCCGGCGCCAGGCCCGCAGGAACGTTTCCTGGACGACGTCCTCTGCTCGCCCGCGATCACCCTGGGTGAGCCGGAGCGCGTACGCCAGCAGCGGCGCCGCGTGCTCGTCCCAGAGTGCGCGCAGCATGCGGTCCTGCGCGGTGACGTTGCCCACAGTGCAATCTACGTCGCGGCGCAAACCGGGGTTCACGCGACCCGGGATGTGCGAATTCACCTGTGGCGTTTGTGGTTTTTGCGTGCGCGGCGTGCACAATGTTCGGCGCACGCGGCGGTCACACTAGAGCTGCCAAGCCCCGAGAAACGAGACGAGGTCACCGGTGACCCCTGCCCGTACCCGCAGGCGCAGAGCCCTGTGCACCGTCGTTGCCACGGCCGCGGTGGTCTCGCTCTCGGCATGCGGGAGCGATGACAAGAAGCCCGACGCCAAGCCCGACGCGACGAGCAGCTCCCCGCCTGGGCCTACCCGGCATCCCTTCACCGGCCAGCTGGTGAAGGACGCACCCGGCCACGGCTCGGTCACGGTCAAGGTCGACAACACCGATGCTTCACGCCCGCAGGCGGGACTGGGTGGCGCGAACCTGGTGGTCGAGGAGCTGGTCGAGGGGGGCATGACACGACTTGCGGCCGTGTACTGGGACGAGCTACCCAAGGAGGTCGGGCCGGTCCGCTCGATGCGTACGACGGACATCGACATCGTCACACCCACCAAGGGTCTGCTGGCCGCGTCCGGCGCAGCGCGGCGTCCGACTGCGGCGATCAAGAGGGCGCAGATCCGCACCATCGTGCCCGGCGGCAAGGCGTTCACCCGCGACAGCAACCGCCGCGCGCCGTACAACCTGATGCTCGACGTCAGTGCCCTTTCGAAGTCGCTCGAGGACCGCCCGGTGCCCGGCGACTACTTCCGCTGGGCCGCGCCCGATGCGGCGGTTCCGAAGGGGAAACCCGCGAAGCGGGCGTCGGTGCGCTTCTCGGCCTTCCACACCACCGACTGGTCGTTCCGCAAGGGAAGCGGGTGGACGCGACAGGAAGAGCTCGCACCGGCCGGTGACCGTTACAAGGTCGAGAACCTGCTCGTGCTCAGGGTCAGGGTGCGCGACGCCGGCTACCGCGACGTCGCCGGAAACCCGGTGCCCGAGACGGTGTTCAAGGGCAAGGGGGGCAAGGCGTGGTTGCTGCGCGGCGGCCAGGTGGTCGACGCCCGCTGGTCGAAGGCCGGCCCGGGCGCCAAGGTCAACCTCACCGGCCCGGGCGGCGCCGCTCTGCCGCTGCCGGTGGGGCGCACCTGGATCGAGCTGATGCCCGACGAGGGCCGGCTGACAGTCGGTCGGTGACGTCCTGCCCGGCCGGGCGGGCAGGATGTGACGCGTGACGATGCGAGTCGGCGTCGCGGCGCCGAACGAGGCAGCCGCTCGAGCGGCGCTGCAGGTGGCCGCTGAGGGCGGCGGGGCGGTCGATGCGGCCGTCGCGTCGATTCTCGTGGCGATGGTCAACGAGCCCGGCGTGGTGTCGATGGGTGGCGGCGCCTTCGTCACCGTGTGGCCGGCCGCTCCGGAGGCCGAGGCGGTCACCGTCGACGGCTACGTCGCGATGCCCGGTCTGGGAAGGTCCGCCGACGCTGTGCCCGCCACGGTGCGCGAGATCCGCACCGACTACGGCGGGGGCGTCACGATGTCGGTGGGCCACGGGACGGTGGGCATCCCCGGGGCGCTCGCCGCCCTCGACCTCGCGCAGTCGCGCTTCGGGCAGCTGCCGTGGCGTGAGGTGGTCGCGCCGGCCGTGGATGTCGCCCGCGGTGGGTTCCTGGTGGGGGCGGCGTCCGGCTACTACCTGCCGCACGTGCGGGAGAGCATCTTCGTCTGGGACCCGGAGACGGCCGCCGCACTGCACCGCCCGGACGGCAGCTGGGTCGAGACGGGCGACCGCATGGTCATCCGCGGCCTCGCGGAGACGCTGACGTTGATCGGCGAGGAAGGCGCACAGACGCTGTACGACGGTGCGCTCGCCGACGCCGTCGTCTCTGACATGGCCGACCGCGGCGGCCTGCTGACCCGGGACGATCTGAGCGCCTACCGACCCGTCGTACGCCCGGCGCTCGGCGCCCGCACCGGACCCTGGGAGCTGCGAACCAACCCCGCTCCCGCGATCGGCGGGCCCGTGCTCGCGGCGATGCTGGCCTTGCTCGGCGCCCGCCCAGAGGGCCGATGGGGGGACGCCGACGTCGCGCGCCTGGTCGAGGTCCAGCACCGGGTGCTCGACTTCCGTCGCGACCGGCTGGACGTGGCCACCGACCGCGAAGCCGCCGCACGAGACCTGATGGCGTCGGTGGGCGCTTTGGGTCATGGCTCGGCGAGCACCGCGCACGTGTCCGTGGTCGATGCGCGTGGCACGGCGTGTGCGATCACCGCGTCCTTCGGCTACGGCTCGGGTGCGACAGTGCCCGGCACCGGCCTCTGGCTCAACAACTGTCTCGGCGAGCGCGAGCTCAACCGCGGCGCTCCGCCGGTGCCCGGGCAGCGATTGGCATCGAACATGGCGCCCACCGTAGGCCGCTCCGACGACGGCGGTGTCCTTGCCATCGGCAGCCCGGGCGCCGACCGCATCACCACCGCGCTGCTGCAGGTGTTGGCGGTATTCGCGAACGGCGGCACGTCGCTGCAGGAGGCGATCGACCGCCCACGCCTGCACGTGCACCACCTCGACGACGACGAGGCAACCGAGTCGGGCTGGCCGTTGCAGGTGGAGGCCGAGGAGGACCTGCCGCTTCCGTCGCTCGACCTGCCGGTGCGCCGCCACCACCCCCGATCGATGTACTTCGGGGGCGTGGCGGCCGCACTGCGGCACCCGTCGGGCGTCGTCGAGGCAGCAGCCGACCCGCGCCGAGCCGGTGTCGTCCTCGTCAGCCCGGCCTGACCGCTACTTCCGGGCGACCTGGTAGACCATCGTGTTGATGTCGAGGCCCTTGAAGAAGTTGACGGCGAGGTAGTGCCGGTCCAGGTACCAGCTCTGGTTGTCGTCGAGCGTGACCGGGTCGCTGAGGAACGTCCCGTCAGGCTGCACCGTCACCGGGACGGCCGTCGTGCTCCGGTCGACGAAGACACGCACGGCGCCGCCGTCGATGAAGCCGGGGTTCGACGCCAGGTCGACCCGTCCCTTGACCCGGAACGTGTTGGTGGACACGCCGTTGATGAGGTCCGGCTGGCTCTGGGTGACTGCCTTCAGGGGCACGTCCGCGCCACCGTCGACGACCGCCGCGGTCTCGTCCGCGAGGTCAAGCGGCGTCGTGTTGTAGGTCGTCCGCGCCTGGGTGGACGGGTTGATGAAAGTGACGTTCTCGACTGTCAGGTCCTTGATGTTCTTGTTGTTGTTGAAGGCCGCCGGCAGCGTGTTCGTCGTGTAGAAGACGGAGTTGCGGTAGTTGACGTTCTCGACCGGCGACCGTGATGCGGCGCTGGAGAACTGGAACGTCGTCCGGCCCGGTGTCATGGTCGGGGCCGTGTTCACGTTGTCGATGTAGATGTTGCGGATCGTCGGGTTGAAGATGTCGGCGCCCGCGAACGGCACCGTCTCGGAGAAGTTTCCGTCGAACTGGACCATCCCCGAGATCGCTCGGTGCAGCAGGCAGTCGCGCATGTAGATGTTCTCGACCGCACCACCCCGGTTGGAGTTGGTCTTGATCTTCATCGCCAGGGACAGCCCGCTCCCGCCGAACTCGTTGTCGTGGATGAAGACGTTCCTGACGCCCGCGGACATCTCACTGCCCATGGAAACGGCAGCCGAGCCTCCACCGTCGTTGTTGTAGATCGAGTCACGGATGATGATGTTCTCGCTGGGGCTCCGGTGCTTGCGACCGTTGACGTTCCGGCCCGCCTTGATGGCGCCCCCGTCGTCGCTGACGGTCATGTTGTTGCGCTCCATCACGACGTTCTGGCTCGACTCCGGGTCGAGCCCGTCGTCGTTGTTCCAGCCGCCTGACTCGAAGTCCTTGGTCTTGTCGCTGTAGATGTCGAGGTCGCGGACCAGCACGTTCTCCGAGCTCACGGGATGCACGATCCAGAACGGCGTGTTCCTGATCTTCACGTCCTGGATCAGCACGTTGGAGGACTTGTAGGGCTGGATGAAGGAGGGCCGGAACGTGGACTTGAGGGCTACCGCGTCCTTCGGCGGCTTCACGTTCTTGACTCGGTCGCCATCCACGACCGGGATCGTCGCGGGCACGTGCCCGTCGTCGGAGAAGAGGCGGTCGGTGATCGGGACGTCCCTGAAGTTCTGGTCGTTGAGGACGCCGTTCGCGCCGTACGGCGCGTCCACGTCCTTGTTCTCGACGGTCGGCTCGCCCCAGTAGCCCTTCTTCCAGGGCCGCCAGTTCCACATGTCCTCCTGGCCGTCGAGGAGTCCGCCGCCGGTGATGGCGATGTTCGTCTGGCGCAGGGCGTAGATGAGGGGCGAGTAGCTGTAGAGATCGCTGCCCTCGTAGCTGGTCAGCACCACCGGGTAGTACTCGTTGGTCTTGTTCCGCATGAACTTGACCGTCGCTCCGGACTCGACGTGCAGGTTGACGTTGCTCAGCAGGCTGATCGCGCCCGAGTAGTAGGCGCCGTTCGCGTTCTTCGAGCCGCCGGCAGGCAGGACGACGATGCCGCCGCCTGAGCGGTGGCAGTCCCGGATCGCCGCATCGATCGCGTCCGTGTAGTACCAGACCCGCTGCGAGCTGGAGACCAGCGGCGACGTCTTGACGGCAGGGTCACCGGCCTCGTTGCCCGTGTTGAACGTCTCGGTGACCTGCCTGACGCGGGGCGCGTACTTCTTGTCGGTGACGTCGCAGCGGCGGTCCGGGAAGGTAGGTGTGTGCGCGTTGACCGTGCTGTCGATCTGGTTGTAGCGGTCCTCGTTCCAGTAGCGCCCGTCTCTCGCCTTGGCGCCCGGGTCGTAGATCGCCAGTCGGTAGGCGTAGGAGTCCCGAGCGTTCTCGGCGGTGACCACGAGACGGTCGCCGTCGACGATCGGGCCGCCCCGCTTGTCGCGGTCGCTGCTGTCCCGGACGACGAGCGTCTGCCGCGACCCGTCCTTGGCGGCCAGCTTCGACCGGAGCTGCTGCACGGTCGCACCGGCGAGGACGCTGATCGTCGACGTACCCACGTTCTTGACCGTCTTCGCGGCATCCGGCTTGGCGACGACCACCGTGCCCGTGGAGGGGACGTGGCCCGACGGGCCGGGTGCAGGCGCCGGGCCGACCGTGTCCACCCCCGCGCTCACGACCGCGGCCGGAGCGAGCGACGTGGCGAGAAGCACGGCCGCGGCGGCGCTCGTTGCTCGGACAAGAACCTTGCGTGCGCCCACGATCTCTCCTGACTGAACCGATTCATCCGAGTTCAGGCACGTTACGGCGGATATCGCCACAGGTGAAGCATCTGTCCGGGGTCGGCCATTCCGTGGTCCGGCGGCGCGGCCGACGGGAGGCGGTTCGTTGGACGACCCGTCAGCGGTCCTCGCCGTTGAACAGGTCGGCCCGGGCGCGCGCGGTCGCGATCGCCTCCATGAACCGTGCGTCGTAGTCGGGGTCGTCGTCGGGAAAGGTGACGACCTCCCGCTCGTCGAGTACCTGACCCGTTGACGCCACCACACGGCGAACCACCACATGGGTGAGACCGTCGCGGGACACGTGCGCCGCCGTCCAACGGGCGGGCTCGATCGCGGGAGCCGCGTCCGAGCCGGCGATCTGGCGAAACGCCAGCACGGCAACCACCACCACCGCGACGACGAACGCGGCGACGAGCAGGGGAACGAGGAACCGCGACATCGATCTACCCGTCCGGCGCGGCGATGGCCGTAGATCAGCGCTTGCGCGCGACCCGGAGGATCATCCCGTCGCCACCGGTGGTGACGGTGAGACCGTCCCGGCGCAGCCGGGTGCGGTCGGGGCGGGACGGGTCCTGCTGCACGTCCTGCGGGTCCTCGAGCACCGCCCGGATCTGTTCGTCCGTGATGTGCATACCCGCTGCGGCCTCGCGGGCCCCCTTGAGCATCCGCAGACCGGAACCCGGCTTCTGGGCGGACTGCGAGGGCGCGGGAGCGGAGCGGGCGGCGACGTTGTTGCCCTTCCGGCCGGGTGCCTCGACGGCGTCGTCGACAGGCTGGCCCGGCGCGAGCGGCGGCGCCTGGAAGAGCAGGTTGGTGTTGCCGGTCGCGCCGGCGGTGGAGTCAGACATGAGCGTGGCTCCTATTTGTGACGGTAGACGAGCCGGCCACGGGTGAGGTCGTAGGGACTGAGCTCCACGACGACCCGGTCCTCGAGAAGCACCCGGATGTAGTGCCGGCGCATTCGCCCCGACAGGTGGGCGAGCACCTTGTGCCCGTTCGTCAGGTCGACCCGGAAGTATCCGTTGGGCAGCGCCTCGGTGACGATGCCCTCGACCTCGATGCCATCAGCTTTCGGCATGCATTTCCTTCCTTAGTTGTGGTCCTCCGCACGGCACGCCTGCCCTGGTAGGGAGCGGGCGAGTCGGCGGGCGCTGGCGGCGCACCTGTCAACGGGGTGCATCTGCTGGGGCAGACCGCCTCGATTGTTCAAGGCATGGACAGCTGGATGGGTACGCACCCAAGCAATGCCAGCTTTCCTGTACAACAGCGTACCGCTCGAGGCTGTTCCTGACACATCGGGCACGGGAAATCCCGTGCCCGATGTGTCCTGCATCCCCGCGGGAGCGTGTCTCAGGCCCGGGCAGCCATGGTCAACAGGCCCTCCTTGCGCGCAACGGACACAGCGGCGGCCACGGTGACCAGCAAGGCCGCCACGGTCAGCACCAGGAAGCCGGTGCCCTTGTAGACGACGAAGTCGGCCAGGGACTGCGAATGGAGCAGCCAGACCGTGATCACCGACTTGCCGAGGCACACGAGCGCCCACATCAGGGTGAGGCGCCAGAACAGCCGTCGCACCCGTGGGCGCTTGTGGAGATCGTCGTCCATCGGATAGAAGTCGGCCGCAAGCCGGGCCACCAACGGGCGGGCGGTGGCGAGCGACAGCAACGACACGGCCGCGATCAAGGTGTTGTTGACTGCGGGCTGGACGAAGTAGAGGTACGTGTCACCGGTGGCGAACGTGAGCACTGTCTTGGCGGTCAGCCCGGCCACCGTCAGCACCAGGAGCCCGGACGTACGGCGCCGCGTCGCCATGCGCCAGCCGATCGCGCCGTAGCACCACGCCAGCGCCGAGATCAGGGCTGCCCACACGTTCATCGTGACGAGGCACAGGTAGAAGAGCAGGCCCGGAATCACGTTGGCAGTCAACAGAGTCAGCGTCAGGCGACCCATGATCGTCCTGAGCCGCGGCCGGACCGAGCTGCTCGTCCCGGCTGACGCGATCTCTGCGAGATCCGTCGTGGGCTCGGGGCTGAACCCTTGCATAGCGCCTGCTTCCGAGGCGGCCGAATGCGTTTCAGCGCTCGGGAACTTAGCGGGTCTTGGCCTTCGAGATCATCTCGGTGTCGTTCGTTCCGGTCGCCTTGGCCTTCTTGTCGGCGCGCTTCTCTTTCAGAGACTTCGACTTCTTGGCCATGCCCTGACGCGGTGACTTGTCCGACATTCGTTGCTCCCTGGTAGGGAGCCTGGATGACTCCGTCACTTCGACAGTACGCCGTGCGGCGGGCCACGAACGGTTGTCACCTCGCCGGATCCTTCGCGAGTCCTGAGCCGCTGGGATGGCCCTCACATCCCGACATGGTATGTTGGTAGGACCATTAGCCCGTTCAAGCCCGGCGGAGGAATCGTTGAGCGCAGGAACACTCGTTGTCGGCGCCGGCCAGGCGGGCCTGCAGTTGGCTGTCTCGCTGCGCGACCTCGGCGACGACGAGCCGATCACCCTGAATGGCGAGGAGTCGCACGCGCCCTACCAGCGCCCGCCGCTGTCCAAGTCGTTCCTCTCCGGCGAGACGGACGAGGCACCGCTGGCCTTCCGCCGTCCCGACTTCTACAGCAAGGCCAACATCGAGCTCATCCGCGGCGACGGCATCGCCGAGGTCGGCCTCTCCAACGGAGGCCCGTCAGGGACGGCCACGACGAGGTCGGGGCGGACCCTGACCTTCGACCGGCTCGCCCTCACCACCGGGGCCGCGCCGAGGCGGCTGACCGCGCCGGGTGCCGGGCTGGACGGCATCCGCTACCTGAGCAACCTCGACGACGCAGCAACCCTCCGGCCGCTGCTCGGTTCCGCCCAGGACGTCGTCGTGGTCGGCGGCGGCTTCATCGGTCTCGAGGCAGCGGCAGTGGCTCGCGCGCAGGGCAAGACCGTGACCGTGGTCGAGGCTGCCGACCGATTGATCGCCAGAGCCGTGTCGCCCGTGGTCTCCGACTTCTACCGGGCGGCGCACGCGAGGCGGGGCACCACCGTGCTGCTCTCGGCCCAGGTCTGCGGGCTGGAGGGCGCACAGGGACACGTCACGGGAGTACGGCTCTCGGACGGCTCCGTGCTGGCGGCCGACCTCGTCCTCGTGGGCGTCGGGGTCGTCCCGCGCACCGGACTGGCCGAGCAGATCGGTCTCGAGTGTGACGGCGGCATCGTCGTCGACGCCTACGCGCGGACGAGCAACCCGACCGTCGTCGCGGCCGGCGACTGCACCGTGCAGCCTCACCCGGTGACCGGCGAGGGCAGGATCCGGCTCGAGTCGGTCCAGAACGCCGTTGCGCAGGCTGGCGTAGCCGCCTCGACGCTGCTCGGGCGGCCGGCCGCAAGCGTGGCCGTCTCGTGGTTCTGGTCCGACCAGGACGACCTCAAGCTGCAGATCGCCGGCCTGTCCGCCGATTACGACTCGTTCGTCGTCCGCGGCGATCCGGACAGCGAGCGGTTCTCGGTCCTCTACTACCGCAGCGACACCCTGCTCGCGATCGACGCCGTCAACTCCCCCATGGACTACATGGTCGTGCGCAAGGCCCTCACGCAGGGCGCGAACCTGCCGGCCGACCAGGTCGGCGACGCCGCCGTCCCGTTGAAGAACGTGCTGGCCTCCACGTCGACGCCGGTGCACTGACGCCCACGTCAGATGACGGCCGCCTCGGCTGTCTCCGGGGCGAACAGCTCGTCGGGGCACCAGCGTCGCTGAGAGAGGCCCTGCTCGTGGTGGTAGCGCAGGAACGTCGCCATCGTCTCCGCGTTCTCTGACACGCCGTAGGACCAGTAGTCGTCACCCAGCAGTGCCTTGGCCTGCTCCAGGTCCTGGTTGAGCCAGGGCAGCATGAAGCGCAGCGCAGAGGAGTCGTAGAGGTTCGCGAGAGCCGCCCAGGGCCCACGTCAGATGACGGCGGTCGTAGTCACCGCACGCCATCGTCAGGTGGAGTCGCGCCACGGCTAGCCCTTCGCGGCGAGCGCAGCGTCGAGGCGGGGGTACACGCGTCGGACGTTGCCCTCGAAGACCTTGTGCCGCTGCGCATCGGTGAGCCCGGCCGCGTCGACGTAGCGCTTGGTGTCGTCCCACGCGATCCCCGTCTCCGGGTCGGCGCCGCGGACGGCCCCGAGCATCTCCGAGGCGAACAGCACGTTGTCCTCCGGGACGACGCGGTGCAACAGGTCGATGCCCGGCTGGTGATAGACGCAGGTGTCGAAGAAGACATTGCGCAACAGGTCAGACGGCGCCGGGCGGCCCATGCGTTCGGCCAGCCCGCGGTAGCGGCCCCAGTGGTAGGGCACCGCCCCGCCACCGTGCGGGATGACGAAGCGCAGCTTCGGGAACCGCGTGAACAGGTCGCCCTCGACGAGCTGCATGAAGGCGGTCGTGTCCGCGTTGAGGTAGTGCGCGCCCAGGGCGTGGAAGTTCGCGTTGCACGAGCTCGAGACGTGGATCATCGCCGGGACGTCCAGCTCGACCATCGCCTCGTACAGCGGGAACCAGTACGAGTCGGTGAGCGGCTTGGATGTCCAGAAACCCCCGGACGGGTCGGGGTTGAGGTTGCACCCCACGAAGCCCAGGGTCTCCACGCACCGGCGCAGCTCCGCCACCGCGTCGTCGAGGGCGCCGTCCGGCGTCTGCGGTAGCTGGCACACGCCGGCGAAGCTCTCGGGGAAGAGGCCGACCACGCGCGCGACGAGGTCGTTGCTGGCGCTCGCCCAGGCCCGCGCCGTCGCGGGGTCCGGCACGTGGTGCTCCATGCCCGACGCCTTGGGCGAGAAGAGCATCACGTCACCGCCGCGCTCGTGCAGGATGCGCAGCTGGTTGTCCTCGATGCTCGCGCGTACGGCGTCGTCGCTGATCGCCGCCGGCTCCGGCACGGGCAGGCTCGGATCGTCCAGCCGGGCCAGCTGCGCGTCGCGGAACGCCTGGTGCTCCGCCGGCGTGGTCGTGTAGTGGCCATGGCAGTCGATGATCACGCGTCCGGCTCCTGGTCGACGTACCTGAGGCCCTTGCGCTCGAGCGGTTCGCGCATCCCGTGCAGGTCCAGGCTGAGCTCACCGTTGCGGTAGCGCTCGCGCGCTCCAGCCTCCTTCTCCACCCGGGCTTCGGCGGCCGTCAGCACGTCTGCCGCCCGGCTCCGCGGCACCACGACGACGCCGTCGTCATCGGCGACGACGACGTCCCCGGGCTTCACCCACTGGCCGGCACACACCAGCCCGACGTTGACGCTCCCGAGGGTCTCCTTCACCGTCCCGAACGCCGACACGTGCCGCGCCCAGACGGGGAAGCCCATCTGCTGCAGCGTCGCGACGTCGCGACATCCCGCGTCGATGACGAGCCCGCGCACCCCGCGGGCCATGACCGCGGTCGCGAGCAGGTCGCCGAAGTAGCCCGCCTCGGACGGCGAGGTCGGGGCGACGACGAGCAGGTCACCGTCCTGGCACTGCTCCACGGCGACATGGATCATCCAGTTGTCGGCAGGGGCGACGCTCACCGTGACGGCCGTACCCGCGACAGCGGCGCCGGACCAGACCGGCCGCAGCGCCGGGTCGAGCAGTCCGGTACGGCCCTGCGCCTCGTGCACCGTGGACACGCCGCACGCGGCGAGCCCGTCCACGGTGGCCCGGTCCGCGCGGCGGACGTTGCGGACGACGATGCTCATGCGACGTCGCCCCACGGCAGGACGGAGACGTGCACGGCGTCCTCGCCGGTCTCGCCACCGACGGTGCGGATCGCCCGGTCGACGTCCTCCAGCCCGAATGTGTGGGTCCCGAGCCGTTCCAGCGGGAAGCGGCCCGACGCCAGCTGTTCGAGTGCGAGCTCGCAGGCCCGGTAGCCGTGGCCGCGCGCACTCTTGAGCGTGATGGCCTTCTCGGTCATCTTCTTGATGGGGAAGTCGGGGAAGGCGGCCATCTCTCCCTGCGTGACCATGACGCCTTCTCGGCGCTTGAGCGCGTCGATGCCGAGCAGGACCGGCTCAGTGCCCGCGCCGGCGGTGCAGTCGAGGACGACGTCGACGCCCCGGCCTCCGGTGAGGTCGAGCACCCGCGAGAGCGCGTCCTCCTGCTGGACGTCGATGACGCCGTCGGCGCCAAGGCTCATGGCCAGGTCGAGCCGGGCGGCGTCACGCGTCGTACCGGTCACCAGGATGAGTGAGGCGCCGGCCTGCTTGGACGCGACCACCTGGGACAGGCCCTGCTGACCCGGGCCCTGGATCAGCACGGTGGAGGAGTAGCCGACGCCGCCGGCGTTGAGCGCCCACTCGATGCCGTTGGACAGCGGTGTGACGAGACCGGCCAGCTCGGCGGAGACGCCGTCCGGCACGCGGTGCGTCACGGCGTTCCACGGCAGGTAGAGGTACTGCGAGAAGCCGCCCCACAGGTGGCCGGGGTTCTCGGCCGAGGTGTAGCCGTAACGACGCGCGTCGGGGTTGGTGCGCCAGTCGGTGAACTCGCAGTGGCGGTACTCGCCGGCATGGCACCACTCGCAGTGGAAGCAGCCCACGTAGTGCTCGACGAAGATCCGGTCGCCCTCCTCCAGGCCCTTTCTCTCCAGGAAGGTCTTGCCGGCCTTGGCGACGACACCGACGTTCTCGTGGCCCATGATCACCGGCGCCGGGAAGGGCGGCTTGGCGTACATCTTCACGTCGGTGCCGCAGATGCCCGCGACCTCGACCTTGAGCAGTGCGCCGTCGGCGGGGACGTCCGGCGTGGCGAACTCGCGAATCTCCGTCGTTCCCGCGCCCGTCCGGACCGCCGCCAGCACCTGCTCTGCCATCGCTCGTCCTCACGTCGCGTGCGAATCGCTGAGCATCGCAGTTTAGCCGAAGGTCTATTGGTCTGACCATCGTGGTAACTTTTTGGGATGCGCCTGCGAACCGTCACCCGAACGCAAGGCAACAACGCAGCCCTGAAGAGCGGGGACGTCGTCCCGCACGGCGTCACCTTCGACTTCGAGGAGGTGCCGGTCCTCGTCCAGGCGTTCCGGCGGATGGTCCGCGGCCTGGAGTTCGACGTCACCGAGATGGCCCTCACCACCTACCTCGTCGCCAAGGAGCACGGCGTCCCTTTCACCGGCCTGCCGATCTTCCTGGTCCGCGGCTTCCATCACGGCGCGACCCAGGTCCTCGCGGAGGGCGGCATCCGCGATCCACAGGACCTCAAGGGCCGCAAGGTCGGTGTGAACCGCGGCTACACCGTCACCACGGGCGTGTGGGCGCGCGGCGTCCTCGCGGAGGAGCACGGCGTCGACCTCGACACCATCACCTGGGTCCTCTCCGGCGACGAGCACGTGGCTGCCTACCGCCCACCCGCCAACGTTGTCTCCATGCCCCCGGACCGCACGCTCGAGGACATGCTCCGCGACGGAGAGTTGGCTGCGGTGGTCGGTGCTGACATCGACGCGCCCGACGTGGTGTCCCTCATCCCCGACGCGCAGCAGGCCGGCTTCCGGGCGCTGGAGCAGCGCGGCCACTACCCGATAAACCACCTCGTGGTCGTGAAGGACGAGGTGCTCGAGGCCCGCCCAGAGGTCGCCGGCGACGTGTTCGACGCGTTCGCCCGTTCCAAGGCGCGCTACGTCGAGCAGCTGCTGCGCGGCACGCTCGAGTCCCCGACGGCCACCGACCGTACGTACGCGCGCGTCATGGAGATCACCGGCGCCGACCCGTTGCCCTATGGCCTCGACCCGAACCGCGCCGTTCTGGACGAGCTGCTTCGGACCGCGGTCGACCAGTCGATCCTGGATCGCGCGCCCGATCTCGACGACCTGTTCGCCGCGGGCACCCGCGACCTGACCGCTTGACTCGGAGGACAACCGTGTACATCGCGATCGCCGCTGATCACAACGGCATCCCCTACAAGGACCGGTTCGTCGCTCTCCTGACGGCCCAGGGCCACACCGTCGACGACCGTGGCGCGACCGCGACCGACCAGGTGGTGGACTACCCCCCGCTGTGCGCCGACGTCTGCAGGCAGGTGGTGGACGGTCCGGCGGACCGCGGCGTCATCATCGGCGGAACGGGCCAGGGGGAGGCCATCGCCTGCAACAAGATGCGGGGCGTGCGAGCCGGCCTGTGCCACGACCTGTTCAACACCGGGATCTCGCGCGGCAACAACGACTCCAACGTGCTCGTCCTCGGGGCGAAGGTGGTGGACCTCGCGCTCGCCGAGCAGATCCTCGCTGCCTGGCTGGAGACGCCGTTCAAAGGCGGCGTCCACCAGCGGCGCATCGACATGATCGCGGCGCTCGAACGCGGCGAGCCGCTCAGCTGACGGCGATGCCGTCCAGGAAGTCGAGGATGCGCGCGGGGGCGGTCTGCTCGGTCTGCTCGGTCACCGGCACGTCCCAGTACTCCGCGTGCGGAAGGCACTCCTGCAGGTAGCGCGCTGCGGAGGGCGCGTGTGACTCGTCCTGACCGGGGACGATCAGCGCCGGTATGTCGAGGGACAGCAGGTCCTCCGGCTCTGCGCCCGGCACGGTGTCGCGGTCGAAGAGCAGCCGGGCCAGGCCGGTCACGACGACGTCGTAACGGGCGACATCGATCTTCGCGTAGTCGGCGGCGAAGTCCGCGTCGGCTCGCAGCACGCTGTGCCACGGGCCGACCCGCGGGTCGGCGCTGAACCCCTTGTCCGTGCCCTGCACCAGTGCGACCACCTGGTCCAGCCCGTGCTCGGCGACGTACGCCAGGTGCTCGACGAACCGCGCCTGCTGCTTCATCCGGTACTTCACGCCACCCGCCGGCGAGAACAGCACCATGCTGAGGACCCGCTCCGGGTGGGCCACGGCGAAGGCGGCGACAGTCGAGCAGCCGACGCAGCCGCCCATCAGGTGGGCGCGCTCGATGCCGAGGTGGTCGAGCAGCCCCGCTCCCTGCGCGACGTAGTCGTGCCACGAGATGCGCTCGACCCGACCGCCGGACTGGCCCGACTCACGCCGGTCGAACGTGATGCAGGTGTAGCCCGACTGGAGGTGGTCCAGCAGGTTCAACCGGCGGTAGATGCCGACGGTCCGCCAGCTCTCCAACGTCGAGTCGAAGCCACCGGGCGAGAACATCAGCAGCGGCGGACCCTGTCCGGTCACCTCGTAGCGCGTGACGATCCCGTCGACGACTGCCGTGGGCACGATGCGCTCCTCTCAGTCGGTCGCCGGCTCAGTCTCCTGGCGGCACGGGAATGCCGCCAGGCAGCTGGCGAGCGGAGCGCACATCCTGCGCGTACGCCGTGATCGCGTCCAGGGTGATCTGCGCGACGTTGGCGTAGGTGTCCGGGGGGTCGTCGATGGCCGACGCGGCATAGCCGATGGCCGCGTGTGCCATCCGCATGCGGCCGTCGAGCCATGGCCCGCCACCGAAGCCGCCGACGACGGGGATGGACACCGCCTTGGCCACGGCGGCACCGACGACGGGCCCGGAGTTGGTGAAGTTCAACAGGCTGGCACCGGCAGACTCGAGCTCCAGCGCCTCGGCGACGAGGGCGTCCTTCATCTCCAGAGGGACCGCGTCGGCGGCCGAGGGGATGGACTTGTACTCCACGCCGTAGCGCAACGCGGTCTGCGGCGTGATGCCGAACTGCGCGAAGACTGGGATGCCGGCGCGCGTGATGGCCGTCACGGACTCGAGGTAGTCGGAGGCGGCATCGAGCTTGACCAGGTCGACGCCACCCTCCTTGACGAAACGGATGGCTGCGCTTACCGCACTGTCGGTGCCCTCCTGCAGCGGCCCGAACGGGAAGTCGGCGCTGACGAGCGCGCGGCTGACCCCACGGCGTACCGCCTGGGTGACCGTGACCATCTGGTCCATGGTCACCTCGAAGGGGTTGGCCTGGCCCCAGAGGTTGACTCCGACCGTGTCGCCGACCGAGACGATGTCGACGCCGGCACGGTCCACGATGCGCGCGATCTGGTAGTCCCACGCTACGACGCCGACGATCTTGCGACCGGACTCCTTCATCTGTTGCAGCGTGCGAACGCTGACCTTGTCGTCCACGTCAGGCGCGCAATGCTGTCAGCAGCTCCGTGACATCACTCTCGTCCGCGGACGGGAGCAGCACGCGGGCGTTCGGCCGGAGCGCTGCGACGGCGTCGAACCCCTCCCCTAGCACGAGCCCGGCCGTCATGATGGCGCGCTCGAAGCACGCCCGGCCGATGGCTGACGCGCACGCCGCGCCGGTGTCGTCGGTCGCGATCATCACGACCACGTCGGCCTGGTCCAGCTCCTCGTCGAGCGTCGAGGGTGAACCGTCGAGGCCGCGCAGCAGCGGGCTGCCATCCGTTGCTCCGGCGCTCGACACGCCCTCACAGACGAAGAAGCGGGCGCTGGCCCACGGCAGCTCGGCCGCCCGCCGTGCCACGCCCGCCGCGCCGGGGTCGAGCGCCACGACGCGCGCGGCCCGCGCCGGCGCGATCGGGACGTCGATCCGGTACGCCGCCTCGGTGGCCGTCGCGGCTCGCGCGCAGCTGCTCAGGAGCAGGGAGGGAGTCGTCATGTCAGACCGACGTCTGCGGCGTGCCCCGCGTTGCCGCGACCGCTTCTCGGCACGAGTCCAGGAACGACTCCGCGACCGGGAGAACGATCGCTGCGGAACGGACATGGTGGTGTGCGGTGTCGACCCCTGGTGGGGTCACACCCTCGTCGCGGAGCGCGATGGCGGCCTTGCGCAGCTTCTGGCGGGCCTTGATGATGCCGCTGTCCGCGGGCACGAGCCGCTCCTTGGTGCGGTCGATGATCGGACCCATGCTCTCCTGCAGCGACGAGTCCTGGATCGCAATGCCCTCCACACCGGAGTACTGCAGACCGCTGCGCTGCGCCTCGCGGTCCATGAGGTAGTCGTTGTCCAGGTTGGCCACCGGCCGGTAGGTGCCCGGGATGTTCTTGCTGTGGACCCCGTGGCCGTCGATCATCGCCTGCCGCTCGGTGTCGGTGAGGGCACGCACCGGGTGGTAGTCGAAGCTGTACGCCCAGCAGTTCTCGTCGTCGATGGGGATCCAGAAGTGGCCGTGCATCGGGTGGTCGCCGCGAGGGGGCACCATCGTGAACGAAGGCATCACCCACGGCGTGATGCGCCAGTAGTACGAGCCCTCTTCGGCGGTGCGGCGGGCACCCACGAAGAGGCCGCCCTCGCTGTCGGCGACCTCGAAGAAGGGCTTCTTGTCGTTGAGGTTGTACTCGTTGCCCTTGGAGCCCTTGAACAACGGGTCGTTCTTCAGCCCGCCGGAGTGCAGGAAGGTCACGTGGCTCGAGTCGATGCCGCCCTCGAAGGCCTGTAGCCAGTTGGACTGCTGCCAGCGTTTCGACGTGTAGGTCTGCTCCGGCGCGACGTGCGCGAACTCCCACTCCGGAAGATCAGGCGTCTTCTGCGGGTCACCCATGTAGGTCCACAGGACGTCGCCGATCTTGACCAGCGGGTAGGAGGTGAGCTTGACGTTCTGGCAGAAGGTGCTGTTGTCGGCCTCGGAGGGCACCTCGACGCACTGGCCGGTGACGTCGTACTTCCACCCGTGGTAGGAGCAGCGCAGGCCGCCCTCCTCGTTGCGCCCGAACCACAGGGACGCGCCACGGTGGGCACAGAACTCGTCCATCAGGCCGTACTGGCCGTTGCTGTCGCGGAAGGCGATCATGCGCTCGGACAGCAGCTTGACCCGGACCGGGGCGCAGTCGTCCTCCGGCAGCTCCTCGGCGAGCAGGGCGGGCAGCCAGTACTGGCGGAACAGCTCCCCCATGGGGGTCCCACGCCCGGTCTGCGTCAGAAGTTCGTTGATCTCCTTCTTCAGCACGGTTGAGGTCCTCTCGCGTACCCGGTCGTCAACATGCAGGTCTAACTGTTAGTCCATTGTGCCATGATGGGCACAAAAGGGTCAACGACTCACGGCTGCTCGGGCGGGACGTCCACGGTGAGCCCGTCGAGCTCGTCAGTCACCTTCACCTGGCACCCCAGCCGGCTGGTGGGGCGCCGCTCCGTCACCGCGAGGTCGAGCAGGTCGTCCTCGAAGTCATTCGGTGGGCCGACCAGCGACTCGAACTCGTCCTGGACCCATACGTGGCATGTTGCGCAGGACGCATTGCCTCCGCACTCCCCGATGATCCCCGGTATGCCGTTCTGGACGGCGGTCGTCATCAACGAGTCGCCCGGGGTCGCGTCCGCGACGTGCTCGAGGCCCGAGGTGTCGACGTAGGTCACTTTCGGCATCGAGGCCGCTCCCCTCTGCAGACAACGCTCCGCTCGCGCGCGGTTTGGTCTGTCCATTATACCTTAGCAGTCTGAACGACGAAACCCGCTGAAGAACGCCGTCGCAGATCAGCGCGGCAGGGTCAGAAGGGGACGCGTGCCGTGAGCAGGCCGGGGCCGCTGCCCCGGCCGGCCAGGCTGCGGCAGAACTCGACAGCATCGAGCTCGTGCGCCGCGGGATCGCCGGCGCTGCTGCCGTTGAACGTCCAGGTGGCGCCGGCCGGCCCGGTGAGCGTGATCGTGCACGGCTGCCCGTGCCGCTCGGCCCACTCGGCAGCGACGTCCGCGACGAGGACGCCGTCGTGCTCGGCGGTGAGGGTCATCGCCCGACCGGTCGCTGCCGCGATGTCGCTGCGGTGCATCCAGGTGTCGCGGGTGAGGATCACGTCGGTCAGGTAGCCGATCCTCCACTTCTCGGTCTGCGTACCCGTCTCCTCGACGGGCTGGTCCGCGAGTGGGATCCGCCGCACCAGCGCCGGCGTCCGGCGTCGCCCGGCGGCGGCGCGCGGCGCCACCTCGGCCAGTCGCGTCACGAGCTCGGCCGGTGAGCGGGTGATGTGCTTGTCGACCTGCAGGGCAGTGAGCGCGTCGATGACCAAGCCACCTGCCTTGTGGGCCGCGCGCATCTGCCGCAACTGCTCGGGCACCGACGCCGCGAACTCGGCCATGCCCAGGACGTGACACGCCATGGCGTGCACGTCCCAGGCGGGACACGCGGTCGGCCTCGACCAGTCGTCCGGCGACAGATCACGCAGCTGGGCGACGAACCGCTCGTACTCGTGCGCGGCGAGTCGCATCGCGACGCCGCGCGGGAGTGCCGACGTCCGCGGCCGGGACGTGGCCCTCCCCGCAATGCTGGTCGCGATCACGACGGCCTGCCGACCGGAGCGTCGTGAGCCGGCAGCGGCTGCGCGGGAACGTCCGCCAAGCCGCAGCCGTAGCGCTGCTCGTAGACGTCGGCCATCGAGCGCAGCATCGCCGCGCAGTCGCCGTCGTACGACGACCCGTGCATGATGGCCAGCCGCGTGGGGTTCAGCTCCGCGAGGCGGCGGTAGGTCGCGGGGACGGCCGGCCCGAGAGACGTCTGGTGGAACAGCTCCTCGGCCGCGATCGCTCCGTCGAGGATGTCCTCGCTCGTCACCGCCGGGCCGTTGCCGAGCTGGGTGAGCAGGTCGCCGAGGAACAGCGTGCCGGTCTCCTGCTCGAAGAACATGTGCGACTCCCAGTTGTGCGGGACGTGGGGCGTCGCGATCTCGATGACGCGCCGGGCGAGGGACGCGCCGCCGATGTCCAGCACGTCGCCGTCCTCGAGGGGGCGTGGCGGTCGCGGCAACTGGTCCTGGAGCGAGAGCATCACGCCGAGCGAGCCGTGTGCGACCTGTGCGTGGGGGGCCACCGCGAGGAACTCGTCGACCGACCCGCACTCGTCTGCCTCGAGGTGCGAGAACGCGATCCAGCGAAGCCGTTCGACCGGCATCACCGTCTCGATCGCTTCTCTCACGGCAGGGAACAGCTGACGCATGCCAGTGTGGTAGAGCAAGGGCTCTTCCGCGTCGACGAGGAACTGGTTGAAGGTGAACCCCGTCGGCCCGAGGTCGGGCACGAACGTCGAGATGCGGTAGATGCGGTCGGCGATCTGGTCAATGCTTGCTGCGGACACGGCGGGTCTCCTTCGGTGCCTTCGTCTTGGGCGACGGGTGTGTGTGGGTGCCGCTGCCGTAGTGGCGAGCGAACATCGCCACGAGGCCGGGCAGCGCCGCCGTGAACCGACCGGCATCGGGCGGTTCGTCCGGGGCGTTGGACATTTGCTGGCTGACGACTCCCGCGAGGAGGATCGTCCAGTCGCGGAGCACGTCCTCGATGTCGACGTCCTCGCGGACCAGCCCGCGTGCTTGCAGGTGCGTGAACCTGGTCCTGCTGAGCTCCACCAGCGCGATCGCCGGTGCGTAGGCCTCGGCCGACGGAGTGAAGCCGGGGACCGGCCGCCAGAACAGCAGCTGGGTGTAGGCCGGGTGCTCGATCGACCAGCCGACGAAGGACTCGCCCCCGCGCAGTAGCGCCTCTTCGAGGGACTGCCCTTCCTTGGTGAAGAACGCCTCGTCGTCACGGAGGTGGTCGAGAACCAGTTGCGCGCCGCGGGCGAACAGGGCGTCGTAGAGCGCGTGCTTCGACGGGAAGTAGACGTACAGCGAGGGCGGGCGGATGCCCATCCGGCGGGCCACCTCACCCACCGACAGGCCGACGACACCCTGCTCGGCCATGATCTCGGCCGCGATGTCGAGGACCTCGACGATGGTCTCCTGCCGCCGCCGCTGCCGGCGGTCGAGGGGGACGGGCTCCGCGCTCATGATCGAGAGTATGTCCTAATGGTATTAGGACGTCAAGAGTCTATGTGGAAGTCCGTGCTCCTCGCCCCTCGACCCTCGAGTAGCCGTGGCTTAGGCAAGTGCCGCCGACGTCGTCAGAGGGTCAACATGACCTTGGTGGCGCGGCGCTCATCCATCGCCTTGTAGCCATCGGCCGCCTCGTCGAGCGGGAGGATCAGGTCGAAGACCTTGCCAGGATCGATCTTGCGGTCCCAGATCAGCTGGATGAGGTTGGGGAGGTAGCGCCGCACTGGGGCGGGTCCGCCGAGCGTGTGGATGCCGGCGAAGAACAGCTCGATGCCGGGGATCTTGACGTCATGGTTGACGCCAACGAAGCCGAGGTGCCCGCCACCGCGGGTGGCGCCAACGGCCTGCATGAACGACTCCTCGGTTCCGACTGCCTCGACGACGGAGTGCGCGCCGAGCCCACCGGTGAGTTCCTTGATCTTCGTGACGCCCTCGGCGCCACGCTCTTCGACGATGTCGGTGGCCCCGTAGAAACGGGCGAGCTTCTGCCGCTCCGGGTGGCGGGACATCGCGATGATTCGTTCTGCGCCGAGCTGCTTGGCCGCGAGAATCGCCATCAGACCGACAGCGCCGTCACCGACGACTGCCACAACCTTGCCGGGACCTGCTTGAGCTGCGTCGGCCGCGAACCACCCGGTGCCCAGGACGTCGGAGGCCGCCAGCAGAGAAGGGATCAGCTCGTCGTCAGGTTGGCCGGGAGTCACGACGAGCGTTCCGTCGGCTTGAGGAATGCGCGCCTTTTCGGCCTGGGTCCCGAGCTGGGAGACGAACTCGGCGTGAACGCACCTGGACTGGAAGCCGGCCTGGCAGATCTCGCACGTGTTGTCGGAGATGACGAAGGAGCCGACGACGAAGTCACCGGGGCTCATCGTTGTCACCTGGTCGCCGATCTCTTCGACGACGCCGACGTACTCATGGCCCATCACCTGGTGGTCGGCCGGCTCGACTCCGCGGTACGGCCACAGGTCTGACCCGCAGACGCAGGTCGCTGTCAGCCGAATGAGCGCATCCGTGGCCTCGATGATCTTCGGATCTGCGCGCTCTTCCACGCGCACGTCACCGGCGCTGTACATCACAACTCCACGCATTGACTGTCTCCTCGTGTTCGACGTCCTCGACGTCTTGGACCTTCTTGTGCTGCCTGCCCTGTCAGGGCGGCACATCTCATCTGCGGACCTGGCCGGTCCGCGACTGAGCTCCCGATCAGCTACTGCCTGTCGGCCCGCTTGAGGCCCTTGGCCAAGGCGCCGGCCTCGTTAGACAGCGACTCCACTCGCGTGTCGTCGCCGGCCCGCACCGCGTGCCAGTACTCGATCTTGAGCTCCACGTATCGCTTCCGAACGGCGACTTGCTCGGCCTCGACTGCCAGACGCTGCTGCTGGGCGGTGAGCAGCTCGATCTGCTCGTCGGCGGCGGCCGGGCCAAGCTGCCCGTTCGCCACGTACCGCCGCATGTCCCTGACAGACATGCCGGTTGCGGCCAGGCAGGCAACCCAGGTGAGTTGATCCAGGTCGGCGTCGTCGTAGACCCGGTGCTTGCTGCTGTCACCCCTGCTGATGGGCGGGATGACGCCGATCGACTCGTAGTAGCGCAGCGTGCTGGCCGGTAGGCCGGTCAGCGCGGCCGCTTCCTTGATCGAGTAGATGTGCGGGTGGGTTCCTGTGCTCACTTCGTCTACGGTAAAAACTTCAAGTGCTCGAAGTCAACATTGAGCTGATCCGCTGATTTCAGGGAACAGCTCACAGTGGAGGTGGCGGGAATCGAACCCGCGTCCTTCGGTGACGTTCCAGGGCTTCTCCGGGCGCAGCCTGCGTTCGCTTTTCTCAGCCCCAGCAGTCATGCAGGCAAGCTGCTGACAGGCTCAGTCGCTGTTGGTTTTCCCGGCCGGTCCCGCGACCGGACCGACCGGTTGAGCCTTCTTGCTGATGCCAGACACCGGGCCGAAGGCACTCCCGGGCTGACAGCCTGCTCGCGCTACTTAGGCAGCGAGAGCGAAGGCGCGCTGATTGGAATCGGCGCTTGTTGGTTTGCTGGGCATGGTTTGCGAGGTCATCCCAGCCATCCTCGGCCCGCTTCCCCTGGCTCGACGACCGAAGTCGAGACCATTCACCCCCTGTGCAGTTGTGCGCCCATTCTAGCCGAGGGCGCGAGCGTGCATCCCTGAGCCGGTCAAGGGGTAAGGGACGCGCGATGACACCCCCTGACCCCACGAACGCTGACGCCACGAACCGGCTGATCGGCAACCGCTACCGCCTGGAGCAGTCGATCGGCCGGGGAGGCATGGGCACGGTCTGGCGCGGGCGCGACGAGGTGCTCGGCCGCGACGTCGCCGTCAAGGAGGTCCGCTTCCCGTCCGAGCTCGGCGGTGACGAGCAGGCCGAGCTGCGCGAGCGGACCCTGCGAGAGGCTCGGGCGTCGGCGAAGCTGAACCACCCCAACGTGGTCACCACCTACGACGTGGTCGAGGAGGGGGGCCGGCCGTGGATCGTCATGGAGCTGCTGCACAGCCGCAGCCTGAGCGAGGTGCTCCGCGACGACGGGCCGCTGCCTCCCCACCGGGTGGCCGAGATCGGCGTAGGCATGCTGGGCGCGCTGGAGGCCTCCCACCGGCTAGGCGTGATCCACCGCGACGTGAAGCCCGGCAACGTGCTCATCACCGACGACGGCCGGTCCGTGCTCACCGACTTCGGCATCGCCACCATGGCGGGTGATCCGTCGCTGACGTCCACCGGGGTCGTGCTGGGCTCGCCGGCGTACATGTCCCCCGAGCGCGCCCGCGGCCTGCGCCCGGGAGCGCCCGCCGACCTGTGGTCGCTCGGCGCCACGCTGTACGCCGCTGTCGAGGGTCGGCCGCCGTTCGACTCGGACAACGCACTCGGCACGCTGACCTCGGTCATCTCCGACCCCGTCGAGCCGCCCGCCGTGGACGGCCCGCTGCGCGAGGCCATCCTCGGCCTGCTGGCCAAGGAGCCCGCCGATCGCCTCAGCATCGATCAGACCCGCGCCCTGCTCACCCAGGCCGCCCGCGACCACACGACCGGCGCCACCTGGGCTCCCGCCGCCGGCACCGAGGCACTCGACCGGGCCAGCCGCACCGAGGCGCTGCCGGTCGAGTCCGAGCGCCCAGCAGCCCCGCCGCCTCCTCCCCCCGTCTGGCGGGACGACGAGGACGAGCGACGCCGCCGCCCCGTCGGCGTGATCCTGGCGCTCGTGGCGCTGATCCTCCTCCTGGGCGGGGTGCTGGCCTTCGCGCTGCTCGACGACGACGAACCGGGCAGCTCGGCGAATCCCGGCCCGACCAAGAGCAGCGCGCCGGCGACCACCTCCCAGAGCCAGCCCACCACCAGTGCCCCGCAGTCCTCCGCCACGTCGAACACCCCGGAGGAGAACGCCGGGGCGCCGGCCGGCTTCGTCCACTACGAGGACCCGACCGGCTTCTCGGTCGACGTGCCCGAGGGCTGGGAGCAGCAGCGCGACGGCACCCGGGTCGACTTCCGCGACCCCGACAGCGCCCGCTTCCTGCGGATCGACCAGACCAACGAGCCCAAGGACGACCCGAAGGCCGACTGGGAGCAGCAGGAGCAGGCGCGCCAGGACGACCTGCCGAACTACCAGCGCATCAAGATCGAGGAGGTGGACTACCGCGACTGGCCCGCGGCCGACTGGGAGTTCACCATCGGCGAGAACACCCACGTGCTCAACCGGGGCTTCGTCACCGACGACTCACACGGCTACGCGCTCTACCTCTCCGCACCCGAGGGCGAGTGGGACGACAGCCAGGACGTCTTCGGGACCGCAGCCGAGTCGTTCCAGCCCGCCGGCGACTGAGTTACTCGCCGCGATTGCGGCAGTCCCTCACTCGCCGCGATTGCGGCAGTCCCTCACTCGCCGCGATTGCGGCCGGCCAGCGCGCGCTCCGCCTCTCTTTTCGCCTGTCGCTCGGCGAGCGCCTGCCGCTTGTCATAGCTGCGCTTGCCGCGAACCAGCGCGATCTCGACCTTGGCCTTGCCGTCCTTGAAGTACAGCGCAAGCGGGATCATCGTGACGCCGCTCTCCTTCGTCTTGCCGATGAGCCGCAGGATCTCGCCGCGGTGCAACAGCAGCTTGCGCTCGCGGCGCGGCTCGTGGTTGGTCCAGGTGCCCTCGGTGTACTCCGGGATGTGCACGTTCGCGAGCCACACCTCGCCGTCGCGCAGGTGCGCGTAACCGTCGACCAGCGATGCTTGGCCCGCCCGCAGTGACTTGACCTCGGTGCCGACGAGCACGAGGCCGGCCTCGTAGACGTCGTCGATGTGGTAGTCGTGCCGGGCCTTGCGATTCTGGGCCACCAGTTTGCGGCCCTGTTCCTTCGGCATTGCGCTCAGCCCCGACCGGTGCCGCCCAGGGCGGCGCGCAGTCCGGAGAGCACGCTGATAGCGCGTTGCTCGGCGACCTCCGGTGGCTCCTTGACGGGCACCACGACGTCAGGCTCGACGCCCACACCGTCGAGCGCGCGCCCCGAGGGAGTCAGGTAGCGCCCGACGGTCAGCTCCAGCGCCGTTCCGTCAGAGAGCTCGGACGGTTCCTGCACCGAACCCTTCCCGTAGGTCCGCGCGCCGACGACGACCGCCCGGTTGCGGTCCTGCAGGGCAGCGGCAACGACCTCGGCGGCGCTCGCGGTGTCGGAGTCGACCAGCACGACAACCGGCGTGCGGAGGTCGCCGCCGGAGTAGGCGTTCAGCGTCCGCTGCGGCTGGTTACGGCGCTCGTAGGACACGACCGGCCCGCCGTCGAGGAACACCGAAGCGGCGTCGACCGCCTCGTCGAGCAGGCCACCGGAGTTGCCGCGCAGGTCGAGGATGACGCCGCCGACGTGTCCCGCGGCGTCGTCGTCCATCGCACGCCGCACCTCGCGGCCCACGCCGCGAGTGAACGCCGAGATCTGCACCCGGGAGATGCCACCGCGCAGGCGCTCGACGACGACGTCGTCCGTGGTGACGGCCTCGCGCGTAACGGTGAGGGAGCGCATCTCACCCGCTCGCCGTACGTCGATCTGCACCGTGCTGCCGGCCCTGCCGCGCAACAGTGCCGCGGCCTCGCTGACCGTCGACGTCGCGACATCGGTCGCGCCGATGCGCACCAACCGGTCGCCTGCGCGCAGCTTCGCGCGCGAAGCCGGGGACCCGCTCTGCACGCTGCCCACCTGCACGCCGGAGCCCAGGGCGGCGTCGGTGCGACGCAGCCACAGCCCGGCCCCGGAGTAGTGACCCTCGAGAGCGGCCTGGAACGACTCGAACTCACTCACGCCGTAGTAGGCCGACCACTGGTCGCCGAGTGCGCGCAGCATGCCCTCGACAGCGGCACGTTCGAGCGCGGCCTTGTCGACAGGTCTCGCCGCCTTGGACGCAATCCGCTCGGCGGCCTCGTCGATCACTCCGCCGGCGGCGGGTGGCGGTGGGTCGTCACTTCCGACGACGCCGGTCACGACTCCTCCGACGTACGCCAGGCTGACGGCGGCGAGGACGGCAGCGACCCGCAGCACGCGACCCAGGGATGGCACCGTCCGAGTCTAGGCGCCTGGGCAAGAAGTGGCCCGGACGGGCTACTGGCCGACCGGCGGGCGGCAGGCCACGTCGAGCGTGCGCGACGCTGCGGCGCTAGAGCCAGCCCATGGGGTTCGTGGTGCCGCCGTTCCGGTAGACCATGAAGTGCAGATGGCACCCGGTGGAGAAGCCCGCGCCGTACATACCGGCGCCGCCGCCGCTGTAGCCGATGACCTCACCACGGCTCACGTGGGACCCCGAGGACTTCGCGAATCGCGACAGGTGGCTGTAGCTCGTCGAGACACCCGAGCCGCGGATCGCGCCGTGGTCGATGGCCAGCTGGTTGCCGTAGCCGACGAGCAGCGACGCCCAGACGACGGTGCCCGACGCCGCGGCGTGCACCGGCGTACCGCAGCCCGCCCCGAAGTCCGTGCCGTCGTGCAGCTTGTAGACGCCGGTCACCGGATGCTTGCGCATGCCGTACGACGAGGTGACGCCGGCGTTGACCGGGTAGGACAGCGCGTTGCCCGACGGAGTGAAGCCGCCCCCGCCCCCGCCCCCGCCCCCGCCGTTCGACCGGCCGGCGGCACGCCGTCGCGCCGCCTCGCGTGCGGCCGCGATGCGTGCCTGGCGGGCCCGCTCGGCGAGGACGCGCTGCAGCCGCCGTGACTCGGCCTCCATCGCCCGCTGGCGACGCTCCTCTCTCGCCTTCTCCCGCTCGATCGCTGCCAGTGCCAGCGCGCGTTCGGCGATGAGCTTCTCGACCGCCTGCTGCGCCGCGACGGCCTGGCGCTCGAGCTCCTGGATGGCCAGGACGAGCCGCTCCTGCTCACGCTTCATCGCGGCGATCTGGGCCTTCTTGGCATCGAGCGTGGCCTTCTTCGCGGCCAGGTCGGCGCGGTCTTCGGCGAGCTGGGCGAGGGCGCCGCCCTGCGAGCGGAGCGCGTCCTTGATCATGACCAGCCGGGCAGCGAAGTCGTCGGGCGACTCGGCGTCGAGGACGACGGCGATCTCGCCGTAGCCGCCCTGCTGGTAGGAGGAGCGCGCGATGCGCCCGATCACGCTCTGGGTCGCGTCGACCTCCGCCTGGGTCGCCGCGATCTCACGCCTGGCCCGCGCCACCTCGGCCTTGGCGACCTCGAGCCGCTCACCCAGCGCCCGGTCGCGCGCCTGGGCGGCCGCGAGCCTGCCACGGACCTCGGCGACCCGTGCCTTCGCGCCGGGCAGCTTGGCCTCGGCACGGCGCAGCGCGATGCCGGCGGCCCGCATCTCCTGCGAGGTCTCGGCGAGCTCGTGCTCCAGAGCCTCGATGGCGCGGTCGACCCGAGCCTTCTTGCGCCTCTCGTCGTCGGCCACCGCGACGCCGAGGACACCGGCGAGCAAGGCGGACACCACGAGGGCGACGAGCAGGACGGTCCGTTTGCGCATGCGGGGGAAGTCTCCGGATCCGTGGTGCGGCCGTTGGCGGCCGCGGCCGGTGGCTGCGGTGTGCATGGTCGGTGGCCGACAGAGGTCGACACCCTTCCTATCGCACGCGCAACAGGGCGACGCTGAGCGAAACGCCCCTTGTGCCGACTTTCTACCCTCGCGGCTAGACGCGCAAGTACTTGAGCAGGGTCAGCAGGCTGGCGAGCGCGGCGAGCCCGACGCCGACGATGAACACCGCACCGGTCGCGAGCCAGACGTCGGCCCAGTCGATGTACTCGGTGATGGTGAAGTTGGGCGCGATGATGCGGTCGACCAGGACGCCCTTGATGAGACAGAGCACCCCTGTCGCGAGCGCTGCGCCCATCAGCCCGGCGATGGCTCCCTCCAGCAGGAACGGCAACTGGATGGAGAAGCTGGACGCGCCGACGAGCTTCATGATGCCCGTCTCACGTCGTCGGCTGAACGCCGCGACGCGGATGGTGTTGACGATGAGGATCGTCGCAACCGCCATCATCACGATGCCCATGAACCAAGCGCCGCGCTGCAGGTAGCGGATCAGCTCGAAGAGGCTGTCGAGCAACGCCTTCTGGTCCTGCACCTCCTCGACACCGTCACGTCCGACGAACGCGCTGGCGATGATCGGGAACTCCTCTGGGTTGACCAGCTTGACCCGGAACGACTCGGGCAGCTGGTCGGGAGTCACGTTGTTGGCGATCGCGCTGTCCTGGAACTGCTCCTTGAACCTGGCGAACGCCTGACGCTTGGACTCGTAGTAGATGCGGTCCACCGCCGGCAGCGCTTCGAGGTCCTGGCGGATCTGGTCACGCTGTGCCTGCGTCACCTCTCCCCCGGCGCAGCTCGGCTGGGCGCTGTCCTGACCGCACATGAAGATCGACACCTCGACCTTGTCGTACCAGTAGCCCTTGCTGTCCTCGACCTGTTGGTGGAAGAGCACACCCGTGCCGAGGAACGCCAGTGACACACCCATCGTGATGACCAGAGCGATCGTCATCGTGAGGTTGCGGCGCAGCCCGATGCCGATCTCGCTGATGATGAACGTCGCGCGCATGTCGTCCTTGACTAGTGGCTGTAGCCGTACACGCCGCGCGCCTGATCGCGCACGACGCGGCCGGCCTCGAGCTCGATGACCCGCTTGCGCATCTGGTCGACGATGTCGTCGTCATGGGTCGCCATGACGACGGTCGTGCCGGTGCGGTTGATGCGGTCGAGCAGTTTCATGATGCCGACACTCGTGGTCGGGTCGAGGTTGCCGGTGGGTTCGTCGGCGATGAGGATCATCGGCCGGTTGACGAACGCGCGCGCGATGGCCACGCGTTGCTGCTCGCCGCCCGAGAGCTCGTCGGGCTTGCGGTTCTCCTTGCCCTTCAGGCCGACGAGGTCGAGCACCTCGGGGACGACCTTGGCAATCTGATGGCGCGGGCGCCCGATGACCTCGAGAGCGAACGCCACGTTCTCCCGCACCGTCTTGTTCGGCAGCAAGCGGAAGTCCTGGAAGACCGTGCCGACCTGGCGGCGCAGGGCGGGCACCTTCCACTGGGAGAGCCGGGAGAGATCCTTGCCGGCGACGTGCACGTCACCCTTGGTGGCCTTCTCCTCCTTGAGGACGAGCCGGAGGAACGTCGACTTGCCCGAGCCCGACTGGCCGACCAGGAACACGAACTCGCCCTTGCCGATCTCGACGGTCACGTCGATGAGGGCCGGACGGGTCTGGCTGGGGTACTGCTTGGTGACGTTCTGAAGAAGGATCACGTAGTCATCACTACCGGCCGGTCGCAGGGTTTGATCAGGCCGCTGCTCGCCGTACGGCCACCAGCCGAGTCTAGACGCGGGCCCGATCGCAGCCGCCCTTTTGGCCGCGCCATCGGCCTGACCTTTCCGATCAGGACGCCTTGGCGCCCTGACGGCGCCAGCGGATGCCCGCCTCGATGAAGTCGTCGATCTCTCCGTCGAGCACCGCGCCCGTGTTGCCCGTCTCCACCTCGGTGCGCAGGTCCTTGACCATCTGGTAGGGGTGCAGCACGTAGGAGCGCATCTGGTTGCCCCAGGAGCCGCCGGAGTCGCCCTTGAGCGCGTCCATGCGGGCCTGCTGCTCCTCGTGCTCGCGGGCGAGCAGCTTGGCCTGGAGCACGGTCATCGCCGAGGCGCGGTTCTGCAGCTGCGAGCGCTCGTTCTGGCAGGACACCACGATGCCGGTCGGCAGGTGGGTGATGCGCACCGCCGAGTCGGTGGTGTTGACGCCCTGGCCTCCCGGCCCGCTGGACCGGTAGACGTCGACCCGGATCTCGTCGTCAGGGATCTCGATGTGGTCGCTCTGCTCGACCACGGGCACCACCTCGACTCCCGCGAACGAGGTCTGGCGCCTGCCCTGGTTGTCGAACGGCGAGATGCGCACCAGCCGGTGAGTGCCCTGCTCGACCGACAGGGTGCCGTAGGCGTAGGGCACCTTGACCGCGAAGGTCGCCGACTTGATGCCGGCCTCCTCGGCGTAAGACGTGTCGTAGACCTCGGTCGGATAGTTGTGGCGCTCGGCCCACCGGATGTACATCCGGAGCAGCATCTCGGCGAAGTCGGCCGCGTCGACACCGCCCGCCTCCGACCGGATCGTCACGAGCGCCTCGCGGGCGTCGTACTCGCCGGAGAGCAGCGTGCGCACCTCGAGCTCCCCGATCGCCTTGCGGATCGATACGAGCTCTCCCTCGGCCTCGGCCAGCGTCGGGGCGTCGTCCTCACCCTCCGCCAGCTCGAAGAGCACGGAGAGGTCGTCGAGGCGGCGCCGGAGACTCTCGACGCGCGACAGGTCGCCCTGCACATGGGACAGCCTGCTGGTGACCTTCTGCGCGCGCTCCTGGTCGTCCCAGAGGTCGGGCACGGCGGCCTGCTCGTTGAGGTCGACCAGCTCGCGGCGCATGGCGTCGAGGTCGAGCACGGTCTCGACACTGGTCAGGGTCTGGTCGAGGGCCTTGAGCTCCTCGGCAACGTCCACGGCAGCCACGTGAAAGCAGGGTACGCGAGCGGTTCGGTGGCGGGCTCGGTCAGGGACCGCTGTTCGCGACGTAGATGATGCGGTCGCCGGCCTGCAGTGCGGCCGTCTCGGGGTGACCGTAGGCGAGGGTCTGCCCGCCGCGGATCACGGCCAGGACCGGAACGCCGAGGGATTTCAACCCGGCGCCGACCTCGTCTGCGGCCACGGTGCGGTCGAGCAGGTCGAGGCCGTGGCCGTGGGCCAGCAGGTCCTCGATCACGGCGACGGTCTGCGGGCTGTGCGTCGCGATGCCGAGAAGCCGCCCGGCCGCGTCGGAGGAGGTGATGACCGAGTCGGCGCCGCTCTGGGTGAGCAGGTCGGCGTTCTGCTCCTCGCGCACCGCCGCGACCACGTTGGTGCCGGGGTTGAGCTGGCGGACCGTCAAGGTGGTGAGCACCGCCGCGTCGTCACGGTCGACGGCAACGATCACCGAGCGGGCTCGGTCGACCATGGCCTCCTGGAGCACCGTGTCATCGGTGGTGGAGCCGTGCACCGCCGTGAGGCCGTGGGCGGTGGCGTTGGACACGGCCGCGTGGTTGGAGTCGATGACCACGATGTCCTTGGGGTCGATGCCCTGCTGGATCAGCGAGCGCACCGCGCTGCGGCCCTTGGTGCCGTATCCGCAGACGACGACGTGGTTCTTCACGCGAGACCTCCATCGGGACTCCTGGAACTGCGCGCGGGAGCGCTCGGTGAGCACCTGGATCGTCGTACCCACCAGCACCAGGACGAACAGCAGGCGCATCGGGGTGACCAGGAGCGCGTTCGTCAGGCGGGCGCCGTCGGTGACCGGCGTGATGTCGCCGTAGCCGGTCGTCGACAGCGTGACTGTCGTGTAGTAGAGCGCGTCGAGGACCGAAACGTCCCCGTCGGCACTGTCCTGGTAGCCCTCGCGCTCGAGGAGGACGACGCCCCAGTTGAGCAGCACGATTGCAATCGCAATGGCGACACGCCGACCGATGGCGATGATTGGCGGCGCCGGCGCGCTCGAAGGCATCCGCAGGCGGCGATCAGGGTCCGGCACGCGGGACATTCTGCTGTACGGGCGGGCCGCGCCCGAGCGTGGACGCTCGGTTCGGAGTACTGCATCTGGGGTAGGCCGAGTTGCGGCCGGGTGAGATGTGAGTCACAGTTCACGCTTGTTGGGGAGTTTCCGACCGACTTTCGGTCAACCATGGACCCCTCCTCTCCGAGAGACCAACCGAAGTCCCCGCCTGACCAGGTGGGGCGACCCCGGTGGACGCCGAGTCCTGCCAACGCCGGGGCGACACCAGCGAGCTCGTGGATCAGGCAGGGACGGAGAACCCAGATAGACGGAGGCCGGCCGGACCGGCCTCCTTGGGGTGAAGCCACCGCGTGTGGCTGGGCAAGCTTCGGAGCCCAAACCCGACAGGACACTCTTCGCAGGCGGTCACCGAAGGAAACGACCTATGCATGCGAGCCGTCTCGCCCCCATCCGTCTGTTCACAGTCTTCTCTGTCGTCATGGTCCTGACCGCCACGCTGCTGGTCGGATTCTCGACACCCCCCACGATCAGCAAGGCCTCGGCCGCCGTCTCCAATGCCACGGCCAACCGGGCCGCTGACATCGCCCGCGGCCGCGCTGGCTCCGCGTACCAGTACGGCGCCAACGGCCCCTACCGCTTCGACTGCTCGGGCCTGGCCCAGTGGGTGTACGGGCGCGTCGGCAAGTCGCTCCCCCGCACGTCGAGCCAGCAGTCCAGGGCAGTGCACCGCGTCAGCCGGGCGAGCTCGCGTCGCGGTGACCTCGTCTTCTTCTACGGCGGCGGTGGCGTCTACCACGTCGGCATCCGCGCGAAGCGCGGCTACGTGTGGCACGCGCCCAACTCGGGCGAGCGGGTCAAGCGCTCGAAGATCTGGACGAACAAGGTCTTCGTCGGCCGCGTCGGCTAGGAACGGCTTCCCCCGACCCGCCCCGGTGCGGCGCCTTCACGGCGCCCGCCGGGGCGAGTGTTTTGGGCCCGGGGCGAGCCGGATCTAAATGTCCGCCGACCCGATTACCTTGATCATGTTGACTTTGAAGAGCGGAACTGTTGTGTTCCCGCCGATCTGAGTGTCGTACGAGTAAGACCCAGCAGACGTGACGTACATGCGGACGATGTCGTCTTGCACGACGTTTCGGAGCATCCTCTTGCTGCCCGTTACCACGGCGTTGACGTCGTAGTTGTACCAGTCCTCCACGAACGCCTGCGGTCCCGTGTCGGCGCGGAAAGTGTCTTCACCGGTAGCGGCATCAAACTGCGTCACTAGGCCGTAGACGACGAACCTCTTTCCGGCGTAGTCGTCTGGGTTCTTAGCAATCAGAGCAAACTTTCGGGCCGAGACCTTCGCGTAGTTGGAAGGATTCTTCAGCGCAGCGGCCGCGCGCTTTGCCTTCTCGGCCTTGGCCGCGGCTTCGGCCTCTGCCTTCTTCTGAGCTGCGGCCTCTGCCTTCTTCTCGGCAGCGGCCTTCGCCTTTGCCTCGGCTTCTTCCTTCGCCTTTGCCTCGGCCTTGGCCCTCTTTTTCGCGGCGTCAGCCGCAGCGTCAGTCGAGGGTGTGTCGGACTTCGTCGTTGTGGCACCTTGAGCGGCTGGTGCCGTCGTCACTTTGTCCCCGTCCCCACTGAAGGCAGAACCGACCGCTACAACGATGGCAAGACCAAGCAACCCGGTCAGGACCTTGTGCCGCTTGACCCACGGCTTGCTCGCCTCGTCCTCGATCCAGATCTGCCAACCGTCAGGCGGGGGCCCCCAGGTGGGATCGGGTTGCCATCCGCCGGGTGCGGTCCAACCCGCGGGAGGCGAGGGCCAATTGGGCGGTGGGTTGTATCGACGTGTCATGGCGGTTCTCCCCCATTCGTCGCAGCACCGACCGGCGCCGCTCCGTTGCCAGGTCTATCGGTGCGCACCGTCGCTGGCCGGACGTCGGCCCATAAATGACCGAAAGGACTAGGTCGCCCCGGTCCGTCCGGCCTTTGACTGACGATCGGGAGACATGTTCGGCCCGTGACTACAGCGCTGGTCGGCTGAGGGACTCGTAGTCGGTCGTGCTCGGTTGCCAAGCGCTGCCGTCCCAGGCCTTGTGGTAGATCCCCGAGTCGGTGCCTTCGACGAAGACGTCGAGGCGTCCGGGGGCCGATGCGACCACGGGTCCGGCCGGCCGTGGCACCGTCGCGACCGGTTGCAACCACGCCGCGAGTGCGGCGAGGTTCATCCGCAGGATCTCCTGCATGAGTGCCAGGTCGATGTGCGCCATGACGTCCTGGGCGCTGTGGATGTGGCCGTTCGCACTGTCCGCGCCCTCGATGGTGAGCACTGCGGGGATGCCGGCGTTGATGAACGGCACGTGGTCGCTGGCGAACGGGTTCAGTGACGTTTCCACGCGAAGGCTGGTGTACGTCGCCGCCGCTGAAGCGAGGTCGTTGATCTGCCCGGACGAGAGGGCGGCGCCTTCGAGCATGACCGTGGGCTGCACTGTGTTGCGTGTCGCCACCATGTCCATGTTGAGTACGGCGCGGATCCGCGTCCGCTCCGCCGGAGGGAGTGCGGCGACGTACTGAACGCTGCCGAACAGCCCTTGCTCCTCGCCGCCGAACAGGATGAGTCGCAGGTCGTGGCTGAAGGAAGCGGTGCTGAGCACGCGGGCCAGCTCGAGCAGGCCGGCCGAACCACTCCCGTTGTCATCGGCACCCGGAGCAGGAGCCCCCGCACCGCCCGGAAGGTTGACCGAGTCGAGGTGAGCCGTGATGAGGACCAGACTGCGCGGACCTGACCCGGAGCCGATCCGGTCGGCGACGATGTTCTCGCTGTGACCCGAGCCGACGTTGATCTGCGGCCGTGACGTGGTGTATCCGAGCGAAGCAAGACGCGCGTCTGCCCATGCCGCCGCGTCGCGGAACCCCTGGCTCAGCGAATGCCGGGTGCCCCGACCGACGAGAGAGGTCAGGTCGGCGTGAATCGCTTGCGACGAGAGTTGCGAGAGCAGCGCCAGGGTCGCCGGATCGGAGCGGGTGGCGACCGGGTCCGGACGGTCGACCACGACAGAGTCGACGGGGAGCGGCTGCGCGAGCCAACAGTGCGATTCGACGGGCACACCCCCCAGGTCGGCACTGTCGACGATCAGGTGCCGGCCGTGATCGAGGACGACGCGTACATGCGGGTGCTCGTCCTGGAACGACCGCCCGACCTGGGTGACCAGCGATAGCCCGTCAGCCGTGCCGGGCTGTCCGCCGAACTGTGCCACCCTGGCCGCCGCGTCGGTGGCCGACGACCACACGATGACGATGCCACCCAGCTGGGCCCAGTGCTGCGCGCCCGTGGCCGACCGCTCCGACGGAGCAAGCCGCGCTACCGGGACGATCGCCCAGGTGACACCGGAGTTGGTCATGGCTGCTGCCTTCCTGACGCGTGCCACCCGGGTCGGGACGGGGCTCGAACCCCCGCCCCGCCCGGGATGTCTCGCGAGTGACTACCGACTACCTGGACGCCCCACTGGGAGCACCCACTGGCTTGCGGGGCTTCAGCAGGTCGATTTCACCTTGCGCCGGAGCGGCCTGCCGGAAGTCGCTGATCACGCCGCCCATGTACTCGTAGTCCGTGACCGACGGTCCCCAAGCCGATCCGTCGAACCACTTGTGGTACAGCGCACTGTCCGTACCGGTGACGAAGACGTCGAGACGGTTCGGGCCCCACGCCGTGACACGCGGCGGACTGGTGATGATGCCGCCCATGTACTCGTAGTCCGTGACAGACGGTCCCCAGGACGAGCCGTCGAACCACTTGTGGTACAGCGCGCCGTCCGTGCCGGTGACGAAGACGTCGAGCCGGTTGGGGCCCCACGAGACCACGGTCGGCGGGCTGGTGCACACGCCGCCCATGTACTCCCAGTCAGTCGTCGACGGTCCCCAGGACGAACCGTCGAACCACTTGTGGTAGAGCGCGTGATCGGTGCCCAGGACGAACAGGTCGAGTCGGTTCTCACCCCACGCGACAGCAGTCACCGGGCTCGCGCAGATGCCGCCCATGAACTCGTAGTCCGTGACCGACGGTCCCCATCCGGAGCCGTCGAACCACTTGTGGTAGACCGCGTTGTCCGTGCCGAGCACGAAGACGTCGAGCCGGTTCGGGCCCCACGACACGACTTCGGGCTCGCCCATGCAGACGCCGCCCATGTACTCGTAGTCCGTGACCGACGGTCCCCATCCGGAGCCGTCGAACCACTTGTGGTACAGCGCGCTGTCGCTGCCGAGCACGAAGACGTCCAGGCGGTCGGGCCCCCACGTGGCGACGCGAGGAGGCGACAGACAGACCCCGCCCATGTACTCGTAGTCGGTGACCGACGGTCCCCACGCGGAACCGTTCCACCACTTGTGGTACAGCGCACGATCCGTACCGATGACGAAAGCGTCCAGGCGGTTCGGCCCCCAGGACGCGACCTCAGGCTCAGTCATACAGATCCCGCCCATGTATTCGTAGTCGGTGGTCGACGGTCCCCACGCGGAACCGTTCCACCACTTGTGGTAAAGCGCTCGGTCTGTTCCGGTGACGAAGGCATCGATGCGGTTGGCGCTCCAGGACACCACCGGTCCCGCCGGGATCGGGCGACCGCCGGCGACGGGCAAGTCCGTCCGCACGGTGTCGATGCAGGCCTCCATGCGCTGCGCTTGCCCGTGGGTGAACATCACCATGACGGGGTCGTCGACGTAGTCCATGTAGTTCATGAACAGGTCGCCGTTGGGGCCGTTGCTGCAGCTGACGTGGGGGAAGGTCGGCACGCCGACGTTGCCGCCACCCTGGTTGGGCGTGTCGGCCACCTGGTCCGAGCCGCTGCAGCCTGCGCCGTCGTCGCCCCAGATGTGGAACAGGTTGAGGTAGTGACCGATCTCGTGGGTCGCGGTCCGGCCGAGGTGGAACGGCGCGGTCGCCGTGCCTGTCGTGCCGAAGCCGGTGTGCGTGATGACGACGCCGTCGGTCGCAGCCGCCCCGCCCGGGAACTGCGCGTAGCCGAGGAGCCCGCCACCGAGCGGGCCCACCCACATGTTCAGGTAGTGGTCAGCCGGCCAGGCATCGGTGCCACCGGTTGACGCGAACTTGATCTTGTCGTCGTCGACGAACGACGCCACGCTCGTCGTCCTGCGGGTGATGCCGTTGGTCGGGTTGCCGCCGGGGTCGGTGGTGGCGAGGAAGAACTCCATCCTCGAGTCCGCCACCAGGCCGGCGAACACCGCGGGCACGGTCGAGATGTCGGGGTTGGTCGCCCGGAAGTCGCGGTTCAGTACGTCGATCTGGCTGTTGATCTGCGCTTCGGAGATGTCCTGCGTAGGCGTGTTTGACACGACGTGGACGACGACCGGAATGCGGATCACGCCGGAGAACCGGCTATCGATTGGCTCTGACGTCCGCGCGAGTGCAGCGTCTTCGATGCCTGCGCGAGCTAGCCGGTATTCCGCGCTCTCGTTGAGCAGCCGGCGGTGCACGTCCATCGTGGCGCACCTGCGCTCGGTCGGCGGCTCGGGCTCGATCGGATCCCCAGCACCACGGGCCCCGCCGCCGGAGCGGCCGGTCTGCGTCTGGGCGGGATCACCCATCGCGCTCTTCATCGCGCTCGACCCCTTGGGCCGGTGGCCGTTGCCGGACTTGCCGCTTCCGCTCTCCGACATCCCGCTCATCCCGGGAGCCGCATGCATGGCCCCTCCCCCCATGCCCGACGAAGCCGACGACTTCATCGCGTTGGGACGGTCCTTCTCGTTGTCCTTGTCCTTGTGTCCTTTGGCGGGCATGTCTCTCCCTATTTGTGCTGGATTGAGCCGCGACGACCTGGCGCGACTCGTGCGGTGCCTCGCAGGCACGAGGTCTGGAAACCCCGCGCAGATCCCCCGACGTACCGATGCGTGGCATGGCGGCAGACGCCGCTCGGCCCCCTCCGACCCTCAACTGGTCGAACCATTGCCCCGCCCCCAGGTCTTCTGGCTCGTCACGGTGTGAAACCGACCGAGCTACATTTCTGGATACACCCGTTGGCGGGGTGTGTCGAGGTCGTGACGGTGCGGCATTGCGCCGTACGTGCCGGCCGAGCACGGAGAGAAAACCGACGACTCCGACCGCGAAGCCGCGGACACTAGGTTGTCTCGACTCCGGCGAGGTGGGAGTGGACGGCCGAGATGACGACGGACCCCTCGCCGACGGCCGATGCCACCCGCTTGACGGACCCGGCGCGCACGTCACCGACGGCGAACAGCCCAGCCACCGAGGTGGCGAAGCCGTCGCGGGTGACCACAAAATCCTTGGCGTCGAGCTCGACGCCAACCTCGTGCAACCAGGTCGTGCAGGGCTCTGCGCCGATCATCAGGAAGAGAGCGGCTGCGTCGAGCTGCACGTCCCGGTCCAGGGTGTGGTCACGCCAGGTCAGGGCGCTGAGCCGGCTCGTGCCTTGGACCCCGCACAGTTCCGAACGAGGGTGGACGGTGATCCGCTCGTCGTGAGTGAGGCGCTGGGCCAGGTAGTTCGACATCGTGTCGCGGAGGTCGTCGCGGCGGATGAGGACGTGGACCTGACTGGCGTGCCGTGCCAGGAAGAGGGCCGCTTGGCCGGCCGAGTTGGCACCCCCGACCACGACCGCATTCCGGCCAGCCACCAGGTTGGTCTCGAGCTGGCTCGCGGCGTAGTAGACGCCGCGCCCTTCGAGGTCAGCCAGACCAGGCACGGGCAAGCGCCGATACCGGACGCCACTGGCGATGATCACGGAGCAAGCGACGATGTCGTGCTCGTCGTCGAGCCGGACGCGGAAGCCTCCGGGCACTTGCGAAACCCCGGTGACCGAGCGAGGGGACACGAGCCGAGTCCCGAACTTGACGGCCTGCAGCATCGCGGCCCGCGCCAGCTCTGCCCCGGACACACCCCGGGGAAAGCCGAGGTAGTTCTCGATCTGCGAGGAGCTGCCGGCCTGGCCGCCGATGGCGACGTCCTCGACGACGACCACGTCCAGCCCCTCCGAGGCCCCATAGACGGCGGCGGCCAGCCCGGCTGGGCCGGCTCCCACCACGAGCAGGTCACAGCGAGAGTCGTCAGCAAAGCACCACAGATCGATCCCCAGCGCGGTCGCCAGATCGCGCGTCGTCGGTGCTGTCATCACCCGGCGCTCTCCGGTCACCACGGCCGTGCCTACGTCTGGCAACACACAGGTCTTCGCCAGGTCTGTCCAAGCCGACGGATCGGATCGCAGCACCGTCCGGTAGGGGATCTGGTTGCGCTCGGCGAAGTCCTGGAGCCGGTGAAGGTCGCGGTCGTCGTCTCCGGCGAGCACGAGACCGCCCTCTCCGATCGTCTTCAGCAGCCGCCGCCGGGCGTCGAACGCGGAGAGCAGGACATCGCTCAACTCCCCCGAGATCTCCACGAGCCGGCGGAGCTCCTCGACCCGGACCCGGAGCAACGTGGTCCCCTCCATGGCCACGCCTGGGAGGAAGGCCCGCTGCCCCATCAACATGCCCAACTCGCCGACGAAGTCGCCTTCTTCGATCACGAAGACGACTCGGTCGTCACGGCGGTCGAGAAGTAGGACTCCGCCCGCGGTGACGAGGTACAGGTCGTAGGGGTCACCCGCATCCCACAGCAGCTCGCCGGGCTGAGGGTGCAGCACCTCACCGGCCGACCGCAGCATGTCCAAGGCATGCTCGCTGAACACGGGCCAGGCCAGGGCATCGACGTCGTCCTGCCGGTGAGACGAGTAGATGGTCCGCTCGTCGGGCACGGGGATGCTGCTCATACCTCGCCTCCCTCCCGTCCTCCGCTGTCCGCCGTGCTCCCGGGACCCGTGAGCGACCCGAGCTCGCACAGCCCGACCGGCGGCTCGGTGCTCCCGACGACCAGCGGCCACCAGCCATCCGGAATGTCGCGCGCCACGGCTCGTACCGTACGTGCCGCACATGGAGGGCGAAGCGACCCATGGACGTGGTCGAGCAACCGGCGCACGTCGGCCGGCGTGATCGCTCAGAAGGGCGGCTGGTCGAGGTCGGGGTCTGCCGGTTCGGGTTCGGGTGGCGCTGCACGGTTCGGTGCGGGTCGGCCGGGGGGTGGTGGGTGGTCGAGGAAGGGTTCGGGTGGGACTTGGTAGACATGGCGGGTGGGGCTGGTCCAGCGCAGGGTGTTGTCGGGGAGTTGTTCGACGGTCCAGTCGGTGTGGTGTTTCATCCGGTGGTTGTGTTTGCAGCCGCAGTAGAGGTTGTGGGCGGCGGTGGGTCCGTCGGGGAACGGTCTGGTGTGGTCGAGTTCGCAGCGTCGGGCGGGGATGCGGCAGCCGGGGGCGCGGCAGGTCTTGTCCCGGGCGATGACCAGCTCGGCGAGGGCTTGGGGTGGCCGGTAGGTGGTGGTGCCGACGTCGAGGACGGTGCCGGTGGCCGGGTCGGTGAGGATCCGCCGCCAGGTGGCGTCCCCGGCCAGTGCCCGGGCGACTTGGGCGGTGACGGGTCCGTAGCCGGTGAGCTCGCCTGGCGCCTCGTCCAGCCCGGCCAGGGTGGACGCGGCGACGGCGACCTGCACGGCGACGGGCCGGCCGTGCCGGCGGGGCAGGTCGGGGTCGGTGAGACCGTCCAGGGCGAGGTCGGCGAGCGCGTCGGCGCGGCGCTGGTCCAACGACCGCGGGTCGCCGGGTCCCTTGGCCTTCTCGGCGAGCGCGGTGAGCCAGTCGTGGCAGGCCACCGCGGCCGCGGCGGGCAGGGTCGCGTAGATGGCGGCCATCCCGTCCGGCAGCGCCCACAGCTGTACCCGCCGCTCAACGCTGGCCTGGTCGTGGCGGGTTTGCGCGGCGGTCGGGTCGGTGGCGATGACCGCCCGCGCCAACGACGCCCGCAACCGGCCCACCGTCTGCTCCGGCGCCCGGCCCAGCACCCGGGTCTCCACCGCCAGACATGCGGCGTCGTCCAACGGTGCTGTCGCGTCGACGATCGCCCGGGTCTTGGCCAAATCCAGGCGGCCGGCCTCAAGGGCACGGCGGGTGCCCGGGAGGCGGTCCAGCGCCAACGCCAGATGCAACCGGGCCTGCGCCCCGTTCTCACTGATCCGCAGCTCCGCGCCGATCTCCGCCGCCGCGAACTCCGACACCCGACCGGCGGGCAGCAGGTCCCCGGCGTCACCCGGATCCAACAACGCCGGCCGGCGCGCCGCCAGCTCCCGAATGGCCGTCAGCTGCCGGGACTGCGCCCACGCCGTCAACCGCTCCGCCGCGCCCAGGAAGGACACCAGGTCATAGCCCGACAACGCGGCCGGGTCGGCAGCGAGCAGCGACGCCAGGTCCGGACCCGGCGCCAACGACTCCAACTCCGACTGCGCCGGTTGCGCCTGCGGCAGCGACTCGAGCTCCGCCTGCACCTGCCGGCCGGCCGGCAACCTCTCCCTCGCCTCACGCATCGTCTCGAACATGTGTTCGATTATGGCAGCCCACACCGACAGGAAACGACCCCAGAACCCCTTTGTGGACAACGGATTCTCTAAGAAGCGTCTCCAGACCCCTCGCTACCGGAACGGACTGCGAGCCGTGGCCGTGGCCTCGACCCCGTAACCGCCCGCCTGCGACGACGTCACCAGGTTGATGAACGGCATCCGCACGACGGCGCGCAGGGTCACGGTCACCCGGTCGCCCTGACCGCGCACGCCGACAACCTCGAAGCCGTCGAAGCGACCAGCAAGTGCCGCGTCCGAGACGTACTGCTGGACGGCGGCCTCCGCACCGACGTCGCTGATCGGCAGCGCGCCACCTTGGCCCGCGTAGACGCCGGCCAGATCGGGCTGGTTCGCCGCCGAGAGCGCTGCGCCATCAGCCGCCGCGACCAGGGACCGCCGGTGCAGGTAGACCTTCGAGACGTCGACCACGACGGTGACGAGCAGACCCGCGATCAACGCATAGACCAGGACGAGCAGCATCAGCTGGCCGTCGTCGCCACCCGCACGCGCCGGGAAGCACCGCCGCACCGACATCAGCCGACCGCCCGGAACCGGTCGACGACCTGCACATGGCGACTCGTCACGTGCACCGACGCCGGCGCCGACCCGTCGAGAACACTGGGCACGAGTGGGAGGACGACGTCGTGCGCGATCTCGACCTCGATGCGCGCGCCGGGTGTGTGGCACGGCTGCGCGGAACAAGTGATCTGCAGGCCGCCCGCGTCGAGAACGAGCCCGCTGTCGGCCATCACGATCGCGGCAGCGGCGACAGCCCGATCAGCGCCGAGCGACTCGTCGTCCGCTGTCGCGTAGACACGCCCCGCCTCCCGAGCGGCGCTCGACACGGCGTACGACGCGCCTTGCACCTTGAAGACGGTGAGAAGCACATAGACGAGCGGCACCATGAGCAGCACCGCAAGGAACACGAACTCGACGATGGCGCTGCCGCCGTCATCGGAACGCAGCCGCACGAGCAGGGCGCGGGAGGTCACAGCGCGTCCTCGTCGAGAGCGTGGCCGCGTACGACGATGCCGCGCGAAGGCCCAAGCAGGCCGATGACGGGCAGCGTCGCCTCCACCCGGACGTAGACGGTGGGCACGCCTTGCACCGTCTCCAAGCCGCTCGTCACGTCGGACGCGAACGTGTCTGCAAGCGACTCCCTGATCAGTCGACGGGTGAGCACTGCGCCGTCGTCCGGCGTGCGATCCGCGTTCGCCGCGAGACGCGCACCCTCCGCAGCAGACGCGGTCAGCGTGTTGCGCACGTGCAGTGCAAGGCCGAGTTGGAGCACGCCAAGGAACAGCACCGTCAACAACACCCCGACCAGCGTGAACTCGACAACGGCTGACCCGTCGTCGTCGCTCACTCGCGTCACGGGGAGCTGCCGGCGACCCCGTCCAGGGCGTTGTTGAACAGCTCGGTGAGCCGGTCGTCGGCAACGACCCAGATGGCGGTGACCAGACCCGCCGTCATGATCGTGACCAGCACCCAACCCGGGACGTCGCCACGATCACGGCCGTGGGTCAGCACCCGCACGTAGGCCGACCACAACAGCTCGGACACCGGCCGCATTCTCTTCTCCACCATCTCCTGCATCTCCTTCTTTGCGCCGGCCTTCAGCCGGCGAAGCTGAACCCGAGGAACCCGGGAAACAACGCGAACACCACGGTCACGGGCAGCACGAGGAAGACAACGGGCACCATCATCGCGATCTCCTTGCGACCTCCCGTCTCGAGCAGGGCCCGCTTCCCTGCCTCGCGCACATCGACGGCCTGCGCGCGAAGAACTTCGGCGAGCGGCGTCCCGCGCTCGACGGCAATCGCCACTCCGTCCACGAAGCGCGCGAGCGGCGGCAGGCTCGTACGGTCGGCCATGCCCTGCAACGCGTTGACGAGCGACGCACCTGCCCTGGCGTCCCCGAGTGCACGTCCGAGCTCGCGCGCGAGCTCGCCGTGACTGATACGCGTCACTCGCTCGAGTGCGCCGACCGCACCCTCCCCCGCAGCAACAGCCAACGCAAGCAGTTCGGCGACGGTGGGGAACTCGTTCAGCATGCGTTCTTCCCGTCGTGCGACCTCCCGCGAGAGCCACGTGTCGCGCAGCAGGACCCCACCGACGAGGCAGACCAGGCAGATCACCAGCAGCGGGAGCGGCCGGAATGAACCGTTCGCGCTGAGCGCGACGCAGAGCATGACGCCGACCACCAGGCCGATGCCGCCCCAGACGACCTGCTCGGCGCGGAACTGCTCGACGGTGACCCCGCGCCCGGCCTGCTCGAGACGACGACGGACGGACGAAGTGCCACCGAGGATGCGTTCGAGGGCGCGCACCGCACGAGCCATGAACGGCGCGAGGATGCGCTCCAGCGCCGGGAAGGGCGTGAACGCCCGCGGGCCGGACAGCAGTCGCGAGGGTCGGGAGGCGTCGCGAAGGTAGGGCGCCAAGCGGTCGTCGAGGCGCGGCCGACGAAGAGCAGGAACCCGAAGGGCGGTCACCACGAGACCGACGCCGGCGACCAGACCAACGAAGGCACCGAGCACAGCACCCGTCACCGGAGCACCCGGGCCTCGTCGGGAAGGCGACCGATGCGCACCATGAGGCGATACGCGACGAGACAGGTCGCACCCCCACCGGCGAGGACCACGAGGCCGGTCGCGCTGTTGTAGGCGTCGACGGCTTCGGGGCGCAGCGACAACAGCGCCAGCACGATCCACGGCGCGGACACCGCGAGCCGCGCAGCGTTGAGGGTCCAGCCCTGGCGTGTCTCGAGCTCGGCTCGCGTCCGGGCGTCCTCTCGCAGGAACGCGGACAAGGTGCGGAGCAATCGCCCGAGGTCGTTGCCCCCCACCTCTCGCGCCATACGCAGCGACTCGACGATGCGATCGCCGACCGGGTCGGCGAGGGTGGCCTTGAGAGTGTCGAGGCACTCATAGAAGCGACCAGTAGCGCGGTAGTCCTCACCGAAGCGCGCGAACGGCTGGCGCAGGTCCAACGGTCCGCGAACGCCGACCTGGGCGAGCGCCTCCGGCAACGAAAGTCCAGCGCGCACACCGGATGCCAGGTTGTCGACGACCTCCGGCCACAGCTCACGCAGCTCGGCCCGTCGCTGGCGCTGGCGCACTCGGACGAGCGCCACGGGCCCAGTACTCGCGATGACGCCGAACGCGACCGCGATCACCAGCGACTGCGACACGGCAAGAACTGCCACGAGCACGACCATCCCGACGCCCACGCACGAGGCGACGAGACCGGCTGGCGTCACTGCCTCGATGCCCGCCTGGGCCAACATCTCGACGACTCGCTGGCGCCGGCTCACACCGCTGTCGCGAAGCCCTGACGGCCGCGGTCCTAGTGACTGCCACATCGAGAAGAGTCCGAGCCCCAGAAGCAATCCGACAAGCGCGCCCATCAAGCGTCCACGACATCGTGGGGTGCCAGCAGCCGCGACAGTTTGTAGCCGGCGCGGCCGAACCGGTCGGTGTGGGGCGGCCAACCGTCCGCACGCACGAGCCGATCGCCGCTCGTCACGAAGAGGTCAGCGCTCTCGACGACGTCACCCTCGACCCGACCGGGAAGCGCCACGATCTCGCTGATGACGCGACGCCCGTCGCGCTCGGTAGTGATGTGTACGACGAGGTCGATGCTGCTCGCCACCGTGGGCACCACGAAACGGTGGCCGACGTTCTCCCCGGCGAGCAGGGGCAGTGTGCACATCTTCGTCACGGCCTCACGCGCCGAGTTGGCGTGCATCGAGCACATGCCGGGCAGTCCCGAGTTGAGCGCGATGAGGAGGTCGAGGCTCTCCTCCTGCCGAACCTCGCCCACCACGATGCGCGACGGGCGCATCCGCAGCGCTTCCTTGACGAGTCGACGCAGCTTTATCTCCCCGGTGCCCTCGAGGCTCGGCTGGCGGCATTGCATCGACACCACGTCCGGCAGCGGGATCTTCAGCTCGAAGACCTCTTCGCAGGTCACCACCCTTTCGCGCGACGGGATCGCCGCGGACAGGCAGTTGAGCAAGGTCGTCTTGCCGGCCTGGGTTCCGCCGGACACGAGGATGTTGAGGCCGCTGGCGACCGCGGCCTCGAGGAAGTGCGCCGCCTGCCAGGTCAGGGTGCCGAGGTGGACGAGGTCCTCGAGATGGCTGGCCCGCACCACGAACTTGCGAATGTTCACCGACCATGCCTCGCGAGTGATGTCGGGGATCGCGACGTGCAGCCGACTCCCGTCAGGGAGCATCGCGTCGACGAACGGGGTGGACAGATCCACCCGCCGACCGGACGACTTGAGCATCCGCTCGACGAGATCGCGCACCTCGTCGTCGGTCAGGATGGTGGTCGTCAGCTCGTGGACACCCTGCCGAGCGATGAACACCTTCGTCGGCTCGTTGATCCAGATCTCCTCGACCGCCGGGTCGTCGAAATAGCGCTGCAGCGGCCCGAACCCGGCAACAGCGTCGAAGACATCACGGGCCACACCTCGCGCGTCGACGAGATGCGGGAGATCGCCGCCGAGGCTTCGTTCGTCGTACTCCGCGACCACCTCGTCGACGAGACGGCGGACCGACGCCGGGTCCACCACAGGGTCGAGGCCGCGGCGACGGACGAGCTCGCGGACCTCGTCCTCGACCACGCTGATGGCGTTCACGCACTCCCCACAGGTCGCCACGGCACCCGGACAGGCGCCGACTGCGGCAGAGGGTATACGGACAAATCGACTATCAACAGACCTATGGGACGGCCTGTGGACGACGGATTCTGGTACGCCGACGCCGGCGTCACGACCCGTCACTGCCCCAGGCTCAGCGGCTCCCGGCAGGGATCACGGACGGTGCCCGCGGTTGAGGAAGCTCGTGATTCTCACGGTTGCCTGGCACGCTGTTGCCGATCAGGAGGAGACCGTGACCGACACCGACAGCCGCGCTCCGGCCGTTCGGCGACGTGTCGTCGCCCTCGTGATCGTGGTCGGCATCGGCCTCGCGAGCCTCGGTTGCGCAGGAGACGCCTCGCCGTCCGGGGGGACCACGACTTCGCCCACCGCCGAGACGTCCGCCGGACGGTCCGGCGAGGAAACCCCGTCCGAGGCCAGCACTGCAGAGGCAATCTCGGTGACGGTCGGCGATGGCACGATCGCAGGTTCCTGCCGAGGAGTGAGCAACGACGGCGCTCCCACGGTGATTCTCATCGCCGGCCTCGGCAACCCGGGAGCGCAGCTCGCCACGGTCGGCGACGCACTGGAGCAGCGGAGCAGGGTGTGTTGGTACGACCGACCCGGGCAGGGCGCGAGCGACTCGGTCGCCCGCTCTCAGAACCTCACCAGTGTTGTCGCAGACCTCGCGACATTTCTGGAGAAGGCCGCTATCGAGCCGCCGTACGTCCTGGTCGGCCACTCGTTCGGCGCCAGCGAGGTGATCCGTTACGCGCAGATCCATCCCGAGGACGTCGCCGGGTTCGTGGCAATGAACCCAATGCCGCCGTACCACGAGTGGATCCGCCGCGCGAAGAAGGTGGAGACCCCCGAGGAGCTGCAATCGATCGAGGTCGACGTCTACAAGGGAAGCAACGAGGAGTCGATCGATCTCACCGACACCGACCTCACCCTGAGCCCGGTCCCCGACAAGATGCCCTATGTCGTCATGCAGTCGGAGAACTGCAGCGGAGACTTCTGCGAGCGAATCAAGCCGGTGCTGCGCAAGGCGACCGAAGAACTGTTCGGCCAACTCGGCGCCGGCGGACGGTTCGTCGCCTTCCCCGACAGTCCGCACGACCTCTACTCGACCAACCTCGCCGATGTCGTCGCAGAGGTCACTGCACTCCTGTGAGGAGCGGTCAGCTCACGTCTTACAGCTACGCCTATCTGATCTTCGGCGCAGTGGCCTTCCTCCATGGGTCGCGAATATGGCGAGCGCTGCGCCAGCCGACGCGCGAATAGGCGCGGTGCCTACGGCCGAAGCCAGTGCGGAGCCTCTCAGGGACACCGGCCTGTTCGGCAGGTGGTGGCCGATGGGGCCTGCGGGGGTAAGAGCCGTGTGCCGGATGGGCGACGGAGTTTCGTTAGGCTCTCGTGGGCATCGAGGAGAAAGGACCTGGCGTGACCGTCGAAGACCCCGAAGTGATCGACATCACCGCTCTCGGGCCGGACGAGGAGACGCAGGTAACGCTGATCGCCGTCGAGGGACGGCCGCTGCGCGACGACAGCGAGCAGCTGAGCCAGATCGACACCAAGCTCCAGGTGTATCTGTGGGCGCTCGAGTCCGACCAGATCGCGGAGGCCCCCGGACGTTTCGTCACGCTGCAACTGCAGGTGCCGAACGAGCCTCGAACCCCACGGGCCCGTGAGTTGCTCAGCCGACTCCACGACGTATGCCTCGACCGGGGGTTGGGCTTCAACGTTCTGGTGCACCAGTACCCCGACAACTATGCGGATCTGGTCGGCCTGACCGAAGAGGAGCGTCACTTCTTCGACCCCGTGGTCGACCCGGAACCGCCGTTCCCGGTCATTCGGACGCCGTACACCGAGGAGGAGCTCGCCGCCTTGGAGGCCGAGCGCCCCAGCCTGGCCGCCATCGTGGGTGAACTGCGCAGCTCGGTGGGAGGCAGTACGCAGGAGAATCCCGGGGAGTCTCGCCTCGACCGGTTCCGCCGGCTGCTGGGCGGCCGAGACGGACGAAAGCAGTGAGCCCCGCGGCCGGGCGCGGTCATCGGGCGCAGGTCCTGAGACTGCAGAAGGCGGCATACGTCGCAGCCGGATTCGCCGTCGACAGCGAGTTGGGCCCCGAAGGATTCGTCTTCCTCCGTCGTCGGGACGGCGTTGAGCAGGTCGTCAGCGACCGGTTGATGGCACGAGACATCCGTTGGGCTGAGCAGGTCGTCGCGGTAGTCCACGACGCGGTGGAGGATCCCCTGTCCGCCGTCTCGCCCGAAGACCTGCGCCGGCGCCACACCGCCATGTGGGAACTGCCGACGACGAAGCGCTTCGGAAAGCCCGACAAGGCGTTGACCAGCAGCCTCGCGGCCTCCAGTGATCTGGACACCGTCGTCAGCGCGCACGTGCAGCGGGTGCTGGAGCTCGCCGAGCCGTGGTGGGCGGGTGTTGCGGACCTCGACGCAGTCGTGGGCTGGCTGCGCAAAGAGACCGCGGATCTCGTGGACGCGAACCCCGAGGTCATCGCCCACCGCATCGTCGCGGAGCGGGTAGCCGTGGGCCCGCAGCCAGCGGCCGAACTGTTCGACCGCTGGCAGGCGACCGCAGACCCCGACGACTGGCTGGACTCGACCTGGACCGAGATCACCCGCGCGGCGCTCGCACGGCTCGACGGGGGTTAGCCGGCCCTAGGCACCCGTCGAGCGACGACCCACCATCACTTCCCGGGTGGCCGGTCGAACTGCCAACTGAATGTCACGGCTGACGCAGAACTCGCCCAGCTCCTCGAGCATCCCAAGAACGTCCTCGGTGAGCAGGTCGTCGGCGACTATGAGCTCGATGCCGGCGCGGATGGCCTCGGGCGCCGAGTCGGGGATGACACCGTCGAGGTCGCCAGGACCGTCGGCGAGATACTGGAACGCCTTCATCAGCTCGCGCCAGATCCCGTCCTTCGCGCTGGTGCCTGCATCCCGCTCACCGTCATAGGCGAGCATGACGATCAGCCGCTCGCTCTCCGCGTCGTAGATCGGCACGAGCCCGGCGTAGATGCCGGTCGGCAACTGCGGGCCATCCGAACCGCTCGTCACTTGACCACTTCGAACGTGATGTTGACGCTCTTGGCCCACTGGCCGAGGCGCATGGCGTTCCAGCGGCCCGCCTCGCCCTGCAGCACCGCGGTGAGCCCCTGGTCATGCACCGGCTGCCGCAGGCTCATGGGCAGCGTGTCGAGGTCGCTCAGGTCGAAGCCGCCCCGAACGACCACGACCTGGCCGCCAGGAATGCTGGGGGGAAGGTTCAGCGACCTTGCCACCTCCGGGCTCAGGCGCATGCCCTGGGCCGGGGCGGGGAGCACGATTGCTCTCTGGTTCCGGGTGAACGGCGCAGTGGCGCTGGACTTCCAGTCCAGCAGGATCAGTCGACGCTGCCCGGCCGCGGAGAGACCGGGGAACACACGCGCGAGCCCCTTCGTGTCGGTCGTAAGGACGTCGATGATCGCGTAGCTGCCCTTGGTCGAGCTCAGCGGCCCAGTGCCAGGCAGGTAGACACGAGTCTGCGGCCTTACGCCCTTGACACCTCCGACAGCCAGCTGTCTGAGGCCGAGGTCCTCCCCGAGCCTGCCGCGCACCGCGTTGTTCCACGCTGACGGGGGCAGGTAGGAGCCGCCGCGCAGGAAGCCGATCGCGCCCGGCAGCCCGTAGAGCAGGCCGCCGGTGAGACCGCTGATGCCGCCCCACGTGAGTGCTTCGCTCTGGTCGAAGTCGATGGGCTTACCGGGTTCGAAGATCTGCTGGCGCATGGCTTGCAGCGCGAGGCTGGTCAGATAGCCGCCGACGAACTCGAACGCGGCGACGATCGCGACCCGGGTGAGGAAGGTGGAGATGGCGATGGTGGCCGTGGTGGCCACCGCACCCGCGGTCGCGGCCCCGGCGGCGGCGCTGCCGATGCCGAAGGTGATGAGACCGGCGGCCACCGTGACGACGGCGCCGCCGGCGACCATGCCGTCGATCTTGCTGCGCAGGTCGTCGATGCCCGAGGCGGCCTCGTCGAGACCACTGGCCATCTGCCGACACCCGTTGCCCAGCTGGCCGAGGTAGCCGCCAGGGCACTGGCTCGGATCGGCCAGCGCAGTCCAGGCTTCGCGATAGGGGTTCAGCGTGTCCGTCTTGTTGACCTTGAAGAACCGCTGCATCGCGGGAGCCGCGGCCTGACCCGCCGAGTCAATGGCGGTCCCCAGGTCGCGGTAGGCCTGCGCCGCCCGGCGAAGGTCGTCAGGTTCGACGTCCGGGTACCACGGTGAGCCGATGCCCATACGGGTTGTCCTCCTGCTACTAGTCGCCGAACAGCGCGTTGTCGGCGTTGCGCCAGCTCTTGCCGTCGTTGCGCAGGCTGGTGGCGAGCGCGGGCAGGTCTTCGCCGGTCAGCTTGCCCATCGCGGCCGTGAGGTCCGAGTAGGCGGGGTCGTAGTCGGCGTGCAACTGCTGGCCGGCGTCGTCGCTGCCCAGGAAGTCACCGAGGTTGCCCATCACGGCCTTGAAGTTGTCGTAGGCGCCCTGCAGGTCGGAGAGCGCGTCATCTACGCCGGTCGCAGCTGCGTCGAAGGTCGCCGGGTCGATGTAGATCTCGTCGGCCACGACCAGATCAGCCCATCATCGAGGTGTTACGCGACTCCAGGCCGTGGAAGCGCGACCGGGACGTGCGCATCGCGGCGGCGACCCGGCGCAGGTTCGCCGTCAACTCGTCCTGCGTGCGGTTCCAGTCGGCCTGCAGGCGGTGGTAGGAGTCGCGGGCCGAGCCTTCCCACGCGGAGGTGGCCCGGTTGGTGTACTGCTGCAGCGCCTCGAGCTGGGCGGCCATGCGGGCCGCAGTCTGGTCGATCGACGACGCGGCGTTGTCCATGCTGGAGAAGTCGACGCGGATGATGCCGTTGCTCATGTCTCGTCCTTCGTGGTTGGTGACGCAGTCGGTGAGGTCGGTCGGGTCAGATCTGTCGGATCAGATCTGGGGGTTGATCCGGTTGACGATCGTGGAGGTCTCGGCCATCACCGTGCGCTGGTCCTGCGAGCCCTCGTCCTCACCGGTCATGTAGTTGTTGTGCGCCGAGGACAGTGCCATCGACACGCGACCCAGCACCTCGTCCAGTCCGGACTGCCGGTCGGCGTACTCGGCCTTGAGGTTCTGGAACGCGGTGCCAGCCGCGCCCTGGAACTGGGTCGACATCGGCTCCAGGTCATTGATCAGCTGACGGAGCTGGCCGAAGATCTCGTTCTTCACGTCCATCACGTGCTGCGAGTGCACACCGACGACGTTGGCATCCTGCAGCTCGAACCGGCTACCTGCGCTCATACGGAACCTCCTGAGGTGAGAACGAGGGCGGGCGCCCCCGCGGAAAAGGACGAGCCAAGGCCGGCAGACGACCGGAAGCCCGGAAGACCAAATGACGACGAACCCGGCGACGGTGACGACTGCCGGTCAAGGCGTCGCTGCTGCTGCTCCTGGCGCTGCTGCTCCGCCTTGTTGGCGGCGAGCTGGTCACGGATCACGACCGTGACCCCGGAGCCGAACGCAACCGCGATCGTGACGAGCACTCCGCACGCGACCGGGACCACGAGACTTCTGGATGCGGCCCACGAGCGACGACGCCCGTGCACCAGGGCTGAGACCAGCCGCGCCTGACGGACGGCGTGCTGCTGCAGCAGCTCGTCGTCGCGCGACATCCGCCGGCCCGCCCCCTCAAGTTGGCCCCCGCAAGGAGCCTCGATGTGGTTCCAAGACTCCTGCTCGCAGTCCTGCCCGCCTGGGCTTACCCACTCGACAGCCTGGAGAAAACTACACCGATTGTGCGATTTGTCCAGACATCGCCCGACGGGCGAGAAGCGTTGCCGCGCGTCGGGTGCCGGGCCGGGCACTGGCGAGGTCGAGGATCCCCGCGCCACGCAGCGTCGGGTCGCTGGGAAGGAGCAGGACGCCGTCCGCGGACCCGACGGTTCGCCGTCGACGTCGCGAGGCACCGGCATCGACGCCGCAAGTAACTGCAAGAGCACTGTGTGCGACGGCGCCGTATCCCTGCTCCGCCAGGCGGGCGCGCAGACCACGGCCCTCGGCGTCGTGGCCGCCGGTGGCGCCGACCACGACGAGAGTCGTGGCGCCGGTCAGGGCGAGGGCCAGCACGTCATCCGGCGGAGCGGGGCCGAGGTCGACGACGGTCACCGCGACGCCGCGCTCGAGGGCAAGCAGCGCGGCCTCGGTCAGCTCGGTGACCGACTCCCCCAGCACCCTGGTGGCGGCGGGGCTGGACTGCGCGCGCACCACGAGCGGCATTCCGGGTGTCACCGGGCCGGGATAGTTCCAGCGCCCCGACGCGCCGAGCTGCACCTTCCTCGCTGCGGCGGCCACCTCGGCGACCGTCGGCGAGTCCGGCTGGCCCAGCCGCGTCGCCAGGGTCGCGTGCACGGCATCGAGGTCGACGGCGGCCACCCGATCCTCCCGCACCCGGCTCAGGGTGAGGGCGATGAGCGCAGCCACGGTCGACTGGCCGGACCCAGGAGCGGAGCCGATGACGGCGATCCTCCGGCAGCCCGGCCCGTAGGCGCGCAGACCGACGGCCAGGTCGCGGTCCCGCCGTACGTCGGCGGCCAGGCTGGGCTCGGTGACCGAGCGGGCGACCAGCTCGCGTAGCTGCGACGCCCGGCGCCGCGCGACCGGCGGACGGTCCCGATCCAGCCGGCTCCTGGCGAGATGGCCCTTCGGGAGCCAGCGATCCCAGGCCCGGGGCCGAGCACGGCGGCCACCGCGGCCCTCGGTCCGGTTGATGCGCAGCGGCACACGGGCCGGCGTGGGATCGGTGGCCGGGGTCGGCTCGACGTAGGTCACCTGGGGTCCGAGGCCCATGGCCGCCAGCTCCGCCTGGAAGGCGTCCGGGAAGTCGTCACGGTCAGGGGCCAACCCTGGGTCGCTCGGCTCGTCGGCCCGGAACAGTCGGGACGGCGGCTCGGGAGTGGGCTCGGTCACGAGACGCGTTCGACCACGGAGGCGTACAGCCCGAGCAGCCCGGCGACCACGGGAACGGCGGCCATGACCGCGAGCCGCTCCGCGAGGTCGAGCAGCCGTCGGGTGCGCGCGGCGGCGGAGGGGCGAAGCCGACCGGCAGACAAGACGACGAGGAGAGCAACCAGGCCGGCGAGCCCAGCGATGCCCACCGCGGGGCGATCGGCCGCGTCGACCGTCGCCTCGAGAATGCCTGCGGCGACGACACCCGCTCCGAAGACCCCCGCCGTGACGACGGTGAGGACCTGTGGGGCGCGCAGGAAGCCACGGGCCCGCAGCAGCAGAGCCAGCGCAAGCACGCCGCCCGCGGCCAGCGACCACCCGGTGCGCTCCCAGGCGAGGTCGCACAGCGCTGCCAGCGCGACCGCGCAGACCGACACCAGCGACCACGTCAGGGTGCGATGGCTACGGCCGACGGCGTCGGACACCCGCGCCGCGTCGACCGGCGAACCCGCGAGCGCGACGTCGTCAAGGACAGCCAGGCCTCCCGCACCGACCGCCAGCCGAGGGAGCAGGCCGACGAGCAGCACGGCCAGCAGGGCGACGGCCCCGCCGGTCGGCGTCATCGGGGTGCCCAGCTGGACGCACCCCGCCCAGCCCGCGAGCAGGAGGAGTCCCGGGGCAACGCCGAGTGCAGGTGGGCGAACGGGAGGCACGGCCGCGGCGCCGAGAGTGATGACCACCGCGAGCGCCACCGTGCCACTGGCGACCGCGGTCGCGAGGTCGGCGGCGGCGGGAACTGCGGCACCGGTCGCCGCCGCGACCGGCCACGAAGCGAGGACGGCGCCGGATGCAGGAAGGTCGCGGCCGAGGCGGTGCAACACGCGGCCCGCGAGAAGCAGCGCCGCCGCGAGCCCGCCCGCGACGGCGATCAGGCCTTGATCGTCGGGGGCTGCGGTGAGCAGGTAGGCACCGAGCGCTGCCGACGCGAGGAACGCCGTGGTGAGTGACAGCAGCGCGCGCCACCGCGGGCTCCACAGGTCGTCGGCGGCCTCGACGTCGTCCTGGACCGCCTCGATGACGTCCTCGACCCGACTGGGTGCTTGGGCCCGGTGCCGGTCGCGCAGGTAGAGCACCTCGCCGTCGACGACGCCGAGGTCGCGCAGCGACCGCCCGGGGGGCAGCGGGTCGTGGCCGAGGCGGGCGAGTGTCCAGGTCCGCGGGCTGAGCCCGGGCTCGGGCTCGTCGAGCAGAGCGATGAGGTCGCCCATCAGGCTCACGATCGCGACGTCGTCCGGCACCGCGAGGTCGAGCCGCCGCCGGGTGCCCACGACGGTGAGGCGGCACTGGGCGGCCGGGGCAGATCCGAGCCCGCGCGGATCGTCAGGGAGCGCGATGCCAGTCGTGCTCTGGTCCCCGGACATGAGCGCATCCTAGGCAACCCGCGCTGGTGCGTACCGTGGGCTCGTGAGCACCGTCCTTCTGCGCCGCCCGCCGCGCGAGGAGGTGCCTGCGCCGGAGCCGGAGATCGTCACGCTGTCGGACCCGCCGCAGCCGCTCGAGCGGCAGTCCGGTGGCCAGGGTGCGGTGCAGGTGCTGTTCCCCGTGCTCGGCACTGCCGGTTCGATGATCTACATCCTGGCCAACCCGCGGCCGGTCGCCATCGCCGCCGGGCTGGTCTTCATGGTGGCTGCGATCGGTGTCGGAGCGGGGCTCTTCTTCGTGCAGCGCGGCCAGCCCCGGCGGCGGCTGCGCGAGGATCGTGAGCGCTACCTCGCCTACCTGGAGCAGGTCCGCGACCAGATGCGCGACGCAAGGAAGCGTCAGGTCGCCGCAGAGGCTTACCGGCATCCCGAACCCGACGCCCTGCTCGACCTCTGCGGCAACCGGGCACGGCTGTGGGAGCGGCGCACCGAGCACGCCGACTTCCTGCGGATCCGGCTCGGACGTGGCGAGACCGAGCCTCTCCTGCAGGTCGACCGGCGTGGTGCGGACACACCGCTGGATCGCGCCGACCCGGTCTGCGCGTCCGCAGCGGCCGCCCTGGTCGAGGGACAGCGTGTCCTGGCCGACCAGCCGATCGCCCTCGACCTGACCTCGGCCGGCATCGTGACCGTCTGTGGTGACCTGTCCGGCGGGCGGGCACTCGTACGAGCCGTGCTCGCGCAGGTCGCGACGCTGCACGCCGCCGAGGACGTGCGGATGGCGTTCTGCTTCGCGCCCGAGACCCTCGACGACTGGTCGTGGGTCAAGTGGCTGCCGCACACCCTCTCGGAGCACACCGTTGACGGGCCGGTGCGAGCGCGGCTCGTGGCGTCGGACACAGGTGAGCTGAACGAGATCCTGCGACCTGAGCTGGAGAGCCGGCTCGACGAGGCCGCACGCAGCAGGGCGACCGGGGAGCCGCTGCGCAAACGCATGATCGTGGTCATCGACGCCGCGCGGATGCCGAGCCACCTGGGCTTCGACCTGGGTGACCCCGGCGTGCGACCCGAGCAGGTCGGCGTCACGCTCGTCTACCTCGTCGGGAAGCGACGACTCGAGCCGTCAGTCGTCGACGTACGACTGACCGTCGAGACCGGCGAGGTGCTGGTCGAGAACCTTCAGCGGGGCGACCAGCGCGCCGTACGAGGTGACGCGCTGAGCGTCGCCGAGGCAGACGCGATCGCGCGGGCGGTCACGCCGATCCGGCTCTCCGAGGAGGAGGACGAGTCGAGCCTCGTGGCGAGCATCGAGCTGCCGGACCTGCTCGGCGTGCCCGATGTCGGGAGCCTCGACCCTGCCCTCGCATGGCGCCGGCGCAGCTCGCGCGACCTGCTTCGCGTGCCGATCGGCCTGGCGTCGAACGGCCTGCCCCTCATGCTCGACCTCAAGGAGTCCGCGCTGGGCGGCATGGGTCCGCACGGCCTGGTCGTCGGGGCCACCGGCTCCGGCAAGTCCGAGCTGCTGCGCACCTTGGTGACTGCGCTTGCCGCCACCCACGACCCGGACCTGCTCGCGTTCGTCCTGGTCGACTACAAGGGCGGCGCAACCTTCGACGGTCTCGGCCCGCTGCCCCACGTGTCGGGCGTCATCACCAACCTGCAGGACGACCTCGGGCTGGTCGACCGCATGCACGACGCGCTGTTCGGCGAGCTGCGTCGTCGCCAGCGCATCCTGCGCGACGCGGGCAACCTGCCGAACGTCCATGAGTACAACCGGCGCCGCGACGCCGACCCGTCGATGCCCCCGCTGCCGTCGCTGCTCGTCATCGTCGACGAGTTCAGCGAGCTGCTCACCGCGAAGCCGGACTTCGCCGAGCTCTTCGTCGCCATCGGCCGCATCGGTCGCTCGATCGGCGTCCACCTGCTGCTCTCCTCGCAGCGGCTGGAGACCGGCCGGATCCGCGGGCTGGAGAGCCACTTGAGCTACCGGATCGGCCTCAAGACCCTGAGCCCCGCCGAGAGCCGCGAGGCGGTAGGTGTACCCGACGCCTACGAGCTGCCGCCGATCCCGGGTTCAGCGTTCCTGCGCGTCGACACGACGGTGTTCGAGCGCTTCAAGGCGGCGCTGGTGTCGGCGCCGTACCGTCCGGCCCAGCTCACACCCGATGCCGCGCCCGGCGTGCTGCCGTTCACCGCCTACAACGGCCTCGCCGGGCTGGTCGCGCCCCACCCCCGGCATGCCTCCGGCTCTGGCCTCGGTGACGACGCGATGGGGATGGACACCCCGCACGACGGGCCGACGGTGATGGACGTCGTCGTGCAGCAGCTCTCGGGTGTGGGCCGCCGGGCGCACCAGGTGTGGCTGCCGCCGCTGGCAGCCGAGTTCGATCTCGCCAGCGTGCTCGGGTCGCTGGAGCACGACGAAGAACGCGGTCTGAGCGCGACCGGTCACCGGCAGGGCGACCTGACCATCCCGATCGGCCTGCTCGACCGCCCGCAGCAACAGCGCGTCGACGTTCTCTCGGTGGACCTTGCGGACGCCGACGGCAACCTGGGCATCGTCGGCGCGCCGCAGTCGGGAAAGAGCACCGCGCTGCGCACGCTCGTGCTGTCGGCCGCGTTGACGCACACTCCCCGCGAGCTCTCGTTCTACGCGCTCGACTTCGGTGGCGCGCTCGTGCCGCTGGAGGCACTGCCGCACGTCGGGGGCGTTGCCGGTCGCAGTGAGCCGGAGCGGGCGACGCGCATCCTGGGTGAGTTCGCCGGGCTGCTGGCGGTGCGCGAAAACCTGTTCCGGGAGCACCGCATCGACAGTGCGCCGACGTTCCGGCGGCAGTTCCGGACGGGTGAGACCAGGGGGCAGGCAGCCGCCGACTGCGTGCTGCTGCTGGACAACTGGGGGGCGATCAGGACCGAGATACCGGACGCGGAGGAGGTCGTCACCGACATCGCGATGCGCGGGCAGGCCTACGGCATGCATGTGATCGTGACCGCGAGCCGCTGGACCGAGATCCGGCCCGCGCTGCAGAACGCCTTGCGAGGGCGACTCGAGCTCCGCATCAACGACCCGTTCGAGTCACGGGTCGACCGCAAGGCGCAGGACCGCATCACGGATGCGCCACCGGCTCGAGGCGTCACCACCGAGAAGCTGGTGTTCCAGGTGGCGCTCCCGCGCGTCGACGGTGTGGCGCGGGTGGACGACCTCGGGGACGCACTGGACGAGGCGGTCGCCCAGGTGGCGCGGGGATGGACCGGACAGAGCGCACCGTCGGTCCGCGTGCTGCCGAGCTTGGTGACGGTCTCCGACCTGCCGGGGCTGGAGCTGCAGCGCGAGCCCGGGGTGCCGATGGGTATCTCCGGCGTGGACCTGCAGCCGGTGCTCGTCGACCTGTTCGGACTCGAGCCGCACCTGCTGATCCTCGGCGACGCGCAGTCCGGACGTACGGCGGCGCTCCGTCTGCTGCTGCAAGGGCTGATGGCCCGGTACTCACCGGGCGAGCTGCTGATCGCGTTGTTCGACTACCGGCGGACGCTGCTCGACGTGGTGCCGCAGGAGTACCTGCTCAGCTACGTCGGCTCTTCCGGTGGCGCGGAGGACGTGGTGGCTGATGTCTCGCGGGCGCTCAAGGATCGGTTGCCGGGGCCGGACATCTCCACCCGGCAGTTGCGTGAGCGGTCGTGGTGGCAAGGACCGGAAGTCGTGGTCGTCGCCGACGACTACGACCTGGTGTCGACGCGCAGCCAGAGCCCCCTGGACCCGCTGGCCGACCTCGTTCCGCAGGCCCGTGACCTCGGGCTGCACCTGGTGCTGGCACGGCGGACGGCAGGGGTGTCGCGCGCGGCGTACGAGCCGGTGCTGCAGTCGCTGGTCGAGTCGGGATCGCCCGGGCTCCTGCTGTCCGGTGACCGCGCCGAAGGCCCGCTGGTCAATGGTGTCGCCGCCCGCCAGCAGCCGCCCGGGCGTGCCCTGCTTGCGCGGCGTGGCCGGCCACCGGAGCCGGTGCAGCTGGCCTGGTCGGAGCCGGTGGAGTGAGCAGCCGGTGCAATGAAGGCTCGACCTGCCGCGCCAGGCAGATGCAGGTGTCCCCAGTTGTGCCGAAGATCGCTACCAGCCCCCACAAAGCCCCTCGTGACCGCCGGTCCGCCGCTCAGCCGTACCGCCCGCGGGCGCAAAGGCAGGGGCCCTACGTGGGGCCTGATTGCGATCACGAAGACGCAGGTCGCTGTTGCAGTCGGCGTCCGCGCTGCTAGACCTTGACCGGCACGCGCGGGATCGAGCCGAGGAAGGTCGGTGGCGACGTGTTGGTCCGGGTCTGGCGCTACCAGGTGCCGGATCAGGTGCGTGCCGAGTTCGAGCGGGAGTACGGACCGGCCGGTTCGTGGGCGCTGCTCTTCGCCAGGTCCGCGGGGTTCGTGGACACCAGCCTGTACGTCGAGGTCACGTCGCCGGGGTCGTACCTCACAGTCGACCGGTTTGCCAGCGATGAGGACTGGGACCGGTTCCTCGACGAGAACCGCACGGCGTACAGCGAACTGGGGACGCGGCTCGAGCACCTGACGTCCGCACAGGAGGAGATCACGTAGGACAGACCGCGCGGCGCGGGTTACCGATCGGTTGTCACGCCGGCCTCTCGGGTGACGGTCGCACCGTAGTCGGCACCCATTGGGAGATGGCGGGCGACGAGCAGCGCCAGGTCGTCACGCAGCTCCGCGTCGACGAATGACCGTGCAGCCGTCTCCACCTCCTGCGCGAGTGTGGCGGCGTCGGCCCCGACGTTACGTTTCAGCGCCTGTTGCACGCCGTCCGGCCCGAACATGCGAGTGCCGTCCCGGCGCTCGGTGATGCCGTCGGTGAAGAACACCAGGGAATCGCCCGGCTGTAAGGTCACCGAGACCTCGGTGAGGTCGAGGTCTTCATCCATCACGCCCAGCAGGTCGCCCGGCGTCCCGACGGTCTCGGTGCTTCCGTCACCCCGCAGCACAACCTGCTCGGGGTGACCGGCGAGACAGATGCAGGCCTCCAGCCCGTCGTCCACGTAGGAGAGGCGCGCGAGGGCGACCGTGCAGAACCGAGTGCTCCGCGCGTCGTCGTTGAGCGCGCGGTTCAGCCGCTGCAGGGCTGCCGCGACGTCGTTGCCGTCGCGCATGAGCACCCTGATGAGGTCGCGCGACATGCCCGTGACCGCCGCTGCCTCTGCGCCCTTCCCGCACACGTCACCGATGGCACAGACGACGGAGCCGTCAGGCAGCAGGAAAGCGTCATAGAAGTCCCCGCCCACGATCATGCCTGGCGCCGCCGAGTGGTAGCGCGCAGCGAGCTGGAGGCCTTCCACGACCGGTAGCGCCGGCGGCAGGAGTGCCGCCTGGAGCGCCCGGGCCGCGTTCGCGTGCTCCTCGTGCAGCCTGGCGTTGTCGACGGCGAGGCAGGCGCGCCGGCTCAGCTCGAGCAAGGAAGCGAAACCTCTGGCGTCCAGCGGTTGCGCCCGGCCCACCATCAGCACGCCGAGCGTGCGCGAGCGGAGGACGAGAGGGACGACCGCGACCGAGCTGCGATGGCCGTTGACAGAGACCGTGGTGGGCAGTCGCTCGGCCGGCGCCCCCGCTGCCGCGCGTTCGACCGCGGAGAGCAGCTCGCCGTCGCCCGCGAGGAGCTCGGCCAGCATGTCCGCGCGCTCCTCGCGGCGGTGGTTGGCGGCGACGCGGTAAGGGTGGCCGCGCTCGTCCACGGCGTACGACGCAGACCAGTCACCGAGTCGCGGCACGACCAGCTGTGTCAACAGGGTGAGACCGGCATCGACGCTCACCGTGGTGGTCATCAGCTCGGTGGCCTCGGACAGGTAGTCCAGCTCGGTCTCTCGTTCGTCACCGGCACGCGCGACACCGTGCTCGTAAGCCAGCAACGAGAACCGCTGAGCGGCAACCCGCAGGAACGTCTGGTCCGCATCGTCGAGGCCATCGCGGTACACGGTCAGCGTGCCGAGCCGTCCATCCGTCAGCCCGAGCTCGGCGTCGTGCGCCTCGAGGCCGACAGTCTGGCCGCAGGAGGCCAGTGGATAGTCCGAGAACGCCCACTGGACCTGGCCGCCGGCCGCTCCGAGCGCCTGGACGACGCGGGCCAACAGCTCGTTCTGGTGCTGCTCGAAGGTGAGCGCCTTCAGCACCGACTGCGGCAGCAGCAACGTCTCGAACCGCCGCTCGATGCTGCGCAGCGCCGGCTCGTCTGCGACCGCTGCATGAATCTCCGGGGCTGCCCCGTCGGTGTGCGCGTCCTCGCCCGCATCGGTCGACACGCGGAACCAGACCGTCTTGCGTCCACCACGGTGCTCACTGCCCCACGCGTCCGAGAGCTCGGCGACCAGGATGAGCCCGCGGCCTCCCTCCTGAAGATCGAGCTCACTGACGTGGCTCGGCAGCAGCGGGCCGGTGTCCGCATCGCGGACGCGCACGGTGATGCTGGTGCCGTCGCGGTCCCACTGGACCTCGAGCGCCGACGCGGCATGGACGACGGCATTGGTGACCAGCTCGCTGACCAGCAGCTGTGCGGTCGCCAGCGCCTCGCCCCCGAGCTGGCCGGTCAGCTCACGGGCGAGGAAGGCCCGGGCCTGCTGGGACGCGCGGGCCTCGGGTGGAAGCGTCAGCCTGCTACCCACCGGCTGCGTCACTTCGCCCGCTATGCGTCGATCTCGTCACGCGAAGCCCCCTGATCGGGCGATACTGGCGGGCACGCGGCCGCCGAGCCGTGTATCTGCCCGCGTACGGAGGCCCGATGACCACCGCAGCCCGCTCGAAGCAACCCTCGGCGCGGTCCGCCGGCGACACCATGGTGAAGGTGCCTGCCGAGCATTTGACCGAATTGTCCACCGCATTGACGTCGTTCCGCAACGGTGACTTCACGGTGCGTCTCGGTCGACGTGACGGACTCCTCGGCGACGTGGTTGACAGGGTCAACGAGCTCGCGGAACTGCAGGAGCGGCGCACCCGTGAACTCGTCCGGGTCAGCCATGTTATCGGCCGCGAGGGCCGGATGACCGAGCGGCTGAGCGAGTTCGCCGACAAGGGCGACTGGGCGTCCTCGGCCAATGCCGTCAACTCCATGATTGACGACCTGGTCCGCCCCACGACCGAGGTCGCCCGGGTCATCGAAGCCGTGGCCGAGGGTGACCTGTCGCAACACATGGCCCTCGAGATCGCCGGCCAGCCGGTCAAGGGTGAGTTCGAACGGATCGGGACGACGGTCAACCGGATGGTCGACCAGCTCTCGTCCTTTGCCGACGAGGTCACCCGCGTCGCCCGCGAGGTCGGCACCGAGGGCAAGCTCGGCGGGCAGGCCCAGGTGCGCGGCGTCTCGGGTGTCTGGCGCGACCTCACCGACAACGTCAACTCCATGGCCGCGAACCTCACCACCCAGGTCCGCAACATCGCCCAGGTGACCACCGCCGTGGCGCAGGGCGACCTCAGCCAGAAGATCACGGTCGACGCCAAGGGCGAGATCCTCGAGCTCAAGAGCACTGTCAACACGATGGTCGACCAGCTCTCGTCCTTCGCCGACGAGGTCACCCGCGTCGCCCGGGAGGTCGGCACGGACGGCAACCTCGGTGGGCAGGCCGAGGTACGCGGCGTCTCCGGCACCTGGCGCGACCTCACCGACTCGGTCAACTCGATGGCTGTCAACCTGACCGACCAGGTGCGCAACATCGCGCAGGTCGCGACCGCGGTGGCGCAGGGCGACCTGAGCCAGAAGATCACGGTCGAGGCCAAGGGCGAGGTTGCCGCCCTCGCCCAGACGATGAACGCGATGGTCGACCAGCTGTCGTCCTTCGCCGACGAGGTGACGCGCGTCGCGCGCGAGGTCGGCACCGAAGGCCAGCTGGGCGGGCAGGCGGAGGTCGCGGGCGTGGCCGGCACCTGGATGGACCTCACCGATGCGGTGAACTCCATGGCCGGCAACCTGACGAGCCAGGTCCGCAACATCGCCCAGATCGTCACCGCCGTCGCCAAGGGCGACCTGTCGCAGAAGATCACCGTCGACGCGAAGGGTGAGGTCGCGGCACTGGCGGACACCATCAACTTCCTCACCGACACCCTGAAGGTCTTCGCCGAGCAGGTGACGACCGTCGCCCGTGAGGTCGGCACCGAGGGCCAGCTGGGTGGTCAGGCCGACGTGCCGGGTGTGGCCGGCACCTGGAAGGACCTGACCGACTCGGTGAACTCGATGGCGTCCAACCTCACCGACCAGGTGCGCGACATCGCTCAGGTCACCACCGCCGTGGCCCGGGGCGACCTCTCGCAGAAGGTCTCCGTCGACGTCCGCGGCGAGACGCTCAAGCTCAAGTCGACGATCAACACGATGGTCGACCAGCTGTCCTCCTTCGCCGACGAGGTGACCCGGGTCGCCCGCGAGGTCGGCACCGAGGGCAAGCTCGGCGGACAGGCGCAGGTCCGCGGTGTCTCCGGCACCTGGCGCGACCTGACCGACAACGTCAACTACATGGCCGGCAACCTGACCGGACAGGTCCGCAACATCGCCCAGGTCGCGACCGCCGTCGCCAAGGGTGACCTGTCGCAGAAGATCACCGTCGACGCGCAGGGCGAGATCCTCGAGCTCAAGAGCACCGTCAACACGATGGTCGACCAGCTGTCCTCCTTCGCCGACGAGGTGACCCGTGTCGCCCGCGAGGTCGGCACCGAGGGCAAGCTCGGCGGACAGGCGCAGGTCCGCGGTGTCTCGGGCACCTGGCGCGACCTGACCGACAACGTCAACTACATGGCCGCCAACCTGACCGGCCAGGTCCGCAACATCGCCCAGGTGACCACCGCCGTCGCGCAGGGCGACCTGTCCCAGAAGATCACCGTCGACGCGCAGGGCGAGATCCTCGAGCTCAAGAGCACCGTCAACACGATGGTCGACCAGCTGTCCTCCTTCGCCGCCGAGGTCACCCGCGTGGCGCGCGAGGTCGGCACGGAAGGGCGCCTCGGCGGGCAGGCCGAGGTCGCCGGCGTCTCCGGCACCTGGCGGGACCTGACGGAGAACGTCAACCAGCTCGCCGGAAACCTCACCACCCAGGTACGCGCGATCGCCGAGGTGTCGACGGCCGTGACACGAGGCGACCTCACCCGGTCGATCGCCGTCGAGGCCCAGGGCGAGGTGGCGGAGCTCAAGGACAACATCAACCAGATGATCGCCAACCTGCGCGACACGACGGACAAGAACGCGCAGACCGACTGGCTGCGCAGCAACCTTGCCCGCATCGGCGGCCGCATGCAGGGTCAGCGCGACCTGCAGGCCCTGTGCACGATGCTGATGAGTGAGATCACCTCCGTGGTCCAGGCACAGCAGGGCGCCTTCTTCCTGCTCGGTCCCGATCACGAGGAGCCGGTGCTGCGCCTGGCGTCGGCGTATGCGTACGGCGGAGAGCACGGCGAGTTCCGGCTCGGTGAGGGTCTGGTCGGCCAAGCAGCCGTCGAGAGGACGCGGCTCCGTGTCGAGGGCGCGCCGGCGTCGTACCTCACCATCAAGGGCGGGCTCGGCGAGGCACCGCCGTCCGAGGTCGTGGTCCTTCCCGTCCTGTTCGAGGAGCAGGTGCTCGGCGTGATCGAACTCGCGTCCTTCATGCGCTACAGCGAGCAGCACCTCATCTTCCTGGACCAGCTCGTGGAGACGATCGGCGTCGTCCTCAACACGATCATCGCGAACACCAGGACCGAAGAGCTGCTTGCGCAGTCACAGCGGCTCACCCAGGAGCTCCAGGTCCAGTCCGACGAGCTGCAGCGCACCAACGCCGAGCTTGAGGAGAAGGCTCAGCTGCTGACCGAGCAGTCCCGCGACCTGGAGGCGAAGAACCGCGAGATCGAGCTTGCCCGGCTCGGCGTGGAGGAGAAGGCGATGCAGCTGGAGCTCGCGTCGCAGTACAAGAGCGAGTTCCTCGCGAACATGAGCCACGAGCTGCGTACGCCGCTCAACAGCCTGCTCATCCTCGCCAAGCTGCTGTCGGACAACCCGGAGGACAACCTCTCCATCAAGCAGATCGAGTTCGCCAAGACCATCCACCGCGCGGGCTCCGACCTGCTGGAGCTGATCAACGACATCCTCGATCTGTCGAAAGTGGAAGCCGGCAAGATGGACGTGCACGCGGGGCATCTCGACCTACGGTCGCTGTGCGGAGCCGTCGAGCAGACGTTCCTTCCCGTGGCCGAGCAGAAGGGGCTCACCTTCGTCGTCACCGTGGACGACGAACTGCCGCCGACCGTCACGACCGACGAGCAGCGGCTGCGGCAGGTGCTGCGCAACCTCCTGTCGAACGCGTTCAAGTTCACCGACTCCGGCCGGGTCACCCTGCGGGTCTTCACTCCGCCTGCCGACCAGCGGTTCGGGGTCGGGACGCTCGACAACGCCGACGACCTGGTCGGGTTCGCGGTGAGCGACACCGGGATCGGCGTCGCAGCCGGCAACCTCAGGCACATCTTCGAGGCCTTCCAACAGGCGGACGGCACGACGAGCCGCAAGTACGGCGGGACCGGGCTGGGGTTGTCGATCAGCCGCGAGATCGCGCGCCTGCTCGGCGGCGCGATCACCGTCGAGAGCGACCAAGGCGTCGGTTCCACGTTCACGCTCTACCTCCCCCGCGAGTTCCCCTTCGCCGACTCGTTGCCGCACGTGCCCTTGCAGATTCAGCCCGAGCACGGCCCCTACGGCCGCGGGCCGATCATCACGACCACGTCGAACATCGACGACGTCTCCGTCGACTACGGCGCCACCACGCTCGCGGGTGCCACCGTTCTGGTGGTCGATGACGACGTGCGCAACGTCTTCGCACTGACCAGCGCGCTGGAGATGCACGGCGGGCGGGTCATCTACGCGGACACCGGGACGGAGGGCCTGCGCCTCCTTCAGGAACACCCGGAGGTGGACCTGGTTTTGATGGACGTCATGATGCCCGACATGGATGGCAACGAGACCACGGCCGCAATTCGGACAATGCCGGGCAGGGAACAGTTGCCGGTGTTGTTCCTCACCGCCAAGGCCATGCCCGGCGATCGCGAGAAGAGTCTTGCCGCCGGTGCCTCCGACTACATCACCAAGCCGGTCGACCTTGATCTGCTGCTGCAGTCGATGCGGAAGTGGCTGGGCACCGCGACGACGTTCTCTGCCGGGGACAGCACGTGACGGCTGGCACCGCGCGCATCCTCCTCGTCGACGACCGCGAAGAGAACCTGCTGGCACTGGAAGCGATCCTCGGCGGCCTCGGCCACAACCTGCTGCGAGCCACCAGCGGCCGACAGGCGCTCAAGCACCTGCTGGTCGAAGACGTCTCATTGATCCTGCTCGACGTACAGATGCCGGAGATGGACGGCTACGAGACCGCGGCGCACATCAAGAGCCGCCCTCGCACGCAGGGCATCCCGATCATCTTCCTCACCGCGATAGATCGGGAGGCACACCAGGCCTACCGCGGCTACGCAGCCGGAGCCGTCGACTTCCTCGCGAAGCCGTTCGATCCGTGGGTGCTCCGGGCCAAGGTCGAGGTGTTCCTCGGGCTCCAGCAGGAGCGTCGGGAGCTCTCCCAGCGTGCGCAGGACCTGGAACGGCGACTGGACATGGTCAGCGGCGAGGGCCTCGTCGACGCCCTTCGCCGCGTCGAGCGGTTGCTCATGATGGCGGGCGACGGTGTGAGACCGGAGGGACCGCTGGCGGAGGCCCTCGACGTCCTTCGCGAGGTACGCACAGATCTGTCCGGCCCGGTGGACCTCGCCCATTGAGCAAACACGATGAGCCCGGGCCGCGTGTCGGCGACCGCGCCACGCGCAGCCGCCGGGTGCGGCAAGAGGACATCGAGCTGTTCACCGAGCTGACCGGCGACCGCAACCCGCTGCACTACGACGAGGACTTCGCGAGCCGGGGCAAGATGGGCGGCATCGTCGTTCAGGGCGGCGTCACGTCGGGCCTGCTCAACGCACTCGTCGCCGAGGACCTGCCCGGACCGGGCAGCGTCTTCCTGCACGTCGACTGGTCGTTCCGGGCCCCTGCGCGACCCGGTGACGTCCTCATCGCCGAGGCGGAGGTCCTCGCGGTGCGCGACGACAAGCCCATCACGACGCTGCGGACCACGATCACCAATGACCGCGGGGTCGTCGTGCTCGACGGTACGGCCGTCGTCTACCGCGCGTTGCCCGACGCCTGATCACGAACGTCGTCAGATCGACTGACGCAGGCCGGACGCCCGCCGCGCCTCCGGTACGGAACCGGCACCCACCGGCCGAAGCGCCGCGTCGCGGGCGCGCGCCGCGTCCAACGGCTGACCGGCCCCCTCGAACACCTGGGCGGCTGTGGCGAACAGATCCCGCGCAGCGTCGTGGTTGCCCTCGGCCAGCACCAGGTGCGCCTCGGCCTCGACGGTGGCGGCCTCCCACGCAGTGCCGTGCCACAGCGACGCCGAGCGGCGGGCGGCTTCGAGGTGACGGCGAGCGGCTTCGAGGTCACCGTCCTGCGCACACGCGATGACCGCGGGGACCGAGAACATCACCTCGCAGAAGGTGCAGTGGTCGTCTGTGCCGACGCTTGCCTCGAAGCCCTCGACGTAGGCCCGCGCGTCGCTCGGGCTGTTGGCGGCGCTGATCAACGTGCCGTGGATGCGTTGCAGCAGGTGGTTGGGGATCGCCGACCACCGGGCGAGAGGCAGCGCGCGGCGCAGCAGTCCCTGTGCCTCCTGACGGTCGCCCTGCATGAGCCGCAGCTCCGCAAGTCGCTGCAGGGTATGAGCCTCACCCGCCGACGCCGACATGTCACGGTGCAACTCGACGGCCTCGACCAGCTCGCGTTCGGCGGTCGGCAGGTCACCGCTGAGCAGGGCCGCCTCGCCGATCAACGTGGTCGCGAAGGCCACGGCGCGCAGCACGCCGGCGCGTTCGGCCGTCTCCCGGAGATTCGCGGCCAGGGCCACCACCTCGTCGTACGGCATCGGGCCGTAGAGCAGGTACTCAGCCACGCACAGGTGCGCGTCGAAGACCGCAGTGGCGAGAGCGGGGGCTTCCTTGGTGCGCCGCAGCTCGTGCCGGAGGCGGGTGAACCACTCGCCCCGGTCGTGAGCAACCAGGCCTTGCAGCGAGACGAGCTCGAACACACCCCAGTTCTGGCCGTCGCCGATGCGCATGCTCGCTTCGCGGGTGGCGTCTGCTGCTCCTTGCAGGTCCCCGCTGAAGTACGCGACGTGACCCAACGCGACCAGCACCGACACGTCGTTGGCGGCTGGACCCTGGTCGAGTCCGTGCACGGCCTCGCGTCCCGTGTCGAGGTCTCCCACCAGGATGGCCGCGTGGGCGAGGCGGGCACGCACCAGATCGCGGTCGGCGGGATCTGCCGTCTCCACCGCCTCCCGATAGGCGGCAACGGCGCGCGGGTCCGCCACGGCGTGCAGCAGGTCCGCGCGCAGCCGCAGGAGCCGCGCGCGCTGCTTGCCGGTGACGACCGACCTGATCGGCTCCAGCAGGTTGAGCGCGTCGTGGTAGGCGCCCAGCGCACCGGCGGTCTCGGCAGCGGCCAGCAGGTGGGAAACCGCCCCAGCGGCGTCCCCGGCCGCCAAGAGGTGATGACCGATGCGGGCCGGCGAGCGCTCGAGCCGGGTCAGTGCCTCGGCGGCGCGGCGATGCATGGCCTGGAGCCGGTGTGGGGGGACCTCGCCCAGCAGCGCCTCCCGGGTGTTCGTGCGCATCCGGAAGCCGGCGTCCGTGCGTTCGAGAGCACCGGTCTCCAGGGCCGCGTCCAGGAAGGCGAAGGCGCTGCTGTCGTCGCCGTCGAGGACGGCGACGAACTCGTCGGTGGCGAACACGGTGCCGATCACGGCCACTGCCCGCAGCGCCTCCACGGCTTCGGGCACCAGGTCGGTCAGCGGCGGCGCCGTGATCTCGAGACCCCTGCCGCGGCCCTTGCCGCTGGACGTGAGCGAGCGCCCGATCTGCATCAGGCCGCGTGGGACACCACCGGTGAGGCGCAAGGCCTGCGCCACCACGCTGTCCTCCACGGGTTTGCCGGTGACCGTCGCCAGCAAGGCCGCGGCGTCGTCCTCGGTCAGCCCCGAGAGAGTGAGCTCGGCCGCCGCTCCGCGGGCGAGCAGGCTCTCCTGCACTGCCTCCAGCCGCGGGTTGACGGGCAGCGAGCGGAAGCTCAGCACCAGGACGGCACGTTCGGACGCCGCCGCGCGCGCGAGGTAGTGCAGCAAGCGCAGACTCGCCTCGTCGGCCTGGTGCACGTCGTCGATGAAGAGGACCGCTCCGCTGCCGGCGGCGGCGATTCGCAGCAACTCGGCAGCCGCGACAAACAACCGTTGGTGCCCGCCGTCGCCCGACCAGTGCAGCTCGTCACCGCGCAGCGCGCTCTCGATCGCCTCGCGGAAGGTGTCGTCGAGCGCATCCATCAGCGTCGGATGACAGCGGCACAGGTCGGCGAAGGCCTCCAGGACCGGCGAGTAGGGCCACGCGCCCTCGATCTCTGCGGCCATCCCGCTACCAGCGCGCCAGTCGGTGCGGGCCGCATCCTGGCGGGCGTGGTCGAGGAAGCGCGACTTCCCTACTCCGGGTGCGCCTCGCACGAAAAGCGTCCGCCCGTGGCCGGTGGACGCTTCTGCCATGAGGGTGCGCAGCCGCGTCACCGCGTCCGCACGCCCGAGGAACGTCGACGTCGTGGGGCCGGTGGTCGCGTTGCGCACGACGGCCGGCCCGGCCCGGAGCAGCTCGGCGCGCAACGCGGTGGCCTCGGGTCCGGGCGTCACGCCGAGCTCGTGGTGCAGCGCGTGCTCGAGCCGCTCGAACTGGCGCAGCGCAGCCGCACGGTCCCCGGCGGAAGCGTGCTGGCGCATCAGCTGCACGTGCGCCTCCTCGTCCGACGGGTCGGCCGTGACCAGCTCATTCCACCGACCGCAGACGTGCAGCAGCTGCCGGTGCAGCTCGTCGGTATGCCGGCGGAGGTTCTCGGTCCACGGTTCGTAGAGGTCGTGCGGGAGGAGCTCGCCGCCGTACGTCGAGAGCACCGCCGCCGCAGCGTCCTGGTCGTCCAGCGAGAGCGCGGCAGCCCCGTCGTCGAGGAAGCGGGTGAGGTCGACCTCCAGCTCGTCATCGGGGCAGAGCGCGACCACGTCTCCTCGCACGAAGAGGGCGTTCGGCAGGCCGAGGGCCTTGCGGGCGAAGTGAGCGGCCTTGTGCAGACGGGGGGCGGCGTCGTCGAGGGGCAGGTCGGGCCACAGGGCGTCGATCACCTGCTCGCGGTGCAGGCTGTGGTTCTGAGTCAGGGCGAGGAGCTTGACGAGCGCGCCGGCGCTGCGGCGGCTCCAGCTACTGTCCGCGACAGGTGCACCGTCGACGCTCGCGCGGAAGCCACCCAGCAACCCGATCTCGACGCGAGACACGTGGCTCACCTCTCGATCCGCTGCCCCGTGGCTGTCTCCCGTGCGCAGAGGGTACGAACAAGGCGCCGTGCACAGGAGGGTTTCGAGAACACTCGTCACGCCATCGCGGGACGTTTCGGGGCATTCCTGCCATCCGGCAGCGCGAGCAGTGCCTCGACCTCGTCGGACATGGCCGAGCTGAGCTCCAGCAGGTGCCGTCGCAATGTGCGCTCGTCCCAGTCGCAGCCCGCGATCCGGTCGGTGACCTGGAACAGCCGGGCGGAAAGCCGGTCCCGCTCCTGCTGGTAGACCGCGGGGACCACTCCGGGCCGACCCCCGGAGGTCGCGGACTCGGTGGCAGCGCGCGCGAGCAGCTCGGCGTCCCGCAGGGCGTCGGTGATGCCGTGCGTACTCAGCGGGTCCTTGAAGTAGCCGGCGTCCCCGACCAGCGCCCAGCCCGGACCGCTTGCAGTGCGCAGGTAGCCGGCGCGACCGGGGAATCCGCGCAGGCGGCCGACACGAGTCGCAGCGCCGACGCGGGCCGCGACCTGGGGCGAGGCAGTCTGGAGCAGCTCCCGGAAACGCTGCGGCGCCGCGCCGCTCATGGCGCGGAACACCCGAGCCGATGTACCGGCGAAGACGCACACCTGGTCGTCGTTGGTCGGGATGAACCCGGCGGCCGTGTTCCGGCCGTAGTACCACTCGTAACCCTCGGGCTCCAGGCCGTCGACGTAGGCGTACAGGGCTGCGGCGACCGATGTACCGCGGCGTACGACAGGTGCACCGACGGCAGCGGCGACCACGGATCCGATGCCGTCGGCACCGATGGTCAAAGGGGCGCGGACCTGGCGGCCCCGTGTCCCGTCACCGATCACCACGCCGCCCACGGCGTCGCCCTGGCGAATCAGGCTGGTGACTCGTTCACCGAAGCGCACCTCCGCGCCGGCGGCGCGGGCCGCCTCGACCAGGACGGCGTCGAGCACCGTACGACGGGGCGCGTACAGCGCGTCCACACCGGCGGACGGCTTGAGGGTCACGCGCACGTCGCCGCTCTCGTAGTGGAACACCGTGCGACGCACCGCCGGAGTGCCGGCGGCCCGGATGCGGTCCAGCAGTCCCCACCGGCTGAGCTGGAGGACGCCGCCGCGCATTAGCGCGTGGGTCGAGACGGTGTCCGAGCCCTCACGGTCGCGGTCGAGGACGAGGACGCGCAGCCCCTCGCGGGCGAGCAGCATCGCGGTGGCGGCGCCGGCGACCCTGCCGCCGACAATGACGACGTCGTAGTCCCAGCGGGTCATGGTCGGCTCCAGCTCAACGCGGAGGAGTGCCTTCTCACCGGCCGCAGCGCGTTGATGTGCGCCGCCACGGCGGCGGCGTCATGGCGGACGCCGTCGATGGACGAGGAGCTGCGCCGGCTCTGGAACCGCTGGCCGACGGTGTAGACCCCCGGCCGGTCGGTGATGCCGGCGCGTTGCACGATCTCGCCGTGGCGGTTGAGGACCGGGGCCTGGAGCCAGCAGTAGGACCGTTGGTAGCCGGTAGCCCACACGACCGCCGCGATGCCCGAAGCGGCGACGTCAAGCCGGGTGCGGTGCGCCGGCGGGCGAAACGGTGCCGGGCGGTGCGGCTCGAGCACCTCGCCGGAGAGGCCGGCCTGCTCAGCGAACGCGTCGACCTGGTCGAGGACACGGCCCAACCGGTAGTCCGCGTCCGCCGTCGTGTCGGGCAGGTCTTCGGCGAACCTGACGACCGTGCCGTCGGCATCCAGCAGCCGGCCGGCGAGCCTGACACCGAGCTCGTGCAGGCGCGCAAGGTCGACGTTCTCGCGACTCGGGCGACCGACGACCTGCAGGGACGGTTCGCGGAGGAAGCGACGCTTGTCGCTGACCTCGTCGATGCTTCGGTCCAACATGCCGATCGTGTCGAGCCACCACATGATGTCCATGCCGCGGTAGTCGCGGGGGACACGGGTGTGCCGGCCGACGGCGAGCACCACGTCGCGACCGGCGGTGCGCAGCTCGTGCGCGATCTGCACGCCCGACGCGGATGCGCCGACGACGAGGACAGCGCCCGCCGGCAAGGCCTCCGGAGACGTGTAGTCGGACGGAGTGACATGAGCCACCGACGGCGGCAGGCCCGCGGCGGCCGCGGGCACGGCAGGGATGTCGCAGTACCCGGTGGCGACGACGACGGACGCCGCAAGCCAGCTGCGGTCCGGGGTCCGGACGACGTGGCCGGCCTCCGTCGGCTCGACCGCGACGACCTGCGCGCCCTCGTGCACGGGTGCGCCGAAGGAGGCGGCGTACGAACGCAGGTACTCCGCCACCTCCGGTGCGCGCAGGTAGCCGTCGGGGTCCGGCCCGGTGTAGTGCCAGCCGGGCAGCCTGCTCATCCAGTTCGGAGTGAGCAGGCGCAGGGAGTCCCAGCGGTCGGTCTCCCAGCGGCTACCAGCCCAGGCTCGGTCGAGGAGGACGTGGGAACGCTGCTGGGCGGTCAGGTGGTAGCTCGTGGCCAGCCCTGCCTGCCCGGCACCGATGATCACGGTGTCCACGCTCTCGACGTCGGTGCGGCTCATGTCGTCGTCTCGTTCGTCTCGTTCGTCTCGTGCTTCAGCTGGTGGTCACGTCGATGGAGACGGGCACACCGTTGGTGATGACGTCGTAGACCGCCGAGCGCCGACGGGACTGCTCGACGATCTCTCGTAGAACCTCGTCCTCGGCGTCACCGATGACGGTGAAGCTGACCCGGATCCCCTGGTAGCCGTTGCGCACTTCGCCACCACCCAGGCCGAGGACACCCAGCAGGTCGATGTCGCCCTCCACGCGGGAGGTGACCTGGCGCAGTGTGACGCCGCGCGCTGCTGCGATGTTGACCAGGCCGGCGGTCAGACACGCCGCGATGGCGTGCAGCACGAACTCGACCGGGGTGGGCCCCTGGTCGGTGCCGAGGAGAACCGCGGGGTGGTCGGCGTCGTACACGAACTCGGCGGTGCGGTTGGTGTCCTCGGCGCCTGCGCCGTAGAAGCCCTGGATGGACGTCTGGTTGTGCGTGCCGCTGATCCACCGGTTGCTGGCTCGGAACTGGAACTGCGCCAGCTCCGGCTGCGCCTTCAGGTGGTCCAGGGTGGCGAACAGGGTGGGGACGTCAACCCCGTTCCGGGCCGAGCGCTCGGCAGTGGTGGTCGTCATGGTCATCTCCCGTCTCGAGGAGCCCAGGTGGCTCCGGCAGCCGGGACATTAGGGAGTGGGCCTTCCCCGCGCCTTCCCCAGAGAGCCCACATTTCCCCCGGTTGATACAGGCACCGGAAGGCCCGCGGAAGCAGCCCCCGTGACGCTGCCTCCGGCCGAGGGAATGAGACCCCGGCGGTCTCGCCCTCGAGGTCTTCTGCGCGCCGGCGTAGCGAACGCAAAGGGAGGGTGGACCTCGACGGCCCACCCTCCCCTGCGGTCTCAGCGACCGGCCCTGATCATCAGGGCCTTGGGTTCACCATCCTGCGGTACTGCGCCTTGACCTGACCTGGATCGGCGGCCTTGTCGAGGAACATCAGGCTGTCCATCTGGCAGTTGCACGGGTTCTGCTCCCGGGTGTTCTGCGGGAAGCTGCCCCCGATCTTGATGCCGCGCGGGTCGGTGGCCGACGTGCGGGCCGTGCCGTTCGTACCGGCCAGCGCCCACGGGTCGCCGGGCGTCGTGTAGAAGCCCGACAGGCGCTCCCCGTTCTTGTAGAGCGCCATCGTGCCGGTGCTGAAGTCGAACGTCGCGGCAAGGTGGACCCACTGCCCCTGGGGCAGCAGCGTCCGCCAGTCCTCGTTCGCCGCGAAGGTCTGCGAGGCGCCTGTGTCGACTCGACGACCCAGGGCGACCAGCCTCTGCTCGCCGTTGACGTTGATGACCTCCAGCAGCGCCCGCACCCCGTGCCCGTCCGAGTTGCCGGACAGGATGCCGGCGAGCCCGGTCGCGTTGTAGCGGTCGGCGGGGTCGGCCGTGTTGGAGTTCGGGTTCGGGTGGTCACCCATCAGCTTGAACCAGCCCATCACGGTCGTCTGCTTGGCCGCGTTGAAGGCTCGCAGCGTCGGCTGGCCGGCCTCCCGGAAGATCCCGGCCTTCCAGTCGTCGTTGCTCGCCGCGTCCGGGCTCACCTGCATGGTCTGCAGCGCGTTCGCGCTGCCCGGGAAGGCGCCGCCGTTCGCGGCCCGCATCGACTCGAGACCGTTGACCAGGTCGATGTAGGTGTTGGACGAGCCCCGGTCGGTCTCCATCTCCCTCGTCTGCGAGATGTTCTGCGGGAACGGGTGGTCGAAGTCGTAGTGCGCCACCATGTTGCGGGCCAGGCTCGGCTCGACCTCGAGGGTTGCCGGGGCGCGCTTGGTCCCGACGATCTTCCAGATCTTCCCGGTTGCCTTGGCGAGGAAGTACAGCTCGCCGGAGGCGTCCTTGGCGAACCGCAGATCCACGCGGGGGCTGCCGACGAGCTGCTGCAGCGTGAGGCGGTTGCCGTTCACGTCGTACGTCTGCAGCTGCTCGATCCGGGCCGTCTTGTCTATGCGGTCGTCCATCTCGCGAGTGTTGGTGGAGAACACCCGGCCGTCGACCAGGTCACCGAAGATGTAGCGGCCGGTCAGGCCCTTGAGCGCCTGGCCTCGGTAGACCTGGCCACCGCTGATGGCGTGGCCGCTGTCGGATGTACACGACCAGTCGGTTGGCGGGTTGTGGTCGAACTCCGCGACCGGGTAGTCGTAGCCGAACTTCGCGTCATCGGCCGGGACCGTGTGGACGAAGCAGCGGTCGGTCTGGTCGAAGGCGTAGGAGCCTTCCCGCTCGCTCCAGCCGAAGTTGTCACCTGAGTCGACCTTGTAGACGCCTTCGTTCGCGTGCTCACCGATGTGGCCGAGGTACATCGCACGGTTGCCGCCGGTGTCCCAAGCGAAGCGGTGCGGGTCACGCATGCCGACGGCGTAGATCTCACCGATGGCACCCGGCGTCCCAACGAAGGGGTTGTCGGCGGGGATGCCGTACTTGCCGTTCGCGCTGTTTCTGCCGAGCGGGTCGATGCGCAGGATCTTGCCCTGCGGCACGGACTTGTCCTGCGGCCAGTCGCTGTTCCAGCCACTGCCGCCGTCGCCCACGGCGAGGTAGAGCTTGCCGTAGTCGGCCTCACCGCGCGTGGCCGAGTAGTTGAAGTCGATCTGCTGGATCGCGTGGATCTGACCGTTGAACGCCAGCCGGAGGACCTCGCGGCGGGTTCCGCTGAAGGTGCTCGCGGCCGGGTTGCTGGCGGTCCACTCGGTGACGACGGAGTGCAGGAAGTTGCCGGGCATGCCGGGCAGGTCGGGCGTCTTGGCCAGCTGGCTCGGGCCGCGCTCGGTGTGGACCGTATAGAGCTTGCCGTTGGTCTTGAAGTCAGGGTGGAAGGTGGTGAACCCGAAGCCACTACCCAGGCCGCGGCCGGAGAAGAAGTCGTCGGCGGCGAACGTCGCACCGACGTCGATGTACGGGTGCGGCGTCCCGCCCGCCTTGGGCAGGAGGTACAGCTTGCCGTTGAGGTCCGAGACGGCCATCCGCCCGGAGCCGTCGGGCAGTTCACTGAGGTGGTTGATGCGGGCGTGGCGCATCAACCGCGGGTCGACCGGAACCGGGTTCGGCTCGGACTTCGGGAACTGCGCGAACTCCTTGAGCACGAGCCCGAGGTCGGACGGGACCGGGCTCTCGGTGACGGGGTCAGCGACCGGCGTGCCGGGAGGCACGTCCGAGGCGACGTCGGCGTCAGAGTCGGCCGCCGCCTGCGGCACGACAAGCGCCGCCAGCAAGGCAACGACGACCGACAGCAGCAACCACCTGGGCTTCTTCATCGAGCAACTCCCTTTGCGACAGAAGTCGTTGCTGACAAGTCAGTGCTGACTTGTCAGTCCTGCTGAGTCACGTTCGTGCCCGGCCCACCGTCGAACCGGTCCAGGCCGGCCTCGCCGAGGAGTACGTCGTCGCCCGGCCCGCCGCGCAGGTCGTCGTCCCCGTCGCCAGCGCACACGACGTCGTTGCCGCCCTTCGCGTCGACCCGGTCGTTGCCGCCGAGCGCTGCGATGACGTCGTCGTGGTTCGTCCCCTTCAGCCGATCGGGCCGCTCCGTGCCGGTGACCGTCGCCTCGGCGCCACGGCAGCCCGGCGTGCCGGTCACCCGGAACTGGCGTGCGCGGCCGATGTTGTCGAAGGAACCGAAGCCGGTCCGGCCCGCCTTGAGCGTCGTGTCGGTCGCGGTCATCAGCGGCGTCTTCGCACCGTCGACGAAGACCGCGATCTCACCCGTCGCCGAACAGTGCCGCACCCTGACCTTGTGGTACTCGGCGTCGCTGATCGCGGGTGGCGCGCCGGTGGACCCGTTCCACTGGTGGTCGAGCCGCAACCGGTCGGCATCGTTGACGAGAAAGATGCCGTTGTGCGGGTAGATCGTGTTGTCCGACGAGAAGTGCGCGTAGTAGAACTTCGTCGGCGACTGGTAGCCGAACACGATGATGACGTCGCGGTTGCTCACCGACACCGGGGTGTCCAGCCGCACCTCGGCGTCGATCTGCACCGAGCCGAACTCGGGACCCTCTGTCAGCACCGCGAACTCGAACGGCCGACGCGGCCCTGGCGGCGCCGTCCCGGCCTCGGCCAGGATCACCTCGTCACCCGGGAACTGCCACTTCGACGGCGTGATCGGCGCCCAGTTCTCGCCCGGCATGACGTGGTCGACCTCGGCCTTTCCGCGTGGGCAGCTGGCGTGGGACGGAGCGGGCGGCGCAGGCGGAGCGGGCGCTGCGGCAGGGGAATCCAGCGCTCCTTCCGCCTGCGCCGTCGGCAGGGTGGCCGAGGCCAGCAGGGCGGCGACCGCCAGAGCAAGGAGGAGGGGGAGTCTGGACAGGAAGCGCTGGGCCGGCATCGGGTGCCACCACCTCTGCTCGCAGGGCATAACTTGGTAAGCGTTTTCCTCAATCGGTGAGAATTGCCGTCTCAAGTCCGATTTGTCAAGGGTTGCGACGAACCTTGCGCTCAGATTCCCCTGCGCCTGAGACACGATCAGGTCGCGCAGGGCCCCGTGGAGTCGCGGACGACGAGTGTGTGACCGGTCAAGTGGCGCCGGGGTCGTGCGGCCGGCGGCTTGAGCGCGAGCGTGAGCGCCATCTCGCCCATCTGACTCATCGGCAGCCGGATCGTCGTGAGGCTCGGCGCGAGGTCCTCGGCCACGGCCACGTCGTCGAACCCGGTGACCGAGACTTGGCCGGGCACATCGATGCCTTGCGAGCGCAACGTCGACAGCACGCCGATCGCCATGGCGTCGTTGAGTGCCATCACCGCCGTCACGTCGCTGCGCTCGGCGAGGATCCGGGTGGCGGCGACCTTGCCCCCGTCCCGGGTGAAGTCGGCCTCGACGACGTGCACATCGTCGAGCGTCAGGCCGTGGCTCTGGAGAGCCGACTCGATGCCGGCCAGCCGGTCTGCCACCGTCGTCAGCCCGCGCGACCCCGACGCGACGGCGATCCGGCGATGCCCGAGCGACAGCACGTGCTCGGCGATCGACCTGCCGCCCGCGACGTTGTCGGGCAGGACGGCGTCGGCCGCGACATGGTGGCGACCGATGAGGGCCACACGCCCACCAGAGCGGCGGAAGGCCAGCAGCTCCCGCTTCGACGCGGCCTGCAGGCGCGGATCGACGTACCCGGAACCCGCCACGATGATGCCGCCGATGCGGTGGGCGACGAGCGTGCGGATCTGCGTCAGCTCGACCTGGGGGTCGCGCCCTGAGTGGCAGATCTGGGCGGTCAGGCCCTGCTGCGAGGCGACGCGCAGCACGCCGCTGGCGATCTCGGAGAAGTAGGGGTCACCGATCTCATGGACGATGAGACCGATGCTCGAGGTCGCGCCGCCGGCCAGCGACCGGGCATGCGGGTTGACGACGTAGCCGAGCTCCTCGGCGACGATCCGCACCTGGTCCGCGACTGCGACGCTGACGCCGCTGGTCCCCGACAGCGAGCGCGACGCCGTGGCGATCGACACGCCGGCCCGCTCGGCGACGTCGGCGAGACGCACCGCCGAACGTCGCTCGGGCATGTTCCCGCTCCCTCGATCGCGCCGGAAATCCGACTGACCGCCGAGGTGCCCCCTTGCCACCGGCGGTCATCTTGCCTAAGGTAACGCAACCGCTTACGTAAGCGGTTACGTGCGTGGCTACGCGACCTTACAGGGAGTCGATCTGATGAACACGCCGACACGGGTTCGGTTGTTGGCTCTGACCTCTGCGCTCGCCCTCGCCGTGAGCGGGTGCGGCCTCGGCGGAGCCTCGGAGGAGGGCACGGAGGGGAAGGACGAGATCACGATCGGCATCTCGCTGCCGCTGACCGGTGACTTCTCCGAGCCGGGCAAGGGCATCCAGCGCGGGTACGAGGCGTGGGCGGAGTTCGTCAACAAGGACGGCGGCCTGCTCGGCAAGCAGGTCCGGCTGAAGATCCTCGACGACCAGTCCAACGCCGACCGGGTCGCCTCCGACTACGAGAAGCTCATCAACCGCGACAAGGTCGACCTCGTCGTGGGACCGTTCTCGACCCGTCTGGTCGTGCCGGCCGCACAGGTCGCGAAGGACTACGGCTACCTGTTCGTCGAGCCGGCCGGTGCGGCCGAGGAGGTCTTCACCCAGGGCTTCGACAACCTCTTCTACGCCGCGCCGGCCGTGGCGGACGACCACTACAACCACCTCGCCGAGCACATCCTCGCCATGCCGGAAGGTGAGCGGCCGAAGACAGCCGCGTACGCCTCGATGGACGACCCGTTCGCGATGGGCACGGCGTACGGGCTGAAGAACAAGCTCGAGGCCGGAGGCATCAAGACGGTCGCCAACGAGGTCTACCCGCCCGACACCACCGACTTCGGCAGCATCGCGGCCAAGATCGCGGCGTCCAAAGCGGAGATCATGGTCGGCGGCTCGCAGTACCAGGACGCGGTGAACCTCATCGTCGCGCTGCAGCAGCTCAACTACCAACCGAAGCTCGCGGCGTTCTCCACCGCGCCGACGAACCCCGAGTTCCCGAAGGCCATCGGCGACAAGACCGAAGGCATCATCTCCCCCACCGGCTACACAACTGAGGCCGAATGGCCGACCAACAAGCCGTTCGTCGACTTCTACACCAAGGAGACCGGCAACCCGCCCGGCGAGGACGAAGCCAACGCATGGACCACCGGCGAAGTCGTCGCCGCAGCGGTCAAGGCGGCGAAGTGCGCCGACCCGTCCCAAGAATGCCAGCAGAAAATGATCGACTGGCTGCACGAGAACGAGGTCGAGACGGTCGTCGGGCCGTTGACCTGGGACAAGGACGGACGCCCCGAGGGCGCTCACATGATCCAGCAATACGTCGACGGCAAGATCCGCATCGTGTTCCCCGAGGACACCAAGGAAGCCGACTTCATCTTCCCGAAGCCCGAGTGGTGATCCTGACTTGTTCACCGGACCTCTGCTTCTGCAGAGCATCGTTCTCGGGGTGCTGCTAGGAGGGCTCTACGCCCTCCTGGCAGCGGGGCTGACGCTGTACTTCGGGGTGATGCGCGTCGTGATGATCGCCCACGCCGCGTTCCTCGTCCTGGCCGCCTACCTCGCCTGGTTCTTCCACCGGGAAACCGGTCTGGACCCGCTGCTGTCGCTGATCATCACGGTGCCCTTGTTCTTCGGCATGGGCGTCTTCATGCAGCGGGTGCTGATCTCCCGGCTCAGGCCGGTCACCCTCACGATGATGTCCGTCCTGTTGACGTTCTCGATCGCGATGGTCATCGAGGGCATGCTCGGGTTCGTCTGGAGCGGGACCCAACGACGGATCCAGCTGAGCTACTCCGGGACCAGCGTCGAGTTCTTCGGCGCCCGGGTTGCCGTCGTCAAGATGATCGCGTTCGGCCTCGCCGCGCTGTCCCTTGCGGCGCTCTACCTGCTGCTCAAGAAGAGCCGCATCGGCCAGGCGCTGCGGGCGACGATCCAGCACAAGGAAGCCGCCCAGCTGGTGGGCATCAACACTGACCGCATCGCCTCCTACGGCTTCGGGATCGGTCTCGCCATCGCCGCCGTCGGTGGGACGGCGCTGTCACTGGACGCCACGATCTACCCCTCGCTGCACTGGCGCTGGATCGGGCCGTTGATGGCCATCATCGTGGTCGGCGGACTGGGCAGCGTCCCCGGTGCGGCGATCGCCGCCATGGTGCTCGGCATCGCGCAGAGCATCCTCCAGGTGCCGATGGGCACGACGTGGGCGCAGACCGTCTTCTACGTCGCTCTCTTCGTGACGCTGATCGTCCGCCCGGAGGGGTTCTTCGGAGGTCGCCTTGCCCAAAGGTTCTGAGGTGACCGGGGCGCAGCCCCGCTCACGCCAGACAACTGTCCTGCGCGTCGCCAAGGGTGTCGCGCTGGTCGTGGGTGTGGTGCTGGTGCTGCTCTTCCCCCGGATGGCGGCCGACCCGTTCATCCTGTCCGTCGGCGTCGTGATCGCGAGCTACGCCGTGCTCGCCACCTCGTGGAACTTCGTCGGTGGCTTCACCGGCTACATCTCGCTCGGGCACGCGGCGTACTTCGGGGTCGGCGCCTACGCGACCACACTGCTGATCACCAAGGCCGACGTCCCTTCCTTCCTCGCGTGGTTCCTGGCTGCGCTGCTGGTCGCGGTCGGCGCGATCCCGATCGGCATCGCCGCCCTCCGGGTCCGAGGAGCGTCCTTCGTCATCGTGTCGATCGCGCTCGTCCTCATCCTGCTGCTGGTGTTCCAGAGCTGGTCGTCGTTCACGGGTGGCTCGAACGGCCTGCGCGTCCCGAGACCGTTCTCGGAGGACGTCCTGCGGCCGGAGCAGCACGAGCGGTTCTTCTACCTGCATGTGGCGCTGCTCTCGGTGGCCCTGCTGCTGTGGTGGGCGATCGACAGGTCGCGCTTCGGCGCCGGGCTCAAGGCCATCCGCGAGGACGAGGACAAGGCGCAGTCGCTGGGCGTCGCGACGTTCACCTACAAGCTGGTCGTCTCCGTGATCTCGGCCTTCTTCACCGCCCTGGGTGGGGGGCTCTACGCGCTGTGGTTCGGATCGCTGGACCCGATCTTCCAGTTCTCGATCCTGATCGGCGCCTACATGGTGCTGATGTCGCTGCTCGGCGGTGTGCGCAGCCTGTTCGGCCCGGTGCTCGGCGCGGTGATCGTCGGCTACGCGATCGAGTTCTTCAAGGTCCGCTACGGCGACACGCAGATGCACCTGGTGGCCACCGGTCTCCTGCTCGGACTCGTCGTGCTGTTCATGCCCGACGGCATCATCCCCGCAGCGACGAGCCTGCTGAACCGGCTCCGCCCGGGCGAGAGCTCCATCCGCGAGCAGAGCGCCGGCGAGCTGCTCGAGAGGGATCGGGACAAGGTGGTGCAGCCATGACGTCGACGCAGGAGCGATCCGTCGCCACCACTGGCCTCGAGACGGTCGGCCTGACCAAGTCGTACGGCGGTGTCCGCGCCGTCGACGGCGCCACGGTGGCGTTCCGTCACGGTGAGGTCAACGCCCTCATCGGCCCCAACGGATCCGGCAAGACGACGTTCTTCAACTGTGTCACCGGCATGATCAGGCCCGACTCGGGCTCGGTGTCCTATCGCGGCCGGGACATCACCGGTAAGCCGTCGCACCGGGTCGCTCGGGCCGGCATAGGCCGCAGCTTCCAGCTCTGCCGGGTGTTCCCCCGGATGACGGTGATGGAGAACATGCTCGTCGCAGTCCGCAGCGGGAGGCTCGTCCACCAGCTGCGCAGCGCGCGCGACCCCGTCCAGCTGGACCGGGCGCGCGAACTGCTGACCCTGGTCGGCATCGAGCACCTGGAGCGGGCGGAGGCGCGCAACCTTTCCTACGGGCAACAGAAGTTGCTCGAGCTCGCCGGCGTGCTGATGGGCGACCCCGAGACCATCCTGCTCGACGAGCCCGCCGGCGGCGTCAACCCGGCACTCATCGACCGCATCAAGGTCCTGGTCCGCGAGCTCAATGCGCAGGGCAAGACCTTCCTCATCGTCGAGCACAACATGGACATGGTCATGAGCCTGAGTGACCACGTGATCGTGTTCGACCGAGGCCGGGCCATCGCCGAGGGCCCACCATCAGTGGTCCAGAACGACCCCAAGGTGCTGGAGGCCTACCTTGGCCTCTGAGTTCCTTCTCGAGCTCAACGACATCGAGGCCGGCTACGGACGTGCGGCCCTGGTGTTGCGCGGCCTCACGGTCCAGGTCCCCCCGGGATCCGTGGTGTGTCTCGTCGGCCCCAACGGTGCAGGCAAGTCGACCGTGCTGAAGGTCGCCAGTGGCATGCTCACCCCACGGTCCGGGTCCGTCCTCGTGGACGGCGTCGACGTCACGCGGCAGGGACCGCAACAGATGCTGTCGTCGGGTCTCGCGCACGTCCTCCAGGGCCACAGCGTCTTCCGCGAGATGACCGTCGGCGAGAACGTCCTGCTCGGCGCCTACACGGTCAAGGACAAGCGGCTCATCGACGAGCGGGCCGACTTCGTCAAGAACCTGTTCCCCGTTGTGGGCGAGCGCTGGACCCAGCTCGCCGGGCTGCTGTCGGGAGGCCAGCAGAAGCAGGTCGAGTTCGCCCGGTCCCTCATGGTCGATCCGAAGGTCGTGCTCCTCGACGAACCGTCGATGGGGCTGGACCCGAAGACGACGGCCACGGTCTTCGAGCAGGTCTCCCGGATGCGCGAAGCGGGGACCGCGGTGCTCCTGGTCGAGCAGAACGCCCGCCGGGCCCTCGAGACGGCCGACATCGGCTGCGTCCTCGACCTCGGACGGGTCCACATCACCGGGCCGGCACCGGAACTGCTCGCTGACCCGCAGCTCGGTGACCTCTACCTCGGCGGCCGACCGAAGTCATCCACGACCTGAGAGAGCAAGCAGATGACACACGACACCATCCGCATCGTCATGAACGGCGTCACCGGCCGCATGGGCTACCGGCAGCACTTGCTCCGGTCGATCCTCGCGATCCGCGACGACGGCGGACTCGTGCTTGCGGACGGCTCGCGCGTCCAGGTCGAGCCGGTCCTGGTGGGCCGCAACCACGACAAGCTCGCCGACCTCGCCCGCCGCCACGACATCGCGGACTTCACGACCGACCTCGACCAGGCTCTGGCCGACCCGGCTGCTCAGGTCTACTTCGACGCGCAGGTCACCGGCGAACGCAAGAAGGCGATCCTCAAGGCCATCGCGGCAGGAAAGCACATCTACACCGAGAAGCCGGTCGCCGAGGCAGTGAGCGAGGGCCTCGAGCTGGCTGCCGCCGCCAAGTCAGCCGGCGTGATCAACGGCGTGGTGCACGACAAGCTCTTTCTCCCCGGGCTCATCAAGCTGAAGCGGCTCGTGGACGCAGGCTTCTTCGGCCGCATCCTGTCGGTGCGCGGCGAGTTCGGCTACTGGGTGTTCGAGGGCGACCTCGTTCCTTCGCAACGACCCAGCTGGAACTACCGCGCCGAGGACGGTGGCGGCATGGTGCTCGACATGTTCTGCCACTGGAACTACGTGCTCGAGAACCTGTTCGGCAGGGTGGAGGCGGTCACGGCGAAGGCAGTCACCCACATCCCCCGCCGGTGGGACGAGCGGGGCAAGGAGTACGACGCGACCGCGGACGACGCGGCGTACGGCATCTTCGAGCTCGAAGGCGGCGCCATCGCGCAGATCAACTCGTCGTGGGCCGTGCGCGTCAACCGCGACGAGCTCGTCGACTTCCAGGTCGACGGCACGCACGGTTCGGCCGTGGCCGGCCTGTTCGGCTGCCGGACCCAGCCACGGGCCAATACCCCCAAGCCGGTGTGGAACCCGGACCTGCCGACCACGGAACCGTTCCGGTCACAGTGGGCCGACGTGCCCGACAACCAGGAGTTCGACAACGGGTTCCGCGTGCAGTGGGAGGACTTCCTCCGGGACGTGGAGGCCGGTCGGCCGCACAGGTACGACCTGATGGCGGGCGTCCGCGGCCTGCAGCTCGTCGAGGCCGGGCTCGAGTCGTCCGCGAAGGGTGTCCGCGTGGCCATCGAGAACGCCGAGACATGAGCATCGGCACCTCCGAAAGTGTGCTGATCCCGACGGCGACGGGAGCCCTGCTTCCGGTCGCGCTCCGCGAGCCGCGAGCATGGGCCGAGCACCCGCAGCCGTTCACGTCGCGGGTGGCCTTCGCGGCGGCGCACGTCGTCGCCGACCCGCTCGGCAACAACGTCCCCGGCGCGCCCGCAGCCCTCGACTGGGACGCCACGCTGGCGTTCCGGCGCAACCTCTTCCGCTACGGCCTGGGTGTCGCCGAGGCCATGGACACCGCCCAGCGCAACATGGGCCTCGACTGGGCCGCGGTCCAAGAGCTCGTGACGAGAAGTGCCGCACAGGCCAAGGTGCACGGGGCGCGCATCGCGTCGGGCGCCGGGACCGATCACCGCGACGACCTGCGCACCGTCGACGACGTCATCGCCGCGTACGCCGAGCAGGTGGAGTTCGTCGAGAGCACCGGCTCCCAGGTGATCGTGATGGCGTCGCGGCAGCTGGCTCGGGTTGCCTCCAGCCCCGCTGACTACCTGCGGGTCTACGACGTCATCCTGAGCCAGGTGTCGCAACCGGTGATCCTGCACTGGCTCGGCGAGGCCTTCGACCCGCTGCTGCGCGGCTACTGGGGGTCCGTCGACACGGGCGCGGCGACCGCGACGTTTCTCGAGCTCGTCGAGGCGCAGGCGGACAAGGTCGACGGGGTCAAGGTGTCGTTGCTCTCGCTCGAGCACGAGGTGGGACTACGCGCCGCGCTGCCGGACGATGTCCGTCTCTACACCGGCGACGACTTCAACTACCCCGACCTCATCAAGGGCGACGGCACCCATCACTCCGACGCGCTGCTGGGTGCGTTCGCCGCGGTTGCGCCGGCTGCCTCGGCGGCCCTCGACGCACTCGACCGCGGCGACCTCGCGGCGTACGACGAGGAGATGGCGCCGACGCTGCCGCTCTCGCGGCTCCTCTTCGAGGAGCCGACGTTCTACTACAAGACAGGCATCGCCTTCCTGTCGTGGCTCACCGGCCAGCAGGACGGCTTCACCATGGTGGGCGGTCTCCAGTCGGCCCGCAGTGTCGTGCACCTGTCGCAGGTCTTCGCGCTCGCGAACGAGGCCCGGTTGCTGCCCGACCCGCACCTCGCGGCGCGCCGGATGCGGCTCTGGCTCGACACTGCGGGTGTCGTGTCGTGAGCCCTCCGGCGCTCGACGAGGTCGACGTACCGAGCGGACGGCCGGCGCGGGTTGCCACACCGGAGCCCGGGGACCCGCGGCTGTCGCGCCTCTCGCTCAACCAGCGCACGACAGCGGGCTGGTCACTGCGCGAGGCGATCGACGGCAGTGTCGCTGCCGGCCTCGGCGCCATCGGCCTCTGGCGCGAGCCGATCGCGGAGGTCGGGCTGGCCACGGCCAAGGCGTGGGTCGGCGACAGCGGCCTGCGCGTGTCGTCCATCTGTCGCGGCGGGTTCTTCACCGGCGCCGACCCGGCCGAGCGGGCGACCGCGCACCGGTCGAACGAGGCGGCCATCGACGAGACCGCCGAGGTCAACGCCGCCACTCTGGTGCTGGTGCCCGGGGGCCTGCCCGAAGGCGACCGGGACATCGTCGGCGCGCGGGCCAGGGTTGCGGAGGCAATCGCCGTGCTCGTGCCGTACGCGCGCGACCGCGGCGTACGCCTCGGGATCGAGCCGATGCACCCGATCTTCGCGGCCGACCGCGGCGTCGTGTCCACCCTCGCGCAGGCACTGGACATGGCCGAGCAGCACTCCGCCGCGGACGTGGGTGTCGTCGTCGACACGTTCCACGTCTGGTGGGAGCCGGGCGTGCTGGAACAGATCGCGCGAGCAGCCGATCGCATCGTCAGCTACCAGGTGTGCGAGTGGATCACGCCGTTGCCTGCGGACACCCTGCTCAGCCGCGGCATGATGGGCGACGGTCACATCGACTTCGCCTCCCTGACCCGCGCAGTCGCGGCAACGGGCTACGCCGGCGACGTTGAGGTCGAGATCTTCAACGCAGACGTCTGGGCAGCGCCCGGCGACCAGGTGCTCGCCACCATGGCGCGCAGGTACGTCGAGCTGGTCGAGCCCTACCTCTGAGTTGCCCGCGCCGCTCGGCGCGGTGCGCTCAGGAGTCGCAGGTCGACTTGTAGAGGTACGGCGTTGCGTCGGGGCTGTCGACGTTGTCCTTGGTGAGCACCTTCAGGGGGAAGTACTTGTCGTGGTCATTCATCGGCTTCACGGCCGTGCCCTTGGGGTGGTCCTTGATGGTCGCGACGAGCGTCTTGACGGACTCCGCGCCGATGTCACCCGCGGCCTGCGCGAGCAGCGCGTCGATCGTGCCCGCCTTCAGTGCGGCGACCTCACCGGGAGTCGCGTCGTAGGCGAAGACCTTCACCTTGCCCTGCTTGCCGGCCTGCTTCACCGCCGCCGCCGCACCTTCACCTTCGGGTCCGCTGACGGCGTAGATGGCCCGCAGGTCGGGGTGGGCCAGCATCAACGCGGACGCGACGCTGGTCGCCTTGTTGCGGTCGAAGTCGGCGTACTGCGGCGTCAGCACCTTGATGCCCGGCGGCACGACGGCCTCCAGCGGCTTCCACCGGTCCCTGGCCCAGTCGGCGCCCTGCTGGCCGCCGAGGATGCCGATCGAGCCCGATGTTCCGACAGCCTCGCCCACGAGTTTCGCGAACTCGGCGTTGTCGGTCTCGCTGCTGATGTACTGCAGGTCGGTGGCCGGGGTGATCGGCCCGTCGACGGACACCACAGGTGTGCCGGCCTGCATGAGCGTCTTGATCTGGTTGGAGAACGTTCCGGGCTCATAGGTGGCGATGACGAGGCCCGCCGGCTTCAGCAGCGTCGCGGCCTGGAAGTTGGCTTGAGCGGCGGCGGTGTCGAGAGCGTTGGACGCCTTCCAGTCGATGGTCGCGCCCTGGGCCTTGGCCTCCTTGGTGGCGCCGCACATGATCGTGACGTAGAAGGGGTCGCTCGCCGTGGAGCTGACGCCGGCCAGCTTGATGTCCTTGGTGCCACCATCGCTCTTCGCGCCCGCGGACTCGGAGGCGTTTCCGCAGGCTGACAAGCCGACACAGAGTGCCGTCACCACGAGCAGGGGTCCCGCCGCGCGCATCTTGATCATGAGTTGACTCTCTCTGGGCCTATCGAGTGACAGATCGGAACTGGTCGACCGCCACGGCCGCGATCAGGACGGCGCCGATGACGAGCAACTGATAATACGGAGCCACGCCGGTGATGATCAGGCCGGTCAACAGGACCACCGCCAGGACGGTCCCCCACACCGCGCCAAGGATGTTGACGCGACCGCCCTCGAGCGTGGTACCGCCGATGACCACCGCCGTGAGCGCGGCGAGCCCGTCGGTGGCGTGCCCGTTGACCGTCGTGGAGCCGTAGCGTGCGATGTCGACGAACCCCGCCAGCCCTGCACAGAATCCGCCGATGATCGTCAGGTAGACGATGTGGCGCTGGACGTTGATCCCGGCCCGGGCCGCAGACGTGCGCGACGAACCGATGGCGAGGGTCGTGACTCCGAAGACGAGGTAGCGCAGGACCGCCCAGAAGATCACCGCGAGGATGAGCGCCATGATCGCCGGCACCGGAACACCCGCGAACAGACGCAGGCCGAAGTGCTGCTGCAGCTGCGGCGGGAGGCCGCCGATGTCTCCCCCGTTGGTGATGACGAACCCGATGCCGGTCCCGATGCCCAGCGTCCCGAGCGTGGCGATGAGTGAGTTCACCTTGAGGTAGGCGATGACCAGTCCGTTGACGAGTCCGAAGAGCAGGCCGGTGACAAGACACGCCGCAAGTGCCGCGGCGATCGCCCAGCCGACCCGCGGGAACGTGCCGTCGGCAGCCGGCGTGACCCCGCTGACCGTCTGAATGGTCTTCGCGCCGACGACGGAGCAGAGGACGAGGTTGGCACCGATCGACAGGTCGAAGATGCCCGCGCCGAGCATCAGGGCCAGCCCGAGGGCGAGCAGCAGGGCTTCGGTGCCCGCAAGGCTCAGCGACTGGAAGTTCTGCGTCGACCAGAAGACGTTGTCGGTGGAGATCAGTGAGAACAACGCGATGAGCGCGAGGTCCAGGATGAGGACCCAGGCGCCGTTGGTCTTCAGCCAGCGCCGCACCGGTGACTCCGGTGCCACCGTGCGCAGGTCAGCGTCGTCGTCCGGTCCCGCGCCGCGGCCAGGGTCGGCTTGGGTCGTCATGCGACGTTGCCCCCGTAGCCGACCATGGTGGCCACCACGTCGGGAACGGTGAGGCGTTCGGCGGCCTCCTCCACGACCGTCCGGCCGCGCCACAGGATCGACACTCGATCGGCAACCTTCAGTACGCGGGGAAGGTCGTGGGAGACGACCAGGACGCCCAGCCCCCGCGCAGCAACCGTGCGCATCAGGTCGCAGACGATCTCGCTCTGCCGCGCGCCGAGGGCCGCCGTCGGCTCGTCCATCAGCACCGCGGTGTCCGACCACATGACGGCCCGCGCGACGGCGACGGCCTGGCGCTGCCCGCCGGAGAGGTCGCTGATCGGGATGGCCAGCGACGGCAGCTTGATCGAGAGCTCGCGGAGCGCGACGTCGGCACGCTCGGTCATCTCCCGCCGCGCCATCACGCCGACCCGGCCGCGCAGGCCGCCGTACAGGGTCTGATGGCCGAGGAACATGTTGTCCACGACCGAGAGGTCGGGTGCGAGAGCGAGATCCTGGTGGATGCACTCGACCCCTCGCTGCTGGGCGTCGCGGATGCTCTCCGCGTGCACGGTCTCGTCGGCGATGACAAGCTCGCCCGCGTCCGGCCGCTCGATGCCCAGCAGGCACTTCACGAATGTCGACTTGCCGGCGCCGTTGTCTCCGAAGAGCGCCACCACGCTGCCCGACGGGACGGTGACGCTCGCGTCGGAGAGAGCCTGGACGTGCCCGAAGCGTTTCGCGATGCCCCGTCCGGCGATGGCGATGCCCGGCCGCTCCCGGTCGTCGTCTGGCACTGCGTCGTCCTTCTGCCTGGCAGGATGCATCGTCGTGGCCCGACATGCTGGCGGATCGATCCAACCACGAGCGCGGTGTCGTGGGGTGTGGCAGTCGTCCACGCGGGAGTCGGCGTGACGGCAGCGCTCGCGGTCGTGGGCGCCCTCAACCGGGACGCCGTTCTCGACGTACCCCGGCTCCCGCAGCCAGGCGACACGGCGGTCGGTCTGCGCCCCGCGACAACCGGATTCGGCGGCAAGGGGGCCAACCAGGCAGCCGCGGCCGCCGCCTTCCTGGGCACCCCGGACACGGTCGCGATGGTCGGCTGCGTAGGCGACGATGCAGCAGGGCAGGACATGCTCGACGATCTGCGTGAGCGTGGCGTGGACGTCGACGCGATCCGGCGGACCGCAGGCGCGAGTGGCTCGGCAACGATCGCCGTCGATCCGGCCGGTGAGAATCTCATCGTCGTCGACCCCGGGGCGAATGCGTCACTCACCCCCGACGACGTCCGAGTTCCCCTGGTGGCCGACGCGGCTGTGTTGCTGCTCCAGCTCGAAGTGCCCGCCGATGTCGTGCTGGCTGCCATCTCGCACACGCGAGGACGCGTGGTCCTCAATCCCGCACCGGCAAGTGCCGCCAACCGGTTCACCCGAGGCGTCGACGTGCTCGTGCCCAACAGGCTGGAGCTGGCCGAGCTAGCGGGCGCCCCACCGGCGGACCACGTCCGCGAGGCACTCGCCCAGGCAGAGAGCCTGTCACCGCGCACCGACGTCGTGGTGACGATGGGCCACCAGGGCGCGCTCGTGGTCCAGGCCGACGGGAAGACCGCGATGGTGGAAGCACCAGAGGTCAGAGCAGTCGACTCGACCGGCGCCGGCGACTGCTTCTGCGGCGTGCTCGCCTGCCTGCTCGTGGAAGGAGTCGACCTCGTCGCCGCGACCCGCATCGCGGTCGCCGCGGCCTCGATGTCGGTCGATGCGAAAGGCGCCCGCGGTCACCTGCCCAACCGAGCGGACGTCCGGTGGCCGTAGACGTCACCGAGACGACGACGTCGCCCGGCACCTTCGCCGAGCCGGACGCCGCACACAGCCCCGCGGCGTACTGGTTCTGGCACCACCTCCCCGACAAGGACCAGATCCGGGCACAGGTGGCGGCGATGCGGGACGGGGGCTATCGCTCCTTCCAGATCCAGGCCCGGCTCGCCTACCCGATGGACGCCTTTCTCGGCGACGACTACCTCGAGGCGTGTGCGAGCGCGGTCGCGGAAGCCAGTCGCCTGGGGATGACCGTCGGCATCTACGACGACTACAACTGGCAGAGCGGCCACGCCGCCGGCCGGACCGTCGCCGGCCACGATCACCTGCGCGAGCGCCACGCGTTCTGGGTGACCGAGACCGTGCTGCCGGGAACGACGACCACGGTCACGATCGACCGCATCGTGTCGGCCACCGAGAGCCTCGGCGCCGCCGGCATGGCCTGGCAGTACGACGAGGGGCGGGTGCGCTGGGACGAGTGGACCGTCGTCGCGGCGCTGGTGCATCCCCAGCACCTCGACTCGGCGCAGGACGGCGTCTTCGATGTGACACCAACCGCACGGGTCGTCGACCGCGATGACGAGTCCTGCACCGTTCGCATCGGCATACCACCGGAAGTCGACGACGTGCCCGTCGCGGCGACTGTCTTCGTCAGCGCTCGCGCGGCGAGCTCACGGCTGCCCAACTACCTGCTGCGGGAGGCTGCCGAACGCTTCGTGGAGGTCGCCTACGAGCCCTGCTACCGCACCCTCGGGCCCTACTTCGGCAACACCGTCAGCTACGTCTTCTTCGACCAACCGCACGCCACCTTCTACGACTGGGCCCAGCGCGCAGGGAACCTCCGCAGCAGCTTCCTCCACACGCCGGAGCTAGCTGAGCGCTTCGAGCGAGACCACGGCCGGGCCTTCTCCTCGGCGCTGCTCGCGCTGGTGCACGACGTGGGCCAAGAGACGGCCGCCCTGCGTGCGGACTTCTACTCCACCTACTCCCGTCTCGCACAGGAGAGCTTCCTCGGCGTCCTGTCGGCGTGGTGCCGCTCGCACGGCGTCGCACTGTCCGGCCACGAGGTGCTCGGGCACGTCGGCTCCTGGCACCCGGCCAAGATGTTCGCCACCTGGGACCTGCGGGTCAACTTCGGCCTCGACCACTTCGGGGTGGACGCCTACCGCGACCTGACCGGAGTCGACGCACAGGACTGTGTCCCGCAGCTGAGCGCCAAGATGGGCGACTCCGTCGCTCGTTCCAACGGGCGCAGCGGCTGCATCGTCGAGCAGTACTGCCTCGGCCGGTGGCCGGAGTCGTATCCGGGTGACTGGGACCTGACGTTGGAAGACGTGCGCGCACAGGCGATCAGGCTGCATCTGGCGGGCGCTCGCCAGTTTCTGTTCCACGCCTTCTACCAGACCGACGGGACGGGCGAGAACGCCGACTACTTCGTCAACCCGCGCTTCGACTTCGCTCCCGGCATCAACTTCCAGCCGTGGTGGGCGTTCCACCGGGACTTCGCCGAGGAGAGTGCCCGGCTGTCGACGTTCATCGACGAGGCCGAGCCTGCCTGCGACATCGCGGTGCTCTACCCACTCCGTACGGCGTGGAGCGAGGGCCCCGGACACACCTACGGTGACCACGTCGAGTTCTGGGCCTCGAGGCTGGCGGAGGCGGGAGTCGGCCACCACTTCATCGACGAGAGCGACATCGAGGCGAGCACCGTCAGCGACAGCCACCTGTGCATCGGCAGCCGGCGCTATCCCTGCGTGGTCCTGCCCTCGATCGCAACGGTCCGGTCGACGGACACGCTGGCGGCACTCGCACGATTCTCGGCCTCGGGCGGGACACTCGTCGCCTCGGGTGACACACCCCGGAACGTCCAGCACGGTGCACCCGGATTCGTCGGAGCACAGTGGGCCGAGCTCGCGCGGTCGCCGACCGTTCACGAGTACGCCGGCCTCCCGACGGCAGAAGACCTGCACGAGATCCTTGCGCCCCTGCTGTCCCGGAGGCCGCACGTCGCCTCCGGCGCACGGGTCTGGCAGTGGTGGGGTGTCGACGATGCCGGCTGGCGGTTGGCCGTGTTCAACGACGGCGACGAGCCCGCGCCCGTCGTCGTGACAACTCCGTGGCAGGCCCTGGACGGCCAGCACTGGGACCTCGCCAGCGGTGAGGTCGGCCCGTGGACTGGCGTGCGCGACGCCATCGACGGCGACGCCGCGCTCGTCCTGCAACCGATGGAGGTGCTCTGCCTCCATGTCTCGGAAAGCCCCGCACCCGCTGGCGACCCTCCGTCACGTCCGCGCGCGCCGATGACGGTCACCGCACGGCAGCGACGCGACATCGTGCTCGACGCGGGCTGGACCCTCGAGGTGTTCGAGGGGGGCCGCGCGGCGCCGCCAAGACCCGTCACACCCTCCGTGGGATGGGAGCAGCAAGGACTGCCCACCTACTCCGGGCTCGGTGTCTATCGCTGCCGCATCAGCGTGCCACCCGACGACCCGCTCGACTGGTCGCTCGTCCTTCCGACGGTGCACGCCGCGGTCGAGGTCCGCCTGAACGGAGAAACCCTGGGCAGGCGTGCCTGGGCGCCGTACGTCTTCGCGCTGCCGCCTGCGCTGGTCAAGGACGCGGACAACGACCTGGAGCTGCGGGTCTACAGCAGCGCCGGCAACAAGTACCTCGCCGGGACGGGGTTCCAGGAGCATCCCGCGGCCAGCGGCCTTGCGGCCGTCCCCGTGCTGCGACCGCTCGGCAGGCGGTCGCCGGCGTCTGGATGACCGCACGGTTTGAGACGATTTGCCGGAATCCTTGACTTCGCCGCGCGCGTGGGTCGGGATGGAGTTGCCGCGACCAGAGAGGCTTTCCGTTGCCCGTCAGAACGCTGCCCGCAAGCACCCTGTCCATGAAGGCGTTGGCCACGCTCGCTGCCGTGTCGGTCGTTCTCGCGCTCTCGGTGACGACCGCCACGAGCCGCCCAGCCGCCGCCGCGGAGGCAGCGGACACCGCGGCCTGCCAGCCGTCCGGCGTCGAGGTGCTCGCTCCGGCCTCGGTTGTCTCCCCTGTGGTGGGGGCGGTGGCCACCGGCAGCCGGGCCTACCTGGTCTCTCGCGGTCTCTCGCCGGCCACCGTCGGGGTCTATGACATCGACGAGAACCGCGTGGTCGACAACATCGAGCTGCCGACCGGCGACGGCGGCTGGGGCGCCACCGTCGCAGGCGGCGACGTCTACGTCGGGACCTACGGCGCGACGGCCGACGTGCACCGGCTCGACCCCGACACGGGCCAGGTCGACCAGGTGGCCCGGATGACCGGAGACACCTTCGTGTGGGATCTCGCCACGACTCCGGACGGCCACGTCGTCGGCGGCAGCTCGCCGTCGGGGCGGGTCTTCGACTACGACCCGGCCAGCGGCAACATCCGTGACTACGGCGCCGCCTTCGCCGGTGAGATGTACGTGCGATCGGTGGCCGTGGACGACGACACCATCTACGCCGGCACCGGCTCGCACGCGCACCTCGTGGAGATCGACCGGGCGAGCGGGGACCGACGCGACATCCTGCCTGCCGAGCTGGCCGGCGAGTCGTGGGTCTACGACCTCGCCGTCACCGACAAGTACGTCGTGGCGGGAACCGAGCCCACCGGCAGGCTCGCCATCATCGACAGGGCCGATCCCAGCTCCTACCGCATCGTCGACACCGGCCGGCGGACGGTCGACCAGGTCAGCGTGCAAGGCAGCACCATCTGGTTCACGACCCGCACCGACGGCGGCCTGCACCGCTACGACCTCGACACCGGCGCCGTCACCGACATCGCCGTCCCGTCACCCAACGAGGAGACCCGGCTCGTCTCGCCGCGACCGGACGGGCAGGTCTTCGGGGTCAGCGGCAGCGGCGCCGCATGGTCGGTCGACACGACCTCCGGGACCAGCCGGCTGATCGACCTGCAAGACGCGGGCCTGCGCGCGGGCCCGGAGGTCGTGCAGTCGCTGGCCACGCACGGCGGGACAGTGTTCGCCGGCGGCCACTGGGCACTGACCGTGCACAACACGGCCAAGGGCACGGCCGCGCGCTACCGGCTTGCGGGGGAACCGAAGTCGATGACCGCGGTCGGGCCACATCTCTTCTTCGCCGACTACCCGGGCGCCACCATCGGAACGTGGACGAAGAAGCGTGGCTACCAGCAGGTCGCCCCGCTCGCCCCGCTGCAGAACCGGCCTCGCCACATCTACTACGACAAGCACAGCAAGGCACTCCTGGTCGCCAGCATGGCGGAGTACGGACACCTCGACGGAGCACTCACGATCCACAACACCCGCACCGGCAAGACCGACGGCTATCGCGGGATCGTCGACGACCAGACGATCAATGCCGTCACCACCGACGGGAACACTGCCTACCTCGCGACCCAGATCCACTCGTCGGCCATCGAGCCGACGACGACCGAAGCCAAGCTGGCCGCCTTCGATCTCGTCAAGCGCACGCTCACGTGGCAGACGGTGCCGCTGCCGGGCGTCACGTCGATCCGCCACCTGACCGACCTTCACGGGACGCTGTTCGGAACCGCCGGCGACAGGATTTTCGCGTTCGACCCGGTGAAGCGTCGGGTGACCCGCACGGCGGCGGTGCCCGGCGCGGGTGGTGAGATCAAGGTGTGGCGCGGCCGTCTGTTCACCGCCACCGCCAGCCAGGTGCTGGAGATCGACCCACGCACCCTCGCGGTCTCCGTCGTCGCCGACTGCCTCGGAGCGCAGTGGCACAACGAGCCGAATCTCGCCATCGACGACAGGACCGGCGCCGCCTACACGTTGGCCGGCCGCAACCTCGCGCGGGTCAGCCTGCGGTAGGTCGCGCGTGAGGCAGGGCGTCAGTCGCGTGGCGACTCGGCGCCCCGCTGCATCATCTCCTCGGGCGACAGGTCCTCGATGTGGCTGGCCACGCTCCACCGGTGGCCGTACGGATCCTCGAACTGGCCAGAGCGGTCACCGTAGAACTGGTCCTCCACCGGGCGGAGGACCATCGCACCGGCCGCGACGGCCCGCTCGAACACCGCGTCGACGTCCTCGACGTAGACGCTGAGTGTGACCGAGGTGCCGCCGACGTACTTCGGGGACCGTACGCCGATGTCCGGGAACTCGTCGGACAGCATGATCACCGAGTTGCCGAGCTCCAGCTCGGCGTGGCCGATCCGGCCGTCAGGCTCGGGCATCCGCATCCGCTCGGTGGTGCCCAACACCGTGGCGTAGAACTCGATCGCCGCAGCAGCGCCGTCGACGCACAGGTACGGGACGACCTGCGGGTAGCCCTCGGGAATCGGCTGCACAGCCATGACGACCTCCTCGTGGAGCACCAACGTAATACGCTGCGCAACGTCACGAGGCGGCACAACGTGCGCACACCATCCACGTCTGGTTCGAACCGCCGGACAAGTAACGTTCGCGGATCGGCACAGGCCACTGATCGACAGGAGCACACGTGAGCAAGCAGGCAATCAGCACGACGAAGGCACCGACCCCCGTGGCCGCCTACTCCCAGGCCGTGCAGCGCGGGGACATGATCTTCCTCGCCGGACAGGGCGGCGTCGACGCGCAGACCGGTCAGCTCGTCTCGGACGGTGTCGCGGACCAGACCAGGCAGACGCTGCGCAACCTCCAGCACGTGCTCGAGGCCGCGGGGGCATCGTTCGACGACGTGGTCTCGGTGCGCGTCTTCGTCACCGACCACAGCGAGTTCGCCGGCATGAACGAGGTCTACGGCGAGTTCTTCAGCCGACCGTACCCGGCCAGGACCACCGTCTTCTGCGAGCTGGCTCCCGGCATGAAGGTGGAGATCGACGCCATCGCCATGCTCGACGGGTAGCGTCGGCGAACCAAGAGTTCTCAATCCGGCCATTCCGGATTAACAGGGAGGTATTGCCGGGCAGCGCGGCGGCTGCCTAGGGTCGGCTCAGCCCCCTCGCCGACTCCCGGAGTGCCGTCATGCCTCTCGACCGCCGAAGGTTCCTGCAGCTCGCCGGCGTCGGCTCCGCCGCGGTCGTCGGGCTCCGCATCCCGACCCTCGGCGAAGCCCTGGCCGCCGCGGACGTGGCACCCGGCGGCCTCTTCTCGCTCGGCGTCGCGTCCGGCGACCCGCTGCCCGACGGCGTCGTGCTGTGGACGCGCCTCGCGCCCGACCCGTTGGCGCCCGACGGTCACGGCGGCATGCCGGAGCCTCCGGTTGCGGTGCGGTGGGAGGTTGCGCACGACGAGTCGTTCCGGCACGTGGTGCGGCACGGGACCGAACAAGCCGACGCCCGTTCCGGGCATGCGGTGCACGCCGAGGTGTCCGGGCTCGCACCCGATCGCGGCTACTACTACCGCTTCATCGCCGACGGCGAGGCGAGCCCGGTCGGGCGAACGCGCACGGCTCCCGCACCAGGTGCGAGACCCGACCGGCTGAGGTTCGCGTTCGCCTCCTGCGCGTCGTGGGCAGGTGGCCGCTACGCGGCGTACCGCACGATGGCCGAGGAGGACCTGGACCTCGTCGTGCATCTCGGCGACTACGTCTACGAACGCGCCGACACCCGGACCGTGACCGACTTCCGGCTGCTGCACGCGCTGTACAAGACGTCTCCCGACCTGCGCGCGGCGCACGCGGCGTTCCCGTTCGTCGTCGTGTTCGACGACCACGAGGTCGACAACGACTGGGCCGGCGACGTGTCGCAGGACAACGAGCCGGTGGACTCGTTCCGCGGACTGCGCGCCGCCGCGTTCCAGGCGTACTACGAGCACCTGCCGCTGCGCCGCGCCCAGCTGCCTCGTGGACCGGAGATGCGCATCCACCGGCGGCTCACCTACGGGCGGCTGCTGGAGTTCAACGTGCTGGACACCCGCCAGTACCGCTCCGACCAGGTCGGCAGCGGCTTTCCCAGCGGGCCTCGCGATCCTCGGTCGCTGGACCCGGCGCGGGTGATGACCGGTGCGGCCCAGGAGAAGTGGCTCGCCGACGGTCTTCGCCAATCCAAGTCGCGGTGGAACGTCGTCGCACAGCAGACGATCATGGCGCAGTTCGACTACGACCCCGGGCCCGGCGTGGCCATCAACCACGACCAGTGGGACGGCTACGCCCCCGCGCGCGAGCGCATCCTGCGCGCCTTTGGCGACGGCGGCCCGTCGAACCCGGTCGTCATCACCGGTGACTGGCACTCGAGCTGGGTCAACGACCTCAAGGCGGACTTCACCGACCCGGCTGCCGAGACGATCGCCACGGAGTTCGTCGGGACGTCCATCAGCTCCGGCTGCGGCTGGCGGGACGACGTCGCCGCCGCGCTCTCCGCGAACCCGCACGTGCACTTCTTCGACGGCACCTACCGCGGTTACGTGCGATGCGAGGTGACACCCGAGAGCTGGCGCAGCGACTACCGCGTCGTGTCGTCGGCGGCCGACCCGACCGGCCCGGCGGGCACGCTCAGCGCGTGGCGCGTCCGGAACGGCCTGCCCGGCGCCCAGCGGATCGACGGCCTCGTCGTCACCGGTGTGCAGGTTCCGGTGCTCGAGGCGGGTCGCCCCGGATCCATGACGGTGTCGTTGACCAACGAGACGACGACGACCGTCGATGCCGAGGTGAGCGCGGTTGCACCACCGGGATGGGCCGCGCCGCGCGTCAGGGTGACCCTGGCGCCCGGTGAGTCGGCTGACGCCGCCGTGCCACTGACCCCGCCGGGACCCGACCCGTCGACCGCCGACCTGGACGTCCGCGTGGTCGCCAAGGGCACCGAGGTGTTCGGCCCACCGCAGACCCAGCACGTCGTCGCGGTCCCTGCGATCGCGACCGCCATCGTGTCGCTGGACGGCGGTGCGGCGACGGGGCCGGTGCAAACCGGCTTCAGCCGGCTCGCTGCGGCGGACACCTGGTCCGCCGAGAAGGGCTACGGCTGGGCCAGCACCCCGCTGCCCGGCAGCCGCGACCGGACCCGGCCGGACGCTCTCCGACGTGACTTCGCCCTGGGCCGAGACGGCGCAACAGTGCTGCGACTGGACGTGCCCGCCGGCCCGCACAGCGCCTGGCTGCTCACCGGCGACCAGTCGTTCGCGTCAGGCAACACCATCGTGAGCATCGCCGGACAGGTGGTCGCGCAGTCAGGCCCGCACGAGATCCCCGAGGGTCGCTTCGTGTGGGTCGAGGTGCCGCTCGACGGCGGAGCCGCCGGTCAACCGGTCGACCTCGAACTGACCGGCGAGCTTCGCGACGGCTACTGGCGACTGGTCGCGCTGTCTGTCACCGGCTGAGCAGGTCATGTCCGCGCCATGTCGGCCCACACTGGCGCAGGATGTGCGGATGACCGAACTCCGCACCGCGCACACCGCAGACCTCGACGCCATCACGCTCGAGGCGGCGCGAGCGCTCCTGTACGACGTCTTCGACGACATGACCGAGCACGACTGGGAGCACTCGTTGGGTGGCGTGCACGCCCTGGTATGGGAAGGACCCGACCTGGTCGGTCATGCGTCCGTGGTGCAGCGACGAATCCTGCATGGCGGACGGGCGCTGCGCGCGGGCTACGTCGAGGGCGTCGGGGTACGCGCGGACAGCCGGCGTCGTGGGCACGCCAGCGCCATGATGGATGCGCTGGAACGGGTGGTGCGCGCGGCGTACGACCTGGGTGCACTGGGTGCCACCGACGAGGCCGCCGCCTTCTACGCCGGGCGCGGCTGGCAGCTCTGGGACGGCCCGTCGTCGGCGCTGACCCCGACCGGCATCCGCCGGACGAAGGACGAGGACGGCGGCATCTACGTGCTGCCCGGGCAGATCCCGCTGGATCTGTCGGCTGAGCTCACCTGCGACTGGCGCGACGGCGACGTCTGGTAGTTCGGTCTGGTGCGTGCTCAGGCATCGGCCGGCGCAGCGCGGATGCCGTCGAGAACGAGCGCGAGCAGCCGCCGGTTCTGCTCGAGCGTGGCATTGCGGGCCATGCACATCCCGCCCACGAGCTGCATGAGGTCGTGCCGGTCGAGATCGGCCCTGGCGTCCCCGGCTGCCTGCGCCCGCGTCAACACCACGCCGGCCGCGACGGCGATCTTCTCGCGCGACTGCAGCGCAAGGTCAGGGTTCTTCTCGAACGCCTCGTGCAGCTCGGTGAGGAACGTCCGCTTCGCCTGGGCGTAGCGGACGAACGCCTCCAGCCACTCGACCAGGCCCTGCCAGGGCTGTGTCGTGCGCACCAGGTCATGGGCGTAGGCGACCAGCTCGTCCACGTCCTCGCGGTAGACGGCCTCGACCACGTCGATCCGGCGGGGGAAGTGCCGGTAGAGCGTCCCCACCCCCACGTCGGCAACCTTGGCGATCTCCTCCACGGTGGCGTTGCTGCCCTTCTCGGCGAACACGCCCCGGGCAGCAACCACGAGGCGCGCACGGTTGCGTGACGCGTCCGCACGCATGGGCCGCTTGGCCACGGTCTGCTCGGTCTCCACGCCGGACATGGTGCCCTCTCACCGAAACCAGTTGCTAAACGGAGGAACCCTCCGTATAGTTTCCGGAGGTTGCTTCCGCTTCTGCCTCCACCTTACCCCGAGAAGAGCCGCCGCTCATGTCTACCGCCACCGCCCTCGCTCCCGAGGTGCTCGACTCCTCGCCGCCGCGTCGCTCGCGTCGCATCAGCCACTCCAGCCTCGTTCTCGGCGTCATCCTCACCTGCCAGCTCATGGTCGTCCTGGACGCCACGATCGTGAACGTCGCGCTGCCCCAGATGCAGCAAGCCCTGGACTTCTCGCCCACCGGCCTGTCGTGGGTCCTCAACGCCTACACCCTGACCTTCGGAGGGCTGTTGCTGCTCGGCGCCCGAGCGGGCGATCTCCTCGGTCGCCGGCGCATCTTCGTCGCCGGCATCGCGGTCTTCATCCTCGCCTCGCTGCTCGGCGGCTTCGCGCCCACCGGCGGCTGGCTACTCGCAGCGCGCACCCTGCAGGGCGTCGGTGCCGCGTTCGCCGCGCCGTCGTCACTCGCCCTGCTGACCACCATGTTCAGCGAACCGCGCGACCGGGTCCGGGCCCTCGCCCTGTTCACGGCCGTGTCGGTCGGCGGCGGTGCCCTCGGGCTGATCATGGGCGGCATCCTGACCGAGTGGACCTCCTGGCGCTGGGTCATGTTCGTCAACGTCCCGATCGGACTCGCCGTGATCATTCTCGGTCGCGCAGTCCTTCCTGAGACCGAACGGCACCGCGGCACCTTCGACCTGCCGGGGGCAGTGTTCTCGACCCTCGGCATGGGCGGCCTGGTCTACGGCTTCGTCCGTGCCGCGACCGAGGGCTGGACCGACGTCTTCACGCTCTCCTCGTTCCTCGGCGGAGCCGTTCTGCTCACGGCCTTCGTCCTCACCGAGCTGCGCGCGGAAGCGCCCATCACGCCGCTCCGGCTGTTCAACGACCACAGCCGCACCATCGCCACCGTGGCGCGAGGGCTGCTCTTCGCCGGGATGTTCGGGCTGTTCTTCTTCCTGACGCAGTTCCTCCAAGGCGTGCTCGGCTACAGCGCACTCAAGACCGGTTTCGCGTTCCTCCCGCTGCCGATCACCGTCTTCCTCGTCTCCCAGATGACCGGTCGCGTCCTGCTGGAGCGCTTCAACGGCAAGGCACTCACGCTGATCGGAATCACCCTCGGCAGCACCGGGTTCCTTCTCGCCAGCCGCCTGGACCCGGGATCGTCCTATCCGCAGATCCTCGCGAGCCTGCTCCTGTTCGCGGCCGGCAACGGGCTTGCGTTCGTCCCGCTCACCCAGGCGGCCCTGGAGGGTGTCCCGGCCAAGGACGCGGGGGCTGCCTCCGGCCTGGTCAACGTCACCCAGCAGCTGGGCGCGACGCTCGGGGTGGCCGTGCTCGTGACGGTCTTCGGCCACTACACCCGGCACGTCAGCGCACTGTCCGGCGGATCGGCACAGGACCAGGCCAACCACGTGTTCACCGCGGGCGCGTCCCACGCGTTCCTGGCCGCAGCAATGTTCCTCGTCGCCGCGCTGGTCCTCATCGCCGTCGGAGTCCGAGCCCCGGCCACCTCGCCCGCCCCGGCCGGCGCCGGCGCGGAGCACTGAACTGTGGACAACGGGAGGGCCTGACCGGCCCGGACCTGTGAGGCTGGCTGCCCCTGATCCCGGAGGCTGCCGGATGCGGCTGTGGCTCACCGTCGTCGACCCCCGGCGCGCGCACCCCGTCGACGTCGTCGTCGACGGGGTGCGTGGGTTGCCGCTCGGCGCCGTCCGGTCCGGCCTCCTTGCCTTCACCGACCGCGCTGACGGGCCGTTGCGCTGCGACGGGCAGGAGCTCACGGACGCTGCGCCGCTCGGCTCGCCGCCCTTGGTGCGCGGCGCGATCCTGACCGTCGGCACGGGGGCGCCGGTCGCGGCCCGCGGGTTGCTCGAGCTGCGCGTGACCGGTGGCCCCGATGCCGGAGCCATCCGCCGGCTGGCTCCCGGCGAGTACTCCCTCGGCAGGTCACGCGAGGCCGACGTCCAGGTCGCCGACCCGGACGTGTCCCGGCTGCATTGCCTGCTCCACGTCGGCGACGACATCGTGACGGTGCACGACCTCGACTCCACTAACGGCACCTCGGTCGACGGCGCACCCGTCAACCACGAAGGACACCCTTTCGTCCCCGGCCAGGTCCTCACTGTCGGCGAAACCCGGCTCGAGCTGGCCACACCCGTCGACTCCCCCGTCGCCTGCCGCCCCACCGCTGACGGCCACGTCGAGCTCAACCGGCCACCGCGACTTCGCCGCGACCACGAGACCGCCGTCGTCGACTGGCCGCGCGAACCGCCGTCCCACGAGCCGACCCGGCTCCCGCTGGTGGCCCTGGTCCTTCCGGCCGTCGCCGGACTTGCGCTCGTGGCCGTCACCCGGAGCCCGACCTACCTGTTCTTCGTGCTCCTCTCGCCGCTCATGCTGCTCGGCACCTTCCTCAACGACCGCATCGGCGGCCGGCGTCGCGAACGGGCGGCGCGGCGGGCGTACGACGACGCCGTTCGCGAGGCCGAGCAGCGCATCGCCGACGCCGTCGACGCCGAGACAGACCGGCTCTGTGCCGACCACCCCGACGCGGCCGAGCTGATGCTGACCGTCCGCGAGCCCCGACCTCGGCTCTGGGAGCGTCGGCGCACCGACGCCGACGCCCTTGCCCTCCGCTGCGGGCTGGCCACGCTGCCGGCGTCGGTCGAGGTGCGAACCGGCGCCGATTCGACACCCGGCCCGCGGCCGACGCTGGACGCAGCCCCCGTCGCCGTCCCGCTGCGCGACATCGGCGTGCTGGGTGTCGCCGGACGTCGCCCGCAGGCGCTCGCCCTGACCCGGTTCCTGGTCGCCCAGCTGGCGGGGTGGCACAGCCCGCGTCACCTCGCACTCGTGCTGCTCGTCGGCGCCGAGGCGCACGCCCCCGACTGGGAGTGGGCACGGTGGCTGCCCCAACTCGATGCCGGCGGCGCGTCGCCACTCTCGGTCGGGCTTGCTGCACCACAGGTCTCGGCCCGGTTGGCCGAGCTGGTCACCTCGCTCGAGGCCAGACAGGCGGAGGCCGCGGCGACACGCGGGCAGCGGTTCCGGCCCATGGTGGTGCTGCTCGACGGTGCAGGCGCGCTGCGGCGGCGGCCGGGCGTCGTACGCGTTCTCGACGAAGGTCCCGCGGTGGGCATCCACCTGCTCTGCCTCGACGACGAGGTCGTCGCGCTGCCCGCCGAGTGTGCGGCGACCGTGGAGCTCGTCGGTGACACGGCGTCGCACGCGACGGTCACGGTCACCGGTCGTCCACCGGTCACTGGGGTAGTCGTCGACGGTGTGTCCGAGCGGTGGGCAGCCCGGTTCGCTCGTGCCCTCGCCCCGGTCAGGGACGCGACACCCGAGGACGCCGTGGCCGACCTCCCGGCCGACGCCCGGCTGATCGACCTGCTGCCGCTCGACGCGACCGACGCGGTTGCCCTCGCCGGCTCGTGGCGGCGCGGCGATGCCAGCACCCGGATGGTGCTGGGCGTGGGCGCAGCAGGCGCACCAGTGGTCGTCGACCTGCGCGCCGACGGCCCGCACATGCTGCTCGCCGGGACGACAGGCTCCGGCAAGTCCGAGCTGCTGCAGACACTGGTGGCCGGGCTCGCCGTCGGCAACCGTCCGGAGGACATGTCGTTCGTGCTCGTCGACTACAAGGGTGGCGCCGCGTTCAAGGACTGCGCCCGCCTGCCGCACACCGCGGGCGTGGTCACCGACCTCGACGGCAGGCTGACCGAGCGCGCCCTCACCTCGCTCGGCGCCGAGCTTCGTCGCCGCGAGCGCGTGCTGCAGGCGGCCGGCTGCGCCGACATCGACGCCTACGCCGCGCGAACGCCGGGCGCCGGTACGGCCGACGTCCGCCTGCCGCGTCTCGTCCTCGTCGTCGACGAGTTCGCGACCCTCGCCGAGGAGCTGCCCGACTTCGTCGGCGGCCTGGTGGGCATCGCGCAACGCGGCCGCTCGCTCGGCGTCCATCTGGTGCTCGCGACCCAGAGGCCGGCGGGTGTCGTCCGTGCCGACGTGAGAGCGAACACGGCGCTGCGCGTCGCCTTGAGGGTGACCGACCCGGCCGACTCGTGCGACGTCGTGGACGTCGCGGACGCCGCAGCGATCAGCCGGTCGACGCCGGGACGTGCACTGCTGCGGCTCGGCGAGGGACCGGTCATCTCCTTCCAGTCCGCGCGGGTCGGCGGACGAGCACCGAGGGAGACGTCGGCCGGGCCATCCCTTCAGGTCGTGAACTGGGTGGCGGCGGGCGATCCCGTCCCCGAGCCGGGCGGTGCGGACGCCGACGGGCCGAGCGACCTGGCCCGGCTCGCCGATGCGGCGATCGCGGCTGCCACGACGCTCGGTGCCAGCGCACCGGCCAGTCCGTGGCTGTCACCGCTGCCCGACCGGATCGGGCTGGACGAGGTGCCTGCCGTCGACGACGCGTGGTCGGTGCCGCTCGGCGTGCGCGACGTCCCGGCGGAGCAGCGACGGGCCCCGTTCGCCCTCGACCTGCGCGCAGGGGGACATCTGCTCGTCGTCGGCGGCCCGCGCAGTGGTCGCACGACCGTGCTGCGCACGCTGGCGGGAGCGGTCGGCGCACGATTCGCACCGGCCGACGTCCACCTCTTCGCGCTCGACGGCGGGTCCGGTGGACTCGGGCACCTCGCGTCACTGCCCCACTGCGGCGCCGTCGTCGGTCGTGACGAGCCCACCCGAGCCGACCGCCTGCTGACCAGACTCCGCCACGAGGTCGACCGTCGCCGGCAGGTGCTCGCGGCGGCGGGCCACGCCTCGGTCACCGAACACCGTGCCGCCACCCTGCCCGAGGAACGGCTACCGTGGCTGGTCGTCCTCGTCGACGGGTGGGAAGGCGTGCAGGCAGCGCTCGAGACGGTGGACCACGGCCGGCCGCTCGACACGCTGCTCCGGATCGTGCGCGAGGGCGGGGCGGCCGGGCTGCGCGTGGTGATGACCGGTGAGCGGGGGCTGCTCACGAGCCGCCCCGGCTCGCTCGTGTCCGACCGGCTGCTGCTGCGCCTGCCCGAGCGGAGCGACTATGCACTCGCAGGCATCCCTGCGCGCGTCGTACCTCGCGACCTGGCACCCGGCCGCGGTCTGCTCAGCACCGACGCGACCGAGGTGCAGGTGGCACTGCACGACGACGCCGACGGCGACGGTCCGACGAAGGCACGGGCAGACATGCCGGCGCACCAGCGCCCGCTGCGCGTCGACCCGCTCCCCGACCGTGTGGCGGCCGACTCCCTCCGGCGCATCGCTCGGCCACGGCCAGGCGAGCTGTGGACCCTGCTCGGTGTCGGTGGCGACGAGCTCGCTCCCGTGGGCGTGGACCTCGACGTCGACGGCCCGGCGTTCGTCGTCGCGGGGCCACCCAGGAGCGGAAGGTCCACGACGTTGGCGACCATGACCCGCTGGCTCGACGAGGCGGGGGTGCCCATCGTCCTCGTCGCGCCCGGCCGCTCGCCCCTGCGCCAGCTCGTCGCACAACCCGGCGTCCTCGGCTGCGTCAGCACCCACGATGACGTCGAGCTGGAGCGCCTCGTCGAGAAAGCCGGCGACGGCCCGCTCGCAGTCATCGTCGACGACGCCGAGACCGTGCACGACACCGTCCTCGAGCGGCCGTTGCTCGACCTCCTGCGCGGTCACGACGGTCGGCGGCTCGCGATGGTGCTCGCCGGCTCGTCGACCGACATGGCGGCGTGCTTCCGCGGCCTCACGGTCGAGGCCCGCCGGTCTCGCTGCGGCCTCCTCCTCGGACCCGCGGGCCCGCTCGACGGCGAGCTGCTCGGCGTACGGCTGCCGCGCACGGACCAGTCGGGCCCGGGGCGCGGCCACCTCGTCGTGCGGGGGCGAGTCACCCCGCTGCAGGTCGCGGTCGACGACGAGGCCGGGACCCCAACGCGGAACCTGCACCCGTCCGGGGGCAACCGGTCAGGCACAGGTCCGCGGCCGGTCGAGCCGGCCGGACCGAGGGGCGGCGGGCGCCTGCCCCCCGGACGTCCAGGGGGCGTCAGCGGGGCGCCACCCGCTTGCTGGCCTCAGCGAGCCGGCTTTGGGGGAGAGTGATCGCGTCGGAGCGGTACTGCTCGATGTACTTGTCGAAGTCCCACGTGCGCAGGAAGCCGGTCGCTGCGTTGCGGCCGCTCTTGTAGAGCATGTCGGCTTCGTCCTTGGTCAGGTCGAACTTCGTCGCCTTGATGCCGGCGGTGTCGACGAAGATGGTGCGCGCTGCCACGGCCGGGTCGTCGATGTGCATCTGGTCGTGGAAGCTCGTCATCGTCCCGATCATCGCCTTGCCGAAGTCGACGGTGCTCTTCACCTTGAACTTCGTCGCCTGCTCGCCGCGGCGCATGGACAGCTTGATGCCGAACGTCGGCCACCTCGGCGGCTTGCCGTCGGTGCGGTCGAACACCTCGACGGGGAAGTTCGACAGCATGCCGCCGTCGACCAGGAGGAGGTCCTCCTTGGTCTTCTTGTTCTTCAGGGTGACCGGCTCGAAGAAGAACGGTATGGACGCCGACGCGCGCACGGCGTCGGCCACCGACATCGTGCCGGGGTCGTGGCCCAGCGCGCGGTAGTCCCAGGGGAACCGGCGCAGCCGGCCGGTGGTCACGTCGGAGACCATCACCACGAGCCGGAAGCTCTGCTCGGGAGGGAGGGTGCTGCCGGGATCGTCGATGCGCATGTCGGAGAACGTGCGCACGTCCTGCTTCTCCAGCATCCCGGCGACCCAGGACCGGATGTACTTGCCTTCGTAGATGCCCTTCTCGTGCAGCACCGAGAAGACCTTGCCGATCAGCGGGATCTTCTCCTCGGGACCCTCGTCCTGGAACTTCTTGTAGTCCACCCCGCGCATCATCGTGACCATCTCGGGACCGGTCATCCCGGAGGCAAGCAGTGCTCCCACGATCGAGCCGGCGGAGGTGCCCGCGACCCGATGGATCGTGTAGCCCTCCTCCTCGAGCACCTCGATCGCGCCGACCAGCGCGATGCCCTTGACCCCGCCACCCTCGAGAACCACATCCGCGTCGCTCATGCGCCGTCCCCTCATTGGCCGCCCCCGCCGGGCGTACTCCCTCCTCTATAGCCCTGTGCGACCCGCGTGTCACCGAGCGAGGCCACACCTTTACCGGACGCGCCGGGCTGGGGTTGGATCGCCCGCATGCCCGAAACGAGCAGGCCCACGCTCACCGTCCGCCCCGCGCGACCCGACGACGTCCCCACAGTTGTGGGCATGATCCGCGAGCTTGCCGAGTACGAGCGCTCCCTGCCCCAGGTCGAGGCCACCGAGGAGCACCTCCGTGAGGCGCTGTTCGGCGCGCGGCCGGCCGTGTTCACCCATATGGCGGAGTACGCCGGGGAGCCGGTCGGCTTCGCGGTCTGGTTCCTCAGCTTCTCGACCTGGACGGGACGGCACGGCATCTACCTCGAGGACCTCTATGTCCGCGCCGACCGGCGCGGACACGGCGCGGGGCGGGCGCTGCTCGCCGAGCTGGCGCGCACCTGCGCAGAGCGGGGCTACACCCGGCTGGAGTGGGCGGTGCTCGACTGGAACGAGCCCGCTCTCGGCTTCTACCGGTCGCTCGGCGCCCTGGCGAACGACGAGTGGACGGTATGGCGGCTGTCCGGCCGGGCCCTGCACGACCTGGCGGGTGGGCGCTAGGCGCTGATGCCGGTCTGCGGGTCGGGCGCCGGGTGGCGCACGAAGGCGGCCGAGGGCAGCGGCGCCTCCACGTCGTCGTCGATGCCGGCCGGAGCCGGTCCGACGAGTGCCCAGCCACCGGCCAGGAGACCAGGGATGCACACGAGCATGGCGGCGGTCGGCGTGGAGAGATGGTCGGCAAGGGTTCCCGCGAGTGCTGCGCCGAGCGACTGGCAGACGACGAGGATGCCCATGAGGATGCTGAACGCGCTGGCCCGGACCTGCGCCGGGAGCAGCGGCCCGACCACGACGTTGGCCGGCGCCAGGACGGCGAACAACGAGCCCGCGGCGACGAAACCGAGGATCGCGCCGGCGTGGCTCCCACTCATGAACCCGAGAATGGTGACGACCGACCCGGCGAGTGAGGTGATGCCCGCGGCCCGCACCAGCACGCGTCGCGACCCCTTGTGGGGCAGCGCTGCAGTGATGATCAGGCTGACGGCGGCCACCGAGGCGAGCACCGTGCCGGGCACCCAGGACGGGCCATCGAGGTCCCGTGCGTTGTAGACGACGGCCAGCGACTCGATGCCGACGCCCGAGGCGGCCGCCAGCACCGCGACACCGACCGAGAGGCGCACCAACGGTTGACCGAGCACCGCGGCGAGCCCCATGCGCAGCGCCGAGGTGTGACCCCTGGTGCCCGGGTGCGGAATGTGGGCCGGCGGTGTGGCCGGCAGCCGGCTGCACAGGATCGCCGAGACCACGAACGTCCCGGCGTTGAGCAGAAGGGCGCCCTCAGGCGTCGTGACGGCGAGGATCGCGCCGCCGACCGCGTACCCGAGTACCGTCCCGGCGTCCATGGTCATGGCCGAGAGCGCCATCGCCGGCCCGTAGCGGGCCGGCGGCAGCAGCTCTCGGGTGGCCGCCGACCGGGCAGCGGCGAACGGCGGCGTCGCCAGCCCGGCGAGTGCAGCGCCGAGGAGCAGGCCCCAGGTCGGCACCGGGAACGCCAGCACGATGAACATGGCGGCGCGCAACAGGTCGGAGCCGACCATCACGGCGCGCCGGCCGTAGCGGTCGGCCACCTGCGAGAGCAGCTGGCCCGGACCGATCCAGGCGACCAGGGACGCGCCGACGACCAGCGACATGACCGTCGCGGAGTCGGTACGTTCGAGCACCACCACCGAGAGCGCGAGCCGACTGGCCCAGTCGCCGACCGTGGAAGCCAGCTCGGCCAGCCAGATCAGCCGGAACTCTCGAACCGCCAACGGCGACGCGAGCGAACGAAGATGCGCGCCCCGTGGGCTGTCCCGGCGGCCTCGCGCGGCCACGGCCCTCGTGCCTCCCTGCCTGGTGCGTGTGCCGACACGTGCGGCTCACGCGTGCGGTCGCGTCGGGGTCCAACATGGCACACGGTGGGGCGCAAAACGAGATCAACCGGCCCACCAGTTGCCCACCACCAGCGGGGAACCCGGGCGGCGGCTCGGCCCTCGCCGGTCAGCGCTTCGCGGGAGTGAGCGTCTCGGTGACGCCGTCCGGCATGCCCATGCCGTCGCGGTACACGACGTACGAACCGCCGGAGATCCGCTTGGCGGCGTACATCGCGATGTCGGCGCGCTGGAGCAGGCGCTCGGCGACCGCCGCGTCGTCGGCCTCGGCCGGGACGGTCGCGACGCCGACGCTGACGCCGATCGCGACCTGGTGCCGACCGAGCTGGAACGACATCTCCATGGCCGCGACGATCCGGCCGGCCAGCGCCTCGGCGTCCTCGGCCTCATGCTGGAGCAGCACAGCGAACTCGTCCCCGCCGAGGCGGGCGACGGTGTCACCGTCGCGCAAGCAGGCGTGCAGGCGCCCGGCAACCCCCTTCAGGAGGGCGTCGCCCGTCGGGTGCCCCCAGCGGTCGTTGACCTGCTTGAAGCTGTCGAGGTCGAGGAACAGCACGGTAAGCCCAGAGCGGTCGTGCTGACGGTACGCGACGACACTGCCCAGCCGGTTCTGGAACAACAGCCGGTTGGCGAGACCGGTGAGCGGGTCGTGGAACGCCTGGTGGCGCAGCTGTTCCTCGCGCTCGCGGACGGTCGCCATGAGGTGTCCGTTCTCGGCAAGCACCAGCATCTGGCGCACGACGATGAGCACCATCAGGAGTGCGGCGCCGACGACGAGGGGGTGGTCCAGGTCGTCCTCCCACGCCTTGACGGAGATCACGCTCATCCCGAAGCTGAAGGGCAGCAGGGGAAGCAGCAGGCCGAACCGGGTGAGGCCGAACTCGTTCTCGTCACCTGTGCCAGTGGCGCTGTCCGCCACCGCCGCCACGGCGCACAGCAGGAACGCGGCGACCCAGCCGACGTCGATGACGCTGCCCGTGTGGTACGTGCCGGCGGTGCTCAAGTAGGCGAAACCGCTGTCGGCGACGGCCATCGATACGAGTCCGGCAGAGAGCAGAACCATCGGCAGGCGGCCGCTGGTCAGCTGGGTGAGCAACCGGAAGACGAGGGCGACGACGACCAGGTCGCCGATCGGGTAGGCAAGGGCCACGCCCAGCCCCATGGTGCTGCCGCCTGCCGAGTAGACCGGGTCGAGGACCAGCGCCCAGCTGATGATGTACAGGGCCGCCGACACGATGAGCCCGTCCCAGATCGCGAGGAGGTGGGTCCTCCGTCGCCATGCCCCGGACGAGAACGTCGTGACCGCGAGCGCCGCCGCGACGGGGAAGATGAGAAAGCCGATGTCGGCCACCGAGGGGAACGGTGTCTCGAGCTCGGCGACGATCTCGCTCCAGCTCCAGTAGGCCTGGCCCGCGCCCCAGCCCACGAGAGCCACGGCCATGGCGGCCCAGCCGGTTCGTCGCCCGGTGCGGCCACGCCACGCCACCAGAGCGCAGACCAGGCCCGACCCGGCCGCAGCGACGGTCTGGAGCAGGTTGTTGACGACCAGCACGGTCTGCGGGTCGGAGCTGCCGAAAACCAGGAAAACGACGAAGCCCACCAGCACCAGCGCGGCGCATGCGGCAGCAACAATCGTGCGGTTGCGCGGCATGCGGCTCCGATCGGCAGAGGGGTCCCTAGCACTGTCGGCAGATCCCGGCCCGGGCTCAACCCGCCTGAGGGCATCAGCGGGAAGAGGGAGCCACCCGAACGGGCCGCGTCCTCGTCCGGCGATGTACCGTTCTGGCGGGCGGTAACGGCCGCACGACGGGGTGTTCCGCGGTGGAGGGTGCCGCGCGCGATGCCCACAGCGGGGCTCCACGAGCGGAGAGGCACGTCGGTGAGCGAGCGCGTGATGAGTGGAGCGACCGGTCGGGGAGCTGACGGCGCGGAGGTCGAGGACGCGGTCGAGATCCGGCTGCCGGCCGAGTCCGCCTACCTGTCGGTGCTTCGCACCGCCACGGCAGGACTGGCGGCACGCCTCGACTTCACCCTCGACGAGATCGAGGACCTCCGGATCGCGGTCGACGAGGCTTGCGCGATGCTGTTGCCGCAGGCGATCGAGTACGCCCAGCTGACCTGCCGGTTCCGGCTCGCGGAGGACATGCTCGAGGTGACCGTCACGGTGCCGACCACTCGCGGCGAGCTGCCCGAACAGGGCACGTTCTCCTGGACCGTCCTGAGCGCTCTCGCCGGCCAGGTGGACACCGGCGCCGACGAGGAGCGCGCTGTCTGGATCCGGCTGCGCAAGCGTCGCGGCTTGAGCGGCGTATGACGACCCCCGCCCAGAACACGACCGAGAACGCCCGCCCCGACGAGGCGACCGCGCCGGCGCCCGTTCCTCCGCCGTCGCGTCTCTCGGTCGACCGCGAGCGGACCCGCGCGCTGTTCATCGAGCTTCAGGGCGCGCCAGAAGGCGACGTCCGTCGTACCGCCGCGCGTGACGCATTGGTCGAGCAGCACCTGCCTCTCGTCGAGCACCTGGCCCGCCGCTTCCGCAACCGAGGTGAGCCCTACGACGACCTGGTGCAGGTGGCCACGATCGGGCTGATCAAGTCCGTCGACCGCTTTGATCTCGAGCGGGGTGTGGAGTTCTCGACCTACGCAACGCCGACCATCGTCGGTGAGATCAAGCGTCACTTCCGTGACAAGGGCTGGGCCGTCCGGGTGCCGAGGCGACTGCAGGAGCTGCGCCTGTCGCTGGCGTCCGCCACCGGCGAGCTGTCCCAGAAGCAGGGTCGCTCCCCCACGGTGTCCGAGCTCGCGACCCACATGCGCCTCACCGACGAAGAGGTGCTCGAAGGGCTCGAGTCGGCCAACGCCTACAGCACGCTCTCCCTCGATGCCGGCGACTCGGGCAGCGGCGACGAGCCCATGCCGGTCGCCGACACCCTCGGCGCCGAGGACGAGTCGCTCGAGGGCGTGGAGTACCGCGAGTCGCTCAAGCCGATGCTCGAGCAGCTGCCGCCCCGCGAGAAGAAGATCCTGATGCTGCGGTTCTTCAAGAACATGACGCAGTCGGAGATCGCGACCGAGATCGGGATCTCGCAGATGCACGTCTCGCGGCTGCTGGCCCGCACCCTCGCCCAGCTGCGCGAAGGGCTCCTCGTCGAGGAGTGACCGGGCGGGCCCAGCCGATCAGTCCTCCTCGAGGGCCGCGTCCGTCTCCTTGGAGAACAACAGCCCCAGTACCGCGACCGCGAGCAGGAGGAGCGGCACGCCGGCGTACCAGCGCCCGGCCTGGACGAGTCCCACGGACACCGGCAGCGCGAGCAGGTTCACGACCAGAGCCGGGGCCCGTGCCCAGCGCCGCCGCGCGCCCAGACCGCGGCCAACGAACAGCAGCCCGACTGCGGCGAGAGCCACCAGCACCGCCGTGACCACGGCGCGTCCGACATCGGAGGCGTTCGACACCGCCAGCTCGAGCAGGTAGAAGCCGGCGATAACCAGCAGCCCGAGGCCTTCGAGCAGCACCAGCCGTGCGACGAGGCGCAACCCTGGCGGTGCAGCGGGCGGCGTCGCCTGCTTCGCGCTCGGCCGCAGTCCCTTCGGTGCGGCGAGCCGCCGCCCCTCCTGTGGGTCGCGTCGACGTGCCACGAACCCGGACCCTACCCGGCTACGCTGCGCGATCATGAGGGCTCTGCTCGTCGTCAACCCCGCGGCAACGACCGCGTCACGGCGTACCCGGCAGGTCCTCACCGCAGCGCTCGACAGTGACCTCAAGCTCGATGTGGTCCGCACCCAGCACCGTGGTCACGGCTGCGAGCTGGCCTGGCAGGCACGCCTCGACGGGCTCGACCTGGTCGTCGTGCTCGGCGGCGACGGGACCGTCAACGAGGTCGTCAACGGCCTCCTCGGCGCTGCCGGCCCGCACGAGTCGGTGCCCCACCTCGGAGTGGTGCCTGGCGGGGGCACCAACGTCTTCGCCCGGGCGCTGCAGATCCCTCACGACCCGGTCGAGGCCACCGGCGCTCTCCTCGACGCGCTGCGACGGGGTCGCAGGCGCACCATCGGGCTCGGCCAGGCGGACCAACGGTGGTTCACTTTCTGCGCGGGCATGGGCCTCGACGCCGAGGTCGTCGCCGCCGTGGACCGTCGGCGCCGAGCAGGGTCCAGGGTCGACACCAGCGCCTACATCCGGACCTCCCTGAGCACGTTCTTCCGCACCACCGACCGCCGCGAGCCGGCGCTCACGGTCGAAACCCCGGACCGTCCCCCTGACCCCGGCGTGCACCTCGCGATCATCGCCAACACCGCGCCGTGGACCTATCTGGGTGACCGGCCCCTCGTCACCAGCCCCCGGGCGTCCTTCGACTCCGGCCTGGACGTCTACGGGCTGCACCGGCTCCGTACCGCCAGCACCCTGCGCCAGGTGCGCCAGATCCTGGCGGCCGGCGGCCGGGGCCCGCACGGTCGCCAGGTGCTCGATCGCCACGATCTCCCCGAGCTGACGATCCGGGCCAGCCGGCCGGTGGATCTCCAGGTCGACGGTGAGCCACTCGGTGAGCGCAAAAAGGTGACGTTCCGCTCCGTTCCGAATGCGCTCCGCGTCCTCGCCTGACCTGCCATTTCGCGCAGGGGGTGTCCCCTTTGACCGGATTGGGGGCTGGTCTCCCCCTTCGTGTGACCAAGGCGACAGATCGACGACGAAAAACACGGCGACGAGGCCTTGTCCCCGCCAGTTTCGTTTGCCAGGGTTGTCGCAGGTGTTCAGCAGCGTGCGCCGGGTATGCACCGTCGGACGCACCACCAGATCGACTGGGGGCCCTCGCGGCCCCCATCTTGTGGGGAAGCTCGTGAACTGCTTCACAAGCACGAACACCTGACCGCGAACCGCGAATGACGAGGAGTGACCCGCATGGACTGGCGCCATCGCGCGGCCTGCCGTGACGAGGACCCGGAGCTGTTCTTCCCGATCGGCAACACGGGTCCGGCCCTTCTGCAGATCGAAGAGGCCAAGGCGGTCTGTCGACGCTGCCCTGTGACCGACGCCTGCCTGCAGTGGGCTCTCGAGTCCGGCCAGGATTCGGGTGTATGGGGTGCCCTGAGCGAGGACGAGCGCCGCGCTCTCAAGCGCCGCACCGCCCGCAGCCGGGCCCGCACCGCCTAGACGCTGCCACGATCATCACGAAGCCCCGGCCGGAAAGGCCGGGGCTTCGTCATGCGGGGTTGGCCGGCACGGGCACCTGAACCAGCGCCTCGCAGCCCGGGTGCAGGTTGCGCAGGCCGAGCTCGCCCCCCAGCTCGGCCTCGACCAGGACCCGCACGATCTGCAGGCCCAGCCCTGCGTCTGCCGCGTCGAAGTCGGCCGGCAGGCCGACGCCGTCGTCAGTGACCCTCACCTGCAAGCCCGGCGGCTCCCGCGACGCGTACACGACCACCGTGCCGGCGCGGTCGGCGAGCCCGTGCTCGACTGCGTTCTGCACCAGCTCGACCAGCACCAGGGCCAGGGGGGTCGCCACCTCCGGTGGCAGGTTGCCGAAGCTGCCTTCGCGTCGCACCGCCGCCGGTCCGCCTGCGCCGGCACCCTCGCCGACCGACTTCCCGACCCGGTCGGCGATCTCGTCGAAGGCCACGCTGGCCTCGAGTGTGCGCGACAGGGTCTCGTGGACCATCGCGATCGACCCGACGCGCCGCTCGGCCTCCTCGAGCGCCTCGCGTGCTGCCTCGTCCCCACCGTCGGCGAGGCGTCTCGACTGCAGCCGGAGCAGCGCCGCGACGGTCTGCAGGTTGTTCTTCACCCGGTGGTGGATCTCCCGGATCGTGGCGTCCTTGCCGAGCAGCTCGCGCTCGCGCCTCCGGAGCTCGGTGACGTCACGGCAGAGCACGAGGACAGCGGTGCGGACGCCGCCGGGTGTGAGCGGGATGACCCGGAGCCGGACGGAGGCGCCCGCGGCGTCCACCTCCACGTGGCGGGCCGTCCAGCCGCTCACCACCATCGAGAGCGCGTCGTCGACCGGCACCTGGTGCTGGGCCAGACCTGCCGTCGCCGGTCCGAGCGCGACGCCCAGCAGGTCGGCGGCCTGACCCAGCCGCCGGTAGGCCGAGAGCGCGTTAGGGCTGGCGTAGGTCACCACGCCCTCCGCGTCGAGGCGGATCAGCCCGTCGCCGACCCGCGGGCTGTACTCCACCTGGTCATCGCTGGCCAGCACCGGGAACCGGCCCTCGGCGAGCATCACCGCGAGGTCGTCGGCGGTGCGCAGGTAGGTCAGCTCCAGCCGGCTCGGGGTGCGGGCCGCAGCCAGGTTCGTGTGCCGACTGACCACCGCGACGACATGACCGGCCCGCCGGACCGGGATGGTCTCCTCACGGACGGGGACGTCGTCGGCCCAGTCGGGGTCGGTCTCGCGGCAGATCCGGGCCTCGTCGTAGGACAGGTCGACCTGCGGGCGCCGCCCACGGGGGATGCGGGAGCCGACCACGTCGTCGTGGTGGACCGTCGGGCCGGTGGTCGGGCGCATCTGCGCGGCCGCGACGAACCCGTCGCCTTCGCGCACCGGGAGCCACAGCACCAGGTCGGCGAAGGACAGGTCGGCGAGCAGCTGCCAGTCGGCGAGCAGTCTGTGCAGCCACTCGACGTCCTCGCCCGCGAGATCGGTGTGCGTGCGCACGAGCTCGTTCAGCGAGGCCACAGCGTGACCCTACGTCGGGTGGCTCTAGCCTTCCGAGCGTGGCGAACCAACGGACGGCCGACCTCGTGGCGCGCGACCTGGCGAGTGTGTGGCACCCGTTCACGCAGCACTCGGTGTGGCCCGCCGACGACCCGGTCGTGGTGGACCGGGCCGAGGGCATGCACCTGTGGGACACCGAGGGGAACCGGCTCCTCGACGGCGTCTCGTCGCTGTGGCTCACCGTGCACGGCCACCGCGTGCCCGAGATCGACAAGGCGATCCGGGACCAGCTCGAGCGCCTCGACCATGCGACGTTCCTCGGCCAGACCCACGAGCCGGGCATCGAGTTCGCGGAGGCGCTGCTGGCAACGGCGCCCGCCGGGCTGACCCGGGTGTTCGCCGCGGGCGACGGCTCGTCCGCCGTCGAGGCCGCGATCAAGATGGCGTTCCAGGCGCAGACGCAGACGGCGTCGGGCACCGGCGTACGTCCCTATTACCTGCACGTGGCCGAGGGCTACCACGGAGACACGCTCGGCGCGGTCAGCGTCGGTGGCATCGACCTGTTCCACGCGACGTACCGGCCGATCCTCCTCGAGACGCGGATGGTCGGCTCGCCGGGCGTGCTCTCGGAGGGTCAGACGCGAGCCGCGCGCGCCGGCGAGGTGCTGGCCGAGATGCGGTCCTGCCTCGAGCGTGAGGGCGAGCGGGTGTGCGCGGTCGTGATCGAGCCGCTCGTGCAGGCCGCCGGCGGGATGCTCACCCACGACGCGTCGTTCGTGCGCGGGGTGCGCGAGCTCTGCGACGAGTTCGGGGCGCTGATGGTGGTCGACGAGGTCGCCACCGGGCTCGGCCGCACGGGGCGCATGTGGGCAGTCGACCACGTCGGCGTGACGCCCGACCTGATGACGTGCGGCAAGGGCCTGACGGGTGGGTACCTTCCGCTCTCGGCGGTGCTCGCGACCGAGACCGTGTACGACGCGTTCCTCGGCGCGCCGGCCGCGGCGCGGACCTTCTTCCACGGCCACTCCTACACAGCCAACCCGCTCTGCTGCGCCGCCGCGCTCGCGAACCTGCGGCTGATGGCGGAACGCGACACGGTGGGTCGTGCGGAACTCGTCGGCGCGCGCATCGGTGAGCAGACCCTGGGACTGGCGGAGTACGACGGGGTGCGCGAGATCAGGCGGGTCGGGACCATGACCGGCATCGAGGTCGAGTCGGTCGGCGAGCGCACCGGCTTCGCCGTGTGCCAGGCGGCGCGACGGCGCGGCGTCTGGGTGCGGCCGCTCGGGGACGTCGTGGTGCTGATGCCGCCGCTTGCGATCGGGGAAGACGACCTCGAGACGCTGTGCGCCGTCGTGGACGAGAGCGTCCGCGAGGTCGTGCGATGAGCGAGGTCGCGCCATGACCGAGGCGCGGCCCGACCCCGACGGCGGCGTGCCCGATTCGCTCGCGTGGCTGCGTGAGGCGGCCGAGCGTCGGCGGGCGACCGGCGTGCACCGCGCGGTGCGGCCGCGTGCGGTCGACGAGACGGTGCTCGACCTCGCCTCCAACGACTACCTCGGGCTGGCGCGCGACCCGAGGGTCGTCGAGGCGGCCCGGGAGGCGGCGCTTGTGTGGGGCGCGGGCGCCACGGGCTCGCGGCTGGTGACCGGCAGCACCGCCTTGCATGCGGCGCTCGAGGCGGAGCTCGCGGAGTTCGTCGGGGCGGCCAGTGGCCTGGTCTTCTCCTCCGGCTATCTGGCGAACCTCGCAGCTGTGACCGCCCTCGCGGGTCCCGACACCCTGGTGGTCTCCGACGCCCTCAACCACGCCTCGGTGGTCGATGCGTGCCGGCTCAGCCGCGCCCCGGTCGCGGTCGTTTCGCACCGGGACCCCGCAGCGGTCGAGGCCCGCCTGTCCCGGCGTACCGAAGCGCGCGCGGTCGTGGTCACCGACGCGGTGTTCTCCGTCGACGGCGACCTGGCACCGCTCGGTGAGCTGCACACCGTCGCGCGCCGGCACGGCGCGCTGCTCGTCGTCGACGAGGCGCACGCCCTCGGCGTGCTCGGCCCCGACGGACGGGGGGCCGCACACGCGGCCGGCCTGGCCGGTCAGCCCGACGTCGTGCTCACCGTGACGTTGTCGAAGTCTCTGGGTGCACAAGGCGGCGCGGTCCTCGCTGACGAGGCTGTTGCGACTCACCTGGTCAACACCGCCCGGTCGTTCATCTTCGACACCGCACTCGCCCCGCCGAGCGCCGCAGCCGCGCAGGCCGCTCTCGGCGTCCTACGGTCCGAGCCCGGGCTCGCCGCCGACGTGCGTGCGCGCGCCCGCGACCTTGCCGGTGTCGCGGCTCGGACCGGCCTGCCGGTGACGGTGCCCGAGGGGGCTGTCGTGTCGGTGCTCGTCGGCGAGCCGGGCCGTGCCTTCCAGGCAGCCCGGCGACTGTTCGAGCAGGGCGTCCTGGTCGGCTGCTTCCGGCCGCCGTCAGTGCCCGACGGTGTCTCACGCCTGCGGCTCACCGCCCGCGCCGACCTCAACGCGCCTGACCTCGAGCGCCTTGCCGTCGCCCTCGACACTCTCTGAGGCCTGGGACCTTGGGATCCCATGATCCGCGGCCCGCCTGTCGCACCTGGGATACACACTTGACCTCAACCTCGGTAGAGGTCGTAGCGTCTCGATCCCTCAGCGCCCTTGCCCTGAGCGCCCCGCTGACCGCACTGGAGGAGTCCCGCGATGGACATGGAAGTCACCGCGTGGATGTCGCTTTACCACGCCATGAACGCGCAGGACGACCGGCGGCCCTTCTCGAAGGCGACCTTGAAGCGCATCCTCCGTTTTGCGCGTCCGCACCGGCGCCTGCTGATCCGCTTCCTCCTGCTCAGCGTGGTGACCGCCGTGCTCGCCGTAGCCACTCCCGTGCTGGCCGGGCGAGTCGTCGACGCGATCGTGAAGGGCGACGATCCCAGCGTGGTGCTGTGGCTGGCCGCGATCATCGCCGCCATCGCGGTGGCCGAGGCCGCGCTCGGGCTCGTCATCCGGTGGTTGTCGGCGAGCATCGGCGAGGGACTCATCCTCGACCTGCGCACCGCCGTCTTCGACCACGTGCAGCGCATGCCGATCGCCTTCTTCACCCGCACGCGCACCGGGGCACTGGTCAGCCGCCTCAACAACGACGTCATCGGCGCGCAGCGCGCGTTCAGCGACACCCTGTCCGGCGTCGTCAGCAACCTCGTCACCCTGGCTCTCACCCTCGTCGTGATGCTCGGCATCTCCTGGAAGATCACCCTGCTCGCCCTCGTGCTGCTGCCCGTGTTCGTGCTGCCGGCGCAGCGGATGGGCACCCGGCTGGCCCGCCTCGAGCGCGAGGCGGCCAACCACAACGCGACGATGGGCACCCAGATGACCGAGCGCTTCTCGGCGCCGGGCGCCACGCTGGTCAAGCTCTTCGCCAGGCCGGCCGAGGAGTCGGCCGAGTTCGAGGCCCGCGCGCGGCGGGTCCGCGACATCGGCGTGCGCACCGCGATGGTGCAGTGGATCTTCGTCACGGCGCTGACCCTGGTGTCAGCCCTGGCCCTCGCGCTGGTCTACGGGCTCGGCGGCTGGTACGCGCTGCGCGGTGACCTGGAGCCGGGCGCGGTCGTCGCCCTCGCGCTGCTCCTCACCCGGCTCTACGCGCCGCTCACCGCGCTGGCGAGCGCGCGGGTCGAGGTGATGAGCGCGCTGGTCAGCTTCGAGCGGGTCTTCGAGGTGCTCGACCTGGTGCCGCTCATCCAGGACAAGCCCGACGCGTCGACCGTGCCCGACGGGCCGGTGTCCGTCGAGCTCGAGGACGTGACGTTCGCCTACCCGTCGGCCGACAAGGTGTCGCTGGCCTCGCTCGAAGAGGTCGCACGTCTCGACGACCGCGGTGGCGTCGACGTTCTGCACGGCGTCTCGTTCCGCGTCGAGCCGGGTCAGATGGTCGCACTGGTCGGGACGTCGGGTGCGGGCAAGTCGACGATCGCGCAACTGATCGCGCGGCTCTACAACGTCGACGGCGGGTCCGTGCGGCTGTCCGGCATCGACGTGCGCGACCTGCGGGCCGACTCGATCCGCGCCACGCTGGGCATGGTCACCCAGGACGGCCACCTCTTCCACGAGTCGGTGCGCGCCAACCTGCTGCTCGCCCGGCCGGGAGCCACCGACGAGGAGCTCTGGGAGGTGCTGACCCGCGCCCGGCTCGGCGACCTGGTGTCGCGGCTGCCCGACGGTCTCGACTCGGTGGTCGGCGAGCGCGGCTACCAGCTCTCCGGGGGCGAACGGCAGCGACTGACCATCGCGCGGCTCCTGCTCGCCAAGCCGAAGGTCGTCATACTCGACGAGGCCACCGCTCACCTCGACTCGACCTCGGAGTCCCAGGTGCAGGCGGCGCTCGGCGAGGCGCTCACCGGCCGCACCGCCGTGGTGATCGCCCACCGGCTCTCCACCGTCCGCGCCGCCGACCTCATCCTCGTCGTCGAGGACGGCCGCATCGTGGAGCGCGGCACCCACCCGGAGCTTCTTGCCGCCCGCGGACGCTACGAGCAGCTCTACCGCACCCAGTTCGACCAGCCGGACAAGACCCCGGTCGAGGTGGTCGCCACCTGAGCGAGGGTCAGCCGCGCAGCAACGTACGGATCGTCCGCAAGGCCACCGACATCGTGGCCAGGTCGTAGGTGTCGCTGCTGATGATCTCGGTCAGCGTGCTCTGTGCGCGGCTGACGCCCTCAGCGTTCTGCTGCTCCCACTCGTGGATGCGCTCGAGCGGGGCGTTCGTCGACGAGGTGGACGACAGTACGGTCGACGTCAGCCCGGCGAGGGCGGCGTACAGGTCATAGCGCAGCGCCGACCGCGCCAGCGCCTGCCAGCGGTCACCACGCGGCAGCCCCGTGATCCGGGTGAGCATCATGTCGACCTCGATGCGCTCCGACAGCGCGAAGTAGACACCGGCAACCTCGTTGGCGAGGTGCTTCTCTTCGGCCGCGATCTCGACCACGTCGAGCAGCGAGAACGAGTCGAGCAGGCCCGCGGCGCGCCTCGCCAGGTCGGTGGGCACCCCGAGACCTTCGAACTCGGCGGTGCGCTGGAGCAGCCGCTCCGACTCCTTTCCGACGAGCAGCTTGGGGATCTCGGGCACCAGGGCCGTAACGTCCGGCTGGAAGTGCTCGATCTCGGCGGCGACGTCGAGACTCGCGCGACGGGCCTGCAGCAGCCAGCGGGTGCTCCGGTCGAGCAGACGCCGGCCTTCCAGGTAGAGCATCGACTGCACCGACGTCGGCAGCCGGTTGTCGAGGTCCTCGATCTGGGCCCACAGGTCCCCGAACCGGAACACCTCGCGCACCACGGCGTACGCCCGGGCGATCTCGAGCGGGCTCGCGCCGGTCTCCTCCTGCGCACGGAAGACGTAGCTCGTGCCCGCCCGGTTGACGAGGTCGTTGCTCACCCACGTCGTGATGATCTCCCGACGCAGCGGGTGGTCGTCGAGACGGTCACCGAACCGCGAGACCATCTGGGTCGGGAAGTAACGGCGCAGCGCACCTTGGAACCACGACTCGTCCGGCAGGTCGGTGCCGAGGATCGTCGAGGTGAGGGTGATCTTCGTGTAGGCCGCGAGGACGGCGAGCTCGCTGGACGTCAACCCCTGCCGCGTGGATGCCCGTCGGTCGAGCTCGGCGTTGTCCGGGAGGAACTCGAGCTCGCGGTCGAGAGCACCGCGGGTCTCCAGGGCCTTGATCAGGCGACGGTGGACGCTGAGCATCGCTGGCGCCTGCACGCGGCCGTTGCCGAGCAGCACGTTCTGCTCGTAGTTGTTGGAGAGCACCAGCGCTGCGACCTCGTCGGTCATCTCGTGCAGGAAGTCGTCGCGGTCGGACGCGTCGAGCTCGCCCTGACGGACGAGCTGGTCCAGCAGGATCTTGATGTTCACCTCATGGTCGGACGTGTCGACGCCCGCCGAGTTGTCGATCGCATCCGTGTTGATGTGTCCGCCGGCCAACGAGAACTCGATGCGGCCGAGCTGGGTGAGGCCGAGGTTGCCACCCTCGCCCACGACCTTGACCCGCAGGTCGCGTCCGTCGACGCGGATTGCGTCGTTTGCCTTGTCGCCCACGTCGGCGTGCGACTCGGTGGACGCCTTCACGTACGTGCCGATCCCGCCGTTCCACAGCAGGTCAGCCGGCGCGGCCAACGCGGCCTTGAGCAGCTCCGGCGGCGTCATCGACGTCACGTTGTCGTCGAGACCCAGACTCGCGCGGACCTGCGGTGACACCGGGATGGACTTCAGCGAGCGTGGGTAGACGCCCCCACCCTCGGAGATCAGCGACGCGTCGTAGTCGGCCCATGAGGAACGAGGCAGGTCGAAGAGACGGCGCCGCTCGGCGAACGACATGGCCGCGTGGGGGTCGGGGTCGAGGAACACGTGCCGGTGGTCGAAGGCGGCCACCAGCCGGATGTGCTCGGACTGGAGCATGCCGTTGCCGAAGACGTCGCCGGACATGTCGCCGATCCCGACAACGGTGAAGTCCTCGGTCTGCGTGTCGAGACCGCGCTCGCGGAAGTGGCGCTTGACCGATTCCCACGCGCCGCGCGCCGTGATGCCCATCGCCTTGTGGTCGTAGCCGGCCGAGCCTCCCGACGCGAACGCGTCGCCGAGCCAGAAGCCGTAGTCGATCGCTACCTCGTTGGCCAGGTCGGAGAACGTCGCCGTGCCCTTGTCGGCCGCCACGACCAGGTAGGAGTCGTCGGTGTCGTGACGCACGACACGATCCGGCGGCACCACCGCGGACCGTCCCTCGGCGTTGACGAGGTTGTCGGTGACGTCGAGCAGCCCCCGGATGAACGTGCGGTAGCACTCGATGCCTTCGGCCGTGACCGCCTCGCGGTCGGTGGTCGGGTCACCGGTGGGTTGCGGCGGACGCTTGACAACGAAGCCGCCCTTGGCGCCGACCGGCACGATGACCGCGTTCTTGACCGTCTGCGCCTTCACCAGGCCGAGGACCTCGGTGCGGAAGTCCTCACGGCGGTCCGACCAGCGCAGGCCACCTCGTGCCACCGGGCCGAAGCGCAGGTGGACACCCTCGACGCGAGGGCCGTAGACCCAGATCTCGAACTGCGGCCGCGGCTGCGGCAGGTCGGAGATCTGCTGCGGGTCGAACTTGAACGACACGTGGCTCTTGGGCTCGCCGTCGGCGTCGCGCTGGTAGTAGCTGGTGCGCGTCGTCGCCTCGATCGCGGCGAGGAACGAGCGCAGGATGCGGTCCTGGTCGAGACTTGCGACGTCGTCGAGGGCCGCACGAACGTCGTCCGCCAGGCTGTCCGTGTAGGCGCTGTCGGCACCCTCGTGGGCAGGGTCGAAGCGCGACTCGAAGAGCTGCACGAGCAGCCGCGCGATGTGGACGTTCGAGGACAGGCACTCCTCGATGTACGTCTGGCTGAACGTGGAACCACCCTGGCGGAGGTACTTGGCGTAGGCACGCAGCACCGTGGCCTGCCGCCAGGTCAGCCCGGCGCGCAGCACCAGCGTGTTGAAGCTGTCGCTCTCGGCCTTGCCGCGCCATACGGCGGCGAACGCGTCCTGGAAGAGCACGCGCGCGTCCTGGGCGGGCACCTCGCCCGTCGGCTCGTAGCGCAGGCCGAAGTCGTAGACCCAGGCCTTTGTCTGCCCGCCCCTGGCCACCTCGTACGGGCGCTCGTCGATGACCTCCACACCCATCTGCTGCAGACGCGGGAGCACGACGGAGAGCGAGACTGGCTCGCCGACGTGGAACAGCTTGAGCCGGCGTACGCCGGGGGCCGAGCCCGGCGGCTCGTAGAGGCTCAGGTCGATGTCGCCCTCGTCGTGGAGCCGCTCCAACCGGTGCAGGTCGCTGACGGCGGACTCCGCGGACTGGTCCTCCTTGTACGCCTCGGGGAACGCGGTCGAGTAGATCGTCGCCAGCTCTCGTGCACGCTTGTCCCCGCAGCTTTCACGCAGCGTGTCGGCGAAGTCGTCGTCCCACGAGCGGGTGGCCGCGACCAGTCGCTCCTCGACCTTGGCCGGCTCGATGTCCGGCACGCCCTTGCTCGGGTCGACGCGCACCACGAAGTGCAGCCGCGCCAGCACGGACTCGGTCACCCGCGCGGTGTAGTCGACACTGCGTCCCTCGAAGGCGTCGAGCAGGATCTCCTCCATCGCCTGCCGCACGTGAGTCGTGTACCGGTCGCGGGGCAGGAACACCAGGCACGACATGAAGCGCCCGTAGTCGTCGCGGCGAAGGAACAGCCGCAACTGGCGGCGCTCCTGCAGCCGGAGCACGCTGAGGACGGTCACCTGCAGGTCTGGCACCGAGGTCTGGAAGAGCTCGTCGCGCGGGTAGGTCTCGAGGATCTGCAAGAGGTCCTTGCCCGAATGGCTGTTCGCCGGGAAGCCGCTGCGCAACAGGACCTCGCTCGACTTCCGGCGCAGGACGGGGATGCGCTGGATGCTCTCGTTGTAGGCGGCAGACGTGAGCAGACCGAGGAAGCGTCGCTCCCCCACGACCTTGCCGCTCTCGTCGAAACGCTTCACCCCGACGTAGTCGAGGTAAGCCGGCCGGTGCACGGTCGATCGACTGTTGGCCTTGGTGAGCACGAGCAAGCGACGTTCACGCGCGCGCCTGCTCACCTCCTTCGGCAGCCGGCCGTGGTCGTCGGTCGCGGGCGAGTCGGACCTGAGGATCCCGAGGCCGGAGCCGGGCACGGCCCGCAGATAGTCATCGCCGTCCACCACCCGCAGCTCGTAGTCGCGGTAGCCCATGAAGGTGAAGTGGTCATCGGCGAGCCAGCGCAGCAGCTCGGTTGCCTCGGCGACCTCCTGGGCCGGGATGTCGACACAGGGCTCCTCCGCCAGGGTGTCGGCGAGGCGCAGCGCGGTGCCGCTCATCTTCTGCCAGTCCTCGACGACCTCGCGCACGTCGCGAAGCACTCGCACCAGGTCGGCGGTCAGGGCGTCCCGCTTCGCCTCGTCGTCGACCCGGTCGATCTCGATGTGCATCCACGACTCGACCTCTGCGTCATTCTCGGAGTTCGGCGCGGACGAGAGGTCGCATACCTCGAGAAGACGGCCGGCGACGTCGCGGCGTACGACGAGCTGTGGGTGGACCACGAGCTGGATGGCCCGGCCGTGCCGGTTGAGCTCGGTCGTGATCGAGTCGACGAGGAACGGCATGTCCCCGCTCACGACCTCCACCACGGAGCGACCCTGCGCCGACCAGTGGTTGGCCGCGCGCTCCGGCGTGATCACCCGCACCTTCGCGGTGCCCTGCGGCCGGTCGGTGGCCAGCTCGCGATGGGACAACGCAGCGCCGTAGACGTCCTCCGGGTCGAAGGTGAGGAGATCGTCCGCGGCGACGTGGCGGTAGTAGCGCCGGAGGAACGTGTCGAGGTCGTGGGGGGCGGTCTCGATCCGCGGGTCCGAGGCCGACTCTGCGACGACCCTGTCCATGAAATGGATCTTCGCTCGTTCGAGCCTGTCGATCCCGTCCTGCATCTCCGCCGACATCGTTGTCGTTGCCCGCCGTCGCTCGCCGTCGTTTGCTCGTGTCTGCCTGGCCGCCTCGTCGCGCCCGCCATCGACCCTAGCGCCGGAGGCGTCCGCCGTCTCGCTACAGGTGAGCCCGCAGCTCCCAGAGCAGCGGGTAGTAGTGCAGCCCGAGTCGGCCACGCAGGTACGGCGCCCCGGTGGACCCGCCGGTGCCCGACTTGGTGCCGATCTGACGTTCGACCATGGTCACGTGCCGCGAGCGCCACAGCGCCGCGTTCTCGTCGTGGTCGAGGAGGCGTTCGGAGAGCTCCCACACCTCGCCGTACGTCGCCCGGTCTCGAGCGACCGTGACCAAGGACCTGATGATCGCCTCGTCGTCGTCGGTGGGCAGACCGGCCGCCCCGAGGACGTGGACGAAGGCGTCCCACAGCGTCGGCTCGGCGAGTCGTCGCTCGAGCCGCTCCCGCTCCCCCACGGACAGGCCGCGCAGCCTGTTCATGAATCCCGGGTCCTTGGCCCCGGAGAGGAACTCGAGCTCGCGGAACTGCACGCTCTGGAAGCCGCTGGCCGGTGCGAGCTTCTCGCGGAAGACCAGGAAGTCCTGCGGGGTCATGGTCTCGAGCACCGCGACCTGGTCGATGAGGACGCCCTCGACCGTGCGTGCCCTCGCGAGCAGGTGCCGCGCCCACTGGAGGTTGCCCGCGAACATCGCGTCGCGCACCGCCGTCAGCTCGTGCAGCAGCTGCTTGAACCAGAGCTCGTAGACCTGGTGGATGGTGATGAACAGCAGCTCGTCATGGGCCGGCGGGTCGGACTCGAGATGCTGCTGGTCGAGGAGCTCGTCGACCCGCAGGTAGGACCCGTAGGTGAGCCGGGCGCCTTCCTCACCGAAGTGGCGGTCGCTCGGGTGAGGCTGTTCCGGGTCCGGCGACGCAGCGTCTGTCATGACTTGCAGCGTAGATCGTCCCCAGGCCACACACTGCGAGGCTCCCCGGCGGTCGTCACCGCTGGCAGAAGCGTCGCGAGCAGGAGTGCAGCCCGGCTTTGTGGGGAGTGATGACGATCTTGGTGCGAGGTCGGGCAAGATCGGTGGGCGTGAGCTCGGACGCGGTGCGAGTGCGCTACACCAAGTGGGGCGGGCGGGCCCACTGGACCCTGACGGCGCACCACCTCGGCGAGGACGAGCACGGTGTGTGGCTTGCTGCTCCCGTCGGGACGGAGTTGACACGGCCAGGCGCGCGCGAACTCGCCATTCGGCTGCACGTGATCCTGTTCCCCCACAGGCTGCCGTGCACTGCTGCGTTCTACGAGCGTCTGCCCGGTGACCTGACCGAGATGGCGACCTACATCGACATCAGCACCGTGCCGCAGTGGAACGACGGCGAGGTCACCATGGTCGACCTTGATCTCGACATCATTCGGCAGCACGACGGGACGATCCTGATCGACGACGAGGACGAGTTCGCGGAGCACCAGGTATCACTCGCCTACCCACCGGACGTGGTCGCCATGGCAGAGGAGTCGTGCGCCGCCCGGCTGACGGAGCTGACCGAAGGGGTCGAGCCGTACGGCGTGGTCGGCCAGGCGTGGCTGGACAGCGCCCGCTCGACGCTGGCCTGATGCGTCAGCCCATGTGGGGGTAGCGATAGTCGGTCGGCGGCACCGTCGTCTCCTTGATCGAGCGCGTGCTCGTCCACCGCATCAGGTTCTGCGGGAAACCTGCCTTGTCGTTGGTGCCGCTGGCGCGGCCACCGCCGAAGGGCTGCTGACCGACGACCGCCCCGGTCGGCTTGTCGTTGACGTAGAAGTTGCCGGCGGCGAAGCGCAGCACCTCCGAGGCGTGCGCGATCGCCGCGCGGTCCTGTGCGATGACGGCACCGGTCAGTGCGTACGGCGAGACCGACTCCATCTGCGCGAGCATCGCGTCGTAGTCGTTGTCGTCGTAGACGTGCACGCTCAGGATCGGGCCGAAGTACTCGGTACGGAAGATCTCGTCCTCGGGGTCGCCAGACTCCAGGACCGTGGGGCGCACGAACCACCCTTGGCTGTCGTCGTAGGTGCCGCCGGCGACGACGGTGATCGAGTCGGTTGCCTGGGCTCGGTCGATCGCCGCTCTGTGCTTGGCGAACGCCCGGTTGTCGATGACCGCGCCCATGAAGTTGGACAGGTCGGTGACGTCGCCCATGGCAATGGCGTCGACCTCCGCGGCCAGCTCGCCGCGCAGCCGTGACCAGATGCTGCGCGGGACGTAGGCGCGCGATGCAGCGGAGCACTTCTGGCCCTGGTACTCGAAGGCGCCCCGCACCATCGCGGTGCGCAGTACGTCCACGTCGGCCGACGGATGGGCGACGACGAAGTCCTTGCCGCCGGTCTCGCCGACGATGCGCGGGTAGGAGCGGTAGGACGCGATGTTGTCGCCGACCTCGCGCCAAAGCTTCTGGAAGACCGCAGTCGAGCCGGTGAAGTGGATGCCGGCCAGGTCCGGATCGGCAAGGGCGATGTCGGAGACCGGGGCGCCATGGCCTGTGGTCATGTTGATGACTCCGGGCGGCAGGCCGGCCTCGGTGAGCAGGTCCATCAGCAGCTGCGCGGCGTACTGCTGGCTCGGTGCCGGCTTCCAGAGCACCACGTTGCCCATCAGCGCGGGCGCCGTGGGCAGGTTGCCGGCGATGGCGGTGAAGTTGAACGGCGTGATCGCGTAGACGAAGCCCTCGAGGGGACGGTGGTCGGTGCGGTTCCAGACACCCGGGCTCGACGCGGCCTGCTCGGCGTAGATCTTCGCGGCGAAGCCGACGTTGAAGCGCCAGAAGTCGATGAGCTCGCACGCGGCGTCGATCTCGGCCTGGATCGCCGTCTTCGACTGGCCGAGCATGGTGGCGGCGTTGAGCCGGGCCCGCCACGGGCCGGCGAGCAGGTCGGCGGCCTTGAGCAGGATCGCCGCACGGTCGTCGAATGCCATGGCCCGCCAGCCCGGTGCCGCCTCCTTGGCCGCGGCGATCGCGGCCCGCGCATCGTCACCGGTCGACCCGCGCATGGTGGCGAGGACGTGGTGGCGGTTGTGCGGCTGGACGACGTCGAGCTGCTCGCCGGCGCCGAGTCGGCGCTCGCTGCCAATGGCCTGGGTCAGCTCTCGCGACTCGCTGGCCATGGTCTTGAGGGTGCTCTCGAGCTCGGCGCGCTCCGGACTTCCCGCGGCGTACTGCCTGACCGGCTCGTTGACGGCGACCGGGACCTTGGTTACGGCATCCATGGGGGCATCGTGGCACGAGAGGCCACCGCGGGCGAACCCGCGGTGGCCTCGTCGGTGCCGCGCCTTGCGCGGCCTGTTGGTCGCCCTAGCCCTTGCCGGTGTCCTTGTCCGTCACGGCGCAGGTGGCCGTCGCGGTCTTGCTCGGGTCGCTCTCGGAGACGGCGGTCAACGTGACCTCCGACGCCTTCGACGCACCCGACCCGCGGGTGACGTAGACCGGCACCGACTTGTGGTGCTTCGACTCGACCGACGACAGCGCGTTGGGCAGGGTCGCCGTCCAGCCGTCCTCACTCGACGCCCGCAGCCGGTAGACGTCCGAGCGGACGAGCTCCGGGTAGGTCGCGCTGACGCCGGGTTGGCCCGTGTTGGTCAGCCGGAAGTCGCACGACGCGACACCTGGCTGCCTCGGGGTCTTCTTGGCCTTGGCGCCCTTCAGCGCCGTGCCGCGCGCGTTCGGTCCGTCGCCGAGGGTCGAGCGGACGGCGACCGTGTACTTGAGCACACCGTTGGGTTCACGGCGTACGTCGAGGACGTAGAAGTGCAGACCGTTCGCCTCGTCGACGTACTCGTAGCTCGAGCCCGACCGGGTGCCGGCCTTGAACAGCGCGTCCGAGAGCTGGCGGTAGTCGCCTACGGTGATCATCGCGTTGGTCCCGTCCGGACGGACGAAGTCGACCATGTTGATGTCCTCGGGGTGGGCGTCGATGGTCCAGATGAAGGGCGCCCTGTCACGGTTCTTGGTCTTGTTGATGAGTACGCCGGAGTCGGGCGTGAACGAGTCGGCGCCCATCCTGTCGACGACCTCGAGGGTGTAGTTGTTGTAGCCGCGCCCGTCGCACTGGTAGTCCGTGACGGGGCACGGTGCGGCGCGGTCGCCCGAGGTGGCCGGCGTCGTCCCGGTGCCCATGACGATGTTGATGCCCGACGTCTCGCGCTCGCGCTGGATGGCCCGCGCGGTGACCTCGGTCACCGTGACGCCCTGGTTGGCCAGTGCGTCCCGGTTGAGCTGCACCACGTTGTCCTCGCCGACGATGCCGAGGTCGAGCTTGTTGCGCAGTGTGTGGTGCGCGCCCATCGATCCGCCCCCCTGGTTGGGCACGGTCCACCGCGTGTGCGGTCCGCCCGGACCGTTGAACGAGCCTCGGCTGAGCATCTCCCAGACGCCGGTGTAGGCACGGACCGTGGGGGTGCCGTACGGGTTGTTGTAGTTGTCGCCGATGCCGAGGATGTGGCTGAACTCGTGGGCGTAGGTGCCCTGGCCCGAGCTCTCGGCCTGCGTCGAGCTGCCGCCGCCGGCGTTCGGCCACTGCTGGGCGGCCGCCTGCCACGAGGACCACTCGACGTAGCGGGTCGGCGCCCAGTTGGGGATCTCGGTGCCGTTGTTGCTGATCTTGCTGGGCGGGCCGAACTCGTCGGTGACGGCCTCCTTGTCGAGGAACTTCATCTCGCCCATCTCCTGCCACGTGCTCGACTCGTCGTGGCCGGCGGTGACGTAGAAGATGAAGTCGAACTGGTCCGCGATGTCCTCGCCCTGGTCGGCCTCCCACAGGGCCACGCCGTCCTGGCGGATGCTCTTGTCGCAGCTGTCGCCCTGCGGGCAGTAGTTGTCGATCTCATCCTCGTCCACGTGGCTGGAGAGGCCGTACTCGTGCACCTTGCCCGGCAGGTGGTAGGCGCCGAAGGTCTTCAGGTCGACCGCGAACCGGCCGTCGGAGTCCTCCATCCAGTACTCGTTGATGGTGTGCCCGTTGTTCAGCTCGGACGGGACGTTGAGGTATTGCAGGAACCAGTCGGCGAGCTCGTCCTGCGGGACCGGCTCGTCCAGACCGCGGGGGTTGCCGAAGACGTGGGAGCCTTCCGGCTGCGTGACGAGGAACGGCTGGTCGGTGTAGTCGAGGAGCACCACGGCGCCCTTGAAGGTGCGCTCGCTGCCGACCGTCTCCTGCGCCCAGTTGGTGCCCGGCACCTTGCGGTGGTCCGACCACGTCATGTCGGCGGGGTTCTCCCAGTTCTGCGGGTCGATCGGGTCGAGCACGCTCCCGGGCCCACGGGGCGGGCCAGGCGGCGCCGCCTGTGCTGTCGGCGCGCCCACCAGCGCGATCGTCAAAGCCGCTACCGCCCCGACGAGCACCGCGGCCCGTCGTCGTGCCGCGCCCGCACGTGTCCCGCTGACCCTCATCACGCCTCCATGGGAGGTCCGGCTTACTGCCGGACGACTCCGCTGACGCTAAGCCCGCAGGCCCTCTGCAAAACAGGACAGATAGGCAAGAAAGCACCAAGAGGTAGTAAAACCCCTACCCGTCAGTCACCCGGACGGCCTGCACAACTGCATGATCACCGCGGAGAGGGGTGGGGGTGACTGTCAGGTCTCGAGCTCGACGAGGGCGTTCAGCTCCTGCACCGAGAACCAGGCGAGCTCATGGTCCTCGACCCCGTCGACCAGGAAGCGGGCGTCGTCGTCGCCGGCGTCGGCCGCGGCCAGGGCGCCGGCGGCTGCCCGTACGTCGGGCTCGGCGGCATGGTCGTCGACATGCGCCGACACGACGTCGCCGAGCGGGATCGGTGACGCGAGTCGGACGGCTGCCCGGTCGTCCTCGTCGAGGCGCCCGACCGGTCGCGCCGACCCGTCCGCGATGTCGGCGGCGAGCACGACACGGCGGCTCGGTGCCGCCGGATCGTCGGCCAGCAACCGCAGGCTGGCGCGGGCGGCCGCCATCATCGCGCTGTACTCCAGCTCCTCCTGGTCGCCCTCGACGTACCACTCCCGCAGGGCCGGCGTCACGGCGTACGCCACCTCGGCAGCGACCTCGCCCGCCTCGAGCACCTGGGCTAACCGGGCCAGCGCGGACGGAACGTAGACCCGCACTAGCGCACGGCACCCAGATCGTCGGGGAGCGGGTCGCGCAGTGCCGCCGCGCTGGTGCGCATCGACGTCTCGACGACGTGCAGCCGGCGCGAGGGGTCCATCAGGTTCGCCCCGATCGCGGCCAGGTCCTCGGGACCAGGGGTGAGCAGGGTGATGTCCGCGCCGCTGCCGCGGACCTTGGCCGTCTCGTGCAGCATGCGACGGGTGACCTGACGGCGTACCCGGCGCTCCAGCCGGGAGGCGAGGGCGCGCGGGTGGTCGATGACGAACGAGGCCATCGGCGCCAGCACGTAGACCTCGTCCAGCTCTTCGCCCGCCAGCAGGTCGACGCTGGTGGTCGAGCAGGTGCCGCCGTCGACGTAGCGCCGCCCGCCGATGGTGATCGGCGCATACCAGCCGGGGATCGCGCAGGACGCCATGACTGCCTCGTCGAGCATCGCAGCCGGTGCGCCCTCGCGGCCGAACGCGACCCGGCGACCGCTGTCGTAGTCCATCGCCACCACCCAGATGCCCTCACGCGGGACCCAGCCGTCCTCCGCGGCGACACTGCCGACCATCCGGCCGACCTCGGCGAGGGTGCCCTTCCCCGACGGCGCGAGCGCGGCGAGCACGGCGAGCGGGGGGATGCGACGTGGCCGCGCGAGCGTACGACGCAGCAACGCGGGCGAGCCGACGGTGAAGCGCGGCCTGGACGGAAGCGCCCCACCTGTCGAGCGGTCGTAGTCCCAGTCCGTACCGGCCTCGTGGGGCAGCGGCATGCCCTGCTGGTGCGCCAGCAGGTCCGATGCGGTGAGGCCGGCGCCGAGCAGCGCCGCGAGCACCGAGCCGGCGGACGTACCGATCAGCACGTCCGACTCGTGCGGCTCGAAGCCCTCGTTCTCGGCGATGGCGTGCAGCGCCCCGATGGTCCAGGCAGCCCCGAGGACACCGCCGGCACCGAGAACCAGACCGCGCCGACGAGGGGGCTCGCTCACCGGACGGTCTCCACGAGCTCGGAGAGCGCGTCTCCCAGGCACTGACCGAGCACGTCGAGGTCGGGCATCGCGTCGCGGTCGGCGTAGAGACCGAAGTAGACGCCACCGTCGTAGGACGTGAGGCCGATGCTCAGCGCCTGGCCGCGCGCGAGCGGGACCACGGGATAGGCCGCGAGCATGCGCGCCTCGCCGGCGTAGAGCGGCTGCTGGGGTCCCGGCACGTTGGTGACGACCAGGTTGAACCAGCGCTTGGACAGTCCGCTCGCGAGCCGCGCGCCAGCCGCGTGCAGGGTGGGCGGAGCGAAGCCGGCGATGCCGACCAGCGCCATCGCGCCCACCGCCTGGCCGGTCTCCTTGTGGGCCTGCATCCGGTAGGACACCTGGTGCAGGCGCATGACGGCGCTGGGCTCTCCGACGGGCAGGTCGACGAGGTACGACGTGACGCGGTTGCCGCCCTGCCCGAGCTCGTCGCCGGTCCGGATGCTGACGGGCACCATCGCGCGTACGACGGTGTGCGCGGTGACCGACTCACCCCGGGTCAGCAGCCAGGAGCGCAGCGCACCGGCGACCGTCGCCAGGACCACGTCGTTGACGGTGCCGCCGTGCGCCTTGCGGATGCGACGGTAGTCGTCGAGATCGAAGTCCACCGTGGTGTAGCGGCGTGCCTCGCCGATCTCCGCGTTGAGCGGGCTCTCGGGTGCCGCGCGTGCCGCCATACTCGCCGCGGCGAGCAGCCCGCCCGCCATGCCGGCGAACCGCCCGGCGGTGTGGCTCAGCTCGGACAGGCCGCCGCGAACCGTGTCGAGGAAGGCGCCTGGGCGACGGACGATGTCGGCTACCGCGCCGGAGACGAGCTCCGCCGACGACGGCTCGCGCGCCGGTCGCCATGCGTCGAGGGGCGTGTCACCGGGGTCCGGCTTGGTGTCGAGGATGACCTGCGCGATGTCGACGGCCGCGATGCCGTCGACCATCGCGTGGTGGGTCTTCGTGATGAGCGCGAAGCGGTTTTCGGACAGGCCCTCGACGAGGTACATCTCCCAGAGCGGCCGGTCGCGGTCGAGACGCCGGCTCTGCACGCGGGCCACCAGCTCGTAGAGCTGCTTGTCCGTGCCCGGCCGCGGCAGCGCGGAGCGGCGTACGTGGTAGTTGATGTCGAAGTGCTCGTCGTCGACCCAGACGGGGTTCGCGAGGCGTCCCGGCACCCAACGGATGCGCTGGCGGTAGCGCGGCACGAACGCGATGCGGTCGGAGATGAGTTCGACGAGCCGGTCGTGGTCGAACCCGTCCTTGGGCGCCTGGAAGATCGCGACGCCGCCCACGTGCATCGGAGTCGTCGGTTCCTCGAAGTAGAGGAAGGACACGTCGAGCGGACTGAGCCGGTCAGGCACGCGCGGACACCTCCGATCCACCCGCAGACGGCGAGATTTCCCTGGTCATCGTGACACGGGCGTCGCCGGTGATGTGCGCGGGCCTGCGCCTTTCGGCGGTGCGACCCGACCATAGACTGGCGATATGCCGCCTCGACTTGCCCCACGCGTCCTCCCCTTCCTGGTCTGCGTGGCGCTGCTCGTCGCCGGCTGCGCCTCCGGCGACGACACCACGCAGCCAGCCGGGTCGAGCAGCTCGTCCACGCCGAGCAGCGACTCGCCGTCCGCCGAGAGCCCGTCACCCTCCGCCAGCGAGTCGGCGCGCATCAAGGGCCAGGAGATCGTGGTCTCGGTCAAGGACGGGAAGGTCACGCCGAAGCCCGGCCGGGTCAAGGTGACCAAGGACACCCAGGTGCGGCTGCTGGTGACCAGCGACGTCGACGACGAGCTTCACGTCCACGGCTTCGACCTTGAGAAGGAGATGCCCGCGGGGCAGACCGTGACCTTGAAGTTCACGGCCGACCAGCAAGGCGTGTTCGAGATCGAGACGCACGAGAGCGAGCTGGTCCTGCTCCAGCTCGAGGTGCGTTGACCACGAGCGGAACGCTGCTCGCCCACGGGGTCGGCAGTCGCGAGGACCTACCGATCCCCTTCTTGTTCGCCCTCGTCGGGGCGGCGATCGCGCTCGTCGTCTCGTTCCTCGCACTGGGGCTGCTCTGGCGGGAGCCGCGGCTACGCGGTGCGGAAGCCGGCCGGCCACTGCCCGCTGGGCTCGCCCGGGTCCTCGACAGCCGCTGGCTGCGGGCCGGGTTGCGGGCGCTGGGTGCGATCGCCACGGCGTACGTCGTGCTCGCCGCCGTCGCGGGCCGCGATGACGCGCTGAACCCGGTGCCGGGCGTGGTCTACGTCCTGTTCTGGGTCGGCCTGCCGCTGCTGTCGGCGTTGCTCGGCCCGGTCTGGCGGCTGGTGAACCCGTTGCGGTCACTGCACTGGGCGCTGTCGCGGGCGACCGGGACGCGCGCGGAGGAAGGGCTGGCCCCGCTGCCGCGCAGGATCGGCTACTGGCCGGCGGCCGCGTCGCTGCTGGCCTTCGTCTGGCTCGAGCTGGTGGTGCCGGATGCGACGACGCTTCCCGTGCTGCGGACGTTCTTCGCGGCGTACCTCGCGGTGCATCTGATGGCGGCCACCTACTACGGCTCGCGGTGGTTCGACCGTTGCGACGGCTTCGAGGTCTACTCCTCCCTGATGGGCCGGCTGTCGTGGTGGGGCCGTCGCTCCGACGGGCGGTTGGTCGTGCGCAACCCGCTCAACGGTGTCGCGTCGACGCCGGAGGGGCCGGGGCTGTTCGCGGTGGTCGGCGTACTGCTCGGCTCGACCGCGTTCGACTCGCTCGGCGGGTCAACGTTCTGGATCAACTTGCTCCAAGACAGTCCGCTGCCCCGCGAGGTGACGGGGACGCTGGGACTCGTCGGCTTCGTCGTTGTCGTCACCGGCGCGTTCTGGGCGGCTTCGGCGATCAGCGCGCGGTGGGTCGACGAACCGGCCTCGGTGTTCGCGGGCCGGTTCGCGCACTCGATCGTGCCGATCGCGCTCGGCTACGTCGTGGCGCACTACTGGTCGTTGCTGGTCATCTTCGGCCAGCAGACGATCATCCAGCTCTCCGACCCGCTCGGCACAGGCGCGAACTGGCTGGGCACGGCTGATCGTGGCATCGACCCGCGGCTCGCCGACGCCGGGCTGACCTCGGTGATCCAGGTGAGTGCCGTCGTCATCGGCCACATCCTGGGTGTCGTCCTCGCCCACGACCGCGCCATCAGCCTGTTGCCACGTCGCCATGCCGTCGCCGGACAGATCCCGCTGTTCGTCCTCATGCTGCTCTACACCGTCGGCGGCCTCACCCTCCTCTTCGCCGCCTGACCCCCACCCGCGGTCAGGCGCGGAGGGGGCGGCGGAAGAGGGTTTCGAGCTCGGCTTCGGTGGTGTCGTACGACGTGTGGTGGACCGCCACCATGCCCAGGGCCTCGGCGGCCTCGACATTGGCGCGCAGATCGTCGACGAACACCGTCTCGCCGGCGGTGATGCCGAGCAGCGCGAGGATGTGCGCGAAGATCTCCGGCTCCGGCTTGCGCATCCCCACCTCGCCGGAGATGACGATCGCGTCGAACATCTCGTCCCAGCCCTCACGGGGGTACTCGTTGCCCCACGAGTTCGACAACAGCCCGGTGAGCAGTCCGGCTCGACGAGCCCGCAGCACGAGGCCGGCCATGGCTGGCGCGTGCACGAACTGGTCGAACATCCGCTGCAACAGCCCGTGCGGCTCGACCCGGCGAGCGGTCGCCTCGGAGAGCCGCGACGCGAGCTCGCTCTCGAAGTGCGGCACCTCGATGTCGCCGCGCTCCAGCGCCGCGACCGGGTTCGTGCGGGCCAGGTCGCTGTGGTGGTCGCCCAGCCAGGTGCGCATCACGGTGACGTAGGTGTCGAAGTCGACGCCGTCCACCTCGGCCCACGCGCGCATCGCCACGTCGATCGGCTCGGTCAGCACGCCTCCCCAGTCGACGACCAGCGCGCGCAGCTGCGGAACCGACAGGTCCATCGCGTCCTCCGCAGCGCTCACCCGACCGATCCTAGGGAGAGAACCCTCCCGGACATCAGCTCCGCCGGAGCAGCCGACGCCGTGGCGGGGTCGGGCGGCCGGCGAGCTCTGCGGCCAGGTCACGCAGCGCCAACCGCGCGGGCGAGTCAGCGGCCACGTCCGCGAGGACCCGGCCACGCAGGACCGCACGGTCGATCGCCTCGCGGTCATCAGGCACGAGATGAGGGTTGAGTACGCCGGCGTAGCGCTCGAGTGCCTCGGTGAGCTGACCACGGTGATCGCCGCCCACGGCACTGCGGCGCACCCGGTTGAGCACCACCCGGGGCGTCGCGCTCGGAACGGCATCGCGCAGCTCACCCAGCCCGCGGACCAGCCGTTGCAGGCCGATCGGGTCGGCCGCGCCGACAGCGAGCACCGTGTCGGCAAGCCCCAGGGTCACCAGCGTCGCGCCGTTGCGGCGCGGCGCGGCGGTGTCGAAGGAGAGCTCCTCGTCCTGCTCCAAGGCGAAGCCGCAGTCGACGACGATGACGGCGGCCAGGCTTCGCGCGAGCGCGAGGACCTGCTCGAGGGCCGACGGCCGTAGCTCGGGCCACCGGTCGGCCCGCGAGATGCCGGTGAGCACCCGCAGCCCGGGCGCGGCCTCGGGGGCGACCCGGGCCAGCGCCCGCAGGTCCAACTGACCGGTGTTCGCGAGCCGCGCCGCCGCCGCCAGACCGGGCGCCTCGTCAAGAAAGCCGAGCAGCTGGGCGACCACGCCGCCGTAGACGTCGGCGTCGACCAGCAACGTCGGGACACCCGAAGCGGCCAGCTCACTGGCGACGCCGACGGCGACGGTGGTCCGCCCCGGCGCACCCGTGGGTCCCCAGACCGCGACGACCTGGCCGGCGCCCGGCTCGACCGCGGGTTCGGCCGGGTCCTGGTCGGGGTCGTGGTGCCCGAGCGCCGCGAGCGGCTCGGCGTACGACGTAGTCGGCGGCTCGGCCTGCTCGCGCAGCGCCTGCCCCACCGCCTCGGCAATGTCGGGCGGCGCCGCGTCGGCGGGTCGGACGTGGCGCAGCCCGAGCTGGCGCAGCCGTTGCTCGGCGAGGTCGTCACCGGCCGTGAAGAGACCGACGACCGCGACGCCCGCTGCCGCGAGGCGGGCAAGAGCATCGCGGTCGAGACGGCGCAGGTCGGCGGAGAGCAGGACCGCACGGGCCGTGCCGGTGCCGGCGACGGCGAGCAGGTCGGCGAGGTCGACGCAGCGACGCACGACCGTGATGCCGGCCGGGCTGCGCTCGAGGCTCGCCACGAGCGAGGACTCCCACGCGGCCCCTGTCACCGCGGTGAGGACGGGGACGTTCACGGTCCGCCGGACGCCGGCGCTCCGGTGGCAGCGCCCGGAACCTGGACGACGAAGACCCGGCCCGTCGCGACGGCCTCCAGCAGGCTCGCGACGTCGGGCCCGTCGACGGCCAGCGTGACGCCCGCCGTCGATCCGCTCCCGGCGAGCGCGCCGCCGCCACGGTCGGTGTCCTCGGCAACGGTCGCCGACGACAGCACGAGCTCGGGCGCGGTCGGGGGCTGGCCCGCCTTGGCCTCGCGAGCCGCATAGACATCGACGACCCGGCCCTTGCTGAGCCCGGCTGCGGCGAACCGGTCGACCTCGATGACCACGAGCCGGCGGTCGGCGGCATCGGGGTCGCGCAAGGACGCGAGCGGGAGCAGCTCGCCCCGCCCGACCGGCCGGTCGAGAACCAGGCCCGAGACGCGCTGGCCGGCCGAGACGTAGTGGCCGGCCGCCTCGTCGAGGCGGACGGAGCGGACCTGCAGGTCGTCGTCGGACAGCGCCGAGTCGGCACCGAGGTCGTGGGTGACGCTCCAGACGCGCACCCGGTCGTCGGCCTCCGCGAAGAGCTTGGCGCCAAGCGCCACGGACGCCAGCACGAGCAGCAGCCCGAGCAGGAAACGGGTGTCCAGCCATCGTGCGCGCGGCAGACGGGCCGCGGCGGGTTTCGGCAGCTCGGGCATCTCCCCTCCTTCATGGGGGTGGACATCCTGCCTCACCGCCTCCGGCGGCCGGACGGCGTCATCCACAGGCCGCGTGGGTTTCCCGCGGCTGAGCGTGCGGAGTCTGTGGACGGTGCGTCGGGCCGCGCCGGGCTCCGACGGCATACTGCTCAGTGCTCCATCAACGCGGAGCACTGACCCACGGCGGAGCGACGATTCCGGTCTCCGCCGTCGATCCCCGACCAGGAGGGGGTTCGCATGCCGCGGCCGCCGAGCGCGTCGGCGAGTGACAGTCCGGGGGGTCCGGCTCGCTTCCTGCAGCCGACCGACGTAGCCGAGGTGCTCAACACCTCCGTCGCGCAGGTGATGGCGCTGCTGCGCACCGGCGAGCTGACGGGCATGCAGATCGGCGGCCGCAACGTGTGGCGGGTCGAGGCCAGCGAGCTCGAGGCCTACATCCAGCGCATGTACGAGCAGACTCGCGAGCGCATCTCGCGCCAGCGCGACGCCGCCGACGGGTCCGGCGATGCGCAGCGCCAGTCCTCGGACGCGGAGGGCGGCACGACCTCGCGACCCTCCTGACCCGCCGGGGCGCGAGGCCGGTCAGGTACTGCGTACCGCGGCCAGCGCCTCGAAGGGAACGACCCGCACGCCGCCCACCCGGTCCCGTCGGCGTGCCTCGCCCGACGCGTGCTCGGTGATCTCGAGGAAGTCCGCGCCGACCCGGTCGACGGTTCCGGTGACGACGCTCGCGTCGGCGAGCACAACGGTCACCGGCGCCCGGTCCTGCGCGACACCCCGCAGGGCGCTGGCCAGGCCCAGCCGGGCGAGGACCGCACCCTCACTGCCGGGAACGGCTGACCCGACACCGAGGCCAGACACCGCCAGCACACCGGTGAGCGGCACCAGGACCGAGCGCCCTGCGCCCTCGTCGAGCAGCAGCCACTGAGACCCGACCTCGACCAGCCGACCGGACACCGCGCCGAGCCCGGCGACCTGCACGCCTACCGCCGCACCGAGCGCCGGTCGCAGCCGGTCGACCATGCGCAGCCGGCCGGCCTCCTGACGCGTCCGCTGCGCCACCTCGGACGCCAGGTCGTCGGCCGCCGCCGCGTCGGCCTGCGCCTCGAGGTCGCGAAACAGCTCGTCCCAGCGCACTTCCCCTCCTCCCGGACGACGGTCCTTCCTACCGCACCGGCCGATTGCCGACGGCTCAGCGCACGGCATTGTCCACAGGCCAGACGGGCCGACTTGACTCGATGTCGTTTGACCTTATACAACGTCAAACGACGTCAAACGAAGGAATAAGGAGGCAGGTGACCGACATCCGGCAGCGGCGCCCAGCGGCCCGAGGCGCCGCCCTGCTCGCCGCCCTGCCGCTGGGTTACGTCGCCCTCAGCGCGCTGCTGGCGTGGACCGCGCAGGACGCCGTGGCCGCCGTCCGCGACCCGGCGCAGTCCGCGGCGCTCGGCTTCGACACCTGGCTCGCGCTCGCGGCAGGGCTGGCCGCCTGGTGCGTGCTCACCTGGCTGGCGCTCGGCCTGACCGTCACGGTCGCGGTGGGCCTGCGCGGGCACCCGGGCGGGCGAGCCACCCGGGCCGCGGAGGCGCTCACGCCGCGGGCGGTACGCCGGGTCGCGGGCCTGCTGCTCGGCGCGAGTCTGGTCGGCGCCACGGTCGGCCCGGCGACGACTGCCCGGGCAGCGGGCGCGACGGCGGGTGGAGGGCGCGAGACCTGCCCGGTGGCCAGCGCCACGTACGAGCCCGGCGCATCAGCGCAGACGGTCCGCCCTGATGCGGTCCTCGACGGCTGGACACCCGATCGGCCGGCGGCGGAGCCCAAGCGGCAGGCCGGGGCCGATTCGCTCCGGTTGGTGACCAGCGCTCCCCGACCGCACCGGAGTGTCGGCGACGCGGTCGTCGTGCGCCGCGGCGACACCCTCTGGGACCTGGCGGCGCGCGCCCTCGGCCCCGACGCCGACGCGGCGGAGGTCGCGAACGAGTGGCCGCGGTGGCACGCCGCGAACCACGTCATCGGCGACGACCCGCACCTGCTCCGGCCCGGCCAGCTGCTCCACCCACCCCGCCCATGACCGCCACGCCAGAGACCGCCACGTCCAGGACCGCCACCTCAGGAGGAGCCGTGCCCACCTCATCCCCGACCCGGGCGCCACTGCGCCGGCTCCCGGTGCCGGTCTGCGACCCGCCGTACGACGACGAGGTGCCCGCCGCGAGAGCGACCAGGCCAGCCGGCGCCGTCCAGGGCACGCTCGCGCTGGCGTTCGTGCTGCCCACCGGGCTGCCCGCCGTCCCGGCCCCTCCCCCCGGCCTGCGCCTCGTGGCGGCGCCCGAGCCCGCGGAGGCGCTGAGCCTGCAGGACGAGACGGAGTTCGGGCCGCAACCGACCTCCCGCAGCGCGCTGCCGGACCCCCGACCGTGGGCCGGCCGTTTCCTGCAGGCGCTGCTCGAGGTGCTGGCGGGCGACCGGCCGCTGGGCCAGCTGGTCCGCTGGACCAGCCATGACGTCTTCGGTCAGGTCGCCGCGATGACCGCCGACGTCTCCCGGCCACGGCCCGGCGCGACCGCGCGCGAGGTGGTCCGCTCGGTCCACGTCGACGAGCCCGACGACGGCGTCGCCGAGGTCGCGGCGCTGGTCCGTAGCGGAGTGCGCGCCCGCGCGGTCGCGCTGCGCATGGAAGGTCTCGACGGGCGCTGGCAGTGCACCGCCGTCGAGCTCGGCTGACCGGTCAGGCGGTGTTGCGGGCCCGTGGGTCGCCGTGGCAGCGCTTGTACTTACGGCCCGACCCGCACGGGCACATCGCATTGCGCGGCGTCCCGACGTAGGGGTTGTCGGCGTCCTCCTCGACGTCGACCGCCACCCCGCCACCCGACTCGCCGGCGTCGCCGTCGACCGATGGAGCGGAGTACTGCAACCGGCCACCGCGGTGTGGCGCCTCGAGACCCTTGGCGACGACCTCCGGGTGGTGGTGCTCGCCCTCGTCCGCGGCACCCTCACCGTCGGCGGTCTCGTCGGCGTCGACCTGCACCTCCAGGTTGAACACGAAGGCGACCGACTCCTCCTTGATCGCGTCCATCATCGCCGCGAACATGTCGTAGCCCTCGCGCTGGTACTCCACGAGCGGGTCGCGCTGGGCCATCGCGCGCAGCCCGATGCCCTCCTGCAGGTAGTCCATCTCGTAGAGGTGCTCGCGCCACTTGCGGTCGAGCACGGAGAGCACGACGCGCCGCTCGAGCTCGCGCATCACCTCGGCGCCGAGGGTCTCCTCGCGACGGTCGTACGCCGCGTCGGCGTCGGCCTTGAGCTCCTCGACCAGGAACTCCGGCGACAGGCTCGCCCGCTCCCCGCCGGACGCCTCCTCGAGCTCCTCGATCGTGACCGAGACGGGATAGAGGGTGCGCAGCGCGGTCCAGAGCTGGTCGAGGTCCCACTCCTCGGCGTAGCCGTCGGAGGTGGCACCCGCGACGTAGCCCGAGATCACGTCGGCGAGCATCTCGCGCAGCTGCTCGTGCAGGTCGGCGCCCTCGAGGACCTTGCGGCGCTCCTCGTAGATGACCAGACGCTGGCGGTTGAGCACCTCGTCGTACTTCAGGACGTTCTTGCGCGTCTCGAAGTTCTGCGCCTCGACCTGCGTCTGCGCCGAGCGGATGGCGTTGGACACCATCTTCGACTCGATCGGGACGTCCTCGGGGATGTTGAAGCGGGTCAGGAACGACTCGACCATGGCCGCGTTGAACAGCCGCATCAGGTCGTCGCCCAGCGAGAGGTAGAACCGCGACTCACCCGGGTCGCCCTGCCGGCCGGAGCGGCCGCGCAGCTGGTTGTCGATGCGGCGCGACTCGTGGCGTTCGGTGCCGAGCACGTAGAGACCGCCGAGCTGGGTCACCTCGTCGTGCTCGGCCGCGACCTCGCTGTTGACCTCCTCGAGAGCCTCGGCCCACGCCTTCTCGTAGTCCTCGGGGGTCTCGACGGGGTCGAGGCCGCGCTGGCGCAGCCGCTGGTCGGCCAGGAACTCGGTGTTGCCGCCGAGCATGATGTCGGTGCCGCGCCCGGCCATGTTCGTCGCGACGGTGACCGCCGCGCGACGACCTGCTTCGGCGACGATGGTCGCCTCGCGCTCGTGGTGCTTGGCGTTGAGCACCTCGTGGCGCACACCGCTCTTCTTGAGCAACGACGAGAGGTGCTCGGACTTCTCCACGCTGACGGTGCCGACGAGGATCGGCTGCCCCTTGTCGTGGCGCTCCTTGATGTCGTCGACGACCGCCCGGAACTTGGCGTCCTCGGTCTTGTAGACGAGGTCGGCCTGGTCCTTGCGGATCATGTCGCGGTTGGTCGGGATCGGCACCACGCCGAGCTTGTAGATCTGGGAGAACTCCGAGGCCTCGGTCATCGCCGTGCCGGTCATGCCGGAGAGCTTGTCGTAGAGGCGGAAGAAGTTCTGCAGGGTGATGGTGGCCAGGGTCTGGTTCTCCTGCTTGATCTCCACCCCCTCCTTGGCCTCGATCGCCTGGTGCATGCCCTCGTTGTAGCGGCGGCCGGCGAGCATGCGCCCCGTGTGCTCGTCGACGATGAGCACCTCGCCGTCCATCACGACGTAGTCCTTGTCGCGCTTGAAGAGCTCCTTGGCACGGATGGCGTTGTTGAGGTAGCCGACGAGCGGCGTGTTCACCGACTCGTAGAGGTTCTCGATGCCGAGCTGGTCCTCGACGCGCTCGACGCCGCGTTCGAGCACTCCGACGGTGCGCTTCTTCTCGTCGACCTCGTAGTCGGCGTCCCTGGCCAGGCGCGACACGATCGCCGCGAAGTCGCCGTACCACTTGGTCGCCTGGTCGGCCGGGCCGCTGATGATGAGCGGCGTGCGCGCCTCGTCGATGAGGATCGAGTCGACCTCGTCGACGATGGCGTAGTTGTGACCGCGCTGGACGAGCTCGTCGGCGGTCCACGCCATGTTGTCGCGCAGGTAGTCGAAGCCGTACTCGTTGTTGGTGCCGTAGGTGATGTCGCAGTTGTACTGCCGGCGCCGCTCCTCCGGCCGCATCCTGGCCAGGATCACGCCCACCTCGAGCCCGAGGAACCGGTGGACACGGCCCATCCACTCCGAGTCGCGCTCGGCGAGGTAGTCGTTGACCGTGACGATGTGCACGCCCTTGCCCGAGAGGGCGTTGAGGTAAGCGGGGAGCGTGCCGACCAGGGTCTTGCCCTCACCGGTCTTCATCTCGGCGATGTTGCCGAGGTGCAGCGCGGCCCCGCCCATGATCTGTACGTCGTAGTGGCGCTGGCCCAGCGTGCGCTTGGCGGCCTCCCGGACCGTGGCGAAGGCCTCCGGGAGGATGTCGTCGAGGGTCTCGCCATCAGCCAGCCGCTTGCGGAACTCCTCGGTCATCCCACGCAGCTGGTCGTCGGACATCGCGATGAAGTCGTCCTCGACCGCGTTGACCTGCTTGCTGATCACCGCGAGCTTGCGCAGGATCTTGCCCTCGCCGGCGCGGAGCATCTTGTCGAAGAACGCGGGCACTCAGGTCTCCAGGGCGGTCGGGTCAGGTCGTAGGTCGGGGGGCACGTCCCGGCGGTACGCCAGGTACGGCGGTGCGCGGGCCTCTCCGGTCATGGTAGGCGCACCGGCCCAGCGACGCCCTCCCGTGGTGGTAACGGGTCGACCTCGACACGCCGCACCCAGTTACATAGGGCCCATGGACCCCGTCGAGCTCACCAACGGGCAGCTGCTGCTCCGCCCGCCCGGGCTCGCCGACGTACCGCGCATCTACGAGGCCTGCCAGGACCCCGAGATGGTCCGCTGGACGACGGTCCCCTCGCCGTACGAGAAGGCGCACGCCGTGGGCTTCGTCGAGGAGTACGCCGCGGGCGGGTGGCTCAGCGGAACCCTGCTGGTCTGGGCCATCGTCGCGGACCGGGACGGGCCCCACGGCCCGCGGGGCGACTACCTGGGCGCCATCGACCTCCGCCTGGACGGCAGCGGCGCCGCCGAGATCGGCTACGCCGTGGCCCCGTGGGCGCGGGGGCGGGGTGTCGCCACGGCCGCCGTGGGCCTGGTGTGCCGATGGGGCTTCGCCGATCTGGGCCTGGGCCGGATCCAGTGGCTGGCGCACATCGGCAACGAGGCGTCCCGCCGGGTGGCCGACAAGGCCGGCTTCCGCTACGAGGGCGTGTCCCGCGCGCGCTGCGTCGCCCGCGGTGAACGGGTCGACGCCTGGGTCGCCGCGCTGCTGCCCGGGGACCTGCCCGACCTGGCGGACGAGAGGGTTTCCCCACGAAGGTGACCCGGGGGACTTGCCTGGCGGCGGTCCGGGGGGACTGACCGTTTCTTGACGGTCCTTTTCTTCCTCTTTGCCCTGTTTCGGGTCAAGGTTGGCCCTACCCCCGCCGGTGGCACCCGCCCCGGCCATGACCCAGCAGGAGCAACCGTGCGCGCGTCACCCCGCCATACCCTCCTCGCTGCCGCCACCGCGGCCGTCCTCACCACCTCCATACTCGGCGCTGCCGCCCCGGCGAACGGCGAGCCCGAGACCGCCAACCAGTCCAGCGCCACGAAGGCCCGCCTCCAAGGCGAAGCGGCCCATGACCACCAGACCACGGACAACCGCAGCGGCCGGGTCGCGCCCACCGGCGCCCAGCGCAGCGCTGCGAAGGGCCAGCAGGTCCGCTGGAACGACCTCGGCACCCCGGCTTCGGTGACCGACACCGGTGCCACGGCGCTGGCGCGCAGCCTGTCGGGCGGCCCGGTCGCTGCCGCTCGCGCCTACCTCAAGGCGGAGAAGGCGCTCTTCGGCCTCGAGGCCAGCGACGTGGACGACCTCGAGGTCGTCACGACCGCACCGATCGGCAAGGGGTCGGCGGTCGTGCTCCGCCAGCGCCTCGGCGGACTACCGGCAGCAGTCGACGGGCTGGTCACCCTCGGCGTTCTCGACGGCAGCATCGTGTCGGTGTCGTCGTCGCTCACCCGCGACACGAGCGCACCGGCCAAGGCGTCCCTCTCCGGAGCCGACGCACTGGCATCGGCCCTCGACGAGACCGGCCTGGCTGCCGGCGACCTCGCTCAGAAGCGCGTCCGCGAGGTCGCCGTGCCCACTGCCGACGGCAACCGCGCCGCCTACCAGGTCGTGCTCATGGGCAAGAGCAAGAGCGACCCGGTCGGCCGCACGACGTACGTCGACGCACGCACCGGCGACGTCCTCGTGGACGAGGATCTCGTCGACGAGGACGCCGACAACCCCAAGTGGGACGTCTTCCCGGCCAACCCCCCGGCGGACTACTCCTCGACCGACACCCGGCAGATCTGGTGCTGGACGCCGACCGCGGGCTGTCAGCTGCCCGTCGGCGACAACGCGTCACCGCTGCCCTGGGACGTCGACCCGGCAACGCGCACCTCGACGTTCACGACCTCGGGTAACAACGCGATCGGCGTGGAGAAGTGGAACAGCGCGTCGTCCAGCACCATCGGCACCAACTTCGCGACGCCGCGGCCGGACCGCAACTACACCTACCCCTGGACCAACCAGTGGCAGGAGGAGAAGTGCTCGATGGACGTCTTCACGTCCCCGGCACGCAACGACATCGACGCCGCGACGGCGAACCTGTTCGCGCAGCACAACCGCATGCACGACTGGTCGTACGAGCTCGGCTTCACCGAGAACACGTGGAACCTGCAGAAGGACAACTTCGGCCGCGGTGATGACGGCAACGACCACGAGCGGGGCAACGCGCAGGCCGGTGGCATCGCCGGCGGCTACCCGTCGTTCTCCGCACGCGACAACGCCAACCAGGCCACACCTCCCGACGGCATGGCGCCCGTGACCAACATGTACCTCTGGCAGCCGATCGCCGGCGCGTTCTACGCCCCCTGCGTCGACGGCGACTACGACATGTCCGTCATCGGCCACGAGTACAGCCACGCCATCACCAACCGGATGATCGCGGGTCCGGACAACCGCATCCTGGGCGCCCAGGGCGGCGCGATGGGCGAGTCGTGGGGCGACCAGTTCGCCATGGAGCAGATGTTCGAGGCCGGCTTCCGTCCGGCCGGCGCGACGCCGTACGTCACCGGCGCCTACGCCACCGGCGACCAGGTCACCGGCATCCGCAACTACGACATGAGCAAGAGCCCGCTCAACTACAGCGACATCGGCTACGACCTCACCGGCGTGCAGGTCCACGCGGACGGCGAGATCTGGAGCGCGACCGGGTTCGCCCTGCGGCGGGCCTTCCTCGACCGGTACGGCGAGGGCACCCCCGCCCAGCAGACGTCCTGCTACCGCGGAGAGACCCCCGCCACCAGCTGCCCGGGCAACCGGCGCTGGGTGCAGCTGCACTTCGACTCGCTGGTGCTGCAGGCCTCGAGCTTCCCGAGCTTCGTCGACATGCGGGACAACATCCTCGCTGCCGACGCGATCCGCTTCGGCGGCGCGAACCATGACATCATCTGGAACACGTTCGCCTCACGCGGGCTCGGCGAGGACGCGGTCAGCATCACCAACGCGGACGGCGACCCCACACCGAGCTTCTCCTCGCCGCACGCGGACAACGCGACGCTGCGACTGAAGGGCGCAGGTGACGCCGCGCGCACCCCGTTCAAGCTGTTCATCGGTGACTACGAGGGCCGGGCGACGCCGATCGCCGACACCGACCCGACCACGCCGCTTTCGGACACGTTCGAGATCGTGCCCGGCCGCTACAACGCGGTGGCGCAGGGCAACGGCCTGGGCCACCGGCGCCTGACGCTCGACGTCAAGCGCGGCCAGGTCCGCGACCTGCCGGTGAACATGGCCGCCAACCTGGCGTCCGCATCCAACGGCGCGACGGCGACCGGCGACGGGACGAACTTCGGGGCGCTCATCGACGACACCGAGGCCAGCAACTGGGAAGCGACTGGCGCCGCGCCGCAGGGCCGCAGCGTCACGGTGGACCTGGCCGGCGACAAGGTCGTCGACGTACGCCGGGTGCAGGTCAGCTCGCTGCTGCGCCCGGTCCCCGTGACCAACCCCCCCACGCCCTCGCAGAACCGCTTCACGGCGCTGCGCTCGTTCAAGCTGGCTGCCTGTGCGGCCAAGGGCGGCGAGGACTGCTCGGGCACGACCGGCTACCGCACGGTGTTCACCAGCAAGCCGGACGCGTTCCCCGCGGGCACCCCGCGACCGACCGCGCCCGACCTGACGCTGCGCTCGTTCGACGTGGGTCACGTCAAGGCGACGCACCTACGGCTGATCGTGGTCGACTCGCAGTGCACCGGCGCGCCCGACTACGCCGGTGAGCAGGACAACGAGCCCCGCGCAATCGACGACTGCGAGGCCGGTGCGGCCGCGACGACGTCGAAGGCCGTCCGGGCCTCCGAGCTGCAGGCGTTCGCCCGGTAGCCCCGGCGGGTGGTCCACTGGCCGCCGTCGTTCGTCGCATCGATGTCAGGCGCGGCGAACGGCGGCGGCCAACTGGTTCGCGAGGTCACCGCGCGGCTCCACGACGACGTCGTCGAGGCCGAGCCAGCCGGCCATGGTGCGCAGCTCGGTGGCGAGAGCCTCGGTGGTGTGCGCCGGCGCGTGGTCCTCGGCGTGGGCGGCGCGCACCAACAAGGCGCCGAGTGCACGGTCGGCCTTGAGGTCGACCCGGGCGACGAGGCGGTCACCGAGCAGGAAAGGCAGCACGTAGTAGCCGTAGACCCGCTTGGCCGCGGGCACGTAGATCTCGATGCGGTAGCGGAAGCCGAACAGCGCCTCGACGCGCGCCCGCTCCCACACCAGCGGGTCGAACGGGGCGAGCAGCGCCTGCGCCTGCACCTGCCGCGGGATCCGCGCGTCGCGGTGCAGGTAGGCAGGGCGGCGCCAGCCCTCGACGTCCACGCGACGCAGCTCGCCCGACGTCACCAGGTCGGCGAGCGCGACCTTGGTCTCGGCCGGGCGAAGGCGGAAGTAGTCGCGCAGGCACTGCTCCGAGGCGACGCCATGGGCACGCGCGGAGATCCGCATCAGCTCGAGGACGGACTCCTCCTCGGAGAGGTCGGCGGCCTCGAGAACGGCGGCCGGCAGCACCCGGGCCGGGTCGGCGTAGCGGCGCTCGAAGGACGTGGTGCGCCCGGCCGAGGTGACCTCACCCGACCAGAACAGGAACTCGAGGGCCATCTTGACCAGCGACCAGTTCCACCCCCAGTCGTCCTTCGAGCGCGGCAGGTCGTGGGCGAGCGCCACCTCGACCTGGCCGGCAGTCATCGGGCCCCGGTCGTGGACCTCGCGGCGCACCGCTGCAACCAGGTCGGGGTGGTCGACGCCGACCCGGCGCATGCCACCCCACGCCTCGTTCTGCCAGCGGCGCATCCGGTAGCGCAGCAGCCGGTAGGTCTCGGGCGGCACCAGGCTCGCCTCGTGGGCCCAGTACTCCACGAGCCGGCGCGGCGCGCGCCCGGCGGCCCGATCGAGCAGGCCGCGGTCATAGGCGCCCAACCGGCTGAACAGCGGCAGGTAGTGGGCGCGGGTGAGCACGTTGACGCTGTCGATCTGCAGGAGGCCGACGCGCTGGAGCACACCCGTCAGCTGCCGCATGCCGGCCGTCGCGGGGCGCGGCCGGTCGAGGCCCTGCGCGGCGATGGCGATGCGACGCGCGCGGGCGGCCGAGAGGCGGGTCACCGGCGCCGCGGCCGCGTCAGTGCTCGTCACGGCGCCTGATCGTGCCAGCCGGATCCGACAGGCCGTCCGAGAGTCCCTGTTCTGGAGGCTTGTGTCGGCACCCAAGTCGGTCGATAACCCGGCAGGATGATCACGATCACCACGACGGAGGGACGACGATGACGGTGGGATCTGTTCGGAGTGTGGTGGTCGCGACGGCCCTCACGGCGCTGCTCGCCGGGACCGTGCAGACCCTGACGGCCGCACCCGCCCAGGCGACGGTGCACACCACAAAGATCACCATCGGTACGACCGTGCAGGGCCGCCCGATCGTCGCGATCCGGCGCTGGACCACCGGGTGGACGAAGAAGGTCCTCGTGATCGGCAACATGCATGGCGACGAGCGCGCGGGGATCAAGGTGGTCGACCGGCTGCGCACCCGCACCCTGCCCAAGAACCTCAACCTGTGGCTGATCCCGTCCATCAACCCCGACGGCACGGCGGCCAAGCGGCGCACGAACGCGCGCGGCGTCGACCTCAACCGCAACTTCCCGCGCCGCTGGGTGAGCGCGGGAAAGGGCACGTCGAAGTGGTCGGGGCCGAGCGCGGGCAGCGAGCGCGAGACGCAGGCACTGCTGCGGTTCGTCAAGGAGCGTCGCCCGCGTACGACGATCGTGTTCCACCAGCCGCTGTTCGGCGTCGACTCCTATCGCGCGAAGTCGATGAGTCTGGTGCGCGCGCTCTCGCGCGAGACGCGCATGCCGATCAAGTCGTTCGACTGCTGGGGCGGGTGCCACGGAACGTTCACCGACTGGCACAACGACCGGATGTGGGGACGAGCGGTGACTGTGGAGTTCGGATCGTCGCCGTCCGCCTACCGTCTGGGTCGAGCCGCCACCGCCGTGCTGCGGGTCGGCAGCACGAACTGATCGATCGGCAGCAGCCCGAAACTCAGCCGCAGCCGTCGACCGGGCGCAAGGACACCACGTCGGAGAGCGCGATCGCGACCTCGCGGCCGTCGACGTCGAGAGCGACCGCGCCCTGTTGTGACTCACCCAGCTCGCCGCACACCGTCCCGGCCTCGGTGGTGACCTCGGTCAGCGCCGCCGAGCCGCTCCCACCCCCGGTGGGCCACCACGACGAGGTGGCGGCCAGCGCCAGAAGCACCACCGCGATGAAGGTGAGCACGATGCCGCGCCGCAGCCGCTGCCCGCTCACCTCGATCTCGGCCTGCTCGTCCGGCGAGCCCGCCCGGCGCGACGCCGCACCGTAGACGGGCCAGGCCACCAAGGCGACCAGGGCGGTGGCCACACAGGCCAGGGCAAGCGAGACCAGGACGAGCACGCCGGACCACACCTGGAGCCATCGCGGTAGATCGGCGCCAGCGTCGCCCTGGAGCACACCGCACAGGCCGATGAAGCCCAGCACGGCGAGCTGAACGCCGTGCCACCCGCGAGCGGACGCGCGCAACTCGGGGAGCCGGGTCGACTCGGGCCCCTGCGTCGCCGTGTCCATGCGTGCTGCCAGCCAGTCAGGTGATCTCGAGCAGCTTCTCGCGCACCGCGTAGACCACGGCTTCCATCCGCGAGTGCAGCTGAAGCTTCTCGAGGATGTTGCGGATGTGGTTCTTCACCGTGTTCTCGCTGATGAAGAGCTCCTTGGCGATGTCGCGGTTGTTGAGGCCACGCGCGACGAGCTTGAGCACTTCCAGCTCGCGGTCGGTGAGTCGCGGAGCGGGCACCTGCTGGCGTTCGTCACCCTTCTTGATCATGGTGGCGAACTCGGTGAGCAGCTTGGAGGCCATCGACGGGCTGATCAGCGACTGGCCACCTGCGACCGCGCGGATCGCGGCGGCGACCTCGTCGATGGAGATCTCCTTGAGGAGATAGCCACTCGCGCCGGCCTTGATGGCGTCGTAGAGGTCGGCCTCGTCGTCGGAGATCGTCAGCATCACGATCTTGGCGCTCGGCACGACCTCCTTGATCGCCGTACACGCCTCGATGCCGCTGCGTCGTGGCATGCGCACGTCCATCAGCACGATGTCGGGCAGCAGTGCCGACGCGAGGTCGACCGCCTCGGAACCGTCACCGGCCTCGCCGACCACCGCGATGTCGGTCTCCTGCCCCAACACCATCTCGAGCCCGCGGCGGAAGAGCGCGTGGTCGTCGACGACGAGAACCCGGATGGGGTCCGACGAGCCGATCGTGGGCTCCGGGGCCGCGGCAAGACCGGGCGCGGACCCGACGGGGCTGCCCGCCTGCTCGCTCACCCGACCTCCACAGCGTGACGACACGGCGACCCGTCCCCCGTGGTGGCGATGTCGCCACTGTGCAGAACGAGCCGATTACCCAGAATGATCGCACGACGGACCCTTCGCGCGGGCCGGAAGAGAGGCACCCGAGGTGGTCGGGGGCGGCGGACGCCGCGGCACGAGCGCGGCGGTGTGCGGTCAGGGCCCGAGCCTGATCACGCCGTAGTCGTAGCCGCGGCGCCGGTAGACCACGCTCGGCTGGTTGGTGTCGATATCGACGAAGAGGTAGAAGTCGTGGCCCACCAGCTCCATCTCGTAGAGCGCCTGGTCGAGGCTCACCGGCTTGGCGTCGTGGGTCTTCTCCCTCAGCACCAGCGGGGCGCCCGGACCGGTGGGCTCGACGACCTCGTCGTCCGTGGTCGTGACCACCCGCCGCTCCGCGCCGTCAGTCCGTTCCTGCGCGTCGAGGCCCGCCGTCGCGTCGAGACCTTTTGTCGCTGTCGCACTGAGCCCCTTTGTCGCTGTCGCACTGAGCCCCTTTGTCGCCGTCGCAACCGAGACCGGAGTCTTCGCACCGTGATGCACCTTGCGGCGATCGTGCGCACGCCGCAGCCGGCTCTCCAGCTTCTGGTAGGCCGCGTCAAGAGCGGCGTAGATGTCCTGGGCCGCTGCCTCCGCCCGGATGACCGGGCCGCGGGAGCGGATCGTGAGCTCGATCCGCTCGCGCTGGTCGACGAGGCGCGGGTTGCGTTCCTGGGAGCACTCGACGTCGATGCTGAACACCTTGGTGTCGATCTTCTCGATCTTCGCGAGCTTCTCCTGCACGTGCTGGCGGAAGCGCTCGGTGACCTCGGTGTGGCGACCCTTCACGACAATCTCCACGAAGTGATCCTCCCTGTGCCCTCGACAGCCGGGAAGCACCCGCCCGGCCGACCTGGTCTTCGACCCCACATCCGCCTGCAGAGGGTCTCGCAGCGGTAACCGCCACTAATCCCCTTCTCCCGGATCGGAGGACATCTGGTCCTCCGGCGGGGCAGGACTTACTTCTAAGCCGCACCGTGATCAGTCGACGAGAAGTCGCCTTACGTGGGCCGTTTCGCCTGCGGCTGGCATCGGCTTGCCGGTCCACGACCCCGCGAGGGGGTCGCCTCCCGACGCAACCACGGACCCGGGCGGGTGCCATGACGAAACGCTAGTCGTATCCGCGGGCTATGGACACCGGGTCCTCAGACACCGGACCTGCCGGCACGCCGCTGGGTGGCCGCGACCACGGCGACGGCGACCACCAGGGCCCCTGCCTCCCGCAGCGCCCGCGCCGTCTCGGCAGCCGAGACACCCGTGGTCAGCACGTCGTCGACCACGACCACCTGGCACCCGGCCACCAGCGGGCCCAGCCCCCGGCGTACGCCCAGCGCTCCTGCGAGGTTGGCCGCCCGCCCGGCGGCATCCAGTCCGGACTGGTCGGCCAGCCGTCGCACCGGCCGCACCACCGGGACGACGCGGACCGGCCGGCCCGCACCACGCAGCGCGGCCGCAGCCCGGCGGGTCAGCTGGGCGGTCGGGTCCCGCCCCCGCGCCCGCTGGGCCGCCCGCCGCGAGGGCACCGGTACGAGCGTGGCCGAGAACACCCCCGCCTGGTCGAGACCAGCGGCCACCGACCTGGCCAGCGCCGATCCCAGCGGTTTCGCCAGGGCCTGCCGCCCCTGCTCCTTGTGGACGAGAACGGCCTGCCGGACGGATCCCTCGTAGGCCGCGACCGCCCACGGTGGCGGCAGCCCGGGCGGGCTCGGCGCCGGCCACCGCAGCCGCGCGGGTGCGCGCAACGGGGCGGCGCAGGTCGCGCACAGGGCCGCCGGACCGTCCGCTTCGCAACCGACGCAGCCACCGGCCAGCACGAGGTCGAGCAGTGCCGCGCCGGTGCGCGCCGCCGGCCCGAGCAGCGGCAACCGGCGCGTACGCATCGTCGGAGCCTGGCGCGCGCCGGGCGGCGACGCGCAACGGTCTGCGGATCTGTGGACGGGTCAGCCGGGGTACGCCGGGTCGGCGCCCTCGCCCAGCGACACCCAGCCGGCGCCGAACGTGTACTGCTGGAGCCGCCCTCCCGCGGTGCCGGCCACGACCGGCCGCGACGGCGGGGCGGCGGTCACCGTGGCGAGCTCGCGCAACGGGACGATCGGCGTGACCGCGTAGCCCGAGACGTCGGTGAGCAGCGGGCCCACCGGCTCCTCGTCGAGGGCTCCGAGGACGGCGACCGTGGTGGCGTCGGACCAGCTCACGTCGCGGACGCCTTGCAGCTCGGGCAGCACCTCCCCGAGCGCGTTGAGCCGCACCGACGGCTCGTCGGGCTGGCGGACGATCGCGCCGACCATCAGCCGGCTCGCCACGCCGTCCGTCACGATCAGGGCCACCCGGGCGCCGTCGCGCGAGACCCGCAGGGTGCTGACCCGGTTGCCGGGCAGCCTGGGCAGGTCGACGGCGATCGGCTCGTCGTTGCCGGCCAACGTGGTCCAGACGCGTCCGTCGGCCCGGTCGACCACCCACAGGCCACCGTCCGGGTCCCACGACGGCGCGGACAGGTCCCCGCCACGCAGCACCGGCCGCAGCGCCGAGGGCGACCCGAGCCGCCCGGTCACCAGCGTGCCCCCGTCGGCGCTGACCGCAGCCAGCCGCGCGAAGTCGGCGGAGACGGCGGGAGTGCGCAGGGCCGCACCTTCGGCACCCGCGGCGCCGCCGACGAAGGAGAACTCGCTGTTCACCAGCTGCCCGACGCGGCCGTCGCGCACCGCGAACGCGGCCGACGTGCTGCTGATCCCGGCCGGGTCGAACCCCGGCCACGCGTCCGCCGGCTGCTCCCCGCCGTAACCGGGGACGCCGAGGCCCTCCCCCTCGACGAGGATGCGGATCGCCTGCACCTCCGGCAGCTGCTTGAGGGTCCAGACCAGCTGGGCGGACAGCTGGCGGCGGGCCCGCGCGTCGGCCCGCAGGACGCTCGCGTCGAGGTTGACCTCGGCCACGCCGTCCCGGACCGGGACCGAGGACACCGACAACTCGCTGCCCTGCGGGAACCCCGTGGTGACCGCGCCACGCAGGGGCGTTGTGGGACTCGACAGCAGCCGGGCGACCAGCTTGGAGGCCAGGCCCGGCAGCGCAGGGAGGAAGACCTGGTCGGGCACCAGCACACTGCGCGACGGGGCCAGGAAGTAGAGGTTGACCTGCCGGTAGGTCACCGGGATCACACGCTCGTTCAGGACGAGGCCGTCGTCGAGCTTGCTGATCCGCCACTCGCCGCTGACCCGTGCCATCCGGAACGTACGGGTGACGGTGGTGCCCGCCGGGCTGCGCAGGTAGCGCCCCTCGGCGTCGATGCGGCCCACTTCCGAGGCCTGCAGGCGGACCCGGCCACGACTGATGCGGCGCACCGAGAACCCTGCGGCAAGGTCGTAGATGGATGTGCCCTTCGCCGGTGACCACTCGCTGCGCGCGTCCGGCGCGAGGAAGCGTCGCGCGGCCTCGTTGTCGTCGACGAAGTCGGCGCTGGCCTGGAGGAAGCCGCTCACCACGTCGACCGGACCTGCCCCGCGGACCGGCTCCTGCCCGATGACACGCAGCGCCGCGTCGTCGCGGTTCAGCCGGAGGTCCCGGCCCTTCCTGGGCTCGCCACTCGTGGGGATCCACGAGCAGGACGCGAGCAGGGCGAGCACCAGCAGCCCGAGCAGACCGGCGTATGCCGGGCGACGCCCGCCCATCACCCGCCCCCGGTGTGCTCGTCGGCCGGACCGATCCGGCCGTAGGGCCCGCCGATGGTCACCGGCCGCCGGATCCGGGTCGAGTCGGAGGGCTCGAGCGGGAGCGGCGAGCGCTCCAGCTCGTCGCCCTGGCGGCGCGGGACGGTCAGGCGGAACTGCGAGCCGTGGCCCGGCTCCGTCCAGATCTGCAGCCAGCCGCCGTGCAGGTGGGCGTCCTCGAGCGCGATGGACAGCCCGAGCCCGGTGCCACCGGAGGTGCGGGCCCGGGCCGGGTCGGCCCGCCAGAACCTGTTGAACACCATCGCCGCGTCGCCCAGTGCCATGCCGGCGCCGCGGTCGCGCACCGCGACCGCGATTGCGTCGCTGTCGGCGGCGACGCGTACGTCGATGGGCCGGCCCTCGCCGTGCTCGATCGCGTTGCCCACCAGGTTGCGCAGGACCCGCTCGATGCGCCGGCCGTCGACCTCGGCGATGCAGGGACGCCGGGGCGCGATGAACCGGAGCTGGGTCCCGCGCCGCTCGGCCAGTGGTTCGCTGGCCTCGATGACCCGCGACGCGATCAGCCGCAGGTCGGTGGGCTCGGCCTCGAGCATCGCGGCGCCGGCGTCGTAGCGGCTGATCTCGAGCAGGTCGGCGAGCAGCGCCTCGAACCGGTCGAGCTGGTTCTGCAGGATCTCAGCGCTGCGCTCGACTGCAGGGTCGAAGCCGGCCCGCGCCTCGTGCAGGATGTCGGCCGCCATCCGCACCGTGGTGAGCGGGGTGCGCAGCTCGTGTGAGACGTCGGCGACGAATCGGCGCTGCACCCTGGACAGGTCCTCGAGCTGGCGGATCTGGCGTTGCAGGCTGGTGGCCATCCGGTTGAACGACGCAGCCAGCCGGGCCAGGTCGTCCTCGCCTCGCACCCGCATGCGCTCCTCGAGCCGCCCCGCCGAGAGCCGCTCGGCGATCCGCGCGGCCATCCGCACCGGCGTGACGACCTGACGGGTCACCAGCCAGGCGATCCCGCCGACGAGCAGCACCAGGCCGAACGCGGCGAAGGCCAGCGTTCGCTGCACCAGGCTGAGCGTCTGCTGCTCCTTGTCGAGCGGGAAGACGAAGTAGAGCTCGTAGGTGCCGATGCTCGGGACGATCAGCGGGGAGCCGATGGCGAGCGCGGGCACCAGCGACTGCTCCGCCGTGTTGGGCTCGCTCGTCGGGATCTCGACGTAGGTCCAGAACTGGTCGGAGCCCGAGCTCACCGCGTCGGTGAGGGAGGAAGGGATGACGGTGGGGTCCATGCCGGGCGAGGCGAGCCCGTTGGGGGCGGCCGGGTCGGTGATCCGCGGTGACCGCAGCAGCACGACGCCGTTGACGCCGGCGGGGCCCCCTCCGGTCGAGAGCCGGCCGACCAGGTCCTGGGTGAGGGTGGCGTAGATCTCGGGGTCGGTACGGTCGGCTGACTCGAACGCCTCCTGGGCGCTGCGCGCGCCGTCCGCGGCCTCGGTCAGCGCGGCCTGCACCTTGGCGTCGAGCAACCCGTCGGCGACCCGGGCGAGCAGCACGTTGCCGAGGATCACGATGACGACCAGGGAGAGCACGATCGTCGTGGTGACGACGCGCAGCTGCAGCGAGCGCCGCCACATGGCGATCGCGCGGTTGCGCACACGACGCAGGTCGCGGCCCCACAGCCGCCACAGATCGCGGAGGTCTGCGGCGCGGGAAGCCTGCGGCTGCATCTGGGTCGGTGGCGGAGGCATCGACGGCCTCAGGCCGGGCCTGCCTTGTAGCCCACGCCGCGCACCGTCACGACGACGTCCGGACGCTCGGGGTCGCGCTCGATCTTCGACCGCAGCCGCTGGACGTGGACGTTGACCAGCCGGGTGTCGGCGGCGTGGCGGTAGCCCCACACCTGCTCGAGCAGCACCTCGCGGGTGAACACCTGCCAGGGCTTGCGGGCCAGTGCGACGAGCAGGTCGAACTCGAGCGGAGTCAAAGCGATGACCGACCCGTCACGCTTGACCGAGTGGCCGGCCACGTCGATCACCAGGTCGCCGATCTCGAGCATCTCCGGCGCCGGCTCCTCGCTGCGGCGCAGGCGGGCGCGGATGCGCGCCACCAGCTCCTTGGGCTTGAAGGGCTTCATGACGTAGTCGTCCGCGCCCGACTCCAGCCCGACGACGACGTCCACCGTGTCGGTCTTGGCGGTCAGCATCACGATCGGCACGCCCGACTTGGCGCGGATGGCGCGGCACACGTCGATGCCGTCCATCCCGGGCAGCATCAGGTCGAGCAGGACGAGGTCGGGCTTGTGCTCCCGGAACATCGCCAGTGCCCGGTCGCCGTGGGCGCACAGCACCGGCTCGTAGCCCTCGCCGCGGAGCACGATGCCGAGCATCTCGGCCAGCGCGGTGTCGTCGTCGACGATGAGCACGCGTCCCCTCATGAGGTTCATCGTGACACTCCGCGGCGCGGGGCGCTGCGGCACACACCGAGATGGGGTCGCCGAGACCGCCCGGAGCCGGGCCCCGAGGGCCGGAGCCGGACCGAGCGCACGCCTCCCGGCGTGGCACGATGATCGCGATCCACCTGCCCATCGACCCACGGCAGTCCACACTCCGCAGTCCACGTCTCGGGGGCCACGTCTCGGGGGCCACGTCTCGGGGGCCACGTCTCGGGGGCCACGTCTCGGGGGCCACGTCTCGGGGGCCACGTCTCGGGGGCCACGTCTCGGGGGCCACGTCTCGGGGGCCACTTCTCGGGGAGGAGCCGCGTGCCATGACCGACCAGCCTGGCTGGACCGCGCCGCAGCACGGCGAGGACCCCGAACGGGGCCGCGACGACCAGCCGGCAGCCCCGCCGACCCCGTCGACGCGCTGGGCCGTCGAGCAGCCGCCGCCGGCGTCCGGCTGGGGCCCGGCCGCAGGGCAGCCGGCCGGGCAGGCGTGGCAGCCGGCTGGCGCAGCAGCGCCGCCGGCAGGGCCGGCGTGGACACCGGCCGGGCAGGCGTGGCAGCCGCCCCCGCTCAAGCCCGGCGTGATCCCGCTGCGGCCGCTCGGTGTCGGCGAGGTGCTCGACGGTGCGATCTCGACGATCCGCGCGAACCCCAAGGTCATGCTGGGCCTCTCGGCGCTGCTGGCGGCTGCCACCCAGCTCGTCATGGTGCCGGCGACCAAGCTGCTCCTCGGCGACGCGGGGCGGATGTCGTTCTCCGGTGAGCCCACCAGCACGGAGGAGGAGATCAGCTACACCGCCGACGCCGTGACCGCGGCGGCTTTGCAGGGCATCGTCACCCTGCTCGCCACGCTGGTCCTCACCGGGGTACTCACCGTCGTGCTCAGCAAAGCCGTGCTCGGTCAGCAGATCTCGGCCGGGGAGGCCTGGGCGCAGGCCCGTCCCCGGCTGCCTCGGCTGTTCGCGGTAACCGTGCTGGTGTTCCTCCTCGAGCTGCTGGTTGCTGTCGTGACCGTCGGCCCGGCGGTGCTGCTGGCGGTGGCGGGGGCGCCGACGGCGTTGGTCGTGATCGCGTTCGTCCTGGGCATACCCGCCGCCATCGTGGTAGGTGTCTACCTGTACGTCGCGCTCGCCCTCGCACCCGCGTCCATCGTCCTGGAGCGCCAGCGGGTGCTGGCCTCCCTGCGGCGGTCCCGGTTCCTCGTCAAGGGCGCGTGGTGGCGGACCTTCGGAATCCTGTTGCTGGTCAACGTCATCGCCTACTTCATCTCCGCGATCATCTCGGTGCCGTTCGTCGCCGGGACGTTCGGTGCCGCTTACCTCAGCGGCGGCAGCGACGACCTCGACCTCTACGGCTGGGCACCGCTGGTCATCAGCGCGCTGGGCACCATCGCGGGCGCGGCCATCGCCTGGCCCTTCACCGCGGTCTCGACCGGACTCCTCTACGTCGACCGCCGCATCCGCCGCGAGGCGCTGGACATGGAGCTGGCGCGCGCCGCTGGGCTCGCCCCCGCTGGTCAGTCGGCGACCCCCAGCGTCGCGCCGGAACCGTCGCCCGGCGACCGGCCCGGCCAGGGATACGGCGGCTGACCCGGCCGTGACCGGGGTCGCGGGCGCACTCGTCCTGCTGGCGCAGGTGCCGGTGCAGATCGAGCGCGAGCCCGCACGTGAGGCCGCCCGCGACGAGCTGGCGAAACGGCGCTACGCCGAGGCGCGGCCCGGTTTCACCGAACGCATCCTCGAGTGGCTGTTCGACCGGCTCTCCGACCTGCTCGACCGCGCCGCCGGGATCTCGCCGGGCGGCTACGCCGGGCTGGCCGTGACACTGCTGGTCATCGTGGCCGGTGTCGTCGCGATCCGGCTCAAGGTCGGACCGCTGGGGCGGTCGGCCGGCCGCGACGAGGCGCTGTTCCTCGGCCGTCCCCGATCGGCGGCCGAGCACCGCACCGCCGCGGAGTCGCGCGCGAACGCCGGCGAGTGGGCGGAGGCGGTGCGCGAACGGCTGCGTGCCGTCGTACGCGCTCTCGAGGAACGCGCCCTGCTCGAGCCGCGCCCCGGGCGCACCGCTCACGAGGCCGCCGCCGAGGCGGGACTGGCCCTGCCCACCTGCGCGGCCGGGCTGCGTGGGGCAGCGGACGCCTTCGACGACATCTGGTACGGCGGCCGGCCGGCCACCGCGGCGGCCTACGACGACGTGCGCCGGGTCGACGAGCAGGTGCAGGTGGCGAAGCCGGCTCGCGAGGTGAGCGCCTCGTGAGCCAGGCGACCACTGCCGGAGCGGGCAGCCTCGACCGGACGGCCGCCGACTGGTGGCGGGTGGTCAGAGGACCGGCGCTGGTCGGCGCGGCCGTGCTGCTCGCGGCGCTGGTCCTCGGGGCCCTGGCGGGCGGGAGCACGACCGGCGCGCTCGACCCCCGGGCGGTCGACCCGGACGGCAGCCGCGCGGTCGCGGAGCTGTTGCGCGACAGGGGCGTCGAGGTCGAGGTGGCGACGAGCATCGCCGAGGCGGGCAGTGCGGGAGCGGGCACGACCCTGCTGGTCACCGTCCCCGACCTGGTGATCGGCGCGCGGGCCAAGACGCTGCGCGACGGCGATGCCGACCTGGTGCTGCTCACCCCGAGCAACCCTGCGAGTTTCGTCGACGGTGTGCGGGTGGTGGACAGCGCCAGCCACGACGAACGCGACCCGCAGTGCGAGCTGCAGTCGGCGACCCTGGCCGGCCGGGCTGACGCGGGCGGGGCGACCTACGACGCCGACCAGGCCGAGGACGCCGACCCCTGGCTCTGCTACCCGGAAGAGGGCGAGGCCTCGCTCGTCCAGGTGCGCGACGGCTCGCGCACCATCACGATCGTCGGCAATCCCGATCCGTTGACCAACCGGCGGCTCGGCTCGACCGGCAACGCGGCGCTGGCCCTGAACCTGCTCGGGGAGAACCCGCGACTGGTGTGGTACCTGCCCTCGCTCGGCGACGTGCCGGAGGGCGAGGCGCTCTCCCCCTACGAGCTGGTGCCCGACGGCGTGTGGTGGGGCTTCCTGCAGGCCATGATCGCGCTGGTCCTGTTCGCGTTGTGGCGAGCTCGCCGGCTCGGCCCCGTGGTGACCGAGCGGCTGCCCGTCATTGTGCGAGCGGCCGAGGCGGTCGAGGGCCGCGCCCGGCTCTACCGCCGCGGGCGTGCCCGCGACCGGGCGGCGGACGGGTTGCGCGCAGGTGTGCGGGCCCGCGTCGCCCCGCTGCTGGGACTGCCGCGCCGAGCGAGCGCCCCCGAGATCGTCGACGCCGTCGCGGCCCGGGCGCAGCGAACGGCACCTGAGGTCGGCGTGCTGCTGTACGGTGCGGCACCGCCCGACGACGCCGCGCTCGTGCGGCTCGCCGACGACCTCGACGCCCTGGAGAGAGAGGTCCGCCGATCGTGACCGAAGCAGTCCAGAACTCCGCCGGCTCCACCGACGACGCGGCTCGGGAGGCGTTGCGGTCCCTGCGCGGCGAGGTCGCGAAAGGCGTCGTCGGGCAGGACGCCGCCGTCACCGGTCTGGTGATCGCGCTGCTCTGCCGTGGTCATGTGCTGCTCGAGGGCGTGCCCGGGGTGGCCAAGACCCTGCTGGTCCGCACGCTGGCCGCGGCCCTGTCGCTGCGGACCAAGCGCGTGCAGTTCACCCCCGACCTGATGCCTGGGGACGTGACCGGGTCGCTCGTCTACGACGCGCGGTCGAGCCAGTTCTCGTTCCGGGAAGGACCGGTGTTCACCAACCTGTTGCTCGCCGACGAGATCAACCGCACGCCGCCCAAGACGCAGGCCGCGCTGCTCGAGGCGATGGAGGAACGCCAGGTCACCGTCGAGGGTGACCCCCGCATGCTGCCCGACCCGTTCACGGTCGTGGCCACCCAGAATCCGGTGGAGTACGAAGGGACCTATCCGCTGCCGGAGGCCCAGCTCGACCGGTTCCTGCTCAAGCTGACGATGCCGTTGCCGGGTCGCGGCGACGAGGTCGACATCCTGACCCGCCACGCCGAGGGCTTCGACCCGCGCGACCTGGCCGCGGCCGGGGTCCGACCGGTGGCGGGGGCAAGCGAGCTCGACAAGGCGCGCGTCGCCGTACGAACCGTGTCCCTCGCACCCGAGGTGGTGGGCTACGTCGTAGACCTGTGCCGCGCCACCCGCCAGTCGCCGTCGCTGCAGCTCGGTGTCTCACCGCGCGGCGCGACCGCCCTCATGTCGACCGCCCGCGCCTGGGCCTGGCTCTCCGGCCGCGACTACGTGACACCCGACGACGTGAAGGCGCTGGCCCGGCCGACGCTGCGGCACCGGATCGAGCTGCGACCCGAGGCCGAGATCGAGGGCGTGACCGCCGACGCGGTGATCGAGAGCGTGCTCGGCTCGGTCGCCGTGCCGCGGTGAGGACCGGTCGGTGGCGCTGACCGGCCGGGCCGGGCTGCTCGCCCTCGCGGGGGCGGTGGTCGTCGGGCTGGTCCTCCCGTCGGGGTGGGGTGTGCTGCTCGTGACCGGGCTCGTGGTCGTGCTGGTTGCCACCGACGTCGCGCTCGCCGGGTCGGTGCGCCCGCTGCGACTCGCCCGGTCGGGCGACACGGCCCTGCGCCTGGGCCAGGCGACGACGGTGACCCTGCAGGTGACGAACCCGTCGGGACGCCGGGTGCGCGGGCTGCTGCGTGACGCGTGGCCGCCCAGCGCCGGAGCGCTGACGACGCGGCACCGGCTCGATCTGCCGGCCGGCGAACGTCGCACGCTGGTCACGACCCTCCGTCCGACGCGGCGAGGCGACCGGATCGCCGACCGGGTCACGGTGCGGTCGGTCGGGCCGTTGGGTCTCGCTGCGCGGCAGGGCTCGCACCAGGTGCCGTGGCGGGTGCGGGTGCTCCCGCCGTTCACGTCGCGCAAGCACCTGCCCAGCAAGCTCGCCCGGCTGCGCGAGCTCGACGGACGTGCCGCAGTGATGGTGCGTGGTCAGGGCACCGAGTTCGACTCGTTGCGTGAGTACGTCGTCGGCGACGACGTGCGGTCGATCGACTGGCGAGCCTCGGCCCGGGCCGCCGACGTGATGGTGCGCACCTGGCGGCCGGAGCGTGACCGGCGCATCCTGCTCGTGCTGGACACCGGGCGGACTGCTGCCGGCCGGGTCGGCGACGCGCCCCGGCTGGACGCAGCGATGGACGCCGCCCTGCTGCTCGCGGCGCTGGCATCCCGCGCGGGTGACCGCGTCGACCTGCTGGCCTACGACCGGCGGGTCCGCGCGCGGGTCGAAGGCGCCTCGCCGACCGACCTTCTGCCGCGACTGGTGGAGGCGATGGCGCCACTCGAGGCAGCGCTCGTCGAGCCCGACTGGTCGGGACTCGTCTCGACCATTGTCGGCCGCGCGTCGCGGCGCTCCCTCGTCGTACTCCTCACCGCTCTCGACGCCGCCCCGGTCGAGGAGGGACTCCTCGCGGTCCTCCCCCAGCTCGTGCGGCGCCACCAGGTGGTGCTCGCGTCGGTGCGCGACCCGCGGGTCGAGGAGATGGCGGGCAGCCGCGGCGACGTCGACGCGGTCTACGACGCGGCCTCCGCCGAGCGCACCCGGGCGGAGCGGGCCCGCATCGGCGAGGTGCTGGGCCGCCGCGAGGTCGAGGTGGTCGACGCGGCACCCGACGACCTGCCGCCCCAGCTCGCCGACCGCTACCTCGCCCTCAAGTCCGCCGGCCGCCTGTAGCCCCCACCAGCAACTTCACCGGTGATCATGCAGTTGTGCAGGCGCACCGAGAAGCCGCAGGTCAGCCCCCACGCCCGTCGACGGTGATCATGCAGTTGTGCAGGCGGGCGCGTCGTCGGCGTGTGTGGCCGGCTGCCGATGCCGGTACCGGTGCCGGAAAACCGCGCGCGGCACAACTGCATGATCACCAAGGAAAGGGGGTTGGGGGTCGTGGGTGGGGTCAGGCGGCGGTGGGCGCGAGGTCGGTCTGGCCGGCGCCACGTACGTCTCCGACCTCACCGGCGCGCGCGGCCCGTCCGCCCAGTACGACGACGTAGGCGAGGAAGCCCAGCCACAGCGAGGCACCGATGCCGATCCGGGCCCAGGTCGGGAGACCGGACGGCGTGACGAACGCCTCGACCACACCCGAGATCGCGAGGGTGCAGGCCAGCCCGATGGCCAGCGCACCGGCAGCCAGCCCTTCCTCGGCCAGCGCCCGCGACCGGGTGCGCCCACCAGGGTCGATCCAGGACCAGCCCAGCCGCAGGCCGGCTCCCGCGGCGACGAACACGCAGGTCAGCTCGAGCAGACCGTGCGGCAGGATCAAACCGAAGAACAGGTCGAGCTTGCCGCCCGCAGCCATCAGCCCGCCCGCGATGCCGACGTTGAGCGCGTTCTGCCACAGGACCCACCCGACCGGCACGATGAGAACGCCGAACGCCAGGCAGAGCGCCGCCACCCACGCGTTGTTGGTGGCCACACTCGCGGCGAACGATCCCGCGGGCGCCGAGGAGTAGTAGTCCTCGAAGTCGTGCTCGACCAGCTGGCGGATCTCCGCGGGGCTGGCAATAGTCGCTTGCACGTCAGGGTTGGTCGCGACCCAGATGCCCACCACCAGCCCGACCAGCGTGAAGATGACTCCGACGGACCCCCACCACCGCACCGACCGGTAGAGCGCCACGGGATAGACCACCGTGAAGAACCGGGCGACGTCCTTCCAGGCCGGGGTGTGCGAGCCGGTGACTGCCGCCCGCGCCCGGGCGACCAGCGTGGACAGCCGGCCGATCAGCGCCGGGTCGGGCGAGGCCGAGCGGATCACCGAGAGGTGCGTGGCCACTCGCTGGTAGAGCCCGACCAGCTCGTCGACCTCTGCTCCGTCGAGTCGCCGGTGGCGTCCGACGAGTTCTTCGAGACGCTGCCACTCGCCCCGGTGCGTCGCGACGTACGCGTCCACGTCCATTGCCGGGCAGACTAGCCTCGCACCCTTGGCACGCGCCGCCGGTGCCGAGAAGGGAGCCAGCCGTGACCGACCTCGTCACGGGGGACGCCGTTGTCCTCGACCTGCGCCTGGCCAAGCTGCCGAGCCGCTCACTGGCACTCGCTCTCGACCTTCTCGCGCAGTTCACCGTGCTGTTCGCCGGCACGTTCGTGACCGCCGGGCTTGCCGCGACGACCGACGGCGCGCTCGGCGGCGCGATCGGCCTGGTCTTCATCGTGCTCGTGATCATCGGCTACCCGGTGACGTTCGAGACGCTCAGCCGGGGTCGCAGCCTCGGCAAGCTCGCGTTCGGCCTGCGCGTGGTTCGCGAGGACGGCGGGCCGATCCGCTTCCGGCACGCCTTCGTCCGCGGGCTGCTCGGCCTGGTCGACTTCTGGTTCAGCTTCGGCTCGGTGGCGCTGATCACGTCGCTGGCGTCGGTGAAAGGCAAGCGGCTGGGTGACTTCCTCGCCGGCACGGTCGTGGTGCGCGAGCGCATCCCCACGCAGAGCGCCCCCGTCGCGGCCATGCCGCCCCCGCTCGCCGGCTGGGCGGCGGGACTCGACCTGTCGCGCGTGCCCGACGACCTCGCCCTCGCCGCGCGGCAGTACCTCGCGCGCTCCCAGGAGCTCGCCCCCGACGTGCGCGAGTCCATGGGACGGCGGCTGGCCGAGGCTGTTGCCGGCGTGACCAGTCCACCGCCCCCGGCCGATGCCCCGGCCTGGGCCTTCCTCGCCGCCGTGCTCGCCGAGCGGCGTCGCCGGGAGCTCGCGCGGATGCGCCCGCCGAGTGCGTACGCCGGTCAGCCGGGTGCGTACGCCGGTCCGCCGGGTGCGTACGCCGGTTCCCCCGGTGCGTACGCCGCCCCACCGCCACCGTGGGAGACCGCGCCGACGGCACCGCCCCCGGCACCGCCCCCCCAGTCAGCCTCGCCGCCGTCCGGGCAGCCGGGCGACGGGTCGGCGGGGAGCGACAGTCCTTTCGCCCCGCCGGGGTGACGGCCATCGATTGAAACGTTCGGCACCGTCAGCGACAGGATTCGCGTGCCGAACGTCTCAGTCGATCTTTAGTACCTGTAGTGGTCGGCCTTGTAGGGGCCGGCGACGTCGACGCCGATGTAGGCGGCCTGCTCCTTGGTGAGCTTCGTCAGCTTCACACCGAGAGCGTCGAGGTGCAGCCGAGCGACCTTCTCGTCGAGGTGCTTCGGCAGCACGTGCACCTTGAGCTCGTACTGGTCGTTCTTCGTGAACAGCTCGATCTGGGCGATCGTCTGGTTCGAGAACGAGTTCGACATCACGAAGCTCGGGTGGCCGGTGGCGTTTCCGAGGTTGAGCAGGCGACCCTCCGACAGCAGGATCACCGAGTGGCCGTCCTCGAACGTCCACTCGTCGACCTGCGGCTTGATCGTCGTACGCCGGATCCCGTCGCGGCGGGCGAGCCCGGCGATGTCGATCTCGTTGTCGAAGTGGCCGATGTTGCCCACGATCGCCTGGTGCTTCATCGCCGCCATGTGGTCGGCGGTGATGATGTCCTTGTTGCCCGTCGTGGTGATGAAGATGTCGGCGGTCCCGACGACGTCCTCGAGCGTGGTGACCTGGTAGCCCTCCATCGCCGCCTGCAGTGCGCAGATGGGGTCGATCTCGGTGACGATGACGCGCGCGCCCTGACCACGCAGCGACTCGGCGCAGCCCTTGCCGACGTCGCCGTAACCGCACACGACCGCAACCTTGCCGCCGATCATCACGTCCGTCGCGCGGTTGATGCCGTCGATGAGCGAATGACGACAGCCGTAGAGGTTGTCGAACTTGCTCTTGGTGACCGAGTCGTTGACGTTGATGGCCGGGAAGAGCAGGTCGCCGTCGCGCGCGAACTCGTAGAGACGGTGTACGCCGGTCGTGGTCTCCTCGGTGACGCCCTTGATGCCTTCTGCCATCCGCGTGAAGTACTGCGGGTCGGCAGCCAGCGAGCGGCGCAGCGTCTCGAGGATGACGGTGTACTCGTGCGAGTCGTTCTCGTCGGCGCTCGGCACCGCGCCGGCCCGCTCGAACTGCGCGCCCTTGTGCACGAGCAGCGTCGCGTCACCGCCGTCGTCGAGGATCATGTTCGGGCCGTCGTGCCCGGGCCAGTTCAGCGCCTGCTCGGTGCACCACCAGTACTCCTCCAGCGACTCGCCCTTCCAGGCGAACACCGGGACACCCTGCGGGTTGGCCGGCGTGCCGTCCGGGCCGACCGCGACCGCGGCGGCGGCGTGGTCCTGGGTCGAGAAGATGTTGCACGAGACCCATCGCACCTCGGCGCCGAGCGCGACCAGCGTCTCGATCAGGACGGCGGTCTGCACGGTCATGTGCAGGGAGCCCATGATGCGGGCGCCGGCGAGTGGCTGCGACGGGGCGAACTCCGCGCGGATGGACATCAGGCCGGGCATCTCGTGCTCGGCGAGGCGGATCTCGTTGCGGCCGTACTCGGCCAGCGAGAGATCGGCGACCTTGAAGTCGGGGGTTGTCTTGACGTCGGTCATGGGGTCAGAGCCTTCCTGTGTCTTTCGGTGGGGCGTGGGCAGTCCGCGCGACGCGGAACGACGCTGCGGCGGAGCGCTGCCCGGCGCGGCCCCTCAGGGCCTCCCATCAGTGACGCCGACGACTCCTACCACCGAGGGTAACCGCTGGGCCGCCCGGAATCACGTCGAGGCGGCATCGGTGGCCGTTGTGGGCGCAGCAGCGCGGTCGATGTCCGGCTCGAGGTAGACCACCCGCGCGATGGGCTCCACTGCCCGGATGCGCTCCTCGGCACCGTTGATCACCCGGGCGACCTCGGCGGCGCTGTCGTAGGGGCGTACGGCGATCTTGGCCGCGACGAGCAGCTCCTCGGGGCCCAGGTGCAGGGTGCGCATGTGGATCACCCGCTCGACGGACGGGTCGTCGACGATCGCCGCCTCGATGCGCCGCACGGCCTCCGGCCCGGCCGCCTCACCCAGCAGCAGGCTCTTGGTCTCGATGGAGAGAACGATCGCGACGCACACCAGCAGCAGCCCGATCATCAGGGTGCCCACGGCATCCCAGATGCCGTCGTGGGTGATGAGGGTGAGGCTCACGCCGAAGAGTGCGAAGAAGAGGCCGAGCAGGGCCGCGAAGTCCTCGAGGAGTACGACGGGCAGCTCGGGCGCCTTGGACCGCCGGACGAACTGCACCCAGGACTGGTCGCCGCGCACGTGGTTCGATTCGACGATCGCGGTGCGGAACGAGAAGGTCTCGAGGCCGATGGCGACGAGCAGGACGGTGATCGGCACCCACTGCCACGACTCGATCGGCTCCGGGTGCTGCGCCTTGTGCCAGCCCTCGTAGAGCGCGAACAGCCCACCGACGCTGAACAGCACGATGGAGACGATGAAGGCGTAGAAGTAGCGCTCCCGGCCGAACCCGAACGGGTGCTGCGGCGTCGCTGCCCGCTGCGCGCGCTTGCCACCCAGGAGCAACAACGCCTGGTTGCCCGAGTCGGCGACCGAGTGGATCGACTCCGCCAGCATCGAGGACGAGCTGGTGAGCAGGTAGGCGATGAACTTCGTGACGGCGATGCCGAGGTTGGCTATCAGCGCTGCGACGATCGCCCGGGTGCCGCCGCTGGTGCTCATCGGTCCGCGTGCTCCTTCAACCAGACGATCGGCTGGATCGGCGTGGGGTCGGTGCCCTGGAGCAGCGCGAGGTAGACGCTCGCGAAGTCGGTGAGGCCGACGAGGCTCGCGAGCCGGGCGAGCGGGTGGGTGCCCGTCGCGACGATCTCGTCGAGCGCCACGCCGTACTCGTCGGCAACCCGGCGGGTAGGCACCTGCCTGCGCGCCACCTGCTCGAGCTCGTCGGTGTCGCGCAGGACGACGAGGCGCACCCGGGTGGCCTCGGACCCGCCCTCGACCCGGTCGCGGAACAGATCATCGGCGCTCTGGCGTGCGCCCGCGCCGTAGGGACCGGCGAGGACGACGATCTGGTTGTGGTGCACCTCGGGCACCGCGCCGTCGACGGCCGGGTACTTGGCGTTCTCGGCAAGCTGACAGGCGAAGCGGTGTGCGGCGACGGCCGCGAGCGGGCTGGTGCCCCACAGGTAGGGCAGGCTGCCTTCCAGCGCGAGCGCGATCTTCTTGGCCGGGTTGTCCATGCTGTCGACCACGGGGCCGCACGTCTCACTGATCCGGTCGAGGTCGTCGGCGACCACGGTCAGCGTCTCGCGGTCGACCTCGGCGAGCCCGAGGGCGTCGACGAGCATCAGCACCGGGACGGACAGCGCCCAGAGGTTCGCGCGCGGCATCCGCCCGCCCGCGTCGACGCTGAGGTGCACCGCCCGGCCGAGCTCCGCGCGCTTCGCGAGCGGCGACCCGTCGCGGCCGACGGTGACGACACGGGCCCCTCGGCGGAGTGCCTCGTCGGTGACGGCGAGCGTCTCCTCGGTGCTGCCCGAGCAGGACACGGCGACGACCATGTCGAGCGGACCCACCCAGCCCGGCAGCTGGTAGCTGCGCACGGCCGACACCGGGATCGGGCACGCCACGCCGGTGACGGAGGCCACGACGTCCGCAGCGACCCCCGACCCGCCCATGCCGGCCACGACAAGCGACCGCGGGCGTCCTTCGGCGACCACGCCGGCGAGGTCAGCCTCGTCCGTGCGCCGCTGCGCCTCGCGGACCTGGGCACCCGACGTCGCGAGCGCGCGGAGCATGGCGCCCGGGTCGAGGGAGACGAGCGCATCGACGTCGTCGAGCACGCCCTCGTCGACGACGGCGGGTTCGTTATCGGTCATGCGCCGGGCTTGCGGGCTTCGTCGACGAGCAGCACCGGGATGTCGTCGCGCACTGGATAGGCCAGGCCGCAGGCATCGGAGGTGCACACGAGCTCCAGGGCCGACTCGTCGGCGCGCAGGGGGGCGTGGCAGGCAGGGCAGGCCAGGATCTCCAGCAGCCGGTCATCGAGCCGCACGTCAGGTCTCCTCTCGGACCAGCGCCAGGACCTCGTCCCGAACGGCGGTCATGGTCGTCTCGTCGGTGGCCTCTACGTTCAGCCGCAGCAGCGGCTCGGTGTTCGACGCACGAAGATTGAACCACCAGGCGTCCGTGCCGACCGTAAGCCCGTCCAGTTCGTCGACCTCGACACCCTCCCGTCCCTGGTAGCTCTTCCGCACCGCGGCGGCCCGGGCGTCCTGGTTGGCCAGGTCGCCGACATCGCTGTTGATCTCGCCGGACGCGACGTAGCGCGCGTAGGCGGCGGCGAGCTCGGACAGCGGCCGGTCCTGCTCGCCGAGCGCCGCAAGGACATGCAGTGCGGCGAGCATGCCGGTGTCGGCGCACCAGAAGTCGCGGAAGTAATAGTGAGCCGAGTGCTCGCCGCCGAAGATCGCGCCGGTGCGTGCCATCTCGGCCTTGATGAACGAGTGCCCGACGCGGGTCCGCACCGGCACCCCGCCGTGCTCGCGCACGATCTCGGGCACCGCGCGCGACGTGATCAGGTTGTGGATCACCATCGCACCAGGCTCCTTGGCCAGCTCGCGCGCGGCGACCAGCGCGGTCACCGCGGACGGCGACACGGGGTCGCCGCGCTCGTCGATGACGAAGCAGCGGTCGGCATCGCCGTCGAAGGCCAGCCCGATGTCGGCGCCGACCTCGCGCACCCGGGCCTGCAGGTCCACCAGGTTGGCCGGGTCGAGCGGATTGGCCTCGTGGTTGGGGAACGTGCCGTCGAGCTCGAAGTACATCGGGACGAGCTCGACCGGCAGGCCGGCGAGGACCGTCGGCACGGTGTGCCCGCCCATCCCGTTTCCGGCGTCGACGACGACGGTGAGGCGGCGATTGGCACGGAGCTCGACGAGGGAGCGCAGGTGCTCGCCGTACGCCGCGAGCAGGTCGCGCTCCTCGACGTGCCCCTGCGGCCCGTCGTACGCCGGCACACCCGCCTCGGCGAGAGCACGGACGTCGACGAGCCCGGAGTCCTGGCCGACGGGTGAAGCCCCGGCGCGGCACAGCTTGATCCCGTTGTAGCGCGCGGGATTGTGGCTGGCAGTGAACATCGCGCCGGGCAGGCCGAGCTTCCCGCTGGCGAAGTAGAGCTGGTCGGTGGACGCGAGCCCGATGTCGATGACGTCGGCGCCCTGCGCGTTGGCGCCCGCGGCGAACGCCGCGACCAGGGCCGGCGAGGACGGGCGCATGTCACGGCCGATCACGACCGCGGAGCCCGCGGCGCCGACGACCCGGACGAACGCCGCACCGATCGCGCGCGCGACATCGTCGTCGAGCTGATCGGGGACGAGGCCGCGCACGTCGTAGGCCTTGATGATCGACGACAGGTCACGCATGGCGGGCAAGCCTAGCGGCGGTGGTTCAGACGATCTTGCGCGTCTTGTCGAGCACGACGTCCACCGGCAGGGCGGTGCCGTACTGCTCCCAGGCGCGGTGCTCGCACCGGTGACACGAGGTGAACTCGACGGGCGTGCCATCGGTGAGGGACATCGCGATGCGGGTCACCCGGTCGCTGCCACAGGCGCGACAGCCGAGTCCGACGCGGGCGCCGGACTGGGTCAGCGAACCAAGGGAGACACGAGGGCCTGGGTTGGAACGGGTCATGACTCACTCCGGTGCAGGAAGGGGGCAGGCGCGGCGCCACGAGTGGCGTCGAGGACCTATCGACAGGCTTGCACCGGATCTTGAGAGCCCTCTCGGGTGGGAAACCCGTCTCAGCCCTCGGGCGAGGGCACCGCCCGCAGGTGGCCACGGCGCCCCAGCTCGGCCGGCGCGTCGGGCGGCGGGCCGGGCCTGGCGGCCTCGCGTACGGCGTCGGCCAGGGCCACCAGGTCGTCGCTGCTGGGGCCGAACGCCAGGGGGTCGGGAGCCAGCCGGAGCACCTCCCACCCCCGGGGGGCGGTCAGGCGCGCGGAATGGGCCTCGCAGAGGTCGTAGCAGTGCGGCTCGGCGAAGGTCGCGAGCGGGCCCAGGACGGCCGTCGAGTCGGCGTAGACATAGGTGAGCGTGGCAATGGCAGGGCGGCCGCACGCGCTTCGCGAGCAGCGACGAACATGGCTCACGAGGGCAGACGGTAGCGACCGGCGCCGACCCGGCGGCGGATCTCGCGCGGCGCGTCGCCTGCCGTTCTGCCTATCCACCGGCCAGACCCGGCCCGGCCCGCCTGGCAGGGAGCCGGGGTTAGCCTCGGGACGTGGACGAGCAAGAGGTGCCCGGCCGGGCGGCTCGCAGGTCCAGGGGTCGGCGGGACAGCCACGGGCGAGGGCTCCGGGGTCGACTGGCTCCCCCGGAGGTGCCGCTGTCGCTGAGCCGGTCGGAGAGCTTCGACGAGATGGTGCTCGACGCCGTGGACCGCCTTCCGTCGAGGTGGGCGGAAAGGCTGTCCCTCGTGGAGTTCGCCGTCGAGGACGTGCCACTGGCGTCGGATCCCCGGCTCGCCGTCCCACTCGGCCGGGTGCTGCAGGCCGCTGGGCCCAACCCGGCGCGGGTCGTGGTCTACCGGCGTCCGGTCGAGCATCGCTCGGCCGGGACGCGCAGCGGGGCGAGCCTGGTGCAGGACGTCGTCATCGAGCTGGTGGCCGAGCTGATGGGCATCGAGCCCGAGGCGGTCGACCCGGACTACGGCATCGGCTGACCGCAGTCAGCGCCGCGAGGGCAGCCCACTCGACAGGTCCGCGACCACGTGCGGGAGAGACACGACGTAGCGACCCGGGACCACCGGAGACGTGGTGACCATCGGGCCGCGCGCGTCGGCCTCCGTGACCGTGCGCGTCGCGAAGACCCTCCCGGAGCGGGGCAGCGGGACGACTCGCACGGCGAAGGTCTCGCTCGTGCTGACCGTGCGCAGGTCCAAGGTCGCCTGCGTGCCGCGCGGGACGCTGACGATGGCGGGGTCGCCGGTGGCGGGCGGCAACGGTTCGACGCGCACCGTGGCAGCCCGGCGTGGCGCGGCCAGCGCGAGCAGGGTGTGCGTCGGACCGCTGCTCCAGGCGTCCGCGACGACACCCGGGTGCGCGGAGGTGAGCGCCGGCACCGGGGCCGTCCACGCAAGCTCGCGCCGCTGGGTGCCGCCCCCGACGCGGGAGAGCAGCCCGGCCGTGACCGGGACGTCCGAGGTGAGGACGACGGCCATCTCACGTCCACCGGTGTACGACGTCAGGTCGATCTCGCCGAGCACGCCGGCCGGCGTCTCGATGACGTCCTCGACCCTGGGGGCCGGCGACCTGTCGAGCGGCAGCAACCGCACGCGCACGATGGCGTCCGATCGCCCTGGCGCGAGCACCAGCAACCGCCGCTCCCCCTCGCCGGTCGGCACTCCCGGCAGCACGAGGCGCCGCGCCGGACGGGTCGCGGGAGGCACCCAGTCGGTGCCGAGGGGGTCGAGACCGTCGACCTGCTGGTCCCGGACAGCTGCCGACAGCCGTCCCTGACGGACCGCTACGTGGACCGAGAGGTACGGGCGACCGGGCGCGAGGGCGTCGAGCAGCAGGACCTTCTGCGCGCCGGCCGCGACCGCGACCGCCTCGCCGGCAGGCGCCTTGACCCGGCCCTGCGGGCCGTAGACGGTCACGTCCGCGACGGCGGGTGCGAACGTGACATTCGTGAGGTACACACGGCCGCGCTGGCCGACCTCCGAGCCGCTGCCCATGAACCAGAAGTCCGTGCCGGGCTCCGCGCACGGCGTCCCGGCGAGCCCGCGCAGCATCCCGGTGCTTCCGCGGGACACCATCGCGGCCACGGATCCTCCGGCGAGCGCACCCGAGGCGCTTGCGACGAGCGTCGTCGCTGGCGTGGGCACGTCGAGGCTCGTGCTGCCGGCCGTCGTGAGAGCGGCGCCTGGCAACGCCTCCCCGTTCAGCCGGGTCAGCCGCGCTTCCCCGGCTTGCGAGGTCTGGTGCGCGTCGACCGGGCCGGGCGCGGCCAGCGACACACGGGTGCGCACGGCGGCATCGCCGACGGGGTCCGGGCAGGCGGCGCTGGTCCGCGCGATCGGCACCGACACCGACGTACGCCGCGTCTGGTCCGCGGGATCCGGCGCGGGAAGCGCCTCACCCACGACGACGACTGCCGCCGTCAGTCCGACGACGACGGCCAGCGAGACAGCGGGCCGGCTCACGGTGCGCGGTCCGGGTCGTCCGACGGGCGCGCTCCGGGCAGTGCGAGCAGCAGGGCGACGAGCACCGCGCCTACCTGAACCCACAGCAGAGTCGTGCGGGTGGTGTCGACGTTGCGCAGCTCGAGAAGACCCCCGCGGGTCGTCAGCTTGAACGCCTGCGCCCACCCGTCGTACGTCGTCGGCGTGAGCGCCTGCCCGTTGAGGGTCGCCTCGAAGCCGCCGTCTCGCCGGTCCGCGACGACCACGAGCCGCCCGGCGCGCCCCGCCGCCACCTCGGCCCGCGCCGCGACGGTGCCCGAAGGCAACGTCGTCCATTGCGCCACGGACCCGCCCACGGCATCAGTCGCGGTCGACGACGGGGCGACGTGCAGCCGGCCGGAGGGATAGCTGAGCCGCCACACCACCGAGCCACCGGGCGCGGCGATCGGCACCAGGCCGGGAACGCCGTCGACCGCCCGGACCAGGTGGGTGCCGCGTGGCCGGCTCACCATCACGTAGCGAACGCCGTAGGGCACCAGGCGCGCGGCCGCGTCGCCGCCGCTGCCCGAGGCGAGGTCGGCGACCACCGCGTCGAGGCCGGTCATGGCGTCCGCGGGCGGCGACCGCTCGGCGTCGCCGAGGCGCGGACCGTCCGCGCGCAGCAGCGAGTACGACAGCGCGTCACGGCCACGCGGGCGCAGCACGAGGGTGCGTGGCCGCTCGGCAGACATGCCGTCGGCGGCGACGAACGCCGGCAGCAGCACCGGGTCGCGCCGCTCGATCGGTCCCCCTGACTCGGCGACGACCCACCAGCCCGCGGCCGCGACGGGCCCGGCGACGGCCAGCACGAGCACCCCGACGGCAGCGGGCTGCCGCCAGCTGAACGCCTGCCTCGCCAGCCGGTGCCGGCCGCCCTCTGCACCCTTCGCAGCCGCCAGCAGAAGGCCTGCCCCGCAGACGAGCGAGGGCACCCCCGGCCAGGCCACGACGGCCTCCTCGAGCGTCGACGGCGTCACGGCGGCGTGGCTGACCAGGACACCGGTCACGAGCCCGGCGATCGCGGCGACCCAGCCCGCGACGATCGTGGCGCGACCATCGGTGCGCAGCAGGGCGGCCGCCGCGGCGAGCAGGATCCCCACGGAGAAGACGAGGGGGTACATGCCCGGCCCGCCCGGGTGCAGCAGCAGAACCACCCACGGTGCGAGGTCGCGCTCGGCGAGACCGGGCCCCGGCAGGCCCGCCTCGAGCAGCAGCAGCGACGGGTCGGCCGCGAGCGCGGGCAGCCACGGCAGCAGGACGAACAGGGGAACCACGAACACCGGCACGAACCCCAGGAGGACGCGCCGCCGCCCGGCGCGGACCGCCATCACCGCCGCGACCCCGGCCAGGGCGAGCGCGAGCAGAAAGCTCAGCGGGACGAACGCGGCCATCACCGCGAGCAGCAGGCCCGCCGTGCACCCGGCGCGCAGACTGCCGGCCGCTTTCGCGCCACCACCCGGCCAAACCACTGCCCGCGCCGCGGCACGCGCGGCGGGTGGCAGCAGTACGGCGACCGCGGCCGTGCCGAGCCGACCGGCCGCGACCGCCCCGACCACCGCGGGCAGCAGGGCGTACGCCGCGGCGGCCCAGACCCGTACCGGACGCGAGGACACGACGCCCCGCAGCGCAAGGTAGGCCGAGAGCCCGGCCAACGGCACCGCGCCGAGCAGCAGCAGGTCGACCACCAGCTCGGCACGGCCGAACGCCAGTGTCCCGAGCGCTGCCAGCACCGCGAGGTAGGGCGGCGCGGGGGTGTCGCTGCCGATGCTGACCGGGTGCCAGCTCTGCGTGTAGGCGAGCCACAGGTCGTGGGCCGAGCCAGGAGCCGGAAGCAGCGCCCCGCCCATGAGGCGGCCCGGGCCGAGCAGGTCGCGACTTGCCAGGAGGGCCACCACGCCCAGGCCGAGTGCGAGCAGCACCCCCGGGCGGGCGAGGGTGCGCCGGAGCACCTGGCTGCTCCAGGACGGCAGCTCCTCGAGCTCCTCGGCCGTCGGGCCGCTCTCGACCACCGGGTGCCCGGCGTCCCGGGATGGCCCCGGGTGGGCGGGGCCGCGGCCGAGAACCGGGGCCAGCGTCTCGGCGACGTGGCGCACGCCGCTGCCGGGCGGGGCGAGCAGCCGCAACGCCCGGTGGGAGGGCACCGTCCGGGTACGCCGGCGGGCGCGCCGGGCGACGACCAGCCGGTCCGGCCGGGCCAGCACCGCGAGCAGCGCGAGGACCTCGTCGAGGGCGAGGGCAGGCCGCTTCCCGACGAGCAGGGCGAGCGCGCGCAGCACCGCACCGACGACCAGGCGTACGGCCGCCACCGGCACCTCGAAGAGCGGGAGGTTGGCGAGCAGCACGTGGATGGCGGCGCGCCGGTCGGCGCGGTGCCGGTGCCCGCGCACGGCTGCGGCGGGGCGGCGCCCGTGCGACGCGGCCTCGGCATGGTGCACGACGGCATCGGTCACGCAGACGACCCGGTGGCCCGCGAGTGTGGCGCGCCACCCGAGGTCGACGTCGTCGCGACCCAGCGGCAGTGCCGGATCGAGTCCGCCGAGGGCATCCCAGATGTCGCGGCGCACGAGCATGCCGGCCGTACTGACGGCGAGCACCTCGCGGGTGCCGTCATGTTGCCCCTGGTCGTGCTCGTGCCGGTCCAGCCCGGTCTCCCGGCGGCCGCTGCGGGCGATCGTGACGCCGACCTCGAGCAGCAGGCGGCGGTCGTTCCAGCCGCGCACCTTCGGGCCCGCGACCGCGACGTCCGGGTGGGCGTCGGCGTGCTGAAGCAGGCGTTCCAGCGCGGTCGGCTCGGGTCGCACGTCGTCGTGGAGGAGCCAGACCCACCGGGTCTCCGGCCCGGTCGCCGACGACCTGCCCGGCGCGGCGGAGATGGTCGTGTCGGCGGCCGCGAGCCCTCGTCGTACAGCCTCGCCGAAACCCACGTGATGCGGTGCGCCCACCTCGACGTCGGCGAGCAGTCCGGCCACTCCGGCGCGACTCGTCCCGTTGTTCTCGGCACTGGTGTCGACGACGACCAGAGTGTCGGGTGTCACGGTCTGCGCCGCGAGTCCAGCGGCTGACGCCGGCAGCCATCGGGCGCCGTCATGGACGACGAGCACCGCAGTGACTGCGTGGCGTGGGCGGTCGGGGGCGGGTGGTGTCGAGGTCATCCGTAGGGGTGGCCGGCACACGACCGGCGGCGAGGACCGTCCACGCCGTCGCCCGGTGGCGTGGCCGGGGTCACCCTACGCCGGGGACTGCGACGTGCGTCAGACGGCGCTCTTCTTCAACCGGCGGCGCTCGCGTTCGGAGAGACCACCCCAGATGCCGAACCGCTCGTCATGGTCGAGGGCGTACTCGAGGCACTCGCCCCGAACATCGCAGGACAGGCAGACCTTCTTCGCCTCTCTCGTCGAGCCGCCCTTCTCCGGGAAGAACGCCTCCGGGTCGGTCTGAGCGCACAGGGCACGTTCCTGCCAGCCCAGTTCCTCGACGACCTCTTCGCTCAGCGGGTAGACCTCACCCATGGCGCGCCTCCTCGACCCTGGCCGCCGCACCTGGTAGCGCGACGAATGACAACAATGAAATTACACGCGCGTCGCTACCCGTTCGTCAACCCAAGAAATGGTATTTACCGATCCGATCCCCGGCCGATGGCCGGATCGGGCGCCCTGCGAGACTTCGCGCATGCGGATCGTGGTGCCGGCCGGGGGGATCGGAGCCGCCCGCTTCCTGCGTGGCCTGCTCGTGGCGGTGCCGGACGCCGAGGTCACCGTGATCGGCAACACAGGGGACGACATCACCCTGTTTGGGCTACGCATATGCCCTGATTTGGACACCGTGATGTACACCCTGGGCGGCGGCATCAACGAGGAGCAGGGCTGGGGCCGGGCCGGGGAGTCGTTCGCCGTCAAGGACGAATTGGCGCAGTACGGCGTGGGTCCCGGCTGGTTCGGGCTGGGTGACCGCGATTTCGCCACCCACATCGTGCGCACCCAGATGCTCTCGGCCGGATATCCGCTCAGCGACGTGGTCACCGCGCTGTGCGCGCGCTGGCAGCCGGGGGTGCGGCTGCTGCCGATGAGCGACGACCGGGTCGAGACGCACGTCGTGGTCGACGACGTGGACGCGCCCGGTGGACGGCGGGCCGTGCACTTCCAGGAGTACTGGGTGCGCCTGCATGCGGAGCCGGTGGCCCACGCCGTGGTCGCGGTCGGCGCCGACGACGCGAAGCCGGCGCCGGGTGTTCTCGAGGCGATCGCGGCCGCCGACGTCGTCGTGCTGCCGCCGTCGAACCCGGTCGTGAGCATCGGCACCGTGCTCGCCGTACCCGGCATCGCCGACGCGTTCCGCGAGACGGCGGCACCGGTGGTCGGCGTCTCCCCGCTCGTCGGCGGCAAGCCGGTGCGCGGCATGGCAGACAAGGTGCTCGCAGCGATCGGCGTCGAGTCCTCGGCCGCAGCCGTCGCGCGCCACTACGGTCCGGGGTTGCTCGACGGCTGGCTCGTGGACACCTCCGACGCCGACGCGGTCGCTGAGATCGAGGTGGCCGGCATTCAGTGCCGGGCCGTGCCCCTGCTGATGCGTGACCTCGACGCGTCGGCCGCGATGGCCCGCGCCGCACTCGACCTGGCCGGCGCACTGCAGTGACCGGCATCGAGCTGTGGGCCGTGCCCGGCCTGCCCGAGGTGCGCGCCGGCGACGACCTGGCCGAGCTGTTGGCGAGAGCGCTCGACGACGCAGGACGCGTGCTCGTCGACGGCGACGTCGTCGTCGTCACGTCCAAGGTCGTGTCCAAGGCCGAGGGGCGCGTCGTCTCGATCGACCGCGACGAGGCGATCGCCTCGGAGACGGTGCGCGTCGTCGCCGAGCGCGGCCCCACCCGCGTCGTCGAGACACGGCAGGGGCTGGTGCTCGCCAGTGCTGGGGTCGACACGAGCAACACCGCGCCGGGCACCGTCGTCCTCCTCCCGGTCGACCCTGATGCGTCGGCGCGCGCGTTGCGTTCCGCGCTGCTTGCCCGACTCGGCGTCGACGTCGCGGTGGTCGTGAGCGACACGCTCGGCCGGCCGTGGCGGCTCGGCGTCATCGACCAGGCCATCGGGACAGCGGGGCTCGCGCCGCTGGAGGACCTGCGCGGCCGGACCGACACGCACGGCAACCCGCTCGAGATGACCATCACAGCGGTCGCCGACGAGATCGCGTCGGCGGGCGACCTGGTGAAGGGCAAGCTCGCCGGCGCACCCGTCGCGGTGCTGCGCGGCCTGGGCACCCGGCTGCTGGCCGACGACGGGCCGGGCGCGTCCTCGTTGGTACGCCCGGCGGACGAGGACATGTTCCGGGTCGGCTCGCGCGAGGTCGTCACCGGCCGGCGCACCGTGCGTACCTTCACCGACGCGCCGGTCGACATGACCGCGGTACGCCGGGCCGTCGCCGCCGCGGTGACGGCGCCCGCGCCCCACCACACGACGCCGTGGCGTTTCGTGCTGGTCGAGGACCCCGGTGTGCGCGACCGGCTGCTCGACGCGATGCTCGCCGCCTGGGTCGCCGACCTGGTCGCCGACGGGTTCACCGAGGAGCAGGTGGCGCGGCGGGTGCGACGCGGGAACGTGCTGCGGGGAGTGCCGTGCCTCGTCGTACCGTGCCTCGTCGCCGACGGCGCGCACGACTACCCGGACGCACGCCGGTCATCGGCAGAGCGCGAGATGTTCGTGGTCGCGATAGGTGCCGGCGTCGAGAACTTCCTCATCGCGCTGTCGGTCGAAGGGCTCGGCTCGGCGTGGGTCAGCAGCACGATGTTCTGCCGCGACGTGGTCCGCGACGCACTCGACCTGCCTGCCGGCTGGGACCCGATGGGCGCCGTCGCGGTCGGTCACCCGGCAGCACCGGCGCCGTCTCGGCCACCGCGCGACCCCGACGACTTCCTGCTCGTCCGCTGAACTACCTGACCGCCGAGGTGCGGAGGAGTGGTGCATTGACCGACCCGCAGCTCCGCACCTTGGGGCGACCGAACGATGATTCTGACTGTGCCTCACATCGCGCGGTAGTCACGTCCCGCGTAGCGCGGCGCATGCCGGACCGGACGCACACCCGAGAGCTCGACGAGACGTACGGCGCGGTAGCGGTGTCCGCGGTAGGGCTCGAGCAGCTCGAGCATCCCGTCGTCGTCGACCGGCTCCCCGACCAGCGCGAGCCCCACCAGTGTCGGGATGTGGTAGTCGCCGACGGACACCGCGTCCGCATCGCCGAGCGCGCGCTGGGCCACCTCGGCAGCGGTCCACACGCCCACGCCCGGGAGGGTGCGCATCCGCACGCGGGCCTGGTCGGGCGGAACGGAATCCAGCTGCTCCAGTCGCCCGGCCGCACCCGCGGCAATGACCACCGTCCGCGATCGCGACTGGTCGACGCCGGCCCGGTGCCACTCCCAGGACGGGATGGTGCGCCAGACACGGGCTGCCAGCGGCACCCGCATGGCGGGGTGCAGCACGGCCGCGGGTCCCGGCGCCGGCTCGCCGTAGCGCCGGTGCAGATGGCGCCAGGCCCGCCATGCCTCGCGACCGGTCACCTTCTGCTCCAGCACCGCAGGTGCCAGCGCTTCGAGCACCAGACCGGAGCGCGGCACCCGCCAGCCAGGGTGGCGGCGCCACACGTCGCACAGGAGAGGGTGGCCGGGCACGAAGCCCGACGGGTCGTCCTCGTCGCCGAGCAGCCGCGGCACGTTGTCGAGCGCCCAGGACGCCCCCGGCCCCCACGCGCGCGCCACGACCTCGCCCGCCGCGGCGTTGACGCCCAGGCGCACCGTGACCGGCCCGTCCGGGGTACGCGAGGTCCGCCACAGCGCCCCGGCCGGGTCCACGAGGTACGTCGGGTCCCCCGGGCCGCGGCGCATCGGGCCGAGCGTCGCGGCGACGTCCACCGGCCACCCGGGGCGCCACCGGCGTACCTGCTCGCGGTCCGCGACGGCGCGCGGCGGGTCGGGGGTCACACCTACGGCCACCGCCACATTCTGCTGCACGGCCGGGCGCTGCATAGACTGTTGGTTCGCGTGTGCGCTGCCGAAGCGCGACCTTTCGACCACTCAGCGAGAGAGAGCCGTGGCCAAGAAGGCGAAACAGCAGGAGAAGGACCGGCGAGCGAGGGTCGAGGAGATGCGCCGCGAGCAACAGGCTCGCGAGCGCAAGCGAAGCATCCTGATCATCGTGGTCGCCGTTGCCGTGGGCCTGACGCTGGTCGGTGCGGCCACCGTGCCGACGATTCTCGCCAACCGGAACGACCCGGCCAAGAAGGCACTGAGCGAGTTCGGCGTCAGTGTCTCGGCCGCGAGCTGCGACGACGTCACCACCGACAAGTCCACCGGCAGCGCCCAGCACGAGCCGGAGGGCACCAAGATCGAGTACGACCAGGTGCCGCCGTCGTCAGGGCCGCACTGGGGAACGCCGGAGCTGGCCCCGAGGCCCTTCTACACCGCCGAGGACCGTCCCGAGATGGAGCGGCTCGTCCACAACCTCGAGCACGGCTACTCGATCATCTGGTACGACGACACGGTCAAGGGCGAGGAGCTCGACGCACTCAAGGACATCGGCGAGAGCGCCCAGGCGAAGCCCGCCGCACAGCCCGGCAACAAGTTCGTCGTCTCGGCATGGGACGACGCCTACGGCAAGTTCCCCGAGGGCAAGCACATCGCCCTCTCGCACTGGGGCGCGGAGTCCAGCCATCGGCAGCTGTGCGGCAAGGTGAGTGGCGCCGTGGTGGACGACTTCATGAAGCAGTTCCCGCGCACCGACGCCCCTGAGCCGAACGGCCAGTAGCAGCAGGCCCGGTCAGACCGGGGCCTCGTCGCTGGAGAACCGCAGCGACCGGTCCGGTAGGCGCGCGTCGCACCACACCCGTGCCCCCGCGATCAGCTCGTTGCCGGCGCCGGTGTCGGCCCGGTCACCGATGACGGCGCCGTCGACCACGGTGCCAGCGCCGACGACTGCGCCACACCCGATGACCGACGCACGTACCAGCGCACCCGCACCCACCCGGGCGTTCTCGAGCAGCACACTCGCGTGCACGTCGGCACCGGACTCCACGACCGCGCCCGGCCCGACTGCGGTCCCGCCGGTCACCGTCGCGTCGTCGGCGACCCGCGCGTCGCCGAGCAGGAGCCGCTCCGCGGGACCGCCCAGCACCGCCGGTGACTCCACCTCGCCGAGCACGAGATCGCAGGACCCGCGCACGAACGCTGCCGGCGTCCCGAGGTCGAGCCAGTAGGCCTGCTCGACGTGCGACAGCACCAGCGCGTCGTCACGCAGCAGTGCCGGGAACGTCTCGCGCTCCACCGACACCGGGCGCCCGGTCGGGATCGCGTCGATGACGCTGCGCCGGAACACGTAACAGCCGGCGTTGACCTGGTTGGTGACCGGGTTCGGCGTCTTCTCCTTGAAGTCGACGACTCGCCCGTCGGCGTCGGTCGGCACGCAGCCGAACGCACGCGGGTCCTCGACCTCGGTGAGGTGCAGGGTGACGTCGGCACCGCGGTCGACGTGGTTCTTGACCTGCGTCGCGAGGTCGTGGCCCGAGAGGATGTCGCCGTTGAGGATCACGACGGGGTCGTCGGGCCCGCTGCGCAGCAGGTGGGCGACGTTGCGGATGCCGCCGCCGGTGCCGAGCGGCTCGGTCTCCGCGACGTAGTCGATGGCCAGGCCGAGGGGCGCGCCGTCGCCGAAGTGGGCCTCGAAGACCTCCGGGCGGTACGACGTGGCGAGCACGACGTGGTCGACACCTGCCGCCTGCGCGCGGGCCAGCACATGGGTCAGGAACGGCACGCCGGCGGTCAGCAGCATCGGCTTGGGAGTGTGGACGGTCAGCGGCCGCAACCGCGTGCCCCGGCCCCCGACCAGGAGCACGGCCTCGGTCATACGGTGATCTCCGCCACCGCCCGTTCGTACGTCGCCACGTGCGCGGCGGCCGACGCCTCCCACGTGAACTCCTCGGCGCGGCTGCGGCCGAACGCGGCCAGCGCCGCCCGCCGTTCCGGGTCCTGGATGAGCGCACGAAGGGTCGCGGCGATGCCGTCGCGGTCGGGCTCGGTGTACTCCACCGCCTCGCCGCCGACCTCGGGCAGGGACAGGCGCCGCGCGGTCATCACGGGTGCGCCGCACGCCATCGCCTCGAGCACCGGCAGGCCGAACCCCTCGGCCTTGCTCGGGTAGGCCACGATCATCGCGCCGCCGAGCAGTCCCGGCAGGTCGGCCGGACGCAGGTAGCCGGGACGCACGATCTTCAGATGGGGCGGCACCTCGGCGACGGCCTGGTCGACCCCGTCGTCCCAGCCGCTGCTGCCGGCCAGCACGAGAGCGGGCGGCTCGTCGAGCCCGTCGACGGCCTGCACCCAGCCGCGGACCAGGTCGGGCACGTTCTTGCGCCGCTCGAGCGCTCCGAGGAACGCGACGTAGGGCTTGCCGTGCAGGCCGAGCCGGTCGGAGACGCGACGCCGCTCCGTCTCGCTCGGCGGATGGAACGTCGCGAGGTCGACGCCGTGGCGCGCCACGTCGATGTTGTTGGTGTTGGCGTCGACGAGGCGGATCAGCTCGTCGCGGGTGGCGCGCGAGGGCACCACGACGCGGGCCGCACGGCGTACGGCGGTGCGCGTCGCCGACCGGTAGAACCCGCCCCGCACCGAGCTGTGCAGCTCGGGTTCGGAGAAGAACGTCACGTCGTGGACGGTGACCACCACGGGCACCGACGCGTGCAGCGGCATCGTGTAGTACGGCGAGTGGATGACCCGCGCCCCGAGCTGCTGCGCCACCAGCGGCAGGCCGGTCTGCTCCCAGGCCATCCGGGCCGGACGGTGCGAGATGGCGGAGGGGCCTGCGAGCACCTCGGCGCCGGGCGCGAGCCGCGCGAAACGCTCCGCGTCCGAGCGCTGACAGACCAGCGCGACGTCGACACCGCCGGCCGCCAGCGCGCCCACCAGTCCGTCGACGTAACGCCCGACACCCCCTCGATCCGCAGGGACCGCAGTGGCGTCGACGAGCACCCGAGGGGTCACCTCGTCATCACTTCCCGATCACTTCCCAGTTCTGTGCGTGGCAGCCCCTTGCCAGGGCTTCACCCGGCACAGCGCAGCCTACGCCGGTGGGCCGGGGCGCGTGATGGCGCGCCGCCCCCGGCCGGGGTGCGACCCGCTCGCGTTAGAGTGCCGCAGCCGAGCAGGGACCATGGACAACGACAGGGAGCACGCACGTGCCGCGCGCACTGATCACCGGAATCACCGGCCAGGACGGCCTCTACCTCGGCGAACTGCTGGCCTCGAAGGGCTACGAGGTCTTCGGGCTCATCAGCGGCCAGAGCAACCCGAAGGTCGGCCTGGTCGAGAAGACTGTCCCCGGGGTCGAGCTGCTCGAAGGTGACCTGCGCGACCTGGCGAGCCTCATCTCGGCCCTCGAGATCGCCCAGCCGAACGAGGTCTACAACCTCGGCGCCATCAGCTTCGTCGCACTGTCGTGGCGGCAGGCCGAGCTCACCGGCGAGATCACCGGCATGGGGGTGCTGCGCCTGCTGGAGGCGATCCGGATCCACACCAGCGGCAACATGAGCGACGTCCGCTTCTACCAGGCGTCGAGCTCGGAGATGTTCGGCAAGGTCCGCGAGACTCCCCAGTCCGAGGTGACCGCCTTCCACCCGCGTTCGCCGTACGGCGTGGCCAAGACGTTCGGGCACTACATGACCGTCAACTACCGCGAGTCCTACGGCGCCTACGCCTGCTCAGGCATCCTGTTCAACCACGAGTCGCCTCGCCGCGGCATCGAGTTCGTGACCCGCAAGGTGAGCAAGGCCGTCGCCCGCATCTCCCTCGGCCTCCAGGAGCAGCTCACGATGGGCAACCTCGAGTCGCAGCGCGACTGGGGCTTCGCGGGCGACTACGTCAAGGCGATGTGGCAGATGCTCCAGCAGGACGAGCCCGACGACTTCGTCGTGGCTACCGGCGAGACCCACTCCATCCGCGAGCTCCTCGACGTCGCGTTCTCCCACGTCGGCATCGACGACTGGTCGAAGTACGTCGTCCAGGACCAGCGGTTCTTCCGCCCCGCCGAGGTCGACCTGCTCATCGGCGACTCCAGCCGGGCCCGCGACCTGCTCGGCTGGAAGCCCAGCATCGACTTCCCCACCTTGGTGCGGATGATGGTCGACCACGACGTCGCCATCGAGACCGCGCAGCGCTGAGACGCCGAGCCGGTGAAGCAGGCAAGGACGACAGACTCGACTCATGGCGGATGACAAACGTAAGCCGCAGCTCGCCTACTCCGAGCTCATGGGCAAGATGCTCGAGGAGGACGTCCGCCGGCTCAAGGCGCGCAAGCTCATCTCGGTCATCACCCACTTCCTCGGCACCGAGGACCTCTCAGGCCGCACCGCCCTCGACGTCGGCTGCTCGGCCGGCTTCATCGCCGACGAGCTGAGCCGGGCGGGCGCCCACGCGCTCGGTGCCGACATCGACGTACCTGGTGTCCGCAAGGCGCACGAACGATTCGGCGCGCAGGTCAGCTTCTTCTCGGCCGACGGCAGTCAGCTGCCGCTGCCGGACGCCTCGATGGACGTGCTCATCTTCAACCACATCTACGAGCACGTCGTCGACCCCGACGCGATCATGGCCGAGCTGCACCGGGTCCTTGCCGACGACGGTGTTCTCTACCTCGGCGTGGCCAACCGGTTCGGCGTCATCGAGCCGCACTACCGCTTGCCGTTCCTGTCGTTCGTTCCGCCGAAGGTCGCCGACCGCTACCTGCGGCTCACCCGCAAGGGCGATCAGTACTACGAGCGGCTCAAGAGCAGGCGCGCCCTGCAGGTCATGGCCCGGGAGTTCACCGTGTGGGAGTACACCCTGCCGGTCATCCTCGACCCGGCCCGCTTCCACAGCGACGACGTGGTGCCCGGTCTGGTCAGCCGCGTCCCGAGTGGCATGCTCCGCGCCGCTCTGCCGATGGTCCCGACGTACATCTGGATCGCGACGAAGTCCGACGTGGCGCCGAAGGGCGCGGCTCTGCGCGGCGGGCCCAACCGCCTTTAGCGACGGACGAATGTCAGCAGGATGAAGGTGTAGTCCAGCCCGGTGCGCGGCCAGTGCACCGGACGCTCGTCGTGGTCCAGGGCGAGGTCGCCGACCAGCTCGAGCCCCTCCTCGTCAGCCGCGCGCACGAGGTCCTTGATCTCGTCCGGGCTGAAGATGTGGACCGGTACGCCGTACGCCGTCTTGCCCGTCGTGTCGGGCGGCTCCTTGTCGAAGTCCGTGGACACGCACAGCACACCGCCCGGCCGCAGGATGCGTGCCGACTCGGCCAGGAACGGGCGCACAGGGACGCCGTGCTCGATGACGCTCATGCAGGTGACCGCGTCGAACGAGCCTGCGTCGAACCCGGTCTGCGTCACGTCGCCGTAGGCGAACCGCACCGGGCCGCGCCGCGCCTCGTTGCCGAACTCCAGGTTGATGCCGAGCAGGTCGGTCAGCCCGAACAGCCGCAGCCACGGCAGGACGCTGGAGTAGCGTGCCGCGCCGGCGTCGACCACCCGCGCGTCACGGCCGACCCGTGACACGACCGCGGCAACCGCACCCAGCGCGTCCCAGTTCTTCGGCTTGTCGCGGTGCAGCGGCAACCGCAGACGGCGGCACTCGCTCACCACCGCGTCGGCCTCGGCGCGGGTGCGCAGCACCGCCGTCGGGGCCACCAGCGTCGGGACCGCCCGCTGGCCTCCGGGCAGGACGCGTCGCTCGATGAGCGTGCGCGCACCCACGCGGGCCCAGAGCACCCGCTCGGCGACCCGCTTGGCGTACTCGAGCGCCCGTCCTCCGGGCGGTGCCGCTACGGCCATCGGACGCTCTCCTCGGCTGGTGTCGTCGTCGGTGTCGGCTGCTTTCGGGTGGGGCGACTCGGTCGCGACCAGCGCGTCGAGGTAGGCCTTCCACGGCGCGTCCGCGCCGCCGGGCTCGATGCCGCCGCGCAGCCGGTCGAGCAGTCCCGGCTCGTCGTAGAGGCGGCGGATCGCGTCGGCCAGCGGTGCGACCTCGCCGGCCGGGACGACCAGCCCGTCGACGCCGTCGCGGACCTGGTCGGGCAACGTCCCTGCATCGGTGGCGATGACCGGAACGCCGTGCGCCAGCGCCAGCCAGCCGTTCTGCGTCGAGGTGCCGGCCCGGTAGGGCAGCACGGCCGCGTCGACGTCCTCGAACAGCCTGGCGAACTCCGCCGAGGGCACGTAGCCGTCACGAAGCTCCACGCGGTCGGCCAGCCCGAGCTCGGCCACCAGAGCCCGGGTGCCCTCGCTGCCGCCCCAGAACTCCCCCGCCACCGTCAACCCGACATCGGGCACTGTCGCGAGGGCGCGCAGGAGCACGTCGAGACCCTTGTATGGCCGCACGATGCCGAAGAACAGCAGCCGCCGGACCGCCTTGCCCTCGCGCGTGGGGGCCCGCGGCGGGGCCGCCGTGAAGGGCGGCAGGTCAGCGACCGCTGCCGGGGTATCGGTGAGCCCGGCCGCGACCTTGGCCTGGTCCGGCGAGTGCACGAGCAGGGAGTCGACCCGGTCGAGCAGCGCCGTCACCAGGCGGCGGTCACCGCGACGCTGCTCGTGCGGCAGCACGTTGTGGCAGAGGGCGACGACCTTCGGTCGCCGGCCGCCGCGACGCTTGCCCATGGCCCCCAGCAGGCTGAGGTACGCCGGTGCCTGGACGGGCGTGACGACGACGATCACCACCAGGTCGTAGTCGCTGCGGCCCAGCCGCCGGCCGACCCGCACCCAGCTGTCCGGCCGGTACCACGCGAGCGGGAACGTCGTCGCGGGGAACGGCTCGCCGTCGGCCTCGGCGGTCCGCTGCTGGCCCGGGTAGAGGAACGCGGGGTACTGCGCCGACCAGGAGAGCAGCTCGACGTCGTGGCCGGCCCGGGAGAAGCGGTGGGCGAGCTCCGTCGTGTGCGCGGCGATGCCGCCCTTGTAGGGATAGGTGGGTCCGACGATGGCGATGCGCACGGGCGCCAACCTAACGTCAGCGATCGGCCGGGACGGACTGGGGCCAGCCGTTCCCGCGCCGCGAACGCCGCTCCCACGACGCCCAGAAACCGGCCTGGGCGAAGTCCACGACGACGAGGACGACCCGCGAGACGAGGGCCAGCGCCAGGGCCGGGCTGCTGCCACCGGCGATCGAGCCGAGCGTCAGCACGAGTGCTGCCTCGCGGAAGCCCGCACCCGCCGGCGCGATGATGAACATCGGCCCGACGCCGTAGGACAGCGCGAAGCCGCCGATGCTCACCGCGAAGGCCCGCCATCCGTGCTCGCCGCCGAGCCCCTGCACCAGCAGGTACGCGTGCATCCCGAAGAAGCACCACGAGACCGCCTGCCAGCCGAGAGCGCGCAGGGTCCCCCGGAACGACATCTGGACGCCCAGCGGCTCTCGTTTCATCAGGCGCAGCGGCACGTCGAGCGCCCGTCGCAGCACCGGCGGGTACAGCGCCGCGAGCAGGAGAGGAACCAGCAGGCCGACGTACCAGAAGTGGCGCGCGGTGCTCAGCTCGCCGACCGGCAGCAGGATCGCCGCCAGGCAGAGCGCGGAGGTGATCGACACCACCAGGGTCAGGACGCCGGCAGCGAGCGACGTCCGGCGCGGCACGTGGTACTCGCGTGAGACGGAGATCAGTGCGACGACTGGCCACACGGCGCCGGGGAGGTACTTGCCGAGCTGGCTGACGAAGTAGACCCGAGCCGCCGGGCGCACCGGCAGCGGGGACCCCAGATCCTTCACGATCGCGCGGTAGGCCTGGACCCCGGCGAGCTGCGCGATCACCGCCGGCGGGACGCAGGCCGCAACCCACCACCACGAGAGCTCCCCGAACACCTTGACGAGCTCGTCCCACCGCCGCGCGATGAAGAACGCACCGAACGCCAGGACGGCGATGCCGAAGGCGGCCTTCACCCACGTCGCGGGACCAGGGCGCCCCCGGCCCCGAGCCGGGGCGTCCCCCGGCGGCGGGGCGTCGCTCACGTCACTCCGAACGGGACCGGACGATGAGGTCGGCCAACAGCGCCAGCGCTGCGGTGAGCAGACCGGTGACGAAGAGCAACACCGTGTTGATCGCGAAGTAGAACGGATGGACGATCATGTCGTAGATTCCCTTGGCCAGCGCGAGCGCCAGCAACCACAGCGCCGCGGGCATCAGCACCTTCAGCGGGTTGAAGTACATGACCATGCGCAGCACCTGGAGGATGTAGCGGTAGGCGTCCTTCACGAAGTGGAACTTCGAGGTGCCCGCGCGCTTCGCGTAGTCGATCTCCAGGTAGTCGACGGTGTGCTGGTTGGAGAGAAAGGCCAGCGTGATCGTCGTGACGCAGGAGAAGCCGGGGGGCAGCAGCCGCAGATAGCGCAGCGACACGTCGCGACGGAACGCCCGCAATCCGGAGTTGAGGTCGGGGATCCGGGTGCCCGACAGCTTCTCGGCGAACTTGCGGATCGCCCATTTGGCCGGGATCCGCAGGAACCTGTGACTGCCCTGCTCGGTGGTTCGGGCCCCTACCACTTGGTCGACCCCGGGGTTGTCGATGAGGTACTGCACGAACTCCGGGATGCGCTCGTTCGGGTAGGTCATGTCGGCATCGGTCCACACGACGACCTCGCCGAGAGCCTCGCGGGTGCCGATGCGCCGCGCGGTGCCGGAGCCGCCGTTGCGCCGGAATGGCATCAACCGCAGGTTGGGGAAGCGCTCGAGCGCCTCGGTCAGGACCATCAGCGTGTCGTCGGTGGACGCGTCGTCGATCGCGAGCAGCTCGTAGGGCATCCCGCTGGCATCCATGGCCGCGGTGATGCGCTCCACCTCGAGCAGCACGTGGTCCTGCTCGTTGTAGCAGGGCAGCACGATGGTCACGGCCGGCCGCTCGGTGTCGAGGCGGGGCCCGCCCGAGCGCACGCTCAGGTGGTGGGGCGCCGGGTTGTCGGGCTCGGGAACGCGAAACGACGCGGACGAGGTCACGGGGTGGTGCTCCTGCGGGGTGGACGGTTGAGGAACGCCCCGAGGGTAGCGCCCGGGTTGCTAGCTGCCGATGCCGAAGTACGTCGAGCGCAGGCCGCCGAGCGTGCGGAGCTGGTCTCCGGTGAGGTTCTGGGCGGTGGGGACACCGGCCCTGGTGCCCTCGAGCCTGACCGTCAGGATGCGCCCGCCGAACAGCGCGCCGCGGCCGTCGCGGGTCACGATCATCCGGTCCAGGTGTCCCAGGGCCGGGTAGGTCGACTGGAGCTTGGCCACCGTCAGCCCTGCGGTCCACTGGGGGTAGTGATCGAAGCTGTCGGGGCCGAACGTGAGGTAGGGCTGGCTGCCGGCCGCCATCTGGCCGCCGTTGGAGGCGCTGAACTGGGTGAACGCCGGCTCTCCGTTGTAGGTCCGGATCCACTCGGCCGTCGCCACGATGGCGGCGTTCGTCGACGCCTCGGCCTGCACGACGCTGCCGCTGGGCAGCGTGGCGCGCTCACCCCGGTAGACCTGGCAGGCCGTGCTGTCGCAGGTCTGGTCGACCGATGAGCCGTTCTCGCGGTCGTTGGTCGCGTAGGTGCGTGCCGCCACCGCTTGGGCGTTCAGCGCGTCGGCGTCCCAGCCGGCCGGCATCTCGCGGGGCACGACCCCGCGCAGGTAGCGCTCCATCATCACGCTGTTGATGCGCAGCAGCGTGGTCGGGCCGGTCCGGCGCGCCTCGATCGACCCGTTGTAGTCGGTCACCGTGCCGTCGACGTAGCGCAGCCGCGTGGTGCCGGACCGGTCGAAGGAGTAGCCGGTCGCGTGCGACCCGAGGTAGGCCTGCCAGCCGGCCGAGGTCTTGGCCATCAGCTGGATGCGCAGCTGGTCAGTGGTGGGCTTGATGCCCCAGGCCGTCACGGTCAGGCCGCCGAGCTTCGCGGGCAGCGTGCGGCTGGCAGCGCCCGACTGGAGCCAGGCGACGTGCAGCCCGGTCTGCGGGAGCACGACCAGACCGCAGTTGGCCTTGCCGGTCATGCTGTAGTCGCACTGCCGGCCGGTCCCCTCGGCCCCCGCGTTGGTCAGCGCGACCCGGATCGCCGCGTCGGGCTCGTTCGCCCGTGCGGTGCCCGGGTAGTAGGTCGAGGTGATGGTCCGCCAGGTCTGACCGGCCTCGCCGCGGCTCTTGGAGCCGTACTGCGAGAGCCCGCGGCCGTGGCCGAAGCCCCTGCCGGTGAGGTTGTAGGTACCGTCGGCGGGACGTTCATGGACCTCCGGCGCCGCCTCGACGCGGGCCTGCGCAGGCAGAGCCGGGACCGTCGCCAGAACGGCGGCGGCGATCGCCGTCACGGCTGCCCAGGCCCCCCCACGCATGGTCACGGGATCGGCCACCATCGCACCGCGCCGGATGCCAGCGAGGTGAGGTTGAGGACCCGGTCGGAACGACGCGCGACCATGGAAGCGGAGCTGCCGCCGGCCCGGTCGGCCAACGCCGGAGCGGTCGCGGTACGGATCGAGCCCACGCGCTGCCACGACCCGCGTGACCCTGCCGTGAGGCGCAGGGAGTAGGGCCGGTCGGTGGTGCCCCAGCTGGAGGCGATGACGCCGGAGAAGCTCGTCGATGCGAGATCGACGTCACCGCGCAGGACGCCACCGAGGTTGGTCCAGGTCGGGTCCCACCGCCCGGCGGTCTGGCGGTGGTACCACGCGTGGTCGTCAACACCGTGTGTCATCACGTGCAGGATACCGTCGGGAGTGCGCACCGCGCCGACAGAAGTTCCACGAGCAAGCTGGCCGCCTTCGGCTCTCGGAGTGGCCCATCGGCCGACATATCCCGACGTCCAGGACAGCAGGTCGCCCTTGGGGCCGCGGGCGAGCACGGTCAGGGCGCTGCCCGTTGCGACGAGGGCCGGCGGACCGGTCGCGGCACCTACCCGCTCCCAGACACTCGGCCAGACGCCGGCGGTGGACCGGCGCTTGACGTACACGTAGCCGTTCGTGCCGCGGGTTGCGACGACGATGCGGCCGTGTCCGTCGATACCGATCGTGGGCCGGCCGACGACGGCCGCCTCGAGCGCACGGCGCGCGACAGTGCGGCCGTCGGCCTGCTTGGTGAGGACTTCGAGCCCGCCGGACGACGTACGAAGGGCAAGGACGTAGGAGCCGTCCGCGAGCCGGACCGCGTCGGTCTGCGCGGTGCCGGCGACACTGACCGTCTTGGCGAACGGGCGGGCCGAGGCGCCGCCTGCCCAGCTGTCGACCACGACGTCGTACCGGCCGCCGGGCAGCGGGTAGCCGGTGTCGTCGATGAGCGGCACGGTCGCCGAGACGGCACCAGCGCCGGTGAGGCTTCGGATCGGGTAGCCGGTCTCGGCGTCACGCAGCTGCGCGCGCCAGGTCTGGCCGGCGTGGGTGACACCCGCCTTGACGGTCACGGCAGTGGACGTGGCCGAGGCGCTCGGTGCGACCAGGCCCGCGCCGAGGTAGGCGAGCGTCTTGGCGCGGATGGTCGACAGCTTCGCGTAGAGGTACTTGCCGGGACAGGCCGTGTACCCGGCGTCGCGGTGACCGGAGACGACGTTGAACGTCGCCGCCCTCCCGGACGGATAACGGGAGGTGCCGCCACCGCTGGAGGTGAGCGACGACTTGGCGACCGGGTTGCGGTAGTAGAGGGAGAGCTTCCAGGCCATCACCCGGGCGATGCCGTTGAGCATGGCCGTGGTGGGCGCGACGGTCTCGTAGTTGCCGATCGCGGAGACGCCGAAGGTCTGGGAGTTGAAGCCGCCGGTGTGGGCCCCGAGCACGGCCTTGGTGATGCCTCCCGCGCGGCCTTCCCAGATGCGGCCGAAGCGGTCGACGAAGAAGTTGTAGCCGACGTCGGACCAACCGTTGCTGCGGGTGTGGTACGCGTACACGCCGCGCAGGATCTTCGGGACGTCGGCCGAGGCGTAGCCGTTCGAGCCGACCGTGTGGTGCACGAACCCGGTCTTGATCGTCGAGGTGTAGTTGGGCGAGCCGCTGCGCAGTCGCTCGTCGGCGCCCCACTGCTTGCGGGTGTAGATCGTCGGCTTCGCGGTGGCGGCCGCGGCGGACGCTGCGGGGACGGCGGTCCCTACCGCCTCGTCGGCGTCGGAGTCACCGGGGTTGATCAGGTCGACCTTGAGGTCGCGCGGGAGCGTGCCGCTGCGCAGGTCGACGCGGACCTGGTAGCCGTCGGACGAGCCGGCCCAGAGCGGCTCCGTGCCGGCGCGCAGGTGCGTGCCTTCCTGCCGGTCGGGTCGGGGTGCCGGGTCGAGCGCGGTCCACCCGCTCCAGCCGTGCTTGCCGTGAGTACGGACGAGGACGGTCAGGTCGGGCTCGGCGGCCGCGGGTCCGCGCTCCCACGTCACGCCGAGCAGGTCGAAGTCGGCCGACTCGCGAGCCGCCGTCAGAACCGCTGGGCGGCCCGGCGCCCGGCCGCGGTCCTGCGCAGCCACGTCGGTGCGCGCAACCTTTGACACCGCGAGGCTCTTGGTCGCCGCGACGGAGTCCAGCGCGTCTCCGTTCACCCCGGCCAGGGCGACGGCACGCACCTGGGGAGCCACCGGCTCCGGGGTGGCGGCCGGCGCGGTGAGCACGGGCAGGGCGGTGAGGCCGGGGACAGCCACGCTGAGGAGCAGGAACGAGGGGGCCTTGCGCATGAGCGGGGACCTCGGATGTGGTCGGGGAGGGGCACAAACAGATCGGCTTGACCCCTATCGGCGGAGCCCCGAGCGTCCTTAACGGCATGGCCGGACATCGCGCGTGAGAATTTGCGCAACCATGACAACCGACCGGGCGTGTCGCGCGTCGTGTCTAGATCTAGGCTCGCGGCCGATGCCGACCAACCCGCCGTCCTCCGCGACCGGTCCACCCGCGCTGCTCGCCGCGGCTCTCGCCGCGGACGCCGCTCGCCCGCTGCTCACCTACTACGGCGACGCGACCGGCGAGCGGATCGAGCTGTCCGTCGCGACGTACGCCAACTGGGTCGCGAAGACCGCGAACCTGCTCCGCGACGAGCTCGGCGCAGCGCCGGGCGACGTCGTGGCTCTCGACCTGCCTCTGCACTGGCAGAGCGTCGTCTGGCTCGGCGCGTGCTGGGCAGGCGGACACGTCGCCGCACCGGGTGCCGCAGCCGAGGACGCCGAGGTGGTCGTCGACGCTGCCTCCGACTCTGCCGCGCGGCCGGAGAGCGGCCCTGCAGCGCGGGTCTCGCTCGGACTGGGCCCGATGGGCCTGCCCGTCGCGGGTCGCGCCGCGCCTCCGGGCGTCCTCGACTACGACCGCGAGGTGCAGGGGCACGGCGACCGGTTCGACGGTCCGCCGCCCGACCCGGACGCCCGGGCCCTGCGTGTGCACGACCGGACCTGGACCGGGCGCGAGCTCGCCGGCGAGACGTACGCCGCGGCCGGTCGGTGGGGGCTGGCCGCCGGTGATCGCATCCTCGTCACCAGCCCGCCGGTCGCGCTGCCCGAGGCCCTGGCGTGCCTGCTCGTCCCACTGGCGGCGGGTGCGACGTCCGTGCTCTGCCGCGACCTCGACCCGGCCCGCGTCGGCGACCGCGTCGCGGCCGAACGAGTGGTGGCCTCGCTGGGAGCACTCCCCCGTTCACCGGCCGGTCTCCGCTCGGTCACCTAGACTTCGGGCTCAACCCGCCGGACGCGCCTGATGGCGCCGCTGACGCAACGCAGAAGGATCCGCCGAACCGTGACACGAGGAGAGCGCCGCCGCGAGGCCCGTGCGGTCCGTGCGCGACACGCGGCGCCGCACGGTCCGCTGCGACGGACGCTCACCGTCCTCGGCCTCGTCCTTGTCATGCTCGTCGTCACCGGAAGTGCCGGCGCGTTCGTCGCGTGGTACCGGCTCGGCAACAACGTCGGGGTCCTCGATGTCTCCGGCCAGCTCGACCCCAAGGAGCGCCCGGCAAAGGTCGCCGAGGACGCCCGCGCCCAGAACATCCTGGTGATCGGGTCCGACCAGCGCGACGGCAAGGCGGCACTCAAGGTGTCGGGGCAGCGCTCGGACACGACAATCGTGCTGCACCTCGCCGCCGACCGTGAGAGTGCGGTGCTGGTGAGCATCCCGCGCGACTCCATGGTCGAGATCCCCGCCTGCCAGCGCGAGGACGGGTCGATGACCTCACCGACCACGCAGCGCTTCAACACGGCGTACTCCCTCGGGGGAACGGCCTGCACGATCCGCACGGTCGAGAAGCTCACCAAGGTGCGCATCGACCACCACATCGTGGTCAACTTCGCCGGCTTCAAGGACATGGTCAACGCTCTCGACGGCGTGGAGATCTGCTTGCCGGAGGACGTGGACGACCCCAAGTCCCACCTCCAGCTCGAGGCCGGACGGCACAAGGTGCAGGGTCAGCAGGCGCTCGCCTACGTCCGCACCCGCACCGGCCTCGGCAACGGCAGCGACCTGAGCCGCATCGACCGCCAGCAGGCGTTCCTGTCCTCCATGGTCAAGAAGGCCTCGAGCAGCCGACTCCTGCTGCGACCCGACCGGCTCTTCCGTTTCCTCGACGCCGGCACCAAGTCGCTGACGACCGACCCCGGGCTCGCCGGACTGGGCGACCTGCGCGAGCTGGCCTCGAGTGTGCGCGGCCTCAAGACCCAGGACGTGTCGTTCGTGACGGTGCCGAACGGCACCAACCCGGAGGACCCGAACACCGTCGTCTGGAAACCCTCGGCAGACGACGTGTGGCGGGCGCTGCGCTTCGACCGGCCGTTGCCCGGCAAGGAGAAGGGAACGCCGAGCGCCAGTCCCAGCGGCAGCCCGAGTGCCACCCCGACGGGCGAGCCGCTCAAGACCGCTCCGGAGCAGATCCGGGTGCAGGTGCTCAATGGTTCCGGCGAGGCGGGTGCCGCGAGCAAGCTGGCGCAGCGGCTCGAGGCGGCCGGCTTCCAGGTCACCGGCGTCGGCGACGCCGACCGCCGTGACTACGCGACGACCCGGGTGCTGCACGACCCGGCGTTCGACGAGTCGGCTCGCACTCTCGGCGCCGCTCTGAAAGGCGCCGAGGTCCTCCAGGACGTCTCGCTCGGCAGCACCCTCGTCGTCGTGGTGGGTCAGGACGACCCCCGGGTGACGCCGGTGGAGGTCGAGGGCTCGACCTCCTCACCGAGGCCCGAGGAGTCGATCAAGTCGCGCTCGGCCGACCAGGACATCTGCAGCTGAGCGGCAACCCCTTAGAGTCGGCCGGACGAACGCGCGAACACGTCTGACGCCGGCACGGACGACAAGGTGGTGCTCATGGACAAGGTGGTCAGGTCGGCCGCTGAAGCGGTCTCCGACATCACCGACGGGTCGAGTCTGGCCGTCGGAGGCTTCGGCCTCTGCGGTGTCCCGAACGCGCTGATCGCCGCAGTGCACGACTCGGGAGCCAGCAACCTGCAGGTCGTCTCCAACAACTGCGGTGTCGACGAGTGGGGCCTCGGCGTGCTGTTGATCGACCACCGCATCTCGCGGATGATCTCGTCGTACGTCGGTGAGAACAAGGAGTTCGCCCGTCAGTTCCTCACCGGCGAGCTCGAGGTGGAGCTGACGCCGCAGGGCACCCTCGCCGAACGGCTGCGCGCCGGCGGGTCCGGCATCCCCGCGTTCTACACCGCCAGCGGAGTCGGCACGCAGGTCGCCGAGGGCGGCCTGCCGTGGCGCTACGATCCCGACGGGTCGGTGTCGCTCGCCTCCCCGCCGAAGGACACCCGGGTCTTCGACGTCGAGGGCACCCAGCGCACGTACGTCCTCGAGGAAGCCATCGTCACCGACTTCGCCCTGGTGCACGCGTGGAAGGGCGACCGCGCCGGCAACCTGGTGTTCCGCGAGAGCGCACGGAACTTCAACCCGCTCTGTGCGGCGGCCGGACGGGTCACGATCGCGCAGGTCGAGCATCTCGTCGACGTCGGCGAGATCAAGCCCGAGGACGTGCACACGCCCGGGATCTTCGTGCAGCGAGTGGTCGACGCGCCCGACATCGAGAAGCGCATCGAGAAGCGGACCGTGCGGCCGCGCACCGAGGGAGGGTCCTGACATGGCGCTGACGCGCGAGCAGATGGCGGCGCGGGCCGCACGCGAGCTGCAGGACGGTCAGTACGTCAACCTCGGCATCGGATTGCCGACACTGGTGCCCAACTACCTGCCGCCGGGCGTCAACGTCACGCTGCAGAGCGAGAACGGGCTGCTCGGTGTCGGCCCCTATCCGTTCGAGGGCGACGAGGACCCCGACCTCATCAACGCGGGCAAGGAGACGGTCACGCTGCTGCCCGGTGCGTCCTTCTTCGACTCGGCCACGTCGTTCGCGATGATCCGGGGCGGGCACATCGACGCGGCGATCCTCGGCGCCATGCAGGTCTCGCGCGCCGGCGACCTGGCCAACTGGATGATCCCCGGAAAGATGGTCAAGGGCATGGGTGGCGCGATGGACCTCGTGCATGGTGCCAAGCGCGTCGTCGTCGTGATGGAGCACTCGGCCAAGGACGGGTCACACAAGATCGTCGAGGAGTGCACGCTTCCCTACACCGGCCGCGGCGTCGTCCATCGCATCATCACCGACCTCGCGGTCGTCGACGTCACCGACGACGGCTTGGTGCTTCGTGAGCTCGCCGACGGCGTGAGCGTCGACGAGGTCAGGACGCGTACCGGCGCGGAGCTCGCCGTCCCGGCAGAGCCGGTGCCGATGCCGACCGCGGTCGGAAGCTGAAGCTCAGCCTTCGGCCTGCGGCTCGTCACTGCGCGGCGAGAACGGCACGTCCTCGGCGGCCATCCTCGCGCGCACCTTCTTGCGTGCGGCCACCATGGCGTCGCGGCGGGCAGCAGCCTCACTGACGGCCGCGATGAAGCGCGCAGTGCTCTCGCCACGCCGCATGTCGCCGAAGTAGAACGCCCGCATCTGGTTGCGCTGCTCGAGAAGGTCGTCGTGGTCGAGTCGGTTCTCGAGGTCCTTGGCAAGGCGGTCGATGCTCGTCACGTCGATGACGTCGGACGCCTTGGCGACGGGTGACTCGATGAGCAGCCGGCCCCGGTCGCCGTAGCGATCGGTGACGAAGATCGGTCGTTCGGTGGCGAGGTAGAGGAAGTCGAGGGTCACCGACGAGACGTCGGCGATGAGCAGGTCGGACTCCTCGATCAGCCCGAGGAAGTCCTCTTCCAGCGCCACGACGTGCGCGGCCTCCGGATCACGCTGGTTGGCCTCCTCGATGAGGGCGAGGATCTCCTTGTGCCCGTCGATCATGCCGCGATCGATCGACTCCGGGATGCGGGGATGCGGCTTGTAGACGAACCGGACGTCGGGCACGGCTAGCGCGGCCTTGACGATGGCCGCGCCGAGGATGTCGACGGACGTGTAGTTGTTGCCCTCGCTCTCCCCCTCCCACGTCGGTGCGTAGAGCACCGAACGCCGGCTCGTGCGGGCGATCGCGGAGGGCACATGCAGGTCGAGCTGCGGACGCCCGACTGGCACCAGCTTCGACTCGTCCAGGTCGAGCAAGGCGGCCCGGTGCCGTCGCCGTGCAGCCTCACCGGCGATGAACACCTCGTCGTAGGCCTTCGCCTGGTTGCTCACCATCGAGACCTTGTCGCTCTCTCCGTGGTTGATGTGCACATGGCGGGTCGACTGGTAGATGAGTGACTGGAAGTTGCGCGCCGAGTTGTTGACGTAGAGCGCGACCTTGAACTGGTTGGACGTGTAGAGGTCGGTGAGCTGGAAGAACAGCGGCACGTAGACCCGCGGCAGCCAGGTCAGCTCACCGACGATGTTGTAGGTGGAGATGCGACGGAGAACGAGGATGACGTGGCGGGTGCGATGCAGCTGCTCGAGCACCGGGATCCACTGGGTCAGCTGGTAGAGCCGGCTGGGGGTGTCGGCGAAGTAGACGACGACATCGCCGTCGAGACGCTGACCGAGCTGCCACCCGATGGTCTCCGGCACCCGGTCGCCGAGGATCAGCCAGCGCAGCCACTTGGCCAGGCCGCGCATCGAGCGCCAGATGGACCAGCGGATCCCCTGGCTCGCACCGAGCCCGCTCATCGCTGCACCCCTCCACCGACGGCATTGCGGGCGAGGTCGCTGCCTTCCTCGGTGTAGAGCCGCACGCCGCCCTGGCGCCAGGCCAGCACCCAGCCGTCACGCGGCCGTGGGCGTTGCCGCGCCGTCTCGGACGTGACGAGCAGCTCGCCCCCGCCGACGGCGGAGGGCGGCGGCACCTCGTCGAGCAGGTTGTACCTCTTCAGCTCGTCCAGCTCGTTGATCACGTTGACGTCGCCGCCCCAGACCTGTTCGCCGCCGATGGGGCGGTAGCGGTACATCATCAGCTCGTCTCCGCTGCGGTAGTCGGTCGAGATGCGACTGATCCGCTCGTCGTTGGCACTGAGGAAGGCTCTCAACCCGTTCCACGCCCGATCGTTGGGGTTGCCATAGGCGTAACGCGCCATCGGCAAGGGGTACCAGAGCGCGAAGAGCGCCAACACCGCGGTCCCCCGGATGGCGAGCCGCCGCCGCGATGCTGGGTCGCGTCCGCCGGCGATCGCCGCGTAGAGCGCGCTGACCGTCCCGACCGCGCCGATCACGATGGCCGGCATGAGCGGGACCCAGTAGCGGGTGAGCTGGAGCCGCAGCGAGACGAAGTCGGGCACGATGACACCGCCGAGCAGGAGCAGCGGCAAGGCGAAGCTCACCCCCCACGCGGCGGCGATCACGAGGTTGCGCCGAGCGAGGACGACCGCGCCGGCGACCGTGAGCGCCATCATCAGGACCGTGACGGTCCCGCGCGACTGCGCGGCGAACGCGTCGGGCATCTTCATCAGGTTGTCGAGGCGGGACACCACCTGGGGCGGCTCCGCGCCGTGTCCTCCGACGGCCGTAAACCGGGTGAGGGGATCGCCCCAGACGGCCCACATGATCAGCGTCTCGACCACGAGCACGCCCAGCATGGGCAGCGCGATCACGACCAGCCGACGCCACGCGATCTTGTACAGGTAGAACACCAGGGGGATGACCACGAAGACCGAGGCCACGAACTCCCGGCAGGTGTAGGCGAGGCCGAAGCACAGGCCGGAGACGACCAGCAGCAGGAGCGGTCGACGGGACTCCTTTTCGGACGGAGTGCCTTGGAGGCGGACCGCGGCGGCCATGAGCAGCGCAACGGCTGACGTCAGCCAGGCCGCCGCGGGAACGTCGGGCAGCAGCTGCCAGCTGGTCGTGTTTCCCACGGTCCGGACGAGCAGCGGGCTCCAGATGATGAGGAAGCCGGCTACCACCGCCGCCACCAGGCCGAACATCGTGCGGGCGAGGAAGAAGGTCGCCACGACGAGGACGACACCCATCAGCACCGGGTAGATGTGGAACGAGACCTGGCCCCAGCCGAAGATCTCCTGAAGCAGCCGCGCCGGGAGCAGCACGCCGAGCCGGGTGCTGTGGTGGTCCGCCGGGACGTCCGGGAAGTCGCGCGCGTAGCCGAAGGTCAGCATTGCGTCGCCCCACCGCGGGTACGGCCGCACCGCCAGTTGCACGACTGCGTGCAGGACGAGGAGACCCCCGAGGGCGAGCCCCGCTGCCCATCGACTGGAGAGCAGGGCCGAGAGACGGCCAGGTGCGACGGCGGGCTGGTCCTCCGCGCGTGGACGCGAGGGGGCATGCTCCAGCGTCAACGCGCCTCCTCGTGCGAGCTCCGGCCACCGGGCGTCGGGCACGAGAGCGCGCCGCAACCTCTGGCCACGAGCCGGGTCCGGACCCCGATCTCCTGCCGCTACCAGGGTAGCGGCCGTGCCGGCCGCGGTCCCGAGGAGCCTGGCTAGGGTAGCCGCCATGGCGGCCGCTCCCTCCGAGCTTCACTCTGCTCGGCAACCCTCGCGTCATGGCAGGAGTCCCGTTCGCCACATCGAGGCGCGTGCCGCGACCGCCGCAACCCTCGGCGGCGGAGTGGTCGAGGTCGACGTCAACTGCGAGCTGAGTCGCCCGCCCGCCCCGGGCGAGCACCTTCAGGCCGCACTGGTCGTCCGGCTGCGGACCACCGACGTGAAGTTCTCGACCCCCCACGTACCGGTGCGGGGTGTCACGACGGAAGACGGGGTGACCAAGGCGCACGTGCTGCTGCGTGTCGATGCCAGCGATCCGCAGTGGCAGATCCACGACGGTGTCTGGGACCTCTACGTCGATCTGGACGCCGGCCCGGGGCAGCCCGACGACGCCAAGCCGGAGCGGCTCTACGGCGGTCGCATCGACCAGCCGGGACGCGACTACACGCGCCTGGAGCCCCCCGGCGGCGACTATCGCTACCACTTCTACCGGACGAGGTCACACAACCTCACGATCCTGGTGGCCGGCCTGCAGGGTCATGTCGAGCTCGGCGAGATCTGGGCCCGCGACGAGGCGGTCGACCTGGTCGGCCGGGTCTTCGGCACGGAGGGCCGCGCGCTGGACTCCCCCGCCGCACTCGACGCGGTCGTGCGCCGGGAGGACGGCGGAGGACAGGTCTCGTTCCGCCTCGAGCCGGAGGAAGGCACCGTTCGGGTGCATGGCCGCATCGAGCTCGCCGACCTGCTCCGGGTGGACGCGAACGAGCCCGACAACCACGTCTGGAGAATGCACGCGCTGAGCGGCGACGGCCGCGAGCTACGGCTGGCCACCTTCAACGACGACATCCGCGACCGGATGAAGGTGATCGCCTATCCCCGCCAGGTCTTCGGGGACACGGCGCCGATGCGCTCGTTCCGTCCGCGCTGGGACAACGAGAACGACCTCGTGATCGACTCCAAGGTGGTGTCGTAGCCACGTGAAGGTCTCGTTCCTCATCTCGAACGCCTACAGCGTCGGTGGCACGGTGCGCACCGTGTTCACCCTCGCCAACTACCTCGCCGAGCAGGGACACGAGGTCGAGGTCATCACCCTGATCAAGAAGTGGCCCAGGCCGTTCTTCGATCTCGACCCGAGGGTTCGGCTCCGGCCGCTGATCGACCTGATTGCCTTGCGCAAACCTGGCAACGGACCGAAGCGCAAGTTCATCGACTGGGCCATGAAGCGCCCGAGCCGGTTGCTGCACAAGGACGACAAGCTCTACGACGACTGGACGCTCCTCGTCGACTTCAAGCTGCTCCAGGTGATGGCGGGCATGCGCAGCGACGTCCTCGTCACGACCCGCCCGGCTCTGAGCCTGTTCGCCGCTCGCTGGTGCCGTCGCTCGGTGCTGCGGGTGGCACAGGAGCACAACTTCGTGCACTCCAACTTCGCCGGCGAGCGCGCGACGATGAAGACGACCTATCCCCGCCTCGACGGGCTCGTGCTCCTCACCGATGCGCACAAGCGCGACTGGGACGAGTTCATCCCGGGCGACCTGCCGCCGCGCTTCGTCATCCCGAACTCCGTCCCGACCGTCGGGCCACCGATGTCGCGCCAGGACAACAAGCTGGTGATCGCGGTGGGGCGGCTCTCCAACGTCAAGCGCTACGACCATCTCATCAGGGCGTTCGCGCTCGTCATCGAGAAGCGACCCGACTGGAAGCTGCGCATCTACGGCGCCGGCCCGCTCAGCTCCAAGCTGCGCAACTACGTCCGCGATCACGGCCTCTACAACCACGTGACGCTGATGGGGCAGTGGCACAACATCGACCGGGAGTTCGCGAAGGCATCGCTGACCGCGATGAGCTCCGAGTCGGAGGGTCTCCCGATGACCCTGATCGAGGCGATGCTGGCCGGCGTACCGCCCGTCAGCTACGACTGCCCGCACGGTCCCCGGTCGATCATCACCCACGGGCACGACGGCCTGCTCGTGACCAACAGCGAGCCTGAGGCGCTGGCCGAGGGCCTGCTCGAACTGATCAACGACGAGGAGCGGCGTCGGGCGATGGGCGCGGCTGCGGTGGAGACGGCCCGCCGCTACGACACGCAGGTCGTGGGGGCGCAGTGGCTCGAGGTGCTCGAGGAGCTGCGGGCCCGCAAGCCCGACGGCAAGATGCGTCGGATCCGACCGACCTCAGACGATCGGCGGCCGGCCCGCGCGTGAGATGCGTGCGACCGTGCGCCAGCTCATCGGGCGACGCGTTCCCCATCCGCCGGCCAGCCCTTCGCGAAAGCCTGCCGCCCACTGACGCAGTCCCGCCGGGTTGCGCCGTTCGCGGACGATCGTGATCGCCGTCCAGGTCGCCAGATAGACCGGCACGAGCGGCGCGGGCAGGTTGCGCAGCGCGAGCCACACCCGGTTGCGCGCGTTGGTCCGGTAGTAGACCGCGTGCCGCTTGTGGCTCGTCGCTGGGTGGTTCACCTCGATATCGGGCGCGTACCAGCCGATGTAGCCCGCGTCCCATACCCGCCACATCAGGTCGATGCCTTCGTGGGCGAAGAAGAAGTGCCCCGGCCAGCCGCCCACCGCGTCGAACACCGCGCGCCGCATGGCGAAGACGCCCTCCCACACGACGACGATCGGCCCACCCGGCTGGCCGGAGCCGACCCGCAGCCGTGGGACCCAGCGACGCGGCGTGGGCAGGCCCGACGGGTCGACGGGTCGGGGTTGGACCACCGCGATCCTCGGGTCGCGGTCGAACTCCGCCGCGAGCCGCACCAGCGTCCGGTCGTCGGGCAGCAGCGCGTCGTCGTCGTAGAAGAGGAGCAGGTCGCCCTTGACGTTGGCCGCGCCGACATTGCGCCCCTGGGGCACGCCCACGTTCTCGGGCAGCGACACCGCGCGCACGCCGTTGGGCAGCCCGCTGGGCACGACCCCGTTGCCGACCACGACCACGTCGAGGTCGACGTCGCGCTGGCGCAGCAGCGTCTCGAGCGCGCGGGGGAAGTCGTCGGGCCGCGTGCCCATGGTCAGGATGACCGCGCCGAACGACGGCGTCATCGCAACCTGCTCGACGTGAGGATCGCAGCGAGGTGGCCGATCACCGTGACCAGCGCGACCGGCACCAGCACCGCCAGCAGCACGCGAGTGGCACCCAGGTCGCCCACGGCCAGGTCGGCCAGGCCCGCCACCAGCGCCAGCAGCGTCAGCTCGACGGAGTGGAAGATCCGGTGGAACGGCACGAACCGCGCCAGGTTGCGAAGGTTCCGCACCAGGCCCGGCCGTGGTGCCGCTTCAGCTGCCCGGTCCTCGAGGCGGGGCAACCCGGCGACCGCACGCGCGACGTGCACGGCGTCGTTCAGCGACTTGTTGAACAGCACGAGCACCGACAGCAGTGCGCCGAGTGTCGTCCATCCGCTGATGGAGTCGAGACCACCGTCGGCATGCACGCCGAGACCGATAGGCACCAGCCCCTCGGCGACGTAGTGGCCGACCTTGTCCAGGAAGAAGCCGGCGGGCGAGAACTGCTGACGCCAGCGGGCCACCTCGCCGTCGCAGCAGTCCCACAGCATCTGCAGCTGCGCGAGGACGGCAGCGAGCAATGCTCCCCCGAGACCGGGCAGCAGGAGCGCGGCACCCGCCGAAGCACCCGTCACGATCATGATCACCGTCACGCCGTTGGCGGTGATCGCGGTGGCGAGCAGTACGCGTGTGACGTACGGCGAGAGGCGACGCTGGTAGAGGTCGGCCGTCCAGTGCTCGGAGTTGCGCCGACCGAGCACCGACGGCGGCTGCGTCACCTCGCGCAACGCCTCGATCGTGGGCCGCTCAGGCACGGGCGGCCTGCCCTGTCATCGGCAGCGAGCGCACGAGCTGGCTGGTGCCGACCACGCCGAAGACCACCAGTGACCAACCGGTGAGTGCATAGAGCGCGGCGACGAGCGTCGACTCACCCACCAACGCGGCTACCAGCAGCACGAGCACGCGCACCTCGACACCGAGCCCGGCACGGCGGACGAGCTCCGACACGGCGCCTCCTCCCAGGACACGGTAGAGGCTGTCGTAGTGGTGGTAGGCGAGGACGAACATCAGCGCGAAGGCGAGAGGCAGCGCGTCCGGGGCACGTACGGCGACGACGCCCGCCACCACAGCCAGCTCGACGAGGCGCAGCACGGCGGGAAGAGCCCAGGTGAGCCGGCCGGCGTCCAGCCCCCGCGCGCCGGGGAGGAGCGCCAGGTCGAGCTGCGCCGCGACCGCGGGTCGCTCCGGCGGCTCCTCCCGTCGCCACGACGAGGCACGGACCAGCCGACCGGCGCTGGTGTAGGCGAGGCCCACGCAACCGAGGACCAGCAGCGTGGCGAGGGCCACCCGTGGGCCGCCGAGCGCCGCACCGAGGGAGAGCACCAGCCAGCGCTCGCCGATCGGCAGGTGCAGCACTCGCTTCGCCCACCGGACGGCCGGACGCCGGTTGCTGCGCTCGGACGCCTGCACCGCGCGGGTCGACCCGCCGGACGCGCCGGACGCCGCGGCCCCGAGGTCGTCGAAGGCCCCCGTTCTCGGCCGGGCCTCCCGCCCCACCTGGGCGTGGGTGAAGTTGTAGTCGGACATGTGCCGGGTCGTCTGCAGCGTCACCATCGCCACCGCGAGCGCCCATGCGGCCCGGTCGGTGTCGGGTCCGGCGCCGAGGGCGAGGCCGGCGTAACAGGCGTACTCCTTCACCCGGTCGGTCGCCGCATCGAGCCATGCGCCGAACGGTGTGAACCGGCGGGTGTAGCGCGCCACCTCTCCGTCGACGCAGTCGGCGAGCAGTGAGACTTGCATCAGCACCGCACCGGCAACGAGCCAGCCGCGCGCACCACCGGCGAAACACGCTGCCGCGCCGAGGCCCACGGCGAACGATGCGGCGGTGATCTGGTTGGGGGTCACGCCGAGCCGCAGAGCGACCGGGGTGATGCGCCGCGACAGCCGGCGCAGGACGAACGTCGAGTAGAAGCCGTCGTCGGGCCGGGTCGCGCGACGGAAGCGGATGTCGTCGGTGCGCATCGCCGCCATGCCCGCCTCGGCAGCGCGCAGCTCGGACTCGGTTGCGGGTCGCTCCCAGGGCCAGCCATCGACGTCGACGGCGCGGACCACGAGACCGCTGCGCACCAGCGCGACAAGGACGAACGGCATCGGCTCACCCCGCCAGCCGAGCCGGCCGGCAACCGCCGCCATGCCGGCGACTGCCTCGGCGGCGGCGGCCAGGTCCCGGCCGCCCACCTGCAGGACGCCACAGCCCGACGTCCCGGCACCTGGCGTCGCGTGCATCGCGGAACCGGCGTCGACGACGCGGCCGCGCCGGATCAGCACGTCCTGGGGCAACCCGCGTCCGGCGCCGACCAGGACCGACGTCCCGGCGCGAGGGTCGTCGACCAGCTCGGACAGCGCCGCCGCGGGAACGACGAGCCGAGACGACACGAGCAGCACGGCGTCGTCGGCCCGGGCTAGCTCTGCTGCCACGGAGCGCAGCACCGCGGCCAGGCCGCCGTCGTCCGCGACCGTGGCGACGGACAGGCCGAGACCGGCGAGGCGCTCACCCGAGGCACGCACCAGGGCAGGTGCCGACGCGTCGTCGACGAGCACCGCCACCGTCACGGGCCGGTGGCCGGGGGCCCCGGCCGTCCCTCCGCCCACGACGTGGTCTCCGTCGCCTCGCCCAGCGGCTCCAGGCCGAAGTCCTCGGCATAGCGGTCGATGATCTCGCCGAGGTCGCCGTCGCCGACCAGCGCACCGTCGTTCAGGTACAGCCCACGGGTGCAGAAGCGGCGCAGGTTGGCCTCGTTGTGCGAGACCAGGAACAGCGTCCGGTTCTCCGAGAGCATGTCCTCCATGCGGTTGAGGCACTTCTCGCGGAACGCCCGGTCACCGACCGCCAGCACCTCGTCCACGAGGACGATCGGCTCGTTGATGCTGGTCACCACCGAGAAGCCCAGCCGCACCTTCATGCCGGAGCTGAAGTGGCGGAAGGGTGTGTCGAGGAAGTCGCCCACCTCGGCGAAGTCCACGATCTCGTCGAAGCGCTCCTCGATCTGGCGCCGGGTGAGCCCATGCAGGCCGGCCGTCAGGTAGATGTTGTCGCGGGCGGTGAGGTCGCCAGCGAAGCCACCGGTCACCTCGATGAGCGGAGCGACTCCGCCGTTGACCTGCACGCGGCCCTCGTCGGGCAGCAGCACACCCGCGATGAGGCGCAGCAGCGTGCTCTTGCCCTGACCGTTGGCGCCGACGAGCCCGACCGCCTCGCCGCGACGGACGTCGAAGGAGATGTTGCGCAGCGCCCAGAACTCACCCTTGGGCGTGCTGGTGCGGCCCTTGACCATCAGTTCGCGCACCCGGAGGCGACGCCTGCGGTTGCGGCTGAACCGGATGCCGAGTCCGTCGACGACGATGGCGGGTTCCATCAGATCTCCTTCAGCACCCGGCGCTCGAGACCATGGAACACGAACATGCCCAGGAGCAGGATGGCCACCGACATGCCGGCCGAGATCAAGGTGGGACCCCAGCCGAGGAAGAGCTCGGGGAAGAACACGGCCCGGTAGACCTCCAGGATCCCGGCGACCGGGTTGAAGGCGTAGAGCTCGCGCAGCCCGTCCGGCACGTCGGCGGTGCTGTAGATCACCGGCGACGCGTAGAACAGCAGCCGCGAGATCACCCTGATGAGGCGTTCCAGGTCGGCGAACAGGACGGTGAGCGGCGCGAGCACGAGGGCGATGCCGGTGAGCAGGATGGCCTGGATGATGATCGCTGCGGGCACGGCGAAGATGTACGCCGTCACCTCGATGTCGTTGCGGTAGATGATCGCGAACAGCACGATCACGGGGACGGTGAACATCAACTCGGTCATCCGGGTGCCGACACTGCGCAGGATCCAGGTCTCGCGGGGCAGGTTGGTCGAGCGCACCAGCTTCTTGTCCCTGGTCAGCACCCGCGTCGACTCGTTGATGACGCCCTGCACCGCCTGCCACGGCAGCAGGCCGGTGACCAGGAACAGGATGTAGGGCTCGGCGCCGACACTGCGGGTGAAGATCTGGGTGAAGACGAACCAGTAGACGGCGACCAGGCTGAGCGGCTCGAGCACGGACCAGAGGTAGCCGAGCGTCGAGTCGGAGTACTTGACCTTGAGGTCGCGCGTGACGAGCAACCGCAGGATGGCGCGACGTGCGTACACCGCGCGGATCCGCGAGAGCAAGGGCGGGGCCTCCTGGACGGGCGAGGGACGTACGCCGCCGGGCAGACCCTCTCCGGCTCGCCGGCGACGGGCGGCAGGCAGCGCGATCCCCGGCCCGGGGACGCCGCTCCGGAACGCTACCATTGGCGCGCCTTCGTCCCGGTCACGTGTCGATGTGACCGACGGGCAGCGCCTAGGGGACGCACGTCACCACGCGAGCGTGGCCTCTGCGACGCCGCACAACACCTGGAGGAAACCGGCATGACAGACGTGCAGATCGCGATCCTCGCGGCCGGCATGGGCAAGCGGCTCGGCAGTCCCAAGCCGAAGCCCATGACCAAGCTCTCCACCGGCCGGTCGATCATCCACCAGCAGCTGGACAACCTGCGCGGCACGCTGGGTGACGACCTGCGCATCATGGTCGTGGTCGGGTTCAAGGTCGACCTCATCATGGAGCACGTCCCGGACGTCCTGTTCGCGTACAACGAGGCCTACGACCAGACGAACACCAGCAAGAGCCTGCTGCGCGCCCTCAAGACGTCCCACACCGGAGGCGTGCTCTGGCTCAACGGCGACGTCGTCTTCGACGCCCGCATCCTCGAGACACTGCGCGGGCTGATCGCGGCCGACAAGAACTTCGTCTGCGTCAACACCGAGTCGGTCGGCGAGGAAGAGGTCAAGTACACCGTCGACGACACCGGCTACATCGACGGCCTGTCCAAGACCGTGGTCGGCGGGCTCGGCGAGGCCGTCGGCATCAACTACGTCTCGTCCACCGACAAGGCCGGGCTCATCGCCCACCTGACCCGCTGCGACGACCAGGACTACTTCGAACGCGGCATCGAGACCGCCATCGCCGAGGACGGTCAGCGATGGCTCCCGGTCGACATCACTGACTTCTACGCCGTCGAGGTCGACTTCGAGGACGACCTGGATCGCGCCAACCAGAAGCTGTGACGGACGTGGTCTTCTCGGGCGGGCCGACGGTGATCGGTCACCGCGGCATGGGCGCCGGCACCGTGGACGGGCAGGAGGAGAACACCCTCTCGTCGTTCCTCGCCGCTGTCGACGCAGGTCTCGACTGGGTCGAGGTCGACGTACGCCGCACCGTCGACGACGGCCTCGTCGTGGCACACAACCCGGCGTACGGCGACGGTGTCTTCTACGTGGACCAGCCGACCCCCGTCGCCCGCGACCGCGCGACCCTGCTGCTCGCCGACCTCCTCGACGCCCTGCCCGAGCACGTCGGCGTCGACTTCGACCTCAAGTCGTCGATGGAGGACGCCGGTCGCGCTCCCGACGCCACCACCGCCAGTCTGCTCGCCCGGGTGGCCGCGAAGGAGTCCCACCGGCGGCCGCTGGCCGTCACGTCGTTCGATCCCGCCGCGCTGCTCACCGTGCGCGCCGCGGCCCCCGAGGTGACGACCGGCCTGCTGACCTGGATCCGGTTCCCCATCGGGCTGGCGGTCGCCGCGGCCGCGCACCTCGACGTGCAGTTCCTCGCCACCCACGTCGGCTCGCTGAAGGCCACCCACATCGAGCCCGAGCCACAGCATCGCCCGCTCGACTACGTCGTGTCGCTGCTGCACGACGCCGGCCGCCAGGTCGCGGCGTGGTGCCCTGCCGCCGACGAGCTGGGACCCCTCGTCGAGGCCGGCGTCGACGCGGTCTGTGTCAACGACGGCCCGGCGGCGTTGCGCGCGCTCGGCCGCTGACCGGCGCGCGCAGCGACCGCGGGCTGGACAGGAACCCCAGCCCCCAGGACGCGTGCATGGCGGCATAGACCACGGGCAGGCACACCCGCGCGCGCAGCGGCAGGCCGCTCCCGGTGACCACCGCCCCGATCGTCACGCCGGCCAGATAGATGCCGGGCACGAGCAGCGCGGGCCGGAAGCCGGCGAGACCGACCGCCGTCCCGGCGCCGACAGCCAGGACAGCCGCGGGGGGCGCGAGATAGCGCGGGCTGGCCGTGCCGGGGTGCTCACGCATCACCGCGCGCCGCCATCGGCCGTAGTTGCGGTACTGGCGCACGAGTGCGCCGAGGCTCGCGCGCGGACGGTAGGACACGGTCAGTCGGGGGGTGAACCACACGAGCTCGCCCGCCGCTCGGATGCGATGGTTGAGCTCCCAGTCCTGCGCGCGCAGGAACCCCTCGTCGTAGCCCGCCACCTGCTCGAGCGCCGAACGGCGGAAGACGCCGAGGTAGACGGTCTCGGCCGGGCCCTCCGCGCCACCGACGTGAAAGCTGGCTCGCCCGACACCGAGGCGGCTCGTCATGGCACGAGCGACAGCACGCTGGAAGTCGGTGACGCCCTCGGCGGCCATCACGCCGCCCACGTTCGCGGCACCCGTGCGCTGCATGGTCTCCACGGCAACCCGGACGTAGTCGGGCGGCAGGATGGCGTGCCCGTCGATGCGGACGAGGATGTCGTGGGAGGCAGCCGCCACGGCGAGGTTCAGGCCGGCACCGGTTGACCCGGACGGGTTCGGCACCGTCCGGATGCGCGGGTCCGAGGCGGCGAGCTCAGCGGCGATCGCGTCGGTGCGGTCGGTCGAGGGGCCGAGCGCGACGACGACCTCGAGCGGGCCGGCGTAGTCCTGGTCGAGTGCGTGGCCCACCGCACTGCGCAGGTGGCGCTCCTCATCGAGCACCGCCGTCACGACAGAGACTCCGGGCAGGGTGGCCATCGCGGCCAAAGGTATCGGTCGGCGGCGTGGCAGCCCGGCGCGAGGCTCGCCGCGCCCTACGATCCGCGGTGCGGCACTCTTCCCCGACGGCCCGGAGGTGCTCTATGCCCGCCTCCAGCGTTGCGCGGCGAGTGCTCCTCGCCGCCGCCGTGGTCGGTTCGGCGATGGTCCTGCTGGTGAGCGCCAGCGGCTACGCCCTGCTCGCCTGGTCGGACTCGAGCATCGAGCGGGTTGACGCGTTCGCGGGACTGGACCACCGGCCTCGTAGCGGGAGCGGTACGACGTTCCTGCTGGTCGGCTCGGACAACCGCGACGGCATGAGCCGCGCCGACTGGAAACGCCTGCGGGTGGGCAACGCCGCCAAGCTCACCGGCCGTCGGGCCGACACAATGCTGCTGGTCCACGTCTCCGACGACCGGCCCGCCATGACCGCTGTCAGCCTCCCGCGCGACTCCTACGTGACGATCCCCGAGCACGAGGGCGCCGACGGCACCCGGGTGCGCACGCACCGCAGCAAGCTCAACGCGGCCTACGCCCTGGGCGGTCCTCCTCTCGCGGTGGCCACCGTCGAGCGCAGCACCGGCGTACGCGTCGATCACTACGTCGAGGTCGACTTCCTCGGCTTCGAGCACCTTGTCGACTCGGTCGGAGGCGTCGACGTCTGCTCGCCTACCCCGCTGCGCGACCGCAAGGCAGGCCTGCGGCTGCCCAAGGGCGTCACCCACGTGAACGGGGCGACCGGGCTCGCGTACGTCCGGGCGCGCAACCTCGACGCGCGGGCCGACCTCGGTCGGATCGAGCGCCAGCAGCGGTTCCTCGGCGCGATGGCGCACCGGGTCACGAGCCGCGAGGTGCTGCTCGACCCGCGCACGCTGGTGCGCTTCCTCGACGCCGCGCTGGGCGCCGTGCGCACCGACGAGGGCCTGCAGCGGCGCGAGCTCGTCGAGCTCGGCTCGCGGCTGCGCCACGTGCCCGACTCGCGCGTGCGGTTCCTGACCGTGCCGGTGAGCAACCCGTCGTACCGGCCGGGCGGGGTCGGCGCCGTCGCGCTCTGGGACGAGGACGCCGCCGGACGCCTGTTCGCCGGCTTGCGCGACGGCAACCCGCCCGCGCCGGCCGGAGCCGCACAGGCGAAGGCGAAGGGGGCCGTCGCGCCGACCGTGCCGCCGTCGCAGGTGCGGGTGCAGGTCTACAACGGCGCGGGCGTCGCCGGGCTCGGCACCAAGGTCACCAGTGAGCTGGTCGACCGCGGCTTCGACAGTGCCGGTCCCGCGCGCAACTGGCGCACCTCCGACGTGGAGCGCACCGTGCTGCGCTACGACGCGCGCTACACCGAGAGCATCAAGACGCTCGCCGCGGCCGTGCCCAAGGCCCGGCTGGAGAAGGTGACCGGCCTCGGCCGGACGCTTCAGGTCGTCGTGGGCTCGTCGTACGCCGGTGCGCGCAAGATCACGATGTCCTCACCCACCGTCGACGCGCCGAGGGCCGACGGACGCACCGCCGACGACGACCCCTGCCGGTAGACCAAACCCTGCCTGGCCAGGAATGACGATTAATCGGCCTCACACGGCCACGAAAACGCGCTCAGAAGCGATTGCGTCGTCTTTCTTGGCCGAATCGATGTGCCGGGCCTTGCCGGCCCGACTCTCCGTCCACCCCCCATCGCCGTTCCGCACACAACTCAGCCCACCCTCAGGGAGCCCGTGTACGGTCAGTCGGATGCGTGACGCCAGGACCCCGCGGGGCTGTCGATGAGCGACTGGCCCGAGGGCTGGTCGCGGGAGCCGCGGCGAGCGAGGCCGCCGGAGGACCGCGGGCCGGTCTACGACGACGAGGCGACCCGGGTCATCCCCCGCTCGTCCTCGCGTGAGCCGTCGCACGGCGCACCGCCACCTCCACCGGCGCTGCCCGCCCAGGGACGCCCGCGGCGACGTGGCCGGCGGGGCCGGCGGGTCCTCATCGCCGTGCTGGTGATCGTCGCCCTGCTGCTCGGCCTGATGTTCTACTTCTACTCGAAGATCGAGAAGGTCGACGCGCTCCAGGACTACGAGGGCCGCCCGGAGAAGACGCCCGGTCAGGACTACCTGCTGGTCGGTTCGGACAGTCGCGAGGGCCTCACCGCCGCGGAGGCCAAGAAGCTGCGCCTGGGCAAGACCGCCGGTCGGCGCACCGACACCGTCATCCTGCTGCACGTGCCCGAGGGTGGCGGCCGCTCGACGATGGTGAGCCTGCCCCGCGACTCCTATGTGCCGATCCCCGGACGCGGGCGCAACAAGCTCAACGCCGCCTATGCGTTCGGTGGTGCGCCGCTGCTGGTGAAGACGGTCGAGACCGTGACGGGCATCCGCATCGACCACTACACGGAGATCGGCTTCGGCGGCTTCGTCGGGATGGTCGACGCCGTCGGCGGCGTCGAGCTCTGCCCGAAGCGGAACATGAAGGACCGGCGCAGCGGGCTGAACGTGGAGAAGGGCTGCCAGGAGATGGACGGCCCGAAGGCGCTCGCCTATGTGCGTGCGCGCTACTCCGACCCCAAGGGCGACCTCGGGCGCGTCGAGCGCCAGCAGGAGTTCCTCGGCGCGGTCTTCGAGAAGGCCGGCAGCGCCGGGACGTTGTTCAACCCGTTCAAGATCCTCTCGCTCGGCAACGCCGCTACGACGGCGCTGCGGGTCGACGAACGGGACGGGCCGTTCGACCTGGTGCGGTTCGCGTTCGCGATGCGGGCCGTTGCGGGCGGGGACGCCCGCAAGATCACCGTGCCGGTCGCAGACCCGAACCTCTCGACCGAGTCCGGGTCCGCCGTGCAGTGGGACCGTGACGAGGCGCTGAAGCTGTTCAGGTCTCTCCGCGAGCGATAGCGGCAAACAAGGGACTGCGAGCGATAGCGGCAAACAAGGGACCGCGAGCGATAGCGGCAAACAAGGGACCGCGAGCGATAGCGGCAACAAGGGACCGCGAGCGAGTGAGCCGGCGCACCTAGCGCAGCAGCTCGCGGGCCATCACCAGACGCTGGATCTGGTTGGTGCCCTCGTAGATCTGGGTGATCTTCGCGTCGCGCATCATCCGCTCGACGGGGTAGTCCTTGACGTAGCCGTAGCCGCCGAGGACCTGCACGGCGTCCGTGGTGACCTCCATCGCCGTGTCCGACGCGTAGCACTTGGCCGCCGCGCCGAAGAAGGTCAGGTCGGAGTCGCCACGTTCGGACTTCGCCGCCGCCGCATAGGTCAGCTGGCGTGCGGCTTCCAGCTTCATCGCCATCTCGGCGAGCATGAACTGCAGACCCTGGAAGTCGGCGATCGCCTTGCCGAACTGCTTGCGCTCCTTGGCATAGCGCGTGGCGTGGTCGAGAGCGCCCTGCGCGATGCCGACGGCCTGCGCGGCGATCGTCACCCGGGTGTGGTCGAGCGTGCGCAGCGCCGTCTTGAACCCGCTGCCCTCCGCGCCGACGAGCCGGTCGGCGGGGATGCGGCAGTTGTCGAGGTAGACCTCGCGCGTCGGGGAGCCCTTGATGCCGAGCTTCTTCTCCTTCGCACCGAACGAGACGCCCTCGTCGCTCTTCTCGACGACGAACGCCGAGATGCCGTTCGCGCCCGCGTCCGCGTCCGTGACCGCCATCACCGTGTAGTAGTCGGAGACACCGGCGTTCGTGATCCAGCGCTTGGCACCGTTGAGCACGTAGCCGTCGCCGTCGCGCACGGCCTTGGTCGTCATGGCGACCGCGTCGCTGCCGGCCCCGGGCTCGGAGAGGGCGTAGGAGAACATCGCGTCGCCCCTGGCGACTGCCGGCAGGTAGCGCCCCAGCAGGTCCTCGGACGCGGCAAGCAGCAACGGCATGGTGCCGAGCTTGTTCACCGCCGGCACGAGCGAGGTCGACGCGCAGACTCGCGCGACCTCCTCGATGACAAGACAGGTGGCGAGCGCGTCGGCGCCCGCACCGCCGTACTTCTCGGGGATGTGCACCGCGTGGAACTCGGCCATTCGCAGCGCTTCGTAGGACTCCTGCGGGAACTCTCCGTTCTCGTCGACCTCTGCCGCAAGCGGGGCGATCTTGTCCTCGCAGACGTCGCGCACCGCCGCGCGCAGCATCATGTGCTCGTCGGAGAGCCGGAAGAGGTCGAACTCAGACATCGGGCCAGAGTACGGCGGGAACGCCGCGCGCCCGCGGGCGGTCGCTACTGCGGTGCCTGGTAGAGCACGAAGCGCCGGCTCGGTCGGGGCGGGTCGACGTAGACGCGGTCGAGGAGACCGTCCAGGCCAAGCCGCCGCGCGATGTAGGGCCGGGTCAGCACGTAGTCGGCGTCGTACTTGCGCAACAGCGCAAGCCGCGCGTCGGGACCCGTGTCCGGTGAGAAGAAGCGCACCGCGTCCTTGTGGCGTTCGACCCGGCGGTCCCAGACGTGGCCGCCGACAGCGGTGTTCACGTAGACCGGCGCGAAGCCGACGGTCTGGTAGGCGGTCCGGTCGTCGGAGAAGACGACCGAGCCCTCCGGCATGCCGTCGCGCAGCTCGCGGAGCACGCCCGCGGAGAGGACGCTTCGCGGGCCGTGGTGTCGCTCGACCGACGACAGGCCGGTGACGGCCAGTGGCACCACGAGCGCCGCCACGACGGCACCCGCCCAGACACCGCTGCCGAATCGCAGCTGCGGTGTCGGCCGTCCGCGCAGCCACGGCAGCACGAGTACGGCGAGCACGACCGCGGCCACGGCCACCCAGGTCGCCCACGCGGGGCCGCCGCCCTCGGTCATGAGGTAGGTGAAGTCGCCCGGGTACTGCGACTGCAGGAAACCGCCGGCTGCGAGTGCGAGCCCGATGCCGACCACTTTCAGGCGTCCCACGACGAACCCGACGGCGGCGACCGTCACGGCGATGGCCAGGAAGTTGACCAGCCGCCTGGCCTGGCCGATGGAGACGAGGTCGGTGAACGTGGTGAACAGCTGCGGGACGAGGCAGACGACGAAGACGGCCCCCGCGGAGCCGAGGACCAGTCCGGCCCAGCGCTGCCGGCCGGCCAGCAGCGCGAGCACCACGCCCACCAGACCGACGACGACGATCGGCCCGGTGCGCGCGATCGTCTCGGGCGACACCGAGAGCAACGAGCCCCACTGGTCGAGCTGGAGGCGGTAGCGCCGCATGTTGTCCGCCTGCTCGCCGGGATCGGTGGTGCCGACCTGCGGCTGGCGCAGCACGATCGGCACCACGACGACGTAGTAAGGCAACGCCGACGCCAGCGTGACGAGCCCGGCGACGGCAATCCGGCGTGCATCCTGCATTCCCTGCCGGTCCAGCAACCAGCGCGCGATCGCGAAGCTGCCGAGCACGGCCAGCAGGTAGAGCGTGTAGTTCACGTGGATGACCGTGACGGCGAACGACGCGGCCACGAGTGACACGAGGTCGATACGGCGGCCGGCCTCGACGTAGGTGAGGACCAACGCCATCACGACGGGCACGAACGCCACCAGGCTCACCGCCGCGGGCCCGCTGATGATCGCGAAGGTGCCGGTGCCCGAGGCGGCAAAGCCCAGCCAGCCGGCCTGCGCGACCGCCGTGCAGAAGCCGCCCCAGGGTGTGCGGAACAGCGCGGTGCCCATGCCGAAGACCATGACCAGCACGAGCGGCGTCAGTACGGCGGAGCCGAGCTGGATGACCGCCGCCGAGTCGACGCCGGCGAGCCGGGCGACCAGCGCCAGCGCTGCGTGCCACGAAGGGAAGGCATGTCCGGGGTGCAGGTTCGCGTCGGCGAAGAACTCCGTCACGCCGACCCTGTCGAAGGAGTCCAGCTCGGCGAGTTTGCGGGTACGGGCGAGGTGCTCGACCGCGTCGCCCGTGATGGGCAACCGGGCCCACCAGATGTAGCCGCCGAGCAGCAGCCCGGTCGCGACGGTGGCGGTCAGCGCGGCCCTGTTGCGCAGCGCGGTGACCCACTCGCCGCGCGAGCCAGGCAGCCGCAGCCGCCGGCCACCCAGACCTCGCCGCCACCAGCCCACCGCGAACAGCGCGACCTCGAGCACGACCAGCGCGATTCCGGTGACGACCAGCGACCCGTGCACGAGGAACGCAACCGCCTGGGCCGCGCAGATCAGCACGACGCTCCAGGCGACGGCGGCGCCGAACCAGACGCCCTGGGGCAGCCTGCCGTGGTCCAGCAGCCGCATCGCCACTGCGCCGGGAAAGACGAGGACCGCCGCGAAGGCGGCCGACAGCCGCAGCAGCAGCGTCGCTTCGGAGCCCGGCAGCACGCGACCCAGCGCGAGCAGGACCACCAGTACGGCGCCGCCCGCGACCAGGACCCGCAGGTCCCAGGGCCCCGCGTCGGCCTCGGCCGGGCCGTCCGCGGGCTCGGGTGCCGCCCCGACCAGCGTGGGGTTGGTGGAGCGGGACGGCATGTCTGGACTCTCTGTTCGAGGGGGCTGGGCGACAGGGTAGTCGGGCCGGGGGCCCGGCCCGGTGATGACGAGGCCGTCCCAGGAGGCATATACCGTGACGCCTTATGACCCTGCGCGTAACGGTGCTCGGCACCGGCTACCTCGGCGCCACCCACGCCGCATGCATGGCCGAGCTCGGCTTCGACGTGCTCGGCATGGACGTCGACGCCGCCAAGGTCGACCTGCTCGCCAAGGGCACAGTCCCGTTCTTCGAGCCCGACCTCGAGCCGTTGCTGCGCAAGCACGTCGAGTCGGGACGGCTGCAGTTCACCACGTCGTACGAGGATGTGGCCGCGTTCGGGGACGTCCACTTCATGTGCGTCGGGACCCCGCAGAAGAAGGGCGAGCACGCCGCCGACATGCGCTACGTCGACGCCGTCTTCGACGGGCTCGCGGCCGAGCTGCGACGGCCCTGCCTGGTGGTCGGCAAGTCGACCGTCCCGGTGGGCACGGCCTCCCGGCTGGCCGACCTGCTCGCGGAGCGGGCTCCGGCCGGGGCCGGCGTGGAGCTGGCCTGGAACCCCGAGTTCCTGCGCGAGGGCTTCGCCGTGGAGGACACGCTGCGGCCCGACCGGGTCGTCGTCGGTGTGCGGTCCGCCTCCGCCGAGGCCACGCTGCGCGAGGTCTACACCAAGGCGATCGCGCGAGACACACCGTTCCTCGTCACCGACTACGCCACGGCCGAGCTGGTCAAGGTGTCGGCCAACGCATTCCTCGCCACCAAGATCTCCTTCATCAACGCCATGGCCGAGCTGTGCGAGGCGACCGGCGCCGACGTCACCCAGCTCGCCGACGCGCTCGGCCACGACGAACGCATCGGTCGCAAGTTCCTCAACGCCGGGCTCGGCTTCGGCGGCGGCTGCCTGCCCAAGGACATCCGCGCGTTCATGGCACGAGCGGGTGAGCTCGGCGTCGACCAGGCGCTGAGCTTCCTCAAGGAGGTCGACGCGATCAACATGCGCCGTCGCGAGCACGTGGTCGACCGCGCTCGCCAGGACTGCGGCGGCAGCTTCCTCGGCCGCCGCGTCGGCGTGCTCGGTGCGGCGTTCAAGCCCAACTCCGACGACATCCGCGACTCCCCCGCACTCAACGTCGCCGGGCAGATCCACCTGCAGGGTGGCGAGGTGACCGTCTATGACCCCCGTGGCGTCGAGAACGCGCGACGGATGTTCCCGACTCTCGGCTACGCCGCCTCCGCGAAGGAGGCCTGCGAGGGAGCCCACCTCGTCCTGCATCTCACCGAGTGGCAGGAGTTCCGCGACATGGATCCGGCGACGCTCGGCGAGGTCGTCGAGGAGCGGCGCATCATCGACGGGCGCAACGCCCTCGACCCGGTCCGGTGGCGAGCCGCCGGATGGCACTACCGCGGGCTGGGCCGACCGTGACGGGTGACGACGCCACCATCACCCGACTGCTCACCGACACCACCACCTGGGCCGTCGTCGGGCTGCGCGACAACCCGGTGCGCCCGGCCTACTCCGTGGCGGCGTTCCTGCAGCGCCACGGCAAGCGCGTGGTCCCCGTCCATCAGCAGCCGCAGGACGTGCACGGCGAGGCCGCCTACGCCCGCCTCGCCGACGTGCCGTTCCCCGTGGACGTCGTCGACGTGTTCGTCAACAGCAGCAAGGCCGGCGCTGTCGTCGACGAGGCGGTGGCGATCGGCGCCAAGGCCGTCTGGCTGCAGCTCGGGGTGATCGACGCCGACGCCGCAGCCCGAGCCGCCGCGGCCGGCCTCGACGTCGTCATGGACCGTTGCCCGGTCATCGAGTGGCCCCGGCTGGGCCAGACCGGCTGAGACGTCAGGCGCCGAAGCCCACGCCACCGCCGGCGGCGCGCCGTCGGATCACGTCGCCCTTGGCGCGCGCCTTGTCGCCGAGTGCGGCCTGGAACTTCTCCATGCGTTCCTGCAGGCCGACGTCAGACGCGGCGAGCACGCGTACGGCGAGCAGCCCCGCGTTTCGCGCGCCACCGATGGACACCGTCGCGACCGGGACGCCCGCGGGCATCTGCACGATGGACAGCAGTGAGTCGAGCCCGTCGAGCCGCTCGAGCGGCACCGGGACACCGATGACCGGCAGCGGCGTCACGGACGCGAGCATCCCGGGGAGATGTGCGGCTCCCCCCGCGCCGGCGATCAGCACGCGCAACCCGCGGCCGGCGGCGTCCGCACCGTAGGCGAGCATCTCGTGCGGCATCCGGTGGGCGGAGACGACGTCGGCCTCGTAGGGCACGTCGAACTCGTCGAGCGCCTCCGCGGCCTCCTTCATCACCGGCCAGTCGGAGTCGCTGCCCATCACCAGGCCTACCAGCGGTCGGGGCGCCTCAGCCATCGATGTCTCCTCGCAGGAAGTCGGCGGCGTGGACGGCCCGCGCGCGCACATCGTCAGCATCGTCGCCCAACGTCGTCACGTGACCCACCTTTCGCCCAGGGCGGACGTCTTTCCCGTAGGTGTGGATGTGCGCGCCCGGGTCGTGGGCCATGCAGTGCAGGTAGCCGGGGTACATGTCCGGGATCTCGCCGCCGAGCACGTTGGCCATGGCCACCCTCGGCGCGGTCATCGTGGTGTCGCCGAGCGGCAGGTCGAGCACGGCGCGCAGGTGCTGCTCGAACTGGCTGGTCCGCGACCCCTCGATCGTCCAGTGCCCGCTGTTGTGCGGACGCATGGCGAGCTCGTTCACGAGCACACTCGCGTCGGTGTCGAACATCTCGACCGCGAGCACGCCGGTGACGCCGAGGCCCTCCGCGATGCGCAGTGCAGTCTGCTGCGCCGCGACCGCGTGCACGTCGGTGATCGCCGCAGGCGCGAGGACCTCGCGACAGATCCCGTCGACCTGCACGGTCTCCACGACCGGCCACACCGCCGCCTGTCCGTGCGGGCTGCGCGCCACGAGCACGGCAAGCTCGCGGTTGAACGGCACGAGCTCCTCGGCAAGAAGCGGACCCGCGTCGCGCAACCACGCTTCGGCCTCGCCTGCGTCGCCGACGAAGCGAACGCCCTTGCCGTCGTAGCCGCCACGAGGTGTCTTCAGTACGAGCGGCCACCCGGCCTCGACGCCGAAGTCCACGAGACCCGCGACGTCCTCGACCAGCCGCCACCGCGGACACGGCAGGCCGAGCTCGGTCAGGCGAGCGCGCATCAGCGCCTTGTCCTGCGCATGCTCGAGCGCGTATGCCCCGGGCCGGACCACGACGCCCTCGTCCTGGAGCGCGCGCAGGTGGGACGTCGGCACGTGCTCGTGGTCGAAGGTCAGCACATCGCAGCCCTTGGCGAAGCGCCGCAGCGCATCCAGATCGCGCTCGTCACCGATCTCGACGTCTGCCACGACCCGCGCCGCGCTTTCCCGCGGGTCGCGCGCGAGCACCCTCAGGGTCAACCCGAGTCCGATGGCCGCCGGCGCCATCATGCGTGCGAGCTGGCCGCCACCGACGACTCCGACCACCGGGAAACCCACGCGCAGGAGCCTAGCCGCGCACCGTGCCGAGTAGCCTCGGGTGGTGTTCAGAGCGCTGCTACGCCTCTACTACGGGCTCGGCGCCATCGTCCGCGAGCTGATGAAGTTCGGCGTCGTCGGCGGGAGCGCGTTCATCGTCGATGTGACCGTTTTCAACGTGGTGCTGCACCTCACCGACGGCGACAAGCCGCTGACGTCCAAGACCATCTCCACGGTGGTGGCGACGACCTGGGCGTACGGCGGCAACCGGCTCTGGACGTTCCGTCACCGCCGCCGCTCCAGCGTGCGGCGCGAGTACACGCTCTTCTTCCTCCTCAACGGGGTGGGGCTCGCCATCTCGCTGGGCTGCCTGGCGATCTCCCACTACGTGCTCGACCTCACCAGCCCCCTGGCCGACAACATCTCGGCCAACGTCATCGGTCTCGCGCTCGGCACGACGTTCCGCTTCTGGTCGTACCGGCGCTGGGTGTTCCCGACTCTGCTGCCCGGGGCGGCCGCCGCGCCGACAGACCAGGTCAGCGGGGACCGGTCTCCGCAGAGCTGAGGAACAGCGCGAACACGGGTGGCTTCTGCTGGACCAGCTCGAGGCGGCCACCGTCGGTCGCGGCCAGCTCACGTGCCACCGCGAGGCCCAGCCCGGTGCCGCGCCGCCCGCTGACCGAGCGCTCGAACACCCGGGGGCCGAGCTCGGGCGGCACCCCGGGTCCCTCGTCGGTGACCTCCACGACCAGCGAGATGCCCGTCGAGCGAGTGGACACCGTGACGGTGCCGCCACCGTGCACGAGGCTGTTCTCCAACAGCGTCGCCAGCACCTGCGAGAGTCCGCCCGAGGTGGCGAGCGCCACCAGCCCGCGGGTGCCGGTCGCGACGATCCGCCGGCCCGCCGCGCCGAAGGCCGGCTCCCACTCGACGACCTGTTGCAGCACGACGTCGTCGAGGGACACCGGACCCACGCGCAGGTTGCTGTCGCGGACGCTGTCCAGCAGGTGCTCGACCACGGTCGCCAGCCGCTCCACCTGGGCCAGCGCGCTGGTGGCTTCCTCGCGGACCGTGCGCGGGTCCTCGGACTCGATGATCTCCTCGAGCCGCATGGACAGCGCCGTCAGTGGGGTCCGGAGCTGGTGGGACGCATCGCTGGCGAAGCGGCGCTCGGCGGCCAGCAGCCGGTCGGTGCGTTCCGCGTTCGCCTCCAGGGAGCGTGCGACCCGGTCGACCTCCTCGATACCCGAGGGCGTCGGCGTCTTGCGCCGGCCGCCCGAGCCGAGTCGCTCGGCGCGCTCGGCGAGGGCGACCAGATGCGTCGTCATCCGGCCGCCGTCGTACAGGCCCACGCCGACGCTGACGGCCACCGCCACCAGCCCGACCGCCACGGCGAAGAGCGTCACGGACGTGGCGTTGAGCCAGTCCGGATTCACGGCGGCGACCACCCCCAGCGGGACGCAGACCAGCACCACGGCGACGATCGCCACCGCGAGGTTGGACTGCACCAGTCGACGCCGCACCGGCGTCCCTCACTCCCGCTCGAAGCGAAAACCCACCCCGCGAACCGTCGTGATGAACCGCGGGTTCGCGGCGTCGTCACCGAGCTTCTTGCGCAGCCAGGACACGTGCATGTCGAGGGTCTTCGTCGACCCCCACCAGGCGGTGTCCCACACTTCCCGCATCAGCTGTTCACGCGTCACGACCTTGCCGGCCTCGCGCATCAGCACCCGCAGCAGGTCGAACTCCTTGGCAGTCAGGGACAGCTCGGCCTCGTCGATCCACGCACGGTGCGACTCGACGTCGATGCGGACGCCGTGGACGCCCTGGGTGATCTCGACGCCGCCGCGACGCAGCAGCGCCCGGACCCGCGCCAGCAGCTCGGCGAGGCGGAACGGCTTGGTGACGTAGTCATCGGCGCCCGCGTCGAGGCCGACGACGGTGTCCACCTCGTCGGTGCGCGCGGTGAGCACGAGCACGGGCACGGCCACGCCCTCAACGCGCAGCCGGCGGCAGACCTCGAGGCCGTCCATGCCGGGCAGCCCGATGTCCAGAACGACGAGGTCGACCGGCGACGCCGTCGCCGACTGCAGTGCTCCCGGGCCGTCTTCGCAGACCTCCACCTCGTAACCCTCGCGGCGCAGGGCGCGCGCGAGCGGCTCCGAGATGGCCTGGTCGTCCTCAGCGAGGAGAACGCGCGTCATGACAGGCATCGTAGGTGCACGGCCCCCTCTGTCATCGCCACATCCGTCACAGCCGCCGCATCCGACACGTCCCGCCGGCTACTCAGCCGCCGCCGAGTAGTCCTGCCCTTCCAGCGCGGTGAGCCTGGCAACGGTCGACCCGATGGTGCTCACGGCCACTGCCAGCAAGGACCGCAGGATCGGCTCGAAGCCGTCCAACGGGAGACTGATCGAGTCGGCGTAGATCTCGACGAGCCACCCGCCTTCGGCCGAGGTCGCTCCCGCGGCCAGCACGGCGGTGTAGGCCGACGCGACGAGCACACCCTCCTCGGCGGGGTCGGCGTCCGGGTCGCCGATTTCCACCCGAAACGCACCGGCGCGCTCGATGGCCTGCGCGGTGACCGGATAGCTGGCCAGGTCATAGGGGGCCTCTGCCGCGAACTGGCCCCCGTCGCGGGCAGGGCCCGTCGCCTCGCCGCCGCGCGCAACCGAGCTCCCGACCACCAGCAGCGCGTTGCTGCGAGGCGCAACCCACGAGACCCACCACGCCGCCGCGTCCACGAGCGAGACCACGTGCTCGGCCACGGCCTCGATCCGCGCCTGGAGTGGGGCGTCGGCCAGCTTGTCGAGAACCTCGAGCCCGGCGTCCAGCGAGGCTTGCGGGTGCACGCCGATGCGTCCGCGCCTGGCCCGCCGGTCCCCGGTCTGGTCGGTGGGAGCATCGGCCGTACCGCCGGCGACCACCGGTTGGCGCGAGCCGGACCGCTTTGCGCGGTACTGCGCGGCGTCGGCCAGCCGGAAGAGCCGCACCGGTGTGTCCACCCGGCCGGGCGACGAGTCGGTCGAGGCGACGCCGCAGCTGATCCCGGTGCTCATGGGCTGGCCGTCGACGATCTTGCAGAGCTCTTGGGCCACGGCAAGAGCCGCGTCGACCTTGGCGCCGGAGACGACGACACAGAACTCGTCGCCGCCGATCCGGGCGGCCAGGCTGCCCGGTGCCAGACCACTCGCCAGGCTCACCGCATCGCCGACCGCCACGATCAACCGGTCCCCGGCGGCGTGACCGAACGAGTCGTTGACCTGCTTGAGGCGGTTGATGTCGGCCAGCACCAGTGAGACCGGAGTGCCGTCCGCGACGTACGCCGCGAGGTTGTCGTCAAGACGCTGGTCGACGGCGCGACGGTTGGCCAGCCCGGTCAACGGGTCCTCGAAGGCCAGCCGCTGAACGCGGGCGAAGTGGTCGGCCTGGACCACCCCTGCGGCGACCTGGGTGGCAACGGCGACGGCGAAGTCGAGCTCGGACTCGGCGAACCGTCGCCGTGGGTCGACCCGGGTGGCGAACATCTCGCCCCAGACCCGGGCCTCGACCACGATGGGCACGGAGATGGAGGAGTCCTTGCCGAGCTCCGCGAGGAGGCGCGCCTCCTCGGTGCCGTCATCGACGTCGGAGACGTAGCCGTGCCCGTCGTCGACGGCGCCGAACGCCCGCTGCCACAAAGCCGCGGGGTAGACCTCGTCCGTGGGGAACCGCGTCTCGCCCGAGCCGAGCCACCCCACGTTCACCAGCGTGCGTAGGACCCCGTTCTCGCGGTCGACCTGCGAGATCGACAGTGAGGCCGCGTCGAGGGCACGGCGTGCCTCCTCGGCGGTGAGCTCGACCAGCTCGTCGAAGCGACGCACCGCGCCGACGACCTTCGCGATCTCCAGCAGCGAACGCAGCCGTACGGCATCCGCAGACTCGCCCTGGCGGGTCCGCGGCGGCTCGGACTGCTCATCCACGCGGCACCTCCGAGCCATGGTCCCAGCAAGCAGCGCGGCGTGCGTACCGTCGGCGAATCCCGGGCGAATGCCCAATGATCGCATTCGGCACCTAACGAGCGTGTCTCTCAGCTGGAAGCCGGTGGCTCCGCCGGACGCCGGGGCCATTCGGGACGGCGCCGCTCGACCCAGGCCGCGATGCCCTCCGCCCGGTCCGGGGAGAAGGCTGTGGCCCGCCAGGCGGCGTCCTCGACCTCGAGCCCGGCCGCGAGATCGACGTCGAGCCCGCGTCGCAGGGCTCGCTTGGCCTCGCGCACGCCCACCGGCGAGTTCGCGGCAATGGTGGCGGCCAGTTCGAGCGCCGCCTCGCGATGACCGCCGGCGGGCACCAGACGATCGACGACAGCCAGCCGGAGCGCCTCGGCGGCGTCGAAGCGCCGGCCGGTCAGGACGAGGTCGGCCGCACGCGCGGACCCGACCCTTCGGACGAGCAGCTGGGTCCCGCCGCCACCGGGGACCAGTCCGACGGTGACCTCGGGCAGACCCAGGACCGCCGTCTCGTCGCAGACGACGAGGTCACAGCACAGCGCCAGCTCGAAGCCCCCGCCGAGGGCGAAGCCGTGCACGGCTGCGATCGTCGGCACCGGCAGGTCGAGGATGCCGCCGAAGAGCGCCCGGAACTTCGGACGCTGCGCAAGGAGGTCGGCGTCGCTGAACGAGTTGCGCTCCTTGAGGTCGGCGCCGACGCAGAAGGCCTTCTCGGACGACGACGACAGCACGACGGCACGCACGTCCTCGGCGTCACGCAGTGAGCGAAGTGCGGCAACGACATCCTCGGCGAGCGCCGTGGAGATGGCATTGTGCGCTTCCGGCCGGTCGAGCACGATCTCGGCGACCCGGCCGCCCTCGCCGTGCCGGCGTACGTCGACGACCCGCCGTGTCTCGCTCACGACGCCGAGGCTAGTGCGTGGCCCGGCGGAGGACTCCCGGCCGCACGAGACCCATGCCGCGCACCGCCCTGGTGCGCTCGACGTCCACGTCGAGGCCCACGACCCCTTCGAGCGCGCTCGCGGTCTCGTCGTCGACCAGGACGGTGCCCGGCAGGGCCAGCGCGGTCAGCCGGCTCGCCAGGTTGACCGTGTGACCGAACACGTCACCCATGCGGGTGAGCACCGTGCCGGTCGCGATGCCGACCCGGACGTCGGGCAGGACAGGGTCCTCCGCCATGGTCTCGGCCAGCTCGAGCCCGATCCGTCCGGCGCTCTCCGCCTGGTCGGTGACGAAGAGCACCTCGTCGCCCAGCGTCTTGACCAGCCGGCCGGCGCCGGCGGCGATGACGTCGGCCGACTGGCGGCCGAACCGGTCGACGAGCGCCGCCAGCTCTCGCTCCTCGAGCTTCTGCGACAGCCGGGAGTAGGAGACGAGGTCGGCGAAGCCGACGGAGAGCCGGCCGGTCACGCTCTCCCCGGTCGCCGCGGCCAGCGCCCGGCCGGCCACCGCGGCGAGCTGGCGCCGCCACGCGTAGACGACCAGCGACTGGAGATCGTCGACGTGCTCGGCGGCCAGCTCGACGGCGGCACGCAGCGCCACGTCCTCGGGCACCCCGTCGCCGACGACCTGCTCGAGCAGCGCGTCGACCTGCCACTCGGCCAACCGGGCGGCGTTGTGGCCGAGAGCACGGGTGACGCTCACCGCGAGCTCGTCGTCGAGCACGCCCGACTCGACCAGCCCCATGAGCCGGCGCAGTGCGGCCAGGTCCTCGTCGTTGAAGGCCACACTCTCGTCACCGACGTCGGCGAAACCCAGCGCCCGCCAGAGCCGGCGTGCGTGGTCGACGCTGACACCGGCCGCGTCCGCTGCCTGGTCGCGGGTGTAGCGGCGCTCACCACCGAGCAGCAGTTCCTCCAGCCGCGCGGCTCGCTCGGTCTCGTCCGTCACGTCGCTTGCTCACCGGTCCGATCGCCCCACCGGCGGTCCTCGTCCTCCTCGGCCAGCCGGTAGACGTCGCGCTGCACCTCCTCGACGGACGGCACGTCGCGCATCACGAGCTGGCCCCGTTCACCGGCCGACTCGACGACGAGGGTGCCGCAGCCGAGGATGCGCTCCAGCACGCTGCTGTGCTCGAACGTCACGTCGTTGATCCGGGAGAGCGGCATGTCGCGGCCACGCCTGGCGATGACGCCGATGCGGGTGATGACCCGGCGGTCGGTCACGACGTACGCCGTGGTCAGCCACTGCAGGAACGGCCAGATGGTCCAGCGCACCACAACCAGCACCGCGACGATCACCACGGCGAGCCGCAGCCAGACCTGGGCGTCGCCGGCCGGGGCGACCGCCGCGAGGTAGCTCGCCACCGGGGACGTCACGACGAGCACCAGGACCGGCCACACCAGCTCTTTCCAGTGCGGCCGCATGGCCATGATCACGTGCTCGTCCTCGCCGAGGAGCTTCTTCGGGATGCCTGTCACGGGGCCATCCTTACCGACTCGGGCGCCGCGGTCAGCGAACGTGGACCACGTCGCCCGCCGAGACAGGCAGACCGTCGACCACCAACCTGCCCTCGGCGTCGACGTCGCTGGCCGTGCCGCTGCGCGGCGGCAACCCGGACAGCTCGATGCGGACCTCGCGGCCGACCGTCGCGCACACCTCCCGGTACGCCCGGTGCAGGCCGCTCGTCCCGGCGTCCCCGTCGTGCTCCTGCAGACCGTCGTAGCTGCGGGCGAGCTCGCGAAGCACCCCGCGCAGCACCGGGTCGCGGTCGACGAACTCCGAGCCCTCCGCCGCCAGGGAGGTCGCGACGTCCGCGGGGAGGTCGTCGGGAACGGCCAGGACGTTGACCCCGATGCCCACGACGACGGCGTCGCCCACCACCTCGGTGAGGACGCCTGCGACCTTGCGCTCGCCCACCAGCACGTCGTTCGGCCACTTCAGGCGCGCGTCCAGCCCGCCCTGACGGCGCAGCGGCATGGCCACGGCGAGGCCGGCCAGCAACGGGAGCCAGCCCCAGCGGGCTCGCGGGAACCGGGGGCGCAGGAGCACCGAGAACGTGAGCCCGGTCCGCGGCGACGAGGACCAGGTGCGCTCGAGCCGGCCGCGGCCGGCCGTCTGGTGCTCGGCGACCACGACCAGTCCTTCGCGCGCACCGGACAGGGCGTCGGCCGCCACGTCGGCGTTGGTCGAGGCGGTCCGGCCGACGACGCGCAGATCGGTCCACAACGGCCCGGCCACCAGAGCCTGGCGCAGCGCCGCCTCGCGCAGCGGCGGCCGGTCGAGGTCGCTCCAGTCGCCGGAGCCAGTGGTCACGGCGACCAGTTCTTCGCCAGCGCCTCCGCCCGGACCATCACGCAGTCGAAGCCCAGCGCGCGCCAGGTGCGCGCCTCACGGGTGATCAGGAACAGGCCGCTGATCTCGAAGCCGGCGGCCTCGTAGGACTGCAGCGCCTCGGGCATCCGCGGCATGCCGTCGTAGATCTTCATGAAGACCGTCTCGGCGACCAGTCCCACGAACTCTCCCGACCGGTCGCCGAGACCACGGAACACCTCGAGGTCGAATCCCTGGGTGTCGGTCTTCAGGAACGGTCGCGGGCGGCGTACGTCGGGCATGACCTCGTCGAGGACGCCGTCGAGCCGGCGCACCGGAGCGGTCACCATGACGCCCTTCTGCATCTGCTTGTAGCGGGTCGAGCCGAACTCGCTGGCGGGGAGGAACGAGCTGAGCGTGCCCTCGTAGACGTTCATCTCGAGCTGGCCGTCGCTGGAACCGAGCCCCATCTGGTGCACGGTCCACCGCGGGTCGCCCGCCGCGTGCTCGGCGCAGATCTCGAAGTCGCGGGGCACCGGCTCGAAGGACACGATGTGGCCCTGGTAGCCGTGGGCGCGCAGGCGCTGGGCGAACTGACCCTTGTTCGCGCCGACGTCGAGCACGACGTTGCTGCGGTACTTCGCCAGCAGGTTGGCCACGTGCGCCGAGACCATCTCGTGGCCGAGCGCCTTCTCCAGCTTGAACCACTGCGAGGGCTCGAGCCGCGGCTTCACGAGCAGCGCACCCGCGTCGGTGTGCACCTTGACCTCAGGGCCGCTGCCCCGACGGGTCGCGAGCCAGGCACCTGGCATCACATGGCTCACGTGGAGGTCGCGCGCACGAATGCCGGCGAAGAGCTGACGGACGGAGGGAAGGGACATGCGGGGCATCTTCCAGCATCCGGGCCTACGCCGGATGCCGGGGTGGCCGGGGTCACTACGCTGGGCGCCCATGACGGCATCGGCGGACATGCCCGGCACCGAGGTGCCCCCCGACATCGACGTGCACTCGACGGCCGGGAAGCTGGCCGACCTGCACCGCCGCAACGACGAGGCCGTCCACGCGGGCTCGGCCGCCGCGGTCGAGAAGCAGCACGCCAAGGGCAAGATGACGGCCCGCGAACGCATCGAGATGCTCCTCGACGAGGGCTCGTTCATCGAGATGGACGAGCTGGCCCGGCACCGCTCGACCAACTTCGACCTCGCCGAGCGTCGTCCCTACGGAGACGGCGTCGTCACCGGCTCGGGCACGGTCGACGGCCGGCCGGTCTGCGTCTTCGCGCAGGACTTCACCGTGTTCGGCGGGTCGCTGGGCGAGGTCTTCGGCGAGAAGATCGTCAAGGTCATGGACCTCGCGCTCAAGACGGGCTGCCCCGTCGTCGGCATCAACGACTCCGGCGGTGCGCGCATCCAGGAGGGCGTCGTCTCGCTCGGCCTCTACGGCGACATCTTCTACCGCAACGTGATGGCGTCCGGCGTCGTGCCGCAGATCTCGCTCGTCATGGGACCGTGCGCGGGCGGTGCCGTCTACTCCCCCGCCATCACCGACTTCACCGTGATGGTCGACGCGAAGTCCTACATGTTCATCACCGGCCCCGACGTCATCAAGACGGTGACGGGGGAGGACGTCACCCAGGAGGACCTCGGCGGCGCGCGCACCCACAACACGAAGTCAGGCAACGCGCACTACCTCGCCGACGACGAGGCGGACGCCATCGACTACGTCAAGAACCTGCTGGCCCACCTGCCGTCGAACAACCTCGAGGACCCGCCGTCCTACGACGCCGAGACAGAGCTCGAGATCACCGACGAGGACCGCGAGCTCGACACGTTCGTGCCCGACTCGGCGAACCAGCCCTACGACATGCACACCGTCATCAACCACATCCTCGACGACGGCGAGTTCCTCGAGGTGCACGCGTTGTTCGCGCCCAACATCCTGTGCGGCTTCGGGCGCATCGAAGGTCGTTCGGTCGGCGTGGTCGCCAACCAGCCCATGCAGTTCGCGGGCACACTCGACATCGACGCATCCGAGAAGGCCGCACGCTTCGTGCGGACCTGCGACGCGTTCAACGTTCCGGTGCTGACCTTCGTCGACGTGCCCGGATTCCTGCCGGGGACGTCGCAGGAGTGGGACGGGATAATCCGGCGCGGCGCCAAGCTCATCTACGCCTACGCCGAGGCGACCGTACCCAAGGTCACCGTGATAACCCGCAAGGCCTACGGCGGTGCCTACGACGTCATGGGGTCCAAGCACCTCGGCGCCGACCTGAACTTCGCCTGGCCGACCGCGCAGATCGCGGTGATGGGTGCGCAGGGTGCGGTGAACATCCTCTATCGCAAGGAGCTCGCGGCGGCCGACGACGCCGACGCGATGCGCAAGGAGCTCGTGACCGACTACGAGGACACGCTCGCCAACCCCTACATCGCGGCCGAGCGCGGCTACGTCGACTCGGTGATCCCCCCGTCGTACACACGCGCCTACGTCACCCGCGGCCTGCGGACCCTTCGCTCGAAGCGTCAGACGGTGCCGCCCAGGAAGCACGGGAACATTCCGCTGTGAGTGCCGCGGACGATCCCCCTCCGCGTTGGCGTGTCGTGCGCGGCGACCCCACCGCCGAGGAGGTCGCGGCGCTGGTCGCGGTCGTGACGGCGCGGGCGACGCCGGCCTCGGTGCCTCCGGCCGCACGTTCCGCCTGGACCGACCGGGGGGCGCTGCACCGCCAGCCGATCCCGCCTGGCCCGGGCGCGTGGAGACGCTCCACATTCCCCACCTAGGATGTGTTGAATGCCGCGCAGACAAGCAACCCAGCCCTTCGATCCGGAGGCCTACTGGGAGAAGCGGATGGCCGGCCGGTCGTCCATCCGCACCACCGGGCTGTCCCACCTGAGCCTGTCGTTCAACCGCTGGATCTACCTGCTCCGCCGCACGATCTTCAAGCGCGCCGTTGCCGTCACCGACCTCGACCTCCCTCGCGCCCGCGTGCTCGACGTCGGTACCGGGGTGGGCTTTTATGCGCTCCAGTGGCACGCGGCAGGCGCCCGCGACTTCACCGGCTCCGACATCTCGAGCACCGCGGTCGAACGACTCCGCCAGCGCTTTCCGGGTGCCCGCTTCGAGGTGGCGGACGCCTCCGAGGGCCTGGCTCACGCGGGCAAGGACTTCGACGCGGTGTCGATGTTCGACGTCGTCTACCACGTCATCGACGACGACCGCTACCGCGCGGTGTTCCGCAACATCTACGACGTGCTCAAGCCGGGTGGCTGGTTCCTCTTCTCGGAGAACTTCGTCCACCACCCCACCGTGCGGCGTCGGCACTTCGTCGCGCGGTCGATCGACGAGACCGAGTCGGCGGTCCGCGACGCGGGCTTCGAGATCGTGCGCCGGCAGCCCATGTTCGTGCTCATGAACATCCCCGTCGACACGACGAGCAAGTGGCCCCGCCGTCTCTGGAAGCGGGTCGAGCGCGCCCTGAAGAAGGAGACCCCGGGCCTGCTCATCGGTGGCGCGCTCTACCCCGTCGACCGGCTGCTCACCAAGGTGCTGAAGGAGAGCCCGACCACCGAGGTCATGGTCTGCCGCAAGCCGGTCTCGCGCTGACCCGCCTCGTCCTGGCGTCCGCCTCGCCCGCGCGGCTGAGGACGTTGCGCGACGCCGGGCTCGACCCCGAGGTCGTCGTCAGCGGCGTCGACGAGGACGACGTGCACGGCGCGGCGGGCAACGTCGCCCAGACGCTCGCGGCGCGCAAGGCGACAACGGTCGCCCGCGGCATCGACGGTGCACTCGTCCTCGGCTGCGACTCGGTGCTCGAGCTCGACGGCGAGGTGCACGGCAAGCCGGCAGACGCCGCAGCTGCCGTCGAGCGCTGGCGACGGATGCGTGGCCGCAGCGGCACCTTGCACACAGGTCACTGCCTGATCGACACGCGGTCCGGTCGGCAGATCACCGCGCTGGCATCGACGGTCGTGCACTTCGCCGACCTCACCGACGACGAGGTAGCGGCGTACGTCGCCACCGGCGAGCCACTCGCGGTCGCCGGTGCCTTCACCATCGACGGCCTGGGCGGCCCGTTCGTCCAGCGGGTCGAGGGGGACCCGCACAACGTCGTCGGGTTGTCGCTGCCCCTCTTGCGGCGGATGCTTGACGAGATGGGGCTGCGCATCATCGACCTGTGGGCAGGCGCGGGCTGACCACCGCCTAGACTCCGTCGGCAGCCTGAAAGGGAGGCACCCGGTGCGCAAGGTCCTCATCGCCAACCGCGGCGAGATCGCGGTGCGGGTGGCACGCGCCTGCCGCGATGCCGGCATCGGCAGTGTCGCCGTCTACGCCGACGCCGACCGCGACGCTCTCCACGTCCGAGTTGCCGACGAGGCCTTCGCGCTCGGTGGCGACACGCCTGCTGACACCTACCTGTCCGTCGACAAGCTGCTCGACGTGGCGAAGCGGACCGGCGCCGACGCGGTGCACCCGGGCTATGGGTTCCTCGCGGAGAACGCCGGGTTCGCCACTGCCGTCATCGACGCCGGCCTGACCTGGATCGGCCCGCCTCCGGCGGCCATCGACGCGCTCGGCGACAAGGTCAAGGCCCGCCACATCGCGGAGCGCGCCGGCGCCCCACTCGTCGTCGGGACGAAGGATCCGGTGGCCGACGCCGACGAGGTCGTGGCCTTCGCGCGCGAGCACGGCGTGCCCGTGGCGATCAAGGCGGCTTACGGCGGCGGAGGCCGCGGCCTCAAGGTGGCCCGAACTCTCGAGGAGATCCCCGACCTGTTCGAGTCGGCGGTGCGCGAGGCGGTCGGCGCGTTCGGACGCGGTGAGTGCTTCGTCGAGAAGTACCTCGACCGGCCGCGACACGTCGAGACGCAGTGCCTCGCCGACACCCACGGCAACGTCGTCGTCGTGTCGACGCGCGACTGCTCGTTGCAGCGACGTCACCAGAAGCTCGTCGAGGAAGCGCCGGCGCCGTTCCTGTCCGACGCTCAGAACGCCGAGCTCTACCGGGCGTCCAAGGCGATCCTCGGCGAGGCCGGCTACGTCGGTGCCGGTACCTGCGAGTTCCTCGTCGGCCAGGACGGCACCATCTCGTTCCTCGAGGTGAACACCCGCCTCCAGGTCGAGCACCCGGTGAGTGAAGAGGTGACCGGCCTCGACCTGGTCCGGGAGATGTTCCGTCTCGCCGAGGGCGAGGAGATCCGCTACGACGATCCGACGGTGCGCGGGCACTCGATCGAGTTCCGCATCAACGCGGAGGACGCCGGGCGCGGCTTCCTGCCCGCGCCGGGCACGCTGACCCGCTGGCACGCACCGTCCGGCCCCGGCGTACGCCTCGACGGCGGCTACGACGTGGGCGAGACAGTCCCTGGCGCGTTCGACTCGCTGGTGGCCAAGCTCGTCGTCAGCGGCGCGAGCCGCACGCAGGCGCTCGAACGCTCGCGTCGGGCTCTCGCGGAGTTCGTCGTCGAGGGCATGCCCACCGTCGTCCCGTTCCACCGTGCCGTGGTCGACGACCCGGCGTTCGCGCCCGCCGACCCGACTGCGCCCTTCACGGTGCACACCCGCTGGATCGAGACCGAGTTCGACAACACGATCGAGCCCTACGGGGGCGAGATCGGCGAGCCGGACGAGCGGGGCGAGCGCGAGCGGGTCGTCGTGGAGGTCGGCGGCCGCCGCCTGGAGGTCGTGCTGCCGGCCGGCCTGGGCGCCTCGGGCTCGGGTGCCCGCGCGAAGAAGCCGGCCCGCCGGGCGGCGGGCGCGCGGGCGGGGGCCAAGGCAGGCGGTGACGCGCTGACCAGCCCGATGCAGGGGACCGTGGTCAAGGTGGTCGCCGAGGAGGGCCAGCAGGTCGACGAGGGCGACCCGGTCGTGGTGATCGAGGCGATGAAGATGGAGCAGCCGCTCAATGCCCACAAGGCGGGCACCGTCAGCGGCCTCGCCGTCGCGGTGGGCGACACGGTGACCAACGGCGGGGTCATCTGCGAGATCAGCGGCTGAGGCGGGATAGTCCGCCGCCGGGAACCGCGCGCGGCCACGGGTAGTTTGCTGGGCATGGAATTCTTCGTCGTCGTCCTGCTGGCTGCGGGCATCGCCTTCCTGGTCATCCGCTCCCGCGCCAAGAAGGCGCGCGCAGAGGAGGAGTCGGTGCAGAAGGTCCGCGCGATGGCCGAGGAGGACGTCACCCGGCTCGGCGAGGACGTGGTCCACCTCGACACGGTGACCGCGGGACGCGACCTCGACGACGCCACCCGCCAGGACTACCGCCGGGCACTCGACTCCTACGACGCCGCGAAGAAAGCCCTCGACGCGGTCCGCCGACCCGAGGACGTGCGCGACGTGACCGCCATCCTCGAGGACGGCCGCTACGCCATGGCCTGTGTCCACGCGCGGCTGGCCGGTGAGCCGATCCCGGTGCGCCGACCGCCCTGCTTCTTCAACCCCCAGCACGGGCCGTCGACCGACGACGTCGACTGGGCTCCCGCTGGCGGCGCACCCCGGCCGGTGCCCGCCTGCGCGGCCGACGCGGAGCGGGTGCGCGCCGGTGCCGAGCCCGACGTCCGCCAGGTCCCCGTCGGCGCCGGGCGACGGCCCTACTGGGAAGGGGGCCGGGACTACAGCCCCTGGGCCCAGGGCTACTTCTCGCCCTTCGCCGCGTCCGGCCTGCTGCCCGGCATCCTCCTGGGCTCGCTGATCGGCGGCAGCTTCGGCGGTTGGGGCGACGGCGGGGACGGCGGGGAAGGCGGAGACGGCGGCGGGGAAGGCGGAGACGGCGGCGGGGAAGGTGGCGACGGCGGCGGGTCGGCCGAGGCCGGCGGCGACTACGGCGGCGGCGGGGACTTCGGCGGCGGCGGGGACTTCGGCGGCGGAGACTTCGGCGGTGGGGACTTCGGCGGCTTCTAGCGGCCTACTCCTTGGACACCCGCGTGTGCAGCTGGCGCGCGGCCTCCGCGACGGAGCCGCTGATCGACGGGTAGACCGTGAAGGCATGCGCGAGCTGGTCGACCGTCAGCCGGGCGTCGACCGCGAGCGAGATCGCATGGATGAGCTCACTGGCGCGCGGTGCGACTACGACGCCGCCGACCACGGTTCCTGACCCGGGGCGGGCGAACAGCTTGACGAAGCCGTCGTGCACGCCCTGCATCTTGGCCCGGGCGTTGCCCGACAACGGCAGCTTGACGATGATCGCGTCGGTGGCGGCGGCGTCGACGTCGTGCTGGCTCCAGCCGACGGTGGCGATCTCCGGGTCGGTGAAGACGTTGGACGAGACGGTGCGCAGTCGCATCGGGGTGACGGCGTCGCCGAGCAGGTGCCACATCGCCACCCGGCCCTGCATCGCGGCGACCGAGGCCAGCAGCATCACTCCCGTGCAGTCACCTGCCGCGTAGACACCGGTGGCCGAGGTCCGCGAGACGCGGTCGACCTCGATGTAGCCGCCCGGGCCGAGGCGCACACCGGCCTCTTCGAGGCCGAGGTCCGCGGTGTTGGGCAGCGAACCGACGGCCATCAGGGCGTGGCTGCCCTCGATGGTGCGGCCGTCCTCCAGGACGACCTCGACGCCGTCGCCGACGCGCTTGACCGCCGACGCACGCGCACGGGAGAGCACCGTCATGCCGCGCCGGAGGAAGACGTCCTCGAGCACGGCGGCGGCCTCGGCGTCCTCGCCGGGAAGCACCCGGTCACGGCTGGAGACGAGCGTCACCTTGCTGCCCAGTGCGGTGTACGCCGAGGCGAACTCGGCCCCCGTGACCCCCGAGCCGACGACCACCAGGTGCTCGGGCAGCTCCTCGAGGGCATAGACCTGCTCCCAGGACAGGATGCGTTCACCGTCGGGAGCGGCGTCGGGGAGGACCCGCGCGTGCGCACCGGTGGCGACCAGCACCGCGTCGGCCTCCAGCACCTCTGCGCCGCCCTCGGCCGTCTCGACGACGACCTCGTTCGTCCCGTCGAGGCGGCCGCTGCCCTTGAGGTAGCGCACGCCCTCGCCTGCCAGCCGGCTCCCGATGTCGTCGGACTGGGCGCGGGCGAGCTTGATGACGCGGGCGTTGACCTTGGCCAGGTCGACGCTGACACCACCGTCGGGCGACGCGCCGCCGAGCCGCACGCCGAGCGCACCCGACTCGGCCGTGTCGGTCATCGACTCCGCCGTGGCGACGAGCGTCTTGGACGGGACGCAGTCGGAGAGCACGGCCGACCCGCCGAGCCCGGTCGCTTCGACGACGGTGACCTCGGCACCGAGCTGGGCCGCGACCAGCGCGGCCTCGTAGCCGCCCGGTCCGCCACCAAGGATTGCGATGCGCGTCACGCGGGCCATTGTCCACCACCCGGTCCCGTCGGCCCCCTACCCTCGGCTGCATGGCGCTCTACGCGGCGTACGCGACCAACCTGGACCCGAAGCAGATGGTGTTCCGGGCACCGCACTCGCCGCAGCGCACCTTCGGCTGGTTGGTCGGGTGGCGGCTGACGTTCGGCGGCGAGGACAAGGGCTGGGAGGGCGCGCTCGCCACGGTGGTCGAGTCGGCTTCGTCCCAGGTGTTCGTCGCGCTCTACGACGTCATCGAGAGCGACGAGCAGCACATGGACCGGTGGGAGGCCGCCGACCTGTCGCTGTACCGCAAGATCCGGGTCCGGGTGCAGACCCTGGACGGCGAGGTGCTCGCCTGGCTCTACGTGCTCGACGACTACGAGGGCGGCCTGCCCTCGGCGCGCTACCTCGGGCTCATCGCGGACGCGGCAGAGAAGGCCGGCGCTCCCGACGACTACGTGGCCGAGCTCCGGGCCCGGCCCTGCCGCTCGGTCGGCCCCTGAGGGTTCGTGCCGGTTTCACCTGTCGTCCGGATGGCCTACTTCAGCAGGGCACCCGGGGTGTCGATGTTGGTCGCATGAGACGGGTTCGCGACGTGGCCACCAAGGCCGTCAGCGACCCGATCACCGTGCTGCGAGCGCTCTCGGCCGGACAGGTCGTCAGCCTCACCCTCGTGGCAGCCAGCCTGCGCTCGCGCCCCCCGGTCTCCGACCTGCTGCGCGCCCACGCCACGGCCACCCGCTGCCGGATCGCGGTCGCCGAGACCGGCGGCATCGTCGTCCGCTGGGTCGACGGGATCGTCTCCGGCACCGCCGAGGACCTGCTCCGCTTCCTGGCCGCGACCGAGCCCGTGCTGGCCCGCATCCACGGCAAGGCCCGGCTCGTGGCGACGATGACGGTCCCCGAGGCCGCCTCGCCGGCAGCGCAACCCCTGCCGTCCGCACACCCCGTCGCGGCGTAGCCGGGACCCCCCGCCCACCCTGGCGGAGACGATCAGGACAATGTGAGCTCCCCATGGCGAGGAGTCGCGTTGCTGCACGCCACGATCACACTCGACCCATCCGTGACCGTCGCACCGGTGTCCCGTCGCACGTTCGGTTCGTTCGTGGAGCACATGGGTCGCTGCGTCTACACCGGGATCTTCGAACCGGGTCACTCCCGCGCCGGCGTCGACGGCTTCCGCACGGACGTCCTCGACCTGGTGCGGGAGATGGGCGTCAGCATGGTGCGCTACCCGGGCGGCAACTTCGTGTCGGGGTACCGCTGGGAGGACGGCGTCGGTCCCGTCGACGCGCGCCCACGGCGCCTCGACCTGGCCTGGCACAGCCTGGAGACCAACGAGTTCGGCCTCGACGAGTTCGTCCGCTGGGCCCGTGCGGTCGGCGTAGAGCCGATGCTGGCCGTCAACCTCGGCACCCGCGGCACGCAGGAGGCCCTGGACCTGCTCGAGTACGCGAACCACCCCGGCGGCACGCGACTGTCCGACCTGCGCCGTGACAACGGCGCACAGGATCCTCACGACATCCGCCTCTGGTGCCTCGGTAACGAGCTCGACGGCCCCTGGCAGGTCGGGCACAAGACCGCGAGCGAGTACGGCCGCCTCGCGCAGGAGACCGGCAAGGCGATGCGCATGCTCGACCCGCGGGTGCGGCTCGTCGCCGTCGGCAGCTCGTCGTCGGCGATGCCCACGTTCGGGTCGTGGGAGGACAGCGTGCTGGAGCACGCGTACGACGAGGTCGACTACGTCTCCTGCCACGCCTACTACGAGGAGGTCGACGGCGACGTCGACAGCTTCCTCGCCTCGGCAGTCGACATGGACCATTTCGTGGACTCGGTGGCGGCCACCGCCGACTCGGTGCGCGCCCGCTTGCGCCGCACCAAACGCATGGAGATCTCGTTCGACGAGTGGAACGTCTGGTTTCAGAAGCGCTACCACGACGAGGGCAACCCGACCGACTGGCGGCAGGCCCCGCGCCTCATCGAGGACACCTACTCGGTCACCGACGCCGTCGTCGTCGGCAGCCTGCTCATCTCCCTGTTGCGCCACAGCGACCGGGTGACCGCCGCCTGCCAGGCCCAGCTGGTGAACGTGATCGCGCCCATCCGCACCGAGCCGGGCGGACCGGCGTGGCGGCAGACCACGTTCTACCCGTTCGCACAGGCCTCGCGGCTCGCGCGTGGGCACGTGCTGCGCACCGAGGTGGCCGCTCCGACCTACGAGACCGAGCGTTTCGGCGACGTCCCCGTCGTCGACGCGGTCGCGACGTACGACGAGGAGTCGGACGACGTCGCCGTGCTCGCGGTCAGCCGACACCGCACCGACGACGTCGAGCTTGCCGTCGACATGCGCGCATTCGGCGACCGGGAGGTCGCTGAGTCATGGCTGCTCACCGACGACGACCGGGGCGCGGTCAACACACAGCAGCAGCCCGACCGCGTGGTACCGCACAGACACGACCGCGTCACGTTCGACGGCGCCACGATGACGGCGCGGCTGCCACCGGTGTCGTGGAGCGTGTTCCGCCTGAAGCGGCCCTGACCGATCGGACCACCGCCTCAGACCCGTCGCAGTGGCGGCGTGCTCTCCCGGAGGACGACTTCTCCTTTGACCCGCTCCACGCGGCGCTCGGCGCGAACCGGCTGCAGGGTGAGCTCGAGCGCGACGGCGCCGATCGCCTCCAGAGGGACCTGCACCGTGGTCAGCGACGGGGTCACGTCGCGAAGCGTGCTGATGTCGTCGAAGCCCGCCACGGCCATGTCGCGCGGCAGCTGCACCTTGCGCTCGCGCAGCGCCGCCATCGCGCCCACGGCCATGACGTCGTTGACGGCGAAGACGCACGTCGCGTCGTGGCCACGGTCGAGCAGCGACAGCATCGAGCGGTAACCACCGTCGCGGGTGAAGTCGCCGTAGACGACCTCGGCGGGGTCGACGGAGCCACCCGCACTGATTGCTCCCTCTCGGAAGCCGACGAGGCGGTCACGAGCGGTCAACAGGTGCCGTGGCCCGGCGAGCACGGCGAAGCGGCGGTGGCCGAGGTCGGCCAGCTCGGTCGCCAGAGCCCGTGCACCGGCGCGGTTCTCGATCGTCACCGTGTCGACGGGCAACCTGACCTGGCTGATCATCGCCACGCGTCCGCCCGCCGACTCGAAGGCGGCGAGCTCGCGGCCGAGTCGCTGGCGACTGGCCCGGTCGCTGGTGCGGCTGCCGGCCAGGATCACGGCTGCGGCCCGCTGGCCGCGCAGCGTCGCGAGGTACTCGATCTCGCGCTGCTCCTGGCGATTGGTGCTCGCCATGGTGACCAGCAGATGGTGCTGCTCGGCAGCGCGCATCACGCCCGCCGCGATCGAGGAGAAGTAGGGGTCGGAGATGTCGTGCACGAGCAGGCCGACGACGTTGGACCGGCCCCGGGCCATCGTCTGCGCCGGGGCGTTCGCGGTGTAGTCGAGGGCGGCCGCCGCCGCGAGCACGCGGTCGCGCAGGTCGTCGCGAACCCGGCGCGTGCTGCCGTTGAGGGCACGAGACGCCGTGGCCAACGAGACCTCCGCCTCGCGTGCCACGTCGTGGAGGGTCACCGGGCCGGTTGAGCGCTTTCTGATGGCGGGACCTCCTCACTCGTCGTCCGGCTCACGTGTTGGATAGCGTGGATAGCGTATTCCACGGCGCGGGCAATGCCGGTCAGGTTCGGTGCAATCCCTTTGCCCGCTAGGGTCGCGCCGTGACAGAGGACCCCTACGCGCTCGCCAGCGAGGCCGCGCGGGTATTGCGCACTGCCACCGGCGTGGACCGACACCGGGTAGCGCTCGTGATGGGTTCGGGGTGGGTCCCGGCCGCAGAGATGCTCGGCTCGACGCGCGCCGAGCTCCCCGTCACCGATTTGCCGGGCTTCCACGCGGCGGCGGTGGAGGGACATGCCGGGACGTTGCGTTCGGTCGACATGGGCGGGAGCAACGCTCTCGTCTTCCTCGGCCGGACCCACCTCTACGAAGGGCTGGGGGTCGCCTCCGTCGTCCACGGCGTCCGCACCGCGGTGGCGGCCGGCTGCGAGGTCATCGTCCTCACCAACGGCTGCGGCGGACTGCGCCCGACCTTCTCCCCCGGCCAGCCGGTGCTCATCAGCGACCACATCAACCTGACCGGGCTGTCACCGCTCGTGGGCGCACGCTTCGTCGACCTCACCGACCTCTACGCCAAACGGCTGCGCACGCTGTGCACCGAGGTCGACCCGTCGCTGGAGGAGGGCGTCTACGTGCAGATGCCCGGGCCGCACTACGAGACGCCCGCCGAGGTCGGCATGGTGCGGGCGATCGGCGGTGATTTGGTCGGCATGTCGACGACGCTGGAGGCCATCGCGGCACGCGAGGCCGGCGCCGAGGTGCTGGGCATCTCCCTGGTCACGAACCTGGCCGCGGGCATGACCGGAGAGGCGCTCGACCACGAGGAGGTGCTCGAGGCCGGCCGCGCAGCCGCGACTCGCATGGGTGAGCTGCTCTCCCAGGTGACGAGCCGCCTGTGAGCACCCACCACGAGCACCGCGAGAGCGCGGACACGGTCGACGGCTTCGAGCTGGCCCGCACCTGGCTGGCCGAGGACCCAGACCCCGACACCCGCGCCGAGCTGCAGGCGCTGCTCGACGCAGGTGACGCCGAGGGCATCGCCGACCGCTTCAGCGGCCGGCTCGAGTTCGGGACGGCGGGTCTGCGGGGCGCGCTCGGCGCCGGCCCGAACCGCATGAACCGCGTCGTCGTCATGCGGGCGGCCGCGGGGCTCGCCGCCTACCTGCGCGCCCACGGCGGTACGTCGGTAGTGATCGGCTACGACGCGCGCCACAAGTCCGACGTGTTCGCGCGCGACACGGCCGAGGTGATGCGCGGGGCCGGTTTGCGCGCGTCGGTCCTGCCGCGCCCGCTGCCGACCCCGGTGCTCGCGTTCGCCATCCGACATCTCGGTGCGGACGCGGGAGTGATGGTGACCGCGTCGCACAACCCGCCGCAGGACAACGGCTACAAGGTCTACCTGGCCGACGGGTCGCAGATCGTCGCGCCGGCCGATGCAGAGATCTCGGCCGAGATCGACAGCGTCGGTCCCCTTGCCACGATCGCCCGCGGCGACGGCTGGGAGACCTTCGGCGAGGAGGTGCTCGACGCCTACCTCGACCGCGTCGCCGGTTTGGTCGACCCGGCCTCGCCCCGCGACCTGCGACTGGTCTACACACCGCTGCACGGGGTCGGTCGTGACGTCGTGCTGAGCGCGTTCGAGCGCGCCGGCTTCGCGGCGCCCTACGTCGTGCCCGAGCAAGGCGACCCGGACCCGGAGTTCCGCACGGTCGCGTTCCCCAACCCCGAGGAGCCGGGCGCGATCGACCTGGCCCTGGCCGCCGCCGGCGACGCGGACCTGGTGCTGGCCAACGACCCCGACGCCGACCGCTGCGCAGTCGCGGTACGAGACGCGCAGGCCACTGCCGGCTGGCGGATGCTGCGCGGCGACGAGGTGGGTGCGCTGCTCGCCAGCCACCTGGTACGCCGACACCCGGGCGCCACCGGCACGTTCGCCGCGTCGATCGTGTCGTCGTCCCTGCTGGGGCGCATCGCCGCGGCGCACGGCCTCGGCTACGAGGAGACCCTCACCGGCTTCAAATGGATCTCCCGGGTCGACGGGCTGCGTTACGGCTACGAGGAGGCCCTCGGCTACTGCGTCGACCCGGACGCGGTCCGCGACAAGGACGGCGTCTCGGCCGCCCTGCTCGTCGCGGAGCTCGCGGCGATGCTCAAGGCCGAGGGTCGCGCCCTGACCGACGAGCTCGACGACCTGGCGCGTGAGCACGGCTTGCACGCCACCGACCAGCTCTCGGTGCGCCTCGACGACCTGGCAGACATCGAGGCGGCCATGGCGCGACTGCGCGCGACGCCGCCGACGTCGCTCGGCGGGCGCGCGATCGTCGCGGCGGAGGACCTCGCGGCCGGTGTCGGCGGACTGCCGCCCACCGATGGGCTGCGCTACCGGCTCGCCGGTGACGGCCGCGTGGTCGTGCGACCGTCGGGTACCGAGCCCAAGGTGAAGTGCTACCTCGAGGTCGTCGTCGGCGTGAGCGACGGCGACGTCGCGGCCGCCAGGCGCACGGCCGAGGCGGCGCTGGACGCCATCAAGCGCGACCTTGCTGCTGCTGCGGGGCTGGACGCGCCGGCCTGACCGGAGCAGGTCCGTGATCCGAGCAGGTCAGATCCGAACAAGTCAGAGCGCGATGGCCAGCACCATCGCCAACGCGGTGCCGGCAAGCAGCGCGACGACCGGCCAGACGACCCGCACTTCGACGTCACCCGCCGACGGCGGCAGGTCGACCCGCTCCAGGGCCCGCTGACGCATCCAGCGCAGGTTCTCGCGTACGACGTCGAAGGTACTTTTGCCCCTGCTCGACCCAGGTGCTCCTGGTGGACCCTCGGGTGCTGCGCTCTCGCGGCCGGCGGAGCGTCGGGCGCGCAACGCCTGGCCCAGCGGGCTGCCCGACGAGACCGCCCAGCTCGGGTACCGCCGGCCGTCCGGCGTCTCGATCACCAACGACCAGGCCGAGCCGACGTGGTCGACGAGCGGCCACGGGATGAACACGTCGCGGACGACGTTGCGCAGCACGACACCGTCCACCGTCGCAACCACCGCGGGACGATGCGCGAGCGTGTAGGTCACGGCCGTGACGAACGTGATCACGGCAAGGCCGACGACCACCGCCCGGCCGTCACCGCGAAGCAGCAGGTCGACCGCTCCCACTGCCGCCAGGACGTACCAGGTGTAGGCAAGGATCCTGGCCGACGTCGGCCGGAAGACGACGTCCTCACTGGGGTCCTGCACCCGGATCACGCAGGCATCATGCCCCACCGGGCGACCGGCGTGCCGGGGCTAGACTCGCCAGGTGACCACGACCGCGCCCCTGCCGACCGGGCGTACGACGGAGATCACCGCGTCCGACGCCTCGCTGCGCGGCTTTCTCCATGGCCTGCCCGGTGTCGACCAGGTCGGCGCCGAGGCGCGAGCCGCCACTCTGGCCACCCGATCGATCAAGACGACGGCCAAGTCCTGGGCGATCGACCTCGCGATCCAGATGATCGACCTGACCACGCTCGAGGGACAGGACACCCCGGGCAAGGTCCGGGCCCTGTGCGCCAAGGCCCGCCGGCCGGACCCCAGCCAGCCCGACACACCTCACGTGGCGGCGATCTGCGTCTACCCCGACATGGTCCCTGTCGCCGTCGAGGCGCTGCGCGGCTCGGGCGTGCACATCGCCAGCGTCGCCACGGCGTTCCCCAGCGGTCGCGCGAGCATGCCGATCAAACTCGCCGACACCAAGGACGCCGTCGCCGCCGGTGCCGACGAGATCGACATGGTGATCGACCGCGGCGCGTTCCTCGCCGGCCGCTACCTCGATGTCCACGACGAGATCGTGGCCATCAAGGAGGTCTGCGGCGACGCGCACCTCAAGGTGATCCTGGAGACCGGCGAGCTCTCGACCTACGACAACGTGCGACGTGCGTCGTGGCTGGCGATGCTCGCGGGCGCCGACTTCATCAAGACCTCCACCGGAAAGGTCGCACCGGCAGCGACACTGCCGGTCACGCTCGTGATGCTGGAGGCGGTGCGCGACTTCCGTGACGCGACCGGCCGCCAGATCGGCGTCAAGCCCGCGGGCGGCATCCGCACCACCAAGGACGCTGTGCGCTACCTCGTGCTCGTCAACGAGACGGTCGGCGACGACTGGCTCGACCCCGACTGGTTCCGATTCGGCGCGTCCAGCCTGCTCAACGACCTGCTGATGCAGCGCACGAAGATCGCCACCGGCCGCTACTCCGGCCCCGACTACTTCACTCTCGATTGACAGGCCCGAGGTTCCGTTGACTCCTAAGAAGTTCGAGTACGCCCCCGCCCCCGAGTCGCGGGCGATCGTCGACCTGTCGCCGTCCTACGGTCTGTTCATCAACGGCGAGTTCGTCGATACCGCCGACGGGCGCTTCTTCAAGACAGTGAGCCCGTCGACCGAGGAGGTGCTCGCCGAGGTCACCGAGGCAGGGCCGACCGACGTCGACCGGGCCGTCGCGGCAGCGCGCACGGCGTACGACAAGACGTGGTCGAAGATGCCCGGCCGCGAGCGGAGCAAGTACCTCTACCGCATCGCCCGCATCCTGCAGGAGCGCGCCCGCGAGCTCGCCGTGCTCGAGTCGCTCGACAACGGCAAGCCGATCCGCGAGTCGCGTGACGTCGACGTGCCGCTGGTAGCGGCGTGGTTCTTCTACTACGCGGGGTGGGCCGACAAGCTCGACCATGCCGGGTACGGTCCCGACCCGCGCGCGCTCGGCGTCGCCGGTCAGGTCATCCCGTGGAACTTCCCGCTGCTGATGCTGTCGTGGAAGATCGCGCCCGCCCTCGCGGCCGGCAACACCGTGGTGCTCAAGCCCGCCGAGACGACGCCGTTGACCGCGCTGCTCTTCGCCGAGATCTGCCAGCAGGCCGACCTGCCTCCGGGTGTCGTGAACATCCTCACCGGCGCCGGCGACACCGGACGCGTGCTGGTCAACCACGAGGGTGTCGACAAGGTCGCGTTCACCGGCTCGACCGAGGTCGGCAAGATGATCGCCCGCTCGACCGCGGGCTCGAAGAAGAAGGTGACGCTCGAGCTGGGTGGCAAGGCCGCCAACATCGTGTTCGACGACGCACCCGTCGACCAGGCGGTCGAGGGCATCGTCAACGGCATCTTCTTCAACCAGGGTCACGTCTGCTGCGCCGGGTCGCGGCTGCTCGTGCAGGAGAGCGCCTACGACGAGGTGATCGGCTCGCTCAAGCGACGCCTCGGCACGCTGCGCATCGGCGACCCGCTCGACAAGAACACCGACATCGGCGCCATCAACTCGTCCGAGCAGCTCACCCGCATCCGCGAGCTCTCCGACGTCGGTGAGGCGGAGGGTGCCGAGCGGTGGTCACCGCCGTGCGACCTGCCGGACAAGGGCTTCTGGTTCCCGCCGACCCTGTTCACCGGCGTCTCGCAGGCACACCGCATCGCGCGCGAGGAGATCTTCGGTCCGGTGCTGTCCGTGCTGACGTTCCGCACCCCGGCTGAGGCGGTCGAGAAGGCCAACAACACGCCGTACGGACTGTCCGCGGGTGTCTGGACCGACAAGGGCTCGCGCATACTCTGGATGGCCAACCAGCTGCGCGCAGGTGTGGTGTGGGCCAACACGTTCAACAAGTTCGACCCCTCGTCACCGTTCGGTGGCTACAAGGAGTCCGGCTACGGCCGCGAGGGCGGCCGGCACGGGCTGGAGGCCTACCTCGACACGGGCAGCAGGGGGCGCGATGTCTGACCGGGTTGCGGTGCGCAAGACCTACAAGCTCTACATCGGTGGGAAGTTTCCGCGCTCGGAATCGGGTCGCTCCTACCAGGTGACCGACAGCAAGGGACGCTTTCTCGCCAACGCGGCGATGGCCTCGCGCAAGGACGCGCGCGACGCGGTCGTCGCGGCCCGCAAGGCGTTCCCGGGCTGGTCCTCCGCGACGGCGTACAACCGGGGGCAGGTGCTCTACCGCGTCGCCGAGCTCCTCGAGGGACGGCGCGCTCAGTTCGTCGAGGAGATCGGGGCCGGCGAGGGGCTCTCGGGCCGCAAGTCCGAGGCTGTGGTCGACGCGGCCATCGACCGCTGGGTCTGGTACGCCGGGTGGTCGGACAAGATCGCCCAGGTGCACGGGTCGGCCAACCCGGTCGCCGGCCCGTACTTCGACTTCTCCACTCCCGAGCCGACCGGCATCGTCGCCGTCATCGCGCCGCAGGACTCGAGCCTGCTCGGCCTGGTCTCCGTCATTGCGCCGGCGATCGTCACGGGCAACACGGTGATCGCACTGGCGAGCGAGGCAGCACCGCTGCCGGCGATCACCCTGTCCGAGGTGCTCGCGACCTCCGACGTGCCGGGCGGCGTCGTCAACGTGCTCACCGGGCGCACCGCCGAGGTCGCACCGTGGCTCGCGTCGCACATGGACGTCAACGCGATCGACCTGGTCGGTGCACCGGCCGGCGCCCTCACCGATCTCGAGGTCGCGGCGGCTGACAATCTCAAGCGGGTGCTCCGGCCGGTCAGCACCGACTGGGCCGAGACGCCGGGGCTGGAGCGGCTGCTCGGCCACCTCGAGACCAAGACGGTCTGGCACCCGATCGGCGTCTGAGCCGTGCCGGCGATCGTCCCCGTCGAGCTGACGCTGCCCTCGGGCCGGTGGTACACGCTCTACCAGCGTGACTGGGACGACGCCGACGACGACTCCCGCGCCTTCCTGGGCACCGATGACCAGGTGATCGCCTTCGCCAGCCCGGACGAGTTGTCGTCGTACGCCGGGTCCGACGCGGCCCGCGACGGGCACCACCTGGTCGACAGCGCGCTGTGGCCCGATGTGCGGCACCGGAACGCCCGCGACTTCACTCCCGCTGACGGGGACCGCCACGATCTCCTGGACGGCCGCCGCGAGCGCGAGGTGCTCGCCGAGCTCTGCGAGTTCCTCGGTCTCGAGCCGCCCTACGACTGGCTCCGGGAGTCGATCCCGCTGCCGGGCAGCGTGACGGGGGTGCCGTCCTGGATCGGCGGTCCGGGGCCGAACGTCCCCGACCCCTGGGCGTGGGCGCTGGCCGCGGTCGACCGCAGGGTGGGGCCACCGGTTCCCGCACGCCAAGGGACCGGCTGCGACGCCCACGGGGCCGCCCAGTTCGCCACGCCCGTCGAGACTGTCGCGCCGGGCGTTGAGGTGCGCTGGCTCGGGCTCGCCGGTGTGGGCGCCACGACCCTGTTCTGGCACGGCGACGACGGCGAGGTCCGCTGTCTCGGCCAGCCGGGTGAGTTGCTCGCGGCACCGTCGCAGGAGGCGCTGCGCGCCTACCTCGCCGATGCTGATGACACCGTCCTCGGCCAGGAGCCGTGGGCGCCGCTGCGTGGCCGCGACGACCTCGACCTGGAGCCTTACGAGGACAGCGTGGTCGACCTCGACGAGGCCGCGGACGCGATCAGCGCGACGATGACCAGCCAGGACGCCGAGACCCTGCTGGCGGGCTGGGCCGTGATGCATGAGGTGGCCGACTGGACCGGCGCGGACGACGTGCTCGCGGCGCTCGGCGAGGACGCCCGGCTCGGCCGGTTCCTGGTCCGCGACGTGCTCGACATGACGCCAGGCTCCGGTGCGGCGCGCCGGCGCCTGGCCGACACCGACCTCGACGAGGTGGCCGAGTCGTGGCGGCGCTGTCTCACGTCGCTGGCGGAGCGGGTGGTGTGGATCGACGGGGGCGACTAGCACCTGCCCCCGGGGGGTACGGTGCCGATATGTCCGCTTCGCGCACCCGCACCGTCGCCCTGCTGCTCGCTCTCAGCGGCCTTCTGCTCGGGCTGCTCGGCGTGCCCGCCCACGGCGCCGCCGATGCCCCGCCACAAGCCGCACCACCGGCGCCCGGAACGGCCGCCGCCCTGCCGCTCGGCCCGGCGGGGCTGGCCGAACACCGCACGACCACGACGCTGCAGCCGGGCGTGACGCTCACCATGATCGAGCGCGGGGAGCCCGACCCGGCCACGGTGTGGACCGTCGAGGTGGCCATCCCCGGTGGCAGCGGATCGCCGGACCCGGACGCGCCGCCGACCGCGCTGTCAGCGCAGCCGCAGGCTGAGGAGCTCGCCGGCGAGCTGCGGGCCGACGGGTTCGACGCGCGGGTCGAGCGGGTCACCACACCTGCGACGGCCGACTTCGCCGGGGGCACGCTGGGCTGGCGGGTGCGCGTCGGGCGCTTCTCCGAGCGCGCGGGGGGTGACGCCGAGCTGGCCCGGGTGCGGGCGGCCGGCTATACCGCGTCCAACGTCTTCACCGGGTGGGACGGCGACCGCGCCGACCGGGGCCCGTGGCGAGTGCAGGTGCTCACCATCGACCCTCGCCGGTTCCGCGGCGAGCTCGACGCGTCGTACGGGCCCGACCTGGAGCGGCGCGAGACGACCAGTGCACTGTCCCGTGCCGATGGCGCCACCGCAGCCGTCAACGCGGGCTTCTTCGTGCTCGACCCGGCCGCCGGCGCGCCGGGCGACCCCGCCGGCGCGGGTGTCTACGACGGTCGGCTGCTGAGTGAGACAGTGAACGGCCGCCCGGTGCTCAGGTCCGTTGACTCGGGCCGCGCCGAGGTGCTGCGGCTTCGCTGGTCGGGCGCGGTGATGGCTGGGCGCGAGCGGCTGGCGCTCGACGGCATCAACCGGGTGCCCAACCTCATTCGCAACTGCGGCGGCACGGCCGACGACAGCCCCACGTCGTCGCCGCTGCACGACGTGACGTGCACCGACTCCGGCGAGCTGGTGGCATTCACGCCGGCGTTCGCCCCGCGTACGCCGGCCGGCCCTGGTGCCGAGGCCGTGCTCGACGCTCGCGATCGCGTTGTCGAGGTTCGCTCCCCGCGTGGTGGCACCCTCCCGACGGGCGGCTCGTCGGTGCAGGCCACCGGGGACCTCGTCGACGACCTCAGCGCCGTCGCGAAGCCGCGCGCTCGACTGACCGTTCAGTCGCGACTGGTCGACGCAAAGAGCGGCCGCGAGGTGCGCTCGAACCGGCGTACGGACATCGTCAACGGTGGGCCCGAGCTGGTGCGCGACGGTCACGTGCACGCGACGCCGATGACCGACGGCATGGTGCACCCGGGCAACCCGAGCTTCTACTACGGCTGGGCCCACAAACGGAATCCGCGCACCCTGGCCGGCATCGACAAGGCCGGACGCACAGTCCTGGTGACCGCCGACGGCCGCAGCACCCGCAGTCTCGGCCTGTCGATCACCGAGAGCGCGGAGGTGGCGAAGGCGCTCGGGCTGCATGACGCGGTCAACCTCGACGGCGGTGGCTCGACGACGATGGTCGTCGGCGGCGCGATCGTCAACGAGCCGTCGGACGCTGCCGGGGAGCGACCCGTCGGCGACGCGCTGCTCGTGCTGCCGGGTCGTCGCTGAACAAGGACCGGCGCCTGAAGCCGGTGCTTGGTGCTTCAATCGAGGAATGAGCGAACGTGACGACTTCCTCGGTTGGGTGAACTCTCGGCTCAAGGACGCGGAGAAAGCCGTCCACGACGGCGACGCCGGCCTTCGGCGGGAGATCTGGTCTCGCGACGAGCCGGTGACCGTCCTGGGGGCCTGGAAGAGCGCCGTGGGGCGCACCGAGATTGACGAGCTCTTCAGCACACTGGAGCAGACGTTCTCCGACTGCACGTCATACCGCTATGACATTGTCGCGGCCGACGTCATCGGCAACCTTGCCTACACGGTCGGCTACGAACACACGGAGGCCACCGTCAACGGGGAGCCTCGTGCGTACGTGTTGCGAGCGACTCAGATCTACCGGCGCGAACAGGGCGATTGGAAGGTGGTCCATCGTCACGCCGATGCACCCCCCGAGCAGGAGTAGCGGTGCATTCATCGATGGTCGATCCACGTGCGGCGCTCGAGGAGATGCGTCAAGAGACCCTTCGGCGCCTCGCGCGTCTGACCGCCGACTTCGACGAGGTGGTAGCGGCCTCGCGGGACAGCAACGCCGACGACGAGCATGACCCCGAGGGCGCGACCATCGCCTTCGAGCGGTCCCAGCTCAGCGCGCTCGCCCAGCAGGCGCACGACCACGTGGCGGAGATCGACGCCGCGATCGGCCGGCTGGACGCCGGGACCTACGGCGTGTGCGCGAACTGCGGACAGCCCATCGCGGCGGATCGGATCGAGGCGAGACCCTTGGCCCGCACGTGCATCGGGTGCGCCTGAACGAGCCGCCGGGGCTTGGCGGAGGGTGGGCCCCTCGCGTCAGGCCTTTGCGTACGTGGCGGCGCCCTTGAACTCGTACCCGACGAACTCTTCGTCGCCCTCCACCCAGGCGTCGTGGCCCGGTGCGATCCGGTAGGCCTCACCGGGGGACAACGTGACCTTTGTGCCGTCCTCATGGGTGACCCCGAGCCGGCCCGAGGCGACGTAGCCGACGTGGTCGATCTGGCAGGACTCGCCTCCCACAACGGGCTTGATGCAGTCCGACCACCGCCAGCCGGGGGCGAACGTGAAGCGCCCGACCTCGGTGTCACCAAGTTTGACGATGTCGACCTTCGTCTTGTCTGGTGTCCGGGTCTCGTCGGGCTGGTCGAAGGTCTTGCTGTCGATGCCTGCCATGAGGGGTCCTCGTCCGGTAGCGGAGTTGACGCGACGGCCTACACACCTAGCACTGCGCAATGGCGGGGGCAAGGGAAACGGCCCGATCGCCTAGACCGCGGCCCACAGTCGGTCGTCGGGCTGGGTTCAGAAGGGTGGTAGGTCCGGATCGGCGTCTGGCCGTTCACGATCCGGTGGTGGTTCGCCGGGGGGTGGTGGGTGGTCGAGGAAGGGTTCGGGTGGGACTTGGTAGACATGGCGGGTGGGGCTGGTCCAGCGCAGGGTGTTGTCGGGGAGTTGTTCGACGGTCCAGTCGGTGTGGTGTTTCATCCGGTGGTTGTGTTTGCAGCCGCAGTAGAGGTTGTGGGCGGCGGTGGGTCCGTCGGGGAACGGTCTGGTGTGGTCGAGTTCGCAGCGTCGGGCGGGGATGCGGCAGCCGGGGGCGCGGCAGGTCTTGTCCCGGGCGATGACCAGCTCGGCGAGGGCTTGGGGTGGCCGGTAGGTGGTGGTGCCGACGTCGAGGACGGTGCCGGTGGCCGGGTCGGTGAGGATCCGCCGCCAGGTGGCGTCCCCGGCCAGTGCCCGGGTGACTTGGGCGGTGACGGGTCCGTAGCCGGTGAGCTCGCCTGGCGCCTCGTCCAGCCCGGCCAGGGTGGACGCGGCGACGGCGACCTGCACGGCGACGGGCCGGCCGTGCCGGCGGGGCAGGTCGGGGTCGGTGAGACCGTCCAGGGCGAGGTCGGCGAGCGCGTCGGCGCGGCGCTGGTCCAACGTGCGTACGTCGCCGGGTCCCTTGGCCTTTGTCGCGAGCGCGGTGAGCCAGTCGTGGCAGGCCACCGCGGCCGCGGCGGGCAGGGTCGCGTAGAGGGCGGCCATCCCGTCCGGCAGCGCCCACAGCTGCACCCGCCGCTCAACGCTGGCCTGCTCGTGGCGGGTTTGCGCGGCGGCGGGTCGGTCGCGATCACCGCCCGCGCCAACGACGCCCGCAACCGGCCCACCGTCTGCTCCCGGGCCCGGCCCAGCACCCGGGTCTCCACCGCCACACATGCGGCGTCGTCCAACGGTGCTGTCGCGTCGACGATCGCCCGGGTCTTGGCCAAATCCAGGCGGCCGGCCTCAAGGGCACGGCGGGTGCCCGGGAGGCGGTCCAGCGCCAACGCCAGATGCAACCGGGCCTGCGCGCCGTTCTCGCTGATCCGCAGCTCCGCGCCGATCTCCGCCGCCGCGAACTCCGACACCCCACCGGCGGGCAGCAGGTCCCCGGCGTCACCCGGATCCAACAGGGCAGGACGGCGTGCCGCCAGCTCCCGAATGGCCGTCAGCTGCCGGGACTGCGCCCACGCCGTCAACCGCTCCGCCGCGCCCAGGAAGGACACCAGGTCATAGCCGGACAGCGCGGCCACGTCGTTCGCGAGCAGCGACGCCAGGTCCGGGCCCGGCGGCAACGACTCCAACTCCGACTGCGCCGGTTGCGCCTGCGGCAGCGACTCGAGCTCCGCCTGCACCTGCCGGCCGTCCGGCAACCTCTCCCTCGCCTCACGCATCGTCTCGAACATGTGTTCGATTATGGCAGCCCACACCGACAGGAAACGACCCCAGAACCCCTTTGTGGACAACGGTTTTGACAAGATGGCGCCATGGTGACCGAGGACGACGTACGCCGGATCTGCCTCTCCCACCCGGGCGTCAGCGAGCGATCGAGCTGGGGTCAGCCGGCCTGGTTCGCGCGGACGCTGATGGCCCGCATGTGGGAGCCGGGCGTGGTCACCGTCAAGACGCAGGAACGCGAAGCCCTCGCCGGCACCAACCCGCAGACCTACTTCTGGACCGACCACCACGAGCGGTCACCACAGCTCGTGCTGGCCCGGCTCGACCGCCTCGAACCCGACGAGCTCGCCGAGCTGCTGCAGGAGTCCTACCGGATCGCCGGTCCGTCACCCACGTGAGCCGCCATCACGACAACAGGCGTAGCAGTGCCTCAACAGGCCGACAGACCTGTTGAGGCACTGCTGCGCCTACCTAACGTGGTCGAATCCGGGGGTCAGGGGGTGGACGCGAGCGCGGCGTAGCCGGGCTTGATGACGTCGTTGATGAAGGCGAGCCGCTCGTCGAAAGGCAGGAACGCCGACTTCATCGCGTTGACCGTGAACCATTGGAAGTCGCGCAGGTCGTAGCCGAACGCGTCGGCGAGCTTCTCGAACTCCTGCGTCATCGACGTACCGCTCATCAGCCGGTTGTCGGTGTTGACCGTCACCCGGAAGTAGTTGCGGCGCAACAGCCCGATCGGATGGTCGGCGATCGACTTCGCGGCGCCGGTCATCACGTTCGACGTGGGGCACATCTCCAGCGGGATGCGCTTGTCGCGCACGTACGCCGCAAGCCGGCCGAGCTTGACCTCGTCGCCGTCCGTGCTGATGTCGTCGATGATGCGTACGCCGTGGCCGAGCCGGTCGGCGCCGCACCACTGGATCGCCTGCCAGATCGACGGCAGCCCGAACCCCTCCCCCGCGTGGATGGTGAAGTGGGCGTTCTCCCGCTGGAGGTACTCGAACGCGTCGAGGTGCCGCGTGGGTGGGTGACCCGCCTCGGCCCCCGCGATGTCGAACCCGACGACGCCCTTGTCGCGGTAGCGGACCACCAGCTCGGCGATCTCGGTCGAGCGGGCGGCGTGGCGCATCGCGGTGAGCAGCGCCCCCACCCGCACCTGGTGCCCGGCCTGGGCCGCCCGGCGCTCGCCCTCACGGAAGCCCTCGTTGACCGCCTCCACGACGCCCGCCAGGTCGAGCCCCCCCTCGACGTGCAGCTCAGGGGCGTAGCGCAGCTCGGCGTAGACCACCCCGTCGGCCGCCAGGTCCTCGGCGCACTCCGCGGCGACCCTGGCCAGGGCCTCCGGGGTCTGCATGACCCCCACCGTGTGCGCGAAGGTCTCCAGATAACGCTCCAGGGAGCCCGAATTGGCCGACTCGTAGAACCAGGCGGACAGCTCGGCCACGTCGGTCGTGGGCAGCGCGTCGTAACCCGTCTCGGCGGCCAGCTCGACGATCGTGGCCGGCCGGAGCCCACCGTCGAGGTGGTCGTGCAGGAGGACTTTCGGCGCCCGGCTGAGCGTGTCGTCACGCTCGATGTTCAAAGAGTTGGTCACGCCTGCACGCTACCGTCTGACATACGCTCAACTTCTCCTGTCCGGCGCACGATGAAGGAGGCATGACTGTGGGCTCTCGTGAGGACGTCCGGATCATCCGTCCGGCAGCCATCCTCGATGCCCAGGCCGCCTCCCGCGTGCTCCAGCAGCTGCGCCGTCTCGACGTCTCGGCCGCGGGGGTCTGGAACGCCACCTCCTCGCTATGGCAGCGCTACGACGCGCCGTGGGACGGAGCGGCCGGCACCCGCGGCGACGCTCGGCTGCTCGGCTCCATCGCGGTCATGTACGACAGCCCTCACCGCCACGAGATCACCATCTACAAGGTGACCGTGTCCGTGTACGGCGGCGAGCAGGGCTGGACCGTCGAGAGCCTCTGCGACGACGCGCTCATCTGGTCCGGGCTCACGCTCGCGACCTGTCCCCGGGCCGAGCTCACCGAGCCGCCCGAGAGCGACCCGTTCCGCCGCGACGCCGGCTGACCCGCCCCACTCGTCACCCTGGGCAGGCCCGGGGGTTTTCGGCGCGCCCGCAAACGGGCAAGGTGGGGGCAAACCTGACGAAAGGACCCCGCCGATGACCTCCCGGCCGACCGACTCCGACCGTGCGCCCCTCTCCCGCCGGACCTTCCTCGGCGGCGGGGCGGCAGCGACCCTGGGCATGGCCCTCTCCGGCAGCCTGGGCCCGATCGCGGCCGCAAGCGCGGACGGCGGGGCCTGGCACCGCGACCCCCGAAAGGGTGGCGGCTCACCCGGCTACGGTCCCCTGCAGCCCGACCCCATGGGCCGCCTGGCACTTCCGGCCGGGTTCGCCTACACGGTGGTCGCCACGAGCGGCGTGACCCGGCTGGACAGCGGTGAGCCCACGCCCGACAACCCCGACGGCAGCGCCAGCTTCGTGCGGCGCGGCGGCAACGGCAGCGTCCTCGTCGTCAACCACGAGATCCGCGACGACTTCACCTTCGGCGTGCCCCACCTGCCGGACTTCACCTACGACCCGGCCACGTTCGCCGGCACCACCAACATCGTCGTCGACCGGGACGGGAACCGGGTCCGGGAGTACGTCAGCCTGGCCGGCAGCCACGTCAACTGCGCCGGCGGCAAGACGCCCTGGCAGACGTGGCTCACCTGTGAGGAGACCGACGCGACACCCGGGCCGGGAGCCACCGTCACCAAGCGCCACGGCTACGTCTTCGAGGTCGACCCCTACGACGAGGACGCCAACCGCGACCCCAAGCCCATCAAGGCCCTCGGCCGGTTCGAGCACGAAGCCGTCGCCGTCGACCCCGACACCGGCGTCATCTACGAGACCGAGGACGCCAACGAGCCCCACGGGTTGTTCTTCCGCTGGACGCCCCCGCCTGTCGCGACACCACTCGGCAAGGGTTCCCTGCGCGAGCTCGCCGACGACGCCGGCACATTCGAGGCGCTGCGGGCCCGCAACCAGGGCGGCCAGCTCGTCCCAGACCTGTGCGTCGCCACGGAGACCGGCACGACGTACGACGTGGAGTGGGTGCCGGTGCCCGACCGCGACGCGACGACCGTCAAGATCCGCAGGCAGTTCAACGGCACCTGGGTGGACAACGGCACCACCGTCGTCAAGAACGACGGCGCCGACATCACCCGCAGCCGCAAGCTCGAGGGCGCGTGGTGGGGCGACGGCGGCGCCTACTTCGTGGCGTCATTCGCACGCACGGCTGATGGCAGCACGGTGCAGCACGACGGCCAGGTGTGGTTCTACGACCCGCTCGCCCACACCGTCACGCTGACGCTGCGCTTCGCCTACACGCCCAGCGACCAGGACAACGACCCGGACGGTCCCGACAACATCGCGGTCTCGCCGTACGGCGGCGTGCTCCTGGCCGAGGACGGCGAGGGCAAGCAGCACCTGGTAGGGGCGACCGACAGTGGCGACACCTACTTCCTCGCGCGCAACGACCTGCCGGGCAACGGTGAGATGACCGGCCCCAACTACTCCCAGAACAAGAAGACGCTCTTCGCGAACGTCTACGCCCCGGGCCACGTCTTCGCGATCACCGGCCCGTGGAAGAAGGCCCGCCAACCCTGAGAGTCACTCCTCGCGGTGGGCCAGGTCCGGGTCGAAGGCGGGCAGGCACACCGCGACGTACTCCGCCCCCTCGTCGCCGACGCTGTACTGCACCCGCTCGCCCGCTCGGGTGATCACCGCCTGGCCGGCCGCGACGTCGAGCACGTCGCCGTCGTGCTCCACGCGCACCGAGCCGGCGAGCACCAGCGTGAACTCGTCGAAGTCCGGCGCCTGGGCCGGCTCCGCCCAGCCGGGCGGCGCCTTCATGTGCGCGACCGACACGGCGTCGGTCGCGGAGGTGACACGGCCGACGTACTCGTCGATGACCTTTCCGCCTGGCACCGGGATGCGGGTGGGCGACGCGACGAGCTCGGGCATGGGCAGGACCTCCGGATCAGGTGTCGACGCGGTCCAGGACGAGCGGCGGCGTGTCGGGTCGGGCGTCCTCCGGCGCGATCGTCACGGCCTCCTCGAGCGCGGCCTCGGCCCGCTCGAACCGCTCCGGGGTGTCGGTGTGCAGGGTGAAGAGCGGCTCGCCACCCCGGACGGTCGCCCCGGGCTTGGCGTGCATCTCGACACCGGCGGCGGCCTGCACCGGGTCCTCCTTGCGCGCCCGTCCCGCGCCGAGTCGCCATGCCGCAATCCCGACCGCGTAGGCGTCGAGACCGACAAGGACGCCATCGGCCGGGGCGGGGATGACGTGGGTCTCGCGGGCCGTCGGCAGCGGCGCATCGGGGTCGCCGTCCTGGGCGCGGATCATCCGCTTCCAGACGTCCATGGCCGAGCCGTCCCGCAGCTTGTCGGCCGGGTCGACCTCGTCGAGACCGCCGGCGTCGAGCATCTCGCGGGCCAGTGCCACGGTGAGCTCGACGACGTCGGCGGGGCCGCCACCGGCGAGCACCTCGACCGACTCGCGCACCTCGAGCGCGTTGCCCGCCGTGAGCCCGAGGGGGGTGTCCATGTCGGTGAGCAGGGCCACGGTGCGCACACCGTGGTCGCCACCGAGGGCCACCATGGTGCGCGCCAGCTCGCGCGCCCGGTCGACGTCCTTCATGAACGCGCCCGAGCCGACCTTGACGTCGAGCACCAGCGCGCTGGTGCCCTCCGCGATCTTCTTGCTCATGATCGAGCTGGCGATCAACGGGATCGACTCGACGGTGCCGGTGACGTCGCGCAGGCCGTAGAGCTTCTTGTCGGCCGGGGCAAGCTCGTCGCCGGCCGCGCACACCACCGCACCCACGTCACGAAGCTGGTCGAGGAACTCCTGGTGGGTCACCGTCGCGCGCCAGCCCGGGATCGACTCGAGCTTGTCGAGCGTGCCGCCGGTGTGCCCGAGCCCGCGGCCGGACAGCTGCGGCACGGCAGCGCCGCAGGCAGCGACCAGAGGCGCCAGCGGCAGGGTGATCTTGTCGCCGACGCCACCGGTCGAGTGCTTGTCGGTGGTGGGGCGCCCACCGAGCGCGTCGGTCGGCAGGCTCATCCGCTCGCCCGACGCGATCATCGCCTCGGTCCACCGCGAGACCTCGTGCCGGCTCATGCCGTTGAGCAGGATCGCCATGGCCAGCGCCGACATCTGCTCGTCGGCGACGTCGCCCTTGGTGTAGGCGTCGATCACCCAGTCGATCTGGCCGTCGGAGAGCTCGTGCCCGTCCCGCTTGGCGACGATCACGTCGACCGCGTCGAAGCTCACGCGCGTGACACCAGGTCGTCGGGTCCGAACGCGTCGGGAAGCACCTCGGCCATCGGCCGGATCCCACTGACCGTGTCGAGCAGCATCGTCGGCCCGCCGTTCTCCCACAGCAGCTGACGACAGCGCCCGCACGGCATCAGCGCCTCGCCGTGTCCGTCGACGCACACGACGGCGACGAGACGCCCGCCGCCGCTGGCGTGCAGGGCGGACACCAGCCCGCACTCGGCGCAGAGCCCCACGCCGTACGACGCGTTCTCGACGTTGCAGCCGCTCACGACCCGGCCGTCGTCGACCAGGCCAGCCGCACCGACCCGGAACTTGGAGTAAGGCGCGTAGGCGCGCTCCATGACCTCGGTGGCCGCGCGCCGCAGCGCCGCCCAGTCGACCTCCGGCGCGGCCTCGTCAGGGTGGCTCACCCACCCTCTCCCTTCCGGTAGACCAGGCCGTCGGCCGCCGGCATCCGGAGCCGTTGCGAGGCCAGGGCGAGCACCAGCAGCGTCGTGATGTAGGGGGTCATGACCGTGAAGTCCCCGGGCACCGTGTCAGTGCTGGCGTACCACGAGATGACGGCGGCGCCCGCGATCGCCGCCACCACGGCAACCCCCACACGCGTGCGCCGGACCTGCCAGGCCGCGAGCGCGAGCAGGGCGAGCCCGACGACGAGCAGCAGGGCGTGCACCGACTCCTCGCCGCGGCGCAGGCGCAGCGCGTCGGTGTAGCCGAAGAGCCCGGCCCCACCGGCGAGCCCACCGGGCCGCCAGTTGCCGAAGATCATCGCGGCCAGGCCGATGTAGCCGCGTCCGCCGGTCTGGCCGTCGCGGTACTGGCTCTGCGCGACGATGGCGAGGAAGGCTCCACCGAGCCCGGCAAACGCACCGGAGGCGACGACCGCGTAGTACTTGTACTTGAGCACCTTGACGCCGAGCGACTCGGCGGCATACGGACTCTCGCCACAGGACCGCAGCCGCAGACCGAAAGCGGTCCGCCAGAGCACGTAGTAGGTGCCCACGAGCAGGAGAATCGCGATCAGCGTGAGCACGGACACGTTGTTGACCAGCGCCCGCGCGAACGACGCCAGGTCGGAGATCAGGAACCAGCCCTTCTTCTCGACGTCGAGGAGTGGGTCGGACAGGGCGGAGATCGTGATCGCCGGAAGGTCGGGGATCGTCGGCGACTGACTCGACCCGCCGCCCTTCACGCCGGTGAACGCCAGCTCTGCCAGGTAGGCGGCGACACCGACGGCGAGGATGTTGATGGCCACGCCGCTCACGATGTGGTCGACGCCGAAGGTGACCGTCGCCAGCGCGTGCAGCAGACCGCCCAGCGCGCCCATCACCACCGCCATGCCCACGCCGGCCCACGCGCCCCACTGGTAGCCGGCCCAGCCGGCGCCGAAGGTGCCGAGGATCATCATCCCTTCGAGCCCGATGTTGACGACGCCCGCCCGCTCCGCCCAGAGACCGCCGAGCCCGGCGAGCGCGATCGGCACCGCGAGCCCGAGCCCTGCGCCGAGCGTGCCGCTCGAGTCGATGTCGTCGGCGCCGCTCACGACCCGGATGATCGAGAACAACAGGATGACGCCCGCCAGCACCAGCAGCGTGAAGGGCAGGCCCGGCTGCAGCCGCCGCTTCGTCGGCGCCGCGGTGCTCGGGCCGCCCGTGGTCGGGGTGCTCGTGCTCATGCGGTCACCTCCTCGCGCTCACCGGACGGTCTGCTCGCATCCAGCTCACGAGCCACCCGGCGCGACTCGGCGACGATGCCGTAGCGCCGCACGAGCTCGTAGGCGATGACGACGGCGAGCACGATGACGCCCTGCATGATCTGCACGATCTGGATGGAGACCCCTGCCTGGATCTGCAGGGGGTTGGCCGCTGTCGACAGGTAGGCGAAGAGCAGGGCGCCGAACGCCATGCCCACCGGCGAGTTGCGCCCGATCAGCGCAACCGCGATGCCGCTGAAGCCGAGGCCCGACTGAAAGGTGAGGCTGTAGGAATATGCCTCGCCGAGCAGGATCGGCAGGGCGACCAGGCCGGCGACCGCTCCGGAGAGCAGCATGGAGTACAGCACCATGCGCTTGACGTGGACGCCGCTGGCCACGGCGGCTGTCTCGGAACGTCCGGTGGCGCGCAGGTCGAACCCGAAGCGGGTGCGGCCCAGGATGAACCAGTAGACGACGCCGACCAGCGCCGCGATCAGGAGGAAGCCGTAGACGTCGAGCGGGCTGTCCGGCACGAGCGGCAGTCCTGGCATACGTCCCGACTCGGGGATCGGCTTGGTGCCGATGTTGTTACTGCCAGCGACGTCGACGGCTGCCTTGCGGAGCAGGTAGGCCACGAGCGCGCCGGCGATCGCGTTGAGCATGATGGTCGAGATGACCTCGCTCACACCGCGATAGACCTTCAGCGCCCCGGCGATGCCTGCCCAGGCGGCACCGACGACCATCGCCACGATCATGGTCGCGATGATGCTGAACGGCTGAGGCAGGGTCACCTCGCCGGCGAAGACAGCGGCGGCGAAGCCGGCAACGCGGTACTGCCCCTCGACGCCGATGTTGAACAGGTTCATCCGGAAGCCGATGGCCACGGCGAGCGCCGCGAGATAGAGGGTGATCGCCCCGTTGAAGGTCTGGGCCACCGTGCGGGGGCGCTCCCATCCGGAGAAGATGATCTCCCAGGTCTGCGCGACCGGGTCACCGGCCGCGAGCAGGATGAGGCTGGTGACGACGAAGGCGAAGAACACGGCGAGCAGGGGGGCGGCCAGGTTCAGGGCGACCCGCCGCGGGTTGAAGCCGCTCATCGGTCCGCTCCTGCGCCGGTCATGGCTGAACCGAGGTCCTCGGGGGTGACGTGCTGGGGGTCGACCTGGGCGACCAGCCGCCCGCGCAGGATGACGTGGATGGTGTCGGACAGGCCGATCAGCTCGTCGAGATCGGCGGAGACCAGGAGCACGGCCAGGCCGTCGCGGCGCGCCTGCCGGATGGAGTCCCAGATCGCCGCCTGAGCCCCCACGTCGACGCCGCGGGTCGGGTGGGCGGCGATGAGCAGGACCGGGTCGCCGCTCATCTCCCGGCCCACGATGAGCTTCTGCTGGTTTCCGCCGGAGAGGGCGGAGGCAAGGACGTCGATGCTGGGTGTCCGGACGTCGTTCTCGTCGACGATGCGCTGGGTGTCCCGTCGCGCGCCAGCGCGGTCGATCAACGGCCCGCGGACGTTCGGAGGGAGAGTCTGGTGACCGAGGATGCGGTTCTCCCACAGCGGTGCCTCGAGCAGCAGGCCGTGACGGTGACGGTCCTCGGGGATGTAGCCGATGCCGGCCTCACGGCGCGCCCGCGTCGACCAGCGGCTGATGTCGCGGTCGTCGAGGGTGATCGCGCCCGCGTCGACGGGCCGCATCCCCATGATCGCCTCGACGAGCTCCGCCTGGCCGTTGCCCTCGACGCCCGCGATGCCAAGGATCTCGCCCCTGTGGATGGTGAAGGACACGTCCTGGAGGAGCGGGCGGCCACGGGCCGATACGACGCTGAGCCCGGCCAGCTCGATCAGCTTCTCGTCGGTGACGGTGGACTCCCGGGTCTCCGGCGAGGGCAGCTCGCTGCCCACCATGAGCTCGGCGAGCTGACGAGCATTCACCTTCGCCGGGTCCACTGTCGACACCGTCGTGCCGCGTCTGATCACCGTGATCTCGTCGGCGACCGCGAGCACCTCGTCGAGCTTGTGCGAGATGAAGATGACGGTCAGTCCCTCGGCCTTGAGCTCGCGCAGGTTGCCGAACAGCTCGTCGACCTCCTGCGGGACCAGGACCGCGGTGGGCTCGTCGAGGATGAGGATGTTCGCGCCCCGGTAGAGCACCTTGAGGATCTCGACCCGCTGGCGGTCGCCCACCCCGAGATCCTCGACCAGCTCGTCGGGCTCCACGTCGAGCCGGTAGGAGTCGGAGATCTCCTTGATGCGAGAGCGGGCCTTCTTGAAGTCGAGCAGGCCGCCACCTCGCGTGGGCTCGCTGCCGAGCACGACGTTCTCGAGCACCGTGAGGTTGTCGGCGAGCATGAAGTGCTGGTGCACCATGCCGACACCACTCGCGATCGCGTCGGACGGTGAGGAGAACGTGACCTCCAGCCCGTTGACCGAGATGGCGCCCTCGTCCGGACGCTGCATGCCGTAGAGCGTCTTCATCAGCGTGGACTTGCCGGCGCCGTTCTCGCCCACGATCGCGTGCACGGTGCCGCGGCGCACCGTGATGTCGATGTCGTGGTTCGCGACGACACCCGGGAAGCGCTTCGTGATGCCGCGCAGCTCGACCGCCGCGGTGGCGTCGGCTGCCTTCGGTGGGCTGCTCGTGGTCGTGATGACGAACCTCCGCAGGACGGACGGCGCTCGGACATGGCTCGGGCCCGGGGAGACGCTACCGCCTCCCCGGGCCCGAAACCTGGGTACTGCTGATCAACCCGCCGTCGCGCCTGCCCGGCAGGTCCTTCTTACTTGTCCGGGACGGTGGTCTCGCCGCTGATGATCTTCTCTTTGAACCCGTCGACGTCCGACGCGATGTCGTCGACCGCGCCGCCGGTCTTCGAGTAGTCGACCCCGTTCTTCTTGAGGTCGTAGACCGTCACGCCCGCCTTGAACGCGTCGTCGTTCACGCTGCTGATGAAGTCGAACACCGCCACGTCGACCTTCTTGATCATCGACGAGATGATGACGTCCTTCACCGCAGCGTCGGCGGTGTTGTACTGGTCGGAGTCGACGCCGATCGCCATCGCGCCGCCCTCCTTGGCGGCCTCGAAGACCCCACCTCCGGACCCGCCGGCTGCGTGGAAGACCACGTCGGCGCCACCGTCGATGAGACCCGTCGCGGCCGTCTTGCCCTTCGCCGCGTCGGTGAACCCGGAGAAGTCCGGCGGCTGGGTCAGGTAGGTCGACTCGACCTTGGTGCCGGCCTTGCCCGCCTCCGCACCGGCCTTGAAGCCGGCCTCGAACTTCTTGATGAGCGGCACGCCGACGCCACCCACGAATCCGACGGTTCCCGACTTCGACTTCAGCGCAGCGATGACGCCGACCAGGAAGGAACCCTCGTGCTCGGCGAAGACCAGGTTCGCGATGTTGTCAGCCGTCGAGTCGGGGCTGGCGTCGTCGACGATGCCCCACTTGACGTCGGGGTACTCCTTGGCGACCTTGCCGAGCGGGATGGCGTAGGCGAAGCCGACCGCGATGATGGGGTTGTAGCCCGCGTCGGCGAGCTGGCGAAGCCGCTCCTCCTTGGCCGACTCCGGCTCGTCCTGGACCGCTTCGGCCTCCTGGATCCCGACGCCGAGGTCCGCCTTGGCCTTGTCGAGGCCGGCGGCCGCGGAGTCGTTGAACGACTGGTCCCCGCGCCCACCGATGTCGTAGGCCAGGCCCACCTTCAGCTCGCTGGCGGACTTGTCAGGGGTGCTGCCGCCGGTTGAGGTGTCGTCGCCGTCGTCGCCGCCGCAGGCAGTAAGGACGAGGGCTGCAGCGAACGTTGCTGCAGCAAGTCTGGTCACCCGTTTCAAAGGGTGTCTCCTTCCGCAAATCCGGCACGGGCTGAGCCCACGCCGCACTCGACCATGGCGGTCGGGTGAGGCGGACTCTAGCGAGGAACCACTGCCCGCCCGGGGAGAAACCACCGAAAGTGGCGGACCCGTTACCTGAGCGAGAGCAAAGCGGCGGCGACCAGCACCCGGGTGCCGATGGGGATCGCCCGCTCGTCGGCGTCGAAGAGCCCCTGGTGCAGGTCGAGCTCCCGCGGGTCACCGGGGCTGCGCACACCCAGCCGCGCCAGCGCGCCGGGCACGGAGTCGAGGTACCACGCAAAGTCCTCGCCGCCCAGGCTCTGCTCCGTGGTGGTGACCGCTTCGGGGCCCTCGGTCGCCTCGACGGCCTGCCTGAGCACCTCGATGCTGCTGGCCTCGTTCTCCACCGGCGGCACATTGCGGTTGTAGACGACCTCGGCCCGCACGTCGTAGGGCGCCACGATCGCCTGGACGAGCTCCTCGACCAGGGTGGGCGCCACCTGCCAGGCCGCCCGGTCGAGGCAGCGCAGCGTGCCCTCCACCTCGCCCTCCGAGGGGATGGCGTTGGCCGCGCGGCCGGCACTGACACGGCCCCAGACCACGCTCAGCGATGCCCGGGGGTCGACCCTGCGGGACAGGCTGGCCGGAAGCTCGGTCACCACCCGGCCGAGCGCGTAGACCAGGTCACCGGTGAGGTGCGGCCGGGCCGTGTGGCCGCCGCGGCCGGACAGCCGGACCACGATGTGGTCGGCGGAGGCGGTGATCGACCCGGTCCGCATACCCAGCTCGCCCACGGTCGTGCGCGGGTCGCAGTGCAGCGCCAGGATGCGCTCGACGTCAGTCAGCCCACCGGCCTCCATCACCGCGAGAGCGCCGCTGCGCGAGGACTCCTCGGCGGGCTGGAAGATCAGTCGGACCCTGCCCGGGAGGAGCCCGTCCCGCTGCAGGTCGGCGAGGACAAGGCCCGCCCCCAGGACCATCACCGTATGCAGGTCGTGGCCGCAGGCGTGGCAGACCCCGGGGTTGAGCGAGGCGTAGGGCACGTCCTTGCGGTCGGCCAGGGGCAGCGCGTCGATGTCCGCGCGCAGCGCCACCACCCGCCCGCCCTGGCCCACGTCGCAGAGCAGTCCGGTGCCGGTCGGCAGCGGCTTGGGATCGAGCCCGGCCGCGGTGAGCCGCTCGCGGAGCAGCCGCGTCGTGCGCACCTCGGCCCACGAGAGCTCCGGGTGGGCGTGCAGGTCACGGCGGACGGCCACCAGCTCGTCGGCGTAGGCCTTCACCATCGCCGCCAGGTCGGCGGGCAGCACGTCGGAGCTCACTGCCCGACCTTATCTGCCCACCCGAAATGCCTTGCTATGTGGCGTCGGGCGGCTGGTAGACGCCCCAGACGTCGCGCAGAGCGTTGCAGACCTCCCCGATGGTGGCCTTGGCGCGCAGCGCGTCGTGCATGGGGTAGAGCAGGTTGTCGCTGCCTTCCGCCGCCGCGCGTACGTCGTCGAGCCTGGCCTCCACGTCACCGGAGTCACGGCTCGAGCGCAGCGTGGCCAGCCGTTGGACCTGCTGCGCCTCGATAGTCGGGTCGACCTGCATCGGCTCGTAGCGCTCGTCGTCTGGACGGACGTGCTTGTTGACACCGACCACCGTGCGGCTGCCGTCCTCGATCGAGCGCACCACGTCGTAGGCCGAGCGCTCGATCTCGCGCTTCTGGTACCCCGCCTCGATCGCGGCGACCGCGCCACCGAACTCCTCGACCGTCGCCATCAGCGTGCGCGTCTCCTCCTCGAGCTCGTCGGTCATCGACTCGACGGCGAAGGAGCCGGCGAACGGGTCGACGGTGCCGGTGAGGTCGGTCTCGTCAGCGATGACCTGCTGGGTGCGCAGCGCGAGGCGGGCGGCCTTCTCGGTCGGCAGAGCGATGGCCTCGTCGTAGGAGTTGGTGTGCAGCGACTGCGTGCCTCCTAGGACCGCGGCCAGAGCCTGCACCGTCACGCGAACCAGGTTGACCTCGGGCTGCTGCGCGGTGAGCTGCACCCCGGCAGTCTGGGTGTGGAAGCGCAACATCATCGACTTGGGGTTGCTGGCGCCGAACTCGTCGCGCATCACCTGCGCCCAGATGCGACGCGCCGCGCGGAACTTCGCCACCTCCTCGAGCAACGTCGTGCGCGACACGAAGAAGAACGACAGACGCGGCGCGAAGTCGTCGACCGCAAGGCCGGCGTCACGAGCGGCGCGCACGTACTCCTTCGCGTTGGCGAGGGTGAACGCCACCTCCTGCGCCGGCGTCGCGCCTGCCTCCGCCATGTGGTAGCCGGAGATGGAGATCGTGTTCCACCGCGGGATCTCCTTGTGGCAGTAGCCGAAGATGTCGCTGATGAGTCGCAGCGAGGTCGCCGGCGGGTAGATGTAGGTGCCGCGGGCGATGTACTCCTTGAGCACGTCGTTCTGGATGGTGCCGGTGAGCTGCGACGGGTCGACGCCCTGGTCCTCACCCACGAGCTGGTAGAGCAGCAGCAGCAGTGACGCGGGCGCGTTGATGGTCATCGACGTGGAGACCTCGTCGAGCGGGATGCCGTCGAAGAGCGTGCGCATGTCCTCGATCGAGTCGATGGCCACGCCGACCTTGCCCACCTCCCCGTGCGACTTCGGGTCGTCGGAGTCGTAGCCCATCTGGGTCGGCAGGTCGAAGGCCACCGACAGACCGCCGGTGCCCGCCTCGACGAGGCGGTGGTAGCGCTCGTTGGACTCCTTAGCGGTGCCGAACCCGGCGTACTGGCGCATCGTCCACGGACGGCCGGTGTACATGTTCGGGTAGACGCCACGCGTGTACGGAAACTCGCCCGGCTCGCCGAGTCGCGCAGCCGGGTCCCAGCCGTCGAGAGCGTCCGGTCGGTACAGCGGCTGGATGGGCAGGCCCGACTCGGAGTTGCGGGTCATGTGCCGAGCGTAGATGACGGTGTGCGCCTATCGTTGAGGCAGTCATGACGTTCTCCATCACCCGACGTGCCGCCGCGCTCGTACTCGGCGCACTCCTCGTCCCGCTCTCGGTGCCCGCGGCGAGCGCTGCCTCGCCTCCAGTTGCACCGCCGGGTGGCACGCTGCTCGCCAGCACCGGCCTGGTGGTCGACGCCCACCCGGGCGCTCGTCGACTGCCGCGGGTGTCCGCCGCCACCTTCGTGCTGGCCGACCTCGAGACCGGCGAGGTGCTTGCCGCACGCAACGCGCACGGCCTGATGCGCCCGGCCAGCACGCAGAAGATCCTCACGTTCCTCACACTGCTCCCCGAGCTCGACCCCGCCATGCTCTACCGGGCTCGCTTCGAGGACGCCAACGTCGAGGGCAGCAAGGTCGGTCTCGTGCCCGAAGCGACCTACTCCGTGCACAACCTCTTCGAAGGCATGATGCTCATCTCGGGCAACGACGCCGCCAACGCGCTGGCGACCGCCGCAGGTGGCGTACGTCGCACCGTTGCGCGGATGAACGCCGTCGCCCGCGAGCTGGGAGCCATCAACACGACGGTCAGGAACCCGAGCGGGCTCGACGCGCCGCGCCAGTACACCTCGGCGTACGACCTGACCCTCATCACCCGAGCCGCCATGGAGCGCGCCGACTTCCGGCGGTACGCCAGCACCGTGCGCTCCACGTTCCCGGGGAAGATGCCGCGGCGAAAGAACAAGCCGCGCAGGACGTTCCAGATCTGGACCCAGGACAAGCTGCTGATGAATTACCGCGGCGCCATCGGTGTCAAGACTGGTTTCACGAGCAAGGCGAAGGGGACGTTCGTCGGCGCCGCCACCCGCGGTGGCCGCACCCTCGTCGCCACCGTGCTGCGGACGAAGAACAGCTCGTGGGAGGAGTCGGCGGCCCTGCTCGACTGGGGCTTCGCCAACGCCTCGCGGGTCACGCCGGTCGGCACGCTCAACGAGCCGACCTTGACGGGCTCGACGGCCGCGCCGGCGCCGGTTCGCCACCAGGCGTCCCGGGCCGGCAACGTGGCGGTGCCGGAGGGCGGCTGGCCGGGTGCGCTGCCGTGGTACGGATGGGTGTTCGCCGCCCTGCTGGCGGCGGTTGTCGCGCTGCGCTCGCGTGTGTTGCTGCGCAAGCGGCGCCGGCTGCGCGCCGACCTCTGACCCCGGCTACCTCCGGTCCCCGGCCTTCGCCGCCTTTCTGCCCGTCTTTCCCCGGCCTCGGGTGAGCGCGGCCGCCGCGGCGGCACCGCCCACCGCGCCCGCCGCCGCAGCGCGCCAGCGACGCTTTCGCGGCGCGATACGGCCGGCACCTGCCGGCACCTGCTCGTAGTCGGGCGGCGCGACGACGGACACCGGTTCGGTCGACGCTGCGAACCCGGTGCTTCGGCCGGCCCCCTGCTCGCCGATCTCCCCCGGCTCGAGCGAGTAGGGCTGCGTCGCCGTCCAGGCGGCCGCGAAGATCAGCAGCCGCGAGACGAAGTTCATCCAGATGAGCAGGCCGACGACGACGCCGAACGTCGCGTAGACCGGGTTGGCTGTGACGCGCCCGATCAGGAACGTCCCGAAGAGCTTGAGGATCTCGAAACCCACGGCTCCGAGAAGTGCGCCGGAACGGACCCGGCGCCAGGGCAGCCTGGCCCCCGAGAGCCGGGAGATGACGATGGCGAACAGCACGGTGTCGGCGACGACGGCGAGGCTCACTGACAGGACCTTGAGCGTGGTGATCGCGACCAGCGACTCGTCCAGCCCGACCACGTCGAGCACTCCCGTCGTTGCCGCCGTAGCGGTACCCGACACGACGATCGATGCAAGCAGCGCCAGGCCGAGGAGCACGAGCACGGTCAGGTCGACGAGCTTCTTCTTGAGGAAGCTGAGCTCGACGTCGAGGGTGCCGAAGACCCGGCGCAGCCCGTCGCGAAGTGCGTCGATCCAGCCGAGGCCCGCGTAGAGCAGGCCCAGCACACCGAAGAGCCCGGCACCGGCGCGCGCGTCGATGATGTCCTGCACGTCGATCTGGCCCTCACCCGTTCCGATGAGGCTGGGGAAGGCTTCCGAGATCGCCTCGGTGACCGCGTCCTGGGCCTCCGGGTAGATGTAGCTGATGTAGCCGACCGCGGCGAACGCCAGGGCCAGCAACGGGAAGAACGAGAGGAAGCCGAAGTACGTCAGCGCGCCGGCGATCTGGTTGCCAAGCACGGCGCTGTTGCGGTCGTACGCCCGGAACGCGTGGTCGACCCCGCGCCATCGCGCGCGCCAGCGGCGCACCCGAGCGCGGAGGCGGTCGGCCCGGCCGGGCCTGGGTGTCGTCGTCATGACGCCCGGTAGTTTCCCGAGGACGTAGGGGTTACACGCATGCTGCGGCTACGCGTCCTGCGGGACGGCGTCCGGTGCGTGCGGTCCGGGGAACGGCCGGCCGAAGGGAAAGTCGCGCTCGGGACGCCACACGCCGTCCGGGCCGTGCCCGTAGAGGCAGAAACCCCAGACCCGGAACCGTGCCTCGTAGGACGCCAGCTCGGTGAACGCGCGCTCGAGCTCCTCCTCGGGCAGGTCGTGGGCCACGGTGACGTGCGGGTGGTAGGGGAACGTGAGCGTGCGGGCCAGCCGGGCGGAGCGGACCCGCGACTCCACGCGTTCACAGTCACCGATCCCGACGGCCAGCTGGACGAACACGACGGGTGAAATCGGGCGAAACGTCCCGGTGCCGCGCAGGTGGAGGTCGAAGGGCTGCTCCTGGAGGGCGACCTGACGCAGGTGCTCCTCGACGGCCGGGAGGTCGCCGTCCTCGACCTCCGTGGGCGGCAGGAGAGTGACGTGGGTCGGGATGGCGCGGGCGTAGGGGTCGCCGTAGGACTCGCGGTAGGTCTGCAGGTCGGTGCCGAAGGGTTCGGGGATGGGGATGGCGACGCCAACAGTTCGCGCCATGCGGCCTGCCTACGCGAGGGCCGGGAGGAACCCGACCCGGTCGAGGACGTCGGCGAGGGTGGAGGACGCGACCTCCGTGGCCCGTGCCGCGCCTCGAGCCAGGACCGCGTCCAGCTCGGCGGGATCGTCGAGATAGCCGCGCGCCCGCTGCTGGAACGGCACGACGAAGTCCAGCACCGACTCGGCAACGGCCTTCTTCAGGTCGCCGTACCCGCTTCCGGCGAAGTGCTCCTCGAGCGACGGGATGCTCTCGCCGCCGAACGCGGACAGGATGCCCAGCAGGTTGCTCACGCCGGGCTTGTCCTCCGGGTCGTAGACCACCTCGCGGCCGGTGTCGGTCACCGCGCTCTTGATCTTCTTCTCGATGGCCTTCGGCTCGTCCAGCAGCCACACGCACCCGCTGCCGCCAATGCTCTTGCTCATCTGCTTCTCGACCTGCTGAAGGTCGTAGATCTTCGCCGTCGCCTTGAGGATGTGCGGCTCGGGCACGGTCAACGTCTCGCCGTAGCGAGTGTTGAAGCGCTGCGCGAGGTCGCGGCTCAGCTCGAGGTGCTGGCGCTGGTCCTCGCCGACCGGAACCTTCTCCGGGCGGTAGAGCAGGATGTCAGCAGCCTGCAGCACCGGATAGGTGAACAGCCCCACCGTGGCGCGGTCGGACCCTGCCCGCTGGGTCTTGTCCTTGAACTGCGTCATCCGGCTGGCCTCGCCGAAACCGGTGAGGCAGCCGAGCACCCACTGGAGCTGGGTGTGCTCGGGGACGTGCGACTGCAGGAAGAGGGTCGCGCGCTCGATATCCACCCCGGCAGCGAGGAACTGCGCCGCGGTGGCGCGGGTGCGCGAGCGGAGCAGCGCCGGGTCGTGCTCGAGGGTTATCGCGTGCAGGTCGGCGACGAAGTAGAAGACGTCGTAGTCGGACTGCAGCTCGACCCACTGCCGCAGGGCACCCAGGTAGTTGCCGAGGTGCAGCGAGTCGGCGGTCGGCTGCATTCCGGAGAGGACCCGTGGGCGGGCCTGCGTGGGGGGCACGGTGCCATCTTGCCAAAGCACCGCTGGTCAGCCGTCGCGGTGGGCGGCCTCTGCGGCAGCGCCTGCCTCCCCCGCACCGTGCTCGGCGCTTGTGGCGTCGCCGCCCCCGTCGCTCGCGGCGTGGTCGGGACCGAGCGTGGTGAGCCTCAGCCGGGCGATGCGCCGCCCGTCCAGCTCGTTGACGGTGAAGCGGTGCCCGAGCGCCTCCACCGACTCGCCGGGGTCCGGCAGCCGGCCGAGCTGGTGGATGACGAACCCGGCCACCGTCTCGTACGGGCCCTCGGGGAGGTCGAGGCCGGTGCGCTCGCTGAAGTCCTCGAGGTTGAGCAGCCCGTCGACCTCGGTGTCGCCGTCGTGCAGCGGCGTCGCAGGCTCCTCGGTCGGGTCGTACTCGTCACGGATGTCACCGATGAGCTCCTCCATGAGGTCCTCCATCGTGACGATGCCGTCGGTGCCGCCGTACTCGTCGACGACGATGGCAAGGTGGTGGCCCTCGCGGCGCATCTCGGAAAGGGCGGAGAGGACGTTCTTGGTGCCCGGCATCAACTTGACCTCGCGCGCGATCTCACCGACCCGAACGGAGCGCGCCGTGACCTCCGGCGAGAACAGGTCGCGGACGTGCACGAAGCCCACCACCTCGTCCTGCGAGCCCTGCACGACCGGATAGCGCGAGTGCGGGTTGGTCGTGGCCACCCGGATGGCCTTGAACACCGGCGTCGACGCATCAAGGAACTCGACCTCGGTGCGCGGCACCATCACCTCGTGGAGCTGGCGCTCGCCGGCCTCGAAGACGTCCTCGATGAGCTTGCGCTCCTCGCGGCCGAGGCTCTCGTGCGCGGCGACGATGTCGCGCAGCTCCTCCTCCGAGATGGCCTCGCGCGACGCCGTCGGATCGCCACCGAAGAGGCGCACGATCAAGTCGGTCGACTTGGAGAGAAGCCAGATGACCGGACGCGAGAATCGCGCGAGCCGGTCGAGTGTCGGTGCCACGAGCAGAGCGACGGTCTCGGCCCGTTGCAGTGCGATGCGCTTGGGCGCGAGCTCGCTCACGACCAGGGACAGGTAGGTGATGAGCAGCGTCATCACGATGAACGCCACCCAGTACGATGCGCCGTCGGGTATGCCCCAGCCCTCGAGCACGGGCGCCAGGTCGTCGGCGAAAGCGGAGGCGCCGAAGGCCGCGGACGAGAAGCCCGCGAGCGTGACGCCGATCTGGACGGCGGCGAGGAACCGGTTGGGGTCCTCGTGGAGGGCGGCCACCCTCTGTCCGCGCTTCCCGCGTGCCGCGAGAGCCTTGACCTGACCCTCCCGCAGTGAGACCAACGCGATCTCGGACCCGGCAAAGACCGCGCCGATGAGCAGGAAGACGAGGACGAGCAGGGAGTTGGCGATCGTGGAGTTCACGGCGTGCCACCGGGCCTGGGGCACGCCTGTCTAGAACCGCCATCCATGCCCAGCAGGGTAGTGGACCCGGCCGGAGGCGACCGGGAGTGCGCGATGGGAGACTCCTGTCGCGACGAGGGTGAGGGGATGTTGTGAAGCGGACGGCGACACTACTGGCAGACGGCCGGGAGATCGTCTACTTCGACGAGGACGATGCCGCGGCGCGACGCCTCCACGACCCGCGCGATCTTCCCCCCGCCAGCACGGATTCCGAGATGCGCTTCGACCCGACGCTCGACGAATGGGTCACGATCGCCTCGCACCGGCAGACCCGCACGCACCTGCCTCCCGCCGACGAGTGCCCTCTCTGTCCCTCACGCGACGGACGACAGACCGAGATCCCCAGTGACGAGTACGACGTGGTGGTGTTCGAGAACCGCTTCCCCTCCTTCGCGGGCCTGGGACCGACGGCGGATCGCCCGGACAAGTTGTTCGTCGCAAGTCCCGGCCACGGGCGCTGCGAGGTCGTCTGCTTCACCTCCGACCACGACGCGTCGTTCGCAGCGCTCACCGACGATCGGGCCCGCACCGTGGTAGCCGCTTGGGTCGATCGCACCGAGGCGCTCTCGCGACTGCCGGGTGTCCACCAGGTCTTCTGCTTCGAGAACCGGGGCGACGAGATCGGCGTGACGCTGCACCACCCGCACGGTCAGATCTACGCCTACCCCTACGTCACACCTCGCACCGCCACGCACCTGCGGTCCGCGCGCGAGCACCAGGAGCGCACGGGACGAAACCTGTTCGCCGACCTGCTTGCCGGTGAGCGTGCGTCCGGCGAACGCGTCGTGACGAGCGGTGAGCACTGGACCTCCTTCGTACCGTTCGCCGCACGCTGGCCGGTCGAGGTGCACCTCTACCCGCACCGTCAGGTGCCCGACCTCGCCGCCTGCACGGGCGAGGAGCTCGATGAGCTCGCCGTCGTCTACCTCGATCTCCTGCGTCGCCTCGACGCGCTCTACGACCTTCCGCTGCCCTACATCTCCGCGTGGCACCAGGCACCTGTCCACGCCGGACGCGAGCTGACCCGCCTGCACCTCGAGCTCTTCTCGATCCGCCGCGCACCGGACAAGCTCAAGTACCTCGCCGGTTCGGAGTCGGCGATGGGGGCGTTCATGAACGACGTCGCGCCCGAGCAGGTCGCGGCGCGGCTACGCGAGGTGGGAGGCCAGTGACCGGCGACGAGCACGACGACCTGCGCCACCGTTTCACCGACGCCTACGGTGGCGAACCCGACGGGGTCTGGGCGGCGCCGGGACGGGTGAACCTCATCGGCGAGCACACCGACTACAACGACGGCTTCGTGCTGCCCTTCGCCATCGAGCAGCAGACCTTCGTCGCCGCCCGCATCTCCACTGGTCGCGGGTCTGGTGAGCGCCAGGTACGGGTCGCGTCCTTGCAGAAACCTGAGGACGCTGTCTCCGTCGCCCTCGATGACGTGCGCCCCGGCGAGCCCGGCGGCTGGTCGTCGTACGTCTTTGGCGTCCTCTGGGCGTTGCGCGAGGACGGCCACGCGCTCGGTGGCATCGACCTGCTCGTCGACGGCCACGTTCCGCTCGGGTCGGGGCTCTCGTCGTCGGCATCGCTCGAGTGCTCGACCGCTCTGGCTCTGAACGAGCTGTTCGGTCTCTCTGTCGCGCCCGATCGGCTCGCGTTGCTCGCGCAACGGGCCGAGAACGACTTCGTCGGCGCGCCGACCGGCCCGATGGACCAACGCGCCTCGATGCTCTGCACCGAGGGCCACGCGCTGCTGCTCGACAACCGGTCGATGGAGACGGAGCAGGTGCCCCTCGACGCCGCCGCCGACGGTCTCGCCCTTGTCTTGGTCGACACCGGCGTGCACCATGCCCACGCGGACGGGGCGTACGGCGAGCGGCGGCGCTCCTGCGAGCTCGCCGGCCAGCGCTTGGGGGTCAAGGCCCTGCGTGACGTCGAGGCTGCCGGGCTGGACGAGGCGCTGGCCCGGCTGGACGACGACGAGCTGCGCCGACGGGTGCGCCACGTGGTCACCGAGAACGCCCGGACGGAGGCGACCGCCGCCGCTCTGCGCCGCGGCGACTGGGCAGGGGTCGGTCGGTTGATGACCGAGTCGCACCTCTCGATGCGCGACGACTACGAGATCAGCTGCGCCGAGCTCGACGTCGTCGTGGAGACAGCCCTGGAACAGGGAGCACTCGGAGCGCGCATGACCGGCGGCGGCTTCGGCGGCTGCGCGGTCATGCTCGCCCGGGCAGACGAGGTGGACGGACTGACCGCCGCCGTCGAGGGCGCGTACGCCGAGGCCGGCTACCGGCCGCCGACCTGGTTCACGACGGCGCCCGGTCCGGGCGCCCGCCGCGTCGGTTGACGAAAGATCGAGTGAAACGGTCGGCAGGTTGAATCAGCCGATTGGGATGCCAAACGTCTCAGTCGATCTTGCGAGTGCCGCTAGCCCGCCATCTTCTTGGACAGGCCGTCGTCGAGCGCGGCGAGGAACTCCTCGGTGTTGAGGAAGGGCTGGTCGGCGCCGACGAGCATCGCGAGGTCCTTGGTCATCTGACCGGCCTCCACCGTCTCGACGCAGACCTCCTCGAGCTTGGTCGCGAAGTCCTCGACCTCCGGCGTCCCGTCGAGCTTCCCGCGGTGCTGCAAGCCTCGCGTCCAGGCGAAGATCGAGGCGATCGGGTTCGTCGAGGTCGGCTTTCCCTGCTGGTGCTGGCGGAAATGGCGCGTCACGGTGCCGTGGGCCGCCTCGGCCTCCACCGTCTTGCCGTCCGGCGTCATGAGCACCGACGTCATCAGGCCAAGGGAGCCGAAGCCCTGCGCGACGGTGTCGGACTGCACGTCGCCGTCGTAGTTCTTGCAGGCCCAGACGTAGCCGCCCTCCCACTTCAACGCGGCCGCCACCATGTCGTCGATGAGCCGGTGTTCGTAGGTCAGTCCCAACGCGCCGAACTCCGACTTGAACTCGGCGTCGAAGACCTCTTGGAACAGGTCCTTGAAGCGCCCGTCGTAGGCCTTGAGGATCGTGTTCTTCGTCGACAGGTAGACGGGGTACTCCCGCGAGAGCCCGTAGCGGAACGACGCGCGCGCGAAGTCACGGATCGAGTCGTCGTAGTTGTACATCCCCATCGCAACGCCGCCGCCCGGGAAGTCGGCGACCTCGAACTCCATCGGCGAGCCGCCGTCGGACGGCTGGTAGGTCAGCGTCACCTTGCCGGGGCCGGGCACGACGAAGTCGGTGGCCTTGTACTGGTCGCCGTGCGCATGACGGCCGATGATGATCGGCTTGGTCCAGCTCGGCACCAGCCGCGGGATGTTGCTGATGATGATGGGCTCGCGGAAAATCACACCGCCGAGGATGTTCCGGATCGTGCCGTTCGGCGAGCGCCACATCTTCTTCAGGCCGAACTCCTCGACGCGCGCCTCGTCGGGTGTGATCGTCGCGCACTTCACGCCGACGCCGTGCTGCTTGATCGCGTTCGCCGCATCAACGGTCACCTGGTCGTCGGTGGCGTCGCGGTGCTCCACACCGAGGTCGTAGTACTCGAGGTCGATGTCGAGATAGGGGTGAATCAGCCGGTCCTTGATGAACGTCCAGATGATCCGGGTCATCTCGTCGCCGTCGAGCTCCACGACGGGGTTCTGCACCTTGATCTTGGTCACGGGGGAGTCTCCTGCGTCGTTGCGTTGATGGGGTTGCCGGCACTAGACGAGACCGAGGTCCTTGACGGCGTCGCGTTCCTCACTGAGCTCCGCCACTGACGCGTCGATGCGCGAACGCGAGAAACCGCTGATGTCCAGGTCGGGTACGACCTCCCAGCGACCGCTGCGCGAGGTGACCGGGAACGACGAGATGAGACCTTCCGGGACGCCGTAGGAGCCGTCGGAGACGATCGCCGCCGACGTCCAGTCACCCTCGGGTGTGCCGTTGACCCAGTCGTGCACGTGATCGATGGCGGCGTTGGCCGCGGAGGCAGCCGACGACGCACCGCGTGCGTCGATGATGGCGGCACCGCGCTTGGCCACCGTGGGGATGAAGTCATTCTCCAGCCAGGCCTGGTCCGAGACCACCTCGGCGGCGTTCTTGCCGCCCACCTCGGCGTGAAAGATGTCGGGGTACTGCGTCGCCGAGTGGTTGCCCCAGATGGTCAGTCGGCGAATGTCCGAGACCGGCGTCCCTGTCTTCTTCGACAGCTGCGAGAGCGCGCGGTTGTGGTCGAGCCGCGTCATCGCGGTGAACCGGTCGGCAGGTACGTCGGGGGCGTGCGAGGACGCGATCAAAGCGTTGGTGTTGGCAGGGTTGCCGACGACCAGAACCCGGACGTCGTCGGCCGCGCCGGCGTTAAGGGCCTCGCCCTGCGGCTTGAAGATGCCGCCGTTGGCCTGGAGCAGGTCGCCTCGCTCCATGCCGGGACCGCGCGGCTTCGCACCCACCAGCAGCGCGACGTTGACGCCGTCGAACGCCGTCTCGGCGCTGTCGGTGATATCGATGCCGTCGAGCAGCGGGAAGGCGCAGTCGTCGAGCTCCATCGCGGTGCCCTCGGCGGCCTTGAGCGCCGGGGCGATCTCCAGCAGGCGGAGCCGGACCGGCACACCAGCGCCGAGCAGCTGTCCCGACGCGATCCGGAACAGCAGCGCGTAGCCGATCTGGCCGGCGGCACCGGTGACGGTCACCGTGACAGGCGTGGGGGCCATGGCGGGTGCTCCTTCTCCTGTGTTCTCGAGCATTTTCCGGCCGGGCTGCAGCGAGCGACGTTATCCCAGTGATGACCGCCTACCCCAACCGGGCGCGGGTCACGCCGGAGCGGGCGGAACCACCACGGCCAGCACGACGAGCGATACACCGAGCACGAGCAGGACGAAGACGTCGAAGGCACGGCTGCGTACGACGAGCAGGCCTACCCGCCGGGGCGGCAGGACCGCCCGGGCCAGGGCCGCGAACAGGACCGACGCGCCGAGCAGCACGCAACCGGGGCGGAACTCGTCGAACGCGACGACCGCCACCAACCCGGCGAAGCCACTGCCGAGCACGAGCAGCAGTGGCCACTGCCGGCCGACGAAGCCGCCACGGATGGGTGGGTCGTCGTCGGTCTCCTCGACCGGGTCCGGAGGAGGGTCGTGCGGCCCGCGTGGGGTCGCGTCGTGCTCGCTCACGGCGCCGGCTGGGCCGCGATCGTCGAGGCCTGCCGCTCGGCCGACTCGACGACGTTCTGCAGCAGCAGCGCGCGGGTCATCGGGCCGACGCCGCCCGGCACCGGGGTGAGGAAGCCGGCGACGTCGGCGACCTCGGGCGACACGTCCCCGACGAGACCGTGGTCGGTGCGGGTGATGCCGACGTCGACGACGGCCGCTCCCGGGCGCACGTCCTTCGCGGTGACGAGTCCCGGCGAGCCTGCCGCCGCCACGATGACGTCGGCCCGGCGCAGGTGCGCCGCCAGGTCCACGGTGCCGGTGTGGCACAGGGTGACGGTGGAGTTCTCGGTACGCCGGTTCAGCATCAGCCCGAGCGGTCGGCCCACGTTGATGCTGCGGCCGACGACGACGACCTCGGCACCCGCCAGCGGGATGTCGTGGCGGCGCAGCAGCACCAGGACACCGGCCGGGGTGCACGGCAGCGGAGCCGGGACGCCGAGGACCAGCCGGCCGAGGTTGGTCGGGTGCAGACCGTCGGCGTCCTTGGCCGGGTCGATCCGCTCGAGCAGCGCGTTGGCGTCGAGCCCTCCGGGCAGCGGCAGCTGCACGATGTATCCGGTGCAGGCCGCGTCGGCGTTGAGCTCGTCGACGACCGCTTCGAGCTCCGGCTGCGTCGTCGAGCCGGGCAGCTCTCGCTGGATCGACTCGATGCCGACCTGCGCGCAGTCGCGGTGCTTGCCGGCGACGTAGGCGCGGCTGCCTGGGTCGTCACCCACCAGCACGGTGCCGAGACCGGGCACGACGCCGGTCGCACGGAGGCGGTCGACCCGCTCGCGCAGGTCGGACTTGATCGCGGCCGCGGCCGCCTTGCCGTCGAGGATCGTCGCCGTCACGGTCGCCGAGTCTGTCACGCCGCTGTGAACCCCGGTCTAGTGAGCGAAGTGCCGCGTGCCGGTGAAGTACATCGTCACTCCGGCCGCCGTCGCCGCAGCCACGACCTCCTCGTCGCGCACCGAGCCGCCGGGCTGCACAACGGCGCGGGCACCCGCCTCGGCGAGCACCTGCAAGCCGTCGGCGAACGGGAAGAAGGCGTCGGAGGCGGCGACCGCACCGTCGGCCCGCTCCCCCGCCCGCGACACCGCGAGGCGCGCCGAGTCGACGCGGTTGACCTGGCCCATGCCGACGCCGACGGTCGCGCCGTCGTGTGCCAGCACGATGGCATTCGACTTGACCGCCCGGCAGGCCCGCCAGGCGAAGGCCAGGTCGGCGAGCAGCGCGTCGGACGCCGGCTCACCGGCGGCCAGCGTCCAGCCCTCGGGGACGTCGCCGGGCTCGTCGAGCGAGTCGACGCCCTGCACCAGCAGGCCGCCGCGAATCTGTCGGAGCTCGAAGCCGGCCGAGGCGTAGGCGGGGACGCGCAGCACCCGGATCGCCTTCTTCCGGGTCAGCACCTCGAGCGCCTGGGGTTCGAAGTCGGGGGCGGCGACGACCTCGGTGAACACGTCGGCGATCTGCTCGGCCATGGCGAGCGTCACGGTGCCGTTCGCTGCGATGACTCCGCCGAACGCCGAGACCGGGTCGCACGCGTGCGCCTTGCGATGCGCGTCGGCGAGGTCGGCTCCGACCGCGATCCCGCATGGGTTGGTGTGTTTCACGACGGCGACGCACGGCGTCCGGAAGTCGTGCGCCGCCCGTAAGGCCGCCTCGGTGTCGACGTAGTTGTTGTAGCTCATCTCCTTGCCGTGCAGCTGCTCGGCGCTGGCCAGACCGCCCGGGCCGGAGCGGTTCTGGTAGAGCGCGGCCCGCTGGTGCGGGTTCTCTCCGTAGCGCAGCACCGACGCACGGTCCCATGTCGCACCGAGCCACGCGGGCCACCCGGTGCCCTCGTCGGTGGGTGCCAGCACGTTGCCCATCCACGACGCCACCGCCACGTCGTAGGTCGCGGTGTGCACGAACGCCTCGGCCGCCAGGCGCTGGCGCGCCTCGAGGGTGAAACCCCCGGCCGACACCGCCGCGAGGGCGTCGCCGTAACGCGCGGGGTCGACGACGACGGCCACCGAGGCATGGTTCTTTGCTGACGCGCGCACCATCGCGGGCCCGCCGACGTCGATCTGCTCCACGCACTCGTCGGGAGGTGCCCCACCGGACACGGTGTCCGCGAAGGGATAGAGGTTGACGACGACGAGGTCGAACGCCTCGATGCCGAGGTCCTCGAGCTGGCGGCGGTGCTCCTCGCGGCGCTGGTCGGCCAGCAGGCCGGCGTGCACGCCAGGGTGCAGCGTCTTCACGCGCCCGTCCAGGCACTCGGGGAATCCGGTGACCTCCTCGACCGGCGTCACCGGGATGCCCGCCTCGCTGATGCGGGCAGCCGTCGACCCGGTCGACACGATGGCGACCCCGGCGTCGTGCAGCCCCTTCGCGAGGACCTCGAGTCCGGTCTTGTCGTAGACGCTGACCAGGGCGCGCCGCACAGGTCGCTGGCTCACGGGATGGTGACCTTCCTTCCGGTGACCGTGAAGCCCTCCCGGGCCATCCGGCCGACGACGTCGACGAGCATCCGGCGCTCCTCGACCTTGATTCTCTCGTGCAGTGTCTCCTCGCTGTCGCCGTCCTCCACCGGCACGGACACCTGGGCGACGATCGGCCCGGTGTCGACGCCGGCGTCGACGAGGTGGACGGTGGCACCGGTCAGCCGTACACCGTGTGCCAGCGCGTCCCGAACGGCATGCGCGCCGGGGAACGACGGGAGCAGCGCCGGATGCGTGTTGACCACCGGCACGCCGGCGAGCACGGCCGGGCCGAGCAGCCGCATGAAGCCCGCCGAGACGACGAGATCGGGAGCGTGGGCGAGCAACGCGGCCGCGAGGTCCCGGTCCCACGCAGCCCGGTCCGGGCTCCCGTCCAGCGGCACCGCGAAGGTCGCGACTCCCTCCGCCGCAGCGAGGGACAGCGCGCCGGCATCGGCGCGGTCCGACCCCGCCGCGACCACCCGGGCGCCGTACGCCGGGTCGCGGGACGCGTGGAGCAGCGCCTGGAGGTTGGAGCCACCGCCCGAGGCGAGGACGACCAGACGGCGGAAGGGCGGCACGGTCGAGAAGGATAGGACGCGCCGAGGAGCCGGGACCGCGTCGGCTACGACGTGTGCCGCAGCATGTCCACGGCGCGGTGCGCGCACAGCGTGACGATCGCGCCGACCGCCACCTCGGCGGCGAACGCCAGGGCCACCCATCTTGGGTCGGGTCCGACGTCGGTGAGCCGGCCGGGGCCGGCGGCCCCGCTCGCTGCCAGCGCGAGGACGCCGAGTGCCACGCCCGCGAGCGCGCCGGCCGCCGCCCCGAGCCCGACCATGAGGCGCCACGGCCCGGCCCCGCGGCCACGCCGGGCCACCAGCAGCCCGGCCACGACACCTGCCGCGAGTGGCACCGCAAGAGCGACCAGCCAGTTGCCTCCACTGCCCCCGTCGGCGGGCAGCGCCCCCAGGAGCGGGAACGCCGGCACCGCGCCGAGGTGCGTGCCACTCACCGCGACCGACGTGCCGACCCCGACCGAGAAGCCCGGACCGACGAGGAAGGCGGCACCCCAGACGGCCGCCGTCGGCACGAACAGGACCCCGAGCAGCAGCACCAGGATCCCGCCAGGGAGGCCGGTGTCGAGTCCGCGGGCGAGGTCGGTGACGGTCCCGTGGTGCACCGCGACCGACGCGCCGACGAGGACGGCGCCGGCCGCCAGCACCGTTGCCGTCGCACCGAGGGCACCGACCAGAGCACGGCGCGCGAAGACGGGCAGCCGCAGCCACAGCACGAGCGCGCGACCGCTGCCGCGCAGCGCGCCCGCGCCACCGGCGACCAGCGCGATGGCTCCAGCGCCGAGGAACGCGCTGACCGGAAGCGGGCGCACGTCGTCGTTGCGGGCGACCAGAGCGACCAGCACCGCCATGACGGCGTACGCCGAGGCCAACCCGGAGGTGAGGGTCGCGACGGCCCGAGGGGTCACCGCCCGGGTGGCCCGCGCCGCCCGGGCCGCGGCCGCGAAGAGCAGCCAGACGGGCAGCAGAGCCAGGCCGAGCGGCACCAGCGCCACGCTGCCGCCGGGGACGGCCAGCTCGGCGTGGTGGGCCACCAGCCAGGTCTGCAGCGCGGTGTCGACGGCCTGGTCGACGGAGGCCTTGCTGTCCGCAGCGGTGGCCCAGGCCACCAGTACCGGCACCATCACCACGAGCATGCCCTGCGCGCCCGCCGTGAGCGCGGCCAAGGGCCCGGCCAGCGACGGCGTTCCGGGCGGCCGGTCGTCGGGCGTGGAACTGCCCGGACGGGCGGAACGCGCGAGCAGGTCGGCCATCGGCACCCATGGTGGCGGGCGGCGTGGGTGAGCGGGGGGAGGCGACACGGTGTCGGGGTGTCGCGGGCTGCGTTGCAGAATGCGCAGGAGCACGACGGCTGCGACCGACGAGCGGCTGGGCCCATGAGCCGCGACGAGGAGGGCGAGCACGGATGGCCTTCATCGGCGACGGGCGTTCCCACACGGCGGCGACCGTGGCCTTGGTGCTCGCTGCCGTCGCCGTCGTCGGCCTCGGCACCGGCGTGCTCATCGGCGTCGCCGGCCGCGGGTCCCCGGGGCAGTTCGGCTCGGACCAGACGCCATCGCCCTCGCCCACCAGCACCAGTGTCTCGAGTACGCCGGCGGCCACGCCGAGCACCGCACGGCCAACGACCAGGGCCGCGTCAGAGGTCGAGCGCGGCCGCACCACCGACCTGGGCTACTTCCTTGCCGCGCGGCAGCGTCCCGACGGGATCCACGTCACGTTCGACCGGGCGGTCCTCTACTTCGGGAGCGAGGCCGAGCAGCAGGCGAAGGAGCGCGGCCTCCAGTCCGATCTGCGCAACGGCCGCCTGCTGGTCAACGAGAACGACCTCACCAGGGACATGGTGCTCGCCCCCGACGTCCGTGTCCTCGGTGGCACCGAGCTCGGCGAGGGCTCGGGCAACGGCGAGGTCACCGTCCCTCGCCTGCTCGACGTCGTCCGCGGCCGCGGCGACCAGGTGCTGCTCGACCTGCGCTACGACCGGCTCGGCTACGTCGTGGAGGTCCATGAGTACGTGCTGCCCTGAGCGGCTCACTCGCTGTCGAGTCAGAGCGAGGTCATGACCTCGCGCATCAGCCTGGCGGTCTCCGACGGCGTCTTGCCGACCCGGACGCCGACGGCCTCGAGCGCTTCCTGCTTGGCCGCTGCGGTGCCCGACGAGCCCGAGACGATCGCACCGGCGTGGCCCATGGTCTTGCCCTCAGGCGCCGTGAAACCGGCGACGTAGCCGACGACCGGCTTGCTGACGTGGTCCTTGATGTAGTCGGCAGCGCGCTCCTCGGCGTCGCCGCCGATCTCGCCGATCATCACGATCGCCGCGGTATCAGGATCGGCCTCGAACGCCTCGAGGCAGTCGATGTGCGTCGTGCCGATGACCGGGTCGCCGCCGATGCCGACACAGGTCGAGAAGCCGATGTCGCGCAGCTCGTACATCATCTGGTAGGTCAGCGTCCCGGACTTGCTGACCAGACCGATGCGGCCGGCTTTGGTGATGTCGGCCGGGATGATGCCGGCGTTCGATTGCCCCGGGGTGATGAGACCGGGGCAGTTCGGCCCGACGATCCGGGTCGTACCGGCGTTCGCGGCGTACTGGAAGAACGCCGCCGTGTCGTGCACGGGGATGCCTTCGGTGATGACGACGCACAAGGGGATCTGCGCGTCCACTGCCTCGACGACCGCGTCCTTGGCGAAAGCCGGCGGCACGAACACGACGGACACGTTGGCGCCGGTCTCCTTGATGGCCTCGCCGACGCTGGCGAACACCGGGAGGCTCGTCCCGTCGAAGTCGGCAGTCTGGCCGGCCTTGCGCGGGTTGACGCCACCGACGATCTGCGCGCCGGACGCGAGCATCCGCCGGGTGTGCTTGGTGCCCTCGGAGCCGGTCATGCCCTGGACGACGATCTTGCTGTCCTCGTTGAGCCAGATAGCCATGTCGCCTTCCCCTACTTCGCCGTCGCGGCAAGCTCGGCCGCGCGGTCCGCGGCTCCGTCCATCGTGTCCACCAGCTCGAGCAGCGGCAGGTTCGCGTCACTGAGGATCCGCCGCCCCTCGTCGGCGTTGTTGCCGTCGAGGCGCACCACGAGCGGATGACTGATCTCGTCGCCGCGTTCCTCGAGCAGCGCGAACGCCTGCACGATGCCGTCGGCGACCGCGTCGCACGACGTGATGCCACCGAAGACGTTGACGAACACGGACTTCACGGCCGGGTCGCCGAGGATGATCTCGAGGCCGTTCGCCATCACCTCGGCGGAAGCGCCGCCGCCGATGTCCAGGAAGTTGGCCGCGGTGACGCCGCCATGTGCCTCGCCGGCGTAGGCGACGACGTCCAAGGTGCTCATGACCAGCCCGGCGCCGTTGCCGATGATGCCGACCTCGCCGTCGAGCTTGACGTAGTTGAGGTCCTTTTCCTTCGCCTTGGCCTCGAGCGGGTCGGCGGTGAACTTGTCCTCGAGGGAGGCATGCTCGGGATGGCGGAAGTAGGCGTTCTCGTCGAGGGTGACCTTGCCGTCGAGAGCGACGATGCGCCCGTCTCCGGTCCGCACCAGCGGGTTGACCTCGACGAGGGTGGCGTCCTCGTTGACGAACACGCCCCACAGCTTGACGATCGTCGCCGCGACCTCGTCCACGATGTCGTCGGGGAAGCCGCCCTGCCTCGCGATGTCACGCGCCTTCGCCTCGTCGATGCCCTCGAGGGCGTCGACCGGGATGCGCGCAAGGGCCTCGGGCTGCTCGACCGCGAGCTGCTCGATCTCCATGCCGCCCTCCCGGGAGGCCATGGCGAGGTAGGTGCGGTTGGTGCGGTCGAGTAGGACCGAGAAGTAGTACTCCTCCTCGATCGCCGCGGCCGGCGCCAGCATCACCCGGTGCACCGTGTGGCCCTTGATGTCCATGCCGAGGATCTGGCCGGCCTTGCCCTGCGCGTCGGCCGGGTCGTCGGCGAGCTTGATGCCGCCTGCTTTCCCCCGTCCACCGGCCTTCACCTGCGCCTTGACGACGACCCGCCCACCGCCGAGCCGCTCCGCCGCAGCGCGGGCTTCTTCGGGGGTCTCGGCCACCGCACCGTCGAGCACGGGGACACCGTGCTTGTCGAACAGGTCCCTCGCCTGGTACTCGAACAGGTCCACGAAGTCCGTCCTCGTTCCGCAGCAGATGGTCATTCGGAGGCGCGCGCAGGCGCGGCCCGACTGTATCCGCGCTGCGCTCAGCGCCCGGAGCCGCCCCGGCCGCCGAGCGCCGCGGAAAGTTACTCGCGCGTAACCCAAGGAGGCCTCCGCGCGTTGAACAGCGCACAGGTGGGCAAAAGAGGCATTGCTCATCACCTTTGCCGAGGAGGACTCGTGCGCCGTACCGGACTCGCCGTCGCCACCGCCGCCACTCTCGCGCTCGGGCTGCTGGGCGCCCCTGTGGGACCACTGGCGGTCACGACGGCGACCGGTGCCCAGACCACGGTCGCCAAGACGAGCCACGAGATCGACGTCGTCGTCGGGCCCAACAACGAGAAGACCTGCACCGTGGTCTTCGACCTCTACCGGCCGTCCACCGCCACTGCGGACGCTCCGGCACCCGCCATCCTGACCACCAACGGCTTCGGCGGCTCCAAGGACGACCAGGCCGCAGCGGGCCGTTCGTTCGGCCAGCGCGGCTACGTCGTGCTCTCCTACTCCGGGCTGGGCTTCGGCGGCTCCGACTGCAAGATCACGCTGGACGACCCCGACTGGGACGGCAAAGCGGCCAAAGCGCTGGTCAGCTTCCTCGGGGGCAGCAAGGCGGCCAACGACGGCACCACCGTCGACTACGTGAAGCACGACGCCTTCGCCCACGACGGCAAGGCCTATCCGGACGACCCGCGGGTCGGCATGGTCGGAGGCTCCTACGGCGGCCAGGTGCAGTTCGCGGTCGCCGGCATCGACGCCCGCGTCGACACCATCGTCCCGATCATCACGTGGAACGACCTCGCCTACTCGCTCGCGCCCAACAACACCGACTTCGCGCGCGGCGTGACCTACCGGACACCGGGCACCGAGAAGGTCGGCTGGACGAGCCTGTTCTTCGGACTCGGCATCGCCAGCGGGATCGAGCACGCGAGCACCGACCCGACGCGCATCGTCGGCTGCCCGAACTTCGCCGACCAGGCGTGCATCGCCAAGGCCCAGATGGATGCGCTCGGCTACCCGACGCTGGCCACACGCGACTTCGCCAGGCACGCATCGGTGACGTCGTACGTCGAGAAGGTCCGCATCCCCACGCTGCTCGTGCAGGGACAGGCCGACACCCTGTTCAACCTGCAGGAAGCCGTCGCGACCTACCGCGCCCTGCAGGCGCAGGGCACCGAGACCAAGATGATCTGGCAGTCGTGGGGTCACAGCGGCGGGACCGCGCCCGCCCCCGGTGAGCTCGACATGGAGCGCCCCGAGAACAGCTACGAGGGCAAGCGGTTCCTCGCGTGGTTCGACCGCTACCTCATGGACAAGGACGTGAGCACGGGGCCGGAGTTCTCCTACTTCCGCGACTGGGTCGACTACAGCGGCATCGCCACCCCGGCCTACGGAACGTCGAACGCCTATCCGGTCGGCGGGACGCAGAAGCTCTTCCTTTCGGGCCAGGACCAGCTGGTGACCGGACGTCGCGACGTCGAGCAGGGCAGCGCGACCTACGCCAACATGGCCGGCGAGGCGCCGACCAGCTACAGCGAGGTCTCCGGTCTGCAGTCGTCGACCATCCCCGACGACATCACCCCGCCGTACGACACCCCCGGCACGTTCGCCGCCTGGAGCAGCAAGCCGCTCGCCGGCTCGGTGACCTCCGTCGGCGTCCCGACCCTCGACCTGCGGCTCTCGTCGCCGGTCGCCGAACGCACCCAGGCGCTGGGCCCGGCCGGGCAGCTGCTGCTGTTCGCGAAGATCTACGACGTCGCGCCCGACGGCTCCGTCGAGCTGGTGCACCGACTCGTCTCACCGACCCGCGTGCCGGACGTGCGACAGCCGGTTCGGATCGAGCTGCCCGGCGTCGTCCACCGTTACGACAAGGGGCACCGCATCAAGGTTGTCGTCGCGGCCACCGATGCGGCGTACCGGAACAACAAGGTCGTCACACCCGTGTCGGTGCTGACCGGTCCCGCCTCCCCCGGGGCGCTGACCCTGCCGGTGCTCGGCTCCACCGTCCGCTAGGTGTTCTGTCCGGACAGAACAGCTAGGCGCCGCTGCCGGCCTGTTCGGTCACGGCGTGCTCGCGTACCCAGGTGACGATGTCCTGAGTCGTCGCACCGGGTGTAAAGACCTTGGCCACGCCGAGGCGCGACAGCTCGGGGATGTCGGCCTCGGGGATGATGCCGCCACCGAACACGGTGATGTCTCGCGCGTCACGCTCGTCCAGCAGCTCGAGCACCCGCGCGAAGAGCGTCATGTGCGCGCCGGAGAGCACGGAGAGACCGACGGCGTCGGCGTCCTCCTGGATGGCCGTCTCGACGATCTGCTCGGGGGTCTGGTGCAGTCCCGTGTAGATCACCTCGACGCCGGCGTCCCGCAGCGCGCGGGCGACGACCTTGGCTCCCCGGTCGTGCCCGTCGAGCCCGGGCTTGGCCACGACGACCCTGATCGGGCTGGACGACCCAGCGGCTGCCATCACGACCTCCCTCGCCCGTCGCATGGCGTTTTTCGTCGTCGCGACCGCCGCAGCGTAACCGAGCGGATGCGAACGTTTCAGGCCTACTCCGGTGTAGATCGTCCTACCGTCGGGCAGGACGTCCCGATCAGCGCGAGCACGACGCGCGAGCACGACGTCCGCGGGGAAGGAGTTGCGCGTGCCTGCATCAACTGGCGGAGAGGCGGGTGACGGCGTCCGTCGAGGGATGGCCGGCCTGCTCTCGCCCGTCGGGTTGCGGGGCGCCGCCCTCGAGGTCGCCTGGATGGCCGCGCACGCCGCGCTCTACCCACTGGGTGTGGTCGCGGAGGGTGCCCGGCAGGAACTTCCGCGTGGTCTCGGCACCCTCTCACCGGTGCAGCGCGGCTTGCACGTCGGCAGCGTCGAGGCCGCTCGTACGCCGATCCTGCTGGTCCACGGCATGGTGGACAACCGCTCCGTGTTCACCCTGTTACGCCGCGGTCTGCGACGTCGCGGCTTCGGGCGGGTGCTCTCGCACAACTACAGCCCGCTGACCCGCGACGTGCGCGGGGCGGCCGAACAGCTTGCTGAACGGGTCGAACTGCTCTGCGCCGAGACCGGCTTCGAGCGGCTGCATGTCATCGGGCACAGCACGGGTGGAGTGATCGCGCGCTACTACGTCCAGCGCCTCGGCGGTGACGCGCGGGTGCACACCCTGGTGACCCTGGGCGCACCGCACGCCGGGACGCACGCGGCCCGCTTGCTGCCTCACCCGCTCGCCCGCCAGCTGCGACCCGGCAGCGACCTGCTGCAGGAGTTGCAGGAGCCGGCACCCGACTGCCGCACCCGCTTCGTCGCGCTCTGGAGCGATCTCGACCAGATGATCGTGCCCAAGGGCGCCGCCCGGATCCAGCACGCCGACCTCGACGCCCGCAACGTGCTCGTCCGCGGCGTCGGGCACATGTCGCTGCCGATCCACCGTTCGTCGATGCACGAGATCGGCCTGACGCTCGCCCACCTCGGCGCGGACGGGGCGACGCTGGCCGAGGGTGCTGCCGCGACCGGCGAGCAGGTCGCCGACGCGGGCTGACCGAGCGCCGAACGTTTTGTCAGGCTTGTGCCAGGGAAGGAACGCCACCAGCGTTTACCCTGCGTTCCTGCCACTTCGGCGAAATGACCACTTTTGAGAACTTGAGGTGGTCATGTACCCACATTGAGTAGTTGAACAACCTTTGCCACAGCGCGGAATTGGGACCTACCGTGACGAGACCGTTATGGTCGCGCGGTCCCTGCCCCCGACGACGAGGCGATTCTCCGTGCCACCTCGCCGCCAGACCTCCGGCCGACACCGGCGGCCGAAGAACTCCGGCGCCGCCTACGTGACCGCAGCAACGCTTGCGGCTTTCACGGTCGGTGGTGTCAACGTCCCCGGCGCCATCGGTGCCTCCCGCGAGAGCGACCACACGACGCTTACCGCCGCCAAGGACACCGACAACCGCGAAGCGCTCCGGGTCGCCAAGGCGCGGCAGGCAGCGCTGGACGCCCAGCGGCTGCGTGACCGCCTGGCCGCCGAGGATGCGATGCGAGTCAGTCGGATGCGCGAGCTGCGTGCCGAGGCTCGCGAGAAAGCCCAGCAGCGCCGGCAGGCACGCGCCGCCGCCTTGCGCAAGGCGGCGGCAGCACGCGAGGCGGCCCGGCCCAAGTACGTGGCCCCGGTCCTCAACTTCCGGTGGTCCGCAGGCTACGGCGAGTCCAGCAGCCTGTGGAGCAGCATGCACACGGGTCAGGACTTCGCCGCCCCCGAAGGCACCTCGGTCCGCAGCGTCGCCGACGGGACCGTCGTCTCAGCCGCCTGGGAGGGGTCCTACGGACAGAAGGTCGTCGTCCTGCACGACGACGGCACCGAGACGTGGTACGCCCACCTGTCGTCATTCGTGCGCACCGGCGGTCGGGTCCAGGCAGGCGACGTCATCGGCCGCGTCGGCAGCACCGGCAACTCGACCGGGTCCCACCTGCACCTCGAGGTGCGACCCGGCGGCGGTGACCCTGTTGAGCCGATCAGCTGGCTTCGCAGTCACGGCGTCAACCTCTAGAGCCCTTAGTTCTCAGGGAGTTCTAGCCTTGAGTCATTAGAGCTTCTCGACCGGCGCGTAGCGGAGCAGGAGACGCTTCACGCCCTCGTCGCGGAAGTCGATGGCCGCGACGGCTCGCTCTCCCGCCCCTTCGACGGACACGACCGTGCCCATGCCGAACGTGTCGTGGGTGACGCGGTCGCCCGGCTCGAGGTGAATGACCGGACGGTTGCCGGGCGACCGGACGCCGGGACGGGCGGCGACCTTCGCGATCGCCGGCGTGCTCGAGACGGTCGACTCCAGCCGGCGCCAGTCGACCATCTCGTCGGGCACCTCCTCGAGGAACCGTGACGCGGGGTTGTGCTGCGGCGCACCCCAGGCGCTGCGGACGGTGGCCCGGCTCAGGTACAGACGCTGCTGGGCCCTGGTGATTCCGACGTAGGCGAGACGGCGCTCCTCCTCGAGCTCGCCCTGGTCGCCCAGCGAGCGCAGGTGCGGGAAGATGCCGTCCTCGAGACCGGTCAGGAAGACGACCGGGAACTCCAGACCTTTGGCGGTGTGCAGCGTCATCAGCGTGACGACGCCCTGCGACTCCTCGTCCGAGTCGGGGATCTCGTCGGAGTCGGCGACGAGCGCGACGCGTTCCAGGAAGTCGGGCAGGGTGCCCTCGGTGTCTGACTCCTCGAACTCACGCGCGACCGCCACCAGCTCGCGCAGGTTCTCGAGGCGTGTCTCGTCCTGGGGGTCGGCGGAACCGGCCAGCTCGGCGACGTAGCCGCTGCGCTCGAGCACGGCCTCCAGCACGGTGGCCGGCCCGGTGCCCGACTCGACCAGGGTGCGCAGGTCGTCCATGAGCTGGCGGAAGCCCTGCACGTTGGCGAGCGACCGCGCGGCAAGGCCGTAGGCGTCCTCGCACCGGCGCAGGGCCTCGGCGAAGGAGATCCGCTCGCGGTCGGCGAGCGCCTCCAGACAGGCCTCGGAACGGTCACCGATACCGCGCTTCGGGACGTTGAGGATGCGTCGCAACGACACGGTGTCCGCCGGGTTGGCCAGCGCTCTCAGGTAGGCGAGCGCGTCGCGCACCTCGCGCCGCTCGTAGAACCGGACCCCACCGACGACCTTGTAGGGCAGGCCGACGCGAATGAACACCTCTTCGTAGACGCGCGACTGTGCGTTGGTGCGGTAGAAGACCGCGACCTGCGACGGCGTCACGCCCTCGTCGTCGGTGAGCCGGTCGACCTCGCCGGCGACGAAGGACGCCTCGTCGTGCTCGTTGTCGGCGACGTAGCCGACCACCTTCGCGCCGTCTCCCGCCTCGGACCACAGCTTCTTGGGCTTGCGGTTGTTGTTGCGCGCGATGACCGCGTTCGCGACGGAAAGAATCGTCTGCGTGGACCGGTAGTTCTGCTCGAGCAGGATGGTGCGGGCGTCCGGGTAGTCCTGCTCGAAGGCGAGAATGTTGCGGATCGTCGCGCCCCGGAACGCATAGATCGACTGGTCGGCGTCGCCGACCACGCAGAGCTCACCCGGCGGCACGCCCGCCTCGCCGGTGCCGACGAGCTCACGGACGAGGACGTACTGCGCGTGGTTGGTGTCCTGGTACTCGTCGACCAGCACGTGCCGGAACCGGCGGTTGTAGTGCTGCGCCACGTCGGGGAAGGCCTGCAGCAGGTTGACCGTGGTCATGATGAGGTCGTCGAAGTCGAACGCGTTGGCCTCGCGCAACCGACGTTGGTAGATGCCGTAGGCCTCGGCCAGCGTCTTCTCGATGTGCGTCTGGGCCCGGCCGGCATAGGTCTCGTGGTCGACGAGGTCGTTCTTGAGGTTGCTGACCTGCGCCGAGAAGCTGCGCGGCGGGTAGCGCTTGGGGTCGAGGTCGAGCTCGCGGCAGACAAGCGTCATCAGCCGCTGCGAGTCGGCCTGGTCGTAGATCGAGAAGCTCGAGCTGAACCCGAGGTGCTTCGCCTCGCGGCGCAGGATGCGCACGCACGCCGAGTGGAACGTGCTCACCCACATCACCTTGGCGCGCCGGCCCACCAGCGCGGCGACCCGCTCCTTCATCTCGCCCGCGGCCTTGTTGGTGAAGGTGATCGCGAGGATCTGCCCGGGGTTGACCTTGCGGGCGGAGAGCAGGTGGGCAATGCGGTGGGCAAGGACCCGGGTCTTGCCCGACCCGGCGCCCGCGACGATCAGCAGCGGCGACCCCTCGTGGGTCACCGCTGCCCGCTGCTGGGGGTTGAGGCCAACGAGTAGGGCCGACGGGTCGGAGGAGCTCTGGCCGCCGCTCCCCTCCGATCGGTCGCCGGGAGCGGCTGCGGGAACAAGATCGTCGTAGAGGGTGCTCATCCTCCCCCGAGTCTAGGTGGCCGTGGTGACGGCCGGACTCAGTGGAAGTAGCCGACCGCGTCGACCGTGAGGTCCGTCGTACCGAGGGCGTTGCGGACGGAGAGCTGACCGCTGGTTCCCGGGCGGACGACCATCAGGTCACCGCTGGGCCGCGCCTGGAGGGGGCTCATCTGCCGAATCCCGGGGCGGTAGCTGCCGGCCGGCCAGAGCGTCGTCGTCGTGTTGCGCGTCGCGTTGAGGGCCAGTCCGGTGAGCAGCACTCCCGCGACGCCCGACGACGGGATGCCGGCCTTGCCGAGCACCGCGAACGTCGCCGTACGACCACTGGTGAGGGCGCCGTTGATGCCGACGTCGGTGCGGGTGTCGACGAGGCGTGTCTGGCGGAGCGGCACCAGCCGCTTCCCGCCCGAGACCGACGCGTCGGCGTAGACGGCGTGCAGGTCGACGGTGAGCGAGATCGACGTCTTGGAGGTGTTCTGGAGCGCCACAGCACCCTTGGGGCCGGTCTGCACCAGCAGGGAGCCGGTCTGGGTGTGGCCGGCCCAGAACGCGAGCTGGCCGTAGGTCGGCACGGCGGCGTTCGGGACGTACGGCGCGATCGCGCCGTTGCTGCTGCCGGCGGCGATGGTGACCGAGAGGACACCGGCGCGCACGGAGGGCTTGCCCGACAGGGTTGCGAGGTTGAGGTAGGCAGTCTTGCCGGGGCGCACCGTCACGCCGTTGAGAGCGCGCTTGGGCCCGACCATGTGCAGTCGTGCGCCCACGAGCGAGGTGGCGCGGTAGTAGCCGACCACGTCGGCAGTCAGGTGGCTCATGCCTCGCAGGTGCTGCAGGCTCACCTTGCCGCCGTACCCGACCGGGACCGTGACAAGCGCGGTCGCCTCACCGGGGCGAGCCGCGGTCACCGGGTCGACGGGGGCCGTCGAGCCGGTGGCCCACACGCGCAGGCTCGTGGACGAGTCGGGGTTGTAGAAGCTCACCCTCAGCACGACGGCGCTGACGCCGCTGGTGGGCACGCCGCCCTTGCCGAGGACAGGAAGGTCGAAGCGCGTGCCGCCGCGGACCCGGCAGGGCCCGTACGCCGAGCCGATGCCGCGGACCGTGCCGAGCACGCGCTTCGGGGCGAGGGGAACGTAGTCGACGCCCTGCGTCGGCAGTGCGGGGGCGCTCGACGGCGTCGGGAACGCCGGGCAGGCGACGAACCCGCTGGCGAAGGAAGTGCGCTGGTAGGCGCCGTCCCAGCTGAAGCTGGTGTGCACGTGGTTGCGGTGGCAGTAGCTGTCGTAGGAGCTGCCCGCCTTCGCCTTGGCGAAGCAGCCGTTGTACTCGGTCCAGCCACGGCCCGTGTCGTAGGCGCGCCACATCCGGTTGTTCCAGATGACGTACTGGACGCCGAGGCGGCGGGTCATCGCGTGCTTGTTGCCATGGCGGTCGGTGGCGATCAGCCAGGCGATGTAGGCGTTTGCTGCGGCGCGCTGAGAGGTGTTCTTGACGTTGGTCATCCAGTCCAGCGCGCGCCCTTCCTCGTGGCCGCTCGCGCTGCTCGAGCAGCTGCGCACGATGTTCGACGAGATGGTGCCGTAGGTGCGGTTCAGCAGGGAGCGCAGGGCGACCACACCAGGTTTGGAGGTCGGCGAGCAGCTGGTCTCCGCCTCGTAGCTCGGATAGGCGTCGACGGCCGGTCCGTAGTTCCGCGTCGCCGGGGTGGGCGCTGCGGACGCCGTCTCGGCGAGTGGGATCGCAATGATCGGGACCATGAGAGCGGCGGCGACGGTGCGAGCGAGGACTCGGTGGAGACGGCTGAGAGGCTGCATGTCTAGGGGCATCCTGGTGTGAGTCAGTCGGCGGTGAGAGTGGGCTTCCTCCCTTTGAGCGTCGGCGTGCCTTGGCATGGTCTTGAGTGGCATGCGGGTTGTCCAGGGACAAAACGGACGTGAAGGAGAAAAGACGTGCTCGAGGACAGCGCGGTCGAAAGAGTGCTGGTCGTCACCGCCCATCCCGACGACGTCGACTTCGGGGCGGCGGGCACCTTGTCGCGGTGGACCGACGCCGGCGTGACGGTGACCTACTGCCTCTGTACGGACGGCGACGCCGGTGGCTTCGACGAGGCGGTCGACCGAGCGGACATTCCGGATATTCGCCGCAGGGAGCAGCGTGCGGCCGCCAAGGTCGTGGGCGTCACGGACGTGCGCTTCCTGGGCTACGCCGACGGCCGACTGGAGGCCGGTCAGGACCTACGCCGCGACATCAGCCGGGTGATCCGCCAGGTGCGCCCCCAGCGAATGCTCATCCAGAGCCCGGAGCGCAACTGGGTGCGTATCGGGGCAAGCCATCCCGACCACCTCGCGGCCGGCGCAGCCGCGATGGCCGCGATCTACCCGGATGCGCGTAACCCGTTTGCCCACGTCGAGCTGCTCCGCGACGAGGGTCTGGAGGGGTGGACCGTGTCCGAGACCTGGGTGACGGCGCACCCGACGACCGGCCACTACGTCGACATCACCGACACGTTCGAGCGCAAGGTCGAGGCGCTGCGGGCACACGAGAGCCAGACCGCGCACATGGACGACCTCGAGTCGCGGCTGCGGCAGTGGGGAAGCATGATGGCCGAGAGGGGCGGCCTGCCCGAAGGACGGCTCGCCGAGGCGTTCTTCGTGGTCGACACCGCCTGACCCGAGACGATCTTTCCTGGGGCGGCCACGGTTGCCGGCGGGTTGTGCCTAAGGTGATCACCTTCGAGCCGGTCGGGGACTGACATGCGGGGGAATGACGTGCAACAGGGTGCAACGCGAGCACGCAGAGTTCTGGTGGCCGGGATCGTCGCCGGAGCGACGTTGGTGTCTGTCGGCCTGACCGCCGCTCCCGCGAGCGCGGCCGAGAAGGCCCGCCACCAGGTGCGCGTGTCCACCGCAGGCCAGCAGGATCCCGGTTACGTCACGGTCGTGGGCCGGCTCGTGTTCGTCGACAAGAACACCGTCCGGGTCAGCGGTGTGGTCAATGACGTGTGTCCCGGCAACGGCAAGGGCGGATACGTCTCCCTGGTCGTGAAGTTCCGCAACGGCACCTCGGCCACCCGGTCGCTCGGCAAGGACGACGGCACGTGCACCGGGCCGGGGAGGTACTTCAGCCACAACAGGAGCTTCGAGGGCAGGGTCAAGACCGCCCGGGTCATGTTGCGCGAGGAGAGCCGACCCAATCCGAGGGAGATAGCGGTCGCCGTCACCAGCTTCTGGGGCAACCCCTACGTCGGCTGACTCCCTCGCAGCGGGTAAGGCTGGTCGCATGACCGACCACCACGAGATCGAACAGCGCAATGTGCTGGGCGGTGAGCTCGAGGAGTGCGGTCGCGACCCGCTGACGGGCTTCTACCGCGACGGCTGCTGCACCGACGGGCCGGAGGACATCGGCAACCACACGATCTGCGCCGTCATGACCGCGGAGTTCCTGACACATCAGCAGGCCGTCGGCAACGACCTCACCACGCCGCGGCCGGAGTACGGATTCCCGGGCTTGACGCCCGGCGACCGCTGGTGCGTCGTGGCGCTGCGATGGCTGCAGGCATTCGAGGCGGGTGCCGCCGCGCCTGTGGTGCTGGCCGCGACCAACGCGAGCGTGCTCGAGCTCGTACCTCTCGAACTGCTTCGTGAGCTCGCCGCCGACGTCCCGGACGACCCGAGCTCACTCACCTGATCGGCTACGCCGTGGCTGTGCCGGCGGCTCGCGCGATCAGGTCTGTGACTGTGTCACCTGGTTGCAGTTCCGCCAGCCCGATCGTGACCGAACCTCGCGCGGAGGATTGCCGGAGAGCCCAATTGATGGGCTCGAGCATGGCGCTCACGTCGACCCTGGTCATCCCCGAGATCACGCAGATGAACTCGTGGTCCCCGCAGCGAATGATCAGGTCGTAGGAGCGCATCGTCGCCTTGAGAATGCCGGCGACTTCGATCAGCACCCTGTCGACGGCGGCCTGGCCAGCCGATCCGTCGACGTCGACGTCGACGTCGACGTCGACGTTGAGGAATGCCAGCACGAGACGCTGTTCTGTGCGACTCGCTCTCACAATCTCACGTGCCAGCTCAACGAGGCCCGCGCCCCGCAGGTACACACCCGTCACTGGGTCGATGGCGGTGTACTCCCGCGTCCGCTCCGAGGCCCCGCGGTCGGCGTGGGCGATGTTGCGATCGAGTTCGGCGTAGGAGCGATCGCTGGCTCCGGCACCACGGTCGGCAAGGGCGACCTGGCGATCGTGTTCGGCGTGGGACCGTTCGTTGGCCCCGGTTCCGCGGTCGGTCAGTGCCGTGTCGCGATCCAGCTCGGCCTGAGTGCGTTCAGTGGCGCCGGCTCGACGGTCTCGTGACGCTCGCCTCCGGTCGGAGGCCGCGGCAACGCGCTTGGCCAAGGCTTGGCCCTCGACTCCGTCCGTCGCGTCGACGGCCCGCGTACTCGCCTCGGACTCCTCGGCCGGGTGGTCGCGATCGTCGCTGTCCTGGTCCCGCTGGTCCGCCACCTGGTCGCGGTGGTCGCCCACCTGGTCGCGTTGGTCGCCGGCCTGGTCCCGGTTGTCGCTGGCCTGGTCCCGCTGGTCGCTCGCCTGGTCCCGCTCGTCGCTCGCCTGGTCTCGCTGGTCGCCTGCCTCGTCGCGCCGGTCGCCTGCCTCGTCGCGCCGCTCGGCGGCCTCGTCGCGCCGTTGGGCGGCTTGGTCTCGCTGGTCTGCTGCCTGGTCGCGCTCGTCGCCCGTCTGGTCGCGTCTGCCACCCGCGGAGTCTCGCGCGTCGGCAACCGAGGGCAGCTCGCCGTCCGCGGGTGAGGACCTCTGCATGGCAATGATCTTGCCGATGGCGGAGCCATCGACGGGTCTCGCGAGAAGGTAGCCCTGACCCATCACGCCTCGCTCCGCGAGGTACTCGAGTTGCAGTTCGGTTTCGATGCCCTCGGCGATACAGGTCATGCCGAAGTTCTTGGCGAGCGCGATCACACCGGCCACGATGGCCATGGCGCCGTGATCGTGGGGAATGCCCTCGACGAACGTGCGGTCGATCTTCAGGGTGGAGGCAGGCATGTCCCGTAGGTACGACAGCGACGCGTAACCCGTGCCGAAGTCGTCGATCGCCAGGTTGATCCCGGCGTTGCGCAGGTCTCGCAGCTGCTCTATCCCAGGGGAACCGCTCTTGAGCAGGACGGATTCCGTGAGCTCCAGTGACAGCGCGCCGGGGGGAACACCTGCCATGTCGATGGCCGCGAGAACATCGTCGTGGAAGTCGGGTCTGACCAGCTGGACTGCCGACACGTTCACAGCGACCGGCACCAGGATGCCGTGGTCCTCCTGCCACTGGGCAACTTGACGGGCGGCGATATGCAGGACGCGGCGCCCGATGTCGACGATCAGCCCCGACGCCTCCGCTACCGGCACGACGTCCAACGGAGGAACCGGCCGTCCGTCGCGGTCGAACATACGCAGGAGCGCCTCGGTGGCGACCATCCGGCCAGTGGTGAGATCGAAGACCGGCTGGTAGGCGACGTGGATCTGGTCGGTCGCCAACGCATCGCGAATGAGTAGCTCGAACGCACCCTGCCGTTGCTGCGCATCGCGCATCTCGGCTGCGGCGAAGACCGCACAGTCGCCTCCGTCTGCTCTGGCTACTTGGGCGGCGTTCTCAGCGTCCTGGACGAGGCGACCCACCTGTGCCGCGGATTCCTTGGTGCTCGGGGAGCCGACACTGATGCCGATGCTCGCCCGGAGCGAGAGTGGGCCGCCGGGAAGGTCGATCGGCGCCCGAATCGCGGTGAGGAACTGGTTGGACAAGCGTGCGGCCTCCGGCACCCCGCCGGGCATGACCGCCCCGAAGAGTCCGGGCTGCAAGTGCGCCAGCGTCACCCCATCGCCCAGATCCGCACCCATCCGTTCGGCGACGAGGGACAGCACGCGGTCGCTAGCGGCGTAACCGCTCCGGTCGATGACCGGCTGCAGACCGTCGACCTGGATCGCCAGTACTCCCACTGAGGAGCCATCGCCTCGCGGGATCACCGCCTGCCGAACACGTTCCAGGAACAGCGAACGGTTGGGTAGACCAGAGATCGGGTCGTGCGACGCCTGGCGAGCAAGCGTGCGCTCCAGCTCCTTGTGGGCCTGGATGTCTTCGACCCTCAGCATCACCTGCTGGATGGACTCGACAGCGTCCATCGGGATCAAGGAGACCATGCCCCAGACCACCCGACCGTCGGCCGTGAAGAATCGCATTTCCGTTCGGCCCAAAGGCCGACCAGCGGTGAGAACATGCGCGAGAGCCGACTCGGCAGACGCGCCATCGGGCTCATAGATGACCTCAGCCCATCGCCGGCCGATGAGCTCGGCAGGAGCTACACCGAGGAAACGGCACATCGCCGGATTCACGTCGACCAGGCGTCCGACCTCATCCATGACCGCGTCCGCCGTGGGGCTCGCTTCGAACGCAGCCTTGAGCTGCTCGCGGCCATGACGCAGCAGCTGGTTGGCCTCGGTGAGTGCTGCTCGGCTCGCGACACGCTCGCTGATGTCCCGGCAGAACGCATGGAAGAGGTGGCCCCCGGTCTCGAGCGGCGACTTCCACACGGTGAGCTCGATCTGCAGCACGCTCCCGTCCCGGTGGCGCGCTGGGACCTCGAGTGGCTGGCCGATCAGGGTGGGTTCCCCGCCGGCTGCAGCGCGGGCCACGCCGTCGCGATGCGCCCCGGCGAGATGCTCAGGCAAGATCAGGGCGGCGAGCTCGCGCCCGACGGCGTCGTGAGCGGGAAACCCGAAGAGCCGTTCCGCAGCCGCGTTCCAGTCCTGGACGATGCCATGGCCGTCGATGCTGACATACGCGTCCGCCGCAGTGTCCAGCACACGCCGACGGTCCCGCTCTGCCACGACCCGCAGGGTGTCTGCATTCACCTGTGCACTGAGGTCGACCAGCAGCGTCGCCATCCCCGCGGGCCGTGTGGTGCTGGATGGGATGTGGCTGACCGTGACCCGAACCTGCAGTTTGCGGCCGGTCCGGTGACGGTAGACGCGGGTGGCGTCGTAGAACGACCGCCGGCCGGAGGCGAGGTCGGCAACTGCCGCATCCGTGTCCATCGAATGGTCAGGGTGAGTGAGTCGACGCGCTGACGTACCGACGAGCTCGTCCTCGCGGTAGCCGAACATCCGGCAGGTCGCCTGGTTGACGCCCAGGATGAGCCCGTCCTCGGTGACCTCGAGGTAACCGATGTGGCCCTCCATGACCAGCTTCTTCAGGTGCGAAGCGTGAACCCAGTCCTGTGCCGTGGGACGCGGCAGGCTGTCCGCAGCGCCGTCGGCAGCTACGCGCAGCTCCACATGTCTGGCGACCTGGTCAGCAAGAGTGAGCAACATCGCCTGCTGGTACGGGCTCGAAGGCCGCGGGCGGTCGTCGAACACACACAGGACCCCAACGGTCTGGCCATCAGTTGTCAGCAACGGCGCGCCGGCGTAGAAGCCGATTGGCTCTTCTCCGGTCACGCTCCCGTTCGAGGTGAACCGCGGTTCCGACATCGCGTCCTCGACCAGGAGGATCCCTCGCTGGACGACGGCCTGATCGCAATATGCCTCGCAATGCGCCGTCGCGCCCGCGGGGTCCGCACCGGATGACCGAGCACTGGCAGTGAACCACTGCCGGTGACTGTGGACGAGCGCGATCAAGGCGTTCGGGACGTCAAAAACACGGCCTGCGAGGGCGGCAAGATCATCGAGCTCGGCATCCCGGCCCGGCTCCAGGGCCGTGAGCCGCTGCGAGGTCGCGACGTGGAGAGCTGCGTCGCTCACGTCCTCATCCCGCCTATCCGCTGGTCACCAGATCACCCCGAAAGGGGGGTTTGTCGGTGCTGTCAGGTCAACCAACGCGGATATCGGCATGATCGCGCGACCGCTGAAGGGTCGTGGAAGGGCTCTCCCACGCTTGGGATCTGCCTTTTTAGATCATTCCCATTCGATGGTGCCGGGAGGCTTCGACGTGACGTCGAGGGCGACCCGGTTGACCTCGCGCACCTCGTTGGTGATGCGGGTCGAGATACGGGCCAGCACGTCGTAGGGGACCCGCGTCCAGTCGGCGGTCATCGCGTCCTCGCTGGACACCGGGCGGAGCACGACCGGGTGCCCATAGGTCCGCCCGTCACCCTGCACGCCGACCGAGTGGACGTCGGCGAGCAGCACGACCGGGCACTGCCAGATGTCGCGGTCCAGACCGGCCCTGGTCAGCTCCTCGCGCGCGATGGCATCGGCCTCGCGCAGCACGTCCAGACGCTCCTGGGTCACCTCCCCGATGACGCGGATGCCGAGGCCCGGCCCCGGGAACGGCTGCCGCCACACGATCGCCTCCGGCAGCCCCAGCTCGAGACCCACCTTGCGCACCTCGTCCTTGAAGAGCGTGCGCAACGGCTCCACGAGTGAGAACTGCAAGTCGTCGGGCAGGCCGCCGACGTTGTGGTGCGACTTGATGTTCGCGGTCCCCGACGCGCCCGCGCCACCGCCCGACTCCACGACGTCGGGATAGAGCGTGCCCTGCACCAGGAACTCGACGTCCTCGCCATGTGCGCCGGCGTCGGCCACGATCTCGCGGGCGGACTCCTCGAACACCCGGATGAACTCGCGGCCGATCGCCTTGCGCTTCTCCTCGGGGTCGACGACGCCGGCGAGCGCGTCGAGGAAACGCTTCGCCGCGTCGGCGACCTTGAGCCGTACGCCGGTGGCCGCGACGTAGTCGCGCTCGACCTGCTCCGCCTCCCCCTTGCGAAGCAGCCCGTGGTCGACGAACACGCAGGTGAGCTGGTCGCCGACGGCACGGTGCACGAGGGCGGCCGCCACCGCCGAGTCCACGCCACCGGAGAGGCCGCAGATCACCCGCTTGTCACCGACCTGGGCGCGGATCGCCTCGACCTGCTCGTCGATGACGTTGGTGGTCGTCCACGTGGGACTGACACCGGCGACGTCGTACAGGAAGTGCTCGAGGACCTTCTGCCCGTGCGCCGTGTGCAGCACCTCGGGGTGGAACTGAACGCCCGCGAGACGCCGACCGGTCGTGTCCTCGAACGCCGCAACCGGCGCGCCGTCAGTCGTCGCGGTGATGGCGAAGCCGGGGGGCGCCTCCGACACGGCGTCGCCGTGGGACATCCACACGCTCTGCGTCTCCGGGAGCTCACGGAACAGCGCGCCCGGCTCAGGCAGGACGGTGAGCTCGGTCTTGCCGAACTCGGCCAGACCCGTGTGCGCGACGGATCCGCCGAGTGCCCGGGCCATCGCCTGGAAGCCGTAGCAGATGCCGAACGCCGGCACGCCAGCCTCGAACATCGCGGCATCGACCGATGGCGCGCCCTCGGCGTAGACCGACGCGGGCCCGCCGGAGAGGATGAGCGCGGCCGGCTTGCGCTCCAGCATCTCGGCGACCGGCATCGTGTGCGGCACGATCTCGCTGTAGACACGGGCCTCGCGCACCCGCCGCGCGATCAGCTGGGCGTACTGCGCGCCGAAATCGACGACGAGGACGGTGTCGGTAGGGGCGCTCATCGTCACCAGTCTAGAGCGAGCGGTCGCGCGAAAACTCGTTCGAACAATGGTGGTTCGCCTCGTAGCCTCGACGATCATGCGCCCTCTCCCCCTGGCGGACCCTGGAACGCCAGACCTTCGGTCGCCGGCGCGGTACCTGCTCTGGACTGCCGCGAGGCAGCGACGCACCCTGCTCATCGGCACGGTGATGGGCGTCATCGGGATGGTGTCGCAGTCTCTGGTGCCCGCTGCCATCGGCCGCGGGCTCGATGCCGGAGTGGCCGGCGGCGGCGACCTCGGTGCGGCAGCAGTGTGGTCGCTCGCGGTGCTCGGGCTGGCCGTGACGCAGGCGGTCGGGGGTGTCCTGCGCCACCGGATCGCCGTGGAGAACTGGCTGATCGCGTCGTACCGGGCGATGCAGCTGCTGGGCCGTCACGGCGCGCATGCAGGAGTCGCCGTACGACGGCGGCTGCCCACCGGGGAGGTCGTGGCCGCGGCCACCAACGACGCCATCGAGATCGGTGGCGCGTTCGACGTGACCGCGCGGCTGTCCGGCGCCGTCGTGTCCTACGTCGTCGTCGCCGCCCTGATGCTCGAGACGTCGACCATGCTCGGGCTGCTGGTCCTGATCGGGGTGCCGCTGACCGTTCTGGTCGTCGGGCCGCTCATGCGTCCACTTCAGCACCGCCAAAGGGATCAGCGCGCGGTCGCTGGCCGCCTGACGGCACTCGGCGCCGACACGGTCAGCGGGCTGCGGGTGCTGCGCGGCATCGGCGGCGAGCCTGCCTTCCTCGAGCGCTACCGGCTCCGCTCCGACGAACTGCGCGAGGCCGGTGTCAGGGTCGCGCGGTTGCAGGCGACGATGGACGCCGCGCAGGTGCTGCTGCCCGGGATCTTCCTGGTCTCGGTGACCTGGCTCGGCGCACGACTGGCTCTCGAGGGGGAACTCAGCGCCGGCGACATCGTGGCGTTCTACGGCTACGCGTTTTTCCTCGTCGTACCGATCCGTACCGCGGTCGAAGCTGTCGACCACGTGATCCGGGCGCTGGTCGGGGCACGGCGCGTCATCACCGTGCTCACCGCCGTGCCGGACGTCGCCGAGCCGGTCGCCGACCCGGTACGAGGCGCAGCGCTGCGCGATCCCCGGTCCGGTCTCGTCGCCACTCCAGGGCAGCTCCTCGGCGTCGTGAGCGCCGACCCGGACGAGTCCGCGGCGATCGCACACCGTCTCGGCCGCGGACGCATCGGTCAGGTCGTCGTGTCCGAGGCCGAGCCCCGGCTGTTCACCGGCCCGCTGCGCGGCGAGCTCGACCCGTGGGGTCACGCCCGCGACGACGCGACCCTGTTCGAGGCGCTGCACGTGTCGGCTGCCGACGACGTCCTCGACGCGCTGCCCGACGGTTTGGACGCCCACGTGGACGAGGGCGGGCGCGGCTTCTCGGGTGGGCAGCGGCAGCGCCTGGCGCTGGCCCGCACCCTGGTCGCCGACCCCGAGGTGCTGGTGCTGGTCGACCCGACCAGCGCCGTCGACGCGCACACCGAGGTCCTGGTGGCCGCGCGGCTGCGCGCCGCCCGCGACGGACGCACGACCGTCGTCACCAGCGTCAGCCCGCTGGTCCTCGACCGTTGCGACGAGGTCGCCTTCGTCGTGGGGGGCCAGGTCGAGGCGGTGGGCACGCACCGCGACCTGCTCGGCTCGCACCCGCTCTACCGCCGCACCGTCACCCGAGGGGAGGACCAGTGAGCACCGGTCGCAAGCTTCCGATCGCGAGCGCCGCCGAGCTTCGCAGCCACACGCGGGCGATGTTCGCGGCCCACCGACGCGCGCTGACCCGGGTGCTGGCCCTCCATTCCCTGGCCGCCCTTGCCGCCATCGCGGGTCCGCGCCTGCTCGGCGACATCGTGCAGGCCGTGCGCGACGGCACGGCGGCGAGCCACGTCGACCGGTTGGCCGCCCTGCTGGCCGCCGCAGTCCTGGCGCAGACGGTGCTCACCTGGGTCGCACGACGTGCCTCGTTCGTCCTTGCCGAGACGGTGTTCGCCGAGCTGCGCGAGCGGTTCATGGCGCGGGTGCTCGCCCTGCCGCTGTCGACGGTGGAGCGGGCCGGCACCGGCGACCTCGTCACCCGCAGCACCGGCGACATCGCGGCGCTGGCCCGCACGGTGCGCTACGCGGTCCCCGAGGTGCTGGTGGCGATCATCACGTGCACGCTCATCGCCGCGGCCGCGTTCGTCACCGGGCCTGTCGTCGCGCTGCCCATGCTCGTCGGCGTGCCACTGATCGCCGTCGGCACCAAGTGGTACCTGCGACGCGCACCGGCGGGCTACCTGCGCGAGCGCGAGTGCTACGCCAACTACAACGGCACCTTGGCCGAGACGATCGACGGTGCGACAACGGTGGAGGCGCTCGGGCTGGCGCCGGGCCGGGTGCGCCGCATCGAGAACGACCTCGCCGACGCGGTCGCGGCCGAGCGCTTCACCCTGCGCCTGCGCACGATCTGGTTCCCCACGATGGAGCTGTCCTACGCGCTGCCCGTGGCGACGAGCCTGCTGTGGGGTGGGTGGCTCGTCTCCGGTGGCCAGGCGACGCTCGCGCAGGTGACCGCCGTGACGCTGTACGCCGTGCAGGTGGTCGACCCCGTCGACCGGCTCATCTCGTGGCTCGACGAGGTGCAGGTGGGCGCCACGTCACTGTCGCGGATCCTCGGCGTCGAGAACGTGCCCGCCGACCGCGTCGAAGGCGACGGCGTGCCCTCCGACGAGCATGTGGAGGCCGACGACGTCCGGTTCGCCTACCGCGCGAACCACGACGTGCTGCACGGCATCGATCTCGACCTGGTGCCGGGCGAGCGCGTCGCTGTCGTCGGCCCCTCCGGCGCCGGCAAGTCGACCCTCGGCCGGCTCCTGGCCGGCGTACATCCCACCCGCACCGGCCGGGTCACCGTCGGCGGCGTCCCACTGGTCGACCTACCGGTCGAGGACCTGCGCCGCCACGTCGTACTGGTGACGCAGGAGCACCACGTGTTCGTGGGCACCCTCGCGCAGAACCTGCTGCTCGCCAAGCCCGGCGCGGCCGACGCCGACCTGCGCGGAGCGCTCGCGGCGGTCGACGCCCTCGACTGGGCGGAGGCGCTGCCCGACGGGCTGGCGACCGAGATCGGCTCGGGCGGCCATCCCGTCACGCCCGCCCAGGCGCAGCAGCTGGCGCTGGCCCGGCTCGTCCTTGCCGACCCCCACACCCTTGTCCTGGACGAGGCAACCTCCCTTCTCGACCCACGCGCTGCCCGGCACCTCGAGCACTCTCTCGCGGCGGTCCTGCACGGGCGGACCGTTGTGGCCATCGCCCACCGGCTGCACACCGCCCACGACGCCGACCGGGTGGCCGTGGTCGAGGACGGCCGCATCAGCGAGCTCGGCTCCCACGAGCAGCTGATGGACTCGGGAGGCGCCTACGCCGCGCTCTGGGAGTCGTGGCGGGAGGGGTCGAGCCACGACCCGGCGGGCCGCCCCGTAGCCGGGAGCTCCTGACCAGGGTTTGGCGCGTCCACTTTCGGACATATGCGCTGATATTGTCACCCCCCTGCCGACTCCCGGAGGACCCATGCGCAAATTCGCGCGCTCGCTCACGGCGGCCACGGCCGCGCTGCTCGTCATCGCGACGGCCCTCACCGGGCCGAGCGCGGGCGCGGCCACCTCGGCCGACGTCCAGCCCTACCTCGCCCGAGTGCTCAAGGGCGCGACAGGAGCGCAGCCGGTCACCGTGATGGTCCACGGCACCGACATCCAGGCCGCGCGCAACGCCGTCAGCGCGAGCGGCCTGCGCCTCGTCACGACCTTCGACAAGGTCGGGGTCGCCGTGGCGCGCGGCACCGCCGCGCAGGTCCGCACCGCCGGGCAGCAGCGCGGTGTGACCTACCTGGAGGGCAACCAGCCCATCAAGGCGTTCCTCGACACCTCGAACAAGGCCACCCGCGGTGAGGAGGCACGCAGCACCCTGGCCGGCGCGAACGGCACCGCCCTCGACGGCGGCGGTGTCTCGGTCGCGGTGATCGACTCCGGCATCGATCCGACCCACCCGTTCTTCCGCGAGACGGACGGCGGCACCGCGGTGGTGCGCAATCTCAAGAGCGCCTGCCTCGACGAGTCGAGCACCGGCACGAGCTGCGTCGTCGACCTCCCGACGAGCATCGACACCGACACGCTCTCGGGTGGCGGGCACGGCACCCACGTCTCGGGCATCGTCGCCGGCCGCGACACCACGCTGACGGACGGCACGAAGCTGCACGGCGCCGCCCCCGGAGCCAAGCTGGTGTCGATCTCGACCGGCGCGGTCCTGGTGATCATCGGTGCGGACGCGGCGCTCAACTGGGTGCTGGAGAACCACGAGGCGCCCTGCGGTGCCGGTGTGCCTGCGGCCGAGTGTCCGCCGATCAAGGTGACCAACAACTCCTACGGCCCCACCGGCGGCGGCGAGTTCGACCCGCAGTCGGCGACCGCCAAGATCCAGCGTGCGCTGGCCGCCGAGGGCGTCATGACGGTCTGGGCCAACGGAAACGACGGCGACAACGGCGCCAACCAGTCGAACCCGCCCGGCCAGGACCCGACCCCCGGCATCGTCTCGGTCGCGTCCTACTACGACCAGAACACCGGGACCCGTGACGGCGTGCTTTCCGACTTCAGCTCGCGCGGTGACAAGACACGGTCGGCGACCTGGCCGGACATCTCGGCACCCGGAGAGAACATCGAGTCGTCGTGCCGGCTCTACCAGCCGATCTGCTCGACCGGTCTCGCCCCGAACAACGGGCCCGGCCTTCTCGACCTCGGCACCTTCAACACGATCAGCGGGACGTCGATGGCCGCCCCGCACATCGCCGGCATCATCGCGACGATGTTCGAGGCCAACCCGACGGCCACGCCCGCGCAGGTCGAGGACGCGCTGAAGTCGACAGCGCACAAGTACGCCGACGGCGCCGCCTACTCGTCCGTCGGTTCCTACACCTCGTCGTACGACAAGGGCACCGGCCTCGTCGACGTGGTTGCGGCCGCTCAGGCGGTCAGGGGGTAGCCCCTTCGAAGCAGGGTGCGGAGGGCCAGTTCCGGGCAGGAGACCTGGTCCTCCGCTCCCGTCGGTCGGGTCTGGGTCGAGCCGTCAGGGGCGCTCCCAGTACGGCGAGTCGACCGCGGCAATCGCGTCGACCACGTGCTGGAGCTCTGTCGCCTTGCCCTCGACGACGGGCAGGAAGGCGACCGGATTGGGGTCCACCTCGCTGACCGCACCGGTGAACTCGGCCATGATCCCGTCGAGCCGGGCATTGTCGACCGCATCGAGCCCGACCACGACGTGCAGCACGGGGCGGGGGTCGGGCTCACGGTTGACCATCTCGGCCCGGTGCAGGGCGCGCACCTCGGGCATGCGGTCGGCAACGACGCGCGTGGCGCCCAGAATCTGGACCGGCTCGGGCTCCGGCACCCGAGCGTCGGCGCCTGCTGGTGACGGCTGCAGACTGGTGCCGGTCGGGATCCCCGCCGCCTCGAGCGCGGTGTGGCGAACGAGCTCGCTCGGCACCTCGAGCGCCTCCGGGTGGCCTGCGTCGATCACCAGGTCGACACCCTCGGGCCAGACCATCAACAACGTGGTGAAGTCGATCGTCGCGCCCCTGATGTCCTTCCCCCAGGCCTGCACCAGACGTTCCCGAGTCGTGTAGACCAGAGCGTGGCGACCGTCGCCGTCGTCGATGACGTACATCGGCGCTCCGTCGCCGCGCGAGAACCTCTCGGTCCGGTCCTCCGTATGCGGCTCGTCAGGCATCGGGACGTGCACGATCGAGCGAGCCAAGGCGCGGACCAGCTGTCCGGAGTCGAGGGTGTCGCGGTGCTCGATGATCAGCTCGGACAGCTGGGTCGCCGGCTCGGCGGCTCGGCGTCGGCGTCGCAAGGGGCTCATCTCGCAGCATCCTCCGCACGGTCGTCCGGCGCGTCGAACAGCTCGATGGTGAGCCCGCCGGTGCCTCCGACCATAACGGTGGCCTCCGGTACCGTCGCCGGCGTGCCGTTCCTGCCTGTGCCCGCAACCGCGGCGTGGCGGCACGTCGAGGCCCGCAGCGGGTTCGAGGTCGCATACTTCGACGTGAGTTCCGACGGTTGCGACATCCGCGGGACGACGACGGCCGTTGAGGACGGCCGGACCTGGATCGTCGACTACCGCATTGACGTAGATGCGACCTGGAAGACGCGGCGGGCGCGCGTCGAAGGACGCTCGGCCGCGGGGTCAATGTCCACGGTGCTGGAGGCCGACAGATCCGGGCGGTGGCTGGTCGACGGTGTTGCGGCACCGCACCTGGACGGCTGTCTCGACCTCGACCTGGAGTCGTCCGCGATGACCAACACGCTGCCCGTGCACCGGTTGGCCCTGCCGGAGGGCGCCACGGCGGAGGCACCCGCGGCGTACGTGCGCGCGCTGGACCTGTCCGTCGAGCGGCTGGACCAGACGTACGCGCGGGTGACCGACGAGAACTCCCACCAGCACTACGACTACGCGGCGCCTGTCTTCGACTTCGCCGCCCGATTGGTCTACGACGAGTCGGGGCTGGTCCTCGACTATCCCGGCATCGCGGCCCGCGCGACGAGCGGCGGAGCGAACTACTTGGGTGGGAGCGATCGGGCGTAGGTGACGCCGTGGCTCACCCAGCGGCGGAGATCGTCGTCGGTGTCGAGCGCATCGGAAGCGACGCGCAGCCACCCGTCCATCTGCCGGCCGCGCATCTCGAACCGCCGCACGTGCGGCTCGCTGACCAACGACTCGGCCTGGGTCGGATCGATGCGGACCATCATGCCGCCCTGGCCGCTGGCGGCCACCGCCATGTTGCCGTGGATGAGGAATGCGAGACCACCGAACATGCGCCTCTCGGTCAGCCCGCTCTCATCCTGCAGCGCCTCCCGGAGGCGATCCGCGAGCTCGTGGTCGTACGCCATGGCAGGGAGTATCCCGTAGCGCAGCCAAGGCCGGCCCATCGGTGCAGCTTGTCGCCGCCGACGAAAGATCAATTCCGGCTGGGTTGCCGAAGGTGCTCGTCATCCATCCAGCGCCCGAGTTCCGGCCCGGGCAGCGCCTTGGAGAAGAGGAAGCCTTGAAGCGTGTCGCAGTCGGCGAGAGCGAGCTCGCTGGCGGTGAACACGTCTTCCACCCCCTCGGCCACCATCGTCATGCCCAGTGAGTGCGCCAATTCGATGGTCGAGCGGACGATGGCCGCCGCTCGGGGGTCGGCTGCCATGGGTTGTACGAACGAGCGGTCGAGCTTCAGCTCGTCGATGGGGAGCTCGCGCAGGTAGGCGAGCGATGAGTACCCGGTGCCGAAGTCGTCGACGGCGAGACGGATGCCGAAACGGCGCAGTTCTGTGAGGATCTCGCGGGCGCGGACCCGGTCGCCCATCAGGAAGTCTTCGGTGATCTCCAGCTCCAGAGTCGTGCCCGGCAACTGCCGGTCGCGCAACGCCGATGAGACCCGTCGTGGCAGGTCGGCGTCGACAAGCGAGGAAGACGACAGGTTGACGGCCACGGTGAGGTCACGGCCCCCGTCGCGCCACCTACGCACTTGGTCCAGTGACGCATCGAGCACAGCGTCGGTCATGGCGGACATCAGTCCCGCGTCCTCTACAAGCGGTAGGAACGCGCCCGGAAGGAGCAGGCCGCGCGTGGGGTGGTCCCATCGCACCAGCGCCTCGACACCCGTGACCTCGAACGTGCTCGCGTTCACCTTGGGTTGGTAGTACACCTCGAGCGTTCGGTCGAGGATGGCTGACCGTAGTTCCTCAACTGTGCGCAGCCGGTCCTGCTCGTGAATCGAGTCGGGGACCTGGCTGTAGACATGGCATCCGACCCGGGCCGCCTTGGCCTGGTACATCGCTATGTCAGCTCGGCGCAGCAACGTCGACGCCTCGTGACCGTGCGCAGGGAACAGCGCGATCCCGATGCTGGCGTTGATTTGCAGCACCACTCCGTCGACCGAGAACGGCGGCTCGAGTGCGGACCGGATCCCCGAAGCGCACGTTTGCGCGGTTTCGGCGTCAACTCCGAGGAGCAGGACCACGAACTCGTCGCCGCCGAGGCGGGTGAGGACCGTGCCCGAGCCGTCCAGTTGGCCGCGCAACCGGCCCGCCACCATCCGGAGCAGGTTGTCACCGGCGTGATGGCCGAGGCTGTCGTTGACCTCCTTGAACCGGTCCAGGTCCAGAAGGATCATCGCGCCGGCTTCGCCGGCCTGCCCCAGGTACTGCGGCGCGTTGTCATAGAAGTAGCGCCGATTGCCCAGTCCGGTGAGTTCGTCGGTGTGCGCCAGTTCGTGGCTGTCGGCCAGGGCCCTGGCTTCGCGGAAGGTCACGACAAGCCGGGCCAGGGCGAAAACGATGGTGGCGCTGCACAACGTGAGCGCCACAGGGTTGAGGGCGTGCTCGTTGCCGTACACGAGCACCGCGAGGCTGCACAGCGTCGCACCGAGCGGAAGGCCGAGGCGCACCCAATCGGGCAGCATGACGCCCGAGGCGCGGTCGGCCCTGCCGGGTGCGAGCGCGATGATGAGGGTGGCGACTACCCAGACACTGTCGTTCATCTCGCCGGGCTGGTAGGTCCCGTTGTTGGCGGAGAACAGATAGGCGACGTCGGCGTAGGAGAAGACGATGAGCCCACCGACGAGGAACCACAAGGTCATCGGTGGCCGCCAGTGGAACAGCGCCATCAGGGCCGTCACGACCAACAACAGCAGTACGTCGAGCAATGGGTAGGCAAGCGTTGTCACGACGGCAGCCGTGCTGCCGCCGGTGACCTCCAAGACAGGCCCGATGAACGCCGCAGCAACACCGGCCACCGCCAGGCCGGCGACCACCCCGTCGAGCCAGAGGCTGACCGGGACGTCCTCCGCGATCTCCCGGACGATGAGCCACAGTGCGATGAACGCGCACAGATAGAAGCTCAGCCACAGGGCATCCGCTGCTGACGGGAACGGCTCAGGATTCTGAGTGCGGATGAAAATCGTCCAGTAGACGTTGCCGAGTCCGTACAGGGCGAGTCCCACGGCAAGGAGGCGGTAGCTCCGGACGAACAGGACCGCACGCCTGGCGCGCACGAAGCAGACCACGGCGCTCAGCCCATACGCGACGTTGTTCAGGATGCCGTCGAGAAAGAAGTTGTAACCCGCGTTCGGCCGGACACCCGGAATCGTGGAGACGATGAACGTGCCGAACACGAGCACGACCAGCACGTTCAGGGCGACGGACGAGGTCAGCCGGCTCTTCAGCATGAGGTCGGTGAGGCCGCAGGAGAACGGTGAGGCACGACCAACCCACCTCGTCTCTGCGTCGCGCAACTGTACACCTGCGGTTACTCTCCGTACTGGGTCCGCACGAGCCGCGCTCCCGAGGGCCTCAGGCAATCGCAGGGCCAGAAAGACGACGCAATGCCGATTTGGCGCGCGAAAAGCACCCTCAGACCACGTTGCGTCGGCTTTCTTGGCCCGGGTCCCAACGGACTGTTGTGAACAGCCCACTCCGGATGTGAGAGTCTGCGCCGTGTCGACCTTCCCTGGCTTCTCCGCCCGCGCCGTCGAGTTCTACACCGAGCTCGAAACACACAACACCAGGGAGTTCTGGGCCGAGCACAAGGCGGTCTACGAAGCCGAGGTCCGCGAGCCGATGACCGAGCTCCTCGAGGAGCTCGAGGCGGAGTTCGGCCCAGGCAAACTCTTCCGGCCACACCGCGACATCCGCTTCAGCAAGGACAAGACGCCGTACAAGACCGCCCAGGGCGCGCTGGCCGGAAGTCACCGCCCCGGCACCGGCTACTACGTGCAGATCGACGCCGGAGGGCTGCTGGCCGGCGGTGGGTTCCGATCCCACTCACCCGCCGAGGTCGAGAGCTACCGCAACGCGGTCGATGACGAGAACACCGGCACCGAGCTCGGCAAGCTCGTCGCTGCGCTGGAACACCAGGGGCTCGCGCTGCAAGGCGACCAGCTGAAGACGAAACCGCGCGGGTACGACTCCGACCACCCGCGTCTCGACCTGCTCCGCCGCACGTCGCTCATGGCGACGAAGTCGTTCGGTACGCCGGGATGGCTGGCCAGTGCGCGAAGCATCGACGAGGTACGTTCGACATGGCGTGCGCTGACGCCGCTCGTCGAATGGACAGCGGTCAACGTCACCCAGGCGGAGACCTAGACGCGGGCGCTGGGCTCCAAGTAGGACACGCCGGTGAGCTCCTCCGACCTGACCCAGAGCCTGCGAGCACTCTCGTCGTTGCCGGCCGCGCGGGCCATGCCGACCCTCGTCGGCAATCCGCGCTGCTCGAGAACGCCGCGCGGGCCGAAGAACTCGCCCCCTTGCACGTCAGGTGCCGTCGCGGCGTACAGCTGCGGCAACGCACCGACGGCGGCCCGCTGCCCGAAAGCCACGTTCGCCAGATGCATCACGCCGCTGGACCACCGGCTGCCCGACATGTGCGGCCCGACCTGCTGCAGGTTCGTCGACGTGTAGCCGGGATGCGCGGCGACGCTGACCAGGTCAGCCCCGACGGCCGTTGCCCGGTGGTCGAGCTCGCGCATGAACAGCAGGTTCGCCAGCTTCGACTGGGCGTAGGCGGTCCACGGCTGGTACGGCCGCTCGCTCATCAGGTCGTCGAACACCATCGTGCCCATCCGGTGCATCGTGCTGCTCACCGACACCACACGCGCGCCCGGTCGTCGCAACAGCGCAGGCATCAGCAGCCCGGTGAGGGCGAAGGGGCCGAGGTGGTTGGTACCGATCTGCATCTCGAATCCGTCGACGGTACGCCGCGCTGGGATCGCCATCACGCCGGCGTTGTTGACCAGCACATCGAGCGGATCACTGCCGATCTCGTCGGCGAACGTTCGCACCGACGACAGGTCGGCCAGGTCGAGCACCCGCCACTCGACGGTCGCATCCGGCGCATCCCGACGGATCCGGTCAACCAGAGCCTCGCCCTTGTCTACGCTGCGCGCAGTGGCCACCACGCTGGCGCCGTGCCTCGCCAGCTCGAGCGCGGTGTGCAGCCCGAGCCCGGAGTTGGCGCCAGTGACGACAGCCCGGCGGCCGGTCAGGTCGGGGATGTCGCGCGCGGTCCAGCCAGGCAAGAGATGCATCATCTGTTACTCATGCCCCGCCGGGGTGCGTCTCACTCCGCATCCAGCCGCGCTCTGCCGGTCGACCGGGGGCAACCGGCTGGATCGGGACGTACGCCGACCCGAGTGGCGGCCGTGGGTCGGCGTTACCCCGATTGGGCCAGAAAGCCATCGCGCGCTCGGCCTGCGCGGTGATCGTGAGAGACGGGTTGACCCCGAGGTTCGCCGTCACGGCAGCACCGTCGACGACATGCAGGCCCGGATGACCGAACACCCGGTGCCACGCGTCCACGACGCCCCGCTCAGCATTCGCCCCGATCGGGCACCCGCCGAGGAAGTGTGCGGTCATGGGTGTGCCCAGCAGGTCGGCCCAGCCACCTCCCGGCTCGCCGTCGATGTGCGCGGCGAGACGACGTGCGGCCTCGTTGCCGGCCGGGATCCACGACGGGCTCGGCGCACCGTGCCCCTGCCGCGAGGTGAGCCGCCACCGACCGAACAACCCGCGCCGGCCGGAAAGCACGAGCGAGTTGTCGACCGACTGCATCACCAGGCCGATGATCGTGGTCTCCGACCAGCGCCGCAGCCACAACGAGCGCGCGAGCACACCGGGCCGGCGCACTGCCTCGGTGAGCCACGACGTCAACCGGCGTGGTCCCGCGGCCCCGTCGGTCAGCAGCGTCGAGAGCATCCCCATCGCGTTGGAGCCACGGCCGTAGCGCACTGGCTCGATGTGCGTGTCGGGGGCGGGGTGGAACGACGACGTGATCGCGACGCCCCTCGAGTAGTCCACGTCGCGGCGTCGCGACCGGGCACCCACGAGTGACTCCGAGTTGGTGCGCGTCAGCTCGCCCAGCCGCGGCGACAGCCTGGGCAGCACACCGGAGTCGCGCATCCGGTGCAGCAGCCGTTGCGTGCCGTAGGTGCCGGCCGCCATCACGACCTGGTCGGCCGTGAACGTACGACGGCTGCGACTCGCGGACCACGCGCCCGTGCGGACCGTGTCCACGGCGTACCCGCGCGGCAACGGGCGCACCGCCGTCACCGTCGTGAGCGGCCGCACGCGCGCGCCGGCGCGCTCTGCCAGCCAGAGGTAGTTCTTCGGCAGGGTGTTCTTCGCGCCGTAACGGCAACCGGTCATGCACGCACCGCACTCGAGACAACCGGTGCGCGAGGGACCCGCGCCGCCGAAGTACGGGTCGTCGACCGTCTCCCCCGGCGGTGCGCCGAAGAAGACGCCGACCGGCGCAAGCCGGAAGGTGTCCTCGACACCCATCTCGCGCGCGACGGCGCGCATCGCGACGTCGCTCGGTGTCACGGTGGGATTCGTCACCACGCCCAACATGCGCTTGGCGAGCCCGTAGTAAGGCCGCAGCTCAGCTCGCCAGTCGGCGACGGAACGCCACTGTGGGTCGTCGTAGAACGCATCGAGCGGCTCGTACAGCGTGTTGGCGTAGACGAGCGACCCACCGCCCACGCCGGCGCCCGCGAGCACCATGACGTGCGGCAGTCGGTGGATGCGCTGGATGCCATAGCAACCCAGCCGTGGCGCCCACAGGAATCGGCGCAGGTTCCACGACGTCTTTGCGAACTCGTCGTCGGCGAAGCGACGACCGGCCTCCAGGACGCCGACGCGGTAGCCCTTCTCGGTCAGGCGCAACGCGCTCACCGAGCCGCCGAAACCCGAGCCCACGACGAGGACGTCGAAATGATCGTCGTCATGATTGCGCCCGCGGGCGCCGACACTCACCGCCGACCCAATGCCTTCATCACCCGGAACGCGCCGCTCAGCCCGCGCGACCACGTCTCGTAGCCCATCCCTGCCGGCGGGTCGAAGCCACGCACGCGTTGCACGGCGACGGTCTGCGTCTCGGTGTAGCGGAGGATGCCCTCTCGCCCGTGCCGGCGCCCGAGCCCGCTGTTCTTGCGTCCACCCATCGGTGACGATGTCGTCCCCCACGACGCGATGTAGCCCTCGTTGACGCTGACCGTGCCGGTCTGCAGGCGAGCCGCGAGACGACGACCGCGCGCCACGTCGCGGGTCCACACAGCGGCGTTCAGCCCGTACGGCGAGTCGTTGGCCCGGTCCAGCGCCTCGTCCTCGTCGCGGACCGGGTAGACGGAGACAAGTGGACCGAACGTCTCGTCGCTGCAGACATCCATGTCGTCCGTGACGCCGGAGAGCACTGTTGGTTCGTAGAACAGCGGCCCGACATCGGGTCGGGCCCGGCCGCCCACGAGGACGGTCGCCCCCTTGGCCACGGCGTCCTCGACATGCTCAGTGACGCGCGCGAGCTGCGCAGGCGAGATCAGCGACCCGACGTCCGGCTCGTAGTCGAGGCTCGCGCCGAGACGCAACGCCCGCGTCCGGCGCACCAGCCGGTCGACGAACGCGTCGTACACGGCGTCGACGACGTAGATGCGCTCGGTCGACAGGCAGAGCTGTCCGGCAGTCGAGAAGCAGTCGCGCACCGCGACCTCGGCCGCTCGGTCGAGGTCGGCGTCGGCCGCGATCACCATCGGGTTCTTGCCTCCGAGCTCCAGGGAGCACCCGACGAGCCGACGCGCGCACCGCTCGGCGACGCGGCGGCCGACCTGCGTGCTCCCGGTGAAGCAGACGTAGTCGCCGCCGTCGACGACGGCCTCGCCGACCGTGGGCCCGTCGCCGAGCACGACCTGCCAGAGGCCAACGGGTAGACCTGCCTCGACGGCGAGCGCACGGATCCACAGCGCGGTGAGCGCGGTCTGGGTGTCGGGCTTGTGCACGACCGCGTTGCCCGCGACGAACGCGGGGATCGCGTCGGAGACCGCAAGTGTCAGCGGGTAGTTCCACGGCGAGACGATGCCGACGACTCCCTTGGGGTGGCGCAGCTCGGCGCTGCGGGACAGCACCGGTGCCAGGCCGGTGTGCCGGACCGGCCGCAGGTAGGACGCACCGCGCCGGCCGTAGTGGCGCGCGTTGAGTGCGACGTCGCCCACCTCCTCGAACGCGTGCCGCCGTGACTTGCCGGTTTCGAGCTGGATGAGGTCGAGCACCTCGTCGCGGCGGTCGAGAACCAGATCGTGCAGCCGCAGCAGCACCGCGGCGCGGGAGGCGGCCGGGCGACGCGCCCAGGCCTCCTGCGCGCGGCGCGCGGATGCGTAGGCGACCTCGACGTCGGCCGGCGTGGACAGCGGGAGGTCGGCCAGCGCACGCCCGGTAAAGGGCGAGGTGGTGGTGGCCCGGTCCGGGCGCGCCCCGGTCACCACGTCGGCGGTGAGCCGCGCGACGACGGCGTCGTCGAGCATCGGTGGGACCGCCAGGTCTGTGGTCATGACGGGCAATTTACCCGTCGGTAACGTCCCCCAATCAGCGGGCGACGGTGACCTCGACCCGCTGGAACTCCTTGAGGTCGGAGTAGCCCGTGGTCGCCATGGCCCGGCGCAGCGCTCCGACGAGGTTCATCGAGCCGTCGGAGACCCGCGACGGCCCGGACAGGATCTCGGCGAGCGAGCCCACCGTGCCCACCCGCACCCGCTCGCCGCGGGGCAGCTCGGCGTGGTGCGCCTCCGACCCCCAGTGCCAGCCGCGGCCCGGCGCCTCGCTCGCGCGCGCCAGCGGCGACCCCATCATCACTGCGTCGGCCCCGCACGCGATGGCCTTCGACACGTCGCCGGAGAGCCCGACGCCGCCGTCGGCGATCACGTGCACGTAGCGCCCACCCGACTCGTCGAGGTAGTCGCGCCGCGCCGCGTGCACGTCGGCGACCGCCGACGCCATCGGCACCGAGACACCGAGGACCGAGCGGGTGGTGTGCGACGCACCGCCGCCGAACCCGACAAGGACGCCGGCCGCACCGGTGCGCATAAGGTGCAGCGCCGCCTGGTAGGTCGCGCAGCCGCCGACGATGACAGGCACGTCGAGCTCGTAGATGAACTCCTTGAGGTTCAGCGGCTCGGTGCGCCCCGAGACGTGCTCGGCACTGACCGTCGTCCCTCTGATGACGAACAGGTCGACACCTGCGTCGACCACCGTCTTCCACAGCTGCGCGGTGCGCTGCGGCGACAGGGCAGCCGCGACCGTGACACCCGCCGCGCGCACCGCCTCGATGCGCGAGGTGATCAGCTCGGGCCGGATGGGCTCGTCGTAGATCTCCTGCATCCGCCGGGTCACCTCGGCGTCGTCGAGTCCCGCGATCTCGGCGAGCAGCGGCTCCGGGTCGTCGTACCTGGTCCAGAGCCCTTCGAGGTTGAGCACTCCCAGCCCGCCCTGGCGGCCCAGCGCGACGGCGATGTCGGGCGAGACGACGGAGTCCATCGGCGCGGCGAGCACCGGGATCTCGAAACGGTAGGCGTCGATCTGCCACGCGACCGACACCTCCTCGGGGTCGCGGGTGCGCCGGCTGGGGACGATCGCGATGTCGTCGAAGGAGTACGCCGTGCGGCCGCGCTTGCCCCGGCCGATCTCGACCTCGGTCATCGGTGGAGTCGCCCCTCAGCGGGAGTTGTAGTTGGGAGCCTCGGCGGTCATCCGCACGTCGTGGGGATGGCTCTCCTTGAGCGAGGCCGAGGTGACCCTGATGAACTGACCCTTCTCCTGCAGCTCAGGGATGGTGCGGGCGCCGACGTAGAACATGGACTGCTGTAGGCCACCGATCAGCTGGTGGGCGACGGCGGAGAGTGGGCCGCGGTAGGCGACCTGACCCTCGATGCCCTCGGGAACGAGCTTGTCGTCGCTGGTGACCTCGCCCTGGAAGTAGCGGTCCTTGGAGTAGGACTTCTTGCCGCGGCCCGACATCGCGGCGAGCGAGCCCATGCCGCGGTAGGACTTGTACTGCTTGCCGTTGACGAACACCAGCTCGCCCGGCGACTCCTCGCAGCCCGCCAGCAGTGAGCCGACCATCACCGTCTCTGCGCCGGCGACCAGCGCTTTCGCGATGTCGCCGGACTGCTGGAGGCCGCCGTCGGCGATGACGGGTACGCCGGCCGGCTGGCAGGCCAGCGACGCCTCGTAGACCGCCGTGACCTGGGGTACGCCGCAGCCGGTGACCACGCGAGTCGTGCAGATCGAGCCGGGACCGAAACCGACCTTGACCGCGTCCGCCCCGGCGTCGACGAGCGCCTGCGCCCCCTCGCGGGTGGCGACGTTGCCCCCGATCACCTGGACGTGGCGGGTGGCCGGGTCCTGCTTCAGCCGCGCCACCATGTCCAGCAGCATCCGCACGTGACCGTGAGCAGTGTCGGCGACGAGCACATCGACACCGGCCTCGACCAGCGTGGTGGCCCGCTGCCAGGCGTCGCCGAAGTAGCCGATGGCGGCGCCGACCATGAGCCGGCCGTGGCCGTCCTTGGAGGCGTGCGGGAACTGCTCGGACTTCACGAAGTCCTTGACCGTGATCAGCCCGGTCAGCCGGCCGGCGTCATCGATAAGGGGCAGCCGCTCCCGCTTGTGGTTGCGCAGGAGCATGGTGGCCTCCTCGCGGGAGATCCCCGAGGGACCGGTGATGAGCGGCATCGACGTCATCACCTCGTCGACCTTGGTGGACGCCCACTCGGCGACCGGCGTGAACCGGAGGTCGCGGTTGGTGATGATGCCGAGCAGTCGCTTGTCCGTGTCGACGACGGGAAAGCCGGAAACGCGGTACTCGCCGGCCAGCTGGTCGAGGTCCTCGAGCGTCGCGTCCGGGCCGATGGTGACGGGGTTGGAGATGATCCCGGTCTGGGTGCGCTTGACCAGGTCGACCTGGTAGGCCTGGTCGTCGAGCGAGAGGTTGCGGTGGAGCACGCCCACGCCGCCCTGGCGTGCCATCGCGATCGCCATCCGCGACTCGGTGACGGTGTCCATGGCGGCGCTCACCAGCGGCACCTTCAGCGAGATCTCGCGCGTGAGCCGGGTCGTGGTGTCGACCTCGGAGGGCGCCATGTCTGACAGTCCCGGCAGCAGGAGCACGTCGTCGAAGGTCAGGCCCAGGGGAGCGAACGTCTCGGGATCATCCATCGAGGTCGTCGACACCTTCCGCGTGGGGACGGGCGGACCTCCATGCTACCGATCAGCGAACGAGGCCCCATCGGAAGCCGAGCGCGACAGCCTGCGCGCGGTCCGCGGCACCGAGCTTGCGGAACAGCCGGCGGGCGTGGGTCTTGACCGTGTCCTCGGAGAGATAGAGCTCCTTGCCGATCTCCGCGTTGCTGCGGCCGCGGCCCATGCCACGGACCACCTGCAGCTCGCGCTCGGTCAAGGTCGGAGGGGTGCCGGTCACATCGGAGCGCGGTCGGGCGGACTGGCCGGACGCGGTGTCCTGAAGAGCCTGCGTCACCATCGTGGCGAGCTCCTCACGTGAGGCGTCCTTCACGAGGTAGCCACGGGCGCCACCGTTGACCGCGCGGGCGACCCCCTCGACGTCCTCGGCCATCGTCATCATGATCACGCAGGCGTTCGGGGAGGCGGTGAGGATCCGCCTGGCCGCCTCGACACCGCCGATACCGGGCATCCGTACGTCGATGAGCGCGAGGTCGGGGCGCTCGGTCCCCCACCGGACGAGTCCTTCCTCGCCGGAGCCTGCCATGCAGACCCGGTCCACGCCTGGGATCGCGGCCACCGCACGCCGCAGCGCCTCGCGCGCAAGCGGCGAGTCGTCGCAGACGAGGACGGTGGACACGGCAGGACCTCCCGGGTTGCGAAGGGGACGCACCGGGACGATGCGTCACCTCACGGCCAGGGGGCTCCCAGTCGCTCCCTTGCTCCATCGGCACGGGATGGGGCGATCGTGAGCGTTTTCGCCAGGCCTTAGTCAGGACGAAACGGACCCGCCCTCGCTGACCCCGCAGGCAGCCACCGCAGCGTCCACGGCGAACTCGAGGTCAGGACACCAGCGCATACCGGCAGGAATGATGTCCAGCACCCAGCCCGGCCCGCCGAGCAGCACGGTCGGGGACGGCCGGACCGCGGGGACCACGGCCAGCCGATCGGGGTGCAGCATGCCCGCGGCGCCCTGCGACCAGGCGAAGACCACCGCCGCGCCGGTGCGGGCCACCGCCTCGGCCAGCGCGGCGACCGGCAGCCGGGTGCCGAGCATGCGGACGGCCACCTGCCGCTCCGCGAGCGCGGCAGCGAGCGCGTGCAACGGGAGACGGTGCTCCTCGAACTCCACCGCTGCGACCAGGACGGGGCGACTGTTGAGCGGCTCGGTCAGTCGACGGGTCACCTGGCGCAGGGCGTCCTCGGCCGACTCGCTGAGCAGGTGCTCCACCTCGACGCCCGCTCCGGTGGCCCGCCAGCGCTCACCCACGCCGCTGAGGACGGGGAGCAGCAGCCCGGTCCACGTCTCCAGGACCCCGCGGCGGCGCAGGCTGGCCATGACGAGGCCGGTGCACGCTGCGCTGTCGAGGGCCATCGCGGCCCGGGCCAGCCCCCGGGCGGCGGGTGAGGCGTCGCGCAGCGGGAGGACCCGCCCGCCGCCCGAGCGCTGGCTACGGCGCGTCCTGCGCATCTCGGCCGCCGCGGGCGGCAACGGAGGGATCGAGCCGGGGTCGGCGTCGCGGGCGGCCCGCGCTGCGTCGGCCGGCGCGACGCCTTCGAGCATCAGCCGGCGCATCAGCGTCAGCCGGGCGAGGTCGTCGCCGGTGTAGCGGCGGTGCGCGCCGGCCACGTGGCCGGACGGGCCGACGCCGTAGCGACGGTCCCAGGTCCGCAGCGTGCCCGCCGCCACACCGAGGCGGCGGGCCACCACCGCGACGCCGAGCCCGACGTCCAGGTCGGGCGCGGCGTGCGAGGCGGGCGGCGGGTCGCCCATGTCAGCTGCCATCGCGAGCATTGTGCCCGCAGTGGCCGGGCCCTAGTGGCTGTGGGAGTGCCCGCTGTGACCGTGGCCGTGGCCACCGTCGTCGGACTCCTCCTCCTTCTTCTCCACCACCAGCGTGTCGGTGGAGAGCACCATGCTGGCGATCGAAGCGGCGTTCTGCAGCGCCGACCGGGTCACCTTGACCGGGTCGAGCACGCCCTGGGCCACCAGGTCGCCGTACTCCCCCGTCGCGCCGTTGTAGCCGACGCCGACGCCCCTCTCGCGGACCCTGGCCACGACGACGTAGCCCTCCTGGCCCGCGTTCTCGGCGATCCAACGCAGCGGCTCGTCGACGGCGCGGCGCACGATCTGCACGCCGGTCGCCTCGTCACCCTCGAGCCCGAGCCCGTCGAGCAGCACAGCCGCCGCGTGGACGAGCGCGGACCCGCCACCGGCGACGATGCCCTCGTCGATGGCCGCGCGGGTCGCCGAGACAGCGTCCTCGATGCGGTGCTTGCGCTCCTTGAGCTCCACTTCGGTGGCCGCGCCGACGCCGATGACGCACACGCCGCCGGCGAGCTTGGCGAGGCGCTCCTGGAGCTTCTCGCGGTCCCAGTCGGAGTCGGTCGCGTCGATCTCGTTGCGGATCTGGCGCACCCGGTCGTCCACGTCGGCCCGTTCGCCGCCACCGTCGATGATCGTCGTCTCGTCCTTGGTGACGACGACGCGACGGGCGGTGCCCAGCACCTCGAGGCCGACCTGGTCGAGCTTGAGACCCACCTCGGGGGCGATCACCTGCGCGCCGGTGAGGACGGCCATGTCCTGCAGCATCGCCTTGCGGCGGTCGCCGAAGCCGGGGGCCTTGACGGCCACCGAGTTGAACAGACCGCGGATCTTGTTGACGACGAGCGTCGAGAGCGCCTCGCCCTCGACGTCCTCGGCGATGACGAGCAGCGGCTTGCCGGCCTGCACGACCTTCTCCAGCAGCGGCAGCAGGTCGGCGACGGCGCCGATCTTGCCCTGGTGAATGAGGACGTAGGCGTCCTCGAGCACCGACTCCATGCGCTCGGCGTCGGTCACCATGTACGGCGACACATAACCCTTGTCGAACTGCATGCCCTCGGTGAACTCGAGCTCGAGGCCCATCGTGTTGGCCTCTTCGACGGTGATGACACCGTCCTTGCCGACCTTGTCGAAGGCCTCGGCGATGAGCTCGCCGACCGCGCCGTCCTGTGCCGAGATGGTGGCGACGTGGGCGATGTCCTTCTTGCCGTCGACGTCGCGCGCGCCCTCGAGCAGCTTGGCGTTGATCGCCTCGACGGCCTTGTCGATGCCGCGCTTGAGCGCGCTCGGGGAGGCACCGGCGGCGACGTTGCGCATGCCCTCGCGCACCATCGCCTGGGCCAGCACGGTGGCCGTGGTGGTGCCGTCACCGGCGATGTCGTTGGTCTTGGTGGCAACCTCCTTGGCGAGCTGGGCGCCGAGGTTCTCGTAGGGATCCTCGAGGTCCACCTCCTTGGCGATCGTCACACCGTCGTTGGTGATCGTGGGGGCGCCCCACTTCTTGTCGATGACGACGTTGCGGCCGCGCGGCCCGAGGGTCACTTTGACCGTGTCGGCCAGCGCGTTGACGCCTCGCTCGAGGGAGCGTCGTGCCGATTCGTCGAACTGCAGGGTCTTCGCTGCCATGGGGTTTCCGTAGTCCTTTCACGACGACGCCCCGGGGAGCCGGACGTCCGGCCGCCCGGGGCGGTGTCTCTGGTGAACGTCTCAGTTCTTGATGACGCGAACTACTTCTCGATGACCGCGAGGACGTCTCGGGCCGAGAGGACGAGGTATTCCTCGCCGTTGTACTTGACCTCAGTACCGCCGTACTTGCTGTAGAGCACGGTGTCGCCGACGCTGACGTCGAGCGGCACGCGTGCGCCCTCCTCGAAGCGGCCCGGGCCGACAGCAAGGACGGTGCCCTCCTGGGGCTTCTCCTTGGCGGTGTCCGGGATCACGAGGCCCGACGCGGTGGTCTGCTCGGCGTCGGACTGCTGGACCACGATGCGGTCCTCGAGCGGCTTGATGGCAACCTTGGTGGCCGTCGTCACGTTCTGACTCCCTGTCGCAGAAGATCTCACGAGCGGTAGGGCGAAGTGACCTGGTCGTCCGCCGTCGCGGGGGCCGGACTGCCCTGGTCCTTGCCGTCTCGTTGGCACACTCACATCGAGAGTGCCAATGCGAATCTAGGCGCCGAACTGGCACTCGGTCAACCCGAGTGCCAATTGAGCGGGAGTTCTAGCGGGCTGAGCGGTCCCGGCCGGCCTTCTCGGCGTACATCTCGGCGTCCGCGCGGGCGATCATGCTGGCCGTGCGGTCGCCGGGGCGGTAGGTGGTGATGCCCAGGGAGGCCGGTACGCCGGCCGTGGCGCCCTCGATGTGCTCCCAGCCCTCCTCCAGCGCGTGGCGGAACCTGGACAGGGCCGCGGTCGCGCCCGGGCCGCCGGTGTGCTCGAGCAGGACCACGAACTCGTCGCCACCGAGGCGACCCACGGTGTCGACGGTACGGGCCGTCCGGACCAGGCGGTCGGCGACGTGGCGCAGCAGCGCGTCCCCGGCCGGGTAGCCGTGGCGGTCGTTGATCTCCTTGAAGTCGTCGAGGTCGACGACGACCACCGACGGCATGCCGAGCCCACGCTCGGCTCGCCCGATCGCCGCGGTGATGGCCTGCTCCGCCCAGCGGCGGTTGGCCAGGCCGGTCAGCGGGTCGCGCGCGGCGGAACGGGCCAGGTTGGCGGTGGTCCGGCGCAGCTCGAAGTGGGCCATGACCTGGCCCGCCACGTCGCGCAGCAGCCCGAGCTGGCGGTCGGAGATGTCCCAGGACGAGGGGTCGGAGGCGCAGACGGTGCCGATCGCCAGGCCGTCGCGGGTGAGCAGCGGGGCTGCGGCGTAGGTGTGGATGGAGGCGTTGGGTCCCTGCACCGCAGGGCTCCCCGCGAACCGGGGGTCACGGGCGGCGTCGGGCGTGTGCACCACGTCGGTGCCCATCACCGTGTGGGCGCACAGGGAGGTCTCGCGGCTGGTCTCGCCCGGCTCGCCCCCGTGCACGGCCGCCTGCCACTGGCGGTCGGAGTCGATGAGGTTGATCGAGGCGGTGGAGGTGCCGCAGACGTAGGCCGCGAGCCGGACGGCGGCGTCCAGGTCGGACTGCGGCGGCTGGTCCAGCACGCCGTAGTCGTGCAGCGCGCGCACCCGGTCGGTCTCGCGCTCGGGAACCGGCCAGGCGACAGCGACACCCTCCTGGTCCGAGGATCCGGACTGGTCGAGCACTGGTGCGGTCATGCGGGGCTCCTTCGGGACGTCTCCGAGGGTGCATCGGCACGGCCGGGCGCCCACTTCAGCGCAGGTGCGGTGCGAACATGGCGGCCGTGGCCGATCCGGAGAACCCGCCGCTGGAGACGTTCCGGGCTCTGGTCGGGCCCGAGGGCGGGCGGCTCCTGGCGACGCTGCCGGCCTATGACGAGGACGGCGCCCTGGCGGCCGCCGAGCAGGCCCGGCGGGCCGGGTTCGATGCCGCCCTGGTCGCGGCGGCCCTGACCCAGCAGCGGCTGCGCCAGCGGGCTCACGGCAAGCTCGGGGACGCGGCCGGCCGGATGTGGTTCACGCCCGTCGGGCTCGAGCAGGCGACGCGCTCGTCGGTCGCGGACCTGCGTGGCCGCCGATACGCCCGTCTCGGGGCCGGGCTGGTCGCCGACCTGTGCTGCGGGGTGGGCGGCGATCTGGGTGCCCTCGCCGCCGCTGCCTCCCGGGTCGTGGCGGTCGACCGCGACCCCCTGACTGCCGAGGTCGCCCGGGCCAACGCGCACGCGGTGGGGCTGGGCGACCGGGTCGAGGTGCGCTGCGCGGACGTCCTCGAGGTCGATCTCGGTGGCGTCGACGCGGTCTTCATCGATCCGGCGCGGCGAGGGGCGCGGGGCCGGACGTTCGACCCGGAGTGGTACTCGCCGCCGTACGGCGTGGTGCTCGGCCTCGCCGCCCAGGTGGCGGCGACCGGGGCGAAGCTGGCTCCGGGCATCCCGCACGCTGTGCTGCCGGCGGACGCGGAGGCCGAGTGGGTCTCGGACGGCGGGGACGTCGTGGAGTGCGCGCTGTGGCGCGGGCCGCTCTCGACCGGCGTACGCCGGCGGGCGACGCTGCTGCCGTCGGGGGCGACGGTGACCGGTGACGGCGCGAGGAGGGCGCCGGTCGGGCCGGTCGGCCGCTATCTGTACGAGCCCGACGGCGCGGTCATCCGGGCCGGCCTGATCGCCGAGGTCGCCGACGAGGTGGCCGGTTCGCTCGTCGACCCCACGATCGCCTACCTGACGACCGACCGGCTGGTGCGGACGCCGTTCGCCACGGCGTACGAGGTGCGCGAGGTCTTGCCGTTCGGCCTCAAGCGGCTGCGCGAGGTGCTGCGACAGCGCGATGTCGGGCGGCTCACGGTGAAGAAGCGCGGCTCCGCCGTCGAGCCCGAGACGTTGCGCCGCCAGCTGCGGCTGCGCGGCGACGAGGAAGCGACGGTCGTGCTCACCCGCGTGGCCGGCCGCCCCACCGTCCTGCTGGTCGACCCCGTCCCCTTCCCCCGAGTCGACCACGTTAGGTAGGCGCAGCAGTGCCTCAACAGGTCTGGCGGCATGTTGAGGCACTGCCCGGCCTGTTGCGGCTCAGGCCGACCCTCGCCCACCGAGCGCGGTGAGGAACACGGTGCGCAGCCGGGCGGCGTCGACGGCGGTGGCGACGTCGACGAGACCTTCGGCCCGGTCCTGGGTGTCGTGGTCCAGATCGCCGGCCCACTGACGGCTGTCGACGACGGTCTGGCCGCGGGTCCACGTACCGGCGAGCTCGACCCGCACCGGCCGGAGCACGGTCGTGAGCGCCTCGGGGTCGATCACGGCGGCCACCGCACCGGCGTCGCCCAGCGTGCCGGTGTAGCGCGCCATCTGGTGCAGCAGCAGCTGGCCGGCGAGAACCTGCGCGGGTTCCTCGGTGGCGATGAGCGCGTCGGCGTCGGCGCGGTCCAGCTCGACGTCGTAGAACACGTCGAGGCCGTACATCGTGAGTGGCACGCCGCTGGCAACGACGACAGCCGCGGCCTCGGGATCGTGCCACACGTTGAACTCCGCGGCCGCCGTCGCGTTGCCACCCGCGGCGGAGCCGCCCATCATCATCACGCGCGCCACCTTCTCGGCCGCGCGGGGATAGGTGCGCAGCAGGAGGGCGACGTTCGTCATCGGCGCGAGCGTCACCAGCGTCACCGGCCGCGAGGCGTCCTCGATGGTGCGGCGCAGCAGCTCGACCGCGTGTACGTCGGCGAGCTTGCGAGTCGAGGCCGGCAGCCCGAGGTCGCCCATCCCGTCGTCGCCGTGCACGTGCCGAGCGTGCTGCGCGGGCGCGAGCAGCGGGCGCTCTGCACCCCGGGCGACGGGCACGTCCGCCGCGCCGGCGATGTCGAGCACCTTGAGCGTGTTGACCACGACCTGGTCGACGTCGGCGTTGCCCGCCACACACGTCACCGCACGCAGGTCGAGGTCCGGCGAGCGCACGGCCAGCAACAGCGCCAGGGCGTCATCGATGCCGGTGTCGACGTCGAGCACCACCGGTGACACCACGCCGCGATCCTGTCAGGCGAGCACAAGGACGACCGGGGTGCCGTCCGTGCTGCTGGTGACGCCTCGCGCCGTCACCCCGTCGGCGTCCGTCCCTCGACCATGAACGGCGTTGCCCTTCCCACAGCCGGTTAACAGAGGGCATTATGGACAAAAGCGACATCTCGGGTGCAAATCCGGTATGCGCGACGACGATGACCGAACGAGGGGCCGCCCTGTGACGAGCGTCGACAATCTCACGGCGATGGAAATAAGCGCTCTCACAGATGCCGAGGGGACGCTGAACCTGACCGACGGTCACGCTCGGCTACCGCTCACCCAACCCCAGGCCGAGATCGTCGCAGGGATCCCGGCGATGTTCCACGAGGCCCTGCGCCGTACCTTCCAGGACATCGAGACCGAAGCTCATGCGACGCTGTTCGCCACGCTCGGCCAGCACCAGGCGCCTGTTGGTTCGGGGCGGATCCTGTCGTGCTACTCCTCGACGCTGGCGACCGACATCGTCGCCCGGGCACTGCCTCACGGCTGCGATGTCGCGATCCTGCATCCGACGTTCGACAACATCGCGGACCTCTTCCGGACCCGCGGGCTCGTGCTGCACCCGCTCTACGAAGAAGAGCTGCAGGCGGGCCTGTGGCCGACGGCGCCGGTGCAGGCGATCGTCGTCACCCACCCCAACAACCCGACCGGCCTGGTCATGACAGCGGCGCAGCTCGACTCGCTGGCCAGGCACTGCGTCGACCACGGTCAGACCTTGATCATCGACGCAAGCTTCCGGGGCCAGGACCGGCGGGCGCAGTACGACTGCTACGCCTTGCTCGAGGACACCGGCGTCGACTGGATCGTCATCGAGGACACCGGCAAGCTCTTTCCGACGCACGAGCTCAAGGCCGGCTTCGTGGCGTTCAACGAGCGCTGCAGACACCCGATTCGCGACGCATTCCACGAGTCGCTGCTGTCCGTCTCGCCAGTCATCCTGCTGCTGGTGACCGCGCTGGCACGGGACTGGCGCAGCGGCGGGTACGAACGCGCTCGCGACCTGGTGAACTCCAACCGAGCCCTGGTCCGCGAGGAGCTGTCGACCGTCGGCCTCGAGCTGGCCGATCCAGACTCGAAGATCAGCGTGGCCCGGGTCGCGTTGCGTGCGGACGGGCCGACGTCCGAGCAGCTCTACCATCAGCTCGTCGACCTGGGCGTCCACGTCCTGCCTTGCCCGCCGTTCCACTGGGCTCACCCGGACGAGGGCCTGCGCTTCATCCGGCTCTCGCTCGCTCGGCCACGTGCCGCCGTGGTCCAGGCGGCGCAAGCCCTGGCTACGGTGTACAGCCCGTACGTAGAACCCGTCGCCACGGCGGCGCATGCCTGACGTCCCGACCACGGAGGCGGCGACTGTCCCGCCGCGTCGCACGCTGTTCGACCTAGGAGGGACAGGTGGCAGGTGAGCAGATGGGCGCTGTCGACGCGCGACGCCGGGCGCTGGGAGCGCAAGGTTTCGGCGCCAAGACGAGCGCGACAAAGGCGGGGCCGAGCATTGCTGCGCTGCGCAAGGCAGCTCGCAAGCTGCGCATCCTGCAGATGGACCCCATCAACGTGCTGGTCCGCAGCCACTATCTGCCGACCTACTCCAGGCTCGGCCCCTACGACCTCTCCCGGCTAGACGCGCTCGCCTACGAGAAGCGAGAGGTCTTCGAGTACGTCGGGCACGAATGGTCGCTCGTGGACACCGACCTCCACCCGGCACTGCGTTGGCGCATGAAGGCATTCGCGGACGACGCCCGGTGGATGCACAACATCCCACCGAGCTACCCGCGCAAGGTGATCCGCGAGATCGAGAAGCACGGCCCTCTGACCTCGTCCGGGCTCAGTGACCCCGGGGTCCGCGGGGCGGACCGCTTCCAGGCCTCGCCCGGCAAGCGCACGCTGCACTGGCTCACGCAGGGTGGCCGGCTGACGGTCAGCTCGCGCCAAGGTCTCCAGCAGGTCTACGACCTCACCGAACGGGTGATCCCCGGCGAGGTCCTCGACCGGCCGACCCCGGACCGTGACGACGCCCGGCGCCAGCTCCTGCTCGCGTCCGCCCGCGCGCTCGGTGTGGCCACGGCGAGGGACATCGTCTCCTACTTCTTCCTGGGTATGGGCGTGGCCGGGACCTCTGAGCGCGCGACGTACGGCAAGGTCACCACCGCCGCGAAGCTCGTGTCGGAGCTCGCCGCCGACGGTCAGCTGCAGGAGGTCGACGTCGAGGGCTGGGACAAGCCCGGCTACCTCCACCCCGACGCCGAGGCCGCGAAGCCGGTCACCGGGTGCAGCTTTCTTTCGCCGTTCGACTCCCTGATCTGGGAGCGCGAACGCACCGAGCGGCTTTTCGGCTTCCGCTACCGGATCGAGATCTACACGCCGCCCGCCAAGCGCGAGTTCGGCTACTACGTCCTCCCCCTGCTCCTGGACGAGGCCCTGGTCGGGCGAATGGACCTCAAGGCGGACCGGAAGGCCGGCCGGCTGCAGGTTCTCGGTGCCTACTGCGAGAAGGGTGTCTCCGCGTCCTCGATCGCGGAGCCGGCCGCCAGCGAAGTCGCTCGGTTTGCCGGATGGCTCAAGCTCGACGGCGTCGAGGTGGGCTCGCGCGGCAACCTGTCCAAGCACCTCCGGGCCGAGCGGGCGTGGTAGCAGCGGCGCCGCGGGTGGCCGTCGTCGCCGGCGACGACGCCGCGCCCGAGGTGGTGGAGCCCGCGGTGAACGTGGTCCGCGCAACGGGTGCCGCGATCGACTGGCGGCACGCCCCGGACGACGTCATGGCGGCGATCGAGGTCATCGACGACTCGGACGCGACCCTCTTCGGTGCGGCCGGCTCGCAGTCGGTGCCGCTGCTGCTGCACCTGCGCTGGACGAAGGGCACGTTCGCCAACGTCAGGCCGTTCCGCTACCTGCCCGGCGCTGCCAGCCCACTCTCCGACCCCCGGGGCATCGACTTCGTGATCGTCCGGGAGAACCTCGAGGACGTGTACGCCGGCGTGGAAGGCCCTCTCGACGAGCTCGGCGGCCTGGGCCGGGTGCAGCGCGACGGTCAGCCCGTCGACGCGCACGAGGGCAGCTACGCACTGAAGATCGTGACCCGGGTCCGGGTCCGCCAGGTTGCCGTGCACGCCTTCGAGCTGGCCCGCTCACGGGCCGCCGCACGCGACACCGGAGCCACCGTCGACCTCGGCGTCAAGGACAACGTGCTCCCGGTCAGCGACGGGCTCTTCCGCGAGGTGGTCGACGAGGTGGCGCTGGACTTTCCCGACGTACGGCTTCGGACGAGGTACGCCGACGACCTCGCGCGCGTCGTGGTGAGCGAGCCCGGCAACCTGGACGTGGTCCTGTTGCCCAATCTCTATGGCGACCTGATCTCCGACGTCGCGGCCGCCGTGGTGGGAGGGCTGGGGCTCTCGCCCAGCGGTTGCTATGGAGAGGACTTCGCCTACTTCGAGGCCGTGCACGGCTCGGCACCGGACCTGGCCGGGCGTGGGGTGATCAACCCGACCGCCCAGATCCTCAGTGCTGCGCTGCTGCTCGACCACGTCGGCTACCGCCGGGAGGCTGCCGGCATCGTCGCCGCTGTGACCGACACCTACGCCGCGACGGATCGACTCACGCCCGACCAGGGGGGTTCCGCGACGACGACGGAGCTGACCGACGCGATCATCGAGCGGCTGCCGACGCCGTCCACTCGGTGACGACCGGAACCTCGCGGTAGCCGCGGAAGGCACGGGCGGTGCGCGCGGGGAATGCCCCGGCCGGCGTGAGGCTGACCACCTGCTCGGTCATCGCCGTGAGGACCGACTGCGCCCACACCCGAGAGTAGGCCACACCGACGCAGTTGTGGATGGTCCCGCCGAAGGCCATGTGGCGCTCCCCCGAGCGGTCCGCGACGTACTGGTCGGGTCGGTCGAACTGCTCGGCATCGCGATTGGCCACGCCGAGCGCGAGCGTGACCCGGGTGCCCACCGGAACCGCGCGTCCGCCGAGCGAGAGCCCGGCCAGCGCGGTGCGATAGATCAGCTGGAAGGGAGACTCGAACCTGAACAGCTCCTCGACCGCCGACGGGACCAGGCTCGGGTCGTCGCGAACCTTGAGGTACTCCTCGGGCCAGCGCGCCACGACCGCGAACAGATTCCCGACCATGTCGACGGTGCTGCCGAAGAGCGCGGCGAGGAACAGCATGACCGTGGCTGTGAGCTCGTCACCCACCAGGTCGCCGTCCTCCTCCCCGGCCGCGATGAGCATGTCCAGCAGATCGCCTCGGGGATCTGTCCGGTGGCTCTCGACAAGCCGCTCGAGAAAGGCGGCGAAGTCCAGGATGGACAGGACCCGTCGGCGGACCATCGCGCCCGTCATGCGTGGCTCCAGGCCGAGCGTGATGTCGCGGGCCCACCTCGCCACGTCCGGCAGGTCGTCGGCGGCGATCCCGAACATGTGCTGCGACAGCCGCCCCGGCAACACCTGGGCCACGGCCGAGACCGGCTCCCACGTCGACCCCCGCTGCCTGGCTTGGGCGAGGAGGTGCGCGGCTCCGTCGTACGCGTGCTGCCGGCTTGCATCGACGTCGAAGTCACGCATGGCCCGTACGACGACGTGACGGATCCGCTCGTGCTCGGGCGCGTCCCGGTAAAGAAAGGAGTCGAAGCGGTCCAGCTCGGGGTAGAGCCCGACCGGCTCGCCTGTCGCGGTTCGACCCGTACGAAGGTCGTTACTGGCTTGCCTGGACCGCATCAGCTCCGAGCACGCGTCGAAGCCGGTGACCAGCAGAGTCGTCTCATCCAACCGTCGCACCGGGCCGAGGTCCGACAGCTGGCGGTAGTCGTCGTACGGCTCGTCCCAGGCGAGGCAGTAGAACAGGTCCCCCGCGGCGTCCCTGTTCACGCGACCTCCTCCAGCCAGTCCACCAGCAGCTGCGCCACCTCGTCGGGTGCCTCCTCGGGCAGGTAGTGGCCACGGCGGAGCCGCGCACGCCGCAGCCGGGGCACCACCAGCTCGAGGCCGGCGCTGAGCTCCTCGGTCAGGACGGGGTCGAGCTCCGCGATGACCAGCAGCGCGGGGTGCTCGATCGGGTGCCGGGCGTTGTCGAGCAGCCATTGCCAGGTGGTCTCGTGGTGGCGGTACCAGTGCACGGCGCCGCCGAATCCGGTGCGCTCGAAGGCCGTGGTGTAGACCGCCAGGTCGTCCCGGCTGAGGATGCTGCTCCGCGGCTGCCCCCGGGGCAGTCCGGCGAGCATCCCGCCCCGCTCGCGCACGTCGGCGTATCGGTCCAGGGCCCCGACGCCGTCGCCTGCAGCCCGGACCAGCAGGTTGAGGGACTCCGCGACGTTCTCCTCGAGCTCGGCTTCCGCGACACCCGTCTCCTGGAGGTAGAGCTGGTAGTCGAACACCCCGGCATCGACCCGCCACAGCTCGGTCAACGGTGCACGGCCGGCAATGCCGTACGGCGTGCCGAGCGAGCACAGCGCATGCACCCGCTCGGGGTGGCACGCCGCCAGGTGCCAGACCGTGGAGCCGCCCATGTCATGGCCGACGAAGGTCGCATCCTGGTGTCCGAGGTGGTCCAGGATGTCGATCAGGTCGGCACAGATCGCGGCCTGGGTGTAGTCCTCGACCCCGGACGGGACTGCGCTCCGGCCGTAGCCGCGCAGGTCGGGCACGATCACCTCATGCCCCGCCGCGGCCAGCTGCGGCGCCACGTGCCGCCAGGCGTACGACGTCTGGGGGAACCCGTGGCACAGCACCACCGGACGGCCGGCACCGAGCCGTTCGACGCCCAGCTCCATCCCTTGGCGGTTCGTGACCCGGTCGAGGGCCGTCACCGCGCGGTGCCGACCAGGTCCAGCAGCTCCTCCTCGGTGAAGACCCGGGTCGCGTGCGCGACCGCGTCCCCCAAGGCACGAACCACCCGGTCGTCCGCGTCGATGTCGTGCCGGTCGAGCCAGTGCAGCACGTTGGCGTGCCCACTGCCAGGGCCGACGTCGATGTCCTGGGTACGGCCCAGGACGCTCGGGGCGACTCCGGCGTAGACCCGCTCGGCGATCCAGTCGTCGCCCAGCTCTTCGGCCTTGCGGATCGCGGCGGCGTGGACGCCCGCGCACGTGCGGTAGACGTCGGCGCCGATGAACGGCTGGTTGGAGGCCACCGGCACCTCGCAGGCGAGCGCCGTCAGCTCGCAGTAGTCCGGCAGCCGCTCCAGGCTGCGGTCGACGACGCCCATCGCGTACAGGTTCACCAGCAGTTGCTCCATGGAGGCGTTGCCGGCGCGCTCACCGATGCCCAGGGCGGTGGCGTGCACGCGGTCCGCGCCGGCCTCGACGGCAGCCAGCGAGTTTGCGAGGGCCATTCCCCGGTCGTTGTGTCCGTGCCAGTCGATCACGGCGTCGGGATGCCCGCGTCCGGCCAGCCCCTCGCGCAGCCCACTGACGAGACGCCGGACCCCCCAGGGCATGGCGAAGCCCACGGTGTCGCACGCGCAGACGCCGGAAGCCCCTGCGTCCAGCGCGGCCTGGTAGACGTCGAGACTGACGTCGAGGCGCGAGCGCGTCGTGTCCTCGGTGACGAGGACGGCGGAGAGCCCCTGACGGACGGCGAACTCGACGACCTGGACGACCTCCTTGATCACGGACTCGACATCCCACGACTCCACGAAGAGCCGGATCGGGCTGATGCCGACGAAAGCCATCACGCACATCTGCACGCCGACCTCGTCCGCGATGCAGGCCACCTCCTCGACGTCGGGGAGCACGGTCCGCGCGGCGCAGACGGGAGTCAGCGCGAGTCCCGCGGCGCGCACCTCGCTGGCCAGGGCGGTGACGTTGCGGGCCGCGTTCTTGTTCGACATCGGCATGCCGATGTCGGCACTGCTCACGCCAAGCTCGTCCATCAGGTGCAGCAGCGCGAGGCGGTCCTCAAGAGTCGGCTGGGTGATGTACGGGGCCTGGAGCCCGTCGCGAAGCGTCTCGTCGTGAAGGAAAACGGCCCGTGGCGGCCCGGACTCCGCGATCGCGTTCCAGTCCGTGATGAGATCGGCGGGTCGCTCGGCCACGTGGGTTCACTCCTCCGGTTGAAATTCACTGATGCAGCCATCGAGGGCCGACTGCGCGACGGTCAACGGTGAGCCGAGGTAGAGCTGTCCCGGCCCGGACCGCCCCGGAAAGTTGCGGTTCTGAGCAGAGATCGCGACATCGTCCGGGGTGGTCGACGCTCCGGGGCCGGCATTGATGCAGGCACCGCACGCGGGGCCGAGCACCTCCGCCCCAACCGCCTCGAACAGCTCGAGGTAGCCCTGCTCGCGGCAGTAGTCGAGCACCGAGTCGCTGCCGACCTGGATGTAGAGCTCGGTGCCGTTGTGCACCCGGCGACCGTCGGCGACCGCCCGACCCAGAACTCGCGCATAGTCGTCCATGTCGCGCTGCTTGGAGGCGGTGCACGACCCGCCGTAGGCACGCTGGACGCGCACCCCGCCAACCTCACGCAGCGGTACGGCGTTCCCGGGGTCTCCGGGGAGCGACACCATCGGCTCGACCTGGTCGCCGTCGACCTCGATGACCAGGTCGAAGGCCTCGACGTCCGACGGCTCGACGGTGCAGAGCCTGCGCGCCGCTTCGAGGTCGATGCCACGGCGCTCGTGGAGATAGGCGGCGGTCCTGTCGTCGGGACGGACGATGCCGCTGGTGGCACCCATTTCCGCCGTCATGTTGGTCAGCGTGCTGCGGGCCTCGAGGTCAAGTGCCTCGATGGCGGGCCCGGCGAACTCGACGAGTGCCCCGATCGCGGCCCCCGCGCGCATGTCCGGCAAGCGGAGAAGGTGCAGCATGAGGTCCTTCTCGGTCACCCCCGGCCGCAGCGTCCCTTCGACGCGCACGAGGAGTTGGCGCGGCACCGGCAGGAGAACATGGCCGGTCACCCAGGAGCTCGCGATGTCCGTCGACCCGACGCCGACCGCGACGCAGCCGAGTGCGCCCACGTGGCAGGTGTGGGAGTCCGAGCCGACGACGAGCTGACCCGGCAGCGCGTAGGACTCGATCACCTTGAGGTGACAGATCGCCTCGGACCATCCCGCTTTTCGGCCGTGCAGGCGGACGCCGCGATCCCGGGCGAAGCGCTCCTGGAGCTCGGCCAGCCGACGGGCGCTCGCCACAGCTGACTCATCGACCCCCGGCGTGCGGTGCAAGCCGGTCAGGTGGTCCTCGAAGAGGAGGATCGAGTCCGCATCCACGAGGTCTCGGCCCGGCGCATGCTCGGCCACCAGCGCCTCGGCCATGCCGGTCACGTATTCGTGGCTGTACCTCAAGTCGGTCCGGAAAAGCTGGAGCTCGCCGACGGCCGCCATTCGCGTCGTCCCGGCGCCGTGCCCGGCCAGCACACGCTCGGCGAGCGTGCTCGGCCTGGCCTCGGATCGGCCGTTCGCGGCCGGCGTCTCGGGGACGGACAGGGAGTAGGCGAACAACCCACCGGCCCGAACCAGCGCGAGCGACACCCGGTCGAGGTCGTGGCAAAGCTCTTCGAGCGGTACGTCCTCTCCCGCCAACAGCCGTGGGAGGAGGTCCAGCCGGGTGGACGTGACCATGCCGAGGTTGTGGCAGTTCTGCCGGTAGATTCGCTCGAAGCTCGGCGCGAAGACGATGCGGATACCGGCGGCGCGCTCGGCGTACGGAGCGTGCTCGCGACTGGAACCCTTGCCGCGGCGCCGGCCGGCGACCGAGGCACCGAAGCCGCCGGCGGCGACGGCTCCTTCGCCGACCGGGTTCCCGGTGCCTGCCCGCAGCCCCGTGTAGACGAAGTCGCCGAGGACCGGTCCGACGTGCAGGCAGTGCCGGGCCGGGATGATCTCGTCGGTGGAGACCTCGGGGCGCAGTCGATCGACCGTGGCGTCGTGGTCCAGGTCGCAACCGTGCAGCTGCTCGAGCATCGCCCCGGCGTCGTCGACCAGGTAGAGGACCCGTCCGTCGAGGCGCATCAGGCCGACGCCTCCTCGCTGCGCCGGATCGACTCTGCGATGTCCCGCACCGACTGGTGCTCGACGAGGTCACGCGCCGTCAGGGCGAGGTCGAGCTCGGCGTTCGTGCGGACCAGGATCTCGACGCTGGCGAGGGAGTCTCCGCCCACCTCGAAGAAGTTGTCGTCGATCCCCACACCCTCGACCCCGAGGGTGTCGGCCCAGATGTCCGCGACCATCTGTTCCATCTCGTCGCGCGGCTCGACGAAGTCGACATCGACGGTGCGCTCGGTGAAGGCGACCGGCAGTGCCCGGTGATCGGTCTTGCCGTTGCCGGTGAGCGGCAGCCGGTCCAGGACGACGAACCGCGCGGGCACCTGCGAGGCAGGTGCCCGGCCGGTCATCCAGTCCCGGAGGTGGGCCGTGGAGACGCGGCCAGCGTCCGTGAGCACGACGTAGGCGCAGAGGACCACCCTGCCTCCACGTCGCTTCACCGGAGTCACCGCGACGTCCGAGACGGCGTGGTGGCCACGCAGGAGCGCCTCCACCTCGCCGGGGTCCACCCGGTGCCCCCGGACCTTCACCTGGCGGTCGGTGCGGCCCAGGAAGTGCAGGACACCACCGGTGACGCTCGCAAAGTCGCCCGTGCGGTACATCCGGCCACCGCGCCGAGTCGGATCGGGGACGAACCGCTCGGCCGTGGCGGCGGGAGCACCTGCGTACCCACGGCCAAGGCCACCGACGACGTAGATCTCCCCCGACTCGTTGTCTGCGACGGGACGCAGCTCGGAGTCCAGGACGTGGATGGCCTTGCCGAACGCGGGCTGCCCGATCGGCACCCGGACGTCGCTCGCGGACTCCCCGTCCGGATCGACCTCGTGCCACGTAGAGATCACCGTGGTCTCGGTCGGCCCGTAGCAGTTGCGCAGGCGCACGCCGGAAACCTGCTCGACCAACTTCGCGGCGTGGGTCGGCGAGAGCTCCTCGCCACCCACGAGCACCCACCGCAGCTGCTGTGCCGGGCGGAAGGCCTCTGCGTCCGCGAGGACGTGGAACAGCGACGTAGTGATGAGCATGCCGGTGAGAGCGTCGCGGGCGAGCAGTGCCGTCAGCTCGTCGATGTTGACCGCCGGCATGAGGGTGGCGCCTGAGGTCAGCCCGGCCCACAGCTCGAAGAAGGAGGCATCGAACTCAACGGCTGAGTGGAGCCCGATGACGTCCCCCGGACCGAGGTCGAGGTCGGGATGGGTGACCGTGTCGGCCAGAGCGCCCGATTCGAGCATGACCGCGCGTGGCACCCCGCTGGTCCCGGACGTGTGGATGACGATCCCCAGCTCGAGCGGGTCCGCCGGCCCAGGGGGACCGGTCTCCGGGTGGTGCGTCGGCGCAGCGTCCAGGTCGACCTGGAGCACGTCGAGGCCGGCCGGTGCGCTCGCGCCCGCGTGGATGATCGCGGCCCGCGCAGCCGTGCGCTCGGCTACGTCCTCCGGCGTGATCGACGCCGTTGTGGGGTTCGCGGCCGTCATCGCAAAGCCGGCCTTCGCCACGGCGAGCGCGGCGACCACCAGCTCGGGCGACTGCTGCAGAAGTGCCAGGACCACCTCACCGGGGCGCAGACCGGTCGCAGCCAGCTCCTCGGCCAACGCCGTGGCTCGAGCGTCGACCTCGGCGTAGGTCAGCTCACGCTCGGAGGACCGGACCGCGACCGCGTCGGGCGCGGCCGTACGGACGGCGTCGAACCTGCGGGCGAGGGGGGACGGTCGCAGCGAGGTGCGCCTGCCGCTGAACACCGACGTTGCCATGCGCGCTCGCTCCCGTCATCGGTCCTATGACCTATTTATGATGTTTTATGGCACTTGACACATTTTGCCAGGTAAGCAACGGTGGCCGATACCCACTTCGGCGGTGGGTTCCTCGCCGAAGTGAGGCGACCTGGCGATCGGCCGGCAGGAGTCCCACCGTGCGGATGACGACCCCGACCCCCGGTGAGCGCCTCGACGTCGCGGGCGTGGATCTCTTCGACGCTGACATCTACGCCCACCAGGACCCGCACCTGCTCTGGCAGACACTGCGCGAGGAGTGCCCGGTCTACTGGAACGCGCGGCCGAAGGGGCCAGGGTTCTGGGCCGTCACGAGGCACGCACAGGTCCGTGACGTCCTCCGCGACCACGAGAGGTTCACCTCCGAGGGCGGCACCGTGCTGTGGATGCTCGGCGTCCCCGACCCTGCCTCAGGCCGCATGATGGCGGTGACGGATCCCCCCCGGCACGGCGAGCTCCGCGCGCAGATCGGCGCGCCGTTCGCGCCGCAGGTGATGCCCGAGCACGACGACTGGCTGCGAGCGCTGGTGAGGGAGACCATCGCCCCCCTCTGGGACGGCGGCACGTGGGACGTCGCGGCCTCGTTGAGCCGGCTCCCCGTGGCGACGATCGTCCACCTGATGCGACTGCCAGAGGCCGACATCGACGAGCTCACCCGGCTCACGTACGCATCCATCGCACCGCTGGACCCCCACTACGCCACCGGTTCGATGCAGGCGACTCTGCTCAGAGCGCACCACGAGATCGTCCAGTACTTCACCAGCGCGGTCGAGGAGCGCCGGTCCGCACTCGGCGCCGACCTGCTGAGCGTGCTGGCGGCCATGGAGCTCGACGGGTCCCGGCTGCCGGTCCAGGATGTGGTCGTCAACTGCTACAGCCTCCTGCTCGGCGCGGCGGTCACCACCTCGCAGGCGATGACGGGGACGTTGCTCGGTCTGGTCGCGGCCGGCGGTGGCGAAGGCCGGTGGGACCCAGACACACCGGTCAAGAGCGTGGTCGAGGAGGCGTTGCGCTGGTCCTCGCCCACCATGCACTTCATGCGCTACGCCACGGAGGACACCCTCGTCGGCGACACCGAGGTGCGGGCCGGCGACGCCGTTGTCGCGTGGATCGCCTCGGCCAATCGTGACCCGCGCGTGTTCGACGACCCGCACACCTTCGACCCGCGGCGCACCCCCAACCGGCACATCGCGTTCGGGAGCGGGGTACACAGGTGCGTCGGCCACCCCCTCGCCAGGCTCACACTGACCATCACCGCGCAAGAGTTCTTCGCCGCGCTCGACTCCTTCGCACTCGACACGGAGCCTGTCCACCTGGTGTCGAACGCCGCCGCTGGGGTAGTGAGCGCTCCGATGCGCTTCCAACTGAGGGACCGGTCCGCGGTGCCGATCGGATGAACCCAGCCACGACCGACTCACCACCGGGCACGTCGTTCCGGCCCTGGCTCCTGCGCGCGCCGCGCGCCGACGCGCAGGCCAGGGTCTTCTGCCTGCCCTACTCCGGCGTCGGCGCGTCGATGTACCGGAACTGGCCCGCCGTGGTTCACGGCGCGCGCGGCCTCGTCGACCTGGTTCCCGTTCAGTTCCCTCGCCGCGAGAACCGGATCCGGGAGCCGCACTACGGCACCTACGAGGAACTCGGAGCCGGCCTCTCGGATGCGCTGCTGCCCTTCCTGGACCGCCCCTTCGCGATCTTCGGGCACTGCGCCGGCGCGCACATCGCGTTCGAGACCGCCCACCAGCTCGACACTGTGCACGCGCGTCCGCCGGAGCGGTTGATCGTCTCGTCCCAGCCGGCTCCGTGGTCAGGCGGTCGCAGCGCCTTCGCCGAGATGACCGAAGAACAGCTCCGAGGCGAGCTCTTGGAGCTCATCGACGGGATGGGCGGCGCGCCAACGCCGGAGCTCCTCGAGATCGCGATGTCGGTGTACCGCCCGGATCTAAAGGCGGCGCGGTGCTACGCCGCCACCCACGCGTTTTCGACCGGCACGGAAGTCACCGTGGTCGGGTGGGCGGAGAGCGGAGTCGACCTGAGCGCACTGGCCGGCTGGGCGGACCACGGTCCGTGCCGGCTGGAGGTGCTGCCAGGCGACCACTACGCGTTTCTGGCCTTCCCGGCCGAGCTCGCCGTCCTCCTGTCCACGTGGCCGGACACGTAGCTCCGAGCAACCCGCATGCGTCGACAAGGAACGAGGAAACCATGACCGACACCCAGATCGCGCCGCCCAGTCAGTCGATCAGCACCAAGCGGTACACGGTGATCAGCGCCGACTCACACGTTGCGGTCGCACTGCCGACGTTTCGCGAGTACATGCCGGCCAAGCACCTCGATACGTTCGACGCCTATCTGAGCGCGCGCGAGGAGATCGCGCGAAAGCGAAGCAGCGACATGATGGAGCTGTTCAAGGACGCCCTGGACACCCACCCCAAGAAGCTCAAGGCCTTCGTGGAACACCCGGCGTGCGTGCCGGGCGGCGCACCCGGCCTCTGGGACCCCCAGGTCCGGCTCCAGCACATGGACGAACAGGGCATCGCCGGCGACGTGCTGATTCCCGACTTCGCGCCGTGGGACGTGCCGTTCGGTGCACTGGACGGCGGGATGGAGAAGCGCGGCGGAATCATCGAGCGCGGGCAGATGTACGAGCCGGAGCTGGTGGCCGCTGGTTGCCACGCCTGGAACGCCTGGTTGGCCGACTTCTGCACCCACAGCCCGGACCGGTTCGCCGGCATGGCGCTGGTCCCGGCCCACGACCCCTCGCGCGCGGCAGAAGAGGTGCGTTGGGCTGCCGAGGCCGGGATGCGCGGAGGCATCCTGCTGCCCGGTCAGTTCCCCGGCCTGCCCGGCTACCACGACCCCATGTACGACCCGATGTGGCAGGCGCTCGCCGAGACGCGGATGCCGGTCAACATCCACGTGGGCAACGACCTCCCGAAGTACGAGGGGGAGGAAGCCTTCACCCTGATCTCGACCGAGCAGATGTTCTTCGGCCGCCGCACCTTGTGGTTCCTCATGTGGGGCGGAGTCTTCGAGCGGTTCCCGGACCTCAAGGTGGTCTTCACCGAGCAGGACTGCTACTGGGTGCCCCAGACGCTCAACGAGCTCGAGGACATCTATGACGGTCAGTTCTCCGGCGCCCCGGTGCGCAAGCAGCTCTCGTTGCGTCCGAGCGAGTACTGGAGACGGCAGTGCTACGCCGCAGCCACGTTCATGAGCCGGCCGGAGGCGGAGCGACGCCACCTGATCGGGATCGACAACATCATGTGGGCCGGTGACTATCCCCACATCGAGTCGACCTGGCCCTACACCCAACTGGTCATCCGGCACACGTTCAACGGCATCCCCGAGGAGGAGATCGCCCAGGTGCTCTGCGGGAACGCCGCCGAGCTCTACGGCTTCGACGTCGAGAAGCTCGACGTGATCGCCGAGAAGATCGGCCCGTCGGTGGACGAGGTCTCCCGACCCCTCTCGCCCGAGGAGTTCCCCAACGACTACTGGGGCGACGGCTTCCGGGACCCGGCCGCCCACAAGATCTGAGTTCTCAGCTTGCGGCCGCCCGGCTGAGGTGAAGCTCGAGGCGGTCCAGCGCCGAACGGGTAGCGTCCGGGTCGCGGACGAAGGTCGTCCGAACCCACCTCTCGCCCTCCTCATGGCTGGCGAAGAACGGCGTACCTGGTGCGACGAGCACCCGCGCCTCGCGAGCCAGGTCGGCACACAGCGCTGAGGCAGCGTCGCCGCCGGGCGGCAGTTCCGCGAGCACGAACCAGCCCCCGTCGGGGGTTCGGGTCCGCAGGCCGCAGCGCCGCAACGCGTCCACCATCACCTCCCGCTGGTCCGCCAGCCGGTCCCGTCGACTGCCCAGGTCGTGCACGAGCACCTCAGGCTCGGACAGCGCCGCGGCGGCGCCGAGCTGGAGCGGGTGGCTCGCTCCCAGCGTCGTGTGCTCGTGCACGCGCCGGAGCGCGGCGGTGACCGGCGGCGCAGCCACGCAGAAGCCCACGCGCCAGCCGCAGATCTCCAGGGTCTTGGAGAAGCTGCTCACCACGACGGCGTGGTCACGCGCCGGATGGGTCAACGGCGAGTGGTGCCGCGTCCCGTCGAAGGTGAAGTGCTCATAGACCTCGTCGGTGATGCACATGAGGCCGCGATCGGCACACAGCTCGAGCACCAGGTCGAGCTCGGCGTCGTCGAACACCCGTCCGGTCGGGTTGTGCGGCGTGTTGAGCAGGATCGCGCGGGTTTGCGGGGTGACCGCAGCGGCCAAAGCGCGCGCCTCGATGCGCCAGTCCGGTGGCCGGAGCGGCAACGGCACCGGGACCGCCCCCGCAAGCCGCACCATGCCGGGATAGAGCTCGAAGAACGGTTCGGGGACGAGGACCTCGTCGCCGGGATCGGTGAGCGCCAGCAATGCCACGAACACGCCCTCGGTGGCACCGCACGTCACGGTCAGCTCCCCGTCCGGGTCGACCACTCGGCCACGGACCCGCGAGAGCCAACCCGCCAGAGCCGTGCGCAGGCACGCGGCTCCGCTGGGGTCGGCGTACTGGTTCAGCAGGTCGGTCGACAGCGCCTCGGTGACCGAGGCCGTCATGCCCGGCGTCGGGCCTCCGGTGGGTACGCCGAGGGCGATGTCTGTCGCGCCGGAGCGGGCAGCCAGCCGCAGGAGGTCGGCCAGCTGCATGGCGGCGACCTCGCCCTGGCGCCTGGACAGTGGCATCGGTGCGACTCGATGGCTCAGGCGTTCGCGGCGGTGAGCTCGTAGTAGGCGAAGTTGAAGCCGGTGTTGGGTGCGGTGTGGACGCGCCGGCAGTCGAGGCCGGCCTGCTCGAAGACCCCGAACCAGTCCTCCTGCGGGCGTGGCATCCCCTGTTTCGTGAGGACGTGGACCAGGTAGAAGTCCGCGTCCTTCTCCCCGACTCGCAGCTGTGGCTCCGCCAGCAGGAACGTCTTGTCCCCGTCAGCCAGCACCTCTCGATAGTTGTGCAGCAGCTCCACGACCGCTTGCTCCCCGGCACGGAAGTGCTCGTGCATCGTGCCGACGGCCACCAGGAAGTCGCACGACCTCGCGCTCTCGGCCCAGTCCTGGGGACGAAATGCGTCGCCCACCACGAACGAGGCGCGGTCGGCCAGCCCGCGCTCGTGCGCCCTGGTCTGGGCGAGCGCGATGGCGTCGGGGGCGATGTCCAGGCCCACGCCACGCAGCCCGACATCCTCCCGGCACAGATCCAGCACGAGCCCACCCGTGCCACAGCCGAGGTCAAGGACCGAGCGCGCGCCCCGTTCCTTCATCACGTCCGAGACGATGCGCGCACCGAAGCTTCGGAACAACACCTCGCAGCGGCGACCCAGAGCTTCCGCGTTGCGGCTCACGTCCTTCTCGTAGACCGCCTCGCCGGTCATCAGCGGCGCCATGTCGTGGAGGACCCGGCCGTACGCCTCGACGTAGTAGCCGAGCAGGGACTCGGACAACTCGCCGAGGAGCACCTCACCCCGCTCCGTCAGCCGCACCGACTCATCGGTCAGCTCGACGACGCCACGGATGGCGAGGAAGCGCAACACCCGCCGGGTGATCGCCTCGTTGTCTCCAGGTGGCTCCACCGTGTCGAGGTCGACCCACTCCCGGCGGAGCTGCTGGGCAACCCCCGCGCGGTCCATCGCCACGAGCGCGGTGCACAGGACGTAGGTGGCGGCCATCCCGCCGGGCTCCGCCATCGTGGCCCAGGCGACCTGGGCGTCGTCGTGGAGGACCTCCACCGATTCCGGTGTGACCATGCTGGAACTCCCATCCACCGCAGCGCGCGCCCGGTCAGAGGGTGATCCCTGGAGCGCATGGAGCCAGGGGTCACCGCCAGCGTAAGCAGTATGTCAGTATTTCTGACAGTATGTCGGTATTTCGGCGCAACTGGGAAGTATCCGGGGTAGGAATTCTCGACTGGGGCCTTGTGCCCGCTGTCCTTGGAAAGGACCTCATGCGCGACGGGCCGTGGCCAGCGATCTCGTCAGCCGCGCTCGAGGACTGGATGCGTGCTCACTACTACAGCACCGAGATCGACCTCGGCAGCAGCGGTGCTGCGCCCTTCTCGATCGCGCGGCTCCGCAGCGAGTTCGGCGTCGACCTCGACGGCATGGACGCGATCACCTTGAGCGACGGCGAGCCGTTGGGTGCCGAGCAGACCCGCAGCCTGTTGTCGGAACGCTTCGCCCTCGGGGACGCCGAGCGGGTGATGACGACGTGTGGCTCCAGCGAGGGCATGTTCCTGACCATGTCCACCCTGCTCGAGCGCGGGGACGAGGTCGTGGTCGTCCAGCCCGCGTACCAGCAGCTGGCCTCGATCGCCCGGTCGATCGGGTGCCGCGTGGTTCCGTGGTCGCTCGAGCCCACCACCTTCCGGGCGGACGTGGAGAAGCTCGACGGCCTGGTGGGCCCGCGGACGCGCATGGTGATCGTGAACTTTCCGCATAACCCGACGGGAAGCACCCTGACGCTCGAGGAGTACGACGAGGTCGTCAGGATCGCCGAGCGTGCCGGCGCCTACCTCCTGTGGGACGCGGCGTTCGAGGACATCACCTACGGCGCGCCGCCACTCCCTCACCCGGACATGGCCTATGAGCGGGCGATCACGCTCGGAACCGTGTCCAAGAGCTACGGGCTTCCCGGCCTGCGGTTCGGCTGGTGCCTGGCCAGCCCGGAGATCCTGCGCAGCTACGTGCGGATCCGCGACTACATCACTCTGCATCTCTCGCCGGTCCTCGAGTTCGTCGTGCACCGAGTCCTGACGAAGGCCGATGCCCTGATCGCCGATCGGTTGGCGCTGGCTACGCGCAACCTCGCGATCCTGGACACGTGGCTCGCCGCGACGGGCCTCGACGCCACGTCACCGCGCGGCGGCGTGAGCGCGGCCGTCGACGTGTCCCGCGCCGGCGACGTCACGGCCTTCTGCAAGCAGCTGGCCGCCGAACAGAGTGTGCTGCTCGTCCCCGGCGAGGTGTTCGGGCCACAGCTGGCCTCCCACGTCCGTCTGGGGTTCGCCACCGAAACCGAGGACCTGGTCGAAGGGCTCGGCCGGCTGGACGAGGGACTGGCTCACCAGGCAAGGAAAGGGTTGACCATATGCAACGCCTGACGCTGACCGACGAGGACGTCGCCGACATCGACGACGTGGTCGACCAGATCTGCAAGCTTTACGACGACATCGAGGACCCCGAGCTGATCTCCAGGGCCGGACGGTTCTCCCGGCTGCTTCCGGAGCGCCTTGGCGACTTCGCCGAGTTCTTCCGGCTCCAGGAGCCCGACGCAGTCGCCTGCATCTCGGGCTACCCCGTGGACGAGAGCGGCATCGGGCCGACACCCACGCACTGGAAGGCGGGCGCCGCCGAGGGCCGGACGTTCCGCCACGAGGTGTTCTTCCTGCTGTGCGCATCCATGCTCGGCGACGCCTTCGGCTGGGCGACGCAGCAAGAGGGCCGGATCATGCACAACGTGCTGCCCATCGAGGGCGACGAGCTGGAGGAGATCGGGTCCAACAGCGTGCGGCCGCTGTCGTGGCACACCGAGGATGCCTTCCACCCCGCCCGCGGCGACTACGTCGCGCTCATGTGCATGAAGAACCCTGACGACGTCCTGACCCACCTCTGTCCGCTGCGCGAACTCGATCTGTCCGACGTGGACGTCGACTGCTTCTTCGAGCCGGAGTTCACCGTCCTCCCGGACAACTCCCACCAGTCGTCCGGGGAGCTGGAGCCGACCGGACATGCCGAGGTGGACAAGCTGCGCGCGCGCAGCTTCGCGCTGGTCGAACGGTGGAACCGCGCGCCGGAGCGGCGCCCGCTCTTCTGGGGCGAGCGAAGCGATCCGTACTGGTCGCTCGACCCGTACCACATGGTCACCGACACCTGGCCGGAGCGACACCGCTCCAACTTCGAGGCCCTGTGCGACAAGATCGACGCGGCCATGGCGGGGTACCGCCTCCAGCCCGGAGACTGCGTGTTCATCGACAACTCGCGCACGGTGCACGGACGCGCGTCGTTCAATCCCCGCTACGACGGTTCGGACCGGTGGCTCAAGCGGCTGAACATCACTCGCAACCTGCGTGCCTCCCGGGCCTGGCGGCTGACACCCGACAGTCGCGTCATCTACTGAGGGGCACGGTGGCGCGTGGCTGGTCCGGCAGGTCAGGGTCCGCGGGCACAGCCCGGCGCCGTCGGCGTGCCCGAGTCCCCCATCTCGGCTGCCTACCGCCTTCTCGACGAGTCGGTGGCACGGCGTGCGGGCGACGTACCGGTGCTTGACCTGTCCCAGGCAGCGCCGGCCTACCCGCCGCCACCCGAGGTGACCGCGCACCTCTGCGAGGTCATCGACCACCCGCGGCTCGCCCGGTACGGCGACATCGCCGGCCTCGACCGACTGCGCCAGGTGGTCGCCGACGAGTTGAGCGCTGACTACGCGGGCGACGTCCGGCCCGAGCAGGTCCTCGTCACCGCCGGCTGCAACCAGGCCTTCTGCGTGACCATGGGGGCCCTGTGCGCACCCGGCGACGAGGTCGTGCTCGCCAGTCCCTACTACTTCAACCACGACATGTGGCTGCGTCTGAACCACATCCGCCCCGTCTACCTACCGGCGGACCAGCGGTGGCTCCAGGACCCCGAGACGCTGCTCCCGCTGCTCGGCGAGCGCACCCGCGCCATCTGTCTGGTCTCGCCGGGCAATCCGACGGGAGCAGTGCTCCCACCGGAGACGATCGCCGCGTTCGCCGCCGTGGCGGCTGACCACAACGTTGCGCTGGTGCTGGACGAGACCTACCGGGGGTTCCGTGACACCTCGGAACCAGCCCACCACCTCTTTGCCGACACGGGGTGGAGCGACGTTCTGGTAAGCCTGCACTCCTTCTCCAAGGAGCTGGCGATTCCCGGTCATCGCGTGGGTGCGGTCGTCGCGGACGAACGGCTCCTCGATCATATGGCCAAGCTGCTGGACTGCCTCGCGATCCACGCCCCGATCGCGGGGCAGGAAGCCGCATGGGCCGGCCTCACCAGGTCTCGCACATGGCGCTCCGCCAGGCAGCGGGAGTCAGCCGAACGCCGCGAGCAGTTCAGTCGCGCCATGGCCGATGACCCGGGGGGCTTCCGTCTCGAGAGCACGGGCGCGTTCTTCGCGTGGGTTCGTCACCCCTTTCCTGACTGCCCGACCACGTCCGTCGTGCGACGTCTGGTGGAGCAGTGCGGCCTCCTGACGTTGCCCGGCACGGCGTTCATGCCTGAGGACGAGGGCATGCTGCGACTGAGCGTCGGAAACCTCGACGCCGAACTGGTCGAGCACGTCGCGATCGCTCTGCGCGGGCTCGGATGAGCACCCTCCGCCTGGTGGGGGAGCCCCCGGCTGCGATACGCAGCCGGTTGGCGGTCTTCTGGCCAGGGTCGGTGCAGACCAGCAGCGAGCCGGCCGACGTGGTTCTCTGTTGGGCCGCCGGACCCACGGAGCTGCTCGGGGCGATCGACGACCAGTGCAAGGCGCGAGCGGACCGATGGTGGCTGCACTTCACGAATGCTGGCATCGACCCTCGCGTCGCGCAGGCCGTGGACCCGGCCAGGACGGTGGTGAGCAACGGCTCGGGGACACACGGTCTGTCTGTCGCCGAGCACGTCCTCGCTGTTCTGCTCTCGATGACACGGGGACTGGTTCCCCTGGCGCGCGCCCAAGCCGAGCGGCGCTGGCTCACGACGGCGCGGGCCGTCGAGCTGCATGGTCTGACCGCGTGCGTGCTCGGCACCGGCGACCTCGGCACCTGCACGGCCAGGCTCCTGCGCGCGTGCGGCGTGCGCGTCGTCGGCGTACGCCGCGGTGCGGTCGACGCCGAGGGTTTCGACGCGACCTTCCCCGTCGGGCGACTGCACACCGCGCTGCGCGGAAGCCGAGTTCTGGTCGTGGCCGTGCCTTTGACCTCCCATACGCAAGGTCTCGTCGGGCGCGAAGAGCTCGCTCTGCTCGAACCCCGCTCCTACCTCGTCAACGTCGCACGCGGCCCGGTTGTCGACGGGCCGGCGGTCCTCGACGCACTCGACAACGGACAGCTCGCCGGGGCCGCGCTCGACGTGTTCGACCACGAGCCGTTGGTGGCCGCATCACCGTGGTGGGACCGACAGGATGTCATCGTCACCCCGCACTGCGCTGACGCAACCCCAGGAACCGACGAGCGGGCGTACGCCCAGTTCGAGGACTACGCCCGGCACTGGCTGGACGGGGAGCCCCTCCCTCGTACCGCCGACGTCAGCCTGGGTCCGAAGGAGGAGAGATGATTCTCGTTCCCTACACGTACGGCGCCGCCACGCCCTCGCAGATCGCGGCCGCCTCCCTGCAGTACGGCGGGTGCCGGTTCGCCGTGAATCCCGACGACTCCGAGGCACAACGGCACGCACCTCTGCTCCGCATGCTCGGGGACGTCGTCCAAGCGGGCTCGGTCGACGAGATGGTGAAGTCCTGCGCGGCTCCTCCCACCGCGGTGGTCACCTTCGCCGAGGAGCTGGTTCCGGTGGCAGCGCGTGTCGCCGAGCGATTCGGGCTGCCGGGCATGAATCCCGAGACAGCCTCGGCCTTGATAGACAAGGCCAAGCAGCGCACGGCGCTCAACGACGCGGGGGTCAGCAAGGTCGCCACCGTCCGGGCAGCCCGAGACCAGGTTCCGGTGAACCCTCCCCTGCCCGGCGTGCTCAAGCCGCTGCGCGGTTCAGGCAGCGCGAGCACCGTCTTCGTCGACGACCTGGCCGAGCTCGAGGCCGCGGTCGCCGACATTGCGGAAGGGGCGGAGTTCGTGCTCGAGCAGCGGATGTACCCCGCGCACCAACCGCTTGGCCCGTGGCTGGCCGACTACCTGTCGGTGGAGTCGTTCGTGGTCGACGGCGAGGTGACACACCTCGGCATGACCGGTCGCCTCCCCCAGGCCAAGCCGGCACGCGAGACGGCGATGATCTTTCCGTTGACGCTGCCGGATCGCTTGCGGGTCGAGATCCTCGAGCTCGTCGAAGCCGCCATCGCGGCGCTCGACATCGACCTCGGCGTCCTGCACACCGAAGTGATGCTCACCGACGACGGACCGCAGCTGATCGAGGTGAACGGACGCCTGGGGGGCGGCCTCGTCGAGCTGATGACCAAGGTCGGGCGGGTCGACCCCTCCGTACTCGCGATGGCGCTCTTCGCGGGCCTCGAGCTGCCCGAGCTCCGGGAGCCGAGCGGGGTGGCGATGCATTGGTACGTCCATCCGCCGGTCGAGGCCGTGCAGCTGCTGAGCACGCCGGACCCCCACCGCCTGCTGGAGATGCCCGGCGTCTTCGGACTCGGCCCGATGACCGCGGTCGGCACGGCGGTGGACTGGAGAGTGGGGATGGCTCATCGCGTGCTCGACGTATGCATCGAGGGCGAGTCCCTGGAGCAGGTCGCGGAGCGCCAGCGCGCGGTCGAGTCCTACGTGTTCGAGACGCTGCAGTGGCGGTTCGCCTGAAGCCGCTTCACGACGACGGCCGTCGCCAGGTGCGACGTCCCGCCCCGTTCCATCTCGCCCCAGCGTCCGCAGAGCCCACCGCGGCCGAAGACGACGTCCGGCACCGCCTCGGCAGGCAGCAGACGCGCAGCGAAGCCGCCACTCGCATCGAGGTCGACCTCACAGTCGCCGAAGTCCAGCCAGCGCCGCGTGCGTGGGTACCACGCCTTGAACGCGCTCTCCTTGGCGCTGAACAGGAGCCGGTCCCAGGCCATCTCCGGACGAGCCTGCGCCAGCTCGGCCAGCATCGCTTGCTCACGCGGCCTCGGCACAGTTGCGCGCACCTCAGCCGGTAGGGGGAGGTTCGGCTCGGTGTCGATCCCGATCGCGAGCACGTCGTCGTCGAGGGCAAGCGCGGCCGCAAGCCAGCCGGTCGAGTGCGTGAGGCTGCCAACGACACCGCGCGGCCACACGGGTACCCGCTCGTGGTCCGGCAGGAGCGGCTCAGGCGGTATGCCGAGCTCGCACAGCGCTTCACGAGCGAGGCTGCGGACGCCGAGGAACTCGAGCCGACGGGCCGCCACCGCCCGTGTCACCACGGCCTCCTCGGCCGGGTGGCGTGTCCCCACTCGGCCGCCTGGCGGGCCTTCCCTCACCACGACGCCGGGCGGGACCAGCGGCGCCACCAGTCCTTCGGCCACGGCTCAGGGCCGCACGGGGACCGGAGCAGCCATGGTCAGCTCGGTCCGGATCAGCTCGCCCACGGCCAGGGCACCCTCGCCGGTGAGCAGGGTGAAGTGTGATCCAGGAGCCGACCGCACCGACACCCCGCTGGTGTCAGGCGCCGCCTCCCAGTCGAGCGTCCAGTTCGTGTCCACGAGGGCGTCGTCTGCGGCGCGGACGAGGACGAGACGGCCGTCGAAGCCGCCCTCGAACACGTGATCCCGCATCGCGACCGCATGGGCACGGGCAACGTCGATGAGCGACTGCTCGACGTCGGCGTCCTCCACGCTCCAGTCGGGTCCGAGCATGTCGCGCACGGTCTCGTCGTCCAAGGACGTCTCGTTCGCGGCGACCTCGCTGTCCGCCCACGGCGGATAGCTGTCGATCATCATCACCAGGTCGACGTCGCGGCCCGCGCGACGTAGCTGGCCCGCCATCTCCAGGGCGAGCACGCCGCCGAAGGACCAGCCGACGAGGCGCAGGGGCGCGTCGATCTCGCTCTCCTGCAACGCCTTGACGTGGCGGGCGGCCAGGGCCTGCAGGTCGTCGACCGGCTCGTCGTCGTCCATCAGGCCGGGGGCCGTGAGCCCGAACGTCGCGTGCTCGGGCAGCTGCGCGACGACCTCGCGGTAGCACGAGAGGTCACCGGTCAGGGAGTGCACGAAGACGAGGTCTGGCGGACCCGCCGACGCGCCCAACGTCAACAGACTCCGCGCCGACGCTGTCGCCGGAACGGTCGTTTGCGTGGGTGCGTTCGCGAGGCGTTCGGCGACGCCTTCCACCGTCGGATCAGTGAAGAACTCCAGGATCGAGAGCTCCACCCCCAACGACGCCCGCACCCGATTGATCAACCGCACCACCAACAACGAGTCCCCACCCAGATCGAAGAACCCGTCCCGGGCACCGACCTCCTCGATGCCCAACACGTCGGCGAACACCCCCGCCAACGCCACCTCACGCTCCCCCTGCGGAGCACGAGACACCACCGGAACCACCGGCGCCGAACGCGCCGACAACGCCCGCCGATCCAACTTCCCACTGCTGGTCAACGGCAACGCATCAACCACCTCCACCACCGAAGGCACCATCGCCGACGACAACAACCCGGCAGCCGCCGCACGCACCGACGACCCCTCCAGCACACACCCCGCCCGCCCCACCACATACCCCACCAGCCGCGCATCGCCAGGCCGGTCCTCACGCATCACCACCGCCGCAGCCCCAACCCCCTCCACCTGACCCAGAACCGACTCCACCTCACCCAGCTCCACCCGATGACCACGCACCTTCACCTGGTCATCCGCGCGCCCCTCGAACACCAACACCCCATCAACCCACCGCACCAGATCCCCCGTCCGATACAACCGGGCACCACCACCACCAAACGGATCCGGCACAAACCGATCAGCACTCAACCCCGGCCGACCCCAATACCCCCGCGCCACCTGCACCCCACCCACAAACAACTCACCCACCACACCCGGCGGCACCGCCCGCAACTCCCCGTCCAACACATGAACCCGCGTGTTCCACACCGGAACACCAATCGGCACACTCCCCCCAGACACCGACTCGAGCTCCAGCCCGGTCGCCTCGACCGTGGTTTCGGTCGGGCCGTACAGGTTGAAGAAGCGCAGGCGGGAGCCGGCAAATGCCGCTGCCACGTCAGGCGGGCACGGCTCACCGGTCGAGATGACGCGACGCACCGAGTCCGGCAGATCGAGGCCGGCGCCATCGCTGAGCAACGTGCGCAGCAACGACGGGACGAACGTCACCTGCGTCACGTCGTGCTCGGCAATCTGGCGGCGCAGGGCGGCTGGATCGCGATGGGCACCCTCGGGCGCGAGGACGACGGTCGCGCCGCACACCAGTGGCGCGAAGATCTCCGGAACCGAGACGTCGAATCCGAACGCCGTCGACTGCAGCACGCGGTCCTCGCCGGCGCGCAGCCCCATCGCGTCCACGTGCCAGAGCAGCTGGTTGACCACGTTGCGATGGCTGAGTACCACACCCTTCGGCCCGCCGGTCGATCCCGACGTGTACATGACGTAGGCCGTCGTCTCCGGTGTCACGCTGGACTCGTGCAGCTCCTCCTCCGGATGCTCACCCGGATGCTCGTCGGCCAGGAGGGCGCCCAGAACATCGGGCGTCACCACGAGCCTCGGGTGGGCGTCGTCGCTGATGAGTGCCGCACGCGCCTCCGGCAGGTCGGGCTCCAGCGGGAGATACGCCGCGCCCGTCCGGAGGATTGCGACGAGCAGCACGACGAGGTCAGCCGACCTGGGCAGGGAGACCCCGACCAGTTGTTCGGGTCCGGCACCCCGCGCGCGCAATCCGCGGGCGAGCTCCTCCGAGCGGCTCCACAGGTCGGCGTACCGCATTTCGCCGCCGTCGTGGATCAGCGCCACCGCCTCGGGCGTGCGGTGCACCTGGGCTTCCAGCAGGGCCGGGATCGTCAGGTCGGGCACCGGGGCCGGGTTGCTGCCGACCTGCTCGAGGAACCGTGCCTCGGCGGGGCTCGTGAGGTCCAACGTCGACACCGGCTGGCCCGGGTCCTCGACCACCCGCTCGAGCAACCGCACCATCAGCTCCCAGAGCCTGGCTATCGACGTCTCGTCGAAAAGATCGGTGCGGTAGGTCAGGAGCCCCTCCACGGCCACCTCGTCCTCGGGCGCGTTCTGCAGCAGGTCCAGCGACAGGTCGAACTTGCTGGTCACGGCCGGCACGGACAGGTAGTCGACGTCGAGGCCGTGCAGGCGGAAGTCCTCGCCCAGCCCGCTCTGGAAGGCGAGCATGACTTGGAACAGCGGCTGGTGGTCCAGCGACCGCACCGGGTTCAGAGCCTCGACGACCATCTCGAAGGGCACCTCTTGGTGCTTGAGGGCCTGCAGGTCGGTCTCCCGCACCCGCGTGACCAGCTCGCTGAAGGTTGGGTTCCCCGTCAGGTCGGCTCGAAGGACCAACGTGTTCACGAAGCAGCCCACCAGGTCTTCCAGCGCGTCGTCGCTGCGCCCGAACACCGGCGTACCGACAGGCACGTCGTCTCCGGCCCCCAACCGTGACAGCACCGCGGCGAACGCCGCGTGCAAGACCATGAACAGGCTCGCGCCGTTGCGCGAGGCGAGCTCCGTCAGCCCCCGGTGCAGCTCACGCCCGAACCCGACGTCGAGCACCGCACCACGCGAGGTCGCCACGGCCGGCCGCGGCCGGTCCGTCGGCAGCGGCAGCACGTCGGGAACGCCCTGCAACGCCTCACGCCAGTAGTCGAGCTGTTGCGACACGAAGCTCTGCTCGTCCGAGGTCTCGCCCAGCCGCTCCCGCTGCCAGCGAGCAAAGTCGCCGTACTGAAAGGCGAGTGGTGCCCACGCCGGCGCCTGGCGCGACGTCCGTGCCTCGTACGCCGCCGCCAGATCACGGACGAAGATGCCCCGCGACCAGCCGTCCATCGCGATGTGGTGGAACCGCAACATGAGCGCGGTGCGATCCGTATCGGTCGTGAACACCGTTGCCTGGAACGGCACGTCAACCGTCAGGTCGAAGCCCTGACGGCTGGCCGCGGCCACCAGGGCCGGCAGGTCGTCCACCGCCACGTGACGAACCTCCGGTCGCGCCAGCTCGGCCATCGACAGCACCTGCTGACGCGGCTGACCATCCGGTGAGGGAATCACCGTGCGCAGCACCTCGTGCCGCTCGACAACGTCGCTGATGGCCGACACGAGCGCCTCGACATCGACCTCGCCGCGCAGCCCCAACGCGATGGGGATGTGGTAGGACTCGCTCGAGCCCTCCATCTCGGCCAGGAACCACAACCGCTCCTGCGCGAAGGAAAGCGGCGCGGGTCCGTCGTCGGGACGTGACTCCAGCCTCTGACTCGGGCCTCGGTCCACCACAGCGGTCGTTTGCGTGGGTGCGTTCGCGAGGCGTTCGGCGACGCCTTCCACCGTCGGATCAGTGAAGAACTCCAGGATCGAGAGCTCCACCCCCAACGACGCCCGCACCCGATTGATCAACCGCACCACCAACAACGAGTCCCCACCCAGATCGAAGAACCCGTCCCGGGCACCGACCTCCTCGATGCCCAACACGTCGGCGAACACCCCCGCCAACGCCACCTCACGCTCCCCCTGCGGAGCACGAGACACCACCGGAACCACCGGCGCCGAACGCGCCGACAACGCCCGCCGATCCAACTTCCCACTGCTGGTCAACGGCAACGCATCAACCACCTCCACCACCGAAGGCACCATCGCCGACGACAACAACCCGGCAGCCGCCGCACGCACCGACGACCCCTCCAGCACACACCCCGCCCGCCCCACCACATACCCCACCAGCCGCGCATCGCCAGGCCGGTCCTCACGCATCACCACCGCCGCAGCCCCAACCCCCTCCACCTGACCCAGAACCGACTCCACCTCACCCAGCTCCACCCGATGACCACGCACCTTCACCTGGTCATCCGCGCGCCCCTCGAACACCAACACCCCATCAACCCACCGCACCAGATCCCCCGTCCGATACAACCGGGCACCACCACCACCAAACGGATCCGGCACAAACCGATCAGCACTCAACCCCGGCCGACCCCAATACCCCCGCGCCACCTGCACCCCACCCACAAACAACTCACCCACCACACCCGGCGGCACCGCCCGCAACTCCCCGTCCAACACATGAACCCGCGTGTTCCACACCGGAACACCAATCGGCACACTCCCCCCAGACACCGACTCCTCGGACCAGCGGTGGGAGGTGACCTGGATCGTGGCCTCCGTCGGGCCGTACACGTTGACCGGTGCGAGTCCCCACGCGCGTTGTGCTGCGGCGGCTGTCGCGCCGGCGAGCACCTCGCCTCCTGCCGTGACGATCCGGAGCTCCGCGCTGATCCGCTCGGGGCACTGTTCGACCATGACGGCGAGGAGCCGAGGCGGCAGCTCTACGGCGGTGATCCGCTCGTCGCGGATCAACCGAGCCAAGGCATCCGGGGCGCGATCGACGCCGTCCGGCACGACGACGACGGCAGAGCCCGAGCACAGCCCGACCAACAGCTCTTGAACGCTCGCGTCGAATCCGATCGAGGCGCGCCAGGTCAGCCGGTCGTGCGGCCCGAAACCGAGCGTGTCCCTGAACCACTCGATCTGGTTGACCAGGGAGTCGTGCTGGACGACGACTCCCTTCGGCCGGCCGGTGGATCCGGACGTGTAGAGCACGTAGGCGACCGACGACGACGGCCGCGGGACATCGACCCCGCTCGTACCGCTGCCCTCCTCGAGCAGGTCGGCCAGGCGGACTCCCGCAGCCTCGAAGCGCGACGGGTCCTCGTCACCGATCACGCACCGCGGCGCGGCATCGGCGACGAAGTAGCCGAGGCGCGCCTCCGGGAGCTCCGGGTCGAGGGGCAGGAACGCGGCGCCCGCTCGCAGGATGCCCAGCACGGCCACGGCGTTCTCCGCGGAACGGGGCAGCGACACCCCGATCACACTCTCCGGGCCGACCCCGCGCTCTCGCAACGCCCACGCCACGCGTCCCGACTGCTCCCACAGCTCCGCGTAGGTCACCGACCCCGCCGGCGACGTGACCGCGCACGCCTCCGGGTCTTGTTCGACCGCGCGCTGCACCAGCGAGACCACGTCGGGGGCAGACACCTGGTGCTCGGTGTCGTTGACGGAGTCCACGAGCTGTTCGAGGTCGGCATTGGCCATCAGCCGCAAGTGGCTGATCCGCTGGTCCACGTCGCGGGTGAAGTCGCCGAGGAGCGACTCGATCTGGGTCAGCAGGGTCTTGGCGCTGGCGCGGTCGAAAACCTGGTCGCCGTAGATGGCGATCGCTTCCAAGGTCCCGCCCGGCCCCTCGGCGAAGATCAGGTCCAGGTCGAACATGGTCCGGTCGAAGACGACCGGAACGCTCTCGTTGACCAGACCGGCGAGCTCGAGCGGGCTGCCGTCGGCGCCGAGCAGGCCCGTCTGGACACTGATCTGTACCTGAAACATCGCGGTTCGCGATTCCGACCGGGACGGCGATACCTCACGCACGATCCTGCTCAGCGGCACCTCCTGGTTCATCATGGCCGACAGGCTGACGCCCCGGACCTGGTCCAGGAGCTCGTGCAGCGTCGGGTCGGAGGACAGGTCGAAACGAAGCGGCAGCGGGTTCACGAACAGCCCGATGACCGACTCCCACTCGCGGCGCAGCCGCCCCGCCATCGGGGTCCCGATGCAGAGGTCCTGCTGTCCGGAGTACCGCTCCAGCACCACCGCGAAGGCTGCGGTGAGCACGGTGAACAAGGTGCAGTCCATGTCGTCGCAGAGCGCCTTGAGCCGGGCGACGAGCTCCGACGGAAGCCGACTCTCGATCGACCCGCCGAAACCCTGGTTGACATCCGCCGTGGGCCTGGCCCCGCGAAGGTCGAGGGCCGGCGGGAGATCCTGGAACTGGTCGCGCCAGAAGTCGAGCTGGCGCTCCAGTGCCCGTGTCCCCTCTCGCGACCGCTCCCACTCGGCGAAGTCGCGATACTGCGTGGTCACCTCGGGCAGCTCGATCGGCCGACCGTGGCGCGCGGCCGCGTAGCCCTGTTGCAGCTCTTCGAACGCGATCGCCATGGACCAACCGTCGAAGACGAGGTGGTGGAAGACGAGGATGACGTACCACTCGTCCTCGCGAGTGCGCACCAGGCTGGTGGTGAACAGCGGGCCATGGGCGGAGTCCATCTCCGGACGCGTCGCTTGGTACAGGCAGCGCTCCAGGCTGGCCTGCAGTCGCTCCCCGGCAAGGCGGGTCAGGTCGGTGACGGGCAGGTCCAGCTCTCGGTGCTCTCGGATCACCTGCACCACGCCGGTGTCATCGGTCCGGACGACTGTCCGCAGCGCCTCGTGGCGGCGTACCAGCTCGTTCACAGCAGCCGTCAGCGCACGCACGTCGAGGTCTCCGGTGGCGCGGAAGACGCACGGGATCCCGCCGATCCCACCGGTGGGAGCCATCTGTTCGAGGAACCAGATCGACTCCTGGCGAATGGACACCGGGGCGGTCCTGGCGGCGACGTCGTCGAGAGTCGTGGCCGGGCGGGCGCTGTGAATCGTCGTCACGACGTCTGCACCTCCGGGGATGGTGGCTGGCCGAGATGGCGGCACACCATCTCGACCAGCTCGGCGGCACGGGGGCGAAGGAAGAAGTGGTCACCGTCGAGCAACATGTGCCGGAACCCGGCGTGCGTGAGGTCGCCCCAGGCCTCGATCTGCGCCGCGCTCACCGAATCGTCGTGGTCGCCGCCGAAGGCGGAGATCGGGATCGGGAGCGAGGGCCGGCCGGTCCACGTGTAGGACTCGGCGGCGACGAAGTCGGCGCGGAGGGACGGCAGCAGCAAGGCCACGAGCTCCTCGGCCTGCAGGATCTCCTCGGACAGCCCACCGAGCTCGTGCAGCCGGGTCAGGAACGCGTCGTCGGACAGGTGGCTGATCCCAGGGATTCCGTGCCGAACGTGAGGCGCACATCGCCCGGAGACGATCAGCCGCTGCGGGGGTGGCCAGCCGCGGTCGAGGATCTCGTGGGCGAGCTCGAACGCGACGATGGCGCCGAGGCTGTGCCCGAAGAGCGAGTAGGGCACCTCGTCGTGCGCGATCTGCTCGAGGTCGCGCACCAGGTCCTGGACCATCTGCGCCACCGAGCACACAGGGGGCTCGTCGAGCCTGGTCTCGCGGCCAGGAGGGCGCAGAGCGACGACGCCGACACCCGGCGCGGCGTACTCCGGCCAGGAACGGTACGTCGACGCGCCACCACCGGCGTAAGGGGCGCACACCAAGCGGTGGGTGAGAGGGTCCGGGACACCGAAGGTCACCCAGGACGAGGGGTGCGAGCGGTGCACGCTGCTCACCACGAGTCCTCCGGCGGGTCCAGATGGCTGGCGACGAGGAACAGGTCGTCGGCGCCTGCGAGCCGCATCGCCTTTTCGAGCCGCTCGGGGGCGACGTGGGTGGTGCCGTGCTCCTCGGTGATGCGGTCGGCGAGTGCGTCGATCGAGGCGCTTTCGAAGAACGCCCGCAACGACACCTCACCGCCGACGACCTCGGACAACGAGGCAACCAGCTGGGCGGCGAGCAGCGAGGAGCCGCCCAGCTCGAAGAAGTCGGCGTCAGCAGCGACGTGCTCCAGGTCGAAGGCTCTGGCCCACAGCTCCTGCATCGCCGCAACCAGGGGTACGCCGTCACCGTGCGCGCTCATCAGCGGCCACCGTCCCCGACCGAGGTCGAGCCAGGAACGACGTCGGAGAGCCTGAGCCCCACGTCACGCGTGGCATCGCGCAGGACTGCGGCGTAGTCGTCCAGCAACGACTGGACCGTGCTTTGCTCGAACAGGCGCCTGGAGTAGTCGACCACCAGCGAGAGCTCGTCACCCCGGGGCGCGGCCATGAAAGCCAGGTCGAGACCTACCCGGGTCGTCGGGAGGTCGCGGACCGGACCGATCTCGAGCCCGGGACCGGAGAGCCCCTCGCTGGGATCCCGGTCGAGGGTGAACGCAGCCCCGAACAGGGGTGTGGCCCCGGCTACGCGCTCGTGCGCGCGCACCTCTTCTACGGCGAGGTGGAACGGCATCTGCTCGTGGTCGTGCGCCTCGATGCAGGCCGCGGACGTTCGCGCCAGCATCTCCTCGAACGTCGGGTTGCCCGACACATCGACGCGCAGCCCGATCATGTTCACGAAGTAGCCGACCAGGTGTTCCGTCCCGGGCAGCCGACGGTTGGCGAACGGTGTGCCGACGCACAAGTCCTCGCCACCTGTAGCCCCACGAAGCATCGCGAAGAACGCCGCGAGCAGGACCGCGAACGGGGTCGTCCCGGCGTCCGATGCGGTGCGCCGGACGTCGCTCATCACCCCAGCGGGGAGCGTCGCGAAGAGCGTGCTCCCGGCGAAGTCGTGGTCGGGTCTGCGGGCATGGTCGTAGGGCAGCGGGGCCGGCTCCAGGCCGGCCAGCGCACGGCGCCAGTAGTCGCGCAGACGGCGACCCTCCTGTCCACGCATCGCGGTCCACTGGTCCACCGCGTAGTCCTGGTAGCTCAACGCGAGCGGCGGCAGGGCGGGCGCGGCCGGGTCGGCGAGGTGCCGGTAGGCAGCCATCAGGTCGCGGAGGAAGACTCGCTCCGACCAATGGTCCATGACGAGGTGATGGGCGACGAGCAGGAACAGCGCACGGTCCGGCTCCAGCCGGAAGCACACCGCCTTGGCCGGTGCCCCGGACTCGATGTCCACGCCCTCCTCGGTGATGACCTGACAGGCCTCCCACGCGACCAAGCCGCGCTCGTCGGCGCTGTCACCGACCGGGTCGATCACCGTGAGCACGTCATCCGGTACGTCGGCGAGGACCTGCACCGGCTGCCCGCCGGACGTGACGAACGCGGTGCGCAGCGGCTCGTGCCTGGTGACGACCTCGCGCACCGCGTCCCCAAGGATCGCGATGTCGAGCTCACCCTTGAGCTCGCACACGACGGCGGACATGTACAGCGCCGGCGCATCGGTGGCAACACGCGTCAGGAACCACAGTCCCTGCTGGGTCAGCGAGAGCGGGGCGGCGTCTGCCAGCCCGGTGCGCTCGTGCAGCGTTTCCGACACCAGCTCGCGGCGGCGGCGCAGCTGGTCGTCGCGGGTCCCTGGTGTCGGTGCCGCGGTGCTCATCCGCGACTCCACCAGCCGCGCCAGCTCGTGGAGGCGCGAGTTCCGGTAGATCTCGGACAGCTCCAGGTCGATCCCCAGCTCCTCGGTCAGCTCGGTGGCGAGGCGGACGACCTGCAAGGAATCCCCGCCGAGGTCGAAGAAGTCGGCTGACGCGGGAACCGGCTCCACATCGAGCACCCGGGACCAGATTCCGGCGAGCGAGGCCTCAGCGGGCGAACGAGGTGCGTCGAAGGGGAGCTGCTCTGCCGGTGGAGGAGTGCCGAGTGCGCGCCGGTCCGTCTTGCCGTTGGCGTTGAGCGGGAGTCCCTCCTGAAGGATCACGAACCTGGCCGGGACCATGAACGAGGGCAGACGTTCGGCCAGGAATGCGCGCAGGTCCGCGAGGTCGAGGTCGCCACGAGCCGCCACGTGGCACACGAGATGGGTCTGTCCGGTCGAAGCTGCGGCGGCCGCCGTCACCACAGCCTGGGCGACCTCCGGGTGCATCTCCACGAAGGTCTCGACCTCTCCGGGGTTCACCCGGGCGCCGTGCACCTTGATGAGACCGGCCTCGCGACCCAGGAACTCCAGGTTGCCGTCCTCCAGGAATCGCGCGAGGTCGCCGGTGCGGTACAGCCGGGCGCCGGGGGGACCACCCGGAGAGGGCACGAACCGGTCTGCGGTGGCTCCGGCGGCCGCGAGATAGCCCCGGGCGAGCGAGACCCCACCGACATAGACCTCGCCCGGAAGACCCAGCGGGACCGGCTCCAGCTCCGGGTCGAGGAGGTGCATCTCGGTGTTGGGGATGACGCGGCCGATGGGCAGCACGTCATCCGGCCCGGGCGACTCCTCCCCCAGATGGAAGTAGCTTGCGGTCGCTGTCGCCTCCGTCGGGCCGTATACGTGCACGAGGGGGACACCGAGGTCACGCCACCGACGCACCGTCTCCGTCTTTGCCCGCTCGCTACCCATGAGCACCAACCGGAGTGACTCCGGCACCGGCCTTCCGGTTCGGGTCAGGTAGTCGGTCAGCTCGTGCCAGTGCGGCGTCGTGATGCCCACGATCGTCGCCGCATCGCGCTCGAGGTTGTCCAGCAGCCTCGGCACCGACGGCATCCCCTGGCGGTAGCCGGCCAGCACGAGCGTGCCACCGGCAACCAGCGAAGGGAACGCCTCCTCGAGGAACCCCGAGAAGCTCGGTGAGGCCAGCTGGAAGAAGCGGTCCTCGGTCGTAAGCGCGAGCCGCTCAGCCGCGCAGTGGCACAGGTTCCCCAGGCCACGATGGCTGAGCACCACGCCCTTGGAGCTCCCCGTCGAGGCGGAGGTGAACAAGGTGCAGGCCGCGCTGTCGGGGTGGACTCGCAACGGCCCGGCCGCGCCAGCCGCACCATCCGATCGCAGCGCACCGACGTCGAGGACAGGCGACCCGTCGGGCACCTGGCCGAGGAGGTCCGCGGTGGTCACCACCACGGCACCCGGGACCATGGCGAGCAGCTCGGTGACGCGCCGCCGCGGGTACTCCGGATCGACGGGCACGAAGGTCGCGCCGATGGAGAACGCTCCGAGCGCCCCCACCATGAAGTCGACGGACGGTGGCAGCAGCAGCACGACGGGGGACTCGGCGGTGACGCCGAGCTCCCGGAGCTGCGCGCCGAGAACCATGGCGCGGCCCGCCAGCTCGCCGTAGGACAAGGTTCGGCGCCCGGAGATGACGGCGGCGTGCTCGCGACGATGACGCGCGTGGCGGAGCACCGCATCGAGCACGGTCGTCTCCTCGGCCGGCTCGAAGATCCGCGTGCTGCCGATCGCCACGCTGACCTGCGGGATCCCGGCATCGTGGCCCAGACCCGCTCGCAGCCCGGTCAGCAGCTGGTCGACCCCTGCAGCAGGCACGACCTCGGGGTCGAACCACACGTGAACCTGTCCCCTGTCGCGGTCCGCGACCAGGGTGACCGCGGTCGCGTGACCTCGCCCGGAGCCGTTCCCCGACTCCTGTAGAGGCGCTTGGTCCGAGACGGCCACCATGGCCATCGGCGCAGCGCCTCCGTCGTCGTCTCCTCGTTGCGTCGAGGCGTAGCGGTCGAGCAGGCGCGCCAGCACGTCTTCCAACTGCTCGCGCTGCACGGGACCGAGAGAGGCACCATGCCGCTCCCAGCGCGGGCGGGCTGTGCGGTTGGCTCTCCGCGAGTAGGGCAACGGTGCCGGTCCGAACCGGCGAAGCGCTGCGGTCCCGCCGACCGGGATGGTCAGCACGCTGCCGGAGGCGACTCCGGACACCGTCGCGTCATCCATCGTCGTTTCCTCTCGTGGCACACCTCATGACCTCCTGGACGGCGACTGCCGCCGCTCCGGGGGTGGGTTCGAGTCCGACCTCGCGCAGGACGAGCTCCACGGCCGTCACGACCGAGACCGCGTCGAAGACGTCGACCTCCCCGGCATGTCCGACGCGCAGCAGGCGGTCGGCCCACTCGCCGTTTCCTGCCGCGACCTGCACGCCGTGGCAGGTGACCAGACGACTGACCAGGTCGCGTCCGCTGATCGCATCGGGGAGCCGCAGTGCCGTCATCGTCGGGCTGGCCGAGGCATCGTCGGACAGGGGCTCGAGCCCGAGCGCCCGGCAGCCGGCACGGAGGACGCGGCCGACGAGCGCGTGCCGGTCCGTGATCGCGGGGAGCCCTTCGGCCATGACCAGGTCGACGGCGCGGTCGAACTGCACGATGAGACCGACCGCCGGGGTGAACGGGGTGATCGCTGCTTCGTCGTAGGCCCGGCGCGCGGCACGCCAGTCGAAGTAGTAGCGCGGCAACCGGGCGGTCTCGACCTTCTTCCATGCCGCGTCGCTGACACTGACGAAGGACAGGCCGGGGGGCGCCATCAGTGCCTTCTGCGACGCACCGACCGCGACGTCGACGCCACATCGGTCGGCGTTGATCGGCACCGCACCGACGCTTGCCACGGCATCGATGACGACCAGGCGGTCACCGACCGCTTCGGCGAACGCGGCAAGGTCGTTGAGCATGCCCGTCGACGACTCGGAGTGGACCGCGAACGCCGCCACGATCGAAGGGTTGTCCCGCACCGCCTGCCGCACCCGGTCGAGGTCCAACGGGGAGCCCCAGGGCGCTTCGATGTGCTCCACCTTGAGGCCGAAGGCCGAGCACATCTCCGACCACCGCTCGCCGTAGAACCCGTTGCTGGCCACGAGCACGCCGTCGCCCGGCGACAGCAGGTTCTGCACCGCTGACTCCTGGGCGCCGGTGGCGCTGGCGGCGAAGGTAAGGACGTCGCCCTGTGTGCCGAGCACGTGCTGCAAGCGTCCGGTGAGGCGCCGGAACAGGTGCGCGAACTCGTCGGTGCGTTCGTCGAAGACCGGCAGTGCACCCGCCGCCGACACTTCGGGAGGGAGCAGCGTCGGTCCGCCCACCATCAGCCGCGGCCGCGTCCTGGGGAACCGAGGAGGTTGCTCTGTCACGGCGTCGTGCCTTCGCTGCGGTGAGCCGAGGTCCCAAGCTCCTCGTCGAACAACGCCATGAGGGACGCCGGTGCGTCCAGGAACGTGTAGTGCGGGCCGGGCATCACGACGAAGCGAGTGTTTCCGCACGCAGCCCATCCGGACATGCGGTCGGACGGAACCTCGGTGTCCTGATCCCAGCCGATCGCGGTGACTCGGTGCGGCAGCCGGACGGACGGCCGGTGGTAGCGCTTGTTCGCTTCGATGTCGTTGCGGAGTATCTCGAGATAGACCTCGGCCAGGTCGTCGTGCAACGTGCCACCCAGCCGACCGGCCATGGTCTGCAGCTCACCGAGCAGCTCCGCGTCGTCCATCTCCAGGAACCGGCCGAAGGGTCCGTCCTGCGGCGAGACCTGGGAGGAGACGAACAGGGCGGCTGCGGGTCGGCCGGCGCAGGCGAGCCGGACACTCGCCTCGTAGGCAGGAAGGCTGGATCCGCAGTGCCCGAAGAAGGCGAACGGTCGGTCGAGAAAGGGCTCGAGCGAAGGCAACATCATCTCCACCAGCGCCTCGACGGTCTCGTAGTGCGGTTCGTGGAACCGGTCCTCGCGCCCGGGTGGCTGGACGAAGAGAAACTCGACGCCGGTACGTCGGCGCGGCCACTGTCGGAACATGCTGGTGCCGCACCCGGAGTAGGGGAGGCAGAACAGGCGGGCCGGCGCCGAGTCGTCGGGGAACCGATCGAGCCACCCGTCGGCGGGACGCCGGGTGGTGCGGACGACGGAGGTCACGTGCGTACCTCCGCCCGCCGGGTCGCGGTGATCGGCAGGCTTTTGATGCCTGCCACGAAGTTGGAGCGCAGGTGGCGCGCCGGACCGGCCGGCTCGATCTCGGAGAACTCCTCGCCCAGGACCTCGAAGAGGAGCCGCAGCGTCTGCCGGGCAGCGTGGTGGCCGACGCAGTAGTGCGGTCCGGCACCGAACGCGAGGTGTGTGTTGGGGGTCCGGCCGACGTCGTAGGTGAAGGGGTCGCGGAATGAGCTGTCGTCACGGTTCGCGGAGCCGATCCACACCACCACGGCGTCGCCCTCTCGCACCTTGGAGCCGGCGACCTCGACGTCCCTCGTCGCGTAGCGCATGAAGTGGTTGGCCGGCGAGGACCAGCGCAGTGCCTCCTCGACCCCCGCGTCGAGGCGCTTCTCGTCCACCGCCCATGCGGGATAGCGGTCGGTCTCGAGGTGGTGCAGGAGCGTGCTGCTCGGGACGTGCGGCGAGGTGACGCTGGCGCCCATCAGCAGGCTGTAGCAGTTCGAGATGACCTCGCCGGTCGTGAGCTCCGTGCCGTCGGGGCGTCGAATGCTCACCAGTGTGGAGACCAAGTCGCTCGGCTCCTCCTCGTCCCTCTGCCGACGCTCCGACACCTGGTCGTGGAAGTAGGCGAACAGCTCCCGGTGAGCGAGCATGAGGGTCGCCTCCCGGCCGGCCGGGTCCGCGAAGTCCTCGTCGTCGGGGGCGATCGAGGCAGTGGCAAGGCGAGTGAGCGCCGGCCAGTCGTCGCTCGGGAGGCCCATCACGAGCCCGGCCACCGCGGTCGACAGCGCCATCGTCGCGGCGGCGAAATCGAGCACGTCGCCTTCGCGAGCAGGCGCCAGCAGCCGGTCGACCTCGCTGCGAAGCCGCTCCTGGTAGGTCGCCACCACGCGCGGCCGCAGCGGTCGGCCGATCGGGTGCCGGAGGTGGAAGTGGGCAGGTGGGTCGGTGACCGCCATCTGACCGCGACCTGCCGGATCCTCGCGGTCGAGCATGTCGACGATGGTGCCGCGCTCGGAGGTGAAGGTGACGGTGTCGTTGAGCACCGCCACGGCGTCGGCGTACCTGCTCACCGACCAGAACCCGCTCGTGCCCGAGTCCTGCCAGTACAGCCCTTCGTGGGCGCGGACGGCCGCGAACACGGTGTGCGGCTCGTGGTCCGAGAACAGGACGGGGTCCGCCAGGTCGACGTCCGCGAGGTTTCCGGACCACGTCGGGTCCGCACTCATCCTCATGCGGCCGCCTGGAGAGCCTCGGCAAGGACCGCGATGGTGGGCGAGAGGAAGACGGTACGAGCGGGGATGGAGCGGCCGAACTCCGCTTCGATGTGCTGCAGGAGGACCGACACAGTGAGCGAGTGGCCGCCGAGCTCGAAGAAGCTGTCGTTGACGCCGATCGGCTTGACGCGCAGCAGATCGGCCCAGATCCGGGCCAGTCGTCGCTCGGCGTCGTCACGTGGCTCGACGGGGGGGTCCGGCAGTGCGCGGGAGGCCGACAGCCCCTGGCTGAGCCGGACACGGTCGATCTTGCCGGTCGGGGTCAGCGGCAGCTCGACGACCGGGACGACGAAGGACGGGACGAGATAGCTGGGCAGTGTGTCGGCCAGCTGACGCCGTACCCGATGGGCCGTGGCCTGCCGCTCACCCGCCGCGTGCTCGGCAGTGAGCCGGACATAGGCGACGAGCCGTCCCCCGCCCGCCTCATCCTTCTCGAGCACGACCATCGCGTCGACCACCTCCGCCATCGAGGCGAGAGCGGTCTCGATCTGCTCGAGCTCGATGCGATAGCCGCGCATCTTCACCTGGGCGTCATCACGTCCGCCGAACTCCAGGACACCGTCGGGACGCCAGCGTGCCCTGTCACCGGTTCGGTAGAGGCGCTCGCCAGGGTGGAACGGGTCCGGCACGAAGCGCTCGGCGGTCCGTCCGGGACGGGCGTGGTAGCCGCGGGCCAAGCCCTTGCCGCCCACGTACAGCTCGCCGTACACCCCGACCGGTGCGAGCTGGAGCTGGTCGTCGAGGACCTGCGCGTACGAACCGGTCATCGGCAGCCCGATGGGCACGGAGTCACCCATCGCGCGCGGGTCGTGGTGCCACCAGGTCGAGAACGTCGTGTTCTCCGTCGGCCCGTAGCCATTGGTGAACGACACCGCGGGATTTCGTTCGCGCAGCTTGCGAAGGTGCGCCGCCGACACGGTGTCGCCACCGGCAAGAACCCTGGCGACACCGTCGAACAGCTGCGGGCAGGTGTCGACCGCGCGGTGAAAGAGCCCCGCGGTCAGCCACATGGTGGTCACGCGCTCTCGCTGTACCACCGTGCACATCTCGTCGAGGTCCAACGGTCCGGTGGGGGCGAGAACGACGCGAGCACCGCCCGCCAGCGGCACCCACAGCTCGAAGGTGGAGGCGTCGAAGGCGATCGGGGAGATCGCGAGGAAGCGCTCCTCGGCACCCGCGCCAAGAATGCCGGGCTCGTCCAGGAGGCGCAGAACGGCGGCGTGGGCGATCGACACACCCTTGGGCTCGCCGGTCGTGCCGGAGGTGAAGCTGAGGTACGCCGTGGAGCCGGGTTCGGGCCGACGGCCGGTCGCCGTGGCCGGCGACGGCTCGCGACGGCCGACCGGCGGCACCTGCGCGTCCAGACGGAGCACCGGTGGCAACGCAGCGTCGTCGCCGTTGATGGTGTCGGTGGCAGCCTCGGCGAACTCGTGGTCGGCGAGCACCGCGACCGCGCCGGCCAAGTTCGCCACCGTCGCCAGGTAGGTGGGCGGATCGGTGCTGGGCTCGACGGCGACGTAGGCCCCGCCGGCACGAAGGATGCCGAGAAGGGCGACCACCTGAGCCACCGAGCGCTCGGCGTACACCGCCACGATGGCATCGGGTCCGACACCGCGCTCGGCGAGGCGCGCAGAGACCGCGTCGGCCCGCGCGAGGAGTTCGGCGTAGGTCAGCGTCTCCCCCGCGCCGGTGACCGCCACCCGGTCGGGATGTCGCGCGGCCTGCGCCGCCACTCGTTCGTGCACGAGCAGGTGGCTGGCGTCGTTGTACGCCGGCGTCGAGCCGGTGCTCCAGTCGACCAGTCTCGCGCGCTCGTCCTCGTCGATCAGGCACGTCCACCCGAGCGGCTCGTCGTGCCTGCGATGAGCTGTGGCGGCATGGGCGGCTACGTGATCGGCCAACAGCGCAACCCACGGCGGCGCGGAGATGGTGTCGTTGACGTCCACCCAGATCGCCAACCGCGATCCGTGCCGGGCTGTCACGACCAGAAGCTCCGATGCCAAGGCCCGAGGCGGGGCGGGGGTCCCGTCCGGAAGGTGCAGGTGACGCACCCGGACCGGCTCCACCGGCGGCGTGGCGACCCTGCGACGCGGCGCGGCACCGCAGACCTGCTCGGCCAATGAGGTGAGCTCGCTGGTCAGCTCGCTGGCAGAGGGACGGGCGGAAAGGTCGAACCCGAGGCGCACCGTCCGGCCGTCGGGCAGGCCGAGGTTCGCGGCCATCTGGAAACGGGACTGCCCGACGTGCAGCGCCACCGTCTGCACGACCGCGGCACAGGCCCGCGCTGCGGACTCAGAGGGAGACAGCGACTCCGGCCACGCCACCTCGCGGGCGATCGGGTCGGCGGCGCCGGTCACGAAGAGCGAGCCCGGCCGCCAGGCGAGCGGGTGCCAGTGGCTGGACGCCTCTGCGGTGTCCAGCAGCGAGACGTGACGCGCCTCGGTCACACCGGTTCACCCGTCTCCGACCGTCCGCTCCAGATCTCCTGCATCAAGGAGCTGCGGTCCAGCAGCTCGCGCAGCGTCCCGGTGTCGACCACCCGTCCCTCGTCGAGGAGCACGATCTGCGTCGCCCGCTCGAGCGCCTGCCGGCGGTGGGACACGACCAGCGTCGTGCAGCCTTGGCGCTCGTCGATGAGCCGCGACCACAGCTCGCGCTCGGTCACGACGTCGAGGGCACTGGACACGTCGTCCACGACCAGCAGGTCAGGGGCTCGCACGAACATGCGTGCGGCGGCAGTGCGCTGCACCTGTCCACCGGAGAGCCTGATGCCGCGGGGACCGACCAGTGTGCCGACACCCTGGTCCAGCTCAGCGATGTCATCGTCCAGCACAGCGGCGTGCAACGCGCGCTCCACCGCGTGCGGGTCGAGTTCGAGCCCCAGCGCGATGTTGGCGCGCAGGGTGTCGCTCAGCAGCACCGGTGACTGCGGGGCGTACGCCGTGCGGGGCGGCACCATCTCTGCCGCCTCGTCCTCGACGACCCGGCCGTTCCAGACGACCTGTCCGGTTGCCGGCAGCAGACCGAGAAGCGAACGGAGCAGGGTGGTCTTGCCGGAGCCGACCCGACCGGTCACGACCGTCAGCGACCCCGCCTCGAGAGCAAGCTCCACGCCCTGGATCCCCCGGTCGCTGCTCGGGTAGGTGTAGGTCAGGTCGCGCAGCTCCAGGGTGCGCAGTGGGTCGTCCGGACTCCGCTCGCGCAGCGTCGGGGCACCCGGAGGCAGGGCACCGGTGAGGTGCAACGGCACATCCTCGACCAGCGCCTCCGGCTCCTGGTCGGGAAGGAGCTCAAGCAGACGTTCGGTCGACACGCTGGTCTGGCGGAAACGCGTCATCAGGTCGCCCGCGTTGGCGATCAGCTCGCTGATGAATGACATGTAGGTGCTGAAGACGATGAAGTCGCCGACGGTGAACTCACCCTGACTCATTTGGCTGGCCAGGAAGAGGAGGATCACGCCGGAGGCGACGACCGGCAGGTTCCGCGAGACCGAGTCGAGGGCCTGGGTGAGTGCGACATCGTTCAGCGTGGCTTGGCGCCGTTCTTCGTTGAGCACGGCCAGCTCGTCGGCGACCCGGTCCTCCGCGCCGGCCGCCTTGATGGTGCCGGATGCCGTGAACGCCTCGTTGACGAGGTTGGTCGCTCGGTCGGTGGACAGCTGACGACGCCAGCGGAACCGCTTGATGCGCGAGCCGAGGACGTGAACGAGAGCCAGCAGGACGCACAGGGGCACGACCACGGCCACGCACACGACCGGACTGATCACGAACAGGACCACGAACGCGATGCCGCCCGTGAGCAGCTGCCCGATCGGGTCCGCGCTGTACAGCGCGGTCTCGGACACCTCGTTGACGTCGTTGCGGAAACGGTTCAGCGCCGAACCGTTGGAGATCGGCAGCGTGACGGCGTCCTTGCGGTGGAGCAGCCGTTCGAAGATGTTCTGCTGCATGAGCAGCGACCCGTGCACGGTCTGCCGGGCCTCACTGACCTGCTGCCAGACGTGTGCCCCGGCGTCGATGAAGGCGTAGACGATCAGCGCCGCGACAAGGGTCGCGACGTTGAGCCCGACCTGCGCCTGGCCACTGAGACTGTCCACGATCGCGCCCACGATCAACGGTGGGAGCAACGGCATGAGGTAGGTGAAGGCGATCAGGAAGACGCACAGTGCGAACAGGCGCGGGCGGAAGGCGATCACCCGCCACACGTAGAACAGGGACGAGCGCGGGGCGGCGGGCGGCGGACCGGTCATGAGGTGAGGCTCCCGACCTCGTCGAGGCGGAGCATCCCGGCGAACCTGGACTCCACGTCGGCCACCAGCAGGTCGCGGTCACCGCACTCGACGACACGTCCCTGCTCGAGCACGAGGATCTGGTCCATCCGCCGCAAGGTGCTGAGGCGGTGCGCGATCACCACTGCAGTCCGGTTCTCGAGGAGGCGCTCGGTCGCCTGCTCCAACGCGGTCTGCGTTGCCGGGTCGAGCTTTGAGGTCGCCTCGTCGAGGACCACGACCGACGAGTCACGCAGAAAGGCACGGCCCAGCGCGATCAGCTGCGCCTGCCCGGCGGAGAAACCGCCGTCACCACCGGTCAGGACCGTGTCGAGCCCGTCGGACATGCCGCCCAGGACCGGCCACAGGCCCAGCTCCTTGATCACGTCGTGGATGCGCTCGTCGGGCACTGAGCGGTCGAACAGCGTCAGGTTCTCGCGGAGGGACGCATGCATGATCTGCACGTTCTGAGTGATCAGGCTGACCTTCTCGCGCACCTCCCGGACCGTGTGTTCCCGCAGGTCGTGCTCGCCCAGGCTGACCCGGCCCTCCTGAGGGTCGAAGAGCCGAAGCACCAGCCGCGCCACGGTGCTCTTGCCACTCCCCGTCCGCCCGACCAGACCGAGGCGCTGCCCGGCCGGTAGCTCGAAGGAGACGTCGCGGAGCACCGGCTGCTCGGCCGCGTAGCCGAAGGTCACCCGCTCGAAGGTCACCGCCGGCGGCCCCTTCCGCCGCGGCACCCCGGGCCCGTCCCGGACGACGGATCGCTGGTCGAGCAGCTGGCGCACCCGACCCACCGCCGCGGCAGCTCGCTGCAGGTCACTGACCTGGGTGTTGATGCGGTAGATGGGCAGAGCAAGCAGGGTGGCGTAGCGATAGATCAGGTAGATCGTCGCGACCGGTGCCTGACCGGTGCTCACCAGCCACGCACCCAGACCGAGCGAGCTGGCCATGGCGAGCATGAACAGCATCTCGGTGACCCGCTCGATGGCACCTGTCCGGCGGCTCGCGACCACGGTCTTGGCCAGGACGTCGCGGGCATGACCACTGAAGCCGCGCATCGAGTAGGGAATCGCTGCGTTGCCACGAATGTCCTCGGTGGCATTCAGATGCTCCCCGACCAGCCCGGTCTGGTCGGCCTGTGCCTGCATGGCCTGCGCCCACATCGGACTTGCGCGTCCGCGCAAGCTGTTCAGGGTGGCGACGATGACCGCCACGAAGAAGGTGAGCAACGCACCGAGGCGCCAGTCGAACACGAAGAGCGTGGCGAGGATGCCGATCAGGAGCAACGAGTTCCCGAGCAGGGTCACCAGCAGGGTGGAGAGGAACTTGCCGAGCGCTGCGACGTCTCCCTCGATCCGCTCGAACAGTTCGCCGGGACTGTGTTCTTGGTGAAACCCTGCGTCGAGGCCGAGGCAGTGCCGGGTCAGATCCCCCCGAAGCTTGTTGGTCGCCCGCTGGGCGAGAGCCTCGGAAAGGTAGAACTGAAGGACCCTGCCGACACCGAATGCCACGGCGAGGACGACGAACCACACCGCGATCCCGCGCAGCTCCGAGACAGGGTCGCCGGCCAGCGTGCGGTCGATGAACCGCCCGGCGAACAGCGGAATTGCCAGCTCGAGGCCCATGACGACGAGGACGACCCCCAGCAGGGCGAGAGCCGAGCGCCATGCGGGCAGAAAGTAGCCGCGGATCAACCACGCGGCGCCGCGAGGCTGCTCGCCCATCACTCGTCCTCCAGGTCGGCGATGTCACCGCTGTTCAGGAGGGCAGCCATGCCGGCGACCGTCGGCTCGTCGAAGATGGCCCGGAGCGGCAGCTCGATGTCGAACTCCTCGGCCAACGCGATCGTTGCGCGCATGGCGAGGATGGAGTAGCCGCCGCGGCGGAAGAAGTGGTCCTCCGGCTCGAGGCCCTCGACGCCGAGCAGATCCTCGAAGATGCGCGCCACCCGGGCGACGTACTCGCTCGGCGCGCCGCTGGGCTGGCGGGTGACTCCTGACTCCTCGGCCGGCAACGAACCGGGGCGGCCCAGCACCTCGACCACGCCGTCGCGGCGCTGGCGCGCCTGCAGGCCGGTCGCGAAGACGCGTCCGCCCAGGGTGCGCGACATGGGGTCGGGGACCAGCCGGGTCGCCGTGGCGGCCGGCCCCCCGAGGTCGAGCGTCGTGCCGTCCAGCTCCATCGCAAGCTCGCCGACCACGCCCAGCGGTGCGCGGTGCAGGCTCCTCTCGAGAACCGTCAGGCCCATGAGTGCCTGGTCCAGCTCCACGAACCGCTTACGTTCCTCGGCGGTGAGGATGTCGAGATCGGCGACCCTGCGGTCCGGGTTCTCCAGCGCCGAGTGGAGGAGGCCGACCAGTTGGGCGCTGAGGCTCTCGACGCTCTCCGCGTCGTACACATCGGCTGCGTAGATCCAGAGGAACCGCAAGCCCGCGTCGTCGTCGAGCAACTGGATCTCGAAGTCGAAGTCGGTCCACCTGTTGGCCACGTCGACCTCGGTCACCACGGCATCGCCGAACGAGGGCCGGTCCTCGCCGGACCCACCGCGGCCGGCGAAGGAACCGAGGTACTGGAAGAGCACTTGGGTGAGTGCCATCCGGCTCATGTCGCGCTCGGGGTTCAACGCCTCGATGACCTTGCCGAAAGGGATCTCCTGGCGCGAGAACGCGTCCAGCGCAACGTCACGTGCCCGCTGCACCATCTCGCGACACGTCGGGTTGCCGGCGACGCTGTTGCGCATGGGGACGACGTTGAGGAAGTACCCGACGGACCCTTCGTACTCCGGCTGGCGGCCCGCCACCGGCACACCCACGACCATCTCGTCGCGGACGGCGTGCCGGGCGAAGAGCACGTGCAGCATCGCCAGGACGACCATGAAGACGCTGGCGTTCTCCGCCTCGGCGACGCCACGCAGCCGTTGCGTGGTCTCGGGGTCGACCTGCTGGACCACGGTGGCGGCCCGGTACGTCGGCGGGTTGGTCCGAGCGTGGTCGACGGCCAGTCCGAGGTCTCGCGGCGCGTCGGCGAGATCGGCGCAGGTCCGTTCGAGCTTGTGGCGGAACCTGTCGGTTCGCGTCTGCTCCAGCTCCCACTCGGCCACGTCGGCCATCTGGAGCGCCACGGGCGGGAGCGACGGCTCCCTGCCAGCCACCAGCTCGCCGTAGAGGGACCCGAGCTCACGTGCCAGAACGACGAGCGACCAGCCGTCCGCGATGATGTGGTGCATGGCGAGGACCACGAGGTACTCGTCCTCGCCCTTGGTGATGACCGAGCAGCGGAACAGGTTTCCACGAGCAAGGTCGAAGGGCCGATCGGCCTCCTTGATCGCCGTCTGCAGTGCGGCGTTGTTGCGCTCCTCGACCGGCAGCCCCGAGAGGTCCATGGTGCGCGGGCGCACCGGTCCTGGTGGCGCGATGAGCTGACGGGCGACGCCGTCGCGGCCGACGATCGAGGTGCGCAGGGCCTCGTGCCGGGCAGCGAGCCGGGTCAGTGCCTCTCCGAGCACGTCCGGATCGAGACGACCCTTCACGTCCAGGACCCGGACCATGTTGTAGATGGGCGTGGAGCTCAGCAGCTGATCGGCCAACCACATGTTCTGCTGTGCCTGCGACACGGGGCATTCCTCAACGGCGCTCGTCGTCCCGCCCGCGGCGGTCTCGTCGTCCCGCGTCGCGTATGGCTTCATGTCCGTCTCTCCGATCAGTCAGATGAGGTGGTGCTCCGCTTCGCGCGAGGGCGAGGCCGCGAGGAACTGTGGTGGTGGTCGAGCGGCATGTCGGACAGCTGGGTGGCGATGCCGCGGACGGTCGGGTGGTCGAACAGAGCGCGGACGGGGACGTCGGCGGCCAGCGCCTGTGACACGCGACCGATCAGCCGGCTCGCGCGAAGGGAGTCGCCGCCCAGCTGGAAGAAGTTGTCGTCGATCCCGATCTCGTCCACGTCGAGGACGTCGCGCCACATGTCCACCAGGCGCATTTCGAGGTCGGTCCGCGGTGGCGCGTAGGCCGCCTCGACCACCCTGGCCGGAGTGGACGAGTCCCAACCCGCTGGCTCGGCCCAGCCGACCGTGAGGGCGGTGACTGGTTGGTCCGGGTGCTCGACGATGTCGCGCAGGACGAGCGCATAGTCGGCGGCGATCGCCTGCACGGTTGCCGCGTCATAGAGATCCGTGTCGTACTCGATGTTGACTTCGAGCAGTTCCGCGGTCCACCTGGTCGTGAAAGTGATGTCGAACTTGGCAGCGAAGGTCGGCAGGCCGGCTACCTCACCGATCCGCGCCGGGCCGAACGCGATGTCTCCGTCACTGCCCTCCTCGAAGGAGAAGAGGACCTGGAAGAGCGGGTTGTGCGCCAGGTTGCGCAGGCTCGCGACGTCGGCGACCACCTGGTCGAACGGGACGTCCTGGTTGCCCATGGCGTCCAGCACGACGCCGCGTGCCTGAGTCACGACGTCGGACAGCGCCGCTTCGGTGTCGACCTGCAGGCGCAGCACGGTCATGTTGATGAGGTAGCCGATCAGGCTTCGTACGTCGCCCCTGGCTCGGGCGCCCATCGGGCAGCCGACCGCGACGTCGCGCTGGCCGGTCCTGGCCCCGAGCAGGAGTGCGAAGGCGCTGAAGAGAAGCACGAACGGCGTCACGCGCAGGCGCCTGGCGGTCTCCTCGACTGCGACCCGCAACTCCGCAGGAAGTCGAAGCTCGACCTCGTTTCCGAGGAATCGGGCCGGGTGCGGCCGGGACCGGTCTGAGGGGAACGTGCTCTGGTCCGGCATTCCGTGCAGCTGCGTACGCCAGAAGTCTCGCTGGGCGACCTGGTCGGTGCGTTGCTCCTCCGCTACGGCGGCCCAGTTGCCCCACGACAGCTCCTCGCCCGTCAGGAGACTCCCCGGCCCTCCGGCCAGGCAGTCCGCGTAGGCGGTCGCGAGGTCCCGCAGGAAGACGCCGACAGACCAGCCGTCGAAGACGAGGTGGTGGAAGTCGAGGACGAGCCGGTGCCGCTGCTGCCCCGCGCGCAGCACCCGCACCCGGAACAGCGGGGTCCGGGTAAGGTCGAACGGCTGGTCGGAGACGAGTCGAGTCAGCTCGGCGCGCTCGGCGGGGCCCAGCTCGTCGGAACCGAGCCGCTCCACGGCCTCCGCGTTCAGGTCGACGAACGCCAGGTCCAGCTCCGGCTCCTCCTCGACGATCTGACGCCCACCGCCCCCGTCGGTGATGTCCTGGATGTCGAACCGGGTCCGCAACGCCTCGTGGTGTCGTGTCACTGCGACCAGTGCCCGCTCCAGGCACCCGTCGTCCAGTGCTCCCGTCACGGAGCAGGTCCACATGACGTCGTAGAGCCTGGAGCCGGGGTGAACCAGGTCGTGGAAGATGATCCCCCACTGATTCGGGGTCAACGGGTAAGAACGGTGCCGCACCACAGACCCCTCGCTGCCGAAGATCAGCGCACCGTGGCGGGGTTCGAACTACCTCGCCACGCCGCCGTGCTGGAGAACGTCAGACGTTTGCCGACTCGACCCCCGTCGGTGCGCCGGCGACCTGGTCCATGTGCTGGCGCAGTGAGAGGGGCCGCATGTCGGTCCAGACTTCGTCGATGTGGGCCAGGCAGGTTGCCTTGTCACCGGACACACCCACGCCACGCCACCCGTCGGGCAGGTCACGAGCCTCGGGCCAGATCGAGTACTGCTCCTCGTGGTTGACCACCACGACGTAGGAACGGTCATCGTCGTCTTCGAACACCGAGACACCACCCTGAAGAGGCCCTCACCTCGGCTGAGGTGCGGAGTGTGACTATTCCGACATTAGTCACTATTCCGACATTTCGCTAGAGTATGCCGAGGTCGGCAGAAAGCCTGCGACGGTCCACCTTTCCGTTGCCCGACAGCGGCAGCACGTCCATCGGCAGCAGCCGTTCCGGCACCAGGTAGTACGGCAGGCTCGCGCGCAATCGACGCAGCACCTCGCCCGCGTCGAAGCTTCCGGTGCACGCAGCCACGAGCTCCGGACCGGACGTGCCCTTGCAGACCACGGCGGCGGCGTCCACGACGCCCGGGCATTCGCGCAGCCGAGCCTCGACCTCGCCGGGTTCGACGCGGTGGCCGTAGACCTTCACCTGGTCATCGACCCGGCCCAGGTACACGAGCTGGCCGTCGACGTTGCGCACGCGGTCACCGGTTCGGTACCAGAGCGCTGCGCTCCCGTCGCCGTTCCCGTTGCCGCGCTCACCCGGGAGTCGCGCAAGCACGCCTTCGTCGTCGGCGGGGTTGAGGTAACCCGAGAACACCTGATTTCCTCGCACCCACAGCTCGCCCTCGTCCTCTCGTGGCTCACCGTCGACGACGAGCAGGTGCTCGAGGTACGAGTGGACCTTGCCGATCGGGACCGTGCCGTTGGGCGTGTTGGGCCAGGCGGCGCGATCCACGGGGAGCAGGTGCTCGACGCAGTTCACCGTCACCTCGGTCGGTCCGTAGACGTTGCCGATTCGGGTGGAGGGAGCGGCGGACTGCCAGAGCAGGACCCGGTTGAGAGTCAGCGGCTCCCCGCCGAACAGGCTGAACCGCAGGTCGGCCATGCCGCCCCGGCGCAACTGGCCGGCCTGGTGCGCCAGGGAGATCACCGACGGGACGGAGTACCAGTGCGTGAGTCGACGCTCGGCGACGTAGTCGACCGGCCGCAGCACCTCTCCCTCCTCCGGCACGACGAGGGTGGCACCGCTGCCCCAGGTGGCGAACAAGTCGTGGACCGAGGGGTCGAAGGTCAGCTCGAAGGTCTGCGAGGTCCGGCAGCCGGGGCCGAGCTGATAGCGCTCGATCACGTGCTCGATGTACGCCACCGCGTTGCGGTGCCGAATGGGTGCCCCCTTCGGCGTGCCCGTCGAGCCGGACGTGAAGAGCAGGTAGCACTCGGCGTCCGGATCGACCGCGGGCAGTGCCGGGGAGGCCGCCTGGTCCTCGACGGGACTCGGCGGCCCGGCACCGTCGGACGGCGCACGAACGGTCCACCCGCCGTCTTCCAGGGCCTGGGCGTGCGCGCACCCGGCAGCGTCCACGATCACATCGGAGACGCCGGCGAGGCGGGCGGTCTCGAGCACGCTGGGCGTGGGAACGCTGGGATTCATCGGGACCACGGAGCGACCGGCCAAGAGGATGGCGAGGTAGCCGACGTACGCCCGCGCGGAGCGGCGTGCGCACAGCCCGACCCGATCTCGCACTGCGGCTGAGTCGGTGCACAGCGTGGAGGCCAGCGCCGCCGCCTGCGACCAGAGGTCCTGGTAGGAGAACGCTTCTCCCCCGACCTCCAGTGCGGCATCACCCGGAGCGCGTTGCACCTGACGTTCCACGAGTGAGAGTAATGTCCCTTTTGTCCCGCGCACGGCGACAGTGTTAGCACACCAACGTCGCGTGGACGCCCCCCCCCCCCCCCCCCCGATCCCGGTCAGGCGAGCAGGAGCACGACGTACGCCGCGTAGCCGGCGCACAGGAGCAGGCCGGCGCCGCGGCCCAGCCGCGCAGCGGAGCGGGCGCCGGCGAGAGCGAGCACCACCAGCGGCAGCACGGCGGCCGTGGCGGCCGGTGCCGTCAAGGACGAGACCTCGAGCGGTCGCACCAGCGCGGCAGTCCCGAGCGTCGCCGTCGCGTTGAACGCCGCCGACCCGACCACACCCGCCGCCGCGACCTCGGCCACGTCGTGACGAGCCGCGGTGAGCACCAGGGCGAACAGCTCGGCACTCGTCGCGAGCGCCAGCACGGTCAGACCGACCGCAGAGTCGGTGCGCCCGAGTGCCTCGACGATGTCGACCGCACCCCGGACGGCCAGGTCACCGCCGCCGAGCATCAGCGCGAGCCCGACGAGACAGAGCAGCAGCGCGACGGCAGGCCGCCGGCCGGCGCCGTCGCCGCGCTCCTCGGCCGCCTCGCCGATCCTTGGCGGCTCCTTCTCCCGCCACCACACGAAACCGACCAGCGCGCCGTAGGCCACCACCAGCAACGCGCCCTCGACCCGGCCGACCCGGCCGCCGACGAGAGCGAGCAGCGCGAACCCACCCGCCACCGCCGAGAGCGCGGCATACTGCCGGACCCGCCGCCCGATCGGCAGCGGCCGCACCACGGCCGCGAGCCCGAGGCAGGCGGTGAGCATGGTGACGTTGGCGCCGATCGCGTCGCCGGCCGCGAGCCCGGGCCGCTCCCGCGCCGAGGCCAGGGCGGCCGTCAGCAGCTCCTCGGGCTCGGCCCCGGCGAGCAGCACTCCGACAGCGACGACGGTGACCCCCAGCCGCCGCGCCGCACCGACCGCGTTCTCGACGAACAGGTCGGCGCCGACGATCAGCAGCACGGCCGCCGCCGCGAGGAGCAGCAGCCCTGTCACGCCACGAGCGACGAGATGGCGGCGGCGAACCGATCAGCCGCCGCGACCCCGTCGTGGCCGTCGTAGACCAGGAACATCGACGGCTCGGTGAGCTCCAGCTCGAGCAGCGTCGGCGCGGACTCGCCACAAGGCACCAGGTCGACGCGGGCGTACAGCAGCGAATGCCGCGGCCACGGCAGGGCGTCGAGGACGCGTTCGGCTGTTGCCCGTTCGGCGTCGGACGGCATGCGCGCCTCGATGCGCTCCTCCTTGTACAGACCCGCGACGAAGTCCATAGCCGGCTGCAGCATCGGCCCCTTGCGAATCGCGTGGCTGAACTCGCCGGCGAAGTACAGCAGCGCCGTCTCACCGTAGGTGTCGACCTCGACGAGGTACGGCTGCACCATCACCGTGCGACCGGCGGCCAGCAGCCGCGCGACGTGGGCGTGCGCGAGGTCGTCATGGGCGCCGGCCTCGTAGCGGTTGGTGTCCCTCGAGCCGGCCGACACCGCGGGCTTGACGACGTACTCGCCCTCGGCCGGCAGGGAGACCGCGTCGCCGGGGCGTAGCCACGTCGTGGAGACGGCGGGCAGGCCGAGCCCGGTGAGCTCTGCCAGGAAGGTCTTGTCGGTGTTCCATCGGATCACGTCCGCCGCATTGGCCAGGCGCGTGACCTGGCTGACCCGGTGCGTCCAGTCGAGGAAGTCGGCATACCTCCCGATGTAGTCCCACGTCGAGCGCACCACCACTGCGTCGTACGACGACCAGTCGACCGCGTCATCGGTCCAGACGGCGGGGGACGCGGCCATTCCGCGCTGCTCCAGTGCGCGCAGCAGCACGGGCCCGTCCTCATCGAGGTCGGGTAGCGCGGCAGCCGTGGCGAGTGCGATGCGCGCGGTCATGTCAGACGAGCCTAGGACGCGTCGGCCGAGAGCCGCCGCCGCATGACGACACCGTCGACGTTGCCGGGCTGGTAGTAGCCGCGGCGCACACCGATGCGCTCGAAACCGAACCTGGCGTACAGCCGTTGCGCAGCCTCGTTGTCGATGCGCACCTCGAGGAGCACCTCGGTGGTACGACGACGGATGGCCTCGTCGAACAGCGCCTGGAGCAGTACGGCGCCGACGCCGCGTCCCTGGTGCGCGCGCGCCACTCCCACGGTCTGCACGTCGGCCCGGTTCCCGGCCACGAACAGCCCGGCGTAGCCCGCGAGTGCGCCGTCCTGCTCGGCGACGAGGTAGTGCCGGGTGTCGGGCACGCCGGCCAGCTCCGACCAGAAGGTCTGTGCCGACCACGGGTCGGCGAAGACGTCGCGCTCGACGGTCATCGCCACCTCGACGTCCCACCACCGCATCCGCCGCAGGGTCGTCGCCGCCACGCCCGTCACGGCGACGGCGCGCGCCGAGCGGCCGGCTCCACGGCGTCAGGGCGGCGCAGGTAGAGGGGCTGCGAGTCGAGGGTCGGCCGCCCCTGCGCCACCCATCGGCCCAGCACGGCGGCACTCGGGTGGCGCGGCGCTCGCGCGTCGGGGAACGCGTCGGGCCAGAGCACGGCGCCCTCCCCCACGACGGGACCGGGCCGGGCCACGTCGGCCGGTCGGTTCACGTGCGGGCCGTCGACGCGGCGCGGCGCGTCGCTGCCCGCACCGTCGTAGCGTGCCCAGTAGACCTCGCGGCGGCGCGCGTCGGTGGCCACGACGAACTCTGCGTCGAGACCGGCATCCAGGGCCAAGACGTCGAGGGTGCAGACACCGATGACCGGTACGCCGAGGGCCGCCGCCGTCGTACGCGCCGTGACGAGACCGACGCGCAGCCCGGTGAACGGCCCCGGCCCCACGCCCACCGCGACCGCGGCAAGGTCCCGCGGCGTCACGCCTGCCTCAGCCAGGACCGCGGCGATGGCCGGCGCGAGCAGCTCGCTGTGCCGCCGGGCGTCCACCGTCGTCGAGACAGCCAGCGTCCGCTCGCCCTCGCTCACGGCGACAGTGACCGCCGCAGTGGCGGTGTCGAGAGCCAGGACGAGCACGACGCGAGGCTAGCCTGGCCCAACACACACGCGGAGGGGGCTCATGGCACTCGCGAGGACGGTCGCCCTCGCCGTGGTCGCCGCGGCACTCGCCGTTCTGGTCGCCCTCGTCACCGGCTCGTTCCCCGAGGCCGGCGGTGTCTCCGCATCGGGCCGGCCGGGCGCCGTCCCACGGCCGGACGCCTCGGCATCCGCCCACTCGGTGGCCGGCTCGTCCAGCCGGTCGGCGCGGACCGTGCCCTCCCCGGCGCCCTCCAGCGAGCGACCCTCGGTAGCGACGACCGCGCTGCCGGCCGACTCCGGCACCGGCCGCCGGGTCGTCTACTCGGTGTCCCGCCAGCGCGTCTGGACCGTCGGCGACGACGGTCAGGTCTCGCGCACCTATCCCGTCTCCGGCCAGTCCTGGCAGCCGGACCCCGGCTCCTTCCGCGTCTACTCCCGGTCGCGGACGGCGGCGAGCGCGGTCAGCGACGAGACGATGGAGTACATGATCCGCTTCACCCACGGCAAGAACACCGGCGCGGCGATCGGGTTCCACACGATCCCCGTCGACCACACGGGGCGGCCCGTCCAGCGGGTCGACGAGCTCGGTGAGCCGCTGTCCTCCGGATGCATCCGCCAGGACCGCCCCGACGCCGTCCACCTGTGGCAGTTCGCCCCGGTGGGCACCTCGGTCGTCGTCCTCGCCTAGGGCGGGCCGCAGCTAGGGCAGGGAGACGTCCGCCCACCGCGGGCCGACGCCGCGCAGCGTCACCTCGCGGCTCTCGTCGTCGAGCGTCTCCGACTGGCGCAGCACGATGTCGAGGTGGTCGTCGGCGAGCACCTCGGCGAGGCCGCCGCCCCACTCGACCACGGTGACCGAGTCGGCCAGCGAGGCGTCGAGGTCGAGGTCGTCGAGCTCGGTAGGTCCACCGAGCCGGTAGGCGTCGACGTGCACCAGCGCCGGCCCCCCGACCAGCGACGGATGCACGCGCGAGATCACGAAGGTCGGCGACGTGACGGGGTCGCGGACCTGCAGGCCCTCCCCGATGCCTTGCGCGAGGGTCGTCTTGCCCGACCCGAGCTCGCCGGTGAGCACCACGAGGTCACCGGCCCGCAGCGTGGCGGCGAGCCGGCGGCCGAGGTCGTGCATCGCAGCAGCGGTCGGGACGTCCACGGTCACGGCGCCGCTCGACCGGACTCGAGCAGCCGGGCAGCTTCGGCGAGGTCGTGGCGCAACGCCGCCATCGGCTCGCCCGCCGGGCCGAACCGGATCGCCGCCGACGGGTGGTAGGTGACCAGCACCCGCCGGCCGTCGGACGTCTGCACCTGCCCCCGCAGCGCGCCGATGCGCGCCTGCGGACCGAAGAACCACTCGGCCGCGGTGCCCCCCAGGGCGACCACCAGCACCGGGTCGAGCAGCTCGATCTGCCGCGAGAGCCATGGCCGGCAGCGGGCGATCTCGCCGCGACGCGGCTTTCGGTTGCCCGGCGGGCGGCACTTGAGCACGTTGGCGACGGCCACCCGCTTGCGCGCCAGCCCCGCCTCGGCCAGCAGCTCGTCGAGCACCTGCCCGGCCCGACCGACGAACGGCACACCCTCGGCGTCCTCCTGCGCCCCGGGCGCCTCACCGACCAGCAGCAGGTCGGCGCCGGGCGCGCGTGTGCCGGGCACCACCCTGGTGCGGCTCGCCGCGAGCTCGGGGCAGGCGACGCACCCGGGTACGACGTCGGCCAGCGAGTCCCACGAGATAACACTCGCCGCCACCGCCACCGGGTCGTCCACCGGCACCGGGACGGTCACGTCAGGGTGGCCGCGCGCATCGCTCGCTCGACCAGCGCGCGCAGCTGGTCGGTGACCACGTCGTGGTGCTCGAGCATGAGCATGTGACCGGCCTCGGGCAGGATGACGAGCGTGGCCTTGGGCAGCCGCCCGGCTATCTCGCGGGTGTGGTCGGCCGGCGTGACGGCGTCCTGCTCGCCGCCCATGACGAGCGTCTCGATGTCGTCGAGCACGCCGAGAGCGTCGAGCTTGTCGTGCGAGTCGAAAGCCGGGAACAGGTCGGCGAGCACGTCGAGGGGCGTGCGTTCGTGCATCGCCGACACGAAGCGCACCAGCGACGGCGGCACGTTGGTCGCGAACGAGAGGCGCTTGGTCAGCACGAACTCCATGTCGGCCCCCAGCCGCCGTCCTCTGTGCACCACGGCAGGCCGCCGGTTGAGCGCGGTCAGCGCCTTCGGCGCGACCCGGCGCAACGCCCGCCCGGCTGCCGCGGGCACCCCGAACGTCACCTCGGCCAGCCGGCCGGGCGACGAGCAGATGATCGCGGCACCGACGACCCGGTCGCCGAACAGCTCCGGGTCCTGGTCGGCGAGCGCCATGATGCTCATGCCGCCCATCGAGTGTCCGACGAGGACGACCGGGCCGGTCGGCGCCGTCGCCTCCAGCACCCTGCGCAGGTCCCTGCCCAGCTGGTCGATGGTGTAGTTCTCGGTCGCGCCGCGGGCGGACCGGCCGTGGCCGCGCTGGTCCCAGAAGACGAGGCGGCCGACGTCGGAGAGGTCGCGGCGCTGGTAGTGCCAGCTGCCCTGGTCGAGGGCGAGGCCGTGGCTGAACACCACGGTCACCGCCCCGGCGCCTCTCTCCTCCTCCACCTCGACGTGCAGGGGTACGCCGTCGTCGGCGGTGACCGGGACGACCTCGCCACGCAAGAGCCCCAGCGGCTCGTCGGCCTCGGTGTCGACGCCACGCAGCGAGCGGCCCACGGCGTAGCGCTCGGCCGCGAGACTGACTGCCGCACCGGCGACGACGACACCCGCCGCCCCGCCGATGACCGCCGCCCGCTTGCCCCAGCCCGACAGACTCACCCGTCACCCCCGGTGTAGACGCGGGGCACGCGAGGACCGACCCGCGTGACGATCTCGTAGGAGATGGTGCCGGTCGCGTCCGCCCAGTCCTGCGCGGTGGGCGAGCCGCCGTCGCCGGCGCCGAACAGCAAGACCTCGTCGCCCACCGCGGCAGCGTCGTCGCCGAGGTCGACCATGACCTGGTCCATGCAGACGCGGCCCGCGACCGTCCGACGTCGCCCGGCCGCGAACACCGGCCCGACGTTGCCGGCGTTGCGCGGCACACCGTCCGCATAGCCGAGTGGCACCAGCCCTACGGTCGTGTCGCGGTCGGTCGTGTAGATGTGGCCGTAGGACACGCCGGTGCCCGCCGGCACCCGCTTCACGAGCACCAGCGACCCCGCGAGGGTCATCGCCGGTCGGAGGCCGTAGTCGGACGGACCTCCGACCTCGGGCACCGGCGAGAGCCCGTAGACCGCGATGCCCGGGCGGACCAGGTCGAAGTGCTGCTCCGGCGCCGTCAACGTGGCCGCCGAGTTGGCGAGGTGGCGCACCTCGGGGCGCACCCCGGCCCTCTCTGCCAGCCCGACCGCGTCGCGGAACAGCGCTGCCTGCGTGGCGTTGGTCGGGTGGCCGGGCGCGTCGGCGTAGACCAGGTGCGACCACAGCCCGACAACCTGCACGAGCCCGTCGGCCTCCGCCTTGCGCGCGGCGTCGACGACATCCGACCAGTCGTCGAGGGTGGCGCCGCCGCGGCTGAGGCCGGTGTCGACCTTGAGGTGCAGCCGGGCCACCGTGCCGGTCTCCCGCGCGGCCGCGGCGATCTCGTCGACGGCCCACACGGCGTACGCCGAGACGTCGACGTCCTCGCGCAGCGCGTCGGCCCACGGCTCGCCCGGACCCTGCAGCCAGGTCAGGATGCGCGGCTCGGTCAGCCCTGCGCGACGCAGCGCCACAGCCTCGTCGATCAGCGCCGTCCCGAGCCAGGTGGCGCCGCCGGCGACCGCGGCGCGGGCCGAGGGCACCAGGCCGTGTCCGTAGCCGTCGGCCTTGACCACGGCCATCGTCTGCGCCCCGGAGCGCGCAGCCCGCGCGGCCAACGACGCGACGTTGTCCCGGATCGCCGCGAGGTCGATTCGGGCGACTGCGTGCATCCGCCGGGCCATGCTCCTCAGTCTGCCAAGCCGTGCGCGGCGCGGACCGCGGCGGGCAGGTGCTCGAGCACGTCGTACGCCGACACAGTGGCCCTGCCCTCGGCGGCGAGCCGGCCGGCCAGGCCGTGCAGCCAGGCGGCCACCGATCCGGCGTCGAAGGCGTCGAGCCCGCCGGCCAGCATCGCGCCCGCCACGCCGGCCAGCACGTCGCCCGTCCCGGCGGTCGCCAGGGCGGGCGTCCCGGTCGGGTTCACCCGGACGCGGCCGTCCGGCCGGGCGATCACGGTGGTCGAGCCCTTGAGCAGCACCACGGCGTCGAGCTCGCGCGCGGCCCGGCAGGCGTGCTCGAGCCGCCGGGCCTCCACCTCGTCGCGCTCGACGCCGAGCAGCCGCGCCAGCTCACCGGCGTGGGGTGTCAGCAGCGCGGGCGCCCGTCGTGCCTCGGGTCCGTCCAGCGCGCCGAGAGCGTCGGCGTCGACGACGACGGGCACGTCGTCCAAGAAGGCCCGCGCGAGGTGCCCTTTCGCGTCCCCACCGCCGCCCGAGCCGACGGCCCAGGCCTGCACGCGCCCCTCGCCGACGACGACCTCCGGCCAGCGCGCGCGGACCAGCGCCGTCGGGGCGTCGGCGCCGACGTAGCGGACCATGCCGGCGCCCGAGCGCACTGCACCGCCGGTGCAGAGCACGGCCGCGCCGGTGTACTGGTCCGAGCCGGCGGCGACGCCGACGACGCCCCGGCTGTACTTGTCCGACTCAGCCGGTGCACGCGGCAGCAGCCGCGCCACGTCGTGCGCCTGCAACGCCTCGACGGGGGCGTCGTCCGGCAGGTCGAGACCGATCTCCACCAGCTCGACCACGCCGGCGTGCTCGGCGCCGGGGTCTACCAGCAGGCCGGGCTTGTACGCCCCGAACGTGACCGTCACGTCAGCGCGCACCGCGGGCCCGGTCACCTCGCCGCTGTCGGCGTCGACGCCGCTGGGCACGTCTACCGCGACGACGGGCAGGTCGTGCGGCAGGTCGCCGACCACCGCGGCGGCATGGTCGCGCAGGCCGCCACGGCCACCGATGCCGGTGATGCCGTCGACGACCAGGTCGGCCGCGTGAATGACCCGCGGGTCGTCCGTCCGGCGGCCACCGGCACGCAGCAGCGCGGCAAGTCCCGCCTCGTGGGTGGTGCTGCCGAGCAGCACCGCGTCGACGCGGGCGCCGCGAGCGGCAAGCCGCGCGCCGGCGTACAACGCGTCCCCGCCGTTGTCGCCGCTGCCGACGAGCAGCACCACGCGCGCGCCGTACACCGACCCGAGGAGCGCCGCGCAGACACGAGCGAGGCCCGTCGCCGCCCGCTGCATCAGGGCGCCCTCGGGCAGCACCGCCATCAGCCCTGCCTCGGCGTCTCGTACCGTCGCCACGTCGAAGGCGCGGCGCATCAGCGCGCCTCCCCTTCCACCAGCACGACGGCGGACGCGATGCCCGCGTCATGGCTCATGGACAGATGGATGCGGCTGGCGCCGAGCGCCTCGGCGTGCGCGGCGACCGTGCCGTGCATCACGAGGTGCGGTCGACCGTCGGGACCGCGCTGCACCTCGGCATCACGCCAGTGCAGGCCGACCGGCGCGCCGAATGCCTTGGCGAGCGCCTCCTTGGCCGCGAACCGCGCAGCGAGCGAGGCTACGGGCAGCGTCTGCTCGGTGTCGGTGAACAGCCGCTCGCGCAGCCTCGGGGCACGGTCCAGGGACTCGGTGAACCGGGTCACGTCGACTACGTCGATGCCGACACCGATGATCACGCGCACCAGCCTGGCACAGCCGGGCTAGACGTCGATGCGCCCCCACGGTCCCCAGATCGCCAGCGAGATGCCCACGGTGGACTGGATGTTGACGAAGAGGGTGCGCCCGTCGGGGGTGAACGTGGCCCCGGCGAACTCGTCGTTGGGCTGGGTGGCGATCCTGTTCTGCGCGATGTCGAAAAGCCGGCCCTTGCGCGTCAGTCCCCGGAGGAAGTTGCGGTCGCCGCCGTCCTCGCAGACGACGAGCGTGCCGCGCGGGCTGGTGGTGACGTTGTCGGGGAAGTCGAGCACCTCCCTGCTCGCCGACTCGTAGAGCATGTGCAGCGTGCCGCGCTTGGTGTCGTATCCCCAGATCTGGCCGAAGCCCTTGCCGAAGCCGCCGATCGTGTCGGGCTGGGTCGGTCCGGGCTCGACGCCGCCCTGAGTGGACGTGAAGAAGATCCATCCGTGGTCGTACGTCGTGCCCTCGAGGCGCGAGAACAGCGCGGCGCCCTTCTCGCGGCCCTGGTTGCCGACGAAGCTGATCGCCTGGTCGTTGGTCATCGCCGGCGGTTGGCCGGGCGCCGGGCGGCCGGCGTCGAAGCTCGGTTCCTCGATCTCGACCCACTCGATGCGGTAGGTCGCGCCACGCTCCTGGTGGCGGGCCAGGTCGGCGTTGCCGGTGCCCCTCACCTTGGCCATGAACAGGCGGCCGCCGTCACGCAGCGCGCGCGGCCCGTGGCCGCGGCCGTGGCCGCGCTTCGGCGGGACGTACTTGTAGAAGCCGGACGGGAAGGAGAAGTTGTCCTCGGTGAGGTAGAGCGCCTCGCCCTTCGGGTCCCAGGCGACGGCCTCGTGGGCGAAGCGGCCGGCGTGCTCGATCGGCCTGGCGCTGGCCCGGTCGTCGGAGGGCACCTCGAAGATGAAGCCGTGGCGCTTCTGCAGCCGCGCGTTCTGGACGTACGTGGTCGGTCCGGGATCGGGGCCGCCGGGAGGGGTGCGGGTGAAGTCGTCGGCGACGTCGTAGCCGTTGACGGTCTCCTCGCAGGTGACCCACGAGCCCCATGGCATCCGGCCGCCGGAGCAGTTCATCTGGGTGCCGCCGAGACCGCAGAAGGACGAGTCGACGATGCCCTCACGACTGACCCGGACGACCGAGTTGCCCCCGAGTGCGCTGGTGTCGTAGACCGGCGCACCGGTGCCCAGGCCGAATGCGCCGTCGACCGCCGAGCCGTTCTCCTCGTGGTTGCGGACCAGCGTCACGAGGCGACGGCCGGGCCCGTCGAAGGCAGCCATGCCGTCGTGTCGGCCGGGCAGCTTGGAGCCGTCGTCGAGGGTTTCCTGGGGTGCACCTGGCGGGGGGTTGCGGCGGCTCTGCTGAAACGAGCGGTACTGGAAGCCGTCCGGCAGGGCGAGACGGATCTGGCCGTCCCGGAGGTCGGGCTTGTCGGACAGCGGCGGCTGCTCGGCACGCCCCTTGCCGGCAATCGCCGGTGCCGCGAGGAAGCCCGCCATCGGGCCACCGGCGACGGCGGCTCCCGCGGTCACGGCAGTGCTGCGCTTGAGGAAGGAACGGCGGTCGAGATCGGTCATGTGAGGCACCCCTTCGACGGGGGCCGGCCCCCCGATTTCCAGGCACACTAGCCGCCACACCGGGCCGGGACTACCCGTTCGACCGAGCCCTTCCCACCCGCTCCTGCGCGGTCTGCTACTCGACCGTCACGCTCTTGGCCAGATTGCGCGGCTGGTCGACGTCGTGGCCTCGCGCGGACGCCATCTCGCACGCGAACACCTGCAGCGGCAGCGTCGACAGCAGGGGTTGCAGCAGCGTCGGCGCCGCGGGGATGCGGATCAGGTGGTCGGCGTACGGCACGACGACGTCGTCGCCCTCCTCCGCGATGACGATGGTGCGCGCGCCACGGGCCCGGATCTCCTGGACGTTCGACACGATCTTCTCGTGCAGGACCCCGCGGCCGTGCGGTGACGGCACGATGGCGATCACCGGGACGCCGTCCTCGATCAGCGCGATCGGGCCGTGCTTGAGCTCTCCCGCCGCGAACCCCTCGGCGTGCATGTAGGCGAGCTCCTTGAGCTTGAGCGCGCCCTCCAACGCCACCGGATAGCCGACATGGCGGCCCAGGAACAGCACGGAGCCCGCGCCGGTGAGCGAGCGGGCCAGCTCGCGCACCGGCTCCATCTCCGTGAGCAGCCTGGTGATCTTCTCCGGCATGCGGCGCAGGTCGCCGACGACGGAGGTGATCTCGTCGCCCCACTTCGTGCCGCGGACCTGCCCGAGGTAGAGCGCGACGAGGTAGCACGCGACCAGCTGGGTCAGGAAGCCCTTGGTCGAGGCCACCGCGACCTCCGGTCCGGCGTGCGTGTAGAGCACGGCGTCGGACTCACGCGGGATCGTCGAGCCGTTGGTGTTGCAGATCGCGAGGACGCGCGAGCCCTGCTCGCGCGCGTGACGCAGCGCCATCAGCAGGTCCATCGTCTCGCCCGACTGCGAGATCGCGATGACGAGCGTCTGGCGGTTGAGGATCGGGTCGCGGTAGCGGAACTCGGACGCGAGCTCGACCTCGCACGGGATGCGGGTCCAGTGCTCGATCGCGTACTTCGCGATGAGGCCGGCGTGGAACGCGGTCCCGCAGGCGATCACGATGATCTTGTCGATGTCACGGAGCTCGTCGTCGGAGAGACGCATCTCGTCGAGCGAGAGCTTGCCGGCGAGGTCGATCCGGCCGAGCAGGGTGTCGGCAACGGCCTGCGGCTGCTCCTCGATCTCCTTGAGCATGAACCACTCGTAGCCGCCCTTCTCGGCGGCCGACGCGTCCCAGTCGACGTGGTACTCGCGCACCTGGGCCGGGCCACCGTCGAAGTCGGTGACCGTCACACCGTCGCGGCGCAGCTCGACGACCTGGTCCTGGCCCAGCTCGACCGCCTCGCGGGTGTGAGCGATGAACGCCGAGACGTCGGAGGCGAGGAAGTTCTCACCGTCGCCCCGTCCCACGACCAGCGGCGAGTTGCGGCGGGCCCCGACGACGACGTCGGGGGTGTCGACGTGCACGGCGACCAGCGTGAACGCACCCTCGAGCTGCCGGCACACCGTGCGCATCGCCTCGGCGAGGTCGAGCGGTCCGCCGTCGTCGCGACGGGACGCCTCCTCGAGGAGGTGGGCGACGGCCTCGGTGTCGGTGTCGGAGAGCAGCTCGTGACCGCGTCGCTCGAGGTCGGCCCGCAGCTGGGCGAAGTTCTCGATGATGCCGTTGTGGATCACGGCGACCGACCCTGTGCAGTCGGCGTGGGGGTGGGCGTTGCGGTCGTTGGGGGCCCCGTGGGTGGCCCAGCGGGTGTGCCCGATGCCAGCAGTGGCGGAGGGGAGGGGGTGCTGCTCGAGGGCGTCGACGAGGTTGGCGAGCTTGCCGGCGCGCTTCTCCGTCTCCAGCTTGCCCTCGGCGAGCAGGGCGACCCCCGCCGAGTCGTAGCCGCGGTACTCCAGCCTGCGCAGGCCCGCCATCACGACGTCGAGGGCTGACTGGTCACCGACGTAGCCCACGATGCCGCACATGCGTGACAGGGTATCGACCGGCAGCCGGCGTCCGCCCGCTCCACACTCTGGCTGCGAGGAGACCGTGAAACCACCGGAGCCGTCCTCGCCGTACGTCGAGTTCGACCGGGCCGCCTGGCGGGACCTGCGCGAGGCCACTCCCCTGTCGCTGACCGAGCAGGACCTGGCGCCGCTGCGCGGGCTCGGCGAGCGCATCGACCTGGCCGAGGTGGAGGAGGTCTACCTCCCGCTCTCCCGGCTGCTCAACCTGCACGTCGCGGCCGCCCAAGAGCTGCACGCCGCCACCACGACGTTCCTCGGCGAGACGGCACCGCGGACGCCGTACGTCATCGGTATCGCCGGCAGCGTCGCCGTCGGCAAGAGCACCACGGCGCGCGTGCTGCGCGAGGTCCTCGCCCGCTGGCCGGACCATCCGCGCGTGGAGCTCGTCACCACCGACGGCTTCCTGCTGCCCAACGAAGAGCTCGTCCGGCGTGGCCTGCTCGCGCGGAAGGGCTTTCCCGAGTCCTACGACCAGCGAGCCCTGTTGCGCTTCCTGACCGACGTCAAGTCGGGGGTGGCGTCGGTGCGCGCACCGGTCTACAGCCACCTCATCTACGACGTGGTGCCCGACGCGGGTGTCGACGTGCGCCAGCCCGACGTGCTCATCGTCGAGGGGCTCAACGTGCTTGCACCGGCCCGGCCGCGCCCCGACGGGAAGCCGCGCCTCGTGGTCTCGGACTTCTTCGACTTCTCCATCTACGTCGACGCGGCCGAAAGGCACGTGCGGCACTGGTACGTCGAGCGGTTCCTCGCGCTGCGTGAGTCCGCGTTCGCCGACCCCGCGTCGTACTTCCACCGCTACGCCGCGCTCTCCGACGACGAGGCCCGCCGGACAGCCACGACGATCTGGGCCGAGGTCAACCAGCCCAACCTCGAGCAGAACATCCTGCCGACACGTAGCCGGGCCACCCTGGTCCTGCAGAAGACCGCGGACCACGCCGTCCGCCGCATCCGCCTCCGCCGCCTCTGAGGGCCGCCCATCTCCCCGGCTGGGACTCAGCTCGCCCCGTCATCTCCGACTGATCGCAACCAGCCCCCACAAAGGCCGCCTGGTTCGCCCCTGACGCAGCGACGTTGAGCGGTGGACTCGCGCCACGAGTCTCGGGGTTTGTGGGGCCGTGTTGCGATCTTGAGCTAGGCCGCGGCGAACCAGACGAGACTGACCAGCCCAACCTCGAGCAGACCATCTCGCTGGGAGGTTCGGCCCCGACCGAGGGCCAGGAGGTACGACGCAAATGCCGATTTGGCGGGCTCCAGCGGCTGCCTAGGGCCAATGCGTCGTCTTTCCTGGCCTTGCCTTCGAGAAGGCGCGCAGCCGGGCGCGAGTTGCGGAGCTGCGGGGCGTTCAACGCACCGCTCCTCCGCAGCTCGATGGGACCGCATGGCGATCTCGGGCGGCTCGCCGCTGCCGCGCGAGCAGCCGTTAGTCCTCGACGAACGCGCAGAACTCGTTGCCTTCGGGGTCGGCCAGCACGTGCCAGTCGATGTCGCCACCCCTCGGCCGCAGCAGAGTCGCGCCGGCGTCGAGCAGCGCCTGCAGGTCGGGGACGTCGACGTCCCAGTGGATGCGGTTCTTGACGGTCTTGGGCTCGGGCACCGGGTTGAAGTCCATGGTGAGGATCGGCATGCCCGGCACGTGCTCGACGGTCGACCAGCCCTTGTCGTTGTGCTCGACGTCGCCGCCGTAGACATGCGACCACCACACAGCCTGCGCAGCCGGGTCGGCACTGTCGACGACGAGGCCGTGGTTCCGCTCGACCGGAACCTCGTCGCGCAGAAACGCGCAGAACTCGCCGTCCTCCGGGTCGGCCATCACCGTCCAGTGGCGCCCCTCGACCTGCGGCTCCAGCACCCGCGCGCCGAGCTTCTCCAGGTCGGCGAGGGTGCGCGCATAGATGTCGAGGTGCACCCGGTGCTTCACCGTCCGCGGCTCCGCCGCCTTGTTGAACCAGACCGTGTGGCCCCGCGTCGGCCCGAACAGGCCGCCCTCACCGTTGTCGTACGCGCGCCACTCGCGGTCCAGCACGCCCGACCAGAAGCGGCCCAGCCGCTGCGGCTCGATCGCGTCGACACACACCTTCCGAAACCGCGCGATGGCCATGGCGCGGACCATATCCGCCGACCGGTTCGCCGCTGTTTTCGGGCGTCACCGTGGGTACGGCGGACCGTGGCGGGGCAGGAGGGCCAGATGCTGACTCTGGACGAGGCGACCAGCCTCTGCACCGCTGCCCGCAAAGCCGCGACCGACCTCGGCGTGCCGATGTCCTTCGCCGTCCTGGACCCCGGCGGCCACCTGCTCGCGTTCGTGCGGATGGACGGCGCTCCGTGGGTGAGCGCCGACGTCGCGCAGGGCAAGGCGTGGACGTCTGCGGCCTACGGCGCGCCGAGCTCCGCGCAGAAGGCGAAGATGGAGGCGATGCCGAACTTCGCGACGTCCATCACCGCCATGACCCACGGGCGCTTCACGCCGCAGACCGGCGCGATGCCCGTCTACCGTGACGGCACGCTGCTCGGTGCACTGGGCGCCAGTGGCGGCACGGGTGAGCAGGACGAGTCGGTGGCCACCACCGCCGTCGAGGGCTCAGGTTTCTCGACCAGCCGCTGACCTACAGGCCTCAGGACAGGGCGAGCTCGGACCGTACGACGGCGGCCAGGCGATCGGCGACCAGCTGGGCAGTGGCGGAGTCGGTCGCCTCCACCATGACCCGCACCAGGGGTTCGGTCCCGCTGGGCCGCAGCAGCACCCGCCCGGTGCGGCCGAGGTCGGTCTCGGCATCGCGCACCGCCCGCTGGAGCGGCTCGCACGACCCGACGCGTGACCTGTCGACGTCGGGCACGTTGACCAGCACCTGGGGCAGGCGTTCCATCGTCGCGGCGAGCTCCGCCAACGGGCGGCCGGTGGCCGCGACCCGGGCGAGCAGGTGAAGCGCCGTGAGGACTCCGTCGCCAGTCGTCGCGTGGTTGAGCATCAGGACGTGTCCGGACTGCTCCCCGCCGAGCGAGAAGCCACCGGCCCGCATCGCCTCGAGCACATAGCGGTCCCCGACCGCGGTGTCGACGACGGTGACGCCTTCGCGCTGCATCGCCAGACGGAAGCCGAGGTTCGACATCACGGTGACGACGGCGGTGTCGTGGGCCAGGTCACCGCTCTCCCGCATCGCCACCGCGAGGATCGCCATGATCTGGTCGCCGTCCACGACCACGCCGTTCCCGTCGACGGCAAGGCATCTGTCGGCGTCGCCGTCGAGGGCGACACCGGCGTCCGCACCGTGCTCGACCACCGCCGCCTGAAGGCGGCCCAGGTGGGTGGACCCGTAGCCGTCGTTGATGTTCAGGCCGTCGGGGGTGTCCCCGATCGAGACGACGTCGGCGCCCGCACGGCGCAGGACGTCGGGTGCCACGCGATAGGCCGCGCCGTTCGCGGAGTCGACGACCACCTTCACCCCGTCGAGGCGGTGCGGTGCGGTCGAGAGCAGGTGCTCGGCGTAGCGGTCGGCGTGCGACTCGTCGACCCGGATGCGGCCCACGTCGGCTCCCACCGGGCGGTCCCAGTCCTCGCGCAGCCGCTTCTCGATGGCGTCCTCGAGGTCGTCCGCCAGCTTGACGCCGCCGCGAGCCAGGAACTTCAACCCGTTGTCCGGCATCGCGTTGTGGCTCGCCGAGATCACGGCGCCCAGGTCGGCGCCCAGGTCGGCGGTGAGGAACGCAACGCCCGGCGTGGGCAGCACCCCGACGTCGACGACGTCGACACCGGCGCTTGCAAGCCCTGCGACGACCGCGGCGGAGAGGAACTCGCCGGACGCGCGAGGATCTCGGCCCACGACGGCGACCGGGCGATGACGGTCGAAGACGCCCACGTCGCCCAGGATGTGGGCGGCCGCGACCGAGAGGTCGAGGGCGAGCTCGGCGGTCAGGTCCCGGTTGGCGACGCCCCGGACCCCGTCGGTACCGAAGATGCGTCCCACGAAGTCAGCGCTTGGAGTACTGCGGCGCCTTGCGGGCCTTCTTCAGGCCGTACTTCTTGCGCTCCTTGGCCCGCGGGTCACGGGTGAGGAAGCCGGCACGCTTGAGGGCGGGACGGTTGCCCTCGGAGTCGATCTCGTTGAGGGCGCGCGAGATGGCCAGGCGCAGCGCGCCGGCCTGGCCGGACACGCCGCCGCCGTGGATGCGGGCGACGACGTCGAAGCGGCCGTCGATCTCGAGCGTCACGAACGGCTCGTTGACGAGCTGCTGGTGGACCTTGTTCGGGAAGTAGGCATCGAGCGCGCGGCCGTTGACGATCCACTGGCCGCTGCCGGGCACCAGGCGGACACGGGCGATGGCCTGCTTACGGCGCCCGGTGGCCGCGCCCGGCGCGGTGATGATCTCGCGCGCCGGCGCTGCGGTGGTGGGCGACTCGCTGGACTCCGAGGTGTAGCTCTCGGGAGCCTCCGACGTGTCGTCGGTGGTCTCGGCGGTGGTCTCGGCCACGGTGCCTCTCAGTCTCTCTGTGTCTCTGGTCTAGGCGGCGCTACTGCGCGACCTGGGTGATCTCGAACGGGACGGGCGCCTGCGCCTGGTGGGGGTGGTCGGGCCCGGCGTAGACCTTGAGCTTCTTGAGCATGGCCCGGCCCAGCGAGGTGTGCGGCACCATGCCCCGGATGGCCTTCTCGACCGCCTTCTCGGGGTGGCGCTCGAGCAGGTCGGAGTAGGGGGTCGCGGTCAGACCGCCGGGATAGCCCGAGTGCCGGTAGGCCAGCTTGGCCTCGCGCTTGTTGCCGGTGAGCGCGACCTTGTCGGCGTTGACGATGATGACGAAGTCGCCGGTGTCGAGGTGGGGGGCGTACATCGGCTTGTGCTTGCCGCGCAGCAGCGTCGCGACGTGGGTGGCGAGGCGACCGAGCACGACGTCGGTCGCGTCGATGACGTACCACTGACGCTGGACGTCACCGGGCTTCGGGCTGTACGTGCGCACGGTTGTAGCCTTCGAGGTCGCGATCTGGAACGGACAAATCGGTGCCGCCACGCAGGCGTGCGCGGGCAAGCACAACGACCTCGCAGACTACCTTCCGGCCCTCGGACGGGTCAAAGTGAGCGTAGGCGCCCCGCTCAGGGCGCCCCGCTCACGGCGGCCCCCCGGGCCAGGGGGCCGCCCCCGCTCAGGGCAGCCGGACGGCCAGCACCGCGTCGCCCAGCGCTGCCAGGTCGCGCACCACGGCCCGGGTGACGGCACTCTCGTCGGCCGCGCCGAAGCCCTCGACGCGCAGCTGCACCGTCCCGGCCCGCGTCGGGACGGTCGTGGCCTGCAGCCCGTTGCCCGCCAGCACTGCCTCCGCACGGTCCGCGGCAGCCCGCCGCACCGTCACGAGCAGGTCGCCGCCCAGGTCGTCGACCCCGGCGGCCGCCTGGACCGCGGAGCGTCGCTCGGCCGCGCCGGCCGGTCCGCCGGGACCGTGCGCCGGCTTGTGCCGGTCCGGGCCGGCCAGGGCGTTGCGCAGGATCTTCTGGGTGCCGTCGGTGAACGCCCGGAAGTTCGGCTCGGACGCGAACAGCACCACGCTGCCATCGCCGTACGCCTCGTCGGTGACCGCTGCCGTGCCGCCCAGCTCCTCCTCGCCCTCGGCGAAGCCCGAGACGAAGAAGTCCTCGCTCGCGGCCGGCGGGTAAGCCACCGCGACGCTGGCCGGGTCGGCCGCGCGCAGGACGGGGTCGTACTCGTAGAAGTTCCACGCGTCCTCGCCGACGCCGCGGGTGAGCGGGCTGTCGGGGTTCGTCCGTACGCGCAGCAGCGACCCGGGGACGTCCGAGGTCGGGTCGGTGAAGGTGGCGGTCGTCAGGCCGAGGCGTCCGGCCAGCGCGGCTCCGCCGCTGAGCCCGACGTAACGCCCGCCGTCCTGCGCCCACTGCCGCAGCGCGGCCGCGCCGTCCGCACCCAGCGCCGTCACACCATCAGATGCCGAGCCGTCGGGGACGACGAGCACGTCGACGGCGCGCAGGCCACCGGTGCGGATGTCGGCCGCCGTCACCTCGCGGTACGGCGTGCGCCACTTCTCCTCCAGCAGCCACCGCAGCCAGCCCGACGACTCGAGCCCCGTGCCGCCCTGCGACGACTGCCAGAGCGCCACTTTCTGGCGCGGACCCTTGATCGGCTCGGGCTTGGGCTCGGCCATCGGCTTGACCCGCTTCGAGCGGGGCGCGAGCACCTGGCCGGAGCGGCCGCCGTCGACGTTGTAGAGCAGCGGCTGGCTCCACGCCGTCACGTCGTAGAAGTACGGGAAGGGCGTGTAGGTGTCCTCGTTGAGCATCGCCTGCACCCAGTGCTTCTGCGCCTGCGCCATCGGCACCCAGTAGGTGCCGGCGGGCAGCCGGGTGCTGGCCGCCGGGCGGCCGTACGCGCGGTAGTCGGGCACCGTGAGCGGCGCGGTCAGGCGGCGCACCTCGACGTCCATTCGCTGCAGCCGCCGCACCATCGACTGGACCTCGCGGGACTTGTCGGGATCGTCGGCACGCAGGAAGTAGTGGCGGATCCGCTCGTCCGGCACCTGGTTCTGCACCGTGTTGTCGGGCTGGACGACCTCGTTGGGCTCGAGCTGGCCGGCCTTACCTTGCTGCATTGCCTCGCGGTACGACGACGCGTAGGCAGTCAGGACGTCGTTCTTGTCGGCCGAGACGGCGGACAGGGAGGTCCACACCGCGACGTACTGCTCGTAGACGCGCTCGTTCGTCGGGTCCGAGCTGTTCTTCTCGAACGTCATTCCGGCGCCGAGGAAGCCGGTGGTGGGCACTGTGTCGCCGTAGCCCATGTAGAAGAGGTCGTAGATGTCGTAGTTGAAGTAGGGGATGCCCTGCCGGTCGAACTCGTCCTGCATCGACGCGCCGTAGAGGTTGTTGATCCAGTCGACGGACTCGTCAGTGATCTCGTGGTAGATCGGGTCGGCGTTCGGCGGGAAGAAGAAGTCGTCGGCACCCATCTCGTGGTCGTCGATGAACAGCACCGGCGGCAGTGCGCGGAGGGCCTCGATCTTGCCGTCGCTCTCCGGCTGGGTGCGCGCGAACCAGTCGCGGTTCATGTCGAAGCTGTAGGCGTTGCGGCGGGTGTCGGCCTCGCGGCCGTCGGGGTTCTGGGTCGGCAGGATCGCCACGACGGCGTTGTCCTGGATGGTGGCGGCAGCGCAGTCGGTGCGGTCTGCGAGCTCGTACAGCACCCGCAGTGCCGCGTCGGTGCCGCTCTCCTCCCCGCCGTGGACGTTGCCTGCGACCCAGAGGATCGCCGGCGCCTTCGCCGCCACCGACGCGGCCCTCGCCGGGCTGGTGCGCGGGTCACGCAGCACCTTGGCGGCCTGCTTCGCCTCGTTGACGCGCTTGCGCTCACCGACCACGGCGTAGCGCAGTGCCCTTCCCTGGTGGGAGGTGGCGAGCGTCGCGCTACTGACGTCCTTGCTGGCCTTGTCGACCGCCTGCACGTAGCGGTCGGACTCGGCGACGGTGACGTCGCGGTCGCCCAGGTCCAGGCCGAGCACCTCGCGCGGTGTGGGCACGTCGCCGGCGAAGGTGGCCGGGGTGGTGAACGGATGGCACGCGGGGTCCGCGGCCGCCGGGCCTATGGCGCCGGCCGTGACCACGAGAGGGAGTCCGAGGCCGACGGCCCCGAGAACGGCGAGAAGCGACCTGGCTCGCATCATGGAACCCTTTCGTGGCGAACTGTCCGTTACGGGGGCCTATCGCCCACGCATCGGACCATCCACGCGCGCCGCTGTCAACGGCCCGGGCTGCTAGGGGAAGCCCAGGCCGGTCGCGTCGACGAGCCGCCCGAGGTCGTCGTAGGCCGCCACGGCGAGCTGCCGGCCGGCGCCCTCGCTGCGGTGCAGCTGGCGCAGCTGGCGGGCATCTCGATGCGACAGGCGCAACGCCGCCTGACCGGCGAGATCGGGATACGCCGCGACCACGCGATCGGGCAGCCCTCGCGGATCGTCGGCCAACGGTGCCGACCAGCCGCCGAGGGTCTCCACGTCGATCGCCAGACCGCCCGGCCGGGCGACGTGGAGCCGGTAGGTCCAGCCGGGACGCTCGTCCGGCAGCCCCCAGGCGACCAGGCCGGGCTCGACCCACGTCGCGCGTGCGGTGCCGAGGTCCGGCTCGACGCTCACCTCGACCGGCTCGGAGGACACGGCGACCGCGTTGGTCGCCGAGTCGTAGGAGAACGTGGTGGCGTAGTTGTCCCCGCCGACGGTGAATGCCACGTTGCCGCCGCTCGGCGTCCCGTAGCTCTCGTCCCACGACAGGCCGACCGCGGCCTTCATCTCGTAGCTGCCCGCTGGCACCTCGGTCGTGGACAGGGTGTAGACGCCGTCGCCGTCGGGGTCCTGCAGCCAGGCGCGCATGCACGCCGGGTCCCAGTCGGCCGCACAGCCCATCTCCTGCTGGAACGAGCCTGCGGCGGTGACGATCTTGCTCAGCACGTCGTTGGTGACCCAGTGGGTGCGATGGTCGTAGTAGAAGCGCACGGGCGCACCGGTGGCCGTGTAGCCGATGTCGCCACCGCCCGCCTGCCCGCCGGCGCCGTAGTTCTCGGTCCACGACCGGTTGATGGCCGCCTTGAACGCATAGCCGCCGGCCCGCGGTGACTTCGTGCCCTTCCAGATGTCGTCCCCGGCGTCCAGGGTCAGCTGGCCCTGCTCGCACGCGGGGTCCCAGTCGCCCGGGTTCGCCGGGTCACCGCTGTCGCTGTTGCTGTCCGGGCACCCGATCTCGGAGCCGTGGCTGCCGGGGATCGAGACCGCCGGCGGCTGCTCCACCTTGCCGACCGGACCGCCGCCGGCAGCCGGCGGCGGGTCGCCGACGGTGGCGTACGTCGAGGCGACGCCGAGGTCGCCGTCGTGGTCGCGTACCACGATGCGGTACTCGAGCATCGTGCCGTGGGCCATCTTCCCCACGTCGTGGAACACGCGGTACGGCTCGTTGTCGTCGATACCGAGGACGGTCCACGTCTTCGCGCCCACCGGTCGCCACGCGACGGTCACCTGGTTGAAGTCGTTGCCCGGCACGCCGACGCCGATCTCGGCGCGTCCCGACACGATGCCACCCGGCTGCGGCGCGCGCAGGAACGGCTCGGGTGCTGCCCGGTCCGGTCCGAGCCGCTTCGTCGAGCGGAACACCTGGACCGAGCGCGCCGGGACGCGCACCGTCACGCGGCCCTCGTGGTCCGACCTCAGTGCGGTGGCGCCGTGGCCATGGGCCGACGGCCACACCTGCTTGAGGCGCTGCCCCTCGGCGAAGGTGGGGAACGTCGCCTCCTTGACCGTGTCCGCACCGTTCGCCGCCACGACGTACTCGCGGTTCTCGCCCTCGCGAATGCGGCTGAAGGCGTAGATGCCCGGGGTGCTCGACGCGAAGCGGTGGATCTGGGCGCCGTCGGCCAGCGTCGGGTGCTTGTCCCGGAGTACCGAGAGCGCGGCGATCTCGCGGTAGAGCGGATGACGTACGTCGTAGTTGCTCGTCGCTGTGGTCGAGTCGGTGCCGATGAGGTCGTCGTCGTTGTAGGTGGCGACACGTGAGGCGAACATGTCCTGACGCGCGTCCTGGTCGCCGCCGTCGCCGGTGAAGCCCTGCTCGTCCCCGTAGTAGATGACGGGCTGACCGCGGCTGGTGTACATCAGCGAGTGAGCGAGCTCGTCGCGTTCGAGCAGCTGCGACCCGGTGGCGCCCGTGTCGGCGAGGAACTTGCCGATGCGCCCCATGTCGTGGTTGCCCAGGAAGGTCGGCAGCGAGTAGGCGTTGGAGTCGGCGTCGGTGTAGTAGTCGTCACCTGCGAAGAAGTCGCGCAGGCCCGTGGTGCCGGTCGCGCCCTTCGCGAAGTTCGTGGCGTTGGCCTGGTAGCCGAAGTCGACCGTGGCCTGCAGCCGGCCCGTCGTCGTGTAGCGCGACATGAACTCCGGGTTGGCGTCGAAGACCTCACCGAACATGAAGAAGTCGTCGTTGCCGAGGGACGCGGCGTAGCCCTGCAGCGCCGGCCCGAAGCGCTGCCAGAACTCCATGTTGACGTGCTTGACGGTGTCGATGCGGAAACCGTCGACCCCGGCGTCGCGCACCCAGGTCTGGTAGATGTCGGTCATCCCCTTGACGACCTCGGGCCGCTCCGTCCAGAGGTCGTCGAGCGAAGCCCGCTGGCCGGCGGGGAAGTCGCCGTACTCACTGTCCTCGCCGACGAACGTGGACGTGCCACGGTTGTGGTACATCGTCGGGTCGTTGAGCCAGGCCGGCGTCTTGGCCGTCTTGTCCGACTCGGCGCGGAACGTCGGCTGGTAGGGGAACGACGCGAGGTTCACCGGCGGGAACGTGTCACCCGTGGCGTAGTCACGGTCGTCGAACGGCACGTTGTTCGCGTCGCGGTACGGCGCGGCAGCCTTGGTCTTGTAGGGAACGGTCCCGTTGTCGGCGTAGTCGCTGTCGCGGTAGTCGAGCACGTCAGCCGTGTGGTTGGTGATGATGTCGAAGAACACCTTGATGCCACGACGGTGCGCTGCATCTACCAGGGACTTGAGCTCGGCGTTGGTGCCGAGGTGCGGGTCGATGGTGGTGAAGTCGGTGATCCAGTAGCCGTGGTAGCCGGCGCTCTCCGCTCCGGGAACACCCTGGACCGGCCTGTTCTTGAACGACGGCGTCATCCAGATCGCCGTGGTACCGAGGTCCTCGATGTAGTCCAGTCGCTCACGGATGCCCGCCAGGTCACCGCCGTGGTAGAAGCCCTTGTGCGTCGGGTCGTAGCCATGGTCGAGCCGGCCGCCGGCGATGCCGCCGGTGTCGTTGGCGGTGCTCCCGTTGGCGAAGCGGTCGGCCATCACGAAGTAGAACCGCTCACGGGTAAGGTCCTCGCGCAGGCTGCTGCCCGCGAGCGCGCGGTCGGCCCTGTTGAGCCCCTGCTGCGCGCGAGCCGGTGCCACGGAGACCTGGTGCGTCTCGTGGTCGTAGGAGACGAGTAGCTCGGCAGGCTCCAGCAGCACCAACGGGATGTTGGGCCCGCCAGCTACACCCCCCGCGCCGTAGTTCTCGTCCCAGCTGCCGTTCAGGCGCACCTTGAGCTCGTAGCCGCCTGCCGGCACCGTGAACGACCGGGCGAAGAGCAGGGAGCCGGCCACCCGCGGCAGGTCGGTCGCGGCGCAGGCCTCGTCCCAGTCCTGGGCGCAGCCGAGCTCGCTCATCAGCGAGCCCATCAGCGTCACCCGGCCGGGCACAGCCGTGTGGTCGGCTGCGGCAGGCGCCGCCAGCGGGAGCGCCAGCGCCAGGGCGCAGACAGCGGCGAGGCCGGCCCGGAACAGCCGCGTGGTCGAAGGCAGCGATGTCAGCATATGGCGGAACGTAGTCGAGAGGCGGCGGACCGGGAAGGGTCAGCGGGCGCGCTCCACCCGGCCTTCCTCCCACACCGGCTCGTCCGACTCGTAGACGGAGCCGTCGGCGCCGAAGACGAGGAAGCGGTCGAAGCCGCGCGCGAACCATCGGTCGTGGGTGACCGCGACGACCGTCCCGTCGAAGGCGGCGAGCCCTTCCTCGAGCGCCTCCGCCGACACCAGGTCGAGGTTGTCGGTGGGCTCGTCGAGGAGGAGCAGGGTTGCGCCGGAGAGCTCGAGCAGCAGGATCTGCAGCCGGGCCTGCTGCCCGCCGGAGAGCGACTCGAAAGTCTGCTCCGACGCGTACGCCAGCTCGTAGCGGTCGAGCGCCCGCGCCGCCTCCTCGCGGCCCATGCCGGAGCGGTAGTGGTCACCGCGCCAGAGGATGTCGAGCAGGGTCCGGCCCACCAGCTCGGGATGCTCGTGCGTCTGTGCGAACCACCCCGGACGCACGCGCGCGCCGAGTCTCGCCGAGCCGCTGTGCGCGACCGGCGCCAGGGCGACCTCGCCGACGGGGCGGTGCTCGATGTCGGGGTCGCTGCCGCCCGCCGCCAGCAGGCGCAGGAAGTGGGACTTGCCCGACCCGTTCGACCCGAGCACGGCCACCCGGTCGCCGTACCAGACCTCCAGGTCGAACGCGCGCATCAGACCGGTGAGCTCCAACCCGGCGCAGATGACCGCCCGCTTGCCGGTGCGCGCGCCGCGAAGCCGCATCTTGACGTCCTGCTGGAGCGGGATCGCCTGGGGCGGCCCGGCCTCCTCGAACATGCGCAGCCTGGTCTGGGCGGCCTGGTAGCGGCCGGCCATCTTGGAGTTGTAAGCCGCCTTCTGCTTGTACATCAACATCAGCTCGCGCAGCCGCTGATGGTCCTCGTCCCAGCGCCGGCGCAGCTCCTCCAGCCTGGAGAAGCGGTCGCGGCGCGCCTCGTGGTACGTCGCGAAGCCGCCGCCGTGGGTCCACACCGAGTTGCCGGCGGCCCCGAGCTCGACGGTGACCACGCGGGTCGCCGTCTTGGCGAGCAGCTCGCGGTCGTGCGACACGAAGAGCACCGTCTTGGGCGAGTCGCGAAGTGCCCCCTCCAGCCAGCGCTTGGCCGGCACGTCGAGGTAGTTGTCCGGCTCGTCGAGCACGAGCACCTCGTCCGGCCCGCGCAGCAGCGCCTCCAGCACCAGGCGCTTCTGCTCCCCTCCCGAGAGGGTGCCGATCTCCCGCCACTGCGCGCGTTCGAACGGCACGCCGAGAGCCGCGACGGTGCAGGTGTCCCAGAGCACCTCCGCGTCGTGACCACCGGCGTCCGACCAGTCGGCCAGGGCCTGCGCGTAGCGCAGCTGGGTCGGCTCGTCGTCGTGCTCCATCATCGCGAGCTCAGCTGCGTCGACGGCTGCGGCCGCAGCTTGCACGGTTGGTGGCGCTACGGACACGAGAAGGTCACGCACCGACGAGCCGTCACGGACACTGCCGACGAACTGGCGCATCACGCCGAGCCCGCCCGAGCGCGAGATCGAGCCGCTGTCGGGGACCAGGTCGCCGACGACCAGGCGCAGCAGGGTGGTCTTGCCCGCCCCGTTCGCACCGACGAGGGCGACCTTCGCGCCGTCACCGACCCGGAAGACGACGTCGCCCAGCAGCAACCGCCCATCGGGAAGGGAGAAGTCGATGCCGTTGACGTCCACATGGCCCACGACGTACGAGTGTGGCGCCCGCCCACGCCCGGCGCGACCAACTTTGCCGTCCCGAGGGCCTCAGGTGAGCAGTCGAGGCGCCGCGGGGTCGCCGACGTCGACCACGATGTCGGCCAGGCTCCAGGGGTCGTGCCGCTCCTCGTGCAGCGCCCAGGCCCCGAGGTAGCGGCGCAAGTAGAGCTCGCGGACCTGCTGGGGGCCACCGAGATCGGCGTCGCGCACGATCGCACGCTCCAGGACCACGGCCGGGTCGGCGACGAGCAGCACGCCGAGGTCCCAGTGATCGGCGAGCGAGGGCTGCAGCAGGAACTCGCCCTCCACGACGATGACCGCGTCCCGGGGCACCTCGACCGGTGCCGGCGCCACGGCGCGGTCCTCGGCCAGGTCGAAGGACGCCGTCGTGACCTGCCGCTCACCGTGGGCAAGTGGCTCGAGGACCAGCCGCAGCAGGCCTGCCTCGTCGTAGGAGTCGCGCAGGTAGCCCTCGGCCGACAACCGGTCGGCGCGACGACGCACGTCCCGCGGCTGGTGGAACCCGTCGTAGGCAACGGCGACGACCGGCCGTCCGGCGCCCTCGAGCACGACGGCGAGCTCGGCCGCCAACGTCGTCTTCCCCACGCAGGACATGCCGTCGACGGCGACGAGTCGCGGCCGGTCCTCACCGAGCGCGAGCACCCGGCCGGCGAGCGAGATGAGCAGCTCCTCGCGCGTCACGTCGGCACCTCGCGCACCCGTCGGGTGGCGGCGGCACGCGCCGCGAGCTCCGCGTCCGGCGGGTAGCGCACCTCCTCCAACGTCAGGCCGTGCGCCGCCACGACGGGGACGTCGGGTCCCCGCACACCGCCGGCCAGCACCATGGCCGGCCAGTCCGTCGGACGGCGGCCGTTCCCGACCGCGATCAGCGCGCCGACCAGCGCGCGCACCATGTGGTGGCAGAACGCGTCGGCCGTCAGCTCGGCGACGACGAGCCCGTCGTCCGCGCGCTCCCACCGCAGCGACAGCAGGGTGCGCACGGTGGTCGCTCCCTCGCGCCGACGGCAGAAGGCCGCGAAGTCGTGCTCGCCGACAAGGCCGGACGCAGCAGCGTTCATCGCGTCGATGTCGAGGGCGCGGCGGTGCCAGAGCACCATGTGCCGGCGCAGCGGGTCGACGCCGTACGCCGTGTCGGCAACCCGGTAGCGGTAGCGGCGCCACAGCGCGGCGAACCGCGCGTCGAATCCGTCGGCTGCCCGCTCGACCATGTGCACCCGCACGTCGCGCGGAAGCAGCCCGGCGAGCCGCGCGCCCAGCCGGTCGAGGTCGTCGAGGGCCGACTCGGGAACGTCGATGTGCGCCACCTGGCCGCGCGCGTGCACACCCGAGTCGGTGCGCCCGGCGCAGGTCGTCCGGACGCGCTCGATGCGCAGCGCGGTGGCCAGTGCCGTCTCGAGGGTCTCCTGCACGGTGCGGGCACCGGGCTGAGTCGCCCACCCCGCGAAGCCGCCACCGTCGTAGCCCAGGTCGAGCCGCACGCGAACGAGCCCGCCACGCCCCTCGTGGGGGGCGGCGGGCTCGTCGTCGACTCGCTGCTGACCGTGGTCGGTCAGGACTCGTCCTTCTTCGCCTCGTCGGCCGCGTCCTCGGCGATGTCGGCGAACGCCTCGGCCTCACCGGCGGTCTCCTCGACGTCGCTGTCCTGCGACTCCTCGGCCACCGACGCTGCCTTCTTCGCTGCCTTGCGCGCCTCGGTGGCCGACTCCGCCGCCGCTTCGGCGTCGCCCTCGGCCTGTGCGTCGGCCGCAGCTTCAGCGGCCTCCTCGGCGGTCTCGGCCGCGGCGGTGGCCTTCGCCGCGGCGGTCTTCTTGGTGGCCGTCTTCTTCGCGCCCGCCTTCTTCGCCGACTTCTTGGCCGCGCTCTTGGTCGCGCCCTCTGCCTCGCGGACCGTCTCGGCCTGCGCGGTCAGTGCCTCGACCAGCTCGATCACGGCCATCGGCGCGTTGTCACCCTTGCGCGGCCCGACCTTGACGATGCGGGTGTAGCCACCGTGGCGGTTCTCGTAACGCGGCCCGATCGCGGTGAAGAGCTCGTGCACGACGCCCTTGTCCCGCACCACCGTGAGCACCCGCCGCCGCGAGTGCAGGTCGCCGCGCTTGGCGAAGGTGATGAGGCGCTCCGCCAGTGGCCGGAGCCGCTTGGCCTTGGCCTCGGTCGTGGTGATGCGGCCGTGCTCGAACAGCGCTGTCGCGAGGTTCGCGAGCATGAGCCGCTCGTGCGCCGGGCCGCCGCCCAGACGCGGGCCCTTGGTGGGGGTGGGCATGGTGGTCGTCTCCGTTACGTCGTGGTCGGGCCGTCAGCCGGGGCGGGTCGGCTGCTCAGTACTGCTCGTCCTCCGCGAACGCCGAGTCGTCGTCGGCGCCGTAGCTGTCGACGGCGGTGCTCGGGTCGAACCCGGGCGGGCTGTCCTTGAGCGCCAGACCCATCGACTGCAGCTTGGCCTTGACCTCGTCGATCGACTTGGCGCCGAAGTTGCGGATGTCGAGCAGGTCGGCCTCGCTGCGGGAGACGAGCTCTCCGACGCTGTGGATGCCCTCACGCTTGAGGCAGTTGTAGGACCGCACGGTCAGCTCGAGGTCCTCGACCGGCAGCGCCAGGTCGGCCGCCAGCGCCGCGTCCGTCGGAGACGGACCCATGTCGATGCCCTCGGCCTCGATGTTGAGCTCGCGCGCGAGCCCGAACAGCTCGGTCAGGGTCTTGCCGGCCGACGCCATCGCGTCGCGCGGGTGCATCGAGCGCTTGGTCTCGACGTCGACGACGAGCTTGTCGAAGTCGGTGCGCTGCTCGACACGGGTGGCCTCGACCTTGTAGGTCACCTTGAGCACCGGCGAGTAGATCGAGTCGACGGGGACCCGGCCGATCTCCTGGCCGACCTGCTTGTTCTGGACGGCGGAGACGTAGCCACGGCCGCGCTCGACGGTGAGCTCCATCTCGAGCTTGCCCTTGCCGTTGAGCGTCGCGAGGTGCAGGTCGGGGTTGTGCACCTCGACGCCCGCCGGCGGCGCGATGTCGGCGGCCTTGACCTCGCCCGGACCCTGCTTGCGCAGGTACATGACGACCGGCTCGTCGACCTCGGAGCTCACGACGAGCTCCTTGATGTTGAGGATGATCTCGGTGACGTCCTCCTTGACGCCAGGCACGGTGGTGAACTCGTGCAGGACTCCGTCGACGCGGATGCTCGTGACCGAGGCACCCGGGATCGACGACAGGAGGGTGCGGCGCAGGGAGTTGCCGAGTGTGTAGCCGAAACCCGGCTCGAGCGGCTCGATGATGAACCGGGAGCGTGAGTCGTCGACGACCTCTTCGCTGAGGGTGGGACGCTGTGCGATCAGCACGGGACTATTCCTTTCCACGGGCGTCCGCCATATGACGCCTCGTGCGGTGGTGCACCCGGGAGCGGATTCGGTCCACCGCCCACGGGGTCGTTCCTACTTCGAGTAGAGCTCGACGATCAGCTGTTCCTGGACCGGCGTGTCGATGACCTGCCGGGCCGGGAGTGAGTGGACGAGGATGCGCATCCGGTTGGGGATGACCTCGAGCCATGCGGGCACGGTGCGCTCGCCCACCTCGGCGCGAGCGACGACGAAGGGCGTGAGCTCGAGCGAGCCCTGACGGACCTCGACGATGTCGGTCTCGGACACCCGGTACGACGGGATGTCGACCTTCTTGCCGTTGACCGTGATGTGACCGTGGCGCACCACCTGGCGCGCCATGTCGCGGCTCTTCGCGAAGCCCGCGCGGTAGACGACGTTGTCGAGACGGGTCTCGAGGATGCGCAGCAGGTTCTCGCCGGTCTTGCCCTGCTTGCGGTTGGCCTCGTCGTAGTAGCCGCGGAACTGCTTCTCGAGCACGCCGTAGATGCGCGTGGCCTTCTGCTTCTCGCGCAGCTGCAGGAGGTACTCGCTGTCCTTCGTGCGACCGCGGCCGTGCTCACCCGGCGGGTAGGGCCGGATCTCGATCGGGCACTTCGGTGAGTCGCACTTGGAGCCCTTGAGGAAAAGCTTCATCTTCTCGCGGCGGCAACGCTTGCAGTCCGCTCCGGTGTAACGCGCCATATCTCCTTCTCCTCCCCGTCAGACCCGGCGCCGCTTGGGAGGGCGGCAGCCGTTGTGAGGGACGGGGGTGACGTCCTGGATGGTCCCGACCTCGAGACCGGCGGCCTGCAGCGACCGGATCGCGGTCTCGCGGCCCGAGCCCGGGCCCTTCACGAACACGTCGACCTTGCGCATGCCGTGCTCCTGGGCGCGGCGCGCGGCGCTCTCCGCAGTCATCTGCGCAGCGAAGGGGGTCGACTTACGCGAGCCCTTGAAGCCGACGTGGCCGGCGGAGGCCCAGGAGATGACGTTGCCGACCGGGTCGGTGATCGACACGATCGTGTTGTTGAAGGTGCTCTTGATGTGAGCGTGGCCGTGGGCCACGTTCTTCTTCTCCTTGCGGCGCACCTTCTTGGCGCCCGCTGCCTGGCGGCTCTTCGGAGGCATTGGCTGGGGTTCTCCTCGAGATGAGAGATCGTCGACGTCGGTCGGCAGTGGTCCTGCTGCGTGCTACTTCTTGCCGACCTTCTTCTTGCCGGCGACGGTCTTGCGCGGGCCCTTGCGGGTGCGGGCGTTGGTGTGGGTGCGCTGCCCGTGGACCGGGAGGCCGCGACGGTGGCGGATGCCTTCGTAGCAGCCGATCTCGACCTTGCGCCGGATGTCGGACTGCACCTCGCGGCGCAGGTCACCTTCGATGCGGTAGTTGGCCTCGATCCAGTCGCGGACCTTGACCAGGTCCTCGTCGCCGAGGTCCCGGACCCGCTGGTTGGGGTCGACGCCGGTGTTCTTGAGGGTCTCCTGCGCGCGGCTGCGACCCATGCCGTAGATGTAGGTCAGGGCGATCTCCAGGCGCTTCTCGCGCGGGAGGTCGACGCCGACGAGGCGTGCCATCTGGGCGGTTCTCCTTCGTTGTCCAGGTCCTGCGCACCGCTTCCACGACCCGCCCGGGTCGGTGGCCCCGGCCTGGTCCGGGGGTGTCCCGCCGAATTGGCGGGCTGCGGTACGTCGGTGACTAGCCCTGGCGCTGCTTGTGCCGGGCGTTGTCGCAGATCACCATGACCCGCCCGTGACGGCGGATCACCTTGCACTTGTCGCAGATCTTCTTGACGCTGGGCTTGACCTTCATCGGGATTCGCTAGGCCTTCATGTGTCGGCGGAGGTCTCTGACGGTTTCGGGCCGCACGAACGCCGCTGACAGGCGAAGTCCGGCTAAGGCTCACTTGTGACGGCGGGTCACGCACGCCATCCCAGCCGCGGGGCATGCGAGACACAGGGCTGCTCGTGAGCCAGGACCAGAGTTTACGCCACAGGGGTCAGATTCGCGAAACCGCGCTCAGCGGGCCGCGTCGCCGCCGGTCCAAGGGACGCTGGCTCAGGAGGAGGCGGCCGCCTGGGGCTGCGCGAGAGCGGCGAGCCTCGCCGCGCCGCCGTCGAGCGCGGTGAGCACCCACGGGCCTTCGGCGGTGAGCGTGAACGTGTGCTCGAAGTGGGCCGACCGGCTGCCGTCGGCGGTGACCACCGTCCAGTCGTCGTCGAGCATCCGGGTGAAGCGGGCGCCGAGGTTGACCATCGGCTCCACCGCGAGGACCAGCCCCCGCTCCAGCCGGGCACCACGCCCCGCCCGGCCGTGGTTGGGGACGTGCGGCGCCTGGTGCATCTCGGTGCCGATGCCGTGGCCGGTGTACTCCTGCACGATGCCGTAGTCGCCCTGCGAGCGGACGTAGGTCTCGATGGCGTGACCGATGTCGGAGACGCGGCCGTCGAGGCGCGCGGCGGCGAAGCCGTGCCACATCGCCGTCTCGCAGACCCGCATCAGCTCGGTGACCTCCGGCTCGACCTCCCCCACCGGCACGGTCATCGCGGCATCGCCGTGCCAGCCGTCGAGGATCGCTCCGCAGTCGATGGAGATGATGTCGCCCTCGCGCAGCACGCGCGGGCCGGGGATGCCGTGCACGATCTCGTCGTTGACCGACGCGCAGATCGACCCGGGAAAGGGTGGGATCTGCGGGTGCGGCACGTAGCCCTTGAACGACGGCACGGCGCCGGATCCGCGGATCTCGTCCTCGGCGATGGCGTCGAGGTCAGCTGTCGTCACGCCCGGCGCGACGGCGGCTCGCATCCGCTCCAGCGCCCGGCCCACCACGAGACCCGCCTCGCGCATCCGCGCGACCTCGGCGTCGGACTTGATCTGGATCATCGGGTCCCGCTTCCTGAACACCATGCGCTCGCACTCACTCGAACCGGCGCAGGGCGTTGATCGCGCGCTCGGTGATGTCCTCCACGAGACCCATGGCATCGACGCCGCGCAGCAGGCCCCGGTCGCCGTAGTAGCCGATCAGGGGCGAGGTCTGGTCGGCATAGACATCGAGCCGGTGGCGGATGGTGTCCTCGCTGTCGTCGTCGCGCTGGAAGAGTTCTCCCCCGCAGCGATCGCACGAACCGTCCTGCGAGGGCGGGTCGAAATCCAGGTGCCACACATGCCCGCACCGCCGGCAGGTGCGTCGCCCGGAGAGGCGGCGTACGACCTCCTCGTCGTCGACGACGAGCTCCAGCACCACGTCGAGGGTCACGTTGGACGCGGCGAGCGTCTCGTCGAGCACCTCGGCCTGGTGCACCGTGCGCGGGAAACCGTCGAGCAGGAAGCCCTCGATGGCGTCGTCCTCGGAGAGCCGCTCGCGGACCATGCCGATGGTGACCTCGTCGGGAACGAGGTCACCGGCGTCCATGTACTTGCGCGCCTCGAGACCCAGCTCGGTGCCCTGGCTGACGTTCGCGCGGAAGATCTCGCCCGTGGAGATCTTCGGCACGGCGAAGTGCGACGCGAGGAACTGCGCCTGCGTGCCCTTCCCCGCGCCGGGCGGACCGACGAGTACCAGCCGCACTAGCGGAGGAAGCCCTCGTAGTTGCGCTGCTGCAGCTGGCTCTCGACCTGCTTCACCGTCTCGAGGCCGACGCCCACGATGATGAGGATGGCGGTGCCGCCGAACGGGAAGTTCTGGTTCGCGTCGAACGCAGCCAGCGCAATGAGGGGGATGAGTGAGATGCCGCCGAGGTAGAGGGCGCCAGGCAGGGTGATGCGGGAGAGCACGTAGTCGAGGTACTCCGCCGTGGGCCGGCCGGCCCTGATGCCCGGGATGAAGCCGCCGTACTTCTTCATGTTGTCGGCGACCTCGGTCGGGTTGAAGGTGATCGCCACGTAGAAGTACGTGAAGAACACGATCAGCCCGAAGTAGACGGCCATGTAGAGCGGGTGGTCACCCGTGACGAGGTACTTGCCCACCCAGACGGCCCAGCCCGGCGGGTTGTCCCGGTCGGCGAGGTTGACCGCGAGCGAGGGCAGGTAGAGCAGGGACGAGGCGAAGATCACCGGGATGACGCCGGCCTGGTTGACCTTGAGCGGGATGTACGTCGAGGAGCCGCCGTACATCCGCCGGCCGACCATCCGCTTGGCGTACTGCACCGGGATGCGTCGCTGCGACTGCTCGACGAACACCACGAGCGCCACGATGACCAGACCGGCGGCGACGACCGAGGTGAACAGGGGCCAGCCGCGCTCGATCTTGATCTTCCACAGGGACGTCGGGAAGCCCGCCGCGATCGAAGTGAAGATCAGCAGCGACATGCCGTTGCCGATGCCCCGGTCGGTGATGAGCTCGCCCAGCCACATGATGACGCCGGTGCCGGCCGTCATGGTGATGACCATGACCACGATGCCGACCAGGTTGGTGTCCGCGTAGATGATGTCGTTGGGGCAGCCCTGGAAGAGCTGGCCTGGCTGGCGCGCCAGCGCGATGAGGCCGGTCGACTGGAGGATCGCCAGGCCCATCGTGAGGTAGCGGGTGTACTGCGTGAGCCTGGCGGTGCCGGACTGGCCTTCCTTCTTCAGCGCCTCGAACCGCGGGATCACCACGGTGAGCAGCTGCACGATGATGCTCGCCGTGATGTAGGGCATGATGCCCAGTGCGAAGATCGACAGCTGGAGCAGCGCGCCGCCGCTGAAGAGGTTGATGAGGCTGTAGAGGCCGCTGTTGGTGCTGCTGTCGATGCACGACTGCACGGCTTCGTAGGACACCCCGGGCGTCGGGACGACGGACCCGAGCCGGAACAGCGCCATGATCCCCATGGTGAAGAAGATCTTCTTGCGCAGGTCGGGCGTCCGGAACGCCCGAGCGAACGCGGTGAGCACGGGGATCCTCCGAGGGGCCGAGTGGCTTCGAACGGCACCCGACTGGCGCGGGTGTGGGGACAACTGGGCCGGAACCCGCTGACAGGCTGCCAGGGGACGTCCAGGGTCGCTTCCGGACTCTAACAGTTGGGAGCGGGACTCGACCTGGCTCGACCGCTGACTTGTGCGGTGACCGGCGGCAGCCTAGAGCGTCGTGACGGAGCCTCCTGCTGAGGCAATCTTCTCGCGGGCGGAACCGGAGAAGGCGTGCACGGTGACCTGGAGCTTGACGGTGGCGTCACCGCTGCCCAGGACCTTGACTTTCGGCCCCTTGCGCACGGCACCCTTGGCGACCAGGTCCTCGACGGTGACCTCGCCACCGTCGGGGTAGAGCGCGCTCAGGCGGTCCAGGTTGACGACCTGGTACTCCGTGCGGAACGGGTTGGTGAAGCCGCGCAGCTTGGGCAGCCGCATGTGCAGCGGCGTCTGGCCGCCCTCGAGGCGGGCCGGAACCTGGTTGCGCGCCTTGGTTCCCTTGGTGCCGCGGCCTGCGGTCTTGCCCTTGGAGCCGCCGCCGCGACCCACCCGGGTCTTGGCGGTCTTGGCGCCCGGAGCGGGGCGCAGATGGTGGACCTTGAGGGTCATCTCAGTCGACCTCCTCAACGGTGACGAGGTGGGACACGGTGTTGACCATGCCGCGGATCTCGGGGCGATCCTCCTTGACGACGACGTCGCCCATGCGCTTGAGACCCAGCGTGCGAAGGGTGTTGCGCTGGTTCGCCTTGCCGCCGATCTGCGACCGCGTCTGGGTGACCTTGAGCCTCGGCATCAGGACCCCGTCCCGGCACGCGCCCGCAACAGAGCAGCCGGTGCGACGTCCTCGAGCGGCAGCCCCCGCCGTGCGGCCACGGCCTCGGGCCGCTCGAGCCCGCGCAGGGCAGCCACGGTCGCGTGCACGATGTTGATCGGGTTCGACGAGCCCAGGGACTTGGAGAGCACGTCGTGGACGCCGGCGCACTCGAGCACGGCACGCACCGGGCCGCCGGCGATGACACCGGTACCTGGTGACGCCGGCTTGAGCAGGACGACGCCCGCCGCCTTCTCGCCCTGGATCGGGTGCGGGATCGTGCCCTGGATGCGCGGCACCTTGAAGAAGTGCTTCTTGGCCTCTTCCACGCCCTTGGCGATGGCGGCCGGCACCTCCTTGGCCTTGCCGTAGCCGACACCGACGGTGCCGTCTCCGTCGCCGACGACGACCAGCGCGGTGAAGCTGAAGCGCCGGCCACCCTTGACGACCTTGGCCACGCGGTTGATCGCGACGACGCGCTCGACGAACGCGGTCTTCTCCGGTGCGCCGCCGTCGCGGCGGTCACGCTTGTCACGGCGCCCACCGCTGTCGCCGCCCACTCCGCCACCGCGGCGCTGGGGTCCAGCCATCAGAAGTTCCTCATCTCGTTGCGGTCGTGCTCTCGGGTGCCGTCCTGCGTGCGGGCCCTCTGCCGGTGCGTCGCCACTACAGCGCCAACCCGGCTTCGCGGGCGCCTTCGGCGATGGCAGCCACGCGACCGTGGTAGCGGTTGCCGCCACGGTCGAAGACGACGGCCTCGACTCCGGCTTCCTTGGCCCGGCCGGCGACGAGCTCGCCGACCTTGCGGGCCTTGGCCGACTTGTCGGCTTCGAGCCCACGCAGGTCGGCCTCCATCGTCGAGGCCGAGGCCAGGGTGCGGCCGGTTGTGTCGTCGACCACCTGCACGAAGACATGACGGGTCGAGCGGCTGACCACGAGGCGCGGGCGCAGCGCTGTACCGCTGACCTTCTTGCGCACTCGCATGTGCCGCCGGGCCCGGCTGGTGCTCTTCGAGCCCATGCCGCGCCGGATCTTGACGCCTACAGCCATGACTACTTCCCAGCCTTTCCAGCCTTGCGGCGGATCTGCTCACCCTGGTACCGCACGCCTTTGCCCTTGTAGGGGTCAGGCTTGCGCAGCTTGCGGATGCGGGCGGCGACCTCGCCGACCTTCTGCTTGTCGACGCCCGACACGGTGAAGCGGGTCGGCGCCTCGACGTTGAAGCTGATGCCCTCGGGTGCCTTGATGAGCACCGGGTGGCTGAACCCGAGGGCGAACTCGAGGTCGCTGCCCCGGGCCTGCACACGGTAGCCGGTCCCGACGATCTCGAGCGTCTTCGTGTAACCGTCGGTGACACCGATGACCATGTTGGCCACCAGCGTGCGCGACAGGCCGTGCAGGGCACGGTTCTGACGCTCGTCGTTGGGCCGCGAGACGTGCAGCGTGCCGTCGTCTGCGTGGTTGATCTCGATGGGCTCGGCCACGGTGTGCGACAGCGCGCCCTTGGGGCCCTTGACCGTCACCGCGCGCCCCTCGATCTGGACATCGACACCCGTGGGAACGGGGATCGGGAGCCGTCCGATTCGCGACATGCTCTGTTCTCCCTTCCCTTACCAGACGTAGGCGAGGACTTCCCCGCCCACGCCCTTCTTGGCGGCCTGCCGGTCCGTGAGCAGCCCGGTCGAGGTCGAGATGATCGCCACGCCGAGTCCGCCGAGGACCTTGGGCAGGTTGGTCGACTTCGCGTAGACCCGCAGGCCCGGCTTCGAGATGCGCTTGATGCCCGCGATGGAACGCTCGCGGTTGGGGCCGTACTTGAGGTCGAGCGTGAGGTTCTTGCCCACCGGGCCGTCCTCGGCCGGCTCGTCGACGTGCCAGCCGGCGATGTAGCCCTCCTGCTGGAGGATCTCGGCCACGTGCGTCTTCAGCTTCGAGTGCGGCATCACCACGGTCTCGTGATAGGCCGTGTTGGCGTTGCGCAGACGCGTCAGCATGTCTGCGATCGGGTCGGTCATCGTCATGTCTCAGGCTGCTTTCTCGCCGCGGTTTCCGAAGGCTGTGTAGGCACTGCGGACCTGTCGGCGTGACATCGGGTCGGGGTTACCAGCTGCTCTTGGTGATGCCGGGCAGCTCACCGCGGTGAGCCATCTCGCGCAGGCACACGCGACACAGCCCGAACTTGCGGTAGACCGAGTGCGGTCGCCCGCATCGCTGGCACCGGGTGTAGGCGCGCACCTTGAACTTCGGCGTGCGCGCCGCCTTGTTGACGAGCGCCTTCTTGGCCACGGTCAGGACTCCTTGATTGCGACAGCGATCGTCGGGCATTGGGCGACAGCGATCGTCGGGCATTGGGCGACAGCGATCATGATGCTTGGAACGGGAAGCCGAGCTGCCGGAGCAGCGCGCGTCCCTCGTCGTCGTTCTTGGCGGTCGTCACGACCGTGATGTCCATGCCCCGGACCCGGTCGATGCGGTCCTGGTCGATCTCGTGGAACATCGACTGCTCGTTGAGGCCGAACGTGTAGTTGCCGCTGCCGTCGAACTGCCGGGGCGAGAGCCCGCGGAAGTCGCGGATGCGGGGCAGGGCGAGCGAGAGCAGACGGTCGAGGAACTCCCACATCCGGTCGCCACGGAGCGTGACGTGCACGCCGATGGGCATGCCCTCACGGAGCTTGAACTGTGCGATCGACTTGCGCGCCTTGGTCACCGACGGCTTCTGTCCGGTGATGGTGGCCAGGTCGCGGCTCGCACCCTCGATGAGCTTGGAGTCCTTGGCCGCGTCGCCGACGCCCATGTTGACCACGATCTTGGTCAGCCCGGGCACCTGCATGACGTTGCCGTAGCTGAACTCGTCACGCAGGGCAGCGACGATCTCGGCGCGGTAGCGCGCCTTGAGGCGCGGCACCTCGCGCGTCGCCGTGCTGGTGTCGGTCTCGGTCTCGGTCTCGGTCATCAGAGCTCCTCACCGGTCCGCTTGGCGTAGCGAATGCGAACCGTCTTCTCGCGCCCGTCGCGGTTGATCGTCTCGACGCGGTAGCCGATGCGGCTGCCGACCTTCTCGCCGTCGACCTCGACGAGCAGCATCACGTTGCTCACGTGGACCGGCGCCTCCTGTGTCACGATGCCGCCCGTCTTGGCGCCTCGCTGGGTCTGGCCGACCTTGGTGTGCTTCTTGATGCGGTTGACGCCTTCGACGAGGACGCGCTGGCTGTCGGGGTAGGCCTCGATGACCTTGCCCGTCACGCCCTTGTCCTTGCCGCTGACGACGACGACGCGGTCGCCTTTCTTGATCTTCATTGCCATGTCAGAGCACCTCCGGGGCGAGCGAGATGATGCGCATGAAGCGCTTCTCGCGAAGCTCGCGGCCGACGGGACCGAAGATGCGCGTGCCGCGCGGGTCACCGCCGTCCCTGATCAGGACCGCTGCGTTCTCGTCGAAGCGGATGTAGGACCCGTCCGGCCGACGGCGCTCCTTGGCGGTGCGCACGATGACGGCCTTGACGACCTCACCCTTCTTGACGCTGCCACCCGGGATGGCGTCCTTGACGGTCGCCACGATGACATCGCCGATGCCGGCGTAGCGTCGCCCGGAACCGCCGAGGACACGGATGCACAGCAACTCCTTGGCACCCGTGTTGTCGGCGACCCTCAGTCGCGACTCCTGCTGAATCACTTCGCTTCTCCTGTCGTCACGCCGGTTCTCTCACGAGCCTTGCGGAACGGTCGCTAGCCCTGGACGTTCTGCTTACTTGGCCTTCTCGATGATCTCGACGACCCGCCAGCGCTTGGTCGCCGACAAGGGCCGGGTCTCCATGAGCAGCACCCGGTCGCCTACGCCGCAGCTGTTCGCGTCGTCGTGGGCTTTCAGGTTGCTCGTGCGACGGATGACCTTGCCGTAGAGCGGGTGCTTCACGCGGTCCTCGACCACGACGACGACGGTCTTGTCCATCTTGTCGCTGACGACGAGGCCCTCGCGGGTCTTGCGGAACCCCCGCGCTTCGGTCTCTGTGGTGTTGCTCATGTCTTCCCTCTGCTGGGTCATGCCGGCTCCTCGTCGCTCGCCTCGACGGTGCTGATGCCGAGCTCGCGCTCGCGCATGATCGTGTAGACCCGCGCGATGTCCTTGCGGACGGCCTTGAGCCGACCGTGGCTCTCGAGCTGTCCGGTCGCCGCCTGGAAGCGGAGGTTGAACAGCTCCTCCTTGGCCTCACGCAGCTTGGTGACGAGCTCCTCGTCCTCGAGGCTGCGCAGCTCGTCGCTCGCCGTACCGACGCTCATCAGTAGTCACCACCCTCGCGCCGGACGAACCGGCACTTCATCGGGAGCTTGTGCATGGCCCGGCGCATCGCCTCTTTGGCGATGTTCTCCGGCACGCCGGCGAGCTCGAACATGACCCGGCCCGGCTTGACGTTGGCGATCCACCACTCGGGCGATCCCTTGCCGGAGCCCATGCGGGTCTCGGCGGGCTTCTTGGTCAGCGGGCGGTCCGGGTAGATGTTGATCCACACCTTGCCGCCACGCTTGATGTGGCGGGTCATGGCGATACGGGCCGACTCGATCTGCCGGTTCGTGACGTACGCCGGCTCGAGCGCCTGGATGCCGAAGTCGCCGAACGCCACCGAGGTACCGCCCTTGGCCATGCCGGAGCGGCCGGGGTGGTGCTGCTTGCGGTGCTTGACCCTGCGCGGGATCAGCATGGTCAGGCCTCCGTTCCGCTCGTCGGGGTGGCGCCCTCACCCGTGGCCGGCTCTGCGGCCGGAGGGCTCGTGACAGGGGTCTCGGGCGCGGGTGTCTCGGTGACGGCAGGCTGCTCCTGCGTCGAGGCAGCCTCGCCCGGACGGCCGCCCGCGGGGCGGCGCGTGGCGCGGCCCGGCCGGTTGCGCTGGGCGAGACGGGCCGCGGCCTGCGCGGCCTCGCGCTCGGCACGGTTGCCCTGGGCGTCGCCCTTGTAGATCCAGACCTTCACGCCGATGCGGCCGAACGTCGTACGTGCTTCGTAGAAGCCGTAGTCGATGTTCGCCCGCAGGGTGTGCAGCGGCACACGGCCCTCACGGTAGAACTCCGAGCGCGACATCTCGGCGCCGCCGAGGCGGCCGGAGCACTGCACGCGGATGCCCTTCGCGCCGGCCTTCATCGTGGTCTGCATCGACTTGCGCATGGCCCGCCGGAAGGAGACGCGGCTGGAGAGCTGCTCGGCGACGCCCTGGGCGACCAGCTGCGCGTCGACCTCGGGGTTCTTGACCTCGAGGATGTTGAGCTGCACCTGCTTGCCGGTCAACTTCTCGAGGTCGCCGCGGATGCGGTCGGCCTCGGCGCCACGGCGGCCGATGACGATGCCCGGCCGGGCGGTGTGGATGTCCACCCGGACCCGGTCGCGGGTGCGCTCGACCTCGACCTTGGAGATGCCGGCCCGCTCCATGCCCTTGGACATGAGGCGACGGATCGCGACGTCTTCCTTGACGTAGTCGCTGTAGCGCTGGCCCGGCTTGGTGCTGTCGGCGAACCACCGGCTCTTGTGGTCGGTCGAGATGCCCAGGCGGAACCCGTGCGGGTTGACCTTCTGGCCCACTAGCGGGTCCTCCTCTTCGACTGCGTGGATGTGCGCGTCTGGCCGGTGTCGGCCTCGGGACGCGGTGCCACGACGACGGTGATGTGGCAGGTGCGCTTGCGGACGCGGTAGGCGCGGCCCTGTGCGCGCGGCCGGAACCGCTTGAGCGTGGGGCCCTCGTCGACGTAGGCGCGCTCGACGACCAGGTCCTCGACGTCGAGGCGACGACTGTCCCTCTCGGCGAGGTTGCGTGCGTTGGCGACCGCGCTCGCGAGCACCTTGTAGACGGGCTCGCTGGCGGCCTGCGGCGCGAACCGCAGCGTCGCGAGCGCCTCTTCGGCGGGCAGCCCGCGCACCAGGTCGACGACCCGGCGTGCCTTCATGGGCGTCACCCGCACGAAACGGGCCTGCGCACGCGAGGGAGCGACGTCGGTGGTGACGCCGGTGTCTCGGTCAGCCACGGCGCGCCCTCCTGTCGTCCTTGACGTGCCCGCGGAACGTGCGCGTCGGGGCGAACTCGCCGAGCTTGTGCCCGACCATGGCCTCGGTCACGAAGACCGGGACGTGCTTGCGCCCGTCATGGACGGCGATGGTGTGACCGAGCATCGTCGGCACGATCATCGAACGCCGGGACCACGTCTTGATGACGTTCTTGGTGCCCTTCTCGTTCTGGGCTTCCACCTTCTTGGTGAGGTGGTCGTCCACGAAGGGGCCCTTCTTCAGGGAACGCGGCATGTCTTCAGATCTCCGATCAGCGCTTCTTGCCGGTCTTGCGGCGGCGGACGATCATCGCGTCACTGGACTTGTTCGCCCGCCGGGTGCGGCCTTCGGGCTTGCCGTTCGGGTTCACCGGGTGGCGACCACCGGACGTCTTGCCCTCGCCACCGCCGTGCGGGTGGTCGACCGGGTTCATGGCCACGCCGCGCACCGTCGGGCGCTTGCCCTTCCAGCGCATCCGGCCGGCCTTGCCCCAGTTGATGTTCGACTGCTCGGCGTTGCCCACCTCGCCGACCGTCGCGCGGCAGCGGACGTCGACGTTGCGGATCTCGCCGGACGGCATGCGCAGCTGTGCGTAGGGACCGTCCTTGGCGACGAGCTGCACGCTCGCACCGGCCGAGCGGGCGATCTTGGCGCCGCCGCCGGGCCGGAGCTCGATGGCGTGCACCACGGTGCCGACCGGGATGTTGCGCAGCGGCAGGTTGTTGCCCGGCTTGATGTCGGCGGACGGGCCGTTCTCGACGCGGTCGCCCTGGCGCAGCCGCTGCGGCGCGACGATGTAGCGCTTCTCGCCGTCGGCGTAGTGCAGGAGCGCGATGCGCGCCGTGCGGTTGGGGTCGTACTCGATGTGCGCGACCTTCGCCGGCACGCCGTCCTTGTCGTGGCGACGGAAGTCGATGACCCGGTAGGCACGCTTGTGACCGCCACCCTGGTGGCGCGTCGTGATGCGCCCGGCGTTGTTGCGCCCGCCCTTGCCGTGCAGGGGACGCACCAGCGACTTCTCCGGCTCCGTGCGCGTGATCTCGACGAAGTCGGCGACGCTCGACCCGCGTCGTGACGGGGTCGTTGGCTTGTACTTGCGGATGCCCATTAGCTGACCGGCCCTCCACTGTGCTTGATGCTTCGGTGGGCCTTCTCCGCGCCCGTGATCATCAGATTGCTCATGACACCGGCCCACCGAAGATGTCGATGCGGTCGCCCTCGGCGACGGTGACGATGGCCCTCTTGGTCGCGTTGCGGCGGCCCCATCCCGTGCGGGTGCGCTTGCGCTTGCCCTCACGGTTGATGGTGTTGACGCTGGTCACCTTGACGCCGAACACGTTCTCGACCGCGATCTTGACCTCGGTCTTGTTCGCGTCGGGGCGCACCAGGAACGTGTACTTGTTCTCGTCGAGCAGGCCGTAGCTCTTCTCGGAGACGACCGGCGCGAGCAGGACGTCGCGGTGCTCCTTCGGCAGCAGGGAGCTCACTTGGCGTCCTCCTCCTTCGCGGTCCTGTTCTTGGCGACACTGCCCTTGGCCGGACCGGCCAGGAACTCGGCGAGCGCGCCCTCGGTGAAGACGATGTCGTCGGACACCAGCACGTCGTAGGTGTTGAGCTGGTCGGGCACGAGCGCGTGGACGTGCGTCGCGTTGCGCAGGCTCAGCCAGGCCACGGTGTCGGCGCGCTCAACGACCACTAGCACGTGGGGACGCTCCGAGAGGCGGGTCAGCGTGGTGACCGCGGCCTTCGTCGACGGCGCGTCGCCGTCGACCAGGCCGGACACGACGTGGACGCGGTCGTTGCGCGCCCGGTCGGAGAGGGCGCCGCGCAGCGCGGCGGCCTTCATCTTCTTGGGCGTCCGCTGGTCGTAGCTGCGCGGGGTCGGCCCGTGCGCGATGCCACCGCCGGCGAACTGCGGTGCACGGATCGAGCCCTGCCGGGCGCGGCCGGTGCCCTTCTGGCGGTAGGGCTTGCGGCCACCACCGCGCACATCGCCACGAGTCTTCGTGGAGTGGGTGCCCTGCCGGGCCGCGGCGAGCTGGGCGACGACCACCTGGTGGATCAGCGGCACGTTGACCGCGACGTCGAACACCTCGGCGGGCAGCTCGGCGGTGCCGGTCTTCTTGCCGCTCGCGTCGAGGACGTCGACCTCACGGGTGGTCGGCGACTCGGTGGACTCAGCCGTGGTGGGCTCTGTCGTGGTGTCGGCGCTCATCAGGCGATGCCCTTCTCGGTCGGCGCGACCGTGCCCTTGCTGGCCGTACGCACGAGGACCACGCCGCCCTTGGGGCCGGGGACGGCACCCTTGATGAGCAGCAGGCCGCGCTCGGCGTCGACGGCGTGCATGGTGAGGCTCTGGATCGTGGTGCGCACGCCGCCCATCCGGCCGGCCATCCGCAGTCCCTTGAACACCCGGCCCGGTGTGGCGCAGCCACCGATGGACCCGGGCGAGCGGTGCTTGCGCTGGGTGCCGTGACCCGCGCCCAGGCCCTTGAAGCCGTGGCGCTTCATCACGCCGGCGAAGCCCTTGCCGCGGCTGGTGGCCGTGACGTCGACGGACTGACCCGCCTCGAACGTCTCGGCCGTCAGCTCCTGGCCCAGCGTGTACTCGCTGGCGTCGTCGGTGCGCAGCTCGACCAGGTAGCGGCGCGGGGTCACGCCGGCCTTGGCGAAGTGCCCGCTCTCGGGCTTGTTCACCCGGCGCGGGTCGACCGCGCCGTAGGCGATCTGCACGGCCGAGTAGCCGTCGACCTCCGGCGCGCGGACCTGCGTGACGACGCAGGGGCCGGCCGCGACGACGGTCACCGGAACCATCCGGTTGTTCTCGTCGAAGACCTGGGTCATGCCGAGCTTCTCGCCCAACAGTCCCTTCAGCTGGTTACCCATGACGGCGTCCCTCTAGAGCTTGATCTCGATGTCGACACCCGCCGGGAGGTCGAGTCGCATCAGCGAGTCGACGGTCTTGGGCGTGGGGTCGATGATGTCGATGAGTCGTTTGTGCGTGCGCATCTCGAAGTGCTCGCGCGAGTCCTTGTACTTGTGCGGCGAGCGGATGACGCAGTAGACGTTCTTCTCGGTCGGCAGCGGCACCGGGCCGGCGACCGACGCACCCGTACGGGTCACCGTGTCGACGATCTTGCGTGCCGACGAGTCGATGACCTCGTGGTCGTAGGCCTTGAGCCTGATGCGGATCTTCTGTCCCGCCATGGCTGTTGTTGGTCCTTCTCTCGTACCGCTGCGGTGGGCCCTCGCCCGGCTGCTGCGCATCCGTGATGGCGTGCAGCGTGCCGGGTGGCCCCTGGCCACCGACCCCCGAGGTCGGGTGTGTCGCAAGCCCGGCGCGAAGCCAGGGTCAGAGTCGGACGGACGGGGGTCTCATGCGGCCCGGGGAGGCCCCGGGCGCGCGGCGCGGGCGGCTGGAACGCCGGTGGTCGTGGAACTGACCACCGGGCCCGGCCGCCCCGCCGAGCAACTCGCCTCAGTATGCCGCAGGGGCAGTTCGTTGGCGAATCCGCGCGTTTCGGACTGGGTGTTGCGCTTTCTCTACTGCTGGATGGTGCTGTCTTACTGGACGATCTTGGTGACCCGGCCGGCCCCCACGGTGCGGCCGCCCTCGCGAATGGCGAAGCGCAGGCCCTCCTCCATGGCGATCGGCTGGATCAGGTCGACCTTCATCTCGGTGTTGTCCCCCGGCATGACCATCTCGGTGCCCTCGGGGAGGTCCACCACGCCGGTCACGTCGGTGGTGCGGAAGTAGAACTGGGGACGGTAGTTGTTGAAGAACGGCGTGTGCCGGCCACCCTCGTCCTTGGACAGGATGTAGACGTTCGCCTCGAACTTCGTGTGCGGGGTCGTGGTGCCCGGCTTGATGACGACCATGCCGCGCTCCACGTCCTCGCGCTTGGTGCCACGGAGCAGCAGGCCGACGTTCTCGCCCGCCTGCCCCTCGTCGAGGAGCTTGCGGAACATCTCGACGCCGGTCACCGTGGTGGTCTGCTTGGTCTCCCGGATGCCGACGATGTCGACGGTCTCGTTGACCTTCACCACACCACGCTCGATGCGGCCGGTCACCACGGTGCCGCGGCCGGTGATCGTGAAGACGTCCTCGATCGGCATGAGGAACGGCTTCTCGACCTCGCGCTCGGGCTGCGGGATCGACTCGTCGACCGCGGTCATGAGCTCCATGATCTTCTCGCCCCACTCGGCGTCGCCCTCGAGCGCCTTGAGCGCGGAGACCCGGATCACCGGGAGGTCGTCGCCGGGGAACTCGTACTCCGAGAGCAGCTCGCGCACCTCGAGCTCGACGAGCTCGAGGATCTCCTCGTCGTCGACCATGTCGGCCTTGTTCAGCGCGACCACGATGTAGGGCACACCGACCTGGCGGGCCAGCAGCACGTGCTCCTTGGTCTGGGGCATCGGGCCGTCGGTCGCCGCGACCACCAGGATCGCGCCGTCCATCTGGGCCGCGCCGGTGATCATGTTCTTGATGTAGTCGGCGTGACCGGGACAGTCGACGTGCGCGTAGTGGCGGGCCTCGGTCTGGTACTCGATGTGTGCGATCGAGATGGTGATGCCGCGCTGTCGCTCCTCGGGCGCCTTGTCGATCTGCTCGAACGCCTGAGTGTCCGGGTTGGTCGCCGGAAACCTTTCGTGCAGCACGCGGGAGATGGCCGCCGTCAGCGTCGTCTTCCCGTGGTCGATGTGACCGATCGTGCCGATGTTGACGTGCGGCTTAGTCCGCTCGAACTTCGCCTTCGCCACTGGGGTCCTCCTAGGGCTTGAGGTTGCTACGCCGTACGACGTCTGGATGGGTTGTGCTGCGGGAGCAGGCCGGTGGCCTACTCCCCTCGGACCTTCTTGATGATCTCTTCCGCCACGCTGCGGGGCACCTCGGCGTAGGAGTCGAACTGCATGCTGTAGCTCGCCCGCCCCTGGGTCTTGCTCCGGAGATCTCCGACGTAGCCGAACATCTCCGACAGGGGCACGAGCGCGTTGACGACGCGGAGGCCTTGACGCTCCTCCATGGCCTGGATCTGGCCACGGCGGGAGTTCAGGTCCCCGATGACCTCACCCATGTAGTCCTCGGGTGTGGTCACCTCCACCGACATCATCGGCTCGAGGATGACCGGGTCAGCCTTGCGTGCCGCCTCCTTGAACGCCATGGAACCGGCGATCTTGAACGCGAGCTCGGAGGAGTCGACCTCGTGGTAGCCACCGTCGAGCAGGGTGACCTTGATGTCCACGAGCGGGTAGCCGGCCAGGATGCCGAACTCCATGGCCTCCTGCGCGCCCGCGTCGACCGAGGGGATGTACTCGCGCGGGATGCGGCCACCGGTGACCTTGTTCTCGAACTCGTAGCCGCCGTCGCCGGCGCCCGTCGGCTCGATCGCGATCTGCACCTTGGCGTACTGCCCCGACCCACCCGTCTGCTTCTTGTGGGTGTAGTCGTGCCGCGCGACCTTGGTACGGATCGTCTCGCGGTAGGCCACCTGCGGCTTGCCGATGTTGGCCTCGACCCGGAACTCGCGCTTCATCCGGTCGACCAGCACCTCGAGATGCAGCTCGCCCATGCCGGCGATGATCGTCTGGCCCGTCTCCTCGTCGGTGCGGACCTGGAACGTCGGGTCCTCCTCGGCCAGCCGCTGGATGGCCGTGCCGAGCCGCTCCTGGTCGCCCTTGGACTTGGGCTCGATCGCCACCGAGATGACCGGTGCCGGGAAGTTCATCGACTCGAGGATCACCGGGGCCTCGGGCCCGCAGAGGGTGTCACCGGTCGTGGTGTTCTTCAGGCCCATCACCGCCACGATCTGGCCGGCGGTGGCCTTCTCGATCTCCTCGCGCTTGTTCGCATGCATCCGGTAGATCTTGCCGATGCGCTCCTTGTTGCCCTTGGTGCTGTTGAGCACCTGCGAGCCCGTGGTGAGCGTGCCGGAGTAGATGCGGATGTAGGTCAGCTTGCCGAGGTGCGGGTCGCTGGCGATCTTGAACGCGAGGGTGGCGAGCGGCGCGTCCTTGTCCGGCTCGCGCGCGATGATGTCCGCCTCGTCGCCCACCGCGTGCCCCTCGATGGCGCCCACGTCGAGCGGCGAGGGGAGGTAGCGCACCACGGCGTCGAGCATCGGCTGGACGCCCTTGTTCTTGAACGCCGACCCGGTCAGGACCGGGGTGACCTTGCTGGCGAGCGTGGCCCGGCGGATGCCCGCCATGAGCTGCTCCTCGGTCGGCTCGGTGCCGTCGAGGTAGAGCTGCATGAGTGCGTCGTCGTTCTCGGCGGCCGTCTCGACGAGGCGGTCGCGCCACTCACGCGCAGCCTCGGCGTGCGAGTCGGGGATGTCGAGGGTGTCGTACATCTCACCCTTCTCGGACTCCACGCCCCACAGCAGCGCCTTCATGGCCACCAGGTCGATCACGCCACGGAAATCCGCCTCGGTGCCGACCGGGATCTGCAGGACCAGCGGGATGGCGTGCAGCCGGTTGACGATCATCTCGACGCAGCGGTGGAACTCGGCGCCGGTGCGGTCGAGCTTGTTGACGAAGCAGATGCGCGGCACCTTGTAGCGGTCGGCCTGGCGCCAGACCGTCTCCGACTGAGGCTCCACACCGGCGACGCCGTCGAACACCGCGACAGCGCCGTCGAGGACGCGCAGCGACCGCTCCACCTCGACGGTGAAGTCGACGTGGCCCGGGGTGTCGATGATGTTGATCGTGTGGCCGTCCCACTCGCAGGTCGTCGCGGCGGACGTGATGGTGATGCCGCGCTCCTGCTCCTGCTCCATCCAGTCCATCGTGGCCGCGCCCTCGTGGACCTCACCGATCTTGTAGTTGATGCCGGTGTAGAAGAGGATGCGCTCGGTGGTCGTGGTCTTGCCCGCGTCGATATGGGCCATGATCCCGATGTTGCGGACCTTGGCCAGGTCGATGACGGCGGTGTCGAGTGCCACTGCTAGCTCTGTCTTCCTTCGATGTCTCGGACCGCTTTACCAGCGGTAGTGTGCGAAGGCCTTGTTGGACTCGGCCATCTTGTGGGTGTCCTCGCGGCGTTTGACGCTGGCGCCGAGGCCGTTGCTCGCGTCGAGGAGCTCGTTCATGAGGCGCTCGGTCATCGTCTTCTCACGCCGCTGGCGGGAGTAACCGACCAGCCAGCGCAGCGCCAGGGTGGTCGAGCGGGTGGCTCGCACCTCGACGGGCACCTGGTAGGTCGCGCCGCCGACGCGGCGGCTGCGGACCTCGAGGGTCGGCTTGACGTTGTCGAGTGCACGCTTGAGCGTGATGACCGGGTCGGCGCCGGACTTCTCGCGCGCGCCCTCGAGCGCGCCGTAGACGATCTTCTCGGCGACCGAGCGCTTGCCGGCGGAGAGCACCTTGTTGACCAGTGAGGTGACCAGCGGCGAGTTGTAGACCGGGTCGACGATGATCGGACGCTTCGGAGCGGGGCCCTTGCGCGGCATCAGCTCTTCTCCTTCTTCGCGCCGTAGCGGCTGCGCGCCTGCTTGCGGTTGCGCACCCCCTGGGTGTCCAGCGAGCCGCGAATGATCTTGTAGCGCACACCGGGCAGGTCCTTCACCCGGCCGCCGCGCACGAGCACGATCGAGTGCTCCTGGAGGTTGTGCCCGACGCCCGGGATGTAGGCCGTGACCTCGATGCCCGAGGTCAGCCGGACCCGTGCCACCTTGCGCAGTGCGCTGTTGGGCTTCTTGGGCGTCGTCGTGTAGACGCGGGTGCACACGCCGCGCCGCTGCGGGCTGCCCTTGAGGGCCGGCGTCTTGGTCTTCTCGACCTTGTCCTGGCGGCCCTTGCGGACCAGCTGCTGGATGGTGGGCATGAGCCGCCTTCAGTCTCCGTCTCGTGCTGCCGTGCCTTCGGGTGGACGGGCCGACAGTGCTCCGTCGACCCCCGCGGTCGGGCGTGTCGCCCCGGCCGCCCCGGTGCGGCTAACCGCACACGGGTGAGTGGTTCGTACCCGCTCGCGACCCGACGGGCGCGCGCGAGGGCCCGGGGAACCCCAGGCACGGAGAGAGAGCCTACCCAGCGTGCGCGCGCAGGTCAAAGCGAGGAAAACGACCGCGGTGGGCTCAGAACCCGTTGCCCGGGTCGCTCGCGGCGACCGCGATGAAACCGATGAGAAGAACGAGGCCCAGCGCGGTCAGGCCGATCGTGATCCACGCGGTGATCCGGCCGGTCTTGATCTGGCTCTCGCCCCCGAGGGTCCCGCCGGACTCGGCGATCTGCTGCTCGGCTCCCCCGGCCATCACCAGGGCCACGATCGCGGGGATGAACCCGAGGCCGCAGGTGAACATAAGCACGAGGGACACGATGCCCAGGACCATGACGGTCGTGGCCTTCCCGGCGGTCTGCTGCGGGTAGCCGTAGCCCGGCTGGCCGTAGCCCTGCTGGGGGTACTGCTGCTGCGGGTAGGGCTGCTGGCCGTAGCCCTGCTGGGGGTACTGCTGCTGCGGGTAGGGCTGCTGGCCGTACGGCTGTTGGCCGGGCGGCGGCTGGCCCTGCCCCCACGACGGCGCCGCGGGCGGCGGGGGCGGCGGTGCCTGAGGAGGAGGCGGCGCCTGGCCCGGCTGCTCCGGTTGCTCGCCCTCGGGTCGTTCGCCCTCGGGCCGGGTACCCCACGGGTCACTCATCAGCACTGCCTCCCTCGTCCATGCGAGCCATCATGCCGGAACGCCGGCCACCGCAGTCGAGATGACTGCGGCGACCGGCGTTCCGGTCGTTCCGTCGATGCAGGGCCTACCCGCGGTAGGGCCCGTAGTCGAAGTCCTCGAGCGGCACGGCCTGGCCCGAGCCCGGCGTCCCGAAGGGCGCGTAGTCGAACGCGGCGGTGTCGCCCTCGTAGCCCGTCATCGTGTACATCGCGGCCTTGGCCTCCTCGGTGGGCTCCACCCGGATGTTCCGGTAGCGGGGCAGCCCGGTGCCGGCCGGGATGAGCTTGCCGATGATGACGTTCTCCTTCAGGCCGAGCAGCGGGTCGGACTTGGCGTGGATGGCCGCGTCCGTGAGCACCCGTGTCGTCTCCTGGAAGGACGCCGCCGACAGCCAGGACTCGGTCGCGAGCGAGGCCTTGGTGATGCCCATGAGCTCGGGACGACCGGATGCCGGCGTACCGCCCTCGGCGACGACCCGGCGGTTCTCCTCCTCGAAGCGCGTGCGCTCGGTGAGCTCGCCGGGCAGCAGCTCGGCGTCGCCGGACTCGATGATGGTCACCCGCTTGAGCATCTGGCGGACGATCACCTCGATGTGCTTGTCATGGATCGACACGCCCTGCGAGCGGTAGACCTCCTGGACCTCGCTCACGAGGTGCATCTGTACCTGCCGCGGGCCGAGGATGCGCAGCACCTGCTTGGGGTCGATGGCACCGACCACGAGCAGGTCGCCGACCTCGACGTGCGAGCCCTCCTGCACCCGCAGCCGCGAGCGCTTGGAGATCGGGTAGGAGACCTCCTCGGAGCCGTCGTCGGGGATGACGACGATCTCGCGCTTCTTGTCGGTCTCGTCGATGCGCACGCGACCGGGCGCCTCCGAGATCGGCGCGACGCCCTTGGGCGTGCGGGCCTCGAAGAGCTCGACCACGCGAGGGAGGCCGTGGGTGATGTCGTCACCCGCGACACCACCGGTGTGGAACGTACGCATCGTGAGCTGCGTGCCCGGCTCGCCGATGGACTGGGCCGCGATGATGCCGACCGCCTCACCGACGTCGACCACCTTGCCGGTGGCCAGCGAGCGGCCGTAGCACGCGGCGCAGGTACCGACCCGGCTCTCGCAGGTGAGCACGCTGCGCACCCGCACCTCGCCGACGCCGCGACCGATGAGGCTGTTGATGAGCACGTCGCCGATGTCCTCGCCGGCCTTGCCGACCGTCTCCTTGCCGACCTCGACGTCCTCGGCGAGGTTGCGCGAGTAGACGCTGGTGTCGATGTTGTCGAGCTTGACCAGCGTGCCCTCGGCGTTGGCCCGGGCGATCGGCATGACCAGACCACGCTCGGTGCCGCAGTCCTCCTCGCGGACGATGACGTCCTGCGAGACGTCGACCAGCCGCCGCGTCAGGTAGCCGGAGTCGGCGGTCCGTAGCGCGGTGTCGGCCAGGCCCTTCCGTGCACCGTGGGTCGAGATGAAGTACTCGAGCACCGACAGGCCCTCGCGGAAGTTCGCCTTGATCGGGCGCGGGATGATCTCGCCCTTGGGGTTCGCCACCAGGCCGCGCATGCCGGCGATCTGACGGACCTGCATCCAGTTACCACGGGCGCCGGAGTTGACCATCATGAAGACCGGGTTGGTCTTCGGGAAGGCCTCCTGCATGGCGTCGGCGACCTCGTTCGTCGCCTCGGTCCAGATGTTGATGAGCTCCTGGCGACGCTCGTCGTCGGTGATCAGGCCGCGCTCGTACTGGCTCTGCACCTTCTCCGCGCGCGCCTCGTGGCGCTCCAGGATGTCCTGCTTGATCGACGGGGTGACGACGTCCTCGATGGAGATGGTCACGCCCGACCGGGTCGCCCAGTGGAAGCCGGCCGCCTTGAGGGCGTCGAGGGTCGCTGCGACCTGCACCTTCGGGTAGCGCTCGGCGAGGTCGTTGACGATCGTCGACAGTTCCTTCTTGTCGACGGCCTTGTCGAAGAACGGGTAGTCCTCCGGCAGGGCCTCGTTGAACAGCGCGCGACCGAGCGTCGTCTTCAGGATGATCGGCCGACCCTCTACCCAGCCCTCGGGAGGGGTCCACCCGCGCGGCGGCACGACGTCGGCGAGCCGCAGCGTGATCGGCGCCTGGAGGTCGAGCTGGTGCTGGTCGTGGGCCATGATGCCCTCGGCCACCGACCCGAACGACCGGCCCTCGCCGACCATGCCCTCGCGCGTCGCCGTGAGGAAGTAGATGCCGAGCACCATGTCCTGGGTCGGCGACGTGATCGGACGTCCGTGGGCGGGCGACAGGATGTTGTTCGAGGACAGCATGAGGATGCGGGCCTCGGCCTGTGCCTCCGCGGACAGCGGCAGGTGCACGGCCATCTGGTCGCCGTCGAAGTCCGCGTTGAACGCGGTGCAGACGAGCGGATGGATCTGGATGGCCTTGCCCTCGACGAGCTGCGGCTCGAAGGCCTGGATGCCGAGGCGGTGCAGCGTCGGCGCCCTGTTCAGCAGGACCGGGTGCTCGGCGATGACCTCCTCGAGCACGTCCCACACCACGGCGTAGCGGGACGAGCCGCCGGTGGCGCGCTCGACCTGACGCTTGGCACTCTTGATGTTCTGCGCGTGGTTGAGGTCGACCAGCCGCTTCATGACGAACGGCTTGAAGAGCTCCAGCGCCATCTGCTTGGGCAGCCCGCACTGGTGCAGCTTGAGCTGCGGCCCGACGACGATGACCGAGCGGCCGGAGTAGTCGACGCGCTTGCCGAGCAGGTTCTGGCGGAACCGGCCCTGCTTGCCCTTGAGCATGTCCGAGAGCGACTTCAGCGGGCGGTTGCCCGGGCCGGTGACCGGCCGGCCGCGGCGGCCGTTGTCGAACAGCGCGTCAACGGCCTCCTGCAGCATGCGCTTCTCGTTGTTGACGATGATCTCGGGTGCGCCGAGGTCGAGCAGCCTCTTGAGGCGGTTGTTCCGGTTGATCACGCGCCGGTAGAGGTCGTTGAGGTCGGAGGTCGCGAAGCGCCCGCCGTCGAGCTGCACCATCGGGCGCAGGTCCGGCGGGATGACCGGGACGCAGTCCAGGACCATGCCCATCGGCGAGTTGCGGGTGTTGAGGAAAGCGGAGACGACCTTGAGGCGCTTGAGCGCGCGCGTCTTCTTCTGGCCCTTGCCGGTGCGGATGATCTCGCGCAGCGACTCGGCCTCGGCCTCGAGGTCGAAGGACTCGAGGCGGCGCTGCAGCGCTGCCGCACCCATGCCGCCCTCGAAGTACATCCCGAAGCGGTCGCGCATGTCGCGGTAGAGGAGCTCGTCGCCCTCGAGGTCCTGCACCTTCAGGTTGCGGAACCGGTCCCACACCGACTGCACGCGCTCCGCCTCGGCGTCGGCGCGCTTGCGGATCTGGTTCATCTCGCGCTCGGCGCTCTCGCGGACCTTGCGCTTGGCGTCGGACTTCGCGCCCTCGGCCTCGAGCTCGCCGAGGTCGGCCTCGAGGCGCTTCTGGCGGGCCTCGACGTCGGCGTCGCGGCGCGACTCGATCTGCTTGACCTCGACGCCGATCTTGGCCTCGAGGGAGGGCAGGTCGCGGTGGCGCTCGTCCTCGTCGACCGAGGTGATCATGTAGGCCGCGAAGTAGATGACCTTCTCGAGGTCCTTCGGGGCGAGGTCGAGCAGGTAGCCGAGCCGGCTGGGGACGCCCTTGAAGTACCAGATGTGCGTCACCGGAGCGGCGAGCTCGATGTGGCCCATGCGCTCACGACGAACCTTGGCACGGGTCACCTCGACGCCGCAGCGCTCGCAGATGATGCCCTTGAAGCGGACCCTCTTGTACTTACCGCAGTAGCACTCCCAGTCGCGGGTGGGACCGAAGATCTTCTCGCAGAAGAGGCCGTCCTTCTCCGGCTTGAGGGTGCGGTAGTTGATGGTCTCCGGCTTCTTGACCTCGCCGTGGGACCACTGGCGGATGTCGTCGGCCGTGGCCAGGCCGATGCGCAGCTCGTCGAAGAAGTTGACGTCGAGCACGTTTGCTTCTCTCTGTCGTCTTTGGAGTGATGCTGTTCGGGCGAAGTGGTACGGCGGGGGCCTCGCCGCGGGGGCGACGCCCCGCCGTACCGCCTCTCTTAGACCTCTTCGACGCTGCTCGGCTCCCGCCGGGACAGGTCGATGCCGAGCTCTTCCGCAGCGCGGAAGACGTCCTCGTCGGTGTCACGCATCTCGATGGACATGCCGTCGCTGGAGAGCACCTCGACGTTGAGGCACAGCGACTGCATCTCCTTGATGAGGACCTTGAAGGACTCGGGGATGCCGGGCTCGGGGATGTTCTCGCCCTTGACGATGGCCTCGTAGACCTTGACCCGGCCGAGGACGTCGTCGGACTTGATGGTGAGCAGCTCCTGCAGCGCGTAGGACGCGCCGTAGGCCTCGAGGGCCCAGACCTCCATCTCGCCGAACCGCTGGCCGCCGAACTGGGCCTTACCGCCCAGCGGCTGCTGCGTGATCATCGAGTAGGGGCCGGTCGACCGGGCGTGGATCTTGTCGTCGACCAGGTGCAGCAGCTTGAGGATGTAGATGTAGCCGACCGACACCGGTGCGGTGAAGGGCTCGCCGCTGCGGCCGTCGAAGAGCCCGGCCTTGCCGGACTCGCCGATGAGCTGGACGCCGTCGCGGTTGGGCAACGTCGAACCGAGCAGGCCGGTGATCTCCTCCTCGCGGGCACCGTCGAAGACCGGGGTCGCGACGTTCGTGCCCGGCTCCGACTCGCTCGCGCCGATCGCCGCGAGGCGGGACTTCCAGCCCTCCTCGCTGCCCTGCACCTTCCAGCCGGCCTTCGCGACCCAGCCAAGGTGCGTCTCGAGGACCTGGCCGACGTTCATCCGGCCAGGGACACCGAGCGGGTTGAGCACGACGTCGACCGGAGTGCCGTCCTCGAGGAACGGCATGTCCTCGACGGGGAGGATCTTCGCGATGACGCCCTTGTTGCCGTGGCGGCCCGCGAGCTTGTCGCCGTCGGTGATCTTGCGCTTCTGCGCGACGTAGACCCGCACCAGCTGGTTGACGCCGGGCGGGAGCTCGTAGCCCTCGTCGCGGTCGAACACCTTGACGCCGATGATCTTGCCGGACTCGCCGTGCGGCACCTTGAGCGAGGTGTCGCGCACCTCGCGCGCCTTCTCGCCGAAGATCGCCCGCAGCAGCCGCTCCTCGGGGGTCAGCTCCGTCTCGCCCTTGGGCGTGACCTTGCCGACCAGGATGTCGCCCGCCACGACCTCCGCGCCGATGCGGATGATGCCCCGCTCGTCGAGGTCGGCGAGGACCTCCTCGGAGACGTTCGGGATGTCGCGGGTGATCTCCTCCGGGCCCAGCTTGGTGTCGCGGGCGTCGACCTCGTGCTCCTCGATGTGGATCGAGGAGAGGACGTCGTCCTGCACGAGGCGCTGCGACAGGATGATCGCGTCCTCGTAGTTGTGGCCCTCCCACGACATGAACGCCACGAGCAGGTTGCGCCCGAGCGCCATCTCGCCGTTCTGCGTGCACGGACCGTCGGCGATGACCTGGCCGACCTCCACCCGGTCGCCCTCGTCGACGATCGGACGCTGGCTGAAGCAGGTGCCCTGGTTGGAGCGGCGGAACTTCGCGACCCGGTAGGTCGTCGAGGTGCCGTCGTCGTTGAGGACGGTGATCAGCTCGGCCGAGAGCTCCTGCACGACGCCGGCTTTCGCGGCGATGATGACGTCGCCCGCGTCCTTGGCCGCGCGGTACTCCATGCCGGTGCCCACGAAGGGCGCCTCGGAACGGAGCAGCGGCACGGCCTGGCGCTGCATGTTCGAGCCCATGAGGGCGCGGTTGGCGTCGTCGTGCTCGAGGAACGGGATCATCGCGGTGGCGACGGAGACCATCTGACGCGGTGAGACGTCCATGTAGTCGACCTCGCCGGCCGGGATGAACTCGACCTCTCCGCCCTTGCGGCGGACGAGGACGCGGGCCTCGGCGAACGTGTTGTCGTCACTCAGCGGCGCGTTCGCCTGGGCGATGACGTGCTCGTCCTCCTCGTCGGCCGTGAGGTAGTCGACCTGGTCGGTGACCTTGCCCTTGACCACCTTGCGGTAGGGCGTCTCGACGAAGCCGAACGCGTTGATGCGCCCGTAGGTCGCGAGCGACCCGATGAGGCCGATGTTCGGGCCTTCCGGGGTCTCGATCGGGCACATCCGGCCGTAGTGGCTGGTGTGCACGTCGCGGACCTCGAAGCCGGCCCGCTCGCGGGAGAGCCCACCGGGCCCGAGCGCCGAGAGGCGGCGCTTGTGGGTCAGGCCGGCCAGCGGGTTGGTCTGGTCCATGAACTGGCTCAGCTGGGAGGTCCCGAAGAACTCCTTGATGCTGGCCACGACCGGGCGGATGTTGATCAGGGTCTGCGGCGTGATCGCCTCGACGTCCTGCGTCGTCATCCGCTCGCGCACGACCCGCTCCATGCGGGACAGGCCGGTGCGGACCTGGTTCTGGATCAGCTCGCCCACCGTGCGCAGGCGGCGGTTGCCGAAGTGGTCGATGTCGTCGACCTCGACCCGCACGGTGCGCTTGGAACCCGGGTTGGTCAACGACATCTCGCCGGCGTGCAGCTTCACGATGAAGCGGATCGTCTCGACGATGTCGTCGACGGTCAGCACGCTGGAGCCGAGCGGCAGGTCGACGCCCAGCTTCTTGTTGATCTTGTAGCGGCCGACCTTGGCGAGGTCGTAGCGCTTCGCGTTGAAGTAGAGGTTGTCGAGCAGCGTCTGCGCGGCCTCCCGGGTGGGGGGCTCGCCCGGGCGCAGCTTGCGGTAGATGTCGAGCAGCGCGTCGTCCTGACCCGTGGTGTGGTCCTTCTCCAGGGTCGCGCGGATCGACTCGTACTCGCCGAACTCCTCGAGGATCTTGGCGTCGTCCCAGCCGAGGGCCTTGAGCAGGACGGTCACCGACTGCTTGCGCTTGCGGTCGACGCGGACGCCGACCTGGTCGCGCTTGTCGATCTCGAACTCGAGCCAGGCGCCCCGGGACGGGATCACCTTGGCGCCGAAGAGGTCCTTGTCGGAGGTCTTGTCGACCGACTTGTCGAAGTAGACGCCCGGTGAGCGCACCAGCTGGGACACCACGACACGCTCGGTGCCGTTGATGATGAAGGTGCCCTTGTCGGTCATGAGCGGGAAGTCACCCATGAACACCGTCTGGCTCTTGATCTCGCCAGTGGTGTTGTTCATGAACTCGGCGGTGACGAACAACGGCGCCGAGTAGGTGATGTCACGCTCCTTGCAGTCCTCGATCGAGTACTTCGGAGGCTCGAAGCGGTGATCGCGGAACGACAGGGACATGGTCCCCTGGAAGTCCTCGATCGGGCTGATCTCCTCGAAGATCTCCTCGAGGCCGGACTTGCCGGAGGCAATGTCCTGTCGGCTGCCGCTGACCTTCTCGATCCGGGCCCGCCACGCGTCGTTGCCGAGCAGCCAGTCGAAGCTGTCGGTCTGGAGAGCGAGGAGGTTCGGGACCTCGAGGGGCTCGCGGATCTTCGCGAAGGAAATGCGGCGGGGGGCTGTGCTGTTGGCGGCGGTCTTGCTGGCGGTGCTGGCATTGCGCGAGGCGGCCAAGAGGGGTCCTTCCGAGGGCTCGCGGACTCTCAGTCAGCGCATGCCGGACGGCCCGCGGCAAGTCGCCAAGGGGGGGTCAGGTGGCAGCGCAAAGCGTCAGCCTACCCGGCGGGCAGGCTGGAGTAAAGTGGCCCCTCCCCCGGGTGTCTTCACCAGGGGAGCCTGCCACTGCTCCGGAAGGCCGGCTCTCTAGTTGTCACGGCGCGAGCAGGATGGACCCGAACGGGTCCCGCGTCAAGAGCCCCCGCCTGTGAACCACCCGTCCGGGGCTCTCCTGGCGGCCTGGCTAGAGGGCGTCGATATCGCTGACCAGCCACGCGCCGTCGACCTTGCGCAGGCTCATCCGGACCCGGTTCAGGTCGACCTTCGGCCCGTCCAGGCGGGTCGAGGTGGTCGTCTGGTTCACGAAGAGCAGCACCCTGGCCTGGTCGGGCCCGGCGTCGATGACCGACGCCGAGGCGACCTCGGCCCGGACCGCTGCCTTGTACTTCGTCGCGGTGGGGCGAACGATCTTGTCGGTGGTGGCGGCGTAGTCCTTGGCGAAGCTGCCGGTGATCACGTCCTTCGCGCGGGAGAAGTCGCGGTCGAGGGAGCGGTGGTCATAGGAGAGGACGATCGCAGCGTTGCGCTGGGCCGCCGCCAGGGCCTCGCCGCGAGCGTCCTGCGCCGCGCTCTGCTCGCGGGACCGGTAGCCCAGCAGCGCGGTGGTGGCAGCGAGGACGACGGCGAGGACGACGACCGCGGCCACGAGCGCGGTACGCCGTGGCGAGCGCGGGCCGCCCGCGACAGGCGTGCCGTCCTGGCGGGTGGGCGCGGTCCAGGACGCCGCCCAGCGGTTGCGGGTGGTCGGCAGGTCGGGCGTCGACGGGGCGTCGGTGGCCGGAGCGGCGTCGGTGGCCGGAGCGGCGTCGGTCGGGGGCAGGCCGGCGGCTCGCGCCCGGGCCTCCTTCGCCCGCGCACGCGCCCGCTGGCCCGCGACCGGTCGCGACCGTCGCTCCATGGTCTGCCTCGTGCTCCTCTCGTTGCTGCTCATTGTCGTCTGCCGGCCTGTCTAGCCCACGAACTCCAGGTCGGAGACCAGCCAGCGCTCGCCCTCGCGGACCAGGTCCATCTGGATCCGGTAGTGCCGCTTGTCCGGGTTCTCGGTGCCGGCGTTGGTCACGGTGCTGTCGGCGACCACCAGCACCCGCGCGGAATCGTCGTCGACGGTGACGATGCCCGCCTCCAGCGCTTCCCCTTCGGCCACCGCCTTGTTCTCGGTGACGAGCTTCTTGAGGTCGGACGTGCCCGCCTCGAACTGCTCGCGGAAGTCGCCGGTCGAGCCCTTGAGCACCCGCCCGAGGCCCTCGTCCAGCTCGCGGTAGTCGAGGGTCGTGAAGTTCACCGCGTGCTGCCGGGCGGCCTGCAGCACCGCGTCCTGGCGGGCGTCGACCTCCCGCGCCTGCAGCAGCCGCGGCACCACGACCGCGAGCAGCACCAGGCTGGCGACGAGCACGACGGCGGCGAGAGCCAGCAGCACGAACTCGCCCCGGCGGGCGATCGGCATAGCGCGCAGGCGCAGCCGGCTCACGAGCCCAGCGGGCCGAGCAACAGCCACTCCCACGAGTCCTCCCCGAACGCCTCAGCCTGTCCCCCGCGCGAGCCCAGCTTCAGCGGCGTCCCTCCCGGACCCATCGCCAGGCCGCTGGCCGCGTCGAAGCCGGTGACGTACGGCGTGGCCGCGTCCGCAGTGTGCCCCGCGGGCCCGGCGGCCGCGTCGGCGCCCGGCACGGAGCGGGCCGAGCCGGAGCCCGGGCGCGGCGCGTTCTGCGCCCCGCGGACGGTCGTTCTGCTGTCCGGCGGGTTGCATCGCGCATTCGTGTTCGCGGGCGTTCGCTTGTCGGCGGCGCGGTCGCGCGGGTAGCTGTTCGGCGTCCGGGTGTTCGTGCCCTCGTAGCCGCGGGTGCAGGGCGGCGGGTCGCTGGCGTTGAGCACGAGCCCGAAGTGGGAGGTGTAGGTGCCGGGCTTCTCGTCGTCGGTGACGACGGTGTAGCCGCCGGCGACGTTCGCGGGATAGGTCACCAGGATCTGCTCGAGGCCCTCGATGCGCGCCAAGGTCACCTGACCGGTGGTGATGAGGTTGGCGAACAGGGCACGGATCGACGTCCGGTTGTCGCGGAAGAGCGCCTCGAGCTCCCGTGCGGAGACGACGCCGTTGTCCAGCACCTTGCGCAGGTCGGCGTCGCTGTCGACGAGGGTCTGGCTCAGGTCGGCCAGGTCCGCGGAGAAGCTCTTGATCGCCGAACCGGACTCGCGCTGGGTGGCGAGCACCGGCGCGCCGTCGTCGATGAGCTTGGTGGTCTCGGGCAGCGCCTTGATCGCCTCGGCGGTCAGCGCGTCACCGGAGTCGATCAAGCGCTGCAGGTCGCGGCCGCTGCCGGCGAATGCCGCACCCAGCTCGTCGATGACGGTGACCAGGTCGTCGCGGTCGACCGAGTTCACCAGCCGGTCGAGGTTGACCAGCAGCGTCTCGGTCGGCAGCGGCGACGCCGTCACGTCGCTGCGGATGCGGCTGCCTTCGGCGAGGAACGGGCCGCTCTTGGACCGCGGCTGCAGGTCGACGTACTGCTCACCGACCGCGGAGCGGTTCTCGACGACGGCGCGGGTGTTCGCGGGCACCTTGGTGCCCTCGTCCAGGCGCAGGTCGACGTGCACACCGTCCTCGGCGAGCCGCATCCGGTCGACCCTGCCGACGGCCACGCCCCGGTAGGTCACCTCGGCGTTCTCGAAGATGCCGCCGGACTGCTCGAAGTCGGCCGTCACGACGTAGCCGTCACCGAGGATCACGTCACCGAGGCCGACGTAACGAGCGCTGACGTAGCTGACACCGATCAGCGTGATCGCCAGGAAGGCGAGCAGCTGCATCTTGACGCCCTTGCTGATCATGAATAGCCCCCCGTCATGAGTGACGCGAGGTTCATGTCGTAGGCGCCGCTGCTCGAGGCGGGAGCGCCGACGCAGATGCCGGCCACGCAGGTTCCACTGCCTCCGCCGCCGCGGGTACCCGGGCTGGTGGGCAGGTCCGTGGGCAGCGAGGGCAGGCTGGTCGGCAGCGCGGTCGGCAGCCCGGACCGGGCGCCGCCCGGAACGCCGGGCACGGTGGGCACGGTCGGCAGCCCCGTCGGCAGCGGCTGTCCCGGGTTCGGCAGGCCGGGGTCGCCCTGGTTGGCGAGGATGTTGCGCAGGTCGATGTCGGCGGTGATACGCAGGTTCGTGTAGTCACCCTTCACCGCGTCGGTCGCAGCCTGCGGGAAGGGGTAGGTGAAGAGGATCTCCAGGGCGTTCGGCAGGTTGGCGCCCGCCTCGGCCAACCGGGTGAGGGTGGGCGCCAGGGCTTCGAGGTTGGCGACCGTCTCCGCCTTGGTCCGGCGGATGACCCGGGTGCCGACCTGCCCGAGGTCGGAGAGCGCGGTGAGCATGCTGGTGAGCTCCTCGCGCTGATCGGCCAGCACGGTGAGACCGGGGCCGAGGTCCTCGATGGCCGCGCCGATGTCCTGGCGCTGGTCGGCCAGCCGGGCGCTGAGCCGGTCGAGCCCGTCGATGGCCCGCACGATCTCGGACTTGTGCTCGTCGAGCTCGCCGAGGAACGTGTCGAGGTTCTTGATCACCCTCTTGACCTCGGGCTCGCGGCCCTCCAGCGCCTTGGTCAGCTCGACGTTGATGGTCCGCAGCTGGGCGACACCACCGCCGTTGAGGACGAGCGAGAGCGCGCCGAGCACCTCCTCGACCTCGGGGTTGCGCCCGGAGCGGTCGAGGGGGATCACGTCGCCGTCTCCGAGCCGGCCGGAGCTCTGCCGGCCCGAAGGCACCTCGAGGGAGACGAACTTCTCGCCGAGCAGGCTCGTCTGGCGAAGCTCGGCGACAGCGTTGTCCGGCAGCCGGACGGAGTTCTTCAGCCGGACCCGGACCTGCGCGTGCCAGCCGTCGAGCGACACCTTCTCGACCGCACCGACCGTGACGTCGTTGACCTTCACCGCCGACTGCGGAACGAGGTCGAGCACGTCGCGGAACTCCACGGTGACCCGGTAGACGTCCGAACCTCGCGCGGCTCCGCCAGGCAGCGGAAGGTCGAAGACGCCCTGGCAGCCCGACAGGGTCAGCGAGCACGCGAGCGCCGTGGCCATCACGGCCGCCAGCCTGCGCGGCGAGGTGCCCATCACTGCTCACCCGCCAGGATGCCGCCGAGGGACAGGTCGGGGTCGGCCCGCGAGCCCTGATTCGCCCGGCCGGGCAGACCGCCGCCCGACGCCGGGGGGATGATCTTGCCCTCGAGGACCTTGTCGATCTCGTCGCACACGCTCTCCGGCTGGCCGATCGAGGTGAGCAGCGAGCACAGGTAGAGAGCCGGGTCCTGGGACTGCTCGGCGTCGTTGCGGGTGTCCAACGTGCCGGAGCCCGGGTTGTAGGCATTGTTCAGGTTGCTCAACGCCGTCGGTCCGGCCTCCAGCACCTCGGCGATCGCGTCTCGCTGCTTGGCCAGCGTCCCCGTGATGTCGGCGAGCCCCTCGATGTCCTTGGTGAGATTCGCGCGGTTCTCCTTGACGAACGAGCCGACCTGGCCGAGGGCCACCGCGAGGTTGCGCAACGCGGCCGCGAGCTCGTCACGCTCGGCCGAGAGCTGGTCGGCGACGCTCGCCAGGTCCTGGTTGAACTGGCGCACCGCACCGTCGTTCTCGGCCAGCGCGGTGGTGAAGACCTGGAGGTTGCGGATGGTGCCGAACAGGTCTTCCTTGCCGTCCGCGAGGGTGGTGACGGCCGTCGAGAAGTCGCGCACCGTCTGGTTGATGTTGGCGCCCTGGCCGTCGAGGTTGGCCGCGCCGACCTCGAGGAGACGCGAGAGCGCGCCCTTCTTGTTGGCGCCCTTGGGCCCGAGGCCGACGTTGAGGTCGTTGAGGCTGGTGTAGATCTGGTCGAGCTCGACCGGCACCGCCGTGCGGTCCCTGGGGATGTTGTCCCCCGCGGCCATGGCCTCGCCACCGTCGTAGACGGGCGTGAGCTGGACGTAGCGATCACTGACCACCGACGGAGCCACCACGACGGCCTGCGCGTCCTCGGGCACCTTGTACTTGTCCAGGTAGTCGAACTCGACGTGCACCTCGTCGCCCTGGGGCACGACCTCGACCACCTCGCCGACCTTGACGCCGAGGATGCGCACGTCCGAGCCCTCGTAGAGCCCGACCGCACGGTCGAAGTCCGCGCTGACACGCACCGTGCCCTGGCCCGGCCACAGCACGACGGCCAGGGCGGCGACCATGGCGAAGACCACGACCCCCGCGATCAGACGCCGGCTCACTGGGGATCACCCGGCCCGCCGGGCACCGGCACGAGGTTCTGCACGTAGGTGTCGAACCACCGGCCATTGCCGAGGGTGTTCGCGAACACCCGGACGAACGGAGCCATCAGCTCGATGCTGCGGTCGAGGTCGGCCTGGTTGGCCCGCAGCGTGGCGAGCACACCGCGCAGGTTCTCCAGCGCGGGCCTTATCGCCTCGCGGTTCTCCTGGACCAGCGCCGTCAGCTGGCGCGAGAGGGTCACCGTGTTCACCAGCAGCGTGTGGATCGCCTCGCGGCGCTTGCGCAGCTCCTGCAGCAGCAGGTCACCGTCGGTGAGCAACGTCACGAACTCCTCGTTGCGCTCGGCCAGCACTCCGCTCACGCCGTTGGCGTGCTCGAGCAGGCCCCGCAGCTGTGAGTCGCGCGAGGCGATGGTGCGCGAGAGCCGCCCGAGCCCGTCGACGGCCGAGCGGGTCTCCTCCGGCGTGTCACGGAAGGTCGTGGCGATCGTGTCCAGCGCCTGACCGAGCTGCTCCGTGTCGATGCGGTCGGTGGTCGTCGCCAGGTCGCTGAACGCCTCGACGACGTCGTACGCCGCGATCGTGCGCTCGACCGGGATCTCCTTCTCGAGCTTCCCGCCACCGGCCGGCCGCAGCATCAGGAACTTCTGCCCGAGGATCGTCTTGATGCGCACCTCGGCCGAGGTCTCACGCCCGAGCTTGGTGCCGTTGTCGACGTTGAAGTCGACACGCACGTGACCGTCCTCGAGGTCGACCTTGCCGACCTTGCCGACCTTGACGCCGGCGATGCGCACGTCGTCTCCGGCCTTCAGGCCACCGGCCTCGGTGAAGGCCGCGGTGTGGCCGGTGCCCGAGAAGAACGGGATGCGGTCGATGTTGAAGGCCACCAGCAGCATCGCCGCGATGACGCCGAGGCCGACGGCCCCGACGATCACCGGGTTGCGCTCGCGGAACGGCTTCATGACTGACACCTGGCCGCGTTCGAGTGGTAGTTGGGCGTGTAGGCGACTGTGTTGGCGATGACGACACGGCCGGCGAAGTCGCACAGGTAGAAGTTGAACCACGAGCCGTAGGTGGCGGTGCGGGTGATCGTGGTCAGCTTCTCGGGCAGCCGCTGGATGACGCCCGCGACGACCTTGTCGTTGTCGTTGAGGTTCTTCGCGACCTCACCCAGCTCGCGCACGTCGGTGCGGATCGCCGGCCGTGCGTCACGCACCAGGCCCGCCGTGGACTCGGCGAGACCCGCGATGTTCGTCAGCGACGCCCCGATCGCCTCGCGGTCCTCGGCGAGCCCGCTGACGAAGCGTTGCAGCTCGGCGATGAGGGTCGACAGCTGGCGGTCGCGGTCATCGACGGTCGCCAGGACGGCGTTGAGGTTGTCGATCGTGCGCCCGATCACCCGGTCGCGGTCGGCGAGCGTGCTGGTCAGTGAGGCGGTGTGGGTCAGCAGGGAGTTGACGTTGCCTGCCTCGCCCTGCAGCGTCTTGATGATCTCGAAGGCGAACGAGTTGACGTCCTTCGGGTTCAGCGCGGTGAACAGCGGCTTGAAGCCGTTGAACAGCACCGTGAGGTCGAGCGCCGGGGTCGTCTGCTTCATCGGGAGCGTGTCGTCTTCACGCAGGGGTTCGCCGGAGCCGGCGCCCTCGCTCAGTGCGACGTAGCGCTGCCCGACGAGGTTGCGGTAGCGCACCAACAGCCGAGTGCTCTTGGCCAACGTGCGGGTGTCGTCGACGGAGAACGAGAGCCGGGCCTCCCCGCGCTCGGTCACGTCGAGGCCCTTGACCTCTCCGACCCGGACGCCGGCGATGCGCACGTCGTCGCCCTCTTGCAGGCCGGTGACGTCAGACAGCAGTGCGCGGTAGGTGTTGGTGCCGCCGAAACGGAAGTTCCCGATGGTGGCAGCGAGGAGCCCGGTGGCGAGCATCGTCACCACGATGAAGATGATGAGCTTGACGAGCGACGCGGTGGTCTTCACGAGTGGCTCACCGCCGTGCCTCGCGCCATCGGGCCGAAGAGCAGGGTCGCGAGGTCGGGCACCTCGTCGGCGGGGACGCCCATCACCGGGGCGACCAGCGGGTCGACGACGTCCTGCTCGGACTGACTGCCCGCCGGGCCGCTGCTCGGGTCGACGAGGAAGTCAGGCACCGCGCGCCCGGACGACTGGTTGCCTCGGGAGCCGTCGTTCAGGTTTGCGCCCGGCGAGGGCTTCTGAGGCCTGGGCAGGCCGTGGCAGTCGGGGCCGGAGCTCTCGTTCCACTCGGGCTCCTCGCCCGGGCGATAGCCGTCGCGCTGCTTGACCACCTCGAGCGTGATGTGCAGCTCGCCGTTGGCAAAGGTCTTGCCGATGAACTCGTTGGACTCCGTCAGGCTCTGCAGGAGGCAGGGGTATATCGGCGAGTAGCGCGCGAACATCTGCAGGGTCGGTGCGCTGACGCTGTTGAGCGTGATGATGCGCTGCTCGTTCTCGGCGACGACCTGGCGGGTGGTGTTGGCGAAGCCCGTCGTGCCGGCCAGGAACCCGGCGTAGACCTGCTGCTTCTCCGCGATCGTGCGGGCGGTGATGGAGAAGTTGCGCAGCATGTCCACCAGGTCGGGGGCGGCGTCGGCGTAGATCTGCGACACGTCGGCGAGACCGGTGATGTCGGTCTTCAGGGTCTCGAGCTTCGGGTTGAACTCCTCGAAGTACTGGTTGACCAGCTCGAGGTTCTCGCCGAGCTTCTCGCCGCGACCTTCCAGCGCCGTGGCGAACGCGTTGAGGGTGGCGTTGAGCTTGGCCGGCTGCACCGCCTGCAGGAGCGGCAGCAGGTCGTCGAGCACCCGTTCGAGCTCGATCGCGGTCGTCGACCGGTCCTGGCTGATGACGTCGCCGTCGGACAGACGCCGGCTGGACGGGCTTGCCGGGACGACGAGGTCGACGAACTTCTCACCGAAGAGTGTCTTGGGCAGCAGCCGCACGGAGACGTTCGCGGGGATCATGCCGACGCTGCCCGGCTGCAGCGCGAGGTCGATCGTCGCGCGTTCGCCGTTGGAGCGCACCTCGCGCACCTCGCCCACGATCATGCCGCGCAGCTTGACGTCGGCGGGAGGCGCGAGCTGGTTGCCGACGCGGTTGGTCTCGAGCGAGACCCGCACGACGTCGACGAACGTCTTGTTGTAGATCGCGATGGTGAGACCGATGAGCAGCGCGAGCACGACCAGGAACACCACGCCGTAGGTGCGCAGCAGCACTCCCTGGGTGATCTGGCCGCGTTTGGGCGTGCGGGCGCTCATCAGCATGATGAGATCACCCCGCGATCCGGACGGTCGTGGTGGCTCCCCAGATGGCCAGGCTGAGGAAGAAGTCGACGATGTTGATCGCCACGATCGAGGTGCGGACCGCCTTGCCGACGGCGACACCCACGCCCGCAGGCCCGCCACTTGCCGTGTAGCCGTAGTAGCAGTGAATGAGGATGATCACGACCGCGAAGATGAGCACCTTGCCGAACGACCACAACACGTCGCCGGGCGGTAAGAACAGATGGAAGTAGTGGTCGTAGGTGCCCTTGGACTGCCCGTAGTAGCCCGTCGCGATGAGCCGGGTCGCGCCGTAGGAGGACAGCAGGCCCAGCACGTAGAGCGGGATGACCGCGACGAACCCGGCGATCATCCGCGTCGTGACGAGGTAGGGCATGCTCGGGACGCCCATCACCTCGAGTGCGTCCACCTCCTCGCTGATGCGCATCGCACCGAGCTGCGCGGTGAAGCCGCAGCCCACCGTCGCAGCGAGCGCCAGGCCAGCGACGAGTGGCGCGATCTCACGCGTGTTGAAGTAGGCCGAGACGAAGCCGGTGAACGCCGCCGAGCCGAGCTGGTTGAGAGCGGAGTAGCCCTGGAGCCCGACCTCGGTGCCGGTGAAGAACGCCAGGAACGCGATGACGCCCACGGTGCCGCCGATGACCGCCAGCGCCCCGCTGCCGAGGCTGACCTCGGCAAGCAGCCGGATGATCTCCTTCTTGTAGCGCCGGACGGTGCGCGGGGTCCAAGCGATGCTGCGCCAGTAGAAGCGCAGCTGGCCACCCAGGCCGGTGAGGCCCTCGTCGACGACCTTGACCGGCCGCACGAGTGTGCTCTGGACGCCCATGCCGTCAGCCGAGCTTCTGGGGGACGACTTGGAAGTAGATCGCGGTGATCACGAAGTTCACGACGAACAGCAGCATGAACGTGATGACGACCGACTGGTTCACGGCGTCGCCGACGCCCTTGGGGCCGCCGCCGGCGGTGAGCCCCTTGTAGGACGCGACGATCGCGGCGAGGGCACCGAAGACCAGCGCCTTGAACTCGCCGACATAGAGGTCGGGCAACTGAGCGAGCGCGGTGAATGACGCCAGGTAGGCGCCCGGCGTACCACCTTGCAGCACGACGTTGAAGAAGTAGCCGCCGCAGACACCGACCACCGACACGAGGCCGTTGAGCATGACGGCAACCAGCATCGATGCCAGCACCCGTGGCACGACGAGACGATGGATCGGGTCGATGCCCAGGACCTGCATGGCATCGATCTCTTCGCGGATCTTGCGCGCTCCGAGGTCGGCACAGATCGCCGAGCCGCCTGCCCCGGCGATCAGCAGCGCCGTCACGATGGGGCTGGCCTCGCGGATGACGGCGAGCACGCTGGCCGAACCCGTGAACGACTGCGCGCCGAGCTGACGGGTGAGGCTGCCCAGCTGCAACGCGATGACGGCACCGAACGGGATGCTGACAAGCGCCGTGGGCAGGATCGTCACACTGGCGATGAACCAGGACTGCTGGATGAACTCCTTGACCTGGAACGGCCGCTTGGGGAACGTCCTGATGACGTCGGCGCCGAGCGCGAAGAGGTTGCCGCTTTGTCGCAAGGCCCCGACCACAGGGTTGCTCACCGGCCGCCGCCCTTCGGCGTCTGCACTGGCCGCCCGAAGATGTCGTAGACGGGCCCGTCGTACCTCTTTCCGTCATCGGCCCGCCCGTCGTGGGTCGGCGGGTCGGGCGCATGTCCGTCGTGCTGCTGCGCGTCGTGGGCGTTCCCGTGGTACGCGGGTTCGGCCTGCTGCGCGTCCGCGCCCCCGGCATCGTCCTTCTCTGCGTCCTGGGGTGAGGGCGACTTGCTCACCGCCGCGTTCTCGCCCTCGAAGGAGCCGGGCGGCGGGGTCACCCCGTTGTCGCGACACCAGGCGCCGGCCTCTCGCTGGGTCGGCCGCGGCTCACCCTCGCTGGTGGACAGCTGGAGCGGGATCGGCGGCAGGGGCGGCATCTCGTAGCCCTCCGCCTCCTCCTGGGCCAGCTCGTCGGCGTCCTTCTCCTCGGCCATGCCGATGGGGCCCTGGCGCTGGGCGTTGAGGAACTGCCGGACGACCGGCTCCTCGCTGGAGAGCAGCATCTCGCGGGGGCCGAACATCGCGAGGTGCTGGTGGAACAGCAGGCCGATGTTGTCGGGCACGGTGCGCGCGGTGTTCACGTCGTGGGTGACGATGAGGAACGTCGCTTCGATCGAGGCGTTGAGGTCGATGATCAGCTGGTTGAGATAGGCCGAGCGCACCGGGTCGAGCCCCGAGTCGGGCTCGTCGAAGAGGATGATCTCGGGGTCGAGGACGAGCGCGCGAGCCAGGCCGGCGCGCTTGCGCATGCCGCCTGAGATCTCGCCCGGCAGCTTGGCCTCGGAACCGACGAGGCCGACCATCTCCATCTTCTCCAGGACGATGTTCTTGATCTTGCTCTCGTTCTTCTTGGTGTGCTCGCGCAGCGGGAACGCGATGTTGTCGAACAGGCTCATGGAGCCGAACAGCGCCCCGTCCTGGAAGAGGACGCCGAAGAGCTTGCGGACCTCGTAGAGGTCCTTCTCCTTGAGCTGGGTCAGGTCGCGGCCCTGGATCATGATCGAGCCGGAGTCGGGCTTGAGCAGGCCGACCAGCGTCTTGAGGAAGACCGACTTGCCCGTGCCGGACGGGCCGAGCATGACCGAGATCTCGCCGGCGGGGAGGGTCAGGGAGACGTCACGCCAGATGACTTGACGTCCGAAGGACTTGGTCAGCCCGTCGACCTGGATCTTCACACCCACGCCGGACACACCTCATCGCTCGGCAGACCTCGTACTGCTGAGTAACGAGCGCGGGCCTGCCGGGTTACGCGCACGTTCCCCGCAGCCGGCAGGGGACGGTGGGTGGCACCGGACCGGCGGCGCAACGGAATCATGCGCTGCCGCCGCGGGGACGAAACCTGCCAGTGGGAAGCGGTATCGCGGGCGGCGTCAGCGCGCTGACCAGGGACTTTCTGCCCAAGACAGGACGAGAGGGGCGGCCACCGGCGTACCGGTGACCGCCCCTCTGCCGCGCCTGCGCGGGCGTGGCGCGCTGTTACTTGACGGTGACCGTGGCACCGGCGCCCTCGAGGGCGGCCTTGGCCTTGTCCGCGGCCTCCTTGGTGACCTTCTCCAGGACCGGCTTGGGGGTGCCGTCCACGAGGTCCTTTGCCTCCTTGAGACCGAGACTCGTGAGCGAGCGCACCTCCTTGATGACCTGGATCTTCTTCTCGCCGGCACCCTCGAGGATGACGTCGAACTCGTCCTGGGCGGCCTCTTCCTCGGCGCCGGCGGCGGCACCGCCGGCCGCGGGCGCGGCGGCAGCGGCGACCGGTGCGGCCGCGGTGACGCCGAAGGTCTCCTCGAACTGCTTCACGAACTCCGAGAGCTCGATCAGGGTCATCTCCTTGAAGTTCTCGAGGAGATCGTCGGTGCTGAGCTTCGCCATGGTGGCGGTCCTTCCTTCGTGACGGTCAGCCCTCGGAGGCGGTGACCTCGGTGGTGGTGGTGGCTTCGGTGGTGGCGGCCTCGTCGGGAGCAGGCGCGTCGGTGGTCTCGTCGGCAGTCGAGGTCTCGCCGGTCGTGGCGGCCTCGTCGGTCGTGGTGGCGGCCTCGTCGGGAGCAGGCGCGTCGGTGGTGGCTGCCTCGTCGGTGGTGGCGCTCTCCTCGGCGGCGGCCGGCGTACCGGCACCGCCCCGGAGGACGCTCGGGTCGGCCTCTGCCTTCACCCGCAACGCCTCGAGCAGCCGCGCCGTCTGCGACAGCGGAGCGGCGAAGAGGGACACGGCGCCCTGCAGCGACGCGTTCATTGCGCCGGCGAGCTTGGCGAGCAGCACCTCACGCGACTCGAGGTCGGCGAGCTTCTGGATCTCGGCGGTCGAGAGGGTCTTGCCGTCGAGCACTCCGCCCTTGATGACCAGCAGCGGGTGAGCCTTGGCGAAGTCACGCAGACCCTTGGCGGCCTCGACCGGGTCGCCCTTGACGAACGCGATCGCGGACGGGCCCTGGATGAGACCGTCGAACGCCTCGACGCCCGCCTCCTTGGCGGCAAGCTTGGTCAGCGTGTTCTTCACGACGGCGTAGGAGGCACCTTCACCGAGTGAGCGCCGCAGCTCCTTGAGCTGCGCCACGGTGAGGCCGCGGTACTCGGTCAGTACGGCAGCGTGCGAGGTGCGGAACGCCTCGGCAAGCGTTGCGACCGCGGCTGCCTTGTCAGGCCTCGCCATGGGTCTCCTTCCGGGTCGTGCGCAGGTCGCCGGCCCGGAGACGACGAACGCCCCGGCGCAAGGCGCGCGGGGCGTGGAGTGGCGGTGCACCCCTGCGGGCGTACGGCCGACCATGCGTTCCGTGTCACCTGCGCGGGCCGCCCGTTGTCATACGGGCCTTCGGTCACCCCTTGTGGGGCGACGACCAGCGGTCTCTGGCAGCCCTCAGGGTACGAGAAGCCGACCGTCCGCGCAAAACGGCTCCGTCCCGGCGCCGAATCGCCGGGTGGCCGCTGTCCCGTTGCCCCCGGCCGAATCGGAGCCGTCCCGGGTGGCGACCCGGTCGACTCCCCCGGTCCTACGACCGGTGATCGTAACCAGGCCCCACAAAGGCGCCAAGACGTGACTGTGCCAGGACAGTTTGCGCGGCCCGACCGTCTGGTCCACCGGGCATTGTGGGGCCCAGTTGCGATCTTGGCTGAGAGGTCGGGCTGCGCCGGGCCTCGCGCGGGGCTCAGGCCGAGGCCGGAGCCTCGGCGTCCTCGAGCAGACCCTTGGTCTTGTTCGGGTCCAGCGGGATCCCCGGCCCCATGGTCGTCGCCATGGTGGCCTTGCGAATGTAGCGGCCCTTCGCGGCGGACGGCTTGAGCCGCAGGATCTCCTCGAGCGCGGCGCCGTAGTTCTCGACCAGCTGGGTCTCGGAGAACGACGCCTTCCCGATGATGAAGTGCAGGTTGGCGTTGCGGTCGACCCGGAACTCGATCTTGCCGCCCTTGATCTCCGACACAGCCTTGGTGACGTCGGCCGTCACGGTGCCGGTCTTGGGGTTGGGCATGAGGCCACGCGGACCGAGAACACGACCGAGGCGGCCGACCTTGCCCATCAGGTCGGGGGTGGCGACGACGGCGTCAAAGTCGAGCCGGCCCTTCTGGACCTCCTCGATGAGCGCATCGTCACCGACGATGTCCGCGCCCGCGGCCCTGGCCTGCTCGGCGCGGTCACCCGTGGCGAAGACCAGGACCCGAGCGGTCTTGCCGGTGCCGTGGGGCAGGTTGACGGTGCCGCGGACCATCTGGTCGGCCTTGCGCGGGTCGACGCCCAGGCGCATCGCGACCTCGATGGTCGGGTCGTACTTGGTGGTCTTGGTGTCCTTGGCCAGCCGGACGGCCTGCAGGGGCGCGTAGATGGTGTCCCGGTCGAGCTTCTCCGCTGCGGCGCGGTAGGCCTTGCTGCGCTTCATTGCTGCTCCTTGGTTCGGGTGGAGTCGTGGTACGACGGGCCGCGCGCGGCCCTCCCACGGGTGATGCTGATCGTGTTGCGGCTCAGCCGTGGCCCTCGACGGTGATGCCCATCTGGCGGGCGGTGCCGGCGATGATCTTCTCGGCGGCGTCGAGGTCGTTGGCGTTGAGGTCGGGCATCTTCTGCTCGGCGATCGTGCGGACCTGGTTCTTGGACAGCCGGCCGACCTTGGTCTTGTGCGGCTCGCCGGAGCCCTTCTCGAGCCCGGCGGCGGCCAGGATCAGCCGGGCCGCGGGCGGGGTCTTGGTGATGAAGGTGAAGGACCGGTCCTCGAAGACCGAGATCTCGACGGGGACGACCTGCCCGCGCTGCGACTCGGTCTGCGCGTTGTAGGCCTTGCAGAACTCCATGATGTTGACGCCGTGCTGACCGAGCGCAGGCCCGACGGGCGGCGCAGGCGTGGCCGCGCCGGCCTGGATCTGCAGCTTGATCACGGCTGCGAGCTTCTTCTTGCTCTTGGGGGGCATTACAGCGTCCTTCTTGTCTGGTCCTTGGTTGCCGGCGAGACGTCGCCGTACGACGTGTCAGATCTTCTGCACCTGGCTGAACGACAGCTCGACCGGCGTCTCCCGGCCGAAGATCGAGACGAGCACCTTGAGCTTCTGCGAGTCGGCGTGGATCTCGCTGATGGACGCGGGCAGCGTCGCGAACGGACCGTCCATGACGGTCACGGACTCGCCCACCTCGAAGTCGGCCGCCTTGGTCTCGACGACCTTCTCCTTCTTCTCCTCCTCCGGCGCGAGGAACTGCATGACCTCGTCGATGGAGAGCGGAGAAGGCCGGTGGGTGTGACCGACGAAGCCCGTCACACCGGGGGTGTTGCGCACCGCCGACCAGGACTCGTCGGTGAGGTCCATGCGGACCAGCACGTAGCCCGGCAGCAAGTTCTGCTTGACCTGCTTGCGCTGACCGTTCTTGATCACGGTCTCCTCGCGCTGAGGAACCTCGACCTGGTAGATGAACTCCTCCATGTTCAGGGAGTTCGTGCGCGTCTCGAGGTTGGAGCGAACACGGTTCTCGTAGCCCGCGTAGGAGTGCACGACGTACCAGTCGCCGGGTGCACGGCGCAGCGCCTCGCGGATCTCCTCCACGGGGTCGACCTCTTCTTCGGGCTCGTCGGCGGCGGCCGGCTCGTCCGGAGAGTCCGCGGAGTCGGCCGAGTCCGCGGAGTCGGCCGAGTCCGCCGAGTCCGCGCTGTCTGCGGCGTCCGGGACGGCCTCGGGGGCGTCGGCGGCGTCCGCGGTCACGGCCTCGGAGGCATCTGCGCTCGCGGCCTCCGGAACGTCCGCGCTCACGGCGGCGGGCGCGGCGCCCTCGGGCGTCGCGCTCTGGTCGGACATCGCTTCGTCGGACGTCGCGCCCTCGCCGGACAGGGCAGCGGCGTCCTCGTCGACGGGGCGGGGGGTCTCGGACACGGGGCGGACTACTTCCTGACTGGTGAGTGGGGAACGGGCGGGCCGGTCAGCCGAAGATGGCGAGGATGCCCTGGCTGAACGCGAAGTCGAGGGCGGTGACGTAGGCGATGACGACGCAGACGAAGACGATCACCACGCTGGTGTAGGTGATCAGCTCCTTGCGCGTCGGGTAGATGACCTTGCGAAGCTCGGCGATGACCTGGCGGTAGAACAGCGCGATGCGCTCGGGCAGCTTCTTCTTCTCTACCGCCTTGCCGCGGTCCGGGGTGGTCGGGGACCTGGTCTCGGTCATGGTCGCGCACGCCTCCTCGCGCAAGCGCCCGTCGGCTCGCCGCTCACGTCATGTCGCCTTCGTCGATCTGGTCGGTGGTGCTGGGGTGCGTCCCGTGTGGCTCACGAGCCGCCTCGCCCCCTGGCGGGGTGCGACGTGCAGGGCCGGAGGGACTCGAACCCCCAACCACCGGTTTTGGAGACCGGGACTCTACCAATTGAGCTACGACCCTTCGTGGTGCTCGTGACCCCGTCACGACCTGCCGAGCGCCTCGCGAGCGAGCCTGCCGATCGAGCTTGAAGCAGGCGCGAACAGGCGCGCTGACGCGACGGTGAGACGCCACCAGGTGCCCCGAGTCTACGCACAGGCCCCCGCTCCGTCGAACCGATGCGTCCCGCGGTGCGGGCAGGGGGCGCGAACGGCGCGCTGCTCTGGAACCATGGCGGCCATGAGCCGCGTCTCCCGTCGCATCGCCGCCATCACCGAGTCCGCCACGCTGGCCGTCGACGCCCGGGCCAAGGCTCTCAAGGCCGCCGGCCGCCCGGTGATCGGGTTCGGCGCCGGTGAGCCCGACTTCCCGACCCCCGACTACATCGTCGAGGCGGCAGTCGCCGCCTGCCGCGAGCCCCGGTTCCATCGCTACACGCCCCCCTCGGGTCTGCCGGAACTGCGCGAGGCGATCGCCGCCAAGACGGCCCGAGACTCGGCGTACGAGGTGAGCGCCGCGCAGGTGCTCGTGACCAACGGCGGCAAGCAGGCGCTCTACGAGACGTTCGCCGCCCTCCTCGACCCGGGCGACGAGGTGCTGCTGCCGGCGCCCTACTGGACCACCTACCCCGAGTCGATCCGCCTCGCGGGAGGCGTGCCGGTCGAGGTGATGACCGACGAGGACGGCGGATATCTCGCCACCGTCGACCAGCTTGAGGCGGCGCTCACCCCGCAGACCAAGGTGCTCGTGTTCGTCTCACCGTCGAACCCCACGGGTGCCGTCTACCCGCCCGTCCTGGTGGACGAGATCGGCCGCTGGGCCCTGGAGCGCGGCCTGTGGGTGGTCACCGACGAGATCTACGAGCACCTGGTGTACGGCGACGCGCGGGCCTCGTCGATCCCGGTGCAGGTGCCCGAGCTGGCCGAGCGCACCGTCGTCGTCAACGGTGTCGCCAAGACCTACGCGATGACCGGCTGGCGGGTGGGCTGGCTGGTCGGGCCGGTCGACGTCGTCAAGGCTGCGGGCAACCTGCAGTCGCACGCCACCTCCAACGTGGCCAACGTGTCCCAGATGGCTGCGGTGACCGCGCTGCGGGGTGACCTGTCCGCCGTCGCGATGATGCGTTCGGCCTTCGACCGCCGCCGGCAGACCATGGTGCGGATGCTGCGCGAGATCCCCGGCGTGACCTGCCCCGAGCCGATGGGCGCGTTCTACGCCTACCCCTCGGTCAAGGGGGTGCTCGACCGGGAGATCCGAGGCCGGCGCCCCGCATCGAGCGCCGAGCTCTGCGAGCTGGTGCTCGAGGAGGCGGAGGTGGCGATGGTGCCCGGCGAGGCGTTCGGGACGCCGGGCTACGTCCGCCTCTCCTATGCCCTCGGCGACGACGACCTGGTGGAGGGCGTCAACCGGTTGCACAAGCTGCTGGCCGAGGCTCGCTGACCGCCGCGCCGGACGATCAGGGGCCACCGCGGGTGCGCGATCTCCGGACGCTGCCCAAGGCCCACCTGCACCTTCACTTCACCGGGTCGCTGCGACCCGCGACGCTGCTCGAGCTCGCCGCCCGGCACGGCATCCGGCTGCCGGACGCACTGCGCGGCGCGCGCCCGCCGGAGCTGAGCACCACCGACGAGCGGGGCTGGTTCCGCTTCCAGCGTCTGTACGACACCGCGCGCTCGGTCGTTCGCGACGAGGACGACCTGCGCCGGCTGGTGCTCGAGGCCGCCGAGGACGACCGCGACGAGGGATCGGGCTGGCTGGAGATCCAGGTCGACCCCACGCCGTACGCCGTCTGGCTGGACGGCCTCACCCCGACGGTCGAGCTGGTGCTGGACGCAGCGCGGGAGGCGACGGCAGCGACCGGCGTCGGCATCGGCGTGATCATCGCGGCCAACCGCACCCGGCACCCGCTCGACGCCCGCACCCTCGCCCGCCTGGCGGCGCAGTACGCCGGCCGCGGCGTCGTCGGGTTCGGCCTGTCCAACGACGAGCGGCGCGGACGCAGCGAGGACTTCGCCGGCGCGTTCCGGATCGCCGCCTCGGCGGGGCTGGCGGCGGTGCCGCATGCCGGCGAGCTGCGCGGCCCCGACCACGTGTGGACGGTCCTGGAGCACCTCGAGGCGGAGCGCGTCGGCCACGGGGTGCGCGCCATCGAGGACCCCCGGCTGCTCGACGAGCTGGCCGCCCGCGGCACGACGCTCGAGGTGTGTCCCGCGTCCAACCTTCGCATGGGCGTCTTCGACGACGCCCGCGACGTGCCGGTGCGGGAGCTGCGCGAGGCGGGGGTCGGCGTGGCGCTCGGTGCCGACGACCCGCTCCTGTTCGGCTCGCGGCTGCTCCACCAGTACGCCGTGGCACGGGACGCCCTCGGACTCTCGGACGAGGGCCTGGCCGACCTGGCGCGGTGCTCGGTGCTCGGCTCCCGCGCGCCCGAAGACGTGCGGGCGGGCCTGCTCGCCGGGATCGACCGCTGGCTGGCGGACTGAAGGCCTCGGTCAGATCGAGCAGCCGACGAGCACCGGCTCGTTGGCCAGCTCGATGCCGAACCGGTCGCGGACGCCGGCGCGGATCTCGCGAGCCAGTGCGACCAGGTCGGCAGTGCTGGCGCCGCCGCGGTTGGTCAGCGCCAAAGTGTGCTTGGTCGAGACCTGCACCCGCCCGGCTCCGTATCCCTTGGCGAACCCGGAGCGCTCGATCAGCCAGGCCGCCGACGTCTTCACCCGGCCGTCTGCCTCCGGCCAGCGAGGCGCGTCGGCCGGCACGTCGGCGGCGGGCAGGATCGGGTTGGTGAAGAACGACCCCGCGCTCCACGTATCGTGGTCGTCCTTGTCGAGCACCATGCCCTTCGCGCGCCGCAGGTCGAGCACGGCGGCCCGCACGTCGGCGAGCGGGACCTGGTCGCCGACCTCGACGCCGAGTCGGCCGGCCAGCTCGGCGTAGCGCACGGTCGAGCTCGACCCGTCGCCCCCGAGCCGGTAGGTGACCGCGAGGACCACGAAACGGTCGTTGCCCTTGAAGACGCTGTGCCGGTAGGTGAAGTAGCACTCGTCGGGCGACATCGCCGACACGGTGCCACGTCTCCGGTCGAGCACCCGCACCGACGTGACGGTCTCCGAGACCGCCTGGCCGTAGGCGCCGACGTTCTGGATCGGGGTGGCGCCGACCAGTCCGGGGATGCCGGAGAGCGCCTCGACTCCTCCGCGTCCCTCGTCGACGCAGCGCAGCACGAACGCGTCCCAGTCCTCGCCGGCGGCCGCCGTGACCTGGCCGCCGCTGCCGACCTCGATGCCCGAGGTCGCGACCTGCACGACCGTGCCCGCGAACCCTTCGTCGGCGATGACCAGGTTGCTCCCGCCTCCGAGCACGAGCAGTGGTTCACTGGCCGCGTCGACCGCGCGCACGGCGTCGACGAGCTCGTCCTCGTCGGTCGCGACGACGAGACGGCGCGCCGGGCCGCCCAGGCGCAGCGTGGTGAGCCCGGCGAGGGGCACGTCGGACTGCTCCTGCACGGTCGGCAAGCCTAGGTGCCGCGCCTGGCGGACCGGCAGCTCGCCGTCCGGCACGACGAGACGCCCGCCGTACGCGCGCAGCGCGATCGACATCGCCAGGTCGGCGTTGCGGCGGACGAGGGCACCCGCGTCGGGGACGTCCGCGGCGAGCGCGGCCGCTCGGCGTACGGCGATCGGTGAGCCGTGCAGGGCCTCCACTTCACCACCTGCCACGCCGATCCCCTGCGCGCCGGCGGCCACGACACCCCAGTCGCCGAGCGCTGCCAGCAGCGGCGTGACGGCGTCGCCGGTCAGCACCGTCGCCGGGTCGAGGACCACGTGGACGTCCTCGTTTCCCAGTCGCAGCAGCGCCCGCGTCCCGGGACCCCAGCCGACAGGCGCAGCCAGGTGCCACTCCTCGACCCGTCCGCCGGTGTCGGCAGCCAGTTGATGGAGCACGTCCCCGGCGCCGTCGACGTTGCCCGCGTCCAGTCCGATCACCCGGACCCCGGCCGGCAGGTGACGGCGCAGGGCGTCGAGGCACCGTCGTACCTCGCCGGGACGGCCCTGGACCAGCAGGCCCACACTCGCCGGTCCGCGCACCGTCGAGCCACCCGCTGTGAGATCCGGCAGCGCGGCCAGGTCGGGCAGCACCGGGTAGGGCGGGCGCGGCGTGAGGCTGTAGCCGGTGGGGGTGTCCGCGACCAGCCAGCCGGCTTCCTCGATCTGCGCGGTCAGCGCGTCGGCGGCCGCCACGTCGTGCTCGGCTCTGGCCTCCTGCCGGAGCCGGGCGAGCCGGCCCACCGCGTCCGGTCGTCTCACCCGGCGCAGCCCTCCTCAGGCCAGCTCGACCACGGCCTGCGCGCGCCCGAGCACCTTGGCCTCGGCGTGCTTGGCCGTGAGGTCGACGCGCACCTGGCGGTCGTCGAGCCGTGCCGCGACGACGCCGGTCACCTCGACGGTCGCGCCGGTGTCGTCGTCGGGCACCGGGACGGGTCGCGTGAAGCGCACGCCGTACTCGAGCACCGCGCCGGGGTCACCCGCCCACGCGGTCACGACCCGAGCGGCCAGCGCCATGGTGAACATGCCGTGGGCGATCACGTCGGGGAGGCCGACCGACGTGGCCACCCGCTCGTTCCAGTGGATGACGTTGAAGTCGCCGGAGGCACCCGCGTAACGGATGAGGTCGACCCGGGTGATGGCGAACGTCAGCGGGGGCAGCTCGGTGCCCACCTCGACGTCGTCGTAGCGCACGGTCGCGGTCACGAGCCCTCCCCGCGGACCACCAGGGTCGACCAGGCAGACACGACGTGCTCGCCGTCGACAGTGGCGACGTCGCTGCGGCTGGTCAGCATGTCGTGGCCACCGGCGGAGCGGACCGACTCGAGGGTCACGGTCGTGGTGAGTGCGTCGCCGGCCCGGACCGGGCGCGAGTAGGTGAACCGCTGCTCGCCGTGGACCACCCGCGTGTAGTCGATGGCGAGCTCGGGGTCGTCGATGAGGACACGCGAGGCCTGGTAGGTCACCACGAACGCGAACGTCGGCGGCGCGATCACGTCGGGGTGTCCGAACAGCTCGGCCGCCACCCGGTCGCGGTAGGCGGGGTTGGGGTCACCGATCGCGTCGGCGAACTCGCGGATCTTCTCGACCCCGACCTCGTAGGGCGCCGTCGGCGGATAGCTGCGACCGGCGTACGACGGGTCGATCGGCATGCAGCGACGCTAACGCACGGACGGTGGTCCCCTCAGAGCGCCTCGTCGTCGGTGCGGGCGACACGGTCGGCGCGCTCGGGGAAACGGGTCGCGATGGTCATCAGCAGGTGCACGACGCCGGTCGTGATGAACAGCGCCGTGACCCCGCCCTCGGTGTCGTCGAAGCCGAGGACGAACGGCAATGCGACCAGCAGCACCGCGAACACCACGTCGACGGTCACGTGCACACCCTGCGATATCGATTTGACCAGCCCGGTCGGCAGGGCCGAGGTGGCGGTGAACGCCAGCAGGGCCAGGCCGACGACGATCGCGGCGGCCTTCGCCGACGTCTCATCGACGTCGAAGAGGAACGGGGCGACGATGAAGAGGATCGCGACGGCGTACTCGACCGAGCCGTGGACGAGCGTCGGTACCGGCCCCTGGTGCAGCACGACGGGAGCCCGGCTCAGCGGGTCTCGCGGTGCGAGGTGTGCGTGCGGCAACGCCGGCAGAACTTCTTCAGCTCGAGCCGGTCGGGATCGTTGCGGCGGTTCTTGCGCGTGATGTAGTTGCGCTCCTTGCACTCGACACACGCCATGGTGATCTTCGGACGGACATCGGTCTTGCCTGCCATGCGCGTGCTCCCTGCCTTGTCGGGCGGGCCGGTGCGGCCCGTTCTGTCGAGTCGTGCGGTCGTGCGGTGCTGCGGTCGTGCCGGTGCGGCTGGCCGTCGCAGCGGTAGCGGAGGCCGGACTTGAACCGGCGACACAGCGATTATGAGCCGCTTGCTCTACCTGGCTGAGCTACTCCGCCGAGACGGTCGTCGTCCGAGAACAGGGCCCGGGATCGACGGCCTTCCAGAGCCCCCTTACGGAATCGAACCGTAGACCTTCTCCTTACCATGGAGACGCTCTGCCGACTGAGCTAAGGGGGCAGCGGCGCCGTCCGAGGATACATGGGCCGCCGCCACGCCGGGTAATCGGATCAGCGCCGTTCGAGACCGGTGACCGGTGTCACCGTGGTCGCCTCTTCCGGTCGACTCGCGGCGGTGAGAACCTGAACGTGGCGGCCCACACCCGAGCCCGCCCCGGACGAGACGCGCCGTACCCGGACCGCCAAGACGACGCCCCTGTTGGAGGGGATCGTCATGGCCGTCGCCACCGTCGTTCAGCTCGTCGCCGCCGTCCTCGTGCTCGCGGCGTTCGTGCTCGCCCAGCGCGGGGTGCTCGACCACCGCGCGCCGACCTATCTGCTGCTCAACCTGTCCGGTGCCGGCGCGCTGGCCGTCGACGCGCTGCACGGCCGCGAGTGGGGCTTCCTCCTGCTCGAAGGTGTCTGGGCGCTCGTCTCGCTCGCCGGCCTGCTGACCGGCGTACGGCAACGGCACCGCGAACAACAACCTGCCTGACATGGATCGGCCCGCCCCGGGTGTCCGGGACGGGCCGATCGATGTCTCACGTGGCAGGTGTTGGGTTCGAACCAACGTAGGCTGAGCCGGCGGATTTACAGTCCGCTCCCTTTGGCCACTCGGGCAACCTGCCCCGCGGTCTGCGTCGCGGCCGTTGCCGACCGGGCGCAGCGGCGAGGATAGCGCGAGCGGTCGGGCGGGCGCGAAGTCAGTTGCCCAGGATGAGGGTGTCGTCGTCCGAGTCGCCCTCCCGGCGCGGTTCGTCGTACGCCGTGTCGCGGGTGTCTTCGGGTTCCTCGACCGATCCCGACCGCGACCGCAGCGCACCGGAGAGGCCGGCCGCGCCGAGCGCCACGAGCACGGCGGCCAGCACCCACGCGGGGTCGAGGTGCCGGTCGTTGGCCTCGCCGAGCACGTGGCTGACGCCGACGAGCACGAAGATCACGCCGGTGACGAGGGCCAGCTTGTCGATGCCCTTCCGCTCAGAACGCACGGCGCACCTCCACGTGGCCGAAGCCGACCGACAGGTCGAGCTCGATGGTGCCGGCGCCAGGGTCGCCGGCGTAGGCCTCGGTGAGCTCAGGCCCGATCCCGTCCTCGTTGTCGCCCTCGAGCAGATCGAGCTGGCCCGCGCCGGCCGCCGCGTCGACCTCGACGGCGACGTCGTAGGGGACCCGCACCTGCAGATCGCCCACGCCGACGTTCGCCTCGACGCGCACGGTCTGCCCCGCCGGCACGTCGATGCCGGTCAGGTCGAGCCGGCCGCTGCCCGCGCCGAGCTCGTACGGCGACTCCAGCTCGGCGACGGTCTGGGGCGCCCAGCGACGCTCCCCTGCGCCGTCCTGGGCGTAACCCTGTCCGGCCGCGGTGACGGAGACCGCCACGGTCAGCAGGATGGCGGGCAGGATCAGCCGGCGGCCGCCTCCGATGAAGGCACCGACGAGGAGGCCGAGCCCGACGACGACCAGGCAGACGCCGAGGATCGCCGCCGCCGTCACGTCGCTCTCGGTCGTCAGGTTCCAGGCCACGAGCAGGCCGGCGACGATCGCCGCGGCGCCCATCGTGGCGCGCGCCAGTGGCGACCTCGGGGGCTTGGGCGGCTTGGGTGGCTTGGGTGGCTTGGGCGGCGCGCCCGCGGCGGGTGGCCAGGGCGGCGGCGGGGGCCCGGGCGTGAAGCCGGCGTACGGCGTGGTGGGTGCGTCCGTCGCGCCCGCGGCTGCGGTCGGGGTGGGCGACGGGGTGGTTGCCGACGAGTAGGCGGTGCCCGGCGTCTGGCCATAGCTGCCCGAAGCGGGTGGCGGGCTGGGCGGGACGTCGGTGCCAGCGGTGGCGGCAGACCACGGGCGGGGACCGCCTTTGGAGACCTCGGACGTGCGGGCGATCAGCAGAGCGGCGCCGCCGAGGGCGATGAAGGTCACGACCCCGCCGAACCCGAACCCCGTGTCGAACAGCTGGCCGATCGCGGCGATGCCGACCACGGCGAGCAGGATCGCGCCGACGACCGCAGAGCTGCCGCGGCCGTTGAGCAGCCGCTGGGCCTCGGAGTCGTCCTTGCCGTCGTCGGGCACCAGCAGCCAGGCGAGGGCGTAGAGCAACAGACCCGACCCGCCGAAGATCGTGAGGACCGCGACGATCACCCGGAAGACGAGGGGATCGACGTCGGTGTAGCGGCCGAGGCCGCCGCAGACGCCCGCGACCATCCGGTCGTCGCGGCTGCGGCGCAGCGGCGGCCGGGAGGCGGGCGGCGGCGGGGGCGGCCCCGGCTGGCCGGGTCCGGGCTGGCCGGGCTGCTCGGACGCGGTCTGCTGCGACCCGGGCTGGCTGTGCGCGTTCTCTGTCATGGCTCCATCGTCGTCGTGGGCGCGGTCGGTGCCCATCGGGAACCGCCCCCTCTCGACCCTGAGCTTGACCCTGATGCCGAGCCTAGGGGCGTCGCCGGATGCGCCCGGTACCGCGCGCGTGTGACGATCGTGAGGTGAGTGCGACCCATCCGCCCCAGGCCGGCCCCGCCCAGCCTGGCATGCCCGGTCCGACCGGTCCCGCCGGGCCGGCGGCGCCGCGACCGACCGGCGCGGGTGGGCGGACGGGGATCCGCCGGCTCTACCGGGTGAGCGACGGCCGGGTGGTGGCGGGCGTGGCCCTCGGCCTGGCCGAGCACCTCGGGGTCAGCGTCCTCGTCATCCGGCTCGCGTTCATCGCGCTCTCGGTCACCGGCGCCGGCGTGCTGATGTACGCCGCGTTCTGGGTCTTCGCGCCGCTGCGCCCCGACGCCGGCTCACCCGAGCGGGCCGGCACCCGCGACCTCACCCCGCTGCTCGCCCTCGGCTCGCTCGCCATCGGCGGTGTGCTGCTGGCCTCGGCACTCGGCGTGCGCATCGACGCGGCCCTGCTGCTGCCGCTGGTCGTCCTGGGCGGCGGGGTCGCCATGCTGTGGCGGCAGGCCGATGACGTCCAGCGCACCCGCTGGCGGGCCGCCACGGTCACGGACAAGCGCGCCGGCGCGGTGCGGGCCATCGTCGGCATCGGTCTCGTCGTCATCGGCGGCGCGGCCGTCATCGCCGGGCCGGCCGACCTCGGTGGCACGACCCGTGGCCTGGTCGCGGCCGTGGTGGTCGCAGCCGGGCTCGCGCTGGTGAGCGGTCCGTGGTGGATTCGGATGGCGCGCGACCTCACGGCCGAGCGGGCGGCGCGCATCCGCGAGCAGGAGCGCGCCGAGGTCGCGGCCCACGTGCACGACTCCGTGCTGCACACGCTGACGTTGATCCAGCGGCGCGTCGACGAGCCCCGCGAGGTCATCCGGCTGGCCCGCGCCCAGGAGCGCGAGCTGCGGACCTGGCTCTACCGCCCCGCGACCGACCCCGAGAGCACCATCGAGGCCGCTCTCGAGCGGGTCGCGGCCGACGTCGAGGACACCCACGGCGTGGCCGTCGACCTGGTGGTCGTGGGGGACGGACCACTCGACGACGACGTACGGCCCGTCCTGCACGCGACCCGTGAGGCGCTGGTGAACGCGGCGAAGTACGCCGCCGACGCGCAGATCTCGGTCTACGCCGAGGTCGAGCCGACCCAGCTCACCGTGTTCGTCCGCGACCGCGGACCGGGCTTCGACTTCGAGTCCGTCCCCGACGACCGGCTCGGTCTGCGACAGTCGGTCATCGGGCGGATGCAGCGACACGGCGGGAAGGCCATCGTGAGCAGCACCCCGGGCGAAGGCACGGAGATCCAGCTCGAGCTGCCGAGGAGCGAACGATGAGCGAGACCAACGAGCCGGAGGCGGCGGCCTCGGCGCCGACCCCCGTGCGGGTGGTGCTCGTCGACGACCACCGGATGTTCCGCAGCGGGGTACGCGCCGAGCTCGGCGACGCGGTCGAGGTCGTCGGCGAGGCCGAGGACGTGGAGTCGGCGGTCCGCGTCATCACCGCGACTCGGCCCGACGTCGTACTGCTCGACGTCCACCTGCCCGGCGGTGGTGGGCGGGCCATCCTTGCCGCGCTGGTGCCGACGCTGCCCGACGTACGCTTCCTCGCCCTCTCGGTGTCCGACGCTCCCGAGGACGTCATCAGCGTGATCCGCGGCGGCGCGCGCGGCTACGTCACCAAGTCGATCACCGGCCCCGAGCTCGCCGACGCGATCGTGCGGGTGGCCGGCGGTGACGTGGTCTTCTCGCCGCGTCTCGCCGGGTTCGTGCTCGACGCGTTCGCGGCGACGACCGACGTCGCCGCCGTCGACGAGGATCTCGACCGCCTGACCACGCGGGAGCGGGAGGTGCTGCGGCTGATCGCTCGCGGCTACACCTACAAGGAGGTCGCGCGGCAGCTGTTCATCTCGGTGAAGACCGTCGAGACCCACGTGTCCGCCGTACTCCGCAAGCTGCAGCTGTCCAACCGCCACGAGCTCTCCCGCTGGGCCTCCGACCGCCGCCTGGTCTGAGGGCCGGGCAACACCCCGAGCCGGTCGTATACCGTGCCGCCATGGCTGACTCCTCCTTCGACATCGTGAGCAAGGTCGACCGCCAAGAGGTCGACAACGCCCTCAACCAGGCCGCCAAGGAGATCTCGCAGCGCTTCGACTTCAAGAACGTCGGCGCGTCGATCGCCTGGTCGGGCGAGAAGATCGAGATGAAGGCGAACAGCGAGGAGCGCGTCAAGGCGATCCTCGACGTCTTCCAGCAGAAGCTCGTCAAGCGCGGCGTCTCGCTGAAGGCGGTCAAGGCGGGCGACCCGCAGCTGTCCGGCAAGGACTACCACCTGGTCGCTGAGACCGAGCAGGGCATCTCGCAGGAGAACGCGAAGAAGGTCTCAAAGATCATCCGCGACGAGGGCCCCAAGTCGGTGAAGGCGCAGATCCAGGGCGACGAGCTGCGCGTGACGTCCAAGAGCCGTGACGACCTGCAGTCGGTGCAGGCCCTGCTCAAGGGCAAGGAGCTCGACTTCGCGGTGCAGTTCGTCAACTACCGATGACTCGGCGTACCTAGCGCTGGTAGCCGGCCATCTGCTCCAGCCGCGCGATGCGCTCGGCCATCGGCGGGTGCGTCGAGAACCAGTTGGCCACGCCCTCGCGGCGGAACGGGTTCGCGATCATCATCGAGCTTGTGGTCTGCAGGCCGGGTTCCGGCGGCAGCGGCAGCGCCCTGGTGCCCGCCTCCAGCTTGCGCAGCGCGCTCGCCAGGGCCAGCGGGTCGCCGGTCACCGCAGCGCCCGACGCGTCGGCCTGGAACTCGCGCGAGCGGCTGATCGCCATCCGGATCACGCCGGCTGCCATCGGTCCGACGACGAGAAGCAGCAGGAAGCCCAGCGGGCCCGGCCCGTCGTCGTCCTCGCCGCGTCCCATGGGGAGGAACCAGGCCAGGTAGGTGAGGTACATCATGACGCTGGCCAGGCCGGCGGCCACGGACGAGATCAGGATGTCGCGGTTGTAGACGTGGGACAGCTCGTGGCCGAGCACGCCGCGCAGCTCGCGCTCGTCGAGGATGGTGAGGATGCCTTCGGTGCAGCAGACCGCGGCGTTGCGCGGGTTGCGGCCGGTGGCGAACGCGTTGGGCGCCTGCGTCGGTGAGACATAGAGCCGGGGCATCGGCTGGCGCGCGGACGTAGAGAGCTCGCGCACGATGCGGTACATCGCGGGCTGCTCCGCCTCGCTCACCGGACGCGCGCGCATCGAGCGCAGCGCCAGCCGGTCACTGCTCCAGTAGGCGAGACCGTTGACGCCGAGCGCGGCCACCAAAGCGATGGTCAGCCCGCTCGAGCCGCCGACCCAGTACCCGACGAGCAGGATCAGGCCCGACATTGCAGCGAGCAGGACGGCCGTCTTCAGGCCGTTGGCGTGCGCGTGCACGGTCTCCTCCCGGAGGGGTGTGTAGGTCTCACACCAGCAACGATGCCCCGATGGGCTGCGTTCCCACCCTGTGCGGCTAGGGGAAGGCGTCGAGGAGGGGGGCGGGGAGGACGGAGAGCCAGAGGGCAGCGGCGAGGGTGAGGCCGATCGCGACACCGTCGGACCAGGAGACGTGGTACGACGCGACGTGGGCGTCCTCGTCGGCGGCGCCGGCGGGGCGGGCGTACAGAACAGCCGCCCACGCCAGGTAGTAGTAGAGCCCGATCACCACGTTGACGGCCATCACGACGGCCAGCCAGCCCGTGCCCTGCTCGACCGGCGCCTGGAACACGACGACCTTGGCGAACAGCCCCAGCAGGCCCGGCGGCAGCCCCGCCAGACACGCGAGCGAGAACGCCAGGGCAAACGACGTCAACGGCTCGGTCCGCCCGAGCCCGCGGTAGTCGTCGATCCGGTTCTCCGGCCGGTGCCGCCCCACCAGTGTCACGACGGCGAACGCGCCGAGATTCATCACGGCGTAGGCCAGGACGTAGGCCACCGTCGCTGGCAGCACGTCGTCGATCGCGCCGGTGCCGGCCGCCCCGAGCGGCACCAGCATGTAGCCCGACTGCGCGATGGACGACCAGGCGAGCAGGCGGACGGCGTGGCGCTGGCGGAGCGCGACGAGGTTGCCCACCGTCATCGTCAGCGCCGCCATGACGGCGACGGGCGGCGCCCACACGTCGGCGTACGGCGCGAAACCCTCGGTGAGCAGCAGGGCGAGCCCGACGAAGCCGGCCGCCTTCGACACCACCGAGAGGTACGCCGCGACGGGGACCGGCGCGCCGACGTAGGTGTCGGGCGCCCAGAAGTGGAAGGGCACCGCTGCGACCTTGAAGCCGAAGCCCGCCAGCGACAGCGTCACGGCGAGCACCAGCACGGGCTCGCGGCCACCGGAGTCGCCGAGCGCCGCCGCGATGCGGTCGAGGTGCACGGCGCCGGTCGCGCCGTACACGAGCGAGAGCCCGAAGAGCATCACCGCCGTCGACACGACCGAGACGAGGAAGAGCTTGAGTGCCGCCTCGCTGCCGCGCCCGTCGTAGCGGCGTAGCGCGACGAGCGCGAAGGCCGGCAGCGACACCACCTCGAGCGCGACCACCAGAGTCAGCACGTCGCGGCTCGCGGCCAGGGTCACCGCGCCGGACACCGACGAGAGCAGCAGGAAGCAGTACTCCCCCGCCGGCAGCCGGTGGTCGCGCATCGTGTCGAGCGAGAGCAGCATGACCACGACCGCGCCCGCGAGCACCAGAGCCTGGAAGACGAACGTCAGGTCGTCGACGACGTAGGAGCACGAGACGGGGCCGCCGTCGACGCCCGGCACGCAGAACGTACGCCGGGTGTCGCCGGCGATCGGCAGCATCAGGGCCAGCGCCGCGACCAGACCAGCGGTGGCCACCCACCCGCAGACCACCTTGCGCGCAGCGCCGAGGAACGTGTCGAGCACCAGCACGCCGATCGCGACGAGCGCGACGAGGAGCGCCGGCGCGATCGCGACGTAGTCGATGTCCTGGACGAGGCTCATCCGGCGCTGCCCACCAGCTGGCGGACGACCGGGTCGGTCACCTCGAGCAGCGACCCCGGCCACACACCGAGCACCACCACGAGCAGCACGACCGGGGACCACACGGCGAGCTCAGCGACGGTCGCGTCACGCATCAGCAGGGCCTCGCGCCACCGCTGCGCGCTCGTGCCCTGCGCGACGCGCCGCACCAGCGCCACGAAGTACGTCGTGGTGATCACGACGCCCACGCCGCCGAGCGCCATCAGCACGAGGTAGTAGCCGCGGTCGAGGTCCGGGGCGGGGTCGAAGGCGCCCAGCAGCGCCATCATCTCGCCCCAGAAGCCGGCCAGGCCGGGCAGTCCGAGACTCGCCACCGCGGCGAACGCCAGCAGCCCGCCGAGCCGCGGCATCCGTTCGTACAGGCCGCCGCCGAGGTCGGCGAGCAGTGCGGTGTGGTGGCGGTCCTTGATGGCACCGACGAGGAAGAAGAGCAGGCCGGTGATGAGGCCGTGCGCGACGTTCGCGAAGAGGGCACCGTTGATGCCGACCGGCGTGAGTGTCGAGATGCCGAGCAGCACGAAGCCCATGTGACCGACGGACGAGAAGGCGATGAGCCGCTTGAGGTCTCGCTGCACGAGACAGGCGAGCGAGCCGTAGAGGATGCCGACGACGGCAAAGGCACCGAGCCATGGCGCGAGCACCTCGGCACCCTCGGGGGCGATCGGCAGCGCGACCCGGACCAAGCCGTAGGTGCCCATCTTCAGCAGCACCCCGGCGAGCAGCACCGAGCCGACGGTCGGCGCAGCGGTGTGCGCGTCGGGCAGCCAGGAGTGCAGCGGCCACATCGGTGTCTTGACGGCGAAGCCAAGCGCGAGCGCGACGAACGCAAGGATCTGGATGCCGCGCGACATCCCGGCGCCGCCGCCCTCGGCCAGCGCCACCATGTCGAACGTGCCGGTCTCGGCACGCACGAGCAGGATGCCCAGCAGCATCACGGCACTGCCGAGCAGCGTGTAGAGGATGAACTTGTTGGCGGCCGCCACCCGTCCGCCCGGCACGCCGTCGTCGCCCCACTGCGCGATGACGAACCACATCGGCACGAGCACGACCTCGAAGAATACGAAGAAGAGCAACAGGTCGAGGGCCGTGAAGGTGCCGAGCATGCCGACCTCGAGGAGCAACAGGAGGCCGACCAGCGCGCGCGGCCGGCCGGCCTCGGGCAGCACCTTGAGCGAGTAGAGCAGACAGAGCAGAGTCAGCCCCGAGGTCAACAGCACCAGAGGGCTCGAGATGCCGTCGACGCCGAGGTGCAGCCGCAGCCCAAGCGCCGGCACCCAGTCGACGTCGACGGCCGCGTCGTCGGCAACAGCCCACACCGACACCGCAGCGGTCAGCGCGCCGACGACGACACCGAAGCGGACGGCGACGCGATCACCCATCCCGGCGGGCAGGACGAGCAGGACGAGGCAGCCCGCGAGCGGCAGGGCAAGCAGCAGCGGCAGCAACCACTCGCTCACGTCAGCGTCACCACCCCGACCGCGAGCACCACGACCCCGGCCAGCACTCCGGTGAGGTAGGCCTGCACGTTGCCGGCCTGGGTACGCCGGATGAGCTGACCCAGCCGCGTCGCACCCCGACCGGTGCCCATGGCCGCACCGTCCACCACGTCATTGTCGACTGCGAGCACACCCATCGCCGCTGCTTGTACCGGCCGCACGAACGCAGCTTCGTACAGCTCGTCGACGTAGAACGCTCGCACCAGCGACGGACGCATCCGGCCGAGACGCAGGGACGGGTCGCCGGCCCGGTCCACCCGCCACAGCGCCCAGACGGCGCCCGCCCCGGCGAGCGCCGCGACGAGCGAGACGAGTGACGTGGCCAGCCCCACGTGCAGCTCCTCACCGTTCGACACGCTGCCGGCGACCGAGCGGCCCAGCCACGTCGGCAGCCAGTCGGGTTGCAGCGCGACCAGCCCCAGACCGACCGTCGGCACGACCAGCGCCACCACCGGCCAGCGCATGGCCGGCGACGCGTCGTGCGCCGCGACCGGTCCGCGCGGGTCGTCGAAGAACGTCATCAGCCACATGCGAGTCGCGTACGCCGCCGTCACCGCGACCGTGAGCAGCCCGGTGACGAGGACGAGCCATCCCGCCCACGCCGCGACCGGTCCGCCGTGGAGTGCGGTCTCCTCGGCCGCCCCCAGGATCGCCTCCTTGGACCAGAACCCGGACAGCGGCGGCAGGCCGACGAGCGCGGCGAGACCGAGCGTCGTCGCCACGAAGGTGATCGGCATGATGCGGCGCAGCCCACCCATGTCCGGCATGAGGTTGGTGCCGACGGCGTGGATCACTGCGCCGGCACCGAGGAAGAGCAGCGCCTTGAAGCCCGCGTGGGTGAGCAGGTGGAAGCCGGCGGCGACCGACGAGCCGACGGCGAGGCCGGCCAGCATGTAGGCCAGCTGGCTGACCGTCGAGTAGGCGAGCACCCGTTTGATGTCGTCCTGCGCCAGTCCCGCCAGCGCCGCACCGAGCATGGTGACCGTGGCGATCACCGCCATGATGGCGAGCGTCGTCGGCGCGAGGAGGAAGACGTCGTACAGCCGCGCGACGAGGTAGATGCCGGCCGCCACCATCGTCGCTGCGTGGATGAGCGCGCTGACCGGCGTCGGGCCGGCCATCGCGTCCGGCAGCCAGGTGTGCAGGGGGAACTGCGCCGACTTGCCGACCACGCCGCACAACAACAGGAGTGTCGCGATCGTCGCGGTGCGCTCCGGGATCGCGAGCGCGGTTGCGGCGCCGGCCTCCGGAACCTCACCCGCCCCGGTGGCGCGCAGCACACCCTCGATGCTGAACGTGCCGACGGCGAACGCGAGCGCGAAGATGCCGAACAGGAACCCGACATCACCCAGCCGGGTGACCACGAACGCCTTGACCGCGCCCGCCCGCGCGCCTTCCTGCTCCCAGTGGTGGCCGATCAGGAAGTAGGAGCAGACGCCCATGACCTCCCAGCCGACGAGGAGCACGATGAGGTCGTCGGCGAAGACGACGACCAGCATCGCGGCCGTGAAGAGCGAGACGAACGCGGCGTACGACGAGTAGCGCGGGTCGCCCTTGAGGTAGGCCGTCGAGTAGACCTGCACGGCGAGCGCGACGATGCCGACAGCAGCGGACACCATCGCGGCGAGGCCGTCGAGACGCAGGTCGATGCCGATGGGCAGCGTGCCGGTCGGGATCGACCCGAGCTCGACGCGTTCGAGCGGCAGCTCGCCCAGCACATTGCGCGCCGCGAGCCCCGCCGTGGCCGCGCATGCCAGGGCCGCCCCCGCGATCGCGACGGGAGCGGCCAGGCGCGGCCAGCGACCACCACCGAGGAAACCGAGAACCGCAGCCACGACCGGCGCGAGGACGGCGAGCCCGAGCAGCGTCACCGAGCCTCCTGCTCCTCGCGCAGCTCGACCAGCTCGTCGAGCTGCGAGCTCGCGCGGTTGCGGTAGACCAGCAGCACGATCGCGAGTCCCAGCCCGACCTCGGCGGCGGCGATGGTGATGATGAAGAGCGTGAACACCTGGCCGGACAGCAGCGCGTCGCGCAGATGGACGTCGAACGCCACCAGGTTGAGGTTGACCGCGTTGAGCATCAGCTCGACCGACATCAGGACGAGGATCGCGTTGCGTCGCGCGAGGACGCCGTAGACGCCGATGCAGAAGAGCAGCGAGGCGAGCACGAGCGGCATCAGCAGCGGCATCAGTCGTCCCCGCCGGTGTTCGAGACGTCGCGCCTGGACAGCACGATCGCGCCCACGAGAGCCGTCAGCAGCAGCACGGACAGCACCTCGAACGGCAGCACCCAGCTGCGGAAGATGGCGTCGCCCGCGGCAGCCGTCGAGCCCTGACCGCCGGCGTCGGCCACCTCGATGCGCTCGCCGCGGAACCCGTCGACCACGGCCGTCACCAGCAGCCCCGCCGTCGCACCGGCAACCACCGCTGCGGCGACGCGCTGCGCCGGCGGGGCGTCGAGGTCGTCGGAGTCGCCGATCGGCGCGCGGGTCAGCATCAGGCCGAAGAGCAGCAGCACGACGACGGCTCCGACGTAGATCAGCACCTGCACCCAGGCAACGAACTCCGCCGAGAGCAACAGGTAGCAGCCGGCCACCGACCCCAGTGTCACGACCAGCCAGAGCGCGGCGTGCACGAGCTGGCGGGTGGTGACGACGAGCACGGCCGACCCGAGTGCGGTCAGCCCCAGCAGCCCGAACAGGACCTCGACCAGGGTCACGTCGCCTCGCCCGTGCGCCCAGGTCGCTCAGGCCGGTCAGGCCGCTCAGGCCGCTCAGGCCGCTCAGGTCGAGCGGGCCGCTCGGGCCGTGCTGGCCGCTCGAGGGACTTGCGCGACGCGTCGATCTCCTTGGGCCGCTCACCGTGCAGGTCGTGCGCGGGAGGCGGTGGCACCGTCGGCATCCACTCGCCGAGGCGCTCCTTCTCGTGGGTGAGGTTGCGGATGTCGAACTCGGAGTACTCGAACTCAGGCGACCAGAACAGCGCGTCGAAGGGGCACACCTCGATGCAGATGCCGCAGTACATGCACAGCGAGAAGTCGATGGCGAAACGGTCGACCACGTTGCGCTGGCGCTCGCGGCCGCCCTCGGGCGCAGGGATCGTCTCCTTGTGCGAGTCGATGTAGATGCACCAGTCGGGGCACTCGCGGGCGCAGAGCATGCAGACGGTGCAGTTCTCCTCGAGCAGCGCGATCACGCCGCGGCTGCGCGGCGGCAGCTCAGGCACGACGTCGGGATACTGGTCGGTGACGGCCCGCCTGGTCATCGTCTTCAGGGTCACCGCGAGCCCCTTGGCGAGACCGAGGCCGGGACTCGAGCGTTTGTCGTCGCTCATCAGAAGGCCACCTTCACCACACCGGTCAGCGCGAGCTGGAGCAGGGCGACCGGCACCAGGCCCTGCCAGGCCAGCCGTTGCAGCTGGTCCTCGCGCAGCCGCGGGAATGCCACCCGCAGCCAGATGACGACGAAGGCGAGCGCCATCGTCTTGAGGAGCGTCCAGACAAAGCCGAGCCACTCGTCGTACGGGCCGTGCCAGCCGCCGAGGAACAGCACGGACGTGAGCGCGCAGAGCACCACGATGCCGGCGTACTCGGCGAGCAGGAAGAAGGCGAACCGCAGCCCGGTGTACTCGGTGAACGCACCGAAGATGATCTCGCTGTCGGCCACCGGCATGTCGAACGGAGGGCGCTGCAGCTCGGCCAGCCCGGCGACGAAGAAGACCACTGCGCCCGGCAGCTGCCAGAGCAGCCACCACCACTGCCACTCGCCGACGATGCCCTGCAGCGAGAGCGTCCCTGCCGCCATCGCGACCGACGCGGCAGCCAGGATGAACGGCAGCTCGTACGCCGTGAGCTGCGCGGCCGTGCGCAGCCCGCCGAGCAGGGAGAACTTGTTCGCGCTCGCCCACCCCGCCATCAGCGCACCGAGCACGCCGACACCCATCACGGCGAGCACGAAGAACAGGCCCGCGTCGAGCTCCTGCGCGACCTGGCCCGGGTGCACGGGAATGGCGACCAGCACGACGAGATAGGGGATCAGCGCCACGGCCGGTGCCAGCTTGAAGATCGTGCGGTCGGCCCGCTCCGGGACGATGTCCTCCTTCTGCACGAACTTCACACCGTCGGCGATCAGCTGGGCCCAGCCGTGGAAGCCGCCGGCGTACATCGGGCCGACGCGCGACTGCATGTGCGCCATCGCCTTGTGCTCGGTCTGACCCACGAGCAGCGGCAGCACCAGGAAGGCGCCGAGCACCAGCACAACCCGCAGCGCGACCTCGAGCACCTCGATGATCACCGCGTCGCCTCCGGCGGCGGCTCGTCGTCGGCGACCGGGTCCGCAGCGGCGGCCACGGCGTCCGTGGGCGGGTGCGGGCCCCAGACCTCGGGGTCGGGCACCCCGGGCGGTCGCGTCTTGCGCCGGCTCGGCGAGGCGTGGCCGGCGTCGGCGTCGCTCTCCCCCGGCTCCTTCGCGCCGGGCCACGCCTTGGCCACGCGGGCGGCGAGCACGAAGTCCTTGCGCAGCGGGTGACCCTCGAAGCCGTCCGGCAGCAGGAGCGGCACGAGATGCGGGTGCCCGTCGAAGTCGATGCCGAACATCTCGGCGGTCTCCCGCTCGTGCCAGCTCGCGCCGCGGAAGACACCGGTCGCGGTCGCGAGGCGCGGGTTCGCGCCCGGCACCCGGGTGCGCAGCAGCAGGTGCTCGTGCCGCTCCAGGCACCACAGGTGCGCGACGACGTCGAAACCGGCGGCGTCGTCGGCGTCGAGCTGGTCGACCGCCGTGAGCCAGTCGAAGAACGTGAACCCGAGCTCGTCGCGGGCCCGGGTGAGGGTGCTGACCCAGTGCCCGGCCGGAACGTCGACAGTGACTTGTCCGTGCGCGGACGAGCCGCGCGCCTCGGGTCCGAGCTGCCAGGCCAGCCCTTCGCCGGGGTCGGGTCGCGCCGGCTGGGCGGGCGGGTCAGTCGTCATCTGGCCGGACGCGGACGGAGGTGATGGGTCCGGCGGGCGCGTGGGCGCTGTAGCGGTCGGCGAGCGACTCGGTGGCGATCTTCTCCTGCAGCTTGAGGATGCCCTGCAGGAGCGCCTCGGGCCGCGGCGGGCAGCCGGGCACGTAGACGTCGACGGGTACGACGTGGTCGACGCCCTTGGTCACGCAGTAGGAGTCCCAGTAGGGGCCGCCGGAGTTGGAGCACGCGCCGAAGGAGATGACGTACTTGGGCTCGGGCATCTGCTCGTAGAGTCGCTTGACCGCGGGCGCCATCTTGTCGGTGACCGTGCCAGACACGACCATCAGGTCGGCCTGGCGCGGACCCGGCGCGAACGGGATGACACCGAGGCGGATGAAGTCGTGCCGCGACATCGACGACGCGATGAACTCGATGGCGCAGCAGGCGAGCCCGAAGTTGAAGACCCAGAGGCTGTAGCGCCGGCCCCAGTTGAGCACGAGGCGCATCGGCTGGGGGGCGAGGCGCTGCAGCGGCCCGACGGTGGGGTGCGGCAGGTTGACGGCGGTCACCGGCGTACCCCGGTCTGCGGACCCGCCGTCGCTAGACCCACGTCAGCACTCCCTTGCGCCAGGCGTAGAGCAGGCCCACGGCCAGGAAGCCGAGGAACACGAACATCTCTACGAGGGTGGTGGCGCCGAAGCCGGGCGCCGCGAAGATCGTGGCCCAGGGGAAGAGGTAGATCGCGTCGACGGCGAAGACGACGTAGAGATAGGTGAAGACGTAGTAGCGCACGTGACTCTGGGCCCAGCCCTCGCCGACGGGGTCGACCCCGCACTCGTAGGTGACCAGCTTGTCGCCGCCGGGCACCGCGGGCCGCAGCATGCGGTTGGCCGTGAAGGCGACGGTGAGCAGCGCCACCCCGACCAGGAACACGATGGCGACGACGGCGTAGCCCCCGTAGAAGCCGTCCATCGCACCTCCCTCGCCGCTGGCCGCCACGGCAGCCTAGCGAGGACGGCGCGCCGTGCCGAGTACCCCGCGCGCGGCCTCCCACGGCTGCTGTGGGGCCGTCGTAGGATCGATGAGTGGCCAAGGACGTGAAACAGCTGGACCGGGTGATCATCCGGTTCGCCGGCGACTCCGGTGACGGTATGCAATTGACCGGGGACCGGTTCACCACGGAGACCGCCTCGTTCGGCAACGACCTCTCGACGCTGCCGGACTTCCCCGCGGAGATCAGGGCGCCGGCCGGCACGCTCCCGGGGGTCTCCGCCTTCCAGCTGCACTTCGCCGACCACGACATCATGACTCCGGGTGACCGCCCCGACGTGCTGGTCGCGATGAACCCGGCCGCGCTCAAGGCCAACGTCCGCGATCTCCACCCCGGCGCGGACATCATCGTGAACACCGACGAGTTCACCAAGCGCAACCTCACCAAGGTCGGCTACGACGCCAACCCCCTCGACGACGACTCGCTGAACGCCTTCAACGTCCACCCGGTGGGCCTCACGTCGATGACGGTCGAGGCGCTCAAGTCCTACGACATCACCAAGAAGGAGGCCGAGCGGGCGAAGAACATGTTCGCCCTGGGCCTGCTCTCGTGGCTCTACCACCGGCCCACCGAGGGGACGCTCGCCTTCCTGAAGGCCAAGTTCGCCAAGACCGACCAGATCATGCAGGCCAACGTCGCAGCGTTCAACGCGGGCTGGAACTTCGGCGAGACGACCGAGGACTTCTCGGTGTCCTACGAGGTCAAGCCGGCCAGCCTCCCCGCCGGCCTCTACCGCAACATCTCCGGCAACCTTGCGCTGTCCTACGGGCTGGTGGCCGCGTCACAGCTCACCGGGCTCCCCCTGTTCCTGGGGTCCTACCCGATCACCCCGGCCTCCGACATCCTCCACGAGCTGTCCAAGCACAAGCGGTTCGGCGTGCGGACGTTCCAGGCCGAGGACGAGATCGCCGCCGTCGGCGCAGCACTGGGCGCGGCGTACGGCGGTGCGCTGGCCGTCACGTCGACCTCCGGACCCGGTCTCGCGCTCAAGGCCGAGACGATCGGGCTGGGCGTGTCGCTCGAGCTACCCCTCATCGTCGTCGACGTCCAGCGATCCGGGCCTTCGACCGGCATGCCGACCAAGACCGAGCAGGCCGACCTGCTCCAGGCGATGTTCGGGCGCAACGGCGAGGCGCCGGTGCCGATCGTGGCGCCGCGCTCGCCGTCGGACTGCTTCGCCACGGCGATCGAGGCAGCCCGGATCGCGACGACGTACCGGGTGCCGGTGATCATCCTCTCCGACGGCTACCTCGCCAACGGCTCGGAGCCGTGGGAGGTCCCGAAGGTCGACGACCTGCCCGACCTGAGTGTGACGTTCGCGACCGAGCACAACCACACGCTCGAGGACGGCAGCACGGCTTACTGGCCCTACAAGCGCGACCCCGAGACACTGGCGCGGCCGTGGGCCATCCCGGGGACGGCCGGTCTCGAGCACCGCATCGGTGGCATCGAGAAGGCCGACGGCACGGGCAACATCTCCTACGACCCGGCCAACCACGACTTCATGGTGCGCACCCGTCAGGCCAAGGTCGACGGCATCGCGGCGACCATCGGGCCGACCGACGTCGACGACCCCGACGGGCGGGCGCGCGTCCTGGTGATCGGCTGGGGATCGACGTATGGGCCGATCGGCGCCGCCTGCCGGCAGCTGCGCAGGGACGGCGTCGACATCGCCCAGGCGCACCTGCGCCACCTCAACCCCTTCCCGTCCGATCTCGGCGACGTCCTCCGCCGCTACGACAAGGTGCTGGTGCCGGAGATGAACCTCGGCCAGCTCGCCCTGTTGCTGCGCGGCAAGTTCCTCGTCGACGCGATCAGCTACAACCAGGTGCGCGGCATGCCGTTCAAGGCAGAAGAGCTCGCATCCGTCATCGAGGAGGTCATTTCGCAGTGAGCGCGGACCGTTACCCGTCACTCGACCTTGTCCCGAAGAGCGACGGGAAGCAGACGGCCAAGGACTTCAAGACCGACCAGGAGGTTCGTTGGTGCCCCGGCTGTGGTGACTACGCGATCCTCGCGGCCGTGCAGTCGTTCATGCCCGACCTGGGGCTGGCGCGCGAGAATATCGTGTTCGTCTCGGGCATCGGGTGCTCGTCGCGCTTCCCCTACTACATGGACACGTTCGGGATGCACTCGATCCACGGCCGCGCGCCGGCCATCGCGAGTGGGCTGGCCGCGTCGCGGCCCGACCTGTCGGTGTGGGTCGTCACCGGTGACGGCGACGCTCTCTCCATCGGCGGCAACCACCTGATCCACGCGCTCCGGCGCAACGTCAACCTCAAGATCCTGTTGTTCAACAACCGGATCTACGGGCTGACGAAAGGTCAGTACTCTCCGACGTCCGAGCTCGGGAAGATCACCAAGTCGACGCCCATGGGCTCGCTCGACTCGCCGTTCAACCCGGTGTCGCTGGCGCTCGGTGCTGAGGCGTCCTTCGTGGCCCGCTCGATCGACTCCGACCGCAAGCACCTGATATCGGTGCTTCAGGCGGCCGCCGCCCACCGCGGCACGGCGCTCGTGGAGATCTACCAGAACTGCAACATCTTCAACGACCACGCGTTCGAGCCGCTCAAGGACCCGGACACGCGCGACGACTTCACCATCCGCCTCGAGCACGGTGAGCAGATCCGGTGGGGCGGCGACAGGCAGTACGGCGTGTGCCGGGCGAACGACGCGTCGCTGAAGGTGGTCGACGTCGCCGATGTCGACGAGTCGTCGCTGCTGGTACACGACGTCCACGACCCGAACCCGTCGCACGCCTTCGACCTGTCGCGGCTGGCCGACCTCTCGCTGGCCCGCACCCCGATCGGGGTCTTCCGGTCCGTCGACCGCCCGGTCTACGACGACCTGATGCGCGGGCAGCTCGAGCAGGCGCGCGAGTCCCAGGGCGAGGGCGACCTCGCCACCCTGCTCGCCGGCTCCGACGCCTGGACCGTCAACTAGCCCCTCAGTGCCTCCGCCGCCTGACCAGCCGCGGCGGATTCGACCACGTTAGGTAGGCCAGGCAGTGCCTCAACAGGTGGGCAGGCCTGTTGAGGCATGCTCCCACCTACCTAACGTGGTCGATTCGGGAGGCGGCGCCGGATCGTGAGACAGCAGCAAAGCGGTTGGACACTGCTGACAGGCGCGCGTTAGCGTCGAGGACGTGGAGGACGTCCGACGCGGCACGGCGTACGGCGCCGCGGCGTACCTGCTCTGGGGACTCTTCCCGCTCTACTGGCCGCTGCTCGAGCCGGCCGGCGCCGTCGAGATCCTCGCCCACCGCATCGTCTGGTCCCTGGTGGTCGTCCTGGGGATCCTGGCCGTACAGCGCAACTGGTCGTGGTTGCAGCCGTTGCTGCGCGACCGGCGCGCGGCGTGGTCCCTGCTGCTCGCCAGCGTGCTCATCGCGGGCAACTGGTGCCTCTACATCTACGGCGTCAACAACGACCACGTCGTCGAGACCTCGCTGGGCTACTTCATCAACCCCGTCGTCACGGTGCTGATCGGCGTCCTCGTGCTGTCCGAACGGCTGCGCACGACCCAGTGGGTCGCCGTCGGGCTCGGCGCTGTCGCGGTGGTCGTGCTGGCCATCGACTACGGCCGCCCACCGTGGATCTCACTCGGGCTGGCCTTCTCCTTCGCCATCTACGGCCTGCTGAAGAAGCAGGTCGGCGCCACCGTGGGGGCAGTGCAGTCGCTCACCGTCGAGACGACGCTGCTGTTCCTGCCCGCGCTCGCCTGGTTGCTGCTGCTCGAGGCCGACGGGTCAGGGCAGTTCGGCCACGGCGGCGTCGGCTCGAGCCTGATGCTCGCGAGTGCCGGCGTCGCCACGGCGATCCCGCTGCTGTTCTTCGCGTCGGCTGCCCGGCGGGTGCCGCTGACCGTGCTCGGTCTGCTGCAGTACCTCGCCCCGGTCCTGCAGTTCCTGACCGGCGTACTGCTCTACAACGAGCCGATGCCCGCGTCGCGACTGGCCGGGTTCGCGCTGGTGTGGGCAGCGCTGGTGATCCTCACCGTCGACAGCCTGCGCCACCGCCGGCAGGTACGCCGGCGAGCGGCCGTCGACGCCGAGGCGCGCGCCTTCGTCTGACGTCCAGCTAGGCGGTGCGGGTGACGACGACGTCGCAGAGGGCCTCGAGGGCGGCGCGGGCGGGGCCGGCGGGCAGCGGGCCGAGCACTGCACGGGCGTCGTCGGCCCAGCCGCGCAGGTCGGCCCGGGCGGCGTCCATGGCCGAGTGGGAGCGGAGCAGGGACAGCGCCTCGGCGTGGCGCTGGTCGTCGTCGAGGTCGGAGTCGAGCAGGTCGAGCAGCCGGGCCTCCCGGGCGACGGCGCGGTTGGCGGAGCGACGGACCTGCAGGACCGGCAGCGTCGGCACGCCCTCGCGCAGGTCGGTGCCCGCGGTCTTGCCCGACTGCGTCGCGTCGGAGAGCACGTCGAGCAGGTCGTCGGAGAGCTGGAACGCGACGCCGATGCGCTCGCCGAAACGCGTCATCACGTCGACCGTCGTCGCGTCGGCACCGGAGAGCATCGCACCGAAGCGCCCGGACGTCGCGATCAGCGAGCCGGTCTTGTCGGCCACCACCGAGAGGTAGTGCTCGACCGGGTCCTCGCCGTCGGCCGGGCCCACCGTCTCGCGGATCTGGCCGGTGACCAGGCGCTCGAAGGTGCGGGCCTGCAGCCGCACGCATTCCGGGCCGAGGTCGGCGAGGATGTCGGACGCGCGCGCGAAGAGGAAGTCGCCGGTGAGGATCGCCACGTTGTTGTCCCACCGGGCGTTGGCGCTCGCCGCGCCCCGGCGCAGCTCCGCCTCGTCCATCACGTCGTCGTGGTAGAGAGTCGCGAGGTGGGTCAGCTCGACCACCACGGCCGAGGGCACGATGCCCGGCGCGTGCGGGTCGCCGAACTGCGACGCGAGCAGGACCAGCAGCGGCCGGAAGCGCTTGCCGCCCGCCTCGACCAGGTGTCCGGACGCCTCGCTGACGAAGGGGAAGTCGCTCTTCACCGAGTCGCGCAGCAGCTGCTCGACCGCGGCCAGGCCCGTCGTGAGGTCGGCGTCCAGCCCGGCGTCGGACGTGGAGAGGCCGAACGGACCGGTGGGCACGTCGGGTCCTCCCTTCCTCGGGCCGGGTGCGTTGCTGGTCAGCGTACGAACTGCGACGAGCGGGCAGCGAGGTCGAGAACCTCGGTCGGCCACACGCCGAGCACCACGGTAACCACCACGGCGAGCGCGATGGCCAGGGTGGTGAGCACGCTGGGTACGGCGACGGTGGGCCCTTCGGGAGCCGGAGCGGAGAAGAACATCAGCACGATGACGCGGAAGTAGAAGAACGCCGCGACCGCGCTCATGACCACGCCCACCACCACCAGGGGCGCGGCACCCCCTTCGACCGCCGCGGCGAAGACGGCGAACTTGCCGGTGAACCCGCTGGTCAGGGGGATGCCCGCGAGGGCGGCCAGGAACAGCGTGAAGACGAGCGCGACGATGGGCGAGCGCCGGGCCAGGCCGGCCCACTGCGAGAGGTGCGTCGCCTCGCCTGCCGAGTCGCGGACCAGCGTGACGACCGCGAAGGCCCCGATCGTCGTGAAGCCGTAGGCGAGCAGGTAGAAGAGCACGCTCGAGACGCCGAGGACCTCGCCGTCGGCCATCACGGTGTCCGTGGCGACGAGACCGGTGAGCAGGAAGCCGGCGTGTGCGATCGAGCTGTAGGCCAGCATCCGCTTGACGTCGGTCTGGGTGATCGCGACCAGCGAGCCGACCACCATGGTGAGGATCGCGACGGTCCACATCATCGGCTGCCAGTCCCAGACCAGCCCGCCGACGCCGACGTAGAGGACGCGCAGCAGCGCACCGAACGCCGCGACCTTGGTGCACGCCGCCATGAAGCCGGTGATCGGGGTGGGCGCGCCCTGGTAGACGTCGGGCGTCCACGAGTGGAAGGGCACCGCGCTGATCTTGAAGAGCAGCCCGACGGCGAGCAGCGCGGTCCCCACCAGCAACAGCGCGTCGTTGCCGGAGTTGTTGGTCACTGCCGCGGCGATGCCGGAGAGCTGCACGGTGCCGGCGTAGCCGTAGAGCAGGGCCACGCCGTACAGGAAGAACGCGGACGAGAACGCGCCGAGCAGGAAGTACTTGAGCGAGGCCTCCTGGCTCAGCAGCCGGCGGCGTCGCGCGAGGCCGCACAGCACGTAGAGCGGCAGCGACAGGACCTCGAGCGCCACGAACATCGTGAGCAGGTCGTTCGACGCGGGGAAGAGCAGCATGCCGCCGACCGCGAACATCAGCAGCGGGAAGACCTCGGTCTGCGTCACGCCGGTGACGGTCAGCAGGCGCTCGTGCTCGGAGCCCGGCGTCGAGGACCCGGCCGAGGTGAAGACTCCCCCGGTCTCGAGAGACCGCTCGGCGGACACGAGCACGCCCGGGATGGCCAGCAGCAGGATGGTGCCCTGGATGAACAGCGCGGGCCCGTCGATCACGACGGCTCCCTCGGCCAGGAGCTTGGTGTCGCCCGCCAGCGCCACCACGGCCGCGAATGCGGCGACCAGGCCGGAGATCGCCAGGATCAGCTGGACCTCGAAGCGCAGCCGGCGGCCCATGGCCGCCTCGACGACGACACCGAGGACGGCGACACCGAGGACGATGAGCATCGGCGAGAGCTGGCGGTACTCGACGTCAGGCGAGTTGAACGTGGCCGCCAGCACGGGCAGGGTCGACAGGGCGCTCACTCGTTCGTCCCTTCCGCGGCCGGCAGCACCGGCTCGGGGTCCTGCTCACCGACCTGCTGCATGGTGCGCTCGACCGCGGGGTTGATGACGTCGAGCACCGGCTTGGGGTAGACGCCCAGCGCGATGATGACGGCGATCAGGGGTGCGACGACCCAGGCCTCGCGAGTGTTGAGGTCGCGCATCCGCGACGTGGACTCGGTGGGCTCGCCGGTCATGGTCCGCTGGTACATGAGCAGGATGTAGATCGAGGCGAGGATGATGCCGATCGTGGCCAGCACGGCCGCCGCCTGGTAGCGCGAGAACGTGCCGACGAGCACGAGGAACTCGCTGATGAAGCTCGAGAGTCCGGGCAGCGCGAGGCTGGACAATCCGGCTACCAGGAAGGTCCCGGCCAGCATCGGCGCCACGCGCTGCACTCCGCCGTAGTCGGCGATGAGGCGCGACCCGCGGCGGCTGATCAGGAAGCCCGCGATGAGGAAGAGCGCGGCGGTGGAGAAGCCGTGGTTGACCATGTAGAGCGTCGCGCCCGCCTGGCTCTGGCTCGTGATCGCGAAGATGCCGAGGGCGATGAAGCCGAAGTGCGAGATCGACGTGTAGGCGATGAGCCGCTTGATGTCGGTCTGGCCGATCGCGAGCAACGCGCCGTAGAGGATGCTGATGACGCACAGCGCGATGATCACCGGCGTGGCCCACTCGGTCGCGTTCGGGAAGAGCGGCAGGCAGAACCGGATCATGCCGAAGGTGCCGACCTTGTCGAGCACGCCGACGAGCAGCACCGCACCGCCTGGCGGTGTCTCGGCAGCCGCGTCGGGCAGCCAGGTGTGCACCGGCCACAACGGTGCCTTGATGGCGAACGCCACGAAGAAGCCGAGGAACAGCAGCCGCTCGGTCCCCGCGCCCGTCTCGAGACCGAGCAGGTTGTGGAACAGGAACGCCTCAGGTCCACCGTCGGAGACGATGAACAGCCCGACGACCGCCGCGAGCATCAGCAGGCCACCGAAGAGGCTGTAGAGCAGGAACTTCACCGCGGCGTACTGGCGTTGCGCCCCGCCGTACGAGCCGATGATGAAGTACATCGGCACGAGCATGGCCTCGAACAGGACGTAGAAGAGGAACACGTCGGTCGCCGCGAAGACGCCGATCATGAACGTCTCGAGGAGCAGGAGCAGCGCGAAGTACGTGTTGACGCTGCGCCGCCCGCTCTCCGCGTCGTGCCACGACGCGAGGATGCAGACCGGGGTCAGTACGGCGGTCAGCGCCACGAGCACCAGGGCGATGCCGTCGACACCCATGGCGTAGCTCACGCCGAACTGCGGGATCCAGGAGTACTGCTCCTCGAACTGGAAGAGGGCCTCGGAGTCGACGTCGAACTGCAGGCCCATCACGACCGTGCCCACGAGCACGACGAGGGAAACGGCCAGCGCGAGCTGCTTGGCCAGCAGCTCGCGAGTCGTGGGCACGGCCGCCACCGCCATCGACCCCAGCAGCGGGAGCGCGGCGAGCGTGGTCAACCACGGGAACTGGTCCACGGCTACAACCTCACCAACAGCATCGCGCCGACCACCAGGACCGCGCCCCCGAGCATCGACAGCGCGTAGGAGCGGACGAAGCCGGTCTGCAGGCGCCGGAACCGTCCCGACGTTCCGCCGATCAGCGCGGCGAGACCGTTGACTGCGCCGTCGACGCCCTTGTTGTCGAAGTAGACGAGCCATCGCGTGAGGTACTGACCCGGCCGCATGAGCAGCGACTCGTTGACGTCGTCCTGGTAGAGGTCGCGCCGGGCAGCCCGGGTGAGCCACGAGCCGGCCGGCGCCACCTCGGGCACCGGGCGACGCTGGTACAGGGCCCACCCGAGGACCGCGCCCACGGCCACGAGCGCCAACGTCATCGTGGTGATGGACCAGACGGGCAGTACCGGTGACTCCTCACCGTGCTCGCCCACGACCGGTTCGAGCCAGTGGGTGATGGCTCCCGTGGGACCCAGCACCAGACCGAGCCCGGCCGAACCGATCGCCAGCACCATGAGCGGCACGGTCATCACTGCCGGGGACTCGTGTGGGTGCACGTCGGGCGTCCAGCGCCGCTTGCTGTGGAACGTCATGACGAACAGCCGGGTCATGTAGAAGGCGGTGACGCCGGCACCCACCAACGCGGCACCGCCGAACACCCACGGCCGCCAGCCGTCACCGACGAACGCCGCCTCGATGATCTTGTCCTTGCTCCAGTAGCCGGACAGCCCCGGGAACCCGATGATCGCGAGCCAGCCGATCATGAACGTCACCCACGTCACCTTCATGACCGCGGACAGGCCGCCGAAGCGCCGCATGTCGACCTGGTCGTCCATCCCGTGCATCACCGAGCCGGCGCCGAGGAACAGGCCGGCCTTGAAGAACCCGTGGGTGAGCAGGTGGAAGATGGCGAACGCGTAGCCCACCGGACCGAGAGCGGCAGCCAGCATCATGTAGCCGATCTGGCTCATCGTCGAGGCCGCCAACGCCTTCTTGATGTCATCCTTGGCGGTGCCGATGATCGCCCCGAACAGCAGGGTCAGCGCTCCGACTATGGCGACGACCAGCTGTGCGTCGGGGGCGCCGTCGAAGACCGGTGCGGACCGCACGACGAGGTAGACACCCGCCGTCACCATGGTTGCGGCGTGGATGAGGGCGGACACCGGAGTCGGACCGGCCATCGCGTCGCCCAGCCAGGACTGGAGCGGGAACTGGGCCGACTTGCCGCACGCGCCGAGCAGCAGCATCAGGCCGATCGCGGTCAGCGCGCCCTCGCTCGCGTCGCCGGCACGCGCGAACACCCCCTCGAAGCTCAGCGTGCCGAACTGCACGAACATGATCATGATGGCGATGGAGAGGCCGAAGTCACCGACGCGGTTGGCGATGAACGCCTTCTTGGCCGCGGCGGCATAGGCCGGCACGTGGCTCCAGAACCCGATGAGCAGGTACGACGCGAGCCCGACGCCCTCCCACCCGACGTAGAGCAGCAGGTAGCTGTCGGCCAGCACCAGCAGGAGCATCGCCGCGACGAAGAGGTTGAGGTAGCCGAAGAACCGGCGCCTGTCCCGGTCGTGCTCCATGTAGCCGATGGAGTAGATGTGGATGAGCGACCCCACACCGGTGACCAGCAGCACGAAACACATCGAGAGCTGGTCGACGAGCAGGCCTGCCTCGACCTGAAGGCCGCCGGCGGGCACCCAGTCGAACAGGTGCTGCGAGATCGCCCGGTCCTCGGCGTCGCGGCCGAGCATCGCGAAGAACATGACGGCGCCGACGACGAATGCTGCGGCCGGTGCGAGCGTCCCGATCAGGTGTCCGACACGGTCGGTGCGCCGTCCCCCGAGCAGCAGCACCACGGCCCCGGCGAGCGGCAGCGCGATGAGCAGCCACGCGAGGGTGAAGACCCCGGAGGCTTCTGCTGCCTGCGGGGCCTGCACGGCCAGAATTGTCGTCATCAGGTGGCGGTCCTAGTACCTCAGCAGGTTGGCGCCGTCGACGGAGGCCGAGCGACGGGTGCGGAAGATCGTGACGATGATGGCGAGCCCGACCACGACCTCGGCCGCGGCCACGACCATGACGAAGAACGCGATGACCTGACCGTCGAGGTTGCCGTGCATCCGCGCGAAGGTCACGAAGGCCAGGTTGGTCGCGTTGAGCATCAGCTCGACGCACATGAAGACGACGATGGCGTTGCGGCGGAGCAGCACACCTGCGCTGCCGATAGAGAAGAGCACCGCGGAGAGGTAGATGTAGTTCATGGGGTTCACGGCTGCTCCTCTCCCTCCTGATCAGTTACGGCCCCACGGTCCTCGAGCGCCTCCTGGACGTCGCGCGTGTGGTCGTCGCCCGGCTCCCGCCCTCGTTCGGTCTCGCGGACGGCGACCTCGCCGCCGGGCACCCGGCGGATGTCGCCGCGCGCGGCCAGCACCTGCGAGACGGAGATGTCGGCGGCTGAGCCGTCGGGGAGCAGGGCGGGAGTGTCGACCGCGTTGTGCCTCGCGTAGACACCGGGGCCGGGAAGAGCGCCCTGCCGGCCCTCGAGGAAACGCTGCTCCGAGCGTTCTCGCTGGGTCGCCCGCTGCTCGGTCCGCTCGCGGTGAGCCAGGATCATGGCGCCGAGCGCGGCGGTGATCAGCAGCGCACTCGTCACCTCGAAGGCGAAGACGTAGCGCGAGAAGATGAGGTTCGCGAGGCCGGGGACGTTGCCGTCGGCGTTGGCTTCCTTCAGGCCGCGGTTGGTGACGATCGCGTCGCCGAGGCCGAAGAGGAGCAGCCCGGCGAGGCCGATCGCGGCGAGCACCGCAGCGGCGCGCTGACCGCGCAGCGTCTCGACGAGTGAGTCGGCCGAGTCGACGCCGACGAGCATCAGCACGAAGAGGAACAGCATCATCACGGCGCCGGTGTAGACGACCACCTGCACGACACCGAGGAACGGCGCGTCCTGGGCGAGGTAGAGCGCGGCTAGGCAGAGCATCACCAGGGCCAGCAGCAGGGCGCTGTGCACGGCCTTCTTGGAGTAGAGCATGCCGAGGGCGGCGAGCACCGCGACCGGCCCGAGCAGCCAGAAGGCGACGGCCTCGCTCGTCGGCGTGTCGGTCACTGCCGCGGCGAACGTGGTCACTCCTGCCCCCCGTCGGCGTTCTCGTCGGCAACCCGCGCCGCGACGTAGTCCTCCTGGGCGCGCGTCGCGCGGCTCACCCGGCCGCGGTAGTAGTCCTGCTCGTCGTAGCCCTCGACCATCGGGTGCGGTGCCTCGGCCATGCCCGGCAGCATCGGGCCGAGCAGGTCCTGCCTCTCGAAGATGAGGCTCTCCCGGCTGAAGTCGGCCAGCTCGTACTCGTTGGACATCGTCAGCGCGCGGGTGGGGCAGGCCTCGATGCACAGGCCGCAGAAGATGCAGCGCAGGTAGTTGATCTGGTAGACGCGGCCGTAGCGCTCACCCGGCGAGAACCGCGCCTCCTCCGTGTTGTCGGCACCCTCGACGTAGATGGCGTCGGCCGGGCAGGCCCATGCGCACAGCTCGCACCCGATGCACTTCTCGAGGCCGTCCGGGTGGCGGTTGAGCACGTGCCGGCCATGGAAGCGCGGCTCGGTCGGCTTCTTCTCCTCGGGGTACTGCTCGGTCACGACCTTCTTGAACATCGTCCCGAACGTCACACCGAAGCCTCTGACCTGGTCGACGAGGGTCACTGGTCATCCTCCGTCCGCCCTGCCAGGGCCGGCTGCGCCGGGAGCTCCTGGCCGGGCATCGGCGGCACGGGGTGCCCGCCCGCCATCGGGTCGAAGTCCGTCTCCGGTTCGTCCTGCGTCTCGGCTGCGGCCCTGCGTACCGCGATGGCGTCCCAGATGAAGCTGAGTACCAGGAACACGCCGAGCGCGCCACCGAGCCAGATGAGGTACTGGCGCGCGGAGATGTCGTACTCGGTGTTGATCGCGCGGAACGTGGCGACGGCCAGCAGCCAGGCGAGGGCGGCCGGGATCAGCAGCTTCCAGCCGAGCGCCATGAACTGGTCGTAACGCAGCCGGGGCAGCGTGCCACGCAGCCAGATGAAGAAGAACAGGAAGAGCAGCACCTTGACGATGAACCACAGGATCGGCCACCAGCCGGAGTTGGCGCCCTCCCAGATGCTGGTCAGGCCGAACGGCGCGTGCCAGCCGCCCAGGAAGAGCGTCGTGGCCAGGGCCGAGACGGTGACCATGTTGATGTACTCGGCGAGGAAGAACAGCGCGAACTTCAACGAGCTGTACTCCGTGTGGAACCCGCCGACGAGCTCGCCCTCGGCCTCGGGCAGGTCGAAGGGCGCGCGGTTGGTCTCGCCCACCATTGACACGACGTAGATGAGGAACGAAGGGAGCAGCAGGATGGCGTACCAGACCTGGTTCTGCGCCTCGACGATCTCCGACGTCGACATCGACCCGGCGTAGAGGAAGACGCCGACGAACGAGAGGCCCATCGCGACCTCGTAGGAGATCATCTGCGCCGACGAGCGCAGCCCGCCGAGCAGCGGATAGGTCGAACCGCTGGACCAGCCGGCGAGCACGATGCCGTAGATGCCCACCGAACCGACGGCGAGGATGTAGAGCACGGCGACCGGCAGGTCTGTCAGCTGCAGCGCCGTGGCGTGTCCGAACATCGAGACCTCGGGGCCGAACGGGATGACGGCAAAGGTCATGAACGCCGGCACGACCGCGAACAGCGGCGCGAGGATGAACACCGCGCGGTCGGCGGCCTTCGGGATGATGTCTTCCTTGAAGGCGAGCTTGACGCCGTCGGCGAGGCTCTGCAGCAGGCCGAAGGGACCGTGGCGGTTGGGGCCGATGCGGTGCTGCATGCGCGCGACGACGCGCCGCTCCCACCAGATCGTGAACAGCGTCATCAGCACGAGGAAGGCGAAGATGGCGACTGCCTTGATGATGACCAGCCACCACGGGATCGGCTGGTCGGCACCGAAACCGGAGACGTCGGGCGAGGCGAGCAGGTAAGTCACTTGTCACCGCCAGCCGAGAGTCGCACGACCGAGCCGGAGTGCGCACCGAGATCGCGCCTGACGTGGCAGCCGGTGGAGGCCGCAGGGAGCCACACCACCCGGTCGGGCATGTCGCGCACCACGAACGCCGGCACGGTGACCGACCCGGTGGCGGTCGACACCGTCAACTGGTCGCCGTCCGCGACGCCGGCCTCCGCGGCGGTGGCCGCCGAGAGCCGCGCCGCGGCGGAGCGTGCCGTCCCGGCCAGGAACGGCTCGCCCTCCTGCAGCCGACCCTCGTCGAGCAGCAGGTGCCACGTGGCCAGCTCGGCCTCGCCCGCTCCGGGCTCGGGCAGTGCCGTCGCGCTCGCTGGCACCGGCGCAGGACCAGCGGCCCGCGCACCGTCCCACGTGCCGAGCTCGGCGAGCTCGCGTCGCGCGGCAGCCACGTCGGGCAAGCCGAGGTCCACGCCCATCTGTGCGGCCAGCGAGTGCAGCACCCGGACGTCGGGCATCGCGTCGGTGCCCCGCAGGACCTCGTCGAAGGGCCGGTGTCGACCCTCCCAGTCGAGGAACGTGCCGGCCTTCTCCACGACGGGTGAGACCGGCAGGACGACGTCGGCGCGGCTGGTCACCTCCGACGGGCGCAGCTCGAGACTGACCACGAACGGCGCGGCGTCGATCGCGGCGAGCGCCGCAACCGGGTCGGGCAGGTCGTAGGGATCGACACCGCCCACGACAAGGGCGCGCACGGCGCCGTAGTGCACACCGTCGAGGATGCCCGTCGTGTCTCGTCCTTCGCCGATCGGCAACGACTCGATGCCCCACGCCGTCGCGATGTCGACCCGCGCTTCCACGTCGGCCACCGGTCGGCCGCCGGGCAGCAGGCCGGGCAGGGCGCCCGCCTCGACGGCACCGCGCTCGCCGGCCCGGCGCGGCACCCAGGCCACGCGCGCGCCGGTCGACTCGGCCAGCCGGGCGACGGCCGCGAAGCCGCCCGGCACCTCGGCCAGTCGCTCGCCGACGAGGATGACCGCGCCCTCGCGCAGCGCGGCCGCCGTCTCGGCGACCCGCTGGTCGCCGGAGGCCAGCGCGTCGAGCACCTCGGGCTCGGTGCCGGGCGCCGCGGCGATGAGGAGCCCGGACAGCTTCTCCAGGCCGCGGCTCAGCCACGGCGCGACGGCGTGCACCCCAAGACCGCCACGGCGCACCGCCTTGCGCAGCCGCAGGAAGATGATCGGTGACTCCTCCTCGGGCTCCAACCCGACGAGCAGCACGGCGCCGGCCTTCTCGAGGTCGGTATAGGTGACGTCGAGACCCCGGCCGGCGACGTGCGAGGCGAGGAACGCGCCCTCCTCGGCCGAGTGGGGCCGGGCCCGGAAGTCGACGTCGTTGGTGTCCAGGGCGACCCTGGCGAGCTTGGCGTAGCCGTAAGCGTCCTCGAGGGTCGCCCGTCCGCCGACGAGGACACCGGTGGCACCACGCGCCGCCGCCAGACCGTCGGCGGCGATGGAGAGCGCCTCGGCCCACGACGTCGGCACCAGGTCGCCGTCGTCGTCGCGCACCATCGGCGTGGTGAGACGGTCCTGCGCGACGGCGTACTGGAACGCCCAGCGACCCTTGTCGCAGTTCCACTCCTCGTTGACCTGCGGGTCGTCGCCGGCCAGCCGGCGCAGCACCGTGCCGCGCCGGTGGTCGGTGCGCATCGCGCAGCCCGACGCGCAGTGCTCGCAGACCGACGGGCTCGAGACGAGGTCGAACGGGCGCGAGCGGAACCGGTAGGCGGCGCCGGTGAGAGCGCCGACGGGGCAGATCTGCACGGTGTTGCCGGAGAAGTAGGACTCGAACGGCTCCGACTGGTAGATGCCGACCTGCTGGAGCGCGCCGCGTTCGAGCATCTCGATGAACGGGTCACCCGCGACCTGCGCCGAGAAGCGCGTGCAGCGCGCGCACAGGACGCACCGCTCGCGGTCGAGCAGAACCTGAGAGGAGATGTTGATCGGCTTGGGGAAAGTGCGCTTGACGTCCTGGAAGCGCGACTCGCCGCGGCCGTTGCTCATCGCCTGGTTCTGCAGCGGGCACTCGCCGCCCTTGTCACACACCGGGCAGTCGAGCGGGTGGTTGATGAGCAGCATCTCCATGACGCCCTGCTGCGCCTTGTCGGCGACGGGCGAGGTGAGCTGGGTCTTGACCTCCATACCGTCGGCCACCGGTGTGGTGCACGAGGCCGCGGGCTTGGGCGGGCCGGGAGACACCTCGACCAGGCACTGACGGCAGGCGCCCACCGGATCGAGCAGCGGGTGGTCGCAGAACCGCGGGATCTGGATGCCGATGAGCTCCGCCGCGCGGATGATCAGCGTGCCCTTGGGCACCGACACCTCGATGCCGTCGATGGTGAGGGTGACCATCGGCGTGCCCTGCTGCACGGCGGCAGGGTTGTTGCTGGTGACCGTCATCGGGCGCTCACCCCCGCCGCCGCAGCGTTCTCGAACAGCGTGGCCGCCCTGGGATCGAAGGGGCACCGGCCGTCGGTGAGGTGCTCGATGTACTCGTCGCGGAAGTACTGGATCGACGAGGTGATCGGGCTGGTCGCGCCGTCGCCGAGAGCGCAGAACGCCCGGCCGAGGATGTTGTCGGAGATGTCGAGCAGCTTCTCCAGGTCCTCCTCGCTGCCCTCGCCGTGCTCCAGCCGCCGCAGGATCTGCACCAGCCAGAAAGTCCCCTCGCGACAGGGCGTGCACTTGCCGCACGACTCGTGGGCGTAGAACTCGCTCCAGCGCAGGACGGCGCGCACGACGCACGTCGTCTCGTCGAAGATCTGCAGCGCCTTTGTGCCGAGCATCGAGCCGGCGCTGACCATGCCTTCGTAGGACAGGGGTACGTCGAGGTGCTCGGCCGTCAGCAGCGGTGTCGACGAGCCACCGGGCGTCCAGAACTTGAGCTCGTGCCCTTCGCGCACGCCGCCGGAGAGGTCGAGCAGCTCGCGAAGGGTGATGCCCAGCGGCGCCTCGTACTGGCCGGGCCGGGTCACGTGGCCCGACAGGGAGAAGATCGTCATGCCCTTCGACCGGCTGCGCGGGTCGTCACTGCTGGTGCCCATGCCGGTGAACCAGTCGACGCCCTCGCGCACGATGCCGGGGACGCTCGCGATCGACTCGACGTTGTTGATGACCGTCGGTGAGCCGTAGAGACCCGCGACCGCAGGAAACGGCGGGCGCAGCCGGGGCTGCCCTCGAAGGCCCTCGAGCGAGTCGAGCATCGCTGTCTCCTCGCCGCAGATGTAGGCACCCGCGCCCGCGTGCACGATGATCTCGAGGTCGTAGCCGGAGTCCAGGATGTTCGTGCCGGCGTAGCCCGCTTCGTAGGCCTCGCGCACGGCGTTCTGCATGCGACGCAGGACGTGCACGACTTCGCCGCGGACGTAGATGAACGCTTTCGCCGCGCGGATCGCGTAGGACGAGATGATCACGCCCTCGACCAGCTCGTGGGGGCTGGCCATCATCAGCGGGATGTCCTTGCAGGTTCCTGGCTCCGACTCGTCCGCGTTGACGACGAGGTAGATCGGCTTGTCGGTCTCCTTGGGGATGAAGCCCCACTTCATCCCGGTGGCGAAGCCGGCGCCGCCCCGACCGCGCAGCTCTGAGTCCTTGACGAGCTGCACGAGGTCGTCCGGCGTCCTGGTCAGGGCGCTGCGCAGAGCCGAGTAGCCGTCGTGTCGTTCGTAGACGGCGCGGGTCCAGGACTCGGGCTGGTCCCACGTCCGGGTCAGCACCGGCGTCAGCGGCGTGGTCACAACGCACCGTCCTCGTCGTCCATGGCGGCGTCGCGTCGGGCGATGTCGAGGCCGGCAAGTGTCGCCGGACCGGCACCCGCGCCTTCATCTGCGCGGCCGTCGTAGAAGCCGGCGAGCACACGCGACACCTCGCGGAACGAGCAGAGGGTCGTGGCGCCTCGCGTCGGTGTCACCTCGCGCCCGCCACGCAGGTCGTCGACGAGCGTCACGGCCGACTCGGGCGTCTGGTTGTCGAAGAACTCCCAGTTGACCATCATCACGGGCGCGTAGTCGCATGCCGCGTTGCACTCGATGTGCTCGAGGGTGACCATGCCGTCGTCGGTGGTCTCGTCGTTGCCGACGCCGAGATGGTCCTTCAGTGTCGCGAAGATCTGGTCGCCACCCATGACCGCGCAGAGCGTGTTGGTGCACACGCCGACGGCGTACTCACCGTTGGGCCGACGCTTGTACATCGTGTAGAACGTCGCGACGCCGGCCACCTCGGCGGTGGAGATGTCGAGCACGTTCGCGCAGAACTCGATGCCGTCGGGGCTGACGTAGCCCTCCTCCGACTGCACGAGGTGCAGCAGCGGCAGCAGCGCGGACCGGCTGCGTGGATAGCGCGCGATGACCTCCTGTGCGTCGATCTCGAGCCGCTCGCGCACGTCGACCGGGAAGCTCAACGGTCCACTCCCCCCATGACCGGGTCGATGCTGGCAATCGACGCGATCACGTCGGCGATCATCGAACCTTCTGCCATCGCGGGCGCTGCCTGCAGGTTGTTGAACGACGGGTCACGGAAGTGCACGCGATAGGGGCGGGTGCCTCCGTCGCTCACCAGGTGGACGCCGAGCTCGCCGCGGGGGGACTCGATCGCGGTGTAGGCCTGGCCGGCCGGCACGCGGAAGCCCTCGGTGACCAGCTTGAAGTGGTGGATGAGGGCCTCCATCGACTGCCCCATGATGTGCTTGATGTGGTCGAGCGAGTTGCCCAGACCGTCGGCGCCGAGAGCCAGCTGGGCGGGCCAGGCGATCTTCTTGTCCTCGATCATCACCGGACCGGGCTGGAGCTTGTCGAGGCACTGCTCGACGATCCGCAGCGACTCTTTCATCTCGGCGATGCGGATGAGGAACCGGCCGTAGGCGTCGCAGGACGTCTGGGTCGGCACGTCGAACTCGTAGTTCTCGTAACCGCAGTAGGGCTGGGACTTGCGCAGGTCGTGGGGCAACCCGGTCGCGCGCAGGATGGGGCCGGTGATGCCCAGCGCCATGCACCCGGTGAGGTCGAGGTAGCCGACGCCGGACGTGCGCTCCATCCAGATCTTGTTGCCGACCAGGAGGTTCTCCATGTCGGCCATTCGCTTGGGCAGCAGGGTGAGCAGGTTGCGCACCCGGTCGACGGCGCCACGAGGGAGGTCCTGCGACAGCCCGCCGGGCCGGATGTAGGCGTGGTTCATCCGCAGACCGGTGATCATCTCGAAGACATCGAGGATCTCCTCGCGCTCGCGGAAGCCGAACGTCATCGCGGTCAGGGCGCCGAGCTCCATGCCGCCGGTGGCCAGGCACACGAGGTGGGAGGAGATGCGGTTGAGCTCCATCATCATGACCCTGATGACCTGCGCCCGCGCGGGGATCTGGTCCTCGATGCCGAGCAGCCGCTCGATGCCGGCGACGTACGCGTACTCGTTGTGCAGCGGTGCGAGGTAGTCCATCCGCGTCACGAACGTGACGCCCTGGGTCCAGGTGCGGTACTCGCAGTTCTTCTCGATGCCGGTGTGCAGGTAGCCGATGCCGAGCCGGCACTCGGTGACCGTCTCGCCTTCTAGCTCGAGGATGAGCCGCAGCACACCGTGGGTCGACGGGTGCTGCGGGCCCATGTTGACCACGATGCGCTCGTCCGCGCTCTCGCCGAGGTCCGCGGCCATGGTCTCCCAGTCCTGACCGGTGACCGTGTAGACGGTGCCCTCGGTGGTCTCGCGGGACGACGAGTAGGGGTCGTCGTCGGGAGCTGTGGTCGTGTCGGGGTGGTCGGTGCTCATCAGTTGTAGGACCTCCGCTCGTCAGGCGGTGGCACCTGAGCACCCTTGTACTCGACGGGGATGCCCCCGAGCGGATAGTCCTTGCGCTGCGGGTGGCCGGGCCAGTCGTCGGGCATCTCGATGCGGGTCAGCCCGGGATGGCCGTCGAACACGATGCCGAAGAAGTCGAACGTCTCGCGCTCGTGCCAGTCGTTGCCGGGATAGACCGAGACTGCCGATGGCAGATGGGGGTCGGCGTCGGGGCACGTCGACTCCACCCGGAGGCGTCGGTTGTGGGTCACCGACACGAGCGGGTAGACGGCGTGCAGCTCGCGTCCGGTCTCCTGCGGGTAGTGGACACCCGAGACGCCCATGCACATCTCGAATCGCAGCGCCGGGTCGTCGCGCAACGCGCGCAGTACGCCGACGAGGTGCTCGCGGCGTACGTGCAGCGTCATCTCGCCGTGCTCGATGATGACCTGCTCCACCGCGTCGCCGAACGCAGGAACCACGTCGGCGAGCCGGTCGGCCACCTCGTCGAAGTAGCCGCCGAACGGCCGGGCCGAGGCCCGTGCCAGCTGCACCGGGCGCACCAGACCGCCGTAGCCGGAGGTGTCACCGCTGCCGCGCGGGCCGAACATGCCGCGGCGTACGTCGATCGTCTCGACGTCGTCGGCGGCGGTCGGTGGCCGGTTCTCCGGCAGGTTGCGGTCGAGCTCGCTCATCGCAGCAGGCCCTTCATCTGGGCCGTGGGCTTGGCGGTGAGAGCCAGTTGCTCGGCCTCGCGCTCGGCCTTCACCCTGTTGGAGCCGAGCGGGGCGTGCTGGATCTGGTCGTGCAGCTTGAGGATCGCGTCCATCAGCATCTCCGGCCGCGGCGGGCAGCCGGGCAGGTAGATGTCGACGGGCACGACGTGGTCGACGCCCTGCACGATCGCGTAGTTGTTGAACATGCCGCCGCTTGACGCGCAGACGCCCATCGAGAGCACCCACTTGGGGTTGGGCATCTGGTCGTAGATCTGGCGCAGCACCGGAGCCATCTTCTGGCTGACCCGGCCGGCCACGATCATCAGGTCGGCCTGACGCGGCGACGCCCGGAAGACCTCCATGCCGAACCGCGCCAGGTCATAGCGTGGCGCCCCGGCCGCCATCATCTCGATGGCGCAGCAGGCCAGGCCGAACGTCGCCGGCCACAGCGACGACTTGCGCATGTAGCCGGCCAGCTTCTCGACGGTCGTGAGCAGCACGCCGCTGGGGAGCTTCTCCTCGATGCCCATGGGAAGCCTCCCTAGTCCCAGTCCAGCCCACCGCGACGCCAGACGTAGGCGTAGGCGGTGAGCAACGTGACGATGAACAGCACCATCTCGACGAGTCCGAAGATCCCGAGAGCGTCGAAGTGCACGGCCCACGGGTAGAGGAACACGATCTCGATGTCGAAGATGATGAAGAGCATCGCGGTCAGGTAGTACTTGACCGGGAAGCGTCCCCCGCCGACGGGCTGCGGGGTCGGCTCGATGCCGCACTCGTAGGCGTCCAGCTTGGCTCGGTTGTAGCGCTTGGGGCCGGTGAGGGCGCCGGCGACCAGCGAGAAGGCACCGAAGCCGAAGGCGACGATCGCTAGGACGAGAATGGGTGCGTAGGCCTCCACGCCGGGGTCACTCCCCTCTGTCCGAGTACGTCGACTGCAGGAGACAGCGCCCGGCGCGTGTCCGGGGATCGCCATCCTAGAAGCGCTGTGGGAGCGGTCCGAACGCGGGCTCCCCGCCTCTTTGACGTGGTCGTCACGCGGCCGGTGCCAGCCGGGAGAGCGCGTTGATGACGCGGTCCATGGCGTCGCCGTCGCGTGGGTCGGTGAGGTTCGCCATGAGCTTCAGCACGAAGCGCATGAGCAGCGGATGCGGCAGGCCGTGCCGGGTTGCCAGCCGCATCACCCGGTCGTCGCCGATCAGCTTCACAAACATCCGCCCGACCGTGTAGTAGCCCCCGTAGGTGTCCTTGAGGACCTGCGGGTAGGCCGCCAGGGCGCGCTCGCGGCCCGCTGCCGTCGGCCGGGCCCGCGCCTGGGCGATCACCCGTGCGGCGAGCTCGGCCGACTCCATGGCGTAGGCGATGCCCTCGCCGTTGAACGGGTTGACCATGCCGCCCGAGTCGCCGACGAGCAGCAGGCCGCGCGTGTAGTGCGGCTGGCGGTTGAAGCCCATCGGCAGGGCGGCGCCACGGACCGGCGCGGTGCGGTTCTCGTCGCGGAAGCCCCACTCCTCGGGGGTCTGGTCGAGCCATCTGCGCAGCAGGTCCTTGTAGTCGACCTGACCCCACGCCGTACTCGTGTTGAGGATGCCCAGCCCGACGTTGCTCGTGCCGTCGCCCATCCCGAACACCCAGCCGTAGCCCGGCAATAGACGGGCACGGCCGCCTCTGCTTTCCGGGCCGCGGTCCCAGAGCTCCAGCCACGACTCCAGCCAGTCGTCCTCGTGACGAGGGCTGCGGTAGTAGGTGCGCACGGCCACGCCCATCGGCCGGTCGTCGCGCTTCTGCAGGCCCATCGCGAGCGAGAGGCGGCTGGAGTTGCCGTCGGCGGCAACGACGAGCGGCGCCCGGTAAGTGACCTCGCCGTCCTCGGTCTTGGCCGTGACTCCGGTGATGTGGCCGGTGCGGTCATCGAGCACCGGACCGGTGACGTTGGCGCGCTCGCACAGGGTGGCGCCGGCCTTGACCGCGTGGCGGGCCAGCAGGTCGTCGAAGTCGGTGCGCGGACGCACCAGGCCGTAGGGCGGGAAGCTCGCGAGGTCCGGCCAGGGCAGCTCGATGCGCATGCCGCCGCCGATGATGCGCAGTCCCTGGTTGCGCAGCCAGCCGGCTGACGGGCTCGTGTCGATGCCCATGTCCACGAGGGCCTTGACCGCCCGTGGGGTCAGCCCGTCGCCGCAGACCTTCTCGCGGGGGAAGGCCGCCTTCTCGAGCACCACGACGTCGAGTCCGGCCTGCGCGAGGTGGTAGGCGGTCGTCGAGCCCGCGGGCCCGGCGCCGACGACGATGACGTCGGCGTCCCGCTCGCTGGCCTGGCCGACGCTCACGTGGGGCACCTCGGGTGAGACGGTGGGTGTGCGCTTGTGAAAGCTTTCACGAACCCTGGGGGGCGTCAGTCTAGGCGCAGTCCCCCGGCGGTTGCACCCGGCCACCGACTTCGATCCCGGGCCCCCACCGCCCGTCCCCCCAGCGGGCGAGTCGCCTACTTGTTGAAGGCGTCCTTGACCTTCTCGCCGGCCTGCTTGAGGTCGGCCTTGCTCTGGTCACGCTTGCCCTCGCGACGCATCTCGTCGTCGCCGGTCGCCCCGCCGATCTTCTCCTTGGCACCACCGCGGATCTCGTCGACCTTGTTCTGCGTCTTGTCGTCCTTGCCCATGGCGCACATCCCTCTCGGTTGGGTTTTGACCTCTGGCTAGACCCCTGTCCGCCCTGTGGGGCGCGAAACCCCGGCGCGGGGTCGGCTACGGCTGGCGGCGGACTGCTCGGTGCAGCGCGACGATGCCGTAGCTCAGGTCGGACCAGGCGACGCCGTCCCAGCCCGCGTCGCTGATGCGCTCGGCCAGCGCGGCCTGATCGGGCCAGGCGCGGATCGACTCAGCGAGGTAGACGTAGGCGTCCGGGTTCGTCGCGACCCGGCGGGCGACGCTAGGCAGCGCGCGCATCAGGTAGCCGGAGTAGAGCGTGCGGAACGGGCCCCACGTGGGATGGCTGAACTCGCAGACGACGAGCCGGCCGCCCTGCGCGGTCACCCGGAGGAGCTCGGCGAGCGCGGCCTGCGGGTCGGCGACGTTGCGCAGCCCGAACGAGACCGTCACCGCGTCGAAGGACCGGTCGGCGAAGGGCAGCCGCAGCGCGTCGCCGGCGACGAAGGCGAGCTCAGGATGCTCGCGCCGGCCGACCCGGAGCATCCCGGGCGAGAAGTCGCACGCGACCACGTCCGCCCCCGCCGCATGGAAGGGCAGCGACGAGCTGCCGGTGCCGGCGGCCAGGTCGAGCACCCGTTGACCGGGTCGCGCGTCGACGGCCCGCGCGACCGCGCGCCGCCACAGCCGATCCTGGCCGAGGGAGAGGACGTCGTTGGTCAGGTCGTACCGCTCCGCGACGCCGTCGAACATGGCCGCGACCTCGTGAGGCGACTTCTCGAGGTCGGCTCTGGTCACGGCTCGCCCAGCACGTGCATCGACACCCGCGTCACGGGCGTCACTGTGGCACAGCGGTCAGTGGTTCTCGCGGTCGGACGGGTCATGACCTGGTGAGTCGGCAGAGGTGCCTTGCTGGCGCTGGGGCTTCTGCGGGTGAGTCACCGCGCGCTCGCGGCGAAGCCGCGCCTGGGTCTTCGCGTCGGCGCGCTCGCGGTCGCGATCGCGCGGGTCCTCACCTTCGGCCGGGTGGGTGTAGCGGTCGCCCGATGTCATAGCGTTCACCTACCCCGGGTAGGAGCACGCCATGCCCGACCTCGACATCACCGCCGCCGACGCCCACGTCTACAAGGTGACGATCACCGACGACAACGGCCGGGAGTCACGGCATCGGGTCCGGGTGCCCGAGTCATTCCTCGCCAGTCTCGGCCTCACCGCCGCCCAGGAGGCCAAGCTGGTGCGGGTGTCGATGGACTACCTCCTCGCGCACGAGTCACCGAGCTCGATCATGCGCGAGTTCACCCTCGAGGACATCGGCCGGTTCTTTCCCGGCTACCCCGACGAGATCAGGGACCGCATCTGACGTGCCGGGCTCCCACGTACGCTGGCTGCCGTGAGCACCGCCGCCGCCCTCGCGCCGACCGCCGTGCGGTCCGCGTCGATCGAGGACGCCGACCTGCTCTCGCTGCTGCCCTCCCCCGCCGGCGCCCTCTCCTGGGTGCACCGCGGAGAGGGGCTCGTCGGGTGGGGCGAGGCGGCTCGGCTGGAGGTCCGTGGACCCGGCCGGCTCGCGCAGGCACGCGACTGGTGGCAGCGGCTCTGCGCGGTCTGGGCCGTCGACGACCCGGTGGCGCAACCGGGCAGCGGACCGGTCGCCTTCGGGTCGTTCACCTTCGACGACCTGTCGCCCACCCCGTCGGTGCTGGTGGTGCCGGAGGTCGTGGTCGGGCGCCGCGACGGCCGGACCTGGCTGACGACCGTGGGGGAGCCGTCGCGGCTGTCGGCGCCGGAGATGGTGACCCGTCCGTCCGGCCTGCGCTACGCCGCCGGACGGGTCAGCGTCACGTCGTTCCGGCGTTCGGTCGAGGAGGCGGTCCGCCGTATCCGTCGCGGTGACCTCGACAAGGTGGTGCTCGCCCACGACCTGGCTGCGATGGCCGACGCACCCGTGGACCCTCGTCATCTCCTGCGGCGGCTGGCCGAAGACTACCCCGACTGCTGGACCTTCTCCGTCGACGGTCTCGTGGGTGCGACTCCCGAGCTTCTGGTGAGCCGGTTCGGGACGCAGGTGCGTTCTCGCGTGCTCGCCGGAACGCTGTCGAGCGGTGCCGACGGGCGGCATGCCGCCGACCTGCTCGGCTCGGCGAAGGACGTCGAGGAGCACCGCTACGCCGTCGACTCGCTCGCCGACTCGCTGGCACCGCACTGCTCGGTGCTGGCGGTCCCCGACTCGCCGTACGTGCTCGAGCTCGCGAACGTCGCGCACCTCGCGACCGACGTACACGGCCGGCTCAGCGACGGGGCCTGCGCGCTCGACCTGGCAGGGGCGGTGCACCCGACCGCCGCTGTCGGCGGCACGCCGACCGACGCTGCTGTCGCGCTGCTGCGCGAGCTCGAGGGGGTCGACCGCGGGCGCTACGCCGGCCCGGTCGGCTGGGTCGACGCACGCGGCGACGGCGAGTGGGGCATCGCGCTGCGATGCGCGCAGCTCGACGGCGCCGAGGCGCGGCTGTACGCCGGGTGCGGGATCGTGGCCGACTCCGACCCGGACGCCGAGGTCGCCGAGGCGCAGGCCAAGTTCGTGCCCGTGCGCGACGCCCTCGAAGGCGGCTAGCCCGCCGCCGACACTGCCGCCGCGACGGCCTCGCGCAGTCGCCGGTCTGTGTCACGCCTGACCCGACGGTCGGTGCGCACCTCCACCACACGCAGGCCGGGCGCGGTGTCGAGCGCCGCACGTAGCTGCGCCAGGTCGTCCGCGCGGTGGTACGCCGTGCCTGTCGCCGCGCAGAGGTCGGCGAGGTCGACGCCGGTGGGGGTGCCGAAGATGCGCTCGAACGCGCCGGCGTACTCGGGAGCACCCTGCTCGAGCTGGCCGAAGATGCCACCCCCGTCGTCGTTGTTGACCACGAGGGTGAGCTCCGGGCGCGGCTCGTCCGGACCGAGCACGAGCCCGGTCGCGTCGTGCAGGAACGTCAGGTCGCCCATCAGCGCGTAGGCCGGCTCGTCGCGGGTCAGCGCGGCGCCGATCGCGGTCGACACCGTGCCGTCGATGCCGGAGACGCCGCGGTTGGCCAGCACCCGGCGACGCTGGTCGGTGAGCGGCTCGTCCCAGGGGTCAGCGAGGTCGAGGTCCCGGACCGCTGCCGACGAGCCGGCGAACAACAACGACCTCGCGGGCAGCGCCCCCGCGACAAGGCGCGCGACCGAGGGCCCGGACAGCTCACCGTCGACGACGTCGGCCACGACCTTGCGCGCGGCCGCGTCGGCGTCGAGCCAGCGGGTGAGCCACTCGTCGGGTTCGGCTCGTGGTGCGCCTTCGTCCACCCAGCGCAGGGCGACGCCCGGCGTGATCGTGGCATGCGCACCCGGGTTGGGTGTGACGCCGCGTCCGCGTACGACGACCACCTCGACGTCGCTGCGCGCGAGCAGGCGGGTGACCGGTCGCGACAACGTGGGCCGGCCGGCCACGACCACGCGTTCGATGTCGTCGCCGAGGTGGTCGAGCAGCAGCCGGTAGGCGGTGAGCGCGTTCGGCCCGCTACGCGCTCCGGAGGTCGGCTCGGCGAGCAGCGGCCACGACGCCGCCTCGGCCGCCCAGCGCGCGAACGCACCGTCGTGCCCGTCGCCGGCGACAGCCACCGTGCGCGGCCCGCGGTCGAGGACCGTGGTCCCCTCCCCTGCCGGCTCGCCGGGAGCGGGGGACGTCGTCGCGTCGGCGCCGACGTCGAGCGGCTCGACCCAGGCCGCGTCGGTCTCGGGAACAAGCGGCGCGCGCAGCGCGACGTTGAGGTGCACCGGCCCGTGGCGCGCGGCGGCCAGCGCGGCGGCGACCGTTTGCCGCCACGACCGCACCTCACCCGTGCGACGGTCCGGCGGTCCGAGCTGGGCGTAGTGCGCGACGGCGCCGTACAGCCGCGCCTGGTCGATGGTCTGGTTGGCGCCCATGCCGCGCATCTCGGGCGGCCGGTCCGCGGTGAGAGCGAGCAGAGGCACACCCGAGTAGGCCGCTTCGACGACGGCGGGGTGCAGGTTCACCGCGGCGGTACCCGACGTGGTCACGACCGGCACCGGCCGGTCGGACGCCTTGGCCAGCCCGAGCGCGAGGAAGCCTGCCGACCGCTCGTCGATGCGCACATGCAGCCGCAGCCGGCCGGCCGCGTCGGCGGTGTGCAAAGCGAAGGCCAGCGGCGCGGAGCGCGAACCCGGCGCGAGGACCGCGTCCCGGACCCCGCCGCGGACCAGTCCGTCGACGAGCACGGTCGCCAGTGCCGTCGACGGGTTCACGCTGCGGACCCTACCGACGGGCCGCGGCCACCGACCTGACCTCGGCCAGCCGTGACCGCCACCGCTCGGTGGTCAGCTCGTCGGCGAGCACCGCTGCCGAGGAGGCCACGTCGTCGCTCACACCGTCGGCGAGGTCGGGCTCGGGCCGCGCGACCGGCAGCGCACCGTCGACCACCCGCAGCGGGTCCGAGGTCACGTCGCCCTCCAGCAGCTGCAAGGTGGCGAGCCCGCAGGCATAGGGCAGCGACGGCAGTGCCGCCGCAAGCGCCAGCCCGGCCGCTATGCCGACCGACGTCTCGAGGGCGGAGGACACCACCACGGGCAGACCGATCTGCTCCGCGATGGACAGGCAGGCGCGTACGCCGCCGAGCGGCGCGACCTTGAGCACGGCGAGGTCGGCCGCCTGGAGCCGGGCGACCCGCAGCGGGTCCTCGGCCCGGCGGATCGACTCGTCGGCGGCGATCGGGACGTCGACCGCGCGCCGGACCGCGGCGAGCTCCTCCACCGTGCGGCAGGGCTGCTCGACGTACTCGAGACCTACCCGGTCGAGCAGCCGCACCATGCGCACCGCCGTGTCGACGTCCCAGGCGCCGTTGACATCGACCCGGATGTGTCCATCCGGTCCGAGCGCGCCGCGGACCGCCTCGACCCGTGCCAGGTCGTCAGCCTCGGTTTGGCCGGGCTCGCCGACCTTCACCTTCGCGGTGCGGCAGCCGGCCGAGCTCCGGACCGTCTCCGCAGCGGCCTCCGGGCCGACCGCGGGCACGGTCACGTTCACCGGCACCGTGGAGCGCAGTGGCGTCGGCCAGTCGCCGTCCGCGGCCTCCTCCGCCGCGAGCAGCCAGGGCACGCACGCGGACGCGTCGTAGTCCCAGAACGGCGAGAACTCCCCCCACCCGGACGCCCCGCGCAGCAGGATGCCTTCGCGGAGGTCGATGCCGCGGAACCGGGTGCGCATCGGCAGCGACCAGACGATCGGAGTCACACCGCCTATCCTCGCCGACGTGGTGTCCGAGCTGTTCGACCCGTCCGCGTGGGAGCCCGTCGCCGGCTTCGACCTCACCGACCTGACCTACCACCGCGCCGTCGGGGGTGGCACGGTGCGGATCGCCTTCGACCGGCCGGAGGTGCGCAACGCGTTCCGGCCGCACACGGTCGACGAGCTCTTCCGTGTGCTGGACCACGCGCGGATGACGCCCGACGTGGGCTGCGTGCTGCTCACCGGCAACGGCCCGTCGCCCATCGACGGCGGCTGGGCGTTCTGCTCGGGGGGTGACCAGCGCATCCGCGGCCGGTCGGGCTACCAGTACGCCGACGGCGAGACCGCCGAGTCCGTCGACTCCGCGCGGGCGGCAGCGGAGGGCGGCCGGTTGCACATCCTCGAGGTGCAGCGGCTGATCCGGACGATGCCCAAGGTCGTCGTCGCCGTGGTGCCGGGGTGGGCCGCCGGCGGCGGGCACTCGCTGCATGTCGTGTGCGACCTGACGATCGCGTCGCGCGAGCACGCGCGCTTCAAGCAGACCGATGCGGACGTGGGCTCATTCGACGCCGGCTACGGCTCGGCGTACCTCGCGCGGATGGTCGGCCAGAAGCGCGCCCGGGAGATCTTCTTCCTCGGCCGTGACTACGACGCGGAGACCATGCAGCAGATGGGTGCGGTCAACCTCGTTGCCGACCATGCCGAGCTCGAGCGCACCGCGCTCGGCGTGGCACGCGAGATCAACAGCAAGAGCCCGACTTCGCAGCGCATGTTGAAGTTCGCGTTCAACCTCGTCGACGACGGGTTGATGGGCCAGCAGGTGTTCGCGGGTGAGGCGACACGGCTGGCCTACATGACCGACGAGGCCGTCGAGGGGCGTGACGCGTTCCTCGAGAAGCGCGACCCCGACTGGTCGCGTTTCCCCTGGTACTTCTAGGCCTTACTGACCGTGCCCACGCGCGCCGTGCACGCCGTCACCGCACCCACCGGCGAGACGGTCCTCTCCTCGTTCGTGCCGGCGTTGGCCGCGGCGCTCGACGGCGCCGGCCCCGCACTGCTGCCGCTGCCGACCGGTGGCACGCGTGGTGCCGTACTGGCGATGGGACGTGTCGACGAGCCGTTGGAGCGCGACGACATCGCGGTCGTCGTCCCCACGTCGGGGTCGACGGGCGAGCCGAAAGGCGTGCTGTTGACCGCATCAGCGCTGCGGCACTCCGCGGCAGCGACGCATGACCGGCTGGGCGGGCCGGGCCAGTGGCTGCTGGCGCTTCCGGTCACGTCGATCGCCGGGCTGACGGTGCTGGTGCGCTCGCTGCTCGCCCGCACCCGGCCGGTGGTGCTCGACCTCTACGGCGGCTTCGACGTCGGTGCCTTCGTCGCGGCCACCACACGGTTGGAGCCGGGTGTTCGCCGCTACACGGCGCTGGTGCCGACGCAGCTCCACCGGCTGCTGGACGCGGGCGCCGACCTCTCGTCGTACGACGCCGTGCTGCTGGGCGGGGCAGCGGCACCACCCGGACTGCTTGCCCGCGCGGCCGAGCACGGTGCGCCGGTGGTGACGACGTACGGCATGTCCGAGACCTGCGGCGGGTGCGTGTACGACGGCCGCCCGCTCGACGGTGTCGATGTCGCCGTGGGCGAGGACGGCCGGGTGAGCATCGGTGGTCCGGTCGTCTTCGCGGGCTACCGTGGCCGGCCGGACCTGACCGCGGCTGCGCTCGTCGACGGCAGGCATCACAGCGCCGACCTGGGCCGGTGGAGTCCCGAGGGGCTGCTCGAGGTGCTGGGCCGTGACGACGACGTCGTCGTCACCGGTGGCGTGAACGTCGCAGGCGCGCTGGTCGAGCGAGTGCTCGGCGACCACCCCGGCGTGCGCGTGTGTGCCGTCGTGGGTCGGCCCGACGACGAGTGGGGCGAGCGGGTCGTTGCCGTCGTGCAGGCGGACCCCGCGCACGGTGCGCCCACCCTGGAGGAGCTACGCGCCTTCGCGTCGGCGGCGCTCGAGCCGGCGGCGCTGCCCCGCGAGGTCGTCGTGGTCGCCTCGATGCCGACGCTGCCCTCGGGCAAGCCCGACAAGATGGCGGTGCGTAGCCTCGTCGCCGCCAGGCTCCCGATGTGACACACGAGGAGGCGCCGGTGGCGAGCCCGGGCCAGTGGGTGCAGGGCGCGCGACTGCGCACCCTGCCGGCCGCGGTCGCTCCTGTCGCGGCCGGTACCGGTGCGGCCGCGGCCGTCGACGGCTCGGTGTGGTGGCGCGCCCTGCTCGCCCTGCTGGTGGCGCTGGCGCTGCAGGTCGGCGTCAACTACGCCAACGACTACAGCGACGGTGTGCGCGGCACCGACGACCAGCGCGTGGGACCGATGCGCCTCGTGGGCTCCGGGGTGGCTGCACCGTCGTCAGTGAAGACCGCCGCACTGCTCTCCTTCGGGATCGCCGCGGTCGGCGGCCTCGTGCTCGCGGCGGTGGCCTCCTGGTGGCTGCTGCTCGTGGGCGCGGCCGCGATCGCGGCCGCGTGGTTCTACACGGGTGGCACCAAACCCTATGGCTACCGCGGGCTCGGCGAGGTGTCGGTCTTCGTGTTCTTCGGTCTCGTCGCGGTGAACGGGACGACGTACGTGCAGGCCGACACGGTGACGCTCGCCTCACTCGCCGGCGGCGTGGGCTGCGGCGCGTTCGCCTGCGCGATCCTCGTCGCGAACAACCTGCGCGACCTGGACCGCGACGAGGTGGCGGGAAAGCGCACCGTCGCGGTGCGCCTCGGCGACCGGCGCACTCGCACGCTCTACGTCGTGCTGGTGATGGTGCCATTCGCAGTTCTGCTGCTCATGCCCATGTGGGCACTGCTCGCCCTGGTGGCGGCACTGCCCGCTGCCCTGGCCGTTCGTGCGGTCACCCGGGGAGCGGCCGGGCGGGAGCTGATCCCGGTGCTGCAGAGCACCGGGGCGACGTTGCTGCTCTACGGGCTGACAGTCGGTGTGGGCCTCGCCCTGTCGTGACCGGGTCTCGCCCTCGCGGTCAATTCCGTCCCGTCACCCGGGTGATCGTCACTCGCCCCCACAACGGCGGGATGGATTGGCCGATCCGCGCCTGTGCCAACCGCCGGATCCCGGCTCGTCGCGAGCTATGTGGGGCCTGGTAACGATCACTGTGTTGACGGGCCAGTGGGGCACCGGTTGCCTAGTGCCAGGACCATGGCTCACGTCGGTCTCATGGCTCGGAAGGGACTGCGGATGGAGATCAAGGGCCTCACGTTCATCGGCACGCGCACCGAGGCGCGGGCCGACATGGGCGATTTCGTCGGGAGGGTGCTCGGCCTGCGCGCGACGCCCGTGACGGGCATGGACGCCGAGGTCTTCGCCATGCCGGACGGCTCGTCCTTCGCCGTCACGTCCTCCGACGGGCCCGAGGATCGGGAACGGACCGTCGGGTTCCTCGTCGACGACGTCATACTCGCGGCCCGGGAGTTGACGGCCGCGGGGATCGAGACGGACGACGACGTCTCCTCCAGCGACCAGCAGAGGTACATCCACTTCCGCGCGCCCGACGGTCACCTCTACGAGCTGGTGGAGGAGATCGGCTGACATGGGACTCCTGCGCCCTACCGTGTGAGCTGTGCACGAACCGTGGAGTCCTGACGGCGCCGGCGTCTTGACGCTGCCGTCAGGACGCCGGGTGCGCGGACGTGGGATGCGTCGTGCCGTCCCGGACGGCCACGTGCCCACGTTCGGCCTCTACCTGCTCGGCGACCCGCCGCCTGCTCTCCCATGGGAGACGCGGTGGCTCAAGTGGCCGGACTTTCGCTTGCCGGCCGATCGGGGCGATGCGGAGGAAGCGTTCCAACAGGCCTGGCATCGCCTGGAGGACGACCGCGTCGAGGTCGCCTGCGGCGGTGGGCGCGGGCGGACCGGTACCGCATTGGCCTGCCTTGTCCTCATCGACGCCGGATCCGCTGTGGACGCCGTGGCCTACGTGCGGCACCACTACGATGCGCACGCCGTCGAGACCGTATGGCAACGCCGCTACGTCGCTCGCTTCCCCGCGCGGTAGCGCCCGGCGCGAAGGTCGTTCAGGGCGCCGTCGGGTCGAGCCGCTCGACGAGGCGGAAGCGTTCGGCGACGACCATCGTGGAGTTGTCGATGACTACGCCAGGGATGTTGCCCGTCCAGTAGCGTTCGTGTGCCTCGCGCCAGGCGGCGACCGTCTGGTAGCCCTCCCCTTCTTCCTGCGCGAACGCGAGGTCGACCTCGGCGATCGGCACGGTCCGGACCTGCGTGGTCTCGATGATGCCGACCGGCCGGCGGTCGGAGTCGACCATGAGGTAGCGAAGGCCGACGACCGGCAGCGGGTCGTCGTCCCCGGAGTACTCGACGAGCAGGCTGGACGTCGACGTCTTCGCGCCGGTGAGCACGGCCGCGACGAGCTGGTCGCGCAGCGGTCCGGGGTACGCGAGCTCGAAGGTCGGTAGGTCGGGGCGGTCGTCGGTCATCGCGGCACCCGGTTCTCCCACTTGGTGGACAGCACGACGGTGGTGCGCGTGCGGGCCACGCCGTTGATCTCCCGCAGCCTGGACAGCGTCTCCTCCAGCCCCGGCATGTCGGGGACGCGGACCTTCACCAGGAAGCTCTCGTCACCGGCGACGTACCAGCAGTCCTCCACGTCCTCGACGCGTTCGAGGGCGGCGGTGACCGACTCGCTGTCGGACGGGTGGGACGCGTCAGAGGTGTCGGAGAGGTAGAGCCCGACGAGCGCCGCGACGGTCAGGCCGAGCGCCGCCGGGTCGACGGCCGCGTGGTAGCCGGTGATCACCCCGGCCTCCTCCAGCCGGGCGACTCGCTCGGCGACGCTGGGCCCGGACAGGCCGACACCACGGCCGAGCTCGGCGTACGACGAGCGGGCGTTGGCGCGCAGTGCCTCGATCAGCGCGGTGTCGGTTTGGTCCACGGCGCTGCTCCTCGCCTCTGTGAGATCGCTCACTGACCCTCAGTTATGGAACAATTGTGCCCCGATAGTACTTCTATCGAAGGCAAGACTCGGCAATAACCTTAGAAAGTGAGATCCACCATGTTCACCCTGGAGTGGGCCCGAGCCCGCGCCGCTGACCTGCAGCGCGAGGCCGCCGCGAGCTACCGACACGGCCGGGAGCGCCGTACCGGCCGGCTGCAACGCCTGCTGGACCGCACCCGCGACGACCGGTGACGCCGGTGCCCGGCGGGCCCCGCACCGCCGGGTTAGGCTTGCGGATTCAAGGAGCCCTCACCCATGTTCAGGTACGTGATCTACGCCCTCCCGATCATTCTCGGCGTCTACGCGCTGGTGGACTGCATCAGCACGAACGCGTCGAGGATCAAAGGGCTGCCCAAGTTCGGGTGGATCCTGCTCATCCTGTTCGTCCCCCTGATCGGCCCCGTCGCCTGGCTGTTCGCCGGGCGCGACCGTGGCGAGGGCCGCGGCCCGCTGGCCTGGCTTCGGGGCGAGTCACCTCCGTCGCGAGGCACGTCCAATCCGCTGCCGCCGGATGACGACCCCGAGTTCCTGCGCCGCCTCGCCAAGGACGACCGCGCCCACGAGCAGATGCTCCAGCAGTGGGAGCGCGAGCTGCGGCGACGCGAGAAGGACAGCCGCGACGGCGACGGCGACGAGACGGGCAAGCCCGCGAAGTGAGGCAGGCGGCTCCTCCGACAGCCAGGGTCAGCCGACACCGGCGTAGGAGTGGAAGCCGACCAGCCAGATGTTCACCACGAGGTAGTTGAACAGGAACGTCGCGTAGCCCGCGAGGGCGACGTACGCCGCCTTGCGCCCACGCCAGCCCGCGGTCGCGCGGGCGTGCAGGTAGCAGGCGTAGACCATCCAGGTGATGAACGCCCACGTCTCCTTGGGGTCCCAGCCCCAGTAGCGACCCCAGGCGTCCTCGGCCCAGATCGCACCGGCGATGACCGCGAAGGTCCAGATCGGGAACGCGAACGCGTGCATGCGGTAGGACGCGCGATCGAGCGCCGCAGCCGACGGGAGGCGATCCATGAACGAGCGAGTGCGCTCGGCCGCGGGACGGCGCTCGCGGCGCTCCTGCACGAGGTAGCAGATCGTCTGCGAGAACCCCACGGTGAGGATGCCCGACGCGATGATGGCGGCGGTGACATGGACGACGAGCCACACCGACTTCAGCGCCGGGACCAGCTGTGCCGACTCGGTGTAGAGCACGGTGACCGCGAGACCGAGCGTGAGCACGACGGGCAGCATGATGAACAGGCCGAGGTAGCGCACCTGGTGGCGACCGGCCAGCAGCGCCAGGAACACCGCCGTCACCGCCAGCGCCCCGACCGTCGAGAACTCGAACATGTTGCCCCACGGCGGCCGCCCGGCCGAGATGCCGCGAGCGACGACCGAGGCGAAGTGCAGGGCGAACGCGAGCACGGTGAGCGAAACGGCGACGCGCCCGATGCGGTCGGCGCGATCCGGGCGCGCCTCGTCGGAAGGCGGTTCGTCGCCGGACGCGCGCCCCTCGGCGTACGACGTCGTGGGCGGTGCACCGACGGAGGCCAGGTCGCGCTGGGGCACCTCGCGGGCGCGGGCCGGCGCTCGATCACTGCGCGACGAGAACGCGAGCGACGCGGCGTAGCAGTACATCGCGACCACGTAGACCGCGATCGCGCTGTAGAGCAGGTTGTTGCTGAGCTGTGCGAGGCTCTCGCTGCCCACTCAGTCCTCCTCGTCGCGGGCCGGCGGCCCTGGCTGCTCAGCAGGTGCCACGGCCTGCAGCGCGGTGCGCAGCCGCTGCACCTCTTCGTTCAACGCGTCACCTTCGGTGCGGGCCAGGCCCGCCATCTCGACGAGAGTACGCCCGTCGTCGCCTGTCGTGGCACGCACCCAGACGCGCCGTCGGCGCACGAAAAGCGAGAGCATCAGCCCGACCAGAGCGAAGGCGGCGGCCGCCAGCGCGGGCTCCTTCCCGGGGTCGTGCGCCACCTTCAGCGTCGCCCACCGGCGTACGCCGTCGAAGGTGAGCGAGCCACCACCGTCCGGCAGCCGCATGGTGGCCCCCGGTGCGAGCACCTCCGAGAGCGGCTGGCCGTCGTCGCCCATCACCTTGGTCAGCCCCCGGGTGTCGAGCCGGTAGACCGACTGCGGTGCGCCCTCGTCGAGCCCCAGGTCACCGGTGTACGCCGTCAGCACGACCCGCGGCAGCCGCAGGTCGGGGTAGACCGAGATGGGCCCGCGTGCCGGGTCGAGCACGGCGGTCGGCAGGAAGACGCCGTCGAAACCGAGCTGCTCGGGCCGCGCACCGGGCACCTTCACGACACCCGTCGACGTGTTGTTGCCGTCGCGGGGGAGGAACGACACCGGGCCTGAGAAGACCACCTCGCCGGTGGAGTCGCGCACCGTGAACTCCGGCGCGTAGCCGTTGCCGATGAGGAAGACCTTGGTGCCGTTCACCTTGAGCGGGTGGTTGACGCGCAGGTCGTAGCTGCGTGGCGGCGCGTCGGGCTCGGGGGTGTAGGAGAGCTTCGCGCTGAAGTCGCGTGGGGCGCCGCGCTGGTCCCCTGACTCCTGGTAGCGCACCGCGAAGTCGTCGAGCGTCAGGCTGAACGGCGTCAGCCGCGCGGTGTCGAAGATCGCACCGTGGTCGAACGTGTCGTAGGCGGTCACGGTGTTGGAGAAGCCGCTGTCCTCGTTGACGAGGACCGAGCCTCGGTAGCCGAGCAGACTGCCAGCCGCGACGGCCACCAGAAGGAGCAGGAGCGCGGCGTGGAACAGCAGATTGCCCGACTCGCGCAGATATCCCTTCTCCGCGCACACGGCGTCGTCACGGACGTCGACGCGGTAGCGCGAACGGCGCAGCGCAGTGCGCGCAGCGGACAGCGTCGTTTGCACGTCGCGCTGGGTCGTCCACGATGTCGCGACGGGCAGCCGCGCGAGGTTGCGCGGAGCGGCCGGTGGCCGGGCCCGCATCGCCGACCAGTGCGCACGACTGCGTGGCAGCACGCATCCGGCGAGGGAGACGAACAGCAGCAGGTAGATCGCCGCGAACCACGGCGCGGAGTAGACGTCGAACAACGAGAGCTTCTCGTACCACGGCGTGAGCGCCGGGTGCGCCGCCTTGAACTGCGCGACCCGGAGCGGGTCGACGCCTTCCTGCGGCACCAGGGAGCCGGGCACCGCGCCGATCGTCAGCAGGAAGAGCAGCACGAGCGCCGTACGCATCGAGGTGAGCTGGCGCCAGGCCCACCGCGCCATCTCGACCGGGCGCAGTGTCGGCGGGCGCGACGGCGGCTCGTGCTCCGCCGCGGGTGCCGTGTCGAGTCTCGTGTCCGTCACGTCATACCGCCGGGGTGAAGCCGTTGACCCACACCCGCAGGCTGACACTGATGTCGGCCCAGAGGCCCGTGACGAGCAGCAGCCCGAGGGTGACGAGCAGCGCGCCGCCGAGTCGCATCACCCACACGTAGTGGCCCTTGACCCAGCCGAAAGCGCCCATCGCGCGGCGGAACGCAAGCGCCGCCGCGACGAAGGGCAGGCCGAGACCGATGCAGTAGGCAACCGCGAGCAGGCCACCGCGTGCGGCGTCGCCGCCGGAGAGCCCGAGACCGAGCACGGCGCCGAGCGTGGGGCCGATGCACGGCGTCCAGCCGAGACCGAACAGCACGCCCAGCATCGGTGCGCCTGCCAGCCCGACGATCGGCCGGCGATGCAGCCGCAGGTCGCGCTGGAACCACGGGACCACGCCCATGAACGCGAGTCCGAGCACGATGGTGAGCGCCCCCATCACCCGCTGTAGGGCGACCTCGTGGTCGAGGAAGAAGCCGCCGAGCCCGCCGAGCAGCACGCCCGCACTCACGAAGACCACGGTGAAGCCGGCGACGAAGAGCAACGCACCCGCGACGAGCTGACCGCGTCGGTGGTCCGCCAGGTCGGCGCCGGTCAGGCCGGTGACGTAGGAGAGGTAGCCGGGCACGAGCGGCAGCACGCACGGCGACAGGAACGAGACCAGTCCGGCGAGCAGTGCGAGCGGTACGGCGAGCAGCAGCGACCCGTCGGTGACGGTGCTCTCGACCCCGGTCACGGGATGCCCTGCGCGCGCGACTCGCCTGCGACGTCGTCGACGATGCCGCGCAGGGTCGTCGCGTTCACCTCGCCGATCACCCGCGCCGCGACACGTCCCCGCCGGTCGAGCACGAGCGTGCTCGGGATGGCGCTCGGCGACAGGGTGCCGCGGAACGCGAGCAGGGCGCGGCCGCCCTGGTCGTCGATGCTCGGGTAGGTCACGCCGAACCGTCGTTGGTGGGCGCGGGCCGCCGCCGGCTGGTCGCGGGTGTCGACTCCCACGAACTGCACGCCGTCGCCCTTGGTCTGCTCCCAGGCCTTCTGCAGTGCCGGAGCCTCCGCGATGCACGGTGGGCACCACGAGCCCCAGACGTTGACGACGACGACGGAGCCGCGATGGTCGGCGAGGTCGAACTGCTCGTCCTCGAGGGTGGTGCCGCGCAGCTCGACCGGCTTCTGCCGGTCCCCCGCGCTGGTGAGCGTCACGCTGCCGTCGCCCGAGACGTAGCCCTTGTCGACGGCGCCCTGCGACCCGTTGTCCGGCGCACCGCCGCAGCCCGACAGGGCCACCGCGACGGTGACGAGCGCGGCGAGCAGGGCGGGACCGGCCGTCGTACGTGAGATGCGGCGCGTCGTGGCCATCAGGCTCCGGCGACGAACTTCCCGCCCACCGGCGCGGGCAGCAGGTCGTGGGCCGGCTCTTCGTAGGACACCGAGATGAGGTCGTCACCGACGTAGGTGAACGACGTCAGCGAGGCGAGCGCGCACTGGCGCCGTCGCGGATCGTGCCAGAGCCGGCGGCCGGTGGCGAACGAGCGCGCGGTCCAGATGGGCAGCTGGTGGCTGACGCAGAGTGCCTCGTGACCGCGGGCGGCGTCGCGCGCGTCGGCGATGGCGGAGAGCATGCGGCGTGCGATGTCGCGGTAGGGCTCGCCCCACGACGGGCGCAGCGGGTTGCGCAGGTGCACCCAGGTGGCGGGACGGCGCAGCGAGCCGTCGCCGACGCCGAATGTCTTGCCCTCGAAGACGTTTCCGGCCTCGATGAGCCGGTCGTCGATGTGTACGTCGAGGCCAAATGCCGTCGCCGACGGCAGGGCCGTCTGCTGCGCGCGCTCGAGCGGCGAGGACACGACGTGTGTGATGTCCTCGCGGCCGAGGTGTCCGGCGATGCGCTCGGCCATCTTCCGGCCGAGGTCGGAGAGGTGGTAGCCGGGAAGCCGCCCGTAGAGGACGCCGGCCGGGTTGTGCACCTCGCCGTGGCGCAGCACGTGCACGACCGTCGACTCGCTCACGCGCCGGCCTCCGAGGGTGTGGCTAATGCGGCGGCGGCCGCAGCCGCGGGGAGGGCGTCGGCGACACGCGCGAGCGCGTCGTCATCGTGCGCGGACGAGAGGAACCACGACTCGAACGACGACGGCGGCAGGTAGACACCGCGCGCCAGCATCGCGTGGAAGAAGGCGGCGTAGCGGAAGGACTCCTGGCGACGGGCGGCGTCGTAGTCGACCACCCGGCCCTGTGTGAAGAACACCGAGAACATGCTGCCCGCGTGCTGCACGCGGTGGGCGACGGATGCCTCGGTCAGCGCCGCACCGACGAGTGACGACAGCTGGGCTGCCGCCTTGTCGACGTGGGCGTAGACGTCGTCGGTGCAGGCCCCCAGGGTCGCCAGGCCGGCCGCGGTGGCGACCGGGTTCCCCGAGAGCGTGCCCGCCTGGTAGACCGGCCCGGACGGCGCCAGCAGGGCCATCACGTCGGCCCGTCCGCCGAACGCGGCCGCGGGGAAGCCGCCACCCATCACCTTGCCGAACGTCATCAGGTCGGGCTGCACACCCTCGAGGCCGAACCATCCGCTGCGGCTGACGCGGAAGCCCGTCATCACCTCGTCGCTGACGAGCAGCGCGCCGTTCGCATGACACAGCTCGGCGAGCCCGGAGTTGAAGCCCGGCTCCGGCGGGACGACGCCCATGTTTCCGGCGGCGGCCTCGGTGATGACGCACGCGATCTGACCGGCGTACGACGCAAAGGCGGCCTCGACGGCGGCGATGTCGTTGTAGGGCACGACGATCGTGTCCGCGGTCTGCGCACCGGTGACGCCCGGTGTGTCGGGCAGCCCGAGGGTCGCGACGCCCGAGCCGGCGGCGGCGAGCAGTGCGTCGACATGTCCGTGGTAGCAGCCGGCGAACTTCACCACCTTGGGGCGGCCGGTGAAGCCGCGAGCCAGGCGGATGGCCGACATGGTCGCCTCGGTGCCGCTCGACACCAGTCGCACCGCGTCGACCGGTACGACGCGACCGACGATCTCCTCAGCCAGCGACACCTCGCCCTCGGTCGGAGTGCCGAACGACGTACCGCGAGCGACGGCCGCCTGCACGGCCTCGACGACCTGAGGGTGCGCGTGGCCGAGCAGCAGCGGGCCCCATGAGCAGACCAGGTCGACGTACTCACGTCCGTCCGCGTCGGTCAGCCACGCGCCACGACCGGAGGTCATGAACCGCGGAGTGCCGCCGACCGCCCGGAAGGCGCGCACCGGCGAGTTGACGCCGCCGGGCGTGACGGCGCGGGCGCGGTCCATCAGCACCTGCGACGCGGGCGCCTCGAACGGAAACGTCATGCCGTCATCCTCACGCAGTCAGCCTTGCAGGAGTCGGGCGGCGTCGAGGGCCCAGTAGGTCAGCACGGTGCCGGCGCCCGCGCGGCGGATGGAGGTGAGCGTCTCGAGCACGGTGCGGTCGCGGTCGAGCCAGCCCTGCGCGAAGGCTGCCTCGGCCATCGCCAGCTCGCCGGAGACCTGGTAGGCGGCGACGGGTACGCCGGCGGACGCGGCCGCGTCGGCGACCCGGCGGAGCACGTCGAGATAGGGCAGCGCCGGCTTGACGAGCACCATGTCGGCGCCCTCGCCGATGTCGAGGGCGAGCTCGCGCAGCGCCTCGTCGAGGTTGGCCGGGTCCTGCTGGTAGGTCCGCCGGTCACCCTGCAGGGACGACTCGACGGCCTCGCGGAACGGACCGAAGAAGGCGGAGGCGTACTTCGCGGTGTAGGCGAGCAGCGCAGTGTCGGTGCGGCCGGCGGCGTCGAGTGTCGCGCGCACCGCGCCGACCTGGCCGTCCATCATCCCGGACAGACCCAGGACGTGGGCGCCTGCGTCGGCTTGCGCGAGCGCCATCTCGCCGTACCGGATCAGCGATGCGTCGTTGTCGACGGAGCCGTCGGCGGCCAGGACGCCGCAGTGGCCGTGGTCGGTGAACTCGTCGAGGCACAGGTCGGACATGACGACGAGCGCATCGCCGACCTCGCCGACCACGTCGCGCACGGCGACGTTGAGCGCGCCGTCGGGGTCGGTCGCGCCGGAGCCGACGGCGTCCTTGCGGTCCTGCGTCGGCACGCCGAAGAGCATCAGCCCGCCGATGCCCGCAGCGGCCGCCTCGGCGGCCACCTTGCGCAGCGAGTCGCGCGAGTGCTGGACGACGCCGGGCATCGACGCGATCGGCGCGGGCTCGGCGAGGCCTTCCTTGGCGAGCACCGGCAGGACGAGGTCGCGGGGGTGCAACCGGGTCTGCCGGACGAGGTCACGCAGACCCGGCGTACGCCGCAGGCGGCGCGGCCGGCCGGCCGGGAACGGGGCAGCGTCCATCACGACCCGCACAACTGCATGATCACCGCAGGAGGAAGGGTGGCGTGACCTGCGGAAACGTCGGGCCACCTGCACAACTGCATGATCACCGCCGAAGGGTCCTGGTTACTTGGCTTTGCGGCGGGTGGCGGGGCGCTTCTGCGAGGGACGCAGGACGGGCTCCCCTGACTCGAGGGCGGCGAGGCGGGCGTTCGTGCCGTACTCGGCGACGGCACTCGCCAGGTCGGCCACCGACGGCGAGGACGCGAGCACGTCGACGCGCAGGCCGTGCTCCTCGGCCGCCTTCGCGGTCGCCGGTCCGATGCAGGCGATGACCGTGGAGGCGTGCGGCTTGCCCGCGATGCCGACCAGGTTGCGCACCGTCGACGACGAGGTGAAGAGCACCGCGTCGTAGCCGCCGCCCTTGATGGCCTCGCGGATGGACGCGGCCGGCGGGGCGGCGCGCACCGTGCGGTAGGCCGTCACGTCGTCGACGCCCCAGCCGCGCTCGACCAGACCCGCGACGAGGTTCTCGGTCGCGATGTCGGCGCGCGGCAGGAAGACGCGGTCGATCGGGTCGAACACCGCGTCGTAGGGCGGCCAGACTTCGAGGAGACCAGCAGCCGACTGCTCGCCGGTGGGCACCAGGTCGGGCTTGATGCCCCACGCGAGGAGGTCGGCCCCGGTCTGCTCGCCGACGGCGGCGACCTTGATGCCCGCGAAGGCGCGGGCGTCGAGGCCGTACTCCTCGAAGCGCTCGCGCACCGCCTTGACGGCGTTGCGGGAGGTGAACGCGATCCACTCGTAGCGGCCGGTCACCAGACCCTTGATCGCGCGCTCCATCTGCTGGGGCGTGCGCGGCGGCTCGACGGCGATCGTCGGGACCTCCTCGGGCACCGCGCCGTAGCTGCGCAGCTTGTCGGAGAGCGCGCCGGCCTGCTCCTTGGTCCTGGGCACCAGCACCCGCCAGCCGAACAGCGGCTTGGTCTCGAACCAGGAGAGCTTGTCGCGCAGCGCGACGGTGTCGCCGACGACCGTGATGGTGGGCGGCGCCAGCTTTGCGGCCTTGGCGTCGGCGGCGACCCGCTCGAGCGTCGAGACCACGGTGCGCTGCTCGGTGGTCGTGCCGTCCTGGGTGATCGCGACGGGAGTCTCGGGGCTACGGCCGGCGGCGACGAGCGCCTTGGACACCTCGCCGAGCACCTTCGTCGCCGAGAGCAGCACCAAGGTGGCGTTGCCGGCCGCGACGACGTCCCAGTCGATCGAGCCTTCGGCGACGTTGACCACGCGGACCTCGCGCGCCTTGGCCGTCGTCAGCGGGATGCCGGCGTAGGCCGGGACCGCGGTGATCGCCGGGACTCCCGGCACTACCTCGAAGGGGATGCCTGCCTTGGCGCAGCCGGCGGCCTCCTCGGAGCCGGTCGCGTAGAGGAACGGGTCACCGTCGAGCAGTCGCACCACGGCGCCGCCCGCCTTGGCGGCCTTGACCACCAGCTTGGCGCGCATCGCGTGCGTCATCGGCTGCCCGTCGGCTCCGACGGACCCGTCGATGACCTCGACGTCGGGCCGGCAGAACCGGGTGACGAACGGCGAGGACTGCGACTCGGTCACCACGACGTCGGCGCGGGAGAGCAGGGTCACCGCGCGCACGGTGAGCAGGTCGGGGTCTCCCGGGCCGGCGCCGATGAAGGCGACGGTTCCGAGGGGCTTCTTCTTGGCGGTGCCGGTCACGTGACGCGCTCCAACATCAGGTCGGCCGCACCTTCGGCGAGCAGCTCGGTCGCGAGATCGCGGCCGATCCGTGCTGCCTCGTCGAGAGGTCCGGTGGCGGACAGTCGTACGCTCGCGGATCCGTCGCCGGCGAAGACGGCGGCCCGCAGGTAAAGCTCGTGGACGTGCTCGTCGCCCTCGGCCGGCTCTCCGTAGGCCCCCACGGGGGCGGAACAGCCGGCTTGCAGGGTGGCGAGCAGGGTGCGCTCGGCGGTCACGGCGAGCCGGATCTCGGCGTCGTCGAGGCCGGCGAGCAGGTCGGCGACGGAGGAGTCACCGGGCTCGCCGTCGGTGTCCGGCGTCCGGCACTCCACCGCCAGCGCCCCCTGGCCGGGGGCGGGCAGCATCTGAAGAGGGTCGATGACCTCGGTCACGGCGTCAAGCCGGCCGAGGCGGGCCAGGCCGGCGCGGGCGAGGACCACGGCGTCGAACTCGCCGTCGGCGACCAATCGCAGCCGGGTGTCGACGTTGCCGCGCACGTCGACCACGTCGAGGTCGAGGCCGAGCGCCCGCAGCTGCGCCGCCCGGCGGGGCGATCCGGTGCCGACCCGCGAACCGCTCGGCAGCTCGCCGAGCGTCAGGCCGTCCCGGGCGACCAGGGCGTCGCGAGGGTCCTCCCGGCCGGGCACGGCCGCGATGACCAGACCCTCTGCGTCGGCGGTCGGGAGGTCCTTGAGCGAGTGGACGGCGAAGTCGATCTCACCGGCGAGCAGGCGCTCGCGCAGGCCGCTCACGAAGACGCCGGTGCCACCGATCTGGGTGAGCGCCTCCTGCGAGGTGTCGCCGTGGGTGGTCACCGGGACGATCTCGACCGGGCGACCGGTGAGGGCGGTCACCTGGTCGGCGACCTGCTGGGCCTGTGCCATGGCCAGGGTGCTGCGACGGGTGCCGAGGCGGAGGGGTGCGGTCACGGTGTCGACCCCTCCTCGATGCGGGCACGCGTCAGCGCGTCGACGGAGGACTGGTCGAGGTCGAAGAGCTTGCCGAGCGCGTCGGCGTAGGACTGCCCGCCGGGCTCCTCGGCCAGCTCCTTCACCCGCACGGTGGGCGCGTGCAGGACCTTGTCGACCACCCGGCGTACGGCCAGCTCGATCTCGGCGCGCGCCCGCGGGTCGAGGTCGGGCAGGCGGCCCGCGAGGCGGCTCAGCTCCGCGTGGACGACGGCATCGGCCATGCCGCGCAGGGCGACCACGGTCGGCGCGACGGCGACAGCACGCTGCCAGCCGACGAAACCCAGCACCTCCTCGGCGACGATGAGCCGGGTGGCCTCGATGTCGGCGGCGTGCTGCTGGTCGGCGAGGACGACAGCGAGCCGCTCGAGGTCGACGACGTGGGCACCCTCGACCTGGTGGGCTTCCGGCTCGACGTCGCGCGGCAGCGCCAGGTCGAGCAGGACCAGCGGCCGTTCGCGATGGTCGCCGACCGCGCCTACGACGGACTCGGTGCCGATCACGTGGCCGACCGCGCCGGTGCAGGACACCACCAGATCGGCGGCCCGCATCTCCTCGGCGACGCGCTCGAGCGGGACGGCGGACCCGCCCACCGCGTCGGCCACCCGGGTCGCATGGGCGAGCGTCCGGTTGGCGATGACGACCTCGGCGGCCCCCCGGGCCGAGGCGAGCGTGGCGGCCAGCGCGCTCATGGACCCGGCGCCGACGACCAGCACCCGTCGGCCAGCGATCGGGCCCAGCACGTGCGAGGCCTCGTCCAGACCCGCGGTCATCAGCGACCGGCCCGCCTCGTCGAGACGGGTCTCGGTGCGCACCCGCTTGCCGACCCGCAGGGCCTGCTGGGCGAGCTCGTTGAGCACCCGGCCCGCGCTGCCCGCGTCCTGCGAGACCCGCAGCGCGACCTTGACCTGGCCGAGGATCTGGCTCTCGCCGACGACCATGGAGTCCAGCCCGCACACGACGCTGAACAGGTGGGCCACCGCCCGGTCCTCGTAGTGCACGTAGAGGTGGGGCGTGAGGGTGTCGAGCGGGACGCCGGTGTGCTTGGCGAGCAGCTCGGAGGCCTCGGCCACGCCGCCGTGGAACTTGTCGACCTCGGCGTAGATCTCGATGCGGTTGCACGTCGAGAGCACCACCGCCTCGACGGCGTGCTCGCTGGCGACCATGTCGGCGAGCAGGGCGGGCACCTGGTCCTTGGGCAGCGTGGCCTGCTCCAGCAGGCTCACCGGTGCCGTGCGGTGGGACAGCCCGACGACGAGGACGCTCATCGTCCGATCACCTCCGCGAGCTCGCGCGCGAGGTCGGCCGCTGGGACCTTGCGCTGCTCGTGGAAGGCCAGGATCTGCAGCTCGATCGACATGTCGACCTTGCGGACCTCGACCTCGTCGGGCACGGCGAGCACGATCGGGGCGAAGTTGAGGATGCTGCTGACACCGGCGGCGACGAGACGGTCGCACACGTCCTGGGCGCCGTGGGCGGGGGTGGCGATCACGCCGATGGCGATGCCGTGCTTGGCGACCAGGCGCTCCAGGTCCTCGACCGGGTGCACGGTGATGCCGGCGACCTCGCTGCCGGCCAGCTCGGGGTCGGAGTCGACGAGCGCACGGATCGCGAACCCACGCGACATGAAGCCGCCGTAGTTGGCGAGGGCGTGGCCGAGGTTGCCCAGCCCGACGATGACGACCGGCCAGTCCTGGGTGAGCCCGAGCTCGCGCGAGATCTGGTAGACGAGGTAGTCGACGTCGTAGCCGACCCCGCGGGTGCCGTAGGAGCCGAGGTGGGACAGGTCCTTGCGCAGCTTGGCCGAGTTGACGCCGGCCACCGCGGCGAGCTCCTCCGAGGACACCGTCGACACGCCCTCGTCAGCGAGGGCGGAGAGCGCCCGCAGGTAGATGGGCAGCCGCGCGACCGTCGCCTCGGGGACCCCGCGGGTGCGGGAGGCGCGGGTGGAACTGCGGTCTGTGGACGTCACGGGTCTCCAGGGAAGGGCGACCGGGCGCTGCCCAGGGTAGGCGCTTGTGAACGCGAGCACAAAGTGAACGGCAGAGACCGCTCACCCCCGCTCAGCCGGAGAGCGCCGCGCGCAGCCGGTCCTCGCTCACCCGCCAGAAGTCGTGCTGCGCACCGTCGACCAGCGTGACGGGCACCTGCTCCCAGTACTGCTCGTGCAGGGCCGGGTCGTCGAGGATGCTGCGCTCCTCCCAGCCGACGCCAAGATCGGCCGCGACCCGGGCCACGACCTCCCGCGCGTCGTCGCAGAGATGGCAGCCGGGGCGGCCGATGAGGGTGATCCGGACCACGTCACGGTCCGTCACCGGAGCAGGCCCTCGCCGGAGGTGCTCTCGTCGCTGCCGTCCGGCACGTCGTCGGCCCTCCTCTGGGGGTGCTCGGGACGGGTCTCGAGGTCGCGCAACCGAGCCTTCGCGACCTTTCCCGTCGCGGTGTGCGGGAGGTCGTCGACCAGCGCGACGGACGTGGGCTGCTTGAAGCGCGCGAGCCGCTCGGCGCAGTGGGCGCTGACGTCCTCCTCGGTCAGCCCCGACCCGGCCCGCGCCACGACGTACGCCTTCACCGCCTCGCCGGTCTCCGGGTCCGGCACCGAGATGACGGCCGCCTCCACGATGTCGGGGTGCTCGACGAGGACGTCCTCCACCTCGCGCGGGTAGACGTTGAACCCGCTCACCAGCACCAGCTCGGTGCGGCGGTCGACGAGGAAGAGGTCGCCGTCGTCGTCGGCGTAGGCCACGTCTCCGGTCGGGTACCAGCCGTCGGCGTCGGGACCGTCCGAGCCGTCCGGCCAGTAGCCGGAGAACAGGTTGTCGCCCTTCACCCAGATCTCGCCCGGGTCGTCGTCGACGACCGGGTCGCCCATCTGGTCGACGAGACGCACCTGGACGCCGGGGATCGGCTTGCCGATGGAGCCGGGCTTGACCGTCGCCGACGCGAGGGTGCTCGTCACCACCGGCGCGGTCTCGGTCAGCCCGTAACCCTCGTAGATGACGACGCCGGTCGCGGCCTGGATCTCCTCGAGAACGGCCGGCGGCAGTGAGGAAGCGCCGGACAGCAGCATCCGCACACTGCGCAGGCTCGCGCCGAGATCGCCTCCGTCCGGCCCCTCGGCCAACCGGCTCCACGCGATGTACATAGGCGGGGCGCCGGGGATGTTGGTGACCTGCTCCCCCGCCACCGCCTCGAGCGTCGCGCGCGGGTCGAAGCGCGTCGCGAGCACGGCCGTGGCACCGGTGCGGGCGACCATCCCGAGGCCGGCGTTCAGCCCGTAGACGTGGAAGAGCGGCAGGACGAGCAGCACGACGTCGTCCTCGCGCATCGGCACCGGTTCCAGCGCCGCGCACTGGTCCAGGTTCGCGAGCAGCGCGCGGTGGCTGAGCATGGCCGCCTTCGGGCGCCCGCTGGTGCCCGAGGTGAAGAGCAGCACGGCGAGGTCCTCGCGGGACCCGGCGCCGCGCGGCGGCGCGGTATGCCTGCCCTGCGCGACCAGCGCGTCGAGGCCGGCAGAGTCGACCAGGGCACGGTCGGTGCCGGCGACCGCCTCCTCGATGACCTGTTGCGTCGCTTCGTCACAGAGGACAGCCGCCACGCCCGCGTTGTCGAGCAGCTGCGCTACCTCGCGCGCGGTGTAGCCGGTGTTGAGGGGCACCACGACCAGTCCCGCGCGCAGTGCGCCGAAGTACGCCGTGACGAAGGCGCTGCCGTTGGCGAGGGCGAAGGCAACCCGATCTCCCGGGGCAAGCCCGAGTCCGGCGCGCAGGCCGGCCGCCGCCGCGTCGACGTCCGCGTCGAGCTCGGACCAGGTGAGCCGGGTCGGATGCGTGCTCTCCGCGAAGACGAGTGCGTGCGCGTCGCCTCGACGCGACGCGTTGACACGGACCAGATCAGCGACGTTGCCGACGGACTCCGCTGCAACCACGGACCCGAGTCTGGCACAGGCCGGCACACGGCCTGGTTACGCTTCGGACCATGGTGCGGGTGCTGCGTCGCAACCGTCACGACCGTAGCCAGGCCATCACGGCCGGCGAGGCATCAGCGGCCGCCGCCGAGGTCGAGGCCTCGCTCGACGTCACGATCGATCGGTCGGCAGCCGCCTTCTTCGACGTCGACAACACGGTCATGCAGGGAGCGTCGCTCTTCCACCTCGCCCGCGGCCTGTACGCCCGCAAGTTCTTCACCGCCCGTGACATCGGCCGGTTCGCCTGGCGGCAGGCCCGTTTCCGGCTGGTGGGCAGCGAGCGCCTCGACCACGTCCATGAGGCGCGGGAGAGCGCCCTGTCCTTCGCCGCGGGGCACACGGTCGCCGAGCTGGCCGCCATCGGCGAGGAGGTCTTCGACGAGGTCATGGCGGCCAAGGTCTGGCCGGGCACCCGGGCACTCGCCCAGATGCACCTCGACGCCGGCCAGCGGGTGTGGCTGGTGACCGCCACTCCGGTCGAGGTCGCCGAGGTCATCGCGCACCGGCTCGGGCTGACCGGCGCGCTCGGCACGGTGCCGGAGACCGTCGACGGCGTCTACACGGGTCGCCTGGTCGGCGAGATCCTGCACGGCGAGGCCAAGGCGGAAGCAGTGCGGTCGCTCGCCGCGCGGGAAGGGCTCGACCTGGCGCGCTGCTCGGCGTACAGCGACTCGGCCAACGACATCCCGCTGCTGAGCCTGGTCGGGCACCCGTGCGCCATCAACCCCGACTCGAAGCTGCGCAGCCACGCCAAGGCCAACCAATGGCGGATTCGTGACTATCGCTCAGGGCGGACTGCGGCAAGAATCGGGGTGCCCACCGCAGCGGCGGTGGGGGCCGCGGTGGGCGCTGTTGCTGCCGCTGCGACGATCCGACGCCGCCGGTAACGGGGGAAGGGGCAGCCGATTTGGCCGCGTTCCGCCCTCCGGGTTACCGTCCAGTTCACTCAGAGACGTTCGTCACACCGGCTGACCGGGTAGGTACCCGTAGCTCCCCCTTGGCCCCGGAAGGGAGACGTGTGCACCGATCCATCGCTGCGGACCGGCACGCCCTCCGGGACCTGTGTGCGCTCGTGGCCGCCGAGATGGCCGCCCTCGCGCCTGCCCCAGGCGTGGCCCTCGCGGGGGCAGGAGCGGCGGCACCGCAGTCCCCCGGCTTCCGGTCCGGCCTGCTCGCGATGGGCCGTGCGGGCACTGCCGAGACTCCGGACACCCGCGGCGGCGGAGAGCCTGACGACGAGGACCCGGAGCGCGTCCGGCTGACCGCCCTGGTGACGCTCGCCCAGCGCGGGGACGCGGAGGCGTTCGGCCAGATCTACGACCTCTACGTCGATGCGGTCTACCGCTACCTCTACTACCGGGTCGGCTCCCCCACCCTCGCCGAGGACCTGACGTCGGAGACCTTCCTGCGCGCGTTGCGCCGCATCGACTCGTTCAGCTGGCAGGGCAAGGACATCGGCGCCTGGTTCGTCACCATTGCGCGCAACCTGGTCAGCGACCACTTCAAGTCCAGCCGCTTCCGCCTCGAGGTGCCGACCGGCGACATCCTGGACGCCGACCGGGCCGACGGGGGCATCGAGGACGTCGTGGTCGACCGGCTGGAGAGCGCCGAGCTGCTGAAGGCCGTCCGCGAGCTCAAGCCGGAGCAGCAGGAGTGCATCGTGCTGCGGTTCCTCCAGGGCCTTTCGGTGGCCGAGACGGCCAAGGTGATGCAGCGCTCCGACGGTGCGGTCAAGCAGCTCCAGCTGCGCGCGATCCGCGCGCTGGCCCGACTTGTCCCGGCCCGGTCGTCATGATCGCCCGCCAGCCCGTAACCAGGCCCTCCCGGGATCGTTGTCAGGGTGGGTTCGGAGCGCTGTGCTCCTGGCCTTCCGAGGACGACGGACGCAACGTCCAGCTCTGCGGGGACGACACAGGGGGTGCCGGCTCGTGATCAGCTCACGCACCCTGTCGCCGGCCGAGCGCCGCCGCGCCGAGGAGTTCGCCACCCTGCTCGAGGGCGGCCGGGCACCTGAGGGTGACGAGCTCGCCGACCTCGTCACCCTGGCGTCGACGCTGCGCCCCGCGGCCCTCGCACCCGCCCCTGACTTCCGGGCCGAGCTGCGCGAGCGTCTCGTCCGGGAGGCCGCCGCTCGTACGCCGGCGGCCGTGCCCGCGCCGCGGACCTCCGCGGACCGGGCCCCGAGGATTCGCCACCGGCTCACCCAGGCCGTCGGCCTCGCCACCGCGGCCACCGTCCTGAGCGGCGCCGGGCTGGCCTTCGCGAGCTCGAACGCCGTGCCCGGTGACCCCCTCTACAGCGTCAAGCGCGGCATCGAGTCCGTGCAGCTGTCCCTGGCCAGGGCGGACCTGCCGCAGGGCCGTGAGCTGCTCGAGCAGGCGAACAGCCGGCTCGCCGAGGCCGAGCTGCTGGCGCAGGGCGACCAGTCCCGCGACGCGGTCACGGTTGCTCGCCTCCAGGTGCTGCTCACCGAGATGGACACCTCGCTCTCCGCCGGCGCGCTGAAGCTCCAGGGCGTCTACCGCGAGACCGGCGACCCCGAGGCACTCACGGTGCTCGACCAGTTCGTCGTCGACCAGACCGAGCGCATCAACGACCTGATCAGTCTGCTCGACCCGAGCCTGCGCGCCTTCGCCCGCTCGCTGGCCGACCGGCTCGACGCCATCGGCACCGAGGTCCGCGTGCTCACCGTCGCTGCCAGCGGCGCGCCGTCGGTCGTCGACACGGCGGTGTCGACCGTCGCCGACGCGCTCGACCCGAGCTCGCGTCGCGAGCAGGCTGCTGCTGCGGCAGCGGCCCACGACCACCCCGCCGCTGCCGCCGGCGGCGGGTCGGGCTCGGGAGCCGATGCAGCGCCGGCTGGCGACGCGGCCGGTGCGGCTGGTGACGCCGCGGACGACGTTGCCGGCGGGGACGCTGCCGACTCCTCGGACAATGGCGGCCTCCTCGGCGGCATTCTCGGCGGGTCGGGCAGCTCCGCCGGTGGCGACGTGGCTGGCGACGTGCCGGCGGACACCGCGCCGCCCACCGAGCCGCCGGCCGACAACGTGCCGGCCGACCCGGGCCCGCAGATCACCCTGCCCACACCGCTGGAGTCCGTGGTGGACGACGTCACCGGCACCGTCGGTCTGTGCCTGCCGCTGCTGACCGACCCCTGCTGAGGGCCTAGAAGAAGACCGACCGGCGCTGCATCAGCAGCCGGTACAACGTGTGCTGGATCGTCTCCCGCACCTGGTCGGTGAGGTTGAAGACGAGCATCGGGTCATCCGCAGCAGCGGTGCCGTGGTGCTCGGTCTCGATGGGGGCGCCGAACTCGATGATCCACTTGCTCGGCAGGGGGATCGCGCCCAGCGGTCCCAGCCAGGGGAACGTCGGCGTGATCGGGAGGTAGGGGACGCCGAGCAGCCGCGCCAGGGTGCGCATGTTGCCGATGATCGGGTAGATCTCCTCGGCCCCGACGATGGAGCACGGCACGATGGGAGCGCCGGTGCGCAGGGCGGCCGACACGAAGCCACCGCGGCCGAAGCGCTGCAGCTTGTAGCGCTCGGAGAAGGGCTTCCCGATGCCCTTGAAGCCTTCCGGCCAGACGCCCACGAGCTCACCCTTGCGCAGCAGCCGCTCCGCGTCGGCGTTGCACGCCAGGGTGGTGCCCGACTTGCGGGCGAGCTCGCTCACCAACGGCGTCTGGAAGACGAGGTCGGCGCCGAGCATGCGCAGGTGACGCCTCGCCGGATGGTGGTCGAGCAGCGCGATCTGGGTCATCAGCGAGTCGAGCGGGATGGTCCCCGAGTGGTTGGCCACCACCAGGGCGCCACCGGTGGCAGGCACCAGGTCGAGGCCACGGACCTCCACCCGGAAGTACTTCTGGTACAGCGGCCGCAGTGCGGCGAGCAGGACGTTGTCGGTGAGCTCGGGGTCGAAGCCGAACTCGTCGATCTCGACCTCGCCGGTGATGCGGCGCCGGACGAAGGCCATCGCGCTCGCGAAACGACGCTCCCATTCGGCGGCCTGTTCGGAGGCGGGGCCGGCGCTGCGCGCCGGGTCGACGAAGTCGTCCGCGACGGTGTCGTCCGAGCCGGGCGCCACGACCGGGTCACCGATGGGCTCTTCGATCAGCGGGCTCGGCTTGCGCCGACGCGCCCGCTCGTCGGAGGCGCGTGCGGCCCCGGCGGCCACGGCGTCGCTCGCCGACGGCTTCGGAGACGGCGCCTTGCCCGGCGTACGGCGAGGTCGCTCGCTGCCGTCGAAGGGGATGACCCGCGCGTCAGGCATGCACACCTCGACTGGCGACTGCCCCGACTGCCCCGACGACACGACGCTCGACCGCGCCGACCCGGTCCGCGGAGAGCGGTCCGTGCAGGTGCTGACCACGTACGAAGTCGTCGAACGCGGCTGCCGTGGAGTAACGCGGGGCGAAGCCGAGCTCCTCGTGCATCCGCGTGGTGTCGAGCACTCGGCCGTAGGTGAGGAAACGGACCTGTTCCAGGGAGAAGTCGGCGAGCCCGAGTCGGCGCATGACCTGGCCGACGAACGGTGCGGCCGGAGTCGGCAGCGGGAGCGAGGGGCGGCCGGCGCGCCGGATCGCGTGCGAGAGCCCGACAACGCCGTCACCGGCGATGTTGAACGTCCCCTCGTGGTCACCGGTCGTCGTACGCCAGAGCGCCTCGAGCCCGTCGCGCTCGTGCACGAACTGCATGCGCGGGTCGAAGCCCAGCACTGTGGGCACCACGGGAAGCGAGAAGTACGCCGTGAGCGCCGTGTGCATCGACGGGCTGACGAAGTTGGCAAATCGAAGCATGGTGACCGCGATGTCCGGGCGTCGTCTCGCGAGACCGCGCACGTAGCTCTCGACCTCGAGCGAGTCCTTGGCATAGCCGGACCGGGCCAGCACGTTCGGCTCCATGTCCTCGGTGAACATCGCCGGGTCGCGCGCCGACGAGCCGTAGACCGCGGCCGATGACTTGACGACGAGCTTGCGCAGGCTTGGCGCCTTCTGGCAGGCCGCGAGCAGCTGCATCGTGCCGATGACGTTGATCTCTTTCATCGTCGCGCGCCCGCCGGCGCCGTCAGGGGTGGCCAGGACCGCCATGTGCACGACGGTGTCGACCTCCGCCTGGGTGATCACCTTGCCGATGATCGGGTTGCGGATGTCGGCGCGCACGAACTCGGCGTCACCGAGGTCCTGCTTGGGTGGCACGACGTCGACGCCGATCACCCGCGAGATGTCGGGGTCGGCCTGGAGGAGCTGGACGAACCGCCCGCCGAGATAGCGGGACGCGCCGGTCACCATGACGACTCGGGCCACGCGTCTGTCACCCCCTCAGCGAGTCTGTCTCACTACTTCTTGTTGCGGCGCTGGACGCGGGTCTTCTTGAGCAGCTTGCGGTGCTTCTTCTTCGCCATTCGCTTACGCCGCTTCTTGATGACCGAACCCACCAGGGACCCTCGCTCGCTCGTCAGACAGATCGGACGCTCGCGCGCCTCACCCTCAGCACCGCTTCGGCGACTCGGGACCACGCGACAGGGGGCTCAGCCTACCTGTCGACTTTCGTCAGGCTGTGTCGACGTAGGCCTGGCGAAGGTAGTCGTGCACCGCATGCTCCGGAACCCGGAACGACCTGCCCACCCGAACGGCGGGCAGCGTCCCGGCATGCACGAGCCGGTAGACGGTCATCTTCGAGACCCGCATGACGGCAGCGACCTCGGCGACGGTGAGGAACGTGACCTCGGCCAACGGCCGGTCCGGCCGCCCCACCCGCTCGGGGGAATTGCCCTTCTCGGGACGATCAGCAGCCATGACGCACCGAACCTCCAGCACGTGACGGGCGCCGGCTTCCCCACCGGACGCACTTCCAGGCGCACGCGCTCTGTGCTCAGAGTAGGTGCGGATGAGCCTGGTGGGAAAGGGGAGGTCTGAGGCTCACCCCTGGTGAGCCCGCGAAAACCGGACAAACGTCAGTGAAAGCTCCGCGAGCACCACACTGATCGTTCCCAGGCCCCACAAAGCGGCGATCGGGGCGCTGTCATAACGCCCGCGGCAGGGCTGCCAGAGGCAGCTTCCGCGGCCGATGTGGGGGCTGGTGACGATCTTGGGTTTGGGTCAGGCGGTGTTCGGGCTCAGCCCGGCGGTCGCCAGCAGGTAGGAGGTGAGCGGCTCGTAGAGGTGCGGCGCGACGTTGTCGTCGAGCGGGACGGTGACCGTGACCGCGCCCTCCTCCTCACCGACGAAGAGCCCCGGGTCGTTGGAGTCGGCGAAGCCGAGCGACTCGACACCTGCCTGGCCGGCCGCGCCCGCCCATCCGTGGTCGCCGACCACCAGGTCGGGCGGGGCGGCTCCTTCGTCGGCGAGCGCGCCGAGGATGGCCTCCATCGGAGCACTCGAATGGGTGTGGTTGAGCTCGCCCTTGTTGCTGACGGTGGCGACACCCGAGATGTAGCGGATCTCGCGCGAGGAGCGACCACCACGCGACGCCACGTCGTACGACCAGCCGGCTGCCGGCGTGAGCAGGTCCACTCCCTTGCGTTGCAACGCGCCCGCGACCGCGATGTGTACGGGCAGCAGACCTGCCGGGTGACCGGTGGCGACCACGACGCGCGCGCCGGGGCGGGCGTGGACCGCGAGGCGCGCAGCCATCCGGTCGAGGGCGCCGATGGTCAGGTCGGGGTCGATGCGGTCCTGCCCGCGGGTGTGGCCCGGGTCCGGCGAGACGCCGCAGCGGCGAGCCATCAGCTCGAGCAGGTCCGAGCGGTCCCAACGCCCGCGCGGGCGCAGCCCGAACATCGCCTTCGGCTCGCGGTCGGCGAACATCCCGTACTTCCACAGGTTGTCCTGGCGCGTCGTTGCGACGTCACCGGCAATGCGGGACGCGACGAGGTAGGCGCGCAGCTGCACGGCCGCGGACGCGCCGCCCTCGGCCACCGATCGTTGCTCCCGGGTCACGGGTGGAGGTGCCCGGCGAGACCGTGCGCGGGAAAGACGGCCTGCTGGGTGGCCAGCACCGCCTGGTCGAGCGGGCTTGCCGGGTCGTAGCCCGACGACCAGTCGCGCCAGGCCGGCGTCGCGCCGTCGGTCATCCGCGTTGGGCCGGCCACGTTCATCCGCTGAGCGACGTAGGTTCGCCACTGCTCGGGCACGGCTGAGCCGGGCGGCACGCGGGCACCGGCGGCCTCCGCGATGAGGTGCGTCCAGACCCGCGGCACGACCTCGACGAGCTCGTAGCCGCCGCCACCGAGCGCGACCCAGCGACCGTCGGCGTAGCGGTGGGCGAGGTCGTGCAGGGCCTCGGCCGAGGTGCGCTGGCCGTCGACGGTCAGGCCGAGATGGGCCAACGGGTCCAGCCGGTGGCTGTCGCAGCCGTGCTGGGTGACCAGCACCTGCGGCTGGAAGTGCTCGAGCAGCGGCGGCACGACGGCGTGGAAAGCACGCAGCCACGCGTCGTCGGCCGTCCCTGGTGGCAGCGCGAGGTTGACGGCGTAGCCCTCGGCACCAGGGCCACCGTTCTGACTGGGGAAACCGGTGCCGGGGAACAGGAAGCGCCCGCTCTCGTGGATCGAGATCGTGAGCACGCGAGGGTCGTCCCAGAACGCCGCCTCGACGCCGTCGCCGTGGTGGACGTCTACGTCGACGTAGCCGACCCGCTCGACGCCTTGCTCCAGCAGCCAGGCGATCGCCACTGCCGGGTCGTTGTAGATGCAGAAGCCGCTCGCGGCGTCGCGCATCGCGTGGTGCAGGCCGCCGGCCACGTTGACCGCGTGCTCGGCCTCGCCGGTCCAGACCGCGCGAGCCGCGGCGACGCTGGCGCCGACCACCAGCGCGGCCGCCTCGTGCATGCCCGCGAAGGCCGGGTTGTCGGAGGTACCCAGGCCGCGCGCAAGGTCGGGTTTCGAGGGGTCGGCGGCCACGCGGCGTACCGCGTCGAGGTAGTCGCGGTCGTGGACGAGGGCGAGCAGGTCGTCGTCGGCCGACTTCGGTCGGACCACGCTGACCTGCGGCAGGTCCAGCAGCCCGAACGCGCGGGCCAGCCGGAGAGTCAGGTCGACGCGCACCGGGTTGAGCGGGTGCGAACTGCCGAAGTCGTAGCCGACGAGGGCCTCGTCCCAGGGCAGTACGACCGACCGGCTCATGGCCCGCACGCTACCTGCCACCCGCCAACCCAGACACAAAGCCAACGTCGCCAGTGATCATGCAGTTGTGCAATCGCGCGCCTCCCACCTGCACAAACTTCCCCAGTGATCATGCAGTTGTGCAGGGCGCCGCTGGCTGACGATGGTCGCGGCACCTGTCCCGGCGGGCCAAGACGAGCGTCTTCGCGAGCTGCGGAGGAGCGGTGCATCGAACGGTACGGACCTCCGCAGCTTCGAGCGCATGATCACCGACGAAGGTTCGGCTTGGTCTGGGTCTCGTTGGCTACTCGGCGCGGAGGGCTACGACGGGGTCGAGGCGGCCGGCCCGGCGGGCGGGTGCAACGCCGAAGAAGATCCCGACGATGGCCGACACCGCGAAGGCGAGGGCCGGCGACCACCAGGCGATGACGGCCGGCAGCGGCGAGACGGCCAACACGAGCAGCGACGTGCCCACGCCGAGCCCGATCCCGACCACGCCGCCGACCACGCACAGCAGCACGGCCTCGATCAGGAACTGCCACAGGATGTCGCGCTGGCGGGCGCCGAGTGCCTTACGAAGCCCGATCTCCCGGGTCCGTTCGCGCACGCTGACCAGCATGATGTTGGACACCCCGACCCCGCCGACGAGCAGCGAGATGGCGGCGATCGCGGCGAGCACGGCGGTGAGCAGGCCGAGGATCCGGCCGATGGTGCCGAGGATCTGCGTCTGTGTGACGGCGGAGAACTCCTCGCCGTCGTACTTGTCCTCGAGCGCCTCGACCAGCCGTCCTTGCAACGACTCGACGGTGTCGGGCGTCGGCGCCTTGACCGCGAGGCCGTCGATGCGGTCCACGCCGAACAGGCGCTGCGCCGCGGTCACGGGGATGTGCACCTCGGCGTCGCGGTCGACACCGAACGTCGAGCCGATCGACGCGAACACCCCGATGACACGGAACCGCACACCAGCGATGGAGACCTGACGGCCGAGCGGGTCGACGTCGGGGAAGACCCGCCTGGCGACCGTGTCGCCGATCACGACGACCCGGCGGCGGGTGTCGACGTCGGTCTCGGTGATGTACTCCCCACGCGCCAGCGGACGGTCGAAGACGTTTGGCACGTTCTCGTTCACGCCGTTGACGGTCACGAACTGCTCGCGCGAGCCGACGCTCACGCTCTCGCCGGAGGCGATCGACACAGCCACCCGGTCGCGGTCGCCTACGACGCGGCCGAGCAGCTCGACGTCATCGAGCGTCAGTCTGCTCACTGACGGCGCGGAGCCGAACTCGAAGCGGCCGGGAACGACAAGGATGATGTTCGAGCCGAGTCCCTCGACCTGTTCCTCGACCTCCTGCTTGGCGCCGCTGCCGATGGCGACCAGGATCACCACCGCGGCCACGCCGATGATGACGCCGAGCATCGTGAGGGCGCTGCGCAATCTGTTGGCGCGCAAGGCACTCAGGGCTACCCGGAGGGCCTCCCCCGCCCTCATGCCGAGCTGTCCGACTCGACCAGCCCGTCGCGCATGTGGATGCGGCGGTGCGCGCGGTCGGCGACCTCGGGGTCGTGGGTCACGACGACGACAGCCACGCGTCGCTCGGTGTTGAGCCGGCCCAGGATGTCCATCACCTCGGCGCCGCTGCGGGTGTCGAGGTTGCCGGTGGGCTCGTCGGCGAGCAGCACCGACGGACCGCCGACGAGCGCGCGGGCGATCGCCACCCGCTGCTGTTCCCCACCTGAGAGCTGGCCGGGCCGGTGGCCGAGGCGATGGCCCAGCCCGACCGACTCCAGCGCGTCCTTCGCGCGTGCACGGCGGCCTGCGCCGCGTTCACCTCGGTAGACGAGGGGCAACGCCACGTTGTCGACCGCACTCGTGCGAGTGAGGAGCTGGAATGCCTGGAAGACAAAGCCGATCCGGGCGTTGCGCAGGCCGGCCAGCTCCGTGTCGGACATCGTCGCGACGTCGCGCCCGTCGACGAGCAGCCGGCCGGACGACGGCCGGTCGAGGCAGCCGAGCAAGTGCATCAGCGTGGACTTCCCCGACCCGGACGGGCCGATGATCGCGACGTACTCGCCCTGGCCTATTCGCAGGCTCACACCGCGCAGCGCGTCGACCGTGACACCGTCGAGCTGGTAGCTGCGACGGACGTCGACGGCCTCGATGGCTGCGTCATCAGGCCGTTCGCTCACAGCCGCTGCCCGTCGCGGACCCGGTCGGCCCCGCGGACGACGATCCGCTCCCCCTGCTCCAAGCCGTCGACGACCTCAGCTGCGTCCTCGCCCTGCGCACCGAGGCGCACCGCCCGCCGGGCGACCAAGCCCGCCTTCACCACCCACACCGCGTCGCGGCCGCCGTCCCGGACGATGGCCGAGACCGGAACCGCGACCGCGTCGGTCGCGGTGCGCACGCGCAGGCCGACGACCGCGCTCATTCCTGGTCGTGGCGCCGGTGCCGCGGCGCCATCGACGGTCTTGCCGTCACCCAGTGCCAGTCGTACGACGTAGGTCACGCCGCCGCGGCTCGAGCTCGCGGGCTCGGGGTCGATGGTGGCCACGGCGCCCGAGTAGGTCGCGTCCGGCACCGCGTCGAGCTCGACCGAGGCCTCCACGCCCGGGCGTACGAGCAGCACGTCGGTCTCGTCGACCTGCGCGGTGAGCGAGAGCGTCGATGCATCGGTCACCCGCAGCATCACCTGGCCGGACCGCACCGGCTGCCCCTCGGCCAGCGAGCCGGTCACGGTGGCGCTCGACCCCGAGCCACCGAGCAGGCCTTCCGCCTGGCCGCGCAAGTTCTCCGGCACCTGATCGAGCAGATCCTGTCCTCCACCTGCACTGCCCGACCCGCTGTCGCCGGCGGAGCCGCCGCTGCCGGTGAGCGAGACCGTGCCGGTGATCGGCGCCCGCACGGTGAGCGCTGCGACGCTGCGCTCGGCGGCGCGAACCGCTGCCCGTGTCTGGAGTCGCTGCGCCGACGACAGTGACGAGAGCGCCTCCGAGAGACTGCCGAGCCCCGCCTCGAAGCGGCGTACGGCGTCCCGCGCCTGTGCCCGCGCCGCGGTGTACTGCGCCTGCGACGCGTCGAGCGCGGCGAGCGCCTGGGCCCGGACCTGCCGGTTGGGGATGGCGCGGGCGCTGCGGCGCGCGGCGGCGAACGCTCTGCGCGCGTCCTCGTCGGCCTGCTCCTGCTGCGCAGAGAGCGAGCTGCCTGACGAGAAGGTGACGTCGGACGACTCCGCCGCTTCGGCGTCGGCACGCCGGGCTTCGCGCAACGTGCGGCGGGCCTGTGGGGACTCGAGCCTGAGCAGCACCCTGCCTGCTCGCACTCGCTGACCCTCGCGTACTCGCAGGTCCCCGACCCTGCCTTCGGCCGGCGCGGTCACCGCAGCAGCGGCCTTGGCGCTGACCACCGCGGGAGCCTCGACCACCTCGGTCACGTCGGCACGGCCCACGCGGTCGACCCGGACGCCCTCCGCGTCATCGCCGCTGCAGGCACCTAGCGCGAGAACCAGGGTCGCCGCGATGCCCGCCACGCACCACGACCGGCTCTCCACCTCGTCATCGTAGGTTTCACCGCGGATGTCCGCAGGGTCAGCGTGCCGTGGCCGCCAGCGACAGGCTCATCTGCACCTCGGTCTCGGCCGGCCGCCCGGGCACCGGCTGCGACAGCCCGGTGCGAACGAACCCACAGCGCCGGTAGGCCCGCTCGGCCCGCTCGTTGCCCTCGACGACCCACAGCACCAGGACGTCGTGACCGATGTCGCGGGCCCACCCGGCGACCGCGCTGATGAGGGCCTCGACGACTGCCCGGCCCCGCGCTTGCGGCGCCACCCACATGCCGACGAGCTCGGGCAGCCCGTGGTGGAGATAGCCGACGGCCTTCCCGACAGGCGGGTCCGCGGCGTCGAAGTGAGCCAGGAAATGCGGGGAGCGGAGGATGCGGTCCTGCCACTGCCGGTCGGTGCAGGCCTGCGCCTGCTCCAGCGTGGTGATGAAGGCCTCGGGAGCATCGGTCAGGGCGGCCAACCGCGTCGCACGCAGGTCGCGCCAGTCCTCGGGGCCCAGCCGCCGCACGACAACCGAGCTCACCCGCCGCTCGCCAGCTCCCGGCCGCGGTCGCGGGCCGCTTCGAGTGCGGCGAGCATGGCCGCGCGGACGCCGTGCTTCTCCAGCTCGCGGATCGCGTTGATGGTCGTCCCCGCCGGCGAGGTGACCGCCTCGCGGAGAGCCACCGGATGCTCGCCGGAGTCGCGCAGCATCACGGCCGAGCCGATGGCCGTCTGCACGATGAGGTCGTGGGCAACGCTGCGCGGCAACCCGAGCAGGATGCCCGCGTCGACCATGGCCTCCACCAGGAAGAAGAAGTACGCCGGTCCGCTGCCCGACAGCGCGGTCACTGCGTCCTGCTGCGACTCGGGCACCCGGATGGTGCGCCCGACCGGAGCGAACACCTGCTCGGTCCGCAGCAGGTGTTCCTCCGCGGCGTGCGAACCTGCCGAGATCGCGCTCATCGCCTCGTCGACGAGCACCGGAGTGTTCGACATGACGCGCACGACAGGCACGCCATCGGCGAGCCGGCTCTCGATGAAGGACGTCGTGACACCTGCGGCGACGGACACTACGAGCCGGTCGACGGGGACCTCGCTCGCGAGCTCGTCGAGCAGACCGCTCATGTCCTGCGGCTTGACCGTGAGGATGAGCGTCCCGGCGCTGCGGGCCGCCTCGACGTTGTCGACCACGGTCACCCCGTAGCGCTCACGGAGCAGGTCGGCGCGCTCCGGGTTGCGCGCGGTCACCACGAGCTCGCCGGGAGCCCGGCCCGCGCGAAGCATGCCCGAGAGCAGCGCTTCGCCCATCTTCCCGGTGCCGAGGACAGCGACGCGATCGGTCATCTCTTAGCCTTTCGTCGCCAACGAGCGGAGGAAGAAGGCGAGATTCGCCGGCCGCTCCGCCATCCGACGGACGAGGTAGCCGTACCACTCGTCGCCGTAGGGCACGTAGACACGCACCCGCTCACCGCTCGCCGCGAGACGCCGCTGCTCGTTGGGCCGGATGCCGTAGAGCATCTGGAACTCGAAGCCGCCCCTCGACCTGCCGTTGCGTCGCGCCAGCTCGCCTGCGATGGCGACCAGCCGCGGGTCGTGCGTCGCCACCATGGGAAACCCCTTGCCCGCCATCAACACCTTGAGGCAGCGAACGTAGGACCGGTCGACGTCAAGCTTTGGCTGGAAGGCGACCGACTCGGGCTCCTTGTAGGCGCCCTTGCAGAGCCGCACCCGCGAACCCTCGTAGGAGAGGTCCCGGCAGTCGGCCTCGGTGCGGTGCAAGTAGGCCTGCAGGACAGCTCCGGTGTCGGGAAAGTCGCGCCGCAGCTCGCGCAGGATGCCCAGCGTCGAGTCGGTGGTGGTGTGGTCCTCCATGTCGAGGGTGACCGTGCTGCCACCCGCCGTGGCGGCCTCGCAGATCGCGTAGGCGTTGTCGAGCGCGATACGTTCGCCCTCCCCGGGCAACGCCTGGCCGACCGCGGACAGCTTGACCGAGACCTCCGCCTGCTCCGTCATTCCCTCGTCGCGAAGTCGCTTGAGCAGGGCGAGGTAGTCGTCGCGGGTGTGCTCGGCCTGCGCGCGGTCGACGACGTCCTCGCCGAGGCGGTCGAGGCTCACCAGCCGGCCACTGTCGACGAGCCGCCGCGACACGGCCACGGCATCCTCGGCCGAGGTGCCGGCGACGAATCGCGCGACAACTCCCCGCGAAACGGGCGCCGTCTCGACCAGGTGCCGCACGCGATCGCTACGCGACAGCGACAAGAGCACTCGCCTGAGCAACCTGCCGACCTCCTCGGATTCGCGCCTGGAACCTGTCGCCACGCGCTCGGCCCAGGCTAACCGGCGGCCCTGCTGCCCTCGGCTCGCGGTGAGGCAGCGCGTTTCAACGTGATCACTGCGGGCACCAGAGGCGGCGGGAAACGTCCCCGTCCCGCCAGGGGTGGGTGTTGCGAGGAGGCAGCATGAGCGGCGTCGAGACAGGCAAGATCACCACCGATATCCCGGCCCGCATGGACCGCCTCCCATGGTCGAGGTGGCACTGGCTCGTCGTCCTCGGGCTCGGGACCGTGTGGATCCTCGACGGCCTCGAGGTCACCATCGTCGGCTCGATCGCCGGCCGGCTGACCGAGGACGGCAGCGGCATCACCATCAGCGAGAGCCAGATCGGTATCGCCGCCGGCGTCTACGTCGCCGGAGCCTGCTGCGGTGCTCTCCTCTTCGGCTACCTTGCCGACCGGCTCGGCCGCAAGAAGCTGTTCCTCGTCACCCTCGCCGTCTACCTCGCAGCCACCGTGGCGACAGCCTTCTCGATGAACCCGATGTTCTTCTACGTCTGCCGCTTCTTCACCGGCGCAGGCATCGGTGGCGAGTACGCCGCCATCAACTCCGCGATCGACGAGCTCATCCCGGCACGGGTGCGCGGTCGCGTCGACCTCATCATCAACGGGTCGTTCTGGCTCGGCACCGCGTTCGGCGCAGCACTGTCGGTCTTCCTCCTCAACGAGGACTACTTCGCGAAAGACGTCGGCTGGCGAATCGCCTTCGGTCTGGGTGCCGTCTTCGGTCTCTGCATCCTGATCGTGCGCCGCTTCGTGCCCGAGAGCCCGCGGTGGATGTTCATCCACGGCAAGGAGGAGCAGGCGGAAGAGCTCGTCCAGGACATCGAAAGCCAGGTCGAGGAGTCGACCGACAAGAAGCTCGAGGGCGTGGACGAGGACATCACGGTCCGCCAGCGCAAGAGCATCGGCTTCGTCACGATCGCGAAGACCATGGTCACGCTCTACCCCAAGCGGACGGTGCTCGGCCTGTCGCTGTTCATCGGGCAGGCGTTCCTCTACAACGCGGTGTTCTTCACCTTCGCCCTGGTGCTGACCGACATCATGAAGGTCGACACCGCGATCGCTCCGTGGTACCTCGTACCTCTGGCGATCGGCAACTTCCTCGGGCCGCTACTGCTCGGACACCTCTTCGACACGGTCGGCCGGCGCGTCATGATCACGTTGACCTACGTCGTGTCGGGGCTCGTGCTGATCTGGACCGGGATGCTCTTCAAGAACGACTCGCTCAGCGCGACCACGCTGACCCTGCTGTGGTGCGTCGTCTTCTTCTTCGCCTCGGCCGGCGCCAGCGCGGCGTACCTCACGGTCAGCGAGATCTTCCCGATGGAGACGCGTGCGATGGCGATCGCGTTCTTCTACGCCGTCGGTACAGCGGCAGGTGGCATCACCGGTCCGATCCTGTTCGGCAAGCTCATCGAGGGCGGCCGCGCGGACGTGGCGTTCGGCTACTACCTCGGCGCGGGTTTGATGATCGCCGCCGGCCTCGTCGAGCTGGTGCTCGGCGTCAAGGCCGAGCAGCGTTCGCTCGAGGACATCGCCACGCCGCTCACTGCGCAGGACGCCGAGGCCGAGGAGGTCGAGGCAGGGGGCGCCGAGCCCGCCAACGAGGACTGGGGCAGCAGCGGGCGTCGCCGCTACCACTGACCCCCGCACTCCCCGAGTCGACCACGTTAGGTAGGTGGGGCAGTGCGTCAACAGGTCTGCCCGCCTGTTGTCGCACTGCCTCGCCTGTTACGGCACGGGCGGACTACCGGGCTGCACCTACGCCGTACGGCGTCGCAACGTCGCGGCGCCGAGCCCCAGGGCCAACGCGATGCAGCCGGCGACGATTCCGAGGTCGCGCCACACGTCGGCAGCCACCTCCGACGACGTGGTGACGGCTCGCATGGCGTCGACGGCGTAGGACAGCGGGAGCAGATCGGAGACGGCGTTCAGTACGTCGGGCATCTCCTCACGCGGCACCAGCAGCCCGCACAGCAGGAACTGCGGCAAGACCACCGCGGGCAGGAACTGCACCGCCTGGAACTCAGTAGCGGCAAAGGCGCTCACCAACAGGCCGAGAGCCACGCCTAGCAAGGCGTCGAGCAGCGCGACGGTGATCACCAGCCACGTCGGTCCTGCGACATCGAGGCCGAAAACAGTGAGCGAGAGTGCGCTGGCGACACTGACCTGCAGAATGGCGACCAACCCGAAGGCGACGGCGTAGCCGAGCAGGAAGTCGAGCTTGCCGATCGGCATCGTCAGCAGCCGCTCGAGTGTGCCGGACGTCCGCTCCCGCAGTGTCGCCACCGACGTGACGAGGAACATCACGACGAAGGGGAAGATGCCGAGCAACGGCGCGCCGATCCCGTCGAAGGTGTCGGTGCCCTCGAAGACCCAGGCCAGCAGGCCCACGAGGACGCAGGGCACGACGAGCAGCAGAGCCAGCGTGCGGTGGTCATGGCGCAGCTGGGTGAGCACCCGCCGCGCGGTGGCCACAGTGGCATGGAGACTCATGCGCTTACCTCCTGGGCCTTCGCGTCGACCAGGTCGAGGAAGGCGGTCTCGATGTCCTGCCTGCCGGTGCGCTCGAGCAGCGCGCGCGGGGCGTCGTCGGCGAGGATCTCGCCCTCGCGCATCAGCAGCAACCGGTCGCATCGCTGCGCTTCGTCCATCACGTGGCTGCTCACCAACAGCGTGACGCCGCGGTCGGCGAGCCGGTGGAACAGCGCCCACAGGTCACGGCGCAGCACCGGGTCGAGGCCGACTGTCGGCTCGTCGAGGACCAGCACCTCGGGCTGACCAAGCAGTGCCGCCGCGAGCGAGACGCGGGCGCGCTGTCCGCCGGAGAGCGCTCCAGCGACAGCGCCGGCGTGAGACTCGAGGCTCACCTCGGCGATGACTCGCGCGACATCGCCCGCCGGCGCGCGCAGCACGGCCGCGTAGTAGCGCAGGTTCTCGGTCACGGTCAGGTCGGCGTAGATCGAGGGTGCCTGGGTCAGGTATCCCACCCTTGCGCGCAGCCCGGCGCTGCCGGCCGGCTCGCCGAGGACCGACACCGACCCGCCGGCGACGATCTGCACACCGACCACCGACCTCATCAGCGTCGACTTGCCGCAGCCGCTCGGGCCGAGCAGTCCCACGACCGAGCCCGCGGGCACCGAGAAGCTCACCCCGGGCAGTACGGTCCGTCCGCTGCGCACCACGCGGAGGTCGCTCACCACGATCGCGTCGTCGTTTTTCATCATGTGATGAATATGACGCCTTGCCGGCCTGCTGTCAACCCTTCTCGCGGGACCCGTCGCCGACGAGATAGCGCTGAAGAGTGGGTGCCACCAGTGCCACGACCTCGTCCTCGGAGATCGATGCGAGCGGCTCCAGCCGTACGACGTAGCGCAACAGGACGATGCCGACCATCTGTGCCGCCGCGGCGTTGACCCGCGCCGGGTCGGCGGGGTCGACCGCGTTCGCCACCCGGGCCATCAGCACCTGGCTGACGAACTCCCGCAGCATCGCCGCACCCTGCTCCCCGGTCGTCGCCGATCGCAGCATGCCGAGCATCGGCGCGCGGAATTCCGGGTCGGCCCAGACACCGAGGAAGAAGCGGGCCAGCCGCTCGCCGAGGGTGTCGGTGTCACCGGCGAGGACCTCCGACACGCGCTCACCGGGCGCGAACGGCAGCCGCATCGCGGCGGCGAAGATGTCCTCCTTGCTGCCGAGGTAGTGGTGCACGAGCGAAGGGTCGACGCCCGCCGCGCGTGCGATGCCACGCACGCTTGCCGCGTCGTAGCCCTTCGCGGCGAACTCCGTGCGGGCGGCGGCCAGGATCGACTCCCGGGTGTCGCCCGACGCGACGCCGGGAGGACGACCCGGCCCGCGCCGGGCCACTGCCTTCTTCGCCGGCGGCGTCATCGTCGCGCCACCCACACCCGCGTGACGTAAGACACCGACACGACTCCCCGAGGGAACTCCTCGTCGAGCCGGGCACGCATGACGCCCAGCACCTCGCGTTGCACATCGGGCGCGAGTGCGGCAATGAAGGAGTGCGTGCTGTAGTCGGCCAGCAGCTCGTCGGCCGACAGCGTGCGTGTCCATGGGATCTCCACCTTGCGGACCCACGCGAACAACCCGGACGCGGTGAGGTCGCTGCCCCAGTCACCCTCGCCGAGATTGCGTTCGAGGGACGGCGCCAGCCTTTCGGCAGCGTCACTGTAGGCGTCGTACCACTCCTCGCCCTGCGCCTGCGCGAGGTTCCACCACGTCGCGAGTACCCCGCGATTGCGCAGCACCCGCGCGCATTCGGGCATCGCACGGACAGCATCGACCCAGTGCCACGACTGCGCGTAGGTGACGAGGTCGAAGAGCCCACTCCGCAGTGGCAACGCGTTGCCGTCGCCGACGACCGCGCGCACCCGCGACGTCGAACGCGACCGCAGCACCGCGAGCACGCCGGGTCCCGCATCGACGGCGACGACGTTCGCACCACGGCCGGCGAGGGCACGCGTCGCGATGCCTGTGCCGGCGCCGACGTCGAGCACGTCGGCGCGCAGCAGCGGCTGGCCGATCGCCGACTCCAGCACGTCGTAGAGCGGCGCCGGGTAGTCGGGACGCGCGGCGTCGTACTCGCGCGCGACGTGGTCGAACGCCGTACGCGTCACTGCACAGCCTCGCCCGCACTGCTCGCGGCAGCCGCCGCGAGGTTGAGTCGCGCGAAGGCGAGGCCTTCGGCGAGGTCGGCCTCGCGCTCGTCCCGGTTGGTCGCGCGCCTGGTGTTGATCTCGAGCACCACCGACTGCGTGAAGCCGCGACGTGCCAGGCGTTCGAGCACCTCCGCGCACGGCTGCCGTCCGCGCCCGGGCACCAGGTGCTCGTCCTTGTTGGAGCCGAAGCCGTCGGCGAGGTGCACGTGGGCGAGACGGTCACCGAGCGCCTCCAGCGTCTCGAGCGCGTCGGACCCGGACACGGCTGTGTGGGACAGGTCGAGGGTAGTGGCGGGACAGTCGAGCTCGAGGAGGTCCCAGTGCGGGAGGTACGCCGTGACCTCGCGGTTGCGGGCCCGCCACGGGAACATGTTCTCCACGGCGAAGACCACGTCCGTCTCCTGCTGCATCCGCTGGAGACCTTCGACGAACGTGCGCGCATAGTCGCGCTGCCACCGGAACGGCGGGTGCACCACGACGGTCTTCGCACCAACGGTCTCGGCGGCGGCACGTGCTCGTTCGAGCTTGACCCAGGGATCGGCGGTCCAGACCCGCTGGGTCAGCAGCAGGCAGGGCGCGTGGATGGCGAGCACCGGAACGCCGAAGCGGTCGGAGAGACCGCGCAGCGCCTCGGGATCCTGGCTCACCGGGTCGGTCCAGACCATCACCTCGACGCCGTCGAAGCCGAGGTCGGCCGCCATCTCGAAAGCCGTCGTGCACGACTCCGGGTAGCAGGACGCCGTCGACAGGGCGACCCTCGCCCTCGGAACGCGCACCACGGCTGCCACGACTCAACTGTATGGGCGGTAGACCGTGCAGCCTCGACTCGGCGGGACATAGGGTGACCTGGTGCCCGAAGTTCCCCTCGACTTCCCCCGTGCCTGGATCGAGTTCGTCGACCCTGCCGACGAAGATCAGACGTTCCGTTGCGACTTGACCTGGCTGACGTCGCGCTGGGAGTGCATCTTCGGCAACGGCTGCCAGGGCATCTACGCCGACCAGCCTGCAGACACCGGTTGCTGCTCGCTCGGCGCGCACTTCTCCGACAAGGACGACGAAAAGAGGGTGCGCAAGTACGTCAAGCAGCTCACGCCCGAGACCTGGCAGCACTACTCGAAGAGGTGGACCGAGACCGACGAGGAGGGGTCGCGCAAGACGCGGGTCGTCGACGGTGCGTGCATCTTCGCCAACCGGGCCGACTTCGAGGGTGGCGCGGGCTGTGCCCTGCACGGTCTCGCGCTGCGCAACGGACAGCACTTCCTCGAGACGAAGCCGGACGTGTGCTGGCAGCTGCCGATCAGGCGCACCTACGACCACGTCGAGCGGCCGGACGACACCAGCCAGCTGGTCATCACCATCGCGGAGTACGACCGGCGCGGCTGGGGTCCGGGCGGGCATGACCTCGATTGGTACTGCAGCGGCAACACCGAGGCGCACGGTGCCGCCGACCCGGTCTACGTCTCGATGGAGGCCGAGCTGGTCGAGCTCATGGGCCGGCCCGCCTACGACGAGCTGGTCCGCCACTGCGAGGAACGGCTCGCCAATCGCCGGATCCTCGCGCTCCACCCCGCCGACCCACCCAGCCGGTCCGCCGGACGGCGCGCCGCACGGTGACGTGAAGGCCGGCGCCGACTAGCGTCCGCGCCATGAGCGGCGACAACCCCCTGGGCACCATCCTCGGCATCTGGGCACATCCGGACGACGAGACCTACCTGTGCGGTGGGCTGATGGCCCGCGCGGCTCTGGCCGGTGACCGCGTCGTATGCATCACCGCGACCCGCGGGGAGCTGGGCTCGCCCGACGAGGCGCGCTGGCCCTCGGGCGCGCCGCTGGCCGCCGTACGCACCCGTGAGCTCGAGTCCGCGCTGGCCGAGCTCGGCGTCACCGAGCACCACTGGCTCGACTACCCCGACGGCGGGTGCATGTCGGTCGACCAGGACGACGCGGTACGCCGGGTCAGCGAGGTGATGGCGGAGGTGCGCCCGGACACGGTGCTGACGTTCGGGCCCGAGGGCATGACGGGACATGACGACCACAAGTGCGCGAGCAACTGGGCGACCGAGGCCCGGCGCAAGGTGGCTCCCGACGCCGTGCTGGGCTACGCGACGAAGACGCCCGAGTGGCTGGCGCGCTTCCGGGCTCGCCTCGACGAGCAGAACGTCTTCATGGGCTCCGAGCCGCCCATGACACCGGCCGACGAGTGCCTGATCCTCGAGGACTTCCGGGGTGAGCTCCTCGACGTCAAGCTGCACGCCATGCTCGCCATGACGAGCCAGATCGAGCCGCTGATCGCCGCGCTGGGCCAGGATTTCTTCCGCCAGGGCATGTCCGAGGAAGCCTTCCGCCGTCCTGACGCCGATGCCTGACGCCGACGCCTGACGCTGACCCCCCTGACGGGGAAACACTTCGCCAGGCGGCACGCCTGCGGCGTTCTGTCGGTGGTCACACCTAACCTCGCCATCATGGCGAAGACCGCGACCCGCGAGCGGGCGGCCTACCGCTGCGGCGACTGCGGCTGGCAGACGTCCAAGTGGGTCGGCCGCTGCGGCGAGTGCCAGGCGTGGGGCACCGTCGAGGACGCGACCGCTCCCAAGGTCCGCACCACAGCGGCCGGGCCGGTCAGCGCCGCCGCCCAGCCCATCGCCGACGTCGACATCGAGGCGGCACGGGCGCAGCCGACCCGGGTGGCCGAGCTCGACCGGGTGCTCGGCGGCGGGCTGGTGCCCGGCGCGGTGGTGCTGCTGGCGGGCGAGCCGGGCGTGGGCAAGTCGACCCTGCTGCTCGACGTCGCCGCGAGGTACGCCGAGAGTCGGCGCGCGCTGTTCGTCACGGGTGAGGAGTCGCCCGCCCAGGTGCGGCTGCGCGCCGAGCGCATCGGTGCGCTGCGCGACGACCTCTACCTCGCCGCGGAGAACGACCTGGCCGCCGTCCTCGGCCACATCGACGCGGTCAAGCCCGACCTCCTGATCGTCGACTCTGTGCAGACCGTGGCCAGCGCCGAGGTCGACGGCTCACCGGGCAACGTGAGCCAGGTGCGCGAGGTCGCCGCCGCACTCATCCGGGTGGCCAAGGAGCGTGGCATCGCGACCGTGCTCGTCGGCCACGTCACCAAGGACGGGTCCATCGCCGGGCCGCGCGTGCTCGAGCACCTCGTCGACGTCGTGCTGCACTTCGAGGGCGAGCGCCACTCCCGGTTGCGCATGGTGCGCGGCATCAAGAACCGGTTCGGCCCCTCCGACGAGGTCGGCTGCTTCGACCTGTCCGACGACGGCATCGAGGGGCTCGCCGACCCGAGCGGCCTGTTCCTGTCCCGCCGGGCCGAGGCCGCGCCCGGCACCTGCGTGACGGTGGCGCTCGAGGGTAAGCGACCGCTGCTCGCCGAGGTGCAGGCGCTGGTCGCGGCGTCCACGCTGGCCAACCCGCGCCGCACGACGAGCGGCCTCGACTCGGGACGGGTCGCCATGGTCCTCGCGGTCCTGGATCGCCGAGCGAACGTGCGGCTGCGCGAGCGCGACGTCTACGCGGCGACGGTGGGAGGCGTGCGCCTCACCGAGCCGGCGACCGACTTGGCGTTGGCGCTGGCCGTCGCCGGAGGCGCGCGGGACGAGGCGCTGGCGAGCGGACTGGTCGCCTTCGGCGAGGTCGGACTGGCCGGCGAGGTGCGGCGCGTGACCGGCGTCGGTCGCCGGCTGGCCGAGGCGTCCAGGCTCGGCTTCACTCATGCGCTCGTGCCACCCGACCCCGGCAAGGTGCCAGCAGGCATCACCGTGATCGAAGTGACGGACGTGAACCGTGCTCTGCGTGTGGCGTTCCCCGGAGCCGACGTGCTGCCCTTCGCCAGTCGCCGGGTGTGAGGGGCGCACGCGATTCGGCGCGGGATCACGGCGGTGGTAGACCGGAACACGAGGTGTTGTCATCTCGTAACTCGTTGACGCCCCCTTTCGCACGATGCGTCACCTTAGAATCGTTCCTGTTGGTCCGAGCTCGGGAGAGAGTCCAGTGGTAGCCACGGATAGGCCCGACGACGCCCTGCGCGCAACGCTCGCGGCCGTCGCCCCGGGCACCGCGCTGCGGGACGGGCTCGAGCGCATCCTGCGCGGCCACACGGGGGCGCTCATCGTCCTGGGCCATGACAAGGGTGTCGCCGAGCTGTGCACCGGCGGGTTCACCCTCGACGTGGAGTTCAACTCGACCCGGCTGCGCGAGCTCGCCAAGATGGACGGCGCCATCGTCATCGACCGCGACTGCACCAAGATCCTGCGCGCCGCCGTGCAGATGGTGCCCGACTCCGCCATCCCCACCGACGAGTCGGGGACCCGCCACCGCACCGCGGACCGGGTGAACAAGCAGACCGGGCTGCCGGTCATCTCGGTGAGCCAGTCGATGAGCATCATCGCGCTCTACGTGGGCGGCCAGCGCTACGTCCTCGAGGACTCCACCCAGATCCTGTCCCGGGCCAACCAGGCCCTGGCCACCCTCGAGCGCTACAAGCTGCGCCTCGACGAGGTCTCCGGCACGCTGTCCGCCCTGGAGATCGAGGACCTCGTCACCGTCCGCGACGTCTCCGCCGTGTCGCAGCGCCTCGAGATGGTGCGCCGCATCGCCGGCGAGATCGAGGGGTACGTCGTCGAGCTGGGCACCGACGGCCGGCTGCTCACGCTCCAGCTCGACGAGCTGATCGCCGGCGTGGAGCCCGACCGCGAGCTCATCGCCCGCGACTACCTGCCTGCGCCGACCGGCCGCCGCTCGCGCACGCTCGACCACGTCATGGCCGCGCTCGACGAGCTCGACGCGCTGGAGCTGCTCGACCTCGCTGCGGTGGCCCGGGCACTGGGCTACAGCGGTGGCGAGGAGCTCGACGTCGCGGTCAGCCCGCGTGGCTACCGACTGCTCGCCCGGGTGCAACGCCTACCGGGCCTCGTCATCGACCGGCTCGTCGAGCACTTCGGGAGCCTGCAGAAGCTGCTGGCCGCCAGCATCGACGACCTGCAGGCCGTCGACGGCGTGGGCGAGTCCCGAGCCCGAAGCGTGCGCGAGGGCCTGTCGCGCCTCGCCGAGTCGTCCATCCTCGAGCGATACGTCTGACCGCACGGGCCCTACGGCCCGCGGCGGGTGACAGGACAGTGTCACCGTCGTCAGCGGCGACGCCGCCGTCCAGGTGAGGTCGGCGGCCCGGGGTCGTGCAGCCCCCGCAGCGAGATGAGCATGGCGCCGAACCCGGCGATCCCGCCGACGCAGCCGAACGCCAGGGTGCGTTCCCCGGTCCAGGCCACCCATGCTCCGACGGCCACCGAGAGAGTGATGCCCACGAGCGCGACGATCTGCAGCGCCCCACGGTGCTGGTAGGCCCAGCGCTCCAGCGGCGAGCCGCTCGGATGGTCGTCCACGACCCAGATCTTGCCGGGCCGCTCCGTCGGGCGGCGAGGCGCCACCCCTCAGGCGGGCACCAGGCCGGCCAGCGCGGCCAGGTCCACGACGAGCACGACCTCGCCCTCGACGTCGAAGCGGACCTCCTGCACGTACGCCGGCAGGCCGACCGGTCGCATGGCGTTGTCGGCCAGCGGGGTCAGGTCGTCGGGCGCCAGGACCGAGAGCACCCGGTCGACGGCGAGCCCCATGGCACCGTCCTCCTCCGCGTAGAGGACCAGCACGTCACCTGCGTCGCCGGGCTCCGCGTCGGCCCGCAGGTCCACGATCGGCAGTGGTATGCGGCGCAACATCAGAAAACCGGTGACCGGCGCGCGAGCACCGGGCATCGCCTCGACCCCGGTCGCGCGGACGACCTCGCGGACTGCCTCCAGCCGGCCGGCCAGCTTGCGACCGGCCATCACGAAGACGACGTACCCGCTCATGACCCGTTCCGATCGGCCGTCGCGCGGTGCCGCCCGGCGTCCGCCGAGGCGTCGCAGAGCTCGGCCAGTCGCCGGCAGAGGTCGGCCAGCTCGTCGACCTCGCGTCCGCCGAGGAACGACGTGAGCATCGACGGGTCGACGCCGTACAACGCCGACGCCGTCGCCCGGTAGGCCACCGCGGCCTGACCGTGCTGCCCGAGCCGGGACAGGCAGCCGGCCAGCAGGAACTGGGCCTGAGCGTCGCTCGGATCGAGGTACACCGACTTGCGCAGCGGTCCGAGGGCTTCCTCGTCCATCCCCTGGTTGGTCAGCGCGTGGCCCAGCACGAGGTAGGACTCCGCCACCAGCGGGTCGGCGACGGCAGCCAGGTCGGCCGCCCGGGCCGCCTCGGCGTAGTCGCCGTCGGCAAGCGCCGCCCTGGCCGCGCGCAAGCGCGCGGCGCCGGGCTTGTCGTCGCGGAGCGGCCTCAGCACCCGCTCGGCACCAGACGGTACGACCGCGGGCCGAGGATGCCTCTCCGGACGAGGGGTTCGCTCGGGTCGACGCGCACGGTGCGCACCCGAGGGCAAGGCCGCGCTGGCCTGGGTGCTGCGATAGACGAACGCGTCGCCGACCGCGACCAGCGCGAACGCGTCGCTGACCTTCCAGAGCGTCTCCGAGTGGCCGAGCAGGAGGTAGCCGCCGTCGGACAGCACATGATGGAAGCGCCCGACCAGCGCGCGCGTCGTCTCGCGGGCGAAGTAGATGGTGACGTTGCGGCACACCACCAGGTCGACCTCGCCGGGTGCGAAGGGCGGCGACTCGGTGACCAGGTTGTGCTGGGCGAACTCGACCATCGAGCGCGGCTCGTCGCGGACCGCCAGCGCGCCGCCCGGGCCGGGCTCGAACCAGCGCCCGCGGGCACTCGCCGGCGCCGCCTGGACGGTGCGGCCGGAGTACGTCGCGAGGCGGGCGGTCTCGAGCGCGTCGGTGGAGACATCCGTCCCGACGATGCGCACCTGGGGCCAACGGCTGACGGTGGGAGCCAGCTCGAGCAGCATCATCGCCAGTGTGTATGGCTCTTCGCCGGTCGAGCAGCCCGCGCTCCAGATCGTCAGGGGTCGCTCGCGGTCGGCCGCCGCTTGCAACAGCTCGGGGAGCACGCCGCGGCGCAGCGCGGCGATCTGCGGCGGCGCACGGAAGAACATCGTCTCCTGCACGGTGACGGCGTCGAGCAGCTTCTGCAGCTCGGGTGCGCCCCGCCGCGAGCTCACGAGGCTCAGGTAGGAGGCGATGTCGGCGCAGTCCGACGCTCGGGCCCGCTCCCGCAGGGCACTGGCGAGCCCGCCGCGACGACTCTCGTCGAAGACCAGCCCGGCCGAGGCGGCGAGCAGGTCGCGTGCCAGCCCGAACTGCAGGTCGGTGAAGATCACGACGTCACGACCGCGGGACGGCGTACTGCCTCGACGATGGCTTCGGCGATCTGCGGCAGCGGCAGCTCGAGCCCTACGGCGCCGAGCGCCTTGGCGGCGGACGGCATGCCCCACACGACGCTGGTGGCCTCGTCCTGCCCCAGGGTCGGGGCACCGCGGTCGCGCAGGAGCTGCAGACCGGCGGCCCCGTCGCGTCCCATGCCGGTCAGCAGCACACCCACCGCCCGGTCGCGGCACACGACGGCGGCGCTGGTGAACAGCTCATCGACTCCGGGGACGTGGAACTGGCCGTCGACGGGTGGGCTCTGCACGATCCGCAGACCGGCGCCGACCAATGTGTTCAGCCCGGCGGGCGCGACGTACACGGTCCCCGGCAGCAGCCGGGCGCCGTGCGTGGCCATGACGACCCGCATCGGCGAGAGGCCGTTCAGCCAGGTCGCGAGCCCCTCCACGAAGCCCTCGGCCATGTGCTGGACGACGAGCACCGACGCCGGCAGGTCGGCGGGCAGCCCGGCCAGGATGGTGGCCAGCGCCGGCGGGCCGCCGGTGGACGCGCCGATCACCACGAGGCGGCGGGTGGCGTGGCCGGCATCTTGGTTCCGCTGTTCGCGCGCAGGCCTCTCGTCGGGAGCGACCGCACCGTGGATCCCGCGCACCCGCAGCTTGTTGCGGGGGTGGGTGATGACGAGCGCCCGGCTCGCGATGCGGAGGTGTCGGCGCAGCGCGAGGCCATAGGCAGGCGAGCTCGGGAGTGCCTCGGTCGGGGCAACCACGTCGACGGCGCCCGCGGCGAGCGCCGCTCCCGCGTGCTCGGCCAGCGACCCGCACACGACGACAGGAGTGGGCCGGGTGCCCATGATGCGCTCGATGGCCTCGATGCCGCCCGAGGCGGGGTCGAGGTCCAACAGCACGACGCCGGGCCGATGGGCGACGACGGCCGCCTCGGCGTCCTTCGCGGAGCACACCTCCGCCGCCACGGCGAACCCCGGGTCGGAGAGCAGGCTCCGAAGCTGGTCGGCGCGCGCGCGGGTGTCCGCGACCACGACCACCACCAGGGCGGGTGTCGCGGAGCCGGCGGAGGAGCCTGTCGGGGACACGTCACCTCATTCACCGGTTTGGGGCCCGACGATGAGCTTGCGGGTCCCTCTGCCCATCGTCACCCGGCTGCCGCTCCTTGAGGTCGGCCGCAGCGTGCGAGGATCGGCGGTGATGGCCCGTTCTGCGCTGCATGAGCCGCTGCTCCGCTGGTACGGCGAGCACGCGCGCGAGCTGCCCTGGCGACGCCCCGGCACCTCGCCCTGGGCGGTCCTGGTGAGCGAGGTCATGCTCCAGCAGACGCCGGTGGCGCGCGTGGTGCCCGTTTTCCACGACTGGCTCGCCCGCTGGCCTGCCCCGGCCGACCTGGCCGCGGAGGCACCGGGCGAGGCGGTGCGGGCGTGGGGCCGGCTCGGCTACCCGCGGCGGGCGCTGCGGCTGCACGCCGCGGCCACGGCGGTGGTGGCCCGGCACGGCGGTGTCGTCCCCTCGGGCTACGCCGAGCTGCTGGCGCTGCCGGGCGTCGGCTCGTACACCGCGGCGGCCGTCGCCTCCTTCGCTTACGGGCGCCGGCACGCCGTACTGGACACCAACGTGCGCCGGGTCTTCGCCCGCGTCGACGCCGGCCGCGCGCAGCCCACGCCGTCGCCGACCGTGGCCGAGCGCCATCGGGCAGAGGACTTGCTCCCTGAGGACGACGCCACCGCGGCCCGCTGGGGCGTCGCGGTGATGGAGCTCGGCGCCCTGGTGTGCACGTCCGCGAGCCCGCGGTGTGAAAGCTGCCCGGTCGCGGACCGCTGCGCGTGGCGGCAGGCAGGCCGGCCGAGCGACGACGGGCCGCGCCGGCGCCCGCAGGGCTACGCGGGCACCGACCGGCAGGTGCGCGGGCTGCTGCTCGCGATGCTCCGTGACGCGACCGGCCCGGTGCCTCGTGCCGCCCTGGAGACGGCGTGGCACGACGGCGTACAGCGCGACCGTGCCCTGGCCGGGCTGGTCGCGGACGGCCTCGCCGTCGCGGCCGGCCCGGACGCCGTCAGCCTGCCGTGACTGTCTCGACGTCCATAGCCGCACCGACCCGGGGACATCGCGCAGCCAGGGCTACTCCTGCTGGCCGGCGGTCTCGACCGGAGGGGCGTCGGGCAGCGCGGCCTTCGCCTCGCCGGCGAAGGTGAAGGTCGTCTCGTCGCCCTCGCCGGTCACGTCGACCAGCACGATCTGACCCGGCCGCACCTCGCCGAAGAGGATCTTCTCGGAGAGCACGTCCTCGATCTCGCGCTGGATGGTGCGGCGCAGCGGGCGGGCGCCGAGGACCGGGTCGTAGCCCTTCGTGGCCAGCAGCTCCTTGGCCGCCGAGGTGAGCTCGATGCCCATGTCCTTGTCGTGCAGGCGCTCGTCGAGCATCGCCAGCATCAGGTCGACGATCGTGACGATCTGCGCCGGGGTCAGCTGGTGGAACACGACGATGTCGTCGATGCGGTTGAGGAACTCGGGACGGAAGTGCTGCTTGAGCTCGTCCTGGACCTTGTTCTTCATCCGCTCGTAGCCGGAGTGGGTGTCCTCCGCCGAGGCGAACCCCAGGTTGAAGCCCCTGGAGATGTCGCGGGTGCCGAGGTTCGTGGTCATGATGATCACGGTGTTCTTGAAGTCGACGACCCGGCCCTGAGAGTCGGTCAGGCGACCGTCCTCGAGGATCTGCAGCAGCGAGTTGAAGATGTCCGGGTGTGCCTTCTCGACCTCGTCGAAGAGGACCACCGAGAACGGCTTGCGCCGCACCTTCTCGGTGAGCTGGCCACCCTCCTCGTAGCCGACGTATCCAGGAGGCGAGCCGAACAGCCGCGACACGGTGTGCTTCTCGGAGAACTCCGACATGTCGAGCTGGATCAGCGCGTCCTCGTCGCCGAAGAGGAACGCGGCCAGCGTCTTGGACAGCTCGGTCTTGCCGACGCCCGAGGGCCCGGCGAAGATGAACGACCCGCCTGGACGCTTCGGGTCCTTCAGACCCGCGCGGGTGCGACGGATCGCCTGGGACAGGGCCTTGATGGCCTGGTCCTGGCCGATGACGCGCTTGTGCAGCTCGTCCTCCATGCGCAGCAGGCGCTGGGACTCCTCCTCGGTCAGCTTGAAGACCGGGATGCCGGTGGCGGTGGCGAGCACCTCGGCGATGAGCTCCTCGTCGACCTCGGCCACGACGTCCATGTCGCCGGCCTTCCACTCCTTCTCCCGCTGGGCCTTCTCCTGCAGCAGGGTCTTCTCGCGGTCGCGCAGGGACGCGGCCTTCTCGAAGTCCTGCGCGTCGATGGCCGACTCCTTGTCCCGGCGTACGCCGGCGATGCGCTCGTCGAACTCGCGCAGGTCCGGCGGTGCGGTCATCCGGCGGATGCGCATCCGCGAGCCTGCCTCGTCGATGAGGTCGATCGCCTTGTCCGGCAGGAAACGGTCGGAGACGTAGCGGTCGGCGAGGGTCGCCGCGGCCACCAGGGCGGCGTCGGTGATCGACACCCGGTGGTGGGCCTCGTAGCGGTCGCGCAGGCCCTTGAGGATCTCGATCGTGTGGGCCAGCGTGGGCTCGGCCACCTGGATCGGCTGGAAGCGCCGCTCGAGCGCGGCGTCCTTCTCGAGGTGCTTGCGGTACTCGTCGAGCGTGGTCGCGCCGATCGTCTGCAGCTCGCCGCGCGCCAACATGGGCTTGAGGATCGAGGCCGCGTCGATCGCGCCCTCGGCGGCACCGGCGCCGACCAGCGTGTGCAGCTCGTCGATGAACAGGATGATGTCGCCGCGGGTGCGGATCTCCTTGAGGACCTTCTTCAGCCGCTCCTCGAAGTCACCGCGGTAGCGGCTGCCGGCGACGAGCGCGCCGAGGTCGAGGGTGTAGAGCTGCTTGTCTTTGAGTGTCTCTGGCACCTCGCCCTTGACGATGGCCTGCGAAAGACCTTCGACGACGGCGGTCTTGCCGACGCCGGGCTCGCCGATGAGCACGGGGTTGTTCTTGGTGCGGCGGGACAGCACCTGCATGACCCGCTCGATCTCCTTCTCGCGCCCGATGACCGGGTCGAGCTTGCCCTCGCGCGCGGCCTGGGTCAGGTTGCGACCGAACTGGTCGAGCACCAGCGACGTCGACGGCGCGCCCTCGGCGGGGCCGCCGGCGGCGGCGGTCTCCTTGCCCTGGTAGCCGGAGAGCAGCTGGATGACCTGCTGGCGCACCCGGTTGAGGTCGGCACCGAGCTTGACGAGCACCTGCGCGGCGACGCCTTCGCCCTCGCGGATGAGGCCGAGCAGGATGTGCTCGGTCCCGATGTAGTTGTGGCCGAGCTGCAGCGCCTCGCGCAGGCTCAGCTCGAGGACCTTCTTGGCCCGCGGGGTGAAGGGGATGTGGCCGGACGGCGCCTGCTGGCCCTGGCCGATGATCTCCTCGACCTGGCTTCGGACAGCCTCCAGCGAGATGCCGAGGGACTCGAGCGCCTTGGCGGCGACACCCTCGCCCTCGTGGATGAGCCCGAGCAGGATGTGCTCGGTCCCGATGTAGTTGTGGTTGAGCATCCGGGCCTCTTCCTGGGCCAGGACGACAACGCGCCGCGCTCTGTCGGTGAACCTCTCGAACATCTAATTCGCTCCTTAGAGAGCGGTGGGTCACGTGCAGCGGGCGCCTCCGAGTCGGAGCCTGTCCACCCGTCCCTCCGCATGCTAGTCCGGCCTCCGGCCTCTCACTCGTTCGGCCGTGCCTGCCTACTGGGAGACAACCGACTCCCCAGCAGCGGTGTTCCGCCCGTCGTACGCCGGAAGCGAACGCAACTGTCGCCGGATCGAGACCGGACTGGCCGGTGGAGGGAGCCTCGATTGGCGTCGCGCATCCTCCGCGGCCATGATCGTCGGGTGAGCGTGGTGCGCAGATGTCACCCCGGTGACCGGGAGGCCACGCTGCGGACCGTGGTGGACGCCTTCGCCGCCGACCCCCTGCTCCGCTGGGTCTGGCCCGACGCCGAGCGCTACCAGACGCTGGCGCACTCCTTCTTCGGCCTCCTGCTCGACCTGCGCGTCGAGGGCGGCGAGGTCTGGCTGGCCGACGGCGGCGACGCGGTCGCCATGTGGAACCCCCCGGGCGGGCTCTACGGACCACCGGCCAAGGACCGGTGGGCGGCCGTCCGCGCCGGATTCAGCAGCGAGGAGTGCGCGCGCTGGGATCGCTACGACGCCGAGGTCAGCGTTCCCGAGGACGCGGGGCACCACTGGTACCTGGGGACGCTCGCCACCAGCCCACGGCGACTCCGCCAGGGCCTGGGCGCGGCAGTCGTCGCGCCGATGCTGGCGGCGGCCGACCGCACCGGGATGTCCGCGTTCCTGGAGACGGCGAACGAGGCAAACCTGTCGTTCTACTCCCGGCTCGGGTTCACGGCGGTCGGCGAGGCGACGATGCCTGACGCCGGTCCCCGCTGCTGGGTGATGCGTCGCGAACCGGACGGCGCGAGATGAGCGAGGGCTCCCCCGCTCCGGGCGTGCTGTCCGTGGTCGCGGCCGGCCCGGGGCTCGGGATGGCGGTCGCCCGGCGGTTCGCCCGGGAGGGCTTCGCGGTGGGCCTGGTGGGCCGCACAGCCACGACACTCGAGCCGCTCGCCACCGAGCTGCGCGACCTCGGCGTCACGGCGGCGACGGTCACCGCCGACGTCGGGGACGTCGCGGCGCTGCGAGCCGGGCTGGGGGTCCTGCGTGCCGAGCTCGGCGACCCTGCAGTGCTGGTGTTCAACGGGTCGGCCTGGGTCGAGGGCCGGCCCACGGAGGTGGCGCCCGAGGTGCTCCTCGACGCCGTGCGGGTCGGCGTGGTCGGCGCGCTCGTGTCCGCACAGGAGGTCGCGCCCGCGATGCGCGAGGCCGGCCGGGGGACGATCGTCCTCACCGGCAGCGTGGCCGCGGACCGGCCTTCGGTGAGCGCGGTCAGCGTCGGCGTGGCCAAGGCGGCGATGCGGGCGCTGGCGCGCGGGCTGCACCGAGAGCTCGCCCCCGACGGCGTGTACGCCACCACGGTGACCATCGACGGCGTGCTGTCCGGACCCAAGGCGCTCGACCTCGGGGCGCTGGCCGACCGCTACTGGGCACTGCACCTGGCCGGCGCCGACGAGTGGGTGGCCGAGAGCCGCTACCCGGGGTGAGGGTGACGGCTCCCGGCCAGTCCTACTGCGGCCTGAACCGCGACGAGCCGGAGCCGACCTCGTAGATCGCCCGGCCGTTCTCGACGCCGACGAACGTCGCCTTGCTCGGGCCGGAGGCCCGGTAGGAGTGGCCGCCGACCACAGGCAGGGCGACCCGTGCCGTCGCGTTGACCGGCACCTCGAGCGCAAGGTCCACGCCGTTCGCCCGCCGGTTCCAGTGGACGCCGACCTCGCCGCGCTGGGTCACGACCGTGCCCTTCGCTCGGTCGAGGCCGGTGCGCGGCGGCACCACGTCGACCCGTGCCGCACCCGGGCTGGCGGTCCGCACGCCCAGCAGGGTCTGCTGCACGTCGACGACCGCCTGGGCGCCCCAGCCGTGCGACTGGCTGAAGTTCGAGCCGGGGTCGAGCGTCCACGCCTCCCAGGTGAACGTGCCGCCCTGGCGCAGGATGTTCGCCCAGCCGAGGTCGTCCTCGTTGGTGAGCAGGTCGACGACGGAGTCCGGCCGGTCGGCGTCGGAGAGTGCCTGGAGCAGCCAGTGGGCGGTCATCGGACCCTGCTTCATGCCCATCGACGCGAGGTACTCGGCGAGCGCCGTGTGGTCGCCAGCGGGCGCGATGCCGTGCGCGATCGCGTACGACGTGGAGTGCTGCCCGGCGTGGCTGCTCTGCTCCCCGGTCTCGGAGAGCCCGTCGACGTACACGCCGTCTGCGCGGCGCAGCTTGGCGTTCATCTGGTCGCGCAGCGCCCCCGCCGAGGCGCCGTAGGTGGCGGGGTCGCCGGCGATGCCGAGCTCGTCGGCCGCCTTCGCGACCGTGTCGAGCACGTCGTAGCCCTGCGCGTTGATGGTCGTGCGCGCGGCCGCCGACATGTCGTAGCCGAAGCGGCCCGGCTCCGGCCAGTCGACGATGCCGTTCAGGTAGGCGCCGCTGCCGCCGGAGAGCCGGGTGACCAGGCCGGCGGTCGGCCCGGTGGCCGGCACGTGCCGCAGCACGTAGTCAGCGGTGTCGCGCAGGAACGGGTAGGCCTGGGCGAGCAGCGCGCGGTCGCCCGTCTCCTGGTAGTAGCGCCACACCCAGTCGACGTACATCAGCGAGTAGTCGGGGATGTCCCGCTTGCCGTCACCGTTGGGGTAGACGGCGTTGTAGCGGCCGCGGTCATTGCCGGTCGTCCAGTAGCGCGCGGCCGACCCGAGGAACTCGCGAAGGGCCTGCTGCGTGGCGTCGCGCTCGGCGAACGCGCCCATCGTCGCGTAGGAGATGTCCGCGGCGTCGCCGAGGAACTGGCCCTTCTCCCGCGTCGGGGTGTCGACGAACGCCTCCTGGACCGAGTAGACCGCCGAGCGGCGGATCATCTGCCACACCTTGTCCAGGGTCTTGTTCGAGCTCTCGAACCTCGCCTCGCCGCCCTTGGGCAGATCGGTGTGCATGAGGGTCGCCGAGATGTCGCGCAGCTCGATCTTCTCGCCCGCGTCGGGGACCTCGAGGTAGCGGAACCCGAGGTGGGTGAACGCGTTGAAGGTCTGCGGGCCGTCCTTCTGCGTGTAGGGGTAGCTCATGTCGGTGCCCTGCGAGAGCAGGGTCGACGTGGCCACCCGTCCCGTCTCGGTGAGGTTGTAGCCGGCGCGGATCGGCACCGCACGACCGGCGACTCCCTCGTCGAAGCGCACCGACGGACGCGCCGGGATGACGACGCCGAAGTCGGCCACCACCGTGCCGTCCTGCGCGGTGGACAGGGCCACCGGCTTGACCGATGACTCGGCGATGCGCGTCTCCTGGCCGATCAGGTGCGGGTAGGTCGCGTTGGGGTGCGGACCTACGACCGTCGCGGGCGCCCACGCCGTGTCGTCGTACGCCGCCTGCTGCCAGCCGACGACCTCGGTGCGCGCGTCCTGGCGCTCGATGCGGTCGCCCTCACCGTTGCGCCTGCCCGAGCCGGGCGGGAACAACGCGTCCTGGGTGACCTTCCAGGTGCCGTCGGTCGTCACGACGTCGCGACTGCCGTTGTCGTGCTCGACGACGAGCTTCATGAGCAGGCCGCGCTGGCCGGCCGGCCGCCCCTGCCCACCGCCGTACCAGTGGTAGACCGCACCGATGGCCAGGTCCTTGCCGGCGCGGACGAGGCGGGTCACGTCGGCCGCTTGGTAGAAGTCCTCGCCCTGGTAGCCGAACGACGTACCGCGGTCGGCACGCTTGCCGTCGAGGTAGAGCTCGTAGGTGTGGTCGGCCGCCGTGTAGGCAGTGGCGCGGGTGACGCGTCCGGGCCCGATCCGCGCGACCTTGCGGGCGAGCGTGTAGTCGTCGGCGTCCGTCGTGGTGCGCCGGATCCACTGGGCGCCTTCCCAGTCCGCGTCCCCGATGCCGGTGGCGAAGTCGCCCTTTGCGGCCGGTGACGCCTGGTCGGTGCGGTCCCACGTGCGGACGGTCCAGGTGTAGGGCGACCCTGATGCGAGCGCGGGGCCGGCGTAGGGCACGTAGGACTGGTCGCCGGACGCGACCTTGCCGCTGTCCCAGCGCACGGCGTTGGTGCGGCCGTCGCGGACCACGACCTGGTAGGCGGTCTGCACCTCGCCCGGGTCCTTGTCCTGCGGCAGCCAGCCGAAGGCAGGTGCACCTTCGACGTTGAGGTGGTGCTCGCGGTCGCCCACCGTCAGCGCCCTGGGCGGGTCCGGCGCGTGACCCGGCGCGGCCGACGCCCGGGGCGCGACCACGCCGGCGGTCCCCGCCAGCAGGGCGATCGAGGCGAGGGCGGCCAGCCGCCGGCTGGTGGTGCGGGGGAGCGAGGCCATCAGACGGTCGTCCTTCGAGGTCGCTGGATGAAACGGTTCATGGAACTTACGTCCCGATATGTCCGGCGACAAGGACCTGTCCGAAACCGGCCATCTACCCGACCGGCGTCGACCAGACGTCGGCGATCGACGGGTCGTAGCCGGTGCCGACGTCGAGGAAGCGCACCCGCACCGTCCCGTCCGCGGTGGCCTCCGGCTGGTCGACGGCGAACTGGTAGCCGAGCGAGCCGAGGCCCGAGGCCGTGCGCTGGTAGGCCCGGTGGTGCACCACGACGCCGTCCACGAGCACGTCGTAGTCCTTGAGCTGGGCCCGGTCGTAGGTCTCCACCGAACGCAGCAGGAACGGCTCGCCCGGCGCCACCTCGAGGTCGAACTCGAAGTAGCCGCCCGGGAAGCTGACGTTGGTGTAGCGCCTGGTCAGGCCCGCCTCGGTGTTGGTGCCGGAGTGCTCCGACGCAACCAGGTCGTGCGCCTGCTCGGACGCCGCCTGGCCGAGGTCGACGTGGTCATAGGCGCTCGAAGGCGGGTTCGCGAACTGCACCGACACCGGCACGGTGAGCCGCTCGGCGTCCGTCGCGCCGGTGGCGACGATCGCGGCGGCCGGGCCCTCGGTGACCGAGAGCGGTGCGGTGAGCCGCGACATGAGCGTGTGCTGCTCGCCCGGCGCCAGGGTGTACGCCGCGGCCGGCTGGTCGCTCTGCCACCCGTCCGGCGCCGTCGTGGTGAGCGAGCCGGCGACGGTGGCCGACGACCGGTTGTGCAGCACGGTGCTGAGCACGGCCGCACCGCCCGGCGCGACCGAGGCCGGCTCGGCTGTTGCGGACCTGATCTCCACCGCCGGCAGCACCGTGACGGACCCGGAGAGGGGCAGCGTCGCCGTACCGGACTTGTAGCGGTAGGCCACGGCCCCGTTGAGGGCGACCGTGCCCGCCTGCTGGTTCGCCGGCAGGGTCACGTCGTACGCGTGGTTCACCGTCGCCCCGCGCGCGGCCGTTGCCGCACGCCCTCCGGCCGGCTTGACCGTCCACCCGGTCGGGGCGACCAGCGCCGACGTGATGCCGGTGAGCGGCCGCTCGCCGCCGTTGGTCAGCCGCACCGTCGCGCGGAACGTGTCGCCGGGCAGGCGCTCCCCCACCGGCACGTCGAGTGCCGCGACGGCGCCGACCAGTCGCGACGACGCGGCGGACAGGTGGGCAGTGACCCGGTCGATGGCCGCAATGAGCTGCGCCGCCGCCCCGGCTGTCACCGCCCTCTTCTTCGGCCCTGTGCGCGTCGACTCCGCGGTGACCCAGCGCACCATGTCGTCGGCAGTGGCCAGCGCACGATGTGCCTGGCGCGCAGCATCCTCGGCTCGCCCGGCCGCGTACGCCGTCCGCGCCTCCTGCACGTCGCGGGCCAGCTTGTCGACCTGAGCGGAGAGGTGCCGCTCGGCGGCCTTGTCGATGCCGCCCTCGGCGGCGAGGCGGTCGACCAGGTCGGCCAGGTCCGTGACGAGGGAGGCTGCGTCGCCCAGGTCGCCGCGGACCCGGTCGACGGCGAACCTGTAGTCGCCGGACCCGATCTCGTACACCGCCACGCCGTCGTCCATGCGCACGAACTGCACACCGTCGGCCTCCTCGGCGGGCCGGCCGCCCTCGGTGACCGCCCACCTGCTCGGCGCCGGTACCCGCACTGTGGCCGTGGCGTTGCCCGGCACCGTCACGTCGAGGCTCATGGCGCCGTCGCCGGCGAGGCGCCACGCGCTGCTCACTGTGCCGCGCACCGACTCGTAGCTCGCCCGTGCGTGCGTCAGCCCGCCGCCCGGCTGCGGCGCGAAGGTGATCCGGCCGTAGCCGGGTCCTTGCGCCTCGGGCTGAATGCCGGCGACCGTGCGGTACATCCAGTCGCCGACCGCGCCGTACGCGTAGTGGTTGAAGGAGTTCATCGACACGTCGCCGAAGCTGCCGTCCGGCATGATCGAGTTCCAGCGCTCCCAGATGGTCGTCGCGCCTTTCGCGATCTCGTAGCCCCACGACGGGTAGGTGTCGTTGGTGAGCAGCCGGTAGGCGACGTCCAGGTGTCCGGTCTCGCTCAGTGCCGGCAGCAGGTCGGGAGTGCCGAGGAAGCCGGTGGCGAGGTGCCAGTCGTGACGCGCGACGTTGGCGACCAGGTTGTCGGCCGCCTTCGACCGCAGGTCGTCCGGCAGCAGGTCCATGCCGATGGCCAGCACGTAGCCGGTCTGGCTGTCGCCCTGCACGGTGCCGTCGTCCGCGACGTACGTGTCGACGAACGCCGCGGCGATGTCCTTGGACAGAGCCGCGTAGCGCGCGGCCTCGGCGTCCTTGCCGATCGCCGCGCCCATCTCCCCGAGCAGCCGCGTGACATAGGCGTAGTAGGCAGTGGCGATGACAGCCGACGGCGTCGGGTCGTCGAGGTTCAGCCAGTCGAGGTAGGCACCGCCGTTGGTGCGCCGGTTGCCGGAGCTGGTGCGCTCCAGCCAGTCCGCGTAGCGCACCATCGAGGCCCAGCTCTGCTCGACCACGCGGGTGTCGCCGTAGCGCTGCCACAACGTGTGCGGCACCGTGATGCCGGCGTCGGCCCAGCCGGTGTTGCCGTCGCCGCAGCACCTGCGTGGTGCGACGTCGGGGTAGGCGCCGTTGGCCGACTGCGCGTCGCGTAGGTCCTGCAGCCACTTGGTGAGGAACGTCTGGCTGTCCATGTTGAACGTCGCGGTCGGCGCGAAGACGTTGATGTCGCCGGTCCAGCCGAGCCGCTCGTCGCGGGCCGGCGTGTCGGTGGGGATGGACAGGAAGTTGCCGCGCTGACCCCAGGTGATGTTGTTCTGCAGCTTGTTGACCATCGGGTCCGACGTCCCGAACTCGCTCGTCAGGGCTCCGTCGGTGTGCATGACCAGACCGGTGACGGTGCCGAGGCTCGGCGTGCCCGGGAAGCCGGTCAGCTCGACGTAGCGGAAGCCGTGGAAGGTGAAGGTCGGTTCGTAGACCTCCGGCCCGCCTCCTCGCAGGGTGACGAGGTCGGTCGCGCGCGCCGACCGCAGGTTCGCGGTGTAGGCGGTGCCGTCCGGGTTGAGCACCTCGGCGTGGCGGATGCGCACGGTGCGGCCGGCGGGCCCGTCGACCTTCAGCCGCACCTTGCCGACCATGTTCTGGCCGAGGTCGAAGATCCAGGTCCCCGGCGCCGGCTGGGTGAGTGTGCGCGCGGGCAGCTCCTGCACGACCCGGACCGGCGGGTCGGCCTGGGCGACCAACTTCGCGGTCGCGCCGGTGTCGTCGACCGTCGCAGGGTCCCACGTCGCGTCTTCGAAGCCGGGCGTGTCCCAGCCGGCCGGCAGCCGGCGGGCGTCGAACGTCTCGCCGTGGATGGTGTCGGTCTGCAGGAACGGGCCGGGCGTCGCCTGCCACGAGTCGTCGGTCGTGAGGACCTCGCTGCGGCCGTCGGCGTACTCGACCTCCAGCCGCGCGATCAGGTGCGGACGGTCGCCGTAGTGGTTGGCGCCGAACGACGCGATGGTGCCGGCGTACCACCCGTCGCCGAGCGCGGCACCGATCGCGTTGTCGCCCCGTCGTACGGCGTGGGTCACGTCGTAGGTCTGGTACTGCACGCGGGTGTTGTAGTCGGTCCACCCTGGGGCGAGCTCGTGGTCACCGACCCGCTCGCCGTTGAGCGAGAGCTGGTAGTTGCCGAGTGCGCTCGCGTACAGGCGGGCCCGCGCCACCTCACCGTCGACGGAGAAGTCGCGCCGCAGCAGCGGTGCCGCATCGAGCGCGGCGAGCATGGCCTCGGTGTCGCCCGCGACCTGCAGGCCGCTCTCGGTCGGCGTGCCCGCGGAGAACGGGTTGTCGCCGTCGGTCAGGCTCGCGGCGAACAGCGTGCGGTCGCCGCTCGTCACCGTCAGGTCGGAGTAGACGGCGGACTCGACGCCACTGGCACGCAGCCCGATCGAGCCGGCGCGATGGGTGCCGTTCGTCGTGACGTCGACCTGCGTGCCGTCCACCGAGGTGGTAAAGGTGTTACCGGCGAGGGCGATGCGCAACCGGTGCGGCTCGGTCAGCTCGTTCGACGGGATGACAGCGCTCAGCGGCACCTCCTTGAGGACGCTCCATGCCCCGTTGGTGCGCACGTGCGGGCGCAGCTTCGCGGTTCCGTTGGTGGTCGACAGCTGCCACATGTACGCGTTGCCCGACCCCTTGGCCCGGAAGAAGATCCCGGCCGCGTCCTTCTCCACCCGGACGGTCGTCTCGACGGTGTAGTCGGTCCACCCGTCGGTGGGTGAGGGCATGCCGATCCAGTCGGCGTCCCACGCGGCCGGGTCCATCAGGCCGGTCTCCCACGACGCCGGCGCGCTCCACGCGGACGTGCGGCCGGCGGTGTCCCAGACGCGGACCTGCCAGACGTAGCGGGTGCGGGGCTGGAGGGCGGGACCGCCGTACGCGACACCGGTGCTCTGCCCGGACGTCACCCGGCCGCTGTCCCAGGTGGGACCGCTTTCGAGCGTGTCGGTGCTGGTCGCGACCCGCAGCTGGTAGGCCTGCTGCAGCACGCCGCGCGCCGCGGACGAGATCTCCCAGCCCAGGCGCGGCTTCGCGACGTCGAGGCCGAGCGGGCTCTCGGCCCGCTCGGTGGTCAGCCCGTCGACGACCAGCGGGACGGCCGACGGCGGTGCCGGCTCGGGAGCAGCAGTGGCCGGTCCGCCGAGCGGTAGGAGGAGCGTCGCCAGCAGGAGCGCGGCCAGCGCGGCGGCCCATCGTCGGAGCTGTGTCGTCGTCATCGCCTGACCATCCCTCGCGTCGTGTGACATTCGTTCCTCAGTGACCAGGTGCCTTGCTGACCACCGTGCGACCCGGCTCCACCTCGGTGAGGACCAGCCGGCCCGCCTCCACCCGGCGTTGCGGCTGCCGTCCGTCGGAACGCACGTGCACCGACTTCGGTCCGCCGTCGCCCAGCCCCAGCTGCGCCACGTCGAGCTCGATCCGGCCGCCCACGTTGGGCGGCAGGTCCGTCACCAGCTTGAAACCTCTCCGCCGGTCGAGCGAGACCCCGACCGGTCCGCGCACGGTCGGCACAGTGGCGCGCAGGCAGGTGAGCGGCCCGGGCTGCGGGGCCACCAGGACCTCGCGAGCTCCCGGAGCGAGCGGACGGACGCCGGCGACGAAACGCGGAACCACGTTCGCCGGAGCTGAGCCCCACGCGTGCGAGAAGGTCGTGTTCGGCTTGATCGACGGGTCCCAGGACTCCATCACGATGGTGGCGCCGAGGTCGTCGAGCATGTGCAGCCAGGAGAACTGCTCGCGACTGGTCATCAGCGCGTGCGCCGCGTCTGCCAGGCCGGCGCGGTAGAGCGCCTCGAGCAGGAACTGCGAGCCGTAGACGCTCACCCGCATGCCCCGCGATGCCAACCACTCGCCGAGGGCCCGCACGTCCGGCTCCTCGGGCACTCCGAGCGCGAGCGGGAAGGCGGATGCGTGCTGTGCCTGGTGCGTCGTGCCGACGCCGTCCACGTAGACACCGGACGCGCGGTCGAGCAGATGCTCGTTCGCCGCGGCGCGCAGCCGCGCGGCAAGCTGCGCGTAGTGCTGCTCGTCGTCGTCGCGGCCGAGCACCCCCGCGATGCGGGACAACGCGGAGAACGCGGCGTACTGCCAGGCGTTGATGACGGTGTTGACCCTGGTGAACACGTAGCCGTCGCGGTTGGTGACCGGCCAGTCGACCAGGTCGGCGTTGGCCTGGCTCGAGCTGCCGGGGTTCTTCTCCACCAAGCCGGAGGCGTTGAGCGACTCGTCGAGCTGGCGCGCGACGAACAGGTCGTAGTCGGCCGCGAGGTTGGAGTCGTCGCCGGTGGCCAGGTAGTCCTCCCACGCGGTGATCACGGTCTGCAGCCGGTACTCCGCCGGCCAGGTCGGTCGGCGCGCGAGGTACGACGTCGAGTAGCGCGCCAGGGCGTACGAGCGCTGGGTGGCGTACTCGGAGAGCTGGTTGATGATCGCGTCGCCCTCGTACGGGCCCCGCTCGCGGGTCGGCGTGTCCTGGTAGAGGTCCTGCCGGGTCGCTGCGATGGAGTAGCGGCACATCTCCCAGACCCGGTCGAGGTCGGGGTCCGAGCTCTCGAACGACGCGTCACCTTGGCGCCACGGCAGGCGAAGTACGACGGCTTCGACTGCACGAGCCAGGTCGAGCGAGGGGTCGGCCACCAGCTCGACCCACCGGAACGCGCGGTAACCCCAGTGCTCCACCTCCTGCCGGCCGTCGCGCAGTGTCCATACCTCGCGGTAGGTCTGGCCGGCGCGCAGGTTGTAGCGGGCGCCGTCGCCGTCGCGCTCCTCGCCGAGGCGCACCTCGACGGTCTGTCCGGCCGTCCCGGTGACCGTGAGGCGGATGCCGCCGACCACCTCCTGACCGAGGTCGACGAGCCAGCGCCCGGGCGACACCTGCTCGACGGCGGCCGGTCGGCGGGTGGTCAGCTCCATCCCTTGCACCCACGCGGGCTCCAGTGCGGCGAGGGGACCGGCGACCGCGGCGGGCTCCCAGCCGTTGTCGTTGAACCCGGGCCGGGTCCAGCCGAGCGGCTCCTGCCGGGCGTCGACGTACTCCTGCGGAGCCTGGTAGTAGCCACCGCCGGTGATGCCCGCGGGCGGCCGCCAGGCGGCGGCGCGCCGGGTCCGCCAGTCCTCCCCGGTCGACACGATCTGCCGGGTGCCGTCGGCGAAGACGACGACGAGCTGGGCCTGGAACGCCCGCTGCTGCGACGAGTAGCAGAGAGCGGCCAGCGCGTTGCGGCCCGGACGGACCAGCTCGGTCACGTCGTGGGTCTGGTAGCGCGCCTCGCCGGCCATCGCCCGCACCGGTCCGACACCCGCGACGGCGCCGTCGACCCAGAGCTTGTAGACGTACTGCCGGATGGGCTGCGGCGACTGCCCGGTCGCGTAGACGAACGCCGACGCGACCGGCTTGTGCGGCAGGTCGAACTCGGCGCGCAGCAAGGCCCAGTCGTTGCTCTCACCGAGGACCGCGAGCAGCGAGCGTCCGGTGCCGACGACGAGGTCACCCTCGGAGACGGTGCCGCCGAAGAACACACCGGGCCCGGACGTGAAGTCCTCGTCGACCACACGATGGCCGGTCGCGTCGGTGAAGGAGGCGGCGTGGTAGCGCTGCGACTCGGTGCTGCCGTTGCGGAGGCCGATGCTGCCGGCGGCGTACGTCGTGTCCACCGTGGTGTCGACGAGGGCGTCACCGACGTAGCTGCGAATGGTGGACCCGGCGAGCTCCACCCGAAACCGCACCGGGCTGCCGGTCGGCACCGGGACGTCGATCGGGCGCTCCGCCAGCACGGTGTACGAGCCGTTGCGCTGGACGTGCGTCTTCAGCACACCCGGGGACCCCGCGCGCAGCTGCCAGAGGTAGTTGTTGGCGGTGTTCTGCGCCCGGAACCACAGGCCGGCGGCGACGCCGGTGATCGTCACGTCGACCTCGAAGGTGCCGTCGCGAAGGGTCACCGAGCCGTCCTGGGCCCAGAGCGGCGTGGCGGTCCACGTGTCACCGGCCGCGGTGACGACCCGCTGCGGCTGGGACCACCCGGACACCTTGCCCGGACTGACCCAAGTGCGGACCCGCCAGTGGTAGAGCGAGGCGGCGGCGAGCGGCGGGCCGGCGTAGGCGACCGCGGTCGACTCGGCGGATGCGACGCGGCCGCTGTCCCAGACGGTGCCGCCGCGCTTCGCCAGCTCCTTGCGCGTGTAGGCGACCTGGACCTGGTAGGCCACCTGCCGCGGCGCCGGGCCGAGGTCGGGCACCACCCAGCTCAGCCGCGGGTGGCCTGCCCGGATGCCGGTCGCGTCGTCGAGCAGAGCGGTGAGCAGTCCCGAGGGCACCGGTCCCGCGGGACCCTGGGGTGCGGCAGTCGCCTGCGACGCAGCCGGCACCACCCCGCCGGCGACGGCTGCACCCAACGCGGCGGTGCCGGACTGGAGGAAGCGCCGGCGCGAGAGCGCGCTGCCACCGTCCGGCCCGGTGCCGTACGCCGGGGTGCTGGTGTGACTCATGGTCTGCTCTCCTCGTTGCTCGGCTCGGTCGGTCAGGCAGCCGAGCGGCTGACGAAGCGCCAGCGTCCGGAGCCGACCTCGTACACGACGAAGCCCGGCTCGACCCGGGTCGGCGTCAACCCGCCACCTGGGGCGACGGTGACGTCGGCCGTTGCCGCCGCGGGAACGTGCACCTCCGCGGTGGACCCCACGGGCACCTCGACTTCGAGGTGCAGCGTCTTCCCGTGCCGTGACCACTCGGATGACGCCTGCCCGCGCACGGTGCGCACCGACAACCGGGCGCTGGACAAGTCGCCGCGTGCGGCCGGCCGGACCACGATCCGCCGCCAGCCGTCGCCGACCGGGCGCAGTCCCGCCACGTCGAAGTAGAGCCACTCGGTGACGGTGCCCTGGAAGTAGTGGTCGCGCGAACGCGCGTCGGCGCTCCAGAACTCCCACATGGTGTCGGCGCCGTTCTCGAGCCAGAAGCCCCAGCTCGGGTACGTCGTCTGCCGCGCGACAGCGAACGCGACGTCGACGTGCCCGTGCTCGGTGAGCACCGGCAGCAGCACCTCGGTGCCCAGGTTGCCGGTGTTGTGGTGCATCCCGCGGGACCGGATGTCGCCGACCAGGCTGTCGACGACCGGCCTGACCATGTCGTCCGGCACGATCCCGAACGCCAGCGGAATGGCGTTGGAGGTCTGCCGGTAGCCGGGGTCCCTGGCGGTCGCGTAGTGGCCCTTCGTCCGGTCCAGGAACGTCTCGTTGAGCCGGTCCCGGAGGCTCGCCGCCGCGGCACGGAATCGGGACGCGTCCGCGGTGTGCCCGACGAGGTCACCAGCGTCGGCCGACCAGTGCAGCGCGCGGTAGAGGAACGCCGTCGCCGTCAGTCGGGTGTCCTCGGGTGGGTTGCCGCCGGTGCCGGGCGACAGGTAGTCGCCGAGCGCGGTCACGGCCAGGCCGTTCTGCAGTCGCCCGAGCTCCCAGTCCAGGTAGCGCACCAGGGTCGCCCAGTGCGTCTCGATCAACCGCGTGTCGCCGTACCACCGGTGCATCTCGCGGACGAGGAACGGGAAGACCGTCGTCCACTCCGGCGACGGCGCGAGCTCCTGGTAGCCCCAGCCGCCGCTCGGGATGATGACCGGGACCTGGCCGGACCCGATCTGGCTGTCCGCGATGTCACCCAGCCACTTGGTGAAGAAGCGCGCCATGTCGAACTGAACGGCCATGGTGATCGCGCCGACCTGGGCGTCCCCCGTCCACCCGTTCTTCTCGTACTTCGGGGTGTCGGTCGGGATGCCGTGCAGGTTGTTGTGGATCGTGCGCCGCATCATCCGGTCGAACGTCTGGAACATCGGTTCCGAGCAGGTGAACTCGGCGGTCGACGCCACGTCAGAGCCGACGACTATCGCCTTCAGAGTGTCGCTCCCGGGCGCCGAAGGCAGCCCGGCGACCTGCACGTAGCGAAAACCCTTGTAGGAGAAACGTGCCTCCCACGTGCGCGGCCCGTCACCGGCGGAGACGTACTCGTCGAGCTGGAAGCGCGGAGACTGGACGAGGCCGTTCGCCGCGATGACGCGGCCGCTCGCATCGAGCTTCTCGCCGAAGAGCATGCTCACCACGGCGCCGGCCGGGGCGTCGACCCGCAGCCGCGCCCAGCCCGCCATCGTGCGGCCGAAGTCGGCCACCCACACCTCGTCGTTGGGCTGCGACCACCGGGCGACCGGGACGTCGGCGATCGCGCGGATCGGCTCGTGCTGCTGCGCGCGCAGCCGACCCTTCGGTGCGTCCAGCCGGCTCGCTGCGGCCCACCCGGTGTCGTCGAACCCCGTCCGTGTCCACCCGGGCTGCTCGTGCCGGGCGTCGTACGTCTCGCCGGAGTAGAGCGAGTCGGACCGGGTCGGGCCGTCGGTGATCCGCCACTCCTCGTCGGTCGCCACCGTCGTGCGGGTGCCATCGGGGTGGTCGATCTCGAGCTGGAGGATCAGCCGCGGGTCGCCGTGCCACGGCGGCACGTGCCAGTTCCACACGTTGGGCGTGGTCATGCCGTAGAAGCCGCGCCCGAGCTCGGCGCCCAGGACGTGCTCCCCCTTCTTGCTGAGGTCCTTGGTGACGTCGTACGTCACGTAGAGGACCGTGTCGTCGTAGTCGGTGAAGCCGGGGTCGAGCACGGCGTCGCCCACGCGCCGGCCGTCGAGCCAGAGCTCGTGGTAGGCGACGCCGCTGACGTAAAGCCGCGCCCGGGTGACCGGCTTGTCGACGCGGAACGTGCGCCGCAGCAACGGTGCCGGCTGCTCGGGCGGCGGCAGGCTGACCTGCGAGCCCCAGGCCCCCTGGCCGTACGGCGCGAGGACGACCACCTGGTCCCAGCCCGAGTCGTCGAAGCTCGGCTGCTGCCAGCCGTCGGCGGGCGCTCGGGTGGAGCGCCAGGAGCCGTCGGTGACCCGCACCAGCTGCTCGCCCGTCGAGGTGAGCACGACCAGCTTCACGATCAGGCCGGCCGGGTTGACCGACGGGCCGGGGCGGTTGGTCGCGGACGCAGCCACCACGACCGCCTCGGCGCCACCGCGGAGCTGCTCGGTCAGGTCGGCCAGCCGGGCCGCCCGCCAGCCGTCGGTCTGCTGCGGGGCCGCGAGCACCTGCATGCCGTCGACCCACAGCGTGAAGTCGTCGTCGGCGGTCGCAATGAGCTGCGCCGACTGCACCTCGGTCCCGGCAGGCAGGGCAAGTCGGCCGCGGAAGTACGCCGTGCCGACCGGCGCGTTCTGCTGCGTCGCGCCGGGCGACCAGACCCAGTTGGCACCTGACAGGTCCGCTGCGGTGGACACGTCCGGCACGGTGACGCCCGATCCCCAGGGCCCCTGGCCGTACGGCGCCAGCACGACGGCGCCCGCCCACCCGGAGTCGTCGAACGCCGCGGCCTGCCAGCCGTCCGGCACGGTGTCGGTCACCCGCCAACTGCCATCGGTGACCATCACCAGCGCGTCGCCCGACTCGGTCGTGACCTCGAGCTTGGCGATCAGTCCGGCCGCGTTGGGCGAGGACCCACGGTTCGTAGCGGCGACCGCGAGCACCGCGACGCCACCGACCAGCTCGCGGATCTGGTCGGTCACGTCGGCGGCGCGGGCAGAGCGCCAGGCGTCGGTCTGCTGGGGCACGAAGAGCGTCTGGCGACCGTCGAGCCAGAGGGTGAAGTCGTCGTCGGCGGTGGCGACCAGCCGTGCTGCCTTGACCGCAGTGCCGGCCGGTATCGCGAAGCGCCCGCGGAAGTACCGAGTGCCTAGGGGCGCGCTCTGCGTCGTGGCGCCCGGCGACCAGATCCACGAGGCGCCCGCCAGCGTCAGCTTGGGGATCTCGCTCGGGGCGGTGCCGACCCACGCCGCGACCCACTCGGCCGGATCGGTCATGGCCGTCTCGAACCAGGTCGCCGCGCTCCACGCCGACGCGCGCTGCCGCGCGTCCCAGGCCCGCACCCGCCAGTGGTAGCGGGTGCGCGGCTGCAGCGCCGGTCCGGCGTACGCGACGCCGACCGTGTCCGCGCCGGCCACCCGACCGCTGTCCCAAACGTCGGCCTGGCCGGCGCCGAGCGCAGGGGCAGAGGACGCGACCTGGACCTGGTAGGCCGTCTGCGTTGCGTTGTGCCCGGACGCGGACAGCACCCAGCCGAGACGCGGCCGTGCCACGTCGGTGCCGAGCAGCGTCGCGGCGTACTCCGTCGTGAGGTCGCCGGCACGCAGTGGCCCGGAAGCAGGCTGGGCGCCCGGCGCGGCGACGGCGACTGGCGCGGTCGTCCCGACGCCGATCGCCGCCGCGGCACCGACCATCGCGCCGCGGCCGAGGAAGCCCCGCCGCGAGAGCCCTGCCGACTGGTCGTCGCTGGGTCCAGGTCGCACATCCGTCATGGCTGTCCTCCCCCGCGCACCAGCCGCGGTGTCCGAGTCGGTCTCGCCGGAGGGCGGTCGCCCGGCACTCGACGACGCGTCCGTGAAACGATTCAGGAACTTACGACCGGACGTGTCCGTACACAACCACTTTGTCCGGAACCGGCCACCTCGTCCTCGGAACCTGCCCACCGCTGCTGCTGGAGCGCAGGTCGGCCAGGATGTGCGGATGAACCTGCGCTGGGACGCCGTGACGATCGACTGCCGTGACCCTCACGCCCTGGCGCGGTTCTGGTGCGCACTGCTCGGCGTCGAGGTGCGCGGCGCATGGCAGCAGTACGTCGGGCTGCACCCGATGGCCCCCGGTCAGCCGCGCGTGGTCCTCCAGCGGACCGACGACCCGCGACCGGCCAAGAACTCCGTGCACCTCGATCTGCACGTCCCGTCGATCGACGACCTGCCGGCCGCCGTGGCACGTGCCGTCGGCCTCGGGGCGAGCGTGGTGCACGTGCACGATCAGGACGACGTGACCTGGCAGACGCTCGCCGACCCGGAAGGCAATCTGTTCTGCCTCGTCGCCGACTGAGGCACCATCCACTGGCACTGCGACGACCACCTGCTCAGGTGACCCTCGCCAGCTTGGTCCACCCGGTCCAGCCGCGCTCGCGCATCAGCTCCAGCAGGCGCTCACCGCGTGGATCGGACTCGACAACGAGCGCATCGAGCAGATCGACGAACGGCACGTCGTTGAACGCCTCGTCCTGATGATCCAGCTCGCCCCGTGCCTCCGCCTGCTCGAGCATCTCGACCAGGATGTCTGCCGCTTCCTCGAGACGTGGGTCGTCAGGACCTGCCTCCAAGGCGTCCCCGAGGACACGGTAGAGCCGAACCAGCTGCGGGTTCTCGAGCTGGGACCACTTGTCCGGCATCCACTCCGGGATCCGGTCGGGCCAGCGAGCCGCGATCAGGATCCAGCCGTCCCGCTCACCCTCGACCATGCGTTCCGACACCCCGAGCTCCCGCAGCCGGTCGAGGTACGCGACCACTTCCGCCGGGAGGAACAGGCTGTCGCCGGCCGCGAGCTGCGCGATCTGCTTGCGGTTCGTCTGCAGCCGCTTGATCTCGCCGCGCAATCGCCTGTCGATTCCCGTGACCGCATCCGCGAAGGTCGCCTCGTCGGCCTCGAGCAGCTTGCCGACCTGCGACAACGGCACGCCGGCCTCGGCGAGGGTGCGGATCTTGATCAGCTCCACGACCGCCAAGGCGCCGTAGCTGCGGTAGCCCGAAGCGTCCCGCTCCGGTTCGGGCAGCAGGCCCACCTGGTGGTAGTGCCGCACCGCCCGAACCGTGACGCCGGCGTAGGTCGCCAGCTGGCCGATCGTCAACATGCGCCGATCATGCCCTCAGGTCGCCTGGACCTTGGCAAAGAGGCGCCGTGCCCAGGTGTACGACAACACTGTGATGAGGACGCCCCAACCGATCGCCGCCCAGGCGTCACCGACGGCCGGGCTTCCGCCCATCCAGGCCCGGAGAGTGTCGATGATCGGTGTGAACGGCTGGTACTCGGCCAACCACGCCAACCCCGCCGGCATCGAGTCGGTCGGCACGAAGCCGCTGGAGAGGAACGGCAACAGGACGAACGGCATCGGCAGATTGCTGGCTGCCTCCACGTTGCCGCCGACGATGCCGAGCGCAACGGCAAGCCAGGTCATCGCGACAGCCACCAGGATCAGCAGCCCGGCGACGCCCAGCCAGCCGGCGACGGTGCCTTCGGAGCGGTAGCCGAGCAGTACGGCCACCGCGAGCACGACCACCACCGCGACGACCATCTGGATCACCGCACCGAGGACGTGGCCGGTCAGCACCGAGGACTTCGCGATCGCCATCGTCCGGAACCGGTCGATGATGCCCTTCTCCATGTCGCTGGCGACCGAGACCGCCGTACTGATCGAGACCGACGCGACCGTCATGATCACGATCGCCGGCGTGATGTACACCAGGTAGTCGGCCCTGCTGTCGCCGCCCGGGAGGCCGGCGCCCATCGTTCCGCCGAAGACGTAGACGAAGAGCAGCAGGAACAGGATCGGCATGCCGATGAGCATCAGCGTCATCGACGGGTAGCGGGCCATGTGCTTGAGGTTGCGACGCAGCATCGTCCAGGAGTCGCGGAGGACGTTGCCGTCGGTCGCGCGGGTGGCAGTGGTGGCGCTCATGCGGCGACCTCCTCGGTTTCGTTGTTCTCGGTTGTTCCGGTGGTGTGGCCGGTCAGGGCCAGGAAGACGTCGTCCAGGTCGGGCGTGTGGACCTCGATCCCGGTGACGACCTCGTTGTCGAGCCGGCCGACAAGGGACTTCAGCGAGCTGAGCTCACCGTCGTACGGGACGCTCAGGGTGAGGGTCGCCTCGTCTGCGGTGGAGTCGGGGAGGCCGGACGCCGCGGCAACCAGGCCGTCGGGAGAGGTGAAGGCGACCTCGATCCGGCCACCAGGCACCGTCCGCTTGAGCTCGGCGGGCGTGCCCTCCGCGACCAGCTTGCCGCCGTCCAGGACGCCGATGCGCTGAGCGAGCTCGTCAGCCTCGTCGAGGTACTGCGTGGTGAGGAAGATGGTGACGCCGTCGGCGACCAGCTCCCGCACGATCTGCCACAGCTCCCGCCGGCTGCGCGGGTCGAGTCCGGTGGTCGGCTCGTCGAGGAAGATCAGCCGCGGCCCGCCCACCAGGGTCATGGCGAGGTCGAGGCGGCGCTTCATGCCGCCTGAGTACGTCGCGGCGCGACGGTCGGCCGCGTCGGTCAGGCCGAACCTGGCCAGCAGCTCCGTGACGCGACTCGTCGCCTCGGACGCATGCAGATGGCCGAGGTCCGCCATCATCCGTAGGTTCTCGCGGCCGGTGAGGAGCTCGTCGATCGCGGAGAACTGCCCGGTGACGCCGATCGACCGGCGTACGGCGTCGGACTCACGGCGTACGTCGAAACCAGCGACCCAGGCCTCACCCGCGTCAGCGGTGATGAGGGTCGAGAGGATGCGGACCATGGTGGTCTTGCCGGCGCCGTTGGGGCCCAACAGGGCGTAGACCGTGCCGGCGGGAACGGTGATGTCGATGCCACGCAGGACGGCGTTGTCGGCGTACGACTTCGTCATTCCGGCGACCTCGATCGCAGTGGTGTGAAGGTTCATGACAGCAGCATGAAGGGTTGACGTTGCGTCAAGGTCAAGGCGCAATTTCAGAATCCCTGAAGCCTGACGTCGTGTCGGGCGCTCAGGCCTTCAATGGAGGCCGGTCGATGTGAACGGCGCCCTTTGCTGGCAACGGTTTTGTCGGTGGGTGGCGGCTAGGTTTCGGTCATGAAGTCGAAGGTGAGGGTGCGGTTGCAGGAGCGGGTGCCGGAGTCGGTGTCGGGTTCGCGGTGCGCCAGGTCGCGGGGCTGCGTTCACTCTGACTCCGGCGCCGGGGGTGGCGGCGATGGTGGCCCGGGCCACGGTGCAGCCGATCGAGGTCACCGATGTGCTCACCCTGGCGTCGGTGGATCCGCAGGCGCTGGATGCGGACGCGCGGGTGGATCTGATCGTGGCGTTGGAGCGGGTCAAGGTGCACCTGGACGCCTTGCAGCAGAAGGCGCTCGCGGCGGTGGTCGAGGCGACCGAGGACCTGGGGGTGGCGGGGGAGATCGCCCGCCACGAGGTCGGCGCCGCGCTGCGGCTCTCGCCGCACACGGCGGCGGTGCGGACCCGGATCGCGGCCGACCTGCTGGGCCGGCTGCCGGACACGTGGCGGGCGCTGGCCGCAGGGCGGATCTACTTCTGGCAGGCCGCCGCCATCGCCGAAGCGGTCGCCGACCTGCCCGACGAGGTGGCCAGCAGGGTAGAGGCGCGGGTGCTGCCCCGGGCCCGGACCCAGACCCTGTCCGAGACCAAGCGGGCGCTGACCCGGGCGGTGATCGCCGCCGACCCGGCCGGCGCCGAAGCCCGCCACGGCCGAGCCCGGGCGCAGCGGCGGGCCGACTACCAGCCGTTGCCCGACGCCATGGCGCAGCTGTCCATGACCATGCCCGCCCAGCAGGCCGATCAGGTGTGGGCCGGGCTGAGTGCCGCCGCCCGCGCCCAGCAACGCACCCTGCGCGCGCGCGTCGGCCGGGGCGGGTCGGTGCGGCTGCGGGGGGCGCCGTGCGAGTGCCGTGCTGGTCGACCTGCCCACCCTGCTGCACCTGGCCGAGCGCCCCGGTGAGCTGCCCGGCTACGGCCCCGTCCCCCCGTCGGTCGCCCGCGCGATCGCCGCTGACACCGACTGGGTCCGGTTCACCACCCACCCCGACAGCGGCCAAGTAGTCGCGGTCAGCCCGCGCCGCTACCGGCCCGCCGCCGCGCTGGCCCGCCACGTCGCCGCCGCTCACGGCACCTGCCGGTTCCCCGGCTGCCACCGCCCGGCGGTGCGCTGCGACCTCGACCACGAGCAGCCCTTCGACCGCGACGGGCCACTGACGAGGACAATCTGCGGCCGCTGTGCCGCCAGCACCACAACGCCAAACGCACGGCCGATGGCGCTACCACCATGACACCGACACCGGCATCACCACCTGGCGATCACCACTCGGCAAGACCTACCTCCGACCACCCGACCAGCACCCACCCGACGGTTAGCAGCGCGTCAGGCAACCCAGATCCGGCATCATGCACTGGTGGGCATCGCCCGCGCCCGCGACAGTGGTCGTCTGCGGAGGGACCGCCCATGGACTACGCCCGCCTCGGCCGGACCGGGCTCAAGGTCAGCCGCATCGCGCTCGGCTGCATGACTTATGGCGATCCCAGTATCGGTCTGCATTCGTGGACCCTCGACGAGGCGGCGTCGCAGCCGCTCTTCCGCCAGGCTGTGGAGCTCGGCGTCACGTTCTGGGACACCGCCAACGTGTACCAACGCGGGACCTCGGAGGAGTTTGTCGGCCGAGCCGTCAAGAAGTACTCGCGCCGCGAAGACATCGTCCTGGCCACCAAGGTGTCCGGGAAGATGCACGACGGTCCCGGCGGGCAGGGCCTGTCACGGAGGGCCGTCCTCGAACAGATCGATGCCTCCCTCTCACGGCTAGGCACGGACTACATCGACCTCTACCTCATCCACCGGTTTGACCCGGAGACTCCGGTCGAGGAAACCGTGGAGGCCCTGCACGACGTGGTGAAGAGCGGGAAGGTCCGCTACCTCGGGGCGTCGTCCATGTATGCCTGGCAGTTCGCGAAGCTCCAGCACGCGGCCGCTCTGGGTGGTTGGACGCCGTTCGTGGCGATGCAGGACCAGTACAACCTGCTCAGGCGAGAAGAGGAGCGGGAGATGCTGCCGATGTGTGCCGACATGGGAGTAGGCGTCGTGCCGTACTCCCCGCAGGGCAAGGGCCGGCTCACCCGCCCATGGGGCGAGCAGACGGCAAGGTCGGACGCCGACGAGGTCGCGAGGACGTTCGACTCGCCCGCTGACCAGCCGGTCGTGGAGGCGGTCGAACGTGTGGCTCGAGAACGGGGGGTCGGCATGGCCCGGGTGGCCCTTGCCTGGGTGCTGAACAACCCCGTCGTGGCCGCACCCATCGTCGGGGCGACCAAGCCACACCACCTGGCTGACGCTGTCGCGGCACTGGAGGTCAAACTCAGCGATGACGAGGTCCGACGCGTCGAGGAGCCCTATCTGCCGCAGACCCCCTACTGGTACTGACTCCCGACGACGAGTCGTCAACGGCGTGCGCGGCCCGGCCACCCGGCTGCCGAGGTGAACCTGCGCTACCGGCCGAAGGCGCAGCCGCGCGTGTGACAGGCAGGTCGCTACGTCGGTACCGCACCAGGACGTTCACGACGCCGAGCTGGCGACCCCGGAGAGCGGTCGGCGTTAGCTGCCGACCGCCTCGTTGTCCGACCGCTTAGTTGCCCGACTTCTCGTAGGCAGCGACCACGTCGCGCGGGATGCGACCGCGCTCGTTGACCTTGTGACCATGGGCGCGCGCCCACTCGCGGATCTGGGCCGTGCGGTTGTCGCCGCGCTTGGCCCGACTGCGTCCGGAGGTCGCGCTCCGCCCGCCGCGGCGAGCCGTGCCGACGTACTGGGCGAAGGAGTCGCGCAGCTTCGCGGCGTTCGCGGTGCTCAGGTCGATCTCGTAGGAGACCCCGTCGAGGCCGAACTTGACCGTTTCGTCGGCCGGACCGCCGTCGATGTCGTCGACGAGCAAAACCTGGACTTTCTGGGCCACTGGTAATTCCTCTCGGGGCGGGGAAACACGTGCTGGGGAAATCATGATGCATTTCTGCCCCCACGCCAAATCCGCAGCGAATTGGCGTGTGGAAAAGGGCCGAGCGCTTCTTGCATTCCCCGTTGCGCGATGACCGGGCGTCAGCCGGGCCCGTCCGCCCCGCCGTCCTTCTCCTCGCGTTCACGCTCGCGCTCACGCTCAGCCAGGTCCTCGGCCCGGGCGTCGCGCTGGGCAAATCGGTAGACCGAGACACCGAGCATGACGAATGCGGCGGCGGCAACGACCATCGGGATCACCGCGGCAATAGTGTCCACTAGCCGGCCTCGGGCTTGAGCAGCGGAAATGCGATGATCTCGCGCAGGCCGTGGGCACCGGTGAGCAACCGGACCAGCCGGTCCATTCCCAGGCCCATTCCACCGGTGGGCGGCATGCCGTACTCCAGGGCGCGCAGGAAGTCCTCGTCGAGCTGCATCGCCTCGGGGTCGCCACCGGCGGCCTTGATCGACTGCTCGACGAGACGGCGGCGCTGCTCGACCGGGTCGTTCAGCTCGGAGTAGGCGGGTGCCAGCTCGACGCCGGCGATGATCAGGTCCCAGGCCTCGACCAGGCCCGGCACGCTGCGGTGCGGCTTGGCCAGCGGCCGTACGTCGGCCGGGTAGTCCTTGACGAACGTCGGCGACATCAGCGTGTGCTCCACAAGCTTCTCGAACAGCTCGAGGAGCACCTCCCCGGCACCCCAGTCGTCGGCCAGCGCGACGTCGTGCCGGTCGGCCAGGTTGCGCAGGACGTCGACCGGCGTGTCGACGGTGACCTCTTCCCCGACCGCCTCGGACACTGCCTGGTGGATCGGCAGGTGAACCCACTCGGCTTCGAGGTCGATCTCGCCGCCGTGGCCGTCGGGGACGACGGTGCGCCCGAGCACGCGGGCGGAGTCGAGGACGATGTCGCGGGTGAGCGCGGCCATCGTGTTGTAGTCGCCGTAGGCCTGGTAGACCTCCAGCATCGTGAACTCGGCGCTGTGCGTCGCGTCGATGCCCTCGTTGCGGAAGATGCGCCCGATCTCGTAGACCCGCTCGAAACCGCCGACGATCAGCCGCTTGAGGTAGAGCTCGATGGCGATGCGCAGGTACATCTTCTGGTCGAACGCGTTGAGGTGGGTGACGAACGGACGTGCGGTCGCGCCGCCGTGGAGCAGCTGGAGCTGGGGCGTCTCCACCTCGAGGTAGCCGGCCCGGTCGAGGGTCTCCCGCACCGAGCGGAGGACCCGGGCACGGTCGCGGACCAGCTGTCGCGAGTCGGCGTTGACGATGAAGTCGACGTAGCGCATCCGCACGCGGGCCTCGGGGTCGGCGAGCCCGGCGTGCTTCTCGGGCAGCGGTCGCAACGCCTTGGCCGTCAAGGCCCAACGGTCGACGAGCACCGACAGCTCGCCGCGGCGCGAGGTGATGACCTCACCTTCGACACCGACGTGGTCCCCACGGTCGACATCGGCCTTCCAGTCACCGAGCGACTCCTCGCCGAGCTCGTCGAGGGAGAGCATGACCTGCAAGTCGCCGGTGCCGTCCCGCAGCGTCGCGAAGCAGAGCTTGCCCCCGGTACGGGCGAGCATCACCCGGCCGACGATGGCCACACGTTCGCCGGTCCGCGTGTCCGGCTCGAGTCCCGAGTGGGCGGCCTGGAGGTCGGCGACCGTCGCGGTCCGCGGAAACCCCATCGGGTAGGGGTCGACACCCTTCGCGCGCAGCCGGTCGACCTTGTCGAGGCGTATCCGCATCTGCTCCGGCAGGTCGTCGTACGCCGCGCCGTCGGCCTGGTCGCTCATCCGCATCAGGCTACCGGCGTGCCTCATGTGCGACGGCGCCGCCGGGCCCCGCGGAGTCAGTCGATGTTTCGCTCGTAGACGAGGCGGAGGCCACCGAGGGTGAGCCACGGCTCGTGCAGGTCGATGGTCCGTGCCTCCTCGAGCACCATCGGTGCCAGCCCGCCGGTGGCGATGACAGTCACCGTGTCGGGGTCGTCGGCGAGCTCGGCCGACATCCGTTCGACGATCGCATCGACCTGCCCGGCAAAGCCGTAGAGGATGCCGGACTGCATGGCCTCGACGGTGTTTCGGCCGATGACCGATCGCGGCCGGGCAAGCTCGACCCGGCGCAGCTGGGCACCTCGTCGACCGAGCGCGTCGACCGACACGTCGATGCCGGGTGCGATGGCACCGCCGAGGTACTCGCCCTTGGCCGACACCGCGTCGAAGGTCGTCGCGGTGCCGAAGTCGACGACGATGCACGGCCCCGAACCGACGAGCGAGATCGCGGCCAGCGTGTTGACGATGCGGTCGGTGCCCACTTCCTTCGGGTTGTCGGTCAGGATCGGCACCCCGGTGCGCACCCCGGGCTCGACCACGACGGCCGTAACATCGCCGTAGTAGCGGCGGATCATGTCGCGCATCTCGTGCAGCACGCCGGGCACCGTCGAGCACAGCGCGATGCCGTCGACGGCCGCGCCCTTCGGCCCGGGATGCTGCGCCAGGAGTCCACGAACCACGACGGCTAGCTCGTCGGCGGTGCGCTGCGACTCGGTCGCGATGCGCCAGTGCTCGACGAGGTCCGTGCCGTCGAAGAGGCCGAGGACGGTGTGCGAGTTGCCGACGTCGATGGCGAGCAGCATCAGGCGACCTCTCCGACGTCGGCCGGCTCGAACCGGACGACGATGTTGTCGATGAGCCGGGTCGTGCCCACCCGGGCGGCCACGGCGAGCAGTGCCACTCCGGTGAAGTCGGGACCGACATCGTGCAACTCGACGGGGTCGACCAGCGCGACGTAGTCGAGCCCGAGGCCCGCCTGTTCCGACAACACGTAGGTCGCGACGCGGCGTACGGCGTCCGGGCCGTCCGCGACCGCCTTCTCGCCCGCGCGCAGGGCCCGGGACAACGCGAGCGCCACCTCACGGTCGGCTTCGGTGAGATATCCGTTGCGGCTCGAGAGCGCGAGGCCGTCGGGCTCCCGGACGGTCGGTACGGCGACGATCCGCACGCCGAAGTCGAGGTCCTCGACCATCCGCCGGATCAGCAGCAGCTGCTGGGCGTCCTTCTGCCCGAAGTAGGCGACGTCGGGCCGGCAGAGGTGCAGCATCTTGGCGACGACGGTCAGGACGCCGTCGAAGTGGCCGGGCCGCGTTGCGCCCTCGAGGACGTCTCCGAGCGGTCCCGCCGAGACGCGCACCTGTGGCTGGGTGCCAGTGGGGTAGACCTCGGCGACCGACGGAGCGAAGACGACGTCGACCTGCTCCGCCGTGCAGAGCGCGAGGTCCATCTCCAGCGTCTTGGGATAGCGGGAGAGATCCTCGCCCGCGCCGAACTGCAACGGGTTGAGGAACACCGTGACCACGACGACGACGCAGCGGTGACGGGCGACCCGGATCAGCTCACGGTGGCCGTCGTGCAGGGCACCCATCGTCATCACGACACCGACGCCGCCGCCTGGGGCGTCGACCGAGTCACTGGACGGGCCGGCGGCCTGCCGCGCCGCGACCGCAGCCCGCAGGTCGGCGCGGGTGTGCACGAGCGTCGTCATCGGATGCCCGCCGGGCCGTCGTCGTGAGCAAGCACGTCGAGCAGCGCCTCGGCCGCCTCGGGCTTGAGCAGCCCCGCCGACAGAGCGCGGTCGGCGGTCAGCCGGGCCAGCGCCACGTAGGCGGCACGCGCCTCGGGTGACACCCGCCCCAGCTCGCGCAGATGCGCGGCGACGGTGCCCGCGTCTCCGCGGGCGACCGGGCCGGTGAGCGCCGCGTCACCGGAGCGCAGCGCGTTGTCCAGTGCGGCCCCGAGCAGCGGGCCGAGCAGCCGCGCCGGGTCTTCCACCCCGCACTGCTGCAGCAGCTCGACCGACTCGTTGACCAAGGTGGTCAGGTGGTTGGCCCCGGCCGCGAGGGCGGCGTGGTAGAGCGGGCGGTGCTCCTCGTCCACCCATTGCGGCTCGCCACCCATCTCGACGACCAGCGCCTCGGCGATCGGGCGCAGCGGGTCCGGCACGGTCACGCCGAACGAGGCGCCGGTCAGGCGCGCCAGGTCCTCGGGGCGGCCGGTGAACGTCATGGCCGGATGCAGCGCCAAGGGCAGCGCACCAACGTGGGTAGCGGCGTCGAGCACTCGCGCCCCGTAGCGACCGCTGGTGTGCGCGACCAGCTGGCCACGGCGTACGACGCCAGCGGCCACCAGGCCGTCGACCAGACCGGGCAGCACGTCGTCCGGCACGGTGAGCAGCGCGAGGTCCGCGCGGCTGACGACCTCGGTCGGCGACACCCGCGGGATGCCGGGCAGCAGCGCCTCGACCCGCCGCACCGAGGCGGCCGAGACCGCGGACACGGCGACGACGGAGTGACCGGCCCGCGCGAGTGCAGCAGCGAGCACGACGCCGACCCGGCCGGCGCCGACGACACCGACCGAGAGCCGCCCCGGGCGGTCGGTCACCTCTGCTTGGATCACAACGAGTGAGTTCCAGTCCTCGGACGGGGTACCGGACGATCGCAAGCGTACGACGGGGGGCCACGGTGTCCGACGACGAGGCACGGTGGACCACCTGGCGGGCCGCCACGCAGGAGGCGCTCTACGGCGGGCGCGGCTTCTATCGGCGAGGGGCAGGCCCCGCCGCACACTTCCGTACGTCGGTGCACGCCTCGCCGCTCTTCGCCCAGGCCGTGCTCGGGCTGGCGCGAAGAGCCGGACTCGACACCATCGTGGACGTCGGCGCCGGTCGTGGCGAGCTGCTGACCAGCCTGCGCCATCTCGATCCTGTGTTGCATCTGGTGGGCGTCGACGTGGCCGAGCGACCGGACGGGCTCCCGCCGGACGTCGCCTGGCACGCGCACCTGCCCGACACGACGTCCGGGCTCCTGGTGGCCAACGAGTGGCTCGACAACGTGCCCGTAGACGTCGCCGAGCGCACCGACAACGGCGTGCGGCTCGTGCTGGTCGACCCGGTGACCGGCCAGGAACGTGCCGACGGCGACCTCGCCGCGGCCGACCAGTCTTGGCTTGCTCGATGGTGGCCGCTCAATGACGCCGAGGTGGGTGATCGCGCCGAGGTGGGGCACCCGCGTGACGACGCGTGGGCCGGGGCGGTCGCCTCGCTCGGTCGTGGGCTCGCCGTCGCGGTCGACTACGCCCACCGCCACGACGACCGGCCGTCGTCGGGCACGCTGGTCGGCTACCGCGACGGTCGTGCGGTGCTCCCGGTGCCCGACGGGTTCTCCGACATCACCAGTCACGTCGCCCTCGACGCGTGCGCCGCCGCGGGCGCAGAGGCCGGGGCGACCTCGTCGTGGCTGACGACACAGCGAGCCGCGTTGCGCGCACTCGGCCTGCGCGCCGATCTGCCGGCGCGGGAGATGGCAGCCTCCGCGCCCGCCGACTACCTCGCCGCCGTCGGACGGGCCAGCGAGGCGGTCGAGCTGATGGCCCTGGACGGGCTCGGCGCGTTCGGCTGGCTGGTCCAGGCGGTCGGCGACGTGCGGCTGCCTCAGCTGCTGACCGGCACCGACTGGTAGCCGCGCATCACGAACGTCGTACGCCGTTCCGGCACACCCGCCAGCGTCAGCCCGGGGACGCGCCGCAGCAGCGTCGGGAGCGAGATCTGCAGCTCCATCCGCGCCAGCGGGGCGCCCAGGCAGTGGTGCACGCCGGCGCCGAAGCCGATGTGCTGGTTGGGGTTGCGCGTGACGTCGAACTGGTCGGGGTCCGCGAACGCCGCGGGGTCGCGGTTCGCGGCGCCGAGCAGAGCTGCGACCTTGCCGCCGGCCGGCACGGTGAGCGAACCGAGCTGCACGTCCTCGCGCGCCGTGCGCTCGAAGAGCTGGAGCGGCGCGTCGTAGCGGATCATCTCCTCCACGGCGGTGGGCACGAAGCCAGGGTCGTCGTGCAGCAGGGCGAGCTGCTCCGGGTGGTGCAGAAGGGCGACGACGCCGTTGCCGAACGCGTTGACCGACGCCTCGTGCCCGGCGTTGAGCAGCAGGATCGCCGACGCCACGAGCTCGTCGCCGGTCAACCGCTCGCCCTCGTCCTCCGCCGCGGCAAGGTGGCTGACCAGGTCGTCGCGAGGCTGTGCGCGACGGGCGGCCGCCAGCTCGCGCATGTAGTCGGCGAACTCGCGGGAGGCCTTGACGGCCGGCTCCGCCACGCGCGGGCCACGGTCGTACTCGTACATCCGCACGATCGCGGCCGACCACGGTCGCAGCAGGTGCCGGTCGCTCTCAGGTACGCCGAGCAGCTCGGCGATGACGGCCACCGGCAGCGGCTCGGCGTAGTCGGAGATCAGGTCGAAGCCGGCTGCAGGGTCGACCCGGTCGAGCAGGTCGTCGGCCATCTGTTGCACCCAGGGGCGCAGCCGCTCGATGTGACCCCGGGCGAACGCCTTGGCGACCAGCGACCGCAGCCGGGTATGCACCGGGGGCTCGTTCTCCATCATCTGGTTGCGGTGCAGTGCGTTGAACGGTTCGAACCGCTCGCCCGGCTCCTTGTCCCGCCACAGGCGGCCGAACCTGCGGTCGCGGAGCACCGCGTTGCTGTGCTCGAACCCGAAGGTCACGAACTGGCGTGTCGGCTCGTGCCACAGCACCGGTGACCGGGCACGCAGCCGCGCGAAGGTGGGATAGGGATCGGCAATGAAGTCCGCAGCTCCCAGGTCGAGGCCGTCGGTCACCGCGCCACCGTAGGGCCCGGAGGCTCCGTAGGCGGGCGCATCCATCGTTCTGGTGTCGCGTGGGCGCGCGACTGTCGCGCGAGAACCACCTCGGCGTCGAGCAGGCTGCGGGCGTCGGCAGCGTCGCGATGTGCCGCCGTGGGCCGGACCGGGCCCGGGGTCGTGTCCACGTGCACGGTCGCCAGGCGCAGCCGTCGTTGCAGCGGTCCCTGGGACAGCCGCACGCTCTGCACCCGCTCGTGCGGCACCACGTCCAGCTCCTGGCGGAAACGCCCGCGCCGGGCCACGAAGACCCGGCCGTCGGCGCCGGCCGCCTGTCGCCGCCACGCGACCGGGTCGACCCAGCGAGCGCGATCGGGCACGCCGTAGAGCGGCAGGCTCGTCACGTCGACGTCGGGCAGCACCCGGGCGAGCACCGCGAACGCCTCCTGGCGCGGCGCCACCGGCAGCAGGACGGACGCCGTCTCGCTGCCCTCGCCGACATAGCCGGCGACGTTGACCTCGACCTTGCACCAGCCCTTCGACCGCCAGAGCAGTGGTTCGACGATCCGCACCGCTTGGACGCGTCCCGGCGGCACGGTCTGCGCGCGCGTCTCCAGCAGGCCGCGACGCAACCGCAGCCCGTCGGGCGACTCCGCCACGGTGAAGTCGAACTGGCCGATGACCGAGCCCAGGACGAGCGGCACCCACCCGATGAGGAAGGGCACCGCGATGCCGAGCAGCGACCACTCCTCCACCACGGCGGCGAGGACCACGATGGCGAGGAGGAACACGATGCCGAGGGACAGGCCGACCGAACGCAGCTGCGCCACCACCAGCCGGTCGAGGGGCACCTTGACGAGCACGGTCTCGGGCGCCTCCGGCGTGTCGTAGCCGAGACCAGCGGCACGGGCGAGCAGCTCGGCACGCAGCTGCTGGGCACTGGCCTCGGACAGGTAGGCGAGCGGGGCCTCAGACGCGTTGCCGCCGGCCACCTCCAGGCGAAGCTCGGCCAGACCGAGGGCACGCGCCACCAGCGGCCGCACGACGTCGACCGCCTGCAGCCGGTCGAGGCGCACCCGCCGGGAACGCCGGAACAGCACACCCGTCTCGAGGCGCAGGTCCTCGTCGCTCACCCGGAAATGCGTGAACCGCCACGAGAGGTAGCCGTAGACCAGGGCGACCGGGATGCTGACCAGGATCCCGACGAGCAGCCAGCCGACGCTGAGGTCGCCGTAGAGCTGCTGCGCGGCGATCGCGACGGCCGCGGCAAAGATCTTCCAGCCTCGCAATAGCGGGCTGAAGGGGTGCAGCCGGCGGAAGCCCTCGTCCTGCAGCGTGGACCCGGCCACCTAGAGCCCCGCCGAACGGGCCTCGCCACGCGCTGCCAGGCGGTCACGGAGCCGAGCGGCCTCGGTCGGCACCAGGCCCGGGATCTGCGCGTCGGTGGCCGCGGCGGCCGTGTGCAGCTGCACGGTTGCCAGCCCGAACCGTCGGTCCAGCGGACCCGCGTTGACGTCGACGAACTGCATGCGGCCGTAGGGGACGACGACCAGCTGACGGAACAGGATGCCGCGCGTGACCAGCAGGTCGTCGTCGCGCTCGGCGTAACCCCACGACCGCACGGCGCGCCCGACCACAAGCCAGGTCCACGCGATCAGCGCCACCGCGGCGAGCGCGGCCACGGCGGCCAGCCAGACGTGCACCAGCGCGGCCAGCCCGACGAGGACCGCGGCCAGGGGGACACCGATCACCACGAGGAGGACCCGGCGCAGGGTCGCCAGTCGGGGACTCACCCGCACCCATGGCTCGCCGGGCGGGTCGAACAGGTCGGAGACGTCACTCACCACCCCATGCTGGCAGACTCGCTGCCGTGACCGAGCGAACGATCGGGATGGGCATCGGTGCCGACATGGTCGCGGCGGCCGAGTCGGGCGGCCGGTTGGCGACGCAGGACATGGTGCTCAACATCGGGCCGCAGCACCCGTCGACCCACGGTGTGCTGCGCCTGCGCATCGTCCTCGACGGCGAGCGCATCATCAGCGCCGAGCCGGTGGTGGGATACATGCACCGCGGCGCCGAGAAGCTGTTCGAGGTGCGCGACTACCGCCAGATCGTCGTGCTGGCCAACAGGCACGACTGGCTGTCGGCGTTCGCGAACGAGCTCGGTGTGGTGCTGGCAGCCGAGCGAATGCTCGGCATGGAGGTACCCATCCGGGCGGTCTGGACGCGCACGCTGCTCGCCGAGCTCAACCGCGTGCTCAACCACTTGATGTTCCTTGGTTCCTATCCACTCGAGGTCGGTGCGATCACCCCGATCTTCTATGCGTTCCGCGAGCGCGAGACCATCCAGGCCGTCATGGAGGAGGTCTCCGGTGGGCGGATGCACTACATGTTCAACCGGGTGGGCGGGCTCAAGGAGGAACTGCCCGCCGGCTGGACCGGACGGGTGCGCGGCGCGGTCCAGGACGTGCGCCGCCGGCTGCCCGACATCGAGCAGCTCATCATGGGCAACGAGATCTTCCAGGCCCGCACCCGTGGCGTCGGCCTACTCGCGCCAGACGTGGTGCACGCGTACGGCGTGAGCGGTCCCATCGCGCGCGCCTCCGGTGTCGACATGGACCTCCGGCGCGACGAGCCCTACCTCGCCTACGGCGAGCTGGACGTACCGGTCGTGACGCGAGAACAAGGAGACTGCCTGGCGCGTTTCCAATGCCTGTTCGAGCAGGCGCAGGTCTCCCTCGACCTCGTCGACACGTGCCTCGACCGTCTGGGCGCCCTGCCACCCGGACCGATCAACACGCGGCTGCCGAAGGTGCTCAAGGTGCCAGAGGGCTCGACGTACGCATGGACCGAGAACCCGTTGGGCATCAACGGCTACTACCTGGTCTCCCGCGGGGAGAAGACGCCTTGGCGGCTCAAGCTGCGCTCGGCGTCCTACAACAACGTGCAGGTCCTCACCGAGCTGCTGCCCGGTGCGCTGGTCGCCGACATGGTGGCGATCCTGGGCTCGATGTTCTTCGTCGTGGGCGACGTCGACAAGTAGAGAAAGCGGCTAGAGACAGCGGCAGCTCGTCAGGCGACGCGGGTGAGCATCGCGGACTTCTCGGCCGAGGTCTCGACGGGCTTCTCGGCCGTGTCCGCCGTGACGAGCGGAATCGAGAGGACCCGCACCGGCATGGACAACGCGGCGAGGCGCGCATCGGCGAGCTCCCGCTGCAACTGCGCCAGCGAGTCCTGCAGGCTGCGGATCTCCGCGTGCAGCGCGGCCGTCCGTGCGTCATGTCGGCGGGCAAGAAGTGAGGTGAGCAAGCGCCGCCAAGCCGGCGGTTTGCGGTGTCGTCCACGAGCCATGGGAGGGGACGTTACGCCGCAGTAGGGCCGAACCGGTGGCGCCACGCGGGGCAGCCCGCCGTCGTGGCGCGTGGCAGGCTCGGGGGATGGACCTCTCGTTGCTCGACTGGCGTCGACGCGTCTTCGCCCTCTACGCGCAGGTGCGCGCCACCCGCGAGGTGGTTGCGGCACACGAGGCCTGGCGAGCCGGTCGGGACGAGTTGCTCGCCACCCACCCCGACAGCCCGCTGCTGCCGGAGAACCGCGCCGGTTTCGACGGGCTGCCCGTCTGGGCCTACGACCCCGCGCTGCGTTTCGAGGTCGTGGTGGACCGCGACGTCGAGCCGCGCTCGTTCGTGTTCCCGACCGCCACCGACGGCGATGTCGCGTTCGAGCGCATCGGTGTGGCACACCTGCCGGACCTCGGCGACCTCGACGTGTGGTGGCTCACGTCGTACGGCGGCGGCGTGTTCGTGCCCGTGAAGGACGCACTCGCGGGCAGAGAGACGTACGGCGGCGGCCGCTACCTGCTCGACACCGTGAAGGGCGCCGACCTCGGCGGCGACGCACGAAACGGTGAGCTCGTGCTCGACCTGAACTTCGCCTACAACCCGTCGTGCGCCTACGACCCCGCATGGGCGTGCCCACTGGCTCCGCTCGGCAACACGCTCGCCGCCCAGGTGCGGGGCGGCGAGCGTGCGGGCCCGTCAGGTGCGGACGGCTAGAGCGGGTTAGAGAAGACCCGCCGAGGTGAGGAACTCCTTGGCGACGTCGGCGGGCTTCTGACGCTCGCCGTCGACCTTCTTGTTCAGCTCGGCCAGCTCGTCGGTCGAGAGCTCCGGCGCCAGCGCGTTGAGCGCGTCGGCCAGCTTGGTGTCGTCGACGAAGTCCTTGCCGACGACAGGCACCAGGTTGTCGGCGAGCTGCAGGCCCTTGTCGTCCTCGATGATGACCAGACCGAGAGCATCGAGCGTGGCGTCGGTGGTGCCGACCAGACCGAGATCGGCCTTGCCCTCGACGACGGCATCCTTGACCTGCGCGGTGCCGAAGCCGAGCGGCAGGATCTCGGTCACGGTCAGGCCATAGGTCTTCTCGAGACCGGGCTTGCAGAACGGCCGGTCCGGGCACTCCTCGGTCGCGGCCAGCTTGACCGACTTGCCGCTGAGGTCGGAGAGCTTGCTGCCGTTCTTCGCGGCATAGTCCTTGGTCGCTGCGAACGCGTTCTGGTCGACGGCCTCGGCGGCCTCGAGAGCCTTGAGGCCGAGCGGGCCGGCGAGCTCGTTGAGCGCCGTCACCGTCTCGTCCTTGTCGTTGGTGGCCACCGGCTCGGCCTCCTGGCCGTTGGCCTTGACGTTGAGGAACTCCGTCATGGTCGCGGCGTAGTCGGGCACGACGCCGATCTGCCCCTTCTCCAGGGCAGGCTCGTAGACCTCGCGGTTCTGCACGACTTTGATCGATGCGGAGTAGCCGGCCTTGTCGAGCAGGAGCTTGTACATCTCCGCCATGAGCTGGATCTCGGTGAAGCCAGCCGAGCCGATGACGATCTTCTTCGCGCCGTCGCCGCCGCCCCCGCCGGAGTCGTCGTCGAGGTTGTTGTCGTCGCCACCGCACCCGGTCGCCACGACGGCGAGGGCCGTCATGATCGAGATCAGGATGCCCAAGCGCTTTGCGCGCAAAGCCGTCACCCGCCTTCTGTGTCCCGCGCAGCCCGGTGAGGGGCCACGCGCGTGTCGGGCGGGCGCCGTGCTGCACCCGCTGGTGGCAGTCAAACACGGGGTTGTGACAACCGACCAGCCTTTCGCACAGGATCGAGACGCCGTTGCAACACTTCGAAGGCGCCTTCGACCAGGAGGGCGAACGTCGCGACCAGGACGGCGCCACCGACGAGCTCGGCCTGGTCCTGCCGGGCGAAGCCCGAGTTGATGAACCGGCCCAGCCCGCCGGCGAGGACGAATGCGCCCAATGTCGCGGTTGCGACGATCTGCACCGCCGCCAGGCGAATGCCGGCGATGATGAGCGGCATCGCCAAAGGCACCTCGACCCGCCGCAGCAGACCCCAACCGGTCATGCCCATGCCCCGGGCGGCCTCGACCGTGTCGCGGTCGACCTCCCGGACGCCGACGAACGTGTTGGTGAACACCGGGGGGATGCCGAAGAGGACGAGGGCCACGACGGTCGCCTTCACCCCGAGGCCGAGCGGGCCGATCGCCAGCAGGATCAGCACCGCGAAGACCGGCACCGCGCGCCCGATGTTGGTCAGGTTGACGGCGAAGGCGCCACCTCGGCCGAGGTGCCCGAGCCACAGGGCGAGCGGCAGCGCGAGCAGGCACACGACGAGCAGTGACGTGCCGGAGAGCACCAGGTGCTCCCACGTCCTCACCGGGATGCCCTCGCTGCCGTGCCAGTTCGCGCCGTCGGTGAGCCACTCCACCACGTCGCCGAAGGCACTAGCCGGTATCAGCACGGTCATCTGGCCACCCGCTGCCACGGGGAGAGCAACCGCGCGGCACCCAGCAACAAAAGGTCGGCGAGCACGGCGAGCACCACGCAGAGGACTGACGCGGTAAGGACCTGCGCTTTGAACTCCGAGTTCAGCCCGTTGAAGATGAGGTCACCCAGGCCGCCCGCGTCGATGATGCCGCCGACGGTGGCCAGCGCGACCGTGGAGACCGTGGCGATCCGCAGGCCGGCCATGATGGCCGGCACGGCGAGGGGCAGCTCGACCTTGACCAGCAGCCGGGTCTGCCCCATCCCCATGCCACGTGCAGCCTCGCGGACGTCCTCGGGCACCGCGTCCAGGCCGGCGCTGACATTGCGCACCAGGACGGTCAGCGAGTAGGCGACCAGGATGATGATGACCGGGGTGGTGCCGATGTTGGTGAACGGGATCAGGATGGACAGCAGGGCTACCGACGGGATCGTGTAGATGACCGTCGCCGCGCCGAGGACTACCGGCGTCAGGTGCAGCCGGCGGGCGAGGACCGCGAGGGGGACGGCGACGACGAGCCCGATCAGGACCGAGACGACGGTCAGGATGATGTGCTCCTTGGTGGCCGCGCTCAGCTCCTCCTGCCGGGTCCGGACATACTCACCGCAGACCCAGTCGTTGGTGACCAGGCAGCTGGCCGCGAGAGGATGCACGGATGGACCGTAGCGAAGACCCGATGATCCGGCTCGACCACGTGTCCAAGCGCTTCCCCGACGGCACCGTGGCGGTCGAGGACCTGAGCCTCGACGTGGCTGCCGGTGACGTGGTGACGCTGGTGGGTCCGTCCGGCTGCGGCAAGACCACGACCATGAAGATGGTCAACCGGCTGGTGGAGCCCACCGGCGGCACCTTGACCGTCGGCGGCAAGGACGTCATGCGCACCAACCCGGTCGAGCTGCGCCGCGGTATGGGTTACGTCATCCAGAACGTCGGCCTGCTGCCCCACCAGACCGTCCGGGGCAACGTCGCGACCGTCCCCCAGCTCCTCGGCTGGGACAAGAAGCGCACCAGGGCGCGCGTCGACGAGCTGCTCGACCTCGTCGGCCTCGAACCACAGAAGTACGGCGACCGCTACCCGGCGCAGCTCTCCGGCGGACAGAGGCAGCGCGTCGGCGTGGCCCGCGCGTTGGCCGCCGACCCTCCGGTGCTGCTCATGGACGAGCCGTTCGGCGCGGTCGACCCCATCGTCCGCGAACGCCTGCAGGACGAGTTCCTGCGCCTCCAGAAGGAGGTGCGCAAGACCGTGCTGTTCGTCACCCACGACCTCGACGAGGCCGTCCGCCTCGGCGACAAGGTCGCGGTGTTCTCCCAGGGCGGCAAGCTCGAGCAGTACGACAAGCCCGCCACCATCCTGGGTGCTCCCGCGACGCCGTTCGTCTCGGACTTCGTCGGCAGCGACCGCGGTCTCAAGAGGCTCTCCGTCACCACGTTCAACCTGGGCGACCTCGAGCACCCGCCTGTGGTTCACCTGACCGACCGGCTGGCCGACGCGACCCAGTCGCTGCGCAAGACGGAGGCGCGATGGGCGGTCGTGCTCGATCACGACGAGACGTTGCACGGGTGGGTGGCGGCCGACGACACCGGCGACGGGACGGTCGCCGACCGCGCCCGCCGGATGGAGGCCTGGGTCCCGCTCGGCGCCTCGCTGAAGACCGCCTTCAGTGAGTCGCTCCAGCACGACGCCGGCTGGGTGGCGGTCCTGGACAGCGCCAACGGCGACCGCTACGTCGGCGTGCTGACGCCCGCCACCATGCACGAGGTGCTGCGTCGCTCGGTCGAGTCCGATCAGCGCGGCGTCGACCGCAGCGAGGTCAAGCTGGACACCGTCCGGCGCATGTCCTGACCCGCACGCTCACGGCCCGGAGACGGCCGCCGGCGGGTCGTCCTCGGACGGGCCTTCCACCCGGCAGATCCGCTCGAGGAAGACGCCGGCCGCGCTGAGCGCGACCGAGGCGAGCAGCGCCACGGCCGCGACGATCGCCCGGTCGCGACGGGCCTCGACGCCGAGGGAGGACAGCAGCAGCACCAGGAAGCCGCCGTAGAGCCCACCCAGCAGCGGGCCGACGTGCGCGCTGGCCTTGCCGAGCACGGCCATCCGAGCCACTCCGAGGGGCTGGGGCGGCCGGCTGCCCGGACGACCGCGCATCCGACCCCGCAACGACAGGGCCGACACGAGCACCACCACGGCGAGCCCGGCGATGCCGAACGGCGCGCCCCAGGGCAGCGGCGGCAGGACCTGCCCACGGTCCTCCATGATGCGGAGCACTCCCCACGAGACCGCACCGCACCCGAGGAGCAGTGCCACGAGCGTCGCGATGCGCGTCGGCCTCACGACGGCACGTCCAGCATCAGGTCCGGCCGAGACCGGATGCCCGCTCGGTCGAGGCCGTCGAGGAGATCGGCGACGCGTCCGGCGCCCGGCAGCTCGGCCCGATCATCGGCCTCGTGCCAGGGGATCAGCACGAACGCGCGCTCGGCGGCGCGCGGGTGCGGCAGCACCAGGTCGGCGTCGTCGACGCGCAGGTCGCCGACCGCGACGAGGTCGACGTCGAGAGTGCGTGGTCCCCATCGTTCGCGGCGCACCCGGCCGGCGGCAGCCTCGACGGCGTGCGCCGCCTGCAGCAGCGCGTGGGGGTCGAGCTGTGTCTCGGCGAGCGCCACCGCGTTGAGGTAGTCCGGCTGGGACGGGCCACCTACGGGGTCCGTCTCGTACACGCCGGACACCGCGACGAGGCGCACCTGGTCGGTGCGCGACAGCGCGTCCACCGCGCCTTGCAGATGGGCGAGGCGGTCACCCTCGTTGCTGCCGAGCGCAAGCACCGCTCGACGGATGGGCTGCTCGCTCGGCGCCGTCACTCGCGCTCTCGGCGGATCGTCACGGCGACGTCGTCGAACGGGACACCGACAGGAGCCTCGGGCTTGTGCACGGTCACCTCGACCGCGTTGACACGCTCGTTGGCCAGGCACAGGTCCGCAAGGCGGGCTGCCAGCGTCTCGATGAGATCGACCGGCTCACCCTCCACGGCGGCGGCGACCCGCTGCGCAAGGTCGCCGTAGTGCACAGTCCTGGTCACGTCATCAGCCGCAGCAGCGTCGCGGGTGTCCACCTCGAGCACGACATCGACGACGAAGGTCTGCCCGGCGGCGCGCTCCTCCTCGTAGACGCCGTGGTGTCCGCGGGCCCGCAGGCCGCGCAACACGATGCGGTCGGTGCCGCGCTCGCTCACGTCCCGCCCTCCTCCCGCTCGTCGTCGACGGCGGACACCACCGGCGATGCGTGGTGGACCCAGAGCCGCCAACCCACCGAGGTGAGCTTGAAGATGTTGGTGGCAACGATGCGACCGCCGGCCAGGCCTGCGGCCGCGGCCGGCAGCGACTCGGTGCTCTCCGGCATCCCGGTGAGAATGTTCTCGGCACAGCTGACGACCGCGATGTCGCCTTCGAGGGTGACGGCCACGTCGGTGAGGACGAACTGGATGTACGGCGTGTTGGCCATGACCATCGACCAGGACCGCAACACTGCGTCCCGACCGCGCAGCGGCGGCGACCCGGGGTGCACGCAGACGACGTCGTCCGCACGGGGGCCGTCGAGCCAGATGGCGTTCATCAGGTCGATGTCTGCTGCTTCGAAGGCGTCGTAGAAGGCCGCGTTGGCCGAACGCACGGCGTCGGCCGGGTCGCCGGGCGTCATGTCGCCGCCTCGTGCAGAGCGGCCACCACACGGACAGCATCGGCGCTGGCCCGCGCCTCGTGGACACGCACGCACCACGCGCCGCGTTCGGCGACGAACGTGCTGACCGCTGCCGTGGCGGCGTCACGGTCGTCGACGGTGCGCGCGACGCCGTGCTGGTCGGACAGCAGCTGGCCGAGGAAACCCTTGCGGGACGCGCCCACGAGCAACGGACGGCCCAATGCACGCAACGCCTCGAGATGGGCGAGCAACGTCCAGTTGTGCGCGCCTTCCTTGGCGAAGCCGAGGCCGGGGTCGACGACGATCTGCTCGACATCGACACCGTCGGCCACGAGTCCGTCCACGCGGCGTCGCAGCTCGCCGACCACATCGACCACCACGTCGTCGTACACCGCCTTCGTTGCCATGTCACGGCTGTGCCCGCGCCAGTGCATCGCAACGTAGGGCACGCCGGCCTGCGCCACGACACGCGACATCGCCGGATCGGCCAGACCGCCGCTCACGTCGTTCACGACCGCGGCACCGGCGGCGAGCGCCTCCTCGGCCACCTCGGCGCGCATGGTGTCGATGCTGACCACCGTGCCGGCCGAAGCGAGCTCGCGTACGACGGGGAGCACCCGGCGTCGCTCCTCGTCGGCCGTTACCCGCTCGGCGCCGGGGCGCGTCGACTCTCCGCCGACATCGACGAGGTCGGCGCCGTCCTGCACCAGCTCGAGGCCCCGCGCGACGGCGGCATCGGCAGCCTGGAACGTGCCGCCGTCGGAGAAGGAGTCGGGAGTGACGTTGACGACGCCCATCACGAGGCATCTCTCGAGCGCGGCGAGGTGGCGGGGCAGGCCGCGGGGCGTCGGGCGCGTCACTTGGCGACGATCAGGCTCATGGCCTCGGCACGCGTCGTGGGGTCGCGGAGCTGGCCGCGCACCGCGGAGGTCGTCGTCGTAGCGCCCGGCTTGCGGATGCCCCGCATCGACATGCACAGGTGTTCGCACTGGATCACGACGATGACGCCACGGGCATCGAGGAGGCGCACAAGCGCGTCGGCGATCTGGGTCGTCATGCGCTCCTGCACCTGCGGCCGGCGGGCGAAGACGTCGACGAGACGGGCCAGCTTGGACAGCCCGGTGATGCGCCCATCGGCAGACGGGATGTAGCCGACGTGCGCCACTCCGGTGAAGGGCACCATGTGGTGCTCACAGATGCTGCGCACCTCGATGTCCTTGAGGAGCACCATCTCGTCGTGGCCGAGGTCGAACGTCGTCGTGAGAACGTCCTCGGGCTCCTCCCACATCCCGGCGAAGAGCTCGCGATAGGCACGCGCGACCCGATCGGGGGTGTCCTTCAGGCCCTCGCGGTCGGGGTTCTCCCCGATGGCGACGAGGAGGTCGTAGATCGCCTTGCGGACGGCGTCGTGGTCGTAGCGGCTGTCGCCTGCCTCCACCTGGCTAGCCCTCGTGACCCAGCGGACGCCCCGGCCGGTCCTCCGAAGGAAGCGGGGTGTCGGGGACGTCGGTCGGCCCGGCGATGCCCATGCTGTGCTCCTTGTCCTGCCCGTTGGGCGACGCGAGCTCCTTGGGTGTCATGACCGGACCGGCCTGCGGGCTGCGCTTCGACGACCCCGTCCAGGCCGGACGACCGGGGCGGCGCCGCAGGCCCTCGAACACCTTGGCCACCTGCGCCTTGTCGAGCGTCTCCTTCTCGAGCAGCTCGAGAACGAGGGCGTCGAGGACGTCGCGGTTCTCGACCAGGATCTCCCAGGCCTCGTCGTGGGCCGACTCGATGAGACGTTTGACCTCTTCGTCGACGACCCCGGCGACCTCCTCGGAGTAGTCGCGGGTGTGGCCCATGTCGCGGCCGAGGAACGGCTCGCTGCCGTCCGTGCCGAGCTTGATGGCACCGATGCGCTCGGTCATGCCGTACTGCGTGACCATGGCGCGCGCCACAGCGGTGGCCTTCTCGATGTCGTTGGCCGCGCCCGTCGTCGGATCGTGGAACACGATCTCCTCGGCCGCGCGCCCGCCCATCATGTAGGTGAGCTGGTCGAGCATCTCGTTGCGCGTCGTCGAGTACTTGTCGTCGTCGGGCAGCACCATCGTGTAGCCCAGGGCACGGCCCCGGGACAGGATCGTGATCTTGTGCACCGGGTCGCTGTTCGGCAGTGCCGCTGCCACCAGCGCGTGACCGCCTTCGTGATAGGCGGTGATCTTCTTCTCCTTGTCGCTCATGATGCGGGTGCGTTTCTGCGGGCCGGCGACGACGCGGTCGATGGCCTCGTCGAGCGCGTGCGCGTCGATGAGCTTCTTGTCGGAGCGGGCGGTCAGCAGTGCAGCCTCGTTGAGGACGTTCGCGAGGTCGGCGCCGGTGAACCCGGGGGTACGGCGCGCGAAGGCCTTGAGGTCGATGCCCTCGGCGATCGGCTTCCCCTTGGCGTGCACCTCGAGGATCTTGTGACGGCCCTGGAGGTCAGGCCGCTCGACGGCGATCTGGCGGTCGAAACGACCGGGGCGCAGCAGCGCCGGGTCGAGGATGTCCGGCCGGTTCGTCGCAGCGATGAGGATGACGCCGCCCTTGACGTCGAACCCGTCCATCTCGACCAGCAGCTGGTTGAGGGTCTGCTCGCGCTCGTCGTGGCCGCCGCCCAGGCCGGCGCCGCGGTGGCGGCCGACGGCGTCGATCTCGTCGACGAAGACGATGGCCGGCGCGTTGGCCTTGGCCTGCTCGAACAGGTCACGGACACGGGAGGCGCCGACACCGACGAACATCTCGACGAAGTCGGAGCCGGAGATGGAGTAGAAGGGCACGCCTGCCTCGCCGGCGACGGCCCGGGCCAGCAGGGTCTTGCCGGTGCCGGGCGGACCGTAGAGGAGCACACCCTTGGGGATCTTGGCGCCGATCGCCTGGAACTTGGCCGGGTTCTCGAGGAACTCCTTGATCTCGAGGAGCTCCTCGACCGCCTCGTCGGCGCCGGCGATGTCGCTGAACGTCGTCTTGGGGGTGTCCTTGCTGATGAGCTTGGCCTTGGACTTCCCGAACTGCATGACGCGGGAGCCGCCGCCCTGCATCTGGTTGAGGAAGAACAGGAAGATGACGACGAGCAGGACGATCGGCAACAGGTTGAACAGCAGTGACACCAGCAGCCCCTGCTGCGGAACGCTGTCGGTCAGCTTCTCGCTCGGCGGGTGGGCCTCGATGAGGGCGATGATGTCGTTGGCGCGTGCCTCGATGTACTCGGCCTGGATCTTGTTGCTGCCCTCGACCTCGTCGCCGTCCTTGAGCGTCAGCTCGAGTCGCTGGTCACGGTCGACGATCTTGGCCTCGGCCACGCGGTCGGACGAGATCGCGGCCAGTGCCTTGTCGGTGTCCACCTTCTTGAAGCCCCCGGTGGCCGAGGTGAAGGTGGTGATGACCAGCACGCCGAGGATGACGAGCAGGACCCAGAGGTATGGGCCGCGGGAGAATCGTTTGACGTCCATCGAACCGGGGCGGGTCGCCCCGTCCCTCCTGCCGAACGTAGGTGTCTGACCTCGACGGTACTACGGCGTTCTCCCGTGCGTGGATGCGCCGGGCACCGAGGACGAGCGCGAGCTCCGCCTGTCCCACGCTCAACGCCGTCACCGCCGCCCGGAGTTCCCGGGCCAGGAGGTCTCCTGGCCGCTGCGGCCTCAGGGCGCGTAGACGTGCGAGGCGAGTGTGCCCACGAAGGGCACATTGCGGTAACGCTGGTCGTAGTCGAGGCCGTAGCCGATGACGAACTCGTTGGGGATGTCGAACCCGACGTACCGGACCGGGACGTCGACCTGGGCGGCCTCGGGCTTGCGCAGCAGGGTGCAGACCTGGACCGACGCCGGTCCGCGCGAGCCGAGGTTGGACATCAGCCAGGACAGCGTCAGGCCGGAGTCGATGACGTCCTCGACGATCAGGACGTGCTTGTCGGTGATGTCGCCGTCGAGGTCCTTGAGGATGCGCACCACGCCCGAGGACTTGGTGCCCGAGCCGTAGGACGACACGGCCATCCAGTCCATCTCGACCGGCGAGTGCAGTGCCCGGGCCAGGTCGGCCATCATCATCACGGCGCCCTTGAGCACGCCCACCAACAGCAGGTCGCGACCCTCGTAGTCATCGTCGATCTCACCAGCCAGCTCACCCAGCCGCGCCGAGATCTCCGCCTCGCTGATGAGCACCTTCTCCAGCTGGTCGCCCAGGTCCTTCTCGTCCACGCGCCCTCGTGCTCCTCGTGTCTGAACTCAACCCCTGATAGCGAGCACGAGCCTGCCATACCGGCGCTCGGCCTCGACCCCGCCGGGCAGCTGGAGCGGTCCCTGTCCATGCCAGCCGGTGACCAGGCGGTCCAACTCGCCGACATGGGTGGCGGCCAGGTCGCTGGGCGGCGACCCCGCCGCGAGGGCGGCGCGGTGCAGGACGCGCGTCCGCACGGCCGACGGGAGAGCGGCGAGCACGTCGACCGCCAGCACGGCGCCGACCACGTCGTCCGACTGCGGAGCCGCCGCGTCGTACGCCTCAGCGAGCGCCCGTGCCGCCCAGGCGTCCAGCGCGTCCGCGTCGGCGCGCACCATGGCGGCCGTGCGCGCGAGTGCCGGTGCGATGCCCGGACCGAGCGCTCCCTCCAGCGCGGGGAGGGCGGCGCTGCGCACCCGAGCGCGTGCGTACGCCGGGTCGGCGTTGTGCGGGTCGTCCCACGGGCTCAGGCCGTCGGCCGCCTCGCGGACCACGCTGCGGGCCAGGTCGAGCAGCGGCCGGCGGTAGCGACCGGCCACCGGGGCCATCCCGGCCAGCGACCGGGCCCCGGAACCGCGGGCCAGGCCGAGCAGCACGGTCTCGGCCTGGTCGTCGCGGGTGTGACCGAACAGCAGCGCCACCGCGGCATGCCGGTCCGCGGCAGCGTCGAGGGCGGCGTACCGCGCCGTCCGCGCGGCCGCCTCGGGGCCACCGCCGCGGCCCACCTCGACCGGGAGCACGTCCACCGGATCGAGGCCCAGGCCACGGAGCTGGTCGGCCACGGCCTCGGCACGGGCGTCCGACCCGGTTTGCAAGCCGTGATCCACCGTGGAGGCACCGGCGCGCAGCCCGGCGCGCGGCGCCTCGAACGCTGTGGCGGCCGCCAGAGCGAGCGAGTCCGCACCTCCGCTGCACGCCACCAGCACGAGATCGCCGGCGGTCAGGTCGGCCAGCGCCGCGCGCACGGCGTAGCGGACCGCGGCGACCGCGGGAGTAGGCCCCACGGCCGGCAACGCTAGCCCCGGAGGGGCCGCGATCACGAAGAGACGGCGGCGAACCGTCAGGCGGGCAGCTCGCGCGGCGCCACTCTGGTCACCCAGGCGGCCGGGTCGGCGAGCTCGGCCCGCGTCGGGAGGTGCTCCGGGCGCTCCCACACGCGGTTGAACCCGGCCATGCCCACCCGCTCGACGACTCCGCGCACGAACCGCTCACCGTCGCGGTACTGGCGCATCTTGGCGTCGATGCCGAGCAGCCGGCGCACGACCTGCTCGGCCCGCTTGGCCTCCTTGCGGCGGCGCTGGAACTTCGCCCGGATGTCACGGACCGACGGGATCACCGCCGGGCCGACCCCGTCCATGACGAAGTCGGCATGGCCCTCGAGGACCGACATCAGCGCGGTGATGCGGTCGAGGATCTCCCGCTGGGCGGGGGTCTGGACGGCCTCGACGAGCGAGCCCCCGTTGTCCGCCTCGGGGGAGACGCCCGAGCGGACGGCGTCGTAGGTGGCGGCCGCCGCGGCCTTCAGCCGGCGGGCCAGCGCGGCCGAGTCGAGGTCGGTCGCGTCGACGAACGCGGTGATCTCGGACATCACGTGGGGGCGCAGCCAGGGCACCGCGCCGAACTGAACCCGGTGGGTCTCCTCGTGCAGGCAGACCCACAGGCGGAAGTCGCGTGCGTCCACGTCCATCTCGCGCTCCGCGGAGACGATGTTCGGGGCGACAAGGAGCAGCCTGCCGGGCGGGGCGTGCTCGATGTCGGGACCGCCTTCCTGGTACGGCGGGAACAGCTCGTACTGCCCGAGCACCTTCGTCGCCATGAACGCCAGCAGCGACCCTGTCTGCACCCCGGTTATCCGGGAGCCGACCGCGCTGGCGACCGGCGACGGCGCACCCTTGCGGCTGGAGATCTTGTCGACGAGCGGGTCGAGCACCGTGCGGAACCCCGATGCGTTCGCCTGGATCCAGCCCGGCCGATCGATGATGGCGACCGACGAGCCGTCGGTCTCGGCGACCAGGTGGGTGTACCTCCGCACGTGACCCTGGGCCTCCACGGCATAGCGGCGCAGATCGGCCACCGCCGCGTGCGCCTCCTCACGGGAGACGGTCGGTCCGGGCCGGACCAGGCGGGTGCCGGTGGTCACGGCCAGATCCCAGTCGACCATCGCGGAGGAGCTCATCGCATCACCGTACGTCTCTCGTGTGGGAGCCCGGCACAACAGTGGCCCGGGCGTTCGACTGACCGAACGCCCGGGCCGGCTGCTACGTGCCGCAAGTCAGCGTCAAGCGTTGAAGATGCTGACTCCGCCCGGTCCGACAAGGAACGCAACAATGATGAGGACGATGCCGAGTAATACCTGACCGCGGATCAGGGTCACTACACCCCAGATCCCGATCACTACCGCAAGAATCCACAACAGCAGGGCCATGGTGTGCCTCCTTCCGGAGCGCATGCTTCCCCCGGGCCCTCCCTCCAACCCCGGTCGACCGATTCAGTTGGCCGGGCGGTCGGGTTGTGGGTGATTTGCGGGGATACGCGCGTCAGCGGCCCCGCGCCAGCGTCGCGGCGAACCGGTCGAGCGCGTTCTCGGCCGTCTGGCCGGCTCCCGGCGGGACGCCGTCGGTGAGCACGGCGAAGGCGTACAGCCGTGGGCCGGGCCCTTCCACGGTGCCGGCGAGGCTGCTCACACCGGTCAAGGTGCCCGTTTTCGCCCGCACCAGCCCCGCCCCGGCCCGCGCGGATCCCCCGTCGAAACGGTCGTCGAGCGTCCCCGAGAACCCGCCGACGGGCAGCCCGGTGACCAGCGCCCGCAGCGCCGATCCCTCCGGGCGGCTGGCGAGCCCGAGCAGCCCGGCCACGGTAGCCGGTGAGACCTGCGAACCGCGGGCGAGGCCACTGCCGTCGAGGAGGCTGGCCCCCTCCGTGGGGAGGTCGAGGCGGGCGAGAACCGTGGCGATCGCCTCCTGGCCGCCGCGAAAGCTCGCCGGCAGGTCGAGGCCGTGAGCGGCGACCCGGAGCAGCGCCTCGGCGACGTCGTTGTCGCTGGTCGTCAGGGCGTTCTCCACAAGTTCTGCGACCGTGGGCGAGCTGACCGCGGCCAGCTCGCTGCCCGGCGTGGCCGCGCTGGCGGGCTCCTTGGCCGCCGGCGGCGCTGCCCCGCGCGACACCCGCCCGCTCACCGCGATCCCTCGCCGCTCGAGCAGGCCGGCAAGGTTCGCTCCGGCGGCGAGGGCCGGGTCGCGTGCTCGCGCCGCGACGTGCGGACGCACCCGGCCGGCGTCCACCGCGAGCGCGCTGACCGGCGACACCACCCCGCCGGGCACGTAGCTGCTGCGCCAGGCCGGGGACACGGCCGGGCCGACGAAGAGCCGGTCGTCGACGCGGAGCCGGACGCTCGTGACGCCGCCGGCCCGCAGCGCCACAGCGGTCTCGGAGGCGAGCTCGGCCATGGTGGCCGGCAGCGGGTAGGGACGGGGACGCTCCGGGCGGGTCGTCAGCGTGGGGTCGCCAGCGCCGACGAGCACCACGTCACCCGCCTGCGGGCCGGCCACGACCCGCGTGGTCAGCCGGGTCTGCGCACCGGCGCCGAGCAATGCCCCGGCGCCGGTCACCAGCTTGGCCACCGAGGCCGGTGTCCGCGGGGCGGCTCCGTCGCTGTCTAACAACGTCTCGCCCGTGCGGGCATCCACCACGACGGCCCCCGCCGAGCGCAGCGCCGGGTCGCGCAGGACCCGCTGTAGAGCGGCGACGGGCAGCGCGGGGGCGGGCGAGGCGCTCGCCGGAAGGTCGGCCAGGACCGGGGCGGCCGCCGGCCTTGTCGGGGTGCGCGACGCCGCCGGGGTCGGCTCCGACCCCGTGCCTGGGACACCGGGCAGCCGGTCGGTGAGGGCCAGCCCGCCGACGACGGTCCCGGCAAGGAGGAGCAGGACGAGGCCGACCACCAGCAGGCGCCGGAGCGCCATGCCTCGGTCGCCGACCAACGTGTCCCGCCCCGTCTGCTCTCGATTGGCCGGGTCGCCCCGGCGTACGCGAGACTAGCCGTCGGCCGTGCCCGTCCCCACCGTCGCGGCCGTCGTGAACCGGAGGTGGCCGTGGAGTTCGACGTCCTCGTCGAGATCCCCAAGGGGCAGCGCAACAAGTACGAGATCGACCATGCCACCGGACGCATGCGCCTCGACCGCATGCTCTTCACGTCGACCCGCTACCCCGCCGATTACGGCTTTATCGACAACACCCTCGGCGAGGACGGCGACGCGCTCGACGCCCTGGTGCTGCTGGACGAGCCCACGTTCCCCGGCTGTCTGATCCGCTGCCGCGCGCTCGGCATGTTCCGGATGACCGACGAGGCGGGCGGCGACGACAAGGTGCTGTGCGTGCCGGCCACCGACCCCCGGATGGAGCACATGCGCGACATCCACCACGTCTCGGAGTTCGACCGGCTGGAGATCCAGCACTTCTTCGAGGTCTACAAGGACCTCGAGCCCGGCAAGTCGGTCGAGGGCGCCACCTGGGCGGGCCGCACCGAGGCCGAGGCCGAGATCGTCCACTCCGTCGAGCGGCTCAGGTCCAGCCGAGCGGAGTGAGCGAAACCGGCTCAGACCCAGCCGAGGTCGGTGAACTCCGGAAAGCCGCCCTGCCAGATGCCGAAGCCGACGAGCATCAGCAGCGAGACGCCGTACGACGAGAGCAGTACCCGGCCCAGGGCGTCGCGGGTGACCAGCCCCCAGATCGCGAAGATCGCGGCGACGATGATCCCCATGATCGGCGTCTGGCCCTCGATGGAGTTGGTGAAGTGCGTGAAGCCGACCGCCAGCGCGGCCAGGTGGGCGAGCAGCCCGCCGCGCGGGCGCCGCTCGGCGAAGGTCGCGGCCAGCGCGGCGACGACGAGGGCGAACCCGGCGTACCAGATGTAGTGGCCCACGACCTCGTCCCAGAGGTGGGCGGGCTCGCCGGGTGCGACGTTGCCGACGGAGTTCGCCGAGAGATGGATCCCGTGACCCAGGGTGTAGACGACGGCGCCCAACCCGAAGACTCCCCACGCGGCCCCGGACGCGCGCCCGACGCGCAACGCAGCGGCCGCCGGGCCGAGGACGAGGAAGGGGGTGAGCAGGTCGATCCAGTCGGCCCACCGGGTCTGTTTGCCGAGCTCGCCGAGCCCCTCGAACAGAGTGCCGCCATGGTGCGTCACGGCGTAGTCGACGGCGAAGAGCAGCAGCCAGCCGCCTCCGCCACCACTGCGGCGCTCGTCGTAGGACGTCATCGGAGATCCTCAGGACCTGCTCGTGCTGCGCGACCGGTCACGACGCGACACAGAAGTCACAGCAGCCCCGCAAGCGAACACCTGTCACACGAAGCGCGTCAACCGCGACCTCTCGCCTTTTTCCACCCGCTCGTGGTACATATTTTTCGTCGCCCTTGGCGACGGAGTCCTTACCAGGCTTCCAGAGGTGGGGAGCCGGTCTCGCGCTTGTCGGCACCTACGCCGACGCCCGCCATGGGGGGCACCGTGACCCACACCGCGCCGGGCCTTGTCCTGCACACCCCAACGCTGGGTGAAGTCACCACCTTGACCGTCTCGGGAGAGCTGGACCTGCAGACGGCGCCGCAGTTGCGCGACGCCGCCTACCACCTGCTCAGCGACGGGGCGAAGTACCTGCACCTCGACATGTCCGGCGTGACGTTCATGGACATCACCGGCCTGGACGTCCTGCTGGCGACCAAGCGCCGCGCCGAGGTCGCCGGCATCCGTCTCGTCCTGTTCCGGTCATCCCGCTCGGTCGAGCGCCTTCTGGAGGTCACCGAGCTCACCGACGTGTTCGCGCGCGACTCCGACGGTGACGCGACCGCGACGACGTAGCGAGCGGGCGATCAGGGGGACGACGCTCGTTGCGCCGCGTACAGGTCGCGCACCGACGGCTCCGCACCGTGCTGCACGAGCGCGGACTCCAGGTCTCCGGAGAAGTCACGTGGCAGCCCGCTGGTCGCCGTCGTGACGCCCTGGATCCCGACCGTCGGGCTGCGGGGTGCGACGTCGGCGATAGCGATCGCGTACGGCAGGGCGTTGGTGATGCGGACGTTCCAGTGCGCCATCCGCGCACCGAACAGGGGTCCTGAAGCTGCCGATCCGCCGACCCGGCCGTTGTTGTTGACGGTGATCGCCGTGCGGGCGTTCTCGAACGGCATGGCCCGGTGCGTGTCGAACGTGCCCTCGTTCATCTGCCCCTGCCGGTAGACGTTGCCCGACGAGAGCCCTTCGACGTTGAGCCCGTGATGGACGGCGCCGGAGGGCACCGGCACGGTGAAGGTCTCGATGCGGAAGTCCTCGACCAGGTTGTCGTTGGACTGCATGCGGCACGCGAAGCTGTGATGCGCGGCTCGACCGCCGACCGTGACGCCGGTGACGGTCACCGACTTGGCCGTCGTGAAGCCGAAGCCGAGGTCGCAGTTCTCGACGCGTACGTTGCGCGCCCAGCAGTCATGGACCGCCTGGAACTGCACGCCGTTGGAACCGGGGTGACGGTTGTGCGCGGTCTGCGGTACGAGCGTGTTGCGCACGGTCAGGTCCTCGACACCCGAGTCGTGGATGGTGGGGCCGATCTCGCGCAGCTGGGCCGGCCACCGCCGGTCCAGGTCGTACTTGAGCGGCTGGGCGAGGCGGACCACGCGGTCGCCGAGCACTGCCTCGATGCGCACCGGCCACTGCAGCATCGAGTACTGCACGTACTGACCGCCCGAACCCGTGACGAGCTGCGGAGCAGAGCGCGGCCAGTCATAGCTGTAGGCGCCCGGGATGTCGCCGGCCAGATGCCGCAGCAGACTCGCGTCCGGCGGGTTCTGGCACTCCAGCACGACCATGTCGCCCGCCCGGAGCCTGCTGGTGTCGGAGACGAGCAGCGTCTGCTGGCCCCGTGAGGCAACGCCGACGTCGGCAAGGGCGTCGCCGAGCAGCCACCCCTCCGTCACCGCGAAGTCCTCGGCCTCGGACCGGGCAAGCCGCTCGGGTGCGACGAACCAGACCTGTCCGCCCGTCCAGGACCAGCGACTGTTGCCGTTGGACTGGCGTGCCTGGCGGTAGCCGTCGTCCAGGGTGCGAGTGAAGTGCAGGACCGACTTCGGACCCGCGCCTCGCAGGACCACCCCGGACCACGTGATCCAGACCGGACTCGAGAGGAGGTAGACCCCGGGCGGTACCAGCACGGCGCCACCGCCGCGCTCCCCGGCGGCTTGGATCGCCCGGTTGAAGGCTTCCGTGCAGTCCGTCGTGTCATCGCCTCGGGCACCGAAGTCGGTGACCCGGGCGACCACGGGTGGCCTCGGCGGCTTGGCGCCGAGGCGGTAACCCGCACGTGACACGTCGGGCAGCAGCGGATGGGATCCGGGAGCGGCCTGCCACTGGGCCAGCAGCGCGGCGGCGTCGTCGCCCGGCTTCGGTGCGGCCGCCGCCGCGGCGGCTGGGGGTGCCGCCGCAGCGGTGCCGGGGATGGCGGGCATGGCGGTCGACGCGGCGATCGCGGCACCGAGGCCGAGGAATCCACGCCGGGTCACCGCCTGGCGGGTGTTGGCTGTCATGTGTGGCCACTCCTCGACTCAGATCCGGCTGCCGTCGACGGTCACGTTGCGGACGGGTCAGTCCTCGATGCAGTCCCTATAGTCATGGTTTGGGCCATTTTGGTGAAGAGGCTGTCCCTTAGGTGGACATCCTGGACGGGGTCGGCCTCCAGCGCGGTGATCTGGGCACCGGGCGAACGACCCTGCTGTCGTAGGCTGCAGACATCGGATGTCCTGGAAGGGGCGACGTGTCACTGACCGACGCGGCGATCGAGAAGATCAAGGCGATGATCGTCTCCGGCGAGCTGCGGCCCGGCGACCGGCTCCCTCGCGAGGCCGACCTGGCCGAGCGCCTCGGCCTCTCGCGCAACTCGCTGCGCGAGGCCGTGCGGGCCCTCTCGCTGATCAACGTCCTCGACGTCCGCCAGGGCGACGGCACCTACGTGACGAGCCTGGAGCCAGGACTGCTGCTCGACGCTATGGGGTTCTTCGTCGACCTGCACCGTGACGACAGCGTGCTGCAGTTCTTCGAAGTGCGCCGGATCCTGGAGCCGGCGGCCACCGCGATCGCAGCCCTGTCCATGCCCACCGAAGACATCGCCGAGCTGGACAAGCTGCTCGAGAGCCTGCCGCCCGACCCGTCGATCGAGGAGCTCGTGACCAACGACGTCGAGTTCCACCGCCGGATCGCGGCGGGCTCGGGCAACAAGGTCTTGTCCTCGTTGGTCGACTCGCTGTCCGGGCCGACGCTGCGCGCACGGATCTGGCGAGGTCTCACCCAGGAGGACGCCGTCTCGCGGACACTCGCCGAGCACCGAGCGATCTGCACCGCGCTCGCCGACCGCCAACCCGAGGTGGCCCGCTCGTGGGCCACCGTGCACGTCGCCGGCATCGAGGCGTGGTTGCGGCAGGCACTCTGGTCCGGTGCCGACCCCGCCGAGCTCGGCGCGCAGGGCTAACTTCGACTGACGCCGCTCTGCCGATTCGACCACGTTAGGTAGGCGCAGCAGTGCCTCAACAGGCGGACCGGCATGTTGAGGCACTGCCCCGCCTGTTGCGGCGGGGTGGCCCGTCTGCTCAGACGCTGCCCTCGGGTGCGGCGAACACGTCCACGACGTTGGGGACCTCGCCCTCGACCCGGTGCAGGTCACCGTTCTCGTCGGACCGGTAGATCGCGTAGCCGTAGCCGCGCAGGAGATCGGCCACGGGTGCTCGGCCTTGCCCGAGGGTGCCGACCGCCCTGATCGCGTCCCACTCCAGCTGGAGCAGGCGGATCCGCTGCTCGCTCAGCGCTCGCGTCGCGCCCTCGAGGACGAGCCGCTCCGCACCCTCCACGTCGATCTTGACGCCGGCCGCAGTGCGGTCGCCCAGCAGCGCGTCCAGTGTCGTCGCCTCGACGTCGACGCCATCGGTGCCGTCGAACACCAGGTGGTTGAAGCTGTCCAGCCCTTCGGTGATGCGCACGGTGCCCGGCTCGTTGGACAGTGCCTTCTGCACGACCTCGGCGATGTAGCCGTTGAGCGCAAGGTGTTCGCGCACCCGGTCGGCACGGTTGGTCGGCTCGACCGCGATCACCGCTGCGCCGAGGTCGAGCGCGAAGATCGTGTAGATGCCGATGTTGGCGCCCACGTCGACGAACAGGTCGCCGGGCCGGAGTCGCTTGGCCCAGACGAACATCTCGGTGTTGGGCGGGTTGCGGTAGACCGCGTGCGGAGAGTTGGTCTCGCCCGGGTAGGCGACGATCCTCGAATGATCGCCTACCCGGGCGGTCGCCGGCCGTTTGAACCCGCGCGTCATCACGTCGTACTTCAGCGTGCGCCCGACGGCACGCAGCCGAGCGTTGCTGTTGGACGGGTGGGTGAAGCTGGACGCCATGCGGTAGAGCGGGGGCACTTTGCGCAGCAGCTGTTTGGCCCGCGCTCCTGAATCTGACATGGGGCGATCATCCCCCACCCAGTCGTCCGCCGCAGCCAGTCGGTGGACGACGTCGTGCGCTGTCGACGCGGCCTGCGAGACGAGGATCAGCCGGCGGTTGAGTCCGGGTCCGGGCACGGTCCTCTCCCGGTTTGGGTGCCGGTGATGGAGAAGTCCTTCCCCACCAACACGGTTAGCTCCTCACCGGAGCCCGTGACGATGTGCGCCTCGTAGACACCGCCGGAATCGGTTTCGACGCGCTGGATGGTTGCGGTCGGGTACTTCGCCTGCACTGCCGCCTTCACCTTGTCGGCCGTGGTGCCGGTGAGCAGCTCTTCGTCCGCACGCATGCTCTTGGTCGGGTCCACTGCTTGCGCGGTGCTGGCCACTGTCGAGGTGACTGCGTTGGTTGCGGCCGTTGCCGTGCTGTTGGCGGCAAGGGTCGCACCTATCGCGACTCCGGAGAGCAGCAAGGCGCCGGTGGCGACCGACTTCCTGACCTTGGTTGTCGTGATCGTGACGGACCTCCTCGGTTTGTTGCTCCGGGGTGGAGCGACCGAGAACAACGTCGTACGCCGGCCTGGCTCGGTCCTGTCCTCGCCCTGTGGGGTTCCTGTGAGCGCGACGGGACCGCTAGGTGGGCCGGCTGGCGCGAACGAGGTTGGCGGTCAGCAGGCACGGAAGTCCGGCCGCCGTCTGGTACTGCCGCATCGCCTCGGTGGCATCGCGGCGCAGCCTCTGCAGCGTTGCCTCGTCCTGCTGCTCGAGCACCCCGCGAAGGCTGTAGGACCACTTCCACGCCCACCAGGCGTCGTCGTCGAGGAAGTGCACCTCCCGGCTCTCCACCCGGGCGGTGACGTCGGCGAAGCCGGCGCCGCGCAGCAGCGACGCGATCTCGTCCGGGTCGTCGAACGGACGGGTGACCGCACGGCGACTGGACACCAGCCCCGCCATCACCTCGTCCTCCCACGACCACCGTTCGTCCTCAGCGCCCCACGTCGACAGTGCGACGACAGCACCGGGGCGGAGCACCCGGAAGATCTCGGCAACTGCAGCTTCCGGGTCGGGCAGGAAGAACAGCCCGAAAGCGCACAGCACGGCGTCGAACGACGCGTCGTCGAGCTCCAGATGCTCCGCGTCCATCACCTGTACGTCGCCCGGAACGCCGGCGTCGGCCAAGGCATGGGTGGCGAGCGACACCATGTTCGGCGAGAGGTCGACGCCCAGCACGTGACCCGTCCCGCCGGCTCGCCGGGCCGCAGGCAGGAGCGCCGCGCCTCGACCGCACGCCACGTCGAGGACCGAGTCGCCCTCACCGACCGCGGCGAGGTCGACGAGCAGCTCGCCGAAGTAGTCGTGGTAGGGCTCGCCGACCCGGTCGTACGTCGGTGCGGCCCGGTCGAACACGCCGGCCAGCCAAGTCTTGGCGTCGTCACCGCGCGCGTCGTCGGGCACGTGCCGAAAGATAGCCCCGTACGTCGCCGTCCGTTGGCCTGATCGTCGACGGGCGGCTGCCGTCCTGTTCATCGCAGGGTCGCTATCCGTGGCCATGCTGCAGACGTGCGGATCAGCCGAGTCATCGGCGTACTCGAGCCAGGCGGCGCCCAACTGTCGCTGCTCCGGCTGGCGCGCGCACAGACGGCGCTCGGCGTGGAGACGAGGCTCTACGCCGGGGATGCCACACCGCAGGGCGTCGCTCTTGCCAGGCACTACGGCTTCGAGCCAGAGGTGCTGCAGCTCCACGACGAGATCGGGCACTCCGCCCGGCAGTGGACGCCAGACCCGGTCTTTGCCCGCTGGCTCGGCGATCGGCTCCAGTCCCCGGACCTGGTCCATGCCCACATGTTCGGCGCATGGTGGGCGGCCACCAGGCGACTACCCCGTCACGCGCCCGTGGTCGCCAGCGAGCACAACGCGCTCACCTGGCCCTTGGGTGACCACCGCCATGCCGCGGCCGACGCGGCCGACAGGGTCTCCCGGTTCTTCGTGCACAGCCCCGATCCGCGGCCCTTCGTGCGCGCCTTCGGCATCGACCCGGCGAGAGTCCTGCCAGGCAGGTCGGCCATCTCCGTGCACACGACGCCGCGCCCCGGGTTGGCCAGCCCGCGCCTGACGTTCACCGGCCGGCTCCGCGAGGACAAGGGCCCCGACCTGCTGCTGCACGCGCTCGCCGGCATGCACGACCCCCCGGTCACCTACGTCGTCGGCGACGGGCCCATGCGACGACAGGTGGGCCGCCTGGTCACCCGACTCGGCCTGCAGCGTTGCGTCAAGCTGACCGGCTGGAGCCACGAACCCGCTCGCTACGTCGCCGGCTCGACGGTGCATCTCGTGCCGAGTCGCGAGGAGGCCTGGTCGCAGAGCGCCGTCACGGCTCTCGCGCTCGGCGTCCCCGTTGTCGCCACGGCGGTGGACGGGCTGCCGGTGACCCTGGCCGAGGGCCGCGGTCACCTGGTGAGCCCGGACCCGGCATCGCTCGCCGCGGGCATCCAGGCCGTCATCGACGGCGACGTCGTCGTGGACATGGCGGGCGGCCGCCGGTACGCAGCCGCCTTCCAGCCGGCGCGGATCGCCTCCGACTACTTCGCGGTCTACCGGGACGTCCTCGCCACGCGGGCGGCAGTCGTCGCAGACCGATGAGTTTGTCGGTCCTCCGCGGTCTACTGGGCACATCCCCACAGGCGCAGCGAGAGGCGAGGCACGATGACGAGCAGGGACCCGGGCTCCGAGGTGGAGGATCCTCCCTCGACGGGCCCGTCAGACCCGTCGCCACCCAGGCGCAGGCGAGGCATCCACTGGAAGCAGGCGCTGCGGCCCGCCATCGTCCTGCTGGTCACGTTGTTCGTGGTCGCCCCGGTGGCCGGCAGCCTGTCGAGCAAGCTGACCAGCGTCACCGAGAACGACCAGGCCGCATTCCTGCCCGACTCCGCTGAGTCGACCAAGTCGCTCGACCTGGAGACCCGTTTCGCGGGCGCGCAGGACATCCCTGCCCTGATCGTGTGGGAGCGCTCCGGCGGTCTGACCGATGCGGACCTGAGCGCGGTCAACGAGGCCGCCGCCCGCGTGAGCGACGTCGAGGGCATCGCCGGGCCGGCGTCACCACCCGTCCCGAGCGAGGACGGAGAAGCGGCTCAGGTCGTCGTTCCTCTGCCGGGGGACAACTCCGCCTTCGAGACGCTGCCCGGGATCGTGGAGGACGTCACCGAGGCGGCACAGGTGGACGGCCTGCCGAGCTACGTCACCGGTCCGGGCGGCCAGTTCGCCGACTTCGCTGCCGCGTTCGAGGGGATCGACGGCAGGCTGCTGTTCACCACGGTCGGCGTCATCCTGATCATCCTGGTGCTCATCTACCGCAGTCCGGTCTTCCTTCCGGTGCTCATGTCGGCCGGACTCGCCCTCGTCGTCGCGCAGGCGGTCGTCTACCTGCTCGCCGACGCAGGGATCCTCACCGTCGACGGCCAGAGCCAGGGCATCCTGTCGGTCCTTGTGCTCGGAGCCAGCACCGACTATGCGCTGCTGCTCATCAGCCGCTTCAAGGAAGAGCTCCACCGCGAGGACTCCTGGTCGGTGGCGATGAAGTCTGCTCTCAAGGGAGCCTTTCCACCCATCGTCGCCTCGGGCGCCACGGTGATCCTCGGCCTGCTGTGCCTGTTGCTCTCCGATCTCAACAGCAACAAGTCGCTGGGGCCCGTCGGTGCGATCGGGATCGCCTGTGCCGTGGTCGCCATGACGGTCTTCCTGCCGGCGTTGCTCATGGTCCTCGGCCGCTACTGGTTCTTCCCGTTCGTCCCGCGCCACGACGACGTCGTCACGCACGACCGCGGGCTCTGGGGCTGGGTGGCAAGGCTCGTGGGACGCCGTGCCCGGATCGTCTGGGTGACCACGGCGCTCGCGCTGACGTGCGCGGCACTGTTCACGACGCAGCTCGATGCGGACGGGCTGACCACCGCCGAGCAGTTCACGACCGAGGTCGACTCCGTGCGCGGCCAGGAGGTCCTGGCCCGGCACTACCCGGCGGGCAGCGGCGTCCCGGTCAGCGTCATCGGCGACGAGGCCGACGCGCAACCACTCCTCGATGTCGTCAGCGACGTGCCCGGCATCGCCGATGCTCAGCTGATCACAGACGGTGCGCCAACGACGGGGACTGCGCCGCCCGACGCGTCCTCCGGAGAGCCGCCCAAGGTCGTCGACGGCAAGGTGCAGGTGAAAGCCGTCCTCACCGTTGCTGCCGACAGCACCGAAGCCGAGGACACCGTGCTGCGCCTGCGATCCGCCGTCGACGAGGTCGGCACCGACGTCCTGGTCGGTGGCGGCACCGCGGTGGTCTACGACATCAAGACCGAGTCCGCGCGTGACACGCGAGTGATCATCCCGGCCATCCTCGTGGTGATCTCCCTCGTGCTGGCCCTGCTCCTGCGCGCGCTCGTTGCGCCGCTGCTGCTGGTGGCCACGGTGGTGCTGTCCTTCCTGGCGACGCTCGGGGTCTGCTCGCTCGTCTTCGAGCACGCCTTCGGGTTTGCCGGCGCCGATCCGTCGTTCCCTTTGTTCGCCTTCGTGTTCCTGGTGGCCCTGGGCATCGACTACAACATCTTCCTGATGACCCGTGTGCGCGAGGAGACTCGAGTCCACGGCACCAAGCAGGGGACCCTGAAAGCGCTGGCCGTCACCGGCGGGGTGATCACGTCCGCCGGGGTGGTGCTCGCGGCGACCTTCGCGGCGCTGGGCGTGCTGCCACTGGTGCCCTTTGCCGAGCTCGGTTTCGCGGTCGCCTTCGGAGTCCTCCTCGACACGCTGATCGTCAGGTCCCTGCTCGTGCCGGCCTTAGTGCACCAGCTCGACGACAAGGTGTGGTGGCCGGCACCTCGACCGTCTGCCGCGGACGGTTGATGCCGCTAAAGTTCATGGCCTCAACCGAGGAATGAGTCGAGACAAGGTAGCGGCGCGCCGGTGGCCAGACCGAAGCACGAGGCGAGCGCCGAGACGGCCGCGCACCTGACGCTGGAAGGCGACCGTCCGGGTAGCGAGCAGATCCGCCCCGCGCTCCTCACCCTGGTGCGATCCGCCCGGGCGGGCATGCTGCTGCCGTCGGAGCGAGTGCTGGCCGAACGGTTCGCGGTCGCACGGATGACTGTTCGCGGCTGCCTCGAAGATCTCGAGAGCCAAGGGCTCGTCGAACGCATTCCGGGACGGGGAACCTTCGTCCGCGAGCCGCGGGTCAGCCACTCCGAGGTCTTCCGCTCATTCAGCCAGGACATGCGCCTGCGCGGGATGGAGCCCGGCTCGGCCGAGATGTCGGTCCGGCGGCGAGCCGCCAGCCAGCAGATCGCCGACGGGCTCGACATCGCCGCCGGCGAGCAGGTGTTCCACATCGAACGCGTCCGCACCGCAGACGGCATCCCGATGGCCCTGGAGCGCACCAACCTGGAGTCCGCCCGGTTCCCTGGTCTCGACAAAGAGCTCGACGCGACGGCGTCGCTGTACGACGTGCTCGGCGCTCGTTACGGCGTGCGCCTCGAGAGTGCCCAGCAGCGCGTCTCCATCGCGCGGTTGACACAGCCGGAGGCGGAGCGCCTGATGACGAGCACCGATCTCGCGGCGTTCCTGATCGAGCGGCGGGCGCTCGACAACATGGGCAAGGTGGTCGAGTTCGGCCGTTCGCTCTACCGGGGCGATCGCTACGAGATCCTCATGCACGTTACCAAGCGCAGCCCCTGAGTGCCCGATCAGTTGTCGCGGTCGCCGAGGACCCCCTTGACGTAGTGCGCCTCGACCTGCGCCGGCGAGAGTGCCTTGTCATAGACCGCAACCTCGTCCAGCACGCCCATGAATCGCTCGGCCGCGTCGTCGCCCCGAGCTCCCAGCTTGAGGCTCGCTCGGCCGTCGGTCGGTGACTTCGCCAGCGGCGTGGAGACCTGCTCGACACCGTCGATGTAGATCACCAGGCGCGCCCCGTCGTAGACCGAGGCGACGTGGTGCCACGTCGCCTGCCTGACGCTCTTGCTGCTGACACCACTCGCATACAACGTGTCGGCGAGGTTCATCGACTGCAGCTTGTTGCCGTTGACCAGGCGCATCAGGTAGCCGTTGCGCGCCGGGGCGTCGTACTTCTCGATGACTCCCTGGGGGCCGCCGGCGGCGTCCTTGACCCAGGCCTCCAGCGTGTACGGGCCAGTCATGCTCACCGAAGGGCTGTCGGGGATCTCGGCATAACCACCAGCAAGCTGGGCGGCTGTGTCGGCCGAGTCGGCGAGAGCGCCGGGCTGCTGGATCTGGACCTGACCGCGGTAGGCGCCGGTGTTGCCGTTGCCCGACGAGTCGCCCACCGGCTGGTCCGGCCCCTCACCGAGCCGCCAATAGCCCACCGGACCATCCGCCTTGACGAGGTCGGGGTAGTCCGCCGCTGCAGGTTCGGCGACGCGCATGGTGAGGATCCTGGTGCGCGCGGCGCCGCCGTCCGGCCGGGCGACCAGCCGGACCTGGTAGGTACCGGGTGACGTGTCGGCGGGGATCCGAATCTCGCTGGCTCTGCCGACCCACGCAAGCCTCCCGTCGCTGCGCACGCTGAACGGCATGCGCGCGGGCGCGGCCTCCCAGCCGGCGGGGGTCTGCACCTCGGTGGTGCCGCGGACGGTGCCTTGTCCCAGCACCTCGACCTGCGCCACGAGCTTCACCTTCTCGCCGGGCTGCACCAGGGTCCGGGGCGTGTCCACCGTGGTGACCTCGGCGTTGGGCGCGCTAGTCACCTTGACCCGCCGATAGGTGGCCTGCACTGTCACCCGATCGGTCGGCTTGCCGAGGTCGACGAGCTCGCGGTCGGCGTCGTACGGGACAGCCTTTCCGTTCACCTTCACCCCGGCGAGCTGCCGGCCGTTCGGCGCGCGCAGGTGCACGGTCAGGCTCGCCATCTGTGCTCGCCCCGTAGCAGCGACCGGCGGGTCGATCACCGCACTAAGACTGCCGCGTGACAGCTTCGACGTGATGTCGAACCCGACCGGGCCGAACGAGGTCGGGAGGTCTGCTACCTCGATCCGTTGGCCGTCGGCCAGCCACCCCCGAGGTGTCGAGGGCGCGAGGTGCAGCCTGGACGGGGTTCCCCCGGCGTCGAGGTCCTCACTGACGAGCAGGGCGCGTAAGCCCTCAAGATAGGTCGCGTTGTTCGGGGACAGCGGCGGCCAGTACTGCGACCGGTAGTACTCCCCGAACTGTGGGCAGGGCGACACGGTGGCGCCCTCACCGGCGACGAAGGTGTTCGGCGTGAAGTTGTGCGCGAGCATTCCGTAGAAGCTGAGGTCCAGGCGGTCGGACTCGCGGTTGTCCGCGTAGAAGCGCATCAACGAGTAGCCGTACTGCTGGTCGATGCCGCTCGACTTGTAACCGGCAATGGCGGGCCATTGGTTCGCCGGTACGTTCTGGCAGACGCCGACATCAGCCGTCGAGAGGTTGAACCGCGTCAGGCCGAGGAAGAGCGCGCCATGCTTGTCCAGGTAGTCACGCAAACCCGTGGCGATGGCGCTGCCCGGCTCGAAGAGTCCGGTTGCCATGGCGTACGGCATGATCAGGTTCCAGTAGCTGCCCAGATAGTGGTTCGTGACCTTGTCGTAGGGCGTGGCTGCGCTCGGGTCCAGCAAGCTGATCGGGACGAACACCGAGCCGTCGGGCAGCACCGTCTTGGACCGCTCCACGGCCGACAGCAGTGCCGTGCGCAGTTCGGCGGCCTCGTCGAGGAAGGGCTTGGCCTCGTCCGGCTGTCCCAGCAACCTCAGTGCGACACCCAGATCGCGCATACCCCGCCAGACGTCGGACTGGTGGTGGACTCCGTAGACCGGCGTGCCGATGTCGGAGGCATAGCGAGCCTTGGTCAACAACCCGTTCGGGTCGGCGGCGCGTTGTCGGGCGAAGTCGGCGAGCCATTCCTTGAACGTCGCCAGGTTCTCGACAACGAGCGACTTGTCGTTGGACTGGAGGTAGTAGGTCGCTACGGTCTGCAGCTTGATGCCTCGTTCCCAGGTGGTGAAGAAGGAGCCCTGTCCGCGGCCCAGCAGCTCCACGATGTTGGCCCTGGCCTTGTCGCGGAAACCGAAGTCGCTCAGTGAAGTCACAGTCGCGGCGACCTCCGGCACGAACGCGAAGGACTTCGCGACGTTCTCGTAGCCGTTGCCAACGGTCAGGTTGAAGCCCATGACGAGGTTGTTGAGCAGCGTGTTGCGCATCGCGTCCTCGGCGTAGCGCTCCGGAAGCTGGACGGTTGCGCCACCACTGAGCTGCGTGTCCCAGTACGCGCTGGTCCGTTCCTTCGCTTCGCGATAGAGGGCCGCGGAGGGCCGTACGTCTCCGAGGTCGCTGGGCTCGTTGGCGATCACGAGGTAGATCTCGGTCCGCCCGTCGGCCCGGTCCACGTCGTACGACAGGTCGGGCGCCGACCACTGCGCATCGCCGCTGTACGCCGCGACCGTCTTGCCGTCCAGCCTGACCTTCCCGTCTCCGGCGACGGCACCCTCGATGCCGGCCCTGCGCAGGTTGACGCGAAGCTTGGTGCTCGCGCCCCGAGGTGGTTGCACCACGAAACGCAGCATGCTCACCACGGGTCCACCGGCGACGAGCTGAGTGGCGAACGACTCCCTCTCGTAGCGGACTCCGGCGGCGTCGCGGTAGGAGTTGGCGAGGATCGGGAGGTAGCCACCGGTCAGTCGTGGGTCATCCGACTTTGCCTCGGCCGCGCCGAAGCGCTCGGTCCCGTCAGCTCCCACGTAGAACGTGACGTGCTGCGTCGCCCGCGCATCGGACCACTGGGACATCAGCTCGCTGCCGTCCGCGACGTGCAGGGAGAAGTCGCGCTGCTCGGCCCACTGGGCAGGATCGGGAGCCGGATAGGTGAACGGCAGGTAGTACCACGGCGAGGCTGCCGTCGTCGTCCCCCCGTGGTTCGCCGGCACCAGCAGGGGCTTGACGTTCTCCAGCGTCGGACCGTCGGGCAGCGCGATCAGCTTGTCGCCCCAGTGGTCGGTGCCCTGCTCCAGCGCGTGGTTGACGCGATCGACGTACGCCATGGAGAGCACCTTGTCGTCGGCGGAAACGCCAGGGGCGGCCTGCACGCTCACCGGGCTCTGCGCCCCGACACCGGCACCCAACGTCAGGGCCGCCGCCACCAGGAAGGACATTGCTCTCCGCACGCTGGTCATCGATACGACCTTCCTGGAGGTTCGCCGAACGACGTCGGGAATACTGGACTAGGCCAGTATTCTGAGGTGATTTGTGGCTGTCAATACTCAAATGCACCCGGGCAGGAGGTCGCATAGTCCCGATGCCCCCGGACGGGCTCGAGCGGGCGTACGGCGTCAGGATGTGACGGGACCGATGAGTTCACCGCCCGCGACCGGTCGTACTCGCACCAGCCACATCCACCAGGAGGGGACATGCAGAAGATCAAGACTTTTCTGTGGTTCGACAGCCAGGCCGAGGACGCAGCCAACTTCTACGTGTCGATCTTCAATGACGCGAAGATCCTGAGGGTCACCCACTACGGGTCGGCCGGCCCCGGCGCAGAGGGCAGCGTCATGACCGTCGACTTCCAGCTGTTCGGGCAGGACTACACCGCGCTCAACGGTGGTCCGTTGTTCACGTTCAACGAGTCGATCTCGCTGGAGGTCAACTGCGACAGCCAGGACGAGATCGATGAGTACTGGACGAAGCTCACCGGTGATGGTGGCCAGCCCGGCGACTGCGGCTGGCTCAAGGACAAGTACGGGTTGTCCTGGCAGATCGTGCCGGCCCAGCTGGTTGACATGATCAGCGACCCCGACCAGGCCAAGGGCCAGCGCGTCATGGCCGCCATGCTCACGATGAAGAAGATGGACATGGCCGAGCTGCGACGGGCCTACGACCAGGGCTGAGGTGTTCGCTCCTCAGATCCATCCGCGACGAACGGCCTGAACGCCCGCCTGGAAACGGTTCTCGGCGGACAGCTCGTCGAGGAGCTCACGGATGCGCCGCCGCATGGTGCGGGTCGAGATGCCGAGCTGCCGTGCGACCGCGTCATCCTTGAACCCACTGATGAGCAGGGTCAGCAGGGCACGTTGGCTTTCGTCGAGACCCTGGTCGGTCGCAATGGAGCCGAGCGGCACCGCCCTCGCCCAGAAGATGTCGAACAGCTCCAGCAGAGCGTCCAGCAGCGTCGACTCGCGGATCAGTGCCGCCCGCATCGTGTCGAAGTCGAAGGACAGTGGCATCAGCGCGATGCGCCGGTCCGCGATGGCCAGCTTCAACGGCAAGCCCGGCAGCACCCGTGCTTCCTCCCCTCGGGCCGCCAGTTCGTCGACCTCGGCCAGTGCGCCAGGCCGCTGCAGCGCCTCCGGCGAGTAGATCGCCCGCCACTGCACGCCTCCGCCGAGACTGACCGGCTCCACCGGGTTGGTCGCGGCGAGCGCGTACGGCGGGCGGTCGAGCACGAGCATCTCCTCGCGCGCATTGTGCTGCAGTCGCACGAACCACCGACCTAGCTCCTCCGTCCCGTCGAGGATCTCGATGACGCCGCTACTGCCGTCCGAGCGCGCGACGTTGTGGAAGATCGACGCGAGCTCGACGGCAACAGAGCGCACCTCCTCGAGGCGCGCCGAGGTGCCGCGCACGAGCGTTTCGAGAGCGGTCTCCGGCGCCGCCGCGGTGTAGCGCAGCCGCCGGCCGGACAGCCGGCTCACCAGCCCCAGCTCGCGCAACCTCGCGAGCGCGCGGTGCACGCTGTTCGTCGGCGCGTCCAGCCGCTCGGCGATCTCGGCGGGGCTCGCATCGCGGCCCTCGAGCAGCGCACGGTAGACGGACTCGGCGAAAGCGCTCACGCCCACGGTCGCGAGGACGCCGTCCTCACCGTGACTTCGTCCTGTCTCGGCTCCGCCGCCCCGAGTCATGGTCGTCTCCCTCGTCAGTCGTGGCCCAATTGTGCCAGCGACCCGTGTGGGCCACTGATAAGCCTTGTCCGCCCTCGGTCACGCCACTACACCTAAGCCGTAACCGTGCACGGATCCGGGCAAAGCAACCAGGCCGGATGCCTCCTCGTGCACGATCCGGTGAGAGAAATGGGTCCCCTGTGATGCTGCGCCCCCTCGGCCTGTCGACCCGGCGCGGTCGCGTCGTCGTCGTGCTGGCTGCCCTCGTGATCCTGGCCAGCCTGCTGAGCCTCGCGCCCGCCACGTCCGCAGGTGCACCCGCGGCGTTCGGCGCCGAGGGCGGCGGCGAGCCCGCCGGAGACCGCCGGGTGATCGTCGAGCTGGACGACGCGCCCCTCGTGACTGCCCTGCCCTCCGCGATGCGCGCGGGAGGAACCGCTGCGCGATCCGGCTCCCAGGTGTACGCCGCCCGCGATCGCCTCCAGGACGCTCAGGCGGAGGTCGTCGAGGCGGCGCGATCGGGTGGTCTCGAGGTAGTCGCGCGGCGATCGCTGACCGACCTCATCAACGGCATCTCGGCCACCGTCGCAACGAAGGACATCGACGAGCTGCGAGCCCTGCCCGGCGTACGTGCCGTGCACCTCGACCAGCAGCTCCGGGCCAGCACGGACACCAGCGTCCCGCTCATCGGCGCACCCGAGGTCTGGGAGACCGAGGACCCGCAGGGGAACCCCGCGCGCGGCACCGGCTCGACCGTTGCGGTGATCGACACCGGCGTCGACTACACCAACGATTCGCTCGGTGGCGCGTTCGGTCCGGGCCACAAGGTCGTCGCCGGGCACGACTACGTGAACGGGGACAACGACCCCAAGGACGACAACGGCCACGGCACGCATGTAGCCGGCATCATTGCCGGGAACGGGCCGATCACCGGTGTCGCACCGGACGCCACGATCACGGCGTACAAGGTGCTCAACGACATCGGCAACGGCTGGGAATCGGACATCATTGCCGCGCTGCAGGCGGCCATCAGCCCGACGAACCCGGACCGGGCCGATGTCGTGAACATGAGCCTGGGCGGACCCGGTGACGGCACCGACCCGATCGGGCGGGCGGCGACTGCTGCGACGCAGACCGGCGCCGTCGTGGTGGTTTCCGCCGGCAACTCCGGCCCGGCGGCACAGACCGTCGGCTCGCCGGGCGCAGCCGACGGGGTGCTCACCGTCGGTGCGTCAGCCAGCGGCGTGCGGCTGCCCGTGGCGTCGATCGTCACGCCCAAGCGTGACCGCCTGCAGTTCTACCGGGCGCCGTACAGCGCGAACCCGCCCGCACAGCCGGTCACCGGCGATCTCGTCGACGTTGGGGCAGGCAATGCAGTCGACTACGACAGGGTCGGCGACGTGCAAGGCAAGGTGGTCGCTTACCGGGCCGTCCTCCCGCAGAGCCTCGCCGACGTGCAACCGCAGATGCTGGAGAAGGCCCGACTTGCCGAGGATCGCGGCGCGATCGGGCTGATCGCCTACCAGTCCGGCGGAGGTCCGGTGCTCGCGGCCGAGGGCGGTTCGGCGATCCAGTCCGCCAGCGGCACGGAGCCCGGCGTGGTCGACGTGCCGCTGCGCGGCGCCCGGTCCGGTGACAGCTTCCGGATGGACCGCGTCATCGTGCTGGCCATCGACCGCTTGCAGTGGGCCGAGATCACTGGCTATCTCGCGCAGGGCGCGGTGCGCATCGAGCTGAGCGGCGAGGACATCACCGACAGCATCGCCTCGTTCAGCTCTCGCGGCCCGACGTCGCGCTTCACGTTGAAGCCGGATGTCGTGGCGCCAGGTGTCGAGATCCAGTCGGCCTGGCCGACCGCCCAGTGGGCGCCCGGCATCTACCGAATCTCCGGGACGAGCATGGCGGCACCGCACGCCGCCGGAGCAGCCGCGCTGCTGCGGCAGCTGCGACCGACAGCCGCCGGCGAGCGGCTCAGCGCCGCCCTGATCGGTTCCGCCAACGGCCTCGGCGATCTCGGCGCTGCGACGCAGGGTGCGGGCCGCATCGACGTCGCGAGCGCGGCGCGCGCGAAGGTGACCGCGTCACCACCGGTGCTCTCGCTCGGCCTCGCCGATCTGTCCCGCCCGGACATCGATGGGGGCGGATCGGTCAGCCTGCACAACGACGGTCCGGCCGCCGTCGACGTGACGCTGCGCGCCGACAAGGCATCCGGGAGCCCGGGCACGGTCAAACTGTCCAAGACCCGCGTCACGATCCCGGCCAACGGCGATGTCGCCGTCAAGCTCGACGTCCGAGCAGCTCGACCCGACCGGGACACCGATGTCGGCGGCTGGGTCGTCGCTGACCTACCGGCTGGCACACCCGACGTGCGAGTGCCGTACCTGCTCGCGGCTCGCACGTTGATCGTGCAGACGTCACCAGATCCCAGCGACGGCACCGGTGAGGTGTTCGTCTACAGCCCGACGGCCCTGTCGCGTCCACCGGTGGTCACGCTGACCCCCAGGCACGGCAAGCCGACGACCGTCGCGACCAGACACGACCACGACGCGTGGTACCGCGGTGCCCTCACCGGCAAGAAGCCTGGCGCCTACCGGGTCGCCGCCTCGGCCGACGCACTGACGGGGCAGCGGCTGCTCGGCGCCGGCGCCTGGGAGGTCGTCGCGGCGGACAACAAGCCGGGCGGAGATCGCTGGTCGCCGGTCGGACCCAACGGTGACGCGGGCAACGTGGTCACGGCACCCGGCGACCCGGACACCGCCGTCGCCAACCAGTACACGAAGGCAGGTCCGTGGGTCACTGACGACCACGGTGCGACATGGGAGCAGCGCACCCGGCTGCCGGTCGCAGGCGGCACCGGCGCGACTGTCATCGACGCTCGTAAGCCGGGGCGTATGTGGTACGCCGTGAATGCCAACACCGCAGCCGGCACACGGCTTGATCCGACCTACCAGGGGAAGATCTTGCGCTCCGATGACCGCGGACGGACCTGGCGCACGCTCGACGCACCCAACGTGCACTACTACGGACTGGTCAGCGATCCCGAGACCAGGACCCTCGTCGCGGCGACCAGCGACGCCCTGCTGGTGAGCCGTGACGCGGGCGACAACTGGACGTCGTACGCAACGGGGCTCGGCGTCGACCTCACCGCGGTGGAGGTCGGCGGGCAGGACGTCTTCCTCTCCACGCTCAAGGGTGTCTGGGCCGTGCGCGGCGTCATCGCGGGCGAGCCCACGGGTATGGAGCAGGTGCACGACGCGAACACCGGAAGAGTCGACGGGATGGTCGCAGACAGCGAGATCGTCGCCTTCCTCAACGACAAGGACCGGATCATCGGGTCCCGCGACGGAGGCACTACCTGGCAAGAGATGTTCGCCGTGCCCAACGGCGGTGCGTGGTCGTTGCACATGGACAAGGGCACCATGTTGATCTCGCTCCTCCGCGCCGAGAACTACGTGGGCCGCGACCACGGGCAAACATGGGTGTCGGTCCCCGCCCCGGTCAACGGTGCCATCGAGTCGGACCTCGCTGACTGGGGCGACGGGTCGATGCTGATGTCCTCGGGTCGGGCCGGACTCTTCCGTACCGACGCCGACGGTCGGCAACCCCAGCGCATCGGCGTACAGGGACTGACGGTCTACGACCTCGCCGTCACCGCGAACGCCACCGGAGGCCCGACATTGCTGGCTGGGACGGACTCCGACACCTATCGGACCGCCCTGCCGACAGGAGCCGTGACGCCGCAGACGGCCGAGTGGGGGCTTTCGGGCAAGGAGGCGTTCATCGGCACCCGGATCCCGCAACTGGCCATCTCCCCGTCCCAGCCGAGCACGGTGTGGAAGATCCGCCATGACGCCACGGGAGCGTTCTGGGTCTACCGCAGCGACGACGGCGGTGCGACGTGGGAGCAGCGAGCTCGCGACAACCAGCTGACCTATGACATGGCCGTGGGGCCGACAGATCCCGATCGCGTCGCCATCTCGTTCGCCACGCCCAGCGCGCGCGGGCTCTTCGTGACCCGCAACGCCGGCACCACTTGGAAGAAGCTGTTGCACGACGACATCTTCACCGCGGTGACAGCCGACCCGGCGAACCCGGACCGGCTGTGGCTCGGGAGCTCACGCGGCCTGTTCCGCTCCGACGACTTCGGCACGCATGTGACCCAGGTGCTCACGGGTCGGGTGACGTCGGTGACCGTGGCCGGCTCGCTCGTCGTGGCCGGCGGTGAGTCGATCCGGTGGAGTGACAACGGTGGGCAGACGTTCCACGACGCCGACACCGGCGGTCTCCCGCTCTGGGTCACGGAGATCGTCGCAGCGCCGGGCAAGGGGAAGACGCTCTACGCCGCGACCACCACCTACAGCGGGAACGGCCTCGTCAAGGGCGGCCGTGGCATCCTGCGCAGCACCGACGGCGGGCGCACCTGGGCGAACGTGTCCGGCGGCCTGCAGAACCTGTCGGCCGAGTCGCTCGCCGTCAGCAGGGACGGTAGGTGGCTCTTCGCCGGTACGGTCAACGGAGGCGTTCATCGCCTGCGTCTGGACTAGCAAGCCCGGGCGCATGTCGCCCGACGGCAAGGATGACGACGATGCAGCTCATCGGGTTCCTCGGCGGCATGAGCTGGGAGTCCTCCGCGGAGTACTACCGGCTCGCCAACGAGATGGTTCGCGAGCGCCGCGGTGGCCTGCACTCGGCACGCACCGTGTTGTACTCGGTCGACTTCGCCGCCATCGAACGCATGCAGGTCGAAGGAAGGTGGGACGAAGCCGCGACCTCGCTCGCGGCCGCCTGCACGGCCTTGGAAGCGGCCGGCGCGGACTTCATCGTGTTGTGCACGAACACGATGCACAAGGTCGCGGATGCTCTCGGCGACGCCGTCGACGTACCCCTGCTGCACATCGGCGACACCACGGCGGTCGCGGTGGCAAACGCCGGCGTACGCCGGGTCGGGCTCCTCGGGACCGGTTTCACCATGGCGCAGCCGTTCTACGCCGACCGACTCAGGTCCCACGGCCTGGACGTGCTCGTCCCCGGTGAGCAGGACCAGGCCACCGTCCACCGGATCATCTACGACGAGCTGTGCGTCGGCGTCATCCGCGATCAGTCCCGTCACGCCTACCGACAGGTGATCCGCAACCTGGTCGACGCAGGTGCCGAGGGTGTGATCTACGGCTGCACCGAGATCGAGCTACTCGTCGGCCCGCACGACAGTCCCGTCCCGGTCTTCCCGACGACACACTTGCACGTCGAGGCGGCGGTCGACCGGGCTCTCTCCGGAGCAACTGCCCGGCGCCCGGACCTTCCGTAGTCGCTGACTGACCCGACGAGTGCGATTGCCGCTCGCTACGGCTGGGCATATTCCTGCCAGCCCATGCCGTCGCCGAAAAGGCTGATCGTGACCCTGACCACATTCCAGCAGGAGCACCTGCGCGTCGCCTTCGACGAGCACGCGCCCCGGCTGTTCGGACCCATGGTCGAGGCGAGCCGCGCCCACGTGGTCATGCTGGCAGAACGCGGCCTGGTCCCCGACGACCGCGCATCCCGGTTGTTGACCGGGTTGAACCAGCTCGCCGCGCAGCCACCCGAGCCCTTCGAGTACGACGGCAGCGTCGAGGACGTCTACTTCACCGTCGAGAAGCGCCTGGCGGAGGCATCAGGCATCGCGACCTCAGAGCTGGACGTGCAACTCGCTCGCAGCCGCAACGACCTCGACGCCGGAGTCTTCCGGATGGTTCTTCGAGGGGATCTGCTCCGGGTGATGGACGAAGTGCTCCGCACCGCAGCGGCTGCGATGGATGCCGCCGACCGCTATGCCGACGTCGTCGTCACGGGATACACGCATCGGCGCCCCGCGCAGCCGACCACGATCGGTCACGTGCTGGCCGGGTACGCCGAGGCGCTCGCGGGCGAGGCTGAGCACTACGCCGACGTGCTCGAGCAGGTGAACCGATCGCCGTTGGGCTCCTGCGCCTTCGCAGGAACAGATCTCGACATCGACCCGCCGCGCCTCGCCGAGCTGCTCGGCTTCGACGGCCTCGTGCTCAACTCCTATGAAGCAGTCGCCGGGGCCGACCATTTGGTCCGGGTTGCGGTCGTCAGTGCCCAGTCGTTGGCGACCGGGGCTCGGCTGGCCCGCACCCTGATGGACTGGCTGACCTGGCGGTGGATCGTCACACCGCCGGAGTTCACCCAGGGCAGCAGCATCATGCCGCAGAAGCGCAACCCGGTGGTCCTCGAGCACCTGGTGTCGATGGCAGGTGCAACTGCGGGTGACGTGGCGGCGGTGCTCAACAACGTCGGTGCCGCCTGGTGGGAGGACTCCAACAACGCCACGACCGACATCCAGGCCCGGCTCTGGGAGACCTGTGATCGCGCGGCGCGATTCTTCGCTCTCGTCGCCGGTCTGCTCGAAGCCCTGGAGCCGCTCGAACCGCCCTCGCCTGAGGAGATCGTCCGCTCGGGTGCGACGACCACGGCCGCAGCGGATGCCCTGTCCCGCCACGGCGCTCCCTTCCGCGCGGCGCACACGGTCGTGGGCCGGCTTGTCCGCGACCGCATCCCCAGCGAGTGGACCGCAGAGGACGTACGGTCCGCGGCCGAGGAGTTTGGTGTGGGCGGATTGCTCGATGACGCGGCAGTCCAGGACCTCCTCAGCGCCGCGGCAGATCCGGACCGCGTCGTGGAGCGGGCACAGTCCGATGGCCCCGGAACGGTGGCAGTGCGCGGCCAGGTTCAGGCTCTGCGGCGAAGGTTCGACGCCGTCTCCATGAGGTCGTCGAAGATGCGTGACCGGGTCCGCGCAGCCGCAACCCGTCTCGACGATGTCGTCGCGGAACGGGTCGGCCCGTGACACCGGGGAGCCGCAGTCGCCTGTTGTTCGTGCACGCCCACCCCGACGACGAGACGTTGGCCACGGGCGGGACGATCGCCCGCTACACGCAGGCCGGTCACGAGGTCACGGTCGTCACGTGCACGGCCGGCGAACAGGGCACCGTGCCGACCGGTGATCTCGTCGACCTCATGCACGACCGCGATGGCGCGCTCGCCGAGGCGCGGGCGGCCGAGGCGGAGGCCGCTTGTGCACTGCTGGGTGCGCAGCACTGCTGGCTGGGCGGGCGCTTCGCCTACCGCGACTCAGGCCGCGCCGGCACCAGCGCCAACGAGCATCCACGTGCCTTCTGGGCAGCGGCCGTGGACGATGCCGCTGCGACGCTGGCCGAGACGATCGTCTCGATGCGCCCGCAGGTGATCGTCACGTACGACCCCGACGGCGGCTACGGCCATCCGGACCACGTGCAGGCGCACCGGGTCACGATGCGCGCACTCGACCTGGCGGCCCCTACCTGGAACGTCCCGGCCGCGTTCTGGATCGCGGTGCCCCGGGGCGTGCTCGAGCGCGAACTCTCCGATCTCGCCGACTCGGTGCGGGGCACTAGCGACGATCGGTTCGTCGTCGACGTCGATCCCGAGCACTACCCGGACGGATGCCACGACGACGACGCGATCGCCGTCGAGATCGACATCTCGTCGCTGCTCGACCTCAAGTGGGCCGCGCTGGCGATCCACCGCACACAGTTCGTGCTGCTCGACGACCGGATCTGGGTGCTCCCCCGGGGGCGCGGCTATCGAATGCTGCGCTCCGAGTGGTACCTGCAGGCTCGTGGCCGTGAGGTCGCGCCTCCCGGAGGCCAGCGTCGCTCGAGTGACCTGCTCGAAGGCATCGGAGTCCCGTGATGAACAACGCAGTAAGGAGATCCTCGTGAAACTGTCCTCTCGCCGATCTGTCGCGGCCGCAGTGCTGTGCCTGAGCATCGGCATGACGGGCTGCGGCTCCACTGGCGGATCCACCAGCTCGGACTCCGACAAGGGTGCCGGCGGCGACTCGCAGCCGCTGACCATCTACACCGGCCGCGACCTGGAGCTGGCCAAGTCGGTCGTCGCCGACTTCACCGCCGCCAAGCCCGAGTACAAGGACAAGGTCAAGATCGTCACGATCGCTGCCCAGGAGGCCCTGGAGCGCCTCCGGGCCGAGAAGGGCAACCCGCAGGCGGGGTTCCTGTGGGGCGGCACCCAGCAGGCGTTGAGCCAGGCCGCCGAGGAAGGGTTGCTCGAGGCCTATACGCCGAAGACCGCCACCGACTTCCCGGCAGACCGCCGTGACGCCGAGAAGCGGTGGTGGGGCGAGATGCTGCTGGCCGAGGTGATCGTCTACAACAACAAGACGGTGAAGGAGGCCGACGCCCCCCAGGACTGGGACGACCTGATCACCCCGGCGTGGAAGGACAAGATCGTCATCCGCGATGTCCTCGCGTCGGGCACGATGCGGACGATCTACTCGTCGATGATCTACCGCACCTTCAAGGACACCAACAAGCCGGACGAAGGCTACGAGTACCTGAAGAAGCTGGACGCGAACACCGCCAACTACTCGGCGACACCCGAGGACATGTACCTCAAGCTGGCTCGCGGGGTCGGCGACGTCACCGTGTGGAACCTGCAGGACGTGCTGATTCAGGCCAACCGGAACAAGCAGCCGTTTTCCTTCGTGATGCCGACGAGCGGTGCTCCGGTCCTGCTCGACGGTGTCGGAGTCGTGAAGGGGTCCAAGAGCACCGAGGCCGCAAAGGCGTTCATGGACTTCCTGTTCGACCCGAAGACGCAGGCCAAGCTGGCGGAGACGCAGTTCCAGATCCCCGCGATGGAGCTGCCCGCCGACCAGCAGCCGACGTTCCTGAAGGACCTCGAGATCAAGGAGATGGACGTCGACTTCAACGTGCTCGCGGAGCACGAGGAGGAGTGGATGTCGTACTGGCAGTCCAACATCAAGGGCAAGGGCTGATGAGCACCCTGACCCTCGATGCTCTGGTCAAGCGTTTCAGCCGTGGCGACACGGTGATCGGCCCGGTCGTCCTCGATGTTGCCGATGGCGAATGGTTCACGCTCCTCGGACCCTCGGGGTGCGGAAAGTCCACGACGTTGCGGATGGTGGCCGGCTTCGAGGAGCCGACATCGGGCCGGGTGTTCTTCGGTGATCGGGATGTCAGCAACATGCCGCCGAACAAGCGGGACGTCGGGTTGGTGTTCCAGAGCTACGCGCTCTTCCCGCACATGGACGTGCGGACCAACGTGGCTTTCGGACTGAAGGTACGCCGGGTCGCCAAGGGCGACGTTGCGCGGCGGGTCGACGAGGCGTTGGCGCAGGTGAGCCTGCAGGGCCTGGGCAAAGCACGGGTCGATCAGCTCTCGGGCGGACAGCAGCAGCGTGTCGCGCTCGCCAGGGCCCTGGTCATCCAGCCCCGCCTGCTGCTGCTCGACGAGCCCTTGTCCAACCTCGACGCGAAGCTGCGTGAAGAGACGCGCGCCGCGCTGCGCCAGATCCACGCAGAGACCGGCGTCACCACGCTCTACGTCACCCACGACCAGGCCGAGGCGATGGCGCTGAGCGACCAGGTAGCCGTGTTCAGCAAGGGCACGATCCACCAGGTCGGCACACCGGAGGAGGTGTACGACCGGCCCGCCACATCCTTCGTGGCCGGATTCATCGGCCGCAACAACCTTCTGCCGGCCACCATCTCGTCCACGACCGCCGAAGGCGTTGTCGTTCGGCTCGACTCAGGTGGTCACGACATCAAGGTGCCGAGCGACCGACTGGCCGCCGGACTCGAGCCCAGCGCCGGCCTGCCGGTGACGCTCTCGGCCCGTGCCGAGGAGGTGCGTCTCACTCCGCCCGGGGAGCCAGGAGCGATGTCCGGCGTGATCATCGACGTCGAGTACCAGGGCGCGGTGCGCACTGCGCGTGCAGAGATCGACGGCCACGTCTGGACCGTCGATCTCTTCGACGGCACCCGGCCTGCGCCGGGTGAGGCGGTCGGGGTCGCCGTCAGTCCGCGCGGCGCCTTCCTCACTGAGGCGGCATGAGCACGACCCTTCAGCGACCACCGTCCTCTGCACCTCCGGCGGTCTCGCGGATGACCGTCTTCCGCAAGTTGCATCGCCGCGGCGGTGCGATCCTCCTGGTGACCGTGCTCGCGCTGGTGCTGTGGGGGTATGTGGTGGCCCCGATGGTCGCCACGGTGCGGACGAGCCTCACCGGCGAGAGTGGCACCAGCACGTCCGAGTACTCCAGGTTCTTCTCGGGTGGAGCCACCACCGACGCCCTGTTCGGCAGCATCGGCATCTCGGTTGCCTCGGTCGTGACCTCCGCGATCGTCGGAACGGCGTTGGCCATCCTGCTGTCCCGCACCGAGTTCCCCTTGAAGCGCCTGTGCCAGGTGCTTGTGCTCGTTCCGATCGCGCTGCCGCCGCTCATGGGCGTGGAAGCGTTCGTGCTGCTGTACGGCGAGGGCGGTGCGCTTCCCCAGGCGCTGTCTGACCTGCTCGGCGGCGATCAGACCAACTACGCCGTGAAAGGCGTCAGCGGTGTGCTGCTCGTGCACACGCTGACGATGTATCCCTACTTCTACCTAACCGTGGCCGCCTCGCTCGCCTCGTCCGACGACACCCTGGAGGAGGCATCCGAGAGCCTGGGCGCGTCGCGTGCGACGACATGGCGGCGGGTGCTGCTGCCGATGTTGACACCGGCCGTCGTGGCAGGCGCTCTCCTAACCTTCATGTCGTCCATGGCCAGCTATACCGCGCCGCTGCTGTTCAACTACGACAACGTGCTGACCCGTCAGATCGTGCTCGCCCAGATCAACAACGAGAGACAGTTCGCGGCGACGATCTCCACCGTACTTGCACTCGTGTCGATCTCGTTCCTCATCGCCATGCGGTTCTGGGAACAGCGCCGGGTCTATCGGTCGACGTCCAAGGGAGGCGGCCGCCACGTCGCCCGCGTCACCAGCCCGCTCGCCAAGGCGGTCACCACCGTCGTCGCGCTGGTCGCCTCGCTGATCCTGCTCTCGCCAATCCTGATGATCGCGCTGATGGCGTTCGCCGAGGTGGGGTCGTGGACCACCACCATCCTTCCTGCGTCCTACACCTTCGACCACGTGACCACGCTGTTCACGAACGCCGAGACGTGGGATCCGGTCGTGACCAGCCTGCAGATGAGCGCCATCGCGGTCGGCGGTGCCATGTTCCTGGGTGTGCTGTCGGCGTACGCCCTGACTCGCTACCAGTTCCGGGGGCGCTGGTTGCTCGACGTCGCGGTCATGCTGCCCTGGGCGCTGCCCGCCACCGTGGTGGCGATCAACCTGATCACCGCCTTCGCCGGTCCCAACCCCTTCGCGCTCGGGCATGTGCTGGTCGGGACGTTCGCCATCGTCCCGCTCGCCTACTTCGTGCGGTTCTCACCGTTGGTCTTCCGGTCGACAAGCGCTTCCCTCGCGCAGCTGGATCCTTCGATCGAGGACGCCGCACGCAGCCTCGGCGCCAGCTGGCTCCACGCGTTTCGGCGTGTCGTGCTCCCGCTGCTTGCGAAAGGCATCTTCGCGGGCGCCCTGCTGGCGTTCGTCGACGGCGTCGGGGAGTTCGTCGCGTCGATCCTGCTCTACACGCCCAGCAGCCGCCCGCTGTCCATCGCGATCAACGACGAGCTCTACCAGGCGCAGTTCGGTCCGGCTTCCGTCTACGGCCTCATCCAGGTCGCCCTGGTGATCGGCGCACTCGCGATCAGCCAGCGCATCGGGGCGGGAGACAGGTCGCGCACCGTCACCATGATCTGACCGCGGCTCAGTCGCTCTGCCGGACGTCCGGGTGCAGCACCCGCTGTGCGCCCACGACGCGACGCGGCCCGACGAGCTCGGACGGGAATGCGAAGCGGGTGTCGTCACTGGACGCCGCCAACCGGAGCTCGACAGGGCCCGGTGCGACGATGCGTGCACCGGCACGGCCGGTGTAGCACGTCAGGTCGGCGTGCAGGGCGAACGTGAGCGTGCGCGTCTGACCGGGCGCAAGGTCGACGCGCGCCGCGGCCACGAGCCGCTGAACGGGGAGCGCAACCTCCCCCGTTGCGTGGTGCAGGTAGACCTGCACCACCTCGCTGGCGGCACGGCGGTGCGGGTTGCGCAGGGTCAGCGACAGCTCGCAGGCGCCCTCGGTCGGCCATGTCCCGCCGCTGACACACTCGGCGTCCGACCATTCCACCGGCGTGTACGAGAGCCCGTGACCGAAGGGGAACAGCGGCGTGGGGTCGATGTTGCTCACTTCGTTGCGCCGACCGAGCGCCGGGGCGAGGTACGACGACGGCTGGCTGCTGCCGGCGCCGGGAAAGCCCACGGGGAGCCGGCCGGCCGGGTTGACCGCCCCGGTCAGCACGCCCGCGATCGCCGGTCCGCCTTCCTCACCGGGAAAGAACCCGCAGACCACTGCAGCGAGCCGATCGGCCTGTCGCGAGAGGTCGTAGGGACGCCCGACGAGCAGTACCAGCACAACCGGAGTGCCCGTGGCCAGCAGGGCCTCGAGCAGTTCTTCCTGCCGGCCGGGCAGCCGGAGGTCGGCCACGTCACAGCCCTCGCCGGACGTGCCCCGGCCGAACAAGCCCGCGAGGTCGCCGAGAGCGACGACGCACACGTCCGCATCCTGCGCCGCGGCGACCGCTTCGGCGATGCCGTCGTCGTCGCCATCAAGAACGGGACAACCTTGCGCGTAGGCCAGCTCCACAGTCCCGTCCCGACGCAGAGCATCCAGCAGCGTCGGCACGTCGATGCCCATGGGCACGTCGGGGTGGCGGGCGCCGACGTGCATTGGGAACGAGTAGCAACCCATCATCGCGCTGGCCTCGGCCGCCTGTGGACCCACGAGGGCAACGCGCGCGCCGGGTGCGAGCGGCAGAGCGCCGTCGTTGGCCAGCAGCACGATCGACCGCTCCGCGAGCTCGCGTGCCAACGCACGCGAGTCGTCGCTGTCGAGGTCGATGCCGTCGTCCGTCAACGCCGGCGGTGTCGGGTCCCAGTCCTGGTCGAGGAGTCCGAGCTCGCACTTCTGGCGCAGGACTCGCTCGACGGCCCGGTCGACCAGGGCGACATCGACCTCGCCTGCCTCGACCGCGGCGAGCAGCGGCGAGCCGTAGCAGTTCACCGTGGGCAGCTCGACGTCGATTCCAGCACTCAGTGCGAGCGCCGCTGCTCGCCCCGGGCTCTCCGCGACCTTGTGCAGGCTCTCGAGGAACGACACCGCGAAGTAGTCGGCGACCACCGTGCCGTCGAAGCCGAGATCTCTGCGCAGCAGGCCAGTGAGGATGCTCTCGTCGGCGGCGACGGGGACGCCGTCGTTGTCCGTGTAGGAGTTCATCACGGAGCGGGCGCCCGCACGCAGCGCCATCTCGAACGGCGGCAGCAGCACGTCGGCGAGCTCTCGGGGCCCGACGGAGACGGGAGCGAGGTTGCGACCGGCACGCGAGGCCGAGTAGCCGATGAAGTGCTTGAGCGTCGCCACCACACCGGCAGACTCGAGACCACGCACGTAGGCACTGCCGATGGTGCCGACAAGGAACGGGTCCTCGCCCATCGTCTCCTCGATGCGGCCCCATCGCAGGTCGCGGGCCACGTCGAGCACCGGCGCCAGCCCCTGGTGGATGCCGAGCGAACGCATGCTTGCGCCGATGCGCCCAGCGGTCCGCTCCACGAGGTCGGGATCGAAGCTCGCTGCCCAGCTCAGCGGGGCGGGGAACACGGTCGCCTGCCACGCGGCGAGGCCGGTGAGGCACTCCTCGTGCACGAGTGCGGGAATGCCGAAGCGACCGGCCGAGACGATCTCGCGCTGGCTGCTGGCCACGCCACGTGCCCCCATCGCCGGGTCGACGGGTGCGGTGCCGAACGGACGGGTCAGCTGACTGATCCCGTGGCGGATGAGCCCGGGCCAATCGGTCGGCGCACTCGCGAAGTCGTGCTGGTGCGGCGCGACCCCACCACCGGAGCTGTCCGCGCCGACCCAGACGCCGGAGAGCTGGGCGACCTTCTCCTCGGTGGTCATCTGCTCCAGCAGCGTGGCCACCCGCAGGCGCGTCTCGACGGCCGGGTCACGCCAGCTGACGGCCGAGGAGGCAGGTTCGAGGCTCACTGTGATCCCTTCCGCACTCGGCCGGAAGGTGGCGGACCGCAGGACTGGCGGACCACGAGCGACGTGGGCAACGTGACGTGGGTGCTCGCGGGCTGCTCCCCACGCATCAGCTCGACGAGCAGCTCGATCGCCCGCTCGCCCATGAGCTGGATCGGCTGATCGATCGTCGTCAGCGCGGGCTGCGTCCGCGCACTCTCGGGGATGTTGTCGAACCCGATGACGGACAGGTCGTCGGGTACGGCGAGGCCGAGCGAGAGTGCGACATCCATCGTCGTGGTCGCCGTGGTGTCGTTGGCGGCGAAGATGGCGGTCGGCCGGTCAGCCATGGTGAGCAGCTCGCGGGCGGGCTGCTCGGATGCCGATTCCTCGTAGGCGCCGACGCGCAACAGCTCCGGGTCGAACGGGATGCCTGCCGCGCTCAGCGCCTGCCGGTAACCCAGCTCGCGAAGCCGAGCGGACTCGAGGTCGGGCCGCCCGGCGAGGAAGCCGATGCGCCGGTGGCCCAGCCCGATCAGGTGCTCGGTGGCCTTCTGGGCGCCGCGCAGGTTGTCCGAGTCGATCGTCGGGACGCCGCTCCCGCCGGTGTGCGGGTCCACGGCCACCACCGGGGCGCCGAACCCCCGACCGACGACGGTCGGCGTGACGAGGACCGCCCCGTCGATCAGGGTGCCGCTCAACCGCGACAGCGAGCGACGCTCCCAGCCGACCAGCTCGGAGCTCATCCCGCCCGCGGAGTAGACCACCAGCTCGAAGCCCGTCCCCTTGATCGCCCGAGCGGCTCCCTTGAGCAGTTCGGCGCTGAACGGCTCGATGTCGAGGACGAGGATCCCGATCACGTTGGTGACGTGGTTGCGCAGGCTGCGCGCCACCAGGCTCGACTCGTACCCCAGCTCGGCGATCACCTCGTGGACCCGGCCCGTCGTCGCCGTCGACACGCCGTAGCGCTGGTTGATGACCTTGGAGACCGTGGCCACCGAGACGCCCGCCTGCTCGGCGACGTCACGGATGGTCACCCGGCTCGTCACGTCCACAGCCGGGAGTCTAAGGCGTGGAAAACGTTATCGACAACGATTGACATTGCCCGGATGCGGAGAGAGGATTTTCCGCAATTGGTGCACTACCGGGTGAAACGGCGCAGAGCCCGCGATATCTGGAGGAACCCATGCTCGGAGTACGGACGGCTGGTGCGGTGCTCATGGGTTCCGCCCTGGTGCTGACGGCGTGTGGCAGCGGCGGTGGCGGCTCGGACACCGGGCCCAACGGTGAGGTCACCCTCACCTGGTGGCACAACGCGCCCGAGGCGCCGCTGAAGGACTACTGGCAATCCGCGGCGGACGCCTACACGGCCGAGCACCCCAAGGTGAAGTTCAAGATCGAGCCGGTGCAGAACGAGTCGATGGCCACCAAGATCGCGGTCGGCCTGCAGTCCAACGACCCGCCCGACATCTTCCAGCAGTGGGGCGGCGGCGAGCTGGCTTCCCAGGTCGAGTCCGGCAAGGTCCTCGACATCACCGACAAGACGAAGGCCGTGGCCGAAAGTCTCGGCAGCTCTGCCACCGGATGGCAGGTGGACGGCAAGCAGTACGGCCTCCCCTACAGCCTCGGGCTGGTCGGCTTCTGGTACCGCACCGACCTGTTCGAGAAGGCCGGCATCGACACACCTCCGCAGACGATGGACGAGCTCAACAGCACCATCGACAAGCTCAAGTCGGCGGGGATCGCCCCGATCGCCGTGGGCAGCAAGGACAAGTGGCCAGACGCGTTCTACTGGGGCTACCTCGCGACGCGCATCTGCAGCCAGGAGACGCTGGAGAAGGCGAGCAAGGAGCTCACCTTCGACGATCCCTGCTTCGAGAAGTCCGGCGAGGAGCTGGAGAAGCTGCTCGCCAAGAAGCCGTTCCAGAACGGCTTCCTCGGCACTCCGGCGCAACAGGGCGCGAACAGCTCCACCGGACTGCTTGCCAACGGCAAGGCAGCGATGGAGCTCCAGGGCCACTGGAACGGCGGTGTCGCCACGAACCTCACCCCTGACAAGAAGCCGCTCGGCGACAAGCTCGGCTGGTTCCCGTTCCCCACCGTCGACGGTGGCGAAGGCAGCCCGGACGCGACCTTCGGCGGCGGCGACGGCTTCTCGTGCTCCGCACAGGCCCCGCCGGCATGCGCCGACTTCCTCAACTTCCTGCTCAGCGACGAGCAGCAGACGAAGTTCGCCGAGCTGAACGTCGGACCACCCGTCGCCCCCGCAGCGGAGTCGGCTGTCTCCGACGAGACGCTCAAGGGAGTGCTCGACGCTCGCGGCCAGTCCTCGTTCATCCAGCTGTACTTCGACAAGGCGCTCCCGACCGACGTGGGCACGGCGCTCAACGACGAGATCGCCAACATGTTCGCGGGCAGCTCCTCGCCGGACAAGATCGTGAAGACGGTGTCCGACGCCGCTGCGAGCCACTAAGGCGATGTCCGGCGACACCGAGCAACTCACCCGTGGTCCGGCCGCCCTACGGCCAGGCAGCGGCCCGGTCGGTCCGGCAACACCGAGGCCACCACGTCGCCACCTGAGGCGGCGGGTGGAGATTGCCCTGTTCGTCGCGCCGGCCCTCGTGCTCTACCTGGCGTTCGTTCTCGTCCCCATGTGCATGGCGGCGTTCTACAGCGCCTTCGACTGGAACGGGCTGGGGCCGCTCGACCAGTTCGTCGGCCTGGACAACTACACGAAGGCCCTGTCCGACCCCATCTTCCTCGGCGCCATCCAGCACAACGTCGTCATCGTGGTGCTCTCCCTGCTCTTCCAGCTGCCGCTGGCGCTCGGGCTCGCCCTCTTGCTCAACCGCAGGATGCATGGCCGGGCGTTCCTGCGGACGGTGTTCTTCGCGCCGTACGTCCTCTCCGAGGTCATCACTGCCGTGACCTGGCTGCTCATCCTCCAGCCAGACGGGCTCGCCGACGCGGTGCTGCGGGCCATCGGGCTCGGGAACCTCGTCCAGCTCTGGCTCGCAGACCAGAAGCTCGTGCTCTACACGCTGTTCGTCGTGATCACCTGGAAGTACGTCGGGTTCGCGATCATCCTGTTCCTCGCCGGCCTGCAGGGCATCCCGAAGGAACTGCTCGAGGCCGCCGCCCTCGACGGCGCCCGGCCGTCGCAGGCCATCCGGTACGTCACGCTGCCGCTCCTCGGACCGACGATCCGGATCTGGATCTTCCTGTCCATCATCGGGTCCCTGCAGCTGTTCGACCTGGTCTGGATCATGACCCTCGGAGGCCCTGCCAACGCCTCGAACACGATGGCCGTCTACGTCATCGAGCACGGCTTCCGCCGTTCCCAGTTCGGCTACGGCAGCGCCGTGGCCATGGTGCTCTTCGTCATCTCCTTCTTCGTCGCGTTGGTCTACCAGCGCTTCGTCCTGCGCCGCGACACCGAGGGCGCCATGACCCGGATCGCAGGCTGACCGGATGACCGCCACCCTCGACTCGCACATCGCGCGCACGCAGCAGCGTCGTGGCTTCGCCACCCCACTGAGCTACCTGGTCGGCTTCCTCGTGGCCGGGCTGACCATCGTGCCGGTGGTGTTCGTGGCTCTGGGCGGCTTCCGAACCACGGGGCAGCTCGCGGACAGGCCCTATGGACTGCCCGACCCGTGGATCTTCTCCAACTACACCGACGTCCTGGCGTCCTCCGCATTCTGGCGGCAGATCGGCAACAGCACGCTCATCGCCACCATCACCGTCGTGTTCGCAGTGCTGCCCGGATCGCTCGCCGCCTTCGCCCTGTCGCGCTACGCCTTCAGGGGACGCGACGCGCTGTTCGCCTTCTTCACCCTGGGACTGCTGTTCCCGGTGGGTGTCGCGATCCTGCCGCTCTACCTGCTGCTGCGAAACCTCCAGATGCTCGACACGCCCTGGGCGGTGGCACTGCCACAGGCCGCCTTCGCGTTGCCGGTCACGATCGTGATCCTGCGACCGTTCATGCGCTCGATCCCTGCGGAGCTCGAGGATGCCGCCGTCATCGACGGGTGCACGCGCTTCGCCTTCTTCTGGCGGATCCTGCTCCCGCTGTCGAAGCCCGCCCTCATCACGGTAGGCATCCTGGCCTTCGTCAACAGCTGGAACGGCTACCTGCTCCCGCTCCTTCTGCTCAGCGACCCGAACCAGTTCACCCTCCCCCTGGGCACCGCGATCTTCTCGTCACAGCACAGCTCGGACACCGCACGCATCCTGGCCTTCACCGCCCTCTCGATGCTGCCCGCGCTCACCTTCTTCGTGCTCGCGGAGCGGCGCATGATCGGCGGCCTCACCGGCTCGGTCAAGGGCTGAGTGTGTTCGCCCCGACTGAACCAACCCCTCGAACGGAACAGCCAACCGCCCTACCCAAAAGGAGTCACCTCATGAAGGCGCGCCAGACCCTCGCTGCAGTCGCCGTCGCAGCCATGCTGTTCGCACCGGCGGTTGTCGCGACCGCCTCCGCCTCGCCGGGCGAGCGGCCCGCCCCGCCACCACAGTCGACGGACCGGCCGCTGCGCGACCTCGCGAAGCCCACCGGGCTTCGGATCGGCACGGCCGTCGACATGTCGGCCCTCGCGAACGACGCGACGTACCGCCATAAGGTCGCCCAGGAGTTCGACACCGTCACTGCCGAGAACGTCATGAAGTGGGAGTCGCTCGAGCCACAGCGGGGCGTGTACACCTACGAGGAGGCCGACAAGCTGATCGCGTTCGCCAAGAAGAACGGTCAGAAGGTGCGCGGCCACACGCTCCTGTGGCACAACCAGAACCCTGCGTGGCTCACCAACGGTGACTTCACCTCCGCCGAACTGCGGGCGATCCTGCGCGAGCACGTCATCAACACCGTCCGCCACTTCAAGGGCAAGATCTGGCAGTGGGACGTGGCCAACGAGGTGATCGACGACAACGCGCAGCTGCGCAACTCGTTCTGGCTGCAGAAGCTCGGGCCGAGCTACATCTCTGACGTGTTCCGCTGGGCCCGCGAAGCGGACCCGAAGGCCAAGCTCTTCATCAACGACTACAACGTCGAGGACGTGAACGCGAAGAGCAACGCCTACTACGCGCTCGTCCAGCAGCTGCGCGCCGAGGGCGTCCCGATCGACGGCTTCGGTGCACAGGGGCACCACACGACGGGCTACGCGCCGCGGACCATGCAGCAGAACCTGCAGCGTTTCCAGGACCTTGGCATGGACACGGCCGTGACCGAGGTCGACGTGCGGATGCCGATGCCATCGGACAACACGAAGATGCAGGCGCAGGCGAACGTCTACAGCACGATGCTCAAGGCCTGCCTGCTCACCTCACGGTGCATCTCGTACACGGTGTGGGGCTTCACCGACAAGTACTCGTGGGTTCCCGGCGTCTTCCCCGGCCAGGGCGCGGCCAACATCCTGACCGAGAACTACGACCCGAAGCCTGCCTACCGTGCGCTGCAGAGCGACTTCGCAGTGGCCGGCGGCGTGCCGCACCGGAACTGACTGGGTCCTCCCCTCCCTCGCGATCCCAGGAGGCACGACATGCGCAGACCCGTTCGACTACTCGCAGTCGTCACCGCCGCGGTGACCGCCCTGCCAGCGTTCGTCATGACCAACGCGGACGCGACCCAGGCGACCGCGGCACCGGCGGCCACCACGGCCGCCACGTCTGATGCCGAGAACGAGCCCTTCATCACCAGCCGCGACGGGCCGGGCCGCTTCCCGCTCGTCGCCCGGGGCAAGGCAGCGCCGCTCGTCGTGAGCAGTGACGACCATCCCGGTGTCATCCGGGTGGTCGGCGATCTGCGCGACGACATCCAGCGTGTCACCGGCGCCCGGCCGGCGGTGTCACAGGACGACGTCCCGAAGCAGGACGACGTCGTCATCGTCGGGACGCTCGGCAAGAGCCCGCTCGTCGACGGACTGGTCAGCGACGGCAAGCTCGACGTCCGCGGGGTGGCCGGGAAGTGGGAGACCGCGGTCGAGCAGGTCGTGGACCGGCCGATGCCCGGCGTTCGGCGTGCCCTCGTGATCGCGGGCAGCGACCAGCGGGGGACGATCTACGGCAGCTACGAGGTGTCGAAGCAGGCTGGTGTCTCGCCGTGGTACTGGTGGGACGACGTGCCGGCGCGCCACCACGATGCCCTCTACGCGCTGCCGGGGCGGCACACGCAAGGGACGCCTGCCGTGAAGTACCGCGGGTTCTTCATCAACGACGAGAACCCCGCGACCGGGAGGTGGGCACCGAGGTTCTTCGGGCCGGGCAAGGCACCCGGCTTCCCCAACGGGCTGAACAGCGCGTACTTCTCGAAGGTCTTCGAGGCCATGTTGCGGTCGAAGGCGAACTACCTGTGGCCGGCGGTCTGGGGTCGCGCCTTCGCCGAGGACGACCCGCAGAACCATGCCACCGCGAAGCGCTACGGCGTGGTCATGGGTACGTCGCACGAGGCGCCCATGATGCGCGGCATCGAAGAGTGGAACCGGCATGCGGTCGCGGCGGTCCGCGACGCGAACGGGAACATCGTCAAGGTGGGCCACGACCCCTACGGCGGCACCGGTGAGTGGAGCTTCCGCCGCAACGCCCCGGCCATCAAGGCGTACTGGCGCGAAGGCATCAGGCGCATGAAGGACGAGGACTTCGAGGGGGTCGTCACCCTCGGCATGCGCGGCAACGGTGACGTCAGCCTGCCCGACGGCGACGGCATCGAGCTGATGCAGGAGATCATCGCCGCCCAGCGCCAGATCCTGGCCGAGGAGAGCGGCAAGGACATCACCACGATCCCGCAGGTGTGGACGCTCTACAAGGAGGTCCAGCGCTACTGGGACAAGGGCCTGCGGGTGCCCGACGACGTGACGGTCGTCTTCGCCGACGACAACTGGGGCAACATGCGGAAGTTCCCGGACCCCGGGATGCAAGCGCGCCAGGGCGGATACGGGCTCTACTACCACTACGACTACGTGGGGGGCGGCCGCAACTACAAGTGGGTCGACACAGTCAACCTGGCCAACACGTGGGAGCAGCTCAACGCGTCCTACCAGCGCGGCATCAGGAACCTCTGGGTCGTCAACGTGGGAGACATGAAGAACCAGGAGCTTCCCCTGCAGTTCTTCCTCGACTACGCGTGGGACCCGAGCAGCGTGCCGCTGGACCGGCTGGGCGACTGGGAGGAGCGGTACGCAGCCCAGAACTTCGGTCCGAAGAACGCGGCGGCAATTGCCGACGTGCTGCACGAGTACGGCCGTCTGCAGTCGATCCGCAAGCCGGAGCTTCTCAACCGCAGGATCACGAAGAACGGCAGCACCATCGCCTACGACGACCAGATGACACCGTTCAGCCTCACGGACTACCGCGAGCTTGACCGGGCCACGGAGCAGTGGCAGCCACTCGCCGCACGGGCCGAACAGGTCCGCCGGAGGCTGCCGGCGGCCGACCAGGACGCGTACTACCAGCTGGTCGGCTACGCGGTGAAGGCGACGGCCAACCTCTACCTGTTGAGGCGCGCTGAGTTCACGAACATCCTGTACGCACAACAGGGCAGGGCGCTCACGAACGACCTCGCGGCAGAGACCGAGGCGCGGTTCGCCGATGACCAGGCGATGTCGGACTACTACAACAACGATCTCGCGGGAGGCAAGTGGAAGGACTGGCAGACCCAGCCGAAGATCGGCTACGGCGACGTGGAGCGCTACGGACCCAACGCACCGTGGCAACAGCCGGAGCTCAACAACGAGGCGCTGCCCGACAAGGTGTTCCCGGCGGTCAAGCGCATCGACCTTCCGGAGCGTGCCGAGATGGGCGTCGCCATCGACGGCTCCGACAAGTGGTGGCCGGCCGAGGGCTCGCCCGCCGTACTGCCGACCTTCAGCCCCTACCAGAGCCAGCCGGCGCAGTACGTCGACGTGTTCAACCGAGGATCGAAGCCGTTCGACTACCGCATCACGTCGGCTCAGCCGTGGGTGGGCGTCACGCCGGCCAAGGGTCGCGTCGACAAGCAGGTGCGCGCCACCGTGCAGGTCGACTGGAAACGCGCACCCAAGGGGAAGACGACCGTACCGCTCACCGTCTCCGGACCGAATGGTTCGCAGGCTGTGGTTCAGGCGGTGGTCGACAACGTCGGCGTGGATCGGTCGTCGGTCAAGGGCTTCGTCGAGGCCAACGGCTATGTGTCGATGGAGGCATCCCGCGCGAAGGCCGTGGGCGGCAAGGGAGTGAGCTGGCTGCGCATCCCGGACATCGGGCGGACTGGTGACGGGCTGACGCCCTCCCCGGTAACAGCGCCGCAGCAGACGCCGGGCGGCTCCAGCCCGCGGCTGGAGTGGACGACGACGCTGTTCACGGCCGGGCCGGTCGACATCACGGCCTACTTGTCACCGCGCAACGACACCCTGCCGACGGGCGGAGCGAAGTACGCCGTCTCCGTCGACAACGGTGCACCTCAGGTTGTCGACATCACGGCGGCGACCGGCTCCGACTCGACGTCGATGAACCGGCAGTGGGAGCGGAACACGTCCGACAACGTCAACCGCACGACGACGAGTCACGTCATCGCCCAGCCCGGCGTTCACGTCGTGAAGCTCTGGATGGTCGACCCGACCGTCATCGTGCAGAAGGTCGTGGTGGACACCGGCGGGCTGAAGCCGAGCTACTTCGGGCCGCCGGAGAGCCGCCGGCAGTAGGCACGGGAGAGCGGACGCCGGGTCGGACGGTCAGCCGTCCGACTCGGCGTATTCTCAACCGGTCGTCAGCAGAGAGGGAGTTTCTCCGTGCCGCAGCGCGTGGTCGGCGTCGACTCGTCCACCCAGGCGACGAAGGTGATCGTCTGCGACGCCGAGACCGGCGAGGTCCTGGCAGGGGGCAGATCGCCGCACCCCGAGGGGACCGAATGCCCTCCGGAGGCCTGGTGGAGGGCGTTGGACGACTGGTCCGAGCTGCTCGACGGTGCCGACGCGATCGGCGTGGCTGCGCAGCAGCACGGCATGGTCGCGCTCGACGAAGCGGACGCGGTCGTCCGTCCCGCCTTGTTGTGGAACGACACCCGCTCCGGCGATGCCACCACGGCGCTCATCGACGAGATGGGCGGAGCGCGCGCCTGGGCAACTGCGGTGGGAAGCGTGCCCGTCGCCAGTTTCACGGTGACCAAGCTGCGCTGGCTGGCCGAGCACGAGCCGGACTCGGCCGCACGTACCCGCTCCGTCCTGTTGCCCCATGACTGGCTGACTTGGCGCCTGCTCGGCCCGGACGCCGACCCGACCACCGATCGCGGCGACGCGTCGGGGACCGGCTACTGGAACCCCGGCGACGGCACCTATCGTGCCGACATCGTCAGCCAGGCATTCGGGCGCACGCTGAACCTGCCCCGCGTCCTCGCGCCCGACGAACCTGCGGGACGCACCGCGGACGGACGGCTGGTGAGCGCCGGGACCGGCGACAACATGGCGGCCGCGCTCGGGCTGGACCCCCAGCCCGGCGACGTCGTCGTGTCCCTGGGGACCAGTGGCACGGTGTTCGCGAGACACGACAAGCCGGTGGCCGATGAGTCCGGAGCAGTGGCCGGTTTCGCCGACGCGACGGGCGGCTTCCTGCCCTTGGTGTGCACACTCAACGCGGCGCAGGTGCTCACCGAGGCGGCCGTGATGCTGGACACCGACCTGGCCGGCATCGACTCTCGCGCTCTCGCCGCGAAGCCCGGTGCTGACGGTCTCGTGTTCCTGCCCTACCTCAACGGCGAGCGGACGCCGAACCTACCGAGGGCTACCGGATCGCTGCACCACCTCCGGCACGGGTCGATGACGGCGGAGAACATCGCCCGAGCGGCCGTCGAAGGCATGCTCTGCGGGCTGGCCGACGGACTCGACGCGCTGCGGGCGCAGGGCATCGAGGCGAGCCGTGTCCTGTTGATCGGAGGCGCCGCGCAATCCGCTGCCGTCCAGGCGATCGCCCCGAGTGTGTTCGGCCTTCCGGTCGCGGTCCCGGCTCCCCGCGAGTACGTCGCCCTCGGGGCGGCGCGCCAGGCGGCGTGGGCACTGCTCGGGACGGCCGAGCCGCCGGCGTGGCCGACCGGGCCGCTGACGGTCCTGGAGCCGCCGGCGGGGCCCGGCCCGGGTCTGCGAGAGCACTTCCGGGAGACCAGGCACTCGCTCTACGGCCTGTGAAGCCTGCTATCCCGTGACGCCGGTGAGGTAGTGGGTCGCGATCTGCTCAGGCGTCAACGCGGTGCGATAGACAGCCACCTCGTCCAGGCCACCCGCGAAGCGCTGGTTCGCGTCGTCACCGCGGGCACCGAGACGTAGGTCGCCGGATCCTGCACCGGGTGCGACAGCCGAAACTGCCGAACCGTCCGGCTGCCCGTCGACATACACAGTGAGACGTGTGCCGTCGTACACCGCGGCGACGTGGTGCCACGACCCGACCGGCACAGCCGTGGAGCCAGTGACGTTGCTCGAGCCGCTGCTGCCCAGGACCCACGCCTGCACGCGGTTCCCGCCGACGATGCGCAGGATGTAGCCGTTGAAGGCGGGCTGGTCGTAGCGCTCGATGATGCCGAGCCCCGGGTCCCTCGCCGCCCCGTCCGGCTTGATCCACGCCTCGAGGGTGAACGGCCCGGTGATCTGCAGCTCCGACGAGTTGGGCACGTTGACGTAGCCGCCGGTCAACCGCACAGCATCGTCGATGTCCGACGCCCGGGTGAGGGCACCGTCGACGCCGTGCTCGAGTGACGGCAGGTACTCGCCGGAGAGGCCGTGCCCGGCACTGTCCGCAGCAGGGGACCCTGCGGCTTCGGCCAGCCTCCAGTAACCCGTGGGCTGGTCGTCCGCGATCAAGTCGCGATAGGCCTTGCTCGATGTGCGGGCGACCTGGACCGTCACGTCGACCGGGGCGGCTTGACGTCCGTCGGCCTGGGTCGCGGTGATCCGCACGGGATAGGAACCGTTCGCTGCGTCCTCAGGGATGGCGACGGTGACCTTCCTCGTTGCGCTCACCGTGCGCCCCTCACTGCGCACGGAGATCTGCTGGTCCTCGGGAGCGACGGTCCAGCCTTGCGGTCCGGACGCCGACACAGCCGCGGTCAGGTCGCCGGCGGCAACGCCCCTGAGAGTGACGTCGACGTCCTGGCTCGAACCGGGTGCCGCCAGCATGCGAGAGCGGTTCGTGCTCAGGTGTGCCGTCATCGCGTCGGAGTACGCCGGGATGATCTCGTGGACGGTCGGAGCCGGGGCGCCCGTGGCCCAGACGAGCCTGATCGCGTCCACCACCTGCTTGCCTGCGGGCACCTCTGCGGCGGCTTGCGACACTCGGCCCAGCTCGACCCAGTCGCCGGCCGGTGTCCGGCCCAGGACCGTCGACGGCGCCACCGTGTCGATGTCCTGGAGGACGAGGACGTGGTCCAGCGGCCGGGCCGAGTCCAACATCACGGTCAAGGCGTCAGCAGCAGCAGGCTTGGCCGCGGCCCGATAGGCGGAAGCCACGTTCCCGTCGGCCGCCGCCGCGAGCGAGGATCCGCTCGCTGCCGCCGGCGCGCCGTTCACGTCGGCGACTCCGCCGTACCATCCCGCGCCGAGCCAGCCGTCGCTCTCCCGCTTCACGAGGTCGAGGAACGGGTCGACGACGCCGTCGGCGACGACCTGCGCCACCTTGGCCAGCTCGGCGCGCGCCTTCTCCATGGCCAGCCGGTTACGCCAGGCCTCACGCAGATCGCCGCGCACCTGCGCGGTCAGTGTGCTGACGCCTCGCTGACCCGCCGTTCCCGACAGCGCAAGCTTGTCCAGCCATGGCGCAGCCTGGGCCAGGAACGGCGGATCGTCGAGACCTGCACGCAACGTGCTCCGTGCTGCAGTCATCCGGCCGAACTCGGCCGAAGTACGCATCGCCGGCCTGCCCAGGTCTGCGAATGAGGTGTACGCGTCACGGAACCTCGTGAGCAGGGGCGACAGGCTCAGCGACTCCTGCGGGTGGAGGTTGCCGAGGGAGTAGTTGTTCTCGGCGAACGTTCGCAGTGCGCCATGCACGTCGCCGCCGAGCTCGCGCAGGCCGCGGTCCCACGAGTCATCCGGGTCGTAGGCGCCGGGGTTCCACGCGTAGTCGGCCTCGGTGAAGAGCACGAGCTGCGACGGTGCCTGCAGCTGCATCTCGTTGAAGGTGATGCCCAGTGAGTGCTCACCGAGTTGAGCCGCTCTGTTGACGACCGGGCCCATGAACAGCCGGTTCGGTGCGAAGTCGTTGACGGGGTAGTTGTCCCACACGACCAGGTCGTGCTTGGGGAAGGCCTGCTGTGTCGCGATGATGTCTGCCACCGAGATCGAGTCGGAGACCACGGACGGCCCGGTCCAGTAGATCTGGGCGCTGGGGGTGAGCAGGTTGTCGAACCTCGTGCGGTACGGCGTCGAGTCGTTCCCCCAGTACTCCGTCGGCACGGTGATGAGAGGACGGGCGTCAGGGTGCTTGTCGATGAACTCGGTCTGCAGGTAGTTCACGACCTCGGTCTGGGCGGCTGCGATCGGGACGGCGTCGTCGCCGTACGTCTCGGTGTCCTGAGCGCAGGTGAAATGCCCCGCGACGTCGTCCCAGGCGACGACGAACTGGCGTACCCCGATGCCCCACAGCTGCTCGAACCGGGCGACGAGCTTCTGTCGATCCGCGACGCTGGAGTGGCACATCCCGCGGCTCGGCTGAATCGGCGCCTCCGGTGAGACCCGGTAGATGAACTTCACATGCTGGTCGCGCGCACGCTCCAGCACCTCCTGCATCCGGCCGAGCTCCTCGGCGTCGTAGACGCTGTCCCACAAGGTGCCGGTCCGTGGGTCGCCTGCCGGACCGTAGAAGAAGGTGTCCATCTTGTGGGTGGCCAGGAAGTCGACCTGGGCGAGCCGGTCGGCCTGTGACCACTCCGGTCCGTAGAACGACTCCATCCCCCCGCGGAATCCGAAGCCGGGCCAGTCGCGAACGGTGAGACCGGGAACCTTCGGCCGCCCGTGTCCCGCCTCGATCACCTGCCCCAGGGTCTGGGCCGCGTAGAACGTGCCGGTCGCATCGACACCGGCGAGCACGATGTGGGCGTGACCAGGGCGCTCCTCACCGGACGCGAAGACGTATCCCTGGGCGTCGAGCCCGTCCGGTCCGGCCACGCCGAGCGCGTCGAGAGCTGCCGCGGTGCTCGGCGTCACGGTGGCACCACCGACATGGATGGTGACCGGCGTCTGCGGCAGGGACCCGTCCCGCCTGACGTCGGGGTCGATTCCCAGGCCACCCAGCAGTGACTCGACGAGAGAGAGAGCCGCCCGGTCCGCGTGCTGACCCGCCACGACGCCGACCTTGCGGGCCAGCGCGACGTCATGACCCGCACGTGCCATCGACTGCGGCGTCGGGTTGATGACCGGAAGGGGAGGACCGGCGGCCTCGGCCGGGGCGTCCGGCAGGGCGGACGCCACGGCGGTGACCAGCAGCATGGCCAGGACCATGGCGATCGGTCGCCTTCCGGAGGGACGTTGAAGGGATCGCGACGGAGACAGCATCCGGACTCCTCAAGCGCGGCCGTGCCGCATTCTGGACTAGACCAGTAAGCCTGAAGGTAGTGAAGACTGACAAAGACCGTCAAGCATCACGAACCGGAAAGGCCCTGACAAGGCGACCAGGACCGTCGGCCGTCGTCGTTGGGCGAATCGACCGTTGTCACGTGTCAGCCCCGTCTGCAAGTCTGTGCCGACATCGCAAGCAAAGGAGCAACTGGTGGCCACTCGTCTCAACCCGTACCTCAGCTTCGACGGCAACGCGCGGGACGCCATGGAGTTCTACAAGAGCGTCCTCGGGGGCACTCTGAACGCGAACACCTACGGCGAGTACGGCGACAAGGACGCGCCGGAAGCCGACAAGCTCATGCACAGCCAGATCGAGACAGACGGCGGCATGATTCTCATGGGCGCCGACAACCCTCCGGGGCAAGAACACAACCCTGGGAACAACTTCGCGGTCAGTCTTTTCGGGGAGGACACCGACGAGCTGCACGGCTTCTGGGACAAGCTGTCCGACGGCGGCACGATCTCGGTCCCCCTCGAGAAGCAGATGTGGGGCGACGAGTTCGGCATGTGCATCGACAAGTTCGGCATCGCTTGGATGATCAACATCGGCACGCCGCAGGAGCGCTAGCCGAACGCTGGACGCTCGTCCCAGAGCTCCAGAGACATCGGGATGTGCTCCGGGTCGTCGTGCTGGTTCTGCATGACGACCCAGCGCTGCTGCGCGGGCATGACGAACCGCAGTGTCTTGGTCTCGCGAGGAGTCGTCACGCGGATGGCCGTCTTTCCCTCAGGCACCGCGAAGCGGTACTCGAAGATCGGCGGATGGGAGCGATCGGCCGACGCGGGAAAGGTCGCGTCGACGGCTCGCTTGCCGTTGACGTCGACCTTGATCCGGTCGGCGCGGTCGACCACGTTCGTCACGATGAGGGTCAGGTTTGCGGTCGCCGGGGCCGCCACGGTCGGGACCTCGGCGGCGCGGACGTCGGTCAGCGCGCTGGAAGGCTCTCCGGCGCCGCAGCCACTGACGCCGACAAGAACCACGATCAACAGCCCGAGACGCCTCATGCGGGTGGGACGCCGAAAATCGGCTTCCGGTTCCACGGCACCTCCTCGACCTACGATCGTTAGAGAAGGGGACGCCGAGCCAGGAGGCGAAGGTGGCACAGCACACGGTAAGGGTCAGCCTGCCCGAGAGGGTCGTGCAGCGCGCGGACGTCGTGTTCGTCGTCGAGAGCGACGGCGACAAGTTCGGCGAGCTCCACGTGTCTCAAGGCGGGCTGTCGTGGTGGCCGAGGGGAGCCCACGTCAACCGCCGGGACAAGCGCTGGGAGCAGTTCGCGGACTGGATCGAGCATGTTTGAGCGAGCCCGCTGACGTGAGCAACTTCAGGGCGGTCCTCTTCGATTGGCGCGGCACCCTCGTCACCACCCTGGGCGAGGTGGAGTGGGTCCAGCGCGGTCTCCAACGTGCTGGCAGAGACGCGTCGGACGAGGCCGCGGGCCACGTCCTTGCCAGCATCGACGACGCCCCCGATCTGGAGCGCTTGACGGCACCGGGGGTGGACAGCGACGCGCAACTCCATCGCGACGCGTACGCGGGCGTGTTCCGCGACGCGGGCCTGGACCGGGACGTGGCGGATGCCCTGTACGAGGTCGAGTCCGACGCGTCGTTCAACCCGTTCGCCCGCGACGTGGCGGCCGTGCTCGGCGCGGTCAAGAGCCGGGGCGTGCAGGTCGCCGTCATCAGCGACATCCATTTCGACATCCGCCCTGTCTTCGAGCAGGCCGGCCTAGCGGACCTGGTCGACCATTTCGTGCTGTCCTTCGAGGTCGGCACGCAGAAGCCCGAACTGGGGATCTTCCAGGAAGCCTTGCGGCTGCTCGACATGGCGCCACGCGACGTGCTGATGGTCGGCGATCGGGCCAGGTACGACGGAGCCGCCGTCGATCTCGGCATGGCCACCCTGCTGCTGCCCCCGCTGTCCTCCGTCGACGACGAACGACTCCATCTCGTCGAGGCACTGCTCGGCTGAACCTGTGGATACGTTTCCGCGGAAACGTATCCACAGCTAGCCGGTGGCCGACTGCTCGCTAGTGGCCTTCAACCGGGCCAGTCCCTTCTCGAAGTCCGGGCCGACCAGGTTGTCCATCGACTTGAAGACGCCCATCACCTTCGTCACGAAGGTCTTCTTGCCGACCAGCGTCCAAGTGACGTGAGCCCCGGACCCCGCTGGCACGATCGTGAACGACGTGTCGCTGCGCGCCTTGAACGGCTTCTCGAACACGAGATCGATCTGCACGGTCGAAGGCTCGGTCGCTTCGATGATCGTCATCCGGCCCTGACCGGCCTTCCGGTTACCCGACCACTCGTACACAGCGCCCACCCCCGACCCCGCACCCGAGTAGGTGCGCTTGAGCGCCGGGTCCAGGTCCTCCCACGGGGACCAGCTGGTCCATTTGTGGAAGTCGATGAGCTGGTCGTAGATGCGCGAGGGAGGTGCGTCGATCGTCGCGGTCCGCGTCACTGTGTAGGTGTCCTCAGCCATGGCGGGAGCCTAGTCTCCTCGGCGCGGTGTCGGTGGGCGACCCTACTTGTAGTTCTCCTCCGCGAAGCTCTCGTAGCCGTCCGCGTTGGCGATGGCATCGGTCGGGTGCAGCGACGTCGTCGCGCGAGTGCCCGAGTAAAAGTACTCGACGTCGCCCGTGTCTACGGCGTAGTGCGTCATCTCGTGCAACATCACACCGGCCATCCACGTGGTGTTCTTCCCGCTCATCTTGTTCATGCAGAGGTGGATGTCGGTCCAGAAGTTGTACACGTAGGCGTTGGCGGAGTCGCAGTCGTCCTCGCACTCGTAGGTGTAGTCGTCCGCGTTGAACGCGTCGCGCACCTTGGTGAACGCCTTGAGCACGACCCCGAGGAACGGGCCGGCACCCTGGAAGCCGAAGCTGTCGATGAGTAGGTCGGTGATCTTCTGATCGGTGTCGTTCGACTGGTAAGCGGTGAGGTCGGTGACCGCCTTCTTTGCCATCGCCGTGGCGATGCCGTCGGCCGTGCGGATGTCCGGCCGGTCCTTCTCGTCGCAGTCCTGTGAGTAGAACCGCGACACCGGTGCCACGGCGGAGCCGGTGGCGCCGGCCTGGTCGTTCGCCACGACGTGCGCCAGCTCGTGAGCCAGCACCTGCTGCCCGCGCGAGCTCTGCGGTGCGTACTCGCCCCTGGCGAAGCCCATGTCGTGGCCGGCGGTGAACGCCCGCGCGTGCAGCCGACGGGACGACGAGGCGGCTTGCCCGTCAGTGTGCACCCGCACGTCACTGAAGTCATGGCCGAACCGGCGCTCCATCTGGTGCCGGACGGGCGCCTCCAGCGGCCGGCCGGACGAGCCGACGAGGTCGTGAGCCACCGGTGAGCGATACGCCGAGAGAAGCGTCGGTGTGGGTCCTGGCCCGGAGTCCGCCGGCCAGCGCGGACCCGACAGCACGTCGGCGGCGAGCCGGTCGGCAGCGCGCTCGTGCGGGTCGCCGGGCCTGCTCACCGGAACGGCGCGGCGCGACTCGGTCGGGCGCCTCGGACTGCGCGTGGCAATGTGCATCGACGGTCACCGGCTCCCGCGGACAGCAGGTCAGGGTTTGGAGCGTAGCCAGCCGAGAAGGCTGCTACCACCCCCCGCGCGGGGCCGTGACGCCGCGGTGATGACGCAGTGACGCCCAAGTGATGCCAGAGGGCACACGGTGGGGTCGGCCCGTGACCGCAGCGACGTTCGTGTCGCTGCCGGCCCACACGTCGCGGAGGGCGAATGGCAGGCGCGCCGACCGGCCCGCTGGTCAGTTGCGTGCTGCCGACCCGCGACCGCCCCGCGTGGGTCGAGCAGGCAGTGCGCTACTTCCGCCACCAGACCCACCCGACCCGCGAGCTTCTTGTCGTCGACACCGGCGCCGAGCCGGTGGCAGCCGACCTCGCCCGGCTCCCCGGCATCCGCGTGGTTCGCCCCGGCCCCGGCACCAGCCTCGGGCAGGCCCGCAACATCGGCGCGTCCCTCGCCGCCGGACCGTTGATCGCGCACTGGGACGACGACGACTGGTACGCGCCGGACCGGATCGCGCGGCAGGTCGCGGCGCTCACCGGAAGCCATGCACAGGTGTGCGGCCTCGGCACGGTGCTCGCCTATCGGCTCGCTGAGGGCGATGCCTGGCGCTACCAACCTCTGCCGGGCGATCGTCCCTATCTCGCCGGCAGCACGTTGATGTACCGGCGGGAGGCCTGGTGCCGTCAGCCGTTCCCCGACATCGACATCGGTGAGGACGCAAGCTGGCTCGCGATGCAGCAGGCTGCCGACCTGCTCCCGTTGCCTGACGCGGGCTGGTTCGTCGCCGTGCTGCACCGCACGAACTGCGCGCCGAAGGATCTCGCTGACCCACGCTGGTCGGCCGCCGCGCACGACGAGGTGGTCGCCCGCCTCGCGGGCGAGCAGCGGTTCTACGCCGGCCTTCGCACAGGCGGCCGCGCCCGTACCACGACGCCGCCGGGCGACGCGGTGACGGTCGCAGGCGACTTCCTCGTCTACGACGGGATGGGCAGCATGGCGGAGTACGCCGCGCTCGGCCTCGACCGCGCCGGCGTCGACGTGCGGCTCGCGCCGTTCTCCTACGACGCCGACGGGCTCACCCGTCGGCTGCGCGCCCTGGCCCGGCGCCCTGCCGTCGACGGACCCGTCCTCTACTGGTCGTGGCCGCGCGAGGAGCTGTCGAAGTTCGCCGGCCGGCGTGAGCTCTTCCTGCGCCCCGCATGGGAGTCCAGCGTGCTCCCAGGCGACTGGGTGCCCCAGCTCGGACGAGCACGCGCCGTCGTCGTGCCGTCCAGGCATGTCGCCGACGCGTGCCGCGCGTCGGGGGTGACGGTGCCGCTGTCGGTCGTCCCCGACGGTGTCGACCCGGATGTGCACCACCTGCTGCGGCGTCCGGAACGAGAGACCTGCACGACCCTCGTGGTCGCCACGCTGATCGCCCGCAAGCACCTGACCGAGGCCGTCGCGGCCTGGCAGCTCGCCTTCCACGGCGAACGCGACGCGCGGCTCATCGTCAAGGCCCGCTTCCGCGCCGGGCGGCTGCCGGTCGCGGACCCGCGCATCACCGTCGTCGACACCGAGGAGGCGACGCGCGGGCTCGCCCGGTGGTACCGCGAGGCCGACGTGCTGCTCGCACTCGGGAACGAGGGCTTCGGGCTGCCGCTCGTCGAAGGCATGGCAACCGGACTGCCAGTGGTCGCACTCGACAGCGAAGGCCAGCGCGACGTCTGCCGCGACGCCGGCAGCCTGGTGCTCAGCGTGCCCGGCCGACTGGAGCCCTACGACGACCCGCGGTACGGCCGCTGCGGCGTTGCCGCCGTGCCCGACGTGCAGGCGGCCGCCGACCGCCTCCGGTGGGTCGCGACCCACCGCGACGACGCTCGTGCACTCGGGCGGGAGGCCTCGGCCTGGGTGCTGCGCCATCGCGACGTGCGAAGGATGGGGCCTGCCGTGCTCGAGGCGATGGAGGCGCGCACCTCACCAGTGCGAGCGCTGCGGCGGCGGCGCACCCTCTGGGTCTCCAGCTGGTCGAGCCACTGCGGCGTCAGCGAGTACACGGACCACCTCGTGCACGGGCTTCGCGGCAGCCCCAGCGCGTCAGAAGGCGTGCACGTCACCGCGGGGCCGCCCGACCGGAGCGGCCTCCGCCTGCTGCACGTCCAGCACGAGGACGGCCTCTTCGATGACGAGCTGCTCTCGTCGTACGTCGAGTCCGTGCGCGAGCCCGTCGTGGTGACCGAGCACTCGGTCGGCGAGATCGGTCACCGCTGGGAGCAGCGCGCCGACCGGCTCATCGCCCTCACCGACGAAGGAGCCGCCACGCTGCGCGAGCGGGTCGGCGAGGAGCGCGTTGTCCGCCTGCACCACGGCTGCCCGACGTGGTTCCCACCCCGCAAGAAGGATCGGGGCCGCGTGCTCGGTTGCTTCGGCTTTCTCGCGCCGCACAAGGGTTTCGAGGCCGTGCTCGACGTCCTGCCGCAACAGCCCGGCACCGAGCTGGTGCTCTACAGCCACCCGCGCTCGCGCATCGAGGAGCGAGCCTTCGAGCGTCGGGCGGCCGGCTTGCCGGTGCGCTGGCACCGCGGCTGGCTCCCGCCGCACGAGGTCGCGCGCCGGCTCGCAGCCGAGTGCGACGCCCTCGTGTTCTGGTACGACGAGGCGCCGCACGCGTCGGCCAGTGGAGCGGCCCGCGTCGGACTGGCCAGCGGCGTCCCCGTCCTCGCGTCGTCCACCACTTGGTTCTCGGACCTGCGCGACGTGACCTATCAACCCGCCGATCTCGGGCAGGGCGTCGACCGCCTCCTCACCGACACCGACCTTCGCGACCGGCTGTGCCTCGCCGCTCGCGAGCACTGCAGCACCCACTCGTGGCGGCACGTCGCCGTCGACCATCTCAACCTCTGGCAGTCCGTCGAGAGCGCCTAGGAGAGCACATGCCCGCGACCTACACCTATCCCGGCATCTACGTCGAGGAGATCCCCAGCGGAGTGCACCCGATCGTGGGCGCCAGCACCGCAGACACCGCGTTCGTCGACTACTTCGCACGCGGCCCGGTCGGGATTGCGACACGCGTGACCAGCCTCGAGGAGTTCACCCGCGTGTTCGGCGGGCTGGACTCCCAGAGCGAGGCGAGCTACGGCGTGCAGAGCTACTTCCAGAACGGCGGCCAGATCGCGTGGATCGTTCGCGTGCTGCCCGTCACCAACGCACCCGTCGCCACCCGCAGCCTCACCGCGGGCTCACCCCCGACCAACACGTTGCGGGTCGACGCGGCGAACCCCGGATCGTGGGGCTCCCGGATGCAGGTCGCGGTCACCCAGACCGTGCCGGCGCAGGCGGGCCGCTTCAACTTCTTCGTCCGCGAGGTGCTCCAGGAGGACACCGGCCCGCGGATCGTCGCGACCGAAGCCCACCGCGGTCTGACGATGACCACGACCAGCCCGTTCTACGCCGAGTCGGTGGTCAACGACTCGTCGACGCTGGTGGAGCTGACCGACCTCGGTCTCGGGCAACAGCCGACTGTCGTCGTGCCCGGGCCGACGGGAGACCCGCCCGACGACGCCTGGCTGTCGCTGTCGTCGGTCAACGACTCGACGGTCTACGACGACACCGGCGCGGCAGTCGCCGGGTTCCCGGGTGCGCTCACCACCGGGTTGACGAGCCTCGACCACATCGACCCGTTCCACGTCAACATCCTGTGCGTCCCCGCCACCGCGCGGCTGGCCAGTGCGGCAGCGAAGACGCTCATCGACGGGGCGGCCGCGTACGCCGGCGGCAAGCGGGCGATGCTCATCGTCGACGCGCCCCCGTCCAGTGCGGTGGCGACCCCGGCCGCGATGCAGACCTGGCTGCTCGGCGGCGCCACCGGCCCGGCCGGCACGCCCAACGCCTCCGTCTACTTCCCCCGGATCAGCGTGCCCGACCCGCTGGACGGCGGCCGGGCACGTGAGATCGGCCCGTCCGGCGCGCTCGCCGGGATCTACGCGCGGACCGACGTCGCTCGCGGCGTCTGGAAGGCACCAGCCGGCATCGACGCCGGGCTGCGCGGTGCGTCCCTGGTGTCCGCCATCAACGACGCCGACAGCGGGCGGCTCAACCCGCTCGGCATCAACGCACTACGCACCCTGCCGGTGATCGGCAACGTCGTCTGGGGAGCCCGCACCCTGTTCGGCGCCGACCAACGTGCCAGCGAGTGGAAGTACGTGCCGGTGCGGCGCACGGCCAACTACATCGAGACGAGCCTCGTCGACGGCCTCGGCTGGGTCGTCTTCGAACCCAACGACGAGCCACTCTGGGCACAGATCCGGCTCAACGTCGGCGCATTCATGCAGGACCTGTTCCGGCAGGGGGCGTTCCAGGGCACCTCGCCGCGGGACGCGTACCTGGTCAAGTGCGACCACACCACGACGACGCAGAGCGACGTCGACCGGGGCATCGTCAACATCCTGGTCGGCTTCGCGCCGCTCAAGCCCGCGGAGTTCGTCGTCATCCGAATCCAGCAGCTCGCCGGACAGACCCAGACCTGAGGGAGCGACAAGCATGGCCGAGTTCAGCGTCAACGCGACGCGTTTCGACCCGTACAAGAACTTCAAGTTCCGTGTGAGGTGGGACGGCAGGTACGTCGCCGGCGTCAGCAAGGTGGGCGCACTCAAGCGCACCACCGAGGTGGTGAAGCACCGCACCGGCGGCGACCCGAGCACCAGCCGAAAGTCCGTCGGGCGCTCGGAGTACGAAGCCATCACCCTCGAGCGCGGTGTCACCCACGACACCGAGTTCGAGAGATGGGCCAACAAGGTGTGGAACTACGGTGCCGGCCTCGGGGCGGAGGCCTCTCTCAAGGACTTCCGCAAGGACATCATCCTCGAGGTCTACAACGAGGCGGGACAGCTCGCGATCGCCTACAAGGTCTATCGCTGCTGGGTGTCGGAGTACCAGGCGCTTCCCGACCTCGACGCCAACGCCAACGCGGTCGCCATCCAGACCATCAAGCTGGAGAACGAAGGGTGGGAGCGCGACTTCGAGGTGTCCGAGCCCGTCGAGCCGTCGTACAGCAACCCGCCGGCCTGATGAAGCTCGTGCCCGACGACGTCCTGCTCGCGCTGTGGGAGCGCGGGACGAACGGCCCGCCCGGCATGCGCGCACTCGACGTGCTCGCGGTCTACGGGCACGACCCGGTCGGGCTGCCCGCGGGCAGCCGGGACGCGGCTCTGCTGGTGCTGCACGAGGAGTGCTTCGGACCACTCCTCGAGGCGGTCACCGACTGCCCGGCGTGCGGGCAGTCCCTCGACGTCTCGGTGGCGGCGGGCGAACTGGGGTCGACTGTTCGCGAGCACGCGGACGGGGGCGGGTCACACGAGGTGACCGTAGAGGGCTACGTGGTCCGGTTCCATGCGCCTACGGCAGGTGAGCTCGCGGACGTCGCCGTCCTGCCCGCGGGCACGCCACCGGACACGGCCGTCGACATGCTCCGCGGGCGCACGATCGAGACCGCGACCCTCGACGGCCGGCCCGTCGCCACGGACGACCTGCCCGACGACGTGCGGGTCGCCGTGGAGCAGGCGATGGAGGCGAGCGACCGGGGAGCCGAGACGACGCTCCGCGTCGAGTGCCCGGGGTGCGGGAACGGCTGGTCCGAGGTGCTCGACCCGGTCGAGTTCGTCTGGGCGCAGGTCGACCTGGTTGCCCGCCGGGTCGCCGACGAGGTGCAGGCCCTTGCGTCGGCGTACGGCTGGAGCGAGCACGACATCCTGGCCATGACGCCGGTCCGGCGCCGGCTCTACCTGCAGGTCGTGGACCGGTGACCGGCTACCTGCAGCGCCTCGTGGTGCGGGCCAGCGGAACGGCGTCGCCGGGCCTGCGCCCGAGGCCCGCGTCGCGGTTCGAACCCGCCGCAGTCGAGCCAGCCTGGTCGGAGCCCTCTGTCACGCTCGCCCGGCCGACGGATCCCGGCCCGGCCGCCACGCCAGCGACCACGTCCGGTGCCGCAACTGCTCCGCAGGCACCGGCCCCGATGTCGGCCTCCGCAGTACCGTCGGCGCCATCGGTCGCGCCGCCGATGCACGCGACGGAGCGGGGTGCTCCGGCGGCCCCCGCAGTGCCCGCGACGCACTCCCCCGCCGCGACCCAGCGTGCCGTCACGGCAGCCGCCCGGCCACCGGTCGCGGCCGACCTCGAAGTCCCAGCCGACCCGCGGCCCTCGACGCCCGGTCCGACCACTGCCCCGGAGCCCGCCGCGCGGATCGGCGCGGTGCCGGCAGCCGCGGACACCACCCTTGTCGCGGCCACCACGCAACGATCGACCGTTCCGGGCAGCGCCGAGCCGCACCGTCCTCCCACCGCACCGGTCGACGTACCCGCGCCCGAGAGGTCGCGACACGTCGACCAGCAGCGCGGCCCGACCACCGACACCGTTGACAGCGCCGACAGCGGCACGCCGGTTGCGCCGAGCACGGACGGACAGGTGCGGGTCACCGTCGCTGGTCCCGTCCTTGCGGCCCCGGCGAACCCGCCGTCGCCGCGCGCTCCCCGAGGCAGCACGCACGCGGACGCCAGTCCGAGCGTCACGGTCACCATCGGCCGGGTCGAGGTGCGGGCTCCGGCACCCCCGGTGCCGACCCCGGCCCGGCGCGCAGCCCGCGCCGACCTCCCGCCACTCGCCGACTACCTGCACGGCACCGGCAGGTGACATCACCTTGAGCAACTTCCTCGCGATCGCTACCGTCACCGCGGCGCTGCAGCGGCTGCTGCAGAGCGCCGTCGAGGTCGACGTCGCAGGCGCAAGGGCCACGCTCGACCGACCCGACAGCAAGCCCACCGGGCCGGTCGTCAACGTCTTCATGTACGAAGCGCTGCCGAACCCGGTGATGCGCAACGACGACCTTCCGGTACGCCGACCCGACGGCTCGGTCGCGCAACGGCCGCGTGCCGCTCTGGACCTGCACTACCTGCTCACGTTCCACGGCGACGACAACGAGCTGGAGCCGCAGCGGCTGTTCGGCAGCGTCGTCCGGACCCTGCACGCACGTCCGCTCGTCACCCGCGCGCTGGTGGACGCCGTCGTCGCCGCGGCCGGGGCACAGCCGGCTGCGCACGCCTCGCTCGCCGACTCCAACCTTGCCGGCGCGGACGAGATGGCACGCCTCGCCCCGCTGCCGCTCGACGTCGAGGCGATGTCACGGCTCTGGGCGGTGTTCCCACAGACCGCCTACGTGCTGAGCAGCACGTGGAGCGCGTCCTGCGTTGTCATCGAGGCCGACGAGATTCCGGAGCTCTCGGCACCGGTCGCCACGAGTGTGCTCTCCGTCGCGCCGCTGCGCCGGCCGCGGATCGAGAAGGTGGAGGTCGCGGGGGACGCCACCGGGCCGCTCACTGCCGGTACGACGTGGCGCATCGTGGGCAGCCAGCTGAGCGGTGACGGCACCGAGGTGCGCGTGGCCGGCCAACCGGTCGTTCCCACGTCGGGATCGCAGTCAGACCTGCGGTTCGACATGCCGCCACCCGCGACGCTGCGCGCGGGCCGGGTCGCCGTCGAGGTCGTGCACCGGGCAATGCTCGGCGACCCGCCCGAGCCGCGCGGTGAGACGGGCAGTGACCTGCTCGTCGTCGGACTGCGTCCTCGCGTCCTGTCTGCCAGCGCGGCTGCGGGGTCCGTGTCCGTCACCCTCGACATCCCGGTGCGCACCCGACAGCGAGTTGCCGTACGGCTGCTGCAGCCACCGACCGGAGAGCCCGTCGCCGTCGTGCCGCTCGCGACGGCGGAGGAGGACACCGACACGGTTGCGGCTCTCGTCCCCGCCGTGACCGCGGGGCAGTACGCCGTCGTCGTCTCCGTCGACGGTGCGGACAGCCCGGTCCAGCGTGACGGCAGCGGTGCCGTCACCGCGCCACTGGTGACGCTGTCATGACCGCGCCGGGACTGGTCACCGTCGAGGCCAACCAGGCCGGCTTGGCGACGGCCGTGGCCGAGGTCCGCGCGGCCCTCGAGCGCCACGCCGGCATCCCCGCGACCGGGAGCCTCGACGACGGCAGCCGCACTGTCGATCCGGCGGCCGAGGGCCAGGCCGGCGCACTCGACGGTGTCTGCCACGCGTTCTCCCTGTCCGAGTTCGAACGCGCAGTGCTGGTGATGTGCGCGGGCGTGGAGCTCGACGGCTCGTTGGGCGCCGTGTGCGCCGCCGCCCAGGGCGACGACCGTCGCCCATACCCGACCTTCGGGCTCGCGCTCGCCGCGTTGCCGCACGCCCACTGGTCGGCGCTCTCGCCCGCCGCGGCGCTGCGCCGCTGGCGGCTCGTCGAGCTCACCGATGCTTCGTCGCCGACGGCGAGCCCGCTGCGGATCGACGAATACGTCCTGCACCTGCTGGCCGGGGCTTCTGCGCCCGACAGCCGATTGACCGGCATCGGCCGTCCCGGCGTCGCGGAGCACTCGCTGCCGTCGTCCCTCGCCGCCCGCGCCGAGGCCGTCAGCGCGGTGTGGCGCACGCGCGGGCCGGACCGGCCGGCGCCCTGTCTGACCGGACCCGACCGTGACGCTCGCGAGGGCGTCGCCGCACGTGCCGCCGCGTCGCTCGGGCTCGGGCTACTCGTCGTGGATGCCCGCACACTGCGCACCGACGCCGGCGAGCTCGATCTCGTCGCCAGGTTGCTCGAGCGCAGCTGTCTGCTCGAAGGCCGCGCGCTGCTCGTCGAGGTGGCCGACGGCGACGAGGAGCATGCCGGTCCGGCAGCGTCGTTCCTGGCCGATGCGGTCGACGTCCCGCTCGCTCTCTCCGGACGCGACCGGCGTCCCGGCCGCCGCCGGCAGACCACGCCCGTCGAGGTCGGCCGCCCCACCGCCGCGGAGCAGAGGGCACTGTGGCGCGACGCACTGGCAGCCGGACCCGACGACGCTTCCGCACCGTCACTCCCGGAGCTCGACCGGCTGGTGGGGGCGTTCGACCTCGACCCGGCAGTCATCACGGCGGCAGCGCGCGTTGCCACGACCAGTCGAGGCGGCACCTCGTTGTGGGAGGCCTGTCGGCAAGCCGCTCGTCCGCAGATGGACACCCTGGCGCAGCGCATCGACCCGGCCGTGGCCTGGGACGACATGGTCCTGCCGGCGGCGCAGGTCGCGACGCTGGCCGAGATGGCGACGCAGGTGCGCCACCGGATGACCGTGTACGACGCGTGGGGCATGCGCCAGTCCGGCCGCGGCCTCGCGACGACCGCACTGTTCGCGGGCCCGAGCGGCACCGGCAAGACGATGGCCGCCGAGGTGCTCGCCGCCGACCTCGGCCTGGATCTCTACCGGGTCGACCTGAGCTCGGTGGTCAGCAAGTACATCGGGGAGACCGAGAAGAACTTGCGCAGGCTGTTCGACGCGGCCGAGGACGGCGCCGCGGTGCTGCTCTTCGACGAGGCGGACGCGCTCTTCGGACGGCGTACCGAGGTGAAGGACAGCCACGACCGCTACGCCAACGTCGAGGTGAGCTACCTCCTCCAGCGGATGGAGCAGTACCGCGGGCTCGCGCTGCTCACGACCAACTTCAAGGAGGCCCTCGACCCGGCGTTCATGCGGCGCATCCGGTTCGTCGTCGACTTCCCGTTCCCCGATGTCGCCGCCCGCGAGGCCATCTGGCTGCGCGCTTTCCCGGCAACGGCACCCACCGACGATCTCGACGCGGCGCAGCTCGCCCGGCTGAACCTGACCGGTGGCGGCATCCGTTCGGTCGCCGTGAACGCGGCGTTCCGGGCGGCCGCCGACGGTGGTGTGATCCGCATGGCACACGTGCGGCTGGCCGCGCGCGCCGAGCTGGCGAAGCTCGGCCTGCCCGCGGAGGACCTGCAGCCGGCCGTGGCGCCATGAGAGACAACTCCATGGACGAAGGACTGCACGTGCACATCGAGCGCCTGGTGCTGGAAGGAGTGCCGGCGCCCGACGAGCGGACGTTGGTCGCGGCGATCGAGGCGGCCATCACCGGCTCGGGCGCGATGCCGCAGTCACGCCCCACGCCCGGACCCGTGGACAGCACGTCGGCAGCAATCGCGACGCAGGTGGCGACCGCAGTCCGCGCGACGACAGGAGACATGGCATGAGCGAGATCCGAACGGTCACCGCCGCTCCTCCTACGCGCACGCCAACGGCGCCCACCGTCGCGCGGTGCGGCGGGCACGCCTGCCCGCCCGGCGGCTGTAACCACGACGAACCCGAGGTTGCTCGCCTCACCGACGGCACGGCGGCCGGTCCGGGCGCCTCGCACATCGCTCCGCCGGTGGTGCACGAGGCGCTGCGCTCCCCCGGGTCCCCGCTGCCCGACGGAGTGCGGGACCGGATGCAGAGCCATCTCGCGCACGACTTCAGCCGGGTGCGCGTGCACACCGGTGACGTCGCAGAACGCGCAGCCGCGGCCGTCGACGCCCGCGCCTTCACGGTCGGGCGCGACATCGTGGTGGCGGGTGGAGAGTGGGAACCGGACAGCGAGCGCGGCCAGCACCTGCTCGCCCACGAGCTGACTCATGTGGTGCAGCAGTCCGCGTCCGCTGACACGCACCCGAGCGTCCTCCCGGTTACGGAGCCGAAGGACCGGAGCGAGCACGAGGCCGCGCACACTGCGGCCGAGCTGCCCGACGACGGGATGAGGCGGCGATGACCGGCTTCCCCGGCTCCCCCCGTGTGGCGAAGGGTGCGTTGGTCGGACTCGACCTGCTCAACCCTCTGGCCAGCGTCATCGTCTTCCAGTACAACCCCGACGAGGTCACCCGGCGGTTGACGGCGAACGCCGCGTCCGACGACGGCGCGGCCGGTGAGCAGCTGCGCCTCGCAGGCCCACCGCAGGAGAACATCTCCTTCACCATCGAGATCGACGCGGTCGACCAACTGGAGCGGGCGGACCCGCTGACCGTCGCGACCGGCCTTACGCCGGTGCTCGCCTCGCTCGAGCTGCTGCTCTACCCCAAGGCAGCGATGGTGGTCGCCAACAGCGTGCTGGCGTACGCCGGGATCATCGAGGTCGTCCCCATGGAGGCGCCGCTCGCCGTCCTCGTGTGGGGTCCGCAACGGGTGTTGCCCGTACGCCTCAACTCGTTCTCGATCACCGAGGAGGCCTTCGACCCCGCCCTGAACCCGGTGCGCGCGAAGGTCGCGCTCGAGCTGCGCGTGCTGACGTACGACGACCTCGGGCTGGCCAGCGTCGGGGGTGCGCTGTTCCTCGCGCACCAGGCGGCGAAAGAGGTGCTCGCAACCGTCAACGGAGCAGCGACGATCGGCAGCTTCTCCGCCTCGGCGACCTTCGGCATCGGGGGATGACGATGTTCGAGACGACCAGCCGGTACTACAGCCTCCCCGTCGCCGAGGTGACTCTGACCTCGGCCGACGGATCCGCGCGCACGGTGCGCTTCGTGCGACGCCGCCTGTTGCCGCGGCTCGACGACCAGACCGTGGTGAGCGAGCACCGGGTCGCGCCGGGCGAGCGGCTCGACGTACTCGCTGCGCGCTTCGTCGCCGACCCGACACGATTCTGGCTGCTCTGTGACGCGAACCCCGTGCTGCGGCCCGGCGAGCTCGAGACGCCGGGGCGCACCGTCGTCGTAGCGATGCCGGGGCGGTGAGCGCACGTGTTGGAGAGTGCACTCGGCATCCGGCTCCTGCTGTGGGCCGGTTCGACGGTGCCCCGGCCACAACCCGGCCTGCTTGCGGCGTTGGACGAGGTTGAGGTCATCAACGACGCGGACAGCGGTGACGGGTTCCGGCTCAGGTTCCGCGTCACCAAGGACACGCTCGGGTTCTACGACGTCGTCGACGACGGCACCTTGGACCCGATGACGCGGGTGCAGATCGCCGTGGTGATGGGTGTCATCCCCGAGGTGCTCGTCGACGGGCTCGTGACGCGTCACCACGTGGTGCCGGGCGGGCGCGCCGGCGAGGCCACCTTCGCGGTCGACGGTGCCGACCTGACCGGCAAGCTCGACCTGGAGGAGCGCGACGACTCCCACGACAACCAGCCCGACTCGGTCATCGTGAACAAGCTGCTGATGCGCTACCCCGAGCTCGGCCTGGTGCCGGCGGTGACGCCCACCACCGACGTGCCCATCGAGACCGAGCGCATCCCGCGCCAGCACGAGACCGACCTCGGCTTCATCCGGCGCAGTGCCGAGCGCAACGGCTTCGTCTTCCACATCAGCCCTATGACGATCGGGGTCAACAAGGCCTACTGGGGCCCGGTAATGCGGACCGGCCTGCCGCAGAAGGCGATCACCACCCACATCACCGGCTTCACCAACGCCACGTCGCTGCGGTTCGGCACCGACGCGCTGGCGGCGGTCGGCGCCAAGGGCAGCGTCGTCGAGCCGATCACCGGGGCCACGATCCCGGTCCCCGCGCTCCCAGCCCTGCGACTCCCGCCGCTCTCGGCGTCGCCCACGCCGGCGCTGCGGTCGACGCAGCTGCGCAACGTCGCCAACGCCGGCCCGCTGCAGGCGGCGCTCGCCTCGACGGCCGCAGCCACCCGCGCGCCGGAGCCGGTCACCGCCTCGGGCGAGGTGGACACGATGCGGTACGGCGCGATCCTGCGCGCTCGCGGCCTCGTCGGCGTGCGCGGGGCGGGACGCACCCAGGACGGCTTCTACTACGTCCGCAACGTGACGCACACCATCAAGAAGGGGTCGTACAAGCAGGCGTTCAGCCTCAGCCGCGAAGGATCCGGCTCGCTCTCCCCGGTGGTGCGGCCGTGAGCGACACCTACCTCGGCAAGTACCGCGGGCTCGTCAGCGACAACGCCGACCCCATGCACATCGGTCGGGTGAAGGCCAAGGTGCCCGACGTCCTCGGTGAGACCGAGAGCGGCTGGGCGATGCCGGCGGCGCCGTTCGGCGGCCCGGGCGTGGGGTTCTTCGCGCTGCCGCCCACGGGCGCCGGCGTGTGGATCGAGTTCGAGCACGGCGACCCGGACTACCCCGTGTGGTCGGGCTGCTGGTGGGGCTCGGCAGCAGACATGCCCTCGACCGTGCTCGCGTCGCCGCCGGACGTGATGATGATCGTGACCTCGGGCGGGAACTCACTCACCCTCAGCGACATGCCTGGCGTCGGCGGTGTGACGTTGGAGACCTCCGGCGGCGCCAAGATCAGCATGACCGACATGGGCATCGAGATCGACAACGGCAGCGGCGCCACGATCAAGCTGTCCGGCTCGTCGGTGTCGGTCAACAGCGGCGCGCTGGAAGTGACCTGACATGGCCGAGTTCATCCTCGATGCCGGCGCCACTGTGATGTGCGCGCACAGTGGCACGGCCAAGGCCACCGCGCCACTGCCGCGCCTGAAGGTCGGCGGCCAGGCCGCGATCGGGCAGACGACGCAGTACACGGTGTCGGGCTGCACGTTCGTCCCTCCGACGGCGGGCCCGCCCTGTGTCACCGCTATGTGGGTGGTCGCCGCCACGCGGGTGAAGTCGATGGGCGTCCCGGTGGTGCTCAAGAACGGCACCGCCGTGTGCGTCGCCTCCGGCACCGGTCTCACGGTGAGCGCCACTCAGACCAAGGTGAAGGGGACCTGATGGACGTCGGGATGAACATCGACTACCCCCTCCACCTCGACGGCCACGGCCGGACCGCGGTGACCGCGGCCGACGACCATGTGCGCGACCTCATCGAGCAGCTGCTGTTCACCGCACCCGGCGAGCGGGTCAACCGACCGACCTTCGGCACCGGCTTGCTGCAGCTCGTGTTCCTGCCCAACTCGGAGCCGCTGGCCGCCGCCACCCAGGCCGCGGTGCTCGGTGCCCTCACCCAGTGGCTCGGCGACCGCATCGACGTGCGCGGCGTCGAGGTCGTCGCCGAGGACTCGGTCCTGCACGTCACCGTGCGCTACGCGGTGAGCCGCACCGGGCAGGAAGAAGTCGCCGTGTTCACAAGGGCGGTGCCATGACCGGGCCGGCACGCCCGCAGTACTCCTGCGGCAACGAACGGCGACGCGAGGTCGTGCGCCTCGCCGGCACCCTCAACGGCATCGACTTCGTCGAGGTCGACCCGACGCAGCATCTCTTGGACGTGCACTTCCTGCACCCGATCGAGGGCGCCGGCGCGCTGCCCGGTGTCGAGGCGCTGACCGCAGCGCACGTGCTGATCTCCGGTGGCATGAGGGTGCGCGACGTGGCCGTCGTCGACGCGGTGCCATCGGGATCCGAGCTCGCCGTGACCGTCGACGAGCCGGGTGACTTCTCGTCGTACGAGCTGCGCCTCGCCCAGCCCGGCGCGGTCGGCGACGTGCCCACCGGCTACGACACGCGCCTCTCCTCGGTGCAGTTCTCGTTCAAGGCCGCCTGCGCGAGCGAGGTCGACTGCGCACCCGACGACGAGTGCCTCACCGAACGGCTGCCGGAGCCGTCACTCGACTACCTCGCCAAGGACTACGACAGCCTGCGGCGGCTGATGCTCGACCGGATGACGACGACGTTGCCCGCGTGGACCGAGCGGCACCCGGCCGACCTCGAGGTGACCCTCGTCGAGCTGCTCGCCTACGTCGCCGACCACCTGAGCTACACCCAGGACGCCGTGGCGACCGAGGCCTACCTCGGCACGGCGCGACGGCGGTCGTCGGTGCGCCGGCACGCACGGTTGCTCGACTACGACATGTCCGAGGGCGTGAGTGCGCGCACCTTCCTGCACTTCCAGGCCGGCACCGGGCTGACCGTGCCGGCCGGCACGGCGGCGAGCGCCGGCGTGGGCGCCACGGCCCCGGTGTTCGAGACCCTCCACGACGTCGCCGTTCGCGCGGCTCACAACCAGATCGCGCTGCACACGTGGAGCGACGAGAGCTGTTGCCTGCCGCGAGGGGCCACCCGGGCCACGCTCGTCGGTGGTCCCGACGTCGACCTGCGCGCCGGCGACCTGCTGCTGCTCGAGGAGGTGGCCGGGCCCGACGGGGGAGCGCCCGACCCGGCCCACCGGCAGGTGGTGCGACTCGTCGAGGCCGAGGCGTCGGTGGACCGGCTCGACGACGCGCCTCTCGTCGAGGTTCGATGGGGCAAGCGCGACGCGCTGACCTTCCCGTTGTGCGTGAGCGTCCCGGGCGCGATCACCGGTGTCGCGCGCGGCAACATCGCACTGGCCGACCACGGCGCCCGCCGGCCCGCGACGACACTTCCTGCCGAGGTCGCCGACCCACCCGGGCCGTGGTGCCCGCTGGTGCCGGAAGGCCCGCTAGCGATGACCATCGCGTACGACGAGGACCTGCCCGCTGTGTCGCTGCTGCGCCCCGACGTCTCGCTCGCGCGGCCCGCCATCGTGCTCCTCGACGGCGATCTCGAGTGGCAGCCGCAGCGCCACCTGCTCGGCGCCGGTCCTACCGACCCGGTGTTCGTCGTGGAGACCGAGGACGAAGGGCCGGCCCGGCTGCGCTTCGGCGACGACGAGTACGGCCGGCGGCCCGCCCGCGGTGCGCCCTTCCTCGTCGTCTACCGGCTGGGAGGCGGTAGCGCCGGCAATGTCGCGTGCGACGCCGTCGACCGCCTCGTCGCGGCGCTGTCCGGCGTGACCGGTGTGCGCAATCCCGTGCCGGGTGTCGGTGGTGCGGACGCGGAGCCGACCGAGCGGGCCAGGCTGGTCGCGCCGCAGGCCTTCCGGACTCAGCAGCGCGCGGTCACCGAGGACGACTACGCCACCATCGCCGCCGGCGTCGACGGCGTGCAGCGCAGCGCCGCACGGCTGCGCTGGACGGGCAGTTGGTACACCGCGGCGGTCACCGTCGACCGGGAAGGTGGCGGCGAGCTCGAGGACGACGACCTCGGCAACCGGCTGCGCGCGGCTCTGGACCGCACACGGCTCACCGGCGTCGACGTGGCCGTAAAACAGCCCGTGCCGGTGGCGCTGGACGTCGCGCTCGACGTGTGTGTCCTGCCCGGATTCGTCGCCGCCGACGTCGGGCGGTCCGTCGAGCGGCGGCTCTCGGCAGGGCTGACAGCGGACGGCCGGCGTGGACTCTTCCACCCCGACGAGCTCACGCTCGGTCAGCCGGTCTACCTGAGCCGCATCTACGCCGCCGCACTCGAAGTGCCCGGGGTCGCCTGGCTGCGCGCCACCCGGTTCCGGCGACTGGGTGCCGGCGACGCGGGTGAGCTCGACGCCGGCGTACTGCGCGTCACGGCTCTCGAGGTCGCCGAGCTCGCAGCCGACCGGGAACGACCCGAACGCGGCCGCTTGGTCCTGACCCTGGTCGGTGGCCTGTGAGCGACTCGGTCGAGCGGGCTCTCGCACCCTGCGGCTGCTGCGCGGCGGACGTGGCGCGCACGCCCGTGTCGGTGCGCAACGACCCGGGCAAGTCGGCCCTCAGCTACCGCGTGGGATCGGCGGCGACGTTCCTCGAGAGCATGCGCCGGTCGGCGGGCGAACACTCCGCGACCTCCACGCTGCGGTCGAGGACCGACGGCGACCACACCGTCGCCGTCATGGATGCGTGGGCGTGCGCGCTCGACGTACTCACGTTCTACACCGAGCGGATCGCGCAGGAGAGCTACCTGCGCACCGCGACCGAAGGGCGTTCACTCGTCGAGCTGGCCCGGACGGTCGGCTACGAACGCGGGCACGGCCGCGCGTCGACGGCGTGGCTCGCCTTCACCCTCGAGGACTCGGTGAGCGCGCCACCTCTCGTCCCCGTCCCGTCGGGCACCCAGGTCGCCAGCCGTCCCGGTCCCGGCGAGCTGCCCCAGACCTTCGAGACGGTGGAACCTCTCGAGGCGCGCCCGCCGTGGAACGCGATGCGGGCACGCGCCACCCGGGTCGACCTGGTGGAGACCGGCGACACGTCGCTGCACCTGAGCGGCATCGTCACCGACCTGCACGCCGGCGACATGCTGCTCTTCGCCGGCCCGGCCGACAGCGCGGCCGCCGCCGCTGGCAAGTGGTCGGTGCGCACCACGATCGAGGTGACCCCGCTGCCCCGACTCGGCGTGACGCGCGTGCGGTGGGACGAGGCACTCGGCACAGCGCTCCCCGACCCACTCGACCTGCGGGTGTGGGTGCTGCGGCTGCGCACCGGCCTGTTCGGCGCGGCGGCGCCGGACTGGCGGACGATCCCGGCGGAGACCAAGGCGCAGTTCACCGGCGGGACGTTCACCCACACACGCGTCGGCCGGGAGAGTGACGAGCGGGAGAGCGACGAGCGGGCGAGCGTGTCGCCTGGCACCGGCATCGGCATCGGCACAAGCATCGGCACGACCATCAGCGGGCACCCGCACATCTTCCAGCTGCCGGGTCCCGACGACTGGCCGGGCTTCACCGTCAAGCCGTCGGGGGCGCCGGCCAACACGATCGACCTCGACGGCGCGCACCCCGAAGTCGTGCCGGGCGGGTGGCTGGTGCTGCGGTCGGGCACCGTGACCAACCTCTACCGCGTCGTCAAGGCCACGCAGGGCTCGCGGTCGGACTTCGCGATCTCGGGGCGGACCACCCGCGTGACACTGGAAGGCCCCACGAACGTCGCGACGGCGTACGGCAGCGCGCTGCGCACGACGGTGGCGTTCGCGCAGAGCGAGCAGCTCTCCCTCGCCGAGTCCCCCGACACATCTCCCGTGCAGGGTGCGGTGGTCGAGCTGGCCTCGCCGGTGGCCCCGCTCGCGCCGGGACGCGCGATCGTCGTGACCGGCGTGCGCCCGAGGCTGCGGGTCGCGGAGCGGGTGCAGGGACTGGTCCTCGTCCAGCAGTCCGGAGCGACCGTGGCGCTCCACCCTGGCGACGAGCTGGAGGTGACCGCACCGACGACCCCGTCCGGCGCGGACACGACGTGGCCGGTGCGCTTCGGTGACAAGACTGGAACGGTGCTCGCGAGCGACGGCGAGCTGATCGGCGCCGACCCTCCGGCCGACGCCGACGTGATCGCCGAGCTGGCGACCATCGACGAGCCTGCGTCGACCGAGCCGGAGGTCTGGTCGCTGGCGCTCGCCGCCGACCTGGCCGGCAGCTACGAGCGCGCATCGGTGCGCGTGCTCGCCAACGTGGCGCCGGCGTCTCACGGCGAGACCCGGCGCGAGGTGCTGGGCTCCGGCGAGGCGGCCCAGCCGTTCCAGCGCTTCAAGCTGGCGCAGGCACCGCTCACCTACACCGACGGCAGCAGCCTCGTCGTGCGCGTCGACGACGTGCGTTGGGACGAGGTCGACTCACTCTTCGGCGCCGGACCCGCCGACCGGGTCTACACCGTGCGCATCGACGACGAAGGAAACGTCACGCTCCACTTCGGCGACGGCGTCACCGGTGCCCGACTGCCCACCGGCCATGAGAACGTCACGGCCGTCTACCGCGTCGGCACCGGGCTCGCCGGCGTCCTCCCGGCTGCCCGGCTCACCCTGCTCATGACCAGGCCGCTCGGGGTGCGCTCGGTGACCAACCCGCTGCCGACGGGACTGGCCGCCGACCTCGACGACCCCGCCGCCGTGCGCAGCCTCGCGCCGCGGACCGCGCTGACCCTTGGTCGTGCCGTGTCGGTCAGCGACTTCGCCGACCTCGCCCGCGCGACGCCGGGCATCGCCAAGGCGGTCGCGGTGGTCGGGTGGCACGACGAACGTCCAGTCGTGCACGTCACCGTCGCCGGCGACTGCGGGCAGGTCGTCGACGCCGGTGCGCTCGCGGGAGTCACCAGCTCGCTGCTCGCGGCCGGCGTGCCACGGCTCGGGGTGACGGTGTCGCCCGCCGGTCTGCTCACCTTCGACCTGACGCTCACCGTGTTCACCGACCCGGCCCGCGAGGTCGACTCGGTGACCGCCGACGTCCGTGCCGCCATGCTGACCGGCTTCGGCTTCGACGCGAGGTCGCTGGGGCAACCAGTCACGGCGAGCGAGGTCGTCGGCGCGGCCCAGGCCGTGACCGGCGTGGTGGCCGTGACCCTCAACAAGCTCACCCGCACGGGCAATGACGACAACCAGGTGGTCGTCACGACGGCCGGCGCCGGCCCGGGCGAGCCGGCTCGGCTCCTCGTCATCAACCCGGCCGGTCTCTCGCTGGTGGCCGCGACATGACGATGTCCGAGCAGATGTGGGAGCTGCTGCCCTCGAACCTGCGCCGCCGCGACACGGAGGCGACTCAGGGCGGGTTCCTCCGTGCGCTGGTCGAGGTGCTCGGCGAGCAGGCCGACCTGGTCGAAGAGGACCTGGCACACCTCTACGACAACTGGTTCATCGAGACGTGCGAGCCGTGGGTCGTGCCCTACATCGGCGACCTCCTCGGCGTCCGGCCGCTGCACCCGGTAGGGACGGCGGCGGCGATGCCGCGTGCGTACGTCGCCAACACCATCGCCTACCGGCGGCGCAAGGGCACACCGGCTGCGCTCGAGCAGCTCGCGCGGGACGTGACCGGGTGGCCGGCCCGCGTCGTCGAGCTCTACCGGCTGCTCGGCTGGACGCAGTTCGCGAACCACCTGCGGACGGAAGCTGTCGGGACGCCTGACCTGCGCGACGCCACCACGCTCGAGCTGGTCGACGGCCCGTTCGACCGCACCACCCGCACCGCCGACATTCGCGCGCCGCACACCGGCCGGCCGAACATCCCCGACGTCGCGCTCTGCGTGTGGCGGCTCGAGCCCTTCCACGTCGCGCGCGCGACCGCCCGTGCGGTGACCACGCCTCCGGACGGCCGCTACACGTTCGACCCGTCGGGTCTCGACGTGCCGCTCACGAACGCGCCGTTGCCGGAAGGATCCATCACCTCGCTCGCCGGGGAGCGGCACGTGCCAGGACCGCTGCGTCGGCGCGCGCTGTACGACGAGCTGGAAGGCGTCCGCACCGCCTCCGACCCGCCCGACCTGCCGTTCTTCGGCAGCGTGCCGGTGCTGCAGGTCTATGCCGACACCGGCACCGGTCTGCAGGAGGTCGACCCGGACGAGCTGACGTCGGCGGATCTCAGCGACGCGCCGCCGGACGTGACGACCGGGTGGCGGCGGCCGGTCGCCCCGGTGGTCGCCGCTGTCGACCCGGTGCTCGGTCGGCTGGCGTTCGAGGCAGGCGTCGTGCCCAGCCGCGTCGAGGTCTCCTACACCTATCTCGCACCCGGCCGCGTCGGCGCCGGCCCCTACGACCGGTCGTCGTCCTCGATGTCGGACCTGTTGGAGCAGGTCACCTTCTCCCGCGCCGTCGGGCGAAACCTGCCCGGCCGCCCGGCACTCGCCCGGACCGAGGTCACCGCCGCCGTTGCCGACTGGGGGACGCCCGCTGCGGACACTGTCGGGCTGATCGCCGTCCTCGACGACCGCACCTACGCGGGCCCGCTGGCGATCACGGTGCCGGCGGGCACGACGCTGCTGCTCGTCGGCGGGTCCTGGCCGGACGCCGAGCAGCCACCCGTCGTGGACGAGACGATCGACCCGCGGCGGGTCAGCCTCGACGAGCGGCGACCCGTGGTGACCGGCGGCATCGTGGTGACGGGCGGCCCGGCCGTCGAGGTCGACGGCGTGACGCCGCCTCGCGGTCGGCTCCTCGTCGACGGCCTCGTCGTCGAAGGTGGCCTGACCATCGCCGACGGCGACCTCGGCGAGCTCGTCCTCACGCACACGACGCTGGTGCCCGACGCGGCCGGCGGCCTCACCGTCGAGGCCGGCAACACCGACCTGACCGTGATCGTCGACCGCTGCATCACCGGTCCCCTGTCGGTGCCGGAGGAAGGGCCGGTGCTCGACGTACGCACCAGCATCGTCGACGGCGTCGGTGGCCCTGCACTCGACACCGCCGAGTGCGTCGTGACCCTCGACGCCGTGACGGTGCTCGGAGCCCTTTCGGTACGGGCGCTGACGGCGAGCGACAGCGTGCTGGACGGCTCGGTAACGGTGGCTCGCACCCAGGAGGGCTGCGTGCGCTACAGCGCGGTCGACGACACCGCTCGCACCCCCCGTCGCTACCGCTGCCAGCCGGACCTGACGCTGCGCGACACGACCGACTCAGCCGCCAGTGTGCGCGCCCGTTTGACCCCACAACTGCAGTCCCGACGCTTCGGCGACCCGGGCTACGGCCAGCTGTCGGACCGATGCGCCGACGAACTGCTCACCGGTTCCTCCCTGCACAGCGACATGGGCGCGTTCGCCCACCTGGTGCGCCCGCAACGGGAGGCGAACCTGCGCACCGCACTCGACGAGTACCTGCGCGTGGGCCTGACGGCCAGCGTGCTCCACGTCACCTGAGGGGACAAGACGATGCACGGTGGAGACCTCACCCGCTCGACCTTCGACGCGGCCCGTCGCTTCTCCGGCGTGCGGCTCCAACAGGGTCGGGTGCAGCTCGACGCCGACTGGAACGAACAGCTCGACATCGCTGCCCACCGCGACCGCGCGCACGTCGTCGACACCGTCGGGCCCAACGGCGTACCGAAGAGCGGTGGCGGGTTCGCCGTCGCGGTGTCTCCGGACGGCGGTGACCTGCTGCTATCGCCCGGTCGCGGCTGGGTCGAGGGGACGCTGTGCGAGAGCGGTGCCGAGCGCACCGGCGCGGCGCTGAGCGGCGCGACGGCGACCGTCGCCTCCGTCATGCTCGACGGCAGCCCGCTTACGGTGCACGACTGGGTCCTCGTCGAGGACGGCGCCGGCACCGCAACTGCCAGCCGCCTCGTCTCTGTCGACACGGACACCCGGGAAGCGGAGCTCGAGTCGCCGCCGCTCGCGCCGGTGGCCCCGGTGACGATGCGCCGGCTCGCGTCGTACGCCGTCCAGCCCGACCTGCCCGGACCCGACCACACGCAGCAGGCGAGTGCCGGTGCACCCCGCGTCCTCGACCTCGCCGACGGGCTCTACCTCGCCTACCTCGACGTCTGGGAGCGTTCGGTCACCGCGCTCGACGTTCCGGAGATCCGGGAGAAGGCGCTCGGCGGACCCGACACGGCAACGCGCGACCGCACCGTCTGGCAGCTGCGGCTGCTGGAGCTCGACGGCGCTGCCGGTGACGTCGACTGCGACAGCGACCTCAGTGAGTGGACAGACGTCGCCTTCGCCTCGCCGACCGGCACCATGGCGGCGCGGGCCGAGACCCCGGCCGACGAGGTCGACCTCTGCACGCCGACACCCGCCGGCGGCTACACCGGTCTCGAGAACCAGCTCTTCCGCGTGCAGGTGCATGGCCTCGCGGGCGACGGGTCGCCGCGCATCCTGTGGAGCCGGGAGAACGCCTCGATCGAGACCACGTGGCAGGCCTCGGCCGGTGCCGAGCTGACCGTGTCGGGCATCGGTCCCGACGACGTACGCGGCTTCGCCGGTGACCAGTGGGTCGAGCTCGTCGACGACGCCCGCCTGCTTGCGGCGCAGCCCGGCACCCTCGTCCGGCTGCTCAAGGCCGAGGGCAGCACGCTGACCGTCGACCCGACCTCGGCCGACGGCAGTCTGGCGCGCGCGGACTTCGGGTCCGGCGCCAAGGTGCGACGCTGGGACTCCGACGGCGTCGTGACCGCCACGACCGACACGTGGGTGAACCTGGAGAACGGCGTCCAGGTGCGCTTCACCCCCGGTACCTACCGGCTCGGTGACTACTGGCTCGTGGCCGCCCGCAGCGCGGTGGCCGACGTCGACTGGCCGCGCGACCCCGAGGGCAGGTCGCTGTCCCGGCCCGCCGACGGCGTAGAACACGCCCGCGCCCACCTCGCCCTGGTGCGCTCGTCGGGCGGCACATTGACTACGACGGACTGCCGGTCGCGTTTCCCGTCGCTGACCACGCTCACCGCAAGCGACGTCGGCTTCGACGACGCCGTCTGCGACCTCACCGGAGTCGGCACCGTACAGGAGGCGATCGACCGGCTGTGCCAGCAGCACGACCTGCGCCGGCACCACAAGCTGTTGCACGGCTGGGGCATCGTCTGCGGGCTGCAGGTGCACTGCGGTCCCAACGAGGAGAAGCGGCGCAACGTGACCGTGCTCCCGGGCAGCGCGATCGACTCGGAGGGCAACGACGTCGACCTCACCCGGGAGACCGTCATCGACATACTCGAACGCATCGAGCGCCTCCAGGAGACGCTCCCCGCCGACGAGAAGCCAGTGCTGGACGAGAACGGCGACGGCGACGTCTGCCTGTCGATGCGTGCCTCCGGCGGGGGGCGGCCCAGGTTCGACGTGACCAAGATGGACCCCGACACCGGCAGCACGCGCAACGTGCTCAACGGCACCCTGCTGCTCGACTTCTACGACGACTGCATCAAGAGCCTGCACGAGTGGCTGCAGGACGAGTTCCAGCCGCCCGAGGACGAGCAGGGCCTGCCCGTCGGCCCGGCGCGCCAACTCGCGTCGGCGGTGTCGAACCTCATCGCCCAGCCCGTCAACCCGCGGTCGGGACGCAACATCTTCATCTCGCCGCGTGAGGACAAGCTGCTGCAACGCTTCTACAAGGGACTGCGCGAGCGACTGCAGAGCGAGACGTTCTGCGCGATGTTCGAGGGCGCACGGACCCCGCCTGACTACCCGACCATCGTCGAGGGCCTGGACACGATCTTCGGAACGGGCGCGCACAACCGGGTCCGGATGCGGCCCGGCGGGACGGAGGCCTGGTCCGTGGGCCCCGGACTCAACCCGCTCAAGCCGGTCGCGACCATCAACCGCTACGACCTGCAGGCAGGCCGGCTGATCGAGGTGATCGACCCGATCGCCGGCGTTCCCATCAGCCGCGACACCCCCGTGGAGACGGGCACCGCGGCCGTGTCGGACGTCGCGTTCTCGCCTGACGGCCGGACCGTCTACGTGACGATCCCGACGCGCAACGAGGACAACACCATCGTCCGCGTGGGACGCCTGGGTCGAGCCGGCGGGGCCGAGATACCGGAGGTCCACTGGGAGCCGATGGTCACCATCTGCGGCGTCAAGCTGGTCACGCTCGCCACCACAGCGGCCGACCCCAAGTTCTTCTACGCCATCGGCCACCGCAAGGTCACCGTCACCCGCGACGGCAAACAGGTGACCGAGTGGCATGGCGCGGGGCTCTACCGCATCGACCCGGTGAACATCGACCCTGATGCCCGCCCGCTGCCCGTCAACGTCTTCCCTGTCGGCCACCTCGTCATCACCGACGCGGGTCAGGCGCTGCTGACGGCGATGTCCGGCGACACGGAGATCGGCAACTACACCCAGATCGCCCAGGTCCGGGTGCCCGAGGGTGTCGAGTTCGGCCCCCGCATCGCCCTTCCCTCGGGAGGCAAGGACGACCTCGCCGTCGTCGCGCTGCGGAGCCCGCGGGTCACGGTCGCCTGCGTCGTCGTCTCGACGGGCTCGACCAAGTCGGTGCTTACCTACGAGGTGGGCAACGGCGCGCTCATCGGCGACGGCAACCCGGTGGAGGTGAGCCGGACCAAGGGGACGGTGCGGGTGCTCGGCGCTGCGGACATGTTCGCCGTCGTCGTCGCGGACGAGTACGCCCTCAAGCTGGTCGGCCCCACCAGTGGCGCCCTCGTCGATCGCTATCTCCTGCCGATGCAAGTGGGGCCGGTGGCGCTGACGACGGCGACCAGCGCGCGCTCGGTGCTCGTGCTCAACTACGTCTCGAACACCCTCTCCGTGGTGCCCAATGAGCTGCTCAGCCCGGAGACCAGGGCCGACCTTGCCGCGCTGGCCGCCTACCGCGCCGGCATGCTCGAGGCGTTCTCCGACCTGCTCGGCGGCTTCCTCCAGTACCTCAAGGACTGCCTCTTCGACCACTTCCTCGTCCGCTGCCCCCAGCCCACCGGGGAGGAGACGCTCTTCCTCGCCGGCATCAGCGTGCGCGGCCGCCAGGTCTACCGGGTGTGCAACTTCTCGAAACGGCGCTACGTGAAGAGCTTCCCGCTGGTGGGCTACTGGCTCTCCGTCGTACCGATCCTGCCCATGCTCGGCACCCAGTTCGTGCGGCTCGCCTGCTCGGTCATCGTCGAGAAGTTCGCCGGGCTATCCGTCGACGACGACTCGCAGGGTCGCGACCGGGTCTCCGTCGACCAGCTCCAGCAGCTGCTGCAGTTCGCGCAGTCGCGCGACCTGCCCAGCAACATCTCGGACCTGCGCGGTCGTGCGTCCGCGGTGCCCGACGTCCTCCGGTCGGCCCTGGTGCCCTCCGCGCCACGACCCACCGCGCGTGGTGGCCCGATCGTGACGGCGAGCGCGGTAGGGCAGCCGGTCGACGTGGTCGCCGAGAACCTTCGCAAGCGTGGTGTCACGGTCCGCCAGGAGGCGGTCGGGGACGACAGCAACGTCTCCGATGTCGCCACGTCACTGCCGGCCTTCTTCCGGGACGCGAAGCGCGGCGACGAGGTGACGCTGTACGAGGACGGTGGACGGGTGAGCTACTTCGGCGTCCAGCGCGCGGAGTCCGTCCGGCGGGCGGCCCGTGGCGGCGAGCCGTCGGAGCAAACAGCGGACGTGCAGGCCCTGGTCGCACGGCTCGAGTCGCTCGAGGCGGAGGTCGCCAGACTGCGGGCCCGGAAGACGTCCGCTCGCAAGCGCTCACCCGAGAAACCGAGCGAGTGAGCACCATGTGCCGGCCTGGCTGTCGTCGATGACCATCTCGTCCGGCCCCACGGCGCTGTTCGTGGTACGGGCCTGGCTCGAAGGCCCGCTCCCGGAGGGCTTCCGGGCCAGGGTGAGCGCGGCACCCGAGCTCACCGGGGCAGAGCCGGAGGTGGTCAACGTGGCCGAGCCCGAGGCGGTCCTGCGGTTGCTCGGCGAGTGGCTGACGAGCGTGACGGAAAGGCCATGAGCATCATGCGCACGCGATTGACAGCGGCCGCCACTCGGCGTAATCAAGTAGGTCCGGGGCCGATCGAGAAGACGGGCGGCTCGACGGCCGAGCGCGGGGAGCCCCGTGTGAGTCTGCAGGACAACGTCGGCGCCGCCGAGCCAGACCAGCTCCGGCTGCTCGGTCAGTTCCTGCTCACCGATGGCACCCGGCCTGTCCCCCTCCCGGCGACCGCCGAGCGGGTGGTCGCGTTCCTCGCGCTGCAGGGGCCGTCCCCCCGGCAGTACGTCGCCGGGTCCCTCTGGCCCGAGGTCCCCGAGCGGCAGGCGATGGCCAGCCTGCGCACCGCCATCTGGCGTACCGACCGGGCCTGCCCCCGGCTCCTGGAAGCGGACGGCCGAGGGCTGCGCCTGCGAGCCCACCTGCTCGTCGACAGCGCCACCCTTGCCGGGCAGATCGCGCTGCTGCTGCGGGCACCGGAGAACCCCTCACCCGAGGCGGACCTCGGCGGGTCTGCGGGGTCGGCGACCTTGTTGCCCGGCTGGTACGACGACTGGGTCATCGTGCCCCGCGAGCGGCTGCGCCAGATGTACCTCGAGGCGCTCGAGATCACCGCATACCGGCAGCTCGCTCGCGGCTGGCACGCCAGGGCGCTGGAGTCGGCCCTGATCGCGGCCGGTCTCGAGCCGCTGCGTGAGACGGCGCACCGCGCTCTCGTGCAGATCCACCTCTCGGTGGGCAACGTCAGCGAGGCGGTCCGGGTCTTCGACTCGTTCCGCGAGCGGCTCGATCGTGAGATGTCGGTCGCGCCTACGCCCGCGATGCGGGGACTCCTGTCCGCAGTCATGGCGTAGCTACTTGCCCAGGCGTCCGTCGATGCGTTCGCGCAGCAGGTCGGCGTGGCCGTTGTGTCGCGCGTACTCCTCCACCATGTGCACCAGCACCTCGCGCAATGAGATCTCCCCGTCTTCGAAGGGATGCTTGCCCGTGATGTCGAGGTCGGGCGCGTCGGCGACGAACCGTTGCGCGAAGGCGACCTCGGACCGCCACGCGTGCCATGCCTGCGCCACCCCCCTCCACGTCGGGAGCCGCGCCGTCGAAGTCTCCATCCCGGTCGGTGGCGGAACGGAAGTGCGACGGCGCATCCTGCTCGGCCATCACCCGGCGGAACCATTGGCGCTCGATGTCGGCCATGTGACGCACCAGTCCGAGCAGCGACAAGATGGACGGCTCAACGGAGCGGCGGGCCAGGTCGGCCGCGTCGAGACCGGCTCACTTCATCTCCAGGGTGAGGCGCTGACATCGCAGGTACTCGACCAGCGTGGTGCGCTCGTCGCCCAGACGCGGGCCGCCTTCCCGTGGGTCGTTCTCTGCGTCGACGAACATCTCTGCCCTCAGGCTCGAGCCACTCATGGCCGCCATCATCGGCGAACTCCGCGTGACGCACCACGGGCTTTCCTGGGCCGGTCAGCGCCACGGGTACCGTGGCGCGCATGACTGACGATGGCGTTGTCGTCTGGTACAACCCGCGCTGCTCGAAGTGCCAGGGTGCCGACGAGTTGCTCGCGGCGTACGGCGTGCCCGCGCAGCGGGTCTTCTACCTCGATGACCCGCCGTCCCGAGACGAGATCCGCCGTGTGCTCGCCCTGCTCGGATCGACGGACCCGCGCGTCATGATGCGGACGCGCGAGCCCCGCTACGGAGAGCTCGGCCTGGCGGACAGTTCGGCCGACGACCTGATCGATGCGATGGCGACCTACCCCGAGCTCATCGAGCGACCGATCGTGATCCGCGCGGACCGGGCCGTAGTCGCGCGGCCGCCGGAGCTCCTCCTGTCCCTGCTCGACGCCGACCAGAAGCCCGTCTGACCCGTCCACTTCTTGATCGTTCCCAGGCCCCACAATGCCTCGGGGGCGCCCGTTGTGTCGCGCTGGCGCGAGCCAGATCGACGTCGCCCGCCATCGCCTATGTGGGGCCGGGTAACGATCATGGGCCCCGTCACGCCGCCTCCGCGAATCCGCCCCTGCCAGATCAGGGGGACAGCATTCCTTCCCTCTGCGTGTTGCTGATGTTCTGGCTGTTGGAAAGCAGCCACGCGTGCACTGGCCCGGCCATGTTGTGGATCGCCCACTGATCGCCGCCGACGTGGAACACGAGGAGCTGGTCATTGCTGTCGATATACGGCGCCAGGTCGTTGCGCAACTGTTGGGCGGACTTGTAGGTGTCGACGATCCAGACCGACTCGAGCAATCGTTGAGCTCGGCCACCGGGACCTTTCAGAGCCGCGTACAGCGCTGCGTAGTCGTTTCCCGACTCGGGTCCGCCGAGGTCGTAGGAAACCAGTAGTCGGGGCATGTTCCCTCCGGTGTTGCTTGCTCAGCCGGGTCTACGTCTTGCGCTTGTCGCGAACCAGCACGACTTGATTCTCCCGTTTGATCTCGAACAGCTCGGTAGCTTGCATGAGATCGACGAGCTTCCGGTAACCGTAGTTGCGCGGATCGAAGGAGGCGCGGTTGCCGATCTGGTTGCGCACTTGGCTCAATTGAGCCCAACGATCGTCGTCGTCGCTCGCTGCGTCGACGGCGTTGCGCAGCATCTGAACGAGGCGCGTGTCACCGCGCAGCGTGTTGCGGTCGGTGGCCTTGAGCTCTGGTCCGTCCGGCTTGGCCGAAGGCTGCACCAGGCCTTCGACGTAGGTGAATTTCGAGCAGGCGTTGACGAACGGCTCAGGCGTCTTCTGTTCACCGAACCCGTAAACCTGCACGCCGTCAGTCAGAATGCGCATTACCAGGGGTGTGAAGTCGGCATCACTTGACACGATGGCGAACGCATCGATGGATTTGGCGTAGAGCAGGTCCATGGCATCGATCACCATCGCCATGTCGGAGGCGTTCTTGCCGCTGCTGTAGGCAAACTGTTGCATCGGGCGAATCGCGGAGTCGAACAGAGTCGCCTCCCACTGCTTGAGGTGGGGGCTCTTCCAGTTGCCGTAGGCGCGCCGCACGTTCGCAGAGCCATGGCGAGCAATCTCAGCCAGGATCACATCGATCTTCGATGCCGGGGCATTGTCGGCATCGATGAGCAGCGCGATGCGGTTCTCGGGAGCATTCATGTTGGATCACCTCGTGGGCCGAACCTAGTTCATCCCCAGGAACACTCATTACGAGGCATTACCGGCGCTAGGGTCGGCGTCTCATCGCCGGAGCAAGCTCCTTGCGGAGTCACCTTAAGGCGGGCCAGGCCCGGTCGAAACTGACTCCGAGGCATCATTCAGCGGGTATTGCGAGCAGGCCGACCTGGTCTGCCGCCACGGCGGAGAAGAGTGCGTCATCGTCTTCCCGGAACGTTCAGCGGAGGACGCCGTGACCGCGTTGGAACGGGTGCAGCAGGAACTTCTCTTGGCGCTAGCCAGCGGCAGTGCGCCCGGCTTCACGGCCAGCTTCGGCGTCGCGCACTTCGCACGACGCCGCCTCGCTGGAGGAGTTGTGCCGCCTCGTCGATGTCGCGTTCTTCCGGGTGAAACGCGAGGGCCGCGACCGCATCGTTGCCGGGTCGGTGCCTGACGGCGGGCGAGGATGCCGCGAGGCCACTCGGCGTCAGCCGTGCTTGCCCACGGTCAGCAGGACCGCAGAGTCTTCGAGCGCCTCAAGAGCGTGCCGCGCATCGGGCACGACGAGCAGGTCCCCGGCCATGCCATCCCACGCCGTTCCACCCGTCGTGAGGCGGACCCGTCCGGCCAGTACGTGCACGGTTGCCTCCCCCGGGTTCTCGTGCTCGTCGAGCCGGCGGCCCGCGGCCATCGCGATCATGGTCTGCCGGAGTACGTGCTCGTGCCCGCCGTAGACCGTGTGCGCGCTGCGCCCGCTGGACTCCCGCTTTGCGATCTCCAACTGCTCACGGGCAAGGGCAGTCAACGACAGCTTCTCCATGGCACCACCCTGCCACTCCGAACCTCGCGCTCCTATCGCCGAACCAAATGGCGGTTGTCTGCGTCCTTGTGTGCGTCGGACGGGACTCGGGACCAGGGCGGGGGGGGTTGGTCCCGATCTCCCTAGCCAGGACTGTGGGAGGGCAGCCTCATGACTGAGTTTCAGATGGAGTGCCGCGAGTGTCGTGAGACTGTCGAGATTCGTGCCGAGGCGACCATCCTGCGCGTCGACGGCATGCCTGCGACGGGGGAGCTGCTGTTCCGCTGCCCCAGCTGCGAGACGCCGGACGTGCTGCTGGTGGCGGGTGACACGCTCTCGATCCTGCTGCTGGCCGGTGCCCCACCGCTCACCCTCAGCGAGCCGACCGCCGACGAGGTCGACCTGCTGTCTCCCCGCTCGCGATTCGACTGGGATGACCTGCTCGACTGGCATGAGCAACTCGACGCCGTCGAGACAGTCGTGCCCTGGGAGTGAGCTCGCCGTCCGCGCGTGGCGGCAGTCGGTCATGACGACCTCGGCCGCCACCTGACACATCCCTGTGGGCCGCAGAGCGGTCTGGCCCTAGAGTTCCGCGAGTGTCGTGGAACAAGATGGCAATCGTCCTCGCTCTGCTCCTCATCTCAGGTTGCGCGACCGGCGTCGGGTCCGGGTCGGCGTCTGACCCCTCGTCCATGCGGCCGACGGATAGCTCCACGCCATCGACCGCAACCCCCGCCCCCGCCGGCGATCAGCCGCCCGGCCAAGCCGACAACAACGCGTGGAAGCACCGCGGCGAGTTGGCGGCCGCCGACCGCAAGGTTGCCGACCGCGCCGGAGCGCGCATCCGGCCAGCCTTGGCGCGGCTGCAGGCGGCCGGCAACGTCACTCCCGACGCAACAAGGCGCACGCTGCTGGGGCTCGGCTACCCGAGGACAGACATCGAGGTCTTGCCGATGCACGTGCCGTCCGGGTGGACCTCACCGCAACCACCCGTCGGATCGGTGTTCGCCGTGCACGTCGGACAGGCCGCCTGCGTGATCGGTGACGTGCGCCCGGAGCGCGTGCTGGTCGAGGTCAGAGGCGCGGCTGCCGAGTACGGCTGCCTCGAGCCGTTCTCACACTGAAACCTGCGATGACCAGGAAGGCCCCATGACAAAGACCGTCTACTACACCGCGACGACGCTGGACGGGTTCCTCGCCGACCAGCACGACTCGCTGGACTGGCTGTTCGTCCAGGACATCGACCGCGAGGGGCCGATGAATTACGGCGCCTTCATCGCCGCTGTCGGGGCCATCGTGATGGGTCGCACGACGTACGAGTGGATCCGCGCCCACATGGCGTCCACCGGCGAGCAGTGGTCCTACCCGATGCCCACGTTCGTCACGACCCACGCCGATCTGCCGGCAGTCGAGGGCGCCGACGTCCGCTTCGTCCAGGGCGACGTCGCGCCGATCCACGCCGCGCTCGTCGAAGCCGCGGGCGACAAGGACATCTGGGTGGTCGGCGGAGGTGACCTCGCAGCTCAGTTCGCCGAGGCCGGGCTGCTCGACGAGCTGCAGCTGTCGATCGCGGCCGTCACGCTGGGCGCCGGACGGCCGCTGTTCCCACGGAGGTTCAACCTCGAGCTCACCGACGTGGTGCGCAACCGGGCCTTTGTCTGCGCGACGTACGCGGTGGTGGGCCCGCTCTCGCCGGCTAGCGGTTGACGTCGGCCGACGTCGCGTAGGCGGCCTGCAACTGCTCTGCGACAGTCGGGCCGTCCGGTGCGGGTTGCCGGCGTGCCTGTCTCCCGAGATGGGCCTCCCGGAGCTCGTCCATGAACGTCTCCCAGAGGGGCGGTCCGCCGGCAGCGAGCACCTTCGCCCGGGCGGCGTACTCCTCTTCCACCGGCAGGTGTCGCGTCCCCCACGCGCTGAGCTGGGCGAAGACCGGGACGAGCTCGATCGCCTGCTCGGTGAGGCTGTAGGTGACCTTCTGTTTGTGCGAGGGATCGTCGGCCTTGGTGAGCAGGCCGTGCTCGACGAGCGCGGCGAGCCGGTCGGCCAGGATGTTCGACGAGATGCGCTCGGGGCCGCCGAGCAACTCGCGGAAGTGCCGGGCACCGGTGAAGACGATGTCGCGCAGGACGAGCAGGCTCCAGCGGTCGCCGAGGATCTCCAGCGACAGGTTGACCGGGCACCCCGAACGCACGTCCTTGCGCACCGCACCGCCCTTCCCAACCGGTTGTGTTCTCGCACCAGTATGCCCTAGTATGGACTGGTTGCGAAACGGAACCAGTTGAGAGGAGCGGCATGACGGCGACGGGGAATCTGCCCGAGGTGGTGTCGAGCGAGGATTGGCTCGCCGCCCGCAAGGAGCTGCTGGCGAAGGAGAAGGAGCTGACCCGGGCGCGTGACCGGCTCAACGCCGACCGACGTCGGTTGCCGATGGTCCGCATGGACAAGCCGTACGCCTTCGAGGGCCCGGACGGGACGGCCAGCCTGCTCGACCTGTTCGAGGGCCGCCCGCAGCTGGTGATGCACCACTTCATGTTCGGTCCGGACTGGGACGAGGCCTGCCCGAGCTGCTCCTCCGCCGCCGACGGGATCGGCCGGCTGAGGCAGTTGCACGTGCGCAGCACCACGCTCGTCGCGGTGTCGCGGGCGCCGTACGAGAAGCTCGCCGCGTTCCGCGAGCGGATGGGCTGGTCGTTCCCCTGGTACTCCTCGTACGGCAGCGACTTCAACTACGACTTCCATGCGACCCTCGACGACCGGGTCGCCCCCGTGCTGCAGCAGTTCCGCACCGAGACCGAGCTCGCCGTGCCTGGGACAACAGACGGGCCGTGGACCGAGGACATGCGCGGCATGGAGATGCCGGGCATCAGCGCGTTCCTCCGGGTCGATGACGAGGTGTTCCACACCTACTCCACCTACGGCCGCGGCATCGAGGAGTTCCACAACGGCTACCAGTACCTCGACCTCACCGCTCTCGGCCGTCAGGAGGAGTGGGAGGAACCGAAGGGACGCGCGGAGCCACTCGGCCGGCAGGTCGGCGGCCCTGGGATGCGCCTGCCCGACGAATACGACACCTGACTACTGGGCGGGAGCGAGCGTCGCGCGCAGGTTCTCGACGACCTGCTCGGACGGTCGGTAGAAGTCGGGGTTCGCCTGCGTCAGAGCAACCACTTCGCGCAACCGGCCGACGTCGACAACTCCGGTCTGGAGCAGCTCGGCGAGCAGCCTCGGGCTGGCTGCCTCATCAACGTGTGCCGCCGCGAGACGGTCGGCGCTCGACTGCGCCATCTCGCGTGCCTCGGCCATACGCCCTTGGCGCAGTCGCAGCCAAGCCAGGTTCGCCGTCGCGAACCCGAAGAGACGACCTTGTCCGCTGTCCCGGGCGCTCTGCAACGCCTGCTCCAGGTCGTCCGCCGCCGCGTCGAGGTCGTCGAGGTCCAGGTGGATGATGCCGCACAGATTCTGGAGGTACCCGGCATCGTCCCACTTGGGTGACTGCTGATAGGCAGCAATGGCCTCCGCGGCGGCGGCAAGAGCGGCTGCACGGTCACCGGTCAACACCGCGGTGAGGGCGCGCGCGTCACCAAGGTATCCACGCTCGACCGGCGACCCATCGTCGCCGACCGCGACGGCCAGCCTCTCGGTCGCGTCAACGGCACCCGGGGCGTCACCCAGGTAGCAGAAGGAGAGCGCCAGTTCGAAGAGGGCTCCGACGCGGATGCTCCGGGGCACGTCCGGCGAGCTGAGCACACCCGCGAGAACTGGCACCGCTGCCGTCGCGCGGCCGCGGTGCCGAAGGACTGCGCCCAGCCAGCCGTCGATGCTCGGGAGCAGCGACGACGGGCCTGCGGCGGCCATCTCGTGCGCAGCGCGCAAGGCGGCCTCCGCCCGCTCCAGAGAGCCGTTGAAGAACTCGGCGAGTGCGAGTGACAGCTGGACGGGCGCGCGTTGCGCGTCGGAGTCCAGGAACGGCTCGATGCTGGCAACGGCATGGAACACGACTCCGGACTCGCCTCTGCGTGACAGGAAGGCTGCCGCGTCGGTGAGAGCCTCGATAGCCGCATCAGGCTCACCGGCTCGTAGGCGGTGGCGGAACTCGAGCATGTTCGGCTCGGCGTCGGCAATGAGCCGCCACGTGTCCGGCGGCGTGCGCCGACCGGCGTACCAGTCGGCGAGCCGGCGGGAGAGCACCACGTACTGCGCGTGGTCGTGCGCTTCACAAGCTTGGCTGATGTAATCGGCGTCGATGGGATGCAATCTCACCAACCCGGACTTGCGGTCCCGTCCCACCAGGCGACGGCGACGCAGTTGGTGAACCGCCGTTCGCGCATCTTCCTCTTCGATGACGCCGTGCAGGATCTCGGGCACATCCCTTTCCGGTAGGGGCACACCGGCCAGCGCGAGAATTCGCATTACGGCTCGCCTTTGTTCCGACAGCTGGTCGAAGTTGGCGGCAACGAGCTTCTTAAGGAGCACCTCTGGCGCGGCTGGCGACGCGAGGACCCGGTCAAGGGTGGTTTCGTCCCTCTCCAGCAACTCGGGGAGCAGCTCGAGGGCACGAGGTACGCCGTGCAGCCGCTGCGCCACTGCGACCAGCTGCTCATCGGTGAGCTCAGCGAGCCCGGCATCGCCATAGGTGTCGTGCGCGCGCAACAAGGCCACGGCATCCTCATCGGGCAACCCTTCGTACAGGTCCAGCGGTGTGACGTGGAGACGCAGCTCGGGTGGCAGGACGGGCGGCCTGATCGACGTGGTCACCACCCTCGGCGGCCACGGCGTGCTGCAGGCGCTGGCCAGGAAGTCAAGCAGCTGCTGGTCGACCACCTCGCCAGTGTCGGGATCCTGCAGACCGGCAAGCCCATTGGGACCGTCGAGATCGTTGAGCACGACGACGACGGTCCGCTGCGCCTTGTCCAGCGCCTCCCAGAGGCCGGGCAGTGCATCCCGCCCGTCCTTCTCCAAACGCTTCAGTAGTTGCTTCCGCTCCGACTCAGGTGCCAGCTGGGTAAGGGTCTCGTAGATCCTTGCGAGGGTGAGCTCGCCGCGGCCCGTGCGAGTGGACAGGTAAGCGAGGGCGTTGAGATCAACTTCGCGCTTGCTGTCCGCTTGTTCGAACTCGGAGAGCACACGCGCGACAAGCGCGCTCTTCCCAATCCCCCGGCGGCCAGTAACAGCCGTGATGCGCTGACCGCCCAGCAGCAGTTGGCGTAGTTCCGCCTTCCGTTCATCACGATCACGCCAGTACGGCACGGACGGCGAGATCCGATCCCCTTCCACGCGGTCGACGGCTGTCTCAGCTGTGATGGGCACGGTGGCCAAGTCTGGTAAGGCCGATCGCAGGGAGGGTAGCCCGACGGCGTAGGCGTCCTTGGTCCTGTTGTCACGGCTGGCCACGACCAGCAGCCCGATGACGCGATCGCGGCCCATCTCCCGACGAATCACCGGCGACCCGCTGTAGCCCGGCTGAGGTCGTAAGGCAGAAGTTGGATCCGTGTCCAGCTGCACGGCGCCCCCGCCGACGGCACCGCGGACGATGCACGTGGCCCACCCGCCGGCCTCCTTGCGAGGCGGGTCGCTGGGGTAGCCGAACACTTCCACCTGTTCGTCGTAGCTCTCGTCGGCCGGTAGGAAACCGGCAGGCTCTGCACCCTCAGGCAACGAGCCGTTGACCACCGCGAGCACGGCTACGTCGCCTTCGCCGGGGCTTTCGGGTGACGGCGGCAGCCACGAGACAACCGCGCACTCCGCAGTCGCGGCGCCGGACAAGAGGGGCAGCTTGACGTGAACGCGGGCCTCGCCCGGCGGAGGCGACAACTCTTGCTTGGGCCTGCCGATCGCCACGTTCACCACGTGGGCGCAGGTCATCACCTTGCCGTCGCCCACGACGACCCCTACGCCCGCTGCGGGTGCGGCAGAGCCTTCGCCGACAGCAATCCGTACGACGAACGACTCGCGCTTGCCCCCTGGGGTCACGTCGCCGAGCTCCGCCACGTCATGACGACTTTGAAATTGACCTCTGCGGTGCCTTTGGCGATGATCACGCCGGTTTCACCACCCATCTTCAGCCCGAACTCGATGGTGGTCTCGTGCGGCGAGAGCGCCCGGAAGCTGTCGACCGCGCCTCGCAAAGCGGGAGTCAGCTCGACGAGCACCTGCTCCAACGTCCGCTTGGCCCGAGCGGCGGCCTTGCCTGGATCGTCGGAGGCGAGCTCGAGGTCGCCGGGAACCTGGCCGGCCTCGACCTCGAACAGCAGGACGTCGTCGCTGCCATGTTCAACCGGCACCTCGAGCAGGTAGGACATTGCGTACCTCCGTCTGCCGGACTGCTTGTCAATATGGCACGAAAGAGAGGCGCGTGAACCCTGGTCGTAGGCTTCGGCGGTGGCCAGCCCCCTGTTCAAGCGGATCGTTCGGACCATCGCCTGGGCGGTGCTCGGCTACCTGGCCGTCAGCCTGGTAGCGGACATTCTCTTGTCCGCGTTCGATGTCCTGGAAGACGACAGCCGCGGCAGCGTCCTGGTCACTCTGACGGGTGTACTCGGAGCCATGGCGGCAGCGACCTTCGGCTGGAAATACGTGCCGGAGACGAGGCGTGATTCCTGAGACGACTACCGCGCCGCGGCGGTCAGACGAGAATGCCTCGCACACCCAGCAGACGCTGGCACAGCTCTGCGGGACCCCCGAGAAGCAGAAGACAGCGCCGACGTGGTTCCGGCTCCGCCGCAACGGCAGTGTTTGATCTTGTGCGGCCCCTGCAGCACCCCTAGTCTCGGAACCTCTCGAGCAGCAGCAAAGGTGCCGCGCGGTGACGGGAGACAGGGTGGCGGGGCACGATTCGGCCGAGATGAGCAACGACGACGCAGTCCGGGTCAGCGGCCTGCGGATGCGGTACGGCCCCAAGGACGTGCTGACGGGCGTCGACTTCGCAGTCCATACAGGCGAGGTGGTGTGCCTCCTCGGCCCTAATGGCGCCGGCAAGACCACCACGATCGAGATTCTTGAGGGGTTCCGCACACCGTCGGATGGCGAGGTGCGTGTCCTCGGCGTCGAACCTGCACATGGGAACGAGAACTGGCGCGCCCGCACCGGGGTCGTGCTGCAGTCGTGGCGCGACCACCCGAGGTGGACGCCCCGCCTGCTGCTCTCCCACCTCGGCGCCTACTACACGCCGTACTCCACCCCAGAGCGCGTCCGCCCGTACGACGTGGAGACGCTGCTCACGATGGTCGGCCTGACCGAGCTGGCGGAGCAGAAGATCGCCACCTTGTCCGGCGGGCAACGACGCCGACTGGACGTCGCTATCGGCATCATTGGCCGACCCGAGCTGCTTTTCCTGGACGAGCCGACCGCGGGCTTCGACCCGCACGCTCGAAAGGAGTTCCACGATCTCGTACTCCGGCTGTCCGACAGCGAAGAGACCACGATCCTGCTCACCACGCACGACCTCACAGAGGCGGAGAAGCTCGCCGACCGCATCCTGATTCTCGCCGGAGGTCGCATCGTCGCCGATGGAACCCCCGACGAGCTGGGCAGAACGTCGCCACTGAGGCGAAGGTGCGATGGAGCCGCAACGGAGAGCACTTCACTCACGCCACAACCGACGCCACCGCGTTCGTCCGACAGCTATTTGCCCAGCATGGCGACGAGGTGAGGGACCTCGAGGTCCGCCGGGCCAGCCTCGAGGACACCTACCTCGCCATCGTCCGTCGACATGAGGACGACGCCGAGGCTGCGGCCGCCATGACGTTCGAGGAGGCCCGTTCATGAACCCGCGCATGCACGCTGTTCGGGTCGGCCTCTCCCGCGGCTGGACCGAGTTCGTCCAGAGCGTCAAGAGCAAACAGGATCAGGGCTTCTACCTGTTCATGTCCGTGGCGGTGCTGACGTACCTGTTCTTCCGCCGCGACTCGGAGGTGGAAGGTACGTCGCTGCTCTACCCGTCGGTGGCGATGCCCAGCATCCTCGGCGGCCTGGTGGCCTTCGGCGTCGTGATCGGCCCTGCCTACGCGCTGGCCATGGAGCGCGAGGACGGCACCCTGCTGCGCGCAAAGGCAGTGCCCAATGGCGTCATCGGACACGTGACCGGCCAGGTCGTCCTCCAGTGCCTGAGCCTGGTGCCGTCCCTGGCCGTCATCCTCGTGCCGGGCTTTCTCCTGTTCGACAACCTGATGAGTGGCGGGGCCGAGGGTTGGGTGACGGTCGTCTGGGTGCTCGTGCTCGGGCTGGTCGCGACTCTGCCGATCGGGATGGTCATCGGATCGACGGTGCCGAGCACACAGAAGGTCGGTACCTGGGGGATGCTGCCCGTCATGGTGCTGGCCGGCATCTCCGGGATCTTCTTTCCCATCCAGCAGCTGTGGGGGTGGGTGCAGGTGATCGCCCAGATCTTCCCCATGTACTGGCTCGGCCTGGGCATGCGCTCGGCCTTCCTGCCCGACTCCGCAGCCGCACTCGAGGTCGGCGAATCCTGGCGAACGCTCGAGACCGTCGCCGTTCTCAGCGCATGGACGGTGGTCGGGCTCCTGGTCACGCCAGTCGTGGTGCGTCGGATGGCGCGCCGGCAGTCCGGATCACAGGTCGAGGCAGCCAGACAAGCGGCGCTGCAATGGGTCAGATGACTGATCCAGGGGGCGACCTCGTGACCGTCGATCTCGTCAGCTAGTGGGACCTAGGTCGAGCTCCGACCTCAGCTGCTCCAGCATCGCCTGCTCGCCCCTGCTGACTTGCACCGCTCCGAAGCCCATGAACCCGCCTTCCTTGGCGGATTCGGCGGCGGCCTCCGCGGTGGTGACGAGCCACCTGCGGAACGCGTCGTACTCCTCCTGTGACGCCTTGGCCTGGACGATGCCGCACACCGTCCGGAGCTCTTCCAGCACCTGAGGACCGGGGCCGATGCCCTTGGCGAGCTTGAAGTCGGACAAGGGGTTCTGCTTCTGCTGGGTCATGCCCTGCACCTCGAGCGCGACCTCGGTCAGCAGCTGCTCACGGCTCGGCGGGTTGGTGGTGGAACGCACGGTCGCCATCAGGCCCGCCATCAGCCACAGGTTGTTGTCCGCCTGGAGGATGCCGCTGACGACGCAGATCAGCCCTGCGGCCGAGAGGGTCGCACCCAGGGTGTCGAAGGGCCGGGTCGGATCGGGCGGGACGGGGTCCTGGATCTTGCGGCTGAGGAGGACGAAAGTCATGGCTGCCGCGACAGCGAGGCCCCACCAGAGGTTGTCGAGCGTCACGGCGTCGAGTGCCCAGGCGACGACGCCCACCATTGCTGCGTTGAGCACCAGCGGCGCCAATCCCAGGGTGATCACCGTGAGCGGCAGCACCAGCCGCACCAGCACCGGCCAGACGAGGCTGTTGAGCAGGCCGAGCAGAGCCGCGGCAGCGACAGCCGCACCGGTTCCCTCGATGTGGAACCCGGGGAGGAGCCAGTCCACGAGTACCAGCGTCAGCGACGCGACCATCCAGATCAGCAGGAAGCGCCACACCGGGCGCAGTCCGGTCATGGCCTGCTCCTCGTGATGGCGGCCAGGTCGACGGGGACACCAGGGACCGGAACCACCACGGTGGTCGTCGGGGCGATCAGTGCGACGAGAGCTGCGAAGCGCTCGGCGACTCCCATGAGGTGTCGGCGACGCAGCCGCCAGGCGATCGGGATTGCGCAGCGTCCCCCAGTGGACCGGCACCGCGACTTGCGGCTGGAGCAGGACCACGGCCCGCGCCGCTTCGCCCGGGTCCATGTGGCCCGGGCCGAACGTCAGCCCCAGCCGGACACCGGCAGCAGCGCCACGTCGAGACGGCCACCCGACTCCTCGGCGACGGCAGTCATGTCCGGGAACAACGCCGTGTCGCCGGCGAAGTACACGGTGCGCGAGCCGCGGACGAGGTATCCCACGGCCTCCGCCGTGTGCCCGCCGTGGCGGCCTCCGTCGTGGTGCGCCGGCGTCGCTGCGATGTGCACCCGGCCGATCGTGGTCTCCACGCCCACGGCGAGCGGGACCACGCGCCGCGGGCGTGCTGCCGGAGTAGCGCCTCGGCTCCGACGGGAACGACGGTCGTCGTGGTCGGACTGAAACGTCGCACGGACGACAGGTCTGTGTGGCCGTGGTGAAGGTGGGACAGCAACACTGCGTCGACGCTCGACAGGTCGTCGTCGGCCGCACGCGGCCGGTGCCCGCGCGAATGCAGTGGTCCCACGCGGCGCCGAAGGAGCGGGTCGGTGACCAACCGGGTGCCGTCCAGCCGGATCTCCACCGTGGCGTGCCCCCACCACGTGACGGTGCATCCCTCGGCGCTCACTCGTAGCTCCCCGCGGCCGGGACCGGGCGGTCGAGCCGAGCATCCCGCTCCATCACACCGACCGGCATCCTCCCCCGCGGGAGAGGTGCGCCGCGGTGTCGCTGCCTGGCGACCTCCCCTTGACGTCAGCAGACCGCGTGAGCGATCGGCATGACGGCTGTCTGTGACGAGTCCATTACAGCTCCGATTTTCACCGGGTGTAAGTACGTCGCTGCGTCGAGCCATCTCAGTCACGGCAGTGAGAATCCCCATACCATTCGCGGCTATTGTGCGGGTCTCGTCTCGCCTCCCCCCTGCTGGCGGGATGCAGGAGGTTCCCGTGTCTTTGGACAGTCTGAGCCGCAACACAATCTTTAGACGACTACCGGTACGGATGGCGCTGGCACCGCGCGAGGTAGGCCGGCACCGTCTGCGCGTCGTGTTCGGACGCGCCGACCTGATCGTGCTCGGGCTCGGTGTGACGATCGGCGCGGGCATCTTCTCTCTCGCCGGGCAGCAGGCCGCGTTGACGGCGGGACCTGGTGTCCTGCTCTCGTTCGGCATCGCTGCGTTCGCGTGCCTGACCGCCGGACTCTGCTACGCCGAGCTGGCGTCGGTGCTGCCGGTGTCGGGCAGTGCCTACACGTTCACCTACGTCATCTTCGGTGAGGTCTGGGGTTGGCTGATCGGCTGGGCCCTGATGCTCGAGCTCCTGCTGGCCGTCGCTGTGGTGGCCCGGGTCTGGTCGCAGTACGCGGTCGCGACCCTCGGCGACTTCGGCATCGTCCTGCCATCCGGCTGGGAGAACTACGCCGGCTTCGAGGCATCCCGCGACCTCATGGCCGTCGGGATCATCGTGTTCCTGGTGCTCGTGGTCATCTTCAGCACCCGCATGTCATTGGGCGTCCTGTGGATTGCCGTGATCGCCAAGCTGGCGGTCATCGCCGTCGTCGTGGTCGTCGGCGCACTTCATGTGAAGGCCGCCAACTACACGCCCTTCCTGCCGGCTTCCCGACCAGGTGAGCCGGGAGCCGACGCCAGTGTGCTGCAGTCGTTGGCCGGGGAGGCGCCCAACGTCTTCGGAGTGGTCGGCGTCTTCACGGCCTCGTCCGTGGTCTTCTTCGCCTTCCTCGGGTTCGACATCGTCGCGACCGCTGCTGAGGAGACGAAATCGCCGCAGCAGGACGTTCCGCGCGGCATCATCACCACTCTGATTCTGGCCGCGGGGCTCTACCTCAGCGTGGCCGCAGTCCTGGTGGGCATGCGCCCGTACGACGAGCTCGGCGGCGCTGCACCGGTTTCCGAGGCGTTCCGAGCCGTCGGCGCCGACCTGGCGGCTCGTCTGATCAACATCGGTGCGTTACTGGGCTTGACCACGGTCATCATCGTGGTGCTGATCGGGCAAAGCAGGGTGCTCTACGCGATGGCCCGCGACGGGCTGCTCCCTGCCCGCCTGGCATCGGTGACTCGGCTCGGCACCCCGGCCCGAGCGACTCTGCTCGTCGGAGCGTGCGCCGTCGTGCTCGCCCTGACCGTGCCTGTCCTCTTGCTCGCAGAGATGGTCAACATCGGCACGCTCTTCGCGTTTCTCTTCGTGGCCATCGGTGTCCTCGTGCTCAGGCGCACAAGTCCCGACCTCGACCGCGGTTTTCGCATCTCGCGGCCCGCCCTGGTCCCGACGCTGTCGATCCTGGCGACCTCATGGATGATGATCAATCTTCGCGTCGTCACCTGGGGCTACTTCGGGCTGTGGGTGGCCGGCGGCCTGCTGCTTTATCTCATCCACGGCCGACGCAAGAGTCGGTTGGGCCGCGAGCTCCGCAATCGCCAGCGGCGTCGCGGCGCACACCGTGCCCGCCTCACGGCCTCGCGCCAAGGCATGCTCAAGAGCGTGCAGATCTCCCTCGATGACCCAGGCTCGAAAGCTCCACAGCGGTGACGAGGCACTCGGCGCGCCGGCTGGAGGTGGAGGCCGGTTCCCGGCCGGGACGTCGGCGAGGGACGATGTCAGCATGCCCGAGGAGGAACGCGCCGGCGTACGCCTGACCAACCTGGACCAGCCCTTGTTCGCCGACGCCGGCGCCACCAAGCGCGACCTGGTCGACTACCTGGACGCCGTTGCGGACCGCTTCGTGCCGCTCCTCGCCGGGCGCGCACTGAGCGTCATCCGGGTGTTGCGTGGGCAGGCGCCGTTCATGCAGAAGAACCTGCCGGCCTACGCCCCTGCATCGATCCCGACGCTCGAGGTCGCGACGCAGGACGGGAAACGGCTGGTCCACTATCCCGTCTGCGACGACCGGGAGACCCTTCTCTGGTTCGCCAACCAGCGGGCCATCGAGTATCACCCGAACCTGTTCCGCGGGTTGGCGTTCGACGCCCCCACCCACCTGGTTGTCGACCTCGACCCGCCCGCGGGGTCCGACGCCTTCTCGGGCGCCGTGCACGCCGCACTGCTGGTGCGACAGGTGCTCAGCGACGCAGGCATCGCGGCCGTGGCCAAGAGCAGCGGCGCAAAGGGCGTGCATGTCGTCGTACCACTCGCGCCGGGGCAGTCGGCGGTGGACGTGGCTGCCGCCACTCGCGCCGTCGCGGCCCGTGCGGAACGGCTCGACCCAGAGCTGACGACGACGGCGTTCGTCGTCGAGGAGCGCGAGGGCAAGGTCTTCCTCGACGCCACGCGATCGGGTGGGGCGACCGTCGTGGCGGCCTACAGCCCGAGGGCCCGGGCCGGTGTCCCGGTGTCCATGCCGGTCGCATGGGACGACCTCGCTGACGTGTCGGCGGCGGAGTTCACCATCACGACGGTCCCCCGGCTGCTCGCCGACGCCGACCCGTGGACCGAGCTGATGCCACCACCGCAGGTCCTCGACCACGGGCTGGTCGAGGAGGGGCACACCATCCCGGTCGCCCGGGTGGCGGCGATGCACGCAGGCAAGCGCCGCAAGAGAGCGCAGCGCGCCGCTGAACCGGACCACTGACGCCGGTCGATCAGGACGAACTCGATCTCGGCGGTCGTTTCCCGGCTCAGTCGAATCCGAGCACTCGCCACTCCAGCGCCGCCTGCTTGCGATGCCCTGCGATAGAGAGGTGAAGGCCATCACCGGCGAGGTCGTCCGCGCTGATCACCATGCGATACAGCGCGCCTCCGTCGTACCGGCACTTCGGGAACTTCTTGCACACCGCGGCGAGCTGGGCGTGGTACTTCCGGGTGACCTGGTCCGTGTAGCGCCAGTGCTTGGGGACGGCCTTGCCCGAGGGACTGAACAGATCGCACGGGCCGGTGCCCGTGTTCGCGGCCTTTGCCGCTGGGAGGTGGGCCGCGATCGTGCCGTAGTTCTGGACGGTGCCGGGAGGACCGCCGACCAGCAGGATGGTGGCCTTGGGGGCCTTGGCGGTGATCTTCGCCAGCTGGTCGGACATCGTCGTGGCGAAGCGCGCGTAGTTGTCCGGGTCGGTGCCGTCGCACTTCATGTCGTTGTCGACTTCCTGGATCATGAACAGGTCGGGCAACGGCGTCAGATCCAGAGCCCAGTCGACCCGGCCGACCAGGTGGTCCACGTCGGTGCCGTTGACGCCCAGGTTGGTGTTGTGCCCGCGCACGGTCGGGTTCAGCCTGAGCAGTCGGGTGTAGATGCTGTTGACCTCGGGGTTGTCCCCGGTCGCCCACGAGTTGCCAGGTGCATCGGTGCCGGGGTTCGCGGGATCGGAATCCGCACCTGTCGTGCCCGAGTGCCCCAGCACCACGATGGCATTCGGGTACTTGCTCGAGGCGGCGCCCACCGACGCAGGCGCCGACGAAGCAGGCGACGCCGCCGGCGACGACGTTGTCGGGGGCGTCGCCGCAGCTGTGGCCTGGTCGTCGCTCGCGGCGCAACCGGAGAGCGCCAGTACGGCCGCGACAGTGAACACGAGCCAGCAGAGCCCTCCCGGTGACGACGAGGCCCGGCGGACGATCATGATCTCTCCCCCCGCGGGTGGTTCCGCATGTGCCGATTCTGGCTTGGCCAGCCCTGCGGGACATGGCTTTGCCCAACGCAAGTGTGCGGGGTGACCCGAAGGTCACCCCGCACACCCGGTCGTACGGCGTCATACCGCCTTGGCCGGTCAGACTGTGGCTGGCTCTGTGATCCGCTCGCGAACTGGCCCGACAGCCTGCTTGCGCCTCGCGCTGCTGGCCCAGACCAGCCCCAGCCCGGCGAACAGGATCGTCAGCCCGAAGCCGGCCATGATCCCGGAAAGCGCCAGACCCATCTGGAGTGCGGAGTGGGTCACGGTGCCCACGCCAAGCTCGGCGATCAGTCCGTGTGCCGTGCCCGACCAGGCCTGGTCGCGGGCGATGCCCTCGATCGGGTGCTCGCGGTCGAAGCCGGTCCAGTACTTGCCGTCCACGTTGAAGTCATAGGACCCGGCCTTGTAGACCTTGCCCTTGTACTCCGTGTCCTCGGCGAGGACCACGGTCTGCTCCCCGTGCAGGGTGTGGTAGCTGACGGTCGCCATCTGGTACATGAACTCGGACGCGGTGTTGACCACCGGGTCGGCCGGGTTCAGGTCGGACTCGGTGACCGGGTACTGCCAGTCATCGGTGAGCAGGGACATGATCGCCTCTGCGCCCTTCGTCTCGCCGCGGTCGGTGAGCTGGCCGTTGTCGTTGTAGGTCAGTTCGACGTTCTGTGCGGCACTGAACGCTTTGAGGGAGTCGTATCCCGCCTGCACCTTGGCGTAAGCCACGCCCGAGCCGACGAGGAATCCGAGACCGATCAGCGCCAGAGCGACGCCCAGGAACTGCAGGCGTTTGGTCATGAGGAACACATCCCTTAGTTGGTTGCTGTTGCTCCACAGTCTTGGCTCGAGCGCGCCCCAGCACACGGGCCGAAGGTCCCGACAGGCAGGGCACAGCGGCACCTCCTGTGGTCTTGCGGGCCTGTCAGGCTCGGACCAGCCGGACGCGCCGGTCCAGTCGGGAGGCGACATGCAGACGCAGACACAGCCGGCTCTGATCGACGAGGGCGTCGAGCATGCCCTGCTCGAGGCGGCCTTGGCCGCACCGTCGATCCACAACAGCCAGCCATGGAGATTCGCCGTAGGCGCTCGACGGATCGAGCTCTACGCCGACCCCCAGCGTCAGCTACGCATCGCCGACGGCGGGGGCAGGTCAGTGCTGATCAGCTGCGGCGCAGCGTTGTTCAACCTGCGGGTGGCAGCCGAGCATCTCGGTTTCCATCCACGCGTCCGGCTACTGCCAAGCGACGACCCGACCCTGGTGGCAACCTTCGACGTGGACCATCGGCACAGCCGGTCGGGCCTGCTGGACGAGCTCTATCCGGCGATCTGGCGCCGGCATACCAACCGCTACCCGTTCGTCGACAGAGCCATCCCGCAGGCGACGCTGTCGCGGCTTGTCGAGGCGGTAGGCCAGGAGAACGCGGTCCTACGCATCTATCACGACATTGACGAGGTCGACCGCATCATCGGCCTGCTCCACGACGCCGATCTGGAGGAGCGCGACGACAGCGCCCTCATCGCCGAGCGCGGTCAATGGCTCGCCACGGTTCCCCGCCAAGACGGCATTCCGGTCGAGTCGCTCGGACCGGTGCCCGAGCAACAACGGGCCGCCTTCCGCGACCTCGCGAGCGCCGAGCGGTTGCCGCGAGGCACCGCTCGCTTCGAAGCGACGCCGACGATCGCAGTCCTTTCCACGAGGTTCGACACGCCGTTCGACTGGATCCGCGCCGGGCAGGCGATGGAGCGCATGCTGCTCATCGCGACGAATGGGGGCCTCGTTGCCTCGTTCATGAACCACCCGGTCGAGCAGACCAGCCTGCGCTGGTTGACTCGGTCACCGATCACGGGACTCGGTCACACCCAGATGCTGATGCGCATCGGCTACGGCAGGCCGGTCCCGCCGACGCCCCGGCGACCGGTAGCGGAGGTGACCCGTCGGCTCGCGAACTAGCCCTAGGCTGGCTCAAGACTGGAGGTGCGAGCGGCGTGGCGGACGAAGGCAGTGTGACCGGCGACCTGAATCCCCTCGGTCGCGCACGTCTGGACGACCTGCTCCAGGAGACGCTGCTTCGTGTCGGCGAGGTTCTCGACACACAGGATCGGCTTCAGCGGCTGCTCGACGCGGTTGTGGCGCTTGCGGGAGACCTGTCTCTCGACAGCGTGCTGGAGCGCATCGTGACGACAGCCAGCGCACTCGTCGGAGCGCAGTACGCTGCGCTCGGTGTGCTCGCTGCACCGGGCCATACGGGCGAACGTCGCCTCCGCGAGTTCGTGACCGATGGGATGACCGTCGAGCAGCGTGAGCTCATCGGTGACCTGCCCCGCGGTCACGGCCTGCTCGGTCTGATCATCGATCACCCGGAGCCGGTACGTCTCGACAAGATCAGTGACCACGCAGACTCCTACGGCTTCCCTGCCGCACATCCACCGATGAACACCTTTCTCGGTGTGCCGGTGCGCATCCGCGACCAGGTCTTCGGCAACCTCTACCTCACCGAGAAGCGCGGCGGCGGGTCCTTCACTGCTGAGGACGAGCGCATCGTCGTGGCACTAGCCGCGGCAGCCGGCGTGGTGATCGAGAACGCGCGGCTCTACGAGGAGGCTTCGCGCAGGCAACGCTGGCTCGAGGCGGCAGCGGAGATCACGGCGGCTCTGCTCGGCGACGTCAACCGCGAGCAGGCGCTTCAGCTCGTCGCCGACCGCGCCCGCGAGGTGGCGGGTGCCGATGTCGCGGCCGTGTTGCTGCGGCAGGAGGAGACCAATGACCTGGCCGTGAGCGTGATCTCCGGTCCTCATGGAGTCGCGCTCCCCGGCACCGTGGTGCCGGCGGGACGGGGACTCGTGGGCGCGGTCATGCAGACCGGGGACCGCATCGTGTCATTGGACCCCCTACGGGACCCGCGTTACGACGAGGGCGGCTTCATCGCAGCCCTGACCTGGCCCGAGATGGGTCCGATGATGGACCTGCCGTTGTGCATGTCGAACACCCTGGCGGGTGTACTTGTGCTCATCTGGGCAGATGACCGGAAACAGGCATTCCTCGACACGGACGTCACGACGGCTGAGGCGTTCGCGGAGCAGGCTGCACTTGCCCTTCAGGTGGCCAGTGCGCGCGAAGCGCAGGCACGTCTCGCGGTGTTCGAGGACCGCGACCGCATCGGCCGTGATCTGCACGATCTCGTGATCCAACGCCTGTTTGCCATCGGCCTCACCCTCGACAACGTCGCGAGACTTTCGACCCGGCCGGAGGTCGTGACGCGGATCTCGGCCGCCGTGGACGACATCGACGCGACGATCAAGGACATCCGGCGCAGCATCTTCGAGCTCGGCAGTGATCGGGGGATGCTCACCGAACTGCGCGCCGAGCTCCAGAGCGTTCTCGAGGAAGGGGCGGTGGTCCTCGGGTTTCGTCCGCAGTTCACGGCAGTGGGACCCCTCGACAGTGCGGTCCCAGACACCATTCGGCCGCACCTCGTGGCGGTCCTGCGAGAGGCGCTGTCCAACGCCGCGCGGCATGCCAGGGCAACGTCCGTTCTGGTGACCTGTGCCGTGGGGAATGATGTCCGGTTGACGGTGACCGACGACGGTGTAGGCATCGGCCGCAACGTGGCGATGAGTGGGTTGCGCAACATGCGGGAGCGGGCCGAGTCGCTTGGCGGAACGTTCGAGTTCGCCGCCGACGGAACAAGTGGCACCGTCCTCGTCTGGACAGCCCCTCTTCGCCTGGACTTCGCTCGACCCCCACAGTCTCCTGCGATGCGGTAGACCTGAGTCATGGTGGAAAGCGCTGACCAGGCCGAGGCGACTGACGAGCCCGGCGCGCCCGACAATGCTGCTGACCAGATCCGCGTGTATCTCCTCGACGACCACGAGGTGGTGCGGCGTGGTCTGAAGGACCTGTTGGAGACCGACGGCGACATCGTCGTGGTCGGCGAGTCCGGGCTCGCGCAGGAGGCGACCCGCCGGATTCCCGCGCTGCGTCCCCACGTCGCTGTCCTGGACGGGCGCCTGCCGGACGGGTCGGGCATCGACGTGTGCCGGGACGTCCGGTCCAGCCATCCGGAGATCGCCGCCCTGATCCTCACGTCGTACGACGACGACGAGGCCTTGTTCTCTGCCATCATGGCCGGCGCCGCAGGCTACGTCCTCAAGCAGATCCGCGGCACGGACCTTGTCGACGCGGTGCGACGCGTGGCGGCCGGCCAGTCGCTGCTCGACCCCGCTGTCACGGCGCAGGTGCTTGACCGGCTGCGCAAGGGACCGGCCGAGGACAAGGCGCTGGCGCCGCTGACCGATCAGGAGCGCCGGGTGCTCGAGTTGATCGGCGAAGGACTCACCAACCGCCAGATCGGTGAGCGGATGTTCCTCGCTGAGAAGACCGTCAAGAACTACGTGTCGTCCCTGCTGTCGAAGCTGGGGATGGAACGGCGTACGCAGGCTGCGGTGTTCGCCAGCAAGCATCCGCCGCGGAACTGATCGCGGACCGGCACCCGTGCGCGTCGTCGACGACTCCTCGCTGGCGCGAGTCCTGGCGGCGCTGCCCGAGAACCCTCGTGTTGTCGCGAGCGGCAACGGTGCGACCCCGTTTGAACTGCTTGATCTCATCGACACGAACGTCGCGAGCTACCGGCTGTTCGCCCTCAACGCTCACCATGGCATCCCCACACGGAGGGAAGTCGTCCACGAAACGGCCTTCGTCGGCGCCGGGATGCGCGGGTCGGAAACGCTCGCCTACATTCCGGCGCGATTGTCCCTTGTCCCACGCCTATTCTCCACGACGCTGCCGCCGGACGTCGTGTGCGTGACTGTCGCGCCCATGTTCGACGGCATGCTCTCGCTGGGGACCGAGGTCAATGTGCTGCCGGCGGCCATCGAGGCGTGCCGGGCCCGAGGCGGGCTCGTGATCGCACAGGTGAACTCCGCGATGCCATGGACGTACGGCGACGGGCTGATCGACCCGGACGACGTGGACTTTGCGATCGAGGCGGACGCGGCTTTGCTCGAGGCACCCCCGGCTGTTCCGGATGACGCGGCTGCGCGGATCGGTGAGCTCGTCGTGGCACGCGTCCCCGACGGTGCGACCTTGCAACTAGGCATTGGAATGGTCCCCGATGCCACGTTGCCTGGCCTGGCCCGTCGTCGAGGCCTGGCGATCTGGTCCGAGATGTTCTCCGACGGGGTCCTTGCCCTGGATGAGGCCGGAGCACTCGACACGAACACGCTCTTGACGGCGTCGTTCATCTACGGGACAGCGCGGCTGTACGCCTGGGTGGACCGCAATCCGAGGGTGCAAGTGCTGCGCACCGAGTCCACGAACGCACCTGCGCTGATCGCCGAGCAGCGTGCGATGACGTCAGTCAACACCGCCTTGCAGGTCGATCTCTTCGGGCAGGCGAACGCCTCACGGATCAACGCGCGCATCCACTCGGGTTTCGGCGGCCAAACCGACTTCATCGTCGGTTCACTGCACTCTGACGGTGGCCAGGCGTTGATGGCGCTGCGATCCTGGCACCCCAAGGCGAACGTCTCGACGATTCTCGCCATGGTCGACGAGCCAGTGACGTCTTTCCAGCACACAGCGGTCATCACGGAGCAGGGTGTCGCGGAGATGTTCGGTCGGGATGAGAGGGCCCAAGCGCGCCAGCTGATCGTGCGCGCCGCGCATCCCCGGGTGCGGGATGAGCTCTGGGAGGAGGCGACCGCGCTGGGACTTGCCGTCTAGGACCTGTGGCACCGCGGCGTTGCTTGACCTGTTCTCAGATCAGGACGTCGTCCACCGGACGGCGAGGTGTCGGCGGACCAGGGAAGGCGTGCCCGACGCGCAACACGAACTGGGGGTGGCCGACGACACCCAGCTCACTGGCCAGTCGCCGGCGACTCCACGGCTGGTCGACTACCTGGCCGAGGGGCGATGCCTGCACCCCGTCGACGGCTGCCCGGAGCAGCAGGGCGGCAAGCGCCTGTCCAGCCACCAGCCAGTCGGCCACCTCGTCTCCGGCAGTGCCGAGCACGATCGCCAAGGGGTGCTCGACCGGCGACGGTGCACGGTCGGCGTCCAGAGGAGGCGCGCTGGCCCCGGGCTCGTCCACGGGTGCAAAGGCGCGCAACTTCAGGGTGCTCGCACGGTGGTGGATCGCCGGGATCGCGGGGCGGGGCACCCCGTCGCCGCTGTCGGCGGGACGGTTGGTCCACGATGCGAGCTCCTCCAGGTATTCAGGATCGTCGAGTTCCGCCTGGTCGGCGTGCTCCAGCAGCACGGCCAGGGCGAGCTGGTCAATGGGGGTTGCGAGGGCCCGCACCCAGGCGCCCTGACCCTGGACCGCATCGCGAAGGGCCGCAGTGACCTCCTCGGACACCGGCTGGTTGTCGAAGGCGCCGCGCTGGAAGTGCCGCGACAAGGCCGCGTGCTCCAGAGCGATCTCCTCCGCCGTGGCCGAAGCACCGGGTATTGCCTTGATCCGGGCGAGGACTCGATCGTCTCCTGTCTGAGCGGCCGCCTCGACCACCGAGTCGTAGCCCTGCAGGCGGAGACCGAGCCGGGCCAGATAGAGAGCTGCCCCGCAACTGATGACCTGTTGACGTCCTTCGCGATCCAGACTGCGAAGGCGCCTGGTGGCGTCCCGGCTGAGGGTGAGCACGTCGCCGACCGCGTGGAAGAGCCAGGGTTGCGTGTTGTGCACGGAAGGGGCCGTACGGGCAAGGTCGACTACCGCATTGAAGTCGGGTCCAGTCGTCATCTGTATCGCCATCTCTCAGTTGTTGCCATGCAACCCATCCTCGGCTCGCAGCGCGCGAAGCACCGGAGGCGGAGGGCCCGAGGAGGTCGGGACCTTCGTCCCTTCGCCACTTCTCAAGGAGTGCGGCAATCAGCTGGCCGGGACCGCGCAGTCCCGGCCATCTGCCTGTCGACCCGGCGCCGGTAGAGCCCGTCGAGAGCCGCGAGAACAGCGGCCGGTGGACTCACGGACATGCAGCCGCGTCGGCAGCGCGACCGGGTGCCCTGATGTCGCGTGCGCGCCTCCGATCAGCGCGAGCAGGTTGTGGACTGCCATCGAGCCCAGTGTTCGCAGCGGAGGAGCAACAGTGGTCAGGCCCGGCGTGACCAGGTCGGAGCCGAAGATGTTGTCGAACCCGACCACGCTGACGTCCTGGGGCAGCCGGGCACCGAGCAGGGTCAGCCGCTTCATGAATCCGATCGCCATCAGGTCGTTGTAGGCGATGACCGCCGTCGTCCGGTGCTCGGTAAAGTCGGGCGCGGCGCGCTGCCCACCGCCGACGGTCGGCGAGTACGGCCCGAGCCTGCGAACCTGCAGGCCCCGCTCCACCGCGTAGGACTTCAGCGACCGCCACCGCATGGAATTGGCCCAGGACGCGTCGGGCCCGGACAGGAACGTGATTCGCCGGTGCCCGAGCAACTCGAGGTGGTCGACCGCCTGCCTGATCGACATCGCGTGGTCAGCGACCACGCTGGGGACGTCGGAGATGTCGCGGTTCACCGCGATCAAAGGTCGCTGCTTCGCAGTCATCCGGATCGCGGAGTCGGACATCCGGGTGCTGGCGAGCACGATGCCCTCGACAATGGGGATGGTCCGCTCGAGGGCCTCGCGCTCGAGCCGCCCCGACTCCTGGGAGTCCGCGAGCAGGGTGGTGTAGCCGCGTTCCGCGGCGGCCGCCTGCGCACCGCGAATGATCTCGAAGTAGTAGGGGTTGGTGATGTCCGAGCTCGCCAGCGCGATCATCGACGTGTGCCCGGTGGGCAGCGCACGTGCCAGCGGGTTGGTGCGGTAGCCGAGCTCGGCCGCGATCGACCGAATCCGTTCAGCGGTCTCCGCCCTGACGCGGTCGGGACGCGAGAACGCGCGCGACACCGTCGACGGGGCCACGCCGGCCGATCGTGCCACGTCGTAGATGGTCGGCGAGGGGCGCGCGTTCGCCGACCGCGATCCCATGGTCCGCCGGCCTCCTCCTGCCTCCCGAGTTGGGGGACGCCACACGCACGCTAGAGGGCGGCGGCGGGTGACGGCAACCGCTTGCCGTCACCCGCCGCCGTCCACCGCGCCGTGGGCGGGCGACGGGTCAGCCTGCTTGTCTGCCGGCCACCTTCGTGAGCTTGACGTAGTCGATGACGACCGACCCCGGCGCGACAGCCGCGAAGCGGACCGGATGTCTTCCGGCGTCGTCGAACGTCACCTGCCCCAGGCTCACCGGGACGTACTGGTTCGCCGTCGAACCGTTCTGGTCGACCGCCGGCCCTCGTACGTCGCCGTCCACATACGCCTGGACCGTCGCCCTCCCGGACGTCTGCGTCTTGTACTGGTACGAGACGTCATAGGTGCCCGCGACGGGAACATCGACGTCGAACTGGATCCACTCCCCGGCCGGCACCGAGCTGGTCTGCAGGTACGTCCTCCCGTCTGTCGAGGACGTGGACAGGGTGATGCCAGGGACACTCGTCTCGACCGAGCCCAGCTGTGACTCTCCCTCGATGACCAGGTCAGGTGAGACGACGATCTGGTAATCCGCCGTCGTCGAGCCGTCCTCCGCCGTGACGACCAGAATGTCCCCGTTGTCGAGCACCGCGTCCGTGCCTTTCGGCAGGCCGTCTGGACCGGCGACCGTATACGTCTGGGCGGTGCCGTCCGTCGACTCGATCTGCGTGGTGAGGTCGGACGCCGTGGAGCCAAGCACCGTCGTGACGACCCTCGACTCGGTGTCCAAGCCCGTCACGTTCTCGTGCCCGCTCCGCTTGAGCCGGATGGTGGTGTTGTGCGGGTCCTGCACCATCGGCGGGTAGGCCTGGGCGTCCGTCACCGTCACGTTGGTGAGGTCCTGGAGCGGTGTCAGCTCGTTCCCCCACGTGCCCTTGTAGAAGGCAGAGTCACGCAGGCTGATGTTGCTGGCGTTCTTGAGTTCGATGACGCTGGGGTTGTCGCTTCCCCTCACCATCGTCAGACCGTCGAGCTCCGCGTTCTTGACGTCGTCGAGGACGAAGGCGTAGCGGTCGTCGTTGGCCTCGAAGTTCGTGGTCACGTTCTTGAGGCTCAGCCCCTCGACGTGCCGCGCCCAGAACCCATAGGAGGGCTGCACCCCGAAGTCGGCCACGTTGTACTTCCCGACACCCAGCTCCGGGGGACTGATCTGCGAGTCCTCGAACCTGTTGCCACCCTTCACCAGCAGGTTGACGTTCTCGAACGAGACGTTCTCGACGTAGCCGATGCTGCGACCGTCCGGGAGGGTCGGGCCGCCCTCGCCGACCCGGTAGCCGGCGATGATCGGCGAGGCCATGTTCTGGTTGGTGTAGGGGACCCACCGCTTCGAGGGGTCGCCGTACTGACTTCCTCCGTAGACCTCCGTGATGTTCACGTCCTTGACGTGGACGTTGCGGACATGGCCGATGTTGACGTTGGTGCTCAGCAGCTCGTCCCGCTGCACGCCGTTCTCCATGAACTTCGTTCGCTGCGCCTTTCCGCCGATCAGGCGACCCCGGTTGGAGATGGAGATGAAGAAGGGGGTCCGCGTGCGCCGCATCTGGGCCTGGTGGTGGACGGGTCCTGTCTTTCCCGAGTTCAGGTAGATGTTCTCGACGGTCGCGCCGTCGTTGGTGGAGATGGAGAAGCCGGCCTTGTTGCCTGCCAGCACGTAGATGTTGTCGACGTACGCGTTCCTGATGTCGTCGGCTGTCTCGCTCCCGATCTGGAAGAGGTTACAGTTCGTGTCGCCGATGATGTTCCGGACGTAGAAGTCGGTTGCCGGCCGGGTGAACCCCAGCGAGGAGTCGCTGCCGGGCTTGACGATGTCGTCGGACGTCCCCCTGGCGTAGATGTTCCTAGCGGTGACGTAGCTGCTCTCCATGTAGTCGAAGACGTCTCGCGCCTGACCGCCCTTGCCCTTGTCGTAGTAGAAGTCGTGCGTGTTGATGTGGTCCGTGCCGGTGGCCAGCAGAGCGAAGTGTCCGGCGTTGTCGACCCTGAGCATGTTGCTGATGTCTGTCTGCCTCGACTCGGTGCCGTCCTTGGCAATGCTCTTGATGTAGTACGGCTCGTCGGTCGTCGGTGAGTCTGTCTCCTCGTACCAGAGGTCCAGGTTGTTGCTCAGCCCGCCGAACTCGAAGTTCGTGCTGAGCTTCATCGTCACCATCTTGTCGGCCCTGAGGCCAGGAGCGTTGTCCATGACCCTGTCGGTGGTCACGATGTTGCCGTTGCCGGTAATCCGGCCGTTCCCGATGATCTTGACGTTGTCGACCCTCTCGCCGATGAACATGCTGTTCCTGAAGTAGGTGTGGCCGACGTCCTGCTTGGTCATGTAGTTCTCGGGGTCCACGTAAGGCCCAGGGTCGGTCGCAGAGGTCCCCGAGCGATAGGCCAGGTTGGAGAAGTACCGTGCCTCAGGCGCGTCGGCGCCCTTGAGCGCCGAGATCGTCGCGTCCCTGTGGACGTACAGGTAGACGTTGCTGAGCAGGTGGACGGTCCTGACGTTGAACGTGCCGTTCTCGAACAGCAACGTCCCGCCGCCGATCTCGTTGAGGTGGCGTACTGCCCGGTTGACCGCTTCCGTGTCGTCGGCGAGCCCGTCGCCCTTTGCCCCCATCAGCTTGACGTTCAGCTTGCCGGTGTAGACCTTCGCGACGTTCGAGTCCCCGTTGTTCTCACCGCCCCTGACGTCCAGCATGAAGGCGTACTCCGTGTTCGGTGTCAGGCCCGCGACCTGGACCTCGCTGTTGCGGGTGTCGACCTTCGCCTTGCTCGGCGTCCAGGTGGCGCCCCGGTCCGTCGACTGCAGCAACCTCACCGACTGCGCGTGCCGGGGCGTCGTCCACCGGAATCGCGCCTTCGTGTACGTGTCGGGGGTCTCCTTGTAGGTCAGGTTCTTGTCCAGCACCCGGTTGAAGTCGCTGACGGTCTTGACGACGCGGAGGCTCGCGGTGGCCGCCGGGCTCGTGAGCTTCTCGGGCTCGGAGGTGGTGTAGGAGGCTTCGAGCGGGTAGCTCCCCGGCGGGATCGAGACGTGCGTGAACCGGAGCTGCAGGTCCGTGCCGTTCGACGGCCTGAGGTCGAGCCCCCGGAAGGCGATGACCTGACCGTCTCGACCGTCCTCGATGCTGGCGGTCCCCACCCTCGGGAACCGGTAACCCGCTCCGAACCTGCCGACCGACTGCGTCGCGAGCCCGGACAGCTTGACTGCTCCCCGACCGATGACGTTGACGGTCGTGTTGTCCATCGTGGCGCGGATTCCTCGTGGCACCTTGACCAGCACATCGGTGGCCGGACTTCTCATGCCGGCGGTGAAGTCCACAACCACGTCCGAGCTGGTGTTCGCCGTGATCTCTTCGTGCTGCAGGGCCATCCGACCGCGCACGGCGCCCTTGACGACGTCGACGGTGTAGTCGTGGGTCTGCTTTCCTGCGGTGACAGTGAGGACGTCGCCGAGCACGACAGGATCAGTGGCCTGCTTCTGAGCACCCTGCGCGTCCTCGACCCTGCGGGTCTGCGGGGAACCGTTCTTGGAGGTGACCTCCCTCAGCAGCTGGTCCACCGTCTTGACCTCGAGCGTGGTGCGACCCTGACCCTCGGGGGTGTCCACCGTGTAGATGAACGTGTCACCGGAACCCAAGGTGATCGTGTCGCTCGAGATGGCAAGGACGTGGTCGCCCTCCGCCGAGGGGACGACGGACACGGCGTCCGGGACCGGGGCGTGGCTGACCGGTACGCCGGCCGGCGCCGCTGGTGGCGCGTCGTCTGGCACTTGTCCCCCTGCGGCGAGGGCGGCTGGGGCGATGGAGAGCACCAGAGCCGTCAGGACGGTGCCCACGAATGTCGTGCGGGTGGCGCTCGTCATCGTTGCGACCTCTACCTTCGATCCGCCCGGCAGCGCGGGCTCGCCGACCCAGGGATGAGCCGGGGTGACCGTATTTCCGGGGCGGCCAGGCAGACCATGAGTTGCCGTGAGTTGCCCTGGCGGCAGGCGGCGAGGGTCGCCGGGCGGCCGTGCCCTCCAGAGCTAGGCCGACCGAACTACCCCTCCCCTACGAAGCCACAGGTGAGGTGAACGTGAAGTCGCCCGACGTCACAGCGAAGACGGCATAACCCGCCTCGGCCCGCTGGAAGGTTGCTCTCTTCGAGGCGGTCACCCTGTCGACGTCGCTCGTGGGAACCCACACCTGAGCACTCGTGTTCGCCGGAATCGATACGTCGAGGACGAGGCGCCCTCGTTTCAGTGTCCAACGGCTGGCGACCTTGCCTTGGGGTGTGACGTGCTCACCGGCGGCGGAGGTGAGGTCTCCGACGGGCTGAGGCTTGATGACGAGCTTCTTGTAGGAGCTGGATCCGTCAGCCTCTCTGATGCCGGCGAGCCCGGACTGGAACCACTCCTCGATCTGCGCGAGGATCATGTGGTTCTTCGAGTCTCCACGAGTCCAACGTTCGCCGATCGTCGTCATCCCGCCTGGGTTAGCAGTGGTCGACTCCAGGAAGAACCCATAGCCGGGGTAGTCGTCCTCCTGCAGGACGTCCCACAGGACATCCGCACGGTCGCCCTCGTAGAGAGCTCGGACCGTAGGAGCCATCCCGATTGTCCCGCCACTGAAGTGGGGGCCGGTGCCGTTGGGATGGAAGGCGTAGATGCCGTCCACCAAGGCCTGCAGGACGGAGTCCCGATACTCGTCAGGAACGAGTCCGGCGTCCAACGCCAGAGCCTGCGCCGACTGAGTCGCGCCTTCCTCACCCTCATTGCCCTCGGCGGTGTAGTAGCCGAGCGACTCGTTCAGGAAGGCGTCGTTGAACGCCTGCTTGATGTCATCGGCCAGTGTTCGGTACTTCTCGGCATCGGCGTCGTGCCCGGTCAGCTCCGCCATCTGGGCCATCTTGGTGATCATCAGGTAGTAGCCCCAGGTGCCGGTGATGCGCCCTGAGGTCTGTTCGGCTGACGACCAGTCGGCCAGAGCAGCATCGACGATGTGCGCATCGTCCCCGGTGCCGACCTTCTCGCGCTGGATGTAGTCGATGAACCCCGTCATGTTGTCGTAGTACTTGGTCATCGTCTGGGTGTCGCCATAGAGCTCGTACAGGAAGGACGGCACCAGCACGATGGCGTTGCCCCAGTTGATCTCGTCACCGAACCGACCGGTGTAGCCCCAGTCGTACACGGGAGTCTTGAGGGCTACGTTTCCCTTCATCGGCGTCTCGGCGACCGATTGTCCTTCGACCAGGTGATGCATGGTCGTCTGCATGAACGCCTTGAGCTCGAAGTTCCGATGAATACCGCCCATGGGCATCGTGTAGTCGGCCGGGTAGGAGAGCTTCTCGCGACCAGGGCAGTCGGTGAACACCGACATGATGTTGCCGGCGAACGAGTACTCAATCGCGCGGTGTATCCGGTTGATCCGGTCATTGGAGCTGGAGAAGCGACCGGCGACCGGCGTGTCCGCCTGGAGTCGCACTCCGGTGAGGAAGTGCTTCGTGGGCGTGTAGCCCTCCGGCAAGCCGGTCACCTGCACCCACTGCATGCCGAAGTAGTTGAAGAGCGGGTGGTAGCGCGCTACGCCCTTCGCACCCGAGGATGTGTAGGTGTTGAACAGGTCAGTCCCTCGGCTCGCGCCACCGCCCATGAGGGAGGCCTGGTTGACGGTTCCGTCTGCAGCCAGCGACTCGGCTGGCCGCAACTTGATCGTTGTGCCCTGAGGCATCTCCGCAACGTTGATCTCGGGCCATCCCACGATGTTCTGTCCGAAGTTGAACACCCACGTGCCCGGGGCCGGGTTGGTCCTCCCCACCGGGGCGAAGCGCTCCTTTTCGATCACCGGTGGCGCCGTCCGGGCGACCAGTGTGGTGGCGAGGTTGGGCGGCGCAGCAATGCCTGCCTGCGCCCAGTCCATCGCGGAACCGTCGCGACGCTTCGCACTGGCCGTCAGGTCCGCGTTCGGCATGTTCCAGCCGACTTGCTCCCGGCGGGCGTCGTAGTCAGACCCCGAGTACCACGCATCCGTGACGAGTGGACCCGAAGCCGCCCGCCAGCTTCTGTCGGTCACGATGCTCTCGCTCGACCCGTTCTGATACCGGAGCTCGAGTCGCCCGATGAAGCGTGGAGTGACTGCTGCGCCGGCGCTCGCGTCACTGGCGGCAACGTTGTTGCCGGAGCCGGTCACCAGGGATCCCACGGCATGTGCCCGGTCCAGTGGTGGGGTGAACTCGATTCCTGTTCCGTCGGCGCCCGCGGTGCCGATCGCAGTGATGCGACGCGACTCGAGGCGCTCGCCGCCGTCACCGGTGTCGACGTTGACCGTGCCACCGACGTGATAGCCACTGACCGAGCTCACCTGGACGTGCGTTGCACCTGGTGACGCGGCGGTCAGCACGGTGCCATTTCCCTTGAGCTGGCTCTGCCACCACGAGTACGGCGCGTTCCGTCCGACCGCGGAGTTGGTGACGCTGCGTCGCACGTAGGCAGTGCCGTTGCCGAGCTGCACACCCAGACCGTTGGGACCGCGACTCAGCCTGTGGGTGATGTCGTAGGTGCGGTACTCGCTCGACAGTTGGTAGTTGGAGTTGCCGGGCGCCAACAACTCGTTCGTGATGGTTTTGCCGTTGACGGTGGCGTGGTGGAGGCCGATGCCGGACAGGTACAGGGTCGCTGAGGCGAGCTTCCGCCGCGGGTCGACGGTGAGCTGTCGGGCAAAGATCGGCATCGGGTCTGACTCGACGCGTCCGGCCTTCTCGATCCAGCGCGCATCGCCCCAATCCTGGGGGTGGAGGAGCCCGACGGTGAACGTCTCGGGCTGGCTCCATTCAGAGACGCGCCCGTCGGCGTCCCAGACTCTTACGCGCCACGCCACGGTGTCGCGGGACTGGAGGGCCTTGCCGAACGCGATGTTGTTCTGTGCGGCCGAGCTGACCTTGCCGGTGTCCCACATGAGACGACCCGCCTGAAGGTCACGCGCCGTTGGTGCAGCCTCGACCTGGTAGGCGGTCTGCCGGTCGAGCGGACACGTGCCCGTGGCCTTGGGATCGAAGCACGGACTCTTGGGGTCGTGCGGGGCCGTGAGTCTCCAGCCAAGGGCTGGCCGGCGGTCGCCGATACCTCTCGGCGAGTCATACCGTCCATTGACGTTGAGATCCACGGCATGGATCGCCGTTCGCGCTTGCGAGGGAGAGGTCGTCGCACCGATGGCTGTGAGCTGGGGCGGCGCGAGGACGATCAGTCCTGCTGTCACCGCGAACGCCGTGGCGACGGCGATGAGCCGCCCGCCCCACCGGAAGTGCGATTGCGACTGCCACTCTGCCATCGGGTTCTCCTTGCATGGGTAGTCGTCGAGTTGTCGGCGACCGCACGAAGGCGACACTGAAACGTTTCGGAAACGCTGCACCCGCCCGCCAGGCGGTGTCAACGAAATGACCGGATTCGGCCAATATGTGCACATGACGGGCGTAACCACTGGGGAAGATGACGCCGTGGTGCGTGAGCTGTCAGGCCGGGTCGCGCTCGTGGCAGGTGCCACCCGCGGCGCGGGCCGGGCAGTGGCGGTGCAACTGGCACACGCAGGAGCCTTTGTCTATGCAACGGGGCGCAGCAGTCGTGTCACCGGTCCCTCCGACATGGACCGGCCAGAGACCATCGAGGAGACCGGTGAGTTGATCACCGCCGCGGGTGGTGAAGGCGCCGCGCTGCGCGTGGATCACCTCGATGTCGAGGCTGTGCGGTCCCTCGTTGAGCGCATCAGCAGTGACCACGGCCGGCTGGACGTGCTGGTCAACGACATCTTCGGCGGCGACCGCTACGCCCAGTGGGACAAGCCGCTGTGGGAGCACGACCTGGTCGGCGGTCTTCGGATGCTGCGGATGGGTGTGGAGACTCACCTGGTGACGAGCGTTCTGGCGCTTCCGCTGATGCTGGAGACCGGGTCGGGACTGCTGGTCGAGATGACCGATGGCACCAGCGAGGTCAACGGGCAGGTCAGGGCCGGCGTGGGGTTCTACTACGACTTCGTCAAGGCCAGCGTTGACCGGCTCGTGAAGAACTTCGCTGTCGAGCTCGCCGACCATCCGGTGACCGCTCTCGGGGTGACGCCTGGATGGCTGCGCTCGGAGCGGATGCTGGACAACTTCGGCGTCACCGAGCCCACCTGGCGCGAGGCCTGCGTCGAAGTCCCCGGCTTCGCCATCTCCGAGTCGCCCGCATACGTCGCGCGGGGGGTCGCCGCGCTGGCCGCGGACACCGGCCACCGCCGGTTCGCGGCCAGGGTGCTCACCGCGCGACAGCTGGCCGACGAGTACGGCATCACCGACACCGACGGATCGCGGCCCGACTGCTGGGGGCTCATCGCCGACCACGGCTGGGATGACCAAGCGCCAGACGTCATCCTTCGGTACCGGTGACACAACGTCCTAGGGGTTCAGGTCCTCACGATCGCTGGGCGTGAGGAAGCCGGTGAACGTCGCCGAGGGATTCGTCGTCAACGCGATCTGGCTCACGAGCGTCCCTGCCTCACGGGCCCACACCGAGACCGTGTGCCGGCCGGGTGCGAGGCTCAGGGCTGCCGCCGGCACGCTGGTGCTGCCGTACCAGGTCTCGAAGTTGGTCTCTTGTCCGCCCTTGGAGGAGTGGTACCTCCACTGGCCGTCGACGGCCACGTGGTACGAGTCCGCATCGGGGTTCGGGTTGCTCGAGTTGACGAACAGGTAGTACGTCCCACCGGTCTCGATATCGACCGTGAACTGCAGTCGTGGCGGTGTCCCCGCCGCTGCGCTTCCGTTGACCTTCTGCGTCGGCGTGGCATCGAGCAGGGCTTGAGCCTGCGTCGCAGAGGTTGCAATCCAGCTCGCCTTCGAGCTGCTCGTTGCTGGCGGGGAAGCCTGCATGCCGTTCCGGTTGAGGCTCCATCTGTGCGTTCCGTTGTTGCTGTCGATCGTGTTGGCGTACTCGCTGGCCTCCAACACGTCTGAGGCGTCCATGACGACCCGCCCGTCCTTCTCCTGGTAGGCGCCGAGCGGCGGGTCGTCCTGCTTCGACACTGTCGCGGTGAAGGACGACAGTGTGCCGTCCTCAGTGGTGACCGTGACCTGCGCGGTGCCGACGCGGTTGCCGGTGACGGCCGCCTCGCCGTCATCCAGCGTGACCGAGACGGCGGTCTCGTTGTCCGACTTGAGCGCAACCACGTCGTCGAGATCGTCAAGAGAGCGAGTCTCGCCGACGGACAACGCGACGGCAGGCAGTGGCCGATAACTCGCGACCGCGTCCGGTACCGGTGCGACAGTGGCCTTCTGCACGGCCCCGGGCTTCGCGATGTTGTTCGGGCTCTCGACAGGGCCGACGAGGCCGTCGCCGACGGCACCGCTGTCCGTCTCGATGACGATCCGGTCGAAGATGATCGACGCGTCCGAACGGTAGACGACGAGGTCGTGCCAGCCAGGCTTCGCGACGTTGACCGTGAACGTCAGTGGCTCGATCTGGCGCATCACATTGTTGCCCCAGGCCGAGCCGCAGCCCGTCTGTGCGCAGCCCCGGAGGTGGGCGGAGATCGGGACCTCGTCGTCGATCCCGATGGCGGTCCGCGCGGACCTCGCGTCGCCGTCGTCCTCCGTTCCTTCGTTCAAGGTCGGCACCCGATAGAAGGTCCCCGTGAACTCACCGCTCGACGTGAAGAACGCCCGGTACGTCAGGCGCGCCGAGGTGGCGAAGTTCGTGTCCACCCGCGTGGCTGTCTCAGGGAAGGCCTTCATGACGTCACCGCGCTGGGCGACGTGAGCGAGTCGGCGCCACTGGCTTCCGTCGGTGCCGGGGGTGCTCGCGGCGAAGTTCTCGGCCTCGACAGCGACGTAGCCGTTGGCCTCCAGGTGTCCGCGATCGCACGCCTGCGGTGAGGCCGGCGGGCATTCTCCGGGCCGAGGGCGGAGGTCCACGCCGGCCTTCTTCGCGTCCACCGTGAAGGTCGCGACGGGGTCGCCGCTCTTCTTGCCGTCGGTCGCGTTGTAGACGTGAACCTTCGCGGTCGCGTTGTCACGGAGCCGCGGCCAGTCGACCGTCACGGTGACACGTTGCTCCGTGCCGGTCGTGCCGGACTTCTTCGACAGATCGACCCACGGAGCGTCCGCCTCGGCAACCCACTCCTCGGCCACGTCGTTCCGGTCGAAGACGTCGAAGAAGCGCTCGTCCTTCGGAGCTGCCGAGTTGAACCGCAGCGTGCCGGAGCCGGCCACGGTCTGCCCCTCCGCGTTCGCACCGACCCCGTCCGACGGTGACGCGACACCGGAGTACTGGCTGTCGTCGAGCATCACGACACCGCCGCCCGGATGGTCGTAGTGGATCGCCTTGCTCCACTTGCGGTCGCTGAGGCTGTCCCAGCGTTCCTCGTCGGTCTTGATGCGGTCGCGTGCGTTCTTCGAGAGCAGCTCGTAGATGCTGCTGCTGCCAAAGCGGCCCTGCTGGGCGTACAGCTGGTTCTTCCGGTGGTACCCGATCTGCTCGGCCATGTCCCGGTAGCCCCTGAGCCGGTGGACCACCTGCTGGTAGAACGACGATCGGTACGGCGGGGGCAGCTTCGCCATTGCGCCTTCGACGATGTCGACCAGCTCGTTCGCCTCGTTGACATGGCGCTGGACCTCGTCCCCGTCCGATGTCGCACTCAGCGGGAAGGAGACGCCCCAGAACTCCGCGCGCTTGGTGCTCTCAAGCTCTTCGAACCTGGAGAGAGCGTCGACCACCGCGGTCGCGTTGGGACCGATGAGGCCGAAGTCTCGCGCCACCTGCTCGGCGAGAAACGTGCTCTGCGTGCTCGTGTCGCCATAGCCTTCGACGTCCCAGGCGAGCTTCGCGAACAGTTCAGTCTTCATCTCGCCGGGCTTGATGTCGCCGACGTTGAGGATCCAGGACCGCCTCGCGTCGGTGTTCCATGCTCGCCGCAGCTCCTCGACCATGAGAGCCATCGGCGTCGAGTTCAGCCAGAGGTAGCTCTTCGGGACCCCCCAGTAGGAGCCGTGGTAGTAGATACCGTTGCCGCCGGACCTGGCCGCCTCGGAGCGCGTCGGCACCTGCCGCAGATAGCCGAAGTTGTCCTCCGCCCACATCAAGGTCACGTCGTCGGGGATGTACGCCTTCAGTCCTGCGTTGTAAAGGTCACCCATCTCCTTGTAAGGGACGAACACCTGCGGGACGGCGTCGGAGCTGCCGTGGACCTCCGCGATGAGCTTGCGCTGTTCGGTGATGGCGTCGCCTACCATCTCGAGCACGTTGTCAAACCCGTACGGGTTTCCGGGAGTGAACGCAGGCCCGCTGTCGTGCACACCCCGCAGGCCCAGAACGACGAGATTCTCGAAGTCCGCGTTGGCCATCTGACGCTCGCGCCAGTACTGGAGGAGCGCGGGCTTGTTGATGGAGTAGTCGAAGGCCGCGGTGTAGTTCGCGCCCTTGATGTCGAGCGCCTCCTTGTTTCGCTCATAGAAGGGCCGCCATTCACCGACATTGTTGCGCAGCATGGGCTCGGCATGCGACGCAGACATGATCACGCCGTACGCGGCCGCTTCCTTTGCGTTGATCGGCGTCCCGGCGTCGTACATCCCCGTGTCGGTGGCGCCGTTGAACGCTGTACTCACATCGTGCATCGCGGGCCAGAGGGTGTTGAGCTTGAGCCGCAGCATCATCTCGTAGACATGCCGGTAGTAGCTGACGTCAGGCGAGCCCTTGTCCGTGGGGAACTTCGCCTTCGCCCAGCCGGTGGCCTGTTCCTCGTCGTTGATGAAGATGCCGCGGTACTTCACATCGGGCCCGTCGTCGACGAGCGCCGCGCCGGTAACCTCGATCTTGCCCCGATGCTTGACCGATACGTCGCTGTACCAGTACCACGGAGACACGCCGATGCGCTCTGAGATCGAGTAGACCCCGTAGACAGCCCCGCGGGCGTCACTGCCGGCGACGACGAGTGCCCGGTCGACCCCGGGAACCGGATTTGCCACCTGCTTGATGGCGTAGGCCTCCCACTTGCCGGCGATCGGGGCAGCCTCGTCGAACTTGCCCGACTGGATGATCTTGTCGATGAGCGCGCTCTTGCCGATCACGCCGACGATGATCGCGATCTTCTGGCCGCTCGCGTCGGTGACCAATGCCGGCACCCTGCGCGGGTCGGCGCTCGCCAGCCGGGCCTCCCTGGCCGCCTCGTCATCGACAAACGCGCCCTGCACCTCGGCGGCGTTGATCGCCCCCGTCACCATCCCGACGTCCTGGCGCAGGTCCAGGACGGCACGGCGCACCTGCTGGTGGTCGCGATCAGCGTGCTCGCCGGAGTACGACGCGTCGATCAGAACCGGACTGGTCGTTCGGCCGTCGAAGATCGTGAAGTCTTTCGCGGCTGCCCGTGCCGGCGTCCGGCCGAGAGCCGTCGCCAGCAGACTGAGCGCGAGGGCTGCCGTCATAAGCAGCGCCAGGCGCCTGCTACGCAGAGAGGCGGAGGGAAGCGCGGGCCGTGTGACGTCCATCATGCGGGCATTCAGTCAGCCCGAGCACCCGGCGACAAGCGGTTGCCGTGAGTTGTCTCCGCAGGCGCAGCCTCATCGACCTGCTCGAGCGCCCTGGTCACAACTGCATCCTTGGATCGTGCGTGGGATCCGCATACGTGGGCGGGCAGCCGTGTTCGATGGCCTCGGCGCGCAGTTCGTAGTGCCAGGGCTCGCTGCGATAGATCTGGCACAGCCCGTACTCGGCGCCGTGCTTGGACAGCCACGCCGTGGCATCGGATGGCCCGAGGTCGACCGCGTCCCCCGACACGTGAGCAGACGTGTCGGGTGTGGCCACCCATCGGGCAGCGTCCTTCTCTGAGCCGTACTTCGAGACCGCCTCACGGAGCAGGTGCTCCTGGTACTCGGGTGAACGCCATCCGCTGTTGACCTGGAACTCGACGCCGTCCTCCGCCGCATCCGTTGCAGCGCGGCGCAAGGCACCGAGGAGAGCTGGATCCAGGTTGGTCACGGCCGGGATCTCGTCATCGAAGACCGTTGTGCCGTCGGGGACGGCACCGTCACCCTCGTCAAGCGCACCACGGTGCCCACCGCGAAGGACGTCGGTGGGTGATGCGGCCGACGAGGACGAGGAATTCAGCGACTGGTAGGCGAGGGGTGCGGTGATCGCCGCGATGACGACTAGCAGGCCGGCGACAAGGATGCTGGGAACCCGACAGGTCGTCGTTGGTGCTGTTGCGCTGGAGGTCATGCCTCGAGTCAAGGCAGCGTGATGTTGCCAGCGGGTATGTGAATTTCGATATGCCAGCGATATGCGGCAGATCGTTAGCATCGGCGCATGCGTGTGTTGCTCGTCGAGGACGAGCCCTACATGGCAGAGGCCATCCGTGATGGGCTGCGCCTGGAAGCGATCGCGGCCGACATCGCCCGTGACGGTGACACCGCTCTGGAGCTACTCAGCATCAACGCCTACGACATCGCCGTCCTCGACCGAGACATCCCCGGGCCCACCGGTGACGAGATCGCCACACGCATCGTCGCCTCCGGAAGCGGCATGCCGATCCTCATGCTGACCGCTGCCGACCGGCTCGACGACAAGGCCTCCGGGTTCGAGCTCGGCGCCGACGACTACCTCACGAAGCCGTTCGAACTTCGTGAACTCGTGCTCCGTCTCAGAGCACTCGATCGCAGGCGCGCATACAACAGACCGCCGGTCCGAGAGATCGCAGGTCTGCGGCTGGATCCGTTTCGCCGAGAGGTGTACCGCGACGGCCGGTACGTCGCGCTCACCCGGAAACAGTTCGCCGTACTCGACGTCCTCGTCGCTGCCGACGGCGGTGTCGTCAGCGCCGAAGAACTGCTGGAACGGGCGTGGGACGAGCATGCCGACCCGTTCACCAACGCCGTGCGAATCACCGTCTCGGCGCTGCGCAAACGGCTCGGCGAACCCTGGATCATAGCCACGGTGGCAGGCGTCGGCTACCGCATCGACTCAGCACCTGCCGGCGGACGTGACGGCGACGACCGTGGCTAGGGCGCCTGGCTTGAGCGTTCGCCTCAAGCTCACCCTCAGCTACGCGGGGTTCCTCCTGCTCGCCAGTACCTTGCTGCTCGCGGCCGTGTGGGTGTTCTTGCTGCGTTACGTACCCGAGGTGATCGACACCACCGGTCTGGCGCGCAGCCCTGGTACCCCCGGGATCTTCGTGCCCAACCGCTCCGATCTCCTGCACGCCTTCGCCCCGAAGGCAGCCGTAGCGCTGGCGTTCCTGCTGGTGTTCGGACTCTTGGGAGGCTGGATCCTCGCCGGCAGCATGCTCGCGCCCCTGACTCGCATCACCAATGCCACCCGCCTGGCCGCGAACGGGTCTCTCGCCCACCGGATCCAGTTGGAAGGCCGCAACGACGAGTTCCGTGAACTCGCCGACGCCTTCGACACCATGCTCGCGCGGCTCGAAGCACACGTTGCCGAACAGCAGAGATTCGCCGCCAACGCCTCCCACGAACTGCGCACCCCACTGGCGATCACGCAGACACTTCTCGACGTCGCCCGCAACGATCCGAACCGCGACACCGGCGAACTCGTCGAGCGCCTGCACTTCGTCAACACCCGGGCAATTGACCTCACTGAGGCATTGCTCCTGCTGAGCCGCGCCGACCAGCGGTCCTTCACCCGAGTACCCGTCGACCTGTCCCTCATCGCGGAAGAGGCAACTGAAACGCTCCTCCCCCTTGCCGAGGAACGCGGCCTCACCATCGAGACCTCCGGCGACGTGGCCCCCACTGTCGGCTCACACGCACTCCTGCAGCAGATGACGACTAACCTCGTGCACAACGCGATCGTCCACAACCTGACTGAACAGGGCACCGTGTGGGTCACGACCAGCGTTCACCCCGAGACCGTGGCGCTCACTGTCGAGAACACCGGCGAGAAGCTCACCCCGCAGTTGGTTGCCACGCTCGTGGAGCCGTTTCAGCGCGGCACAGGACGGATCCGCGACGGCCACGCAGGTGTTGGCCTCGGCCTGGCAATCGTCAAGAGCATCACCCGAGCACACGACGGAACGCTCGCCCTTACCCCCCGGACCGATGGGGGGCTCTGCGTCGTGGTGCAACTGCCTCTCGATGCGTAGGTGGTGGTTGTAGGCGCGTCGCCGTCCGGCACTTCGCTCGGCTGGTCCTCAGGTCAGCTCGTCGGAGCGGCCGGCTTCGATGCGGGACCACTGGGCGATGGGGCGTCCGTCCGTACGCCAGACCTCGGGGTTCTTGGCGTCACCCCAGGGACGGGGCCAGCCGTCCGGGGAGTCCTCCCACTGCTCCTGGCGTCCGTAGACGGTCATGTCCAGCAGTCCGTGGGTGGGTGCCATGATCTCGACGCCGCGACCGCCGGTGTAGTACGTCTCGAACACCCGCTCGCCGTCGCGGACGTAGCAGACGAGGTGGTGGCTCTGCCAGTCGCGACCCTCCAGGAGTTGCGCCGCCGTCTTCTCGACCGAGTACCACGGCATGTCCAAGCCCATGAAGTCCCGGTAGCGGACGCTCGCCTCGTACGGGCCCTTGCAAAGCGTGGCGTACGTGGCGTCGCGGGAGTGAATGTAGGACAGCTCGCGGACCTGGCAGTTGAAGAACGTGCAGCCTTCGCACTGCCCCGCAGCTGGTTCGCCGGGCCACCAGGCGTGGAAGTACGCGATGAGCTGCTGGCGGCCTTCGAAGACGTCGAGGATCGTGACCGGCCCGGCAGGACCGATCACCTCGATGGTGGCGTCGACCTCCACCATCGGCAGCCGTCGCCGCGCCGCCGCGATCGCGTCCCCTTCGTGGGTGTGCGCCTTCTCCCTTGCGAACAGTGCTTCCCGCGCCTCCTGCCAGGTCTTTCTGTCCACCACTGCCGGGAGGGCCGGGCTGGGCGCTTGGTCGTTCATGTTCGCCTCCATGCGTTCGTCTGCGATGTTGTCCGCCGACGAAGGGGACCCTATGGTGTACGCCTCCGGCACGCCCGGGGCCGGTCCAGCTGTCTGCGTTGGCCAAGCCCTCTCACAACGTCGGGCCTTTGCGCGGCGCCAGCCCTTCTGTTCCTTTGGCACGCAGTACCCGTGATCCGATGTCGTGGAGCTGTCGTACCTGACCCCTGGTGAGCTTCTCCCAGCCCGCGTCGGTGAGCACGGCCAGTGTGGAGCGGCCGTCGGTGGGGTCCGGCCGCCGGCAGACCCAGCCGCGCTTGTCGAGCCGGTCGACCACCCGGGACAGTCGCGTCAGTGACCCACTCGCCAGCGCTGCCAGCCTGCTCATGCGAGTGGACGTTTCCTCGTTAGCCCGTCGTATCGAGGCCGCGCGATCACGCTCACCTTCGACCAGTTCAAACGCGCCTGGACGAACGCCCTCGATGACGACGAGGCGAAGCGGCTCTACGTCACCTACCACGTAGCCGGGTCGGGGATCGCCCTGGCGCAGATGGGCAACGCCAACCTGAACCCCTGGACCGAGTCGCCATCCGGGGGGTGAAACCGCATGCGCTGTCTCCGAACGGGTCGATGAAGAGCGCTAGCCATGCCCGCCTCCCTCTACTCCTGTGGGAGACAAGCGAAACACCCACGAACGGCATCGACGAGATCTTGACCCACGAACCGGATGCGTTCTCACACGTCTACTCCTGTCGGCCCGAAGCGTGACCGCCGCGGGGAACCATCCCTGACAGCGCCTATTTGTCGCCGTTGTCGATGCGTTGACGTGGCTCGCCTCGGCCAGGCGTCGGGGCCGCGGTGTCCACTTGCTGCCGCGAGAGAAGCCGTGCGAGATAGAGCAGTCCCGAGCAGATCGATAGGACGGCGGTGACGGCGAGCCACTGCCAGAGGTAGGGATCGGCGCTGCGCCCGGCTGCGTCGGCATAGCCGGGAGTCAATCGAAGAATGAGTGGGAACCAAGCGATCAGCAGGATGCCAGAGAGGACCGCGGGCACGCGCACGTAGTTCGTCCATGGCACTCGTTGTGCGTCCAATCGTTTCTGACACCGGGCAAGCATGCGGTCAGCAGCGGCATAGACCGGGAACAGAAGCAGGTCATGGGCAACGAGCAGGAAACCGAACCAGACCGCGATCGACTTCAGGGTGCCCAGGTCAGGGACGCGTGTGATGGCGTAGGTCGCGATCGCGGCGCAGACGAGCAGCGACGTCAGGTGCCCAGGGGTGGCACCGTAGAGCCGACGCAGCCGGGTCACGATTGCCCGCCCAGCAGGGCTACCCCGCGGACCCACTTCGTGCAGTGGACACCCGGTGCCGCGGGGACGATGATTCGCGCGGGGTAGCCGTGATCGAGCGTCAACGGCTTGCCGTTCACGGCCAGTGCGAGCAGTGAGCGTGGATCGGCGACCTGGTTGGCCGCCAGCCGCACCTCGGCGAACGCGCCGTGGCGCTGCAGTGAGCTCACCACCACGTCGCCCGGATCGGCTTCGATCAGCGCGAGCAGGTCGGCAAGCCGAACGCCGGTCCAGGTTTGTGTTGTCGACCAGCCCTCCACGCAGGCGATCGGCAACCGGGCTGTGGTCTGCGGCAGTGCGAGCAACTGGTCGAGGCGCATCGGCCGGCTGCGCCCGCCACCGACGACGGCTAGTCGCCAACCGTCGCCGACGTCGGCGGAGGTGATGCCCCGGCTAGCGGCCGTCTTGTTGATCGGGAAATCGCCGAGAAGGGAACCGCCGCGCGGCGCGAGCAGCGCGGTCCTGCGCACTGGATCGCCCAGTGTCTGACCGCCGGCGAGGCCGAGAAGGAGAAGCGACCCACCGCCGACCAGTGCGAGCATCCCTCGCCGCGACATCGTCGGCTCGGTCGGTGATCGGGCGACGAGACCGGACTCCTCGCGATCCTCTGGCCGCGTGTCGGCGAGGCCGGTGCGCAGCTCCTGGGCCAGGCTGCGTTCGCGCAGCGACTTGACCATTGTCGGCAGCTTGATGGACACATGTGCAACGAACGCGCCGATGAAGACCCAGCCGCCATACAGGTGAGCGGTGTAGAAGCTGAACCCCCAGGGATAGAACTGCTGGATGTTCAGCAGGCCGGTCACCAACTCGAAAGCCGCACCGCCGACCAGCAGCGCCAGGCTGAGCCGTTCCAGCGCATTCGCCGGTGACTCGACCGGCGGCCACGCGAACAGCCTCGGGATGACCGACCACAACTTCGCAAGCACGACGGGTAGCAATGCCAGACCCAGCAGCACGTGAGTGCCGATGACGACGCGATAGAGCCACACCGGATCCGTCGGCCAGTCGAACAGGTAGAAGCCGAGCAACCCTTTGTCCGGGGTCCGATCGTTGCCGCCACCCAGACCCGGGTTATAGGCGGCGTAGGAGAGCAACCCGGTGATGAACACGATGGGGATGCCCACCAGCAGCACGCCGCCGAGCACGGCAGTGAGCCACGGGCCGCGCAACGGGCTGCGCCAGAACGTCGGCCGGAAGGGTCCCGGTGGCGGCTGGCCTCGCCCCGGTGTTGGTTCGGTCAGGCGCTTTGCAGAGCCACGAACCATCGCCCGGCCTCCTGCCAGGTCTCATCCAGCGCAAGCTGGGCCCGATTTGCAACACCGTGGGCATCACGCAGCGCGAGCCACGCCCAGGGGAAGGACCGGGACATCCGGCTCCCCGAGGCCAAACACAGCCGGGTCTGCTCGCTCGCTCCGGATCTGCCCTCGACCTCGACCAGCACCCGGCCCCCCGGTGCGAGGAGCCCGCGGACCCGTCGCAGCAGCGCGATCGGTTCGCCGCCGATGCCGATGTTGCCGTCGATGAGCAGCGCGGTGTCCCACTCACCTGGCCGGGGGACCGCCCCGAAAACCGAGCAGCGCCGCACCACCGCGCCCGCGGCCCGCGCCAGGCGGACGGCATCCTCGTTGGAGTCGATCCCCACCGCGGCGATGCCTCGCTGCCGCAGCGCTGCGGCAATCCGGCCAGGGCCACAACCGATGTCCAAGGTGGCCCCGCGACAACGTTCGAGCACCGAGTTGTCGCCGGGGCGAGGTGGCCCACGCCAGTCCTCGATCGGCATCCGAAACCTGGTGCCGTCCGGGTGAATCACGTCGAGCCGGTGTCCCTCCCGGAGAGCGCCGGAATACAGCTCGCCCATCATGCGGCGGCTTCCCGGAGCCTCGCGAACGTCGCCGCGAAGTCGGTGTACGGCGCCGCGCGGGCGACCGCATGAGCGTCGGCGGCGACGTCGACGTCGCGCACGGTTTGGAGGCGCGTTACGCGCAACCCGGAGGCGCACAGCTGTTCGAACTGCCGATCGCCCGTGTCGTTTCGCGACATGGCAACGCCCAGCACATGGTGCAAGCGCGGTCGCCGCAGACCGATCAGCCAATATCCCCCGTCCTCGGCCGGGCCGAGAACCCCGTCAATGCCCGGCCGCAGCAGCTGCTCGACCGCCCGGTCCAGGTCGGTCGCCGTGACCTGCGGGGTGTCCATGCCGACCAGCAGCACCGGCAGCGACACGTTGTCGTAGGTGTCCGCCAGCGCTGAGGCGATGCGCCGGTCGAGTGAGCCGCTGCGCTGTGGACACACCTCGAGACCGCCGGGCAGCCAGTCACCCGGTTCGCCGTCGAGCACCAGGCAATGCCGCCGCACGGCGGCGCCGCTGACCGCGCGGATCGTGTCGACCAGGGCGGCGCAAGCGAGTTCCGCCGCCTCCGCCGGCGTGAATGCCGGGGTAAGTCGCGTCTTGACCCGTCCCGCCTCCGGGCACTTGGCGAGGATGACGATCTGGGCATCGCGCGCTCTCACCGGGCGAGCACCGCCCGCATGTCGCGCACAGTGCGGACGTAGCCCGGCAGGGTGCCCGTGACCTTCGACCGTCCGCGGCGCACCCTGTAGTGCACCGGCACCTCCGCCACACGCCAGCCCTCCGCATGCGCGGCGAGCAGGGTCTGCAACGGGTACCCGAACCTCCGGTCGGTGAGAGCGAGACTGGTCATCGCCTCACGACGGAAGGCTCGCATCGGCCCGAGGTCGCGCAGCGGCAGCCCGGTTCGTCGGCGGACGACTGCAGCCAGCGCCGCGTTGGCCACCCGCGCCGATGCTGGCCAGGCTCGCAGCGACCGAGTCGTCCGCCGGCCGAGCACGAGATCAGCGCGGTCTCCGACGACCGCACCCGCGACGAACGGCAGGTCCTGCGGGTCCAACGTGGCGTCGGCGTCCATGACGGCGACGACGTCGCTGGTGGCCGCCAGCAGCCCGGCGTGGCAGGCGGCGCCGTACCCCCGCTGCACAACCTCGACCACGTCGGCGCCCGCTGCCCGCGCGACATCCGCGGAACCGTCACCGGAACCGTTGTCGACAACCAGCGGGCGAAAGCCGGCAGGCATCCGGGACAGCACCCAGGGCAGCGCGGCCGCCTCGTCCAGGCACGGCAACACGACGTCGATGACCACGGGACGTACGCAATCATCCCGGGCGCCGGGCAATCCTTACCGAACGATGACGGCCGCCCGCACCCCGGCTGCGCCGCGCCCCGCGCACATAGCCTGCACCGGTGATCCCGACGGTTCGCAGACGGCCCACCGTCGTCGCACTCGCCGCATGGGTGCTGCTCGTTCTCACAGCGGTCGTCTGGGGACGCCATCTGCTGCCCGGCGGGAGCCTCAACGCGAACGCGCCACCGTTCATGGGGCACTACCGGCTCTCCTTGCGGGCTCTGGTCCCCGGTGCCCTGTTTGCTGTCGCGGCGGTCGCGCTCCTGCCCACTGGGTGCCGTCGCCTGCCGTGGCGGCTGCTGCTGCCGGTCAGCACCGTCGCTGCGGCCGGCTGGGCCGTAGCGCTGGCGATCTGGGATGGTCACGCCAGTCTCGGATCCCCGATATCACGGGCAACGGAGTATCTGGCGGCGTTGCCGGCGGTCGGCGACGATCCGGCCGGCTTTCTCGGGGGCTTCGCGGAAGACGTCGCTCACCGGCGGCTGCCGGTGCACGTCAACGGCCACCCGCCGCTGATGGTGCTGGTGCTGTGGGTCTGGGACCGGCTAGGCGCCGTCGGCCCCGGCTGGGCGGCCGGCCTGATGATCGGTGCGGGCGCCTCGTCGGTCGCCGCGCTGGCGATAGTGCTTCGCGAGCTCGGCGACGAGGCAGCGGCACGCGGCGCGCTGCCGTTCCTCGTCCTCGGGCCGTTCGCTATCACGGTGGCGACCAGCGCCGACGCGTTCTTCCTCGGCGCGGCCGCGTGGGCCGCGGCGGCGCTCGCCGTGGGTCTTCGGCGCCAGGCATGGCCGATGCTCGCCGTCGCCGGGCTGCTTGCCGGTGCGCTGCCCTATCTCAGCTACGGACTGTTGCCGTATGCCGCGGTGCTCCTCGCCGTGGGCTGGCTCGCGGTGCGCCAGCCAGGGTGGTGGCGGAGTCTCTCGCCCGCGCATCGGAGGGCGCTTCCTGGGGCCTTCGTGGCCGGCTTCATCGTTGTGCCTGCCCTGCTGACGGTCGGTGGCTTCTGGTGGTTCGACGGGGCGGCTGCGACCCATCAGGCGTGGCAGCTGGGTCGGGGCGACGACCGGCCCTACCTGTACTCGTTCGTCGCCGACTTCGCGATCCTGGCGGTGCTCGTGGGTCCTGCCACGGCAGTGGCCGCCACTCGTCGTCCCCGGATGGTTGCCGCCACCGTGGCCGCGGCGTCGCTGATCTCGCTGTTGGTGCTCGCTCTGGTCGGCATTACCAGGCTTGAGGTGGAGCGGATCTGGCTGCCGTTCGCTCCATGGCTGGTGCTCGTCACCTCGGCAATGCCCGCCCGCCGCCGGGGATGGCTCGTAGCCAACGCGGCGTGCGCACTCGTGTTCCAGACGCTCGTCTACGACGTCTGGTGACCCGCGATCAGTCCGGGGCCAGTGGCAGTCGCACCTCGAAGCGGCACCCGCGGCCATGGTTGGCGACTTCGATCACGCCGCGGTGCGCCTCGACAATGCTGCGCGCGATGGCCAGCCCGAATCCGCCGCCGTGATCCGGGCCGGGCGTGCGGGCCGCGTTGCCGCGGAACGCGGTCTCGAAGACCCGGGGCAGATCCTCATCGGGGATGCCGCCGCATCCGTCCGCGACCGTGAAGGACACCGCATCGTCAGGGGCCAAGCCCATGGCGGAAACGGCGATTGTGCCGTCGCTCGGCGTGTGGCGGATGGCGTTGAGCAGCAGATTGCGCATCACCCGGCCGAACTCGTCCGGATCCACAGCGACCGGCAGGCCCGGCGAGGTGCGGGCGACCAACCGGATGCCCTTGGCGCGGGCGACCGGGTCGGCGGTGGCCAGCGCCTCCACGACGAGGTCGTCGGCCCCAACCCGCTCCAGATGCAGTTGCATCGGTCCCTCGACCCGCGATAGTTCGAACAGGTCGTTGACCATCTGAGCGATCCGGTCGATCTCAACACGCAGCTGGCGGTGATAGCGCTCGACCGTCGTCTTGTCCACGACGACACCATCCTCGAGCGACTCCACCATCGCTCGCATCCCCGCGAGCGGCGTCCGCAGGTCGTGGCTCATGCCCGCAACGAGTTGGCGCCGGCTGTGTTCAGTGGCCTCCGCAACCGCTCGCGCTCGCGTGAGCCGCCGGTGCCCGTCGTCCAGGGCGAGGGCCACCGTCCGCAGCTCCTTGGTCGCGACGGGGCGAGAAGCGCCATACGTTGATTCGCCAACCAGCACTGCCGATGCGGCAAGCGTCCGCGCCGAACGGCGCACGGACCAGCCAAGAACCAGCGCTACACCGACCGCAGAGACCATCGACAGCGCCACGCCGACGAGCACCACACGTGAGTCGTGCTCCGAGAGGAACATCGCCCAGGTCGTGACGAGGACGGCTCCGGTCACCGTGGCAACAGGGGCACAACTGGTCACCAGCAGGAGTGACACGACCGAACGGCTGCGCAGCAACCTCATCAGCAGCAGGCCGGCCACAAGGGCAACGCCGGCGCAGGCGGCGGTAAGCCCGGCAATCACCGCCCAGTCGGCCGCCGGAATCATGTCGGGTCGGCTGGCCGGTAGCGGTAGCCCGACCCCCAAACGGTCAGCACCCGCCGCGGAACCGCTGCGTCGTCCTCAAGCTTTCCCCGAAGTCGACGCACATGCACAGTTACCGTGGACTCGTCCCCGACCGTCCATCCCCAGACGCTGGCGAGCAAGTCCTTGCGCGAGAAGACCTGGTTCGGGTTGGTCAGGAAGAAGGCGAGCAGGTCGAACTCGCGACTGGTCAGGAGCAGCTCCCCGTTGCCGAGGATGGCCTGGCGGGCTCCGAGATCGAGCGTGAGGTCGCCATCGTGCAGGACACCCACCTGGCGGGTACCGGCCAAACCGTGTGAGCGGCGCAGCACTGCCTGCACGCGCAGGGAGAGTTCGCGGGGGCTGAAAGGTTTGGTCACATAGTCGTCGGCGCCGACCTCGAGACCGGCGACTCGTTCGCTCTCGGCTCCGAGCGCGGTCAACAGGATCACGGGGGTCGTGACCGAGCGACGCATCCGGCGGCAGACCTCGAGCCCGTCCATGCCGGGCATCATGATGTCGAGGACGACCAGGTCAGGGCTGCTGGACAGGGCCCGGTTCAGCGCAGTGGGCCCGTCGGCGACGTGATCCACGTCGTGGCCGTCATGCTCGAGGTAGCGACAGACCACGTCAGCGATCGTGACGTCGTCCTCGGCGAGCAGAATCTTCGAACGTGGCACTGGATCTTCTCCCACGGGGCTACCCGATCGACGTTAGAGCAGTGTGAGCGATGCGGCTGCTCACGTCACCAACTCGTAAGACCTTGGAGCTCCGCGGCGAAGTCAGCCATGCCCTCCTCCAGCGTCACTGCGGCCCGGAAGGCGAGGCCGGTCACCGCCCGGTCAGGAGACGCGACGACATGTCGGACGTCGCCCACCCGGAAGTCACCAGTCACCACCGGGCGGGGACCCCCGAGGGCGTCAGCCAGCGCCTCCGCCATCTGACCGACGGTAATCGGCTGGCCGCTGGCCACATTGAACGCCGCGAGCACCCCGGACTGAATGCCCTCGTGCTGTAGGGCCAGCCGGTTGGCCCGGGCGACATCACGGACATGCACGAAGTCGCGCAGCTGCCCCCCGTCCTCGAAGACCTGCGGGGCCGAGCCGCGGGCGAGTCTTGACCGGAACACGGCGGCGACCCCGGCGTAGGGGGTGTCCCGCGGCAGCCGCCGGCCATAGACGTTGTGGTAGCGCAAGGCCACAGCCTGCCCGCCGGTCACACCGGCCCACGTCGCAGTGAGGTGCTCCTGCGCGACCTTTGACGCGGCGTACCCATTGCGCGGATCCAATGGCGCCGATTCGTCGACCGCCCGTGCCGTCAACGGTTTCGAGCACATCGGGCAGCGGGGCTCAAACCGGCCCGCCGCGAGGTCGTCGGCGACCCGTGGGGCCGGCCGAACCGCCCCGTGCGCGGGGCAGGCATAGCCGCCCTCGCCGTAGACGACCATGGAGGAAGCCAGCACCACCCGCCGGACCCCCGCCTCGGCCGTCGCGGAAAGCAACACGGCCGTGCCGAGGTCGTTGCGCCGCACAAAGTCGGCGAGGTCGACAACACCACGGCCGAGCCCGACCTTCGCAGCCTGGTGGCACACGGCATCGACACCTCTCAAGGCCCGCGCCACGGCGGTCGGGTCGGTAACGTCGCCGACCTGCATCTCGGCATTCCCTGGCAGATGAGCCGCCGTCGACGTCGACAGATCGTCGAGAACCCGGACCCGGTGCCCAGCGCCGACCAGATCCTCGACGACGTGAGAGCCGATGAAGCCGCAACCCCCCGTGACCAGGACGTGCATCGGTCCTCCTCATCTAAGCGGTCCTAGGAGGAGGGAACCACAGCTGGCGTTTGGATCTTCGACGGGCTCAGTTGACTTTGAACGACCAGCAGATCCCCCGGCCCACGTCAACCAAATGTGCCCAGGGCTGCCAGCATGCTCAACAAGGCCAACCTGCCGACGCGCTCACCTGGGAGCTGTCATGACGACTGTTATCGCGTTTGACGTCAACGAGACGTTGCTGGATCTCAAGGCACTTGATGCCGGCTTCGACGAACTACTAGGTTCATCGGCACTTCGCCCTCAATGGTTCGCCCAGATGCTCCAGCTCTCCTTCGTCGGTGGATTGACCGGGGAGTATGTCGACTTCACCTCTGCGCAGCACGCAGCGCTGTTCATGATCGCCGAACGGCAGGGGCAGCCCATCACCGGTGATGACGCGAAGGCGATGGTGGACCGGATGAATGCGCTGCCTGCGCACCCGGAGGTCGCCGGTGCTCTGCGGGTGCTTCGGGGAACCTCGCTGAAGGTCGTTGCACTGACGAACTCCGTGGCGACGGTTGCCGAAGCGCAATTGACCAACGCCGGGTTACGTGAGTTCTTTCACGCTGTCATCTCAGCCGACAGGGTCAAGCGGCTCAAACCGGCACCGGAGCCTTACGCGGCAGTCGCACAGCAATTCGGCGTCCACACCTCGGAGGTACGGCTGGTCGCCGCGCACTCCTGGGACGTTTCCGGTGCGCTCTCAGCTGGTTGCACGGCTGCGTTCGTCGCACGCCCTGGGATGGTGTTGAGTCCCCTCGGTCGCCAACCTGACATCGTCGGTGCAGACATTGCCACCGTGGTAGACCAGATCGTGACGCGCGACGCGAACCAGAGTCCATCAGCAAGCGGCTGGAGCACGTGACCCTGACACAAGAGACGATAACGACACAGACGTCTCGAGGCCCATGGTCAAGGGCGAAGCAAGTTGGCTCGACGGGTGTAGTGCCTACTCGCGCACGGCGCCGTGTGTCGCTGCGACGACCTGGGGCAACCTCGCCAGCTCCTCGCAGACCGCGGTGATTGCAGCCTGACTGGTCCCAGGCATCCACCTGCAGAGCACCACGTGACCGAACAACGTCGTCTTCCTCCTCCAAACACAGGGGGGAGTCGTGCAGCACAGGACGCCGATGGCCGTGCGGTCGATCTGCGGGATCACGAAAGGGCCGTGAGCCCCGAGCTGATTACCCTCCGCCCAGCCGACAACAGGGGTCGAGCTGTCGATGCGACGGCTTTCGCGGACGCCTCATCACATCACGGCGGACGTTGGTGACGCTGCCTCGAGACGACCGGAACCAGAACCCAACGAACCAAGGTGCTGAACGCTGCCATGGCGGGCGGCACGACAGGCAAGACGTGCTCGTCGACGGCCATAGGGACGAAGCGGGGCCTGGTCTGATGGATCCGCATTAGCTGGTACCGGTTTGTCCAGAACGATTCATGCGGCCGAACAATCGAGGCTGCGCGCACATTTGTTGTCCGGGTGGTGATACCCCTTCGGTCCACGTGCCAGCCGTCCGCCGCGGCAAGAATCTGATGTGACGAGCATCCAAGCCGAGCTACGAAGCGGAGTAGCGGATAGTTCCCTTTTCCGACTGCTTTACCTCGTACATGGTCCGATCAGCATGGGCGACCATCAATTCGACAGACCCGGGGGACGAAGTAAAGGTCACAACCCCGATGCTGTAGCCGACATCCCAGCCGCCTGCAGCAGCTGCCTCGACGAGGCGACGGTGGACCCGGTCCAGTGCAACCCGCGCCTCAGAGGGGTCGGTCTTCGGGAGGAGCAGCATGAACTCGTCGCCGCCGATCCGTGCCACCGCGTCGATCTCGCGCAAAGCGAGGGACAGAATGCGGGCCGTCCCAACAAGAACTGCGTCCCCCGCGGCGTGCCCAGACATGTCGTTGACCGCCTTGAAGCGGTCAATGTCAATGCAGGCGAGCGTCACCGGCCCGTCGGTGCGAGCCATGCTCCGAAGCTCTCGTTCGGCGGAGTCGTAGAACGCCCGAGAGTTCTGGAGGCCGGTCAGGTGATCCTGTCTGGCCAACTGCCGCTCGTGTCGGTCGCTGCGAAGGAGTGCGTCGACCAGGGTGACGACGAGGACGATGACAACGAGGCGCACAGTCGCGTTCCACAGCGGCACGGCTGCGGAGGAATACGGCATGCGCCGGTTGGCGACATCGGCGAGCAAGCCTGTGGCGGCCGCGGTGGTGGCAACGAGTAGACCCAGCTTGCGGCCCTGGGTCGCGGCAATCAGGGCGGGGATCAGATAGAAGATCGACAGCGAAATGCCCTGACCTGACAAGTAGTCCGCGAATCCAACGGTGGCCACCATGAGGAGGGACCCACAGAGGATCACCGCCAGGCGAACGTCGGCCAGACGGACCAGCAAGCTGATCGCGCGCGCCGGTGGTGACGGCGGCGCGATAGTTGACGGGGAATGCGCCGGCGACCAGTGCAACGGCGGGACCGCGGGACAGGGCATCGAGACGCCGCGGTTCAGCTGGCGCTCTCGAGCCTCCGCGGTGGTCACGGACATCCTTCGGCCCATACGGGCCTTGCCTTGATCGGCCGTGCGGCTCGACCGACGGGAGGCGAGGCCGGGTAGGCGTCCTCCGGCTGGCAGGATGCGTTAGTCGTCGCTAACGTATCCGCCGTGCCCGATGCCCTGTCAGCCGCTGCCGAGTCGAACCGGCGACGGATTCTGCAGCTTCTGGCATCTCGCCCAATGACGGTCAGTGAGATCGCCGGTGAATTCACAGTGACCCGCTCGGCGATCTCCCAGCATCTCGCAGTGCTGAACGAGGCAGGGCTCGTCACAGCGGAAAGGGTCGGTCGCCAACGCATCTACCGGGTGGTGCCCGAGGGCCTGCGAAAGCTGCAGGCCGAGATCGACCTGTTCTGGACCGACGAGCTGGACCTGCTCGTCGCCGACGCCCACACCATGAGGAGAAGCCGATGAACTACACCAAGACCGCCGTCCTGCCAGTCACGCCTGACGAGGCGTTCGCCCTCATCACCCAGCCCGAGCGACTCCGCCGCTGGCGGACGACGTACACCTGGGCTCGGTCCGACGAAGGCACCCGGATGACCCTGCGCAACCGCGGCGAGCCCAGCGGCTTTGCGCGCGTAGCGGCCCCAGTCATGGACCGTGCCATGCGGCGGGCGACGAACAAGAACCTCGCGCGCCTGAAGGCCATCCTGGAGGGCGCCGGCGGGTCGGTCACAGATGGACGGTGAGCTGCAGCACCCCCGACGGTGGCAAGGGCGGATCAGCCTTTCAGGTCGATCCAGGCAGCAACCAGCCCACGAAGCGCGGCTGACTTGGCCGCGAGGTCGGTCTCGTCCAGGAATCGAGCAACCCGGGACGTGGAGCCCTCGCCCTCCAATAACCCCGTCGGATCAGGGAGCGTGGCTCCGGTGTGGAACATGAGGGACACATGCTGGGCGGACTTCGGGTAGAAGGACGCCAGGTTCCCCTTGTAGATGAAGGTCGGTGCCTTCCACTTGATGCTCTCGGTCATGCGCGGGTCGGCGTCAAGGATGACGCGGCGTACTGCCTGCACGAGCTCCTTCTGCGGGTTGTCGTAGGTCTCGAACCACGCCTCGACACCCGGATCGCGGTTGTCCATGCGCGCATTGTGGACGGCGGGCGCGGTTCACGCCAACTGGCGCCTACGTGTCCTCCGCGTCGACCAGCCCGGCCTAGGATCTGCCTTCGCGAACCACTCAGATTCGGGCGTCACGCACGACCACGACGGGACATGGCGCGTGGTGGATGAGATGAGCGGCGACTGAACCCAGATGGCCCTCCCTCACGGCACCGTGGCCGCTCGGGCCAACTACGAGCAAGTCTGCCGGACCGGCCAAGTCTGACAACACCGGCCCGGGCGAGCCGGCGGTCGCCCACGTCCGGACCGTGACAGGTGAGGCATCGATCCCCGCTTGGCGCACGCAGCGGCGAGCCAGGGCGCGGGCATCGGCGGACAGCACCGCGCGCATCTCGTCGGATTCGAGGATGCCAACGCGCGCACCCTGCCCGGCGGCGGCTCCCATGCTCAGAGGAGAGGTCAAGCCGACATCCGGCTCCCAGGCCGTTATGACGTCGACCGAACCGCCGGTTTTCGCGGCGTGCGCAACCGCCCAGCGCAGCGCGACAACGGAGCGCAGACTCCCGTCGGCCCCGACGAGGATGCGTCCGGTCATCGCGGACCTCGGGTCTCCACCCGATGTCGCAGGGTCGAGTTGAGGTGCAAACTGATGCCATCGCCGCAGTCGTAGAGGCCAGACCGTAACGCGAACGTCGATTGCCCGGCGCCCAGAGCATTCCCGCGACGGACGCCGATCCGAACAGCGTCGGCCAAGCGTCGGATCCCGCGAAAAGTCACCGCCGCCCCACCGAACGCCATCCCGACGACGACGACCACATCGAGAAGCCCCACGGCTGCGAAGAACAACCACGCCATGGCGTCCGGCCACCCAGCAGCCCATTGTCGATAATGTCCAGGGCGTCGGCCAGCCTGGCGGTTTGAGTCGCAACATCCGCCGAGCGGTCGGCAATCGGCGGCGATGCGGTCATGCGTCCAGCCTGCCCAGCCCAGCCTTCGACCCAATAGCGACCGCTTTGCGGTCTCATGACGGCTGCGGCTACACACCCATTTCCGGAACCCGGCGCACCGCTGCGCCAGGGACCGCGCCCGGATGGTCGAGGTCATCAGACCGCAAAGGAACCGGCCGACCCAGCGCAATCATGCTCATGCACGCTCGCTGAACAGGTGGCGGTGGCCGCCCGGCAACGGAGACGGAGGACCCACGATGTCGCAGATGAGGGTGACCAGCACCGGCGGGACGATCACGACACTGGCTCTCGACGACGACTCACTCCGGCGAACCCTTGTTCCGGAGCTGACCGAGCGCCTACGCGACCTACTGAGTGGCGGGCGCACCGTTGTTGTCGACGTGACCGGGCTGCATGGGCTTTCGGCCGGCGTGGTCAGCGCGTTGCTCGGCGCCTGTCGCGAAGCGGCACCTCACGGGTCACGAATCGTGCTCCGCGCCGGCGACGCACGCAGCCAGGCGCTGCTGCGGCGAATTGCCCTGGACCGTGTGTTCACCGTGTTCCGCGATGGTGATCCACCATCGATGTGGCGGCACCCATGAGCGCGGTCGCCTTCGCCTGGCCCGAGGCCGATACGGCCCTTGCTCACTGGCAGTGGGACGCACGAGGACGACAGCCCGGCGCGACCCGCGTGCTGCGAGTCGGAGCAGAGGTCAGCATGCGCGTCGCAGATCAAATGGTCGGTCAAGAGCGTGGCGAACAGAGGTTGCGCAGCTTGCTGACCGCACGGCTACAGCCCGACGGCAGCGCAAGTGTGACTACGTGGTGTGCCCCGCCCGCGCTCCTGCTGAGCGACCGAGACGTCAAGTTGCTGCCGGCCGACGGGCACTCCACAGCGCGTGCAGTCCTGAAAGACGGCGATCTGCTCGTCCTGCGATCGGCTGCTGTCCTTGACGCGGAGCCGTGCGCACTGGTGGAACTGCTGAAAGCCGGCCCGGGGGTTGCCCGGAAATTGTCGCTGGCCGAGTTGGTCCGCAACATGCTCACCGGGTGCTTCGCGGGCGCGGCCGCCGTCGCGCGCTACAGCAGCTGAACACCCCCCATGACGCCAACGCGCCTCGCAATGAGGAGTCGATCCTTCGAACTGCCACTGACCCGACCGGAGGCCGACCCGATGCGCGAGCTGGTCGACGGCTACCCTCGCGGCCAGCGGGAAGCACCGGCTCCGGATGCCGGTCCGGCTACCCGGCAGGGCGGGCCGGGCATACCGGGCCGGCGCGAGCCTGGTCGGTGGCCGGCGCGGCCCGCGGCCGGCGGACGTGGGAGGAGTTCCTCGCAGAGGCCACCGCCTGACCGGGCGTCCAAGGTATCCGTGGAGATCGCGAGTTTGAGTGCACTTACCGAGAGGCGACTGACTGCCTTCGTCGTGGCGCTGCGGCGCTAGCCGCGGTGTTGCAAAGGCACGGCCGCCGTCGCGCGCCGTCGCGCGCCGTGACCGCCGGGCAGCGGCGGGGGGAGGGGACCCGCCGCTGCCCGCTTCGCCGAACAACAGGCGGGCGCGTCGAGGTCAGGGGGATGGGCTGGTGCTCGCCTTGAGTGGGCGACTGGTGCCGGCAGCCAACAACGAGGAGTAGTCGGAGGCGACCAGCGGTTCCGTGGTCTGCTCGCCTCCAGGTAATGGTGCCCCGATCGGTTGGCCGTTGCGAATCAGCTGGACACGGTTCACACCCTGCACCGACACAGCGGTGAGCACCACCTGCCCCGTCGCCAACGGAAGGCGGTCTGCCGACACCCCGTTCTCCGGAACGTCCAAGGACACATGAGCCGTGCCTTCGGCAAGTTTGACCAGCCGCACTCGGACGTCCGGGCCGAGAGCGGTGCTCAGGCCGCTGGCGCGTTGTGTGTTGGTTGGTCCGGCGGCCAACGCGAGTAGCGCCGCGTCGGCGACTTTCTGGGGGCTGTCCACGGGCACCTGCAGCGCCTTAGGGACGAGGTGCCCGTCGGGGTCGACGAGGAAGATTTGCGGAACGGTGACTTCTTTCCCCTCAGGTGGAGGCGTAGGCGAGGCGACCGCGGGGCTCCGTAGCAGGCGATACGGGACGTCGTCGTCGGGCACGGCCCGCGTCGACCCGTTCTCCGGGACGCCACAGGAGGCGATCAGCAAGAACGCCCCCAAGGCCACCATCTGTTGGACGAGACGTCTGGACTTGCTCATGACGGAACCACCGGCGTGGTTGCAGGCGGATCCTCCGCGGCAGCGTTGCGTCGAGTGTCGAGACCATGGGAGACGGGCAGTTGCATCACGAAACGCGTTCCACCGCCCGGCCGCGGGGCGCACCACACTGCCCCGCCGTGTGCTCGCACGGTTTCCGCCACGATGCTGAGCCCGAGCCCGGTGCCTGGGAGGGAGCCACGGGACCCGCCCCGCACGAACCGGTCGAATATTCTCAGTCGGTCGTCCTCTGCGACACCAGGCCCCGCGTCCTCAACGGTCACTACGACGGCGTACTCGCCACCTTCGAGGGCCACGCCTGTCACTCCTTCGCCGTGCCGCTGTGCGTTCTCGAGCAGGTTCACCAGTGCCCGGTGCATCGCGGACTTGTCCACGCGGATCTTCATCGTCCCTCCATCGGTGACAGCGAGCCGGACCCGTTCCGCGGGCACCCCGGTCGCGTCCGTCGCATGGCGGACGAGGTCCCGCGCGTCGACGTCAGCCAGCACCAAGGCCGCTGTGCCTGCTTCGAGGCGGCCGAGGTCGAGCAGGTCCTCGACGGCGCGCTGGAACCGAGTTAGGTCCCGACTGATGAGCGCGAGCGCCTGTTGGGCCCGGTCGGGAAGTTCCTGGCGGCGCCGGTCGAGAACCTCGACGCTGGTCACCAGTGCGGTCAGCGGCGAGCGCAGCTCGTGGCTGACGTCGGCGGCGAAGCGGGCGTCGCGCTCGATGCGATCGTGCAGTGCGTCCACCATTGAGTTGAACGAGGCCACGATCGTGGCAAGGTCCGGGTCGTCGGTGTTGGCTAGCCGGATATCCAACGACCCCGAGGCGATCCGTGCCGCTGTCACGGCGACCTCGTCCAAGGGCGCCACCACTCGCGCCGCCGCCCTCCAGCCGAGGCCAGCCGCCGCGAGCGCCGTCAGTCCCGCGACGACGGCCAGGACGACGCGCAACGCGTCCAAGGTGTCCGACAACTCGCGAGTGCTGACCCGCTCGTAGAACTGCGCGCCGACGGCCGGCAGCGGGACTTCGACCATGACCGCGGGGCCGTCCGGGCCGTGCTGCCACGTCAGCGATGCTGAACCGTCAGCCGCCGCTTCCCGTAGCTGCATCGGCACTGCGTCCTCACCCACGTCGAGTGACGACGAGAACCACTGATCCCCTCTCCGCACGACGATCACCGCATCGGCGGGCGGGGAAACCGCCCCGAGGACGTCGCTGACCTTCGCTCCGGACGTGAGCAATCCGTCCCTCACGAACGATGCGTCCGTGTAGGCCTGGCGGAGCGCGGTGCGCTCGCGTTGGTCGACCAGGTAGTGCCGGGCGGCCAGGAAGGTGCCCAGGGCCATGGTCGCCGAGAGGAGAAGACCACCAACAGCGAACGCGGCAGTGATGGTGGTCCGCAACCCCAGCCGTCGTGTGCGGCCGTCGCCATGGCGTCCGGACGCGAATCGCCTCCCCCGGCCGTAGGTCACGGGCTTCCTTGTCGGTCAAGTCGGTACCCGAGTCCTCGTACGGTGACGACAAGATCGGGGCTGCTGGGCTCGCGCTCGATCTTCGTGCGAAGGCGGCGGATGTGTACGTCGACGATCCGCTCATCGCCGAAGAACCCTCGATCCCACACCGAATCCAGCAATGACCCTCTGCTGCGGACCCGGCCGGGCGGAGACGCCAGCTCGCACAAGAGCCGGTATTCCGTGACGGTCAGATGAATGTCATTGGCCCCGCGCCGCACGATGCCCGCGCCCATGTCCAGGACAAGGCTGGGGTCAGTCGAGTCCAGGACGAGCCGGTCTTCGTCATTGCCGGCGCCAACCTCCCTACTCGTGCCGTCCATCGCCGTGGCCCCCGCCACACGCGGACCCGGGCCGCGTCTCAGCAGGGCGCGTATTCGGGCGATGACCTCGTTCACCACGAACGGCTTGGTCACGTAGTCGTCGGCGCCGGCTTCGAGCGCGGAGACTATGTCCACCGTCTCCGAGAGAGCGCTGATCACGATGATCGGGGCGTCGCTCTCGGGTCGGGCGCGGCGGATGAAGGTGAACCCGTCCATTCCGCCGAGCATCAGGTCCACCAGCACGAGGTCCGGCGTCTTGTTCCGCAACAGGCCGAGGGCGTCCTCGGCACGGGACGCCTCGTCGACCTCGTAGTCCTCGTCTTCCAACGCCATCCGCAGCGAGGCCCGAATTCCGTCGTCATCCTCGAGCAGCAGCAACCGAGCCATCCGTCCATGCTGTCACCTCACACTGGAGGCAGACGCTCCCGGCTCCGCTCGTCATCGGACTGCAAACTAGTGGCGTCAGCCGCCGCAACATCGCCGGGGCACGCTCGCAGGTATGGCACTTCTTGCGGAACGCGCCCGCTCACTCCGACGGGAGCAGGCAACCCGAGCGCCGAGGCGCTCGCGATCGGCATCCGGACAGCTAGTCCTCGACGATGTGACGCTGCTGCGCGGCCTGGCTGACCTGCGTTGGCGCCTCGACGACCTGCTGCCCTCCAGCGCTCCTTCACTCGTGGTGGACATCGCTGGCCTGACCCGGTTGTCCTCACAGACCTTGGCCGCGCTCCTCTGGGCACAGCGTCGATGCCGGCTCCGCGGCGGCCAGGTTCGGCTGCTTGGTGCCAACCGGCGTTGCCGCGAGCTTCTGGCGCGCACCGGCCTCAACGAGGTGTTCCACGTACTGCCTCAGGGCACCGATCCCTAGCCACGGTAGGGTTGGGCCCGGAGCGCCGGGAAGTCTGGTCGGCAGTCGTTGTTCGCTGCCCACCCCTGGAGAGCCCGATGCGCGCCCGAGACCTCGCCGAGGAGTTTCCGCAGGTCACCCTGGCCAGTGACGGCATGCAGGCCGCGCAGGCAATGGCCCAAGCCAGCAAGCCGGGTCTGATCGTGATCGACGATCGAGGTCGACCGCACGCGGTCCTGGGCGGCTCACAGGTGCTGCGCTTCGTCATCCCGAGCTACATCAGGGAGGACCCGCCGCTGGCACGGGCGTTGGACGCCGACGCCGCTGACGAGCTTTGCCGACGCCTCGAACGCAGCACCGTGCGCGACGTCCTGCCGGATCCGCAGGACCGCGACGAGCTCCCCGTGGTCGACGGCGACGCCACCGCACTCGAGATGGCCGCCGTTATGGCGAGGATGCACAGTCCGCTGGTGGCCGTCATGGAGGACGACACCTTGATCGGCGGGGTCACCGTCGCCCAACTGCTCGACTACCTTTTGCCCTCCTCGGCGCCCACGGCAACGGCGACGCCGTGATCACCGTGTCCGTGGTGGCGGTGTTCGCCGCCGCCTACATCCTCATTGCCACTGAACGCATCCATCGGGTCGCCGCCGCCCTGCTCGGCGCCGCGGGCATGGTGCTGCTCGGTCAGGTCGACGCGCACACGGCCTTCTTCTCCGAGCGCAGTGGTGTCGACTGGAACGTCATCTTCCTGCTGCTCGGAATGATGATTATCGTCAGCGTGGTCAAGCAGACCGGCGCGTTCGACTTCCTCGCCATCTGGGCCGCGAAGCGAACACGGGGGCGCCCGTTCCCGACGATGGCCCTGCTCGTAGTCATCACAGCGGTCGCCTCCGCGCTGCTGGACAACGTGACCACGGTGCTGCTCATCGCGCCGGTCACCCTGCTCGTCGCGGACCGGCTCGGGATCAACCCGATCCCTTTCCTGATCGCCGAAGTGCTCGCGTCCAACATCGGCGGGACGGCCACCCTCATCGGAGACCCGCCGAACATCATCATCGCCAGCCGGGCTGACCTGACCTTCAACGACTTCCTCATCAACCTGGCACCCATCGTCATCGTGCTCATGGCCGTGTTCCTCATCCTGTGCCGGTTCATGTTCGGCGGCCAGATGCAGTACCACGCAGACCGCGTGGAGGCGGTGATGGCACTCGACGAGCGCGACGTCATCCGGGACCGGTCCCTGCTGGTCAAGTGCGGCGTGGTCCTGACCGCTGTCATGGCCGGGTTCATCGCTCACTCCTGGGTCCACCTCGAACCGTCGCTGGTGGCTTTGCTCGGCGCCGGCGCACTGGTGGGGCTGACGAGGCTGAACCAGAAGGAATACCTAGAAGAGGTGGAGTGGCCCACACTTGTGTTCTTCATGGGGCTGTTCGTCATGGTCGGCGGCCTCGTGGAGGTCGGCGTCATCGATGACCTCGGCAACGCCGTCACCGACGCTGTCGGCGACCGCTACCTGCTGGCCTCAAGCGTGCTGCTGTGGGGCTCGGCAGTGTTGTCCGGCCTCGTGGACAACATCCCATACGTCGCGACCATGACGCCATTGGTCGAGTCCCTGGTTGAGGGCGGTGACGGGTCCGCTTCCGCGAAGGCCCTGTGGTGGGCTCTTGCGCTCGGCGCCGACCTGGGCGGCAACGCCACCGCCGTCGGAGCAAGCGCGAACGTCGTCGTCCTCGGCATCGCAGCCCGCAACGGGCACCCGATTTCGTTCTGGGAGTTCACCAAGTACGGCGCCCTCACTGCCCTGGTCACCATCACAATCGCATGGGGGTACCTGTGGGTGCGGTACTACGCGTTCACGTAACCCCGCCCTCGACCGCGCTCCCCCATTCCCGAGCAGAATGAGCAGATGAGCGCGCCCACGCCCAGTCCACAACGAGTGCTCCTGGGCCGGGGCTCCTGGCCCGAAATCCAACGCATCTCGGCCATCCTCCGCAGCGAGACCGTTGGGGGCCTGCTCCTGCTCGCGGCAGCCACTGTCGCCTTGGTCTGGGCAAACACACCGTGGGCCGATGAGTACCGGAGTCTGCGCGACACGGTCGTCGGGCCGCAGGCCCTGCACCTCGACCTGACGCTTGGCAGCTGGGCCGCGGACGGGTTGCTGGCCATCTTCTTCTTCGTTGCCGGGCTCGAGCTGAAGCGCGAGTTCGTCGCCGGCGATCTTCGCGATCCGTGGCGAGCCGCCATCCCGGTGGCCGCAGCCGTCGGAGGCGTCGTCGTTCCAGCGCTGGTCTACGTCGGACTCAACAGTCGCGTCCTCAGCGGTGGGGAGGGGGACCTGGCCGGGTGGGCGGTCCCTGCGGCCACGGACATCGCCTTCGCCCTGGCGGTCCTCGCGGTCCTCGGATCGCGACTCCCCGCCGCACTGCGCACCTTCCTGCTGACCCTGGCCGTCGTCGACGACTTGCTCGCCATCACGATCATTGCCGTCTTCTACACCGAAAACTTGTCCTTGGGCCCGCTCGCGCTGGCGCTGCTGCCGGTTGGCGCCTTCACACTGGCCGTACAGCGGGGCATCCGCGCCTGGTGGATGTTGCTACCGCTGGCGGCGGCGACATGGGTCCTCGTGCACGAGTCTGGCGTGCATGCCACCGTTGCCGGAGTTCTGCTCGGCCTGGTCGTCCCGGTTCGTATCCGCCCCCGCGGCAGCACCGACACACACGTCGCGGGTGACGGTGACCACGCGCACGAGACTTCCAGGGGCGAGATCGGGCTGGCGGAGCACTTGGAGCACAAATGGCGACCGCTGTCGGCGTCGGTCGCGGTTCCGGTGTTCGCGTTCTTTGCCGCCGGAGTCACCCTCGGCGGCGCCGACGGTCTGCGATCCGCAGCGGCTGACCCGGTTGCCTACGGCGTCGTCGTCGCACTTGTCGTGGGCAAACCGGTGGGGGTGCTGGCAGCCACCTGGCTGGTCGCTCGCCTCGAACGCGCGCAGCTTGACCCCGACCTTTCCTGGTGGGACATGCTCGGCCTTGCACTGCTGGCAGGCATCGGGTTCACCGTGTCACTGCTCATCGGCGAGCTCGCGTTCGGAGCCGGCACCGAACGGGACGACCACGTCAAGGTGGCCGTGCTGGCCGGCTCGATCGCCGCCGCCGCGCTGGCCGCCACCGTCCTGCGTGCGCGCACCCGGGTGTATCGCCGGATCGCCGAGGCCGAGTCACGCGACGAAGACCGTGACGGGACCCCCGATGCCTACGAACTTTGAGGCCACACGGGTCACAGTGACTTATGGCACCGGCGGCCAGTGTCGGGTCAGCGTATCCCCTTCGAGCGATCACCTCGGGACCTCCCGATACCGCTGCTCGGCCACGCTCGACTCCCTCATCCAGGGAGTCTCGTATTCGGGGTTCGGCCAGAGTCGGCGCCCGATTGCTGGTTGTAGTAGCGGGCCATGAGCCGCCAGTAGACCAGCAGCAGCGCCATCAGGACCGCGGTGGCACCGGCCGCCGGTGCGGCGCGGTGTCGCCGGGCGGCGATCAGTGCGGTGATGCCGGCCAGCGTGGCCGCCGCGTTGACCGCCATCGCACTGTCGCGGGGGCGCTCGGTGATCCAGAGTTCTTCGCCGAGCACCGCCCGGGTGGACCACGCGTGCTCGTCCGCCGGTTTCGGGAAGATCACGGGGTTGGCGGCCATCCAGGCACCGATGATCGCGGCGTGGCGCCACTGCCGTGTCCACGCAGGAACCAGCACAAGCGGGGTGCTCAGCCAGCGAGTCCAGGCACTCCACGGGTTGGAGTGGCGTGCGAAGACCGAGTGTTTGAGGTCGGCGAAACGGCGGGGCATGTCTGGCTCCTTCATTCCGAAGCTTGTCAGGGCAGGCATTGCCAAGCTCGTTCAGGAGCGCGATCGCTCCGATGCGGGCCATGATCCAAAACGTACGGTCGCAGGCCCATGACGCCAAGAAGGACGGCAGCTCTCCCCTGCCGCTCTGGCGCGCTCGGACGCTCACGGGCGGTCCTTGCCCAGCTGGCAGCGGTCCTTGGCGGTGCCGTCTCGGGGCTCAGTGGTCAAGCGCTCATCACCTCCGGGGTCGCGGTCGCGCTGCCGAGCGCCGAGTATGGCTTCCTGGTGTCGGCCGGCAACGTCCTGCAGCTCCTTGCTTGTCCGGCACGCTCGCCGGGGCGATCGGTGTTCTTGGGGCTGGACTCGGGACGAGAACCGCAACCTGGGTGGCGCCGTCACCGCGGCGGTGCTGGCGTTGTTCATGATCCCGCGCCGGCAGTCCAGCTGGTTCACGATGCGAAGTCCTGGATCCCGCCGACCCGCGGTTCTGTCATCTCGGAGTGAACACCGATGGCAACCTGTGGGCAGCCCTTCGCCCGTGCTCGTCGCCTATGGGCTTGTGTTCGTTGCGGTCAGCGTTCTGGCCATCCAGCGACGCCGGCGTCGCATGAAATTGGCCTGCCGCGCCACGCCAACCGGCCGAACATCATGTGCCGATCAAGCGCTGGCAGGACCTTGTGATACCGGCGAGTTCGCGGTCAACCAGCCGGATCACTTGCAGAGGTCTCAGGTCAGCTCTTCGAGCGGCGGCTTCTAGATTGCGAGCGGTGGCGCGCACCTGAGGTAAGGCCCGTCCGATGCCGCGGTCGCCACGGTGTGGTCTCCATGTGGTCTCCCGGCGATCGGGAGCCGCCACGAAATACAAAGGAGGAGCGGAAATGCTGTCTGACCTGCACATTCGGCTGGAGAGCCGCCTATCGGAATCGAACCGATGACCTACGCATTACGAGTGCGTCGCTCTGGCCAACTGAGCTAAGGCGGCGTGCGGACGGATCACCGCCCCGGCACGGCTGGCGAGTCTACCGGGCGACTCACGGGCGCCCTCACCCGCAACGGGCGCCCTCGTCGGGCAGCGCTCCAGAAAGCAGGTAGTCGTCCACGGCGTGGTCGACGCAGTTGTCGCCCTGGCGGTACGCCGTGTGGCCGTCGCCGTCGTAGGTCAGCAGCTGCCCAGACTCGAGCTGGCCGGCGAGCGCCCGGGCCCACTCGTACGGCGTCGCCGGGTCGCGCGTCGTGCCGATCACCAGGATGGGTTTCGCCCCGGCCGCCCCCAGCGCGCCGACCGGACCCTGCGGCGCCGCCACCGGCCAGTCGAGGCAGACCACCGCGCTCCACCCGACGAAGGCGCCGAACACCGGCGACTCCTGCGCCAGACCCTGGGCGAAGCGCCGGACCACCGGGATCCCTCCCTGTCCCGGGCGGTCGAGGCAGTTGATGGCAGGGTTGGCGTCGTTGGAGTTGCTGGCGTACTTTCCGCCCGGGCCGCGATCGGCGTAGAAGTCGGCGAGCAACAGCAACACGCGCCCGTCGCCGACCTCCGCCGCCGCCAAAGCCTGGCGCAACGCCGCCCACCCGGTGCCGGCGTCGTAGAGCGCGGCCGCAACACCCAGCAGCGCCAGGCTCTGGGTCACCGGCCGATCATCGGTGCCGCGCAACGGCTGCGCATCCGCGCGCTCGAGCAACGTGGCAACGGCGTCGACGGCACGCTCCGGGTCGGCCGGCAATGGGCATCCCCGGTGCTCGGGACAGTCGGCCGCGAACGACTCCAGCGCTCGTTCGAAGCCGAGCGCCTGACCGCGCAATATGCCCTGCAACGACAACGACGGGTCAATCGCACCGTCGAGCACAAGCCGACCCACTCGACGGGGGAAGAGCTCGGCGTACACCGTGCCCAGGTAGGTGCCGTAGGACTTGCCGAGGTAATGGAGCTGCTCGTCGCCGAGCGCGGCACGGAGGATGTCGAGGTCCCGAGCAGCGTCCGCGGTCCCCACGAGGGCCAAGTGGTCACCGGTGTTGGACGCGCACAGCCGGCCGAGTCGCTTGCCGAGCCGAACGGACTCGCGCTCCTCGACAGCCGAGTCGGGCGAGCCGTCGGCGGCGAGAAACTCGTCTGTCTGCTTGTCGTCCATGCACTCGACGGGTGCGCTCTCGGCGACACCACGCGGGTCGAAGCCCACGAGGTCAAAGCGCTCGCCGAGCTGCTTGCTCACCGGAGACCGCTGGGCATAGTCGATGCCCGATGCCCCCGGCCCGCCCGGGTTGACGAACAGTGAGCCGATGCGCTTCCCGCCGCCGGTCGCGGGCCGCCGCGCTACGGCGATGTCGAGCGTCTCGCCGTCGGGCGCCTCGTAGTCCACGGGCACCTCGACGGTGGCGCACTCAAAGTCCCTGTCGCAGTCGCGCCAGTCGAGCTTCTGCGTATAGAACTGTCGCAGCGCCCGGTCGCCTGGTGGAGTCGGCGACGCGGACGGCGAGGACGGCGTTGCAGCGGACGACGACGGCGAGGCGGACGGAGCCGAACGCCGCGGCGGGTCATCGGCAGTGCAGCCGACAAGCAGGCCCAACGTCACACACGCGACAGCGGTACGACCCCAGAGCCCCATGCCCGGCTACGTTACGGGCCCGCGCTCAGTCCCCCGACTTGAAGGCCGCGTCAAAGGCGGCCGACGGCGGGGCGAACGCCAGCCGGCGGACGAACTCGAGCGCCTCGGGTGCTCCGACGAGCCGGTCCATGCCGGCGTCCTCCCACTCGATCGAGATGGGCCCGTCGTACCCGATCGTGTTGAGCATCCGGAAGCACGCCTCCCACGGGACGTCACCGTGCCCGGTCGACACGAAGTCCCAGCCCCTGCGCGGGTCGGCCCACGCGAGGTGCGACCCCAGCCGGCCGTTGCGCCCGTTGCCGACCTGACGCTTCGCGTCCTTGCAGTCGACGTGGTAGATCCGGTCCCTGAAGTCCCACATGAAGGCGACCGGGTCGAGGTCCTGCCAGACGAAGTGGCTGGGGTCCCAGTTGAGGCCGAACGCCGGGCGGTTCCCGATCGCCTCCATCGTGGCCACCGTCGTCCAGTAGTCGTAGGCGATCTCGCTCGGGTGCACCTCGTGCGCGAACCGCACACCGACCTCGTCGAACACGTCGAGGATCGGGTTCCACCGGTCGGCGAAGTCGCGATAGCCATCGTCGACCATCGACTGCGGAACCGGTGGGAACATCGCGACGGTCTTCCAGATCTTCGACCCGGTGAAGCCGATGACGGTCTGTACGCCGAGTGCGGCAGCGGCCCGAGCAGTGACCTGCATCGCCTCGGCCGCACGCTGACGCACACCCTCGGCGTCACCGTCGCCCCACACCCGAGGGGGCAGGATCGCCTGGTGGCGCTGGTCGATCGGGTCGTCGCACACGGCCTGCCCGGTCAGGTGGTTGGAGATCGCGAAGACCTGCAGGTTGTGCTTCTCGAGCAGGTCTCTCTTCGCCTGCACGTACGAGTCGTCCTCGGCGGCCTGCCACACGTCGAGGTGGTCGCCCCAGCAGGCGATCTCGAGCCCGTCGTAGCCCCACTCGGACGCGAGACGGCACATCTCCTCGAAGGGCAGGTCGGCCCACTGGCCGGTGAACAGCGTGATCGGTCGGGTCATGGTCTCCGTGCTCCTACTCGCTGCGCGATGCGTACCTAGTCCGGTCTTTCGAGGTCCATACTCGAAAAGGCGGTGGGGGCGCCCCATGCGGGGAGGCGCCCCCACCGGTCTCGTGGACGGCCATCCTCTCGACGGCCGCTACAACGCGGCAAGGCCGGGCTCCTTGGCGACGTTCAGCTTCGGCTCGTGGTCAGGTCCCGGCGGGTCACCGACGCATTCCCAGCCGCTGTCGTGCGCCGCCGAGCGTTCGACGGCGGCGAGCACGTGCTGCACCTGCAGCCCGTCGGCGAACGACGGGACGGGGGGCCGGCCCCCGCCGATGGCGGTGACAAGGTCGACCAACTCGTGGGTGAAGGTGTGCTCATATCCAAGCCCATGACCCGGGGGCCACCACGCGTCGGCGTAGGGATGAGTCGGCTCGGTGACGAGGATGCGTCGGAAGCCCGCCGTCCGGGAGTCTTCGGTGTGGTCGTGGAACTGCAGCTCGTTCATCGACTCGAAGTCGAAGGCGATGCTGCCGTCCGACCCGTTGACCTCGAGCCGCAAAGCGTTCTTGCGCCCGGACGCGAACCTGGTCGCCTCGAACGAGCCGATCGCCCCCGAGCCGAACCTCGCCAGGAACAGCGCTGCGTCGTCGACGGTGACCTGCCCGGTCCCGGCACCACCGGCCGCCCTCAGGCCCGAAGACTCCTCCGGCAGCGGCCGTTCGGGCACGAAGGTCTCCGTGAGCCCGGTGACCCCGGAGATCGCAGAGCCGACCACGAACTGCGCCAGGTCGATGATGTGCGCACCTACGTCCCCAAGTGCGCCCGAACCGGCCTTGTCCTTCTGCAGCCGCCAGACGAGCGGGAAGGACGGATCGACGATCCAGTCCTGGAGGTACTGCGCGCGCACATGACGGATCGTGCCGAGCCGCCCGTCCTCGACCAGCTGGCGCGCCAGCGCGATCGCCGGCACACGGCGATAATTGAAGCCCACCATCGAGAAGACGCCACGAGCCTCCGCAGCCTCGGCGGCCGCGACCATCGCCTCGGCCTCCGCCACGGAGTTGGCCAACGGCTTCTCGCACAGCACGTGCTTGCCGGCCTCCAACGCGGCGATGGCGATCTCGGCGTGGGTGTTGCCCGGGGTGCAGATGTCGACGAGATGTACGTCGTCTCTCGTCATCATCTGTTTCCAGTCGGACTCCACCGAGGCCCAGCCCATGCGCGCGGCTGCCGCCGACGTCGCCGCCGCGTCACGCCCGCACAGCGCGGTCATCGCCGGGTCGAGCGGCAGGTCGAAGAACCGACCTGCCGTCCGCCAGGCTTGCGAGTGGACCGCACCCATGAAGGCGTAGCCGACCATTCCGACGCCGAGCGTCGGAGCTGTGTCGGTCATCACGTTCCCCTCCGTCGATCGATCTGTCAGGTCAGGACTCGAAGCAGAGCGGCTCATACTCCTTGACGTTGGCCTTGGTCACTACCGGTGCGTTGAGGACGATCCGCTTCGGGACCTCGACCTGGACCAGGTCGCTCATGCCCTTGTCCTGCGCGACCAGCCGGGCCAGCCGGATGCCGTCAGCCGCCTGTGTCGGCGGGTAGAGCACGGTGGCCTCCATCGATCCGTCCTGGATCCACTGCATCGCGTTGCACGAGCCGGCACCGCCGATGAACGCGAACTCATCACGGTTGGCGTTGTCGAAGGCAGCCTTGACGCCGACGCCCTGGTCGTCGTCGTGGTTCCAGATGATGTCGATCTTCGGCGCGGCCTGCAGCAGGTTGGATGCCTCCGCCTCGCCGGACTCGACGGTGAACTCTGCGGCCACCCGGTTGTCCACCGTCTCGTCACAAGCGTCGAGGGCGTCCTTGAAGCCCTTCGACCTGTCCTGCGTGAGCGGCAGCGCGTCGATGCCGGCGATCTCGGCGATCACCGGGTTGCTGAGGTTCTCGCGCTCCTTCACCTCGCAGGCGTAGGTGCCGGCCGAGACGCCCATGCCGTAGTTGTCGCCGAGGATCGTCGCGCGAGCGGCGAACGGCGAGGAGAACTCCCGGTCGACGTTGATGACCGGGATCCCGGCGTCCATCGCCTTGGTGGCGACGTCGGTCAGCGCTGCCCCGTCGGTCGGCAGCAGCACGATCGCGTCGACCTTGTCGTTGATGAAGGTCTCGACCTGGCTGATCTGCAGGTTGGGGTCGTTGGTGCCCTCCGCCTGGCGGAAGTCGACGTCCTCGTACTTCTTCGCCTCGGCCTCGGCCGCGGAGTTGATGGCGGCCAGCCAGCCGTGGTCGGCCTGTGGCCCGGAGAAGCCGATGACGACATTCTTGCCGGGGTCGTCGTTGGAGCTGCCGGCCTTGGCGGCATTGCTGGCGCCGTCGTCGGCCGATGACTCGGGCTCGTTGCTGGTGCAGCCCACCAGCAGGGCACCGGCAGCGAGCAACGCCCCGGCAGTGGTGAGCATCCGCCGATGCCGAGCAGTGGGACGCGTGACCATGACTTCTCCTTCGTGTGGTCCGGCCGGACGGCCGGGTCCTGCGGGGTTGTGTTGGAAGATCCAGGGGCGGGACTGGGACGGGTTAAGTCGAGGTGCGACTGCCGCTCACGCGCTGTTGCAGCAGCACTGCGGCGACGATGATCGCGCCCTTCGCGACGTTCTGCGTGGATGAGTCGAGGTTGTTGAGCGTGAAGACGTTGGTCAGCGTCATGAAGATCAGCACACCGAGGACGGTGCCGACGATGGTGCCGCGGCCGCCGGTGAGCAGGGTGCCGCCGATGACGACGGCGGCGATCGCGTCCAGCTCGAGGAGCGTCCCGTGCGTCGAGCTGCCGGTGGTCGTACGACCGACGAGCATCACGGCGGCGATGCCGCAGGCCAGACCGAGCAGGATGTAGAGCATGGCCGTCTGGCGGCGCACGTCGATGCCGGCGAGTCGCGCGGCTTCGGCGTTGCCACCGACGGCCAGCGTGCGCCGTCCGAACGTGGTCCGGTTGAGCAGCACCCACCCGATCGCCGCGACGACCGCGAAGATGATGACCAGGACGGGGACGCCGAGGACTTCCTGGCGGAAAAAGTTGCCGAAGCCGCGCACCGTGACGAGCTGGGTCCGCTTCTCGGCGATGATCTCGGCCAGTCCTCGCGCGGACGCCAGCATCGCCAGCGTCGCGATGAACGCTGCGATTCGGCCGTATGCGATGAGCAGACCGTTGATCAACCCACATCCCGTGCCGACCGCGATGGCCGCCAACACCATGAGCGACCAGTGCGAGTCCTCCGCCATGGTCTGCGTCGCAACCGTCGTCGACCAGACCGAAGAGAGCGCGACGATCGCCCCCACCGACAGGTCGATGCCGCCGCCGATGATGACGAAGGTCATGCCGACGCTGACGACGCCGATGACCGAGGCCAGCCGCAGGATCGTCAGCGCGTTGTCGGTGCTGGCGAACCGGTCCCCGGCGGTCCAGATGCCGATCCCGATGAGGATCAGCAGCGCGAGGACGAGCCCGAGGTTGCGTCCGACCGAGCTGCTCATGACCCTGACGAAGAAGGACTCCGGAGCGTGGTCGGTCTCGGCCGCCGCGGCCTCGACCCGGCTGTGCTCGTCGGGCGGCGGGGCCGCCGTGGTGGGTGTTCGCTGCTCGCTCACGCCGGAGCTCCTTCCATGACCAGGTCGAGGACCTGATGTTCGTCGATGTCCGCGGCGGGTCCCTCGTGCACGATCCGGCCCTCGCTGATGACGAGCACGCGGTCGGCGAGGCCTAGCACCTCGGGAACCTCACTGGACACCACGACGACGGCGACTCCGTCATCGGCAAGCCGTCGTACCAGGGCATAGATCTCGCTGCGCGCGCCGACATCGACACCGCGAGTGGGCTCGTCCAGCAACAGCACTCGGCAGCCCCGCAGGAGCCAGCGGGCCAGAACGACCTTCTGCTGGTTTCCGCCCGAGAGTGTGCGCGCAGCGCGCTCCACCCCGACCGGACGGACGTCCAGCGACTCGGCCTGCTGCTTGGCCGCGGCGTGCTCGTCGCCGCGGCGGACGAAGCCGGAACGGGCGAAGCGGCGCAGGCTTGACAGGCTGATGTTGCGGGTCACCGACTGGTCGAGCAGGAGAGCCTGGCTCTTGCGCTCCTCCGGCGCGAGGCCGACGCCGGCGTTGACTGCGGAGCGCACCGACCCTCTGAGCAGACGCTTGCCGTCGACGACGACCTTCCCGGCGGCCGCCTTGCGGGCCCCGTAGACGGTCTCCAGGATCTCGGAACGGCCGGACCCGACCAGGCCGGCGAGCCCGACGATCTCGCCGGCGCGGACGGAGAAGGTCACGTCGGTGAACTCGCCCGGCCGGGCGAGCCCGTCGACCTGCAGGAGCGGCTTGCCCATCGTCGTGGACTCGTCCGCCTCAGGGAACACGAACTCGATCGATCGTCCGGTCATCAGCTTGATCAGCTCCGCGGTCGGGGTGTCCGCGACCGCGAGGCTCGTGGCGACCGTGCGCCCGTCCTTCAACACGGTGACCCGGTCGCCGATCTCGCGGATCTCCTCGAGCCGGTGAGAGATGTAGACGACGGCGACACCGTCCTTGGTCAGGTCGCGGATCACGCGGAACAGGTTGTCGACCTCGCCCGAGTCCAGGACGGCCGACGGCTCGTCCATCACGATCAAGCGCGCATCGTGCGACAACGCCCGCGCCATGCTGACGATCTGCTTGCCGGCGGCGGACAGCCGGCCGACCTCACGACCCGGCGAGATCTCGGAGTGGCCGAGCCGGCGCAGCAGGTCACGCGCCGAGGCCCGGGTCGCCCCAGGCCTGGTGAAGCCGGCCGTGGTCTCGTCGTGGCCGAGGAAGATGTTCTCGGCGACCGTGAGGCCGTCGACCAGGTCGAGCTCCTGGTAGATCGTGGCCACGCCGATCTTCATTGCTGCGACCGGATGGCTGAGCCGCACAGGCTTGCCCTGCCAGGTGATGGTGCCCTCGTCGGGCTGATGAGCACCGGCGAGCACCTTGATCAGGGTGGACTTCCCGGCACCGTTCTGCCCGAGGAGCGCGTGCACCTCGCCGGGCCGGACGTCGAGGTCGACGCCGTCGAGCGCACGCACGCCGGGGAACACCTTGACGATCCCCGACATCGTCAGGAGCGGCGTGCTCGCTTGGGTCTCAGTCATGAGAGAGCACCGAGTCCGAGATCATCCGTGCTGCGCCGACGACGCCGGCCTGCTGCCCCATCTCGGACAGGACGATGGGCAGGTTGCCGGTGGCGAGTGGCAGCGACCGCCGGTAGACGACGCCGCGGATCTCGGCGAGCAGTGGATGACCGAGCCCGGCGCCGACCTCGCCGCCGATGATCACCATGCCGGGGTTGAAGAAGCTCACCAGGCCGGCGAGCAGGTGACCCAGTCGCCGCCCGCCGGCACGCACCAACTCGACGGCCACCGGGTCGCCGGAACCCGCTACGGCGGCGACGTCCACAGCGGTGAGCACGCCGACGTCCTCGAGCCGCTCGCCCAGCATGGACGATCGACCGCTGCGCGCCGCCTCGGTGGCCTGGCGTGCGAGCGCGGCTCCGCTGAAGTAGGCCTCGAGGCAGCCCACGTTTCCGCAGGTGCACACCGGGCCGTCGTCGTCCACGCGGATGTGGCCGATGTCGCCGGCGCTGCCGCTGGCACCGCGATAGACGGCGCCGTCGACGACGATGCCGCACCCGACACCGGTCCCTATCTTGACGAAGAGGAAGTCCTCGACCGTGCGCGCCAGCCCGCCGTGCATCTCGCCCAGGGCCATGATGTTCACGTCGTTGTCCACGAGCACCGGCGCACCCAAGTGCTGTGAGAGCACCGAGCGCACCGGGAACTGGTCCCATCCCGGCATGATCGGCGGAGCGACCGGTACGCCGTCGCGGAAGCTCACGGGTCCGGGCACCCCGACCCCGGCGCCGAGGATCTCGCCTCCGAGGCCGTCAGCCCGCAGCTTGCCGAACAGGTCGAGGGCGATGGCGAGAACCTCGTCCGGCCCTCGCCGTACGTCGATGCTCTCGCTCACCTGCCCGAGGACGCGAAGCTCAGCGTCGGTGACGGCGACGTCGACCGAGGTCGCCCCGATGTCGATGCCGACGAAGCGCAGCCCGGCGGCCAGCGCCACGATGGACGACCGCCGGCCCCCACGGGAGGCTGCGAGACCCTGCGACTCCACCAGGCCGATCTCGGTCAGCCGGTCCAGCTCGACAGCCAGCTTGGAGCGGGAGAGCCGGACGGCCTCGCCGAGCTCGGCCCTGCTGATCGGGCCGTTGTTACGCAGCAGCCGGAGCAGCGTCACCTGATGTGCGCTCTCCGGCCTAACTGACACACGCCTCACGTCATCCGCCTCAACGCCGCATCCTGTGACCCGTGCCACAGGCGTTAGGCAGGAACGTAGACGCAAAGCGTCTTGCTGAGAAGCAGTTTCGTGGAAATCCGCGAAACTTTTTACTGAATGGAGACAAAGATCCTGCTGAGTCGCCGGCTTCGGCGAGAAGATTGTCTGCAACTTCGTAATGTTTTGCCCATTCGCGGCGTAAGTGTCTTCCCAATGTCGGACATCCACCACTATGTTCAGCCAATTCAGGGTGTGTGTGATGCGGGTCACAGCCTCGGAAACCGGTCGGTCCGCACCCGTCGCTGGGTGCCGAACAGGAAGCCCGTGCATGAGACGACTCGACGCCGCTGGCTTCGCCGGCCTGCCAGACATGTCGGCCCTCTGGCCCGTGAAGGGAGTATTGATGAAGAGTTTCCAAGGTCGCGGGCGCGTGTTCCGCTGTGTCGCCGCCCTCGTCGTTGCCACCTGTCTCGGTCTCGGCACCGTCGGCACCGCCGGTACGGCAACCGCAGCCCCACCACGGTGCGCTGGCAAGGGTGTGCCGGAGAACAAGGTCTCGGTCCAACTGTGGACCTTCGCCGAGTACATCGGCTTCGACACGGACGCGGCGACGATAGCTCGGACGGAGGAGGTGCTGCGCCGGCTGAGTGCGATGGGCTATCGCAACGTGGAGCCGTTCACGCTGAGCGGCCTGACGGCAAAGCAGTACCGCGCGCTGCTGGACAAGTACCGACTCAAGGCGTCCGCGCGGCACGTCGATGTCGGGACCCCGCAGAACCCGGCCGACATCGACGCGATCCTGGCCGACAACCGGACCCTGGGGATCAAGTACTTCGGCTCAGGGTCCACCCCGATCTTCCCGGAGGTCTACACAACCGAGGCCGAGTGGATCGCCTACGCCAAGTACCTCAACGAGCTCGGCAAGCAGGCGCGCAGGCACGGCCAGAACCTGATGGTGCACAACCACGACATCGAGTTCGAGAGGGCCTTCGGCAACCGGACCGTCTTCGACATCCTGATGGCGCACACCGACCGGCACAACGTCGTGTTCCAGCTCGACTTGTACTGGGTGACCAACGGCGGCGCGGACCCGGTGAAGGTGCTCAAGCGGTACGGCGATCGGATCCAGCTGTTCCACGTCAAGGACATGGCCGCCGGGCCCTTCCCGGGCCCGATCGAGATCGTCGGCGAGGGGATCATCGACTTCCCGAAGATCTTCCGCTCCGCCAAGGGCCCGATCAGGTACTACGTCGTCGAGCACGACCCGCGCTTCGACGACCCGACCTTCGACCCGTTCGAGGCTGCCGAGAAGGGCTTCGCCTACCTCGACTGCGTGAGGTTCTGAGCCACTCCCGCGGAGGGGTGGCCGTCGGGCCGCCCCGCCGCAATTCCTTCCCCGCTGACGTCCGAGGAGGACCACGTGCGTACAACACGAGCGCTGGCAGCCCTGGCAGGGGCCTCCGCCATCGCGGTATTCGCCATTACCCCGGCCGCGGCTGCTCCCCCGCCCGCGCCGCCGCCTCCGGCGACTTCGGCGCCGCCCGACTCAGCGTTCCAGAAGGTCGTGCTCGACGCGACCCCGGGTGAGCCCATCGACCTCGCGGTGCTGCCGGACGGCAGCGTCCTGCACACGGAGCGCAGCGGGGAGGTGTGGCTCCACGATCAGAAGAGCGGCCTGAAGACCCTCGCGGCGAAGGTCGACGTCTACTCCCATGACGAGGAGGGCCTGCAGAGCATCGCGCTCGACCCGAACTTCAAGAAGAACGGCTGGATCTACCTCTACTACTCACCGCCGCTGAACACGCCCGTCGACGACCCGGCGACGCCGACGGTCAACGAAGGCGACGCGCCGGAGTTCGGCACTCCCGCGCAGTTCGCCGCCTTCGAGGGCTACATCCAGCTCTCCCGCTTCCGGTGGACCGGCAAGGAGATCGACCTGGGCGCGGAGCAGCAGATCCTCCGGGTCCCGGTCGACCGCGGCATCTGCTGCCACGTCGGCGGCGACATCGTCTTCGACGAGAAGGGCAACCTGCTGCTCTCGACCGGGGACGACACGAACCCCTTCCAGTCCGACGGCTTCGCGCCGATCGACGAGCGGACGGACCGCAACCCCGCGTTCGACGCCCAGCGCAGCGCGGCCAACACGAATGACCGGCGCGGCAAGATCTTGCGTGTCCATGTCAACGAGAACGGCAGCTACACCAGCGTCGCGGGCAACCTGTTCTACGGCGACAACGATCCGCTCACGCAGGACGAGATCTACCTGATGGGCCTGCGCAACCCGTTCCGCATCGAGTACAACCAGAGGTCCCGCGAGCTCTACATCGCCGACTACTCGCCCGACGCGAGCACGGCCGACCCGCAGCGCGGGCCTGCCGGTCAGGGCAAGTGGTCGATCGTCACGGCGGCGGCCAACTTCGGCTGGCCGTACTGCGCGACCGCCGAGCTGCCCTACGTGGACTACGACTTCGCCACCGAAACCTCAGGCGAGCCGTTCGACTGCGCCAACCCGGTGAACGAGTCGCCGAACAACACCGGTCTCACGGAACTGCCGCCGGTGACGCAACCCGACGTCTGGTACAGCTACACGCTGTCCGCGGAGTTCCCAGAGCTCGAAACCGGCGGCATCGGTCCGATGGCCGGGCCGGCGTACCGGTTCGACCCCAAGGTGGCCAAGGGCAAGAACTCGACGGCGTGGCCGAAGTACTACGACGGCGTGCCGCTGTTCTACGAGTGGACGCGCGACTACATCAAGGCGTTCTTCACCGAACGCGGTGACGTGACGCGGATCGAGGACGTGCTCGCCTCGTTCGACCTCCAGAACCCGATGGACCTCGAGTTCGGGCCGAACGGGTCGCTGTACGTACTCAACTACGGCAACGGCTTCTTCGGCAGCAACCAGCCCGGCGCCGAGCTGGTGCGCATCGACCATCTCGGCCCGAACGGCAACCGCAGCCCGACGGTCACCGTGAGCGCCGACCAGGTCGAGGGCTCGGCCCCGCTCACCGTGCGGTTCACGAGCACCGCGGCTGATCCCGAGGGTCGTCCTCTGAAGTACGCGTGGGACTTCGACGGCAACGGCAGGATCGACTCGCGTCAGCCCAACCCGACGTTCACGTACAGGGAGGACGGCGTCTACCGCGCCACCCTGCAGGTGACCGACCAGGGCGGCCGGACCGTCTCGGACTACGTCGAGATCACCGTCGGCCAGCGGCCGGTAGTGGACCTCACCGTCACGGTCGACGGCGACGGCTTCCAGTTCGGCGACACCGTGCAGTACTCGGTGGCGGTGACAGACGACCAGCCCGTGGACTGCAACAAGGTGCAAGTGACCTACATCCTGGGTCACGACACCCACGGGCACCCGCAGAGCACGGCCTTCGGGTGCACCGGGCAGTTCGTCACCACGGTGCCCACCGGGCACGATCCCGAGACCGACGATCTGAACGCCGTCTTCGCGGCGTCCTACACCGACCCGGGCAGCGGCAACCTGCCGCCGCTCACGGGCACGGACCAGGTCGTCATCGCGCCCACGGATTAGCGAGCAGCCCCTGTCATGCGGGCGCCCGGAACCAAATCGGTTCCGGGCGCCCGCTGCCTGGTCGGGACGATCGACGGCTACCCGCGAAGCGCGTCCATGTTTATCGCGCTGATGTGGGTGAAGCGCAGTGAACGACCGGGGTCCGAGCTGCCGCCCGGGGCGTTGTCCTGCTCGTAGTTCGGGTTGTGGAAGTGCGGCGCCGCCCCGTCCTTCTTGAAGAAGTTCTGGTAGTCGATGTCGCTGGTGGGGTCGCCGAACGGAACCATGTTGTACCCGTTGCCGACACCGAACGGGTCGGTGGTGCGGTCACCGTCCTTTGCGTGGTAGAGCGGGTAGCGGTGCGTCTGCCTCCGCACCTGCTCGAGCGGGTCGAAGATGTCCTGCACCCGCTTGCCGTTCCAGTCGTAGCGCCAGCGGTGCTGGTGCTGCGCGACGTGCGCCCAGAAGATGTCGATCTCGCAGACGACGAGCTTGCGGTCGGTGATGTCGAGGTAGTGCTGCATCAACCGCTTGCCCGACTCGCCACGTACCTGGGTCGGTGCGATCGGTGCGCCGGTGATGCGGTCCTCCGTCACGGTCACCATCGGGCCGTCCTGGAGGAAGTTGTACGCCGGCGAGTGGTTGTGCGGGTACATCTTGATGTGCCACGCGGCACTCAGCCGGTTGAGCGCCTCCCACTTCTCGCCCGAGATCGTCCACGGCTCGATGTTGCGGTTGTTCGCGCTCGTCGGGTCGTTGCCGGTGCCCATGAACGGCATACCCAGGATGGCCGCGAACTCGAGCTCGGTCTGCAGCCGGTCGTAGTCGGCCATGGACATCGTGCCGGCGGCGTTGTTCGGGCCGGCGGGGCTGTTCGGGCCGAACCAGGTGTTCGGGATGAAGCCGTGGTTTCCGACGGCCTCGAGCCCGTTGTCGTCGAGGAACCCGCGCAGGGTTCGCGCGTAGGCGAGGTACCCGGCGCGATCCGTGGTCGGATTTGGCTGAGCACCACCCGGGTTGGCGGCGTTCTGTCCGTAGCCCGCGAACTCGACCTGCTCGATGCCGACCTTGTTGAAGTACTCGAAGAGCTCCCTCCACCCGCCAGGCAGCGGCACGAGCGGGCCGAGGTCGTTCGGGTCCTCGGGGAAGTTGGCCCCGCCGAGGTGCCCCATGGTGGGCGACCCGGTGGCGATGCCGAGGCGGCCCGGGACGTCGCGCTGGGTGTAGGTGATCGTGCCCACGCGCTCCGACGGGACCAGGTCGTGACCTGGCGGTGGCTTGGGCCGGCCGGGTTTGGGCGGTGCCGCGAAGGCACTCACGCCGCCGAGCGGTGCGAGAGCGACGCCGGCGGCGCCGGCAGCACCGAGCTTGAGCATCCGCCGACGGCTGAAATCGGTGTGGGCCATGAAGCCTCCTCGTGCACCCGCAGGCTGCACATCGACCGGAGTGTCCGTGCCCGCATCACGGTCGACTAGTGGGGTGGAAAGTAGTGCTTTGTGTCGACGGCGGGAAGCCCTTTCGGCGGAGAATAGAAGAAGTCTTTACCTGGGCCGACAAAGTCCGCGAAAGGCCAAATCAGCCCGTGCGCAGTCCCACCGCCATCGCCTCGACCGCGAGCAACGGAGCCACGTTGACCTCAATCGCCTGACGCGCGGCGAGCACGGCATCGATGCGGCGCAGGGTCGCCTCGGGCGGCCCGGACCGCGCGACCGATGCGAGCGCCTCGCGCATCTCCTCGTTGACGAGCTCCACGTCGGCGTCGAGCTGGAGAGCGAGGACGTCGCGGTAGAACGCGGCAAGGTCGATCAGCGCGCGGTCGAGCGCGTCGCGCTTGGCCCGGGTGGCGCGCGCCTTCTGCTGGCGCTCGAGATCCTTCAGCAGCGCCGCGGAGCCCGCAGGCATGCCACGTCCGGTGGTGCCGGCACCGAGGGCACGGCGCAGTGCCTCGGTCTCGTCGGCGTCGACCTCGGCGCTCGTCTCGCCGGCCTCCTCGGAGGCGGCCCTGACCAAGGCGGCCGCGGCTTCGAGCGCCGTGCCCAGCTCGAGCAGGGACTGCGGCAGGCGCAGTACCTCATGACGCCGCATGCGCGCGTCCTCATCGGTGGCAAGCCGCTTGGCGCGACCAATGTGACCCTGGGCGGCGCGAGCCGCGAAAGCTGCCATCGGCGGGTCGACGCCGTCGCGGCGAACGAGGATGCCGGCGACGGCCGAGGACGACGGCGTACGGAGCGACACGTGACGGCATCGCGACCTGATGGTCGGGATCACGTCCTCGAGCGCCGGTGCGCACAGCAGCCACAACGTGCGAGGCGAAGGCTCTTCCAACGACCTGAGCAACGCGTTCGCGGCTTGCTCGGTCAGCCGGTCAGCGTCCTCGACCAACATGACCTGCCACCGGCCTCCCGACGGGAAGCGAGCCGCACGCGCGACGAGCTCGCGCGCGTCCCCGACCCCGATGCTGAGCGCACGTGTGTTGACGACGGCGACATCGGCGTGGGTGCCGGCAAGCACCGTGTGGCACGAGCCGCACTGACCGCACCCGCCGGTGGGGCACTGCAGCGCTGCGGCGAACGCGCGGGCTGCGACGGACCGGCCCGAGCCCGGCGGCCCGGTGAACAGCCATGCGTGCGTCGGGCCGGTGTTCGCGCGAGCGCCCGGCGCCGCAGCGGGCGGATCGGTCGCGTGCACCGGCGCGGCGACCGCTCGGGCCAGCTCGGCGACCACCGCCTCCTGACCGACCACGTCGTCGAAGACGGGGGGTGCAACCGCAGCGGGGGATCCTGCGGCGGCGGATGTGCCCTGTCTCGTCAGCGGTCCTCCCGCGAGTCGCGCACTCGCGGCAACTGGACGGTCTCGTCGTCGTCGTCGGCGCCGAACAGCTCGTCGCTGAGGCTGAGCGTGCGGGTGGGCGGATCATCGTCGTACGGCGGTCGGCCGGTGACGGTCGGGACCGTGTCCTCGCCGTGGTGGCGTCCGCGCGCCGCGCGCTCGGCTTGCTCCCGCCGTGCCTCGGCGGCCTCCATGACTCGACGCGCCTTCTCTGCCTCGTCGGCCGCCCTCGCGGCCTCGGCCTCGGCCTTGCGCCGCTCGCGCTCGTCGACGGCCTGGGCGCGACGGCGTGCCTTCTCCTCCCGGGCCCGCTGGCGTGCCTCCTCGGCGGCCGCGCGCTTGGCCTCCGCGGCCGCGCGCCGCTCTGCCTCCCGGGCGGCCCGCTCCTCGGCAGCGATCTTCTCCCGAAGGGCGCGCTCCTCCGCCTCGGCGGCGGCCCTGCGGGCGTTGGCCTCTGCCTCGGCCGCCTCGCGGCGCGCCTGCTCCTCGGCCGCGCTGCGCTGTTGCTCCTCGTCGCGCCGACGCGCTTGCTCGATCTCGTCGTGCTCCTTCTGGCTGAGCGGCAGCAACGGCTCCAGGCGCGCGCGCACCGCGGCGGCCACTTCGTCGGGATCGAGGGTGCCGTCCACCACGAGGTATCGGTGCCCTCCTCGACGGGCGACGTGCAGGTAGCGCTCGCGCACCCGCTCGTGGAAGTCGATGGGCTCCTGCTCCACTCGGTCGGGCATTCCCACCCGTGCGAGACCCTTGGCAGCGGGCAGGTCGAGCACGACCGTGAGGTCGGGCCGCAGGCCGTCGGTCGCCCAGCGCGACAGCTTCACCACGTCGGAGACCGCCAGGTCGCGCCCGGAGCCCTGGTAGGCCTCGGACGAGTCCATGTAGCGGTCGGTGAGCACCACGGCGCCGCGCTCCAACGCGGGAACGATGACCGAGGTCACGTGTTCGGCGCGGTCGGCAGCGAAGAGCAGTGCCTCCGCCCGCGGTGAGATCTCCGGCTGGTCGTCGCCCGTCTCGAGGAGCACCTCGCGCAGCTGCCGGCCGAGTGCGGTCGCGCCGGGCTCGAACGTGACGACCACCTCGTGGCCTTTGCCGCGCAGCCACTCGGCCAGGGCGCCGGCCTGGGTGGACTTGCCGGCCCCCTCACCGCCCTCGATCGCGATGAAGAAGCCACGACGTGGCTCACCGCGTCGCAGGCCCACCGGCTCGTTGCGATAGGCGGCCAGCACGTCTGCGACGAGGGGGACGCCCCGCCGGTCGTCCATGTGCCGATAGGCGAGCAGGCCGATGATTGCCGCCAGCAACCCGGCGAGCAGGAAGGTAATGGCGGCGCCGTTGTAGGTGAGGACCATCGCGTCGGTGAAGGCCACCTCGTGACGGCCGAACGCAGCGGCCAGCAGGGGTGTCACCGCGAGCACGAGGACGAGGACGACGCGCACCATCGTCTGGACGAAGGCGAAGGTGCGCCCGCGCAGCTCGTCGGCCACCTCGAGGCCGAGCATGGTGTAGCCGGTCACCCAACCGACCCCCGCGAACGCGCCGATCACCAGCGTGATGAGCACCGCGATGACCATGTTGGGGATGAGGCCGAGCAGCGAGAGCGCGAGGCCGGCCGCGACGATCGAACCGGCGAACAGCCGACGGCGGCTGAACTCCGGGATCAGGCGCGGGCCGAGGAACATGCCTGCGGCCAGCCCGCAGAACACCGTGCCGAAGAGCAGGCCGTAGCCGGGGTCGCCGGCACCGAGGTCGGTGACGTAGGTGCGGGCGAGTCCGATGACGGCGCCCCCAGCGGCGAAGGCGCCGAGCATCCCGACCACCAGGCCTCGCACCACGCGGGTGCGCCATACGAACGACCACCCCTCGAGGAGCGACCGCCAGACCGAGGCCTGCTCACCGTGTTCGCCGCGCTGGCGCGGCGGGATCTCCCTGAGCCGGAAGATGGTCAGCGCCGAGACGAGGAAGGTGAGCGAGTTGAAGTACAGGGCCAGGTCGGTCTCGTCGATCGCCGGGAACGCGTTGTCGAGCATGCCCGACAACAGCGCCAGGCCGGCGAAGACCGCGGCCGCGACCGGCGCAGAGCCGTAGGTCGCGAACAGGCTGAGCTGGTTAGCCGACTCGAGCCGTTCGCGAGGCACCAGGTTGGGGACCGTCGCCTCCTTGGCGGGGATCCACATGAGGCTGGCGGCCTCGATCAGAAACGTGGCCGCCAGCAGCCACTCGAGAGTGCCGACCAACGGGATCGACAGGAACAGCCCGAAGCGGATCACATCGCAGATGACCATCGTGTAGCGCCGGTCGAGCCGGTCGGCGACGACGCCGGCCAGTGGGCCGATGAGGATGGCCGGCGCCAGCCGGAGAATGAACACGGCGGAGATGACGAGGTTGGCTTCGGTGTAACCGCCGTCGACCAGGCGGGGCGCGAGCGCAGTGAGGGCGAGCAGACCGAGCCAGTCTCCGAAGCTGGAGAATGACAGCGCCCACCACAGTTTTCGGAAGGCTGGCACGCGCAGGACGCGGCGCAGGTCGTGGTCGGGATTCACCACCCGGGGGGCGTCGGCAGGGTCACTCACCCGCACACCCTAACCAGCGCCTCCGACGTTGGCAGCCCGGGTGACCTCCGGCCTGTGGGTACGCCGGTACGGCCGCCCCTTCCGGGCCCTCAGCTCTTCTTGGCCGTGGCCTTCTCGGTCCGCTTCGCCGTCTTCTTCGCGCTCGACTTCTTCGCGCTCGACTTCTTCGCGGTCCGCTTCGCTGTCCCCTTCTTCCGGGGGCCTTCGGCGCGCTTCTCCGCCAGCAGCTCGGCCGCACGCTCGACGGTCACGGCCTCGACCGTGTCGGCCTTGCGCAGCGTGGCGTTCGTCTCGCCGTCAGTCACGTAGGCCCCGAAGCGCCCCTCCTTCACGACGATCGGCGCCCCGTTGACCGGGTCGGGCCCGAGCTCGCGCAGCGGCGCGGCCGTGCGGCGGCCCCGCGCCTTGGGCTGGGCATAGATCGCCAGTGCCTCGTCGAGGCTGATGTCGAAGAGCTTCTCTTCGCCCTCGATCGAGCGCGAGTCGTTGCCCTTCTTGAGGTACGGCCCGTAGCGACCGTTCTGTGCGGTGATCTCCTCACCGCTCGCCGGGTCCACCCCGACCACGCGCGGCAGCGACAGCAGCCGGAGTGCGTCCTCGAGGGTGACGGTGTCCAGCGACATCGACTCGAACAGCGAGCCGGTCCGCGCCTTCGCCGACTTGGGTGCGTCCTCCGGCAACGTCTCGGTGACGTAGGGGCCGTAGCGGCCAACCTTGGCGACGATCTCGAGGCCCGTCTCCGGATCGGTGCCGAGCTCGCGGTCGCCGCTGGGCGCAGCCAGCAGCTCCTCCGCCTTCTCGACGGTCAGCTCGTCGGGCGCCATGTCCTCGGGCACCGACGCGCGCGCGTCCCCCCGCTCGACGAACGGGCCGTAGCGCCCGACGCGCAGCACCACGTCGTTGCCGATCTGGATCGAGTTGACCTCTCGCGCGTCGATGTCGCCGAGTCCTTCGACGAGCGTGCGGAGCCCGGCGAGCGCCATGCCCCCTGAGGCCGCTCCGTTGCCGCTCTCGGCTTGTGCGACATCGCCGAAGTAGAAGCGGCGCAGCCAGTCGACGCCGGCCTGCTCACCCCCGGCGATGCGGTCGAGGTCCTCTTCCATCTCGGCGGTGAAGTCGTAGTCGACGAGGGAGCCGAAATGCTTCTCCAGCAACGCAGTTACCGAGAACGCCAGCCAGGTCGGCACCAAGGCCGATCCGCGCTTGAACACGTAGCCGCGGTTGAGGATCGTGCCGAGGATCGAGGCGTACGTCGAGGGGCGCCCGATCCCGCGTTCCTCGAGCGCACGCACGAGTGTCGGCTCGGTGTAGCGCGACGGCGGTGACGTCGCGTGCCCGTCGACCTCCAGTGCGAGCAGGTCGAGAGCGTCACCCGGTTTCATCTGCGGCAGCCGCTGCTCGCCGTCGCTGCCAGCACCGTTGCGACTGCCGCTCTCGTCCTCGTCGCGGCCCTCCTCGTAGGCAGCGAGGAAACCGCGGAACGTGATGACGGTTCCTGATGTCGAGAACTCCGCGTCGCGGCCGTCCGACGCCGTCGCGCCGACGCGCACCGTCACCGTCTGGCCGCGCGCATCCGACATCTGCGAGGCGATGGTGCGTTTCCAGATCAAATCGTAGAGCGCGAGCTCGTCGCGGCTGACCTCACCGGCCACCTCGCCCGGCGTACGGAAGGTGTCGCCCGACGGGCGGATCGCCTCGTGCGCCTCCTGCGCGTTCTTGACCTTGCGCTCGTAGCGGCGCGGGACGTCGGGCACGTACTCCGGCCCGTAGATCTGCCGCGCCTGCGTGCGCGCCGCGTCGAGCGCCCACTGCGAGAGCGTCGTCGAGTCGGTGCGCATATAGGTGATGTAGCCGTTCTCGTAGAGCCGCTGCGCGAGACGCATCGCGGTCTGCGCCGAGAGCCGCAGCTTGCGGCTGGCCTCCTGCTGCAGCGTCGACGTCATGAACGGCGCGGCCGGACGGCGCGTGTAGGGCTTGTCGTCGACGGAGCGCACCGAGAACGCCGCGCCGTCGAGCGCGTCGGCAAGACCGCGGGCGGTCGCCTCGTCCAGGTGTACGCCGTCGAAGCGCGCGACGGGCTGACCGTTGCTGCCGAAGTCACGACCGGTCGCGACGCGGCGGCCGTCGACACCGACGAGGCGGGAGTCGAAGCGACCGCGTTCGTTCGTGGCGCTGTCGAGAGTGGCGACGAGGTCCCAGTAGGACGCGGAGCGGAACGCGATGCGCTCGCGCTCCCGCTCGACGACGAGACGCGTCGCCACCGACTGCACGCGTCCGGCGGAGAGTCCCTGGCGGACCTTGCGCCAGAGCACGGGCGAGACCTCGTAGCCGTAGAGCCGGTCGAGGATGCGGCGGGTCTCCTGCGCGTCGACAAGGTGCTGGTCCAGGTCGCGGGTCGTCTCGATCGCCGCCCGGATGGCGTCGCGAGTGATCTCGTGGAAGACCATGCGGCGCACCGGAACCTTGGGCTGGAGGACCTCGTGCAGGTGCCAGGCGATCGCCTCGCCCTCGCGGTCCTCGTCCGTCGCGAGGTAGAGCTCGTCCGCGTCCTTCAGTGCCCGCTTGAGCTCGGCGACCTTCTTCTTCTTGTCGGGGTCGACGACGTAGAGCGGCTCGAAGTCGGCGTCGACATCGACCGCGAACTTGGCGAACCGGCCCTTCTTCTCCGCAGCCGGCAGCTCCGCGGGCGTCGGCAGGTCACGGATGTGGCCCACGCTGGCCTCGACCTCGTATCCCGCGCCCAGGTACCCCTTGATCGTCTTCGCCTTGGCAGGCGACTCGACGATCACCAGCCGGCGGGTGCCGGCCCGGGCCTTGGTCTTCTCGGGCAATGCAGCTCATCCTCGCTCTGGTCCACAGGTGCTCACCAAGGGACGGTACGGCACCGCTTGACGTTGCACGATCACATAGCGTGACCGACGGGGCAGGTCACCGTGCCGCACCATGCCACATCCTGCGTGGCGCACCCGACCGCATTGTCCGGGACGGACTCGCTGATCGCTCAGATCTGCGCGACCTCGGCCTCGTCCTTCTCCTCGGCCACCGCGATGCTCTTGCGCTTCGAGATCACCACGGCCGTCACGATCACGGCGGCGGCAGCGAGCGCGATGACCGTCCGCAGCACGGCATTGGCGTCGTCGCCGATCGAGAGCGACACGATCGCCGGCGCGATGAGCAGCGACACCAGGTTCATCACCTTGATGAGCGGGTTGATGGCCGGGCCGGCGGTGTCCTTGAACGGGTCGCCGACGGTGTCGCCGATGATCGTCGCCTCGTGCGCAGGCGATCCCTTGCCGCCGTGCGCGCCGTCCTCGACCATCTTCTTCGCGTTGTCCCAGGCTCCACCGGAGTTGGCGAGCAGGATCGCCATCAGCGTGCCGGTGGCGATCGCACCGGCGAGGTAGGAGCCGAGAGCGCCGACGCCGAGGCCGAAGCCGACGCCGATGGGTGCGAGCACGGCGAGCAGTCCCGGGGTGGCGAGCTCGCGCAGCGAGTCACGGGTGCAGATGTCGACGACCTTGCCGTACTCCGGCTTGCCGGTGCCCTCCATGATCCCGGGGATCTCGCGGAACTGCCGGCGCACCTCGAAGACGATGGCGCCGGCCGCACGGGTGACCGCGTTGATCGCCAGGCTGGAGAACATGAAGACGACCGACGCGCCGATGATCAGCCCGACCAGGTTCTTGGGGTCGGCGACGTTCAGTACGCCGACGTACTCCAGGTTGCGCAGCGTGCCCTCCAGCTCGGCCCCGGTCTCGCGGACCCGGGTGGTGACCGAGTCGGTGAAGGCGCCGAACAGAGCGGTGGCCGCGAGCACGGCCGTAGAGATGGCGATGCCCTTGGTGATGGCCTTGGTGGTATTGCCGACGGCGTCGAGGTCGGTGAGGATCCGCGCTCCGGCCTCGTCGATGTCGCCGGACATCTCGGCGATGCCCTGCGCGTTGTCGGAGATCGGGCCGAACGTGTCCATCGCAACGATGACACCGACGGTGGTCAACAGGCCGGTGCCGGCGAGCGCCACGCAGAACAGGCCGAGGATCACCGACCCGCCGCCGAGCAGGTACGCCCCGAACACCGCGGAGCCGATGAGCAGCGCGGTGTAGACGGCCGACTCGAGACCGACGGTGAACCCGGCCAGGATGACCGTGGCCGGACCGGTCAGCGAGGTGCGACCGATGTCCTGCACGGGGCGCCTGCTGCTCTCGGTGAAGTAGCCGGTGAGCAGCTGGATCACCGACGCGAGCGCGATGCCGATGACGACCGCGGCGATGGCCAGCAGCCGCGGGTCGCGGTCGCCCGCGTCCTCGACGATGCCCGCCGGGATGGCGGTGAGGTCGGACAGGCTGCCAGGCAGGTAGACGAACGCCGCGATCGCGCACAGCACCGCGGAGATGCTGGCCGAGGTGAAAAAGGCGCGGTTGATGGCCTGCATGCCGCTCGTGTCGGTCGGCCGCAGGCGGGTCAGGAAGACGCCGATGATCGCGGTGACGACGCCCACCGCGGGAACGATCAGCGGGAAGATCAGGCCCTCTTCGCCGAATGCGGCCTTGCCGAGGATCAGGGCCGCGACCAGCATCACGGCGTACGACTCGAACAGGTCGGCGGCCATGCCGGCGCAGTCGCCGACGTTGTCGCCGACGTTGTCAGCGATCGTCGCCGCGTTGCGCGGGTCGTCCTCGGGGATGTTCTTCTCGACCTTGCCGACCAGGTCGGCACCCACGTCCGCGGCCTTGGTGAAGATGCCGCCGCCGACCCGGATGAACATGGCGAGCAGGGCGGCGCCGAAGCCGAACCCCTCGAGCACGGTGGGCGCATCGCCCTGGTAGATCAGGACGACCAGGGCGGCGCCGAACAGGCCGAGGCCGACCGTGAGGAAGCCGACGACACCGCCCGTACGGAACGCGATCTTCATCGCGGTGGCGGCACCGTTCGCCTCGCGGGCGGCGGCGGCGACCCGCAGGTTCGCGCGGGTCGCGAGGCCCATGCCCGCCCACGCGATGAAGGCCGAGGACGACGCACCGAGGACGAAGAACAGGGAGCGGCCGAACCGGATCGACAGCGAGTCGGCGGGCAGCAGGCTCAGCAGGATGAGCGCCAGCACGGCGAACCCCGCCAGCGTCTTGAACTGGCGGGTGAGGAACGCGGACGCCCCCTCCTGCACCGCCGTGGCGATGCCCTGCATCTTCTCGGTGCCCTGGCCGGCGGCCAGCACCTCCTTGCGCAGCGCGAACGCGAAGCCCAGTGCGACAAGGGCGATGACCGCAACCACGACGACGTAGCTGAGGTTGCCGCCGGTGAGATCGAGCGTCTCGCCGGTCGCGGCGAGCGGATGCCCGGACATTCGTCCTCCTCGGGGGGTGGGCGCAATGCGGCGCCCGAACCTGGAAAGTCACAGAAGCGGCCGATCCGCACCGGTCGAGGCATGCTCGTCCCGGTCGGTTCACCCAGCGGGGCCGGAGTCTACAGCCCAGGACAGCGCGGCTGCCTGCCCGGACACGAGAAGGCGGGGGGCTCAGCCGGCGGACGGCCAGGTCATCCGTACGACGAGGCCGCCGGCCGGACCGGCCTCCACTGCGACGTCGTCGACCAGGCCGCTGATCACCGCGAGCCCCACGCCGGGAGGCACCGCGTCGAGCTCGAGATCGGCGGACTCGGTCAGGTCGTCGAAGCCCTGCTCGTCCTCGTCGCTGGCCGGCGCCTCGTCGGCGACGGCCACCCGGAAGACCTTGTCGTCGTCGAACAGCGTGACCATGACCGGCCGGTCGGGGCAGTGGCGGCGGTGCAGGTGAACGGCCCGCGAGCACGCCTCACCCACGGCAAGACGTACCTCGTCGAGCACCGCCTCGTCGACGCCGGAACGTCGGGCAACTGCGGTCGCGACGAGCCGGGCCGTTCGAACGTGTGAGGGTAAAGCGCTGAATCGGAGCTCGACCGTCGCCACGTTCACCTCTCTGGACCAGGATGGCCCGCGCGCCCGCACTCCTACTCGGTGGCTCGCGCCCTTACTCAGTGGCATGGACGGCCTCGTCGACCGTCGAGTGGATCGGGAACACTTTGGTGAGCCCGGTGATGCGGAAGATCTTCAGGATGCGCTCCTGGGTGCACACGAGGCGCAGCGACCCGTCATGGGCACGAACCCGCTTGAGCCCACCGACCAGGACGCCGAGCCCGGTCGAGTCGAGGAAGTCCACCCGCTCCATGTCCACCACGAGGTGGTACTTGCCGTCGGCCACCAGGTCGACGAGCTGCTCACGCAGCCGGGGTGCGGTGTAGACATCGATCTCGCCGCCGACTTCGACGACGGTGCGGTCACCCTCAGAACGGGTCGAGAGAGACAGGTCCACAGGTCCTCCTGGACAGCGACGAACGGACGCCTACCTGGACATGGCGTGGGCCATGGCCTGTCGCAGTAAACCACCCCGACGAGGGGGGTGGTCCAGTGGCACACTGCCGTGGTGGTGGACCACGTCGCTTCAGCGGTCACGCTGGGCCCGCGCGAGGGCCGTGACCCGGCGACGGTTCTGGACAGTCTGTTGCGCTCACCGGGGCGCCGGGACCGGCTCGTCCACGTCGAGAAGCTGCCCGCCCGTGCGGGGCGCCCGGCGGGCTGGCCGGCCTGGGTGCACCCCGATCTGCGGGCCGCGCTGACCGCGGCAGGGGTGGGCAGCCCCTGGCAGCACCAGGTGGACGCGGCTGAGCACGCGTGGGCGGGCCGGTCGGTCGTGCTTGCCTCGGGAACGGCGTCGGGCAAGTCGCTGGCTTACCTGCTGCCGTCGCTGAGTGCAGCCCTCGCGGGAGCCGGCCGCAGCGACCTGGCGGGCGGCCCGACGACGCTCTACCTCTCACCCACGAAGGCGCTCGCCGCCGACCAGCTGCGGGCCGTGTCGGCGCTGTGTCTGCGCGACGCCCCCGCCGCGACGTACGACGGTGACACCCCGATCGAGGTGCGCGACTGGGTGCGGCGCCACGCGTCGTACGTCCTCACCAACCCGGACATGCTGCACCGGTCGGTGCTCGCCGGTCACGCTCGCTGGGCGGGGTTCCTGCGCAGCCTGCAGTTCGTGGTCGTCGACGAGTGCCATCGCTACCGGGGCGTCTTCGGCTCCCACGTGGCCGCCGTGCTCCGGCGCTTGCAGCGGGTCTGCGCCCACTACGGGAGCGACCCGGTCTTCGTGCTCGCCTCTGCCACGGTGTCGGAGCCCGCCGAGTCGGCGCGTCGGCTGGTGGGTCGCGACGTGGTGGCGGTCGAGGACGACGCGTCTCCGCGCGGCGAGACCCACTTCGCGCTCTGGGAGCCCCCACTGACCGAACTGCGCGGCGAGCGCGGCGCACCCATCCGGCGGACCGCGACGGCCGAGAGCGCAGATCTGCTGGCCGACCTGGTGGCCGGCGGCGTGCGAACCGTGGCGTTCGTGCGGTCACGGCGGGCCGCCGAGACGGTGTCGATCACTGCACGCAGACTGCTCCAGGAGGCCGACCCCGGCCTGGCCGACCAGGTGGCGGCCTACCGCGCGGGCTACCTGCCGGAGGAGCGGCGCGACCTCGAGGCGGGGTTGCAGAGCGGTCGGCTGCTCGGGGTGGCGTCGACCAACGCGCTCGAGCTCGGCGTGGACATCGCCGGGCTGGACGCCGTGCTGCTCGCGGGCTACCCCGGGACTCGCGCGTCCCTCTGGCAGCAGGCGGGTCGGGCCGGTCGGGCCGGGCAGGGCGCGCTGGCGGTACTGGTGGCCCGTGACGACCCGCTCGACACCTACCTGACCCACCACCCGGAGGCGTTGTTCGGCCAGCCGGTCGAGTCGACGGTGCTCGACCCGGACAACCCCTATGTACTGGCGCCGCACCTGTGCGCGGCGGCCGCCGAGCTGCCGCTGACCGACGACGACCTGGCGGTGTTCGGGCCGGCGGCCGAGGAGGTGGCCGAGCATCTGGTGGGGCGAGGGCTGCTGCGCCGGCGCCAGGCCGGGTTGTTCTGGACCGGGCCGGAAGGCGCCCGGGACGCGCACGACCTGGCCGACATCCGCGGCACCGGCGGCGCACCGGTGCGGCTCGTCGAGGAGCCCACCGGCAGGCTCCTCGGCACGGTGGACGCAGGAGCGGCGCACACCTCGGTGCACCCGGGCGCGGTCTACCTCCACCAGGGCGAGACCTACCTGGTTCGCGCGCTCGACCTCGCCGGCCGGGTCGCGATGGTCGAGCGGGCGGAGCCCGACCACACGACGTTCGCCCGCGACCTCACCGACATCAGGATCGTGGAGACGGCGTCGACGGTGCCCTGGGGCGCCGCGACCCTGTCCTTCGGCACCGTGCAGGTCACGAACCAGGTCGTGTCCTTCCTGCGCCGGCGGCTGGTCACCGGCGAGGTGCTCGGCGAGGAGCCGCTCGACCTGCCGCCCCGCGAGCTGCGCACCCGTGCGGTGTGGTGGACCGCGCCACCGGAGGTGCTCGCCGGCGCCGGTCTGGACGCCGCGTCGGTGCCCGGCGCTGCGCACGCGGCCGAACACGCCGCCATCGGACTGCTGCCCCTCTTCGCAACCTGTGACCGGTGGGACATCGGCGGGGTCTCGACGGCCATGCACGAGGACACCGGGCTGACCACGGTCTTCGTCCACGACGGGCACCCGGGTGGGGCGGGCTTCGCGGAGCGGGGGTTCGCGACAGCCGCAGCGTGGCTGACGGCGACGCGGGACGCCATTCTCGCCTGCGAGTGCGCCGACGGCTGCCCGTCGTGCGTGCAGTCGCCGAAGTGCGGCAATGGCAACGAGCCGCTGGACAAGGCCGGCGCGGCCGCGCTGCTGGCCGCGGTGCTGCATGGCGCCCCCGCGGAGGAAGAGCCGTCGACGCGGGCTTAGTGTTGATCCGATCGGGGCAGGAGGATGCCGGAAGGGAGCTCTACATGTTCTTGCTCGGACTGTTGCTCATCCTCGCTGCCGCCGCCGTGACTGTCGGGGTGGTATACGACGGCGGCGAAGCCGCGGAAGTCGAGATCCTCGGACGGACCCTCGACACGGAGATCTGGGGAGTCTTCTTCACCGGCATGGGCACGATGCTCGTGCTCCTGCTCGGCCTCTGGATGCTGTATGCGTCGATGGGACGTGCGCGGCGCAAGCGCTCGGAGCGCAAGGAGACTCGCAACCGCCACCGCGACTCGGTGACGCGTCTCGAAGAGGAGCGGACCGCGCTGCGGGCCGAGAACGAGAAGCTGAACGAGGAGCTGTCCTCGCGACGCGGCACGTCGCCCGGTGCAGGCGGCGCGGCTTCGGCGGGCGGGGGAACGGCGACGCAGGAACGCGTGGCCACCGATCGTGGCCAAATCGCGACCCCGCACGCCGACGAGCACCACGAGTCGCGCGCCATCCGACACGATGGCGGCGATCCCCCGGGGACTCGCACAGGCGATCCCGAAAGCGGCCGCACCACCGAAGGCCGTCACCGCGAGTCTCTCTGACCCGTCGTTTCAACCGTCCCGGCCCGGGCGCGTGCCCGGGCCGGCGCATGTCCGGCCACGCTGCCGCCCGTCGCCTGGGCAACGACCAGGACCGACCGCGACTCCACCCTGCACGCCAGGATCTCCGCCGACGACTCCTTCGCGACCCGCAGAGCCCATCGGCACGGCGCTGACTCGCCACGAGCCTGCGCCTGTGCCGCGGCCAGCGCGGCGAGATCGGCAACCGCCCCGGCGCGGTGGCGGGCAACGACAGCCGACCCGACGCTGATCGCCGCCAGACCCGCCGCCAGCAGTGCGAGCGAGAGGCTGAGCACCCAGACCGTCGCGCCGCCGGCGTCACCACGCAGGTCACGCCATGGCCGACCGCGGCCGGTCATGGCGGCGGCGTCTCGACGGCGACCACGGAGCGCGCGCCCAGCTCGATCCCGGAGCCGGCGCCCGCCCACCCCCACGGAGCCGGACCGTCGAGGCGCACCTCGACGGTCGCCAGGTCACCCGACCGCGTCAGCCGCAGCTCGGCCCGCGACGGCGCCAGTGCCCTGCCCACCTCGCGGGCGCGTGCCTCCGACTCGCCGCGGGCGAGCGCCCGCGCCGTCGTGCGGGCCGCGTCGACACACCGCAGCTGCAGGGCGACCATCGAGAGCCCCCACAGGCACAGCACCAGCACCATCGCGAGGACCGGGAGGACCACGGCGGTCTCCGCGGTCACGGTGCCTGTGTCACCTGGGCGGGTGCTGTCGCGGGGTCGGGTACGGCGCATCGGTTGCTGCTCAGAAGCTCGTGCGCAGCGCTCGTTCGATGATGTCGGCGAGCATGCCGCGCACCCGGTCGCTGGTGAGCAGCGTGTAGAGAACCCCACCGAAGCCGCAGGCAGCCACCGTGCCCACGGCGTACTCAGCCGTGGTCATGCCGACCTCGGACGTGGCGGCGGCGAGTGCTCGAGCGCGGCGGGTGAGCATGGTGTGGACCTCCTGAGGCGGGCCGGCGGTCACCGGCGATCGGCTGGCCGGACGACCCGGCGAGGTCCCCAAGGCTGGTGGCTCCGGACGTCCCCGACGCCGGTCGGCCGTTATCTGTGGACGGCCGGCCTCGTCGCGCGGCTGTGGACGGCGCGAGCCGGCGTGGGAGCTCATTGCAGGCCGGTCGCCAGGTCGCGCGCCATGGCGAGGACGACCGGCACGACCCCGACCAGGACGAAGGCGGGCAGGAAGCAGACGGCCAGGGGCCCGACCGCCCGAACGCCGGCCCGGCGCGCCGCCTCGTCGGCGGACGCCCGCATCCTCCGGCGTTGTTCGTCGGCCACGAGCGCCACCGTCTCCGCGAGGGGCGCCCCGGTGCGCGACGCGCGCAGGACGGCCCGGGCCAGCGGTGCGAGCGGGTCCTCGGGTCCGGCCGCAGCCCAGGCTTGCGACGGGTCACTGCCGTGCCGGAGCGACCCCGCCACCGACCGCAGCCGCGACTCGATGGGTGACCCCAACAACGGTCCGACCAGGTCCAACGCCTGCACCGGGCTGGCGCCTGCGTGCAGACACGCGGCCAGCAGGTCGGCCGCACGAGGCAGCGAATGCGCGACCGCGTCCCGCTCACGGCGGACGGGGCCGTCTCGGCGTCGGAGGACGGCCGACCACACCGCGATCGCCGCAGCCGAACCCACGAGCGGACCGGGACCACCCGCGCCCAGCACCAGCACGACCACCGTGAGCCCCGCTGCGACGAGGACCGCGGCCGTCGCCGTGCCCCCGGGCGGGCCGCCACGACCACCCGCTCCGGCGCCCGCCCCGTTCATGGCCCGGTCGACGCGTGCCTCGCCAAGTCGCCGCAGTCGGTCGCGGGCAGACCATCGCGGCGCCCGCCACACGGCGAGACTCGCGCCCGCGGCCAGTGCACTGACCAGCACAGCCAGCCTCATCCGGCGGTGACCCGGCCGGCGATCCGCGCCGCCCACCGCAGGCCGAGCACTTCCAGCCCGAGCCCCGACCCGAGCAGCCCAAGCCCGAGGGGCGTGCCCAACAGCAGTCCCAGCGGATCGGCGCCGAGGGCAGACCCCATCGCGAGCCCCAGCAACGGGAGCATCGCAAGGAGACCGGCCGTGGCGCGTGGCCCGGCAAGCTGCGCGGCCACCTCGCGGCGCAGCTGCTCGTCGTCGCGCAGCGACTCGGCCAGCCGGGAGACAGCAGGCGCCAGGCCGGCGCCGCTGTGCTCGCTCACCTGCCAGCACAGCGCCAACGCCCGCAGGCCCTCGGCGCCGGGGTGCCGGGCCGCAGCGGCAAGCAAGTCGGGTACGTCGACATGGACCGATCGCGCCGAGGACGCCAGCGGCGCCAGCGAGGGCCACCCCTGCGCGGCGGCAGCCAGCGACTCGCGGGGCGCTGCCCCCGACCGCAGCTCCGCGGCAAGGGCACCGCACAGCTCGACCACCATCGCACGGTGTGTCGTGGCGCGGCCTCCCCCGAACGTGACCGCCGCACGCAACCGTGCAAGCCCGGCTGCGACCCGCGACCCCGGACCTGCACCACGAGCCGGCTGACCTGCATCACGCAGCGACCGAAGCCGCGACGGTGCGGACGCGGGCCACAGCGCGCCGGCGACAGCGCCGAGGAGGACAGCGGCGAGCACCGTCATGGCAGGGCGCCCGTGAGCATCGCGGCCAGCCGGTCCGCGCCACGACGCTCCTGCACCACGCCAGACCTGTCGACGTCGACTGCCGCGACGACCCGGACCAGCCCCGCGTCGTCACGCTCCAGAACGCCGACCGACCCGACCTGGCGAAGGCCGTCATGGCGGCGGACCAGGTGCACGACCACGTGCAGGGCGGCCGCGAGCTGGCTGTGCAAGGCCCCGCGCGAGAGACCGGCGGGCAGCGCCAGGGCTTCAAGGCGCGACGGGACGGCGGACGGTGCGTTCGCGTGCACGGTGCCGCAGCCGCCTTCGTGGCCGGTGTTGAGCGCGGCGAGCAGGTCGACGACCTCGGCGCCCCGCACCTCTCCGACGACCAGGCGGTCGGGTCGCATCCGCAGGGCTTGCCGGACCAGGTCGCGCAGGTCGACGGCGCCCGCCCCCTCGACGTTGGCCGTCCGCGCCTCCAGCCGGAGCACATGCGGATGAGCAGGGGCGAGCTCCCCCGAGTCCTCGACCAGGACGATGCGCTGTCCCGGCGGCACCTCGCCCAGCAGGGTCGAGAGCAGTGTCGTCTTGCCCGAGCCGGTGCCACCGGTGACGAGGAACGCAAGGCGAGCGCGGACCACGTCCCGGAGCACGCCGGCCAGCGCGGGGGGCACCGACCCGAGGTCGACGAGCTCGGCCAGCTCGAACGGCCGGTGCCGTGCGAGTCGAAGGGACAGGACCGTGCCGGACGGCGAGATCGGCGGCAGGACGGCGTGCAGGCGCACACCCCCGGGCAGGCGTGCGTCGACCGTGGGCTGGGCCGCGTCGAGTCGTCGACCGCCGGCGGCCGCGAGGCGCTGCGCCAACCGACGTACGCCGGGCTCTCCCGTGAACACGACCGGAACGCGTTCGAGGCCGCCGCCGCGGTCGACCCAGACCTGGTCGGGGCCGTTGACCAGGATGTCGCTGACTTGCTCGTCGTCGGCCAGCGGCTGGAGCGGCCCTAACCCCGCCAGCTCGGAGCGCACAGCGGTCACGGCCTCGAGCAGTGCCCGGTCGTCGAGCACCCCGCCCTCGGCGCGCAGCGCGGCCGCCACGCGTGCCGGCGTCGGGGACTGGCCCTCGCGGACGAGTCGGTCGCGAACCCGCTCGACCAGCGCGCCGTCGGGGCTCACGCCACGCGGCCAGGAGCCGGGACGAGCTCGTCGAGCAGCTGCTGGCAGAAGTGCGCCAGCGGACCGCGCCCGGAGCGGGCCGGCGGCTGGCCCCTGTCGAGTGCCGTCGACAGACCGGGCTCGGATCGCAGCCACCCGGCCAGCGGCAGGCCCAGGGCGTCGCCGACCACTGCAGCGGTAAGCCCGGCCGGAGCAGGACCGCGCACGACCACCCGCAGGTCGGGAGCGAGCAGCCCGAGCGCCGTCGCGACCCTGGCCGCGGACGCCGTCGCACGCACCTCGGCAGGAACGACCAGCAGCACGACCTGCGCGGCGGTGAGTGCCACCTCGGTCGCGGAGTCGACGTGGCGGGGCAGGTCGACCACGGTGACGTCACTGGACCGCCGACCCGCGGACAGCACGGCACTCATCGCGGCCGCCGGAACGGCGAGGGTGTCGCTGCGGTCCCAGGACAGGACGTTCAGGGACCGCGCACCCGCCACCGTGGGCAGCGAGTCACGCAGGGCCTCGCCGTTGACGCGTCCGCCGGCCCCTGCCAGCGCGGGCCAGCGCAGACCGTCGCTGTCCTCGCCGCCCAGCAGGAGGTCGAGGCCACCTCCGAGCGGGTCGCCGTCGACGAGCATGGTCCGCAGGCCGGATCGCCCGGCCGTCATGCCGAGAGCGGCAGCAAGAGTCGACGCGCCGGCACCGCCCCGGCCACCGACGACAGCGAGCACCACGCCGCCCGGCCCCTCACCGTCGACGGTGCGGCCCAACCGGTCGACCAGCCAGCCCTGCGACTCGGGCAGGCCAACGACGGAATCGGCGCCGAGGTCGGTCGCCATGGCCCAGGCACTCGACGCGTCGAGGTCGAGCCCCACCAGCACGACCCCGCGACGGCCGGCGAGACCCTGGTCCAGACCCGCGCGGGCGACGTCGGAGCCGAGGACGACGAGCGGTGCCGTCGCCCATCCCGCGCGCGCCGTGGCCACCTCGGTGGCGACCTCGGCCTCCACCCCGGCGGCCGCGCAGAGCCGCAACAGCTCATCCAGCAAGCCGGCATCAGCTGTGACCAACAGCGGTCGCTGCGGCGGTGGTGTCTCCGGCATCCCGGCGTCTCCCAGGTCGCGGTGGGCTGGAGCACCAACGCTGGACCGTGCGCACGCCGCGCGACCGGTTGCGGGCGAATCTGTGGGCAAGCCGGCCCCCGGGCGGGCTGTGCACAGCGAGGGTCGGTCGACGGCCCGGGATAGGGACGGCCCCCGCTCGGGGGGGTGAGCGGGGGCCATCGGGTTGATCCGGCCCGGGGGGGATGAGTCGGATCAACACGCACGTCGCTAGGCGACGGCAAGTCAAGCATGTACCCGGACGCCGTCGGAGGCAAACTTTCGCCGCAGATACCTGAAACCGATGCGGCGGCGCCTCACCCGCCCACCTATGCTCGGCCGGGTGGACAGCCCACCGCGGGCGCGTACCGCGGCGTTCTTCGACCTCGACAAGACGATCATCGCTAAGTCGAGCACGCTGGCGTTCAGCCGCTCGTTCTACCAGGGCGGGTTGATCAACCGCAGGGCCGTGCTGCGCAGCGGCTACGCCCAGTTCGTCTACCTGGTGGGCGGCGCCGACCACGACCAGATGGAACGGATGCGCCAGTACCTCTCCGCACTCTGCTCTGGCTGGGACGTGCAGCAGGTCAAGGACATCGTCGCCGAGACCCTGCACGGGCTCATCGACCCGATCATCTACGACGAGGCCGCCACCCTCATCGAGGAACACCACCTCGCCGGGCGCGATGTCGTCATCGTCAGCTCGTCCGGCGCCGAGGTGGTCGAGCCGATCGGCGCCATGCTCGGTGCCGACCGGGTCATCGCGACACGGATGGTCGTCGCCGACGGACGCTACACAGGCGACATCGAGTTCTACGCGTACGCCGAGAACAAGGCGGCGGCCATTCGCGAGCTGGCAGACGTCGAGGGCTACGACCTGCGCCGCAGCTACGCCTATAGCGACTCGCTCACGGACATCGCCATGCTCGAAGAGGTCGGGCACCCGTACGCCGTCAACCCCGACCGCGGCCTGCGTCGCGAGGCCGCGACCCGTCACTGGCCGGTGCTGGTGTTCGACCGGCCGGTACGGCTGCGCGACCGGGTGCCCGGCGTCGGCATGCCAGCCCGTCCGGCGCTCGCCGCGGCGGCGCTCGGAGCAGGCGCGGCGACCGCGGGCCTGGTGTGGATGGCGGCGCGACGGCGCGGCCGGACCACCTTCGCCATCAACCCCCGGCTGGTCGTCCGCCGGCCGCACCGGCGGCGCTCGTAGCGTCCGCGGGACATCCACAACGCGCGCCCCGAGCGACACACGGACGCAACTGCCGCCGCGTGACCGGGTGGTCGCTGGCCGACGACCACGCGTCACTCTTCCGGGTGCCACCAGGTAAAGATCAAGCCCGAGGGCTTCCGCCCGGACCGTCCTTCCGATAGACACAGCACAAGGCCCGCGCGACTCTCACTTCGCCGGCGAAGTGAGAGGCACACGGACCGAGCACGGCAGCTGGGCACCCACGCGGCGACCTGCCCATGTACGGGCCGTTGAGTCAGGCTTGACCTGGTCCGACGACGAATTGGTGCACGCCTGGTAACCCGGTCTGACGTGCCGGGGCGGCGTCCTGGCAGCAGGGCGCCGCCCACCCTTGTCTGGTGTCTTTATCCGCCGCGCTGGATCGACTCGCACACCGCGACGGCGTCCCGGGCTCCGAGCACCACAGCCTCCGCGCAGTGCGACAGCCACGTCGCCAGGCCCGTCTCGCTGCCCCCCACGTAACCGGCCAGCGCCTCGTCGTACGCCGAGCGCCCGAGCTCGGCATGACCGACCTCGGGAGCCACCAGTGCGCCGGGGTCGAATCCCCGCGTGACGAGCACCAGACGGGATGCAGCCCGCGCGACGACCCCGTTGCCTTGCTCGAAGACAGGACCGGAGAGCAACTCACCGTGCGTGACTGCGGCGACGACGAGAGCCGGTGCGTCGGTCGACGAGGTGAGCAGATCGGTCAGCGACGACAGGCGCCGCGCCACCTCCGGGTCGGCGCGCGGCCGGCCGATCGACTCCTCGTCGACGAGGCCCGCCGCGGCCAGGGCGTGCAAGCGGGCCAGCGCCTGCAGCGGTGCGCGCGGCCAGGTCGCCTGCAGGGGGCCGACCTCGCTCGCGACCCGCAAAGCACCCTCGACGACGGCCTCGTCGGCCGGCGCCAGGCCCGCTCCCCCCTTGCTCCGGAGCACGTCGAGGGGAACGTCCACACCCTCCAGTGCTGCCGAGGCACGAGCCCCGCGCAGCGCCGACTCAGTGGCAACGTCGCCGGCCGCGCGGCGCAGCACCCGATGCCCACGCAGGGCGTCCACCGCGGCCCTCGCCTCGTCGACGCCACCGGCCACCTCCGGCAGCGCGGCAAGGTGAGCGAAGGGGTCGGAGGGCATTGACTCGACCCTACTGGGGCATGTTCACCCATAGTCGTAGGCGCAACGAAATGCTAACGTCCCGCGGCATTGGCCGACCGCCCAAGGAGGACTCGTGAGTCATCCGGTGCACGACGACAGCGACCGGTTGGTCGCCGCCCAAGCCAGCCCCGATTTCGTTCAGCTCAAGAAGCGGTTCCGGGCCTTTGCGTTCCCGATGACGGCGGTCTTCCTGGGTTGGTACCTGCTCTATGTCATCGCGTCCGGATGGGCGCGTGACTTCATGGGCCAGAAGCTGTGGGGCAACATCAACGTCGCCTACGTCTTCGGCCTGCTCCAGTTCGTCTCGACGTTCCTCATCGCGTGGCTCTACGAGCGGCACATGGAACGCCACGTCGACCCGCTGGCGACGCGCATCCGGGAAGAGCTCGAGGGAGGTACGGCGCGATGAACGGCACGATCCTTGCCACCTCTGTGTCCGGGGGACAGCAGGCCCTGACCAGCTCGCTGTTCATCATCTTCGTGGCGATCACGTTGGGCATCACGGTCTGGGCCGGACGCCACACGAAGACGGCGGCCGACTTCTACGCCGGTGGCCGCTCGTTCTCCGGTGTGCAGAACGGCGTCGCGATCGGCGGCGACTACATGTCGGCCGCGTCGTTCCTCGGCATCGCCGGCATCATCGCGCTCAACGGCTACGACGGCTTCCTCTACTCCATCGGCTTCCTGGTGGCGTGGCTCGTGGCTCTGCTGCTCGTCGCCGAGCTGATGCGCAACTCCGGCAAGTACACGATGGGCGACGTGCTGGCCTTCCGGATGCGGCAGCGCCCGGTGCGCGCCGCCGCCGGTGTCTCGACGATCGTGGTGTCGATCTTCTACCTGCTCGCGCAGATGGTCGGTGCCGGAGCCCTCGTGTCCCTGCTGCTCGGCGTGTCCAGTGACACGTCGAAGAACCTGACGATCGTGTGCGTCGGCGCGCTGATGATTTTCTACGTCACCGTCGGCGGCATGAAGGGCACGACCTGGGTGCAGATCGTCAAGGCACTGCTGCTGATGACCGGCGCCACCATCCTGACCGTGCTGGTCATGTTCGAGTTCGGCTGGAACGTCAGCGACATGCTCGGCTCTGCCGCCGAGGAGAGCGGCAAGGGTGAGGCATTCCTCGAACCCGGGCTGCGGTTCGCGACCGAGGCGTCCGGTCTCACCGGCAAGCTCGACCTGATCAGCCTGGGCCTTGCGCTGGTGCTCGGCACCGCCGGACTGCCGCACATCCTGATCCGGTTCTACACGACACCGACGGCGAGAGACGCCCGCAAGTCGGTGATCTGGGGCATCTGGATCATCGGCTCGTTCTACCTGATGACGCTGGCGCTGGGCTTCGGGGCCGCTGCCCTCGTGGGCCCCGAGTCGATCACGGCACAGGACCCGGCCGGCAACACGGCCGCGCCACAGCTCGCCCGTGCCCTCGGCGAGGACCTCTTCGGTGACACCGGCGGCACCATCATGCTGGCGTTCATCGCCTCGGTCGCGTTCGCGACGATCCTCGCCGTCGTCGCGGGCCTGACGCTCGCGTCGTCGTCGTCCGTGGCCCACGACATCTACGCCAACTACGTCCACCGCGGCGAGGCGCCGGAAGGCCAGGAGGTCAAGGTCGCGCGCGTCTCGGCGTTCGTCATCGGTGGCGTCGCCATCGTGCTCTCGATCTTCGCGCAGAAGCTGAACGTCGCGTTCCTCGTCGCGCTGGCCTTCGCGGTCGCGGCGTCGGGCAACCTGCCGGCGATCCTCTACTCGCTGTTCTGGAAGAAGTTCAACACGGCGGGTGCGGTGGCGGCGATCTACGGCGGCCTCGTCTCGGCGGTGGTCCTCGTCATCTTCTCGCCGGTCGTCTCCGGCAAGGTGGCCCCCGACGGCACGAGCCTCTCGCTCGTCGAGGACACCAGCGTGGACTTCTCGTGGTTCCCGTTGGACAACCCCGGTCTCGTCTCCATCCCGATCGGCTTCCTCTGCGGCTTCTTCGGCACGATCCTGAGCAAGGAGCACAACGAGCTCAAGTACGCCGAGCTCGAGGTGCGCTCGCTCACCGGGGTGGGTATGGAGAAAGCACCGCTGGACTGACCGTATGAAGGAGACATCGTGAGCACTGACGCTCTCTCCAACCTGTCCCACGAGGAACGGCGCTTCCCGCCGTCCGACGAGTTCGCGGCCGACGCTGTGGCGAAGGCCGACCTCTACGACCAGGCGGCCAAGGACCGGTCGGGTTTCTGGGAGGAGCAGGCGCGCGCCCTCGACTGGGACACCGAGTGGGAGCAGGTGCTCGACTGGCAGCCACCGTTCGCCAAGTGGTTCGTCGGCGGCAAGCTGAACGTCGCCGTCAACTGCCTCGACCGCCATGTCGAGGCGGGCAACGGCGACCGGGTGGCGTTCCACTGGCAGGGCGACCCCGTAGGTGACAAGCGCACCATCACCTACGCCGAGCTGCAGCGCCTCGTCTGCCAGACGGCCAACGCCTTGACAGAGCTCGGCGTCAAAGCCGGCGACCCGGTAGCTGTCTACCTGCCGATGCTGCCCGAGACCGTCGCGACACTGCTGGCATGCGCACGCATCGGCGCACCCCACACGGTGGTGTTCGCCGGCTTCTCAGCGGATGCACTTTCGAGCCGCATCCAGGACGCCGACGCGCGAGTGGTCGTGACCGCCGACGGTCAGTATCGGCGCGGCGAACCCGCGGCGCTCAAGCCCAACGTCGACGAGGCAGTCGCCAAGTGTCCCGACGTACGCAACGTCCTCGTCGTACGTCGCACTGGTGCGGACGTCACGTGGAACGACGACAAGGACGTGTGGTGGCACGACCTCGTCGATCGGCAGTCCGACGAGCACGAGGCCCAGGCGTTCGACGCCGAGCACCCGCTGTTCATCCTCTACACGTCGGGCACCACCGCCAAGCCAAAGGGGATCCTGCACACCACCGGCGGCTACCTCACCCAGGTCGCCTACACCCACCGCGCCGTCTTCGACCTCAAGCCGGAGAGCGACGTCTTCTGGTGCGCGGCCGATGTCGGCTGGGTCACCGGCCACAGCTACATCGTCTACGGCCCGCTCGCCAACGGCGCGACGTCGGTGATGTACGAGGGAGTGCCCCACCCGGGTGACAAGGACCGGTGGTGGAAGCTCATCGAGGAGCACAAGGTCTCGATCCTCTACACGGCGCCGACCACGATCCGCACGTACATGAAGTGGGGCCCCGAGCCGCTGCAGCAGCACGACCTGTCGTCGCTGCGACTACTGGGGTCGGTGGGCGAGCCCATCAACCCCGAGGCGTGGATGTGGTACCGCGAGCACGTCGGCGGCAACCGGGTCCCGATCGTCGACACATGGTGGCAGACCGAGACCGGCGGCATCATGATCAGCCCGCTGCCCGGCGTCACCGCCACCAAGCCCGGCTCGGCGATGACGCCGCTGCCCGGCATCAGCGCCGACGTGGTCGACGACAAGGGCCAGCCGGTCCCCAACGGCGGCGGCGGCTACCTCGTCCTCACCGAGCCGTGGCCGGCCATGCTGCGCGGCATCTGGGGCGACGACGAGCGCTACAAGGAGACCTATTGGTCGCGGTTCGCCGACCTCTACTTCGCCGGTGACGGGGCGAAGAAGGACGACGACGGCGACCTCTGGCTGCTCGGCCGGGTCGACGACGTCATGAACATCTCCGGCCACCGCATCTCGACGACGGAGGTGGAGTCGTCGCTCGTCTCGCACCCGCGCGTCGCCGAGGCCGCGGTGGTCGGCGCGTCCGACCCCACCACCGGACAGGGCATCGTCGCGTTCGTCATCCTGCGCGGCACGGAGGAGCAGGGTGACACGCTGGTCCAGGACCTGCGAGCCCACGTGGCCAAGGACATCGGGCCGATCGCCAAGCCGCGCCAGATCCTCGTCGTCTCCGAGCTGCCGAAGACCCGCTCCGGCAAGATCATGCGTCGGCTGCTGCGCGACGTCGCCGAGCACCGCGAGGTGGGCGACGTCACCACGCTGGCGGACCCCACGGTGATGAACCTGATCGGCGAGGGCCTGGAGAAGGGCAGCGGCAAGGACGAGGAGTAGGGCAGCGGCAACAGGCGCAGCAGTGCCTCAACATGTCGGCCAGCCTGTTGAGGCAGTGCTGCGCCTACCTAACGTGGTCGACTCGGCGAACGTGGTCGAATAGCCGGCATGCGGGTGGGTGTGGTGGTCCTGCCGGAGCAGCGGTGGGCGCAGGCCGAGTCGCGCTGGCGTCGACTCGACGAGTGGGGCTTCGACTCGGCGTGGACCTACGACCACCTTGCCTGGCGCAGCCTCGCCGACGGGCCGTGGTTCGCCACCGTGCCGACGCTGGTGGCTGCGGCTCTCGTTACCGACCGGATCCGGCTGGGCACGTTCGTCGCCTCACCCAACTTCCGGCATCCGGTGCCGTTCGCCAAGGAGTTGATGAGTCTCGACGACGTCTCGTCCGGACGGTTCACGCTCGGCGTCGGGGCCGGCGGCTCCGGCTTCGACGCCTCCGTGCTGGGTGTGCCCGAGCTGGCGCCGGGCGAGCGGGTGGCACGGTTGGCCGAGTTCGTCGACCTCCTCGACAAGCTCCTCACCGCACCGAAGACGTCGTACGCCGGTGACTACTACCTCGCCGACGAGGCGCGCATGGTGCCCGGTTGCGTGCAGCAGCCGCGGCTGCCGTTCGTGGTCGCCGCGCGCGGCCCCAAGGCGCTGCGGGTGGCAGCGCGCCACGGCCAGGGCTGGGTGACGACCGGCAACGCACCGCCGGACGCCGGCGAGGACCGCTGGTGGGCTGCCCTGCCCGACCTGTGCGCCCGCTTCGAGGACGCAGTGAGCGAAGCCGGCCGCGAACCCGGCGACGTCGATCGCTACCTCAGCGTCGATGCGTCCGGCGCCTTCGCCCTCTCGTCGCTGGAGCACCTGCGCGACGTCCTCGGCCGGGCGGAAGCGCTGGGCTTCGACGAGGTGGCCATGCACTGGCCACGCGTCGAAGGCGTCTACGCCGGCGACGAGTCACTGCTCGAAGCCGTCGCCAGCGACGTACTGCCGGGCCTGCGCGAAGCGTGACCGCTTTCCTCGTCGTCGCGGTCTTCGTGGCCGCCTATGTCCTCATCGCCACCGAAAAGGTCCCCCGTGCCACCGCGGCGCTCGCCGGCGCGGCAGGCATGGTGGTCATCGGCGTGGTCGATGTCGAGGTCGCGTTCTTCAGCAAAGAGACCGGCGTCGACTGGAACGTCATCTTCCTGCTGCTCGGGATGATGGTGATCGTCAGCGTCCTCAAACAGACGGGCGTCTTCGACTACCTCGCGATCTGGGCCGGGAAGCGAGCGCGCGGGCGCCCCTTCGCGGTCATGGTGCTGCTCGTCCTCATCACCGCCGTCGTGTCGGCGCTGCTCGACAACGTGACGACGGTGCTGCTGATCGCTCCGGTGACCTTGCTGATCTGCGAGCGCCTTACCCTCCCGCCCGTGCCCTTCCTCCTCGCGGAAGACCCTCGTCTTCTTCATGGGGCTGTTCATCATGGTGGGCGCGCTGGTCGAGGTCGGCATCATCGCCGACCTCGGTGAGGCCGCCGCGGACGCGGTCGACGATCGCTACTTCCTCGAGTCCAGCGTGCTGCTCTGGGGCTCCGCTGTGCTGTCCGCCATCGTGGACAACATCCCCTACGTCGCCACGATGACCCCGCTGGTGCAGGGCCTCGTCGATAGCGGCGGCGGGTCGGACGAGGCGAATGCGCTGTGGTGGGCGCTGGCCCTCGGCGCCGACCTCGGCGGCAACGGAACCGCCGTCGGTGCCAGCGCCAACGTCGTCATCATCGGCATCGCCGCGCGGCACGGCCACCCGATCTCATTCTGGAACTTCACGAAGTACGGTCTGGTCGTCGCCTTCGTGACCGTCCTGCTCTGCTGGCCCTACCTCTGGCTTCGCTACTACGCCTTCGGCTGACGGGGGGTTCCCGACGTCGCCCCGACACGACAACGTGGGGCGGGATGCATCAGCGGCAGCCGACCGGGCAGACTGACCGCCGACACGAGAAGGAGGACCGCCATGCCTGACACCTCGCCATCGGGCGCCGGCCCGGCCACGCCCGAGGAGACGCTCGGCGCCCTCTTCGCGAAGGCCAGCCGCGACCTCTCCGGCCTGCTGCACGGCGAGATCGAGCTCGCCAAGGCGGAGATCCGCCAGGACGTCGCCAGCGGCGCCAAGGGCGGTGCGATGTTCGGCGCGGCCGGTTTCATCGCCGTCATCTCCCTCGTCCTGCTCTCGATCGCGGCCGCCTACGGCCTGGTTGCCGCAGGGCTGCACCCGGCCGTCGCCTTCCTCGTCGTTGCCGGGGCTTATCTCCTGATCGCGGGTCTGCTGGCCCTCCTCGGCAAGAAGGCGATCTCGAAGGTCGGCCCACCTGCCCCCCGCACCATCAAGACCAGCAAGGAGACGGCGGCCTTCCTCAAGAACCCCCGCTCGGAAAATGCCCCCACCCCGGCGAAGTCCTGACGCATCCGTCGCCCGCGTCGCCGGGCCGTGGGAGCACCGCATGGTCGCGGCCAACGGCGCCCGGTTCCACGTGGCGGTGCTCGGGACGGGTCCACTGGTCCTATTGCTCCACGGCTTCCCGGAGTTCTGGTGGACCTGGCGACATCAGCTGAAGGCCCTCGCCGCGGCGGGCTACCGCGCCGCGGCGATGGACCTGCGTGGCTACGGCGCCAGCGACAAGCCACCCCGCGGATACGACCCCATGACCCTCGCCGCCGACGCGTCCGGGGTCATCCGGTCGCTTGGTGAACGCGACGCCGTCGTCGTGGGCCACGGCCTCGGCGGCCACGTCGCGTGGACGACCGCGGTCATCAGCCCCTCACAGGTACGACGGGTCGCCGTCCTGTCAGCCCCCCATCCGCTGCGGCTGCGCTCCGCACTGCTCGACCCACGTCAGCACCTGCGCGCGACCGCCGTGGTCCTCGGCTTCCAACGACCCGTCCTGCCCGAGCGCAAGCTCGTCGCGCACGACGGCGCCGAGGTGGGTCGGCTGCTGCGGCTGTGGGGTGGCCCCGGCTGGCCCGACGAGCAGGTCGAGAGCTGCTATCGCCACGCGTTCCAGATCGCCGGCACCGCCCATTGCGCGCTCGAGTCCTACCGCTGGGCTGTTCGCTCGATCCCACGCACCGACGGAGTGCGCTTCGCCAGGCGGATGCGCACTCCGGTGACCCGGCCCACCTTGCATCTGCACGGCGCCCTCGACCGGGCGGTCCTCCCGACGAGCGCCGAGGGGTCCGGGCGGTTCGTCGACGCGCCCTACCGCTGGCGGCTGATGGACGGGGTCGGCCACTTCCCGCACGAGGAGGCGGCCGAGGCCGTCAACCGCGAGCTGCTCGACTGGCTCGCCGACCCGCAGGCCGGCGAGGCAGCCCGGAAGGCCGCGTCGTGAGCGGCGAAGGACCCCGGCGCGACCGCGACGAGACGGGCCGGGCTCGCAACGCCCGTCCCCGCGACGGCCTGGGCCGTCCGTTGCCGCGGGACTCCGGCGGGGTGGAGCGGGTCCCGGACGATCTCGTGCTGCCGCCTGCCGACTCACTGGCCGAGGCACAGCGGCTGCTCGACGAGGGCCGGCCCTTCCACGCGCACGAGGTTCTCGAGGGCACCTGGAAGGCTGCGCCCCCGCACGAGCGCGACCTGTGGCAGGGCCTGGCTCAGCTCGCCGTCGGGCTCACGCATCTCGCTCGCGGCAACGCGACCGGAGGGCAGCGCCTGCTGCGGCGCGGCGCCGCGAGGATCGAGCCGTACGCCGACGACCCGCCGTACGGCGTGGACGTTGCAGGCCTGCTCGCGTTCGTCAACGAGACGGATTTCGAAGGATCACCGGTGGCGCCGCCGCGGCTTAGCCAGTAGCGCCGGTTCGCCGGAAGACAGGGTGCCCCGGCTTCGCCGGAAGACAGGGTGCCCCGGCTTCGCCGGAAGACGGGGGACGGCGTCAGACGCACTCACCGGTCGAGACGGGCCGCTCCGCCGCCCGGCCGCGGCGGGCGACGGGGGTGATCTCGTCGACGGAGAGCGCATAGCCGGTGTCGGGGTCGTCGAGCGACTTGGCGAACACGACGCCGAAGACGTCGCCGCTCGGCGAGAGCAGCGGCCCTCCGGAGTTCCCGGGCTCGACATCGGCGTAGAGCGAGAGGACCTCGCGGGTCACCTGGGTGCGGTGATAGATGTCCGGACCGCGTGCGTCGATGGTGTCGCGGACCCTGGCCGCCTCGAGCTGGTAGGGACCGCCGCCCGGGAAGCCGGCGACGACCGCCTGGTCGCCCCGCCCGGCACCAGCCCTGAGGTCCAACGCTGGCGCGGACAGGCCCGGCACGTAGAGGACCGCGATGTCGCGGTTGGAGTCGTAGGCCACGACGCGGCCGCTGTAGTCCCTGCCCCTGCCGCCCACCTGCACGGTCGGTCGAGTCACGCCGGCCACCACGTGGGCGTTGGTCATCACGTGGTTCGCGGCGTAGACGAACCCGCTGCCCTCTACCCGGCGACCGCATTCCTCCGCGGTGCCGGTGACCTTCACGACGCTGTCGGCCGCCGCCTGCACTGCCTCGGTCTGGGCCACGGCTCGGTCCGGCGGCCCGATCGGACGGATGGTCTCCTCCGAGAGACCGCCGAACACCGTGGGCAACCCGCTGTTGTCGAGCACCCGGCGGAACGGCGAGAACAACGTGTGCGCGTCATCGGGCATCACGGAGTCGACGGCGGTGATGACCGCCGACTCGCTGATCTGCCGGGAGAGAGCCGGCACCGGACCGGGACGCAACGAGGACGCGAGGAACCAGCTGACCAGCAGCATGGCGAGAACGCTGACCAGCGCACCGAGCGTTGCGTCGAGCACGCGGGCCGGGTCCCAGGTGATGCGATCGCGGACCGCCGCACCGGCGTACGCCGCGAGGACCTGCCCGATGGTCGCGGCGACCAGGACGAGGGCGACGGCCATCAGCGTCTGGCCCAGGCCCGCCTCGACATGGCTGACGATGCTGGGGGCGATGCTGACGCCGAGCACGCCACCGGCCAGAAAGCCGGCGAAGGCGAGCACGCCCACGACGAAGCCTTGGCGGTAGCCGGACACGGCGAAGGACACCGCCCCGATCACGAGCAGCAGATCGAGAGCGTTCACTCCCGGCACCGTCCGGTCACCGGCGTGGCCCGGTCATCCCGGGTGGCAGATCCTCGACGCGGTCGCGGTCCCAGGGCTGCTCCCAGCCGGCGAGGCGGACCAGTCGGTCGAGCAGAGCCGCGGTGAAGCCCCAGACCAGCAGTCCGCTGACGCGGAAAGCTGCCCCGACGTAACCGCTCGGGTGGCGAATCCGCAGCCGGTTCGCGGGGTCGACGAGCGAGTCGACCGGCACGCGGTGCACGGACGCGACCTCCCGCGGGTCGACGACGGAGACCGTCGACGGGGTCTGCCACCACCCCAGAACGGGTGTCACCACGAACCCGCTGGGCGGCAGGAAGACCGGCGGCAGCGTTCCGAAAACCGCGACACCCGCGGGATCGAGACCTGTCTCCTCGACGGCCTCGCGCAACGCCGCGGCCACCGCGTCGTCGTCGTCCGGGTCCACGGCGCCACCGGGAAAGGCCACCTGGCCGGCATGGCTGCGCATGTCGTGGGCGCGCTCGATCAAGAGCACCTCGCGCCCCTCGTGGTCGTCTTCGACACCGGCGAAGAGCATCAGGACCGCTGACTCGCGGCCACCCTCCTCGGGCGGGAGGAACTGGCTCAGCTGTTCAGGGCGCTCGTGCACCGCTGCCTCGGCCAGCGGCTGCAGCCAGCCGGGCAGGTCCTCGCGAGACGCCAGATCGCGCGACGACGGGTGCGCCGCCGAGCCGGAGGTCACAGCGCGACGCCCAGGTGGGTCCGCAGCAGGGAACGCAGCTCGCGCATCGAGGCGATCTCGCCGACCTCGCGATGGGTCACCCGCCCCGAGGCGTCGACGAAGAACGTCTGCGGCGGCGCGTAGGCCTCGAGCGCGCGCACCACGCGATCACCGTCCTCGTCGTGGATGGACGCGAAGGGCACGCCGAAGTCGGCCTGCGAGCGCAGCGCATGGCTGCGAGGCGCCTTGAAGTGCACACCCAGCATCCGCAGTCGGTCACCAGCGCGCTTGGCAGCAGCGGCGAAGAGCGGCATCTCACGGTCGCAGTTGGTGCACCAGGCCGCCCAGACGTTGACGACCAACGGCGTACCGCGCAGGTCGGAGAGTCGCACCGCCGGACCTTTCCCCAGGCAGGGCAGGCGCAACGGCGGCAGGCCATCCGATCTCGGCGTCGCCGCCTCGAGCTCGGGGCAGGGGGGCACGGGCGGCGGCGCGGCGTCGGAGACCGCAGCCGGCGACCCGCTCCTGCCGCCGGACATCGCCGACGACTCCTCGGTGCCCCCACAGCCGGCAGCCAGCGCGGTGACGGCGGCCAGCAGGACGGCGGCGACGGCCTTGGCGGGCACGGTCACGCGGTCACCGCGACCTGCGCGGGACTCTTGACCAGCTTGGCGGCGCGGCCCGGGTCGATCTCGCCCTCGCCGAAGGCCGGGCAGAGCCGGGCGAGCGGGCACGCGCCACACGCCGGACGTCGCGAGTGGCAGACGCGCCGACCGTGCCAGATCAGGCGGTGACTGAGCATCGTCCATTCCCGTTTGGGGAACAGCGCCCCCACCTGCGCCTCGACCTTGACCGGGTCGGTGTCGACGGTCCACCCGAACCGCCGCGCGAGCCTGCCGAAGTGCGTGTCGACGGTGATGCCGGGCTTGCCGAAGGCGTTGCCGAGAATGACGTTGGCCGTCTTGCGGCCGATGCCCGGCAGCGTGACGAGGTCGTCGAGACGAGACGGCACCTCGCCGCCGAACCGCTCGACCAGCGCGGCGCCGAGGCCGATCAGTGAGTTGGTCTTCGCGCGGAAGAAACCGGTGGAGACCAGCATGGACTCCATCTCGGAGCGGTCCGCGGCGGCGTAGTCGGCGGCCGTGGGGTACCTGGCGAACAGCGCGGGAGTCACCAGGTTGACCCGGGCATCGGTGGTCTGGGCGGACAGGATCGTTGCCACTGCAAGCTCGAGCGGGGTGCGGAAGTCGAGCTCGCAATGGGCGTCGGGGTAGGTCTCGGTCAGCACCCGGTTGATGCGCCGCGCGCGCCTGGTGCGCGCCAGTGGCGACTCGTCGGGGTCGGGGCGCGGCACCCAATCAGCCTACGGCGCGACACCGACGCCGGTTGTCGTGGACCGTACGGGTGACCACGGCTCAAGAGGCGTCCCGGCTCAGACGATCACGCCCAGTGACCAGACATGGAGGCCGAGAGGTGATCAGCATCCCCGAGCAGAGCACCGGCCCAGGGCCCCTGACGCCCCCGGTCCGGATCCCGCGCCGTGCCGAGGCGCAGCGCTGCCCTGCCCTGGCCCACCTCGGTATCGAGGAGCTGCGCGGCTATCGCGAGGAGCTGGTCATCGAGGAGATCCGGGTCGCCTACTGGCAGCGGATCCTCCAGGCCCGGCTGGACAAGGTCATCGGCGACGACGACCGGGCCGGCCTGTCCCGACTCGGCAGCGTGCTCGCCGGCCATGCCGCAGACAGCCACCGCCTCGCGCAGCACAGCGGGCACGCAGCCCACCCCGCAGTGGAGCTGCCGACCCTCTCAGCCTTGTGGGAGCTCCCGGCCGCCGACTCCGGCGACCGCGAGACAGTCACGGCGAGCCTGACCGCAGCCGGGGACGAGCTCTCGACGTACCGCGGGGGACTGCGCCTGCGCCTCGACACCGCGACCAGCGAGCTGATCGCGCGCTACCGCGACGCGCCCGAGCTGGCTCTCGTCGCCCTGCCGACCGCCCGGCCCGGCGCGGCCTGACCGGCTGCCCGAGCGCCTCGGCACGCACGAGGTGCGGCACACTGTCCCCGTGGACACCCCCGCCGGCGATACGAGTGCCGGGCTCAGTGACACCCCTCTGTTCGCCGCGCTCGACGCGGACTCCGCGGAAGCCCTGCGCGCCTCCATGCGCGAGCTGCGGCTGGCCCGCTCCAACGTGCTGTTCACGGAGGGTGAGCCGGGCGACCGGCTCTACGTCATCACCACCGGCAAGATCAAGCTCGGCCGCACCGCTCCCGACGGCCGCGAGAATCTCCTCGCGATCCTCGGCCAGGGCGAGATGTTCGGCGAGCTCTCGCTCTTCGACCCCGGCCCCCGTACGGCGACCGCCACCGCCGTCACCGACACGAACCTGCTCGAGCTCGGCCACGAGAACCTCGAGCCATGGCTGCTGGCCCGCCCCGAGGTCGCGTCCCACCTGCTCGCCGCGCTGGCGCGCCGGCTGCGCCGCACCAACGAGGCGATGGCCGACCTCGTCTTCAGCGACGTTCCCGGCCGGGTCGCCAAGGCACTCCTCGACCTGGCCCGCCGTTTCGGTGTGCAGTCCGAGGAGGGCCTGCACGTCACCCACGACCTGACCCAGGAAGAGCTCGCGCAGCTCGTCGGGGCCTCCCGCGAGACGGTCAACAAGGCGCTCGCCGACTTCGCCGGCCGTGGCTTCCTACGTCTCGAGGGGCGCGCCGTCGTCATCCTCGACGTCGAGCGCCTTTCCCGACGCGCCGGCTGAGGCCGTGTCGAGGTAGTCGAGCTGGGCTCGCACCGAGAGCTCCGCGGCCGGCCACAGCGCGGGGTCCACGTCGGCGTAGACGACCTGCACCACGTCGGGTGCCGTTGTGGCCCCACCGGCGACGGCCGCGGCGACCTGTTCGAGCCGGGCCTGCCGGTGGTCGAGGTACTCCGTCGCGAGCGCGGCGGCGTCGTCGCGCACCGGTCCGTGGCCGGGCAGCAGCCGAAGCGGACCGAGGTCGGCCACCCGGCGCAGCGAGTGGAGGTAGTCACCGAGGCGGCCGTCGGGATGAGCGACCACGGTCGTGCCCCGTCCCAGCACAGTGTCGCCGGTGAGCACCGCCGCCTCGTCGTCCTCGACGACGAAGCACACCGAGTCGGTGGTGTGGCCGGGCGTCGTCACGACTCGCACCGTCACGCCGCCCACCGAGATCGTCTGGCCGTCGGCCAGTGGCTCGAACCCCGACGAGAGCCGGGCGTCCGCGGCGGCCACCGAGGCGCCTGTCAGATCCTGAAAGAGGTGCGCCCCCTCGGCGTGGTCGGGGTGGCCGTGGGTCAGCAGGACGAGTCCGACCGGCGCGAGCCCGGCAACAGTGGCGAGATGTCCCTCGTCGAGCGGACCCGGGTCGATGACGACGGCCTCGGGCGCGCCGGGCCCCTGCAGCACGTAGGTGTTGGTGCCCTCCAGGGTCATCGGCCCGGGGTTGTCGCAGCGCACCAACGTGCACCAGCGCGGCAGGTCGGCAGATGTCATCGCGCGCCGGCCGCTCGCACGATCTCGTCGCAGTCGACCGGCCCCGCGTCGGTGTCGACGACCAGCCGCACCTGCTCGCCGTCGAGTACCGGACGCGGCATGACCGGTCGGATCGGCAGCGAGGCGTCGAGGACTGCAGCGACGTCGGCGTACATCGCCACCTCGCGCAGCGTCACGATCGTCGGGGGCAGCATCGCCAGGTCACCGGCTTCATGGTCACGGACCGCGTCGGCCACCGGCAGCCAGGTCACCGCGTCGGCCTCGCCCCCGACGTCGCGGGTGCGTTGTCCCGCGGGCACCGCGGCCACGAAGAAGCGGGTGTCGAAACGGCGCGGTTCGAACTCCGGGGTCAGCCAGTGCGCCCACGGCGCGAGCAGGTCGGCGCGCACCGCGAGGTCGCGGGCCAGCAGCATGTCGGCGAGGGAGAGGGTGCGGTCGAGCAGAGCCAGCCGGTCCACCTCCCAGCTCTCGTCCGACGTGTCGGCGACGAGTTCGCCCGACGGCGTACCCGCGAGCAGCACCCCGGACTCCTCGAACGTCTCGCGCACGGCGGCGCACACCAGGGCCCGGGCCAAGGGCTCGGCGCAACCCAGCCGCGACCCCACGACGCTGGGGGACTGCCCGATCCAGCCAACCTCCCGCGTGGCGTCACGCGGGTCGACGGAGCCACCGGGGAAGACGTGCATGCCCGCCGCGAAGGCCATCGACCCGACCCGCCGCAACAGGTAGACCTCCGGGCCGCCCGCGCTGTCGCGAAGCAGCACCACGGTCGCCGCGTCACGGGCCTCGACCACCGCCGGACCATGCCCGTCCAGCTGCTCGCGGGCCCTTGCCAACAGTGCCGGTGACAGGTCGGACACCCCGGCGACTCAGCCCACCTCGACGATGAGCTCGACCTCGACGGGAGCGTCGAGCGGCAGCACGGCGACCCCGACCGCGCTGCGGGCGTGGACCCCCGCGTCGCCGAAGACCTCGCCGAGCAGGTCGCTGGCACCGTTGACGACGCCCGGCTGCCCGGTGAAGTCCGGCGCACTGGCCACGAACCCGACGACCTTCACCACTCGGCGTACCGAGGCCAGGTCGCCGATCTCCGCCTTCACCGCGGCGAGCGCGTTGAGGGCGCACACCGCGGCCAGCTCCTTCGCATGGTCGGCGTCCACCTCGGCGCCGACCTTGCCGGATGCGACGAGCGAGCCGTCGACCAGCGGAAGCTGGCCCGACGTGTAGACGAGGTTGCCGGTGCGCACCGCCGGGATGTACGCCGCGACCGGTGCCGCCACCTCGGGGAGAGTGCGGCCCAGCTCGGCCAGTCGCTTCTCGGGGGTCATGAGCGAGGCCGCTTCAGGTAGGCCACGACCTGGTCGCCACCACCGGGGCTCGGCACGACCTGGACGAGCTCCCAGCCGTCCTCGCCCCAGGTATCGAGGATCTGCTTGGTGGCGTGGATCAACAGCGGCACCGTGGCGTACTCCCACTTCGTCATGGCCGCGACTCTAACGTCCAGCGCCGGCTGTCCTCGCGGGCCACCACGAACCCGAGTCGCGCCAGCAACCGCTGCGACGCGACGTTGCCCTCATCGACGTCGGCGACGACGGTGCGCACCTCCGGATGCCCGCGCAGCCAGGCGACCAGAACGGTCACCGCCTCGGTGCCCAGGCCCCGACGGCGGTGGCCCGGCGCCAGGCTGTAGCCGATCTCGACAGCCCCCGCCTCGTCGACCCAGCCCTTCGTGGCGCAGTCGCCGACGACCTGACCGTCCTCGGCGAGGACGAGGAACCAGCCGAGATGAGCCTCGTCACCGTGCTCGACGACCAGCTGCATCGCGGCGAGGCTCGACGCGAGCGGGTAGCCCTCCGCCAGCGGGAGGCCGGGATCCTGCCCTGCGGACAGGGCGCGCACGGCAGTCGCCGTCTGAGGCACGAGTGAGAGTCGAGGAGTGACGAGTCGGGGGCGCACAACCGCTCGAGGCTAGCGCTGAGACGCGCCAGTCGGCGCACCGTCGCCGCCGATTACAGTCGCCCCATGGCGCGCGAACAGGACTGGGAGGGTGTGCGCCTGCACATCGTCACCGGCAAGGGGGGCACCGGCAAGACCACGGTGGCGGCCGCTCTGGCGCTGGCGCTGGCCGGCGACGGAAGGCGAACGCTGCTTGTCGAGGTCGAGGGCCGGCAAGGCATCGCACAGCTCTTCGACTGCCCGCCCCTGCCCTACGAGGAGCGCAAGGTCGCGCTCGGCTCGGGCGGTGGTGACGTCGTCGCTCTTGCCATCGACGCCGAGGAGGCGTTGATGGAGTACCTCGCGATGTTCTACCGCCTCGGCCGCGCGGGCCGCGGGCTTCGCCGCATCGGCGCCATCGACTTCGCGACGACGATCGCGCCGGGCATGCGCGACGTCCTGCTCACGGGCAAGGTCTACGAAGCCGTCCGCCGCAAGCGCAAGGCGCGACCGACGTACGACGCGGTGGTGCTCGACGCGCCGCCGACCGGGCGGATCGCGCGCTTCCTCGGGGTCAACGAGGAGGTCATGGGCCTGACGAAGGTCGGGCCGATCCGCAGCCAGGCGCAGTCGATCATGCGGATGCTGCGCTCTCCCGAGACCTGCGTGCACCTGACCACGCTGCTCGAGGAGATGCCGATCCAGGAGAGCTGCGACGCGTTCGAAGACCTGAAGGAGGCAGGCATCCAGGTCGGCGCCGTGGTGGTCAACGGGGTGCGCGCCCCGTTGTTGCGCCAGGCCGAGCTCACCGCCGCAGCGCGCGGGCGGTTCGACCGTGACGAGGTCAGCGCAGGTCTGAGCGCCGCCGGCATCACAACCCAACCCTGGCTCGTCGACGCGCTGGTGGCCGAGGCAGGCGAGCACGCGGAACGAGTCGCGCTGGAGAAGGCCGGCCGGAAAACGCTGCGCGGGCTCGGCCGCCCGACGTACGAGCTGCCGCTGCTGCCCGAGGGCGTCGACCTCGGCGGGCTGTACGAGCTGGCCGAGCACCTCGTCCGCCAGGGCGCCGCGTGACTCGCCGCCCCCCGCCACCGCTCGAGCTCGACTCGCTCATCGGCGACCCCACGTGTCGCATCATCGTCTGCTGCGGCTCCGGCGGTGTCGGCAAGACCACGACCGCCGCCGCACTGGCTCTGCGCGCCGCCGAGCAAGGCCGTGACGTCGTCGTCCTCACCATCGACCCCGCCCGACGCCTCGCGCAGTCGATGGGGCTCACCGAGCTCGACAACGTCCCCCGCGCCGTCGAGCACGTCGACAGGTCGGCAGGTGGCCAGTTGCACGCGATGATGCTCGACATGAAGCGGACCTTCGACGACGTGGTGCTCACCCACGCGGCGCCGGACCGGGCCTCGGCGATCCTCGCGAACCCGTTCTACCAATCGCTGTCGTCGAGCTTCTCCGGCACGCAGGAGTACATGGCGATGGAGAAGCTCGGCCAGCTGCGCGCCGAGGAGCGTTGGAACCTCATCGTCGTGGACACGCCGCCCAGCCGGTCGGCGCTGGACTTCCTCGACGCCCCCAAGCGCCTCGGCTCGTTCCTCGACGGTCGGTTCATCCGCGTGCTGATGGGCGGCGCACGCACCGGCGGCCGTGCCTACGTCCGGGTCCTCGGTGCTGGCGTCAGCGCGATGACCAACACCCTGACCCGCATACTCGGCGCCCAGGTCCTCAAAGACGTGCAGACGTTCGTGGCTGCGCTGGACACCATGTTCGGTGGCTTCCGCGAACGAGCCGACGAGACCTACCGGCTGCTGAAGACCTCGGGCACGGCGTTCGTCGTGGTGGCCGCGCCCGAGCGCGATGCGCTGCGCGAGGCGTCCTACTTCGTCGAGCGACTGGCCGAGGACGAGATGCCGCTCTCCGGTCTGGTGCTCAACCGGATGCACGTCTGCCGGGCGAGCACGCTGTCCGCGGAACGTGCGCTTGCCGGCGCCGAGACGCTCGAGGAGAAGGGCGAGCACGACATCGCCGCGCGCCTGCTGAGGCTGCATGCCGATCGGATGCGCCTGGTACGGCGCGAGGTGTCGCTGCGCGGACGGTTCACCTCGGCGCACCCGAAGGTGCCCCTCGTGGAGGTGCCGGCTCAGCCGGGCGACGTGCACGATCTGGCCGGGCTGCGCATCGTCGGCGCCGCGCTGGCCGGTGTCACCTGAGACAGGTCCGCCCAAGAAGAGCGCGCCAGAAAAGCAGAACGGGGCGGTCCGCCCCTCCTCGGACCGCCCCGACCTGCCTCTCCCCCGAGCTCAGCCGGCTGCACTGCTCACATTGCGACCTGGAAGCTCGTCTCCTCCAGGCTGGTCTCGTACTCGGAACGTGCGGTCTCGAGCAGGCGCCGCCAGGACGTCACGTTGGGACGCCGGCGCAGCAGCGCCCGGCGCTCACGCTCGGTCATGCCACCCCAGACGCCGAACTCGACGCCGTTGTCCAGCGCGTCAGCCAGGCACTCGGTACGCACCGGGCAACCCATGCAGACGGCCTTGGCGCGGTTCTGCGCGGCGCCCTGTACGAACAGTGTGTCGGGGTCGCTCGCGCGGCATGCGCCGCGTGACGCCCAGTCGTCAACCCAAGTCATCCCGTTGGTGTCCTCACCCGAGTCGTGGTGCACGTGCACCGGCCCCCCGTCAGGCCGCGAGTGGAACGGTACGGAACCGGACGCATCGGGCAACAGAACCGTTCGGTCCAACTTGGAGTAGTCAGTAGGGACTACCCGCCACTCGGATGCTCCCTTTTCGTCACTCTCCGTCATCCGAAGTCGATCACTGGGTAGGGGTCGGCACCCTCCGTGAGGCGGCAGCGGTGTCGTGCGGGAGGACCACGTACTCTTGGACGCCATGGACGCGCTGCGCCCGAGGGACGACGCCGGCTTCATCGCCCGCATCGTCCTCTTCCTTGCCGTGAGCGTGCTGTCGGGCGTCCTCGTCGCCGGACTGGTCCTGCCGGTGCTCGGCAGCCTCGGGCTCGCCGCCCGCGAGGGGACCGAGGGCTTCGAGAACCTCCCCGCCGAGCTCGAGACGCCCCCGCTCCCACAGCGATCGACGATCCTGGCCGCCGACGGATCACAGATCGCCACGTTCTTCTACGAGAACCGGGTCTCGGTGCAGCTGCGCGACGTGTCCGCGCTGATGCGCCAGGCCGTCATCGCCATCGAGGACTCTCGCTTCTACGACCACTCCGGTGTCGACCTGCGCGGCACCATGCGTGCCTTCGTCAACAACCAGTCCGGCGACGACGTGCAGGGTGGCTCGACGCTCACCCAGCAGTACGTCAAGCAGGTGCTGTTGGAGTCGGCGCAGAGCATCAAGGACGAGAAGGAGCGGATCGCCGCGCAGAAGTCGGCGACGGAGCGCTCCTACGGTCGCAAGCTGCGCGAGCTGCGCTACGCCATGAGCCTCGAGGAGAAGTTCACCAAGAACGAGATCCTCGAGCGCTACCTCAACATCGCCTACTTCGGCGCCGGCGCCTACGGCATCGAGGCTGCAGCGCGCCACTACTTCAGCCGCAGTGCGAAGACCCTGCGGCTCGGTCAGGCCGCGCTGCTGGCGGGCATCGTGCAGCAGCCCACGGCGTACGACCCGACGCGCAACCCGGAGCGTGCCCTGGCCCGGCGCAACGTCGTGCTCGACCGGATGGCCGCGGCCGGCTACGCCACTCCCGAGCAGGTCGCCAAGGCCAAGGCGAGCAAGCTGCGCCTGCGGGTTCCCAAGGACGTCGGCAACGGATGCCAGGAGTCGAAGGTCGCGTTCTTCTGCGACTACGTGCTCAAGACCCTTCTCAACGACGAGGCGTTCGGCAAGGAGCGCGAGGAGCGTCTCCGTCTGCTGCTGCGCGGCGGGCTCACCATCCGCACGACGCTCGACAACAAGATGCAGAGGGCGGCGCAGAAGGGACTGCGCAACCACGTCTACAAGAAGGACAAGGTCGCCGCGGCGGTCGTGTCCGTCGAGCCGGGCACCGGCAAGGTCAAGGCGATGGCGGTGAGCCGCGACTTCGGCGACGGCAAGCATCAGATCAAGTTCAACCCCGCGACCGACCGCGCGTTCGGTGGATCCGGTGGTTTCCAGCCAGGGTCGGCGTTCAAGCCGTTCGTCGCCGCCGCCGCGCTGGAGAAGGGCATCCCGTTCAGCTATCGCATCCACTCGCCGTACCAGAAGTCCATCGGCGACGTCCGCGCCTGCGACGGGATACTCAAGGACGACTGGCGGCCGCGAAACGAAACCACGAGCGAGAACGGCAGCTACACCCTCCAGACGGGCATGGAGGGTTCGATCAACACCTACTTCGCCCAGCTCGAGGAGCGCACCGGCGTGTGCCGCCCAGCGGCCATCGCGCGCGCCCTCGGCCTCACGCAAGCGGACGGACAACCGCTGCAGCAGTTCAAGTCCTTCACGCTCGGCACCAACCGGGTGTCGCCGCTGGCGATGGCGGAGGCCTTCGCCACCTTCGCCGACCGCGGCAACCACTGCAACGCCGTCGCGATCGTGCAGGTCACCGACTCGCAGGGTCGCAAGCTGGGGGTTCCCCGCGCCAACTGCGAGCAGGCGATCGACCGTGACATCGCCGACGGCATCAACGATCTGCTGCAGGGCGTGATGACCCGAGGCACAGGAACGCGGGCGAACATCAGCCGGCCGGCCGCGGGCAAGACCGGGACGCACGAGCGACTTCACGTGTGGTTCGTCGGCTACACGCCCGACCTGGCCACAGCTGTCTGGGCCGGGAACCCGTCACCGAAGGGTGGGGAGTACAAGCTGTTCAACCGCACCATCGGCGGTGTGTTCTACGCCAGCGTCTGCGGTGGCTGCCTTCCGGGCCCGATATGGCGAGACACCATGACGGCCGCGCTCAAGGGCGTGCCGGCCCGCAGCTTCCCCAATGCTCCGTCCGACATCGTCCAAGGCGACTCGAAGCAGATGCCCAGCGTGAGCGGCATGTCGATCAGCCAGGCGCGGTCTGTGCTCCAGCGCCTGCAGCTCGACGTGCAGGTCTCCGGCCAGCGGGTCCGGGTGCCCTACGCCGACGAGGGCGAGGTCGCCTACAGCAGCCCCGGCTCCGGGGGAGCGGTCTACCCCGGGCAGACCGTGACCCTCTACATCAGCGCTGGCCCCCCACCCAAGACCAAGTCGCCCTCGCCCTCGCCGACCAAGACGAAGAAGCCACCAGCGACAACGCCCGCGCCGTCGCCGACGATGACGAAGAAGCCTTGCCCGCCGAACAAGCCCAAGTGCTGACGAGGACCTCGGAGTAGGTCAGCCGGCGAGCTGACGACGTACCTCGGCAGCGACCCTGCCACCCTCTGCCCGGCCCGCGGTCTTCGGGCCGAGCACCCTCATCACCGCGCCCATGGCCTTCGGCCCTTCGGCACCCGTCTCGGCGATGGCCGCTGCCACGAGGTCGGTCAGCTCGGCGTCGGAGAGCTGCTCGGGCAGGTAGCCCTCGAGTACGGCGTGCTCGGCCCGCTCGCGCTCGGCCCGCTCCGGCCGGCCACCGTTGTCGAAGGCCTCGGCTGCCTCCCGGCGCTTCTTCGCCTCCCGGGTCAGTACCGCGACCACCTCGGCGTCGCTGAGCTCACGCTCGGCCTTGCCGGACACCTCCTCGTTGCGCACCGCCGTGAGAGACATCCGCAAGGTGGCCGAGCGGAGCTCGTCGCGCGCCTTCATCGACTTGGTGAGGTCAGCCTGAAGGCGGTCCTTGAGGGGAGGCATAACGGACAGTCTGTCAGCATGGGGTGATGCGACGGAGCGTCTCGGTCCCCCTCGCCGGCCTGGCTGCCGGTGCCGCCTGCCTCGGTTACGCGGCCGGCTTCGAGGTCCGGTCGTTCCGGCTGCGCCGGGTCGAGGTGCCGGTACTCGCCGAGGGCGCCCGGCCGCTGCGCGTGCTGCACGTGTCCGACCTGCACCTCACCCCCGACCAGCGTCGCAAGCGCGCGTGGGTCCGTGCGCTCGCGGGGCTGGAGCCGGACCTCGTCGTCAACACCGGCGACAACATGGCGCACCCCGAGGCGGTCCCCGCGGTACTCGATGCGCTGGGCCCGCTGCTGGAGCGGCCCGGCGTTTTCGTGCCCGGCTCCAACGACTACTTCGGGCCGGCGTTCAAGAACCCGGCGCGCTATCTGCTCCCCGACTCCGGTCCGCCGAAGCACAGCGGCAGGCTGCCGTGGGAGGACCTGCGCGACGGCCTGGTGACCGCGGGCTGGATCGACCTCACCAACGCGCGCAGCCGGGTCAAGGCCGACCATCGCGAGATCGAGCTCGTCGGCACCGACGATCCCCACATCCACCGCGACCGCTACGAGCACGTCGCGGGACCCGCGGACGCCGGCGCCGATCTGAGCCTCGCGGTCACCCACGCCCCCTACCGGCGAGTGCTCGACGCGATGACTGCTGACGGGTTCGCCTTGATCATGGCCGGCCACACGCACGGCGGTCAGCTCTGTGTTCCGGGGTTCGGGGCGCTCGTCACCAACTGCGACCTGCCACGCCGGCAGGCACGAGGGCTGTCCGCCCATACGTCCGGCGGCAGGCGCGCGGCGCTGCACGTCTCCGGAGGGCTCGGCACCTCGCCGTACGCTCCGGTGCGCTTCGCCTGCCCTCCCGAGGCGACGCTCTTAACGCTGGTGAGCGCCGGTCGCCCGCTCGGCTAGACTGACCCGGCTCGTACGGGGTGTGGCGCAGCTTGGTAGCGCGCTGCGTTCGGGACGCAGAGGTCGTGGGTTCAAATCCCGCCACCCCGACGAACAACAGCCGGTGTCTCCCCGCGAGGGAGGCGCCAGCTGTCGACGTCGAAGGGACTAACCTGCCGGTGTGAGTGACGGGCCGGCAGGAGTGGGTCCAGATCAAGAGCCCGACTATCGGATGTCGCTCGCGATCGAACGGACCTATCTCGCCTATGTCCGAACGTCCTTGGCGCTGCTGGCCGCGGGAGTCGCGGTTGTCGGGGCGTTCCCTGATGGCGAGTACTTGGGCCTACGCCGCGCGATGGGTTGCGTGCTGGTGCTGCTGGGCTTGGTTGTCGCAGGCAGGGCGCGGAGCCGCTGGCGTGAGGTCGACTCGGCGATGCGTCGTGGAGAACCTCTGCCGCGCACATGGGTGGGGACTGTCGTCTCTGGCGGCGTGGTCGCGGCTGGTGCGCTCGCCCTCATCTTCGTCATCGTGAAATAGCCGCGGCTGTGACCCGAACGCGGCGGAATTAGCTGTCAGAGGCGCCGGTTCAATTCGTGTGCCGCCGCGGCATCTGTCTGATATTCCTGAAGCCCTAGGAGGGTGCCCATGGCCACGACGCAGACCCCTGACTACCCGGAGAAGATCGACGCGGCGGTCCTCACGATCGCCGGCGTGGTCGTCCTCGGGGCCATCATGTCGATCCTCGACATCACCGTGGTCAACGTCGCGCTACCGACGTTCCAGACCGTGTTCGGCACAGTCGAGGAACCGATCCCCTACTCCCACGTCGCGTGGACGGTGACCGCGTACACCCTCGCGCTCGCGGCGGTCATCCCGATGACGGGCTGGGCGGCGGACCGCTTCGGCACCAAACGCCTCTACCTCACGGCGCTCGCCCTGTTCACCGGCGGCTCGGTGCTGTGCGCCACCGCCGACTCGATCAACATGCTCATCGCGTTCCGCGTGGTGCAGGGTCTCGGCGGCGGCATGCTCATGCCGTTGGGCATGACGATCATGACCAGGGCAGCTGGGCCTGCTCGCATGGGCCGGCTGATGGCGATCCTCGGGGTCCCGATGCTGCTCGGCCCCATCCTGGGGCCCATCCTCGGCGGCTGGCTCATCGACAACGCCAGCTGGCACTGGATCTTCCTCATCAACGCCCCGATCGGCATCGCCGCGTTCATCTATGCGTTCGTGGTGCTGCCCAGTGACTCCCCGGAGCCGTCCGAGTCCTTCGACTTCCTCGGCATGCTGCTGCTGTCCCCCGGACTCGCGCTGTTCCTCTTCGGCGTCTCGAGCCTGCCGGAGGAGCAGGGTGACTTCACCGCGACCCGGGTGTGGCTGTCCATGCTGATCGGTGTCCTGCTGATGCTCGCCTTCGTCTGGCACGCCTTCCGGCCCGAGCACCCGCTGCTCGACCTGCGGTTGTACAAGAACCGCAACCTGACGGTGTCGTCGATCACGATGTTCCTGTTCGCCGCCGCCTTCTTCGGCGGTCTGCTGCTCGTCCCCACGTACTTTCAGCAGGTCCGTGGCGAGTCCACGATGGCCGCCGGTCTGCTGATCGCGCCGCAGGGCATTGGGGCGATGCTGACCATGCCCATCGCCGGCAACCTCGTCGACAAGGTCCCCGTCGGCCGCATCGTGCCGTTCGGCATCATGGGGATCGCGATCGGCATGTTCGGGTTCACCCAGGTCGAGGCGGACACGTCGTACAGCCTGCTCATGACTTGGCTCTTCATCATGGGTCTCGGCATGGGTGCCTCGATGATGCCGCTGTTCACCACGGCGTTGCGCACCCTCACCCACCACGAGGTGGCACGCGGCTCGACGCTGCTCAACATCACGCAGCAGATCGCGAGCTCGGTCGGTGTCGCCGTCATCTCGGTCGTCCTGACCAACCAGCTGCAGAGCTTTGACCTCGCACTGCCGGCCATCGCGGCGCAAAAGGACCCCTCGCTCGGCGACGCGATCGGTGGTGCAGCCGGCGTCGCCGAAGGGCTCGCCCAGGCCGCGGCTGCCTTCGCGAGCACCTACTGGGTGGCCTTCGTCATGCTGCTCCTCACCGTCGTGCCGATCTGGTTCCTGCCTCGCAAGCGGGAAGTGACCCATCTGCTCGACGACGAGGAAGTCCCGCCGGTGGTCCTGCACTAGCGCTCAAGTTTCGGCTGGGTCCCGGTCTCGTTCACGGCTTCGCTCGCTGACGCGCGCGATAGGTGCGGGTCTTCTGCCGGTTCCCGCAGCTGCGCATCGAGCACCAGTGCCGCGAACGGTTCTTCGACGAGTCGTAGAACGCCCACGCGCACTCGTCGTTGATGCAGAGCTTCAGACGTACCCAGGCGTCATCGGCCTCAGCGTCCGCCACCGCCACGAGGAGCCGGGCCAGGCCGCCCCTGGCGCCGCCGACCGTCGGGGTGAGCCGGGGCCGGGTGCCGTCGAAGACGATCCGGAGTGGCAGGGCGGTGGCAGCCGTGTCGAGGTCGGGTACGCGGGACGTGTCGTCCCCCTCGTGGTGACGCACCATGGCCTCGCGCAGTCCGGACCGAAGCGCGTGCGCGAGGCCGAGATCGGCCGTGTTCGCCCGGTCGTCGACGTCGAGCAGCTCGCGCCGGCGGAGCCAGTCGGTGAGCGCAGCCGCGTCCGGAAGGACCTCGGGGGGCTCGATGTCGACGTCGTACGTGTTGGCGAACGCGCACAGCAGGTCCGCGTACGCAGGCGTTCCCGCGCCCTTCCCCGGACTGGTTGTCGCGATCGCGATCACCCCTTGGGTCGTCGCCGGTCGCCCTCGACACCATCATAACCCGAAAGCCGGTTGACATAAACCCGCAACCAGCATAACGTTTTTGCCGGTGTTGGACCGGTTTGTGCATGCCGACCGCCTGCGCCGTCCAGCTGCTTGCGGAGGAGGCCTGACGCATGAGCACCGCGCCGCCGGCCCGGGCGGACGTCGACCAGCCGCGATTCCGCGACGCGCTGCGCGGCCTTCCCGGCCGGGTGTGGGTCATCAGTCTCGGCATGCTGATCAACCAGGTCGGCAACTTCCTGCCCGTGTTCATCGTGCTCTACCTGACAGTGCGCGGCTATTCGGCCGGTGCCGCGGGGCTCGTGCTGGGCATGTCCGGACTGGGCAAAGTGCTCGGCAACGCCGTCGGTGGCTACCTCGCCGACCAGATCGGCCGGCGCTGGACCATCGTGGTGTCCGCCGTGACCACTGCCGGGCTGACGGCGGTCGTGCCCTTCCTCGGGCCGTTCCCGGTCATCGTCACGGTGGTCGGAATCATCGGCGTGACGTCGCAGATCTATCGGCCGGCCGCGGGCGCGGCCCTGCTCGACTCCGTGGCGACCCACCAGCAGCGGCTCGCCGCCTTCGGGATGTTCCGGTTCGCCCAGAACATCGGGGCTGCCCTGGGCGGCGTCATCGGCGGTGTGCTGGCCAGCACGTCCTATGTCGAGCTCTTCCTCGTCAATGCGGCCGCGTGCCTGCTGTTCGGCGTGGTCGTGGCGGCGCTGCTGCGGGATGCGCCCCCGCCGCAGTCCGACCAGGACGACATGGACACGCAGGCGGACCGGGCAGTGGGGTACCGGCGGGCGCTCGCCGACCGCACCCTGGTGCAATTCCTGCTGATGACCGTGGCCGCCGAGTTCGTCTACATCCAGACCACCGTCGGCCTGCCCCTGCATGTCAGCGACGTCGGTCTGAGCGCGCGCGACTTCGGCCTCCTCATCGGGCTCAACGGTCTGCTGGTGTTGATGCTGGAGCTGCCCATCACCGCCGCGGTCTCCCGGTACCGGCCCGAGTACGTACTGGCCATCGGCAACCTGCTCGTCGGTGTCGGTCTCGCGGTGACCGGGTTCGCGACCGGCATGATCCTGCTGTCGGTGACGGTGCTGGTGTGGACGCTCGGCGAGATGCTGTACAGCTCCGTCGCCATGGCCCACCTGGGAAGTCTGACTCCGCCGGGGATGGCCGGGCGCTACCAGGGGGTGTACGGCGTCGCGTACACGATCGGTGCGGGCGCCGGACCGCTCATCGGCGGTGCCGTGTACGCGATCGGCCCGTCGACGCTGTGGGCGCTGGTCGGCGCGGCCGGGCTGCTGTCCGCCCGGCTCTGTCTGCCGCGCCGCCGAGCGGCGGTTCAGCCCCCGTGAGTGACGTCGCTCTTGTACTCGGTGTAGGTGTACGGGTTGTCGAGAATCTGCGTCTCCGGGACGTCCGGGGTCATGCCTTTGTCCCACTCCTCTGGCCCTAGCTGAGCTTGCAGGAAGTCGACGGTCGACTCGACCAGACTGCGTGCGCGCTCCAGATCGATGTCGACGAGACGGTGGTCGCGCTTCACGATGCGACCGTTGACGATGACCGTGTGCACGTCGCCGCGCTGGGCTTGAAGAACGACCTGCCCGTAGGGATTGAGCAACGGGAACATCGCCGGCGAGTTGTCGTTCTTGATCAGGACGACGTCGGCCTTCTTGCCTACCTCGATGCTTCCGACAACGTCGTCCAGGCCCAGCGCTCGAGCACCGCCACGTGTTGCCCACTCCACGACCTGCTCGGCGCGAAGGTGGTGGTTGGTGACGGTGTCCCCTTTCGCGTGTGCCTCCAGGTGCTCGCGAGAGCGGTCGGCGCCCAGTGTCGAGCGCATGACCGAGAAGAGGTCACCGCTCATCCACACGCTGGTGTCCATGGACAGGGAGACCGGGATGTCGTGCGTGCGCAACACCCAGCTGGGCGGGTAGCCCTGGCCGCAGCTCTGCTCACTCTCGGTCGCCACGGACACCGTTCCACCGGTTGCGGCGATGCGCTGGTAGGAGTCGTTGCCCAACGACGCCGCGTGGACGTAGATCGTGCCAGGCGTTGCGAAGCCGTTCTCGTGCATGAGTCGTACGCCGTCGTCGCTGGTCGCTCCCCACACCCCGGCGTGCGTCGTCACCGGCGCGCCGAGCTCACGCGCAACCTCGAACGCGGCGCGCTCCGGAAACGCGGGGTCGCCTGTCACGTCGAACGCCATCTGGAACCCGAGCATGTCGTTGCCACTGGTGAAGCGGCGGGAGACGAAGTCCCTGAACTCCGGCTTGGTGGACCATTCCCACGGTCCCGCCTGGATGTTCCCGTAGGCGAGCACGAAACGGCCGGGCACTGCTTCGAGCGCATCCACCGCAGCCTCGGCATGGTCCACGGTCTGCAGCCCGTGTGACCAGTCGACAGTCGTCGTGACACCGGCGTCGAGCGACTCGATGGCGGAGAGCAGGTTGCCGGCGTAGATGTCCTCCGGTCGGAAGACCTTGCCGTAGGACAGGTAGTACCAGACGAAGTACTGACTGAGCGTCCAGTCGGCGCCGTAGCCCCGCATCGCCGTCTGCCACATGTGGCGGTGGGTGTCGATCATGCCGGGCATGACGATGCCGCGCGATGCATCGATCTCCACGGCATCCGGCGGTACGTCGACCGAAGCCCCGACCGCGGCGACTCGCCCATCGACCACGACGACGTCCGCGTCGCGCAGCACTGTGTTCTGCTCATTCATCGTGAGAACGGTGCCGCCGCGAAGAACGACGGGACCGGGGGTGATAGGTGCGCTCATGGTCGATTCCTCACGCCGGTAGATCGACGTCATGATTCGCGGCCCGTCTGGGGGTGTCAAGGGTGAGAACTGCACCCCGGTTCAACCCCCCTCCTGCTGGTGCCATGATCGGAGCCGCGACCCAAGGCATCGTCCGCTCGGGAAGGCACGACCCTGATGCAAGCCGCCGTCATAGAGACGCCCGGAGAGCCGCCGGGGCTCGTCGACCGTGAGCCGCCACGAGCCCAGCCCGGCGAGTTCACGGTCGCTGTCATGGCGGCGCCCATCACCCCGCTCGACGTCCTGTGCGGTTCCGGCACGTCGTACTTCGGTGTGCCGGAGACGCCGTACGTGCCCGGCGTGCAGGGCGTAGGTGTCGTGCAGGGCGGCACTTCGTCGATCGCCGCCGGCACATCCGTGTGGTTTGCCTCCGACGCCGGGATGAAGCCCGGGGACGGCAGCATGCGCGCGGTCGCAAACGTCGGCGAGAAGGACGTAGTCACTCTCCCGGCCGGGACTGACCCGGCTCTCGTGGGAGCGCTGGGGCTCTCCGCAGTCGCTGCGTGGATGGGCCTGACGTGGCGCGGCGAGCTCACTCAGGGGGAACAAGTGCTGGTGCTCGGCGCCGGTGGCGTCGTGGGCCAGGCGGCCGTGCAGCTCGCTCGAAGGGCGGGAGCCCGCCGCGTCATCGCCGCAGCCCGATCGGCTGCCGCTCGGGAGCGTGCACTGGACGCCGGCCCAGATGCGCTGGTGCCCCTTGATGACGCCGACACCGTCGACAGCGTGGCCGAGGCCATTCGATCGGCGTGCGACGGCCCGCTCGACCTGGTGCTCGATCCGCTGTTCGGAGTGGCTGCGGCCGCGGCGATGCGGGTGCTGCGGCCAGGCGGGCGGCTGGTCAACCTCGGCGGCTCCGCCGCTGCGACCGCGCCGATGGAGTCGGCGACGCTGCGCAGCTCCTCGCTCCGGGTTCTCGGATACACGAACAACTCACTGTCGCCGCAATTGCGCAGCGAGGCGCTGACCCACGTCGTACGGGAGGCAGCCGCCGGCCGGCTGACAGTTCACCACGAACGAGTGCCTCTGGCCGACGTGACCGCCGCCTGGGGCCGACATGTCGAAGGCCAGGCGGATGGCCGCATCGTTCTCATGCCGGACCCTGTGCTACTCGAGCGCCAGGAGACGTAAGTGACCAAGGAGGCTGGACAGCACATGCAGCTCGTGACCGAGGAGAACATCACCGACCTCGCCGTGGATCGATGGGGTACCGCAAACGATCCGCGCCTTGCCGAGATCCTGACGGCGCTCGTGCGCCACATACACGAGTTCGCGCGTGAGGTACGGCTCACCGAGGCGGAGTGGCTGACGGCCATGCTGTGGCTGACGAGGACCGGCCAGATCAGCGACGAGAAGCGCCTGGAGTTCATCCTGGCCTCCGACGTGGTCGGGCTGTCCATGCTCGTCGTCCAGATGAACCACCAGTTCGAACAGCGAGCGACCCCGGCGACGGTGCTCGGTCCCTTCCACATCGAAGGGTCACCGGAGCTCCCCTTCGGCGGGGACATGTCCGAAGGCGTTCCAGGACGGCCGCTGTACATCCACGGTGTTGTGCGAAGCCTGGACGGCAAGCCGATCGCGGGTGCGGTCCTCGACGTGTGGCAGGCGGACACCGACGGTGCCTACGAGTCCCAGCTCGACGTGGACGAGGCGCGGCTGCGGGCCAAGTACACGACGGGCGAGGACGGCAGCTACTGCGTCCGGACAATTGCGCCCAAGGGCTACACGATCCCGATGGACGGTCCCGTGGGCGATCTCATCGGTCGTACCGACATCAGTCATTTCCGGCCGGCGCACGTGCACTTTCTCGTCACCGCGCCGGGGCACGAGCCGTTGATCACGCATCTGTTCGAGGAGGGCGCCGATTACCTCGACGCCGACGTGGTCTTCGGAACTAAGGCAGAGCTCGTCGTGCCGCTGGTCCCGCGCGACCCGGGGCCGACGCCGGACGGCAGCACGTCCAACGAGGCTTGGTCGGAGGCGCAGTACGACTTCGTCCTTCAGCCGACGTGACGCGGTCCCGCGGGACGGCGACGGCCGGTGTTCCCGCGATGGGAGACACCGGCCGTCGGTTTGACGGTGGTCAGGCCGACTTCACCTCGCGGCGCAGCAGACGCACCATGCCGAGGGCAAACGGCAGGATCACCCAGATGGCGCCGGCGACAGCCACGTGGATCCAGTCCTCGCCCTGCAGGGCGTCCCCCGAATAGACCGGCGCGATCGCCGTGTTGAGGTCCAGCCACGGCGCCGAGCTCTCGAGCGCACCGACCAGGGAGAACAACGCGTTCCAAGCGATCGGGAGCACGAAGTAGAGGACGATCGCGGCGGCCGAGTTCATCAGCAGCATGCCGAACGCGAGGCCTTGCACGACCGCGATCAGCTGCAGGACGGAGAAGTCGAGGAAGTTGGCGGCCTCGATGGTCCAGCTCCCGGCGCCGTCCATCAGCACCATCCCTGCGACGTTGCCGATCGCTGCGACGCCGAGCGCGACGACCACAGCCAGCAGGCCAACCAGGACCACGGCAACCAGCTTGGCGGCGGCGATGCGTGCCCGGCTCGGTTCCAGCGTGAACGTGACCAGGCCGGTGCGCTGGGTCCACTCGGTGGTGACCGCGAGGATTCCGAGCACCGGCAGCAGAAGGCTCTGCGGTGTCGCAGTCACGGCGATGAAGTTCAGGAACGTCAACTCGTCCTTGTCCGCGGCGAACAACAGCACGACGATGGCGCCGACCGTGATGATGCCGATTGCGGCGAGCAGCCAGAAGCCGGCTCGCGTGTCAACCAGCTTGCGCAGCTCGACCCGAAGCAAGCGGTTGAACGGGATGGCCGCCACACCCGGGTCCGGCGTGACCGCCGGGCGGGCCGGTGCGTGCATGGTCGCGGTGCTCATGCTGTGACCTTCTCTCGTGCGTCGTCGGACGTGAGCTGGAGGAACATCGCTTCGAGCCCGGCGCCGTCGGCGGTCCGCAGCTCGGTGACGACGACGCCGTACTGCGCGGCTGCCTTGGCGATCTGCTCGCCAGTGGCTTCCACGACGTAGGCATGGTCGGGAGTGGCGATGTAGGTGAAGCCCGCGGCATCGAGGCTGCTAGCCAGCGCACCGGCGTCCGGGCTACGCACCAGCATGCCCGCGGCGCTGAGGAGTTCGGCCTTGCTTCCGTCGGCGACGATCACGCCGCGGCCGATGACCACCAGGTGGTCGGCGATGACGTCGATCTCGTGCAGCAGGTGCGAGGACAGCAGGACGGTGCCACCGCGCTCGGCGAAGCCTTTGAGCAGACCGCGCATCCAGTGGATGCCGGCCGGGTCGAGCCCGTTGGCGGGCTCGTCCAGCACCAGCACCTGTGGGTCGCCGAGAAGGGCGTGGGCGATGCCGAGGCGCTGTCGCATGCCGAGGGAGTAGTTGCCGACCCTGCGGTCGCCCTCCCGCCCGGACAGGCCGACGACGTCGAGCATCTCGTCCACCCGTTGACGGGGCAGGCCCATCATCATCGCGCCCAGCCGCAGCACTTCGCGTCCGGTGCGGCCGGTGTGCTGTGCGGACGCGTCCAGCAGGACGCCGACGTGCCGACCGGGGTTGGCGAGCTTCTCGTAGGGGACGCCCAGGATGGTGGAGTGACCCGATGTTGGCGGGGTCAGCCCCGTCATCATGCGCATCGTGGTCGACTTGCCTGCCCCGTTGGGGCCGAGGAAGCCGGTAACGGACCCGGGCTCGGCTCGGAAGGACACGCCGTCGACGGCCGTGTAGTTGCCGTAACGCTTGCTGAGTTCTTCGACGATGATCATAGGTCGAGCCTGGCGGACGGCGCACGCCGGCGCATCGGGCGCAGGGCTAGGTCCGACCCGGCGCGGGGATGCAGTTGGGCAGACCAAAGTAGGGGGTGGCCCTACCTCTGATGTCTGCCCACCCCGCGATCTCTCTCCTACGGTGGTGGTGTGGACGCCTCCGAGCCCGCCCCACCGCCGCCATTGGCGAGGTGGCAGTCGGCGTGGCGCTACGCGTTCGCCATCGTCGTAGGTGCAGGCTTTTGGGCCGCAACGGTGGCCACTCGGGGCGGCGAGGACATCCGCCTGCTCCTGGCCATCGATCCCGTTTTCGGACTCCTCAGCGTCGTCCTGATGCGCTGGCGGCGGCGCTTTCCGCTGGCCGTGGCGCTGACCGTCAACACTCTCGGAGCCTTCGCGGCCACCCCAGCGGGCGCTGTGGTCGTCACCACGGTGTCCCTGGCGACACGTCGGCGGTGGCGCGAGATCGTCCCGGTCATCGCAGTGGGCTTCTTCGCGTCGGTCGTCTTCTTCAGGATCTACCCCGATTCCGACGAGTCGTTGGTCTTAACGGTGCTGTTCTCCGCCTTCTTCGCGGTCGCCGTGGTCTCTGTCGGGATGTACGTCGGCGCTCGCCGCGACCTGGCGACCACGCGGCAAGAGCGTGCGGATCGCGCGGAACGTGAGCAGACCATGCGCATCGGACAGGCGCAGGCCACCGAGCGGGCTCGGATCGCCCGTGAGATGCACGACGTCCTGGCTCATCGACTGTCGCTGGTGGCGATGCATGCTGGTGCGTTGTCCTACCGGCGAGGACTGAGCGAGGCAGAGGTGGCCGAGGCGGCCGACGTCATTCGCGCCAACGCACATCGCGCTCTGGCCGACCTGCGCGAGATCCTTGGTGTGCTGCGCACGGCGGAGGCGGAGGCACCCCCGGACCGCCCGCAGCCGACGCTGGTGGACCTGCCGTCGCTGGTCGCCGAGGCGCTGGGTACGGGCACCCAGGTACGGCTGGACAACCAGATCGGTGACCTGGCGCTGCCGCCCGACACGATCGCGCGCAGCGCCTACCGGATGATCCAGGAGAGCCTGACGAACGCCCGCAAGCACGCACCCGACACCACGGTCGATGTCGTGCTCAGCGGAAGCCCGGGCGGCGAGCTGCTGCTCGAGGTGCGCAACCCGATCCGAGTCGGCGCCGCGGTGAGTGCCACGCCGGGCTCAGGTCTCGGCCTCATCGGGCTCACCGAGCGTGCCGAGCTGATCGGCGGGCGCCTCGAACATGCGATGTCCGACGGCGAGTTCGTGGTCAGGGCCTGGCTGCCGTGGCCGGCATGAGCGACCCCAGCATGCGTGAGCACGTTCGCGTGGTGATCGTCGACGACGACGCCCTCGTGCGCGCCGGACTGGCGATGATCCTGCGTGGCGACCCCACCATCGAGATCGTCGGAGAGGCCGGTGACGGCGAGGCAGGCGTGGAGCTCGTCGCACGGGTCGCGCCCGACGTGGTGCTCATGGACATCCGGATGCCGCGACTGGATGGCCTCGGTGCCACCACAGCGCTGATGGGGCAAGCGGCACCGCCGAAGGTGATCGTGCTGACGACGTTCGACGCCGACGACTACGTGGTGCGGGCGCTGCGCGACGGGGCCAGCGGGTTCCTCCTCAAGGACACCCCGCCCGCCGACATCGTCGAGGCAGTCCACCGAGTCGCGGCCGGCGACCACATGCTCTCCCCCAGCGTGACCGCCCAGTTGATCGCCCGGCTCGGCGACGACGAGCCCGAGACCGCCCGGCATACCCGGGCGGAGTCCCTGATCGCGACGCTCAGCGCCCGCGAGCGCGAGGTGGCCATCGCAGTAGGGGAAGGCAAGGCCAACGCGCAGATCGCGGAGGATCTGTACATGAGCGTGGCCACGGTCAAGGCACACGTCTCACGCATCATGGTGAAGCTCGACGCGGCCAACCGGGTGCAGATCGCGATCCGCGTGCACGACGCCGGTCTGTCCTGACACCTCAGGGCGACGAAGGAGCCACAGCCGCCTCACGATCGTGAACGGCGGCGGTGACGATGTCGAAGAGCTCGTTCCGGCTCGGCCCTTCGCTGTACGGCGGCCGCCACCCGGACTCGTAGACGGCGCGGGCGAGAGGCTCGACCGGGTCGAGGCAGGAGGGCAGCTCGAACATGGACAGGTAGCCCGGGCTGGCCTGACCAATGCGTGGGTCCTGCGCCGTCGCGGACAGGATCAGGTCTGACGGCAGCCGCTCGGAGAGGTCGATGTCGCCGCCCTGCCAACGGCGTACGAGGTCGCCGTCCATGAGTGTGTGGTCGAGCACCCACGGCAGCATGTTCGCGTCGCACCACGCGTCGAACGGCTCGCCGACCATGCCTGGGTCGGCCTCGGTGTCGAGCAGGGCCAGCAGCGCCCGGACCTGAAGGTAGGTGGTGGTCACGCCACGACCAAAGGTGGGGGTCGTGGTCGCGACCGCGTCGCCCACGCTCACGAGTCCGGGCATGGCCGGGCGCCCGTCGACGCTGCCCTGTCCGCGGTAGACGTTGCGCAGCGCTCCCCCGGGCAGCACATCGGTGACCGGCTGGGCACGGTCGGGGGCGGTCCACTCGGCCAGGCCGGGGATCGCACGGCAAGCGGCTTCGAACGCCGCCTCGTATCGCAGGACTTTCAGGGCAGCGTCAGCGGTCGGCCGGACGAGCAGCACCGAGAAGTGGCCACGCTCGTGCAGGAAGACGATGGTCTGGTAGCCGTCGAAGTCGGCCTGCCAGGCAAGAGGATTGGCCATCGGCCCCGGCTTGGCACCGTCGTGGAGGCGGTACTGACGGTCGACGTACGCCATGCCGCACGGGCCGCCGACGGTCGATCGTGTGCGCACGTCGTCGACTGCGCGCCCCGACCGGCCCGACGCGTCGACCACGAGGTCGGCTTCCAGCCGGGCCCCGTCGACGACGATCCCGCGGACCCGCCCTCCCGACGACAGCACGCCGTCGACATGGCCCTGCTTGACCGAGAGACCCGCCACGTCGGCTGCGCTCGCTCGCAGCGCGCGTTCGAAGGTGTCCCTCCGCGACCGGTATCCGCCGGGCACCGACCCGACGCCCGGGATCTCGAACCTGATCGGTTCGGCACCGAGCGCCAGCCACGCGGCCATCGCCTCGGGCCACTCCTCCTGGAGGACCTCACCCACCTGCGACCGGAAGCCGTGCGCATGGTGGAACTGCATCACACCGCGTCGCGGCCAGCGCCCGTCGCTCGGGGGCCCGGCATCGCGATCCACCGCGACGACCTGGTGACCGCGGCCGGCCAACGCACTGCCGACGAGCAGCCCGGCCGGGCCGGCTCCGATGACGGCGACGCGCATGCCGACTTCTTTACCACGGAGCGCAGGACCGTGCAGCCTAGAATCCGGGGATGACCGAGATGAGCATGAACAAGGCAATCCACGGCGCCTTCCGACGCGACCTGGACAGGTTCATCGCCGCCTTGAGCACCTTCCCGCCGGGCGACGTGACGAGGGCGCAACAGCTCGGCACGGCGTGGGCGAACTTCGACGCCCAGCTCACCGACCACCACGAGGGCGAGCACGCCATCGCGTGGCCGGCGCTGCAGTCCATAGGCGTGAGCCAGGAGCTGCTCGCCACGATGGACGCCGAGCACGAGGTCATGGCTGCGGCCCTGGCCAAGACCCGATCGGCGATAGGCGCGCTCACCCAGACGGCCGGCGCCGAGGAGGCCAAGGCAGCGCTGACCGCCGTCGCAACGTTGAAGGGCGTGACGGATGCGCACCTCGACCACGAGGAGTCCGAGATCGAGAACGTCTACCTGACCAAGCGCGAGACACCCGAGCTGAAGGCGATGGGCAAGGCGTTCGCCAAGGTCGGCCCGGCGAAGGGTGGCCGGTTCTTCGCCTGGCTCCTCGACGGTGCCTCGCCCGAGGAGCAGGCCGCGGTGACCCGCGAGGTGCCCCGTCCGGTGGTCACGATCATCACCGGGATCTTCGGACGCGGCTACCGCCGCAACGTCGCACCGGTCTGGAAGGCGTAAACAGACGCCGACGTGCCGATGACCGACTCACGCAGCGGTCCGATGGCCGGCAGGACGGTCCTGGTCACCGGCGCCACCACAGGCATCGGAAAGGCGACTGCGGCCGGCCTCGCTGCGATGGGGGCACGCGTCGCGATCGTCGGCCGTGACCGCGGGCGGGTCGAGGACACGGGACGCGAGATCCGCGCGGCCGGTGGCGCGCCGGTCGACGGGTTCGTCGCGGACCTGTCGGCCCAGCCGCAGGTGCGCAGGCTGGCCGCCGAGGTGATGCACACGCTGCCCCGTCTCGACGTACTGGTCAACAACGTCGGCGGCTACTGGGCCACCCGCCACGTCACCGTCGATGGGCTCGAGCGCACGTTCGCCGTCAACCACCTCGCACCGTTCCTGCTCACCACGTTGCTCACCGACTTCCTGACGGCCAGCGCCCCGGCTCGCGTGGTCACGGTCGCCTCCGGTGCGCACGCGACCGGCCGGATCGACTTCGACGACCTCCTGGGTGAGACGTCCTACTCCGGTGAGCGGGCCTACAGCCAGTCCAAGCTGGCCAACGTCCTGTTCACCTACGAGCTGGCGAGGAGACTGCGCGGCAGCGACGTCACCGCCAACGCTCTGCATCCGGGTGTGGTGCGCACTGCGTTCGGCGCCGAGGATCCGAGCGATATACAGCGATGGATCACACCGTTCTGGCGACCGTTCATGAAGTCTCCTTCGCAGGGCGCGGCGACACCCGTCCACCTCGCCGCCTCGCCTGACCTTCAACAGGTTTCCGGCAAGTACTTCGCCAACCGGAAGCTCAAGAAGTCGTCGAAGAGCAGCTACGACGCCGACGTGGCCGCCCGCCTCTGGCGGGTCAGCGCCGACCTGGTCGGCGGGCAATAGCCCTGCGACTCACCCAGCGGCGAGGACTGCCTCGACACCCCGGAGGATCTCGAGGTCCTCACGTGCCGAGACAACCAGTGTCCGGATGGCGGCGTTCGGGGCGCTGATGTCCGCGTCCGCGCGCGCGTCGTCGTTGCGGTCGCCAACGCCGACGCCCAGGAACGCCAGCCGTTCGGCGGCTCGCGCCCGGACGACCGGGGCGTTCTCCCCGACGCCGCCGGTGAACGCGAGCACGTCCAGCCCACCCAGGGAAGCCGTCATGGCCGCAACGCCGGCGGCGAGGTGGTGGACGTACACGTCGACGGCAAGCGCAGCGCGTTCGTCACCTCCCGCCTCGCGTTCGAGCAACTGCGCCATGTCGCCGGTGCCACCGAGAGCGAGCAGCCCGGACTGGTGCTCGAGGGCGTCGGCAATCTGAGGTTCACTGAGCCCGGCGTGCTCCTGAAGCCACAGCACCAGCCCAGGATCGACCGACCCCGACCGCGTCGCCATGACCAGACCGTCCAACGGTGTGAAACCCATCGTTGTGTCGACCGACTTCCCGGCAGCGACCGCGCACAACGACGCGCCCGCACCCAGGTGACACACGACGACCCTCAGATCGTCGACCGACCGGCTCACCAGCTCGGCTGCCCGGCGCGAGGCGTAGGCGTGCGAGAGGCCGTGGAACCCGAACCGGCGGACGCCCCACCGCTCACGCCATTCGGCGGGCAGGGCATAGGTGTACGCCGCCTCCGTCAGGCTGGCGTGGAAGGCGGTGTCGAAGCACGCAACGGCCGGTACGCCAGCCAGAGCCGCGCCGACCGCGTCGATCCCGGCGAGCGACTTCGGCTGGTGCAGTGGAGCGAGGTCGGTCAGGTCGCGCAGCGCCTTGACCACGTCGTCGTCGAGGCGCGTCGGCTCGGTGAACCGAGTGGCGCCATGGACGACGCGGTGTCCGACCGCGTCGACCCGCACACCATCGAGGAACGCCGTGAGCTCGTCGGTGTCGAAGCCGTCGGCTCCTGCGGTCAGGTCGTGGGTCTCCGCCAGCTGGCCGTCATCGAGCACCCGCAGCTTGAGGCTGCTGGACCCGGCGTTCACGACCAGCACGCGCATCGGCGCCCTCACGCGATGACGTCATCGTCAGCGACCTGCCACCCCTGGACGTCCACCATGTCCTCGCCGTGCTCACGCGTGAACGCGCGATGGCGCAGTCGTTGGTCGACCATCTCCTGCCGCAGCGATGCCGCGTGCGAGCCGAGGCCGGGGACACGGTCGATGACGTCGATCACGAGGTGGAACCGGTCGAGGTCGTTGAGCATCAGCATGTCGAACGGCGTCGTGGTCGTGCCTTCCTCCTTGTAGCCCCGCGCGTGGATGTTCGCGTGGTTGGCCCGGCGGTAGGTGAGCCGGTGGATCAGCCACGGATAGCCGTGGTAGGCGAACACCACCGGCTTGTCCCTGGTGAAGATCGTGTCGAACTCGCTGTCGGACAGCCCGTGCGGATGCTCACGCTCGTCCTGCAGGCGCATCAGGTCCACCACGTTGACGACGCGCACCTTCAGCTCGGGCAGCCGCCGTTTGAGCAGGTCAGCCGCCGCGACCGTCTCCAGCGTCGGAACGTCGCCGGCGCATGCCAGGACGACGTCGGGGTCGCCGACCAGTGGCTCCGTCCCGGCCCAGTCCCAGATGCCGAGTCCACGGGTGCAGTGCAGGATCGCGTCGTCCATCGACAGCCAGCTGGGGGTCGGCTGCTTGCCGGCGACGATGACGTTGACGTAGTTGCGGCTCCGTAGGCAGTGGTCAGCGACGGAGAGCAGACAGTTCGTGTCCGGCGGCAGGTAGACCCGGATGATCTCGGCCTTCTTGTTGACCGCGTGGTCGATGAATCCGGGGTCCTGGTGCGAGAAGCCGTTGTGGTCCTGCCGCCAGACGTGTGAGGACAGCAGCAGGTTCAGGGAGGCGATGGGGCGGCGCCACGGGATCTCGCGCGTCACCTTCAGCCACTTCGCGTGCTGGTTGAACATCGAGTCGATGATGTGGATGAACGCCTCGTAGGAGTTGAACAGACCGTGCCGGCCGGTAAGCAGGTAGCCCTCCAGCCAGCCCTGGCAGAGGTGCTCGGACAGCACCTCCATCACGCGCCCGCTGGGCGAAAGGTGGTCGTCGGTGGGCTCGGTGTCAGCGAGCCAGACGCGCTCGGTGACGTCGAACACCGCACCGAGCCGGTTCGACGCGGTCTCGTCGGGACCCATGACCCGGAACGTGTCGGGATTGGCGGCGATGACGTCGCGGATGAGCTCACCGAGCACCCGGGTGGGCTCGTTCTCGCTCGCGCCGGGTTCGTCGACCTTGACCGCGTAGTCGCGGAAGTCGGGCATCTGGAGGTCACGGAGCAGCAGGCCGCCGTTGGTGACGGGGTTGCCGCTCATCCGCCGGTCGCCCACCGGCGGCAGTGACCGGAGCTCCTCCACGAGACGCCCCTCGTCGTCGAAGAGCTCTTCCGGCCGGTAGCTGCGCAGCCATGCCTCGAGCTGGGCCCGGTGCCCGTCGTGCGTACGGGTCGCGGCGAGCGGCACCTGGTGGGAGCGGTAGGTCCCCTCGACCTGTTGCCCGTCGACCTCCTTGGGCCCCGTCCAGCCCTTGGGTGTCCGCAGCACGATCATCGGCCAGAGCGGCCGCTCGGCGGCTCCCTCGCGGGCCCGTTGCTGGATCCCGGCGACGTCATCGAGCACCCGGTCGAGGGTCTGCGCCATCAGCTGGTGCATGGCAGCCGGGTCGTCACCTTCGACGAAGTACGGGCGATGGCCGTATCCCACCAGCAACGCCTCGAGCTCCTCGTGGGGGATGCGGGCCAGCACCGTCGGGTTGGCGATCTTGTAGCCGTTCAGGTGCAGGATCGGCACGACCGCTCCGTCGCGGGCCGGGTTCACGAACTTGTTGGAGTGCCAGCTGGCGGCCAGTGGCCCGGTCTCGGCCTCGCCGTCGCCGACGACGCACGCCACGACCAGGTCCGGGTTGTCGAACGCGGCCCCGTACGCGTGGACGAGCGCGTAGCCGAGCTCGCCACCTTCGTGGATGGACCCCGGCGTTTCCGGCGCCACGTGGCTCGGGATGCCGCCGGGGAACGAGAACTGTCGGAACAGCAGACGCAGGCCTTCCGCGTCCGCCGCGATGTGCGGGTAGGCCTCCGTATAGGTGCCCTCGAGGTAGGAGTTCGCGACCAACCCGGGTCCACCGTGCCCGGGACCGGTGAGGTAGATGGCGTTCAGGTCCCGCGACACGATGACGCGGTTGAGGTGCGCGTAGATGAAGTTCAGGCCCGGAGTCGTGCCCCAGTGCCCGAGCAGGCGCGGCTTGACGTGCTCCGGAGCGAGCGGCTCCCTCAGCAGCGGGTTGTCCAGCAGGTAGATCTGCCCGACCGAGAGGTAGTTCGCCGCGCGCCAGTAGGCGTCGATGCGCTCGAGATCGTCGGGAGGCAGGACCGGCGTCATGGCGGGCTCGTCACGGGCGTGGTGAGGGGTCATGGGTGAATGCCTAGCCGCGCCGCCGCGCGAGCGCCACCCGAATGGCCCCTGCGGTCCGGACGCCCCGGCGACCGAAAGTAAAGGGACAGCAAAGGGCGGGTCACGGGTTCTCCGTGTCCCCGGATCTGACAGAGAGGGCCGCCATGCGCGACCTATGGATACCTGCCGTGCGATGGGGTGGACAGTGATGTCCGTCCGTGGTCCGGCCCGTATCGCTGTCGCGCTGACGGCCAGCCTCAGCTTGCTGCCCTTCTGGGCAGCCGCAGGCGCCACTGCAGGCGAGGCACAGTCATCTGCAGATCCGGTGTCCGTGGTCGTCCGCGAGGCGAACGCGTCCACCGACACCGCAGAACATGCCGTACGCCGCCTCGGCGGCCAGGTCGTCCGCAAGCTCGCCATCATCGACGGTTTCACCGCCGAGCTGCCGAGCGACCGGGTCGACGACCTGGAGCGCGACCCCGCCGTCACCTCCGTCACCCTCAACGCCAAGGTCACCCTCTCCGGCTTCGCTGGTTACGACCCCGTCCCCGATGACGGGTCGATGTACTCCATCGCCCAGGAGGTCACCGGGGCCGGCGAGTTCTGGAACGCCGGTTTCCGCGGCCAGGGCGTGGACGTGGCACTCATCGACTCGGGGGTTGCCCCGGTCGAAGGCCTGCTGCCCGCGACCAAGGTGATGAACGGCCCCGACCTGTCCTTCGAGTCGCAGCGTTCCGAGTTCCGGTACACCGACACGTTCGGCCACGGCACGCACATGGCCGGCATCATCGCCGGACGAGACAGCAACGTCTCGGCCACGGTTCAGAAGGGCGAGCAGAACGGCTTCGTCGGCATGGCACCCGCTGCTCGTGTCATCAGCCTCAAAGTGGCTGACTCGCACGGCAACACCGACGTGTCGCAGGTCATCGCCGCGATCGACTGGGTTGTGACCCACCACGACGACCCGGGGATGAACATCCGGGTCCTCAACCTCAGCTTCGGCACCGACGCCGTGCAGGACTACCGCACCGACCCGCTGACCTACGCCGCGGAGGTGGCGTGGCGGGCGGGCATCGTCGTTGTGGTCGCCGCAGGCAACAAGGGCGATGGTTCGGCGAAGCTGAACAACCCGGCGTACGACCCGCACGTGATCGCGGTCGGCGGCGCCAACGGGCGCAACACCTACACCGTCGCGGACGACATCATCGGGGACTTCTCGAGCTGGGGCGACACCGCGCGCCGGCCGGACCTCGTCGCTCCGGGCAAGTCAGTGGTCAGCCTCGTCTCGCCCGGCTCCCGAGCCGACGTGGAGAACCCGCTGGCCCGCGTGGGAACGCGGCAGATCCGCGGCACCGGAACATCTCAGGCAGCGGCCGTGGTCTCGGGTGCGGCAGCGCTCATCGTGTCGCAGCGGCCGGACATCACGCCGGACCAGGTCAAGGAGCTGATGGTCTCGACAGCACAGGAGCTGCCGCTGGCGAATCCGCTGGCGCAGGGGTCCGGCATGCTCAACCTGAGGAACGCACGGACCAAGTCCACTCCCGGCCGCAGGGCATCCGACCAGAAGTTCGCGCTGGCGACGGGCACTGGATCGCTCGAGGCCAGCCGCGGCACTGGGCACCTCGAGGACGACGGGTTCGAGCTGCGTGGCGAGAAGGACATCTTCGGCGCGTCGTTCAACTCGTCGACCTGGGCAACGCGTTCCGCCGCCGGCACCGCATGGTCGGGCGGCAACTGGAACGCCAACCGCTGGTCCGGCGACAACTGGTCGGCCAACCGTTGGTCCTCGACCGTCTGGTCGGCGAACCGCTGGTCGGGTGCCACGTGGGCCGCCGATGTGTGGTCGGCGAACCGCTGGTCCGCCAACCGCTGGTCCGGTGGCGTCTGGCTGGCCAACCGCTGGTCCGCCAATCGCTGGTCGTCCGATGCCTGGTCCTCGGGCTACTGGGGATGACCGCTTCAATCGGCCACGGGTCGGCCCGCGGGGTCCTTCGGGGACTCCGCGGGCCGACCCCGGCTCTGTGGCTGCTGATCGGCGTTCTCGCCATGCTCTCCGCCGGCATCACCGCGGGGCCGCTGGCCGGCCTCGCCGTGACGCCGGCGACACCGCATCTGCCGTGGTTGATCCTGGTCGCGCTGATGGTCGTCGCAGAGACCGCCCGGGTTCACCTGCACTTCCGCGGCGAGGCTCACACACTGACCTTCGCCGAGGTGCCGCTCGTCCTCGGTCTGCTCTTCGCGTCGCCCCTCGAGGTCGTTCTGGCCCAGCTGGCCGGCAGTCTCGTCGCGCGGCTCATCCACCGACGTCAACAGTTCGTCAAGCAAGCCTTCAACGTCGTCGTGGCCGCCTTTGATGCGTGCCTCGCCGTCCTCGTCTTCCACGCCTTCACGACGCACGGCGGGGTGTCGGACCCTCGGGTCTGGGCCGTCGCCGCGCTGGCAACCGTAGTGACGACGCTGGCCAGCTCGTCACTGGTGGCCGCGGCGATCAGCATCAAGGACCGCAGCCTGCAACTGACCCTGCTGGCCCAGACGGTCCTGCCGGCCTCCGCGGTCACCGTGGTCAACACCGCGATGGCGCTGGCCTGCGCCGTCGTCCTGCACGTGTCACCCGCCGCAGCAGCGCTGCTCGCCCTCCCCGCAGCTGCCGTCTGGGTCGGCTACCGCGCCAGCACGCAGCGCGCGGACGAACGCGAGCGGGTGGACTTCCTGCTCACCATCGGCCGCGTCCTGCACACGCCCGGCCCGCTCGGCGACCGCGTCGCCGAGAGTGTCCAACTCGTCTGTGAGCAGCTGCGCGCCGAACGGGTGGAGATCGTCACGCTGCCCGGCGCACTCCCGGGCCTGGACGGGCTCGGCCTCCACAGCGCCGACCTCAACACCGAGGAGATCTGCCGGCTCGCGTCCACCGGCGAGGCCCGGCTCCTCCGCGACCGCGACGTCTCGTCACTGAACCACGGCGACGGCGCGCCCGAGGCCCAGGCCATGCTCGCGCCGCTGCGCGGCGGCGGCGGCGTGATCGGCGGTGTGCTCGCCCTCAGCCGTCTTGGCGAGGTGTCCAAGTTCAACAGCCAGGACCTGCAGCTGCTCGAGGGTGTCGCCGAGCAGGTGACCGTGACCCTCGAACGCGACGCGCTTGCCCGGTCGATGCAACGTCTCGACGACCTGCGCCAGCGCTTCGAGCACCAGGCGCACCACGACGCACTCACCGGTCTCGCGAACCGGCGCCGCCTTGACGAGAAGGTCGAGCTGGCGCTGGAAGGCCCGCGCGACCGCGGCCGCGGCCCTGCTCTGCTGTTGCTCGACCTCGACGGCTTCAAGACCGTCAACGACTCCCACGGTCACGCGATCGGGGACGAGCTCCTCATGGTCGTGGCCGACCGCCTGCGTGCTGCGTTGCGCCCGGGGGACACCGCAGCGCGCGTCGGCGGCGACGAGTTCGTGATCCTGCTCGACGACCCCGTGTCGGTCACGGTCGCGCAGGACATCGCGCGACGACTGCTCCAGCACGTCTCGGGCCCTGTAGAGGTCGGCGGACACATGCTGCAGGTACGGGCGAGCATGGGACTCGCCGTCGCCGGACCCGAGACCACGGGCCCGGATGAGCTCCTGCAACAGGCCGACCAGGTGATGTACGAGGTCAAGCGCCAGGGTGGCGGCGTCGGCGTGTACCGCGCCGACGAGCAGACCGGGCACGCCCAGCTTCGCTCCATGCGCGCCGACCTCGAGCAGGCTCTCGCCGAGGGCGCCATCCAGCCCGTCTTCCAGGCCATCCACTCGATGGAGACGGGCCAGCTGATCGCCGTCGAGACGCTGGCCCGCTGGCACCACGCCGAGCGTGGCAGCATTCCCGCGGCCGACTTCGTGGAGTTGGCCGAGGAGACCGGCTTGATCGTCCCGCTCGGGCGGCACATGCTTCGCGAGGCGTGTCGTCAGCTGGCCGTCTGGCAGCGTGCCTACCCGCAGACCGCACCGTCGGTCACGGTCAACGTCTCAGCCCGCGAGCTGCTCAGCGAAGACTTCGCCGACGGCGTCGAAGACATCTTGGCGGATACCGGCGCCGACGCCACCCGGCTGATCCTGGAGATCACCGAGACCCAGGTCCTCGGCGACTCGCCCCTCATCACCGCAGGGCTGCACCGGCTCCGCCGGCTGGGCATCCGGGTCGCCATCGACGACTTCGGCTCGGGCTACGCCTCGGTCAAGCACCTGCGGCGACTGCCCGTCGACGTCCTCAAGGTCGACCGCAGCCTCACGCAGGGCGCCGCGAACATGCAAGCCGACCAGGAGATCGTGCGCGCCATCGTCGCGCTGGCCAGCGCGTTGCGCCTCCAGGTCATCGCCGAGGGCGTGGAGACGACAGAAGAGCACCTCATGCTGCGCGAGCTCGGCTGCCCGCTCGCGCAGGGATACCTCCTGGGCCACCCTGGCCCCGCCGGCGCCATCGACGAGCTTCTCCTGTCGGCGCTGGCGCAACCTGTCGAACCGCGGTGGTTCGGGCCGCAGGCAGTCCCGGTGAACTGACCGCACGGCCAGGCGCGCTTCTCGCTGCCCCGTTCACGTGCCGATCCGGCGGTGGCGCGGCAGGATGGAGGACGTGGCACGACCGGACGAGGGGCCCAAGGACATCGATGCTCTGCTCGCAGAGGTCGAACGCACGCTGGGCGGCCCTAGTGCGGGCGCCAAGCGAGGCGTGGTCCCCGCGCGTACGTTCGACGACAAGCCGAGCGGCGAGGTGGAGCAACCGCGCGGCGGCCTCGTCGCCCGGGTCCGCTTCGCCACCATCACGGCGGCAGTGGCTGCCGCCGGCGTCTGGGTGATCTTCGCGGTTCTGCCGTTCTGGGGTGCCGCCTCCGGCGCCTCCGGCGCGTTCTTATCAGTCTTCCTCGTCGCGCTGGTGCTCGGTCGCCGCCGCTGACCGCGCAGCCGGGTCAGCCCCCGGCGGCGACCAGCTCGGCGATCTGCGCGGTGTTCAGGGCCGCGCCCTTGCGCAGGTTGTCGCCGCAGAGGAACAGGTCGAGCGAACGCGGGTCGTCGAGCGAGCGGCGTACCCGGCCGACCCATGTCGGGTCGGTGCCCACGACATCGGCGGGCGTCGGGAACTCGCCGATGGCGGGGTCGTCGCAGAGCACGACGCCGGGAGCTTCCCGCAGGATTTCCTGGGCGCGCGCCTGGTCGACGTCGCGCTCGAACGTCGCGTGCAGGGCGATCGAGTGGGTTGTCATGACCGGCACGCGCACGCACGTCGCGGAGACCTTCAGGTCGGGCAGGTCGAGGATCTTGCGCGACTCGCCGCGCACCTTGAGCTCCTCCGAGGACCACCCGTCGTCCTTGAGCGAGCCGGCCCACGGAATCACGTTGAGGGCGAGCGGTGCAGGGAACGGACCGAAGTCGCTGACCACGCGCCGTACGTCGCCGGGAGCCGTGCCCAGGTCGGGCGACCCCGCGACCTTGGCAATCTGCTCGCGCAACGTGTCGATGCCGCCCTGGCCGGCGCCGGACGCGGCCTGGTAGGACGCGACGACGAGCTCGGCGAGGCCGTACTCGGCATGCAGTGCGCCAACGGCCACGATCATCGACAGCGTCGTGCAGTTGGGGTTGCTGATGATGCCGCGCGGACGCCGGTGCGCGGCGGCGGCATTGACCTCGGGCACCACGAGCGGGACGTCGTCGTCCATCCGGAAAGCACCGGAGTTGTCGACGGCCACCGCGCCGTGCGCGGCCGCCACGGGTGCCCACTGCGCCGCCACCTCGTCGGGCACGTCGAACATCGCGACGTCGACACCCTCGAAGCACTCTTCGGAGAGTGCGATGACCTCGACCTGCTCACCGCGCACCTTGAGTCGCTTGCCGGCCGACCGTGGCGACGCGATGAGGCGTATCTCGCCCCAGATGTCCTCTCGCGTGGACAACAGGTCGAGCATCACGGTCCCGACAGCGCCGGTCGCGCCGACCACCGCAAGAGTGGGCCTGTCGTCGCGGGTGCTCATCGTCCGGTCCCTCCGTAGACGGTGGCTTGGGCGTCGCTCGCGTCGAGCTCGAACGCCGTGTGCACGGCCATGACGGCGCGTGGCACCTCGTCCTCACGACAGATCACCGAGATGCGGATCTCCGACGTCGAGATCAGCTCGATGTTGACGCCCGCGTCCGCGAGCGCACCGAAGAAGGTCGCGGAGACGCCCGGGTGCGAGCGCATCCCGGCGCCGACCAGGGAGACCTTGCCCACCTGGTCGTCGTAGAGCAGGTCCTCGAAGCCGACTTCGTCCTTGACCCGGGTGAGGGCGGTCATGGCGCTCTGACCGTCGGTCGTGGGCAGCGTGAAGGAGATGTCGGTGCGACCGGTCGACGCGGCTGACACGTTCTGCACGATCATGTCGATGTTGATCTCGGCGGCCGCCAGCGCGCGGAAGATGGACGCCGCCTCGCCGGGCTTGTCCGGCACACCGACCACGGTGATCTTGGCCTCGCTGCGGTCATGCGCGACGCCGGAGATGATCGCCTGCTCCATCTGGTCCACCCCTTCAGGTTCGTTGGAGACCCAGGTGCCGGGCCGATGGTTGAAGGACGAGCGCACGTGCACGGGGATGCCGTAACGCCGGGCATACTCCACGCACCGCAGGTGCAGGATCTTCGCGCCGCACGCTGCCATCTCGAGCATCTCCTCGTAGGAGATGCGGGGAACGTGGCGGGCGGTCGGCACGATTCGCGGGTCTGCGGAGTAGACGCCGTCGACGTCGCTGTAGATCTCGCACACCTCGGCACCGAGTGCTGCGGCCAGCGCCACGGCGGTCGTGTCCGATCCGCCTCGGCCGAGGGTGGTGATGTCCTTCGTGTCCTGTGAGACGCCCTGGAACCCCGCAACGATCGCGATGTAGCCGGCGTCGAGAGCATCACGGATCCGGCCCGGCGTCACGTCGATGATGCGTGCCTTGCCGTGCACGGCGGTCGTAATGACACCGGCCTGGCTGCCGGTAAACGACCGGGCCTCGTGGCCGAGGTTCGCGATGGCCATCGCGAGCAGCGCCATGGAGATGCGCTCCCCGGCGGTGAGCAGCATGTCGAGCTCGCGACCCGGGGGCAGCGGTGAGACCTGCTCGGCCAGGTCGATCAGGTCGTCGGTCGAGTCACCCATCGCGGACACGACGACGACCACGTCGTGGCCCTGCTTGCGCGTCTCCACGATCCGCTTGGCCACCCGCTTGACGCCGTCGGCATCTGCCACCGACGAGCCGCCGTACTTCTGTACGACCAGTCCCACGATGTGACTCCTACGGCGATGTCGGGCGGACCCCCCATTCTACGGAGCAGCTGAATGGCGCCCTGCGGGTCGCTCGACGGCCTCGTGAGCGGTCTGGGCCAGCAGCCGGTCCTCGACCATCGTCGCCTCGTCGGACTCGGCGTCCAGACGCACGTGGGAGACGACGGAGTGCAGTGCCCTCAGCACCGAGCTCGCCGTCGCACCCCAGTTGGACAGATAGGAGAACTGCCACCACCACAGGGCCTCGGTTGAGCGGCCGGCGCGGAAGTGCAGCAGGCCGTGCAGCAGGTCGGACATCACGTCGGCGATGTCGTCGGAGAGACGGCTGGTGAACAGCTCAGGCTCGCTCGCGTAGGGGTCGAACAACGCGGCGTGCTCGTCGATGGGCTCAAGGAGATTCGCCAGCGAGGTGCGCAGGCCCTCGAGGTCAGGGTCGAAGCCGGGGTCCGGCTCGAACCGCTCCTCCGGGGTCACGTCGGAGATGGCACCGAGCCGTCCGCCGGCGAGCAGCACCTGGGAGATCTCGAGCAGCAGCAGCGAGATGGCGTAGTCAGGGTCCTCACCAGCGGCGATCTCGCGGATCGCGACCACGAAGCTCTCCACCTGGTCAGCGATCTCGACCGTGAAGTCGCTCAGGTCGTCCTTGGCCTCTGTCATGTCCAGCACCTCGTCGGGTCGCCGTTCCTGTTAGACATCCAACAGCCGCCTGCCCTCGAAGGCCCGGCCCAGGGTCACCTCGTCGGCGTACTCCAGGTCGCCACCGACCGGAAGCCCGCTCGCGAGCCGCGTCACCTTCAGGCCCATCGGCTTGACCAGCCGGGCGAGGTAGGTGGCCGTCGCCTCGCCCTCGAGGTTGGGGTCGGTCGCCAGGATCAGCTCGGTGACGGCGCCGTCGGCGAGGCGGGTCATGAGCTCCTTGACCCGCAGGTCGTCCGGGCCGATGCCCTCGATCGGGCTGATCGCGCCACCCAGCACGTGGTAGCGGCCGCGGAACTCGCGCGTCTTCTCGATGGCGACGACGTCCTTGGACTCCTCGACCACACAGATCGAGGCGACGTCGCGACGCGGGTCTCGACAGATGCGGCACTCGTCGGCCTCGGCCACGTTGCCGCAGACGCGGCAGAAGCGGACCTTGTCCTTGACCTCGGTGAGGGCGAGCACCAGGCGACGTACGTCGGCGGGGTCGGCGGCGAGCAGGTGGAACGCGATGCGCTGCGCGCTCTTGGGACCGACCCCCGGCAACCTGCCGAGCTCGTCGATGAGGTCCTGGACCACGCCCTCGTACACGGGGGTCCTGCCTAGAGTCCCGGCAGGCCGAGAGTGCCGGCCCCGCCGAGGCCCGCGGCAAGCGGGCCCATCGTCGTGGCCTGCAGTTCGCGGGCGGCGCGGTTGGCGTCGCGGATGGCGGCCAGCACGAGGTCGGCCAGGCCTTCGGCGTCGGAGGGATCGATGGCCTTGGGATCGATCTCCAGGCCGACGACCTCGCCCGCACCGGTCACGGTGGCCGTGACCAGCCCGCCTCCGGCCGTGCCCCGGACGGTCGCCTTGCCGAGCTCCTCCTGAGCCTCGGCGAGCCGCTGCTGCATCTGCTGGGCCTGTTTGAGCAGGCCGGCCATGTCGGGTTGGTCACCACCAGGGAACAACGCCTTCTCCAATGCCTGCGGACGGTGTGCTGCGGAGAACTCGTGGCCCGAGCCGTCTGGCGTCCCGGTCCAGCACGAGCCTACGGGTCAGCCGTTGTCGTACTCCCCGATGACCCGGGCGCCGAGCTCACGAGCCAGCAGCTCCTGATGGCTCAGACCCGCGTCGTCGGCGTCCGGATCGTCCGCGGAGGGCACGTCGTCGGCCGCTGCGGACGCGGGGCCGGCCGCCTGGTCGGGACCCGCCGGGGAGGGCTGGGGGCCCCCGGCCTCCGGCTGGGCCGCGCGGGGGCGGGACCGTCCAGCGGCGGCGGGCGGGCCCGCGGAGCCGCCGGGCGCCGGTGCGGAGGGCCCGGCAGACGGGTCGACGATCGCCTCGACCTTCCAGTCGACCCCGAGCACCTGGACGAGGGCCTCCCGGACGACCTCGTCGCTGCCGCCCCGCGCGAAGCTCTCCCGGGCCCCGGCGTTGACCATGGCCAGGGTCAGCCGGCCGCCCTCGACGGCGGCGACCTGCGCGTTGTGGCTGAGCAGGGTCCAGGTGAACCGGCGCATGCCCTTGACGGCCTCGAGCACGTCGGGCCACATCCGGCGTACGGCGGTGAGGTCGAGGGCGCCTGGCTCGCCCGACCCGTCGGTGGCCGGGGGACTGCCGGCTGCTTCAGCGGTGTCGGGCGGACCGGCCTCGCCGGTGGCACCTCCGGGCGGGACTGAGGGGTCGGGAGGGGCACTCGCCGGACCGGGGTGGGCGACGGCAGGCGCCTTAGCGGCTCGGCCCGAGCCGGCCGGGCTGTCGGCTGCTGGTGCTTCGTTGGTGGCACTCGGCGCGGCGATCGAGATGCGGCGCTCGAGGCGGTCCATGCGCGCGGCCAGGCCGCCCCCGTCGGGGGCCGCCCCGGGCAGGAGCACCCGGGCGCACATGAGCTCGAGCTGCAGCCGGGGTGCGGTCGCACCGCGCATCTCGGTGAGGCCGGTGTTGATGATGTCGGCCGCCCGCGAGAGCTCGGCCGCCCCGAAGTGCGTGGCCTGGTGGCGCATCCGCTCGACCTCGTCGGGAGGGTGTTCGCCGAGAATGCTCGTGGCAGCGTCGGGCACCGCGTCGATGATGACGAGGTCGCGCAGCCGCTCGAGGAGATCCTCGGCGAAGCGACGCGGATCGTGGCCGGCCTCGACGACGCGGTCGACGATGGTGAACACCGCCGCGCCGTCGCCCGCGGCCATGGCGTCGATGGTGTCGTCGAGCAGAGTCGCGTCGGTGTAGCCGAGCAGGGCGACAGCCAGGTGGTAGCTGACGCCGTCGTCGCCGGCACCGGCCACCAGCTGGTCGAGCACGCTCATCGAGTCACGGACCGAGCCGCGGCCCGCCCGCACGACGAGCGGCAGGACGCCCTTGTCGACCGTGACACCCTCCTGCTCGCAGACCCGGCCGAGGTAGGCGAGCAGCTCGCCCGGCGGGACGAGGCGGAACGGGTAGTGGTGGACCCGGGACCTGATGGTCGGGATGACCTTGTCGGGCTCGGTGGTGGCGAAGACGAACTTCACGTGGGACGGCGGCTCCTCGACGACCTTGAGCAGCGCGTTGGACGCGCCCGGCCCGAGCATGTGGGCCTCGTCGATGATGTAGACCTTGTAGCGCGAGGACGACGGCGAGTAGAACGCGCGCTCACGCAGCTCGCGGGCGTCGTCGACCAGGCCGTGGGTGGCGGCGTCGATCTCGATCACGTCGAGGCTGCCCGACCCGCCGCGGGCCAGGTCCTGGCACGACTGGCACTGGCCGCAGGGCGTCGGCGTCGGGCCCTTCTCGCAGTTGAGGCAGCGGGCCAGGATGCGCGCGCTCGTGGTCTTGCCGCAGCCGCGGGGGCCGCTGAAGAGGTAGGCGTGGTGGATGCGGTCGTGGCGCAGCGCCTGCTGGAGCGGCTCGGTGACATGGGCCTGCCCGATCACGTCGTCGAACGTCTCGGGTCGGTAGCGGCGGTAGAGCGCTTGCGGCACGCGACGACCCTAACGCCGTACGAGGACAGCGAGGACCCCCCGCACACCCGCCAGAGCCTGCCTACCCTTGCTGCCTTCCGGCCCTGGGGGGATTAAGCGGGTTGACGCCGCACGAGGGGTCGACCACCGAGTCTACCGGCCCGCCCACCGTGGCTCTCCCCACCCGTCCGCCCCGCGGCCACCCATCGTTGGGTGATCGCAACCAGCCCCCACATGAGTCAGCCCGACGTACACCTCACGCGGCGCCGTACGCGGGCGGAACCGCCGAGCCTCTGACACCCGGCAAGCCTTTGTGGGGCGGGGTTGCGATCACCGGAGCGGGCGCCAGGAATCTTGCCGTCGGCCGGGAATCGCGCTTTCGGCCGCCGGGCGGCCAAGAAGTACGACGCAATGTCGATTCGGGGGGCTCGGGAGTCTGTCTGGGGTCAAGGCATCGTCTTTCCTGGCCTCGAGCGAGGCGAGCAGGGATGCCGCGGGGTGGCGGGAGTGGCGACGCCGACTGGTCTCGGCCCCTGCTCCGCCTCGCCGCGAGGGGCGGATCGGCACGACGGTGGATCCATGTCGCGCGTTGCGGAGCTGCGGCGCGTTCAACGCACCGCTCCTCCGCAGCCTGAGCGGAACGCTCTTCCGCTCAGCGGCCACCCAGCAATTGGGTGATCGCAACCAGCCCCCACAAAGGCGACTGACTTGGGTCTAGGGGAACGGTTCCGAGCGTGCGATCCGGTGGACTGGTCGCCATTGTGGGGCGGGGTTGCGATCACCGGGCTGTAGCAACGGGTGCAGCAGGACTGCCGAAGCGTGGCGGCAGTGGCGCAGGCGGCGAGGGTGGTGGGGATGGCGGTGCCGACCGGTATCCTCGCCCGCGGAGGACTCGCCTAGTGGCCTAGGGCGCACGCTTGGAAAGCGTGTTGGGGGCAACCCCTCGCGGGTTCGAATCCCGCGTCCTCCGCCAGCAACGACAACCGCGAACCCGTCTAACGCGGCACCGATGGTCACCGCCTCCCGGTGTCACGGCCGGTCGTTGCCTATGCTCGCACCGTGATATTCAAGGCCATCGGGGATGCGCGGCCGTACCCGGACCATGGCTACAGCCAGCGCCAGTGGGGCGACTTGTCCCCCACCCAGGTGCGGCTCGACCAGCTCATCACGACGAAGCGGATGCTCGACCTCGACACACTGCTCGCCGAGGACTCGACGTACTTCGGTGACCTGTTCGCCCACGTCGTCGAGTGGCGCGGCGACCTCTACCTCGAGGACGGGCTGCACCGCGCGCTGCGTGCCGCGCTCCAGCAGCGCATGGTGCTGCACGCGCGCATCCTGTCCCTGGCCGGCTGAACGAGGGGCGGGTGCGCGCATGACCATGTTCACTCCGGCGGGGGTCGGCGGTGGACGGTCGTACCGCCAGCGCGGACGCCGACGGGGACGACGTACGGTCGCGGTTCTGCTGACGGTGCTGCTGCTCGCGGGTGCTGCCGGCGCTTGGTGGTGGCTCGACAAACGAGAAGACGACGCGGTGGCGGCGGAGCCGACGGCAACCTGCCCGCCGGTGGTGCCGCCACCGAAGACCGTGCGCCCACGAGACATCCAGGTGAACGTCTACAACGCCACCCAACGGCGCGGCCTGGCGGCCCGGGTCGCGGGCGAGCTGCGCAAGCGGCGGTTCCAGATCGGCAAGGTCGAGAACGACCCCCTATCGCGAAAAGTCACCGGCATCGCAGAGATCCGGTCGAGCCCTCGAGGCGCCGGTGCAGCCCGGACCGTGAGCGCGCAGGCCGGTAAGGTCGTCGCCGTGCCAGACCGCCGCAAGGATGCGTCAGTCGACTTCGTCATCGGGGCGGCGTTCCGCCGGCTGCAGACACCGGCGCAGGCCGCAGCCGCCCTCGTGCCGACTCCGTCACCGCGGCCGTCGGGCTGCTGACGGCGCTGGGCACTCAGGACAGAGGGCGAGGCGCCAGTGGCGGTCATCGAGGTGCACGGCGCGCACAAGCTCTATCGTCGCCGGCGCAAGCCCCCGGAGCGCGCGCTGGACGGCCTCGACCTGGTCGTCGAGAACGGCGGTGTGCACGGCTTCCTCGGCCCCAACGGATCGGGCAAGACGACGACGATCCGGATCCTCCTGGGCCTGGTGTCCGCCGACCAGGGCGAGCTTCGGCTGCTGGGCCGGCCTGTCCCGCAGGCACTGCCGGAGGTCATCGGCAATGTCGGTGCGCTCGTCGAGACGCCGTTGTTCTTCCCGAGCTTCTCCGGCCGGCTCAACCTCCGCCTGCTCGCCGAGACCGCCGGCGTATCGCGCAGCCGGGTCGACGAGTGCCTCGAGATCGTCGACCTTCGCGGACGGGCCGACGACCGGTTCAAGGGCTACTCGCTAGGCATGAAGCAACGACTCGGCATCGCCGCTGCGCTGCTCAAGCGCCCGCGACTTCTCATCCTCGACGAACCGAGCAACGGACTCGACCCGGCCGGCATCCGCGAGGTGCGTCAGCTGATCCAGCGGTTGGGTGCCGACGGGAGCTCGACGGTCTTCCTGTCGTCGCACCTGCTCACCGAGGTGCAGCAGGTGTGCGACCACGTCTCGATCCTGGCGCGCGGGCGGTGCGTCGCCACCGGCCCGGTCACCGACGTGCTGGCCGGTCGTTCAACCGGCGACCTGCGGCTGCGCGCGCCAGATCAAGGTGGCGCCCGGGCGGTCCTCGAGCGAGCCGGCTACGCGATCAGTGACCTGCCCGACGCGTGGTGCGTGCACGCGGTCACCGATCCCAGCCAGCTGACCCGCACGCTTGCCGACGCGGGCCACTACCTCACCGAGCTGTCGCCGATCTCCGCCGACCTCGAGAGCGTCTTCCTCGACCTGACCGAGAACGTGGAGCCCGCGTGACCACCACCGAGACCGCGCCCGACGGCGTCTCGCCCGGTGAGCCGACGCGCAACCGCGGCTCCTTGCTGCGCGCGGAAACACGGCGCCTCATGAGCCGACGCTTCATCCGGCTGCTCGTCCTGCTCACCGCGGTCGGCTACGTCGTCATCGTGGCGATCACCGGTCTCACCCAGTACGCCAAGGCAGACGCCGCCCGCCTCGCAAAGGCCGAGCAGGCGGCACAGCAGGCCTTCGAGTCACAAGCTGAGCACTACAAGCAGTGCATCGACGACGCCAGTCGGCCCGCCGAGGTGCCGGACGAGGAGTACTGCGGGCCCGAGACCAGCCGCGAGGACTTCCGGACGGCCGACTTCCTCTCGCCGTCGCCGTTCGCGCTGGCCGACGGACTGCCCTCCGCCGCCGTCGCGGTAGGCGCCGGCACGGCCGCGCTGGCGTTCCTGCTGGGCGCGACGTTCATCGGGGCCGAGTGGTCGAGCCGCTCGATCGTGGCGCTGCTGTTCTGGGAGCCGCGCCGCCTGCGCGTCATGGGCGTCAAGCTGCTCGTCACCGCTGGGGCGGCCGCGCTGCTCGCGGTGGTCGCCCAGGCATCGTGGGTGGTGATGGCGGAGGTGCTTGCGCGGACCCGAGGCACCCGAGCCGGCCTGGAGGCCGACTTCTGGTCCGACCTGCTCGCGCAGCAGGCCCGCACCGTGCTGCTCGTGGTGCTGGTGGCCCTCGCCGGTTTCGGGCTCGCCAACCTGACCCGCAACACCGGGGCAGCACTCGGCATCATGTTCGTCTACTTCGCCGTCCTAGAGACGGCGGTGCGGGTGGCCTGGCCAGCCGGCCAGCAATTCCTGCTCACCGACAACGCGGCCGCGCTGTTGCTGCAGGGGGGCCACCGGATCTTCATCTACCAACAGGTCCGGCTCGCCGACGGGTCGTACACCGAGAACACGCGCGAGATCGTGCTCAGCAACCCGCACGGCGGACTGGTCATCGCCGCCGTCACCGCGACCGTCGTCTTCGTCGGCCTCGCCCTCTTCAAGAAGCGCGACCTGACCTGACGCCGCCGTACGACGTCTTCCTCGTGCGTACGGCGGCAGGCAACGGGGAACAGGCATCGGATGCGACTCCCCCTGCCCGGCCCACATGACCTCCTCAGCTCGGCGGAAGCCATCCGCGACGCGCTGGCGGCGACCCTCGACCTGGTGCCACGCGTCGTCGACGCCATGGGCCGGCTCGAGGAGGTGCTCGACCGCGCGGACGCCCTCACCGCCCGGGCCGACGCGTTGCTGAGCTCGGCCGAGGACGCCGTCGTACGCAACGACCGCGTGCTGGACAGCGCCGCAGCAGCAACCCGCGACGCGGATCGCGCTCTGGAGGCGGCCGGGGCGGTGCTGGGCCGCGTCGACGTGTTGCTGACCACGTGGGAGAAGCCCCTGCAGACGCTGGCTCCGGCTGCGCAGAAGATCGCCGACGCGCTCGACCCGGCCGAGGTGCAGGCCGCCATCTCCCTCATCGACCGGATGCCGGTGGTGCTCGACCACCTGGAGAACGACGTCCTGCCCATGATGCAGCAGCTCGATCGTGTCGGGCCCGACCTGCACGAGATCCTCGAGATCGTCGAGGACCTGCGCAGGGTCGTCACCGGCCTGCCAGGCGTGAAGCTGCTGCGCCGCCGTGGCGACGAGGAGCCGCCTCCGGTGGAGGGCAGTGTCCACCAGGACGACGAGCCGGTACGCCGCCGCTAGCCCGCGGCCGTTCGGGGTCGGCGGCCAGAGGCGATCACCCTGCCTTAGCCGCGTCGGTCCTGGTCATCGTGGAGGCGTAGCCACCGCCCCCGGGGTAGACCCATGCGCCGTCCATGACGGAGTCGTGGTCGTCGAAGGTGCCCCGGAAGAAGGCCGGTGACCCCTTCTGGCCGGCCCAGATGGTCAGCGTGTCGCCTCGAGCCCTTCAGTGATCTGCTCCCGGCCAAGACCATCCTGGTCTGGCGACGCCGAGCTTGCTCTCCAGGGCTACGAGAGTTCCTCCGCGTCGCCCGAGCCGCGCCAGGTGGGCGACCAGGTCCTCGGCGACGGTACGGGAGTTGGCCAGCTTCCGACGTCACGCAGTCTTGGCGGTGGCGGTGGGATTTGAACCCACGGAGGGCGTGAACCCTCACACGCTTTCGAGGCGTGCTCCTTCGGCCGCTCGGACACGCCACCGCCGCAGAGGTTACCGGACCTCTTCGGGCCCCCGGGCGGGCGCGTCGCGGCGCTCCTGGAAGAACGCGCGCAGCAGGGCCGCAGACTCGTCGGCGAGCACTCCGCCGACGACCTCGGGTCGGTGGTTGAGCCGGCGGTCGCGCACGACGTCCCACACGGACCCGACCGCGCCGGCCTTGGGGTCGTCCGCGCCGTAGACGAGGAGCCCGACCCTGGCCAGCACGAGGGCGCCGGCACACATCGTGCACGGCTCGAGGGTGACGACGAGGGTGCAGCCGGTGAGCCGCCAGGACCCGAGCGCCGCCGCGGCTGCCCGGATCGCGACAACCTCGGCGTGGGCGGTCGGGTCGCCCTCGACCTCGCGGGCGTTGTGGCCGCGCCCGATCACCTGACCGGTCTGGTCGACTACGACCGCGCCGACCGGCACATCGGCACCGGGAAGCGCGAGCGACGCCTCCGACAGCGCGAACCGCATCCACTCGTCGTACCTCTCCCGCACACCCGTCAGCGTAGGGAGTCGAGGGCCTCCTCGAAGCCGGCGGCCGCGGCGACCATGGCGAGTGCATCCATCGGCGGCACCTCGTCGTCGCACATCTCCTGCAATGTCTCCGGCGACGTGCCCAGGTCGGCGAGGAGGTCGATGTCGCCACCGCAGGTACCGGGCAGCTCTTCGTCGGGGTCTTCCTCCAGCTCGAGCAACGCGGCGTAGGGGCTGCGAGCGGCCCCGGCCATGTCGGACAGGAACACGCGAGGGTCATCGTCACCGTCGATGCGTACGGCGGCCCACCAGGCGTCCTCTCGCTCCACGATGAGCAGCACGGGATCGTCGTCGTTCTCGAGCAGCCGCAGCGAGTCCGCGAGCTCGTCCAGACTGTCGACGCTGTCCACGTCGATGTCGCGGGCGAACCACTTGTCCGCCTCGCGTACCAGCACCGCGGTGAAGTACGACACCTCTACTCCTGAAGGACTCGCTGAGGCCCTGTGCTGACCTCCGGCTCAGACCAGATCGACGTCGACCGCCCGGTCGAACTGGTCGCCGAAACCGATGCGGGCTGCGATCTGCGCGAGCATCTCATCGGGGTAGAGCTCGAGGTCGCCGCAGATCGCTCGCAGCTCCATCGCGCTCACCCCCAGGTCGCCGAAGAGGGCGAGATCGCCGGCCGGACGCACCGTCTCGTCGTCGCCGTCCTCGTCGTCGGTGAAGGGTTCATCAAGCAGCTCCAGCGCCGCCGCGGCGATCGGCCATTCGCCGGCCGCCGTCACGTCGGAGAGCAGCAGGCGCACGTGGTCGCCTTGGAGGCGTACGGCAAGGAAGAAGTCGTCCCCGAAGGAGCTGAGTCCGAGCCCGACACCCTCGGTCGGCTGCTGACGCACCGCCGCCACGAACGCGTCGAGGCCGTCAGCCGCCCGCGGCGGGAGCGGGCAGACCTGCCAACGCTCGTCTTCGCGGTAGGCGACCAAGGCGAAGTCCACGAGCGTCTCTTTCATCGTCACCTCCGCCGCGTCCGCATCCGACCGTCCTTGGCATCGTGGCAGAGAATCGCCACCAGCGGCAGGGGCAAACGCCCCAGCTCGTCGGGGCACTACGTTGTGGGGCCATGCGGACACACGTCGCCGACCACCCCCTGGTCGCTCACAAGCTCACCGCGCTGCGTGACGAGCGCACCGACAGCCCGACGTTCCGGCGGCTGGCCGACGAGCTGGTCACCCTGCTCGCCTACGAGGCGACGCGCGACGTTCGGACCGAACCCACCGAAATCCGTACACCGGTGGCACCGGCGACCGGCCTCCGGCTCGCCTCGCCCAAGCCCCTCGTCGTGCCCATCCTGCGGGCCGGCCTCGGGATGCTGGACGGGATGATGCGGCTGCTGCCCACGGCCGAGGTTGGGTTCCTGGGCATGATCCGCGACGAGAAGACGCTGCAGGCATCCACCTACGCGACCCGGCTGCCCGACGACCTCTCCGGCCGCCAGTGCTACGTGCTCGACCCGATGCTCGCCACCGGCGGCACCCTGGTCGCCGCCCTGACCTACCTCATCGAGCGTGGGGCCGACGACATCACCGCGATCTGCCTCCTGGCAGCCCCCGAGGGGGTGGCGGTCATGGAGGAGGCCTTCGGGGAGGGGGTGCCGGTGCAGATCGTGACCGCCGGGCTGGACGAGCGGCTCAACGAGCACGGCTACATCATCCCCGGGCTCGGCGACGCCGGAGATCGGCTGTACGGCGTCCTCTGAGCGGCGCTGAGCCCCCGGGAGGCCCACCCCTTGGCGTGTCGGGGGTCCCGGGGTAAGACTGAGGACGCCAGAATGTCTTGGTTACCCCCAACTGGGAGGAGCCCCCCATGGGCACCGTGAAACGTGCTCTGATCTGGCTCGGCATCGCCTTCGTCGCTTACACGATCTTCACTGCACCTGACCAGGCCGCTGACATGGTGCAAAGCGGGGTCGACGGGATCTCCACGGCAGCCAGCTCGCTCGGCGACTTCTTCGACGCATTGGTGTGAGCACCGTTCTCGACAACCTTTCGGGATTTCGCGGGATCGAGCGCTTCCTCCTCCCGACCGAGCGCCGCGTCATCACCGTCCGCCGCCACTGGGCGATCCTCCTCGAGCCGATGCTCAGCGTGCTCGGGGGGCTGATCGTGCTGTTCGTCCTCGACGCGGTGCTGGCGCCGGAAGTGCCGCTGATGCGCGACCTCCTGCTGATCGGGTGGGTGATCCTCGCCCTGCGGCTTGTCTGGCGGCTGCTCGAGTGGCAGCAGGAGTGGTTCGTCGTCACCGACCGGCGACTGCTGCTGCGCTCGGGCATCCTCACCCGCAAGATCGGGATGATGCCGCTCATCAAGGTGACGGACATGAGCTACGAGCGACCGCTGGTGGGCCGTGCTCTGGGCTACGGCGAGATCATCATCGAGTCGGCTGGCCAGGACCAGGCCTTGCACCGGGTGCGCTACCTGCCGCATCCCGACGGGCTCTACTCCGAGATCTGCGAGTTGCTCTTCGGCCCGCAGTCGCCCACGCCCGGCATCGGCGGCATGTACCGGGAGTAGCCGGGCGCCTACGGCGTGAACGCGGTCGTGCCGCCGCTGACGATCGCCACGAGCAGCACGATCACCACTACGGCGAGCAGACCCATGATCACGGCGACGTTGCGCTGTTGACTGCTGCGCTCCTGCTCTTCGCGTGCCGCCTCTTCCATCGCCTGGCGGACGCGGTGGTCCCGCTTGGAATCGTGGGAACCCTGCGGGGACATGACGTCCTCCTCATCAGTCGGTACAGAAAGCGACTCAACACAGGGCCTGTCGCACTCCTTCCCATGCGGTGAGCAGGCCCCAAACCCCCGCGCGGGCCGGGAGTGAGCGCAATCACACGTATTTGTGCCCTAGAGGGCCTTGAGCGACTGCAGGATCCGCGTCAGTGACTCCTTGGCGTCGCCGAACAACAGCGTGGTACCCGGGTCGTACAGCAGCTCGTTCTCGATGCCCGCGAACCCGGGCCGCATGGAGCGCTTCATGAACACGACCGCGTGCGCGTCGCCGACGTCGAGGATCGGCATCCCGTAGATCGGGCTGCCCGGGCTCGTCTTGGCCGCCGGGTTGACGACGTCGTTCGCACCGACGACCAGCGCGACGTCCGTGGAGGGCAGCTCGGAGTTGGCCTCGTCCATCTCCTTGAGCTGCTCGTAGGGCACCTGGGCCTCGGCGAGCAGGACGTTCATGTGTCCCGGCATCCGGCCCGCGACGGGGTGGATGCCGTAGATGACGCGCACCCCGCGTTGCAGCAGCATGTCGACGAGCTCGTGGATGATGTGCTGGGCCTGAGCCACCGCGAGTCCGTAGCCGGGGACGATGACCACCTTGCGCGCGAAGCCCAACAGGATCGCGACGTCCTCGGCCGACGCCGAACGCACCGGCCGATCGCTCATCTCCTGCGAGCCCGCGGTCGACCCACCCTGGAACGCACCGAACAGGATGCTCGTCACCGAGCGGCCCATCGCCTGGGCCATCATCCGGGTGAGGATCGTGCCGGACGCGCCCACGAGGGTGCCAGCGACGATGAGCAACGTGTTGCCGAGGACGTAGCCGCTCGCCGCGACCGCGAGGCCGGTGAAGGCGTTGAGCAAGGAGATGACGATGGGCACGTCGGCGCCGCCGACGGGCAGCACGAACAGCACGCCGAGGACCAGGCCGACTACGGCGAGCACCACCGCCACCGGCACCGAGTCCTGCGCCGAGGTGGCGACGAAGGCGAGCAACGTCACGACGGCGACAGCCTGCATCAGGAACTGGCCGCCGGCCACGATCACCGGCCTCGTCGTCATCAGCTCCTGGAGTTTGAGGAACGTGACGACCGACCCCGAGAAGCTCACCGCCCCGACGGCGATGGTGAAGGCTGCCGCGATGAGTACGCCGTGCTCGTCGTCGCGCGCACCGGAGTACTCCACCAGGGCGACGAGCGCGGCCGCGGCGCCGCCGACGCCGTTGAAGGCGGCGACCAGCTGCGGCATGGCGGTCATCGCGACGCGCCGAGCGGACACCACTCCGACCACCGAGCCGACGGCCATCGTGGCAAGAATGACGACGACGTTGTCGAGGTCCTCGGCGACGAGGACCAGCAGTACGGCGAGAACGGCTCCGGTCGCGCCGACCAGGTTGCCGGCGCGCGCCGTCTTCGGTCCGGAGAGGCCCTTCAGCGCAACGACGAAACACACCGCCGCGACCAGGTAGCCGAAGTCGGTCCAGTCGCGACTCACGCGTTGTCGCCCTTCGTCGCCGGGTCAGCGGGTCGTGGCTTCGGTTTGCGGCCGCGGCCGAACATCTCGAGCATCCGGTCGGTGACGACGAAGCCGCCGACCATGTTCAGCGTCGCAAGGAAGACGGCGAGCGTGCCGAGGACCAGCGTGACGCCGCCGTCCGCCTGCCCGGTGACCAGGATCGCGCCGACGAGGATCACGCCGTGGATGGCATTGGCGCCGGACATCAGCGGCGTGTGCAACACCGAGGACACCTTCGAGATCACCTCGAACCCGACGAACACGGAAAGGACGAAGATCGTCAGCAGCGCCATTCCCTCGCTCATGCGGGTCTCCCTGTCACACACGCGGTCGCCACGATCTCGTCGTCGAAGTCGGGCACGACCTCACCGTCCTTCGTCATGAGCAGCAGCAGGTTCACCACGTTGCGTGCGTAGAGCTGGCTGGCGTGCACCGCCATCGAGGACGGCACGTCGCGGGCGCCCCACACAACCACGCCCTGGTGCACGACCTCCTCGCCCGCGCGGGAGAGCTCGCAGTTGCCGCCACTCTCCGCCGCGAGGTCGACGATCACCGAGCCGGGCCGCATCGCCTCGACCATCGCCGTGGTGACGAGCACCGGCGCGGGCTTGCCCGGGACGGCCGCCGTTGTGATGAGCACGTCGGCGGCTGCGACGTGCGGCGCCAGTGCCTCGAGCTGGCGGGCGGCGCGCTCCTCGGTCATCTCGCGGGCATAGCCGCCGGCGCCCTCGAGGGCGTCGAGCCCCAGCTCGAGGAACTCGGCACCCATGGAGTGCACCTCGTCGGCGGAGGACGCCCGCACGTCGTAGGCCAGCACCACGGCGCCCAGCCGCCGCGCGGTGGCGATGGCCTGCAGCCCGGCGACCCCGGCCCCGAGCACGAGCACCCTGGCGGGGGCGACGGTGCCTGCGGCCGTCATGAACAGCGGGAAGAACTTGGGCAGGCGCTGCGCGGCCACCAACGCGCAGCGGTAACCGGCGACCAGCGCCTGCGACGACAGGGCATCCATGGACTGCGCCCGCGAGATGCGGGGGATCTGTTCCATGGCGAACGCGACGATGCGGCGCTCGGCCATCGCGGGTGCCAGCTCGGCGTGGGCCGCGCCCGGCAGGAAGCCGATGGTGATGGCGCCCGGTCGCAGCCGCGCCACCTGCTCCGGGGTCAGCGCCGACACGGTGGCCAGGACGTCGCTGTCGGTCAGCACGTCGTCGACCACGACGGCCCCGGCGGCTCGGTAGTCGTCGTCGGTGGCGTAGGCGTGGCGGCCGGCGCCGGACTCGACGGCTACCTCGAGCCCGGCGCCCGCCAGCCGGGTCACGGCCTCAGGCACCAGCGCCACTCGCCGCTCACCCGGACGCGTCTCGACTGGCACACCGACTCTCACGGCGGCCAACCTAAGGGATCACCCCCAGCCGCCCGGAGTCGACCACGTTAGGTAGGCGCAGCAGTCCCTCAACAGGTGGGCATGACTGTTGAGGCGATGCCTCGCCTGTTGCGGCGAGCCGCCCAGCACCCACCCCGCCGCCCGGCCGACGTCGCAGGGCCAGCAGGATCGACCCATGACCGACGTACGCCGTGAGCAGTTCGGGGTTCTCGACGACGGCCGCGAGGTCGACCGCTTCGAGCTTCGCGACGGCGACATCCAGGCCACGGTGCTCAGCTGGGGCGCGACGCTCGCCTCCCTCGTGATGCCCGACCGCACCGGCGACCGGGCCGACGTGGTGCTGGGCTTCGACGAGCTCACGGGGTACGCCGGGGCGCATCCCTATCTCGGCGCCACTGTCGGTCGTTTCGCCAACCGGTTGGCACGTGGCCGGTTCACTCTCGACGGCGTCGAGCACGTCGTCCCGGCCAACGACGGCGCCAACGCCCTGCACGGCGGGCCGGTCGGGTTCGACCGGGCGGTGTGGGCGGCAGAGGTCCTCCCGGACGCAGGCGCGGTGCGGTTCACGCACAGCAGCCCGGACGGCGACATGGGCTTTCCGGGCCGGCTCGACGTCACGGTCACCTACACGCTCGACGGGTCGACCCTGCGGTGGGACTACGAGGCGAGCACCGACCAGCCGACCGTCCTGAACCTCACCAACCACGCCTATCTCAACCTGGCCGGCCACGGCACGGCCGAACATCACGAGCTCGTGGTCGACGCGAGCCGGTTCGTCAGCGTCGACGGCGAGGGGATCCCGACGGGCGACTTGCTGCCCGTCGACGGCACACCGCTGGACTTCCGAACCGTCAAGCCGCTCGGCCGCGACCTGAGGGTCGCGTCACCCCACGTCGTACGCGCCAAGGGCTACGACCACAGCTTCGTGCTCGACCGCGAGTCAGGCGCGCCACCCAGCCGCGCCGCCCACGTGCACGACCCCGACAGCGGGCGCACCGTCGAGGTGTGGACCGACCAGCCCGGCGTGCAGCTCTACTCGGGCAACTTCCTCGACGCGACACTGGTGGGCCGAGGAGGAGTGGTCTACCGGCAGGGCGACGCGGTGTGCCTGGAGACGCAGCACCTGCCCGACTCGCCCAACCACGACGGGTTCCCGAGCACGGTGCTGCGCCCCGGCGAGCACTTCAGGAGTACGACCTGGTGGTCCCTGTCCGCGTCATGAGCAGGGCATGACGGGCGCGTGGGCGGGTATGGCTACCTGGCTAGATGCCGTGACCCGATCGGGAGGGACTCATGCCGCAGCGGTCCTCGAATGTGAAGAACGAGAAGCAGTACGAGGCGCTCAAGGACAAGGGCATGTCCAAGGAGCGCGCCGCGAGGATCGCGAACTCGCCCGGAGCGTCCAGCCGTGGAGGCAAGAAGAGCGGCTCGGGCGGAGACCCGTCACAGGGCGGGACGACCGCCCAGAAGAAGGAAGCCGGACGCAAGGGCGGCAAGGCAGCGGCCGAGAAGAGCTGAGCCGATCCGGGCAGCTCGCGTCAGCGGCCGGTCACGCGCCGGTCGCGTGGTGCGGCTCGGCGACCGGCTTCGACTCTGCCGATCCGCGTTGCCGCAGGTAGACCGATCCACCCACGATGACCGCTACCGCGAGGAACTCGCTCTGCCAGTTCAGAAATGACTCGAACCAGAAGTTCGACGTCGTCAGGTAGCCCCACATCGACACTGCTGGCTCACCGTGCGCCAGCTGTCCCTGGCTGTACTCGCGGGCGCCGGCGGCGGCGTGCAGGGTGATGGACGCCGCGAACAGAACGAAGAACAGCAGCGCGAGCGAGTTCTCGTACACACGAAGGACCCAGCGCTCCGCGACGCACCGGCCACGGCACGTTCCCCCGCTTGGCGGCCTGCCGCGGGTCCTCGTCCTGCGGCGCGGGCTTGTCGATGGGCTTCGACTCCGAGGAGCCGCGCTGGAAGAGGTACGCCGTCAGCACGACGTACATGCCCATCTGCAGGAACTCGGACTCCCAGTTCTCGAACGTTGCCTCGATGAAGTGCCCGGCGTGCAGATTGCCCCACAGCGTGACTGTCGCCTCATGGTGGGCGAGCTGGTCGAGGTTGTACGTCCGTTTCCCCGACAGCGCCATACCGACGAGAACGCGGCGAACAAGCCCAGGTTGACGAGGAGCAGCCCACGATCGCGAAGCCATCGACGCATCAGGTCCCCTTCCCTGAGCGACCCTACTCAGCGGCTTCGCGCACCAGCTTCGCGCACCGGGGCGTCAGGCGTCGTCGACGTACGTCGTGCTGCCGCCGGCCCCGTCGCGGGCGTACAGGAAGTCGCCGTGCACGTCGTCCGGTGTCTCCTCGACGTGCACCAGTCCCGCCGGCACGAAGAGCCAGTCACCGGCAGCCATCTCCTGCACATGTTCCAAGTCGGCTCCGGTGCGAAAGACCGCCCGTCCCTCGACCAGGCACGCCACCGTGTCCTGGCTGTGCCAGTGCGGCGGTATCCGCGTGCCCGGCGCGCAGCGTGCGCGAGCCAGGAACACCGCCGACCCCAGTGCCGACGGATCGAACGCGCGCCAGAAGGCGATGCCGTCTTCCTCACCGGCGTACGCGTCGCTCGCGGCGACGAACCTGGCGCCGCCGGCCGCTGGTGACACTGTCTGGTTGTCGGGGAGCATCGCCGCACCCTTCGAGAGAAGCTGGAAGTGTCAGGACAGGGCGAACAGCGCACCGATCGCGAAACCGACTGCGGCCAGCCAGAACAGCGTCGGCGCCACTCGCCACCCACTCATGTCGACTCCCTCGTCCCGGGCCAGTTCATCTAGTCGCGGTAGACGCCGTCGTCGCGGACGACGACGGGGACGCTGCCCAGCCTCTGCGTGGCGGGTCCGGCCGTGACGTCTCCCGTCGACGCGTCGAACTTGCTGCCGTGGCACGGGCAGATGATCTGCCCGCCCTCGACCGAGCTGACGGCGCAACCCTGGTGCGTGCAGGTCGCCGAGAAGCCGCGGACGGTTCCGTCGGCGTCCCGGGTCAGGACGACCTGGGCATCGTCGACGACGACGCCGCCGTCGACGGGCACGTCGTCGAGGGGAGAGAGCAGCATCCCCTCGGAGGCGGCCGCGGGACCGTAGCCGTTGGCTGCCGTGGCGGGACCGCCGGCCTCGGCGGCGGAGCTCTGCCGGCCGACGACGAAGCCGGCCACACCCCCGGCGAGCACCATGACGACGCCGCGGACCACCGACCGCCGGGGCAGGTCAAAGGTGCTCACGGCGCCTCCTTCAGATCAGTGGGACGCCGGAACGGGTGAAGAACCACAGCGCGGACGTCAGCCAGACCAGGACGAGCGTCGTCAGCACCGTCCCGCCCAGCACGGGCAGCGCCCATGACGGCAGGCCTCGAACTCGAAGGCCGAGCATCTTCGCGGCGTATGCGCCGTAGAACAGGCAACCGACGAGGCCGTGGACGAGCGGACGCGCGCTGCCCGAGGCGAAGCCGAGTGCCCAGATGCAGTGGAAGGCCGGCGGCAGGGTCAGCACGAAGGCAGTGCTACCGCTCCAACGGTGCACCAGCGTCGCCCAGGGCGGCGCCGACCGCGAGGTGGGCAGTCGTCCCCACATCCACATGGCGGTCAGGAGCTGGACCACGAGCAGAACCGCTGCCGCCGTGGTCAGCCACGCCTTCATCTGCAGCATGCCGGAGAAGCCGAAGGTGGCCAGCGGCCGGTTGGCGGGTTCGTGGACCTGGGCGTAGACCCCCATCGACACCGCGACCACGGCACCCAGCAGCACGATGCCGGCCAGCGCACGTCGGCCGGTCATCTCTGGCGCTCCGGTTCGCAGCGACATCGCTCAGTCCAGCGCAGCCCGCAGGGCGGCAAGGTCGTCGGCGGCGAGGACGAGCCTGGTGTTCGTCGCGAGGTAGACGAGGGTGATGTTGATCCCGCTGTCGCCGAGCTTGCGGCTGACGTCCGCCAGGACCCCGGGCCGGTCCTCCACGGTGACGACGGCCACCTCCTGCTCCGACGCGATCTGGACTCGTGCCGACGCGAGTGCCGAGAAGGTGGCGGGCATGTCATCGACCAGCAGGTGCACCTCGGCCCGACCCCCGCCGCTGGTGACGGCGCACACGCCGCCGATGTTCACCCCGGCCTCCCCCAGCAGGCTGGACACCCGGGCCAGCTCACCGGGCTGGTCGTCCAGATAGAGCGTGAGGTCAGTCGCCACAGCCCACCTCCGTGCTGTGTTCGTCTCACGCCGCGGCGCCGCTGTCAACAGATACGGCCCTGCGGGTACGGCCTTGTGCGGTGAGACGTCACCGGCCGAGCGCGGCGCGGCCGGCACGCAGGAAGTCCAGCGCCTCCTCCGCAGTGGTGACCTCCTCCCGGGTGCGGTAGGCGCCGAACGGCGCGTTCCAGAAGTCGTCCGGCGGTGGCCGGTCGTGCGGCCCGACGTAGGCGTAGGGCTGCGGGATGGCGTCGTCGCCGGGGGAGAAGCCGTAGTTGACGTGGCCGGCTGTCATGCCCAGGTCGAAGTGCTCGGGAAAGATCTGCGGGTCGCCCGGGCTCTCGCCGGAAAGCTCGCGGGCCAGGGTCGTCAGGGCCTCGGCGCCCAGGGCGAACCATGTCGCGATGGCCTGCGCGGCTCCGGCATCGACGTGCAGGGGCGCCTCCGGCTCGAATGCCGTGGCAGGAGGCTGCTTGGTCCAGGGAAAGCCGGCCTCGACACCCGCGAACGCCGCGGCATCGGCGAGCGTCGTCAGCGGCGTACGGCGCTCACCATCGGGGCCGAGGACGGCAAGTTCGGTGCCGACCACCGCGAGCACCGTGCCGTCGTCGAAGGCGGGAGTACGGAAGCCGCCGGGGCCGGGCAGCAGCGTGATCTGGCCGCTCGCGCGCTTCCGGGCAGCCGCCAGCAGATGTTCCGCGACGCGGTGCAGCGACTGCCGGCTGGCGACCAGGACGTCCGAGGGTGGGGGTGCGGTCATCCCGATAGCGTGCTCCTCTCATGGCCGCTCCCACGTCACCGCAGGTCCGGAGCGACATCGTGGCCCGGCTGCGGACCGCGGGGTGTGTCTTCGCCGAGGACGAGGCCGACGTGCTCATCGCCGCGGCGGAGACACCTAACCACCTCGCCGCCATGGTGGACCGCCGAGTCGCAGGCGAGCCCCTCGAGCACGTCGTCGGCTGGACGGAGTTCGCTGGCCTGCGTATCGCCGTGGAACCGGGGGTCTTCCGGCCACGCCCGCGCACCGAGTTCCTGGTGAGTCAGGCGATCGCGCTTGCCCGTCCACCGGCCGTCGTCGTCGACCTGTGCTGCGGCTCGGGTGCGGTGGGCGCCGCTCTGTTCGCGGCTTTGGACGAGATCGAGCTGTACGCCGCCGACGTCGACCCCGCCGCGGTGCGCTGTGCCCGCCGCAACGTGGCCGCGCACGGCCAGGTCTTCGAGGGCGACCTCTTCGATCCCCTGCCGGCTCGGCTGGAGGGCAGCATCGACATCCTCGTGGCGAACGTTCCTTATGTGCCTACCGATGCGATCGAGCTCATGCCGCCAGAGGCCCGCATCCATGAGCCGCGCGTTGCGCTCGACGGTGGCGCGGACGGGCTCGACGTCCTTCGACGGGTGAGTGCCGAGGCGCCGCGCTGGCTGGCACCGAGCGGCCACCTGTTCGTCGAGACGAGCGAGCATCAGGCGCCGCAGGCCGTCGAGGCATTCAGCCGCGACGGCTTGGCGGCGCGCATGACCCGCTCCGATGAGATGAGCGCGGCCGTCGTGATCGGAACCAAGCAGGCGCGCTAGGAGTCAGTCGCCCCAGTCGAGCTGGTGCTCGGGAATGCCAATCGACCGAGCGTGGGCCACGGCCTCCTGCCGGGCGGCGTCGTCGTTTTTGCGGTATCGGAAGGATTTTCCGGCGAAGACCACTACATGGTCGTCGCCGACCTCGAAGTCGGCGTACCAGTCATTCGGCAGCAGCGCCTCCGTCAGGGCGGCGGCCACATCGTCGGCCCGGTCGTCCGGCGCCTGGAAATGAAGAAACGTCCACACCGAAGGCTGGTTCCCTCGCGCCGAACGCGAGACGTCGTGCCGCCACATTCTTGTCACGACGAGGTCGGGTAGCGCGACGACCGCGCCAACCCTGAGACTCTCGGTCAGCAGTGTTCCCGTCAGCATGGTGGCATCATTCACGCGACCACCGACATTTCGGCGGCCATGCGTGCCGTCACGACTGCGGTCGACTCACTCCTTGGCGATGAAGCCGTTCCGGCGGCCGAGCTTCTGCAGGGTCTCGAGCCCGGGGACTCCGTCCGCGTCCTGTCCGGCGAACCCCATCCTCCGCTGCCACTGCCGGTAGGCAGTCACGGTCACGGAGCCGAACGAGCCATCTCTGGCCCAGCGGGGGGCCAGCAGTCCTTCAGCCACCAACGCGGCCTCGACGATGCGGGTGTCGTGGGGTCGGGCAGCCGACCCCTGTGGACCGATCGGGTTCGTCGTCGACGCCACCACGAGGTTGGAGACGTGGACGGTCGGGCGCTTGCTGGGGTTTGGTGCGCCGTACTTCGGCCGGCCGAAGCCTCGGATCATCTCGCCGGCGCCGCGCCACCGCCGCCGGTGCCGGAAGACCCCGATGCCCTGCGGGCCGCCGTCGAGGTTGGTGTTGCCCTCGATGGTGACCACGAAGTCGCCCTCGACCTTCTCGACGAAGAACACGTGCCCGATCCGGCCCATGCTCTTGTAGAAGACGAACCCGACGTCGCCGGGGCGCGGCCGCTCGTGGAGCCGGCCGGCCGCCTTGAACGCGTTGTGCATCGTCGGCGTGAAGGCGCTGTTCGTCCCGCGCACGAGCGGAATCGTGTTCGCCTTCTGTCCGGCGACGATGAAGGTGGCGCACCAGGCGAAACCGTTGGCGTGGCCCGCGATGCGCGCGTAGGGGTTCTTGTTCGAGCCTTCGGGCTTCTCCATCGTGCGCAGCTGGTCGGCCGCCCAGACCAGGAGCTGACGTGCGGTGGCGCTCATTCCTCGCCCTCCAAGTCTGCTCCGTCGACGAGGACGTCGTCGAAGGCCGGCAGAGCTGTCTGGTCCACATCTTCTTGAGGGCCGTCGTCCGGCAACGGGAAGTTGCCGGTGTCCACCAGCTCTACTTCGGTCGCCGCGGCGGCGGCCTTCTTGGCAGTTGTCTTCTTGGCAGTTGTCTTCTTGGCAGTTGTCTTCTTCGCCGCACTCTTCTTGGAGGTGGCCTTCCTTACCTTGGTGGGCATACGTCCCCCTTCTCGTGCTCTTGTCGCCAGAGTGTGCATTCCGGCTAGCGGGACAACCGCACGACAACGCTGCACGTGCACGCGCAGTGACCTTGCCCCGACATTGCTCCCGGCCCGCAGCCGCGTCAAGGCGAATCGTCGAGCCTCCGGTCAGGGAGCCACCCGGACTTCCGGAAGAGGATGACGCGACACGGCACACCACTCGAGCATGGAGTCGACCGGCATCGCCCGGGCGAAGTGCCAGCCCTGGACGCGGTCGACTCCTGCCGCGAAGAGCAGGGTGGCCACGTCCTGGTCCTCGACGCCTTCACCGACCATGCGCAGGCCGAGGGCGCGCGCCAGCTGCACGGTCGAGGTCACGATGGCGGCGTCCTTGGCGTCGGTGGCCGCGTGCAGCACGAACGAGCGGTCCAGCTTCAGCTCCTGCACAGGGAGTCGGCGGAGGTAGGCCAGCGAGCAGTGCCCGGTTCCGTAGTCGTCGACGGCGAGCTCGACACCGAGCCCGCGCAGATTTCGTAGCGTGTCGTGTGCCTGTACCGGGTCGCTCATGACGGTTGTCTCGGTGATCTCGAGCATCAGTGCGTCTGCCGTCAGGCCGTGCTTGTCGAGCAGCCTGGTGACCCGCTCGGGCAGGCTGACGTCGAGCAGGTCTGATGCGGAGAGGTTGACCGCTACCGACATCGAGTGCCCGAGACGGCGCCACGCCGCGCAGTCGCGCAGCGCGGTGTCCAGCACGAGCTGGGTGACTTCCGGCATCAGGCGGCGTTCTTCCGCAATCGGGAGAAAGATGCCGGGCGCGATCATGCCGAGGCTGGGATGACTCCAGCGCACCAGCGCCTCCACACGTGGAACATTTCCGAAGGCGTCGACTTGCGGCTGGTAGTGGACTTTGAGCTCGCCGGCCCGGATGCCCTGATGGAGCAGCTCGGCCATCTCGAGTCGGTCGCGCGTGGTGCCGAGCAGGCCCGGTTCGTAGATCGCGACACCACGACCTCCGCGTTTGGCGTGATACATAGCCAGGTCTGCACAGCGCAGCAGGTCCGATCGATTCTCTGCGTGGTCCGGCGAGAGCGCGACGCCCACGCTGGCGCTGGTGTGAAGCAGGACGCGGTCAAGCTGGACCGGACTGGTCAAGCAGTCGTGCAGACACTGTGCGACCTGCGTGGCGTCCTGTGCTGCGATGTCCGGCACCAGCACCGCGAACTCGTCACCGCCCAACCTGGCCAGGAGCAGGTCCGGACCCAGCTCCCTGATCTGCGCAGCCAGTCGCCCGCCGACCACCTGCAGCAACTGGTCTCCGGCGTGGTGGCCGAGCGAGTCGTTCACCTCCTTGAAGCGATCCAGGTCAAGCAGGATCAGCGCGACCGACCGACCCGGGGCGCGTACCCGCAATGCCAATTCAGTCTGTTGGTAGAGCAGTCTCCGGTTGCCGACCTGCGTGAGGTCGTCGGTGAGGGCCTGTTTGCGCACCGCGGCAAGGTCTCTCACCTGCGCGAAAGCCGCGACCGTTCGACCACCGCAGGCAAGCAGCGTCGCCGCTGCGAGGATCACGACGGCGTACGGCGCGTTGGTCCGTGGCGCGGCAGTCAGGACGACGAGCGCGACAAGCGCTGCCGCGCCGACGACCCACAGAGAGGCAAGTCCCACCTCGCGGCGTGACTCACGTGCCGATTCCGGACGCCAGACGCCGTACGCGATAATGATGAGCGCCAGCGTCCACAGCGCGTCGATCGGATCACCCAGCTCGAAGGTGCCGTGCGAAACCCGGTAGATGTAGATCGTGTCGGCGACCACAAAGATCGCCAGGCCCGCCATCAGGAACGGATAGAAACCGCCCAAGCGGCCGTGCGTGACGGCAAGCACTCCCACGACCGCGGCGATGACAAGCGCATCCCCGACCGGATACGCGATGCTCACCACGAGCTGTGCGGTGGGCATGTCGAAGGTCCTGGCAAGCGGTGTGATGAGCCAGCCGCAGATCGTCGAGGCCGCGAGCGCGCCGACAAGGGCGTCGAGGGTGATGCCTGCGCGGAGTCGACCCATGCGCGTGCGCAGCGACACGAGCAGAGCAGCAATGAGGAACGGATAGATGCCGAGGTAACCCAGGTCCGCCCAGGACGGGAACGGTGGGTCCGCCTGTCGCTGCACCCAGAGAAACGCGATGTTGCCGCCGCAGAAGGTCGCCACACCGGCCGCGAGCAACATGCACCAGACCCGGTCCGCGGGTACGTGAACGCCCCGAGCCGCGATCACCGCTCCCGGAGCCATGAACGCCAGGTTGCCGAAGACGAAGTACAGCACCGACGAAGCTGGGTATCCCGGAAGCGCCAGGAGAAGGAGGTAGGCCGCCAGCAGGAGCCACTGCGCTCTGAACAGCCACCGCAGATTCTTGGGCCGGGCGGCCGGAACGGGCTCCGTCTGACTCACGGTCGGCCGAGTGCGCGCATGACGGGCACATCGACGGCTTTACTCAGGACCTTGACAGGCCTGGAGCGCGCCCGAAGGGATTCGAACCCCCAACCTTCTGATCCGTAGTCAGATGCTCTATCCGTTGAGCTACGGGCGCCCGTCCACAAGGGACGAATTGCGATGGTACAGGCCCGGCGCCGCCCCAGAAAATCGTCATTCCGGGCGGGCGAGGACCTCCTTGGGGAACAGGCTGGAGCCCAGCGCGGTCTCGTGGTCGATGGTCCCTGCGGCCACCAGGGCGGTCAGCGACTGCTCGAGGGTCTGCATCCCGTCGCGCGAGGCGGTGGCCAGGACGTTGCGGATCTGGCGGGTCTTGCCCTCGCGGATCATGTTCCGCACCGCGCTGGTCGCGACCAGCACCTCGTAGGCCGCCACCCGGCCGCCGTCGACCCGCGGGAGCAGCCGCTGGAAGACGATCCCCGTCAGCACGTTGCCGAGCTGGACGCGGATCTGCGACTGCTGCTCGCTGGGAAAGACGTCGACGATGCGGTCGAGCGCCTGCGCGGTGTCGTTGGTGTGCAGCGTCGCGAAGACAAGGTGGCCGGTCTCGGCAATGGTGAGTGCCGCCTGGATCGTCTCGAGGTCGCGCATCTCCCCGACGAGCAGGACGTCGGGATCCTCCCGAAGGGCAGCGCGCAGCGCAGCGCCGAAGCTGTCAGTGTCGGTGCCCACCTCCCGCTGGTTGACCGCAGCCATCTTGTGGCTGTGGACGTACTCGATCGGGTCCTCGATGGTGAGAATGTGGCAGGGCCGCGTCGCGTTGATGCGGTCTATCAGCGCAGCCAACGTCGTCGACTTGCCCGAGCCGGTCGGGCCGGTCACCAGCACCAGGCCCTGGGGCAGGTCGGTGAAGGCACAGACGACGGCCGGCACGCCGAGCTCGTCGAGGCCCGGGAGCTCGTAGGGGATGGCCCGCAGTGCCACCGCCACCGAGCCCCGCTGGCGGAAACCGTTGACCCGCACCCGGGCCTCGTCGTGCCAGCTGAAGGTGAAGTCGATCTCCCGGCGCTGCGCGAAATGGGCTCGTTGTCCCTCGTCGAGCAGCGAGATCAACATGGCCTCGGTGTCCGAAGGCGTGAGCGGCTCCCACCCGTCGAGCCGGGCCAGCACGCCGTCAACCCGTAAGAGGGGCGCGGATCGGGGCGTGAGCAGCAGGTCGGAGCCCTTCTGCTGCCCCATGGCCTCCAGCAGCCGGTCGAGGCCCGCCCGCGCGGCGGCGAGCGGCCCGTCGAGTGGGTCCTGCACGACTGTGCCCATGGTGAGCCCAGTGTCGCAGCAACGCCTGCCGGCGGGTACGACGAGCGGCGCGCCACCAAGGGGTCAAGGCAGGCCGGTGGATGCCGATGATTTCCATGGTGACTCTTCACCCAATCGGGTGAACGAGCCGCCGACTCGTACTCATTCGTCCCGATCCACGAGCGGCCCGACCACCGAATGTCCGCCCCGACGACCCGAGGAGAGCCGGTGACGGTGAGCCAGAGCGCGCCGGAGGCCGCCCCGGCAACCGACCCAGGGTCCGCAGCCGGTGCCGGCGGCACCGGGGGTCGCCTGCTGCTGGGCGAGGTGCTGCTCGCCAAGGGGCTGGTCAGTCACGAGCAGCTCGACGACGCACTACTCAAGCAGCGGGTCTCGGGCAAGCGGCTCGGCGCCCTCCTCGTCGAGCTGGGAGCGCTGGACGAGCGCGACCTTGCCACGGCGCTGGGCGAGCACTTCGGCGTCGCCGTCATCGACCTCCGCCACCGCGCTCCCGACCCCGACGCGGTTCATCGGCTCTCCGAGACCGCGGCTCGCTCACTGCTCGCCCTCCCGCTGGCCATCGTCGACGAGCTCCTCGAGGTGGCAGTCGCCGACCCGAGCCATCAGCTCAGCGACGAGCTGCGCGAGGCCACCGGCATGGAGATCGCTCTCGTCGTGGCGTCCGCAACAGACATCAGACGCGCGATCGACCGCGGCTACCGTGCGGTCGCCGACATCGACCGGCACGTCGACGCGTTCGAGGCGAAGGCACAGACCCGCCGCGACGACCTCGTCGGCCAAGGACTCGTGGACGAGAACGCCCCTGTTGTCCAGGTGGTCAACATGGTGCTTGCTCAAGCACTGCGAGATCGGGCCTCCGATGTGCACATCGAACCGATGGACGCTCTCACCCGGGTGCGGTTCCGCATCGACGGCGTGCTGCACGACGTACTCACCCTGCCAACGGCGATGGGCGGCGCCGTCACCAGCCGGCTCAAGGTCCTCGCCGGTATGAACATCGTCGAGCGCCGCCGCGCGCAGGACGGACAGTTCACGACCGCCATCGAGGGCCGCGACGTCGACGTACGCGTCGCCAGCACCGGTGTCGTAGCCGGCGAGAAGATGGTGCTCCGCCTGCTGGACAAGGCCTACTCGTCCTTCCGGCTCTCCGAGCTGGGCATGCCCGCAGACACCTACCACGTCTACTCCCAAATGGTCCGCTCGCCGTTCGGCATGGTCATCTGCGCAGGCCCGACCGGCAGCGGCAAGACCACCAGCCTCTACGCGACCATGTCCGAGCTCAACGGCACCGAGCTCAACATCATGACCATCGAGGACCCCGTCGAGTACGTCGTACCGTCCATCAACCAGATCCAGATCAACGAGCAGGCCGGCGTGACCTTCGCCGGCGGCCTGCGCTCGATCCTGCGCCAGGACCCCGACGTCATCCTCGTCGGTGAGATCCGGGACGGCGAGACGGCGCGCATCGCCGCGCAGTCCGCGCTCACCGGACACTTCGTGCTCAGCTCGCTGCACGCCACCGACAGCACGTCGGCGCTGCTGCGCTTCCTCGACATGGACATCGAGTCGTACATCGTCGCGTCGGCGGTCACGGGCGTGCTCAGTCAGCGCCTTCTGCGCCGCATCTGCGACCAGTGCCGGAAGCCTTACCAGCCGACAACCGACGAGCTCGACTACTACCTCGAGGCCGGCGGCAAGCTGCCGGAGGACGGATTCTTCAATGGAGCGGGCTGCCACTTCTGCTCCCACTCGGGCTACCAGGACCGCATCGGTGTCTACGAGCTGCTGCGCATGACACCGGCGATGCGCCAGCTGGTAGCCGGCGGTCCCGGACACGACGCCGTGCGTGAGCTCGCCATCGCCGAGGGCACCCGCACGCTGCGCCAGGAGGGCGTTCGTCTGGTCGAGCACGGCGTGACCACGATCGCGGAAGTCATCCGCGGGATCTACGTCCTGTAGGGATGACGATGACCCTCACCGAAGAGCCTGTCCGCAGGCCGTCACGCGAGATCATGCCCGCGAAGGTCAAGGGCACCGACCTGATGCACCTGTCCCGCCAGCTCGCGGCGTTCCTGCGCGCGGGAATCCCCATCCTCGACGGCCTCGACCTGCTTGCCCGCGAGGCGGCCAACCCGACGATGCGCAAGACGTTGGCCGACGTCGCCGAGAGACTGCGCCAGGGCGAGCCGCTCGCGGCAGCGTTCGACCGCCACCCCAAGGTCTTTCCCGCCGCCTACCGCAGCATGATCCGGTCAGCCGAGATGAGCGGCAGCCTCGACACGGCGCTCGACCGACTGACGGTCTACGTCGAGCGCGACGTGGAGGCCCGGAGCAAGATCCGTGCCGCGATGGTCTACCCGGCCGTGATCGTGGTGCTGTCGGTGTCCGTCTCGGTGATGCTCGTGACGTTCGTGCTGCCCAAGTTCAAGGTCTTCTTCAAGTCATTCGACAAGGAACTGCCGCTGCCCACACGCATGCTGCTGGGGCTCTCGGACTTCATCCACAACTGGTGGTGGGCGGTGCTGCTCGGCATTGCCGTCATCGTCGGCCTCACGGCCGCGTTCCTCCGCACCGAACGCGGCAAGCTGGCGCGCGACCGTGCCCTGTTGCGCATTCCCGTCATCGGCGACGCGCTGCGGTTCTCCGTCGTCGAACGTTTCGCGCGGGTGCTGTCGTCCATGCTGCAGGCCGGCGTTGCGCTCGGTGAGGCCATGTCGGTCGCCTCAGAGGCGACCAACAGCAGGCCGGCAGCGATCAAGCTGGCGAAGGCGCAGGAGGCGATGCTGAGCGGCGACGGGATCGCCGGCCCGCTCGCAGACACGGGCCTGTTCCCTGCGGCGGCCAGGCAGATGCTGCAGGTGGGCGAGGACACCGGCTCGCTCGACGACCAGCTGGACGCGGTGGCATCGTTCTACGAGAAGGAGCTCGACTACAAGGTCAAGAAGATCACCACGTTGATGGAGCCGGCTGTCCTGCTGGTGATGGGCGTCATCGTGGGGTTCGTCGCGCTCGCGCTGGTGAGCGCGATGTACGGCATCTACGGCGATTCCTCCTGATGGCTGGCCTGCGCCGGCGTTCATCCGAGGACCCCGGATTCACCCTCGTCGAGGTGCTGCTCGCCATCGCGATCCTCGGCGTCGGGGTGCTGGCCGTGACCGGGGGGATGATGACCTCGATCAAGGTGTCCGATCGCGGGCAGCGGTCCGCGCAGTCACAGGGCGCCCTTCGTGGCTACGCCGAGGCACTCTCGGGTGCCACTTACGTCGACTGCGCGACGGCCTCGTCCTACAGCACCGCCGCGATCGGCTTCACGGCCCCGACCGGCTACACCCCCACGCTGGCGGTGAGCTACTGGACCGCGGCAGGCGCGACTGGAAGCTTCGGGGCGACGTGCGGCACCGACAGCGGCATCCAGCGCGTCGTGCTCATGGTCACCGAGGCCGACGGCACCGTGGACACGCTGCGAGCCATCAAGAGGCGCACGTCGTGACTCGCCACGACGACGGTCTCTCGCTCGCCGAACTGATGATGGCGGCCGCCATCACCGCGGTCATCGTGCCGGTGGTCACTGGCGCCCTCGTCGTCGGCTGGCGCACGAGCGACGACACGATCGCTCGTCTCGCCGACACACGTGATCGCCAGCTCGTGCCGTCGATGTTCACCCGTGACGTGCAGAGCACCCAGGTCGTCGCGACAACAGGGGCTGGCTGCCTGCAAGCCGGCGACACTCTCGTCGTCCGCTTCACGATGGCCGAGCCACAGGACTCCACCACACCGGCAGCGACGCGCACCGCTGCCTGGGTGCTCACGGCTGGTCAGCTCCTCGAACGCCGCTGGTGCCTGACGGGCTCAACCGTCGCGAGCAGCGTCACCCTCGCGCACGGCGTCATGGGCACCCCTTCGGTGACATGCCGGCTCACAGCCGGCGGAAGCGCCCAGGCGTGTGGCGCCGGCACCAAGGTGGTCGACCTCTCGGTCACCGACGCGAGCGGCGCCTTCACCGCCACCGGTCGGCGGCGGTCATGAGGAGTCGGGTAGCAGCGCGCACGGCGCTGGTGCGCTGCTCGACTGACGAGGGCAGCGCCCTCGCCATCTCCCTCGTCTTCCTGATGGTGTTCGGGCTCGTCATCGGTGCGACGCTGCAGTTCGCCGTGACGGGCCAGCGGACCGACCTCTCCATCCGCGCCGAGGCAATCAACACGTACGCCGGCGGCGGTGCCCTGGACGGCGCGGTCAACCGGTTGCGCTCCTCGACCAGTGTCGGCACCCAGTCGGACGGCACGTCCGCATGCTTCACGCTGCCCGCCAACCAGCTCGACAACACCGTGGACGTCACCGTCACCTGCACCCCGCGGACGGGCTCGGGAGTCTCCTCAGGGGGCAGCACCGCGAGCACACCGGGTGAGGCGATCCGGACCGTGGGAGGGGTGGCGGCCGACGGTCTGGCGCTGTCGGCCGCAGCCAACATCGCCGTCCAGGGCTCCGTGTCCGCGAACCAGGCGATCACGGTACCCAGTGGCAGCGTGCTGACGAGCACCGGAACGATCAAGGCGGCCACCTGCCCTTCCGGATCGGTCGGGACCGTCACGCCGACCTGCGTCGCGCAGGCATCCGCAGCCGACCCCGCCTGGGGCTCACCCGCGTCGTACCCCCCGGTCGTCGACCTGGGCACCGTGGCCTGCGCCAGCCCACTGATGACGCTCTCGCCCGGCACCTACCTCAGCAAGGCCGAGCTGCAGGCCGTGTTCAACTGCACGAACACGGTCGTGTGGTTCAAGCCCGGCCTCTACTACTTCGACTTCCGCGACGGCGGTCCCGCTGCCGTCGAGCTCGTCGCCGACACCGGAGACGTCGTCGTCGGCGGTGCGGCCCAGGGCTGGACGCCCGGCACGACGGTGCCCGGGAGCGTGCCCTTCCCGACGGCGGCGCTGCCGGGGGCCACTGCCTGTGACCCGGCCGCCGCGGGGGTGAACTTCGTCTTCGGCGACGAGAGCCGGCTCAACGTGAAGGCCGGCAAGGTGCAGCTGTGCGCGCTCAACACCAATGCCACAGCGCAACACCTGGTGATGCAGGGCCTCAGCGCCGATGCGAACTACGTCGGCACCACCGGGACCGCCACCGCGACCGCGTCAGTGGCCGGCGCGGGCAACACGCCTTGGACCGGCCCGGCCAAGGGTGCGGTGGTCGACGCGGACCCGGCGACCGCGAGACCCAAGAAGGACGACACCGCCTCACTGACGGTCGGGCCGTTCACCGACCTGGTTCCGCCCGACGCGACGGCCATCACCGCCACGCTGACGGTCACCGAGTCGCTGTCGAAGAGCGCCATCAGCAAGGCGACCCTGATCTACGGCTCAGGCCCGGGGACCGAGCCTGCGCTGACCCTGCGCGACTGCGGGGTCAACGCATGCGGCATGGCCTTCGTCCCGGGCGCCACCGACGTCGTGACCTGGACGGGCAAGACTCCGGCGCAGCTCAACGGCGCGTCGGTCAACATCGGTTTCAGCAACCCCGGCGGCACGGCCGACGTCTGGCTCGACGGTGCGGTGCTGACCGTGACCTACACGGCGAAGATGCGCAAGTCGTCGACGACCAGCAAGGTCCTCACGTCCAGCGGCACCGCGGCCACCACCACACTGGCGCTGCACGGAACCGTGTACATCCCCGCGTCGGCCGTGGACCTGGGCGTCACGACTGTGCCCTACGTCGTCGTCGACCGAGGCATCGTGGCGCTACAGCTCAACCTCGCCATGACACGGGCTGCCGGTTACGTCGGCCCGCTCATCTCCATCCCGGCGACCGCCTTGACACCGCGCCAGGTGCTGCTGGTCGCCTCGAGCGGAGGCAGTGAGCTGGCCCGGGCCGAGGTGACGTTGCACGACGCCGGCGGGACCGGCAACGGCTCGCTCGCCGATCTCACCGGTTGGTTCGTGCGCTGAGCACGCATAAGGGGCTAAACCCCTAGCGCAGGCCGGTGATCGCAAAGGTTTGACCTAGGCGGCTCAAGTCACCTCACGGGCAGTCGAGAACCTTCAAAGACGAGGCCTTCGGCTTCGCGCCGACCAGACAAGGACAACCACATGCTCACCAAGCTCCGCGCAGCCGCTGCTGAGGAGTCCGGCTTCACACTCGTGGAGCTCCTCATCGTCATCGCGATCCTCGGCGTCCTCGCCGGCGTCGTGGTGTTCTCCGTGGCCGGTATCCAGGACAACAGCCAGACCTCCGCCTGCAAGACCGAGGCGAGTACGGTCCGCGCTGCCGAAGAGGCCTCCTACGTCAAGAGCTCCCCCAAGTCGTACTCGACCGGCGCTGAGCTGGTCACCGCCAAGCTGCTCAGCTCGGCCCCGACCCTCGTCGCCATCACCGTCCCCGCCGGTGGTGCCAGCTTCTCGCTGGCGTGGGCCGGAGCTTGTGTCGGCCAGGCCGGAACGCCGTAACCACTGACGCACTGACGCAGCAGGGCCCGCCGGTACTCCGGCGGGCCCTGCTGCGTCATGCGGTGGGGGCTCGACTCAGCCGTTGTCTGTCGTGGTCACCTTGCTGTCCGGGGTCTTGACGTCGACGTCGGCCTCGCCGCCCAGGTAGAAGAACGCGGCGACGGCGACAGCGGCAAGGATCAGCACGGCGACGACCAGGCCGCTGGCGATGCCGCCGGCGGACTTGTCTTCGTTGGCAGACGTGATGGGACGCATGGGCTCACTCCAGGTGACGGCACGGCACGATGCCGACCCGTTACCCAGGCCAGAGCGGCGCAATCGTCCCGGCCGCCTTCGAGGGCCCCCTCCCGCGCTGGGCACTCGAGGGGTTACCGTGAGCGAACTCCGCCGCGAGACGGCGAGCCTCGTTCGAGGTCAACGGCGACCACTCGAAAGGGAGCGAACCGGCATGACCGCTGAAGCGCTCGACGCACCTACCAACCATCGGCGACTGCTCGGCTGGGTCGACGAGGTCGCCGAGTTGGCGCAGCCCGACCGCATTGTGTGGTGCGACGGCTCCGAGGAGGAGTGGGACCGGCTGACCACGGAGCTGGTCGAGGCCGGCACGCTGGTGCGCCTCGACGACAGCAAGAAGCCGAACTCCTTCTGGGCGCGCACCGACCCGAGCGACGTCGCCCGTGTCGAGGAACGCACCTTCATCTGCTCGCGCGACGAGGCCGACTCCGGGGCCACGAACAACTGGATGGACCCGGACGAGATGAAGGCCACCATGACCGACCTCTACCGAGGTTGCATGCGCGGCCGGACCATGTATGTCATCCCGTTCTGTATGGGGCCGCTGGAGGCCGAGACGCCGATGTTCGGCGTCGAGATCACCGACTCGGCGTACGTCGTGTGCTCGATGCGGATCATGGCGCGGATGGGCTCGCGGATCCTCGAGCGCATGGGCGAGGACGCCGACTTCGTCCCCTGCCTCCACTCGGTCGGAGCGCCGCTCGACGACACCCAGCAGGACGTCCCCTGGCCCTGCAACGACACGAAGTACATCACCCAGTTCCCCGAGGAGCGGATGATCTGGAGCTTCGGCTCCGGCTACGGCGGCAACTCCCTGCTCGGCAAGAAGTGCTACTCGCTGCGCATCGCGTCGGCGATCGCCCGCGACGACGGCTGGCTGGCCGAGCACATGCTGATCCTCAAGCTGACTTCGCCCGAGCAGGCGGTCCACTACGTCGCCGCCGCGTTCCCGAGTGCGTGCGGCAAGACAAACCTTGCGATGCTCGAGCCGACCATCGAGGGCTGGAAGGTCGAGACGCTCGGCGACGACATCGCCTGGATGCGCTTCGGTGACGACGGCCGCCTCTACGCCCTCAACCCGGAGTACGGCCTGTTCGGCGTCGCGCCCGGCACCGGGTGGCACACCAACCCCAACGCGATGCGCACCATCGCCAAGGGCAACTCGCTGTTCACCAACGTTGCGCTGACCGACGACGGCGACATCTGGTGGGAGGGGATGACCGACGAGCCCCCCGCACACCTCACCGACTGGAAGGGCCGCGACTGGACGCCCGAGTCGGACGAGCCTTCCTCGCACCCCAACTCACGCTTCTGCACGCCGATCATGCAGTGCCCGATCATCGCGCCGGAGTATGACGACCCGAGGGGTGTGCCGATCTCCGCGATCCTCTTCGGTGGTCGCCGCAAGACCACGGTGCCACTGGTCTACGAGGCTCGTGACTGGGTGCACGGCGTCTTCATGGGCGCGACGCTCTCGTCGGAGACGACCGCCGCTGCCAAGGGCGAGGTCGGCGTGGTGCGCCGCGACCCGATGGCGATGTTGCCGTTCATCGGCTACAACGTCGGCGACTACTTCAACCACTGGGTCGGCGTCGGCAAGGAAGCCGACGCACACAAGCTGCCCAAGATCTTCTACGTCAACTGGTTCCGCCGCGATGACGACGGCGGGTTCCTGTGGCCGGGCTACGGCGAGAACAGCCGCGTGCTCAAGTGGGTGATCGAGCGCATCGAAGGTCGCGCGGCCGCCGTCGAGACGCCGATCGGTCGCGTCCCCACCCGGGAGTCGCTCGACATCGACGGGCTGGACATGACCGACGACCAGCTCGCGAAGGCGCTCGCCGTCGACCCCGCCGAGTGGCGCGAGGAGATCCCGCAGATCCAGGAGTGGTTCGACAAGATCGGCTCCGACAAGGTGCCGACGATGCTCTGGATGGAGCTCGACGGGCTCAAGGCCCGCCTCGGCGCCGACTGAGCCACGACCTGACAGTGCGGAGGCGGAGGGATTTGAACCCTCGATGGGCTGTAGACCCAAACCGCATTAGCAGTGCGGCGCCATAGACCGGACTAGGCGACGCCTCCAGCGGCCGGCCACGAGGGCACGACTGCGTCGGACAGGTTACCGGTCTGGCCGGAGGGCGGGCAAAGGCCGGGGAGTCGTGAGGACTCAGGACAGGGTCTCGACCTCGAGGGTGCCGTTGGCGTAGGCCTTGCGGAGCACCTTCTTGTCGAACTTGCCGACCGACGTCTTGGGCACCTCCTCGATGAAGGCCCAGCGCTCGGGCAGCTGCCAGGGCGCCATCATCTCGCCGAGGTGCTCGCGGAGCTCGTCAGCACTCACGTCAGCGCCCTCACGCACCACCACGGTCGCCAGCGGCCGCTCGCCCCACTTCTCGTCCGGCACGCCGACCACCGAGGCCTCGGCGACGGCCTCGTGGGCCATCAGGGCGTTCTCCAGCTCGACCGAGGAGATCCACTCGCCGCCCGACTTGATGACGTCCTTGGACCGGTCGGTGAGGGTCAGGAAGCCGTCGGGCGTGATCGAGCCGACGTCCCCGGTGCGCAGCCAGCCGTCGTGGAACCGCTCCTTGTCATCGTCGCGGTGATAGGCAGCGGTCACCCAGGGACCCCGCACCTCGAGCTCACCGACCGCCGACCCGTCGTGCGCCACGAACGAGCCGTCGGGCCCGACCAGTCGGCCCTGCACCGCGCACGGCAGCCGTCCCTGGGTGATGCGGTAGCGCCACGCCTCCTCACCCTCCACCCCGGCCGGCAGCTGACCGACAGACCCCAGCGGCGAGGTCTCTGTCATGCCCCACGCATGCGTGATGTGTACGCCGTGACGCTCCTCGAACGCCTTCATCAGCGCCGGTGGACAGGCTGAGCCGCCGACGACGACGTCGCGCAACGACGACACGTCGACCGGGTTCTTGTCGAGCTCGGCCAGTAGCCCGGTCCAGATCGTCGGCACTGCGCCGGCGAACGTCGGTCGCTCGGCGGCGATCATCGCGGCGAGCGGCTCCGGAGTGAGGAACCGGTCGGGCATGATCATGGACGTCCCCACCATGAGTGCCGCATAGGGCAGGCCCCAGGCCATCGCGTGGAACATCGGGACGACAGCGAGCACCCGGTCCCGCGCGTTGAGCGTGAACCCGTCGCCCATGCTGACCTGCATCGAGTGCAGGTAGATCGAGCGATGGCTGTAGACGACGCCCTTAGGGTTGCCGGTCGTCCCGCTCGTGTAACACATGGCCGCCGCGTCGCGCTCGTCTCCCTCGACCCAGTCGAAGGTCTCGGCCTGGTCGGCGATGAGCTCATCCCAGCCATGCACCACGACGTCGAGACCGTCGAGCACCGACGTGTCGGCGGGTCCGTTGACGACGACATGCTTGACCGAGGGTGTCTGCGGCAACACCTTGGCCAGCAACGGGAGCACCGAGCCGTCCGCCAGGATCACCAGGTCCTCGGCGTGGTCGATGATGTACGCCAACTGGTCAGGGAACAACCGCACGTTGAGGGTGTGCAGCACCGCGCCCATCGCCGGAACCGCGAGGTAGGCCTCGAGGTGCTCCTGGTTGTTCCACATGAACGTGCCGACCCGCTGGTCGCCGGTCACGCCGAGCGAGCGAAGAGCGTTCGCGAGCTGGGCCGACCGCCGGCCGACGTCGGCGAAGGTGGCCCGGCGTACGCCGTCGCCGGTGGAGGTGATCACCTCGCAGGCGCCGTGGACGGTCGTGCCGTAGCGCACGATCGTCGCGATGGAGAGTGGCGTCTCCTGCATGGTGCTGCGCACGCGTGCCTCCTCTGAGCCCGGCCCATGTCCTGGCTGTGAGGGTACGGTGCGGCCATGACCGGACAACACCTCGTGTCCCGCAACCCGGCAGACCTCGCCGACGTCGTACTCGAGGTCGACGCGAGCGACGCGGAAGGCCTCGCGGCCGCGTGCCGCACAGCGCACGACGCGCAGCCCGCCTGGGCCGCGGTGCCGGCTCCGGTCCGCGGCCGGGTGATCGCGCAGGTGGGCCGCCTGGTCGAGGCCAACAAGGACGCACTGGCGACGCTCGTCACCCGGGAGATCGGCAAGCCGCTCGCCGAGTCGCTGGGCGAGGTGCAGGAGATCGTCGACACGTGCGACTTCTTCCTGGGCGAGGGCCGGCGGCTCTACGGCCAGACCGTGCCGAGCGAGATGCTCGACAAGGCGCTGTTCACCTTCCGTACGCCGGTGGGCGTGGCGGCCGTGGTCACAGCGGCCAACTTCCCGGTCGCGGTGCCGTCGTGGTACCTCGTGCCCGCCCTGCTGTGCGGCAACGCGGTCGTGTGGAAGCCCTCGGAGTCGGCGCCGGCGGTGGCCGAGGCGCTCGCCGAGCTTCTCTGGCACGGCGGCATCCCGCGCGACACTCTCCAGGTGGTGCACGCGGACGGGCCCACGGCGTACGACGGTCTCTCCCGCGCGCTCGACGAGGGGTGGATCGACAAGGTCGGGTTCACCGGCTCGACAGCCGTCGGCCGCCGGATCGGAGAGCTCGCCGGTCGCCACCTGCAGTCGGCCTGCCTTGAGCTCGGCGGCAAGAACCCGATGGTGGTCGCGCCCGACGCCGACCTCGACCTCGCCGTCGAGGGTGCGCTGTTCGGCGGCTTCGGCACGGCCGGCCAGCGCTGCACGTCGCTCGGCACGGTGTTCGCACACCACAGCGTGCACGACGAGTTCCTGACGCGCTTCGCCGCCGCGGTCGAGTCCGCGCCGGTGGGTGACCCGACCCAGGACGTGGTTTTCGGCCCGCTCATCAACGAGAACTACCTGACAACGTTCGAGAAATGGCTCGGCCTCGTGCAGCCGCATCACACGCTGCACGGCTCCAGCGGCACCGGCCGCGTCACCGCCGACAACCCGCGCGCCGGGTTCGTCGGCGACCCGTCGACCGGCGTCTACGTGCACCCCACCGTCGTCAGCGGCGTGCGTAGTGATGACGAGCTCTATCGCAGCGAGACGTTCGGTCCACTCGTCGGCGTGGGCAGCTACGACAACTTCGACGAGGCCGTCGCGCTGGCGAACGGACACGGCTACGGGCTCTCGGCCGCGATCTACACGAACGATCCAGCAACGGCGTTCCGCTTCCGCGAGCGCTGCACGGCCGGCATGGTCAGCGTCAACAACTCGACGTCGGGCGCCGAGGCGCACCTGCCGTTCGGCGGCAACGGCCTGTCCGGCAACGGGTCACGCCAGTCGGGCATCTGGGTGCTCGACCAGTTCACTCGCTGGCAGTCGATGAACTGGGACTACTCGGGTCGGCTGCAGAAGGCACAGATGGACACCCTCGACCTGGCTGCCGACACGACGTACCGCCTCTGAAGTCGACCTTTCGCGGTTGGGGCCCGCCCCACCGGGCACTGACCACGGATGGTGCCTCCAGCGACCGTTGCCGAGCTGGGCGGCCTCGCGGGCTGGGTGCTGAGCGTGATCGACGCCCTCGGCCTGGCCGGCGTGGCCGTCCTGGTGGCGCTGGAGAACATCTTCCCGCCGATCCCCAGCGAGGTGGTCCTGCCGCTGGCCGGCTTCCTCTCGGGCACCGGTCGCATGTCGCTCCCGGCCGTGCTCGCCGCCGCGACCGCCGGTTCGCTGGTGGGGGCGCTGGTGCTCTATTGGGCGGGAGCGAGACTCGGCCTCGCACGGCTCGAGCGTCTCGCCGAGGAGGTGCCGCTCACCGAGGGGCGCGACGTCACGCGTGCCCACGAGTGGTTCCTCCAGCACGGCCGGCGGGCGGTCCTGTTCGGCCGCCTCGTGCCCGGCGTGCGATCTCTCGTCTCGATCCCGGCCGGTGCCACACGGATGCCGCTCCCGCAGTTCATCGTCTTCACGACCATCGGCAGCGGGGTCTACAACACCGCGTTGGTGCTACTGGGTCACCAGCTCGGCAGCCGCTGGACGAGCGTCGAGCGCTACAGCGACCCCATCAACTACGCGATCTACCTGCTGCTCGCAGTTCTCGTCGCCTACCTCGTCCTACGCCGAGTGCGCCGACGTCGGCGTGAGAGGCAGGTCACCGGGACGCAGACGCCGCAAGTACCTCAGCGGTGAGCGCGTCCAGATCACGAACCGTCACCATGACCTCGCCCTCGCCGGGCATCGCCGCTGCGTAACACGCCCGCTCCACGACCGCGAGCGTGTCGGCGGGCCGCAGCCCGGACACCGGCACGGCGAGCCGCCGCCCTAGTTCGGCGACGCTCTCGGACGGCGCCCGCGGGCCGCCGGAGCGCGCGAGCGCGTACTCGAGGCGCGAGAACGCGGCGAGTACGGGACCCACCGGACCGACGGCGGCGGGCGGGACGGCACGAGGGGTGCGTCGGCGAAGGAACGCGACACCGCACCAGAGCGCGAGACCGCCGACGAGCAGCCCGGAGGTCAGCGCCCGGCTGCGGGCGTCGTTGGGGATGCCCACAACCCGGTCCCACCACGAACGTCCTGCCGCGACACCATCAGCGGCCGGCGTCGGGTCGGACGGCGCCCAGCCGAGGCCGGGGTACCAAACCTCCACCCACGCGTGCGCCTCTCGTTCGCGCACCACACGTCGGAGGCCGTCGCCGGTGGTCTCGCCGCTTGAGGAGAAGCCGGTGGCGAGCCGAGTGGGGATGCCCATGGAGCGCAGCAGCACCACCTCGGCCGAGGCGAACTGCTCGCAGAAGCCGGTGCGTGCGGTGAACAGGAAATGGTCGACAGCGTCGGTGCCCACGGGTGGCACGGGCGAGTCCAGCCGGTAGGTGTAGCCGGCGCGCAGGTGATGCTCCACGGCACGCACCGCGTCGTACCGGGTCGTCGTGCCCGCAGTGATGTCGGTAGCGAGCCTGCGCACTCGAGCGGTGACCGATCGCGGCAACGAGGTCAGCTCGGGCTGGCTCGGGTCGGCCCCCTCCGCGGCGCGCAACGCGGCGGGCGACTCCTCGGTGACCCTGGTGGTGACGGCGTAGGACTCCGCGTCGGACCGCGTCGACATCCTGGTCGAACCGGCCCGCGTGTAGTACCCGCCGCTGAAGGCGAGGTCCATCGGCGTGCCCGGCGCGAGGAGCACCCCGCCGAACCCGTCGCGGAGTCGGACCGTGTCCTCGCGCAGCGCCCCTGGCAGGGTCATCGTCTCCGTAGGGTCAAGCGTTTCGTTCCGAGGCTGCCGCCAGAACGTGCCGGTGTAGGTGGTGAGGACCGCGCCCCGCCACAGCCGGGGGCTGTCCGCGGGAACCTCGACCACAGGGGTGTCGGACAGCTGCCCGCGGGAGCGCAGGTCCAGGTCTCCGCTGAGGTAGGCGTCGCTCGAGCGGCTTGCGGCGTTCGACCGACCGTCCGTGCCGCTGCCCACGTCGAAAGGTGACCGTTGGACCTGCACGCCCTCCGGCGCGGGCAGCACCAGAGCGATGACGACGCCGAGCACAGCGGACACGACGACAAGAGCGGGCAGGCGGTGCATGCCAGGTGGCATCCGACGGCCGGGGGAATCGGGCTCGCCCACCACGTCGGCGGCGACGCGCAGGCGCGCCGAGCGGGCGACCGCGAGGGCGGCCAGCGCGCAGGCCCAGCCAAGGGCGAGGGGGAGGACGAGCACCGGCTGCGGCGCGAGCCCCACCGCGAGCAGATGGGCCAGTCCGGCGACGGTCAGGGCGACCATGAGCTCGCGCACACGGTCGCCGAGGAGCAGCTGGGCGGCCATCAGGCAGAGGACAGCCAACGCGAGCCGGTCGGCGACTTCGCCGTCGGGCAGCTCGGTCGCCACTCGTGCGCTGGCAAGGGCAGCGAGCGCCACGAAGACGAACGCGCCGAGCTGACGGAGCTGGCGCGCACCCGGGAAGACGTACGGCGTGGCCGCGGCGCACACCAGGGACACCATCGCGGCAGCCGCCACGACCGCAGGCACGATCCCCACCAGGGCGAGTGACAACAGACCCGTGAGCCCGGTGCCCAGGACGGTGGCCCGGAGGAACGGCGTCACCGACGGCTCGGTGCTCACCCGCCCACCCTCAGTCGTCGCACGTGGACGCCGGTCAAGGCCGCTGCTTCCGCGAGGGACATCCACCAGGCGTCGGGCAGCCCGCTCGACGCCACGATGACGGCGTCACGAGCCCCGGCCCGGTCGAGCTCGCCCAGCACCGTGTGCGGCGAGGGCCAGGCCACGTCGGGCAGGGCGGCCCACCAGTCTGGCAGCCCGCGGGCGCCGCCTCCCGGTGCGGCAAGGAGCGCGCCGTCTGCGCGCCAGGCCAGGACGGTGACCGGGGTACCCGCGGTCCGCGCCACCCGGCAGGTCGACGCCGCGACGGACACCACCGTCTCCCAGTCCGGCGCATCGGACGGTCCGACCACTACGAGGACGACGGCGCGCGCCGGAGCCTGGCCGCGCTCGAGGACCATGAGCTGGTCACGCCGGGCGGTGCTCCGCCAGTGGACGCGCCGGGCCGAGTCGCCGGGTCGCCATTCGCGAACGCCCACCGGCTCCGGTCCGCGGCCCCGCGTGGTGGGCTCGGCCGCCGACTCGATGTCGACCCGGCGCACTGCCGTGAGGTCGGGCGGGGCAGGTGCGGGATGCACCACAAGGCGGTACGTCGGCATGCTCATCGTGGCGTCGGCGGCGAACAGTCCCAGCGCATCGGCGGTCGACAGCGTGAACGCGGCCCCCTCTGTCACACCCCGCTCTGTCGCGGCCCGGCCGACGTCCAGGTGCACCTTGTCGCCCGGTGCGAGCGGCGGCACGTACAAAGAGAAATCCTCCAGCCGTCGGGTCCAGCAGAAAAGCGTCGTCTCAGGTGACCAGCGGCGGCCTTCGTTAGCCACGATTACGCACTGAAGCAGACGCTCGCCGACAACAGCGACGCCGTGATCCCGGCAGCGGATGCGCATGCCGCCGGTTGTGGGCCTCGTGAACAGGCCGAACATCAGCAGCGCGAAGACCGCGCCGGCACCGAGGACGAACCACCGGATACCGGTGAGTTCAGCAAGCGCACCAAGCGCGACAGCCAGCAGAAGGGCGATGAGCGCCGAGCCCTTCGCAGACCTCACCGGAGGACGGGCACGGGGACCGCGGCGAGCACCTCGCCGATCACCATGTCGCTCGCGCCACGGTTGTCACCCTCTGCGAGGACGAGGCGGTGCCGGAGGCATGCCTGAGTCAGGGCCTTCACGTCGTCGGGCAGCACGAAGTCGCGCCCGGCGAGCAGGGCGTGCGCCTGCGCGCAGCGGACGAGGGCCAGTGCGGCACGTGGGCTCGCGCCGAGCAGCACCCGCGGGTTCTCGCGTGTCGCCTGTACGAGCGCGAGTGCGTAGTCGAGGACGGAGTCGGAGACGTGCAGGCCGCGGACGTGCAGCTGGAGGGCGGCGAGCTCGTCAGGCTGGACGACCGCATCGAGATCGTCGACGGTGGCCCGGGCAAGCTGCTCGCGCACCACGAGCCGCTCCGATGCGAGGTCGAGCGGGCCGAGCGACAGCGCGACCGCGAACCGGTCCAGCTGGCCCTCGGGCAGCGGAAACGTGCCGTACTGCTCGAGCGGGTTCTGGGTCGCGATGACGAAGAACGGGTCGGGCAGCGCATGGCGGATGCCGTCGACGGTGACCGCCGCCTCCTCCATCGCCTCGAGGAAGGCCGACTGGGTGCGGGGTGGTGTGCGGTTGAGCTCGTCCGCGAGGACGACGTGTGCGAAGACCGGGCCGGGCACGAAGACGAACGCGCGTTCCTGCGGGTCCCAGATGCCGGAGCCGGTGATGTCGGACGGCAACAGGTCTGCCGTTGCCTGCACGCGGGAGAACGAACCGCCCAGGCTGCGCGCAAAGGCTCTGGCCAGTGTGGTCTTCCCGGTGCCTGGGGTGTCCTCGACCAGGGCATGGCCGCCCGCGAGCAAGGCGCAAGCCACCAATCGGGTGGCCTGGTCGTGGCCGCGGACCACCCGGCACACGTTCTCGACGACCCGCTGCGCGGTCGCGGTCCCCGACGCGATGGACGACGACAGAGCGCGCGCGGGCTCGCCGGAGCGTGCAGCAGGCAGCAACGGGTGCGTGGTCACGCGGCGGTCCTCCTCAAGAGGGGCTTCTCCAACGAACCATCGGCGTCCCGGGCGGCCGACTGAACGATCGATAAATGTCGGCGTAGGGCCGGCTAACGCACCCCTAAGCGGCACCACGCCGCTCCCCGGCGGGCGCAGGGTCAGGACGCAGGCCGAGCCACCTGGGCACGGCCCCCACCGAAGGAGCACCTCATGCGACGTTCTCTCGCCCTCCTCACCACCTCACTGCTCGCCGCCACGCCGCTGCTCGTGGCCGCCCCCGCCAGCGCCAAGGACGGCGAGGTAGTCCGCACCGGCTCGTGCAGTGCGCGCAGCGACTGGAAGATCAAGGCCCACCACGACGACGGTGGCATCGAGTGGGAGCTCGAGGTCGACTCCCCCAGGGCGGGTCAGACCTGGCGGGTCCGGGTCTGGGACAACGGGACGCGCGTCTTCGCTGGGCAACGCACCACCAACGCACGCAGCGGCTCGTTCGAGGTCGAGCGCACGACCCGCAACCGTGCCGGTGTCGACAAGCTGGTCGGTCGCACGCTCAACCTGCGCACGGGCGAGACCTGCCGCGCCGTGGTGCGGATCTAGCGGCGGCCCCTACGGCGCCAGCGGGTTCACCACCGTGACCGCCGCCGCCGGCGGCGACCAGGTCAGCGCCCCGGTGAACTGCACCGTCTGCGCGAGCACCCACGGCAGCTTCGCCGCCAGCAGTGCCGACGGAATGCTGCCGATCTTGGCCGTCAGCGTCACGGTGCCGGTGAAGTTCACCGGCACCGTGCCGAGGTCCCAGCGCACCGTCTGCCCGTCCGCGGAGACGAAGTCACGACCCGGCGCGGACACCAGCGTCAGCCCCTTCGGGAGGACGTCGGTCAGCTGCGCACCGGCGGACGGCTGCGGGCCCAGGTTCGTGTAGGTCAGCTTGTAGCTGACCGTCGAGCCGGGCGACGCCGTCGCCGGCCCGGTCGCGCTGGTGACGACGACAGGGTCGCCGGGCGGCCGGGTGCTGCTGTCAAAAGGGAAGGCCTCGAGTTCCGCGGCCCGCACCGACTGGCCACGGTCGGACGCCGTGTCGCAGTCCGTCGCGTTCAGCGGGTCGTTGTCCTGCTCACCCTGGTACTCCGGCGTGCCGGTGCACTGGTTGTGCAGGGTGACGATCCGCAGGTGGGTCGCCGCCGTGTCCGGCACGTCGAAGGTCCGGAAGAGCAGGTCCGGGGCCAGCGGGCGCGGCAGCGTGCTCGGGAAGGCATTCGCCGCACTGGTGAAGATGCGGGTGTACGGCGAACCCGGGGTCCCGCCCGGAAGCACGGACGAGCAGTTGCTCGTCGCGCTCTGGGTGCACGTCTCCAGGGCGAACTGGCGCAGCGCGGTGAAGCGGCTGCCCGCCTCGTCGTCGGACTCGTCCGCCGGCCGCAGCATCGCGCTCACCTTGACCGAGCGCACCATGGTCGGTGCGGTGCCCGCCAGGTTGACGTTGACGAAGGGCTTCGTCACGTTGACGCCGGCAGCCTGACTCCTGGCCGCGTAGTTGGTGTTCTCGGTGTCGTCGATGAGAGCGCCTGTGTTGACGCTGCCCGGCGAGGCTCCGTCGATCGTCGCACCCTTGCTGCTGGAGGCGAGGTTGGGCGAGAGGTGGAGCTCCCGGTTGACGGTCTGGCCGGCGCTCACCGCCTGGGTGAAGCGCGTCATGCCGTAGCCGGGTGCCTGGAAGACGAACTCGTACTCGCCGGCCACGAACTGCCGGTTGTCCGGCAGCGGGGTCGCCGAGTCGGTGTCCATCAGCGGCGTGACCCGGGCTTCGTACTTGCCGATGTAGACAGTGCCCTTGACGAGCGGGCGCGAGGCCTGGCTGTAGTCGCGGGCGGACACCCGGATGGTGCCCTCGGTCGCGAACGGCGAGTCGTAGCGCGCCTGCGGCTGGTCGTCTTCGGTCGTGTTCGTGGTCGCGGTCTGGCCGAACCCGCGCTTGGCGAACGCGTTCCAGATCAGGCCCTGGTTGGTGGGCCACGCCGGGTCGGACGCGTCACGCATCAGGTCGGCCGCCAGCATCGCGTCACGGGCGTCGAGCATGCTCGTGTCCGGTCCTTGGAGCAGGTAAGCGTCGAAGAGCAGCTGCATCCAGCGCCGGTTGCCGGGGCACTGGCTGGCCGGCAGCGGCGGCTGCGGTGGCTGGGCCGAGGTGTCCCCTTGCGAACAGCGCGTCTGCAGCGCCTTGTTCGACGACGGGAAGGTGGCGTCGTACCGCTCGTTGAACAGCCGGCGCACGTCCCACATCACCGCGCTCCACGGCTCACCGTCCGCATGCACCTCGGGCCCGGTCACGTCGTAGCCCAGGTCGCCGTAGTGCAGCGGATTCTTGTCCAGCGCGTAGTTGCGGATGCCGGTGTTCTTGTTGCCGGTGACGTAAGCGCCCTCGACGGCCGGGCTGGTGCCCGTGGAGTAGCCGTGCTCGAACATGTACTCGAGCGCGACCTGGTCGCCCCAGGACTCGCCCATCGAGCCGCCCTGGTAGCCGTTGAGCCCGCTGTCCGGGCCGCCGACCATCCGGTTGGAGATGGCATGGTTGTACTCGTGCCCGATGACGCTCATGTCGTAGTCGCCGTCGACGCACGGGGCGTAGAACGCGCCGGCGATCGGCTGGAACAGGTACTGGTTGGTGATGCCGGGGATACCGTCTTGCAGCGTGATCTGGTTGGCGTTGTCCCGACCCAGGTAGCTCGGGGCGCCGCCGGTCACCGCACCTGCCTGCACGTTGCCGATCTCCGGGTCGCCCTCACGGCCGCCCGGGAACGGGCCAGGAGCGGTGAGGCCGAAGTTGCTGTCCTGCATGTTGTAGTTGGCCTCGGTGAACCCGAGGAAGTACGACCAGTCGTGGAGCCGGTTGTGCGACGCGAACAGGCTGGTGACCGACGCGTTGATGTCGTTGCCACCAGGCGTGAGGTTGGCCGGGTTGCACTTGTTGTTGTTCCACGCGTCCGTGAAGGGGTCGGTGTAGTTGCGGTCGCTCTTCACCGGCCGCTGCGCACCGCCAGGCGTGAGCGGGCTGAACCACGCCTCCGCCGTGTTGGCCGCGTTGCCCTGGGTGGTGAAGGTGGGGGTGTTCGTCCGGAAGTTGTAGTCCCACGGCCCGCGGGCGGCGAGGTTGTTCAGTGCGCCTGGCGGTGTCGTACAGCCCGGGACGGCGAGGCCCTCGACCCTGGTCACCCAGCAGCCGGTTGCGCGGTTGTCCGTGGTGGACGCGTAGTCGAGCGGCGGATTGGCGAGGAAGTACTTCCATTTCGGCGGGTAGGGCACCGGGCTGGTGACCGCGGCGTCCGACGTGCTGAACGTGCCCGCATAGTTGCCGGGCGGGGTGAACGGGACGGTGGGATCGGCGAACGGACAGACCTGCACGTTGTACACGCCCGGCGGCACCCCGGCCGTCGGCGCGTAGGTGACGGCCTCGGGGCTGGTGCCGGTGTCCGACGAGGCGACGACGCCGCCGCCCGGTGCGAACAGCTTGAGCACGATGTCATTGGTGGCGATCGCGGCGGAGGCTGTGACGACGATCTGCTTGGTGCCGGCCGCGACCGTGAACGGGTGCATCGGACCGCACGCAGTCGCGGTCATCGTGCCCTGGAATGCCTGGTTGTCGGTGGCGTGGTCGACCTGATTGCGCTGCACGAGGACGACGTTGGTGACTGCGTCGACGAACGAGGTCCAGGCCTGCGCGGTCGCGCCCTTGACGTTGACGACGTTCACCTCGAAGACGGGGCGCACCGAACCGTCCTGCCTGGGCAGGGCGACGAGCCTGGCCTGCTGGGTCTGCTGATAGCCGTTGATCTTGAACTCGGTCCACCCGGTGCGGGCGTTCTGCTTCGGGGTGCTGCCGCTGCCGAGGGCCAGGGTTCCCGTGCCGCCGACGCGGCGGGCTGCCGTGCGCCAGGCGTCGAGGGGCGCGACCGTCGCCTTCGGCGCCGTCTTGCCGGCTGCGAGGGGGACGAGCGAGGAAGAGACGTAGGCGACCTTGCCGGCCGCGACACCCACCGTGACCATGCCGTCGGAGCCGGCGGCGAGCGAGCCGCCCCCGGCGTACGGGAACTGCTGCCGGAACAGCACCGCATGGCCGCCCTGGCGCCCCATGGGGGACACGTTGTAGACGGGCAGCGCGTCGACCTGAGCCGCGGTCAGCCGGAAGGCCGCTGCGTTCGTGCGCAGGAAGGACCGCGCTGCGGTCGTCGGGTCGGAGGAGAGCCCACTGGCGAGGTACCCACCCGTCTTCATCAGCGACTGCGGGGTGCCGAAACGGTTCCACCGCGCTGTGGCACCGATGGCGCTGACCCGGGCGCGCTGGGCGTCGGTCGGCGCCACCGTCCCGGTGCGCGAGTCGTAGTCGTCGGTGCTCTGGCTCGGGCCGCGGACCGGCTCGATCAGGGCGCTGGCGCTGCCAGGGGTCACCACGGCGGCGACGAGGAGCGCGCTGACGGCGACGAGGACGGTGGCACCGTCCCGGAACCTGCGAATGGGACGGTGAGCCATGGTCGAACCCCTATGCCCGTGCCGGTCGCGGTGCGTCGCTGCCGGTCAGAGGGTCTAACTACCCACTTGCAGTGGAGTTACGGAATCGTCACAAGATCTTTTACTTTGTCCGGATTTGTGGAGATCGGGATCACGGGCCGTTGCGGTCGTTCTCCCGCCGGCGGCCGCTGACCGCGTCATGCGTCGCCTCCAGCGCCCCCCGCGTCTCGTCGTAGGTGCGCTGGGCGACCCCCACGAAGAGGCAGTCGACGAGGGTCAGCTGCGCGATCCGGCTGGCCATCGCGCCCGAGCGGAACGTCGTCTCCCGCGCGGCGGTGGTGAGCACGTGGTCGGCGACGGTGGTGATCGGCGACCTGGAGAAGTTGGTGATCGCGACCGTCGTCGCGCCGTGCCGGCGGGCCTCGGCGAGCGCGTCGATGGTGTCGGTCGTCGCCCCCATGTGCGAGAACGCGACCGCCACGTCACCGGGGCCCAGCAGCGCGGCGCTGGTGAGCGCGACGTGCGTGTCCGACCAGGCGAAGGACACCCGGCCGATGCGGTGCAGCTTCTGCTGGAGGTCGAGAGCCACGAAAGCACTGGCTCCCACGCCGTAGACGTCGATGCGCCGGGCGGCGCTCAGGGCCGCCACGACCTCCTCGAGCACGGCGAGGTCGAGCTGCTCCGCGGTCTCCTCAACAGCGCGCGCGTCGGCAAAGGCGATCTTCTCCACGACCTGCGAGAGGCCGTCGGAGGGCCCGATGTCGCTGCCGACCACGCGCGAGGGCCTGATCTCGGCGCGCCCGGCCTCGGTCGCGAGTGCGAGTCGAAGCTGCGGGTAGCCGGTGAGCCCGAGCGCGCGGCAGAAACGCACGACCGTCGTCTCCGACGTGGCGCACCGGGCGGCCAGCTCGCTGATCGTCGAGGACGCAACACCGGCCGGGTCGGCGAGGACCTCGCTCGCCACCCGCTGCTCGGCAGGCGGCAGCGACGGCATGAGCGAACGGAGCCGCACGGCCGTCCCCAGGTTGCCGGGCGTCCTCCCGGCAACGGACTCGTCCGGGGCGTCCACACTCACACCCTCGACTCGGTGAACCCGTGCGGCTGGAAGAGCCCCTCGTCGCCACGGCGCTCGCCGTCGAAGAGCCGTCCGCCGTTCCCGTCGATGTGTACGGCGTCAACGTAGACCCCTCGGCCCTGGTAGAGCGCGTCCGTGCTGTAGCGCCAGCGCACGACGACCTGGCCGTTGAGCGCACCGAGCGGCGCCTGCACGTGCTGCCACTTCCGGCCGGTGAAACCCGACCAGCGGCGAAGCTCGGTCCAGGTGGCGCCGTTGTCGCGCGACACCTCGAGTGACACCGGATCGGTGCTCTCGGTGTCCACGAACAGGTCGAAGCCGATCCTGGCGCTCGGGTCGGTGGCCGCGACGGGCAGGTCCAGGGTCGCCGTGCGTGCGTCTCCGTCGCCGGAGAACCAGGCGGTCGGACCGCGTCGCGGCCGGACCGGCATCGACATGCCCAGGTCGTGGGCCACGGCCCGACGGGCCGGGTTGTTGCTGCCCCAGTCGCGGCTCGGGTGCACGCGGTTGGTGAGCAGGATGACGAAGGAGTTGGAGAGCGGGTCGAGGACGAGCGAGGTCCCGGTGTAACCGGTGTGCCCGGCCGTCATCGGCGAGGAGAGCGCGTCCATGTACCACCGCTGGTCGAGCTCGAAGCCGAGCCCGTGGGAGTTGCCCGGGAAGGCTGCGTTCTCGTTGTGGAACAGCGAGTCGACCGACGCGGGCGAGAGGATGCGTGCCTTGCCGTAACGCCCGTGGTTGAGCAGGGTCTGCGCGAGCACCGCGAGGTCGTCGGCGGTCGAGAACACACCTGCGTGGCCGGCGACGCCGCCGAGGGACCAGGCGTTCTCGTCGTGCACGCTGCCGCGGATCACGCCACGGCCGGTCGACGGCTGGTACTCCGTGGCGGCGATCCGGTCGAGGACGGCGGCGGACGGGTTGTAGCCGGTGTCGCGCATGCCGAGCGGTCTGGTGATCCCGTCGGCGACCACTGTGTCGAGGGTGCGGCCGGCCAGCTGCTCGACGATCTTCCCGAGCGTGATCAGGTTGAGGTCGGAGTACAGGTATCTCGCACCGGGTGCGGCGGTCGGTTTGACCGTGTACGTGGCCTGGTAGCGCTCCTCGACGGTGTCGTACGCGCTGTAGAGCGGCAGCCAGGCGGGCAGCCCCGACGTGTGCGTGAGCAGCTGGCGCACGGTGACGTCCTGCTTGCCGTTCTCCGCGAATGCCGGGATGTAGGAGGCCACGGTCGCGTCGAGGTCGAGGCGGCCCTTCTCGACCTGCTGCACCGCGACGATCGAGGTGAACAGCTTCGACACCGATGCCAGGTCGAAGATGCTGTCCTCGCGGGTGGCCACCCATTGGTCGCGCGGGAGCTCGGTGCCGTCGCCGCTTGCGTAGCGCAGGTTGTGACCGAACGCTCGGCGCGCCACCACGGTGGCGTCGTGGGCGGCGAGCACCACCGCGCCGGCGTAGAGCGGCCGGGTGGGAGACGGCTGCAGGTACGACGCCACGTCGGCCTGCATGCGATTGATCCACTGCGGCACCAGCCCGGCCGACTGCGGCGTACCGGGATGCAGGGTCCGGCCGGTGGACGGTGGCGCAGCTGGGGACGGTGGCGCGCCGGCGGCCGGGCCGCTCAGCAGGCCGACGGCGAGTGCTGCCGTCGCGAGCCCGGCAACCACGGCTCTGGTGGCGGGCTGATTCCGTCGGCTCGATGTCATCTGTCCTCCTCGAGTACGACGCGTGGGTGACGCGGTCGCACTAGCGGTAGATGAGGTACTTGGCGCGGGTCCGGCGGAAGTCCTGCAGCTCGTCCTGCCAGCCGGCGACGACCTGCTGGCCGGTGGCTCCGTTGTCGACCATCGTGCGGAAGCGGGTCGAGCCGGTGAGCTTGTCGATCCAGTTGTCGCTGCGCCACGCGAAGTCGTTGGGGTAGAGCCGCTTGGCCGTCACGATCATCTCCGTCGCGGTACGCACCGAGTCGTAGGCAGCCGGGTCGGTGATGTGCACCTGGACACCGCCGACGGCAACGTTGGCGTGCTTGGAGAAGGTCGGCGTGAAGTAGGCCTCGCGGAAGTTGACGCCGGGAAGCTTGGCGGCGTTGAGCGCGGCTGCCCAGCGGTAGTCGATGTAGGGCGCGCCCACCAGCTCGAACGGCCGGGTGGTGCCACGGCCCTCGGAGAGGTTGGTGCCCTCGAACATGCAGGTGCCCGGGTAGACGAGTGCCGTGTCAGGCGTGGGCATGTTCGGCGACGGCAGCACCCAGGGTGCGCCTGTCTGGTCGAAGAACATCTCTCGCGACCAGCCGTGCATCGCCACCACGGTGAGGTCGACCTGCGAGCCGACCGCGTCGGGCAGGAACTCCTTGTTGAACAGCCTGGCGAGCTCACCCACGGTCATCCCGTGCTGCTGGGAGATCGCCTTGCGGCCGACGAACGTGGCGAATTCCGGATGCATCACCGGCCCGGTCGCGGCCCGGCCGCTGACTGGGTTCGGCCGGTCGAGCACGACGAACCGCTTTCCGGCCAGGGCTGCGGCCTCCATCGCGTCGTACAGGGTCCAGATGTAGGTGTAGAAGCGCGCACCCGCGTCTTGGATGTCGAACATCACGGTGTCGACGCCCGACCTGGTGAAGATGTCGGCGAGCGCCTGGCCCGACTTCAGGTAGGTGTCGTAGACGGGCAGGCCCGTCTGCGGGTCGGTGTAGAAGCCTTCCGACCCGCCGGCCTGCGCGGTTCCGCGGAAGCCGTGCTCGGGCCCGAACACCGCCGTCAGGTCGACGTCGTCGGATGCCGCCATCACGTCGACCTCGTGGCGATGGTTGGGCATGACCCCGGTCGGGTTGGTGATGATGCCGACCTTCTCCCCCGCCACCGCCTGGTAGCGGTCGGCGGCGAGCACCTCGATGCCGGTCTGCAGCCGTCCGGGTTTGACCGCTGACTTCTCGTCGGCCGGTACCGCGCCCTGCATGGGCATGACGACGGCCGCGACGGCCGCCGCGACGGCGACGATCGACGTGAGTCGGGTGCTGCGCATGGCGTCTCCGAATTGTCGAAGGGGGTTGTCGTTGGCAGGTGTCAGGGCCGGGGGTGGCCGCGCCGCACCGAGAGGTCGGCGATCACCGGGCGATGGTCGGAGGCGAGAGTGGCGGGCACCTCCGCCCGGCGTACGCCGATGCCCTCGCTGACGGTGACGTAGTCGATGCGCTTGACCGGCACGTCGGCGGGATAGGTGAGTCCTGGCGCCGTGCCGTTGGCCGCGGCCCAGCCGTCGGTCAGGTCACTCCACAGGGGTGCGAGCTCCGGCGCGTCGGGCTCGGCGTTGAAGTCGCCCAGCAGCACCTGGTGGGCATCGGTACCGTCGTCGGCGAGGATGCGACGGGTGTCGGCCACCTGTGCCTCGCGCACCGAGGGGTCTGCCCGGTAGTCGAGGTGCGTGACGTAGACGTGCACGCGTTCGCCCCTCACGTCGACGACAGCCTCGGCGAAGCCGGGCGCCGGCGCGGGTGTCGGGTTCGGATCCTGCGTCGACAACCGGGTGAGGTCGTGGTTCTGCGCCGACACGATGCGGTGCTTGCTCAGCACCGCCACGCCGTACTCGCGTCGTGGCTCGCCCGGTGACAGCGGGTCGAGGGAGTAGATCGGCGCGAAGAACGCGTGCATCTTCAGCATGCGAGCGAGCTCGGCGGTCTGGTCGCGCCAGTCGCTGCGCGCCGCCCAGTGCACGTCGACCTCCTCGAGGCCGACCACCTCCGCCCGGCTGGCCCGGATCACCGCAGCAGTGCGCTCGAGGTCGAGCTGCCCGTCGCTGCCGATGCCGGTGTGGATGTTGTACGTCGCCACCCGCAGCGGCACGTCGCCCTGCCCGGCTCCGCCGGCAGTCCCTTGATTGCCGGCTCCGCCGGCAGCCCCTTGATTGCCGGCTCCGCCGGCAGCCCCTTGATTGCCGGCTCCGCCGGCAGCAACCGCCCCACCCCCACACACCACGGTCGCAGCCACCAGTGCGGCCGTCAGGACGGCCGCGAACCCCCGCCGCCGCGGCAGCCAGACTGCTCCGCTCACCAGCCGAGACCGTGCCCGTACGGGTACAGCGCGGTGTCGGGGTCGTCGGCCGTCGGGATCGTGACGGGCAGCTTGCCCGCCGGGGTGATCTCGCCGAACAGCACCTTGGCGAGCGACCCGAGCGAGGGCCCGGCGTACGAGTACGTCGCGACATAGGTCGGCGCGTCGGTGAAGTGCGCGATGTCATACGGGTCGCGCACCGCCGCGACCACCACGGGCGTGCCGGAGTCGAGCAGCGCCTGCACGAGCCGCTGCTGACCGGGACCACCGTTGGCGCCGCCCGTCGTGCGACCGTCCCACGCCTTGTTTGTCAGGACGACGACAACGTCGTTGGCCTTGGCCTGGGCGACCGCCGCGTCGATCCTCGCCTGGTTGGGGTTGAGCCCGGTCTCGAGGACGCTGGTCTGTGGGCCGCGGGCGGCGATCTGGTCGCCCAGGGTCCTGGTGGTCGTCACGCCCCAGCCGGTGACGAGCACCTTGCCGGTGGACTCGGGCAGGGGCAACGCATCGTCGTCGTTCTTGACGAGGGTCGTGGTGCGGTCGGCGATCTCCTGGGCCCGTGCGAGGTGGGCAGGGGTGCCGACAACCGAGCCGACCTTGCTCTCGTCCACGTAGGGGTTGGCGAACAGGCCCTTGCGCATCTTCAGTCGCAGCACGCGGAAGACCGACTCGTCGATGCGCTTCTTGGTCAGCTCGCCGGACTGCACGGCGGCGAGCACGGCGTTGTAGGCGACATCGATGCTCGGCGGCATCAGCAGCTGGTCGACGCCGGCCTTGAGCGCGAGCACTGGAACCCGGTCGTCGCCGTACTTGTCCCGCACACCCTGCATGCCGAGCGAGTCGGTGATGACGACGCCGTCGTAGCCCATGTTCTTGCGCAGGATGTCGGTCAGGATCGGCTTCGACAGCGTCGCTGGGTCGCCGGCCGGGTCGAGCGACGGGACGATGATGTGCGCCGTCATGATCGAGTCGATGCCTCGCTTGATCGCCGCCTTGAAGGGCGGGGCGTCGATCTGCTCCCACTCGTCGCGGGTGTGGGTGATCAGCGGCACACCGGTGTGGCTGTCGACGGCCGTGTCGCCGTGGCCGGGGAAGTGCTTGGCAGTCGACGAGACACCGGCGTCCTCGTAGCCCTTCACCTGGGCCGACGTAAGCGTCGACACCAGCGACGGGTCGCTGCTGAAGGACCGCACGCCGATCACCGGGTTGGCGGGGTTGACGTTGACATCGGCGACGGGACCGAAGTTCTGGTTGATGCCGATCGCGCCGAGCTCCTCGCCGCCGATGTAGGCAGCGTCATAGGCATCGGCCTCGGTGCGACCCGCGCCGAGTGCCATGTTGCCCGGGAACTGCGTGGCGGGCGGACCGACGCGGACGACGACGCCCTGCTCCTGGTCGGTGCTGATCAACAGCGGGATCTTGGACTTCGCCCCCATGGCCACCCGCTGCACACCGTTGGAAAGTCCGGCGATCTGCGGGGGGTTGTTGACGTTGTTCGACCAGGCGAAGTAGATGACGCCGCCGAGGTGGTACTTCTCGATCAGCGCTTTTGCGTTGTCCACTCCGTGCGCCGTCCGGTTGTTGGCGACGTCCGCGGCGTTGGTCGTGTCGGCGGTCGCCCCGTAGGCATAGGTCACGAAGAGCTGGCCTACCTTCTCCTCCAGTGTCATATGGCGCATCAGGTCCCTGACCTGCTTGTCGATCCGCGGGCCGTCGGGTGGCCCGGAGGGACCGGCGGGACCCTGCGCGGCCCGCGCATCCACCGGGGCCCCGACCAGTCCGGTGACGGCGAGGGTCAGCACCGCGAGCAGCGCGAGGAAGACACGAAGGGGAGTCTTGCTGACGATGGCCGGCATGGTGCCTCCGGTGACGGGAACGGCGGCGGGCAGGGCAAGGAGCAACGAAGAAACGCTCCGGTTGGAAAGTTAGCTACATCACAGGTTCGGGGTCAATGCCCGTGTGTGTCCTAATTCGCACATTCTGTCCTGACCCGGCCAGATTGGTATAGTCCACCGCGTGGCCCGCCGTCCGATGACCCTGCCGCGATGACCACCGTCATGCGGGCCGAGATCGCCGAACAGGCGGCGGCGGTGGCCCGCACCCTCGAGGTGCTGACCCCCCAGCGGCCAGCGCTGCGCGAGCTGTCCACCGCCCGACGGCAGGTGCTGTTCGTGGCCCGCGGCTCCTCCGACAACGCCGCCGTGTACGGCCGCTATCTCGTCGAGGTGCACGCCAGCCGTCCGGCGGCGCTGGCCGCCCCCAGCGTCGCGACCCACTACGGCGCCGACCTCGACCTCTCCGACGCCCTGGTCGTGAGCATCTCCCAGTCGGGTGAGACCGACGAGATCGTCGCGACCCAGGCCTGGGCCGGCGCGTGCGGGGCCGCCACGGTGGCAATCACCAACGGGGAGGGCAGCCGGCTCGCCGAGGGAGCCGACCACGCCCTCGTCACGCAGGCCGGACCCGAGCGCGCGGTCCCGGCCACCAAGACCTACACGACCCAGTTGGCCGCGGTCACGGTGCTCGCGACGGCGCTGGGCGCCGACATGACGGCACTGGACGCCGACCTCCTGCGGGTGCCCGCCGAGATCGCCCGGCTCGTTCAACGCGGCGACGGCGTCGACGAGGCTGCGGCCGCGCTGGCGGAGACGGCCGAGATCATCGTCACCGGCCGCGGCCTGGTCTACGGCACGGCGCTCGAGACGGCGCTCAAGCTCGAGGAGACGTGCCTGCGACCGGTGCGCGGCCTCTCCTACGCCGACCTGCGCCACGGCCCTATCGCCGTGGTCGACCACGACGTGACCGCCGTGCTGGTCGCCGCCGCCGACGGGCCCATGCTCGCCGCCATGACCGAGCTCGTCACGGACCTGCGCGCTCGCGGCGCCCGGACAGTGGTGGTCGGTGGCGACGCCGTCCTGCAGCGCACCTGCGACCTGCACGTGCCGGGGCCCGACCTGCCCGAGCTGCTGGCCCCGCTCGCCCTCGTCGTTCCGGCTCAGCTGGTCGTCGAGGCCCTGGCCCGCCGCCTCGGCCTCGATCCCGACGCACCTCGCGGGCTGTCAAAGGTCACCCAGACCGACCGGCAGTGAGCAGCGCGACCGACCTGTCCAGCGCCCGCTCGCTCTCACCAGCCGCGACCGGCGAGATGAGCACCTCGTAGTCCTCCCGTCCGAACGCGTCTGATGTCGGCAGGTAGCCGCAGTAGCCGTTCGTGTAGCCGAGGACGACCGCACCGTCGACGGTGAGCGCGGCCCGGGCCGCCAGGGCGGAGTAGGGCTCGGCACCCAGTCCGAAGAGCAGCACGCCGCCGAGGTCGAGCGCGCTCACCACGCACGGCACGGCTGCGCCGTCGCCGGCGGCCGCCTCGGTCAGCGCCACGCCCTGCAATGCGGTGGCCGCCTCACGGGCACCGACCACGTCGCCGCAACGTACGGCGTCGTCGTGGCGTGCCTGCGCGCGGGCGCGAGCGCCTTCGGCCTGCTCGCGGGACATGGGTGCGCGTGAGGCCAGTTCGACGACGTCGTGCGCACCGGCGAGAGGCCGCGCCGCGTCGAACCGGCGGACCGCGGTGGTGGCAAGCAGATCGCGCAGCTGCGGCGCGGCCACTCCGGCCAGGCGGTCGACCTCCGCGGCCGTCTGCGCGCGCCGGTGCGGTCGCGTGCTCATGTCGCCGGCCACACCGGTCGCGACCACGGACCACGGCGCGGCTTCGCGCTCGGTCGCCAGTTCCGCGCGGAGCGCGCGCCGCACGCCACCGGTGAGGTCGGCCGAGACGGACAGGTTGGTCGCGGCGAGGACGGTGGGGTGCACGGCGAGGACGGTCACGGCGCCGAGCAGGCGGCCGTCATCGGGACGGCGGACGCCCAGGGCGGCGACCGGCGCGGTCAACGCCTTGGTCTCGCCCGCTCGCTGACCTCCGACGTGGGTCAGCTCTCCGATGTGCACGGTCAGATCCGCCGGCACGGCCGCCTCGAGGGCCCGCTCAGCCGCCGCCACGGCGGCGGCAGGCAGCACGTCGTCCCAGGGTGGCGGGGTGACCCCTCCACGGGGTGTGCAACCGGTGTCCGGGCCGGCGTGCGTGTGCGTCGCGGCCAGCCACACCAGGTCGGGCGTCGTCCCGGCCAGTTCCGCGACGCGGACTCGGGTGGAGTCGGCGACGTCGCGGTTGACCGACACGACGTCGGCGACGCACACCACCGCGGTCGACCCCTGGTGGGAGACAGAGACCGCCGACACCTCGAGCGCATCGAGCGTGCCCGTCGAGGGACTGCTGCGCTCGCCGTAGCCACCGAGCACGGTGCCGGGATCGACCTGCAGGTGGGCCACGCCGTGGCCGATCCGGGGGTACGACGATGTGTCAGCCACCCACGGCCTCCCGTACGGTCGCACCTCCGGCGAGCCGCTCCCTCGCCACGGCCGCGTCGACTCCCGCGAGCAGCATGACAACGGCCACCTTGGTCTCGTCACCCGCTGCGGCCAGCGCCGCGGATGCCTCGTCCGCACTGACGCCGGTCGCCTCGACCACGATGCGCCGCGCCCGGTCGCGCAGCTTCACGTTGCCGGCGTGCAGGTCGACCATGAGGTTGCCGTACGTGCGACCGATCTTCACCATCGCCAGCGTCGACAGCGCGCTCAGCACGACCTTCTGCGCCGTGCCGGCCTTGAGCCGCGTGCTGCCGGCGAGCAGCTCGGCCCCGGTGGGTGTCTCGATCGCCACGTCTGCGACGTCCGAGATCAGTGCGTCGACGTTGTTCGCCACGGACACAGTGAACGCACCCCGCTCGCGGGCCGCGCGCAGGCCTTCGAGGACGTAGGGGGTGCGACCGCTCGCGGAGATGCCGACGACGGCGTCCGCGGCCCCCGCGCCGACCCGGTCCAGCGCCCGTACGGCGCTGCCGCCGTCGTCCTCGGCCCCTTCCTTGGCGCCGACGACCGCGTCCTCGCCGCCGGCGAGAAGTGCCACCACGCGCTCGGGCTCTACGCCGAAGGTCGGCGGGCACTCCGCCGCGTCCAGAGCAGCGAGGCGGCCCGGTGTGCCGGCACCAAGGTAGAGAAGCCGGCCCCCGCGACGCAGCCGGTCGGCGACACCGTCGACCGCGGCGGCGAGCGCCGGTGCAGCCGACTCGAGGGCATGGTCGACGGCGTGCTGCTCGGCGAGCATCAGCGTCACGAGGTCCGCCGTCGAGCGCTGGTCGAGGTCGGCGAGCTCGGGTCGGCTGCCCTCGGTGGCCAGCGTCGCGAGGTGCTCGGTCGCCTCACTCACCACGGCCTCCCGGTGTCTCTGTCTGCGGGGACATCGTCGTACAACCTTGCACCGCGCTCGCGGCTGACCGGCGCTGCACGCGGTTAGGCTCTGTCAGGGCTTGACGACGGGCAAACCCCGCCCGCCGCACGGAGGAGGCAGCCGCGCGATGACGGGACCGGCGCCGCGCCGCGCGGCACTGCCGAGGAAGCTCGCCGGGCCCAAGGGCGCGGCCCTGCAGGAGATTCTCGAGTCCTACGTCGCCGAGCTCGAACCCGGCTCCCCGCTCCCGAGCGAACGCGAGCTCGCCGAGCACTTCGGGGTCGCCCGCATGACGGTGCGTGCCCAGATCGAACGCATGGCCCACCGGCGCCTGGTCTACCGCCAACAGGGACGCGGCACCTTCGTCGCCGAACGCCGCCTCGCGCACACCGAACACCTGACGTCGTTCACCGAGGACATGCGCAAACGCGGCCTGGTGGCCGGCGCACAGCTGCTCGATGTCAGCACGGTGCGTGCGGGGCAGGCGCTGGCGGTGAGCCTGGAGGTGGCGGCCGGCTGCATGGTCACCCGGGTACGACGAGTGCGCACCGCCGACGGCGTCCCGATGGCCGTCGAGGAGACGCATCTCCCTGCTGACCGCTTCCCGGGTCTCGCCGACCACGACTTCATCGAGAACAGCCTCTACGAGCTGCTGGCCCAGCACTACGGCGTGCTCGTCGCCGAAGCAGCGCAGCGCGTCACCGTCGTGACGCTGCAGCAGGGTGAGGCCGACCTGCTCGAGACCCCCGAAGGCGAGCCGGCGTTCCAGATCGAACGCGTCACCCGCGACGGCGACGGCACCGTCGTGGAGTTCGCCTGCTCGGTCTACCGCGGTGACCGCTACGAGGTTCTGATGCACGCGCGACGTGACGCGCCCTCCACCTGACGGGGTCAGCTGCCCGACCCCGCGTCACGCAGCCGGCTGCGCACGTCGATGACACCGGCCGGGCCTGCGGCAGCCGCGGTGGCGGCCATGTCGGCTGCGCTCGTGTCGACGCTCGAGAGCACTTCCAGGGCCATGGGCAGGTTGAGGCCGGTCACCAGTTCGACGCCGTCCCGGCGCAGCAGCTCGGTGGCGACCGCGTTCGCTGGACTGCCGCCGAACAGGTCGGCGAGCACGAGCAGCTCTCCGTCCTCTCCCGCGTGCCCCTGCACCGCCTCGACCACGGCACCGGGGTCCTGTTCGGGGGTCATGCCGACCGCGTGGACGTCCTCCTGCGGACCCATGATCATCTCGACGGCGTCGAGCACGCCGCGCGCGAGCGCGGCGTGCCCGACGAACACCACAGTTGCCCGTGTCGACTCAGGCACGTGCGGTCCTCACTCGCCTTCCTTGGGCAGCTCGGGCACGAACCAGTCGAGCCAACCCAGGGTCAGCCCGAGGATGAACACACCGAGGATCGCCCACAGCGGGTTGAGGTTGAACTTCTTCAGCGCCCAGTAGATGACTCCCGTCAGAATGACCGGCAGCATGTAGGGCAGCACCGTGTCGAGCTGCGTCTGCAGCGGGACTTCCTGCTGCACTTCCTCGCCCCGGACCGTGACCGTCTGGCTGTAGGTCAGTGACGTGCTGATCTTGACGATCGATGGGATGAAACCACCGAGCACGACGAGACCGAGCACGGTCGCGGCTTCGCTGACACGCTCCAGGGCACCACCGGCGATCGATGAGATGAGGTTGCGGCCCTGGTTGTAGCCGAAGAAGAACTGCCAGCGGCGTACCAGGAAGTACGGGACCAGCACCATGAACGCGGCGAAGATCGGCCCGATCGCCTTGCCCTCGAGGGCCCAGGCCGAGCCGATCGTGAAGATGATGCTGTTGTACAGCGCGAACGTCAGCGTGTCGCCGACGCCGGCCATCGGACCCATGAGCCCGACCTTCACGCCCTCGGCGGAGCCCTTGGCGTGCCTCTCCTCCATGGCGATTGCCGAGCCGATGATGAGCGGCGCGCCGATGATGGGGCTGGTGTTGAAGAACGACAGATGCCGGGTCAGCCCTTCGCGGTACTCCGCCTCGTCCGGGTAGATCTTCCGCAGGCAAGGCTGCATCGCGTAGGCGAACCCCAGCGCCTGCATGCGCTCGTAGTTCCACGAGATCTGGAACGACGTGAAGAACCGCCAGAACGACTTGTTGAGGTCGGACTTGGTGAGCACCGACGGAGGGATCTGCTCGTCTGGTCCGTCCGGACCGCCGGTCGTGGTGTGCGTCGCAGTGTCAGACATTGACGGCCTCCCTCGGCTCGCGGTACTTCAACGTCATGAAGATCGCCGCAAGGGCTACACCGAAGATGGCGATGCCGACGAGTGGCACCTGCAAGTAGGCGAACAAAACGAATCCGATCAGAAGCATGTACCAGTACCTGCGCACCGGCATGATCTTGAGCAGCATCGCGAAGCCGACGGCCGGCAGCATGGCGCCCACGAGCGTCATGCCTCGGACGAAGCCTTCCGGGATAGCGTCCTGGAAGTTCTGCACCGTCTCCGCGGTTGCCAGCGCCGCGAGGAATGTCGGGATGGCCCGGGTGAGGCCCCATGGTATGAACGCCGTCCAGTGCGCCCACGACATTCGTCTGTCGTCACCGGCGGCCGCGTAGCCGTCAGCGCGATGTATCCAGAAGGTCGGCAGGAAACGACCGATCGGGTCGAGGCTCGCGAGCAGGATGGCGGCAGGGATGCCGACCGTGATGCCGAGCGCGAGCTGCCCGCTGAACGCTCCACTCGCGTCGGCGGCCAGCGCGGTCCCGACGATCGCACCGGTCTGGTAGTCGGGCGTCGTCGCGCCGCCGTAGGTATAGATGCCGAGAGCGGTCAGCTCGAGCGTGGCGCCGACCGCCATGCCCAGCGTCGGGTCGCCGACGATGAGACCGGCGACGCTGCCGGCGATCAATGGTCGGCCGGCGTAGAAGAGGGTGGGGCCGAGCACGTCGTAGATGCATAACGTGCCCCAGATGGCAAGGATCAAGGCTTCAAACAAGGGGACACCTCACTCGGGTGGGCGTTTCCGGTCGGATGGGTCGGCTTGTCGCGGGCGCCGTTGCCCGCTCAGGGGCCCCGCGTCATTGCCCCACGTCAAGGGACGGACTCAGGCGCTGCGTGCGGATCGGGAACCGGGACGGGCCGGCCCTCGGCGTACGTCGTGTGCAGGCTGCCGTCGGCGCGCAGCCGCACGAGGTCGGCGCGCAGCCCGGGTGCGAGCGTGCCGACCTCGTCGGTGCCGAGCAGCCTCGCCGGCACGGAGGTCGCCATCGCGACGGCGGTGGCCACGTCGAGACCGAGCAGGCTGACGGCGTTCGCCACCGCGTCGGCCATCGTCAGGGTGCTGCCCGCGAGGATGTCGGTGCCCGAGACGACCACCCGGTTGGCCGTGACGTCGACGATCGAGCCACCGAGCTCGTAGGTCCCGTCGGGCATCCGTGCGGCGGTCATCGCGTCGGTGATGAGGCAGACCCGGTGGCTGCCGGCGGCCCGGACGAGCACTCGGGCCGCGAGCGGGTCGACGTGGATGCCGTCGACGATGAGCTCGCACACCAGCCTGTCGTCGTCCATGGCGACGCCGACGCCACCCGGAGTGCGGTGGTGCAGCGGGCGCATGCCGTTGAACGTGTGCGTGACGCTGGTCGCACCCAACTCGACCGCAGCCCGCATGGTTTCGGCGTCGGTGTCGGTGTGACCCAGGGAGACGATGAGACCGAGGCCGCGCGCCCGCCTGACGAGGTCGAGGCCTCCGGGCAGCTCCGGGGCCAGGGTGATGGACCGCACGTGACCGCGCCCAGCACTGACCAGGCGCGCCAGCTCGTCGGGGTCCGGGGCACGCAGCTGTGCCTCGTCGTGCGCACCGCGGCGCCGGCCGGACAGGAACGGTCCCTCGAGGTGGATGCCGAGTAGCCGCGCCGCAGCGGTCTGCTGCGCTGCCCCGCCTGAGTCGCTGTCGTCGGTTTCGTCGATGTCGTCAGCGAGTCGCCGGACCGCGTCGAGCAAAGTGGCGGCGTCGGTCGAGACGGTCGAGGCAAGCATCGACGTCGTGCCGTGGCCTGCGTGCAGCTCGCGGACGCGCCGGCGGGACGCCGGATCGGGGCTCATGAACTCGCCGCCACCGCCACCGTGCACGTGTACGTCGACGAAGCCCGGTGCCAGCCAGTCGCCTGCACAGTCGACCAGCTCGGTCGCGTCGAGGATCGGCGTGCCTTGACCAAGCGCAGTGATCCGGGCGTCGGTGACGGCGACCCAGCCGTCGGTCAACTGCTGTCCGCGGGCGAGCAACCGTGCCCCGGCCAACACAAGGTCGGCAGGGCGATCCGGCGGCATTGGAGCAGTCACGTCGCGGGCTGCGGATCAACGTTGTAGCTGACGAGCACTCCCGGGTCACGACCGTTGCGCGCCAGCCTGAGTGCTGCCTCGCACACGATCGACTGCAGCAGCACGGAGCCGGCGACGGTGGAGACAGGCCCGACCTTCTCGGACCGGTCGGGCAGCGACACGGTTGCGTCACCGAGCGGCGCCGTGTTGTCGAGCACGACGTCGGCGACCTCCATGAGGCGGCGGCCGCTGGGTGCGCGCGAGTCGACCGACCCGCTGTGCTCTCGCGACGTGACGGCGATGACCGTCGCGCCGCGCGCCTTCGACTCCTCGGCGAACTCGACGGGCACTGCGTTGCGCCCGGAGCTGCTGGCCACCACGACGACGTCGCCCTCGCCGACGCCCGCGTTGGCGACGAGGATCCGCGCGTAGCCGGTCAGCTTCTCCAGCGCCGACGACTTCGCTGCGCCCTCGTGCAGCATCAGCGACGGCTCCAGGACCGCCTCGATGCCACGCAGTCCCCCAGCCCGGGTGTAGAGCTCTTCGGCCAGCAGGTGGGAATGACCCGTGCCGAACGCGAAGACGCGCCGGCCGTTGCCAAGCGCATCGGCGACGTGTCCCGCGGCTCGTTCGATCTCGTCGACCTGGGCCGCCACGCGCGCGATCGCCCGCCCGGCGGCGGCGAGGTAGGCGCGGGCGCCCGAGCGCGCGTCGGCGTCCGGGCTCACGTCGTCAGCACTGGGGCCGGCTGGGCTCACAGCTTCTTGTCCTGCAGGACCTTGAGAAAGTCGTTTCTCCGGTCGTTGGGCATCATCCGCTGCTCGAGGCCGAAGCCCTTGGCCGCGATGGCCCGGAACGTCTCGGCGTCCTCCGACGTGACCGCGATGGAGCGGCTCACCATCTTGAACTTCGTGCCGGGTCGCGGCGCCTGGTTGCCGACGTTGATCTCCTTCGGCTCCAGACCGCCCTCGACGAGCGCGAGGGCGTCGGAGGGCAGCTTGGCGATGATCATGATCTTCTCGCGGTCGCCCTTGTCGCCCAGGCAGTAGGCCAGGGTGTCCGCCACGCTGAGAACCGACGTCTTCACGCCGCGGGCGGCCTGGGGCAGGATCATCCGCTGCATCTCGTCGGCCGCCACGTCGTCGTTGGTGACGATGAGGTGGTCGGCGCCCAGCGCACCCACCCACGAGATCGTGACCTGTCCGTGGATCAACCGATTGTCGATGCGCATGTGCGCGACGGGCATCAGCGCTCCAAGTGGACTAGACCAGTCTGAACTCGTGCACCTTAGGACCAGTCGCCACCCCGGGACAAGAGGTACATGCGTTCGCATCTCGCCCGGCGGCCCATACTGGTCGCGTCCGTGCTGACGGCGTACCGGCCGATACCCCTCGCGGGTGCGCGTCTGCGGGGACGAGGAGGGTTCGCATAGTGGCCGAGTGCATGCGCCTTGAAAGCGCACGACGGGAGACCGTCCGTGGGTTCAAATCCCACACCCTCCGCCCGGACCGGGACTGAGCGACCTGGGTCGCCGGCGAACCGGTGGGTCAGTTCAGCTCGGCGTGCAGGACGACGGCCGGCTGCCAGGCGTTGGACCCCAGCAACGACTCGGACGCAATGGCGGTCATCCAGTCGAAGATCGTCAGCTCCGCGTCGTCGAGCATCCGCTGCACCACGGCCGCCTCGAGCAGACGACCGGGCGCGTAGCGCGCCCACTGCGTGACGAAGCGGCCTTCGAGAAGCCGGTAGGTGACACCGTCGCGCGAGCCCAGGGTGAAGGCGACGGTGGCGTCGTTGAGCTGCATCGTCGCCAGCTCGAGCTGGCCGGCGGCGGCCATGGAGCGCATCCGCAGGTTCCATGTGTAGCGCCGAGCCTCGTCGTCGAGCTGCGCGACGCGCCCATGGGAGTGGTCACGCTCGCGGTGGCACCGTTCCAGGGCAGGAAGGGCAGACGCGATCAGGCGGGGGTCGTCGGTGAAGGCGACCGTCGCGTCGAGGTCATCACGGTGCAGCCGGTTCCGGGCCTTCCGCAGGGTCCGGTTCGCTCCGTGCGACAAGTAGGACTCGACGTCGCCCGCGCCGTTTCGCTCGATGATAGGGATGGGCGCCACGGACGTCGACGCACCGCCGAGGCCAGCAGCGAAGGAAGCCACGATCTGGCCAGGGATCAGCGGGCCGAGGTGCAGAGCCTTCAGGCGTCGCTCAGTCGCAGCGGCCATGACCGCGCGACCGAGGCCGGCCGCGATGATGGGCTCGAGTGCGAGCACCGCGCCGCGCTGGACGGTGTCGGTGCCGAGCAGCTGCGTCACTCCGTGCGGGTCGTCGACGAAGACGACACTGGCGGAGAGCTGCCCGCGCCCGTCACGGGCGACGACCGCCCACGGCTCGGCGTCGACAAGCGAGTCGAGGGTGGCGCGCAACCACGGCTCGCGGGCGGTGAGAGGAGCGCCGCAACGAGCGGCCAGCGTGTCGAACTCCTCGAGCATGCCGCGCAGGGACTCGACGCCGGACACGACGCCCGCCGACTGGCGGACGGTGCCTTGCGCGAGCGGCAGATGCTGTCGTGCTCAGCACCGAGGGCCGACCGGGGCGTTGTGGCGACCTGCTGAGAGGTCTTCCGCCTCGGTCCGTGCGTCGATCCAGCGCTCCAGGGCCGACGGGCTCCAGGGCCGGGGAGTAGTAGAAGCCCTGCACCTTGTCGCACTGGTAGGCGGCGAGCTGCCGGGCAGCGCCCTCGTTCTCGACCCCTTCGGCGACCATGGTCATGCCGAGGGCGTGCGCCAGGTCGATGGTGGAGCGCACGATCGCCGCGGCGCGCGGGTCATCGGCCATCGGCTTGACGAACGATCGGTCCAGCTTCAGCTCGTCGATCGGAAGCTCTCGCAGGTACGCCAGGCTGGAGTACCCGGTCCCGAAGTCGTCGACCGAGACCCGGATGCCGGCGTGGCGGAGCTCCGCGAGGATGTCGCGGGCGCGTTCGCGGTCGCCCATGAGGAAGTCTTCGGTGATCTCCAGCTCGAGCGCGTCCGACGCGAGCCGGCGCACGGAGAGCAGCCCGCGCACCCGAGCGGGGAGCTCGGCGTCCACGAGGGACGACGCCGACAGGTTCACCGCCACATTCAGGTGCCGTCCCGCGGCGCGCCAGACACGCACCTGGTCGAGGGACACCTCGAGGACGGCGTCGGTGAGGTCGCGCATCAGGCCGGCGTCCTCGACCAGCGGCAGGAAGTCGCCGGGCAGCAGCAGGCCCCTCGTGGGGTGCTCCCACCGTACGAGCGCCTCGACGCCGACGACGGCGCCGCTTCTCGCGTCGAGCTTCGGCTGGTAGTGCACGACGAGGCTGCGGTCGACGATCGCCGACCGGAGGTCTTCGAGGTCACGCAGACGCTGCTCGTCATGCCCGGCGTCGAGGTCGTCGCTGTACACGCGGTGGCCGACCTTGGTCGCCTTCGCCTCGTACATGGCGCGGTCGGCACGTCGCAGCAGCGTCGAGACGTCGCCGCCCTGGCTGGGGTAGAGCGCGATGCCGATGCTTGCGGTGAGCCGCACGGTCACGCCGTCCAGGCTGAAGGGTGCCTCCAGAGCGTCGCGGAGCCCGCGAGCGGCCGAGATGCCCGCTGCCTCGTCGGCGCCGTCGAGCAGGGTGGCGAACTCGTCACCCCCGAGGCGGATCAACCGGTGTTCGTGTTCGCTCGACTCCAGCGAGGCGAGCGAGGCGAGCAAGCGTGAGGTGACATGGCGCAGCAGCGTGTCGCCTGCCTGGTGGCCGAGGCTGTCGTTGACCTCCTTGAACCGGTCGAGGTCGAGCAGCAACAACGCTCCGGGCGCGCCGTCCGGACCGAGACGGTGCGAGACCTCCTCGTAGAACGCGCGCCGGTTGCCTAGCCCGGTCAGCTCGTCGGTGAAGGCGAGGGTGTGGCTGTCGGCGAGGGAGGCGACCTCTCTGAAGGTGACGATGAGGCGGCCCAGCGCAGCGACCACAGTCGCGGCACAGAGCAGGATCGCCGCGAAGTTCAGCTGGTTGCTGTGGTCGTAGATCAGCGTCGCCAGCGCGGCGAGGGTGGCGACGACAGGGAAGCCGACCCGCACCCAGCTCGGCAGCGCCGTGTTGGCGGAGGCCATCGCCCGCCGGCCGGGGGCGAACGCGATGACCAGGGTCGCGACGACCCAGATCCCGTCGTTGAGGCCACCAGGCTGATAGGTCCCGTTGTTGGCCGAGAACAGGTACACGCCGTCGGCAAGGGAGAACATCGCCATACCGGCGGCGACGAACCAGAGCCCGACCGGAGGTCGCCAGTTGAACAGCGCCAGGACCGAGGTGACGACGAGCAGCACGAGCACGTCGAGCACCACGTGTGCCAGCGTCGTGACGACGGCAGCCTTGCTGCCTCCGGTCTCGGCGACGATCGGGTTGAAGAGGGCGGCGGCGACACCGGCGACGGCGAGCCCGCCGACGAGACCGTCGAGCCACAGGCTCAACGGCACGTCGTCGACGGTGCCACGCACGAACAGCACCAGCGCGATGAGCGCGCAGGGGTAGAACGACAGCCACAGCCCGTCGGCGATCGACGGGAAGGGCTCGGGGTCCTGGGTACGGACGAAGATCGTCCAGAACACGTTCCCCGACCCGTAGATCGCGAGCCCGACGCCGAGGAAGAGGTAGCTGGCCCGGTAGGTCGTGGCGCCGCGGGCGCGAACGAAGCAGACCACGGCGCTGAGCTCGTACGCGATGTTGTTCAGGAACCCGTCGAGCAGGAGGTTGTAGCCCGGGTTCGGGCGGACGCCCGGGATGGTCGAGACCAGGAAGACGCCGAAGACGAGAGCGGTCGCTATGTAGACGCCGGTGGAGAGGCGCATTCGAGGGCGGCGCGGCGACAGTTGAGGCAGGACAGCCCTCATCGTGGGAACGCCAGTCACGCTGCACCTCCCTGTTTTCGCCTAGACCCTGAATCTCGGATGTCTGGGCACTGACCTTGAGAGTCGGTCGGCGCTCAGGGCAGCGCCGCGCGGCCACCGGGGCGTCGGCCGAATCGGACCGAGGCAGTTGGGGCGGTTTGTCCGACCTCACCCACCGGACGGGAGGCCAACGCCAACCGAACCAACACCGCCTAGCCGCCCCCGAGCCCCCCCGAGCCCCCGAGCCCCCAAGCCCCACCCCTCGCAGTTCGACCACGTTGGGTAGGCGCAGCAGTGCCTCAACAGGCGGAGCGGCCTGTTGCGGCAGTGCTGTGCCTGTTGCGGCTGGGCCTAGCCGAGCGAGGGCAGAGCCGCGTGCCGGCGGTGGGCGCGCGGCGAAGGTCGGCGGTCCAGGCGTACGCCGAGCAGCGCCCGGGCGGCGTCAACCGTCCCTCCATCACCAGCGCGCACAGCAGGGTGTCCTCGACGACCTCGCGCTGAGCCAGGCTGCTCCGACCCGGTGCAGCGACGACGCCAGCGACCGCAGGCTCTCGACGGCGTCGGACCAGCGCGACTCGATCACAGCGGCAGGCCCACCGCACAGCCGCGCCGCGACGTCGCGCAGGCACGAGTCCTGGCTCGCGTCCAGGTGCGCCTGCAGCCTGCGTGCGTCGACGTCTCCCGCGGCGGTGCCCCAGGGCGGCGTGCATCGCCGTGAACGCGGTCTGCGGACGTTCGAGCAGGTCGACCTCGACGGCGTCGAGCACCTCGCGCACCTCACGATCCGGAGACTGCCAGGCCCCCCTGACGTGGCAGCGCCAGAGCAACGAGGCCGAGTCGACGAGCGCCCGCATTCCGAGAACCGCCGGCGGCGCCAGCTGCTGGGCGTACCGCACCCGCACGGCCGCGACGTCGCCCCAGGCCAGCTCGTGCAGGGCCGCATGCCACGAGAAGTGGGCGCGGTGCGATGCCCCGCCCGCCGAGCTCGATCCAGGGGCTGAGCCAGCCGAGCCCGGCGGCGTGCTCGCCGGTCTCGTAGAAGACGTGCGCGCGGGCGTGCGTTCGCGACCGTTCAACAAGACCTCTCCTATTGTCAGTTTTATCGGCCGAAAATATGCGGTCCTCGACCTCGATCACAAGCGCGCCACATCCCTTGGCGTACATGTCGCGAGCCGCAACAGGCGAGGCAGTGCCTCAACAGGTCGGCAGACCTGTTGAGGCACTGCTGCGCCTACCTAACGTGGTCGAATCCCCGGGAGGCTGGGCCTTCCAGCTGCGTGCTAGCGTCAGGCGTTCCACAACAGCACAACCACAGGGGAGCGCTGCAGCGCTGAGAGTGCGGGAGACCGCAGACCCTCGAACCTGATCTGGGTAATGCCAGCGCAGGGAGTCGGTTACCACCAGGTGCGCAGCGCGTCCGTCGCCGACCAGGCACGAGTCTGGGCGGCTGACCGGACGCGCGCGGCGTCCCCGGTGGCTCGCGGCACGACAGCTCCCGTCCGCCTCTGGACAGGAGATGAGTGACTTGGCTATGCCAGTCGAAAAGGCCGGGCACGCCGACAACGAGCCGGCCGACACGGACACCACGTCCCCGACCGGTCTGCCGACTCGTTGGCGCACCGTCGACATCGTCGTCGCGTCGGCGATCGCGGTCGCCTTCGGTGTCGTGTTCTGGGCGTGGGGCCTGCTGTGGAACAGCATGCAGGCCGCGTTCGCCGGCTTCCCGCCGGCACAGGGATTCATGTACGGCGTGTGGCTGCTGCCCGGCGTCCTCGGCGCCCTGGTGATCCGCAAGCCCGGCGCGGCCCTGTACACCGAGCTCGTTGCCTCCATCGTGTCCGCGCTGCTGGGCACCGCCTGGGGCCTCTCGGTCGTCGCCTACGGCCTGGTCGAGGGCGCGGCTCCGGAGCTCGTCTTCGCCCTGCTCCTCTACCGGTCGTGGCGGCTGCCGACGGTCGTCGTCGCGGGTGCGGTCGCCGGGGTGGCAGCCGCGCTGCTCGACCTGTCGTTCGCCTACACCGACTGGCCGGGCACCTGGCAGCTGACCTACGTGGCCGTGCTCGCCGCCAGCTCCGCTGTCATCGCCGGCGCAGGCGCCTGGGTGATCTCGCGCGCGCTGGCCCGCACCGGCGTCCTGGCGCCGTTCCCGGCCGGCCGCGAGCAGGCCGCCGTCTGAGCAAGGTCGCCACCACGGCCCCGGTCGCCGTCGACGCGCGCGGCTGGGGCTGGCGTCACGGCGGCCGCCGCGCGTGGTCGTCGCGCGGGCTCGACCTGCAGGTGGCACCCGGCGAGCGGGTGCTGCTGCTCGGCCCGTCCGGCGCGGGCAAGAGCACACTGCTCGCCGGGCTCGCCGGCCTGCTCGACGTGAGCGACGCGGGTGAGCAGGAGGGCACGCTGTACCTCGACGGCGTGCCCGCCCGCCGCGCGCGGGCCCGCGCCGGGTTGGTCATGCAGGACCCCGAGTCCGCCCTCGTCATGGGCCGCGCCGGTGACGACGTGGCGTTCGGGCTGGAGAACCGCGCCGTCCCCGCGGCCGACATCTGGCCGCGGGTCGACGAGGCGTTGGCGGCGGTGCGGTTCCCCTATGGTCGCGACCGGCACACCGCGGCACTCTCCGGAGGTGAGCAGCAGCGCCTCGCGATCGCCGGGATCCTGGCGCTGCGCCCGGGACTCCTGCTGCTCGACGAGCCGACGGCGAACCTCGACCCCGATGGCGCGGCGCTGGTCCGAGCCGTGCTGCGCGACGTCCTCGATGCGACCGGCGCAACCGCGGTGCTGGTCGAGCACCGGGTCGCCGATTTCGTCGACCTCGTCGACCGCGCGGTGGTGCTCGAGCCCGGCGGCGGAGTGCTCGCCGACGGCACACCTGAGGAGGTCTTCGGCCGGCACGGCGAGTCCCTGGCGGCACGAGGTGTCTGGGTGCCGGGCCGCAGCCCCGACGTACGCCGGCGGGCTGTCGCCCCGGCCGGGAGCCCCCGGATGACCGCGGAACAGGCAGCCTTCCGCTACCCGGCGGCCACGACGGCGGCACTGCCCCCGACCGACGCGATTCTCTGCGCCGGTCGCGCCGTCGCCGTCACCGGTCCCAACGGCTGCGGGAAGTCCACCCTCGCACTGCTGCTCGCCGGATTGCTCCGCCCGTCGCCGGGGTCGGTGCGCGCCGCCTCGGACCTGGCGCCGGACGCGGCCGGCCGCGACCCGTCGCGCTGGCGGGCCCGCGACCTGGTCCGCGCGGTCGGCACCGTGTTCCAGGACCCGGAGCACCAGTTCGTGACCACCTCGGTGCAGGCCGAGCTCGCCCTGGGGCCGCGCCGCGCAGGGGCGTCCACGGCGGAGGCGCTGGCCCGCGCCGCCGACCTGATGACCAGGCTGCGACTCGACGGTCTGGCGGCGGCCAACCCCTTCACCCTGTCCGGAGGCGAGAAGCGCCGGCTGTCAGTGGCCACCGCCCTGGCGACCGCCCCGGAGGTCGTGGTGGCCGACGAGCCGACGTACGGCCAGGACTCCCGCACCTGGGCCGAGCTCGCCCATCTGCTCGCCGACCTGCGCGACGAGGGATGCGCGCTCGCGCTCATCACCCACGACCGCGCGCTCGTCGACGCCGTCGCCGACACCCGCCTCGACCTCACCACCGCGAGCGCTGCCCGGTGAGCATCCTTGCGCCCCTCGCGCCCGACCCCGACGCCCCCCTGAGCCGGCGCAACCCGGTCGCCAAGCTGGCCGCCGCCGGCATCATCCTGGTCGGCCTGCTCGTCACCCTCGACCCCGTGACGCCGGCGTTGCTGCTCGGTCTCGAGCTCGCCGTCCTGCCGTTCACCGGTGTCCGCCTCGGGACACTGACGCGCCGGTGCTGGCCGCTGCTCGTCGGCGTCGCGGGGGTCAGCCTCACCAACCTGCTGGTCGTCGACGGCGGGCGCGTGCTGGTGGAGATCGGTCCGCTCGACATCACCTCGGACGCGGTCACCTCGGCGCTCTCCATCGCACTGCGCCTGCTGGCGATCACGCTCCCCGGCATCCTGGTGCTGGCCAGCACCGACCCGATGGACCTCGCCGACGCGCTCGTGCAGCGCTGGCACGTGCCGCCGCGGTTCGCCTACGGCGCGCTGGCCGCGCTGCGGCTGCTGCCCCTGCTCTCCGCCGACTGGCACTCGATGGCCCGGGCGCGGCGGGCGCGCGGCATCGACGCGGGTCACTCGCCCGTGGCGGCGGTGCGATTGTTCGCCTCGCTGGTGTTCGGGGTGCTCGTGGCGGCGATCCGCCGCGGTGTGCGGCTGGCGACGGCGATGGAGGCCCGCGGGTTCGACACCGGTGAGCAGCGCAGCGTGGCCCGGCCGCAGCCGTTGCAGCCAGCCGACTGGGCGCTGATCGCCGCGGCGCTCGCGGCGGTCCTGGCCGCCACCGCCGTGTCGGTGGCCGTCGGGAGCTGGCGACTGCCCTTCAGCAGCTAGGACGCCGCGCGACTCGCCGCCGCAGTCCCCGTACGCCGCTCGGCTGCCGCCGCAGCCGGACTGCGACCCAGCAGCGCCGCGAGTAGCAGTGACGTGGCCCGGCCCACCAGCCGGGCCGGGACGGCCGGCAACAACGGCCGCGCCGCGAGCAGGTCGCGCAGGTCCGAGGGCAGCGTGGCCGCCGCAGCGGCAGCGATCACCCGGTAGGGCGCCCGGATGTGCAACGGGAACGGCGGGTCCAGAAGGAAGCGGTGAGCGTTCGCGGTCGTCGCGGTGCGCGCAAGCTGGGGCCGGTAATGGCCGTAGGAAGCCCGCAAGTCGGCGACGCTGTGCGGCACGTGAGCGGCCCCCAGGTACTCGCCCACCCTGGCGGTCTCGTCGAGATAGCGGTCACCGTCGAAGACCGTGGTGCCGTAGCGGCGCACGGCCTCGGCGAGCGAGTCGACCAGGGCGAGATGGACCCAGCCGAGCAGCTCGGGGTCCGCCGCGTCGTACGGCTCACCCGTCTCCGTCGTTCCGCGGACCGGCTCGTGCGCCCGGCGCACTCGTTGGCACGCCTGCTCGGCCTGCTCTGACGTGCCGAACGTCGTTACGGTGACGAAGGCGGCGGTGCGCTGGAGGCGTGACTCGGGGTCCTCGCGGTAGGCCGAGTGCTGCTCGAAGCCCGCCAGCACGGTGGGGTGCATCGCCTGGACGAGCAGCGCGCGGACCGCACCGACGAGGGTGGCCGCGTCGGCGTTCACCCGCCAGGTGGTCGAGCCGGGCCCGAACCAGCCCGCGTCCCCCGGCTCGTCGATCGCCCGCAGCCAGGGCGCCCCGGCGTCCGGGTGCCCGGTGAGCAGGGTGCGGACGGCGGCGCGCGGTGATCCGACGGGCAGCGCGAGTCCGGCCATGCCGACCCCCTTCCCCAAGCGACGCGCGGATCCCCCCATTCCCGCGACAAGTGTGCCTCCAGTCGCCCACAAGTCGGCGGCAGCACGGTGTATCCGAGCCGGAGCCCGCCGCATCCACGAAGTAGCACCCGACAAGCCCCCTGGTTGCCGGCTCCGCCGGCAGCCCCTGATTGCCGGCTCCGCCGGCAGCCGATGCCGGCTCCTGATTGCCGGCTCCGCCGGCGACACGCACCACCGAGAGGGAACGACATGACCGCCACGCTCACCCGAAGCCGCGACCTCGCCCTGCCGCAGGCCGGCACCTGGGCGATCGACCCCGCGCGGGCGCGGGTCTCCTTCTCCGGCCGTACGTCGTTCCTGACGCCGACGATGAGCGCCCGGTTCACCGACGTGAGCGGCCGCATCAACGTCGGCCACGAGGCCGAGTCGGGCGAGATCGACGTCGAGGTCGGCGTCGACTCGGTGACGACCGGCACCCGGGCGTACGACGAGCTCATCTCGTCCTTCGACCCGTTCGACGCGAGCCGCTTCCCCGTCGCGACCTACCGGAGCACGTCGATCACCTGGTCGGGGTCAGAGGCGCTGGTCGAGGGTGCGCTGACACTGCGTGGTGTACGGTGCTCGGTCGCGCTCACCGCGGCGTACGCCGTGAGCCGCGACGACCGGATGCTGATCCGCGGTGGCGCCACCATCGACCGCGAGGCGTTCGGGGTGCGCTTCGAGATCCCCGGGCTCGGCCGGATCGTGCCGCGCGCCATGCGCCTCGAGATCGACGTCGACGCCACCTGGCTCGGCTGAGTCGGTCAGGCGTTCATCCGCGACATCGCGAGCGTGACCAGCGTGATCAGTGCCTGCTTGGTCGCCTGTCGTGAGCGCGCGTCGGTGTAGAGGACGGGCACCTCGGCGCGGATGGCGAGCGCCTCGCGCACCTCTTCGAGTGAGTGCCTGGCCACGCCGTCGAAGCAGTTAACCGCGACCACGAACGGGATCTGGCGGGACTCGAAGTAGTCCACGGCGCCGAAGCACGCCTCGAGGCGACTCGTGTCGACCAGCACGACGGCGCCGATCGCCCCGCGCACCAGGTCGTCCCACATGAAGTGGAAGCGGTCCTGGCCGGGGGTACCGAACAGGTAGAGCCACAGGTCGCCCGGCAGCGCGATGCGACCGAAGTCCATCGCGACCGTCGTGCTGGTCTTACGATCGGCCACGTCCCCCGCGTCGTCGACACCGAGGCTGTGCTCGGTCATTGCCGCCTCGGTCGAGAGCGGCTCGATGTCGGAGATGGAGCCGATGAAGGTCGTCTTACCGACGGAGAAGCCGCCCGCGATGACGATCTTGACGGTGATGGGCGCAGCATGCTCCGCGACGTCCTCCGGCGGCTGCGGCACGGTGGACGTGTCGACCTGCGCCGCCACGTCAGAGCGAGGAAATGCCATCGAGAACACTCTCCAGAACCTCGAGGTTGTCTGCGGGTGACACAGAGTCGGACGACGCGCCGTGCACGACGACCAGCCGTTCGTCGGCCAGGTCGCCGACCAGGACGCGGATCACGCCAATCGGAAGGGACAGGTGGGCCGAGAGCTCGACGACCGAGAGGACCTTGTCGCGGACGAGCGCCACGATGCGGCCCCGCTCCGGTGCGCCGACGGCGAGCGTGGGAGCACCCACGGCTCGGACCAGCGCCTCGAGAGGGAGGTAGCCGCGTCTCGCGGTGGTACGTCCCCGGGTGAGGGTGTACGGCCGGACCAGCCGATCACCCCGCTCCAGGTCGTCCTCGGACACGTCGAGTCCTAGCCCTGCACGCCGGCGAACTGACCGGCCTCGCCGAGCGGCAGCCGGGCACGCATCTCACTGACCAGCTGCGGGGTCAACGTCGCTTCGGTGCGCGTGACGAGCAGGGTCATCTCGTAGCCGACCATCCCGACGTCACAGGCACCCTCGGCGACGACCGCGAGCACGGACCCGTCGCTGATGCTGGTGACGAACAGGAACAGGTCATCCATCTCGACGATGGCCTGGCGGACCTCGCCCGCGTTCAGCTGTCGCGCGGCGCCGCGCGTCAGGCTGGACATGCCCGAGACGATCGCCGCGAGCTGGTCGCCGCTGGTGCGGTCGAGCTCGTCGGACATGGTCATCAGTAGGCCGTCGGCGGACACCACGAGGGTATGCCGCACGCCCGGCACGTTCTTGACGAAGTTGGCGAGCAACCAGCTGAAGCTGGCCGCCTCACTACTGAGAATGGTCACGTCGGTTTCCTCCGGCTCGCGGATCAGCTGGTGGGTTCGGAATCGGGCACAGGCGCCTCGGCCGGCGGCTGGGATGGCGGTTCGGACGGAGGATCTGCCTTCTCACCCTCGGCGTCGCGACCGCGCTCTACACCGGCCCGGAAGCCGGAGAGCATGCCCCGGACCTTGTCAGCATCGCGTTCCGGACGTGGCGCGGCGGGGGCGTCGGCGACGGCCGTTGCGGCTGCTGCCGGGCTGCGTCGGGTGAGACCCTCGCGGGCCGCCGCGGCCTGGCCTGCGCTCGGCGTGAACGTCGGCTCGTAGAGACCACGCAGCTCCGAGAGCGCGTCGGAGTGCAGTTGGGCGCTCTCTGCGCGCTGAGCCAGCGACTGCGGTTCGACGGGTGCTGCGGCGGCCACCACGGGTACTGCTTCTTCCTCGACAGGCTCGTCCGGCGCCTCGGCCGGGGGACGGTCGGGTGCCGCGAACGTGTCGGCGGCGAAGCTGGGTACCGGTTGGGCAGGCGCGAACACCGTCGCGGGCGCGGCGGACTCCGTCACGGGCGGCGCAGTCGTGCTCGCCGCTCGTTGCGGAGCTGTACCGATCGATGCGGGCGCGGTCGGTGCGGCGGGTACGACGGGCGCCGAGGCAGCGTTCGCGGCCTCCAGGGCTCGCGCGGCCTTCCTGTCCTTCCGGCTGGACTTCGCCGGCCTGGCCTTCATCGGCCCACCAGGCAGGATGTCGACCGCGGGGGCGTAGACGAACAGCGGGCGTGCGGGCTCGGGCTGGGGCTGGGGCTGGGGCTGGGGCTCGGGCTGAGATTGGGGCTGGTGCTCGGGGAACGCCTCCGGCGCGGGGACCGCGGCCGCGAGCTCGGACGAGAACCAGGACGCAGACGGAGCAGGCTCGTCGTCGGAAGCCTTCAGCGCGGCCAGGACGGCGGGCAATGCCTCGGCAAGCTCGTTGGTGTCCACGGCGGCCGCGTCGGCCGCTTCGGTGATCGACTCGTCGACCGTCACGTCGTCGGAAACCGACTCGTCCGGGATCGGCTCGGCGACCTTCGCCGACTTCGCGCCGCGGCTGAACATCCGGTGGCGGGGGGCCGGGACCGGGACAACCTCAGCAATGGGCTCGTCGATCACCTCACCATCAGGCTCGACGACCGGCTCATCGACTCTCTCGACGACCTCGGCCACCGGCTCGCCGTGCGTGTCACCCACGTCGACAACCGGCTCGGCGCTCACCTCGACAACCTCGGCAACCGTCTCGTCCGCTGCCTCGGCAACCGGCTCGAGCACAAGGCCCCGGCGGTTGTGGCGGGTGAAGCGACGGCGGCGCACCGGAGGTGCTTCGCCGGTCACTTCTGCGGCGTGCTCAGCGGTCTCGACAGCGTCATCGTCGAGCATCTCGGCGACAAGCTCGACGGGTTCGTCGTCCGAGGTCCCGACCGCGGTCTCGACCGGCGTCTCGTCCGGGGTCTCGTACGGCAGCTCCTCGGCCGCCGGCGCCGGCGGCCCTGCGTGCGCCTCGTCGGGTGCAGCGTCGAAGGCCACCAGATCGTCGGCGTCGTCAACTGCCGGCGGGACAACGTCGGCGCGGTTCGACGACGACTTGCGAGAGAAACGTTTGCGGCGCGGCTTCGACGTCGGCCGGTCCTCGACGTGGTGGCCGGCCAGCTTGGCGGTCAGCTCGTCCGTCACGTCGTAGGAATGCTCGTACTCGTACTCGAGGTCGAACCCGGGCTGGGTCGTCGGCTCTGCGACCTCGACGACAACCTCGACAGCTTCGTCCGCAACAACCTCGTCAGCAGCCTCGGCAACAACCTCGTCAGCCGCCGCGGCGACTACCTCGTCAGGAACGACCTCAGCAGCCACGACCTCGGCGGCAATTTCGTCGACCACCACCACGGAGGGCGCGTCGGCGACGGCATCGGGGACCTCGTCGGTCGCTTCGGCTGCGGCCTCGTCCGCGAACACCAGGGGAGCGGCCATGCCCTCGAACACGGTGTGCGGCAAGGCAACCGCGACGACGGTGCCCGTCGAGGCGCCGGGGCGCAGCTCGACGGTCGCACCGAGCCGTGCGGCGAGACGGCCGACGACCAGCATGCCGACGCGCTGCGACACAGCGATCTCGGCGATGGGCGGGTCGACGATGGTGGCATTGGCCGCGGCGTACTGCTCGGTGCTCATGCCGAGGCCGGTGTCGGTGATCGTGAGGTCGACGCTGTGCGCGTGCATGACGGCAGACACCACGACGCGGGTGTCCGGGTTGGAGAAGTGGGTCGCGTTCTCCAGCAGCTCGGCGAGCAAGTGGGCCGCGGGGAGTGCGAGGTGGGCCGAGACGTCGCGATCCTCCGTCATGGACAGGTCCACCCGGTCGTACGCCTCGATCTCACCGACTGCTGTGCGGATGACGTCGGAGAGCGGCTGCGCGCGGCGCAGGCGACGGGTGGCATCGATGCCCGCGAGCACGAGCAGGCTCTCGGCGTTGCGGCGCATGCGGGTAGCAAGGTGGTCGAGTTTGAAGAGGTCGTCGAGGGTCGCGGGGTCTTCCTCGCCGGCTTCCATCCGGTCGAGGTTCGCGAGCTGGCGGCCGAGCAGGACCTGGTTGCGGCGCGCGACGTTGACGAACATCTCGGCGATGCTCGCGCGCAGCGCGGCCTGCTCGCCGGCGACGCGGACGGTGATCTCGTTGACGGTGTTGAAGGCTTCGGCGAGCTGTCCGATCTCGTCGCGAGACTCGGCGGCAATCGGTTCGACGTGGACGCCGGGTCCGTCGCCGGGGGTCAGCATCCGGGCCACCATGCGCGGCAGCTCCTCGCCGACCTGGGTGGCGGCGAGCGTGAGGCGGCGCAGGGGGCGGGTGATGCGAGCAGCCAGCGCGACGGCCAGTGAGACGGTGACCAGCAGGCCGAGCCCGGCGGCACCGACGAGCAGGTAGGCCTGCCCCTCGGACGCCTCAGCGCGCACCAGCAGCGTGGTCGCGGCGACGAGAAGCACAGTCGGGATCGCCAGGACGGCCAGGAGCTTCGTGCGAACGCCGGCGTGACGGAGCATGAGGGCCTTCCCACTGGTGGGCGGTCGTGACGGTCGGATGAGCGTGCTCGGAGCGTGCGGGTCGAGCGGGGTCAGGGCCGGAGGGGGCAAGCGTCGGACCGGCACAGACAAGACAGTGACTTTGATCGGCCGAATACCGGCGATCCTTGAGGCGGCCGGCCCGCCTCTACGGCGCCTCCCTACGCTGACCGGCATGAAAGCGGTGACCATCAGCGAGCCAGGCGGCCCGGAGGTCCTCACCTGGGCCGACGTCCCCGACGCCCGGGCCGGGCGTGGCGAGGCCGTCGTCGAGGTCGTCGCGACGGCCGTGAACAGGGCAGACCTGCACCAGCGCGCGGGTCGCTACGACCCGCCGCCCGGCGCCTCGCCGTACCTCGGTCTGGAGTGCTCGGGGCGCATCGCCGCGCTCGGCGAGGGCACCGAGGGGTCTGGCTGGTCCGTCGGCGACGAGGTGTGCGCGCTGCTCTCCGGGGGCGGGTACGCCGAGCTGGTGGCGGTCCCCGTCGGCCAGCTGCTGCCCGCGCCCAAGGGATCGACCCTGGTCGAGGCCGCCGCCCTGCCCGAGGTGGTCTGCACGGTCTGGTCGAACGTGTTCATGCTCGCCGGGCTGCGCCCCGACGAGACCCTGCTCGTCCACGGGGGTTCGTCCGGAGTCGGCACCATGGCGATCCAGCTCGCCGCCAACCTGGGCGCGCGGGTCGCCGTTACCGCAGGCACGGCCGGCAAGCTCGAACGCTGCAAGGAGTTAGGCGCAAGCATCCTGGTGAACTACCGCGAGCAGGACTTTGTCGAGGTGGTGAAGGAGGCGACCGACGGGAACGGCGCCGACGTGGTCCTGGACAACATGGGCGCGAAGTACCTCGCGCGCAACGTCGAGGTGCTGGCCGCCAACGGTCGGCTCGCGGTCGTCGGCATGCAGGGTGGCGTCAAGGCCGAGCTCGACATCGGCCTCCTCATGCGCAAGCGCGCCGCGATCCTGGCGGCTCTGTTGCGCGCACGGCCGACGAAGGAGAAGGCCGCGATCGTGGCGTCGGTGCGCGAGCACGTCTGGCCGCTCATCGAGGCCGGCGACATCCGGCCGATCGTCGATCGCACGGTTCCGATCGAGCAGGCCGCAGAAGCGCACCGCGCCGTCGAGGCCAGTGAGCACGTCGGCAAGGTGCTGCTCACGCGTTCGTAGTCGACCGCGCCTTCGCGTCAGCAGCAGTGGCCCGGCGTACGACGGGCACGCGCTTGGCGAACGCGTCCATCTCGAGAACCGGGCGCATGCCGACGGACTCGTAGAGCGCGAGCGCACTCGTGACGTTGGCGACGTCGACGTGCAGTACGACCGCCGCGCGCCCGTCCTCGCGGGCCGCCGCGAAGTAGAGGCGCAGCATCGCCTTCGCGACACCGCGGCCCCGACCGCGTGGGAGGACACCCAGGGTGCGCACATACCCCGCGTCCTCGGTCTCGACGAACTGCGCAGTGCCGATCATCACGCCGACCGGGTCGCCGTCGAGCTCGGCCAGCCAGAGGCGCACCCAGGCCGGGGGGTGCTCGACCAGCCACTTGTGCCAGTCGTCGAAGGACTGCGGCACGACGCCGTAGTGGTCGGCGAACGACTCCTCGTTGATGACGTAGGCGGCGTGCAGGTCGTCCTCGTTCTGGCTGACGTCGACGGTGAGGTCGATCTCACGGATCACGACGCCGGGTGCCGGAACCGGTGCCGTGCTGTCGGCACCGGAGACTTGTTCGAAGTCCACGCGCATCCGCGTGAACGTGGTGCCCACGTCGTAGCCCCTGGCCCGCAGCCAGCCTTGAGTGCGGGTGTCCTGGCGGTAGGCGGCGGTGTCGAAGAGCACGTCGTCGTGCCCGTGCTCGGCGGCCATCGCCAGCCCGGCCGACTCGAGGTCGCCGACGAGGTCGATGCCGAGCGCGGCGTCCCGGTCGGGGTGCACGTAGGCGTCGAGCTCGGCCTGGGTGGAGCCACTGCGGACCTTCACCCAGCCGTAGGCGGCGAGAGTGCCGTCGTCGTACCACCCCACCTGGTGCACGTTGTCGCGAGCCAGGTCGACCTCGAGCTCGGTGAGGGTGTAGTCGCTCTTGCCCAGCACCGCGGTGTCGCTGGCCATGAGCAGCGCGAAGATCTCGGGGGCGTCGTCAACGGTGACCGGTCGGGACTGCACGAGCGCCAGGGTGACACGGCCGCACCCTGGGGAGCCACCGCATTGCGGGTGAGTGAGGATGGTCGCCATGACGGAGCAGGAGAACGGCAGCGAAGGCATGGACCCGCAGCGCGTGGTCGTGGTGGGCCCCGAGGGAATGGCGATCGAGGGCACCAACGCGGAGGGTGAGGACGAGCAGCGATCGGTCACCGAGCTGGTCGACCAGCCGGCCAAGGTGATGCGCATCGGCAGCATGATCAAGCAGCTGCTCGAAGAGGTCCGCGGCTCGGAGCTGGACGAGGCCAGCCGCGTGCGCCTGAAGGAGATCCACACCCGGTCGATCAAGGAGCTCGAGCAGGGCCTGGCTCCCGAGCTGGTCGACGAGCTGGAGCGGATCTCGCTGCCGTTCACCGAGGACTCGGTGCCGAGCGAGTCGGAGCTGCGGGTCGCGCAGGCTCAGCTCGTCGGGTGGCTGGAAGGGCTCTTCCACGGCATCCAGACGGCGCTGTTCGCGCAGCAGATGGCGGCCCGAGCCCAGTTCGAGGATCTGCGCCGCCGCGCCCTGCCTGCGGGCATGACGCTCCCGGGTGGACCTGGCACTCCGGGCAACCCCGGTGAGCCCGGTGAGGGGCCGCAGACCGGCCAGGGCACCGGCCAGTACCTCTGAACGGACCCTTCGCCGCCGTACTCGTCGCCCTGGCACTGGCCACGGCGGCGTGGAGCGGCCTGCGCGCAGCCCGCGACCGGTGGATCGACGGCGTCGTTCTCCTCGCCATGGGCGCGCTCGAGCTCGGACTGCTCGGCTACGTCGCTCTGGCCGCGGTCGCGTCCGCGCGCGGTGACGGGGTGGCCGACCCCGCGGTGTTCTGGAGCTACGCCGTGGCGAGCGTCGTCATCCCGGTTGGTGGGGCGTTCCTCGCTCTCACCGAGCGGACCCGGTGGGGAGCCGTCCTGGCCGCCGTGACGTGCGTGGTCGCGGCGGTCGTCGTGCTGCGCATGCACCAGGTGTGGGTCAGTGGCTGACCGCGGTCGGGCCGCCGACCGGCGGCGCGGCGTACGGCTGTTGCTTGTCGCGCTCTATGGGACCTTCGCGCTCGCCGCCACCGGGCGGGCGACGGTGCAGATCATCACGCGGTACGACGAGGCGCCGCTCGCCTACCTGCTCTCCGCCCTCGCGGCTGTCGTCTACATCGTGGCGACCGCGGCCTTCGCGGTCGGCAGCGCTCGCGGCCTTCGGTTGGCGATCGTCGCGTGCAGCGTCGAGCTGGCCGGGGTGCTGGTGGTCGGCACGCTCAGCGTGGTCTCGCCCGAGCGGTTTCCGGACGAGACGGTCTGGTCGGGGTTCGGGGCGGGCTATGGGTACCTGCCGCTCCTGCTGCCGCCGGCCGGGCTGGCGTGGCTGCTCGTCAACCGCCGCTCGGGCTGACGCCGCGGGTCAGAGGTCGAAGACGTCCTCGAGGATGCGCGCGACGCCGTGGTCCTCGGGGGCGGCCGCGAGCAGTTCGACCGAAGCGAGCACCTCGGGATGCCCCCCGGAGACGGCGTACGACGTGCCAGCCCAGGCCAGCATCGGCAGGTCATTGGGCATGTCGCCGAACGCCAGCACGTCGGCCGCGTCGATGCCGCGCTCGGCACAGATCTTGGCCAGGGTGGTTGCCTTCGAGACACCGGCCGCCGAGATCTCGAGCAGGCCGGACTTCGACGAGTGCGTCAGCTCGGCGAGGTCGCCCACCACCTCGCGGGCTCGGCCGAGCAGCTCGTCGGAGCCCATCGCCGAGTGCCGGGCGAGCAGCTTGACGGCCGGCTCGGCGTAGATGGTCTCGATGGCCGCGATCTCGCGCGCGGTGTTGACGTCCCAGCGGGCCTCGTAGCTCTCCTCGTGCGAGAAGCCGTCCAGCGTCTCGACCGCGAACGCGATGTCGGGCAGCGCCTCGCGGAGCCGGCGCGCCACGTCGAGCCCCACCTCCACCGAGAGGGGGAACACCTCGACGATCTCCTCAGTGTGCAGGTCGTAGAGCAGCGCACCGTTCGCACAGATCGCGACCCCGGTGTGCCCGGTTCGCTCCGCCACTTCGGACATCCACCGGGGCGGCCGGCCGGTGACGAAGACCACCGGCACGCCGAGCTTCTCCACCGCCTGCAACGCGGCGACGGTGCGGTCGGTGATGATGCCGTCCCAGGGCACGATCGTGCCGTCGAGGTCCGTCGCGACGAGCTTGGGGCGGTGAGGGGTCACGCCTTCATTGTCCTGGTCTGGCTGCCGGCGCCCGCCTCCGCCCCAACAGGCGCAGCACTGCCTCAACAGGGCGGCACGCCTGTTGAGGCAGTGCTGCGCCTACCTAACGTGGTCGAATCGGCAGGCCTAGCGGGGTTCGAGGAGGTCGCGGCCGCCAAGGTAGGGGCGCAGGGCCTCGGGGACGACGACCGAGCCGTCCTCGCGCTGGTGGTTCTCGAGGATCGCGACGATCCAGCGGGTCGTGGCGAGCGTGCCGTTCAGCGTCGCGAGAGGGCGGGTGCCGTCGGCGTCGCGCAGCCGCACCCGCAGCCGCCGGGCCTGGAACGTCGTGCAGTTCGACGCCGAGGTCAGCTCGCGGTAGCGACCCTGCGTCGGGACCCACGCCTCGCAGTCGTACTTGCGCGCGGCCGAGAGGCCGAGGTCGCCCGCGGCCACGTCGATGACGCGGTAGGGCACCTCCACCTTCGCCAGCATCTCCTTCTCCCACGCGAGCAGCCGGGCGTGCTCGTCCGGCGCCTCCTCCGGGCGGACGAAGGAGAACATCTCGACCTTGTCGAACTGGTGCACCCGCAGGACGCCGCGGGTGTCCTTGCCGTAGGACCCAGCCTCGCGTCGGAAGCACGACGACCACCCGGCGTAGCGCAGGGGCAGGCGATCGGCGTCGATGACCTCGTCCATGTGGTAGGCCGCGAGCGGCACCTCGGAGGTGCCGACCAGGTAGAGCTCCTCCTCGGGCAGCCGGTAGACGTTCTCGGCCGCCTGGCCGAGGAAACCGGTGCCCTCCATGGCCTCGGGCTTGACGAGCACCGGAGGGATGACCGGGACGAAGCCGGCCTCGATCGCCTGCTGCATCGCCAGGCTGAGCATCGCCAGCTGGAGCTGGGCGCCGACGCCGGTCAGGTAGTAGAAGCGCGCACCGGAGACCTTGGCGCCGCGCTCGGTGTCGATGGCCCCGAGCCGCTGCCCGAGGTCGAGGTGGTCGCGCGGCGTGAAGTCGAACTCCGGGGGCGTCCCGACGTGCTCGAGGACGGCGTAGTCGTCCTCACCGCCGGGTGGGACGCCCTCTTCGACCAGGTTCGAGAGCCGGCGGAACATCCCGTCGTACGCCGACTCGGCGGCGTTCTGCGCGGCCTCGGCCTCCTTCACCGCCGCCGAGAGTTCCTTGGTGCGGACAAGCAGTGCAGTCTTCTCCTCACCCGAGGCCTGGCTGATCTGCCGGCCCAGGCCCTTCTGTTCGGACCGCAGCGCGTCGAAGCGGGCGATGGTCTCGCGCCGGGTGCGGTCGGCGTGGAGGACGGCGTCGACGAGGCTCGGGTCCTCCCGTCGCGCACGCTGGGAGGCGCGGACCGCCTCGGGGTCGTCGCGGAGCAGCTTGGCGTCGAGCATCCGGCGAGCGTATCCAGCCGCGGTGGGGGCACGCTCGCCTAACCTTCCGCGTACGGAGTGCGGACAGTCCGGCCGACGGTCCAGCGGGGCAGGCCAGAGCAGGGAGGGAGACGCGGATGCGCAGCGGTGCCGACACCCGGCTGGCGAGTCGGTTGACCCTCGGCGCCCTCGCCGCGTTCCTCTTCGCCGTCCCGTTCACCCTCCTGCTGCTGCTCGTGGTGACGAGCTGGGAGCCGCTGGAGCGCCTGGACACCGGCGTCGCCAACCACCTCAACGAGTTCGTGACGGAGCGGCCGTGGCTGGACGATTTCCTGCAGTTCGTCGCGGACGCCACTGACCCCTGGGCCTTCCGCCTCGTCGTACTCGCCGTCGTGATCTGGCTGTGGGTGCGCGGTGCTCATCGGCTGGCCTGGTGGGCCGCGGCGACGACGGTGTTCGGTGGCCTGCTGACACTGGTGCTCAAGCAGCTGGTGGAGCGTGCCCGGCCGACGTTCGACGAGCCGGTCACCCACGTGGGCGGGTACAGCTTCCCGAGCGGGCACGCGCTGAACTCGCTGCTGTGCACCGGTGTCCTGCTGCTCGTCTTCCTCCCGGTGCTGCACCGGGGCGGGCAGTGGCTCGCGTACGGCGTGGGTGTCCTGCTCGTGCTGCTGACCGGCTTCGACCGCATCGCGTTGGGGGCCCACTACGTCAGCGACGTGCTGGCCGCCTGGGTCGTGGCGCTGGCATGCCTCGCCGGCTCGGCGGCGGCGTTCGAGATCTGGCGACGGGAAGAGGGCCACAGACCTGCCAATCCCGCAGAGGGTGGCGTCGACCCGGAGGCCGGGTCAGACATGTCCGACCCTCCCCGGGACCGGCAGGTGCGTTCGTGATCGCCCGAGTCGCGCGCATCGCGGGCCAGGTGGTGCTGCTGCTCGCCGTGCTCTACGCGGTGCTGGTGGGCCTCGGGCTGCTCCTCACCAAGGTCGTCGACGACACCGAGCTCGTCGACGCCGAGGACGCCGTCAACAGAGGTCTCGCGTCCATACGAACCCCCGAGATGGACGACGTCACGTACCTGCTCTCGGGCGTTGGCGCCACCGTCGCCATCGTCGGCGCCATGCTGGTGGTGGCGGTCTGCCTTCGGCTGGCGATGCACCGCTGGCACGAGCCGGTCTTCCTCGCGGTTGCCGTCACCTCGCAGGCGCTGGTCTTTTTGCTGGTCACCCTTGTCATCTCCCGGCAGCGGCCCGACGTGCCCCAGCTCGACGACTCACCACCGACGTCGAGCTTCCCCAGCGGTCACACCGGCGCTGCCACGGCGCTGTTCGTGGCGAGCGCTCTGCTGGTGGCGTGGTACGTACGGCGCCGCGCGGTGCGGCTGCTCGCCGTCGCGGTGCTGCTCGCCGTCCCTCTGCTGGTTGCTTATGGCCGGCTCTACCGCGGCATGCACCATCCCACCGATGTTCTCGCAGCCTTCCTCAACGGCGCGGTCTGCGTCGGCATCGCGAGCGCGATCGTGCTCGGCCGGCTCCCATGGTCGCGGCGACGGGTGGCGAGGGAAGCCCCCTCGTCGAACTCCGACGACGGGAGCCACACCAGTCGAGCCGCGATTGTCTACAACCCCACGAAGATCCCGAACTTCGCGGGCCATCAGCGCCGGGTGCTGCGCTTCATGGCGACCGCCGGGTGGGACCCGCCGCTCTGGCTTGAGACGACCCGCGACGACCCGGGCATCGGCATGGTGGAGCGGGCGATCGAGGAGAAGTGCGACCTGGTCTTCGTCTGCGGCGGCGACGGCACCGTGATGGCCGCGGTGACCGCGCTCGCGGGCAGCGAGATGCCACTCGCGATCCTGCCGCTGGGCACCGGCAACCTGCTCGCCCGCAACCTCGGAATCCCCATCGCCGACGAGGCGGCCGCCCTGCGCGTCGGAGTGCACGGTCGCGACCGGCGCATCGACGTGTGCGCAGTCGACGGACGGCGGTTCGCGGTGATGGCCGGCATCGGCTTCGACGCGGCGATGATGCGCGACGCGCCGGAAAGGCTGAAGAAGCGGATGGGCGGCGCGGCGTACGTCTTGTCGGGCGCGCGGCACCTCCGCGGGCGGGCGATCCGGGTGAAGCTCACTCTCGACGACGGGGAGCCACTGCACCGCCGGGTCCGCACCGTCGTGGTCGGGAACGTCGGGCGGCTGCAGTACGGCATCCCGTTGCTGCCCGAAGCGGAGGCCGACGACGGCATCCTCGACGTCGTCCTGGTCGCGCCTCGCCACGCGCTCGACTGGGCCCGGCTGGCCGGGCGCGTGATCCGTCGCGCGAATGTCCCCGACCGGCGGATGGAGCGGTTCCGCGCCAAGCACGTCGTCATCGAGGCCAGCCGTCCGCAGCCCCGCCAGCTCGACGGCGACCTGGTCGACGAGGGCACCACGCTCGACGTACAGATCGAGCCGGGCGCGCTCATCGTGCGTGTCCCCCGCTGACCCGCGCAGCACGGAGGTCAGCTGCGGCCGCTCCGCACCCGACCGAGCCAGGCAGCGGCGTCGCGGTAGACGACGTCGTCGCGTGCCCAGGCGACGGGAGCAGCGTCGTCGGCCCGGGGGTAGGACCCCAGGAACCGCACGTCGGAGCACACCCGGCGCAGGCCCATGAGCGCCTCGCCCACCCGTGCGTCGTCGACGTGGCCCTCGCAGTCGATCGAGAAGCAGTAGCGGCCGAGCCGCTCTCCGGTCGGCCGCGACTCGATGCGCGTCATGTTGACCCCGCGCACCGAAAGCTCGGTGAGGATCTCGAGCAACGCTCCGGGGTGGTCGTCGGAGATGAACGCGACCAGTGACGTCTTGTCGTGCCCGCTCGGCAACGGCGGCTCGGCCGGGCGGGACACCAGCACGAAGCGGGTCATCGCGTCGGGGTTGTCCTCGATCTCCTCGGCGAGCACGTCGAGCCGGTAGTGCTTCGCGGACAGGGGCGAGGCGATCGCCGCGTCGTAGTCGGCGGTGCCGTCGGCGAGGGCAGCCGCCGCGCCCGCGGTCGACAGTGCCGGGATCACCGCAGCCTCCGGCAATGCCAGGGCGACCCAGCGACGACACTGCGCCTCGGCATGCGGGTGGGTGGCGATCCGGCGTACGGCGTGCAGTCCCGTGCCGGGCGGGGCCAGGAGCGCGAAGGAGACCGGCAGCAGCACCTCCCGGGTCAGCATCAGCGGCTCGCCCGAGGCGAGCTCGTCGAGGGTCGCCGTGACCGAGCCCTCGACGGAGTTCTCGATCGGCACCAGCGCCGCGGTCGCCTCACCGTTGCGGACCGCGTCGAGCGCCGCGGCGACCGTCGCGTGCGGCACCCGCTCGGCCTTCGCCGCGGCCGGCAGTGTCCGCAGCGCGGCCTCCGCGAATGTCCCCTCGGGACCGAGGTAGGCGTAGCGGGCGGGCGGAACTCCGGGCATGCGCCGCACCTTAGTCGGCGTACGCGCCGGTCAGCCGGTCCGGGCGGCGTCGATCGCGGCCTGCTCCTCGGGTGAGATCCGGTGCTCGCTCGTGAGGCCGGTGAGCTCCTTCGCGTAGGTTCGGGTCTCGCTGCGGCCGTTGATGGAGGACAGGACGAGACCGTCGCCGTTGTCGTTGTAGATCGCGGCCGAGAAGGACATCCGCCCGCCCATGTCAGCGAAGGCGTCGTAGCGCACCACCCCGATGTGGCGCAGTGCGCTGGCATCCTCCGCGTCGGCGCCGGCCGCGGCCGTCGGAGCGTCCGGCCGCTTCGACGCCGGGCGGCGCAGTCGCCTGCGCAGTCCCCGGACCCGCGCCAGCGCCAGCAGGGCGAGCAGGAAGGACAGCGCCGCCACTGCTGCGGCCGCGACCGCGACCATCTCGAGCTCGTCGCGGGTCAGCTGGATCTCAACGTCGATCGGCATCGGCAGCAGACTAACGGCAGACACGAGGCGAACCCGCTCAACACATGCTCAATCCGTATGGACCAAAAGTGCCAGCACCTTCCAGTACACGCCCTCGATGTTCGAGATCCGCAGGTCCACGTCGCGACCCGCGTCGGTGCCGTCCAGGGTGATCTGCTCCCACCAGTACTCCCCCGTCCCGACCGAGGGACCGGTGGGCAGCACGACCGAGCCGTCGGCCTCGATCTGGATCCCGGTCGTCGCGTTGTCGTGGTCGCCGCGCAGCACCGACACCACGTTGCGGCCTGCCGCCAGATGCAGTCTGAGCACTGCAGCGTCGGTGTCGGTCACCATGTCCCGGCGCAGCGGGTCAGGGCCGGTGCGGTCCCGCGACTCGGGCACGGCGTCGACCCACCCGAAGCCGACGGCGGAGTCCCACCGGCTGCTGGGCGTGAGCCGACGGTACGACGTGAACAGCGCGCTGGTCGCGGTGCCCGCGTCGAGGGCGAGCCTGCTCTCGGCGCCGTCCGGCGCGACCGCGACCGACGCGCGCGGAGCACCCGACACCGCGAGGCCGGCGGCCGTCACCCGCGCGGTCAGCGTGACGGTGCGCAGCAGTCCCGGCACGGGCCCACCCGCAGGAGCGACGAGCGGGACGTCGACGACGACACTGCTCGCCGGTTCCACTGCGCGCGTCACCGTGCTCACAGTCCACCCGTCGGGAGCGTCGACGGTCACCACGACCTCGACAGCCTCCGGCGGCCCTTCGCCGGGAACCCGTTCGATGGTGACCCGGGCCGAGTCCTGGCGACCGGCGAGCAGAGCCGGGCCTGCATCGAGGCGGGTGACGCGCAGCGGCCCGGTGTAGCCCGCGCCCCGGACGTCGGCCTCGTGGTCGGCCGCAATCCGCTGCAACCGGGCCACCACATCGGGGTGCGGTCCGGCGAGGTTGTAGCTCTCCTGGGGGTCGCGACTGAGGTCGTACAGCTCCGGCAGATTGCGCTGGTCACTGCCTCGCCGTACGACGTGCAGCTTCCACCGCCCTTCGCGCACGGCCGCCAGCCGGTCGCTGAGGTAGTAGTACACCGGCGGATGGTCGGTCGCACGATGCCCGGCCAGCGCGGCGCCGACGTCGGCTCCGTCCAAGGTCACCGCGGGGTCGGGCGTGACGCCGGCGAGGGCGCACGCCGTCGGCAGCACGTCCAGCGAGGACACCACGGCGTCCGAGACCTCACCGGCTGGGATGACTCCAGGCCAGCGGGCGATGAACGGCACCCGCATCCCGCCCTCGAACGCGTCGAACTTGCGACCGCGCAGCCCGCCGACCGAACCTTCGAACCAGGGGCCGTTGTCACTGACCACCGCGACGAGCGTGTCGCGCTCGAGACCGCGTGTCCGCAACGCGTCGAGGAGCCGGCCCACGTGATGGTCGAGGGACTCGATGGCGTCGCCGTAGAGACCCGCCCGCGACCGACCGTCGAACGGTGGCTCCACGGCGAGCGGCAGGTGCGGCATGACCTCGGCGAGATAGACGAAGAAGGGCCGGTCCCCCGCCGCGTCGATGGCGGCGATGGCCTCGTCGGTGAAGCGCCGGCTCAGTGTTGCCAGGTCGGCGTCGCTGTCGACCGAGTCGACCACCTGGCCGTCGCGCCACAGGTCGAAGGGGTAGGTGCCGGCGGTGTAGACGCCGTTCAGGCCGAAGAACCGGTCGAAGCCGTGGTTGGTCGGCGCGTGCTCCGGTGGGCGGCCGACGTGCCACTTCCCTACGCACGCGGTCGCGTAGCCCGCGTCCTGCAGGTACTCCGCCACCGTGCGTTCCTCCGCCGGCAGACCCTTGGCGTCCTCCGGGTAGAGGACGTCGGTCAGCCCGGAGCGCGGCGGCACCCGCCCGGTGAGCAGCGCGGCGCGCGAGGGCGTGCAGACGGGGGCACCCGAGTAGCCCTGCGTGAACCGTGTGCCCTCTGCGGCCAGCCTGTCGAGGCGCGGCGTGCGCACCAGCGGCGAGCCGTAGCTGCCGAGGTCGCCGTAGCCGAGGTCGTCGAGGTAGACCAGCAGGATGTTCGGTCGGCGGCGGCCGGCTGTCGCGGCCGCAAGACCAGCGCCCGAGGTGGCGAGACCGAGCCCGGTGCCGAGCAGCGCACCGGCGCCGCCGGCGAGGACGGCGCGGCGGGAGACTGTCGAAGGCATGTCGGATGAACCTCCTGCCCGACGTCGTCGCGTCAGGCGTCCAAGCCCCCCCGGGCTACAGCGCGTCGCGCTCGGTCATGGAGAAACGCAGCTTGGCCATCATGTTCTCGACCTGCGGGCTCAGGCCGCTCTCGTCGAAGAGCTCGTGCACCCGTCCGGCGAGCCCTTCCGGGCTCCACCGGGTGTCATGGTTCTGGATCACCGCGACCGAGGTGAACGGCTGGTAGAGCTCGACGGCGTCACCCTGCACGCCGAAGACCTTGCCGCTGATGTCGCCGGCCGCGTCGCTGCAGAGGTAGGCGACGAGCGGGGCCACGTTGTCGGGGTGCCAGAAGTCGAACTGCTCGTCGCCGTCGGGGCTCATGTCCTTGAAGCTGCCGTAGGCACTCTCGGTCATCCGGGTGCGCGCGGCGGGGGCGATCGCGTTGCTGCGGACGTCGTAGCGCGCCATCTCCATCGCGACGATCGTCGAGAACGCGGCAATGCCCGCCTTCGCCGTGCCGTAGTTCGCCTGACCGAAGTTTCCCAGCAGACCCGAAGTCGACGCGGTGCACACGATGCGCCCGCCGCCGCCTGTTTCCTTCCAGTACGCGCATGCGTAGTGGGTCGGCAGGAAGTGTCCGCGCAGGTGCACCCTGAGCACCGCATCCCACTCGTCGGCGCTCATCTTCGCGACAGTGCGGTCGCGCAGGATCCCCGCGTTGTTGACCAGGGCGTCGAGGCGGCCCCAGGTCTCGATCGCGCGGTCGATGAGCGCTCGCGCCGCGTCTTCGTCGGCGCAGTCGCCGGTGTCGAGGACGGCCTCGCCGCCGGCGTCGACGATCTCCGCGACGACCTGCTCCCCCACCTCGGCGTCGAGCTCGTTGACGACCACCCGGGCGCCCTCGCGCGCCAGCTCGTGTGCCTCGCCCCGGCCGATGCCCCGGCCGGCGCCGGTGACGACGGCGACCTTCCCACCCAGGAGTGCCATGCGCGGAACCCTAGGGGACAGCGCGGCGCAGTGCAGCGGGCAGGTACGCCGCTCCCACACTCTGGTCGGCAGCCCGGTCCGACGGGTTGGAGATGCCACACCGTCGCAGCGAAAGGCAGCCACAGCCGATACACGAGTCGAGCCCGTCACGCAGGGCCTCGAGCGCGCCGATCTGGTCATCCAGCCGTGATCGCCAGAGTCGCGAGATGCGCGTCCAGTCCGCCCGGGTCGGTGTCCGCGACGCGGGAAGGGACGCGAGGGCGGCGCGTACTTCGTCCAGGGTGAGCCCCACGTTGCGCGCGGCACGGACGAAGGCAAGCCGCCGCAACACGTTGCGCTCGTACCGACGCTGCCCTCCGCTGGTCCGGCTGGCGTTGATCAGGCCCTCGCGTTCGTAGAAGCGCAGGGCGGACGCCGCAAAGCCGCTGCGCTCGGCCACTTGGCCGACGGTGAGCAAGTCCGTCGTGTGCATCCACACAGCCTACTTGACTTAAACCTGACTTCAACTTGCACCCTGGCAGCACTTCATTCATCGACCAGGGAGTTCACACATGCAGGTCGCACTCGTCACCGGAGCCTCGCGCGGACTGGGTCTCGCGCTCGCCCGCGAGCTCGCGCACCGGGGCTGGTCCCTCGTGCTCGACGCGCGAAGGGCCGACGACCTCAACCGAGAGGCAGCCGTGCTGAGCCAGATCACCGAGGTCGTCGCGCTGCCCGGCGACGTGGCCGATCCGGAACATCGTCGCGCCTTGTCGGACGCCGTGACCCGGCTGGGCCGGCTCGACCTGCTGGTCAACAACGCGAGCACGCTCGGGCCGAGCCCGCTGCCGCCGTTGTCGGTCTACCCGCTCGACCAGCTCGAGGACGTCCTACGGACGAACGTCGTGGGTCCGCTGGGACTCGTCCAGGAGCTGCTCCCGCTGCTCGTCCGCAGCGATGGGACCGTCGTCCAGCTCAGCTCGGACGCGGCGGTCGAGGCCTACCCCGGCTGGGGCGGGTACGGCGCGTCGAAGGCCGCCCTCGACCAGGTCACCGCGGTCCTCGCGGCCGAGACGCCGGAGCTGCGCTGCTATGCCTTCGACCCTGGCGACATGCGCACCGAGATGCACCAGCGGGCCTATCCGGGAGAGGACATCTCCGACCGGCCGGAGCCCTCCACCGTGGTCCCCGTCCTGTTGCGCCTTCTTGCCGACGCGCCGCCGAGCGGGCGCTACCGCGCCGGCGAACTCGCCGTAGCAGTCCCGGCGTCGCGATGACGCCGCTGCTGGCCCCGAGCGTCCGCTTCGAGCTTCCCGCCGATCTGGCCGCGACGAGCCCACCGGAGCATCGCGGCCTGGCCCGCGACGGCGTGCGGCTGCTCGTGGCCGACGACGCCCGCGTGCGGCACGCGCGCTTCCACGACCTGCCGCAGTTCCTCGCGCCCGGTGACCTCGTCGTCGTGAACACCTCGGCGACCCTTTCGGCCGCTGTCGACGGCACACGCAGGGGTGGCCCCGTGACCCTGCACTTCTCGACACCGCTGGACGACGGGACGTGGGTGGTCGAGCTGCGCAGTCCCGACGGGGCGCAGCGGGTGCGCGACGGGCGCTCCGGCGAACGCATCGGGCTGCCCGCCGGAACCGTGCTCACGCTGCTCGGGCCTCACTCACCCGGCCTCGACACCGGCGACGTACGCCTGTGGCGCGCCCACGTCGCCGTCGAAGGGTCGGTCGAGTCGTTCCTGGCCAAGGTCGGCCGTCCCATCAGCTACGGGTACCTCGACGGCCGCTGGCCGATCGAGGACTACCAGACGGTGTTCGCCAGCCACCCGGGCAGCGCCGAGATGCCCAGTGCCGGTCGCCCGTTCAGCGCCTCGACCGTGGCCGACCTGATCACGGCGGGCGTCCTCGTCGCTCCGGTCACCCTGCACGCCGGCGTCTCGTCGCTCGAGTCCGGCGAACCACCGCCCGCGGAGCGCTTCCGCGTTCCGCAGGCCACCGCTGACCTCGTCGGCCTGGTGCGGCAACGCGGTGGCCGAGTGATCGCCGTGGGGACGACGGTCACGCGCGCACTCGAGAGCGTGGCCGGCGACGACGGGTCAGTGCATGCCGCCGAGGGCTGGACAGACCTCGTCCTCGGCCCCGGCCGCCCGACCCGGGTCATCGATGGCATCGTCACCGGTCTGCACGACCCCGACGCCTCACACCTGCTGCTCCTCGAGGCGGTGGTCGGCGCGGAGACCGTGGTCCGGTCGTACGACGAGGCGCTCGCGACGCGCTACCTGTGGCACGAGTTCGGCGACAGCTGCCTCTTGCTGCGTGGGTAGACGAAGCGGGCGGCCCGGCAAGGCCCGGATCATCGATACGGCCAGGAATGACGATGCATTTGCCTCAGACAGCCTCGAAAGCTTGCTGAGAAGCCATGGCGTCGTCTTTCTTGTCCGAATCGCTGATCCGGCCTTGTCGAAACGACGTGCCGTCCACCCCCTCCGCCGTAGCCTTCGGCCATGTCGCGTGCACCCGGGGTGGACAGTGAGGTCGGTCGCCTGCGCACCGTGCTGCTGCACCGCCCCGGCGACGAGCTCAAGCGGCTGACCCCCCGCAACAACGACAAGCTCCTCTTCGACGGCATCCCCTGGGTTGGCCGGGCGCAGGACGAGCACGACGCCTTCGCAGCCGCGCTGCGCGACCACGGCGTCGAGGTGCTCTATCTCGCCGAGCTGCTGACCGAGGCACTCGAGGTGGAGGCGGCGCGCGAGGAGACCATCGCCGCAGTGCTCGCCGACCCGCGCCTCGGCGAGGCGTTGCACCGGGCCGTCGGGGCCCATCTGCGCGGGCTGCACCCGGCCGACCTGGCGGCCGTACTCACCGCCGGGCTGGCCCACGAGGAGCTCAGCCCGGTCGGCGGGCTCCCCTACCTGCTGATGGACCGGCACGACTTCGTCATCGACCCGCTGCCCAACCTGCTCTTCACCCGGGACTCCAGCGTCTGGATCGGCGACCAGGTGGCGGTGACCAGCCTCGCCATGCCGGCCCGGTCGCGCGAGACCACGCTGACCCGAGCGATCTACCGGCATCACCCACGCTTCGTGGGCACCCGCCACGTCTACAGCCCCGACTTCGAACCGCTCGAAGGCGGTGACGTCCTCCTGCTCGCGTCGGGGGTGGTGGCGGTCGGCGTCGGGGAGCGCACCACGCCGGCCGGTGTGGAGCGCCTCGCTCGCGCCGTGTTCCACCAGGGCCTCGCCTCCACCGTCCTCGCGGTGCCGATCGCCCAGGAGCGGGCGACCATGCACCTGGACACGGTGTGCACGATGGTCGACGTCGACGCTGTGGTGATGTACCCCAACGTCGCCGACACCCTGTCCGCCTACACCGTCACCGACGGCGAGGCGTTGCACGTCAGCGGGCGCGAGCCGTTCCTGGTGGCCGCGGCGAAGGCCATGGGCATCGACACGCTGCGGATCATCGACACCGGCCTCGACCCGGTGACGGCGGAGCGGGAGCAGTGGGACGACGGCAACAACACGCTGGCCATCGGAGCGCGCCTGGCGGTGGCCTACGAGCGCAACACCGAGACCAACGCCCGCCTGGAGGAGGCCGGGATCGAGGTCGTGGCGATCGCCGGGAGCGAGCTGGGCAGCGGCCGGGGCGGGCCCCGCTGCATGTCCTGTCCGATCAGTCGTGACGGCGCTGGTGCTTCGTCCTGATTTCGTGGCACCAGGGGCCGAATCACCCCGGAAACAGGGGAGCCCGAGCGCGACCGACGGGGGATGCAGTAGCGCTCGGGCCTGCACTCAACGATATCCGAAATGAGGATCTAGGTACGACGTTCGGTACCAGTTCGACCGCGCGTCGGCCCCGCTCGCACGCAGCGTGAGAGGGCTCAGCGCAGCGTGAGTTGACGGCTACGCAGCCCGTCCCGCGCTCGCCGCTGGTCCGGCCGCAGCGGGCTCGTCTCGGCGAGCGCCTCGTCCAGGCGAGCGGCGAGCGCCACCGCGGGCTCCTCGACCTCCTCGGCCGACGTACCAGCGGGCAGGTCCCAGACCGGCACCAGCACCCCGTGGGCGCGGAACGAGCCGATGTAGCGGGTGCCCTCGCCCAGCCGGTCGCCGTCGGCGACATGCAGGCGAGCGAGCGCGTCGAGCAGGGTGTCCTCGTCGTGGGGCATGACCCACCGCAGGTGCCGGCGATCGCGGATGTCGCACCAGTACGCCGCCTCGACGGAGGCCAGCCGCACGGTGGGCACGACGGCCTCGTTCGCCCGCTCCATCGAGGCGACCACCTCGGGGCTGCGTTCCTCGCCACTGGCGAACCAGAAGTCGAACCCCTCGTGCACGGTGACCTCGAGCGGGCGGGTGAGGTCGAGCAGGTCCTGCAGTCGCGGGGCCGGCTTGTCCGCTGCGCCCGCGTCGACCTCGAGCGCGCGCAGCAGCGCCTCGGCGACGTCGCGGCTCGGATCGCCCGACCCCCCGGGCACCTGGAGGCCGACGAAGACCGTGCCGTCCTCGCGGACCAGCTCCGGCCACGCCATGGGCAGCACCGTGGCGAGCGTGACCTCGCGAGCACCGAGATCCTCGGTGACCTGGAGCGCGGCGGTCGCCGCGGGCACGATCTCGCGCAGTGCCACCCAGTCGCACTCCCCGGGAAGGCCCTCGAAGGGACGGGCGACGAAGGCCTCGGCCACCGCGCCGGCCGCTCGCCCGTGGCACGCCTTGTAGCGGCGCCCCGAGCCGCAGGGGCACGGCTCGCGCCCGCCGACGACCGGCACCTCGCTGGACGGCCCGGCCGAGGCCTTCGTGGCGGGACCGTTCGAGGGTCGGCGGGCGGTCTTCTTGCCCATGAGGCGGCTCCGTGGGGTGCTGCGCCGCGGGCTGGGAGATTGCCGGCGCAATTCGCGCGAGACTAGCGCGGAGGGTAGGTGGTCCCGTCGGTCATCCGCTGGTGCCCATGCTGACGGCTTGCCGTGCGCGTTGCGCTCAGCCCGCCGTGCTCATGCTCAGCCGGCTGCGCGGCACCTCGGCCCAGACGGTCACCGAGTCGGCGGCCTCCTTGACGCCCCACTTGCGCGTCACGTGGCGCACGATCTCGAGCCCACGCCCGCCCAGGGCGGACACGGCGGCGACCGCCGCGTGCGGCCGGGTGGTGGCGCCACCGTCGGTGATCTCGATGTACATGCAGTCATCATCGACCGACCAGCGAACGGAGATCTCGCCGGTGGCCAGCGGAGCCGCGTGCCTGATGGCGTTGCTCACCAGCTCGGAGAGCACCAGCACCGCGTCGTCGCTGTCCATGGCGTCGACGCCGCGCTCACGCAGCTCGTCGGCGAAGGCATGCCTGACCATGGCAACGCTGGAACGCGAGTGCGGCACGGAAACGTACGACGAGACGCCACGCTGGGCAGTCATCATGCGTTTCCACTCCTGCCCGGTCGGCGTTTTTTGGGTATGGATGTCCCGTTCCCGAGAGCGGGGGGCCGAAACAGCATGGGCGCCGCCATCGGGCCTGGCACGAGAGCAATGTCACCCGTATGCGCGGCCCAAGGCGGAAAGCACCCGACGCGGCTTGTTGGTGATGATGGCATCGACCCCGAGCTCCAGGCACAGGTCGATGTCGGCGCGGCTGTCGACCGTCCACACGTGCGCGAGGTAGCCCTTGCGGTGCAGCCGGTGGATGTAGCCGGGGTCCGCACGGACGATCTCGATGCTCGGCCCGGCCAGGCCGGCAGCGGGCGGTAACGATCCGTCACGGAAGCGGAGCGGGAGACGCTCCATGAGCAGCGCCGTCGGCAGCTGGGGCGCGAGCTGGCGTACCCGGCGCAGCGAGAGCTGGGAGAAGCTCATCACCCGGGCAGCGGGCGGCCCGTCCGGGCCGGGGCGGGTGAACCCGAACCCGTCGAGCAGCTCGATGAGGCGGCGCTCGACCAGCCCGGCGTACCGCGTCGGATGCTTGGTCTCGACAGCCACCTCGACCCGGCGACCTGCGTCCGCGACGGTCTCCAGCAGGCGGCGAAGCGTCAACAGCTCGGCGCGGTCGCGGTCGGGCACCTCCGGCTCCTCGAGGTCTTCCCAGGTGTCCCGCCAGGACCCCCAGTCGAGCTCACTGAGCTCGGCGAGCTCGAGGGTGGACACGACACCACGCCCGGAGGATGTCCGGTCGATGCGGCGGTCGTGCACGCAGACCAGGTGCCCGTCACGAGTGAGTCGCACGTCGCACTCGAGGGCGTCGGCGCCGTCTTCGATGGCTCGGCGGTAGGCGGCCAGGGTGTGTTCGGGCGCCTCGTCGGAGGAGCCGCGATGAGCCACGACCTGGGTCGTCCCGAGGGCGCTCGGGTCCGCTTCGGCCACGCCACCATCGTGCCACCCGCGGGGTCGTGCCACCGCGCGGCACACCGCCAGTGCAAGCCGGCCTCAGTGTCTCACTTGAGCAGGCGCGAGAGCCGACGGTCGGCCAGCGGCTTGCCACCCGTCTGACAGGTCGGGCAGTACTGCAGCGACGAGTCGGCGAAGGACACCTCGCGCACCTCGTCGCCGCAGACCGGGCAGGGCAGGCCGGTGCGGCCGTGCACCCGCATGGCCGACTTCTTCTCCGCCTTCAGCTTGCCGGCGCCGAGACCGCGGGAGCGCTCGACGGCGTCCTCCAGGACGTGTCGCAAGGCGTCGTAGAGACCTTCGACCTCCTCCTCGCGCAGGCTGCCCGCAACCCGGAACGGCGAGAGACGCGCCGCGTGCAGCACCTCGTCGGAGTAGGCGTTGCCCACCCCTGCGAGCACCGACTGGTCACGCAGGAGCCCCTTGAGCTGCTGGCGGGCGCCGCTCAGGATCGCCGCCAGCGCAGCGACGTCGAAGCCGGGCGCCAGCGGGTCGGGCCCCAGACGGGCCACCCCGGGCACGTCGTACGGCGAGCGCACGACGTAGACGGCGAGGCGCTTCTGCGTCCCCGCCTCCGTGAGGTCGAACCCCGAGCCGTCGTCGAGGTGCACGCGGGCGGCGAGCGGTCCCTTGCCGGGCTTGGGCGGCACGGAGGACAGCGACTCGCTCCACCGAAGCCAGCCGGCGCGGGCCAGATGGGTGACGAAGTGCAGGCCCGAGACGTCGAGGTCGAGGAACTTGCCGAGCCGCTGGACCCCCGTCACCTCGAGCCCCTGAAGGGCGCTCACGGGCGGGTCGTAGGTCTTGAGCACGCTGAAGGCGGCCAGGTCGACCCGTGCGACCACGCGGCCGACCGCACGCTCGGTGAGGAAGTCGGCCAGCGCCTGCACCTCGGGAAGCTCGGGCACCGCTCGATTCTGCCGCACGGGCCATCCGAGTGGATGTGTCCAGTCGGATGACCCTTCTGCCGAACTCAAGGGAGACGCGCCGGCACGCCTCCGCAGGTGTCGTCCGGCCCGGTCACGCGGAGGCGCCTGGTCTCAAGTTTCGTGCACGACGGCTCGCCCACAGACGCGGCGCCGGTTCCGGGAGGAGGGGCCCGGGACCGGCGCCGTTCCAATGTCAGGCGCACCTCACACGCCCGTGCGCGAGGGGGGAGTTGAACCCCCACGTCCTTTCGGACACACGGACCTGAACCGTGCGCGTCTGCCTATTCCGCCACTCGCGCGAGCGCCGAAATGCTACCAGCCGTGACGATGCCGACCCGGTGGCCGATCCGCCCCCTGGCACCGTGAGGCATAGCCCCCAGCCGCACGGGGAACAGGCACCTTCCAGCGCCCGGATACGATCGCGTAGCCGGGCCTTGACGTATGGAGATGCCCCGGCCAATCGGCTGAGGAGGTGAGGCATGGGCGTCCTGCAGCGCTTCGAACGGCGAATCGAGGAGATGGTGAACCGGCCCTTCGCCCGTGCCTTCAAGGCCGAGGTGCAGCCCGTCGAGATCGCCAGCGCCCTCATGCGTGAGTGCGGCGACCGGGCCGCGATCGTCGCGAAGGGCCGGACGATGGTGCCCAACGAGTTCACCGTGGCGCTCGGTGCACATGATCACGAGCGTCTCAGTGTCTATGCCGGTCCGCTCGGCGAGGAGCTCGCCTCGATGGTGCGCGACTACGCGCAGGAGCAGCGCTACTCCTTCCTGGGCCCGGTCACCGTTGTCTTCGAGCGCGACGAGGAGCTCGACACCGGGCGCTTCCGGGTCCGCAGCACGGCGGTGGCCGGCGCGGTGCCCAACACCGCTGACCGGGGTACGACGGGCGTGGCCGTAGGCGGCGACCGCGGGACCCCGTGGCTCGAGGTCGGGCGCACGACTTACGCACTCGCCGGTCCGGTGACCCGGGTCGGGCGGGGCAATGAGACCGACCTGCGCATCGACGACCCCGGCGTCTCCCGCAACCACGCAGAGTTCCGCGTTCGGGACGGCGAGGTCACCGTCATCGACGTCGGGTCGACCAACGGTGTGGTGGTCGAGGGCAGGCGAGTGAAGCAGGCACCGCTCGACGACGGCGCCACCGTCGTGCTCGGCAACACGACGCTCGTCTACCACTCCGGCTCCGGGGCCGGTTCGATGCCCGGCTCGATGCCATGAGCGAGATGTCCGAGCTCACCCTCACGATCATCCGACTCGGCTTCCTGGCGGTGCTCTGGCTGTTCGTCCTGACCGCGGTCAAGGTCATGAGCTCCGACCTGTTCGGCCGGCGCGTCACCAAGGGTGCCGGCCGGCGCCCGGCTGCTGCTCCCGCCCCGCGCCAGCAACGACAGGCCAAGCCACCCAAGCCCGCGAAGGGCAAGCGAGGGGTGCCCAGCGTCCTCGTCGTGACGCAGGGTGCCCTCGCCGGCACGAGCGTGCGCCTCGCCGAGGCAGCCGTCACACTCGGCCGGTCGCAGGAGTCCACCATCGTGCTCGACGACGACTACGTGTCCAGCCGGCACGCGCGGGTCTTCCCGCGCAACGGTCAGTGGTACGTCGAGGACATGGGCTCGACCAACGGCACCTACCTCGAGCGGGCCAAGGTGAGCGGTCCGACCCCGGTGAAGATCGGCACGCCGATCCGTATCGGCAAGACCGTCGTCGAGCTGCGGAAGTAGGCCGATGGCGCTCGCGCTCCGCTACGCCGCTCGCTCGGACCTGGGTCTGATCAGGGACGGCAACGAGGACTCCGGCTATGCCGGACCTCGCCTTCTCGTTGTCGCCGACGGGATGGGTGGGCACGCGGCCGGCGAGGTGGCGTCGACCATCGCAGTGCGCATCATGGCCAATCTTGACGAGGACTCACCCGGCGGTGACCTGCTCGACGAGCTGACGGCGGCGGTCAAGGACGCCAACGCCCACCTGCGCGACATGGTGGCGGGCGACCCGGACCTCAACGGCATGGGCACGACGCTGACCGCCCTGCTGCGCGCGGGCTCGCGCTTCGGCCTCGTCCACGTCGGTGACTCGCGCGCCTACCTGCTCCGCGACGGCGAGCTCCAGCAGATCACCCGCGACCACACGTTCGTCCAGGGACTCGTCGACGAGGGCCGGATCACCGCGGAAGAGGCCGACCACCACCCGCAGCGCTCTCTGATCACCCGCGCACTCGACGGACGCGACGAGGTCGAGCTCGACCTGTCGGTGCGCGAGGCGCGCGAGGGCGACCGCTACCTGCTCTGTAGTGACGGACTGTCCGGCGTGGTCAGCGAGCGCACCATGCAGGAGACGCTGGCCGAGACCAAGGAGCCCGACGAGGCGGTCAGCCGGCTGGTCGAGCTAGCGCTGCGCGGGGGCGGCCCGGACAACATCACCGCGATCGTGGCGGACGTCGTCAACATCGAGGTCGTTCCCTCCGCGGTCCCGGTGACCGTGGGGGCGGTGTCCGAGGGCGCCGCACGCCGCCGCACCACCACCGACTCGGCCGCCAGCAAGGCGGCCGCCCTGTCGCCGCAGCCGGACGAGGTCGGCGACGACGACTCCGACGACGGACCCCAGCGGCACTGGGGGCGCCGCATCGTCTTCCTGCTGCTCGTGCTCGGCCTGCTCGGCGCCGGCGGGTACGCCGCGTGGAACTGGTCGCAGCAGCAGTACTACGTCGGTGCCGACCAGGAGAACGTCGCGATCTACCGTGGCCTCACCCAGGACGTCGGCCCTCTCAAGACCTCCCGGCTCTTCGAGACCGAAGACGTCGTGCTCAGCGACCTGCCCGCCTTCCACCGCGAACGCGTCGAGAGCGAGATCCCGGCCGCCGACCTCGTCGCGGCCAAGCGCATCGTGTCCACGTTGCGCGAGCAGGCGGCGCTGTGCCGGGCCGAGAAGGCCGCCTCGGCCTCTCCCGCTCCGACCGCGACCGCTTCGCCGTCGCGGTCGCGCGCCGCGTCACCCAGTCCGAGCGCGCCCGCCTCGCCCAGCCCCGGCTCGTCCGCGTCGCCCGGTACCTCCACGCAGTGCGGGAACAGCTCATGAGCCGGCGCAACCCCCGCCCCCCGCGCCGGCGCAACCCTCGCAACTCCGAGCTCGTCCTGCTGATCTTCGCTGTCGTGCTCGCGATGGCGGCGTGGGCATCGGTCGGCCTTGCCCAGGAGGGCGCCATACCCCCAGGCATGGCGGGCTACGGCGGCGGGCTTGCGGTGCTGTTCGGTTTCGCTCACGTCACGCTGCGCCGCTTCGCCCCGGACGCCGACCCGGTGCTGCTGCCGGCGGCCGCGTTCGTCAACGGGCTCGGCCTCGCCGTCATCCACCGGCTCGACCTGGCCGACGCCGACCGCGCCGCGGCGCGTGGCATCGAGGCACCAACCGCGGCCGCCCCTGCCCAGCTGACCTGGACAGCGGTCGGCATCATCGTCTTCGTCGTCGTGCTGGTCATGATCCGCGACCACCGCATCCTGCAGCGGTTCACCTACACCGCGATGCTCGCCGGCCTGGTCCTTCTCGTGCTGCCGCTGCTACCGGTGATCGGTACGACGATCAACGGCGCCCGCATCTGGATCCGGCTCGCGGGGTTCTCGTTCCAGCCCGGCGAGCTCGCCAAGCTGGTCCTGCTGGTCTTCTTCGCCGGCTACCTGGTCATCAAGCGCGACGTGCTCGCCCTCGCCAGCCGGCGGGTCCTCGGCATCGACCTGCCTCGCGGCCGCGACCTCGGCCCGATCCTGGTCGCCTGGTTGGCGAGCCTCGGCGTGCTGGTCTTCGAGCGTGACCTCGGCACGTCGCTGCTGTTCTTCGGCGTCTTCGTCGCCTTGCTCTATGTCGCCACCGAGCGTCTGTCGTGGCTGCTCATCGGCCTCGGGCTCTTCCTGTCCGGCTCGTTCCTCGCCTGGTCGATGTTCTCCCACGTGCAGGAACGCGTCGACATCTGGCTCAACGCCTTCGCCGGCCGCAACGTGAGCGGTGACAGCTACCAGCTCGTGCAGGCGCTGTTCGGCATGGGCACCGGCGGCATCCTGGGCAAGGGCCTTGGCCAGGGCCGGCCGGACATCGTGCCCTACGCAAAGACCGACTTCATCATCGCCGCGATCGGCGAGGAGCTCGGCCTCACCGGGCTGATGGCCCTGCTCCTCGTCTACGCGATCATGGTGCAGCGAGGGTTGCGGACGGCGGTCGCGGTGCGCGACTCGTTCGGCAAGCTGCTCGCGGCGGGGCTCGCGTTCAGCCTGGCGCTGCAGGTGTTCGTCGTCGTCGGCGGGGTGACCCGGCTGATCCCGCTCACCGGCCTGACCATGCCGCTGCTCTCGCAGGGCGGTTCGTCGCTTGTCGCGAGCTGGGCGCTGGTCGCCTTGCTGCTGCGCGTCAGCGACGCGGCGCGCCGGCCCGCGCCGCCACCGGCCGTCTCGCTCGAGGACGCGAGCACCCAGGTGGTGAGGCTGTGAACGCGCCCCTGCGCAGGCTTTCACTCGCCGTTCTGGTGATGTTCGGCCTGCTGCTCGCCAACGTCAACTACCTCCAGGTCCTCAAGGCCGAGGAACTGCACAACGACCAGAGCAACCCGCGGCTCATCCTCGAGGAGTACTCCCGCGAGCGCGGCCCGATCCTGGTGGCGGGACGGCCTGCCGCCAAGAGCGTCGAGACGAACGACCGGTTGAAGTTCGAGCGCCGCTACGACAACGGCCCGCTCTACGCCCACTCGACCGGCTTCTACTCCCTCGTCTACGGCGCCACGGCGGTCGAGGCCACGCGGAACTCCGTGCTCTCCGGCACCGACGACAGCCTGTTCGTTCGTCGCGTGATCGACCTGCTGACCGGCGAGCAGCCCAAGGGCGCCAGTGTCGCGCTGAGCCTCAACCCGCGCGCGCAGCGAGCGGCTGTGGCGGGGCTGGCGGGACGCAAGGGTGCAGTCGTCGCGATCGACCCGTCGACGGGCGCCATCCTCGCGATGGTCAGCACCCCGTCGTACGACCCGAACGAGCTGTCGTCCCACGACACAGCAGCCGTCCGCAAGTCCTACGCGAAGCTCAACACAGACCCCGACAAGCCCATGCTCAACCGCGCCCTGCGCCAGACCTACGCACCGGGCTCGACGTTCAAGATCGTCACGTCGGCGGCGGCGCTGGAGAGCGGCAAGTACAAGCCCGACAGCAAGGTCTACGGCGGTGCCCGCCTCGACCTGCCGCAGACCACCGCCAACCTGCCCAACTTCGACGGGCAGCCGTGCAACCCCGGCGGCGGGCAGGCGACCTTGCAGGGTGCCCTGGAGCGCTCGTGCAACGCCGCCTTCGGCCGGATCGGCCTGGACCTCGGCGCCGAGGCGCTGCGCAGCCAGGCCGAGAAGTTCGGGTTCAACGACACGTTCGACATCCCGATGGACTCGGTCGCCAGCAGGTTCCCCGACGAACCCAACGAGCCGCAGACGGCGCAGTCCGCCATCGGCCAGTTCGACGTGCGTGCCACGCCTTTGCAGATGGCGATGGTCGCGGCGACCGTCGCCAACGGCGGGAAGATGATGGCGCCCTACCTCGTGCAGGAGGTACGCGCCCCCGACCTGTCGGTGCTCGACACGACGCGCGCCAAGGAGCTGCGCGAGGTCATGACCCCGCAGTCGGCCGACGCGCTCAAGCAGATGATGGTCGGCGTCGTCGAAGAGGGCACCGGCAGCAACGCGCGCATCGACGGCGTTCGTGTCGGCGGCAAGACCGGCACCGCCCAGCAGAACGAGGACCGAAAGCCGCACGCGTGGTTCGTGTCGTTCGCCCCCGCTGACGACCCCAAGGTCGCCGTGGCGGTTGTGCTGGAGGACGGCGGCGGCGCGCCGGAGGTCAGCGGCAACCAGCTCGCGGCGCCGATCGCGAAGCGGGTCATGCAGGCGGTGCTGCGCCGATGACGCCCGACACCGATGTCCTGTTCGGCGACCGATACCTGCTCACCGACCGCATCGCCGGCGGCGGCATGGGCGAGGTGTGGACCGCGACCGACCAGGTGCTCGGCCGCGACGTCGCGGTGAAGGTCCTGCGCCGCGAGTACGCCGACGACCCGACGTTTCTGCAGCGGTTCCGGGCCGAGGCCCGGCACACCGCGCTGCTCTCCCACCAAGGCATCGCCGCGGTCTTCGACTACGGCGAGGACGACGGCTCGCCGTACCTCGTGATGGAGCTGGTGCGCGGCGAGCCGCTCTCGAGCCTCATCATGCGCGACGGAGCCATGACGCCGGAGCAGGTGCTCGACGTGGTGGCACAGTCGGCCTTCGCCCTACAGGTGGCCCATGACGCCGGGCTGATCCATCGCGACATCAAGCCCGGCAACCTGCTGCGTACGCCGGACGGCACGGTGAAGATCACCGACTTCGGCATCGCACGCGCCACCGACTCCGTACCGCTGACGCAGACCGGCTCGATCATGGGCACGGCCAACTACATCTCGCCCGAGCAGGCCAGCGGGACCTCGGTGACACCGGCCAGCGACATCTACTCCCTCGGCGTGGTGGCCTACGAGTGCCTCGCCGGTCGGCGGCCCTTCGACGGGAACACGCCGGTCAGCGTGGCGCTCGCCCAGGTGCGCGAGGAGCCGCCGGCACTGCCGGCCGACATCCCCGGCCCGATCGTCGCCCTGGTCATGCGGATGCTCGCGAAGGACCCGGCCGCGCGGCCGGCGAGCGCCGGCGACGTCGGCCGGGAGGCGCAGGCCCTGCTCGCGTCGGGTACGCCGCTGGCCGCAACCCCGCAGACGCGCACGATGAAGGCGCCTCTCGACACCGACGCCACGCGCCAGGTGGCCTCGCCGAGCCGCCCCACGAGCAGGGTTCGCGTCCCATGGGTCGTGGCGCTCGCCGTGCTCGCCGTACTGCTCGTCCTCTTGGTGCGCGCGTGCGCGACCGAGGCCACCTCACCCGACAACGCCGGGAACGCCGGGGGCGCCGGATCGAGCGGCAGTGCGAGCCCGACCCGGAGCGCCACCACGCAGGCAGCCACATCGGTCCTGGTGAGCGCCGCCGACTACGTCGGCCAACCGGTCGCGGAGGCGCGCGCGGCTCTTGTCGCGGACGGGCTGCGAGTCGATGTGGTCGCCGCCGGCAAGGGCGCCGAGCGTCCCGTAGGTACCGTGGAGGACGTGTCACCCACCGGTGAACTCGAGCGCGGCAGCCTGGTGACGCTCTCGTTCGTCGGCGAGACGACGGAGCAGGAACCGGACGACGGTGAGAAGGATGAGAAGAAGGGCGACGACGACGAGAAGGCCGACGACGAGCCGGGCGAGTCGAAGAAGAACCGCCCGGGTTCGGGCTGAGGGAGCGTTGGGTTGACGACCGGAGTGCCGGAGCAGCTGGGCAGTCGCTACGAACTGGGCGACCTGCTCGGTCGAGGCGGCATGGCCGAGGTGCACATCGGGCAGGACGGCCGGCTGGGTCGCAAGGTCGCGGTGAAGATGCTGCGACCGGACATGGCGCGCGACCCCTCCTTCCAGGCCCGGTTCCGCCGCGAGGCCCACTCCGCCGCGTCGCTCAACCACCCGTCGATCGTCGCGATCTACGACACCGGCGAGGACCAGTGGAACGGCAACCCCGTTCCCTACATCGTCATGGAGTACGTCGACGGGTCGACGCTGCGCGAGCTGCAGGCCGCCGGCAACCGCCTGGTCCCCGAACGAGCGCTCGAGATCGTCGACGGCGTCCTGGACGCGCTCGCCTACAGCCACCGGCACGGCATCGTCCACCGCGACATCAAGCCCGCCAACGTGATGCTGACCAGAGCCGGTGACGTGAAGGTCATGGACTTCGGCATCGCCCGTGCGGTGGCCGACCAGGGCGCCACGATGACGCAGACCTCCGCCGTCATCGGCACCGCTCAGTACCTCTCGCCCGAGCAGGCTCGCGGTGAGCAGGTCGACGCCCGCAGCGACCTCTACTCGACCGGATGCCTGCTCTACGAGCTGTTGACCGGCCGGCCGCCCTTCGTCGGCGACTCGCCCGTGTCCGTCGCCTACCAGCACGTCCGCGAGGAGCCCCTGCCGCCGTCGAGCCTCGACCCCGACGTACCGGCAGAGGTCGACTCGGTGGTGCTCAAGGCACTCACCAAGGACCGCGACCAGCGCTACCAGACCGCCGACGAGATGCGCGCCGACATCGCACGTGCACTGACGGGTCAGTCGGTCGCGCCCGCTGCCGCCGCGACACAGCAGATGGGGGCGATGCCGGCGACTGCTGCGGCGACCACGACGTTCCCCGCTGCGACGACCGACGAGGACAGCCAGGAGCAACGGGGAGGGCGGGCGCTCGCCTATGCGCTGCTCGCGGTCGCCGTCGCGGCGGTGTTCGTCATCGCGGCCCTCATCGGCAACTCGCTCTTCGACGGGGGCGGGGGCGCGCGCGTGAACGTGCCGACGCTGCGAGGCGAGACGCTGGCCTCTGCGACGCAGATCCTCGGCGAAGCCAAGCTCGAGGTGGGTCAGGTCACGCAGGCGAACGACCCGAACATCCCCGAGGGCGCTGTCATCGAGTCGGACCCGCAGGAGGGCACCGAAGTCGCGGAGGGTCGCCAGGTCGACCTGACCATCTCGTCCGGCGTCGAGACGACCGCCGTCCCGACTCTCGTCGGCCTCACGCAGGACGCAGCGACCGAGGCGCTGCGCGAAGCCGGCCTCGAGGTCGGGGAAATCTCGCCGGTGCCCTCCGACGAGAACCGCAGCGTGGTCCTGAGGGCGACACCCCGCGAGGGCCGGACGGTGCCGGTGAAAACGAAGGTCGCGTTGCGGGTCGCCAACGGCGACAACAAGGTGCCCGACGTGGTGGGTGACTCGGAGGGCGAGGCACGCAGCGCGCTCGAACAGGCCGGGTTCCAGGTCAACGTGGAGGAGCGCAACAGCGCGGACAAGCCCGAGGGCACGGTGCTCGAGCAGTCTCCCGACGGTGGGAGCACGTCTCGTCTCGAGTCGACGGTGACCATCGTGGTGGCGAAGGCGCCACCCGAGCCGACGACCACGCCGCCGTCGACGCCGCCCACGAGCACACCGGCGACCACGACCCCCCCGTCCTCGCCGAGTCTCCCCACGCCGACCGGCTAGACGCCACCCTCGCCGGCACCGGCCGCGACGGTGCCCACGACCGGTGCGAGGCCGACGCTGCGCGCCGGCGCGTCCGGGTCGCCGCACGTCACCAGCCAGTTGGCCAGCAGCCGGTGCCCACCCTCGGTGAGCACCGACTCGGGATGGAACTGCACGCCCTCGACCGCGAGGTCGCGGTGGCGCAGCGCCATGACAACCCCGCCGGCGGTCGCACCCGTCACCTCGAGCTCGGTCGGCACGCTCTCCGGGTCCACGGCGAGGGAGTGGTAGCGCGTGGCCGTGAACGGGCTGGGCAGTCCGGCGAGTACGCCGGCACCGTCGTGCACCACCTCACTGGTCTTGCCGTGCAGCAGCTCCGGCGCGCGGCTCACCTCGCCGCCGTACGCCGCGGCGATGGCCTGGTGACCGAGACAGACGCCGAGCACCGGCACCCGACCGGCCACGTGACGGACCAGCTCGACACAGATGCCGGCGCGTTCCGGCGTTCCCGGTCCGGGACTGAGCAGCACACCGTCGTACGCCTCGGCGTCCTCAGGCGCCACCTCGTCGTTGCGCCGCACGGTGCAGTCGGCGCCCAACTGCGCGAGGTACTGGACCAGGTTGAAGACGAAGCTGTCGTAGTTGTCGACGACCAGGATGCGCCGCCCCGAGGCGGCACTCACTGTTCGACCGTCACGTCGAGGAAGGGCAACGCGTCCTCCGCCCAGGGAAAGACGATGGTGAAGAGCAGCGCGACCAAGGCTGCCACGAGAACCAGCGAGACGAGGGTGCGCACCGGCCAGGGGCCGGGAAGATGACGCCAGATCCAGGGATACATCTAGCCTCCCGCCGCGAGCACGTCGGGCGCGCCGTCGGCTACCGGCTGCGAGTCCTCGAGATGGGCAAAGACGATGAGCCGCTGCGTCGACGCCCACCGCGGATTGCAGGTGGTGAGCGTCAGCAGGCGCTCGGTCGGCTTGGTGCCGGTCTCGCCGGGCACCGGGGCGATGACCCAGACGTCGCTCGGTTGCACGATCTGGGTCTTGTCAACCCGGTAGGTGAACCAGGAGTCCTTCGTCTCGACGACGATCGCGTCGCCCTTGCGCATCCGGTCGAGGTGAGCGAACGGCTCGCCGTGCGTCGCTCGGTGCCCGGCCACGGAGAAGTTGCCCACCCGTCCTGGCGGCACGGTGTCGGGATAGTGGCCGACCCCCTTCGCGAGGTCGTCGAGGTTCACGCCCTCGACGACCGGGACGCTGAAGTCGTCACCCAGACGCGGAATGTGCATGAACGCGAACCCCTTGCCGAAGTCGGTGGGCTTGACCGGCTTCCCTGCTGGTTGCGGGTCGGCCGCCGCCCAGTCGTGGCGGATCTGGTCGGCCACCTTGTCCGCGGCGCGGTCGGCCTGCACGTTCGTCCAGATCAGCTGGTAGGCGCAGAACAACAGCACCACGACGCCCGCCGTGATGAGCAGCTCCCCGACGCCACGCATCACAGCACGAACGGCGTTCACCCGGCCGCCTCGGCGTGCTGGAGCTCTAGTGCGCCGGCGAAGCCCGGCAGGCGTACGTCGGTGAGCGTCTTCGTCTCGTAGCCGAGACCGAATCGGTCGGCGTAGTAGCGGAAGAGGGCGACGTTCGCCGACGCGTCGAGCTCCTGGCGCATCCGGTCGGGATCTCCGATGGCCGTGACGACAAACGGCGGGGAATAGACCCTGCCCTGCAGGATCAGCGTGTTGCCGACGCAGCGAACGGCGCTCGTGGAGATGATCCGCTGGTCCATGATGCGCATGGCTTCGGCGCCGCCGGCCCACAGCGCGTTCACCACCGCCTGCACGTCCTGCTGGTGCACGACGAGGTCGTCGGGGCTGGTGCCTTCAGGGAGCAGCCGGTCCGCCGCGCGCGGGGCGTCGGAGAGGCTCACCGACATCCCCGGGCCGCGTACCGCCTCCAGACCTGCCGCGGCGGCCAGCGTCGCCGACCTCTGGGCCTCGGCAGCCACTCGCCGGTCGGCCGCGCCGGCACGCTCGGTCGCATCGTCGACCTCCGACCGCAGCTGGTCCACCTGGCGGGTGGCGTCGTCGACCGTGGACTCCTGGGCGCGGATCAGGTCAGGCAGCTCGGTACGGGCGCCGCGCAGCTCGCCGCCTCGCGAAGCACCCGCGCTCGCGGCGAAGAGCAGCCCGGCCAGCCCGAACGCGACGGGCGCCGCGAGCCGCCACATTGCGCGCATGCTGCAGATTCCCGCCTTCGTCGCTCGTGGGTGGGCTCGTCAGGCCCGTCGTTGCCGTCCGGCCGTTGCCGTCTGAGTGGGGGCGCGGCCGCATGACTACGCTAGTAGACGATTGACCGGCCCAGAGGGTGCCCGTGCGCGCTCGTGGGGGCCGGTCCGCTGGCCCGCCAGGGCGCCGCCCACGAGGAGAGACCGTGCCCAAGTCCCGGATCCGTCGCCGCTTCGCCTTCAAGCCCCCGCCCGAGAAGAAGGCGCCCGGTTCCGGCACCAGCCCGCCGTGGCTGGCCCCCGTCATGATCGCCTTCTTCGTCATCGGCCTGCTCTGGGTGGTCACGTTCTACGTGACCCAGCGCGAATATCCGATCGAGTCGCTCGGCAACTGGAACATGGGCATCGGCTTCGGGTTCATAGCCGTGGGGTTCGTGCTGTCCACACGCTGGAAATGACCTCGCCGGACCCGGCTCCGCTGACCTGCGAAAACACACGCGTGTGATTCATCCACACCGGTTGTCCCCAGTGTGGATAACTCAGGTGAGCGCCGCTGTGCGCCACACCACGATCGCCACCTCGACCAGCAGCACGGCGACGACGCCGGCCACCTGCACCTGCTCCTGACGGCGCTTGGGCGCGTAGGCGAACGCCACCGCGCACAGCGCTCCAGCGATCAGGCCGCCGACGTGCGCCCGCCAGTCGATGCGGGTCCCGGGCAGGAACCCGTAGGCCAGGTTGATCGCGAGCAACACCAGCACCGCACGGGTGTCCTGGCGCATCCGCCGGCTGATGACGAGGAAGGCACCCATCAGTCCGAACACCGCGCCCGAGGCACCCAGCGAGGGCTGGGCCGGGTTGCTGAACGCATAGGACACGGCACTGCCGCCGAGCGCGGACACCAGGTACAGGGCGACGAAGCGGACCCTGCCGAGCGCGCCCTCGACCGCCGGCCCGAAGAGGTAGAGCGCGTACATGTTCAGCAGGATGTGGAAGAAGCGCTGGTCGTCGTGCAGGAAGGCCGAGGTCAGCAGCCGGTAGACCTCGCCCTCGGCGACACCGATCACCTGGAAGGTCGCCGGGTCGATGGCCCGGCCGAGGTTGTAGAAGCGCTCGGTGAACCCCGGTGAGGCGAGCTGGGCGATATAGGCCAGCACGTTCAGGCCGATCAGGATCTTGCTGACATAGCCCGGGTCGCCGCTGAGCTGTCCGCCGAAGACCGTGCGTGCCCGGCGTACGCCCTTGTTGCCCTCGGCCACGCACTCGGGGCACTGGAAACCGACCGAGGCACTGATCATGCAGTCGGGGCAGATGCGCCGGTCACAGCGGACACAGCGGATGTGCGCCTCGCGGTCAGGATGCCGGTAGCAGCTGGTCGCCTCCTGGCCGCCCTGGCTCCCCTCGGCCCCGACCGGTGGCTGGTCAGTCACGGTGCCGGCGTCAGCCCTGGCGCCGGTCGACCTGGACGGTCTCGATCACCACGTCGGAGACGGGGCGGTCCATGCGCCCGGTCTCGGTGCCGGCGATGTCGTCGACCACCGAGCGACCGTTGCCGTCGGCAACCTCGCCGAAGATCGTGTGCCGGCGGTTGAGGTGAGGCGCCGGGCCGACGGTGATGAAGAACTGTGAGCCGTTGGTGCCCGGCCCGGCGTTGGCCATGGCGAGCAGGTAGGGCTTGTCGAAGACGAGCTCGGGATGGATCTCGTCCTCGAAGTGATAGCCAGGCCCGCCGCTGCCGGTGCCCAGCGGGTCACCGCCCTGGATCATGAATCCTGCGATGACCCGGTGGAAGATCGTGCCGTCGTACAACGGGTGGTTGCTCTTCTCACCACTTGTCGGGTTTGTCCATTCGCGCTTGCCTTCGGCGAGCTCGGTGAAGTTGCTGACCGTCTTCGGCGCATGGTTGGGGAAGAGCTTCACCTCGATGTCGCCGCGGTTGGTCTTGAGGGTGGCGAATAGCTCCTCGGCCACGGGTAGGTCCTCTCGGTCGGGGGCAGCGCGGGGCCGGCACAGTTGCGGCTCTACGCGCGTCAGGCGGACCATCCTCGCACGCCTGCGCGACGTCGGCCGCAGCCGCCGCCGACTGCCACGTGCGCTACGCAGTCTGGCCGGCGGTTTCACCCTCGGTAGCCTGGGCAGGAGCCCGTGAACCAGGCAAAACACGACCGGGAGGTCCTCCGTGTCCCGTATTACGACCATGCGCAAGGAGTCGCGCAAGAAGGCGCGCCGCGCGAACAAGAAGGTCGCTCCGGTGGCGTCGGATGCCCGCGACGGCGCCGTGCACTACGCCGGAGCCACCCGTGACTGGGCCGCTCCCAAGGCGGAAGCAGCCAAGGAGTGGGCCGCCCCGAAGGCAGAGGCCGCCGTGGACTGGGCCGCTCCCAAGGCCGGGGCCGCGAAGGACTGGGCCGCCCCCAAGGTCGAGCCCGCGGTCGCCAAGGTCAAGTCGGATGTGCTGCCGAAGGTGGCCGGCGCCGTCACCGCCGCCCTCGTCGCCAGCGAGCCGGCGCGCGAGGAAGCCAAGTCTCGTGGCACTGCCGCCTTCGCGGCGCTCAAGGGCGAGGTCGCCCCTCCGAAGCCCAGGCGGCGCAAGCGCAAGCTGCTGCTGCTCCTGACGGTCATCGGCGGGGCCTACGCGGGCTGGAAGGCGTGGGCCAAGAGCGCGTCCGAACGTCCGGAGCCCTGGGCGACACCGGTCTCGACGATGCCGTCGACAGGCAACGTCGGCCTCACCGGCACCTATGGGTCGTCGGCGTCCGACGACGTGGCCGGTGCGAGTCCCGACGAGGCGCTCGCGGACGAGAGCGACCTCGCGGCTGCCGCAGAGTCGGCTCCTGCGGAGACCGAGACCGTCTCGCCCAAGCAGTCGCGCAAGGTCAAGGACGAGACCGAAACCGGTCACTGACCCCGCCGGGTCGAACCGGCCACCCCGCCGAGTCGACCGGCCCGCCCGCCGAGTCGACCACGTTAGGTAGGCGCAGCAAAGCCTCAACAGGCCGGGAGACCTGTTGAGGCATTGCTCTACCTGTTGCGGGCTCGTCGTACGGCCGGGGATCAGCCGCTCGAGACCGGTGCCGCCGGTCCCGCGGGCGGCATGGCCGGCCTGAAGTCCTCACGCGGCATCAGGATCCACAACACCGGGTAGAGCAGCAGCTGGCTCCCGGGGATCACCATCAGGATCAGCACGAACAGCAGGCGGGCCGGCCAGGGATCGATCCCGAAGCGGCGACCGAGCCCGGCGCAGACCCCGGCCAGCACCTTCCCCTCTCGAGGGCGAACGAGGCCTTGCCTCGCCATGGACTCGCGGACGTCATTCATGTCGCTTCCTCACACTCATCGTTGTTTTCGGTTGCTCCAAGGGTGCGCGCCCGAGGCCGTGACGACATCGGGGAACGACCCTGGTCCGACCCGGAGAGCACCCTCAGACGCGGCTGAGGACCTTCCGCGGCAAACGGGGACGGCTAGGGCGTCTCGCCCTGGGTAGGGGCCGGGAACACCGACAAGGGGAGGAACAGCGTGCGTATCGGCTACTTCTTGAGCAGCGAGGAGTTCGACCCGCAACAGCTCATCGAGCAGGCCCGGCTCGCGGAGCAGGCTGGCTTCGACGCGCTGTGGATCAGTGACCACTACCACCCGTGGAACGACGAGCAGGGACAGAGCCCGTTCGTCTGGGGAGTGATCGGCGCCATCTCCCAGGTGTGCCAACTCCCGGTGACCACGGCAGTCACCGCCCCCACGCTGCGGCTACACCCGGCAGTCGTCGCGCAGGCGGCAGCGACCGCCGCCGTCCAGCTCGAGGGCAAGTTCACCCTCGGCGTGGGCACCGGCGAGGCCCTCAACGAGCACATCTTCGGCGACGCGTGGCCGGCCGAGTCAGTGCGGCTGGAGATGCTCGAGGAAGCCATCGCCGTGATGCGCTCGCTGTGGCAGGGCGAGTTCACCTACCACCGCGGCAAGCACTACACCGTCGAGAACGCGCGCATCTACACCCGGCCCGACAAGGCTCCGCAGGTCTACGTGTCAGCGTTCGGGGACAAGTCGTTCGACCTGGCGCTGCGCGTGGGTGACGGCTTCATCACCACCCAGCCCGACGGCGATCGGGTCGCCGAGTGGAAGGCGAAGGCGGGCCCGGACAAGCCGACGCAAGCCGGTTTCAAGGTCTGCGTCGCCGACACCGAGGACGAGGGCGTAGCCATCGCGCACCGGCTCTGGGCGAACGCCGGCCTGCCCGGAGAGCTCTCGCAAGTGCTTCCCTCGCCCAAGCACTTCGAGCAGGCAAGCGAACTGGTCACGGAGGACATGACCCGCGAGTCGACGGTGTGCGGCAAGGCCGTCGACCAGCACGCCGAAGCGTTCCAGCCGTACGTCGATGCCGGCTTCGACGAGGTCTACATCTCGAACATGGGCCCGCACTACCGCGACTTCTTCGACCTGTACGCCGACAAGGTGCTGCCTCAGCTACGGGGCTGACACCCGCCGACCGCTAGGCGATGACTGCGTCGATAGCCTTCTTGAGCGCGGCAGGCTGCGACGGCTTCCGGGGAGCGCTCGGTCGCATGTCGATCATGCGCTTGCCGAGGTCCTGTAGCTCCTTGCGGCCCAGCCCCTCACGGACCTTCGGGAACCACTCGCCTTCCTCTTCCTCGATGTGGTGCTCGACGTTCTCGATCAGCACCGTCGCCTTGGCGGCGTAGCGCTCGTCGTCGCCGTCCATGCCCCACAGTTCAGCGCACAGCACGTCCGCGACGTGGTGCTCCTCGTAGGACTCGAGCACGTCGTCCTCGACGTCGGGCAGCAGCTTGCGTACCTCCGGGTACATGATCTCGTTCTCGAGATAGGTGTGGACGGTCAGCATCTCGATCATCTTCCGGACGAGCTTCTCGCGCTTCTGCGTCTCGCCGTCCCCCGTGCCGCGGAACTCGCGGAAGATCTTCTTGACCTGCTTGTGCTCGTCCTTCAGAAACACGATCGCATCGGTAGACACGGTCAGCTCCCTCCCCTTCGGATCGGCTCGTCGTTCGCCCCGCCTGTCGGGGCGTGGCGGCCAGATCCCCCCGGGAGGGCGGGTCAAACGCGCTTTCCCGACCGGGAGTCGACGGGGCCCAGCAGGCAGCTGCCTGCTGGGCCCCGACCGACGGCCTAGAGCGGCCGCTGCACCGTGATCGTCAGATCAGGGGGCGCCTCCCGGCTGGAGGACCCCGTTCACCGTGAGGGTGTACGGCGCGTACTGCTGCACCTGCTCGGTCGGCTCGTCGTACGCGACGATGGCGACGACCTTGTCGAACGGGCTGGCCAGTGCCAACTGCCTCCTGTTCAGTTGAATGCTGTTCTGCCCGTCGAACTCGACCTGGAGAACGAGCGGAACCTTCTTGTCCCTGATGCCCACCAGGCGCACGTTCCAGTTGTCGACCTCGGTCGGGTAGACCTCGGTGGGCGAGTCGAACGGCTCGATGCTCGAGCCGTCACTCACCAACGTGGAACCGACCGTGATGTCGTCGAGCAGCAAGCCACCCTCGTTCACGCCACCGTCGCTGACGTAACGGAAGGCGATGAGCACGTTCTGCCCGGCGTACGCCGACAGGTTGTACGCGTGCTGTTCGAAACCGACCGTCGTCCCGTTGAGCGCCGGCCCACGAGGCCCGTCAATGGTTTTGTCGCCCGGGATCGTGGTGTACGTTGCGCCGCCGTCCGTGGACACCTGCACATAGCCGTAGTCGAACCCGAACTCCGCGCCATACTTCGCGAGGAACCTCAGTGTCGGGTCGGCGGTGGGCACACTCACCGCTGTGACCGCGGCGGCGTCGAGGTTGTTGGCGTTGCCCGACCATAGGACGGGGTTGTTCGGACGGTCTGGATCGTTGGGCACAACCGTCCACCCCAGCGGCAGCGGCGGCAGAGTCTCCGCGCCGTCGAACGACAGGGAGCGCAGGTCACGTCCTTTGAGCACCTCGCCATTTGCCTTCTGGAGTTGCACGTAGTCGGCACCGTTGGGAGCGGCACCGGGATCGTTGTTGACATCCGGGTTGGCGAAGTTCACGGTTGAACGCAGGCTCGGCGTCGTCACCCTGCTCTTGGGCACACCGAGCACGACGCTGTGTCGTGGGTCACCGACGATCTTGTCGAGCAGGACCATCGACTGGTGGTCGTGGATCACCTTGTACATGTCGGAGACACCCTCGGCTTCCAGCGCGGCATCCAGGCTGGCCAGCCCCTGCAGTTCGCCGTCGTTGTGCAGCCTGGTCATGAAGTCGCTGCCATAGCGGTCGAACATGAACATCATGAACGAGTAGGCGTTGCCGTAGTCGGCGAGGACCTTGTTGGGGTTGTCTCCCTCGCCCCAGAGGGTGAGCGAGTTCTCCGGTCCACCGCAGTCTCTCGGATTGGCGTTGAACGGCGTCTGGACGTTGCCGAACCCCTGGAAGCAGAACAGGTGGCTGTCCGCGCCGCGGTCGAACACCGTCGCCGTCGAGTCGACGTAGCCCGTCAGCGACTGTGCGAAGTCGGACAGGCCCTCGTTCATCCACGTCGTCTCGAACCCGTCGGTGTAGTACTGCAGGAGGTGCTGCCACTCGTGTGCGAATGTGCCCTCGTAGAGGCTCGGTCGCGCGGGGCGGCTGGTGCACAGGTCGTCGGTGGGTTCGTCCGGCGGGTTCGCACCGGTGCGGTGCGCCCAGTCAAACGCGTCGATCGTCATGACGTTGCGGTCGGTCAGCTCGGCGATCTGTGATGAGAAGAAGCCGGCGATGTACGTCGGCGCAGCCGGGAACGTGTAGAAGTTGTCGTCGCGGACGTTGTCGATGAGCGCCACGGTCTTCTCGCCGCCGCCGGTGTAGACACCGCCGTTGCCGTTCGGATCGGGACCGAGGATGGCGTTGGTGCCGTCCCGGTCAGGAGGCGTGCTGAAGGTGGCCGTCTCCTTGGGATACATGTTGTTGTCGAACTCGCTGACGAAGCTCGCCGCCTGCGCGTCCGTGACCGTCGTCGAGTTGGCAATCTGCGCTCGGCAGTCGCCGGCGGGGAAGGCGGTGTCATTGGCAACCCAGACCTCGATGTTGTTGCCGGCACCGCGGAGTGTGTAGTCCTTGCGGTACAGAATTCCGTTGAAGTCGTCGAGGCCGAGCCACTGCCGGACCGTCCCGACGGGCGGGGTGTCGGCAGCCGCGGGGGCAGCCAACGATCGTGCTTGCGACTTGGCGACGCCCAGGCGATCCGTCGCGTACTTCTTGTCGAGCGGAACCTCTCGGACGTCGCTGGGCGAGTTCGTCACTCGCGTGGCTGCCTTCGTCGGTGCGGCGGATGCGCCGGTCACCGGTAGCGCCGAGAGGCCTGCCGCGGCCATGACCAGGGTCAGGCCAACGGCGAGATGGGGTCTTCTCATCGAGCTCCCCTTTTGAGGGTTGATGGTCACGGCAAATCCGCCCACAAAAAGGGGGGCGGTACCGTGCGGGTTGCTCAGTCCTAGCCGAAGAGGACCACTGCTACAAGAACTTCTCACGCCATCAACGACTTTTCGCCTGATAACTTTCGCGAACCTGGCCGCCATATTCGGGATAAAACCGGCTATAACGGTCCGGGGGAAGCACAGGTGTTTCCGAGTAGGAGGACGGCCATGACCGCAGCCGAGCAGCAGCCCGTCGCCGTACTTTCCGCTGCCCTCGACCAGACCGCGAGCGTGCTCGCGGCGATCCCCGCCGACAAGCTGTCCGACCGCACGCCTTGTGGCGAGTGGGACGTTGCGCGTCTGACCGCGCACGTCGTCGCCGGCCCGCGGAACTTCATCACGATGGCCGGCGGCGGACAACCGGACTGGTCAGCCACGCCGCCGTTGCCTGACGACTGGGCCGCCGAGTTCCGGTCAGCCGCAGACGACCTGTTGCGCATGTGGCGCGACGCCGGCGACTCGGCACCTCTGGAGGGCGTGGACTGGCAGACGGCCGAGTTCGCTGTCCACACGTGGGACCTGGCGCGCGCAACTGGTCAGGCGACGGAGAGCCTCGACCCGCAGGTCGCGCAGCGGGGCCTCGACTTCATGAGTGGTGCCCTCACACCGGACAACCGGGGTGAGGCGTTCAGCCCAGCGGTGACACTCCCCGAGGACGCTCCGGTCTACGACCGGCTGGCTGCATGGGCCGGACGCGACCCTCGGTAGTACATGCAGGGGTCAGGCGCGAGCTCTGCGGCGCTTCCGGTGCGCCTCGACGATGTCCCGGGTGAGCCAGCGCAAGGTGGAGTCGTGCAGGCCCAACTCGGCGGCCAACGCGCGCCACGGCACCGGGTCCTGCCCGGCGGCCAGAAAGGCCCGCACCAGATCACGTAGGGATTCGTGCGACGCCTCGGTGGCTTGCTGGTGCGCTTTCGCGACGGCTTTCTCGGCATCGAGGTTACGGCGCGCAGCGGCCTTCTTGTCCTCGATCCCCACGCCGGAAGCGTAGTGGTCAACAGGTGGGAGAGCCGCCTGCGGCTCGCGGGCACTCATGCCGTCCCGCCACGGACCGGGTGAGGCCGGTCCGGGTGGTCACACCTGGTCGGTGAACACGAGGAACGCCGGTACGGCGATCGTCCTCGGGCAGCTCGGCGGCTTGTCGGCGTCATCGCGGGCTACCCACTCGTCCCACTGGGACTCGGACGCGACGCGCACGAACAGTCGCCTCGTCAGGTCGTCGGTGAACATCTCGCTCGCCACCCGCAGGTACGGATCGGCGTCGTCGCCACGGACACCCTTGTAGACGAGTTCGTCGCTGTCGTCGTCGCGGGACGCGACGATGGCCCGACGGCCCATGACGGGCCCGGTCACGTCGGCAACAGGTACCGGCGCCGGGGGCGGCGGAACCCTCGCCTTCTCCGTCTCCGCGGCGGACACACGGCCAACGTACTCCGGGAGTGGTGTGAACACGCGCTGTCACGTTCAGCCTCCGTTCGGGAAGTAGGGCGGGGTCCATCCCGCGTAGCTCGCGCCCCATCGGTCCTCGATGGCGGAGGCCGGGACGACGCTGATCGCGCCGTTGCTGCCGATGTCGTTGGAGGCGATCAGACCGCCGCCCAGGTAGAGGGCGACGTGACCGGCTCGGGAACCCGTCCGCCAGTACAGGAGCGCACCAGGCGGTGGCGACCGGTCGGTGTGCTTGTACTGGGCCGGCATGGTGTCGAAGTGGTCGATCGCGTAGTGGGTGCCGGAGAAGGACCAACCGTTCGCCTGGGCGACGAAGTTGAGGCATGCCCGGTACCACACGGCCGGGCCGTTGACCTGCGCGCGTGCCCACGCGATCGCCTGCTCGGTGCTGCGCGGGTTGGCGGCCGGGATCGCCTCGGCTTGGCCATCGGCCCAGTTCGTCGTGGCCGGTTCGCACGGCTGAGCAGCTTCGACACCGGACAGCGCGGTCACGATGTCTGCGGCCTGCGCCTCCCACCGGGCGTAGGCGTCAGGAAACGCGCTGCGCTGCACGCTTTGGGCGGCGACGGTGACCGGCAGTGTCTCCCAGTCGGGCACCTTGACGAGCCCGGTGTAGAACCAGGTGGTCGAGAACACGGGGTCGATCCGCTGCTCGAACGAGCCGTGCGCGGCGATGAGCTGGAAGAGGCCGACCGACGAGTGGTCCCCGAAGGGCAGGTTGCGCAGCCCGGACTCTTGCAGGGCGGTGGCGACCGCAACAAGCCACCCGCGGGGCGGGACCTGCTTGGCCTTGCCGACAGAGATGATGACGCGGGCATTCTCGGTCTGCTCCGGGTCCACGGTCCCGGCGGTGGCGCCCGTACCGGCACCCGGGAGCAGACAGGAGGAGGACACATTGGTCGTCTCGGGTTCAGGCGGCGGCGGATCGGCGGTGGCGGCGGTGAGCACGAACGCGACCAGCAGCACACCGGCCGTGGTGACGGTGATGACGCGCCGGGCGAGACGGGGCCGCCTTCGCCGCATTTCACCTGCCGCGGCGAGAGCGACCGCGCTCGGCATCAGGCGGGGCCGATCGAAGCTGCCTGCCAGGTGTCGCCGGTCAGCTCGGCCTCGACCCGGAACGCGCCGGCGCTGGTCGGTACCCGTACGGACGCGGTGCCGTCGCGCACGTAGTCGATGGTCGGCAGGCCGCTGACCCGCCCGTCGGGGATGGTGCGCCGGTCGGCGGCGATGAGCGTGGCCGCCAGTTCGGCATTGGCGAGGTGGCGGATGTCCGCGGCCCAGGTGGGCGGGTTGTGGCGGCCGCTGAGCCAGGTCTCGACGAAGCGGCTGGCGAACGGGGCCGGGTCAGGGACGTCGGCCGTCGGCGCGCCCGAGGGCGATGCCGCGGCGAGTTCGCCGTGGTAGGCGGGCGGCGGGGTGTAAGCCGGATGTGGGCCGGCCGTCGGGGCGAGCGGGTCGGGGGCCGCGGCGTCGGCGGCTGCAGCGTCGGCCACCCGGTCGCGCGCCTGCACGATCCTGACCGTCGTCGTGACGAGGGAGGAAGCGAGCAGGAGCACCACCGCGGCCGTGAGCACCATGAAGAACCTGTGCCGTGAGGTGAACAGCCACCGAACGCGGGGAGAGGTCATCGCACGCTGCCCACTCGGTCGTCGGGCCGCTGGTAGACGTGCTCGCCGTCCTCACCCATGACCGGCTCCAACACGTAGAGGACCGGACGCTCGCGATGCATCGGCGACGCGTCCTCGTGTCGGTAGACGGCATCCGTGCGGCGGCCCGTGGCGACCCTGACCTGACGCGGTTCCTCCGGTGGGGCTTCGGCCTCGATCAGCACCGGGGACGCGGGCAGGGCGAGCCGCTCAGGTGCTTGGACTTCGGCGTGGGCGACCGTCCGATGCCGCGGCACGCCCCAAGGGGAACGCTGCGGGATGTCGACGTCTGGCTGCGGCGCCGGTGGTGGGGACGCCTTCGGGACGGAGTAGCGGGTCTCGTCGGCGGGCTCGTCGGCGGCTTCCTCGAGCGCCTCCTTGTTGGCGTGCTTGATGCTCTCGTAATCGAGGAGCTTCGAGAACGCCTTGCCAGCCACGGTGGGCCCGCTCCCGTACTTGCCGAGGGAGATCATCGACAGGATCGCGCGGTGTGGGGCAAGAGCAAACAGCGTGGCGACGGTGAGCAGGAGCAGCACCAGCACCTGCAACCACCAAGCCATGTCCAGGCCTGGGTCGAGCACGGCCTGGACGACGAGGTTCCACAGGACCGCGAAGACGCCGAACCCGAGTCCCTTGCCGATCGCGCGCGCCGCGCCGTTCAGCATCCCCTTCCCGATGTGCTCCAGACCGGGGATGACGGTGGCGACGGCTCCCACCGGAAAGGCGATCGCCAGGCACACGAGCAGGCCGACCGCGACCATGACGACGATCGACGACACGATCCGCCACGTCTCGGCGGACCCGGCGGCGATGAGCTCAGCGAACGCGGTCCCGCCGCGGCCGTGCTTGCCCTGCAGCCACTCGTAGGCGCGCGGGTCCTCGTCCTTCACCTTCTCGGCGGTCTCCTCGAACAGAGTCGCCTTGTCCTCGTAGATGGATTCGCAGCGGTCGCTCTTGGGAGCGGCGTCGCAGACGGCGGCTTCCCGCCACGACATCGAGATGCCGCGGAACAGGTCGGGCCCGTGCTTGCGTGCGGTCGCGCTGTCCGCGTCGCCGAGCATGCGGTTGAGAATCGAGTCGTAGTGGACTGCCTCGTAGATACGGCTGGTGGAGGCGTCGGCGATGCTCTCCGTCCGGCTGACGCCGGCGTCGGAGCTCGTCGCGGACACTTCGACGTTGACCTGCCGCATGAGCGACTGCGCTCCTTGCGCGATCCACAACGGCATGGACAGGACGAACACGGCGACCACGATCACGACGAGCACCCACGCGAGCGTCCCCGACGCACCCGCGAGGTCGGCCTTGCCGCGGGCCGCGAAGATGATCATCGCAGCCGCGATGAGCAGGCCGAACGGCATGTAGCGCCAGAAGATGCGCCCGCCGACGACCTCGTTGAGCCGGTCCGAGATCGAGTCGAACACGTTGAGCCACGACGGGGCGTACGCCTGCTCCTGCGTGGAGTGGCCCAGCCCGGAGAACGTGGTGGCCATGCCGACCCACAGGTTCTCCCACATGGTGTTCTGCTTGGCGCCGGCGATGTCGACCCAGTTGCCGGGGTTAGTGGCCGACCCCAGGTCGTAGGTGTTGCCGCGGGTGCCCGCGAAGCCGTACACATCGAACACGGAGTAGGGGGAGCCGGGCCGGAACGGGTCTGCGGTGGCGGGCGGAAGCGGGTCGGGCGCGTCGATGAACTTGCCCGACAGGCCTTCGTCGGGCTGCTGCGGTGTCGGGGCGTTCGGGCCGTCGCCGATCCCGGGGATGATGTCCACCGCCGGCGCCGCGGTGGCCGTCAGGGTGAGCACCCCGGCGGCAAGAACGAGCGTGAGGAAAAGGCGCCGGATCATGCGACCACGGCGTCCAGGTTCCACTCACCCACCCCATCCGGGACCGGGTTGGTGTCGAGGGCGGCCTTCCGCTCCGGCAGGTGTTCGGCGTCGACCCGCCACCGTTCGACGTTGCCGTCCACGTCGCGCGTGATCCACTCGCCGTTGTCGAGCTCCTGAATCGTGCGCGCGTAACCCTTGTCCTGCACCTTCAGCAGCGGCAGCGCGCGCTCCGCGATCTCCCGGTTCCTGATGCGCCCGATGTGCGCGCCGGCCACGTAGTTGAGGGTGTCTCCCTTCATCACGTCCTCGGGGTTCTGCGACGCGATGTGGACGTACAGGTTCCACTTCGACGAGTCCGTCCCCAGACGGGACAGCAGTGAGCGCCCGGACGCCGTACGGAGTGGCTCCTTCATCTCGTCCAGGTAGAGCGACGCCCTCTCCCGTCTCGGCTTGCCGTACGCCAGGCGGGTCGTGAAGAAGGTCGACAGGTGGAACAGGGGTACGGCGGCAAGCTCGTCCTGCGTCCAGTCCTCACGCGGGGTCTCGTCGTCGGGCAGACGCAGGCCTTTCGACGTGATGACCGTCAAGGTCTTGCCGGTGACCGTGTGCACGTCGGTGGCGTCACCGCGAGCGGGGAACAGCAGGAACGTGCGCGGGGACTCGGCTGCCATGCGCAGTGAGCGCGCGATCCTGCGCGCGTGCTCGGAGCCCTCGTCGCTCGCAACGGCCTCGAGCGCCTCCACGAGGTCCCACGTCGTCCTGTCGACGGTCCACTTGACGCGTGCCCGCGCCTCGCGCAGGACCTCGCGCGTGTCCCGGTGCCGGTACAGGTCGGCCTCCATGCACATGCGCGCAACGTCGGTGGTGAGCGAGCCGCGCTCCTGCTCCGCGAGCGACATCGCGCGCAGCCAACGGAGGCGCTGCGCGTCCTGGTCGTCGTTCTTCTCCATGAATGCCTCGAGCACCGGATCCGCGATCAGGCCGGGCGGGTTCAGCGTTCCCGGCGCGGCGTCGAGCATGTCGATGTGCTCGGCGTACGGCGCGAAGTCGGGCAGCTCGCAGAGATTGGCGAGAGGACCGGCCGGGTCGTTGACGAGTGTGGTGATACCGCGGTCCACGTCCTCGCTGGCGAACTTGCCGATGGTGAACGACTTTCCGGCTCCGGGCTCCGCCACCTGCACCCAGAGGTTCGGGCGCCTCGGCGGCCGTTCCGTGGCGTAGTGCGAGTCGAAGCACACCGCTCGCCGGGACGCACCCGTCGTATACCCCTGGTACGGACCGTGTCCGTCACCGAGCCGGGAGGTGACGGTCGGCATGGCTGCGGCCAGGTAGTGCATGTCCCACTGGTGCTGGTAGGCGTCGGTGACGAAGGGCTCCCCGAACACGAACCCGCGCATCCACGCCTCCTGCGCGAACGGGTGCTCGAGGGCCATGCCGAGCTCGGTCCCGCCGTACAGGTCGGTCAGTGCCGCTACCCGGTCGTTCACTTCGAGTGGTGTCGCGCCGGTGACCCGCGCGCAGGCGATGCCGATGAACCGGGCGGCCTCGGTGGGGGACTGGCCGGAGGACACCTGGTCGTGCACGCGACCGGCGTGCTTGATGGCCCGGTCGGTGACCGGCGGGATGTAGTCGGAGTGGTCGCGGTAGTCGCCGCGGATGCTCATGGCGCGGCGCAGGTCGTACTCGGTGCGGGCCTTGATGTCCTTGGGGTCGGCGATGCGACCGCCCAGCATCCACTCGACCGGGAACGCGTTGCCGTCACGGTCCTGAGCACGTTCGGCGTAGACCATCCACGGTTCGAGGCCGGACTCCGGGTAGAGCAGCCGCGGGCACAACCCGACCGTGACAACGGCCGCGTAGGTGGTGACCTTGCTGCCGCCGCGCCAGGCGTCCACCCGCAGCACCCGGTCGAGGGGGTCCTCCTGCGTCCAGGTGACGCCGTCGACGAACTCGCCCATGTAGCCCTCGGCCCAGCCGTCCTCGCCCACGTGCGGGCGGGTCGGTGCGGCGATGCCGGGGGCGATCGTGCGGTGCCGCAGCCAGCCCATCTCCGCCTCGGTCGCCCGCTCACCGTCGAAGGCGGGACCGGTGACGATCGCATGGATCCGCCGCTCCTCGGAGAGCAGCGCGGCGACCTCCTCGCAGCGGACAACACCGAGGACCTGGGCCCGCACGTCCACCTTGTGCGGGGTGGCGCCGAGCCGGAAGGCCCGGAACACGAGCTTGTCGTCCATGCCGGAGTTGCTGGTCCGCCGCTGCATGCGCTCGAGCTTCTTGTTCCACACGGCGACGCCGCCGAGGGGGTGCGGCGTACGCCGGTCGAGCCGGGCCGCGTGCTCAGCGGCGCGGACAGCCTTGCCGACAGTCGCCTCGCGGAAGTCGAGGCCGGCGAGCTGGCCCCACCTGTGCGCGGCTCGGTCAAAGAGCAGCCCGCGCTCGTCGTCGGACTGGAAGGAGTGCATCTGCGGGCCCATCCGGTACACCGCCCATACGTCCCACGGTGTGATGAGCAGGTTCTGCACCATGGACCGGCCCGTCGCCATGTCCAGGGTCGGACCCGGGGTGGTGAGGGCGGGTCGCTTCGGGCGACGGCGGCGATGTACGGACACGGGTCAGCCCCTGGGGGTTGTGACGATGCGGACCGTGCGTGGCTTGTGCTGGCCCCGGTTGGTGTTGAGCTCCCACCACACGACGCGCAACCAGTAGCGGAGCGGGGTCTCGTAGCGGACGTACGGGCCGACGCGGCGGGTGGTGAGGATGGCGGCGACCGGGGCGAGGAGGAGCGCCAGGTACCAGGGCATCGGCATCACCAGCTGGGCGGGGGACAGGACCAGCAAGGCCAGGAGCACTGCGCCGATGGAGAAGGCAGCCCCGCTGGGGGTCTTGGACCTGTGCCATCCGGCCGCCCACGCCGCCCACGCGAGCAGGACGGATGTGGGTACGGCGAGCCAAAGGATCAGGCCGAACACGGGAGTCAGGAGGGTCGCCATGCCCCACATGACGAAACGGGCCTCGAACGGCCAGCGGAATCCGCCGTTGCCGACCCACACGCCCTGCAGGCGGCGAACATCGTCGTCTGGCTGGAGCCAGGGCATCAGCCAGCGAAGATGAACTCGACCAGGTTGTCGGCGTAGGCGGCGACCGAGGCCAGGACCAGGGCGATTCCCGCGATGAATGCCACCATCAGGGCTGTGGCGACGTGGGCGCCTCCAGCCTTGAGGTCGCCGCCCTTCTTGGAGAACGCGAGCCGCGCGGCCAGCCCGAGGAGCCCGAGCGCGACGATTGCGGTGAGCAGGGCCATCAATCCGTCGAGGTTGAAAGGCATGTCGCGTTTCCCTTCCAAGCGGCTAGGTGCTGCCATGGGAGGCGACGTGGAAGCGGGTCAGCGCCGGCGTCGCTCCGTCCGGCTTTGAACACGGAGCGTACGAACGGAGGTAGTGAGCCGCAACACGCCGCGCGCTGCGTGCCACCCCATTTTTTGGTGTGCATGTGCCGGGGCCCGTCGGAACGGCCGCGGCCAGGGGCTCGCCGGGGCTCGCCGGTCAGCCGGCGTTGCGTGTGCTGCCGAACAAAGAAGACCGCCCCCTCCCTGCATTGCAGGAGTGGGGGCGGCGTTCTCGAGGGCTAGCCGCGGTCGGGCAGCAGCGGCTCCGACACACCGCTGACGCCGACCAGACCGAGAGTGGTCATGTACGACTGCTGTGGCCCCTGGTAGGCGTCCTCCGTTTCAGTCCAGCATTCTTCTGGGGAGTGGCTCCCCTCTGAGTCCCCGCCCCCTCGCAGCGTGAGCGAAGGGATGCCCAAGCTGATCGGAAGGTTCGAGTCCGTGCTGCTGGGCGCGCCCAGGACCGGCTGCAGACCGATGCTCTGAGCCGAAGCCCAGCCCGACTGGACGATCAGGGCATCATCCGGCTGGCTGCCTGCCGGGCGATCTCCGACCAACTTCTTCTCCACGGTGATCTCGTTACGCTTCCAGCGCTTGTTCTCCTGGTCGTCCGCACGGTCCACGATTCCCATGATGTTTCGTTCCAGTTCCAAGAGCTTGTCGGTGGCATTGGAACGCATGTCCAGTTGCATCGTGGCCTCTGCAGCAATGGAGTTGACCGAGGTTCCTCCCTCGATCACACCAACAGTGAACGTGGTCTTGGGCCCGGTCGGCGGTTTGACGTCTGCTATCCCGGCGACGGCTCGCCCGAGGGCGTGGATGGCACTCGGCGTACCGAAGGCGCCGAAGCTGTGGCCACCAGGCCCCTTGTAGGTGATCTCGTAGCGATGGCTACCCGTTGCCAGGTACGTCAGAGTGGCGGGGTCACCACCTTCGATGGAGATGAAGCCATCGACCTCGGTGTGTTCGGAGAAGAAGTGCTTCACTCCGCGCAGGTCACCCAGGCCCTCTTCGCCAACGGTGCCACCGAAAATGATGTCGCCGACGGGCTGCACGCCGGAGTCCTTGAATGCCCGCACGATGGAGAGCAAGGACGCTAGCCCGCGTCCGTCGTCCCCGATTCCGGGAGCGCACAGCTTTCCATCCACCTCCCGGACCGTCACATCAGTTCCCTCGGGAAACACGGTGTCGAGATGGGCTGAAACGAACATGGTCGGCCCGTCCCCGGTCCCTTCGAGCGTTCCGTAGACGTTGCCCACTTCGTCTTCCTGAACGTCCGCCAACCCGAGCTCCGCCAAGCGACCCTTGTAGTACTCCCCGCGTTCGTCTTCCTTGAATGGGGGAGCCGGGATCTCGGTGATCGTGATCTGATCCTGAGTGGTGTTGTCCTGGTCGGCTTTGATGAACGCCGATCCTTGCTGCACCGGCGCGTGCTGACCCAGCGCTGCATAGGCCGCTTGCACCTGGGGCGACGGCTCATAGGGGTCATCCTCGGGCGCGAGTTGCGCTTGGCTCGCGGCACCTGAAGAAGTGGTGAGGCCGATTGCCAGGCAAGCGACAACCAGTCCAATGAATCTCCTCTTGGCTGTCATTCTTTCCATCGGAGCGTTTCCCTTCGATTCCGTTCATGAGAACCCGTGTCAGTTCGCCGCCGGGTCCGGCGGTGATCTGGCAGGCGGGGCGACTCCGCGAAGGGGTGCGCTGCCGCAGGTCGACGCGCTCGCTCGTTCGCATGAACGGCGCATCGGCGCCCTCCTCGGCGCGAGAGCCGGCTGCTGGGTGAGGCCCGGCTCACGATGGCGGCGTGGGGTGGGAGGCAGCCTGGCTGTTTGTGCTGGTTTGCCCGACTATGCCGGAATCCGGGCCGCAGTGATAGGGCCGGACCACCGAGTGAGCATGGAGGGCTGCGGCGATCAGCAACCGAACAGCGCTGCCGCCAAGAACGTACGAGGCCGATACGCGTCACAACAGGCGCGCAAGGAAGAGCCCCGCGGCAGATGCCGTCGGGACTCTTCCTGCGCTTGAGCGGTTCGCCTGGTCAGAGGCTGATGGGGCTACTGCCTGAGCAGCCCCAGCAATCCGTTGAGAAGGTTCGCCAGGATCTGGTTGAGCCCGGCGATCCCGGTGCCGTCCAGGAGCCCGGCAACAGCACAGAGCAGGTTGCCGAGCAGGTTCCCTGCCCCGGCGACAGCTGTGATGTTCAGGACGACCCGGTTGAGGTCCACCACGAGACCGAGAATGTCGAGGTGCAGCGGCCCGAGGACGAGACGGAGGATGTCGCAGACCTCCTGCTGCTGCACGGCGGCTGAATCGGTTGCTTGCGCGCCAGCGGCAGCGGACGCGGGAATGCCGGACCTGGCAAAGTTCACCGGCATGCGAGTCCACCGGCGGACTTCGAGCTGACGCCCGCTGGGCTTGGTCAGTGTGCCGGTCATCCAGCCGGCGGCCTTGAGCGTGCCGTAGCGAATGACAAATCGCTTCGGATCGAACTTCCCGGCGAACGTTGCGCCGTTTGCGGCTGTGCCGGTCACTCGGCTGATCTTCATCGTGCCGAAGTCCGACGCGATGGTCTGTGCTTGGGCTGTCGTCGTCCCGCTGGCACCGACGAGCGCCAGCATGGCGGTAGTCGTCAGGACAGCAATCAGCCGTGTTATGCGACTTGGCATCCGGTCCACCTTCTTTCAGAGTGCGGGATTCCTCCCCGCGCGGGGCAAGGCGAGCCGGGGGCTACCCGGCGCCTCGCGGCGGAAGCCCTGTCCGAAAATCAGAACAGTAAAACTACGGACCGTTACCGATTGACGACGTCACGTGGTCGACCCGCGGGGAGCGTGGGTCCACCGTTTTCGCGGGGGTGGTCTTCGCCAGGGGGGTTGAACCGGCCGAGCCCGCTAACACACAGCGGGTCGGCCGGGACGCCCGATCCCGTGGTCACGGGCGCAGAGGGAGGTCAGCCGCCGGCGGATGCCTTCCAGTCGACCAACTGGACGATGACCCCATTGGGATCGCGTACCTGGAAGGCGCGCTCGCCCCAGTCCTCCTCGGTGAGCGGCATGGTGATGGCGACGCCCTCGTCCTGGAGCCGGTTGAGCTCCCCTTCGAGGTCGTCGACGACGAACGCGAGGATCAGACCGGCCGCATGCACGTCCCGCTGGTCGGCGGGGAGTGTCGGGAGGCCCCGGCGCAGGAACACGACGTTGACCCCCGCGTCCGGTCGGCCGACCGAGGCGAACCCGTCGGCGGCCATCTCCTCGTGGAAGCCGAAGTGCTCGACGAGGAAACGAACTGGATGCGGCAACGTCCTCGACGTTGAGCGACACGGCGGATGACGTGATCTTCACTCGCACTCCCAGGGTGGTCAGGTGTGAATGATTACGCCGTACATCGTACGACGTACGAAGTACGATGTAAAGTCCAGATCGTGAAGAATGTTGCGGTGGCGTCCGAACGCACCAGTGCCGGCGACCCGGCGCGCACCCTGGGACTGCTCTGGCGAGACCCGGCCGCCGTGCCGCGGCGCGGCCCGGCGCGAGCCCTGGAACTCGATGCTGTCCTGGCCGCGGCGACCGGTCTGGCCGACCAGCAGGGGATGGAGGCCGTGACGATGCGGCGGGTCGCGCAGGCGCTCGGCGTGGGGACGATGACGCTCTACACGTACGTGCCGGGAAAGGCGGAACTGCTCGACCTCATGCTGGACGCCGCGTACGCCCGGATGCCGCGCGCCGACACCACGGGACGGCCGTGGCGGGAGCGCCTGGTGACGGTCGCGGAGGAGAACCGAGCGCTGTACGACGCCCATCCCTGGGCTGCCAACGTGTCCACCCTGCGACCCCCGCTCGGCCCGGGGATGATGGCGAAGTACGAGCACGAGCTTGCCGCGCTCGACGGACTGGACCTCGACGATGTCGAGATGGACGACTGCCTGGCCATGGTGCTGAGTTTCGTCCAGGCGTCCTCCCGCGACGCCGTGGACGCCCGTGCCGCCCGGCAGGACAGTGCCCTGGACGACGAGCAGTGGTGGGCCGCCAACGCCCCGCTGCTCGCCCGCGTCCTCGACGAGCGGACATATCCGCTCGCTACCCGCGTGGGCAGCGCTGCCGGTGCTGCCCACCGCAGCGCGCACGACCCCGACCACGCCTACCGGTTCGGCCTGAACCGACTTCTCGACGGGCTATCTGCCTTGATCAGCAAACACCGATGAGATTGGGTGCGCGCGTCCCTGACAACGACGAAAGGAAACAGCAATGGGCAAGGCGATCATGGGTTGCGCGGCGGTGTCGGTCGACGGCTACATCGCTTACGACGATGGCCAGATCGGGTCCTTGTTCGACTGGCTGTCGGGTGGCGACGTCGAATGGAAATGGTCCGAGTCCGACGAGCAGGCGTTGCGCAGCACGCAGGCGTCCAAGGACTTCATGCAATCCGTCTACACCGACATCGGCGCGGTCATCATGGGGCGGAACACGTTCGATCAGACGAACGGCTGGGACGGCGTACCGGCATCGGGTGATCACGTCTTCGTCGTGACCCATGAGGCGCCGACGAACTGGGAGTATGCGGACACCGCACCGTTCACGTTCGTCACCGACGGGGTCGAATCCGCCATCAAGCAGGCACGCGACTTCTGCGGCGACCGGATCGTCGACGTCGCGGCTGGTCAGATCGGCGGGCAGGCACTCCGGCTCGGCCTGATCGACCAGATCGTGATGAACGTCGTGCCGGTCGTCTTCGGTGGCGGCAGGCCGTTCTTCGGCGCCATGGGACCCGGCGACAACGTCACGCTTGGCAACCCGTCCCGCGTGGCCCAGGGCAACCGGGTCACGCACCTGCTCTATGACGTCGAGCACTGACCGCGGACGCGACGAAGCTGCGGGACGTCAGACCATGGCGTGGAGCGGCGACAAGACTCAGCCCGTGAACTGAACGAGATCCGCACAGAAGTCGCGACCCGCGGTGTCGGTCCGACCCTTCTCCTTGACCGCGCCGAGGTCTTCGAGGAACTCGTCGTCGGACGGGTCGGTCGGTGTGCCGCCGTGGTCGATGAGAATCGCGAAGGAGAACAGCCCGGCGTTGACGAAGAGTCTCTTGCCATCGGCCCCGTAGAACTTCTCGTTCCCGGTCGACGTGACGAGGATGGTCAGCGTCCCGTCACCGTTGTCCGTGATGCGCTGATCCCGGTCGTTCAGCGTTGCTTCGCGGGTGAAGGTCTTGCCGGTTGCCAGATTCGTCCAACTGTCCGTGAAGCGGCTGTTCGAAGCGAAATGGATCAAGCCTTCCGGACCGCGGGACTTTGCACTGAAGTGAAAGTCACCTTCGTGCTCGAACAGCACCTCTGAGATACCGCAGAAGTCCTCGAGAACCTCTGAGAACGACTCGTGTTCATGCCCATTCTCGAGCGGCCGCGCATGTGCCGGCAACGCAGTAGCCGCAACGACCGATAGCGCCAGTCCCCCAACCAAACCGAGCATGCCTGACAGCTTCATGCTTAACCCCTCCCCGCGACGCTGAATGCGCGCGACGCGATCGCATCGTGCTCCCAGCCGGCGTTTCGGTCAACACAAACCAGCGAGACAGCAGGTCGCTTCGTGTACGCGGTCACCGAGCGACAGAAAGTGCAGCACAACGTGACAGAAGCGCGCTCTGGACCTTTCGAGTTCGTCGGCGCTGAACTCCCGCCCACGTGCATGGCAATAGGCGACGAGGAACCGCTCAGTGTCCTCGAGGGTGGCTAGCTCGTCCGCTTGACAGTCGAAGACAGCGCGGCTGCGAAGCCGACGAGGACGGCTTCGCTATCGGCCACCTCGTTGAGGTTGACGACACGGCCCTCGGGACACGGCCACAGCCCGTCCTCGACGTGGTTCCAGGCCGCCCACGACGGCGTCGGGTCGAGCCCCGGCACCTCGGCCGGCCGGGGGGCCAGCTTGATCAGCCGCGCGAACGCTTCAGCGAAGGCTAGGCCGCGTGGTCCACGCTCGGGAGCAAGGCGCCCGCGGGGAAGTAGGTCTCCGCGCTTGCGACGTCCGCGCCGATCTGAAGATCTCACCCCGCCGGAGGGCTGCCGAGATGCTCCATGCACCACTGGGCAAGCCGGGCAGGATCCACGGCAAGTGCGCGTGGTGACATCTGAGCATCGTCACATGGGCTGGTGATGCCGGAGCGGAGAGACGTCGCGTCAGCTCCGCCCGTGCGGCCGGATGCTTGGGCAGGTCAGATAGGTGGAGACGAGGGGACT